>NZ_JACHTM010000010.1 GCF_015354055.1 Thermaurantiacus tibetensis
ACCGCATCTCGGGCACGGCCACCAACCCGCGGCAGACCGAGCGGGTGGTTCCCGGAGTCCGCTTCCGGTTCGACGCCCGGCTGCGCCGCTTCGCCAACGATCCGGATCTCCTCCCGCTCCTGTTCCAGGGGATGGCGCTCGTCGAGCTGGATGCGCTGGGCGGCTCGGGCTCGCGCGGCTATGGCAAGGTCCGCTTCGAGGAGGTTCGGGTCGACGGCCGGCCGCACGCCGACTGGCGGCCGGCCGACCCGTTCCGGATGGCCGCCTGAGGCCCAGCTTGCGCTGGCTTGCCGTAACCCTCCGGCCGCTTTCGGCCTTCGGCACGCCGCTTCGCGGCGACACGCTGTTCGGCCAGCTGTGCTGGGCGCTCCGGCACCGCCTGGGCGAAGCGCGGCTCGAAGAGCTGCTCGACGGCTATGCCGGGGGCCGGCCGTTCCTCGTCGTCTCCGACGCCTTTCCCCTGGGCTTCCTGCCCCGGCCGGAACTGCCGCCGCCGCCGGTCGATCCGCTCCAGCGCAAGACGGCGAAGAAGGGCCGCTTTCTTGCCGCGCGGCTCCTTGCCGGGCCTCTGCCTCCCTTCCCGGCCGAAGGCGATGTCGCGGAGGAGCCGTTCGCAGCCGCTGCCCAGCCGCACAACAGCCTCTCGCGCCTGACCGGCACCACCGGGGAAGGGTTCGATCCCTTCCAGATGGAGCGGCGCTGGCCGTTCCGCTGGGTGGAGCGGGCGGCAGGCAAGCGCGTGGCTGACGTGCGGCTCTGGGTGCACCTCCTCCTCGACGAGGCGCGGCTGGCGCGATCCGACCTTGCGACGGCGCTGGCCGATGTAGGGGCCTTCGGCTTCGGCCGGGATGCCTCGATCGGGCTTGGGCGGTTCGCGATCGAGGGCTGGGCCGAGGGGCGGCCCGTGCAGGCGGAAGGCGCCGATGCCTTTCTGGCCCTGGCGCCCTCTGCCCATGCGCCGGGCAGCCTCGATGCGGGGCGCAGCTTCCATCGGCCGTTCGTCCGTTTCGGCCGGCACGGGGCTGATGCGGCCACCGGCGCGAATCCCTTCAAGATGCCGGTGCTGCTGATGGACACGGGTGCGGTGCTGCGGCCCGCTTCGTTCGACCCCGGGGCGCTGTTCCTGGGGCGGGGGCTTGGCGGGGGTGGGCGGCTTTCGAAGGAGGCGGTGCCGGGAACGGTGCACCAGGGCTATGCGCCGGTCATCCCCATCGTGGCGCGCTGGGCCGATGCGGCGCGGAGCGCGGCATGACGAAACCGCTCGTCCGCCACCCGATCACGCTGACGCCGCTGTCGCCGATCCACATCGGCTCGGGCGACGATCTCGACTGGACGCGGGCGGTGCCCGATCCGAAGCGCCACGAGCTGATGGTCTTCGACCCGCTGTCCGTCCGGCTGCCAGATGCGGCCTTGCGGGCCCTCGAGACTGCCGCGGCGCGGCAAGGTATGGGCGCCATCTTCGAACTGCAGAGGGTGCTGAAGGCCAATGTCCAACATCTCCGGACCGGGGAGATCGGCCGGATCGAGCTGACAACGGGAGAGCACGAGCGCATCCTGCAAAGCTTCGGTGCCAATGCACAGGCAGGCCAGTGGGGTGCCGGGCAGGTCGCCAGCCAGATCGCGATTTCCCGCCACGCCCTGACTCCCGAGGGGCGGCCCTATGTGCCGGGCTCGTCCCTCAAGGGCGCGCTGCGGACGGCGGAAGTGGCGAAGCGCGATGCGGCAGGGAACCGGGCCGCGCCTCCCTCGCCGCGACCGGACCAGAAGGATCCGTCGGACCGGTTGCTCGGCGCCGTAGACGCCGAGGGGCGGAAGCGGTTCCACGCTAGCCCGTTCGCCCGGCTCTTCGTCTCCGACCTGCTGCCGGCCGGCGCATGGAGCGGGCTGGTGGCAGAGGTCCGGAACCACAAGCGCGCCCCGGTCGCTGGACCGGCAACCGCCAGCATTTCGGTTCGCGTCGAGCTCATCCCCCCGTTTGTGCCCGGCGCGCTCAGGGGCGACATCCGCGAACATCGCCAGCGGGGCGGGACAGACCGGGGCCGCGCGTTCCTCTTGCTTGCCGACCTGCTGCGAACCACCCACGACTTCCATCGCCGGCTGTTCGACTTCTTTGCCGGCGAACTGCAGAAGGCCGAGCGCGGGTTGCCGCCGGAGTGGATCCGCGCGGTCAGGGAGCTGCTGGCGGACGAGGCGCTGGCGAGCGCCATCCGCGAGGGCCGGGCGGCGCTGGTGCGGCTCGGCAGGTTCGGCTCGGCCGAGAGCAAGACGGTTGAATGGCGCGCCGTGCGCATCCCCCAGGCCGCACGAACCGGTGGCCAGCAATTTGTGCTTCACCCCTACACGCTGTGGCTGGCTGACCTCGGCCCTCACCG
>NZ_JACHTM010000011.1 GCF_015354055.1 Thermaurantiacus tibetensis
CCGAGCTGGAGCCGGCAAGCCCGGTGCCCGGCTTCTGGGCGAACGGCACGCCCGAGTGGCAGTCGCGGCGGAACCACTCGATCCTGGCGCACGGGTTCAGCCCCCTCACGGCCAAGGACTGGAACAAGGCGCGCGCCTGGTTTGCGGAACGGGCGGGGGTGCTGTGGCGCGACCTGCCGGGCGGGGCCGAGGCCTGCCATCTGCCCGACCGGCTTCCGGCGGTGTAAACCCTGGCTTCCCGCATGCTCCGGGATCCAGCGGGCGTGGAGGGGGACGGCAGCAACCGCGGATCCGGGGCCCCGTGGCCTGCGCGCGAAACCATCCGCTTCGCGAGTTCCCGGAGCGCGATCGGCGGCGGTCGAAATTGTGGAGCGCATGCTATGGTTTGGAATATCATTCTGGGAGACGGCTTGTGAACCGGGCGTTGGTGGTCGTGGCTGCCTTTAGCCTTTCGACGTGTTCGTTCCCGAACCAGCCAAACGATGCAGTATGTAGTCAAACAAGAGAGGTTTCTCTAGAAGACTTTGGCAAAGTCCTGAAACGAGACTTGCTGGACCAATGTTTGATCAGATGGGGATACAGACTGGCCCCTGCCCCCGATCAAGCAGAGGTTGTTGCCCAAGGCGTGCTTTCAGCCTGCGACTTGGCCCTGGAGCGCGCGGTTGCGGAGGCCAGAGATGTCGCGCTTGCACGCGCGCGTGACCTGCACGCGGAGCATAAAAAGGCGGGGACAGCCGGCTCGGCCTCAGCATATGCCACGCTCGCCGCCCAGTGGGCGGAGGACGCTGAGAAGCGTGTGCGGGAGGCAGCGTACAGGGAAGCCCTGTTCCGCATCACGCAAGGCCGGGCAGGGCATTGTTCGGCTGACTAGCTCGCCGCTCCGCCCCTGGAGGAGGCCATCGGGAGCGGTTTGGCGGCACTCGGCTTGTGCTGCGCCTGTCAGTCGCCGGATTGGCGGCTCTCAGAGTCCGTTTGGGAATTCACGGGTGTGCGTTTCGGCGGAGGAGGTTTCCGCCCATGGCGACGAGGATCATGGCGTGAGAGACGTCGATGCGGCGCTCGTAGTCGCGGACCAGCCTGCGCCATCGGGTCATCCACCCGGGCCGTAGGCGACCGAAGGTCAACGTGCGTTCGACGACCCAGCGGCGAGGCTGGACCTCGAAGCCTTTCTGGCTTTCGGAGCGGCGGATGATCTCGAGAACGAAGTCGAGAGAGGCGGCCTTGTCCATCAGCTTCAGGCGGTCATAGGCGGCATCGGCGAACAGATG
>NZ_JACHTM010000012.1 GCF_015354055.1 Thermaurantiacus tibetensis
CGCAGACCTCGACATCCCTTGCACCTCGTAGGCGCCGAGTCCGAAGCTCGCCTCCTTGCCGACATGCAGCAGTTCGCCAAGCGACAGCAAGGCCTGCACGGGTTCCGGCACCCGCTCCCACTCCCACCTGCCGACAAGCCCGCCAAGGTTCATGCTGCGCTTCTGCCGGGAGGAGAATCGGTACCAGTCCCGCCAGGCGAGGCTCGGCCAGTGGCTGACAGCCTCCGCATCGGCGAGCCAGCGGTCCACCGGCCATGCCTTGACCTCTGCGTGTGCCGGAGCATCGCCATGAATGGCAAGAAGGCGCGCACGCCGAACGATCGCGGCGACGAAGGCGCGCGGGGAGAGTGCTTGCCGCGCGGGCGCGCCGCCGGCACCGAGCCGAAGCGGAGTTCGGGACAGCAGCGCGAGCTCGGGCCCGGCAAGAGGCAGTGGAGGGCGCGCAGGCTCCGGCCAGTCGATGTCTTCCCCCTCCCAGACCGGCATGCCCGTGGCCACCTCGCGCACGACGACGAGCGCGCCGCGCACCCGCTCCCGGCCGAGGCCGCGCGCGAAGAGCCTCTGCCAGGCCGCGATCACATAGGCCAGCCGGTCGATCGCGCCGCCCACCAGCCGCATGCCGAAGACCAGCCGCCCGTCGAAACCAGGATCCGCGTTCGGCACGCGCAGGATGAAGGGCGGGGGCAGGCCCTCCTGGGTCCGCGCGAGGCCGACGGCGGCGAGGTCCCGCGCCGGCGGCTCGAACAGCGCCGGATAGGGGCAGGTGGCAAGGAGCGGGCAGCCGGCGCAGGTGCGAAAGCCGGTCATGCACGACAGCCGCCGCAGCGAGGCGCCGAACGCCCCGCGCAGGAGGCCGCCGGAAAAGGGCGGGAGCGCAAGCTCGCCCTCAAGCTCGGCTTCGAACTCGAGATCGAGGATGGGAAAGGGCGAGCGTTCCAGGATCATTCGGGCTTCGGGAGGCGGGGAGCAATGAC
>NZ_JACHTM010000013.1 GCF_015354055.1 Thermaurantiacus tibetensis
GGAGGCGAGCTTCGGACTCGGCGCCTACGAGGTGCAAGGGATGTCGAGGTCTGCGAATGGCTGAGCGGGCGCTGACCGGCACTGCTGCGACGGATCGGCCAACCCTCCTCGTCCTCACCGTCGGCGGGAGCCCGGAGCCGCTGAAGACCGCGCTTGCCCGCTTCCGGCCCGACGAGGCGCTCTTTATCGTCTCGGACGGGGCGGGCGGCACGAGGAGTTCGGCAGACGCCGTCAAGGCGCTCAAGGGTTGCGACGTCTGGCCGGCAAAGCCCCGGGTGCGGAAGGTTCCGGCCGACGGGCTCGACCGCGCCTTCGCGCTCATCGAGACGCAGCTGGCCATGGCGCAGGAGCGGGGCTGCCGCGTGATCGCCGACTATACCGGCGGCACGAAAAGCATGTCTGGGGCGCTCATGCTTGCAGCAGCCATGACAGGAGGCTGCGACCTGCGGCTGATGACCGGACGGCGTCGCGATCTTCGCCAGGTCGAGGATGGCACCGAGACGCCCGTCGACGTGCCCGCCGAGGCTGTCGGGCTGGGCCGTGTCCTCGTCTCTGTGGCCAACTTCACGCGGCAGCGGGCATATCAGGCGGCCTTGGCGGTCCTGCCCTCCGAGCAGGCCGTGCCGGCCTCGCTGCCTGGTGCTTGGACGCGCCGCGTCGCGCTGTGGCGCAACTGGCTTGCCGCGATGGAGCGGTGGGACCGCTTCGACCATGCCGGCGCCCTCAAGCTGGTGGACCGCAACGGCGGGGAGGCAGGGCCGCTGGGGCAGGCGCTCGCCGAAT
>NZ_JACHTM010000014.1 GCF_015354055.1 Thermaurantiacus tibetensis
ATCCGGGCGGAGGGGATCGACTTCGAGATCGTGCGCCGGGCGCTGCCGCGGCAGCGGCGGGCGGTCCGGCACATGCCGGCCATCCACTTCACCGAGGTGCGGGAGTTCATGGAGCGGCTCGCCTTCGCGCGGGCGACCCCGGTGGTGCGTGGGGCGCTCGAGATGCTGGTGCTGACTGCTGCCCGGCCGGGCAACATCCGCTTCATGGCATGGGACGAGGTCAGGCCCGAGCGGCAGGCGTGGCACGTGCCGACCGCCAGGATGAAGATGGCGCGCGACCACTGGGTGCCGCTGCCACCTCGGGCGATGGAGATCCTGCGGGCGATGGAGGCGCACCGGAAGGCGGGCGTGCCCTGGGTGTTCCCGGGCGACCGGCCGGGCAAGCCGATGAGCGAGAACACGCTGTGCAAGGCCATCAAGGACATGGGCTATGCGGCCACCGCCCACGGCTTCCGCTCGACCTTCACCGACTGGGCGCGGGCCGTGCCCTATCCCGACCCCTTGATCGAGCTCCAGCTCGCCCATGTGGAGAAGGACAGGACCCGCGAGGCCTATGGCCGGGACGGCCAGCTCGCGCAGCGCCGGCGGATGATGGCGCACTGGGCAGACGCGCTCGCCGGCCGCGTGCCGATGCCCGCGCACGAGGGGGTCGCCACGGGCGCCTGAGCGC
>NZ_JACHTM010000015.1 GCF_015354055.1 Thermaurantiacus tibetensis
GTGGGAGCGGATTGCGCCGCTGATGCCCCGGCCCGGTCGGCGCGGTCGTCCGCGGGAGGTCGAGTTCCGCGAGGTGATCAACGTGGTCCGCTATCTGGTCCGCTCGGGCTGCGGGTGGCGGATGCTGCCGATCCGCTTTGGGCATTGGCGCACGGTTTATGGCTGGTTTCGCGAGCTGGCGCGGCGCTTTCTGTTCCAGACCATCCATGACGTCGAGCTGATGCTGGACCGCGAGCGACAGGGCCGCGAGCAATCGCCATCGGCCGCCGTCGTCGACAGCCAGACGGTGAAGGCACCGCACGCCGATAGAAGGGGTTACGACGCGGCCGAGCGCATCGTCGGGCGCAAGCGCCACATCGCGGTCGACACCGACGGGCGGCTCTTGATGGTCAATCTGACGCCAGCCGACATCTCCGACAGCGCCGGCGCGCAAGCCGTGCTCGACGCCATCCGCCAGCGCTGGCCCTGGGTGAAGCATCTGTTCGCCGATGCCGCCTATGACCGCCTGAAGCTGATGGACAAGGCCGCCT
>NZ_JACHTM010000016.1 GCF_015354055.1 Thermaurantiacus tibetensis
AGCAATTTGTGCTTCACCCCTACACGCTGTGGCTGGCTGACCTCGGCCCTCACCGCCTGCCGCTCGGCTGGGCGCTGCTCGAGGTCGCAGAGGAACCGTCGAATGCCGTCCGCGCCTTTTGCGATAGGTTCGCTGGCGCCAGCCGGGAAGCCCGCGGCGAAGCGGAGGATGGGGAACGCCCGGCGCCACCGGAGGCGCCACCCGCCGCCCTTGGCCCTCGCATCGTCACCGACCGGTCAGGCCCAAATCTCTCGCGCCTGGGCATGCTCGAGGACCAGCATGATGCGGGCAAGCCGGTCTTCGACATGCTGAAGAACCTCTCCAATCAGGTCCGCAGCTGGACCGCGGACGAGCGCGCGGTCTTCGCCCGGCTCTACCATGAAAAGCTGCGCAACACACTGCCGCCGCACCAGCACGCTGTCATTGCTCCCCGCCTCCCGAAGCCCGAATGATCCTGGAACGCTCGCCCTTTCC
>NZ_JACHTM010000017.1 GCF_015354055.1 Thermaurantiacus tibetensis
AGCAATTTGTGCTTCACCCCTACACGCTGTGGCTGGCTGACCTCGGCCCTCACCGGCTGCCGCTGGGCTGGGCACTGCTCGAGCTCGCCGAGCAACCTTCCGATCCAGTCCAGGCCTTTTCTGCCCAGTTCGGTGGCGCCGACCGGGCGGCCTCCGACACGGATGAGGATGAGACGACCCCGAAGGATTCGAAGCGCCCGGTTCCGCCGCCCGCCCACCGGATCGTCACCGACCGGTCGGGCCCCAACCTCTCGCTTCTGGGCGCGCTGGAAGATCAGCACGATGCGGGCAAGCCAATCTTCGACATGCTCAAGAACCTGAGCCAGAAGGCACGAGGCTGGAGTACGGAGGAGCGCTGGGTCTTCGCCCGTCTCTATCATGGAAAGCTGCGCAAGACATTGAAGCCGCACCAGCACGCGGTCATTGCTCCCCGCCTCCCGAAGCCCGAATGATCCTGGAACGCTCGCCCTTTCC
>NZ_JACHTM010000018.1 GCF_015354055.1 Thermaurantiacus tibetensis
TCGGGCGTGCCGTTCGCCCAGAAGCCGGGCACCGGGCTTGCCGGCTCCAGCTCGGCGAGCAGCGCCCGCGCGTCCGACAGCGCGAGCTGGCAGCAGCCGGTCTTCGCATCGGGCTTGAGGTTGGGCCGTTCGCTGCGGAAGGCCTCGCTCAGCCGCTCCAGCGGCACCTTTCCCGTGTCGATCCCGTGGTTCACGAACAGGCGCGCCTGGATCGCCGCCTCGGCAAGGCGATAGAGCCGCGCCACCGCATCGTCATAGGCGCGAAGGTCCGCCCGGCGCTGGGCGTTCCACCACAGGTCCTCGCACAGCGCGGCGGAAGGCCGGCGTTCCGCTTCGGCAAGCCCGCGCAGCCGCTCAAGCAGCCCGGATTCGGCGAGCGCCTGCCCCAGCGGCCCTGCCTCCCCGCCGTTGCGGTCCACCAG
>NZ_JACHTM010000001.1 GCF_015354055.1 Thermaurantiacus tibetensis
GCTGCCGCGGCAGCGCCCGGCGCACGATCTCGAAGTCGATCCCCTCCGCCCGGATCTCCTGCCCCACCGCCCAGCTGATGACGGCGCGCATCCGCTCCAGGACCCGCCGCGCCGTCTCGGGCCGCGCGAGCCAGAGGGGCGCGAGCACCTCGACCCCTCCCTGCACTGCGCCACGAGATGTTCGCGTGCAGCAAGGCTACCAGGGGCTTCCGGCGCGCCAACGCTCCGAACGCAGCTCGACCCTGCGCCTCGGCTCCAACGGACCCAGTCATCCGCTTCGGGCTCCGGCCTGTCACGCCGGGCCGCCTCCGCACGCGAACGCGGCCCATGCGGCCATGAGCTCCCGGCGCTTCTCGAGCAGCTGGCCGCGGCGGTAGGCGGCCTCGACGCGGTCGGGGATGGCGTGGGCGAGCGCCATCTCCGCGACCTCCGGCGGAAAGGCGGTGCGCTCGGCGACCCAGTCGCGGAAGGAGGAGCGGAAGCCGTGGGCGGTGACCGTCTCTCCCATGTCGCGCAGGAGCTTCGTCAGCGCCATGTCGGAGAGGGGGACGCCACGGCCGGGCGAGGGGAAGACGAGCGCACTTCCGGCCTTCGCAAGCCTGCGGGCATCGGCCAGCACCAGGAGTGCGGCACCGGCGAGCGGCACGACGTGCGCGCGCCCCGCCTTCATGCGCGCCGCGGGCACGGTCCAGAGCCGGGCGGCCTCGTCCACCTCGTCCCACGTCATGCCGCGCACCTCGCCGGAGCGGGCAGCGGTGAGGACGAGGAAGCGCAGGGCGAGCGCCGCCACCCCGTCCCGCGCAGCAAGCCGGGCCATGAACGCCGGCACCGCATCGAAGGGCATGGCCGCGTGATGGCGCACGGCCTTCGGCTGTGCCGGAAGCTTGAGCGTCCGAGGCGACAGGTCGGGAACGTCGGGGCGCCAGCCCTCGGCCCGCGCCCAGGCAAGCACGTCTGCCACCCGCTGCCGCACCCGGCGGGCGGTCTCCGGGGTCGCCGTCCAGATGGGCGCAAGGAGGCGCCGGACGTCGGCTTCCGTCACCGCGTCAACGGGAAGGTCGCCGACGTGCGGGAAGGCATGGGCCGCAAGCGTCGCGATCCACTGCGCGCGGTGCTTGGCGTTGCGGAACGTCGGGGCAAGCTCGGCGAAGCGGCGGCGCGCGGCCTCGGCGAAGGTGGGGATGCCGCGGGCCCGCCGGCGCTCGGCGACCGGGTCGATGCCGCGGGCGATGCGGTCGTGGATGGCAAGGGTCAGCTCGCGCGCGGTGGCAAGCCCGACCTTGGGATAGCCGCCGAGGCCGATGTCCCGCCTGCGCCCGCCGGACTGGACGCGCACGACCCACGACTTCGAGCCCGAGGGGCGGACGTGGAGGTAGAGGCCGAGGCCGTCGGGGTGCCTGCCTGCCCTCGTGACCGTCTCGACGAAGCGGGCCGAGAGCCTGCCCCGCCCGCGTGTTTCGCCCATGTCTGCCAGCCCGCAATCCGACCCACGTCCTGCCCCACATCATCCGCGGGAACGGGCGCCATGGCAAGAGCGCGCGTGAGACGCGTCATGCATCCATCATTCTGAAGAGACTTGATAAGTTGGAACGCGGTGACACGCTGTGGAACAGGTCGGTGGCGGAGCGGGTGGGATTCGAACCCACGAGCGGCACGAACCGCTGGCGGTTTTCAAGACCGCTGCCTTCAACCCCTCGGCCACCGCTCCGGCAGCCGCTCTAGCCCCCGCCCTGTCACAACGAAAGGGGATTCACCCCGGAGGCTGGCTGTGGCAGACGCCGGCCATGGTCCGGGCCCTGCTCGCCGCCGTCGCCCTTGCGCTTCTTGCCTCCCCCGCGCCGGCGCAGGACGCGGCCGCTTTCGACGCCTGGCTCGCGCGCTACCGGAGCGAAGCCGAGGCGCGCGGAATCCCTCCCGCATGGCAGGAGCGCGCGCTCGCCGACGTGCGCTTCACGCCGCGCGTCATCGCGCTTGACCGCGCCCAGCCCGACGACAGCGGCCGCAGGAACGTCTTTGCCGACTATCTCGCCCGCCGGCTGACGGCCGCACGCATTGCGGAAGGCCAGCGGATGCTCGCCCGCTGGGAGGCCGCGGCGCGTGCTGCCGAGCAGGCCCATGGCGTGCCCGCCGCGATCCTGCTTGGGATCTGGGGCATGGAGAGCGACTTCGGCCGCTTCACTGGCAGCTTCGACGTGCTCTCGGCGCTTGCCACGCTCGCCTTCGACGGCCGCCGTGCCGACCTCTTCACGCGCGAGCTCGACGCTGCCATCCGCATGGTTGGCGAAGGCCGGGCAAGCGCAGCCGAGATGCGCGGCTCCTGGGCCGGCGCCATGGGCCAGCCGCAGTTCCTGCCCTCATCCTATCTGGCCCATGCGGTCGATGGCGACGGCGACGGGCGCGCCGACATCTGGACTTCCGTGCCCGACACGCTGGCCTCGATCGCCAACTACCTGAAGGCGGCCGGCTGGCAGGCGGCCGTGCCCTGGGGCCTCGAGGTGCGCGTGCCAGCCGGCTTCGACCGCGCGCGCGTTGCCAACCCCGATGTGCCGACGAGCTGCGTGCGGCCGCTCTCGCGCCACAGTCGGCCCCTCGCCGCGGGGGAATGGCGCGCGCTCGGCTTCGCTCCGGCCGCGGGCGGGCGCTGGCCGGCCGACGACGTGCCGATGACGCTCGTCGAGCCCGACGGGCCCGAGGGCGCCGCCTACCTCACGACCGCGAGCTACCGCGCGCTCCTCGCCTACAACTGCTCCAACTTCTACGCGCTCTCGGTGGCGCTGCTTGCCGATGCGGTCGCCCGCTAGGCTGGGGGCCGTCGCGCTGCTCCTGTTCCTCGCTGCCTGCGCGCGCGACCGGCTGGCCTCCCCGCCGCCCCCGCCGCCGGCCTCGACGGCGCCGGCGGGCGTGAAGCTCGGCCGGCCCTACACCGTGTTCGGCCGGACCTACGTGCCGGTCGACGACCGGGCCTACGAGGAAGTGGGCATCGCCAGCTGGTATGGCCCCGGCTTCCATCGCCTCACGACGGCCAACGGCGAGACCTACGACCAGGATGCGCTGACGGCCGCGCACCGGACGCTGCCGATGCCGAGCTGGGTGGAAGTGACCAACCTCGACAACGGCCGGCGGCTGGTGGTGCGCATCAACGACCGCGGGCCGTTCGTGGACGGACGGATCATCGATCTGTCGCGCCGCTCGGCCCAGCTGCTTGGCGTGGACGGGCCCGGGCTTGCGCGGGTGCGCGTGCGCCGCGTGTTTCCGGAAGGCGACTGGGCGCGCACCACTCCGCCGCTCGCGCCGGGCGCAGCGCCTGTCCGAACCGCGGCCGCGCGGCCTCCCGCGCCAGCCCCGGGCCCCGCGCTGGCGCGGCCGCTCTGGGTCCAGGTGGCCGCGCTTTCCGACCAGGGACGGGCCGAGTTCCTGCTGGCCGATCTCGCCGATCTGGCACCGGGGGCGATGAGCCGCGCGCCCTCGGGGCTGTGGCGGGTGCGGCTCGGCCCCTTCCCCGACGAGGCCGCTGCCGCCGCCGCCCGGGAGGCAGCGCGGGCGCGCGGCTTCGCCGACGCGGCGCTGGTCGTCGGCTGATGCTGATCGCCTTCGAGGGCGGGGAGGGGGTGGGGAAGTCCACCCAGGTCGCGCGCCTCGCCGAGCGGCTGGTCGCCCGCGGCCATGCAGTCGAGACCACGCGCGAGCCGGGCGGAACGCCGGGGGCCGAGGCCATCCGCACGCTGTTCGCAACCGGAGAGGCCGACCGCTGGCTGCCGGAGACCGATGCGCTCCTCATTTGCGCGGCGCGCGCCGACCATGTGGCGCGGCGCATCCGCCCCGCCCTCGAGGCGGGCCGCATCGTGCTGTGCGACCGCTTCGTCCACTCGACGCTTGCCTACCAGGGCTTCGGCAAGGGGCTCGACGTCGCCATGCTGAAGGCCATCCACGACTTCGCCACCGGCGGCCTCTGGCCCGACCTCGTGCTCTGGCTCGACCTCCCCGTCGAGGAGGGGCTGCGGCGCGCCGGCTTCCGCATCGGTGCGGCCGACCGGTTCGAACGCCACGACCGGGCCTTCCACGAGCGGGTGCGGGCCGGCTTCGCGGCGCTTGCCGCCGCGGACCCGCGGATCCGCCGGGTGGATGCCGCGCCAGATGCCGCGCGCGTGGCAGCCGCCGTGGCAGCCGAGGTGGACTCCGCTCTCGCCCGCGGCTGAGCCGACGCTACTGCACCGCTGCGGCATGGCGCCGCACATGCGGCCAACGCCGGTCTTCCATGCGGCAAGGCCGGGGCACGGGGCCCCGGCGTTTGACCGGGGTCAAGGGCGGGCTTGGCTGCGACGGGCAGGGTCGCGGTGCCGGAGCGCTGGCAGGGGTCAGGCGTATCCGGGGGAGATTCGCATGACGGCCGCGATCAGCCAGTCCAGGGGGGCGAAGGCCGCCCGCTACCTGCCCGCCCTTCTCATGTTCGCGCTCGCGTTCCTCGCCTTCCTCGCGCTCGCGCTCACCGAGGACCGCGGCTTTGCCATCCACATGGGGATCATGCTCGTCGCCTTCTTCGCCGGCGGCCTGTGGTGGCTGGCGCGCTTCGAGGACCTGCCCGACGGCAGCTTCGTCTTGCCCGACGGCGGCACCGGCTACGCCGATGACGTGATCCGGGCGGGCGCGATCGCCACCGTCTTCTGGGCAGTCGTCGGCCTGTTCGCCGGAGTCTTCATTGCCGCCCAGCTCGCCTTCCCGGTCTTGAACCTGGGGCTGGAATATACGAGCTTCGGCCGGCTGCGGCCGCTCCACACCTCGGCCGTCATCTTCGCCTTCGGCGGGAACGCGCTGATTGCCACCAGCTTCTGGGTGGTGCAGCGGACCTGCCGGGCCCGGCTCTTCGCCCCCGGCCTCGCCTGGTTCGTCTTCTGGGGCTACCAGCTGTTCATCGTGCTCGCGGCCTCGGGCTACGTGCTCGGCATCACCCAGTCCAAGGAATATGCCGAGCCCGAATGGTACGTGGACCTCTGGCTCACCATCGTCTGGGTGGCCTATCTCGTCGTCTTCGCCGGCACCATCACCCGCCGGCGCGAGCCCCACATCTACGTGGCCAACTGGTTCTACCTGGCCTTCATCCTGACGATCGCGATGCTCCACATCGTCAACAACCTGGCGCTGCCCGTGGGGCTCTCGTCCAAGAGCTACCCCGTCTTCGCCGGCGTCCAGGATGCGCTGACGCAATGGTGGTACGGGCACAACGCAGTCGGCTTCTTCCTCACCGCCGGCTTCCTCGGCATGATGTACTACTTCGTGCCGAAGCAGGCGAACCGGCCGGTCTATTCCTACCGGCTCTCGATCGTCCACTTCTGGAGCCTCATCTTCCTCTACATCTGGGCGGGGCCCCACCACCTCCACTATACTGCGCTGCCTGACTGGGCGCAGACGCTGGGCATGGTCTTCTCGGTCATCCTGTGGATGCCGAGCTGGGGCGGCATGATCAACGGCCTCATGACGCTCGAGGGGGCGTGGGACAAGATCCGCACCGACCCCCTGGTGCGCATGATGGTGGCCGCGGTTGCCTTCTACGGCATGTCCACCTTCGAGGGGCCGATGATGTCGATCAAGGCGGTCAACTCGCTCTCCCACTACACCGACTGGACGGTGGGCCACGTGCATTCGGGCGCGCTCGGCTGGGTGGGAATGATCAGCTTCGCGGCCATCTACTTCATGGTCCCGCGCCTGTGGGGCCGGGAGCGGCTCTATTCGCTGCGGATGGTGAACTGGCACTTCTGGCTCGCGATGGCGGGGATCGCCCTCTACGCCGCCTCGATGTGGGTCGCCGGCATCATGCAGGGGCTCATGTGGCGCGAGTACAATGCCGAAGGCTTCCTCGTGTGGTCGTTCGCCGAGGTGGTCGCCGCGATGCACCCCTACTACCTCATCCGGCTCGCCGGCGGCCTCCTCTACCTCGGCGGGGCGCTCATTCTCGTCGTCAACGTGGTCCAGACCATCCGCGGCCGGGTCAGGGCCGAGGCGCCGCTCGATGCCGGGCCGGTGCATGCGCCCGCGCACGACGTGCCGCTGCCGGCGGGCGGTGCGCGGCCGGTGGCAGCGGAATAGCGGGCGGCAGCAGGGCAGGAGACGGCGATGGCAAGTGCAACGGGCGGGTTTCACGGCCGGATCGAGCGCAACGTCACCCTGCTCGCGGTGCTGGCGCTCGTCACCGTCACCATCGGCGGCATCGTCGAGCTGGTGCCGCTCTTCTTCATGCAGAACACGCTGGAGAAGGTGGAGGGGATGCGGCCCTACACGCCGCTCGAGCTCGCCGGGCGCAACATCTACATCCGCGAGGGCTGCTACAACTGCCACTCGCAGATGGTGCGCCCGTTCCGCGACGAGATCGAGCGCTACGGCCACTACAGCCTCGCGGCCGAGAGCATGTACGACCACCCGTTCCAGTGGGGCTCGAAGCGGACCGGGCCCGACCTTGCCCGGGTGGGCGGCCGCTATTCCGACGAGTGGCACGTCCAGCACCTGGTCTCGCCCAAGAGCGTGGTGCCGGAGTCGATCATGCCGGCCTATGCCTTCCTCCTCGAGCGCGAGCTCGACGCCCGGGACATCGCGGATCACCTGAAGGCGCTTGCCCGGCTCGGCGTGCCCTACGGCGACGACGCAGTCGCCAACGCCCTGGCCGACCTCCGGGCGCAGGCCGACCCCGATGCCGACACGAGCGGCCTTCTCGCGCGCTACGGCGAGCGGGTGAACGTGCGCGACTTCGACGGGAACCCGGGAAAGCTCACCGAGATGGACGCGCTCGTCGCCTACCTGCAGATGCTGGGCACCCTCGTCGACTTCTCGAGCTACGTGCCCGAGGAGAACCGGCGATGACCCACGAGGCGCTGCGCCACTTCGCCGACAGCTGGGGGCTCCTTCTCCTGGTGGCCATCTTCGTGACGGCGGTTGCATGGACCTTCCGGCCTGGCGCGCGCGCCCACCACGAGGCGGCCCGCATGATCCCGTTCCGGGACGGGGAGGCCGAGGCGCCGGGGCCCGGCGGCAGGGGAGACGAGAGGTGAGCGACAGGGACCCTTCGGTCCCGCCCGGCGGGGTGGAGACCACTGGCCACGAGTGGGACGGCATCGAGGAATACAACAACCCGCTGCCGCGCTGGTGGCTGGTGATCCTCATGGCCACCATCGTCTGGGGCATCGCCTTCTCGATCGCCTACCCCGCCTGGCCGGGCTTCAACGCGTCGAACGGCGGGCTTCTCGGCTGGTCGAGCCGCGGGCGGCTCGAGGCGCAGATGGCAGCCGTCGAGGCCGCGCGGGCCGAGGCCTGGCAGCGGATTGCCGCGCTGCCTCTGGCCGAGCTGCCGCAGAACCCGGAGCTGATGCGGCTCGCGGTGGCCGGCGGCGCTTCGGCGTTCAAGGTCCACTGCGTGCAGTGCCACGGCAGCGGTGGCGCGGGCGGCCCGGGCTACCCCAACCTCAACGATGACGACTGGCTCTGGGGCGGGGACATCGAGTCCCTCTACCAGACGATCGCCCACGGGATCCGCGCGCCCGGCTACGACGAGACCCGCATCAGCCAGATGCCGGCCTTCGGCCGCGACGGCCTGCTCGACAAGGCGCAGGTGGCGCAGGTGGTCGAGCATGTGCGCGCGCTCTCCGGCCAGGAGCATGACGCGCGCAAGGCCGCCGCGGGTGCAGCCATATTCGCCGAGCAGTGCGCCTCCTGCCACGGGCCCGAGGGCAAAGGGAACCGGGAGCTCGGCGCGCCGAACCTGACGGATGCCATCTGGCTCTACGGCGGGGACCGCGCGAGCCTGTTCCAGACCATCTGGAACGCGCGCAACGGCGTGATGCCCGGATGGAGCCAGCGGCTCGACGACGTGACCATCCGCAAGCTCGCGGCCTACGTCCATAGCCTCGGCGGAGGCGCTTGACCGTGAACGCCCCCCTCACCCCGCCGGACGCACCGGTGCGCGGAGCCCCCATCCGCTTCTTCGAGAAGCGGCGGAAGGTCTATCCGCGCAAGGTCTCCGGGCCGTTCCGGCGGCTCAAGTGGGCGATCCTCGTCGTCACGCTTGCCATCTACTACATCACGCCCTGGCTCCGCTGGGACCGGGGCCCGCACGCGCCCGACCAGGCCGTTCTCGTCGATCTTGCCGGGCGGCGCTTCTTCATGGGCCCGATCGAGATCTGGCCGCAGGAGTTCTATTACGTGGCCGGCCTTCTCGTGATGGCAGGCATCGGCCTCTTCCTCATCACCTCGACGGTCGGGCGCGCCTGGTGCGGCTACGCCTGCCCGCAGACGGTGTGGACCGACCTCTACATGGCCGTCGAGCGGGCGATCGAGGGCGACCGCAACGCGCGCATGAAGCTCGACCGCGCGCCCTGGACGTTCTCCAAGATCGCGAAGCGCGGCACGGTCCATTTCCTCTGGCTCGTCATCGCGCTTCTCACCGGCGGGGCCTGGGTCTTCTACTTCACCGACGCTCCCACCCTTCTTGCCCGCCTCCTCGACGGCACCGCGCCTGCCGCGGCCTATGCCGCAATCGGCATCCTCACCTTCACCACCTATACGCTCGCCGGCCTCATGCGCGAGCAGGTGTGCACCTACATGTGTCCCTGGCCGCGCATCCAGTCGGCCATGCTGGATGAGGACAGCTTCATCGTCACCTACAAGGCCTGGCGTGGCGAGCCGCGCGGCTCGGCCAAGGCGAAGGCGGCAGACCCCGCCATCGGCGACTGCGTGGACTGCCGCGCCTGCGTTGCCGTCTGCCCGACCGGAATCGACATCCGCGACGGGCCGCAGCTCGAGTGCATCACCTGCGCGCTCTGCATCGACGCCTGCAACGAGGTGATGGGAAAGCTCGGCCGGCCGGCCGACCTCATCGGCTACTCGACGCTCCGGCGGGACGGGAAGGAGTCGCGCGGCGAGCCGCTGGAGCCGATGTGGAAGACCTTCGTGCGCCCGCGCACGCTCCTCTACTTCGCGCTCTGGGCCGGCATCGGCATCGCCATGCTGGTGGTGCTCGCCGGCCGCCAGAGCCTCGGCATCACCGTGGCACAAGACCGCAACCCGCTCATGGTGACCATGGCCGATGGCTCGCTCCGCAACGGCTACACGGTCAAGATCCTGAACAAGGCCGCCCGCCCGCGCGACGTGGTCGTGACCCTCGAGGGCCTGCCCGAGGCGCGCCTGTGGGAATCGCTCGGCGCCGGCGCGCCCTCAACCGCCTTCAGAGCGACCGTCCGCCCCGACGGGGTGGAGACCTACCGCATCTTCGTCCGCGTGCCTGCCGGCCGGCTGGCGGCCGAGCACACCCCGTTCACCTTCCGCGTGACGTCGGTCGAGGACCCCGGAGGCCGCCCGGAGGTGGCGGAGGCGGACGCGCGCTTCACGGTGGTCCGCCGGTGAGCGCGCGCCCCTTCACCGGCCGGCATGCTGCCGTCGTCATCGGCGGCGGCTTCCTCATCGTCATCGCCGTCAACCTCGCGATGGCGGTGCTGGCGGCCGGCACCTTCACCGGCACCGTGGTGAGGAACGGCTATGTCGCCAGCCAGGACTTCAACCGCTGGCTCGCCGCCGGCCGGGCGCAGCAGGCTCTCGGCTGGACCGTCGCCGTGGACGCAGCCGACGGCCGGGTCGTCCTCGTGGTGACCGGCGCCGACGGAGCGGCCGTCACCGGCCTTGCCGCGACTGGAACCGCCCGCCACCCGATGGACGCAGGCCGAACGGTCGCGCTCGGCTTCCGCGAGGTGGCCCCCGGCCGACACGTGGCGGCCGAACGGCTGCCGCCCGGCGCCTGGGACCTCGCTTTCGCGCTGGATGCGGGTGCCGCCGGTGGCGGCAACCGCCGCTTCGTCCGCACCGAGCGGCTGGTCGTGCGGTGATGGCAAGCGCCGCGCCGCCCGCGCTCGAGGCCTTCGCCGTGCCGCTCGAAGGCGGGCGCCGGCGGCTCGACCTCCACGTGCCCGACCTGCGGTGCGCCGGCTGCATCGGCAAGGTGGAGCGGGCGGTCGCAGCCCTTCCGGGCGTGACGCGCGGGCGCGTGAACTTCTCCACGCGGCGCCTCACCGTCGAGTGGCAGGGCTCGCAGACGACGCCCGAGGCGGTGATCGACGCGGTCGAGCGCGCGGGCTTCGCTGCCCGCCCCTTCGCGCCCGAGGACGCGGCAGCGACCGCTGCCGACCCGGAGTCGAAGCGGCTTCTGAAGGCCATGGCGGTCGCCGGCTTTGCCATGATGAACATCATGCTGCTCTCCGTCTCGGTCTGGTCGGGCGCGGAGGCCGCCACGCGCGATCTCTTCCACGCGATTTCCGCGCTCATCGCGATCCCGACGCTGGCCTATTCCGGCCAGCCCTTCTTCCGCTCGGCGGCGGCCGCGCTCCGCCGCGGCCGCACCAACATGGACGTGCCGATTTCGATCGGCGTGCTGCTCGCCACCGGCATGAGCCTCCACGAGACGCTGACCTCGGGGCCGCACGCCTGGTTCGACGGCGTGGTCATGCTGCTCTTCTTCCTGCTTGTCGGCCGCTTCCTCGACAGCATGATGCGCGACCGCGCCCGCGCCGGCGTGGCGCAACTCATGAAGGCGCTGCCGCGCGGCGCCATGGTGGTGACGGCCGACGGGGCGACCGAGTGGCGCGCCATCGACGAACTTGCGCCGGCGATGCGGGTCCTCGTGGCGGCCGGCGAGCGGCTCCCGGCGGATGGCATCGTCGAGGACGGGCGCTCGGCCATCGACCGTTCGCTCGTCACTGGCGAGAGCCGGCCCGAGCCGGCCGGGCCCGGCACAACGGTGGTGGCTGGCACGCTCAACCTTGAGGCGCCGCTCGTGGTGAAGGTGACGGCGGTAGGCGAACGCAGCTTCCTCGGCGAGGTCATCCGCATGATGGAGGCAGCCGAAGGCGGCCGGGCACGGCACGTGCGGATCGCCGACCGGGCCTCGCGGCTCTATGCCCCCGTCGTCCACCTCCTCGCAATCGCCACCGCCGCAGGCTGGCTGATTGCCGGAGCGGGCTGGCACATGGCGATCACCACCGCCATCGTCGTCCTCATCATCACCTGCCCCTGTGCGCTGGGGCTCGCCGTCCCGGCCGTCCAGGTCCGGGCCGCGACCCTCCTCATGCGCCGCGGGATCCTCCTCAAGGACGGCGGCGCGCTCGAACGCCTCGCCCGGGTGGACACGGTGGTGTTCGACAAGACGGGCACGCTGACGCTCGGCCGGCCGGAGCCCGTCGGCACGTTCCCGCTTGCAGGCGCCGAAGCGGGGGAGGCTCTGGCGCTCGCCCGGGCCAGCCGCCACCCGCTGGCCCGCGCGCTTGCCTCGGCCCTGGCGCGCGGCGGGGTCGCGCCGGCCCCCTCCCTCCTCCACATCCGCGAGCGGCCCGGCCTTGGCCTCGAGGCCGAGGGGCCGGACGGCCCCGTCCGGCTCGGCCGGCCCGACTGGGTGGACCCGGCGCTGCCGGTCGCGGCGATGCGCGACGAGCTGGTGCTTGCCTTCCGCTCGGGCGAGCGGCCGGGCCGGCTGCTCCGCTTTGCCGACCCGCTCCGGCCCGCCGCGCGCGAAGCGGTCGCGCGCCTTGGCGCCATGGGGCTCGACGTGCGCATCCTCTCCGGCGACCGGGCGGAGGCGGTGGAGGCCGCGGCAACGACGCTCGGCATCGCCACCTGGGCGGCGGCCCAGACCCCGGCCGACAAGCTCGCGGCCATCCGGGCGCTGGCCGCCGCCGGCCGGCGGGTGCTGGTGGTGGGCGACGGGCTCAACGATGCGCCGGCCCTTGCCGCGGGCCACGCCTCGATCGCGCCGGCCTCGGCAAGCGACGTGGGCCAGACGGCGGCCGACCTCCTGTTCCTCGGCGACGGGCTCGACGCGGTGCCCGAGGCAATCGCCATCGCCCGCGCGGCAGACCGAGGGGCGCTTCAGAACTTCGCGCTGGCGATTGGCTACAACGCGCTCGCGGTGCCCATCGCGATCGCAGGGCTCGCGACTCCGCTCATTGCCGCGCTCGCCATGTCCACTTCGTCGCTCATCGTGGTGGGCAACGCGCTGCGGCTCCGGCCGGCGCGGGGGGCCGCGGCATGACGGGGCTTGTCTTCCTCATCCCGCTCGCCCTTGGCGCCGGCTTCGTCGGGCTCGTCGCCTTCCTCTGGTCGGTCCGCTCGGGCCAGTACGAGGATCTTGACGGCGCGGCGCTGCGCATCCTCGACGACGAGGCGGAGGCGGAGGCGGGGCCGGGGGCGGAGACGACGGGCGGGGAGCCCCGGCGGCCATGAGGGCGTTCCTCCTTGCCCTGGCGCTTGCCGGCCTGCTTCACGGCGCCGCCGCCCCGTCGGCGGGCGGCGCTGCGGTGCTCTGCACAAAGGACGGCCCGGCGCCCGCGCAGCCTGCCCCGGCGGATAGCGCGCCGGGGTGCGCCCACGCCCTCTGCCCCCGGCGCGACGAGGCCGGCGGCTAGCGGCCCACCCCTTCCGGGCCCGGGTGATCCGCGCCGAACGGCGGCTGGACCCGGGTGGACAGGCCGGCATCCGTGCCGAACAGCCGGTCCCAGAAGCGGAAGTAGAGGCCGTAGTTGGCGGTGTAGCGGCTGTGGTGAAGGTCGTGGTGGGACGCCGTGATGACGTGGCGGCCGAACCGGCCGTTCACCCAGGCCTTCGGGAACAGCTCCACCCCCATGTGATTGGTGACCGCCATGACGGTCGCGATGAGCAGCACGACGAGAAGCGCGCCGACGTGGATCGGCACGAGGAAGACCATGGCCGGGTAGAGCCAGGCCGCCGACAGCGCCTCCCACGGGTGGAACGACATGGAGGCGAACGCGGTGGGCGGCCGGCTCTCGTGGTGAACGGCGTGCATGGCGCGGAACAGGGCCGGCCAGTGGTGCATCGCCCGGTGGCTCCAGTAGAACCAGGCGTCATGCGCAAGGAGATAGACGAGAACCGAGACCGGCAGCCACCACAGCGGCAGGGCCGAGACGTCGGTGTAGAGCCTGGTCCCGCCGCGTTCAAAGGCAGCGAAGGCGAGGGCGGCGGGCGCGGCGTAGAGCCCCGCGGAGAGCAGCGACCAGCCGACCTCGCGGCGGACCTGGATGCGCAGGCGGGCGCGGCGGGCCGGGTCGGCCGGGCGGTAGACCTCCGGCCTGAGGCGGGCCGCGATCCAGGCGAAGAGTGCCGAGACGCCGAGATAGCGCAGCGCGACGACCAGCGTCAGCTGCAGGGCGATCAGGGCAAGGGCGACGGGTTCGGCCATGTGCGCCGCTCCTAGCCAGCGGGCCGGCGGCTCGCTAGAGGGCGGCATGGGCGTGCAAGCGGACTGCGACATCCTCCTCGTTGGCGGAGGGCTCTCGGCCGGGCTCATTGCCCTCGCCCTTGCCCGCCACCGGCCCGAGGTGCGCGTGGCGATCGTCGAGGCGGGCGAGCGGTTCGGCGGCAACCACACCTGGTCGAGCTTCGAGACCGACCTCAGCCCCGAGGGCGCCGAGCTCGCGCGCACCCTCATCGCCCACCGCTGGGCGGACAATGCCATCCGCTTCCCGGCCTATGAGCGGCACTTCGCCGCCGGCTACCAGTCGGCCACCTCCGAGCGGCTGCATGCGGCGCTCGTCGCTGCCATCCCGCCCGAGCGCCGCTTCCTCGGCGTTCCGGTCGAGCATGTGGCGCCCGACCGGGTGCTGCTCGCCGATCAGCGCGTGCTGACGGCCGGCGCCGTGCTCGACGCCCGCGGCCAGCGGCCGTCCCCGCATCTTGACCTCGGCTTCCAGAAGTTCGTCGGCCTCGAGGTGGAGCTGGCCGCCCCGCACGGCCTCTCGGGCCCCATCATCATGGACGCCACCGTCGACCAGCACGACGGCTACCGCTTCGTCTACACGCTGCCCTTCTCGGAGCGGACAGCCCTCATCGAGGACACCTACTATGCGGACGGGCCGGCGCTCGACCGGGCGGCCATCGTCCGCCGGGTCGAGGCCTATGCCGCGGCACAGGGCTGGCGCATCGTGCGGGTGCTGCGCGAGGAAGACGGCGTCCTGCCCATCGCCATCGACGGCGATATCCGCGCCCATCTCGCCTGCCTCCCGGAAGGGGTGGCCCCGGTCGGCATGGCCGCCGCGCTCTTCCACCCCGTCACCGGCTACAGCTTTCCCGATGCGGTGCGGCTTGCGCTCTTCATCGCGAAGCTTCCCGATCTGTCCGGCCCGGCGATCGACCGGGCCGTGCGCGCCTATGCCACGGACCGCTGGGACGAGCGCGGATTCTACCGCATGCTCAACAAGATGCTGTTCCGCGTGGCGGAGCCCGCCAAGCGCTGGCGGGTGCTGCAGCGCTTCTACGGGCTGGACGCGAAGCTGGTCGCGCGCTTCTACGCCAGCCATTCGACCGTGTTCGACAAGGTGCGGATCCTGACCGGGAAGCCCCCGGTGCCCTTCTTTCGCGCGGTCCGGGAAGTGATGCGAGGCTGAGCATGGCGGCAGAAACGGCGCGGCGCGCGGTGGTGATCGGGAGCGGGTTCGGCGGGCTCGCGCTTGCCGTTCGCCTGCAGTCGGCAGGGATCGAGACGACGCTCGTCGAGGGGCGGGACAAGCCCGGCGGCCGGGCCTATGTGTTCGAGGATGAGGGGTTCGTCTTCGACGCCGGCCCTACCGTCGTCACCGACCCCGAGAGCCTCGCCGAGCTCTTCCGCCTGACCGGCCGCGACATCGCCGATTATGTCGACCTCATGCCAGTCACCCCCTTCTACCGGCTCATCTGGGAAGACGGCTACACCTTCGACTATGCCAACGACGAGGAGGCCCTGTTCCGCCAGATCTCGGCCAAGAACCCTGCGGATGCCGAGGGCTACCGCAAGTTCCTCGCCTTTTCCGAGAACGTCTACCGCGAAGGCTATCTGAAGCTCGGCACCGAGAGCTTCTGCGACTTCCGCTCGATGCTCGAGGCCGCGCCGTCGCTCATCCGCTACGAGGCCTACCGCTCGGTCCACGCCATTGTCTCGCGCTACATTCGCGATCCGCAGCTGCGCGAGGCGTTCAGCTTTCACACCCTCCTTGTCGGCGGCAACCCGTTCAAGACGAGCAGCGTCTACGCCCTGATCCACGCGCTCGAGCGCAAGGGCGGGGTGTGGTTCCCGCGCGGGGGGACGCACGCGCTCGTGCGCGGGCTGCTCAGGCTCTTCACCGACCTCGGCGGCACCTTCCGGCTCGGCGTGCCGGTCGCCCGGATCGAGGCCCTGTCCAGCCACGTGACCGGCGTGACGCTCGCCGACGGCACCACCATCATGGCCGACGCCGTCGCCTCCAATGGCGACGTGGTCCACACCTATGGCGATCTCCTGCGCGGGCACCCGCGCGGGGAGAAGATGGTGCGGGCTCTCACGCGCAAGAGCTTCTCGCCCTCGCTCTTCGTCGTCTACTTCGGCTTGCACGGCACCTCGCCCGACATCGCCCACCACTCGATCATCTTCGGGCCGCGCTACCGCGAGCTCCTCGACGACATCTACGCAAACGGCATCCTCGCCGACGACTTCTCGCTCTACCTCCACCACCCGACCGCCTCCGATCCGGCGATGGCGCCGGAGGGCTGCTCCACCTTCTACGTCCTCTCGCCTGTGCCGCACCTTGGCAAGTTCGCGGCCGACTGGGACCGGGTGGGCCCCGTCTACGCCGAGCGGATCCTCGACTACCTCGAGCGGCGCGGCATCGTCCCCGACCTGAAGGCGCGCCTCGTCACCAAGCGGCTGTTCACGCCGGCCAACTTCAGGACCGAGCTCAACGCCCACCTCGGCTCGGCCTTCAGCCTCGAGCCGGTGCTCTGGCAGTCGGCCTATTTCCGCACCCACAACCGCGACGACGCGCTTCGCAACCTCTACTTCGTCGGCGCCGGCACCCACCCCGGCGCCGGAATTCCGGGCGTGGTCGGCTCGGCCAAGGCGACCGCGAAGCTCATGCTGGCCGACCTTGGCGCCCGCTACCCCGAGGCGCGCGGCTGGCCCTCGAACGCCGGTCCGGCGCTGGCGGCAGCGCAGTAAGGGGGCGCAGGTGGCCGACCCGGTGCTTGAAGCCGCGCGCGAGGCCATCCGCCAGGGCTCGAAGAGCTTTGCGCTCGCCTCCCGCCTGTTCGACGGCGGCACGCGCGCCCGCGCCACCCTGCTCTACGCCTGGTGCCGCCACTGCGACGACGTGATTGACGGCCAGCTGATGGGCGAGGGGCGCCATGACTGGGGCGGAACGCCTGCCGAGCGGCTGGCGCGGCTCACCGCCCTCACCGACCGTGCGCTGGCGGGCGAACCGACCGGCGACCCGGCGTTCGAGGCGCTCGCCCGCGTCGCCGCCGAGGTCGCCATGCCGGCGCGCTACCCGCACGACCTCCTCGAGGGGTTCCGCATGGACGTGGAATGGCAGGAGGTGCGCGATTGCGAGCAGCTGCTGCGCTACTGCTACCATGTGGCGGGCTGTGTCGGCGTGATGATGGCGCTCGTCATGGGGGTGCCGGCCGACGACCATGCGGTGCTTGCGCGCGCGTCGGACCTCGGCCTCTCGTTCCAGCTCAACAACATCGCCCGCGACGTCGCCGAGGATGCGGCGCGCGGGCGCTGCTACCTTCCGTCCGACTGGCTGGCCGCGGAGGGCCTGAGGCCGGGCACCCACACCGCGCCCGAGAACCGGGAGGCACTCCACCGGGTGGTCTCGCGGCTCGTCGACCTTGCCGAGCGCTACGAGGCAAGCGCGGCCCATGGCGTCCCGGCGCTCCGCAACCGCCAGGCCTGGGCGGTGCTCTCGGCCGCCCACATCTACGGCGACATCGGCCGGAAGGTGCGCGGGCGCGGGCCGGAGGCGCTCGAGGGCCGCGCCTTCACCCGCCGGCGGGAGAAGCTGTTCGCAGTGATCGCCGCCTTGCCGGAAGCGCTGTGGAAGCGGCGGTTCGGCGCCTCGACTCCGGCCGACCGGACCGGGCTGTTCACGCCCGCCTTCGCCTGAGGAGTCGACAGAAGGATCCCGAGAGCTGTCTTCTGTCCTCCCGGCTCACATTCTTGGGGGCGGACGGGGTGGCGTAGTCGTGGGGGCGTTGCTCAGGGCCATGGAGGCCGAGGATGCGGCCGATGGCGCACCAGGGGCCGTGGATGGTGCGTTCGGCGGCTTTGCGGAGGTGCGCCTTCGGCTTCGAGAAGGCGTTCTCGATGGGGTTGACCTCGGGGCAGAAGGCGCGGGAGGAAGCATAGGGCTCCGCCCCCGCGGCCTCGAAGGCCTTTCCGCGCCGCTGACGCCTTGTGCCCCGACGCGCCGTCCGTGACGACGATGTCGACACAACCCAACCCAGACCGCCTTCCGGCTGAGTGGAATGTGCTCGGGGTTTCCCCTGCGGCTCCCAGGTGGTTCATGGGCGGCTCCTGATGATCGAGGAGCGGCCTCATGGGGGGGCGAGGGCGGGGGGCAGCAGCGGGAACTGGCGGGGTGGTGTCACCTGAGGTCTGTGCAGGTCGGCCCCCTTCAAATTTCCGAGCCGCCGGCTGGAGGCGCTCCAGCCGTCCCCAGCACATTCGCCACAGGCTGAGGCACCGCGGCAAGGCTGTGCTTCCATCGTGCGCCAACGGCTGCAGCTGCGCGGCTCCGTAGGCCGCAGCGCCACCACCTCTTGATTTCACGGTGGGCTCGCCGGGGTGTTGCCCCGCGGGGTGGTGCAGGACCCGTTGATCCCCGGCAGGATCGGGTTGGGGTCAGGCGGCCATGGCTGGCAGGATGGCGATGGAGGGCTTGCCGAGCCAATCGTTGCCAGCGTCATGTGGCGGCGGGAGACCGACCATTCGTCATTCTGCTCCAGCATCGGCGTGCAGACGAGGCGCATGATGGCGGCGCTGTTGGGGGAGGTGCCGATGACGTTGGCCCTTCGCTTGATCTGCTTGTTGACCCCTTCCAGCCGGTTGGTGGACGCGATCTGCGCCCGGTGCTCCCTCGGGAACGCCAGGCATGCGAGCACGTCCTCGCGCGATGCGCCCATCATGTCGGCGAGCCTCGAGAAGGTCTCGAGCAGGGCATCGGCGACCTGCTCCCATTGCCGATGCGCGGCCTCGCGCGTCGCCTGCGCGAAGATCGTCTTGTTCACGGCGATGACGGCAGGCCGCTGCCTAGGCGCGGCAGGGGCAGGCGCGTTGCGCATCCAGTGCGCGCGAGCCGTCACGGTGTTTGAGCCGGGCCGCCGTGCGAGCACCGGCAGGAACCGCAACCTTCGCCTCAATCTCCATGACCATCATGCGCTCAGCAGCAAAAGCCGGCATCGCGCCAACCAATCCGCACCAAGCCGCTGTCAGCCCCTTCCTTGATCGGCGCAGCAAGGGCCCTTCTGTCGTCGGTCATCGTCTTCTTCCCGAGGTTCGCGTTCACATCCGCACCCGACCACAAGATCGACAGTGGCCGCCCCTTGACAGAAGCCTGCCTACGCCCCTGACCTGCCCCCCGATCGTCTCTCACTCGCAACGCGAGTCCATCGGTTCAACGCGACGGTCCCTACACCGGCACAAGCGCGTCCGGCGTTCCTGCATGATGTGAGCGTCACGCCCGACGCGCTTGTGCCGGTGTTCGGTTCCCCAGCCATGAGTGCTGCCGGACGTTATGGTCATCGTAGCGCCCGACGGCCAGTTTGCGTCGGACATCGGCCAGGCTGTCAAACACTTCTTCATTCAGAACTCCATCGCGCAGCGACTCTTGCAAGATCTTGATGAACCCCTTCTGCTGGGATTTTCCCGAAGCTACATGGTCCCATTCCGTCTGGTCGTTGCCGGACCATTCCACGGGTCGCCCGGATGTGAAAATCGGCCCCCATGTCACTGACGATGCAAGCCGGTGACCTCCTCTCACGGAAAGAGGCCATTGGTCAGTTGGGCTCATCGGGACGGGATGAGCCATTCGCCGAGCCGCTTTTCGGTAAAGCAGATCATCGCGGTGCTACGACAGCACAACGCGAGCGTGCGGAAGGCGGGCCTGTGCTGCCGGCACGGGATCAGCGATGCGACCTTCTACACTTGGGAGGCCACCTATGGCGGAATGCTGGTGTCGGAGGCAAAGCGGCTTTGGGCGCTGGAGGGGAAGAATGGCAAGCTCAAGCATCTGCTGGCGGACACGACGCCCGGCACCGAGGCGCTGAAGGATCTGCTGGGAACACATTGACCCCTCTTGCGAAGCGCTACGCTGCGGTGGGGACTCTGATTGCCGACCAAGGCTGCTCCGCGCGACGCGCCTGCAGGCTGGGCGGGGCCAACCGCGCGGCATGGCAAGAAGAGCCGAAGGGTGACGGCGAGATCCACGCTCGTGAGCGGCCTGCGCGCGGTCGCGAACGCGCGGTGTCGCTTTGGCGACCGGCGCCCTGGCGATCATGCTCGGTCGCGAAGGCGTGCGGATGCACCTGAAGAAGGTCTGAAGACTCTATCGCGAGGAGAAGCTGTCGGTGCGCCGTCGCTGCTGCCCCGAGCGTGCGCTGGGCACGCGAGCGCCGATGGCGCTGCCACAGGCTGCAAGCCAGTGCCGGAGCCTCGACTTTGGGTCGGATGCGTTGGCCTGCGGCCGGTGCTTTCGTGTGCCGAACGTCGTCGACGGCTCGAGCCGGGAGGGCCTGACGTCGCTGGTGGACGCATCGCCCTCTGGCCGGCGTGTCGCGCGCAAGCTACCGGTGATCGCGGCGGTGCGCAGACCGCCGCTCATGGTGGTGAGCGACAATGGCACCGAGCTGAAGAGCCATGCCGTGCCGGGCTGGTGCCGGAAGGCGGGCGTCGAATGGTACGACATCGTGCCTGGCAAACCGGCGCAGAATGGTTTGTCGAAAGCTTGCATGATCGCTTGTGCCGCGAGTGCTTCAATGAGCACGTTTTCCCGTTGCTGGGGGCTGCGCGGCGGACCATCGAGGCGCGGCGGACAGACTGCAACCACGTGTGGCCGGGCCGCTGCCTTGGCGGCCTGCCACCCACCGTCTACGTCAACCGTTCCCGTCAGGGGCAACCAAAAGCCCAGCCTACCTCGTCGCCGGCCTGAAAACGGGGAGCAGGTCAGCAAACCGCCTCTCTGCGGCCATGCGCGCGCGACGTCCCTTTAGAAGGTTGGTCGCGGCGGTCGTCAGACCTTTCCTTGGCGTGGATCCCGCGACTCCGCCAGCATGAGGCCCCCGGGTCGATCCCCAAAGCGAGGGGATCGTGCATGGCGGGACCATCACGCGGCGGCGGGTCCGAACGGCACCCGGCGGCAGAATCCGCTTGCGCACTGCCGGCCTGCCCACGCTTTCAGGAAGAGGCAAAGTGGGCTGCGGATGACACGATAGCAAAGACCGAGCTATGCCGCGCGACTGGCCCGTCCTTGCACGGTTTCCCCTACGCGCGGCTTTAGCGGTCTGAGGCCTTCACCCCCCCCCTTGACTTCATGGTGGGCTCGCCGGGATTCGAACCCGGGACCTACAGATTAAAAGTCCGTTGCTCTACCGACTGAGCTACGAGCCCTGAGCAGGCGTGCCCTAGGAGCCGGGGGGCAGAGGGTCAATCGCGCGGCGCTTCATGAGCCGAATGAGAAGCGCCCGGGCCGGAAGGTTCAAGACCGGATGCCGCCAGCCGGGCCAGAGCTCGGCGAGCGGCTGCAGCGCGAAGGGCCGGAGGGAAAGCCCCGGGTGCGGCACCGCAAGGCCCGGTGCGCGCACCACCTCTTCGGCGAAGGCGAGGAGATCGAGGTCAAGCACGCGGGGGCCCCAGCGGCGGTTGCGCCTCCGGCCGAAGGCCCGCTCGATCGCCTTCAGCCGGACAAGGAGCGCAAGCGGCTCGCCGCGCCAGACCCCGAGCGCCGCCGCATTGGCGAAGCGCCGCTGCCGGGGCCCGAGCGGCGCGGTGGTGCGGATGCGCGACAGGCGCACCGCCTCGAGGCCGGCGTCCGCCAGCGCCTCGGCTGCCGCCCGCAAGACCGCCTCAGGCCTGCCGTGGCGGCCGTGCCAGCGGTTGCCGCCGAGCCCGATCACCACGGGCACCGCAGCCTTGTCCCTGCAGACGGCGCTGCTAGCCTTGCCGCCCATGCGCGACCCCGCCCCGGATTGCCCGCTCTGCCCGCGGCTTGCCGCCTATCGCGCGGAGAACCGGCGCCGGCAGCCGGAGTGGTTCAACGCGCCCGTCCCCGGCTTCGGGGACCCGCTCGCCCGCATGGCCATCGTCGGCCTCGCCCCGGGGCTTGCGGGTGCGAACCGCACCGGCCGGCCCTTCACCGGCGACCATGCCGGGCTCCTCCTCTACGACACGCTGCTGACGCTGGGGCTTGCCACTGGCCACTATGCCGAACACGCAGGCGACGGGCTGGTGCTGGAGGACGTGTTCATCACCAATGCGGTGCGCTGCGCGCCGCCCGGCAACCGCCCGACCACGGCCGAGATCCATGCGTGCCGGCCGTTTCTTGCCGCCAGCCTTGCAAGCCTGCCCAACCTGCAGGTGGTGCTCGCTCTCGGCCAGATCGCGCACCAGTCGGCGGTGAAGGCGCTGGGCGGCAAGCTTCCCAAGGCCCGGTTCGCCCATGGCGCGGTCCACCGGCTGCCCTCGGGCCTGCATCTCGTTGACAGCTATCACTGCTCAAGGCTCAACACCAGCACGGGCGTGCTGACGGCGGACATGTTCCGCGCCGTCGTCGAGCAGGCGGCGCGGTTGAGGGGGCATGCATGACCGAGCTTCTGCTTGCCGAGGAGGGCCCGGTGCTTCGGGCCACCATGAACCGCCCGGAGCGGCTCAACGCCCTCTCCCCCGGGCTCATCGAGGCGCTGCGCGAGCTCTTCGTCGGGCTCTACTGGCGCCGCGACATCCGCGTGGTGGTGCTCGAGGGCGCGGGGCGGGCCTTCTCGGCCGGGCTCGATCTCAAGGGCGGCACCGCGCTTCCCGACGCATCCGTCACCGAGGCGCTGGCCAGCCAGCGGCGCATCTCCGAGATCGTGATCGCGATGCGCCGCTCTCCGCAGCCGATCGTCGCGCTCGTCGATGGCCCGGCCGCCGGCGGCGGCTTCGCGCTGGCGCTTGCCTCCGACATCCGCATCGCGACACCCCGCACGCGCATGAACGCCGCCTTCATCCGGATCGGCCTGTCGGCCTGCGACATCGGCGTCTCCTACTTCCTGCCCCGCATGGTCGGAGCGAGCGTTGCCGCCGACTACATGCTCACCGGCCGCTTCATGGATGCGCAGACCGCCCTTCGCCTCGGCCTCGTCTCGGAGGTGGTGACGCCCGAGGAGATTCGCGCCGCGGGCGACCGGTTCGTGGGCCAGATGCTCGCCGCCACGCCGCTCGGCCTGAGACTCACGAAGGACGCGCTCAACCACGCGATCGACATGGGAAGCCTCGAGGCGGTGATCGCGATGGAAGACCGGAACCAGGTGCTGACCGCGCGCGACGCGAATTTCGCCGAAGGGGTCGCCGCCTTCCTCGAGAAGCGCCCGCCCCGCTACCGGCCCGACTGACCCCCGGCCCGACTGACGCCCGGCACGACCCACCCGCCAGGCCCTGGCCCGGCCCGGGCGCGTCAGGGCGTGAAAAGCTCGTGGGTGGCCCGCGTCGCCCGGCCGCCCGGCTCGGCTGCGCCGCCGAGCAGGTGAATGCGCCCGGCCACGCCAACGGCGCCGAGACCGTGCCGGCCCTCGGGCATTCGTGCGACCTCCTGCCAGCGGTCGGCGCGCGGATCATAGACGAACACCTCGGGATGCACGGCCGGGTTGCGGCCGAAGCTCTCGCCGCCGAAGGCGTAAAGGCGGCCGAGCGCGACAGCGGCGGCATGCCCGCCGCGCGGGGCCGGGAGCGGCGCCCGGCTGGTCCAGGCGCTGCCTGCAGGGTCGTAGACCTGATGGTCGGCCACGTTCAGGATCTGCCCGCCGGTCGCGTAGCGGCCGCCCACCATGTGGAGCCGGCCGTCGAGCACGGCGAAGGCGGCGCTGTTGACTCCGCGCGGCACGCGGGGCCCCGGCTCCCAGCGCCGGCCGTCGGCCGAGAGCAGCCAGCAGTCCTGGGTGTCGCCATGGTCGGCATAGTTGGCGTTGGCTGCCTCCATCGGCGTGCGGCCAGCCGCCACGAGCAGGCGCCCGCCCACCACGCCGGCCACCGCCTCCGCCTGCGGCCGGGGCAGCGGCGGGCCCTCTTCCCAGCGCGACGCGCCGCGCGCGAGCGTCCACACCCGGCGCTCCATGCGCCACTGCGCGCCGGGCGAAGACGTGAAGCCGCCGATGCACCAGAGCCGGCCGAGGTGGCCGACGAGAAGCGGGTGGTGGAGGGGGACGGGCAGGTCGGGCAGCCGCTCCCAGGCGCGCGCGCCGGGGCGGAAGGCGTGGACGGCGGCGGTGGGGGCGAGGTCGGCCAGGCTCGCCACCCGGGGGGCCCGCGCCTCGAAGCCGCCGCCGACGATGATGCGGGCGTCGAAGAAGGCGGGGTAGATCTCCTGCACCGGCCGCGGGAGCGGCGGCTGGGCACGGAAGCGCGGCGGGGCGGCCGGCGGGCGGGCCACCCGCTCCCTGGGTTCGGGCGTCCACTGCGCGCGCCCTGCTCTGCCGGGCAGCGCCGCCCCGGCGAGGAGGCCGAGCAGAAGGGTGCGCCGCCTCACCGGTCCTCCGCGAGCCGCCGGTAGAGTTCGGGCCGGCGGTCCCGGAAGAAGCCGAAGGCGGCACGGTGGCGGGCGGCCCGGTCGAGGTCGACGGTGGCCACGATCACACCTTCTTCGTCCGTCCCCATCTCGGCGAGCATGTCGCCGCGCTCGTCGGTGATGAAGCTGTTGCCGTAGAAGCTCTGGCCGCCCTCGGTGCCGACCCGGTTGGCCGCAACCACGGGGACGACGTTCGAGACCGCATGGCCCACCATGGCGCGCACCCAGAGGCGGCGCGTGTCGAGCGAGGGATCGTGCGGTTCGCTCCCGATCGCGGTCGGGAAGAGGAGGATCTCGGCGCCCTCGAGCATCAGCGCGCGCGCCGTCTCGGGATACCACTGGTCCCAGCAGATGCCGACGCCGATGGTGCCGAGCGCCGTCTTCCAGGGGCGGAACCCGGTGTTGCCGGGCCGGAAGTAGAATTTCTCCATGTAGCCCGGGCCGTCGGGGATGTGCGACTTGCGGTAGACACCCTCCACCTCGCCCGAGGGGCCGATGAAGGCGAGCGAATTGTAGTAGTGGGGCCCGTCGCGCTCGAAGAAGCTCGTCGGGATGTGGAGGCCGAGCTCGCGGGCGAGCGCCTGCATGGCCCGCACGGCCGGGTGCGCGTCGACGGGGGCCGCATCCGCAAAGCGCGCCTCGTCCTGCCTTACGCAGAAATAGTGGCCCTCGAACAGCTCGGACGGCAGCACGAGCTGCGCCCCCATGGCAGCGGCCTCGCGCACGCGCTCGGCCGTGCGGCCGATGTCGGTCACGCGGTCGCCAGTGAAGGCCATCTGGATGGCCGCGACGCGGATTTCCCGGCTCATGGCCGCGCTCCCGCCGCGGCGGCGCCGGCGGCCGGCTGCTCCTGGGTGATGCAGTGGAAGCTGCCGCCGCCGGAGAGGAGATGGGCGGAGGGGAGGCCGGTCACGCGGTGGCGGGGGAAGATGCGCTCGAGCGCCCTGACCGCCGCCGCGTCCGAGCCGGTGCCGTAGAGCGGCACCACCACCTGGCCGTTGGCAACCACGAAGTTCATGTGGCTTGCCGGCAGGAGCGCGCCGTCGCGCTCGAACCGGCCGACCGACGGCATGTCGAGGACGAGAAGGCCCGCCGCCTGGGCCCGGGCGCGGGCGTCGGCGAAGACGGCGGCGTTCGGGTCGTCGGCGTCGGCGGCCACCGGGATGGCGACCGTGCCAGGGGCCACGAAGCGGGCCAGATTGTCCACATGGCCGTCGGTATGGTCGTTCGCGAGGCCCTCGCCAAGCCAGACGACGCGGCGGATGCCAAGCGCGGCGCGAAGCACGGCCTCGATGTCGCGCCGCTCGAGCCCGGGGTTGCGGTTGGGGTTCAGGAGGCACTGCTCGGTGGTGAGGAGGAGCCCGTGGCCGTCGGTGTCGATGGCGCCGCCCTCGAGCACGAGGTCGAAGCGGGCGAGGCCCGCGCCCGCGGCCGCTGCCAGCCGGTCGGCGAGGTCGGAGTCTCCGGCAAGCTCATACTTGCCCCCCCAGCCGTTGAAGCGGAAGGCGCAGGCCTCGCGCCGGGTCAGGAAGATGGGCCCGGTGTCGCGCAGCCAGATGTCGCCGAAGGGCTCCTCGCGCACGTCGGCTGCGTCGCCAACAGCAGCCCGGGCGGCCGCTGCCGCCTCGGCCGTGGCAGCCAGCAGACGGACCGGCACCGTCGCCGCCAGCGCCCGGACGAACGCGGCGACCTCGTCGCGTGCGGGCGCAAGGTCGGCCTCCCACAGCTCGGGGTGGGAGGGAAAGGCGGTCCAGACCGCCGTTAGCGGGGCCCATGCGGCGGGAAGCGGCATGGCGCCTTCCTAGAGGCGGGCGCCGCCCGAATCCACCGCGGGCGCCGCGGTGCGACCCGATGCGGCCGGTGCCGCGGCTCAGCCGCGGAATCCCTGGGCGACGACGTAGGTCTCGCGGCTCTCCCTGCGGCTGGCCGGAGGCTTCGCGTGCCGCACCGAGGCGAAGCGCCGCTTCAGGTCGGCCAGCAGCGTCGCTTCGGTGCCGCCGGCGAGCACCTTGGCGACGAAGGCGCCGCCCGGGCGGAGGATCTCGCCGGCGAGCGCGGCCGCGGCCTCGACGAGCGCGAGCGTGCGCAGGTGGTCGGTGGGCGGGTGGCCGACGGTGTTGGCGGCCATGTCGGAGAGCACGAGGTCGGCAGGGCCGCCGAGCGCCTCCGCGATCGCGGCGGGAGCCTCGGGGGCAAGGACGTCTCCGCGCAGGAAGGTCGCCCCTGGGAGCGGGTCGACCGGCAGGAGGTCGATGCCGACCACGGTCGCCCCGGGCGCCCGCTGGCGCACCACCTGCGCCCAGCTGCCCGGCGCGGCGCCGAGGTCCACCACGCGGGCCACGCCCACGAGCAGGCCGAAGCGCTCGTCGAGCTCGATCAGCTTGTAGGCCGCGCGCGCCCGGTAGCCCTCGGCCTTGGCGCGGCGGACATAGGGGTCGGCGAGCTGGCGCTCGAGCCAGCGGGCGGACGAGGCGGAGCGGCCGCGCCGCGAGACGAGGCGGCGCCCGGCGCCGCGGCCGCTGCCGGATCCGGGCATCAGCCCTGGGCGGCGGGCTGGCCGTCGCGCGCCATCATGGCGCGGAGGATGCCCTCCCGGAGCCCGCGGTCCGCCACGCGGATGCGGTCGTTTCGCGAGAGATCGAGCAGCGCCTCCAGGATGGCGGCGCCCGCGACCACGAGTTCGGCACGGTCGGCGCCCACCCCCGGGATCCGCGCGCGCTCGGCCGCGGGCATGGCGGCCAGCCGGCGGCCAAGCGCCCGGAGGCCGGTCGATTCCGACCAGCAGCCGTCGACGGCGCGGCGGTCATAGCTCGTCTGGCCCATGAGGAGGCTCGCGAGCGTGGTCACCGTGCCCGACGCGCCGAGGAGCGCTACCTCGCGGCCCGCCACCCGGCGGAGCTCGGCCAGATGGCGGCTCACCCGCGCCTTCATGCGGAAGAAGGCCTCGAGCCGGCCGGTGGGGGTGGCGGCTTCCTCGGGCTCGGTCTCGGCGAGGCTCACCACCCCCCAGGGGATGCTTGCCCAGCCGCGCATGGCAAGATCCTCGCCGAGGCCACAGTCGACGAGCCGCCGCCGCGGGCCGGGGCTGCCCTCCACCCGCTCGAGAAGCGCAAGCTCGGTCGAGCCGCCGCCGATGTCGAAGACCAGGGTCTTCTCGGCATCGTGGTCGATGAGGGTCTGGCAGCCGAGGACGGCCAGGCGCACCTCCTCGGCGGGCGAGATGACGTCGAGCGCGATGCCCGTTTCCTGGTAGACGCGGGCGACGAACGCAGCGCCGTTCGCGGCGCTGCGGCACGCCTCGGTGGCAACCGAGCGCACCTCGCAGACGTGTCGGCGGGCCAGCTTCTCGGCGCAGATGGCGAGCGCGGCGATGGTCCGCGCCATGGCGGCCTCGGAGAGGCGGCCGGTCTCGATCAGGCCCTCGCCAAGCCGGACGACGCGCGAGAAGGCATCCACCACCTGGAAGCCGCCGGGCGCCGGGCGGGCGATCAGGAGGCGGCAGTTGTTGGTGCCGAGGTCGATCGCGCCATAGTGCCGGGGCCGATCGCGGCGGGGGGCGGGACCGGCCGGCGCCGCGGGCACCGGAGGCTCGGAGAGGACATGGCCGGCGTTGCCGGGATCGAGGTCTGCCACGCCGCAACATTCCGAAATCGCCCGGCAACCCGGGCACTTGGGCGTCAGGCTAGCAGACTGTCACGAAATCTCAAGATTTGATAGGCGGGGGCGGGGGCGGGGGCGGGGGGAAGGGGGCAGGGGGAAGGGGCCGGGGTGGTGGAGACGAGGGGGATCGAACCCCTGACCTCAGCAGTGCGATTGCTGCGCTCTCCCATCTGAGCTACGTCCCCGTGGCCCACCCGTGGGAGCGCGCCGCATAGCCAAGCGTCCGGAGGTTGGCAAGCGTGCGGACGGCATCCGGGGGCCGGTTGCGGTGAGGCAGCGCGGTTGGGCCTTGTGGCGCGACCCGGCGAGGCCGAGCCCGGGGCGGGGGCAGCCGGGGGCAGCGGAGCAGGATGGGCAGGGCGGTCAGGCGGGCCGGCGGGGCCGCATCAGCGCTTCCTGCACCATGGTGGCCACCAGCCGGCCCGCCCGGTCGTGGACGAAGCCGAGCGAAAGCCCGCGCCCGTTCTGGGCCGAGGGGCTCACCGTCTCGAGGAACAGCCAGGAGTCGACCCGGGCCGGCCGGTGGAACCACATGGCGTGGTCGAGGCTGGCGAGGAACACGGCCGGCGAGGGCATGGGGACGGCATGGGGCAGCACCGCCGTGCCGGCGAGCCAGTAGTCCGAGACGTAGGTGAGGAGCACCGGCTGCGCCGAGTCGGGGGCTTCCGAAGCACTTGGCATCCGGAGCCACAGCCGCCGGCGGGGCTCGCGGCCGCGGCCATCGAGGAAGGCCTCCGCGTCCACCGGCCGGACCTCGACCGGCCGCTCCCGCTCGGCCCAGCGGCGGCGCACGAACTCAGGAAGCCGCTCGCCCATGGCCTCGGCGAGCCCGGCAAGGTCGAGCAGCTCTTCCGGCGGCGGCACGCCCTCGGGCATGGCGCGCTCGTGGTCATAGCCCTCCTCCGGCGCGTGGAAGCCGAGCTCCATGTGGAAGATGGGCTCGCCGGCCTGGATCGCGGTGACCCGGCGGGTCGAGAAGCGGCCGCCGTCGCGCGTGCGCTCCACCTGGTAGATGACCGGGCGCTCGCTCCTGCCTGCCCGCAGGAAATAGCCGTGGAGCGAATGGACCTGCCGGTCCTCGGGGGCGGTCAGCGTGGCGGCCGCGAGCGCCTGGGCCAGCACCTGGCCTCCGAACAGCGCGCCGTTGGCGTTGCGCTGGTTGAGGCGGTTCATGAAGAGGTCGAGGTCGAGCGCCTCGAGCGCCACGAGCTCGGGCACCGAACGGCCGTCCCACTGCGCGATGGCTGGCATGGCGCGGCCGCTAGCTTCACGTCAGGCGCGCGGCAAGGCATGGGTGGCGCATGGAACGCATCGAAGGCATCGACACGGCGGGCGCGGTTCCGGCCGCCACCGTCATCATCGCCCGCGACGGACCCGACGGCCTCGAGGTGCTGGTGATCGAGCGGGCGAAGGGCATGGGCTTTGCCGGCGGGGCGGTCGCCTTCCCCGGCGGCAAGGTGGACCCGACCGACCGGCCGGAGGGCCCGGCCTTCGCCGGCTTCTCTGGCCTTGCCGAGGCGGACGCGGCGGCGCGGGTGACCGCCGCGCGCGAGGCCTTCGAGGAGACGGGCGTGCTGCTCTCGGTCGGCCCGCCGGTGCCCGAGGCCGAGCGGGCGCGCCTGAGGCCGCTGTCGGACGGCCACGAACTTCCCTTCGGCCGCCTGCTGGAAGAGGTCGGGCACTGGCTTTCGGCAGAGGCGCTGCGGCCGTTCGCGCGCTGGATCCCGCCCGTCGGGCTTCACAAGCGGTTCGACACCCGCTTCTACCTTGCCCGGCTGCCCGAGGGCGAGGCGCACCTCGCGGACGGCGGGGAGGCGGTCCACGCCCGCTTCGCCCGGCCTGCCGACCTCGTCGCCGAGGCGGAGGCGGGGGCCATCTCCCTCCTGTTCCCGACCCGCTGCAACATCGCCCGGCTGGCGCAGTTCGAAAGCGTTGCCGCGCTCCTCGCCGACCCTACGCCGGCCCCCGTGATCCAGCCGCGGATCGAGGGGGAGTGGCTCACCATCCCCGAGGGCATCGGCTACCCGTGGCGGGCCGAGCGCTGGGAAGCGGTGCGGCGGAGCTGACCCGCCCGGGCGGAGGACGATGCCTCAGGCCGGCCGCCCGCTCCTGGGCATGGTCGCGCCCGTTGCGGCGCGCCGCCGCGCTGCTGCGCCGATGAGGCCGAAGCCGGCGATCAGCATGGCCCAGGTGCCGGGCTCCGGGATGGCCGCGGCGATGAAGGCGCGGTGGATGTAGACGGGCACCGCACCCTTGAACTGGCCGAACCGGTTGGCCGACGTGTTGGGGAAGGGGAACCAGGCGAAGCTGTGGACTGCCGCGATCCGCCCATCCACGAAGTAGGGCGCGCCGGAGTCGCCGCCCGCGCCGATTCCCTCGCGCCTGCCGACGCCGAGGTCGCAGTATTTCCCCGTCAGCGGCAGGCTCAAAGCGGCGGCAAGCGTGCAGGAGGCGTCCTTGTCCGGCGTGCCGTCGTCGAAGTCCGAGATCCAGACATGCTGGTTGGCGGCCGTGCCGAAGAAGGTGTCGAAGAAGCCGCCGAAGTCCGGGTCCCCAAGGCGGAAGTCGAACCGGTTGTCGGCGTAGCGCAGCCGGCCTGCGCCGAGCGCGAAGCCGGGGAGCGTGCCGTTGTCGCCGCCGGTCAGCGAGCGCGTGCCGTAGCCGGCGATGGTGTGGAAGGCGCCCGTCAGGTCGGTGAGATCCGAAAGCGCGTAGACCGGCGCGAAGGCGGGCGCATCGGTGCCCAGGCGCAGGACGGCGATGTCGTTCTGGTCGACCACCTGCCCGGTGTAGAGCGGGTGGACGTGGTAGAAGCTCACCCCCACCCCAATGGCGGGCGGGCCGGCGTAGACGCTGATGTCATCCGGCCCGCCGTAGAAGAACACGGTGGTTGAATCCGGCGCGCGGCCGAAGATGGTGACGCAGTGCGCGGCCGTCAGCACGCTCCGCGCGTTGAGCAGGCTGCCCGAGCAGACGAAGGCCCCGCTGGCGCCGTAGTTCATGAGGATCCCGACGACGCCGCTGTACTGGGGCTTGGGCGGGATGTAGATCGGGTCTCCTCCGGCCGCCACGGTTGCCGTCGAGGTCTGGCCGACGATTTCGCTCACCGCATGGGTGGAAAGGCTGGCGGACGCGGCGCTCGCCCCTGCCAGAAGCGCACCCGCGGTGGCAAACTTCAACGCTCTCATGTTGCTGCCCTCCCACAATCCCCACCTGCCCTGAGAACTAGCATGAGTGCCGGCAGCGCTGGTGCGGCGGACTGTCGCGGCTCAGCGCCGGCGGGCCAGCATCAGCCCGTCCCAGCCCTTGGTGCCGACGATCTGGAAGGCGGTCGCCTCGAAGCGCGCGTCCATGCGCATGGCGGCATAGAGGCTGCGGGTGCCGAGGATCTGCGGGTCGGTCGAAAGATCGTCGGTGATCCGCCCCTCGCGCACCACATTGTCGATGACGACGAGGCCACCGGGCCGCACCAGCGTCGCTGCCCAGTCGGCGTAGGCGGCGTTGTTCTCCTTGTCGGCGTCGATGAAGGCAAGGTCGAAGGCGTGGCCCTCGTCGACAAGGCCGGGGAGGACGTCGAGCGCCTTGCCGACCCTGAGGTCGATGCGCTTCACCAGATCGGCGCGGGCGAAGTTCGCGCGCGCCACTTCGGCGGTGCGCGGGTTCGCCTCGATGGTGACGAGCCGCCCGTCCGCGGGAAGCGCGCGGGCCATGTGGATCGCCGAGTAGCCGCCCAGCGTGCCGATCTCGAGCACGCGATGGGCCCGCACCAGCCCGCACAGCAGCGCCAGCAGGCTGCCGATGACGCGCGAGACATCGATCGCGGCAAGACCGGCTGCGGCATTGGCCTTCAGCACCTCGTCGAGGACCGGGTCGGGGGGAAGCAGGTGACGGGCGATCCAGTGGTCCACCTCGGCGAAGCGTTCCGAAGTCATGGGGTGCTCTGCTCCTCCTCGTCTGGTCCGAGCCTAGCGGCTTTCCCCGGGAAGCAAAGCCTCCGCGGTCAGGGCCTGAGACCCCGCGCCTTCGGCCCAGGCGCGAGCGCCCGCTGGGCGGCATGGGCAAAGGCGCAGAGCTCGGCGCGAGTTTCGCGCGGGTCGATGATGGCCTCGACTCCGAACCGCTCGGCGGTGCGGAAGGGCGAGCGCACGCGCTCGAGCCGGGCGCGGATCTCGGCAAGCTTCGCTGCCGGGTCTTCGGCCGCCTCCAGTTCGGCCCGGTAGGCCGCCTCGAGCCCGCCGGCGATCGGCAGCGAGCCCCAGTCGCCCGAGGGCCAGGCCATGCGCCAGCGGAAGCGGTCGGCGGGCGCGTGGGCGGAGCCCGCCATGCCGTAGGCCTTGCGGAGGATGACGGTCGCCCAGGGCACGCTGGCCTGGTGGATGGCAGCAAGCGCCCGGCTGCCCCAGCGGATCGTCGCGTCCTCCTCGGCGCGGCGGCCGATCATGAAGCCGGGGTTGTCGACGAGGTGGACGATGGGCAGGTGGAAGGTGTCGGCAAGGTCGACCATGCGCTCCACCTTGCGCGCGGTCGCAGCCGTCCACAGGCCGCCCAGCGCCTCGGGGTTCGAGGCCAGCACGGCAACCGGCCAGCCGTCGAGCCGGGCAAGCGCGGTCACGATGCCGTGGCCCCACTCGGCGCCGATCTCGAACAGCGAGCCGCGGTCGAAGACCGCCTCGAGGATGGGGCGGATGGGGTAGAGCCGGCGGCTGTCGCGCGGCACGGCGCGGAGGAGCCAGTCCTCCGCCCGGTCGGGCCGGTCGTTGGTGTCGGCACGCGCAGGCAGTTCGTGTACCGAGGAGGGCAGGTAGGAGAGGAAGCGCTTGAGCCTCGCGAAGGCCTCGGCCTCGCTTGCCACCCGGTCGTCGACGGCGCCGTTGCCGGCATGGATGGCGGCACCCCCCAGCTCCTCCTTGGTGCGGCGCTCGCCCGCGGCGGCAACCACCGGCGGGCCGGCCACGAACATCTGGGCAAGGCCGTCGACGAGAAGGCTGAAGTGGGCCATCACCATCCGCCCGGCGCCGAGGCCCGCCACCGGCCCGAGCCCCAGCGCCACCACCGGCACGTGGGAAAGGTTCGCCGTCATCAGCTCCCAGCCGGGGATCTCGGGGATGTAGGTGTGGCCCATCTCCTCGAGGCTCCTGACCGAGCCGCCGCCGCCGGTGCCCTCGATCATGCGGATGAGCGGCATGCGGTAGTCGTGGGCAAGCTGCTCGGCGGCGATGAGCTTCCGGTGCAGGCTGGCATCCGCCGCGCCGCCGCGCACGGTGAAGTCGTCGGCGGTGAGCACGACGGGGCGTCCGTCGATGGTGGCGCGGCCGAAGAGGAAGTTCGCCGGGCGGAAGGCCTCGAGCGTGCCATCCTCGCCGTAGGTCGCAAAGCCGGCAAGCTCGCCCACCTCGCGGAAGCTGCCCGGGTCGGCGACGGCGGCGATGCGGGCGCGGGCGTCAAGCCTGCCGGCCGCCTTCTGCCGCGCCAGCTTCTCCGGCCCGCCCATGGCGTGGGCAAGCCGCTGGCGCTGGCGCAGCTCCTCCACCTCCTTCTCCCAGCCCATGTCCCTCCTCCCTCAGGTCACGGCACGCACCGCCCGGTACTCCGGGCGGAGATGGGCGCCGCTGGCCAGCACCTCTTCGAGGATTTCCGCCGCGCGCACCACGTCCATGAACGAGAGGCCGAGCGGCGAGACGCCGAGGCGCACGCAGTCGGGTGCGCGGAAGTCCCCGGTCACGCCGGCGGCATCAAGCGCGCGAACCAGTGGCCAGGCATGGCGGTGGGCGAAGGTCACGTGCGCGCCACGGCCCGTGCGCGGCGAGACGAGGCGGAGGTCGGGGCAGCCGATCGCTTCGAGACCGGCGATGAGGACGTCGCCGAGCGCGCGGGCCTTGGCGGCGAGCCGCGCGGGCCCGGCCTCGGCCACCAGCGCCACGCCTTCCTCGAGCGCCGCGAGCGCGAGGATGGGCGGCGTGCCGGCGAGCAGGCGGCGGACGCCGGGCGCGGGCGCGTAGTCGGCCTCAAAGGCGAAGGGCTCGGCATGGCCCATCCAGCCGGCGATGGGCTGGTCGAGCGCGGCCTGGTGTCGCCAGGCCACGAAGGCGAAGGCGGGCGCGCCTGGGCCGCCGAGCAAATGCTTGTAGCCGCAGCCGACGGCCATGTCCGCGTCCCCAAGGTCCACCTCGACCGCGCCGGTGCTGTGCGAGAGGTCCCAGAGGATGAGCGCGCCTGCCGCGTGGGCCGCGGCGGTCAGGGCGGCCATGTCGTGCACGGCGGCCGTGCGGTAGCTGACGTGCGAGAGGAGGAGGAGCGCGACCTCGGGCCCGAGGGCGTCCGCGATGCCGTCTCGAGCGACCGCGCGGACCTCCGCGCCCATGAGCCGCGCGGCGCTCTCGGCCACGTGATGGTCGGTCGGGAAGTCGCCGGCCTCGAGGAGCAGCACCCTTCGCCCGGGCCGGAGCCGGAGCGCCGCCACGGCCAGCTTGAAGAGGTTGACCGAGACCGAGTCGCAGACGGTGACCTCCTCCGGCGCGGCGCCGATGAGCGGGGCGATGCGGGCGCCGATGCGCGCGGGCGCCTCGATCCAGCCGGCCCTGTTCCACGAGGCGATGAGGCCCTGGCCCCACTCCTCCTCCGCCACCCGGGCAAGCCGTGCCGGGGTGGTTCGCGGCAGGAGGCCGAGCGAGTGGCCGTCGAGCGGGATCCGGCCCTCGGGGCGGATGACGCGGGCTCGGAAGGGCGCGAGCGGGTCGGCCGCGTCGCGCGCGCGGGCTTCGGCCATGAGGTCGGCAAGCGGCATCGCAGGCCATCCCTAGCGGCGGCGCGGGGCGCACGCCACGCCCCGGCGGCTCAGGCCCGGGCGCGAGCCTCGAGCCAGGCGATCACCTCCGCCACGGGCACGACATCGGCATATTTCAGCGCGAGATCGGTCAGGTTCGCGTAGTGGAAGCTCGCGTGCTTGTCGGCGCAGGTCTCGAGCGGCACGATGGTGCGGAAGCCGTGGGAGAGCGAGTCGACCGCGGTTGCCCGCACGCAGCCAGAGGTGGAGCCGCCGGTCACCACCACCGTGTCCACACCGTGCCACTGGAGCCAGGAGCGCAAGGGGGTCTCGAAGAAGGCAGAGGGCATGCGCTTGGTGAACTCGAGGTCCTCGGGGCGCACGTCGCAGCGCGGGTCGAACTGGTGGCGCTCGCTGCCGATCGCGATGTTCTGGAGCGAATCGGGCGTGTTGGTGCGCGTGCCCCAGACACCGGCATCCGCGCCATCGGGCCGGTAGCCCACCCGGGTCCACACGACCGGCATGCCGGCTGCGCGTGCAGCGGCCGAAAGCCGGTTGACGTGGCCGATCTGGTCCGGGTCGGTCTCGTAGGCGGTGCGGAAGGCGGCAAGGTCGGTGTAGGCGCGCTGGAGGTCGACGTTCACGACCGCGAGCTTCCGCCCGTAGCCGAAGCGGGCGCGGGCGGGGTTGGCCAGCACCTCCTCGAAGATTGCCTTCGCGGTGCGGCCGTCGTCGACCATGCGGGTGCCGAGGATCTGGGTCATGCCACAAGCGGCTAGCGCGCCGCGCGGCGGCGTGCAAATGTCCGGACAAATGCCCGAGCTCTTCTCCCACGGCGCCATCCTCTGCGGCACGGTCAACACGCCCGTCTTCGAGGCCTCGCTCGCCGACTATTGCGCCGAGCTTGCCATGCGGGTGGTGGAGGAGGGCCGTGTCTCGCCCGACCTCGCCCGGAGCTGGGGGGCTCCCGCGCAGGTCGGCCGCCGCTTCGCCCTGCTTGCGCCAGCCGAGGGCGGCAGCGGCGGCTTTCTCCGGCTGGTGGAGGGGACGGCGGTGGAGGGCTACCGCGCGCTCGCGAGCCATGGCTGGGCGGCCTTCGAGATGACGGTGCGCGACGCCTTCGCCCTCCATGCCCGGATCGACCAGGCGGCGTTCCGCGTGCTTGGCGCACCGAAGCTCGTGCCCGGCTTCACCACCTTCGTCCCCTTCCAGGTCGAGGGTCGGGCCGGCGAGGTGCTCTACCTCAACACCGTGCTCGAGCGCCGCACCGGCGGGCTCGTCCTTCCCGTGGCCGAAGCCGAGGTCGACCGGATGTTCATCGCCGTCCTGGCAGCCGAGGACCGCGCGGCCACCCTTGCCTTCCACGTGGAGGCGCTCGGCTTCGAGGAGGGCGAGACCTTCACCTTCCCCTATTCGATGATCAACCAGAGCTTCGGCCTGCCCGAGGACCACCCCACCACCCTCACCATGACGAAGGTCGGCGAGATGCCGGCCTCCGAGATCGACCAGTATCCGCAAGCCGCCGTCTTCCGCCCGCGCGCGCCCGGCGAGCTGCCGCCGGGGAACGCGCTCGTCACCTTCGCTCTGCGCAGCCTCGACGCCGTGAAGGCCCCCTTCGTCGAGCCGCCGCAGGTGCGCCAGGGCCCCCTCTACCGCGGGCGGCGGGTTGCCACCGTCATCGGCCCCGCGGAGGAACGCATGGAGCTCGTGGAATGCGGCTGACCCGCGCCTTCATCGACGTGCCAAACCCCGACGGCTCCACCCGCCGGGTGCATTATCGCCGCGCCGGAAGCGGCCCGCCGCTCCTCCTCGTCCACCAGTCGCCGCGCTCGTCGGCCGAATATGTGCCGCTCATCGGCCGCTGGGCCGAGCATTTCACCGTGATCGCGCCCGACACGCCCGGCTTCGGCGACTCCGAGCCCCTGCCGCTCGCCCGCCCCGAGTGCGAGGACTATGCCGATGCCGTCGTCGCCCTTCTCGATGCGCTCGGCCTGCCGCAGGTTGGGGCCTACGGCTTCCATTCGGGCGCCATCATCCTCGTGACGGCGGCGAAGCGGCACCCCGCGCGCTTCTCCTGCCTCGCCTGCGGGGGCTATGCCGTGTGGACCGAGGCCGAGAAGGCCGACTTCGGCGCTGCCTACACGCCCGATTTCCTGCCCATGCCCTTCGGGGAGCACCTCGCCTGGCTGTGGGGCCGGGTGCAGGAGCAGAGCTGGTTCTTCCCCTGGTACCGGCCGGGCAACGCCAACCGCCTGCCGATGGCGACCCTCGACCCCGCCCAGGCCCAGCCCATCGTGATGGAGTGCCTGGCAGCGGGAAACAGCTTCTCGCTGGGCTATGGTGCCGTGCTCCGCGCGAAGCGCGACGTGCCTGGCCCTGGCCAGCCCACCCCGCCGGTCCTGATCTCGGCCTATGACGGCGACCCGCTCAAGGCCCATCTCGACCGGCTGGGCGAGGTGCCGCCGAACTGGAAGGTGAAGCCGGTCTCGACCCCGGCCGAGCTCGAGGCCGAAGCGCTCGCCTGGCTCCGTGCCCACCCGGCGCCGGCCGCGACGCCCCGGACGCCCGATGTGGGCGAGGGCTTCGTGGCCGTCGCAGCCGGGGGCTTCGACGGCCTCCTCCACTGGAAGGGCGCGGGCGACCCCTTCCTCCACGCGCCGGGCTCGGCGCTCTCGGCAGCGCCTCCCGGCACGCTTGCCCTTGATCTTCCGGGCCATGGCCTCTCCGACCCCTGGCCCGAGGCGCCGGATGTACTCGGGCCATGGGCGGATGCGGTGGTCGCCGCGCTGCGGGCGCTCGATGCGGCACCCACGCGGGTCCACGGCGCCGGCTGGAGCGGCGTACTCGCGCGCGAGGTGGCGCAAAGGCTTGGCGTGCCGGCCAGCGAGGCGGCGCTTCCGCCCGGCGACCGGGCGGCGTGGCGCGTCCACGGCCTTCCCGACATCACACCCGACTGGGCGGGCACGCATCTTCTCAAGGCCTGGCGGATGCTGAGAGCCGAGACCTGCTTTGCCCCCTGGTTCGCCGCGTCGCCGGCGACGGCGCGAGCGTTCGATCCGGCCGATCTCGCGCCCGAGCGGCTTGCCGTGCGCCACCTCGCCCTCATGCGGGCGAGCGCGGCACGGCCGCTGCTTTCGGCCTGTCTTGACGCTGCAGGGCCGGAGTGAATGCGCTCCACCACCGAAGGAGAGAGACCATGGGAATTCGCGAGGACATGCCGCTTCTCGCCCGCCACGAGGGGGTGTGGGAGGGCACCTACCGCTACTACGACGCAACCGGCAGGCTGGTCGACGAGCACCGGTCGCGCCTTCTCTGCCGCTTCCCCGACGAGGGGCCCTGGCCCTACCACCAGACCAACATCTACGAGTGGGCGAGCGGCAAGCGCGAGGTGCGGGACTTCCCGGCGAGCTACCGCGACGGCCGGATCTGGTGGAACAACGAGCTCATCCAGGGCTGGGCGGCGGAACTCGGCCTCGATGACAAGGCCCGCACCGTCGTTCTCTACTGGCAGCGCACCGGCGACCCCGATCTCTACCTCTACGAGATGATCCAGCTTTCGGACGACGGCACGAAGCGCTGCCGCACCTGGCACTGGATCCGGAACGGCCAGCTCGAGCAGCGCACCGCGATCGAGGAAGTGCTCGTCTCGCGCGACTGGCGCGCTGCCGACGCGGAGCTCAAGACGGCCGCGTGACGGCGCCGGCCCCCGGGCTTGCGCCGCTGCTCGCGGCGGCCGAGATGCGCGCCGTGGAAGCGGCCTGGTTCGCGGCCGGGCACGACAGCTTTGCCCTGATGCAGGTGGCCGCCGCGGCCGTGGCGCAGCATGCGCGGGCCATGCTCCCCGGCGGGGGCAGCGTGCGCGTGCTTGCCGGGCCGGGGAACAACGGCGGCGACGGCATGGTCGCCGCGCACCTGCTCGCACAGGCGGGTCATCGGGTCGAGGTCGTCGCTCTGTCCCCCGACGCCGGCTGGAAGGGCGATGCGGCGCGCGCGCGGGCCCTGTGGGCCGGTCCGGTTCACCCGCCCGACGCGGTCCTGCCGGAGGCGGATCTCGTCATCGACGCGCTGTTCGGAATCGGCCTCGCCCGGCCGCTCGATGGCGCCGCTGCGGCTCTTGCCGAGGCGGCGAATGCCGGTGCAGCGCCGGTGCTGGCCGTCGACATCCCGTCCGGCGTCGATTCCGATACCGGCGCCGTGCCGGGCCCCGCCATCCGCGCCACTGCTACGGTCACGTTCCATTGCGCCAAGCCAGGGCACCTGCTGCTGCCCGGACGGCTTTGTGCGGGCGCGCTACACGTGGCCGACATCGGTCTCCCGCCCAGCCCGTCTCGCACCTGGCGCAACGGCCCGTGGCGGCTTCCCGAACCCGAGCCCATGGCGCACAAATATGCCCGGGGCGGAGCGCTGGTGTGGTCGGGCCCCGAGCTTGCGACCGGCGCGGCGCGGCTCGCCGCGTCCGCTGCCCTGCGCGGTGGCGCGGGTGCGGTTGCCCTGGTCGGCGATGCTGCGGCCCTCAGGGTTCATGCTGCGCAGGTGACAGCCATCATGCTGCGCGAAGGCGATGCGCAGGGCTTCGCCCGCCTGCTCGCCGACCCGCGCTGGCGGGCCGCCTGTGTCGGCCCCGGGGCGGGGCCGGGCGCCCGCTGCGCGGCAGGTGCGGCGCTCCAGTCTGGCAGGGCGGTGGTGCTCGATGCGGATGCGCTGACCGCGTTTGCGGGTGCAGACGGCGATCTCGCGCGCCTCGTCGCCCGGCACGACCGCCCGGTGGTGCTCACCCCGCACGAGGGCGAGTTCGCCCGGCTGTTCCCCCACCTTCGTGGAAGCAGGCTCGCCCGCGCGCGGGCCGCTGCGGCAGGGTCCGGCGCGGTCGTCGTGCTCAAGGGGCCGGACACGGTCATCGCCGCGCCCGATGGCCGCGCGATCATCGAGGCCGATGCGCCCGCCCACCTTGCGACCGCGGGAAGCGGTGACGTGCTCGCCGGCTTCGTGACTGCGCTGCTCGCCCAGGGCATGGCGGCGTTCGAAGCAGCCGCCGCAGCCGTGTGGCTGCACGGCGCCGTCGCCCGCCACGCCGGACGTGGCCTCACTGCGGAGGATCTGCTCGCGCTCGGCCCCTTCCAGGCGGCGCTGCGCGAGGCCGACCCGATCGGGCCTCCGCCTGCTCAGCCCGCGGTGCAGAGCGCAGGAATGCCGCAGGCGCCGAGCCAGGCGTCGATCGCGTCATAGGCGGCAGGCGGGCGGGTCGCGTCCTCCGGGTCGCCCCGCGGCACGAAGATCACCATCCCCTGCCGGGCGCGGGTCAGCAGCACGCGGTAGCTGTTGAGCCGGTAGGCGCGGCGGGAGTCGCGCAGGCCGGCCGGGTCGGAAGGCTGCCAGCGGGTGCCCGAGAAGCCGCGCGCGACCCAGCCCTGCGGGCCGCGCAGGAGGTCAAGATCCCACGCGACGCACACCCAGTCGAGCTCGAGTCCCTGTACGTCGAACTCGGTTGCAGCGTCTTCGAGCATGTCGGAGCTGCGGATGTCGTCCGCCTCGTTCAGGAACCAGTTGGGCGGGTCCACCTTCGCCTTCACGAACAGCCCCTCGGGCTTGAGCCTGAGCGCACTGGCCGAGGCGACGATCCCGGCGCGCTCGGTGCCCCGGCGCTGCCGCCGGAGCCACACCCGCGCTGCCGCAAGCGAGCGGGTGCGGAGGATCGGGAAGGTCTCCGGCGGTGGCAGGAGCGCGCGGGCGGCTTCCGCATCCTCGCCGAGAAGCGCAGCGACGAAGGCAGACACACGCGCGGCGCGGAAGCTGCGCATCGAGACGGTGAGGTGGAGGTGAAGGTTCCCGCCTCCTGCCCGATGCGCGAGGTCGCGTCGGAGGGTCTCGTCAAGCCCGCCGTCCCGGCCCATGAGGTGCGGTGAGGCGTGCACATGCCAGCGCGCGAAGGCGGGCTTTCCCAGCGCCTCGACCCAGGCGCCGATGCCGGCCTCGCCGCGGTTGATCTCCTGCCCCTCACCGACGAGGCAGACGACGGTGGCCGCGCCTTCGTGCCGGTTCATGACCGAGAGCAGGAACGCAGGCTCGCTGTCGGTCCAGCCGGGATGGCCGCGCCTGGTCATGAACCTCGCGGTTTCCTCGGCGGTCCAGGCGCGCTGGGCCTCGTCGAAGATGACGACGCGCTCGGCCGGCGCGCGCGGGTCGTCCACGTGATGTCCGCGCCACTTGTGGAGGTTCTGGATGAAGGCGTCGGCCCTGCGCCGGCCGGTCGGGTCGGGCGGCCGTTCGCCAGGCTCGCACGTCCGTCGCCGCCGGCGCTCGTCGGGCAGCAGCGCCTCCTGCAGCACGGCAACCAGCGGCCCGTTGCCGGAGAGGTCGGTGGCCGCGGTGGCCGAGCGTCCGTCCATGTGCGCGGTCGCGAGGTTGAGCCCGGCGAGCGTCTTGCCCGAGCCCGGCACGCCGGTCAGGAAGACGAGCGACTTGGTGCCGGCTGCTGCATCCGCGGCGACGATGGCGCGGATCGCCTCGGTTGCCGCCGCCAGGTTGTCGGCACCGGCGCGGGCAATCTCCCCGACCTGGTGCCCGCCGAACAGGGCCTGCGCTGCCTCGATGATGGTGGGCGTGGGGCGGTAGGCCCCTTGCGCCCAGGCGAAGGGGTCAAGCGGCGGGGCGGGGCTGGCTGCGACCGTCTGGCGGATGGCGGCCAGCAGGTCGCCGGGCGCGAGGCAGAGGACCGGCCGTGGCGAGCCGGTCGCGGCCGGCAGAAGCGGCACGCCCTGCGCCGGCGCTCCGGTTGCGACCAGCACCGGAATGAGCGGCGGTCCCGGCTCGTTTCGTGAAAATGGGCAAGGTCGAGCGCATAGCCCTCCACCTGGGCGCGGGCGTGGCGCGGGAAGTCCCGGGCGCCGACCTTCATCTCGACCACGAAGACGTGGCCGCGGTGGACGATGACGGCATCGGCCCGCCGACCCATGCGCGGGATTGCGAACTCGAGGAAGACGGCCGCGTCGGGAAGTGCCGCGGCGACGGGCTGGAGGTGGCGGACGGTCCCCTGCCAGGCCGCCAGCTGCGCCGGCTCGACCGGGAAGGGCGAGCAGCTGGCCAGCGCGCCGCAGACCGCATCCGGATCGGCCGCGGCCAGCTCCCGGCCCGAGCCCTGCCACCAGGCCCGGATCACGGGCTGGTCGTCCGCCCCTTCAGGCCGCCTCCGCCATCATCAGCGCCTCGAGCCGGGCGAGATGGTGGTCCTGGTCCCCGTAGCGGCTCTCGAGCATGGTGAGGCGCTTGAAATAGTGGCCGGCGGCCAGCTCGTTGGTGATGCCGATGCCGCCATGGGTCTGAACCGCGGCCTGGCCGAGGAAGCGGGCGCCCTTGGCGATCTTGGCCTTGGCCTGGGAGACGGCGCGCGCCCGCTCGGGCGCGGGGAGATCGAGCCTGAGCGTCGCCTGATAGGCCATCGAGACCGCCTGCTCGACTTCCATCAGCATGTCGACGAGGCGGTGCTGGATGACCTGGAAGCGGCTGATCGGCTGGCCGAACTGGACCCGCTGCTTCGCATAGTCGAGGGTGAGCTCGTGGAGCCGGCGCATCGTGCCGGCAGCCTCCGCGCAGGTGGCGGCTGCCGCGCGGTCGAGCAGCTCCTCGACGAGCGGCAGGGCCTCTCCCTCGCGGCCCAGCAGGGCGTGCGGGCCTACCCGGCTGCGCTCGAAATAGAGTTCCGAGGCCATGATGCCGTCGACCGTGGGGTAGTCGCGGCGGGTCACGCCGGGGACGCCGGCCTCGACCAGGAAGAGCGAGACCCCGTCCCGGTCTCCCGGGCTGCCGGAAGTGCGGGCGGTCACCAGCCAGTGGGTGGCCCAGGGGGCGGCAAGCACGACGGCCTTGTGCCCGTCGAGCGTCCAGCCCGCGCCATCGGCCGAGGCGCGCGTCGCGATCCGCGCGGGGTTGTAGCGGCTCTTAGGCTCCGCCCAGGCGAAGGCCATGATCACGTCGCCCGCGATGATGCCGGGCACGAGCGACTCGGCGAGGGGCCCGCTGGCTGCAAGGAGGGCATGGCCGCCGATCACGCAGGTGTCGAGATAGGGCTCGATGGCGATCGCCCGGCCGAGCTCCTCCATGATGACCATGTGCTCGACTGCACCGCCCCCCAGCCCGCCGAGCGACTCGGGAAAGCCGGCGCCGAGGATGCCGAGCTCCTCGGCAAACGCCTTCCAGACGGCAGGGTCGCGCCCGCCCTCCCTCGCGAGCATCTTCTGCCTTGTGTCGAAGTCGTAACGCTCGCGAAAGAAGCGCGCGAGCTGCTCGCGCAGCATCGTCTGGGTTTCGGTGAAGCCGAAGTCCATGTCTCCTCCCCTTTGTCTCTTCCGCCGATAGCCGCCCGGCGTGTCCTGCGCTGCCCCCGTGCCTGCTCCGAGGGTCCGCCAGCGCCGGGCGGGCCCTCAGGGCCCCGGCGCCCTCTTCAGAGCCCCAGCACCATCTTCGCGATGATGTTGCGCTGGATCTCGTTGGAGCCGCCGTAGATCGAGGTCTTGCGCATGTTGAAGTAGGTGGGCGCGGCGCGGTGGGCATGGGCCGGGCCGATGGGATATTCGTTCGAGCCCTCCGGGAAGGCGCGGAAATAGGGTGCGGCATAGTGGCCGACGGCCTCGAGCACGAGCTCGGTGATCCGCTGCTGGATTTCGGTGCCCTTGACCTTGAGGAGCGAGCTCTCCGGGCCCGGCCCCCGCCCCGCCGCCTCGCCGGCGAGCGTCCGGAGCTCGGTGAACTCGAGCGCGGTCAGGTCGCACTCGAGGTCGGCCACCTTCCGCCGGAAGAAGGGATTGTGAAGCAGCGGCCGGCCGTCATCGTCGGTCTCGATCCGGGCGATGGACTTCAGCCGCTCGATGCCGCGCTTGGAGCGGGCGACGCCGGCAATTCCGGTGCGCTCGTGGGCGAGGAGGAACTTGGCGCAGGTCCAGCCCCTGTTCTCCTCGAACACGCGGTTCTCGACCGGCACCTTCACGTTCTCGAGCCAGACCTCGTTCACTTCATGCTCGCCGCCGAGCGTGATGATGGGCCTGACGGTAATACCCGGCGACTTCATGTCGATGAGGAGGAAGGAAATGCCCTCCTGCGGCTTGGCGGCCGGGTCGGTGCGGACGAGGAAGAATCCCCAGTCGGCGTGCTGGGCGAGCGTCGTCCAGGTCTTCTGGCCGTTGACGATGTAATGGTCGCCCACGCGCTCGGCGCGCGTACGAAGGCTCGCAAGATCCGAGCCGGCGCCGGGCTCGGAATAGCCCTGGCACCACCAGTCCTCGCCCGAGAGGATCCGCGGCAGGAAGCGCGCTTTCTGCTCCGCCGTGCCGAAGGTGTAGATGACGGGCCCCACCATGTTGATGCCGAAGGGCAGGATGGGAAGGGTGTCGGCGCGCGCCAGTTCCTCGGAGAAGATGTAGCGCTGGGTCGCGGTCCACCCCGGCCCGCCATATTCCTTGGGCCAGGCCGGTGCCACCCACCCCTTGGCGTGGAGGATTCGGTGCCACTTGAGGTAATCCTCCTTGGCCAGCTCCTCGCCCTCCTCCTGCTTGCCCCGGAGCTCGGCCGGGTAGTTCTCGGCGATGAAGGCCCGCACCTCCTCCTGGAAGGCGCGTTCCGCGGGCGAAAAGGCAAGATCCATGCTGCTGCTCCCGTATGTCCCTCAAGGCAGGCGGTAGCAGCGTGCCCGCGCCCGGCCAAGCTTCCAGTTTGCCCCTGGCGCGCTATGGAGCTGCGGCGATGTGGCGCCTCCACCAGTTCACGCTCTGCCCCTTCTCGCGCGCCGTGCGCTTCGGCCTGCTCGAGAAGGGCGTGGTGTTCGAGCTGGTGGACTGCCTGCCCTGGGAGCGCGGCGAGACGCTGACCCGGCTCAACCCCGCCGCCCAGACGCCGGTGCTCGAGAACGGGAGCCTCGTGCTCGCGGATTCGACCACCATCCTCGAGTATTTCGACGAGACGGTGGAGAAGGCGCCGCTCGTCGGCGCCGGCGCGGCCGAGCGCGCCGAGGCGCGTCGGGTGGCCCAATGGTTCCGCGAGAAGTTCTACGCCGAGGTGACGGCGCCCCTCATGCGCGAGCGGATGTGGAAGCGCCTCGTGGTGCGCGACATGCCCGACGGCCGCGTCATCCGCGAGGCGGCGCGCGCCTGCGAGGCGCACCTTCAGTATGCCGAGACGCTCCTCATGGAGCGGCGCTGGCTTGCCGGGCCCACCTTCGGCCTCGCCGACATCCATGCTGCCGCCCAGCTTTCGGTCGCCGACTATCTGGCGGGCGTGGACTGGGCCGGCCATGGCCAGGTGAAGCAGTGGTACCAGGCGCTGAAGTCCAGGCCCGCCTTCCGTGTCATCCTCGGCGAGCGGATGGAGGGCATCCGCCCGCCGGCCCACTATGACGATCCCGACTTCTGAGCCGCTCGAAAGCCGGCTGCGCCGGCAGGCGCGGGCGCTCGGCTTCGTCGCCTGCGGGATTGCGCCGGCGGAGGTGGCGCCCGAGGCGGTGCGGCGCCTGAAGGCCTGGCTGGCGGCCGGGATGCACGGCGGAATGGCCTGGATGGAGGGCTCGCGCCGCGGCCAGCCGCGTGACATGTGGGCGGACGCGCGGACGGCCGTGGTGCTCGGCCTTCCCTACACGCCGTCCGTCGACCCGTTTCGCAACGCGCGTCGGCCGGACCGCGGCACCATTTCGGTCTATGCGCTGGGCCGCGATTACCACGAGGTGATCAAGCCGCGCCTGAAGCGCCTCGCGCGCTGGCTGCTGGCCGAAGCCGGTGGCGGCGACGCCCGCGTCTTCGTGGACACCGCCCCGCTCATGGAAAAGCCGCTGGCCGAGGCCGCCGGCATCGGCTGGCAGGGCAAGCATTCGAACCTCGTCTCGCGCTGCCACGGCAGCTGGCTGTTCCTCGCCACGATCCTCACCACGCTGCCCCTCGCGCCCGGTGGCGAGCCCGGTGCGGTCGGCGCCTGCGGCAGCTGCAGCCGCTGCATCGCCGCCTGCCCGACCGGCGCCATCGTTGCGCCCTACGTCGTCGATGCCCGGCGCTGCATCTCCTACCTGACCGTCGAGCACCGCGGGCCGGTCGAGGAAGCGCTCCGGCCCATGCTCGGCAACCGAATCCACGGCTGCGACGACTGCCTTGCCGTCTGCCCGTGGAACCGCTTCGCGCGAGCACCTGCGGACCCGGCGCTGGCCCTGCGGGAGGGCAGCGTCGCCCCGGCGCTCGCCGAGCTCCTCGCGCTCGACGAGGCGGGCTTCCGCGCCCGCTTCGCCGGCACCCCCGTGCGCCGCACGGGGCGCGACCGTTTCGCGCGCAACTGCCTCTATGCCGCGGGCAACAGCGGCGAGCCTGACCTGCTGCCGGCGGTCGAACGGCTCGCCGATGACCCGGACCCGGCCGTGGCAGACGCCGCGCGCTGGGCCGCCCAGCGGCTCAGGACGCGCGCGCGGCCTGCAGCAGCCTGAGGCAGTCTCCGGGCGCGATGGCGCTGCCATCCGGCCGGCGGGCGTCGGCATGGCGGGCGACCGGCGCGGCACCCGCCTCGGGGCGGTAGTAGTAGAGGTCGAGGATGCAGGGGCTGCCGCCGAACTGGAGGTGGCGTGCCTCGCCCTCGCGGCGGTCGAGCCGGACCGGGCCGACAAGCGCGATTGCGGCCTCGGGCCCACGCCCGAGGAGCGCGGCCAGCCCTGGGTCGGGCGGGGGCTTGGCGGCCGGCGGGGCGGGGCGCTCGGGCGTCGCGCAGGCAAGAAGCGCAAGCGGGCCGAGGAGCGGGCCGAGGAGCGTTGCAGAAGCCGGGCGGGCGGCACCGGGGCGAAAGCGCATGGCCGGGAACCTAGCCAGCCCGGAGCCCCGATGCTAGCGCCGCAGCTCCGGTCGGATGAGGGGATGAGATGCAGGAGTTCGACGTTCTCGCCGTCGGCAACGCCATCGTCGACGTGATCGCGCAGGCCGACGAGGCCTTCCTCGCGGCCGAGGGGATCGCCAAGGGCTCGATGCGGCTCATCCCGGCCGAGGAAGCGCGGGCTCTCTACGCCAAGATGGGGCCGGGCCGCGAGATCTCGGGCGGGTCGGCAGCCAACAGCTGCGCCGGGATCGCCGCGCTCGGGGGGCGCGCCGCTTTCATCGGCCGCGTCTCCGACGACCAGCTGGGTGCCGTCTTCGCCCACGACATCCGCGCCGCCGGAGTCGACTATCGCACGCCGCCCGCGGTCGGCGGCCCGCCCACCGGCCAGTGCCTCATCCTGGTCACGGCCGACGGCCAGCGCACCATGAACACCTATCTCGGCAGCTGCCAGGAAGTGGACGCCGATGACGTGGACGCGGAGCGGGTGCGGGCCGCGCGCGTCACCTACCTCGAAGGCTATCTCTGGGACCCGCCAGCCCCCATCCGCGCCTGCACCCGGGCGATGGAGATTGCGAAGGCGGCGGGCCGGACGGTCGCCTTGACGCTCTCCGACGTGTTCTGCGTGGAAGGCCATCGGGAGGACTTCCTGCAGCTGATGGCCGGGCCCGTCGATCTCGTCTTCGCCAACGAGAACGAGGCAAAGGCCCTGTTCCGGACCGACGACGCGGATGTTGCCATCGCCGAGATGGGGAAGGCCGCGCGGCTCGCCGTCGTGACCCGGAGCGAGAAGGGGGCGGTGGTGGTGCAGGGGGCTGAGCGGCACGCCGTGCCGGCGCAGAAGGTCGCGCGCGTGCTCGATACCACCGGTGCCGGCGACCTGTTCGCTGCCGGCTTCCTCGTCGGCTACACCCGCGGGCGGCCGCTGGCCGAATGCGCGGTGATGGGCACGATCGCGGCCGCCGAGATCATCGAGCACTATGGCGCCCGGCCCGAATCCGATCTGCGGGCGCGCGTCGCTGCCGTCCTCGGCGCCGACGCGCTCGCGCCTGGAGGCTGACGGGTCAGGCCGCGCGCGTCCGGGGGTTCCGGCGCCGTTGCCCGGGGCGGGAGGGGCGTGAGGCCTCGCCGCTGGCCGCTCTTGCGGGTGCCGGGAGGGAAGGGCGCGGGTTGGGCGAAGGCTTCGGCAGGCGGGCGGCCGTCGCCACGAAGTCCGGCGGCAGCGGCGCGCGCGGAAGCTCCTGCCGGATGAGCCGCTCGATGTCCCTGAGAAACGCGCGCTCCTCGGGTGCGCAGAAGCTCAAGGCCTCCCCGGCCCGGCCGGCCCGCGCCGTGCGGCCGATCCGGTGGACATATTGTTCGGGCACGTTCGGCAGCTCGAAGTTGATGACGTGCGAGACGCCCTCGACATCGATTCCACGGGCGGCGATGTCGGTGGCGACCAGGGCCTGGAGTGCGCCGTCGCGGAAGGCAGCCAGCGCGCGCTCGCGCTGCGGCTGGGACTTGTTGCCATGGATGGCAGCCGCGCGGACGCCGGCGGCCGCGAGGTGGCGCACCACCCGGTCCGCGCCGTGCTTCGTGCGGGTGAAGACCAGCGTGCGCGCATAGGCCGGGTCGCGGAGCATGAGGGTCAGCAGCGCCTGCTTCTCGGCCTGGTTCACGAGAATGATCCGCTGGGTGACCCGCTCGGCGGTGGTCGCGGCCGGGGTCACGGCCACTTCCACGGGGTCCTGGAGGAAGCGCTCGGCGAGTTCGCGGATGGCCGGCGGCATGGTTGCCGAGAAGAAGAGCGACTGGCGCCGGCGCGGCAGGAGGCCGTGGAGCTTCTTCAGCGCATGGATGAAGCCGAGATCGAGCATCTGGTCGGCTTCGTCGAGCACGAGCAGCTCCACATGGTCGAGGAGGAGGGCGCCGCGGTCGACGAGGTCGAGGAGGCGGCCGGGGGTCGCGACCAGGATGTCGAGGCCGGCCTCCGTCATCCGGATCTGGCGGGCGATGGGGACGCCCCCGAACACGGTCTCGGTTCGGAGCCTGAGGGCGCTCCCCAGGGCGCGGAAGCTTTCGGCAATCTGGCTCGCGAGCTCGCGGGTGGGGGAGAGCACGAGCACCCGGGTCGAGAGCCTGCGCCGGTGCGCCGGGTGGCGGGCCAGCCGGTCAAGGATGGGAAGCGCGAAGGCCGCCGTCTTGCCGGTGCCGGTCCTGGCGATGCCGATGAGGTCGCGGCCGGCGAGCGCCGGCGGAATGGCCGCCTTCTGGATGGGGGTGGGGTGGACGTAGCCCGCCTGCCGCAGGGCAGGGCGGAGGGGCTCGGCGAGGCCGAGCAAGTCGAAGCTGGTCAAGGGAAACCTTCAAGCAGCGGCGCCGCGCATGATGGCGGCAGCCGGGGGAGGGGGGCCTGCAGCGCGCCTTCAGGGCGCGGCCGCGATCACGCGCCCGGAGCCACGCCTATAGGGTGCGCTGCAGCAGAAGGCAACTGCGGCCGCCTGGTCAGCCGGTGCGTGTCCGCAGTACGGTCGCCATGTGGCTTCGGTTCCGGCCATAGGCATAATAGACGAGGAGCCCGAATGCCGCCCAGCCGAGGAACATGAGCTCGGTTGCGCCGGAGAGCTGGAAGAAGAGGAAGACGCAGCCCGCCGCGGCAAGCGGGGCGATGACCCACACCGCAGGGGTGCGGAAGTGGCGCGTGCGTTCCGGCTGGGTGCGGCGCAGGATCATCACGCCCACGGCAACGGTGAAGAAGGCGAACAGCGTGCCCGAGTTCGAGATGTCGGCAAGCTGGCCGACGGGGAACAGCGCGGCAAACAGGGCGACGAACACGCCCGTCGTCAGCGTGACCACGTGCGGCGTGCCGTAGCGGGGATGGAGCCGCGCGAAGACGGGCGGCAGCAGGCCGTCGCGGCTCATCACGAAGAAGATGCGGGTCTGGCCGAACATCATCATCAGGATGACCGACGGCAGTGCAAGCCCGGCGGCGATGGCCACGAGATCGCCGGCCCAGCCATGGCCCACCTCGCGAAGCACGAAGGCCAGCGCTTCGCGCGACTGCGCCAGCGCGCCCCCCGGCTGCGCCCCGACCGAGCCGGTCGCAGCCGCTGCCACCCCCAGGTAGATGAGGGTGCAGATGGCGAGCGAGCCGATGAGGCCGATCGGCAGGTTGCGCTGGGGGTTGACCGTTTCCTCGGCGGCCGTCGAGACGGCGTCGAACCCGACATAGGCGAAGAAGATCGAAGCCGCAGCGGCTGCGACGCCCACCGTGACGAGGTTCCCGGAAATGGGGTCGATGACGGTGCGGGCGAAGAATCCGTTGGGCATGAAGGGCTCGAAATTCTCCGCCTGGATGGCCGGCGCGGCGAGCACGATAAAGAGACCCAGTGCGGAGAGCTTGACGGCGACCAGCACCGCATTGAAGCGCGCGCTCTCGCGCGTGCCGAGCACCAGAAGCCAGGTGATGAGGAGCGCGATTCCCATGGCCGGCAGGTTGACGAGGCCCGGGTTGCGGTCGAACGGGCCGGCGACAAGCGCATGGGGCAGCTCCACCCCGAGCACCTCGCGCACCAGGCCGACCATGTAGCCTGACCAGCCGACCGAGACGGCGGACGCAGCCACGGCATATTCGAGCACCAGGGCCCAGCCGACCACCCAGGCGACCAGCTCGCCCATGGTCGCGTAGGAGTAGGTGTAGGCCGAGCCCGAGACGGGCACCATGGCCGCCATCTCGGCGTAGCAGAGCGCCGCCACTGCGCAGACGAAGGCGGCGATGACGAAGCTGATCATCATCGCCGGCCCGGCCCTGGTCGCGGCTTCCGCCGTCAGCACGAAGATGCCGGTACCGATGATGGCGCCGATGCCCAGCATCGTCAGCTGGAAGGCGCCGAGCGTGCGGGTCAGCGCCTTCTGCTCGGCGGTTTCGAGGATGAGGTCGAGCGGCTTGACGCGCCAGAACAGCATGCGGTCCCTCCCGGAAGCTGGCGCGCCTCAATGCCCTTGAACCCGGATGTCAAGCCGGCCCCGGTCAGGCGCCCGTCTCCCGGCTGCCCGCGCGACGCGCGAGCATCGGCCCCAGCGGCGCGCCGCCGAAGATGTGGACATGGAGGTGCGGCACCTCCTGGTGGCTGTGGGGGCCGGCGTTCGCAAGGATGCGGTAGCCCGTCTCCTCGAGCCCGAGGACCCGCGCCGTCTCGCCGACCGCCCGGAAGAAGCCGGCCACGAGCTCGGCCGGCGCGTTCGCCGTGAAGTCCGCCATCGAGACATAGGGCCCCTTGGGGATGACGAGCACGTGCACCGGCGCCTGCGGGTTGATGTCGTGGAAGGCGAGCGCGTGCGCCGTTTCGTGCACCTTCCGGCACGGCACCTCGCCGCGCAGGATCCGGGCGAAGATGTTGCCCTCGTCGTAGGGCTCAGTTGCCTTCACGCTCATGCCTCTCGCGCCTTCCTCTCGTCGATGCCGGATGTGCCCTCGCGCCGCTCGAGTTCGGCCAGCACCGCCCCAAGCGGCACCCCGCGCCCGCCGAGCAGGAGGAGGAGGTGGAACAGCAGGTCCGCCGCCTCGGCGGCGAGCGCCGCGTCGTCCTCGGCGAGCGCGGCAACCACGGTCTCGACCGCCTCCTCGCCGAGCTTCTGCGCCAGCCGCGCCGGCCCCTTCGCGAGCTGGCGGGCGACGTAGCTCGCCTCGGCAAGTGCGGGCTCGCGGGCCAGCGCATGGCGCCGCGCGGCGATCACGGCCTCGAGCCGGAGGAGGATGTCGCTCATCTCCGTCCCCTCATGGCCTGACGGTCACGCCTGCAGCGCCGAGCGCGGCGCGCGCCTCGGCAATGGTTGCCTCGCCGAAGTGGAAGATGCTCGCCGCGAGCACCGCAGATGCGCCGCCCTTCGTCACGCCCTCGACGAGATGCTGGAGGCTGCCCACGCCGCCGGAGGCCACCACCGGCACGCGCACGGCCGCCGAGACCGCGGCGAGAAGTGCCAGATCATAGCCGTCGCGCGTACCGTCGCGGTCCATGGAGGTGAGGAGGATCTCGCCCGCGCCCGTCGCGGCCATGCGGGCGGCGTGGGCGACGGCGTCGAGACCGGTGCCGCGCCGGCCGCCGTGGGTCACCACTTCCCAGCGCCCGGGGCCAGCCGCGCGCGCGTCGATGGCAACGGTGATGCACTGCTGGCCGAAGGCCTCGGCAAGCTCCGGGACAAGTTCCGGCCGGGCGACCGCCGCCGAGTTGACCGACACCTTGTCCGCCCCGGCGCGGAGCAGCGCCCGCACGTCGTCGGCCGAGCGCACGCCGCCGCCGACGGTCAGCGGCGTGAAGCAGCAGGCGGCCGTCTTCTCGACGATGTCGAGGAGGATGCCGCGCTCCTCGTGGGTGGCAGTGATGTCGAGGAAGACCAGTTCGTCGGCCCCTTGCGCGTCGTAGCGGCGCGCTGCCTCCACCGGGTCCCCGGCGTCGGCGAGGTCCAGGAAGCGGACGCCCTTCACCACCCGGCCGCCCGTCACGTCGAGGCAGGGGATGATGCGGACCGCCAGCGTCATCCCGCCCTCAGGCCGCTGCGTCCAGCGCCTCGGCGAGGGTGAAGCGGCCCTCGTAGAGCGCGCGGCCCACGACTGCGCCGGCAATCCCGGGCTGCGCCCGGAGCGCGGCAAGATCGGCCAGCGAGGCGATGCCGCCGGAGGCGAGGACGGGCAGCGGCACGGCCGCGGCGAGTGCCGCCGTCGCCGCGACGTTCACCCCCGCCATGAGCCCGTCGCGGCCGATGTCGGTGAAGAGGAGCGCGGCAACGCCGGCATCGGCGAAGCGGCGGCCAAGCTCGACCGCCGGCACGGTCGAGACCTCGGCCCAGCCGCGCGTGGCAACCAGGCCGTCGCGCGCGTCGACCGCAACCACGATGGCGCCGGGAAAGCGCCGGGCGGCAAGGCGGACGAGCGCCGGGTCCTCGAGCGCTGCGGTGCCGAGCACCACCCGGGCCGCGCCGGCGGCGAGCCACCCCTCGATGGCCGCCATGCTGCGGATTCCGCCCCCCACCTGCACGCGCGCGCCGGTGGCGGCCAGGATCGCCATGACCGACTCGCGGTTGCGCGCGGACCCGGCGGTTGCGCCGTCGAGGTCGACCACGTGGAGGTTGCCTGCGCCCTGGGCGGCGAAGGCGCGCGCCACCTCCGCCGGGTCCTCGGCATAGACGGTGGCGCGCGCCATGTCGCCTTCGGCAAGCCGCACCACCTGCCCGGCCTTGAGGTCGATCGCGGGCCAGATCTCCATCAGGGCCGCCATGCGAGGAAGCGGGCGAGGAGCGCAAGGCCCCAGGCCTGGCTCTTCTCCGGGTGGAACTGGACTCCGAGGATCGGCCCGCGGGCCACGGCTGCCGTCACCGGGCCGCCGTGGTCGGTGGTGGCGACAAGGTCGGCGGGCTCGGCCGGGTGGAAGGCATAGCCGTGGACGAAATAGGCCCAGCCGGGCGCGACGAGGCCCGGCCGGACCACGGCAACCGCGTTCCAGCCCATGTGCGGCACGCGAAGGCGCGGATCCTGCGGGGCGAGCGGGCGGACCTCGCCCGGGATCCAGCCGAGGCCGGCGTGGGTGCCATGCTCGTGACCGGTGGTGGCAAGCAGCTGCATCCCGACGCAGATGCCGAGGAATGGGCGGCCGCGCTGGAGCACGGCCTCGGCAAGCGCCTCCTCGAGGCCCGCGCGGGCGCGGATCGCGCCGATGCACTGGCCGAAGGCGCCGACGCCAGGGAGCACGATCCGCTCGGCCCGGGCGATCGTCTCCGGCTCTGCCGTCACCACGAGGTCTTCCGCGCCCGCCGCGCGCAGCGCGTTCGCTGCCGAGCGCAGGTTGCCGGCGCCGTAGTCGACAAGGGCGACCGTCATGGCGCCCCTCAGGCAGCGGTGCCGGCGCCGCTGGCGGGCGGGCGCCCGAGCACGCCCTTGGTCGAGGGGATCTGCCCCGCCATGCGCGGGTCGGGCGCGGCGGCATCGCGCAACGCGCGGGCGAGGCCCTTGAACGCGCTTTCGATGATGTGGTGGTTGTTGGTGCCGTAGACGGTCTCGACGTGGAGGGTGAGGCCGCCTTCCTGCGCGAGCGCCTGGAAGAACTCGCGGAAGAGCTCGGTGTCCATGTCGCCGAGGCGCGGCTGGCTGAACGCCACCTTCCAGACGAGGTAGGGCCGGCCCGAGATGTCGATGGCAACCCGGGTCAGGGTCTCGTCCATGGGGATAAGGGCATGGCCGTAGCGGCGGATCCCGGCCCGGTCCCCGAGCGCCCGGGCGATCGCCTGGCCGAGCGCAAGGCCAGTATCCTCCACCGTGTGGTGGGCGTCGATGTGGAGATCGCCCTTCGCCTCGAGGTCGAGATCGAGGAGGGCGTGCTTGGCCAGCTGGTCGAGCATGTGATCGAAGAAGCCGATGCCGGTCGAGATGCGCCGTGCGCCCGTGCCGTCGAGGCCGAGGTTGACAGCAATGCGGGTTTCGCGGGTCTCGCGCACGAGGCTGGCCGAGCGGGGGGGCAGGGTCTCCGGCATGGCGAAGCCGCCTAGGCGCGCCGGGCGCGGCCTTCAACTCCCCTTCCCACCGCGCCGCGCGTCACCCTCCCGCTCACCCGCCCTCGGCCAGCCGCCGGGCCTCCTCGGCCTGCACGAGACGCAGCGTCGTCTCCACCCCGCGGGCCTCGGGCAGCGGCTCGCCCTTGCGGTTGGCGCCGAGCTCGCCGAGCTTCCGCCCCGTCACCAGCACGCGCCCCTCGACCGATCCGACGAAGGCATTCCACGCCCGCGCGGTCTCGTCGAGGTTCCTGCCCACCCGGTTCATGTGCCCGGCCATCACCGTCAGCCGCTCGTAGAGCTCGGCGCCGAGGTCCCCGATGGCGCGGGCTTCCTTGGCCATCTTCTCCTGCCGCCAGACCATGGCCACCACCCGGGCGATGGCGAGCAGGTTGGTGGGCCCGACGAGCAGCACCTTGCGTTCCATGGCCCAGAGGTGGAGGCCGGGGTCCTCCTCGAGCGCGGCGGTCAGGAAGTTCTCGCCCGGCACGAACATGAGGACGAAGTCGGGCGTGTCCTCGAACTGGTCCCAGTAGGCCTTTTCGGAGAGCGTCCTGGCGTGCGCGCGCACGCGCGCGGCGTGGCGGGCGCGCGCCTCGGCCCGCTCGCGGTCGGTCGTTGCCTCCTGGGCTGCGACATGGTCGTCGAGAGCGCACTTCGCATCGACGATGAGCTGGCGGCCGCCGGGCAGGTGGATGATGGCATCCGGCCGGCTGCGCCCGCCCTCCGCCGTCTCGGCGCTGGGCTGGAGGGTGAAGTCGATGCCTTCGGCGAGACCTCCCACCTCGAGCACGCGGCGGAGCTGGGCCTCGCCCCACGCGCCGGCGGTCCGCGCCGAACCCTTGAGCGCGGCGACGATCCGGCCCGCCTCGGCGCGCATGGCCTCCTCGGCCTGGACGAGCGACCGCAGCTGCTCGGAGAGCGAGCCATAGGCCTGCTCGCGCTTCTGCTCGAGCGCCTTCAGGCCCTCTTCGTAGCGGCCGAGCGTCTCGCGGACCGGCTGGACGAGCTCGGCCAGGGCCTGCTTCTGCTCGGCAAGCCCCTTCTCGGCCTCGGCGCGGTGCGCCTTCAGCGTCTCGGCCGCCTGCTGGGCGAACCGCTCCTGCGCGCTCGCAAGCGCAGCGCCCGCCAGCCGCTCGAACTCGCCGCGGAGCTGGGCAAGCTGCTCCGCGTGCGCGCGGTCCCGCTCGGCGGCAGCGGCGTTGCGGGCGGCAAGCTCAGCCTCGAGCTCGGCAAGCCGCGCAAGCGCCGGCTCCGCCCGCAGGAGCCGCTCGCGCAGCCCCTCGGCCTCGGCGGTGCGGCCGGCGAGCGCGCTCCGGGCGCTGGCAAGCGGCCGGCCCCAGGCAAACCAGGCCGCAACCAGCCCGGCCAAAAGGGCAGCAAGGCCGACGAGGAGCAGGAGGGCGGGAGAAGCGTCCATGGCGGAACATTAGGCGAACGGGGTTGCGCCTGTCACGCCCTTTCGTCAGGAACGCGCACGGGAACCGGAACGCGGAGGGAGAAATGGAGTTCAAGCTGGTCGCCGAGGGCCTTGCCTTCCCCGAGGGGCCGGTCTGGCTCGACGACGGCTCGATCCTCGTGACCGAAATTGCCGCCGGCCGGCTCACGCGCGTGACCCGCGACGGCCGCAGGCAGGTGGTCGCCGAGACCGGCGGCGGGCCGAACGGTGCGGCCATCGGCCCCGATGGCGCCGTCTGGGTCACCAACAACGGCGGCTTCCGCTGGGCCAACGTCGACGGCATGCTGATTCCGGGAGGTGCCGCCGACGACTACGAGACGGGCCGGATCGAGCGGGTCGATCTTGCGACCGGCCGGGTCGAGCGGGTCTATGCCGAAGTCGACGGCCACCGGCTGTCGGGGCCGAACGATCTCGTCTTCGCCGCCGACGGCAGCTTCTGGTTCTCCGACCTCGGCAAGGCCTTCGCCCACCACCGCGACCATGGCGGCCTCTACTGGGCAACGCCGGACGGCAAGACCATCCGCTGCGCGCAATATGGCCCGCTCATCAACGGGGTCGGCCTCTCGCCCGACGGGCGCACCGTCTATGGTGCGCTGACCGAGGAGCGGCTGATCCTCGCCTTCGACGTGACCGGGCCGGGCGAGGTGGCGCCGCCCTTCCTTGGCGCGCTGCCGGGCCGGGTGGTGGCGAGCTTCCCGGGCCGGACGCTCCTCGATTCGATGGCCGTGCTCGCCTCGGGGAAGATCGCCCAGGCAACGCTCGTCGAGAACGCCGGCATCGCGACGGTGGACCCGGCGACCGGCGCGGTCGAGATCACGCCGTTCCCCGACCTCCTCACCACCAACATCGCCTTCGGTGGGGCGGACATGCGCGATGCCGCGATCTGCCTCTCGACCTCCGGCCGGCTCGTCGTCGCCCGCTGGCCGGAGCCGGGCCTCCGGCTCGCCTTCGGTGCCTGAGCCGGAGCCGGGCAGCGCGGAGGCGGCTGGCGCCGCGCTACCCGATGCTCGGGCGATCGCGCTCTTCCTCGACTTCCTCGCGGCCGAGAAGGGCGCGGCGGCGAACACCCGGCTTGCCTACGGGCGGGATCTGGCGCTGGCCTCCGCAGCGGTCGGCGGCCGCCTCCTGGCAGCGGGCGAGGCCGAGATGGCGCGGCTCTTCGAGGGCTTCGCCGGGCTCTCGGCGGCGACCGTCGCGCGCCGGCGCTCGGCGCTTCGGCGCTTCTTCGGCTTCCTCCTGAAGGAAGGCATCCGCCGCGACGACCCGATGGCCCGGCTCGACCCGGTGAAGGCCGGCCGGTCGCTGCCGCGGACGCTGGCGCGCCACGAAGTGGAGGCGATGCTCGCCGAGGCCGGGCGCCGCGCGCGCGACGAGCCCGGCCCGCGCGCCGACCGGCTGGTCGCGCTCCTCGAGCTGCTCTACGGCTCGGGCTTGCGGGCAAGCGAGCTCGTGGGCCTGCCGCGCAACGCCATCCGCCCCGGCGAGCCGGTCGCCATCGTCCGCGGCAAGGGCGGGCGCGAGCGGATGATCCCGATCTCGCGGCCGGCGCTTGCGGCGGTTGCCCGCTGGCTTGCCCATGTCCCGAAGGAGAGTCCCTATCTCTTTCCCTCCGGCCGCGGGCATCTCTCGCGGGCGCAGCTCTTCAACCTGGTGCGGGAGCTTGCCGCCGCTGCCGGGGTGCCGCCGGAGCGGGTCTCGCCGCACGTGCTGCGCCACGCTTTTGCCACGCACATGCTCGAGAGCGGCGCCGATCTGAGGACCCTGCAGACCCTGCTCGGCCACGCCGACATCTCGACGACGGAGCGCTACACGCATGTCGCAACGAAGCACCTGGTCGAGACCGTCGCGGCGCGCCACCCGCTGGCGCGCCGTTGAGCCGCGCCCCGGCCGCCTCGACCGCGCCGCGCGGCCGTGCGAGAAGGGCATTGCATGACGCGCGCCGCCGCTTCCGCTCCATCCGTCATCTCGGCCCCGGCCACGGTGGCCCATGTCAACCGCATCGCGACCGCCGTCCCCCCTTATGACGTGCATCGCGCCTTCGAGCGCTTCGTCGAGGACCTGCTCGGCGAGAGCCGCGAGCGCATCCTGTTCAGGAGGCTCGCCGGCCGCTCGGGTATCGAGCACCGTTTCTCGACCGTCGAGCCCGTGTTCGACCCGGCCGGGTTCGTGACCGAAGCGGGCGGCTTCTACTTCCCCAACCGGTTCCCGACGACGGCCGAACGGATGAAGCGCTTCGGCGCGACGGCGCCCGATCTCGCCGCCGAGGTGGTGACGAAGCTCGGAGTCGACCCGCAGGAGGTGACCCATCTCGTCGTGGCCTCCTGCACCGGCTTCATGGCCCCCGGCCTCGACCAGGTGCTCATCGCCCGGACCGGGATGCGGCCCGACGTGGAGCGCACCGTCGTCGGCTTCATGGGCTGCTACGCCGCCGTCAATTCGCTGCGGCTTGCCCACCACATCGTCCGGTCCGATCGGGACGCGCGGGTGGTCGTCGTCAACCTCGAGATGTGCACGCTTCACTTCCAGGACACGCGCAACCTCGAGAGCCTGCTCTCGATGATGCTTTTCGGCGACGGCGCGAGCGCAGCGCTGGTGACCGCCGAGCCGAAGGGGCTTGCGCTCGAGGACTTCCTCTCGATCGCCATCCCCGACAGCGGCGGCCTCATCACCTGGGACATCGGCGACACCGGCTTCGACATCGGTCTTTCGGGCGAGGTGCCGCGGCGGATCCAGGCGGCCATGGCCGAGGAGGAGATCCGCAACGCCCCCGACGGCCTGCTGCGCGGGCGGCGGCCAGAGGACTATGCGCTCTACGCCGTCCACGCCGGCGGCCGCGCGATCCTCGATGCGGTCGAGGCTGGGCTCAAGCTCGCCTCCGACCGGCTGCGTGTCTCGCGTTCGGTGCTGAGGGACTTCGGCAACATGTCGTCGGCCACCATCATGTTCATCCTCGAGCGGCTGATGGCGGCGCCGCGCAGCGCCGACGGCCCCGAGTCCGGCCTGGCCATGGCCTTCGGCCCCGGGCTCGCCTGTGAGTCGTTCCGCTTCCGGCGCCTCTGAAGGGGCGGAGGGCGGGGCCGGGCCGCCGGCGCCGCGCCTTCTCGTCCGCCGCGACCTCTCCCGCCGCTCGGTGGAGCCGGAGTGGATGGACACGCTCGCCATCTCCGACGCCGACTTCGCCGCCTGCCTTGCCGACCTCGATACGGTGAACCGGCTGACGCTGGCCGCGCGCCCGACCCTTGGCTTCCTCGCCCGGCTGACGGCGGGCTGGCCTGCGGGCGCCGAGCTCCGCCTCCTCGACGCCGGCGCCGGCCAGGGCGGGATGCTGCGGGCGATCCACCGCTGGGCGGTGCGGCGGGGGCTGAGCCCGCGCCTCGTCGGCGTCGATCTCAACCCTCAGGCCATCGCCGCTGCGCGCGCCGCGACCCCGCCCGCCATGGGGGTCACGTGGATCACGGCCGACATCTTCGCGGCCGCCCCCGACCCTCGGCCGCATGTCGTGACGAGCGCGCTCTTCGCCCACCATCTCGACGATGCCGGGGTGGTCCGCTTCCTGCGCTGGATGGAGGGCACGGCAAGCCACGGCTGGTTCGTGAACGATCTTCACCGCCACCTGCTTGCTCACCACGGGTTCGCGCTGCTGGCGGCGGCGATGCGCTGGCACCGGTTCGTCCGCCATGACGGGCCGCTGTCGGTGGCCCGGGCGTTCGTTCCCGCCGACTGGCGGCGCCTCCTCGCCGAGGCCGGCATTGCTGGCGCCAAGGTCTCCTGGCACGTCCCGTTCCGGCTGTGCGTCGGCCGGGTGAAGCCGTGACGCAGGGCGGGCCGTGACGGGGGGCCGGCGCCCGCCCGATGCCCTCGTCGCCGGCGGCGGGCTTGCCGGTTCGGCGGTCGCCACCTGGCTTGCCCGGGCGGGCCTCGCCGTCACCGTGCTGGAGCGCGACCTCCACCCCCGCCACCGCATCTGCGGCGAGTTCCTCTCCTGGGAGGCGCAGGCCTGGCTCGCCGATCTCGGGGTGGACCTCGTCGCGCTCGGCGCCGTCCCCATCCGCCACGTGCGGCTGGTGGCCGGCCAGCGCGTGGTTTCGGCCCCCCTCGGCTTCACCGGCCTCTCCCTGAGCCGCCTCCGGCTCGATGCCGCGCTCCTCGACCGTGCGGCAGCGGCGGGCGCGCGGGTCATCCGCGGCTGCCACGTGCGGGCGCTGGAGCCGGACGGAACGCTCGCCACCAGCTTCGGCCCGCTCTCGGCACCCGTCACGCTGGTGGCCACCGGCAAGCACGCGCTGCGCGGTGCCTTCCGCGACCGGTCGGGCACGCTCGACCACCAGCTCGGGTTCAAGACCTACTTCCGGCTGCGCCCGGACATGCGCGAGGCGCTGGCGGATCACGTCGAGCTCATCCTGTTCGAGGGCGGCTATGCCGGGCTGCAGCTCGTCGAGCGGCAGATGGCGAACCTCTGCCTCCTTGTCTCGGCCAACCGCTACCAGGCCGCGGGCGGCCGGTTCGAGTCGCTGCTTGCGAGCCTCCTGGCCGAGACTCCGCACCTCGCACGCCGGCTGGCCGATGCCGTGCCGCTCCTCGACCGGCCGCTCGCCATCGGCCGGGTGCCCTACGGCTACCTCTGGCAGCCGGAGCCGGGCGCGCCGCCGACGCGGCTGCCGGTGGGCGACCAGGCCACCGTCATTCCGAGCTTCACGGGCGACGGCATGGGCCTTGCGCTGCACGGAGCCCGCCTGGCCGCTACCGCCCTGCTCGAGGGGAGCGGCGCGCAGGGCTATGCCGCGCGACTGGCTGCCGACGCAGGGCCAGCGCTGCGCCGTGCCACGCGCCTGCAGCGCCTGGTGGGCGAAGGACCCGCGCGGCAGGCGCGCCTTGCGCTCCTGGCCAGCCTCGTGCCTTCGCTCCTCACGCTTTCGGCGCGGCTCACCCGGCTCCCGCCCCGGGCGCTCGCGGCGGCAGCGGGTCCGCCCGCGAGCGGACCCGGCCGCTTCGCCTGACCGGCCCCTACTTCAGGTGCTGGGCCAGATACTTGTTCATCTCGAACATGGTGCAGCTGTCGCGGCCGAACACCCGCTTCAGCGCCGCATCGGCGTTGATCCGCCGCTTGTCCTTCGAATCCTGGAGGTTGTGCTTCTTGATGTAGTCCCACACCCGCTTCACCGCCTCGCCCCGGGCGATCGCGTCCTTGCCGACGATCGCGGCCAGCTCGGCCGACGGCGTGAGCGGCGTCTGGAGCGCGTTCGGCTTCTTCGTTGCCATCCGATTTCCCCTTTCCCCAAGATCGTGACCCCAACCGCGGAGCCCACCCTCCGCAGGACTGGCGCTGCCATGAGCCGAAACAAATGCGAAACACAATGGGGGGAGACGCGCCATCCGCAGATTTCCGCGCTCGTGCGCGCGTCCGGCCCGCTGCGGCTGGCGTGGGGCCACGGAAAAGATCGTTAACAATCGTCGCCCGGCCATCGTGCTACACACGGCGCCGCACTAAATGCGAGACTGGAGTGAGCCATGCGCTGCGCCGTGGTGGATGACGACCGCGCCCAGGCGGACCTCGTGCGGTCCCTGCTCGAGGGGGCCGGCCACAGCTGTGACGTGCTGCATTCCGGCCGCGCACTAGTGGCGCGCCTGCGGCACGAGACCTACGATCTCGTCGTGCTCGACTGGAGCATGCCAGGGCTCGACGGAGTCGAGGTGCTGCGCCTGATGCGCCAGGGCCCCTTTGCCGCGACCCCCGTGCTGATGCTCACCGCGCGCGCCGATCATTCCGACGTGGTGACGGGGCTCGAGGCCGGCGCCGACGACTACATCGTGAAGCCGCTGGTGCCGGAAGTGTTCCTGGCGCGCGTCGACGCGATCCTGAGGCGGGCAGCGATGCAGAAGCCGGTCGCGCCCGTCGTGCGGTTCGGCACCTACACGTTCGACCGCGCGAACGAGACGGTCAGCTTCGGCGACAGGGTGGTGAAGCTCACCGCCAAGGAGTTCGCGCTTGCGCTGACCTTCTTCGAGAACCTCGCCCGGCCGCTCGCGCGCTCCTGGTTGCTCGAGACCGTCTGGGGCACCGCCGCCGACCTCGAGTCGCGCACGCTCGATGCGCATGTCTCGAAGGTGAGGGCGAAGCTCAACCTTCGCGCCGAATCCGGCTACAGGTTGCTTCCTGTCTACTCCTACGGGTATCGGCTCGAGCGGGCGATGCCGGAGGAAAACGATGGGGAGGCGTCCGCCGCCCGCGCGTCGCCAGAGATGACGGAGGTGCCAGCCGCCCGCCCATGAGGTCGTCGCCATGATCCCCTGGCTTGCGCCTGCCCTGCTGCTCCTGGCGGGGGCATCGGTCGGCCCCCGCGCGGGCGGCCCGGCGCTGCCCGCGCGCGCGCAGGACAGCGGCGACCAGGTGATCTACGAGACGGCCGCCGGCGACACGCTGGCTGGCCTTGCCGAAGCCCACTTCCGGGCGCCGGAGGACTGGCAGCGTGCGCGGGCCCTCAACGCGGCCCTGCTGGGCGGCGTCGGGCCGCGCGCCCCGCTTCCTGCCGGCCTCAGGCTCAGGCTCGATACCGGCTGGCTGCGCCATGCGCCGGCATCCGCCGAGATCGTCGCCTTCCGCGGCGACGTCCGGGTGGAATCCGCCGGTCAAAGCCGTCCGGCGCGGCTTGGCCTTCGCGTTCACGAGGGCGAGGCGATCGCGACCGGGCCGGTCGGGTTCGTGACGCTGCGCCTGCCCGACGGCACCGAGGTTGCCCTCCCCACGGCCACCGCCGTCCGCTTCGACCGGCTGCGCCGTTACAGCCTGAACGGTGCGCTCGACCGGCGGATCCGGATCCTCGAGGGGCGGGTGACCTCGCGCGTGGTCCCGCTGCCCGACCCGACCAGCCGCCACGAGGTGACAACCCCGGTGGGGGTGGCCGCCGTCCGCGGCACGGAGTTCCGCGTGAGCTTCACGCCTCAGGGCCAGCGCGCGACCGCCGGCGTCCTCGAGGGCCGCGTGGGGGTCACCGCCGGCGCAGCGGCGGAACGGATGCTGGGCGCGGGCACGGGCGTTGTCTTTGGCCCCGCTGGCCCCGGCGCGGTGGTGCGGCTGCCGGCTCCGCCGGTCGCGCTCGCCATGCCGGCCGTGCAGGCGGGCCCGGAAGCCCGCTTTGCCGTGCGGCCGCTCCCGGGCCTCGCCTTCCGCGCCGTGATCGCGACCGACCCGGACTTCCGCAACCCCGTGGCCGAGGCGGAGTCGGCCGACGGCCGCTTTGCCCTCGAGGGACTTCCGGCCGGGCGCTACCATCTGATGGTGACGGCGGTGACCCCCGACGGCCTCGAGGGTCTTCCCGCGCGCTTCAGCTTCGATCGCCCGAGGGAGGGCGCGGCCGTTGCCGCGTCCGGCCCGGCAGCTGGCGGAGCCGCCGGCACCGCGGGCGGAGACGGGGGGGCGGAGCCGCCTGCCGGCGCGGCGCGTTCCGGAGATCTCGGCGAAGGGCTCGCTGCCGTCGCCCGCCCGGTCGCGAAGCTCTATGCCGAGACGCTCGGCGGCCGGGAGGTCGAGGAAGGTGACGGGGGCGAGGCGGCGGATGTGACCGCGCTTGCCGATATGGGTTCCACAAGCCCGCCCGCGCGGTGGTCGCTGGGCGCGGGCCGGTGGCCTGCCGCGTGGGGCGTGGAGTTGGGGATTGGCCGGGCCGGTGCTGGCGGAGCCGGTGTCCTTGCAGTGTCGCCCGACGGCTTCGGAGGCATCGTGCCCTGGGGCAGCGGCGCGCGTGACTGGGCCCTGCCCCCCGCTGTCAGGCCGTTCGCGGCAGCCTTTCCTTCGCGCGCTTCCGTTGCGGCGCACCCCATGGCGCTCGGAGAGCTTGCGCCGGCCGTCGCGACCAGCGTGCCACCCGAGGCCGCGCCCGTGGTGACGCTCCAGCCGGCGCCCAGCGCGACGGGTGCGCGGGCAGCCTTGGTGCCCGAGCCGAAGGTGTGGGCGATGCTGCTGGCTGGCTTCGGGCTCGTCGGGCTCGCGCTCCGGCGGGCGCGCGCGCGAGCCGAGGGCGTCCCCGGGGCGCGTGCGGGCTGACGCTCCGCCCCGGAGCGCTCCCGAAGCCGGGTCGGAGGGCCAGGCGGCCGTCGAAGGGCGGGCTGTGCGCAGGCCGGGGGGCTTTTCCGGCATGCGGCGCGGCCTTCTGGGCGAATGGCTTGCGCTGCTGATGGTTGCGGTGGGAGTGCTCGCGCTCGCCACCTGGACGGAGCCGCTCAGCCGGCTCGACAACCTCCTCTATGACGCTGCCGTGCGGCTCAGTCCGAGGCGCCCGTCGGCGGACATCCAGATCGTCGCGATCGACGACCGCAGTCTTCGGGCGCTCGGGGAATGGCCGTGGCCGCGCCGGCGGCATGCCGAGCTCATCGACCGGCTCCGCGCGGCGGGCGCCGCCGTCATCGGCTACGACGTGCTGTTCCTCGAGCCCGCGCCCGACCCCGAGGACGACCGGCTGCTGGCGGCGGCGCTTGTTCGCGCGGGCAACGTGGTGCTCCCCTACCAGATCGAGGTGCCGGGCGCGGACGGTCGGGCATCGGATGTGCGGCTGCCCATCCCGCCGCTCGCTGCCGCAGCGGCCGCCGTCGGCCACGCGAGCCTGCGCCCCGACCGCGACGGCGTGCTGCGCGCCATCGAGCGTCTCGCGCGCCCGGACGGCGCGCCCGTGCCCCACTTCCTCGATTCGGTCCGCGCGCTCGCCGACGGCACCGCCAGAACCCTTGCGCCCCCGCCCCCCTCCGGCACCCGCCTGTTCGGGAGCCGGGAGGCGCGGATCCGATTTGCCCCCTTGCCTGGGGGCTTCCGCCACGCCGCCTTCGTCGACGTGCTCGAGGGGCGGACGCCGGATGCGTTCCTCAAGGGCCGGATCGTGCTCGTAGGGGCGACCGGGGCGGGCCTCGGCGACCGGTTCGCCACGCCGGTCTCGGGCAAGGCGGAGACCATGGCGGGTGTGGAGCTCCTCGCCAACGCGCTCGACGGCCAGCGCGCGGGCGACGTGATCCGCGAGGCGCCCTATCCCGCCCGCCTCGCCTTCGGCCTTGTCCCCGTGCTCGTGCTGATGGCCGGTCTCCTGCTCTTGAAGCCGCGGCCGAACCTCTGGATCGGCGCGCTCATGGCCGTGCTGTTGCTCGCAGCGTCGGCGGCTCTGGTGGCAGCCGGCTGGTGGGTGCCGCCTGCCAACGCGCTCGTCGCGCTCGTACTCCTCTTCCCGCTGTGGGGCTGGCGGCGGCTCGACTTCGCCAACCGCTACATGGCCGCCGAGCTCGAGACCCTCGCCGGCGAGGGCGGCTTCCTCCGCGCCGAGCGGGAAGTGCCAGTGGGAGACCCGGTCGCCCGCCAGGTGGCGCTCATGCACGGGGCCATCGAGGACGTGCGCAACCTCAAGCGGTTCATCGCCGAATCGCTCGACAGCCTGCCCGACGCCGCGCTGGTGACCGATCTCGAGGGCACCGTCCTCATCGCCAACGAGGCCGCGCGCGCACTTCTTGCGCCCCATGTGGGCGGCAGCCCCGAGGGGCGCCCGGTTGCGGCCGTGCTCGGTGCGCTCGCGCCTGCCATCCGCGGCGGCGAACCCGAGGTCATCGACCTTGCCGCCCGGGTGGGCCGCGGCCTCCTGCCGCCGCTCGAGCCGCGCGAGTGGCAGCTTCTCGACGGCCGCGTGCTCGACGTGCGGCTCGCCTTCTTCTCGGATGACCAGCGCCGGCCGCTCGGCTGGATCCTGCGGCTGGCCGACATCACCCGGCTGCGCGAGACGGAGCGCCAGCGCGAGGAGGCGCTGCGCCTCCTTACCCACGACATGCGCTCCCCCCAGGCCTCGATCCTGGCGCTGCTCGGCACCGAGGGCCGCGACATCCCGCCCGGGCTTGCCGAGCGGCTGGCCCGCTACGCCCGGCAGACGCTCGAGCTCGCCGACCAGTATGTCCAGTTCGCGCGCGCCGAAACGGCAGCGCCGGCGCTCTCGCCCATGGACCTTGCCGACGCGCTGGTCGATGCGGTGGACGACCTCTGGCCCCAGGCCCGCGCGCGCGGCCTTCGGGTCGAGACGCACCTGCCCGAGACCGAGGCGCTGGTCCTCGGCGACCGGGCGCTCCTCACCCGGGCGATCCACAACCTCGTCGGCAATGCCCTGAAATATGGCGCCGGGGGCGGCCGGGTGGATGCCGCGGTCGAGGTGGCAGACGGCCGGGTCCGGCTGTCGGTCAGCGACCGCGGGCCGGGCGTGCCCGAAGCGGAGCTGGAGACGCTCTGGGAGCCGTTCCGCCGCCTCGCCCCGGCCGAGGGGCAGCCGGCCGAGTCGGGCGCAGGGCTTGGCCTCTCGTTCGTGAAGCGAGTGGTCGAGCGCCACGGCGGCCGGGTGTTCGCCCGCTCGGCACCCGGCAAGGGCGCCACCTTCGGCTTCGAGCTGCCTCACCTCGGCGAGGCGTAACGGCGGTCCCGGGCTGGCAGGCGGGACAGGGCCGCTGGCAGGAGCGCCCCCGGGTCAGGCGGCGGCGGCGATCCCGGCTTCGGCAGCGAGCTCGCGGGCGCGCGCATAATCTGGCTTTCCGTTGGGCGCCCGCGGCACCTTCTGAACGACAACCACCCGCTTGGGCGCCTTGTAGTGGGCGTGGCCGGCCTTGACGTGGGCGATGAGCTCGGCCTCGGTCACGGGCGCGCGGGTCTCGACCACCGCCGTCACCGCCTGGCCCCACTTCTCGTCGGGCACGCCGAAGACGAGCGCGTCTTCCACGGCCGGGTGGGTCTTGAGCGCTTCCTCCACTTCCTCGGGGAAGACCTTCTCGCCGCCGGTGTTGATGCACTGCGAGCCGCGGCCGAGGAGCACGATCGAGCCGTCGGCCTCGAGCGTCGCGAAGTCCCCGGGGATGGTGTAGCGGCGGCCGTCGATCTCGACGAAGGTCTTCGCGCTCTTCTCCGGGTCCTTCCAGTAGCCGAGCGGCACGAGCCCGGTGCGGGCGATCCGGCCGATCTTCCCCGAGCCGGGTTCGATCGGGCGCATGTCCTCGCCGAGCACGATGGTGTTGGGGTCGTGCTGGAAGCGGGTGGGTGCGTCGGGCGCTGCCGCGGTCGAGACCGACGTGCCGTAGCCGAGGCCCTCCGACGAGCCATAGGCATCGACGCAGGTGAGCTCGGGGGCGTGGCGGATGAGCCCGGCCTTCACCTCCGGGGACCACATGGTGCCCGACGAGATCATGTTCCGAAGGCCGCCAAGCGTGCCTTTCCCCGCCTCGAGCGCGCGCAGGATCGGCCGGGCGAAGGCATCGCCGACGATGACGGCAAGATCCGGATTGTAGAGAGCGCACAGCCGGAGCGCATCCTCCGCATCGAAGCTGCGGGTCGCCTGGGTGATGACCGTGCCGCCCAGCGCCAGCGCATAGATGGCCATGAGGAGGCCGGTGCCGTGCATGAGCGGCGGCAGCACCAGCGCCTTGCGGCGGGTCGGGTTGGCCAGAACCGCCTCGATGTGCGCTTCCAGCGTCTTCGGGGGTTCGGCGAAGAAGTTGGGGGCGCCGCCGCCGAGCAGGGTGAAGATCGCGCCCTGCTCCCACATCACCCCTTTCGGCATGCCGGTGGTGCCGCCGGTGTAGATGAAGAAGAGGTCGCCATAGCGGTGGTCGGCGCCGATGGGCTCGGCCGGGCCGGCGCAGGCGGCGTCGAAGGCAGACGCCCAGGGGCGGGTCTCGCCGCCCACCTGCAGCCACAGCTTGACCAGGGGCAGCGCGTGGCGGATCTCCTCCATCGCGTCCGCGAACTCGGCGTCGAACACCACGACATGGGCATCCGAGTTGTCGAGGATGTAGTGGAGCTCGGCCGGCGCGTAGCGGTAGTTCACGTTCACGTGCACCATCCGCGCCTTGAACGCGGCCGCCGTCGTGAGGAGATAGGCGGGCGAGTTGCGCATGAGGTGCGCGACCTTGCTGTCGGGCCCGGCGCCGGCGGCCATGAAGGCGCGGGCGAGCGCGTTCGTCATGCGGTCGAAGCTGGCCCAGTCGACGACGGTGTCGCCGTGGATCAGCGCCGGCGCCTCTCCCAGCCGGCTTCCCAGCGCATCATAGACCTGGCCGAACGTCCACATGCCTCGCCTCCCGCATCTCTTGCACGCGCGTTATCTGGCGAGGGTGGAAGCCCGTCGCCAGCCCCTGCTATTCGCGAGGGTGGCGGGAGAGAAAGGGGTGGCGGGATGCGCGCGTGGGTGGTCGACGAGCTGGCCGGCATCGGTGCGCTCAGGCTTGCCGAAGTGGCAGAGGCGCCACCGCCGGGGCCGGCCGAGGCGACGGTCGAGATGGTCGCGGTCGGCCTCAACTACCCCGATCTCCTCATGCTTTCGGGCGGCTACCAGCATCGCCCGCCGCTCCCGTTCACGCCGGGCATGGAGGGCGTGGGGCGCGTGGTGGCGGTGGGGGAGGGGGTGGCGGCCGATCTTCTTGGCGCGCGTGTGCTGGTCGGCGCGCGCACCGGGCTCCTCGCCGAGCGGGTCACCGTGCCGCTGGCGCAGCTCCGCCCGGCGCCCGAGACGCTCTGCGACCGCGAGGCCGCCGGCTTCACCACCGGCGCGCTCACCGCCCATGTGGCGCTCGTGGCGCGCGGCGGCCTTGCACCCGGCGAGCGGCTGCTGGTGCTGGGCGCCGGCGGCGGCATGGGGCTTGCCGCGGTGGCGATGGGCGCGGCGCTCGGCGCCCGGGTGGTCGCGGCGGCCTCGACTCCGGAGAAGCTTGCGGCCGCGCGGGCAGCGGGCGCGCACGAGACCCTCCTCGTCGACCGTGCAGCGCCGGATCTCTCGTCCGTGAAGGGGCAGGTGGACGTGGTGTTCGACCCGGTGGGCGGCCCGTTCGTCATGCCGGCCCTCGCAGCGCTCGCCTGGGGCGGACGCTACCTCGTGGTCGGGTTCGTCGCCGGCCCTCCGGTTGCCATCCCGCTCAACCGGGTGCTGATCAAGGGCGCATCCGTCCTCGGCGTGCGCGCCGGCGAGGCCGGCCGGCAGGATCCCGAGGCCGGCCGGCGTCACCTCCGCGCCATCGACGCGCTGGCTGAGGCCGGGCGGTTCCGCCCCCACGTCGGTCTTGAGGTGCCGTTCGCCGCGGCGCCGCAGGCCTTCGCGGCAATGGCGGCGGGCCGGCTCGTGGGCAAGGCCGTCATCTCCTGCGACGGCTGACCGCCCCCTTCCGTCCCGCCTTCACCATGCCCCCGATTGACCGCTGGCGCGCCCTCGGGCAGGGGCGACTCGTCGGTCGCGGGGTGTCCCGCGAGCGGACGCGCGGGAGAGAGCGGGGCGCCGGCGGGGGGCCCCGCCGCCGAAGGAGCAACCGCCCCCGGAATCTCTCAGGCAGAAGGACCGCGCGCCCGCCATGGTGACGACAGTCTGGAAAGCGCCCCGGGACCCGGGGCCGCCGAAGGGGTAAGCGGCCGTCTCCGCCCGTGCGGAGCAGGCCCGCGAAAGCTCTCAGGCCCTGGGACAGGCGGGGGCGGACGGGCGGCGCAAGCCGCCGTCCGGCTGTCCGGAAGGCTCGACCGATGGGCGCACAGGCATCGACCGGCCCCGCCGCGGAAGGCGTGGGGGCGCGAGGCGAGTGGGGAGGAGGTGACGGGTCGGGCGGTGCCGCGGCTGGCACGATCGCCAAGGCGGCGCTGGCCACCCTGCCGCTCGATGCGCTGCACCGGCGCCTTGGCGCCCGCATGGTCCCCTTCGCCGGCCACGCCATGCCGCTCCACTACGCCAAGGGCGTGATTGCCGAGCATCTGTGGACGCGTGCCCACGCCGGCCTGTTCGACGTCTCCCACATGGGCCAGCTGACGATCTCGGGTCAGGGAGCCGCGGCCTGGCTCGAGCGGCTCTGCCCCGGGGATATCCTTGGCCTCCGCCCGGGCCGGATGCGCTACTCGCTTCTGCTCGCCGAGGATGGCGGGATCCTCGACGACCTCATGGTCACCAACGCCGGCGATCACCTTGCGCTGGTGGTGAATGGTGCGACCCGGGCCTCGGATCTCGCCTACATGGGCGCACGGCTGGCGCCGGGCCTCGAGCTCCGCCACCTGGCCGATCTGGCCCTCCTCGCCCTCCAGGGGCCGGAGGCGGCCACGGCACTCGGCCGGCTCGGCATCGCGGCCGCACCTGGCGGGGTGCCTGTCGAGGCGCTGAAGTTCATGGAAGCGGGGGCCTTCACCTGGCGCGGCACGCCGCTGTGGGTGTCCCGCTCGGGCTACACCGGGGAAGACGGCTTCGAGATCTCGGTGCCGGCGGAGGCCGCCGAAGCGCTCGCCGAGGCCCTGCTGGCGATGCCCGAGGTGAAGCCCGTGGGCCTTGGCGCGCGCGACTCGCTCCGGCTCGAGGCCGGGCTGCCGCTCTATGGCCACGACCTTTCGCCCGAGACCGAGCCGGTCGAAGCGGGGCTTGCCTTCGCCATTTCCAAGCGGCGCAAGGTGGAGGGGGGGTTCCCGGGCGCGGAGCGCATCCTGAAGGCCCTCCTCGACGGGCCTGCCCGCCGGCGGGTGGGGCTGAAGCCCGAAGGCCGCCAGCCGGTGCGCGAGGGGGCCACCATCCATGCCGGCGACGCCGCGGTGGGCGTCGTCACTTCGGGCGGCTACGGCCCCTCGGTCGGTGGGCCGATTGCCATGGGCTATGTCGCGGCCGCCCACGCCGCCGACGGCACCGCGCTCGAGATCGAGGTGAGGGGCAGGCGGCTTCCCGCCCGCGTGGTGCCGCTCCCCTTCTGGCAGAAGAGCTACGCGCGCTGAGGGAGAGACGCATGCGCTACTACACCGAGCAGGACGAATGGATCGAGGTGGAGGGCGAAACCGCGACCGTCGGCATCACCGACTATGCGCAGGGGCAGCTCGGCGACATCGTGTTCGTCGAGCTTCCCGAGCCCGGCCGCGTGGTCGAGCGCGGCAAGGAGGCGGCCGTCGTCGAATCGGTCAAGACCGCAGCCGACGTCTACGCCCCGGTCTCCGGCACCGTCACCGAAGTGAATGCCGCGCTCGCCGACAACCCCGCGCTCGTCAACGAATCGGCCGAAGGGGAGGGCTGGTTCTTCCGCCTGACCCTTGCCGACCCGGCCGAGCTCGAGGGCCTGATGGACAAGGCCGCCTACGAGGCCTTCCTCGGCACGCGCTGATGGGCTGGGACGCGGCCACCTACCAGCAGCACGCGGCCTTCGTGCCGGCGCTGGGCGCGGCCGCGCTCGAGCTGCTCGCGCCGCGGCCGGGCGAGCGCATCCTCGATCTCGGCTGCGGCGACGGCGCGCTCACCGCCCGCATCGCCGAAGCTGGCGCCGAGGTGCTCGGGCTCGATCCCGACCCGTCGATGCTGGCGGCGGCGCAGGCGCGAGGTCTCCGCGTGGAAGGGGGCGACGGCCAGCAGCTCGCTTTCGAGGCGGCCTTCGACGCCGTCTTCTCGAACGCCGCGCTCCACTGGATGCCCGATCAGGACGCCGTCGCCCGCGGCGTCTTCCGTGCGCTGAAGCCCGGCGGCCGCTATGTCGGCGAATGCGGCGGCTTTCTCAACATCGCTGCCATCCGCGCCGGGGTGCGCGCGGTGCTCGCGGCGCACGGGTTCGATGCCGGCGCGCTCGGCCGCCAGGTCTACCAGACGCCGGAGGCCTTCGTCGCCCGCCACCAGGCGGCCGGCTTCACCGACATCGAGGCCCGCCTCATTCCCCGGCCCACCCCGCTTCCGAGCGGGATCCGCGGCTGGCTTGCCACCTTCCGTGCCGGCTTCCTCGCCGCGGCCGGCGTTCCGCCCGACGCGGAGAAGGCCGTGGTTGCCGAGATCGAGGCGGTGCTTGCCCCCGTCCTCACCGACGAGACCGGCTGCTGGATGGCCGACTATGTCCGCCTGCGCTGGCAGGCGCGAAAGCCCGGAGACTCCTGATGCGCTACCTGCCGCTCACCCCCGACGACCGCGCCGCCATGCTGAAGGCGGTGGGTGCGGCCTCGATCGACGACCTTTTCGTCGACGTGCCCGAGGAGGCCCGCCTCGACGGCCCCATCGAGGGGCTGCCGCACCACAGCCCCGAGATGCTCGTCGAGCGCGAGCTCCGGCGGCTTGCCGCGAAGAACATGGCCGCCGGCGACCACCCCTTCTTCCTCGGCGCCGGCGCCTACCGCCACCATGTGCCGGCGAGCGTCGACCATCTCATCCAGCGCGGCGAGTTCCTGACCAGCTACACGCCCTACCAGCCCGAGATCGCCCAGGGCACGCTCCAGTATCTCTTCGAGTTCCAGACCCAGGTCGCCCGCCTCTTCGCGATGGATGTGGCGAACGCCTCGATGTACGACGGCTCGACCGCGATGACCGAGGCCATCTTCATGGCCCGGCGGATCACCAGGCGGGCGAAGACGCTCGTCTCGGCCGGCGTTCACCCCCACTATGTGCGCGCCGCGCAGACGCTCGCCCGCTTCACCGGCGACCGGCTCGAGGTGGGCGCGCCCCGCCCGGATGCCGTGCCCCCGGGCGACGACCTTGCCGACCTCATGGCCCGGATCGACGGCGAGACGAGCGCGGTGGTGGTGCAGTATCCCGACGTCTTCGGCCATGTCGCCGACCTCTCCGGGCTTGCCGCCGCAGCGCACGCGAAGGGCGCGCTCCTCGTCGTCGTCGTGACCGAGGTGGTCGCACTCGGCGCGATCCGCGCGCCCGGCGAGATGGGGGCCGACATCGTGGTGGGCGAAGGCCAGTCGCTCGGAGTCGGGCTCCAGTTCGGCGGTCCGCACCTCGGCCTCTTCGCCGCGCGGGAGCGGCATGTCCGGCAGATGCCCGGCCGGCTGTGCGGCGAGACCGTCGATGCCGAGGGCCGGCGAGGCTATGTGCTCACCCTCTCGACCCGCGAGCAGCACATCCGCCGCGAGAAGGCCACCTCCAACATCTGCACCAACTCAGGGCTGATGAGCCTTGCCTTCTCGATCCACCTGACGCTGCTCGGCGAGAAGGGTCTGAGGCACCTTGCCGCCCTCAACCACGCCCGGGCCTGCCAGACGGCCGACCGTCTTGCCGCCATTCCCGGTGTCAAGCTGCTCACACCGCGCTTCTTCAACGAGTTCGCCATCCGCATCCCCGTGCCCGCACGCCAGGCGCTGCGCGACATGGCGGAGATGGGCGTGCTCGGCGGGGTCAGCGCCGCGCGGCTGTGGCCCGAGGTTCCCGGCCTTGCCAATGTCCTTCTCGTTGCCGCGACCGAGTGCGTGAGTGCAGCCGACATCGACGCGCTGGCGCGTGCCCTGACCGAAACCCTTGCCACGGAGTATGCCGGCGCATGAGCATCCTCGGCTCCCCCCGTCCCACTTCCCCTGCCGCGCCGGCCACCACCGCCGGACCCGTGGCCGGGACCTTCACCGGCAACCGCGCCCTGATGCTCGAGGAGCCGCTCATCTTCGAGCTGGGCGACAGCAGCACCAGCGGCGTCGATCTCGAGGCCGTCCCGGCGCATGCCTCGCGGCTTGCCGGGCTGGAGCGGCAGGCGCCCATCGGCCTTCCCGGCCTCGCCGAGGGCGAGACGGTGCGCCACTACACGCGCCTGTCGCGGCAGAACTACGGGATCGACCTCGGCCTGTTTCCGCTGGGGTCGTGCACCATGAAGCACAACCCGCGGCTCAACGAGAAGCTGGCCCGGCTGCCCGGCTTCGCCGACATCCACCCGCTCCAGCCCCAGGACACGGTGCAGGGCGCGCTCGAGCTCATCCACCGGCTTGCCCACTGGCTCATGGCGCTGACCGGCATGCCGGCAGTTGCCATGGTGCCGAAGGCCGGCGCCCATGGCGAGCTGTGCGGGATGCTCGCGATCCGCGCGGCGCACGAGGCCCGCGGCGACGCGCGGCGCGTGGTGCTGGTGCCCGAGAGCGCCCATGGCACCAACCCGGCGACCGCCGCCTTCTGCGGCTATGCGGTCGAGAGCATTCCGGCGGACGCCCGCGGCCGCGTCGACTTCGCGGCGCTTGCAGCGCGGCTCGGGCCGGACGTCGCCGCAGTCATGATCACCAACCCCAACACCTGCGGCCTGTTCGAGCCCGACATGCGCCGCATCGCCGATGCCGTCCATGCCGCCGGCGGCTATGTCTACTGCGACGGCGCCAACTTCAACGCGATCGTCGGCCGCGTGCGCCCCGGCGACCTCGGGGTCGATGCGATGCACATCAACCTCCACAAGACCTTCTCCACACCCCACGGCGGCGGGGGGCCGGGCTCGGGGCCGGTCGTCCTCTCGGAGGCACTCGCCCCCTTCGCGCCGCTTCCCGTCGTCGTCGAGAAGGACGGCCGCTTCCACCTCGTCGAGGAGGAGACGGCGGAAGCCGAGGGCCATGGGGCAAGCTTCGGCCGCATGGCCGCCTTCCACGGCCAGATGGGCATGTTCGTGCGCGCGCTCGCCTACATCATGAGCCATGGCGCCGATGGTCTCCGTCAGGTGGCGGAAGACGCGGTGCTCAACGCGAACTATGTGCTGCGCGGCCTCGCGGACGTCATGTCGGCACCCTTCGCATCCTCGGGCCCCTGCATGCACGAGGCCCTCTTCGACGACCGCTTCCTCGAGGGCACGGGGGTGACCACGCTCGACTTCGCCAAGGCCCTCGTCGACGAGGGCTACCACCCCATGACCATGTATTTCCCGCTGGTGGTCCATGGCGCGATGCTGGTGGAGCCCACCGAAACCGAGTCGAAGGCCAGGCTCGATGCCTTCATCGCCACCATGCGGGCGCTTGCGGAGGCCGCGAAGGCCGGCGACGTGGAGCGGTTCCGCGCGGCGCCGCGCTTCGCGCCGCGTGCACGGCTCGACGAGACACGGGCGGCGCGCCAGCCGGTACTCGCGTACCGTGCGCCCATCCCCCCGCGGTCCGAAGCCGCGTGACAGCATCAACCACTATTGCACGCGAGTTGCCGTATTTTCGTTGCATTTCCTTGAAGGGAGATTAGGCTTGTGCGCGTTGGCCGGCGGGGGGTCTGCCGGCTGGGGCAAGCAGGAGGGCTTCTGAAATGAAGGGACTTGGACTGGCGCTGCTCGCGGCTGCGCCTCTCGCAATGGCATCGGCGGCGCAGGCCGCTGCGACCAAGGCCATGTCGGGCAGCTATGGCGACCTGGTGTGGACCGCGCAGAGCTACATCGTCGGCATGACGCCGACGGCGGCGGGCGCCCCGCCGCGCTACCCCGGGCCGGGCGACGATCCCATCTTCCATGCCTCGCCCGCGCTCTACAGCGGCGTCGTCTCGCTCATCATGGACTATGGCCCCGGCGGTCTCTTCATCTGCTCGGGCAGCCTCATCGGGGTGCGGACCATCCTGACGGCGGCGCACTGCGTCTCGGATGGCGCCGGCACCCCCAACCCGAACGTCACGACGGCCTACTTCAACCAGAACCTCGCGCCTGACGTGCGCTCGCCGTTCAACCCGACGGCGACAGCGATCACCGTCGAGACCTACCATGTGAACCCGCTCTACACGGGCTTCGTCATCGACTACAACGACATCGCGATCCTGACCCTTTCGGCCGATGCGCCGTCATGGGCGCAGATCTATGACATCGATCTCGATGCGACCAGCCTGCGCGGAGTCGGCTTCAACGTCGCCGGCTTCGGCAACCGCTCGCTCAACGGCGGCTGCGGCCCGCTTCCGGGCTGCGGGTCGGGCGGCGCCACCGGCGGCACCACCGGCTTCATCCGCCAGGGCGACAACATGTTCGACTTCCGCTTCGGCGACCCGATCTTCGGTACTGCCTGGGAGCCGATCATCGGCCCCTTCTCGCGGACGGCCTTCTCCTACGTGTCGGACTTCGACAATGGCCTTGCCCTCAACGACACGGCCTGCCGCACCACGCAGGCGACGAACATCCTCGGGCCCGGCGTGACCACCTTCTGCGACCTCGGGCGGGGCCGGACGGAAGTGGGCGTGGCCGGCGGCGACTCGGGTGGCCCGCAGTTCGTGAACGGCAAGATCGTGTCGGTCACCTCCTATGGGCTCAGCTTCGGCACCGCCTTCGGGGACTGCCGCTCCGGCCTCCAGTCGAGCTGCGGCGAGTTCAACGGGTTCGCCCCGCTCTACGCCAGCCGCGACTGGATCCGGGCAGTGCTCAACCCCGGCGTCATCCCCGAGCCCGGCACCTGGGCGATGCTCATCGCCGGCTTCGGCCTCGTGGGCGCCATGGCGCGCCGCCGCCGGGAATCGGAATTGGCCGTCAGCGCCTGACCCGACCCGCCTTCGGGCAGCCACAGGGGCCGGTGGAGCGATCCACCGGCCCCTTTGTCCTGGCATCATCAGCCGCAGCAAAGGAAAGGGCCGGGAGTTGCCTCCCGGCCCTTCCATGTTCCCGAGAACGTCGGGTCAGGCTGCAGCCGCCGCCTTCCGGCGGCGCGCCGCCATGCCCACCAGGCCGAAGCCGGCGATGAGCATCCCCCAGGTGCCGGGCTCGGGCACGAAGGCGCCGGGCACCAGCCGCTCGATCCACGCCCGGTTGCGGAACACCGGCGCGAAGCCCGAGAATTCGCCGCAGCTCGACTGGAGGCCGGCCCGGCAGTCACCCCAGGCGGTGCCGAAGGTGAGGCCATAGGAGGTGACCGAGACGATCCTGCCGTTCACGAACTGCGGGCCGCCGGAGTCGCCGCCGGCAACTCCCACTTCGCGAGGGCCGAGGCCGGTGTTGCAGAAGGTGGCCCCCGTGCCGAGCAGACCACCGGTCACGAGGCACGAGGTGTCGTTCGCCGCGAAGCCGACCCGGTCGAAGTCGGAGACCCAGCTGTCCGAGATCTGCCCCAGGGGTCGGCCGAGAAGTCCGGCCCAGCCGCCGCCGAAGATCGGGTTGCCGAGCGCATATTCGAACATGTTGTCGCCCTCGCGCAGCCGCCCGAACGAGCCGGGGCTGGCGCCGACGGTGGCTCCCACCCCGCGGTTGCCGAAGCCCGCCACGTTGAAGACCACTCCGGTCGGATCGACGAGCGCGTCGAGCAGATAGGAGGTGGCGAAGGCCGGCGCTGCACCGGCGAGGAAGATGATGGCGAGGTCGTTGTGGTCGATCACGTCGCCGGTGTAGCCCGGCGCCACATGCACGGCCCCCAGCGCCACCCGCTGGATCCCCGGCACGAACCCGAAGTCGAGGTCGTAGAAGGGGTCCGCCGGGCCGGGGTAGAAATAGGCCCAGCCGCCGGTCGCGGTGATGGTGCCGGAGGCGTTGGTCACGCAGTGGGCGGCGGTCAGGATTGCCGTGCCGCCGCCGATGAGGCTCCCCGAGCAGTAGCCGCCGCCGAAGATCTCGAGGAAGGCGACGCCATTCTTGTCCGGCCGGGCCGGGAGGTAGATCGGATCTCCGGGCGGAACCACGGCAGTCGAGGTCTGGCCGACGATGAGGCTGCGCGCCTCCCAGGTGCCGCCGGCGAAGGTGCCGGACACCCGCCGCTCGACCGGCGTGGCCGCAAGACCCGGTGCGGCAGCGGCAGCAAGCGCCGGCCCGGCGGCGAGCAAGGACATGGATGCGAGAAACGCGATGCGCATGGATACCCCCGTCAAAAACGCCCCATCCCGGGATTGCGCCTCGCGAACCCCGGCTACGGCAGCATGCGTCGACTCGGCAGGGAACGCAAGGGTTGGGTGTCGGGGGCAGCAGGCCACCCCGTGCGGCTCAGCCGAGCAGATCCCCGAGGCTGATCTGCCCATCATAAAGCGCGCGGACCACGAGCTCGGTGCGGCTCGAGACGCCGAAACGCGCCTTCGCCTGCTCAAGATACTTGTGCACCGTGTCGGGCGCGAGGCCAAGGATCTGGCCGGCCACCCAGTCGCTCTTGCCGCGCGCGGCGAGCACCACGCACTCGAGCTGGCGCCGCGTGAGGCGCGGCAGCGGCGGGTTGCCGCGGCGCGCCAGCCGGCGTGCGGCTTCGAAGCTGAAGCAGGCGAGATACTGGGCGGCGGGCAGGCTGTGGCGCGGCAGTTCGCGCCGGTCGGAAAGAACGAAGGAGCAAAGGCCGCTGGCCTCGCCTGGGATATGGATGGGAACGGTCCAGCCGCGGGCGAGGCCCTCGCGCGCGGCGGCGTCCATGTAGGCCTGCTGCCGGGGGGTGAGCTCAACGAGGCGGGGAAGATCGTCCCACGCGAAGGGAGCGACCGTGCGCTGGCAGGCGGCAAGAACCGGGTCATCGGCCCAGAACTGGCCGGAGCGGAGCAGCTCCACCCAGTGCTCCGGATAGTCGGTGAGCTGGACGGGCACATTGTCGATCCTGAGCCCGTAGCGCTGGGTCATGGCGAAATGATCGAAGGCGAACGCACGCGTGGCTTCGGACAGGAGCTCGCCGATCTCCTCGACCCGGGCGGCCCGCATGACATCGGCCACGAACGTCTGAACGCGCTCGAAGGCCTGTGTTTCCTCCGCGTAGCCGATCACCGCCCGAGAACCCCCGGGCAGCGCACGCACGGACAGCCACTCATGGCCGGTCCCCCGCCTTCGGCCACGACCGCCGTCCTCGGTCCCGACCTCTGACTTCGACCCTCGCGTAGAAGGATTTGGCGCACGGCACTGCCGTTTGTCAACATTCGGGCGGGCATGGCGGGCAGATGCTTGCGCGACCGTTGCCGGTGGCACACATGTGCCAGAACTTGAGGTCAGCAGCCGAAGCAGGGAGACGCCAATGACCGCAACGGACACGGGCCGCGAACCCGGCACCGCGAGCCTCGAGACCGCCGTGGTGGCCGGGGGCTGCTTCTGGTGCACCGAGGCCATCTTCCGCCGCGTGCGGGGCGTGGAGGAGGTGGTGCCGGGCTATACCGGCGGCCATGTCGACAATCCGGGCTACAAGGCGGTCTGCACGGGCACCACGGGCCATGCCGAGGCGGTCAGGATCCGTTTCGATCCTTCGGTCATCGGCTACGGGGACATCCTCGACATCTTCTTCGCGACCCACGACCCGACCCAGCTCAACCGCCAGGGCAACGATGTCGGCCCGCAGTATCGCTCGGCCATCTTCCCCCAGTCGCCAGAGCAGGAGGCCGAGGCGAAGGCCGCGATCGCCCGCGCGCAGAAGGACTGGAGCGCACCTGTCGTCACCACCGTCGAGCCCGCCGGCCCCTTCTTCCCGGCCGAGACGGAGCATGTGGGCTACTTCGACCGGGTCGGCGACCGGAACCCCTACTGCACCGCCGTCATCGCGCCCAAGGTCAGGAAGTTCCTGAAGACCCATGCCGGGTGGGTCGCGGAGACGCTCACTTCGCCCGGTGGCGGTTGAACCAGTCGATCGGCGCGAGGATCGACTGCAGCCACTGCGACGGCCGGCCCATGCCGTGGTTCGCCTCGGGCAGGCGCACCATCACTGTCTCGACGCCCTGCTGCTTGAGCGCGCCGAACATCATCTCCGTCTGCGAGATGGGGGTGCGGAAGTCGGCCTCGCCGGTCACCAGCATGGTCGGCGTGGTGATGCGCCCCGCAAGGAACAGGGGCGATCGGGCGCGGTAGCGCTCGGGCGCGTCCCACGGCGTCGCGCCCATCCACTGGTGGAGGAAGAAGGGCGCAAGATCGGCAGTCGTCACCTGGTTCGTCCAGTCGGTCACCGGCCGCAGCGCGACTGCAGCGCGGAACTTGCCCGGCTCGCGGCCGATGGCGTTCAGTGTGAGCACGCCGCCGCCCGAACCACCGCCGATGAAGAGGTTGCGGCCGTCCGCATAGGGCCTTGCGGCCACCGCATCGACCATCGCCATGAGATCGCCATGGTCGTCGCCGGGGTAGGCATCGGTGATGAGATTCGCGAACTCCGCCCCGTAGCCGATGCTGCCGCGCGGGTTGGTGAAGAGCACGAGGTAGCCGGCGGCGGCGTAGAGCGCGTGGGTCACCGAGAAGAACGGGCCGTAGTCGGTGTTGGGGCCGCCGTGGATGTCGAGGATGACCGGGTAGCGGCGGCGGGCGTCGAAATCGGGCGGGAACAGGAGCCAGCCCTGGATCTCACGGCCGTCGGGCGCCTTGGCCCGCACCTCCTCCATCCGGCCAGCGAGCTTTTCCTCGGCCCAGCGGGCGTTGGGGTCAAGGCTGCCGGTCTGGTCGCCACCCTTCGAGATGCCGAGCCCCGCCGGCCGGTCGGGGTGCGCGGTCGTCCAGGCGAAGGTGCTGGCCGCGGCGGCGAATTGTCCGCCTGCGGACGGCAGGTAGAGGCGGGTGCCGCCGACCACAGGCACCTTCACGGCAACAGCGCCGGAGCCCGCGTCCACCTCGGCCACCCGGGTTACGCCCGCATCGTGGAACAGGAGATAGAGGGCGCCCGAATCCTCGCGCCAGACCGGGGGTGCCGCGATCGGCCGGTCGAGCCCGGGCGCGGCCTTGCGGACCGGCGCACCCGGCACCAGCGGCATCAGCCAGACCTCGGGCATGGGGTAGAAGGCGCGCGTCGCCTCGGCCCCGGTGAAGGCGAGCATCCGCCCGTCGGGCGAGACGACGGGACCGGCCTCGCTTCCCGGCCGGCTGGTGAGCCTGACCGGGGGAGCGCCCGGCCGTGCGGCGTCGAAGCGCCAGAGGTCGCTCTCGGAAGGCGCCCGCACGCGATTCGGGCTGACCGAGCCGATGAGGAAGCGGCAGTCGGCCGTCCAGGCGATCCCGGTCGGGTCGAGGGCGTCGCGGCTGCCGGTGGTGAGCCGGGTGGTCGCGCCCGAGCGGAGATCGTGCACGAAGAGGTGGAGGCTGCCGGGCTTCTGCTCGCCGCCGGCGTCGGTGCGCCAGAAGGGGTCGGAGACGATCTTCGGCTCGGGGGCGCGGTCGGCGCCCTGGGGTCGTGGCGGCATGCCCGGGATCGCAGGCGGCAGGGCCGGCACCCGGGCCACGAAGGCGAGCCGCTGCCCGTCGCGGCACCAGGCGGGCCCCTGAGGTGCGAGCTCGGCGCTCGTCACCGGCTCCGGCACCGGGTCGGCGAGCGTGAGGAGGAACAGGCGGGCCTTTCCGCCCTGCTGGCCGACGAAGGCGACGCGGCTGCCGTCGGGCGAGAAGCTTGCCTCGCGCGGGGCAAGGCCCGAGGGCACGAGGAGGCGCTGGTCCACCACCCGGCCGGCCTCGTCGAGGTGGGCAAGCCAGAGCTCGGCAAGGCGCCGGTCCGCGCTTTCGTCGAAGCGCACGCGGGTGAAGAGCACGCGGCGGCCGTCGGCGGCGAGCACGGGGCTTTCCACCTGCTGCAGCCGCCAGAGATCGGCCGCCTCGAACGGCGTCTGCGCAACGGCAGGGCTGGCGGCGGCAAGGAAGCAGACAAGCGCGGCGGAGCAGGCGAATTTCATGGGCTTCCGGTCCCTCTCCGGGCCCTGCTAGGCGGGCTCGAGAGGAGAGGCAAATGCGGATGTTCGAGGCCTGGCGGGCGCGCTCGCCCTTCTACGACGAGACCCACGAGGCGGTGGCGCAATCGGTGCGCCGCTTCGTCGAGCGCGAAGTCGCGCCCCACATCGACCAGTGGGAGCGCGAAGGCGAGCTGCCGCGCGACCTCCACCGCAAGGCAGCGCAAGCCGGCATCCTCGGCCTCGGCTACCCGGAGGAATATGGCGGAACGTCAGAGGGCTTCGACATCTTCCACAACCTGACCCAGTCGGAGGAGCTGGCGGCGCCGGGCGCCGGCGGGCTCGGAGCGAGCCTCATGACCCACGGCATCGGCCTGCCGCCCATCCTTGCGCTCGGCTCGGAGGAGATGAAGCGCCGGGTGGCCCCTCCGGTGCTGGCCGGCGAGAAGATCATCGCGCTTGCCATCACCGAGCCTTCGGGCGGCTCGGACGTGGCCGCCATCCGCACGCGGGCCGAGCGGCGCGGCAACCACTATGTGGTGAACGGCGCCAAGATGTTCATCACGTCCGGCATGCGCGCCGACTGGTTCACGGTGGCGGTCCGCACCGGCGGGCCGGGCATGGGCGGAATCTCCCTCATGCTCATCGAGGCCGACCGTCCGGGTGTCTCGCGCACCCGGCTCGAGAAGATGGGCTGGCACTGCTCGGACACGGCCGCCATCCATTTCCAGGATGTCGAGGTGCCGCCCGAGAACCTCATCGGCCCCGAGAATGGCGGCTTCCTCGGCATCATGCGCAACTTCAACTCCGAGCGGCTCGGCATGGCGCACGGCTGCATGGCCATGGCCCGGGTCGCGCTCGCCGAGGCAGTCGAATGGGCGCAGGGGCGCGAGACCTTCGGCCGGCCGCTGGTCCAGCACCAGGCCATCCGCATCAAGCTCGCCGATCTCGTCCGCCAGATCGAGGCGACCCAGGCCTGGATCGATCTGCTCGCCGACCAGCACCGCAAGGGCACCGGCCAGCCGGCGAGCTACGCCATGCTGAAGGTGCAGGCGACGCGCACGCTTGAAAATGTCGCGCGCGAGGCCGCGCAGGTGCTGGGCGGTGCGAGCTACATCCGGGGCTCCAAGGTGGAGCGGATCTACCGGGAAGTGCGCGTGAACGCCATCGGCGGCGGCTCGGAGGAGATCATGCTCGACCTTGCCGGGCGGCAGCTCTTCGGCGGCCGGCACTGAGCGCTAGCGGGCGCCGAGCCAGCCCACCACGACGAAGCCGCCCACCAGCAGCACGCCGAAGGCCGTGGTGAGCAGGGCGAAGTGGCGGTCGATGAAGATCTTCATGGGCGCGCCGAACTTCCACAGGAGGCCCGCCAGGAGGAAGAAGCGGGCCGCGCGCGAGACAAGGCTTGCAATCACGAGCACCGGGAGGGGAAGGGCGGTCGCTCCGGCCGCGATGGTGATGACCTTGAACGGCAGCGGGGTGAAGCCGGCGAGGAAGACGATGAGCGCCCCTTGCGCGTTGAACTCGGCGGCAAGCGCCTCGAACTTGCCCATGGCGCCGTAAAAGTCGAGCACCGCGCGCCCCACCGTCTCGAACAGGAACATGCCGATCGCGTAGCCGAGAAGGGCCCCGGCGACCGAGGCGAGGGTGCAGATGGCGGCATAGCGCAGCGCCCGCTCGGGCCGGGCGAGGCACATGGGGGCGAGCAGCGCGTCCGGCGGGATGGGGAAGACGCTCGCCTCGACGAAGCTGATGACGGCAAGCCAGCGTTCGGCCTGGGGGTGGCCGCACTTGGCAAGCGTCCAGTCGTAGAGGCGGCGCAGCATGGAAGGCTGCGCCTAGCAGCGGGCGGTGGCGCTGGCGAGCGGGGTCAGGGCCGGTCGCGGCTGGCGGCTGCAGCGCGCTGCAGCCGGTCGCGGATGGCGATGCCAGCGCCTTCGGCCGGGATCGGCGCCACGCCGATCCGCTCCGCACCGCTTGTCTCGGCCCGGTAGAGCGCCGCGAACAGGTTGGCCGCCGCCTCGGCCACGTCGCCGGCGGGCGAGAGGTTGAGATCGCCCGGGACCGGGCCGAAGCCCAGCAGGAAGCGGCCGGCTGCGGCCTCGGTCACGTCGAGGTCGAGCGGAAGGCGCGGCGCATAGTGGCGGAAGGCCGTGCCGGGCGCCTCGGGGGCCTCCTTCGCTCCCGCTCCGGCGAGCTCGACCGGCACGCCGGCCGCCTCGGCCAGCGTCGCGGAATCGAGGCTTCCGGGCCGGAGCAGGACGAGCCGGTCCTCCTCCACCTTCACCACGCTGCTCTCGAGCCCGAGGCGGCAGGGGCCGGCGTCGAGCACCAGCGGCACGGCAAGCTCCGCCACATGCTCAGGCCTCGTGGGGGAGAGGCGGCCCGAGACATTGGCCGAGGGGGCCGCGACTCCGCGCCCCAGCCCGCGAATGACGGCCTGCATGACCGGGTGGTCGGGGGCGCGCAGTGCCACGGTCGGAAGGCCTGCGGTCACCGCGCCGGTGAGCGGCGCATCCGCGCGCCGCGGCAGCACCAGGGTGAGCGGGCCGGGCCAGAAGCGGGCCATCAGCCGGTCGGCCAGCGGCGGGATCTCCGCGTAGCGCGCCGCCATCTCCCGGTTGGCCACATGGACGATGAGCGGGTTGGCCGCCGGCCGGCCCTTGGCGCGGAACACGCGGGCGACTGCGGCCGGGTTGGCAGCATCGGCGGCGAGCCCGTACACCGTCTCGGTGGGCACAGCGGCGATCCCGCCCGCCTTCAGCTGGCGCACCACCTCGGCGATGCCGCGGTCGTCCGCCGCGATCCGGCGCTGGGGTCTGGTCCCGCCCACGCCGGCCGCTATAGGCAGCCCCGAGGCCACAGGGCAAAGGGTTGGCAGAATGGACTACCGGGCACCGATCAGCGAGCAGCGCTTCGTCCTCGAGACGGTGGCCGACATCGGGGGGCTCGCGGCGCTTCCCGGGTTCGAGGCGGCCACCCCCGATCTCGTCGACGCCGTGCTGGAAGAGGCGGGGAAGCTCGCCTCGGGCGTGTTCGCACCGCTGAACGCGGTCGGAGACCGCGAAGGCGCGCGGATTGCCGACGGCGTCGTGACCCTGCCGGAAGGGTTCCGCGAGGCCTTCCGGGCCTATGCCGAGGGCGGCTGGGTCGGCCTCAACGCCGCCCCCGACTGGGGCGGCCAGGGGCTTCCCTTCGCGCTCGCCTGCGCTGTCCAGGAGCAGGTGACGGCCGCCAACATGGCCTTCTCGCTCTGCCCGATGCTGACGCTTGGCGCGATCGAGGCGCTCCAGGCCCACGCCAGCGACGAGCAGAAGCGGCTCTATCTCAAGCCCCTTGTCGAGGGCCGCTGGACCGGGACGATGAACCTGACCGAGCCGCAGGCCGGCTCGGACGTGGGCGCGCTGCGCACCAGCGCGACTCCGGCGGGGGACGGCAGCTGGCGGATCAAGGGGAGCAAGATCTACATCACCTGGGGCGAGCATGATCTGGCCGAGAACATCGTCCATCTCGTGCTCGCCCGCACGCCGGGCGCGCCGGCGGGCACCAGGGGCATCTCGCTCTTCCTCGTGCCCAAGCTCCTCGTGAACCCGGACGGCAGCCTCGGTGCGCGCAACGATGTCCGCGCCGTCAGCCTCGAGCACAAGCTCGGAATCCATGCCTCGCCAACCTGCACCATGGCCTTCGGCGACCGGGATGCCTGCGTCGGCTACCTCGTCGGCGCGGAGAATGCCGGCATGCGGGCCATGTTCACCATGATGAACCACGCCCGGATCAACGTTGGCCTGCAGGGCATCGGCATCGCCTCGCGCGCCTTCCAGGCGGCGCTTGCCCACGCGCGAGAGCGGGTGCAGTCGGCGAAGTTCGGCTCTCCCTCCCGCGCGCCGGTCCGCATCATCGAGCATGCCGATGTCCGCCGCATGCTGATGACGGTGAAGGCGCTCTCGGAAGCCGCGCGCGCCATCGCCTATCTCAACGCTGCCGCGGTGGACCGCGCCCATGCCGAGCCTGACCCCCAGCGCCGGGCAGACGCCCAGGGCCTCGCCGACCTCCTGACGCCCGTCACCAAGGCGTTTGCGACCGACATCGGGGTCGAAGCGGCGAGCCTTGCGCTCCAGGTCTTCGGCGGCATGGGCTATGTCGAGGAGACGGGTGCAGCCCAGCACTACCGCGACAGCCGGATCGCGCCCATCTACGAGGGCACCAACGGAATCCAGGCGCTCGACCTCGTCGGCCGCAAGCTCGGGCAAGACGGCGGCCGGCACTGGCGGGCGCTGCTCCAGCGCGAGCGCCTGTTCCTGAAGGGGCTGCCCTCGTCCGGCGATCTGGGGGCCATCCGCCCCTATGCCGAAGACGCGCTGGAGGCCCTGCAGACGGCAGCCGTGTGGATGGCCGGGAACGAGGGCGAGAAGCTTGCCGATACGGCAGCGGGTGCCACGCCCTTCCTGCGCATGTTCGGGCTGACGATCGGGGGAACCCTGCTTGCCCGGCAGGCGGCCGAGGCGCTCCGGCGGCTGGAGGCAGGGGAGGGCGACCCGGCGTTCCTGCGGGCCAAGGTGGCAACCGCGCGCTTCTACGCCGAGCAGATCCTGCCGGCGGCGCCTGCGCTCCTCGGCCCCATCACCCGCGGGGCCGAGATGCTCTACGCGATCCCGGAGGAAGCGCTCGCCGCCTGAGCCCGCGCGGCGGGCCGCAAAGTGGCGGGCCGGCTGCCCCCGTAACGCCGGCCCGCCTGACGCTCGGCGCTAGGCCGAAACCAGTTGCCGACGCCGGCGGATGGCCGCGCCGACGAGGCCGAAGCCGGCAATCAGCATCGCCCAGGTGGCGGGCTCGGGGATGCCCGGGATGACCGGGCCGCCGCCGCCGCCGGGGATGATGTAGACCCGGTCCACCACCACGTCCTTCGACGGGAACAGGTTGGTGTTGAACATGAAGGAGACGGTGTAGAAGCCGGGCGTCACGATCGTGGCGGCGCCGCCGAAATGCTGCCAGGTGGTGACGGGACCGGACGAGACCGCGTAGCTGGCAAGCGTCACGCCCGCGATGGAGCCGGAAAAGAAGGCTTCGCCGGCATTGTTGTAGCCGTTCGCAGGCGCGTAGACCGAGAAGCCGATCTGGTAGCTGCCGGGGGTGAGGAACACCGACTGGCTGACCGACTGGTCGACCGTGAAGTCGCTCACGAAATAGAGGCCGCGTTCACCCGCCGCGTCGGGCGAAAGCGAGCCCGGCGCGTTGTCGGCGGGCACCGCCTCGCCGAAGGCCCCGGTGGGATAGGGAGCCCCGGCGCCATAGAAGATGGCGACCGGCGGGAATCCCTGGGTATCGACGCCGCCGATGGTCCAGCCGGCAAGGCCCGATTCGAAGCTGCCGTTGGTGACGAGGTTGACGGCGGCAGCCGGGCTGGCGATCAGCGCCGCGGCAACAAGCAGAGGAAGACGCATTGACAACTCCTTTGGCGGGGCCTCCATGACCCCTGCGCGCCCTGGCATGCAAGACCCGTGCCAACTGTCGGCGACAGGGCGGGGCGATGACGTTTCGATGAAAGCTGTAAGATTTTTTAACAGCTACGCAAGATGTTAACCATAATCTCGGCCCAGCGGAAGGCTCAGCCGAAGGCCGGCAGCCGCCCGGTCGCCCGCGGGTCGGCGAGCGCCAGGAACGGCCCGTTGCGGTAGCCGGGCTTGCCGTAGCGGAATGGCTGGCCGTCCTCCCCGAGCGTCAGCCCGCCGGCCGCGCGCAGCACGGCATCGCCTGCCGCCGTGTCCCACTCCATGGTGGGGCCGAAGCGCGGATAGGCATCGGCCGCGCCTTCCGCGAGCAGGCAGAACTTGATGGATGAGCCGGCATCCGTGCGGGTCGCGCCGGGCACCGACTCGACCCAGGCGCGGGTGCGCGCATCGAGGTGGGCGTGGGAGACGAGAAGGGCCGGCGCGTCGGGCAGCGGCCGGGTGCGGATGGGCGTGCGGGTGCCGTCGCGGTCAAGCCGCCAGGCGCCCTCGCCTTGCGCGCCGCCCCAGAGCCGGCCGCTTGGCGGGTGCAGCACGAGGCCGAAGACCGGCGCGCCGGCGACCACCAGCCCGAGGTTGACGGTGTAGCCGTCGCGCCCGGCGAGGAAGTCGCGGGTGCCGTCGAGCGGGTCGATGAGCCAGAAGCGGCCCGAGGGTGGCGGCATGCGCCCCGCGCTCGCCGCCTCCTCGCCGACGATGGTCGCATCGGGCTCGAGCGCGCGCACCGCGGCCTCGAGGATGCGCTCGGCGGCTTCGTCGGCCTCGGTCACGGGGCTTCTGTCGGCCTTGTCGCGGGCCTCGAGCCCGGCGGCCTTCATGGCCTCGATGGCGTGGCCGGCCGCGCGCATGGCGGCCTCGAGCTGGCGGCGGGCGGCGCCGTCGGGGGTTGCAGCATGGGTCATCGGCGGTCCATGGCGGCAACGGGAGGAAAGCGGAAGATGCGCAAAGCCGTTCTCGGGTCCCTCTTCGCATCGGCCCTCGTGCTCGCGGCTCAGTCGGCGCCCGGCCAGCGCGCGCCGGCCGGCGCGCTCGACCCGTTCCTTGCCTGTGCCCGGATCCCTGCCGACTCCGAGCGGCTGGCCTGCTACGACCGCGCCATCGCGGCCGCCTCGGCGGAAGGGCAGCGGCTTGCCGAAGAGCGGGCGCGCGAGGCGGAGGCCGCCGCGAAGGCCCGCGCCGAGGCCGAGGCACGCGCGGCCGCGGAGGCCGCCGAACGGGCGAAGGCAGCCCAGGTCGAGGGCTTCGGCGCGCGCGGCGGCGGGCCGGCCGAGCGCGAGGCGCGAATCGACCGGCTCGAGGCCGCGGTCGCCGAGACCTTCACCGACTCCCAGCGCAAGCGCGTGTTCCTGCTCGACAACGGCCAGATGTGGCGGCAGACCGACGGGGTGTTCCTGCCCATGGTGAGGCCGGGGACGCCGGTTGTCATCCGTCGGGCGGCGCTCGGCGGGTTCACGCTCAGGATCGAAAGCCTCAACCGGAACGTGCCGGTGGTGCGGGTCCGCTAGAGGCGCAGCACCACCTCCGCCGGGTCGGGCCGCGGCCGCTCCTCGAGCGGCCTCGAGGGCGTGCCGATGAAGACGAAGCCGGCGATCCGGCCGCCCGGCACGCCAAGGGCCTCGGCCATGCCGGGAAGATAGGCGGCGGGCCCGGTCAGCCAGTTGGCGGCGAACCCGGCGGCATGGGCGGCGAGCATGAGGTGGGCGGTCGCCGCGCCGGCCGAAAGCTGCTGCTCCCACGCCGGGATGTGGCTGTCCTTCACCAAACTCACCACCGCCACGAGGCAGGGGGCCTGGTGGGCGAAATCGCTGAGCGCCTTGAGCTCGAGCCGCCCGGCCTCGGGCCTCTCGGCGCGGTAGAGGCGAAGGATGGCGTCGGCCAGCCGCTCCCGGTCCTCCACCACCACGAGCCGCCAGGGCGCGAGCTTGCCATGGTCGGGCACGCGCATTGCCGCCGCGAGGAGGGTGTCGAGCGTGGCGGGGTCGGGGCCGGGGGCCCCGAGGTCGCGCGCCTTGGCCGACCGGCGGGTGAGGAGCAGGCGGAGCGGGCTCGAACTGTCGTTCAACATGGCGGGCGCCTTGCCACGAGGCAAGGCGCCCGACCAGTGGGTCCGCCCGCGTCAGGTCGCACGGGCGGCGCGGCCGCAGGGGTCAGAAGCGGACCGTGAAACCGGCGCGGATGGGCACGTCCACCCGACCCCCTGCCTGGTTCACTTCCTGCAGGCCGAGTGCCGGCAGAACCTCATCGTTGGTCCGAAGTCCGCTGGTCCAGCGCAACCCCGTCTCGATGTTGAGGTCGAGCCCCTTGGTCAGCTGGAGAGCAGCACCGATGTCGCCGCCAACGGTCGCCGAGACGGAGTTTCGATAGAAGGGGGTGTCGGGGAGGACGATCGCCGTGCCCGGCACGCGGAAGGTCGCGTCGATGCTCTCGGTGAAGGTCACGCCGGCGCGGCCGGCAACATAGGGCCGGACGACGGAGTCACGCATGAAATAGTGCCGGTAGCCCAGTTCCCCGGTGTAGGCGCGCAGCCGCCCGAACCGACCGAAGACCGGCAGTTCCGCACCGAGGTCCGGGACCACGGCGGTGCCGACGACGGCCTCCCCAGGGCCATTGCCCTGGTAGCGGAAGCCGCCGAAAATCTCCCCGCCCTGGCGGATCGCGTAGCCAATCTCCACAGCGCCTGCCGCACCGCCGTTGAAGAAGCGCTGGTTGCCGCGCCCGCTGATGTCGAGCCTGCCGGAAAGGCCCGCGAGCGAGGGGTCCAGCGCGCCGAGATTGGGGACTGCCGCCTGCGTGCCGTCATGCAGGCGACCGCCAGCGGGCAGGTCCAGCCCTCCCATTACACGCACGCTCCATTGTCCGCGTTCCGGGGCCGCCATGGATGTCCCGCCGACAAGTGCGCTGGAAGTGAGCAGGAACAGGATCTTTCTCATGATGGTCTCCTGAAGCGAAGGCAACCCAAGGCCTTCATAAACTCCTCCATATAGGAATGTAACCCAATGAACAGGTTGTGAATAAATGCTTTGCAATCCAGAATAGAATCATATGAACACTGAATGAACATGGGGTACTCAATATTCTGGGCTTCTGACACGGAGGATTTGACATTCTCCTCTATGCTATATTTGGAATGAATTCTGCATTGGCCTGAGCCGGGTTGTTTCTCTGGCTTGCCGGTGCCAAGTTCGACCGTTGCGTTCCGCTGCGGAGGGCGGAAGGCGCGAGGTGTAACCCCCGCGGGCCAACCGCAGCGGACGCGCAGCGGCCTCGACCCGCTGGCGTGAGACGAGCCGGTCACGCGGAGAGACGGGCCGATGTGCCCGTCGCGGTCTCCATAGGGCTGCAGGGTCAATGCCTTGCCTGCGGATGCCCTATCTGGCTAGGCCCGCGCCATGGATCTGCCTGCGGCAGCCCCCGCCGACATCGTGGTGACCGGGCGGGCGCTCGAGGCTCCGGCCCTTCCGCTCGGCACGGTGGCGCTGGGGCCGGCCGACCTTGCCACGGCAGCCGGGCGGATCGAGGCGGCGCTCGCCCGCGTGCCGGGCCTCTCCGCCTTCCGCCGCGCCTCGTCCGCAAGCGCCAGCCCCACCGCGCAGGGGGTGACGCTCCGCGCGCTCGGCGGCAATGCGGCCAGCCGCACCGCCGTCACGCTCGACGGCGTGCCCCAGGCCGACCTCTTCGCCGGCTGGGTCGCGACCGCCGCGCTTGACGCCGGCCCGCTCGCCGCGGCGCGGGTCACGCGCGGCGGCGGGAGCGTGGCAGACGGGCCCGGGGCGCTTGCCGGTGCCATCGCGCTCGACTCCGCCCTGCCCGCCACCTTCGCGGCGCTGCGCGGCGGCAGCTTCGCCAGCCTCGATGCGGCCGCCGCCGTCGGGCTTCCCGTCGAAGGCGGCGGGGCCTTGGGCATCGCCGGCCGGTTCCGGCGGAGCGCCGGCTTCCTCCTCGTCGACTCCGATCGCGCTGGGCCGGTCGATGCTCCCGCCCGCTTCCGGCAGGCGGGCCTGCGCGCCCGGGCACTCGCCCCCGTGGGTGCGGCAACCGAGCTGCAGGCCAGCTTCGCCGCCTTCGACGACCTGCGCCTGCGCGGCGTCGAGGGCGCCGAGACCGGCACCCGCGGCGGCGACCTTTCGCTCCGCCTCGTCCACCGCGGCGCCTTGCCGGCCGAGCTCCTCCTCTTCGGCCAGCTCCGCGACTTCCGCGCCCGCACGCTGACGCTGAACCCGGAACGGACGGCTGCGACCCTCGCCCTCGACCAGGTGGCGACACCTGCGCGCGGCGCCGGCGGCCGGGCCGAACTGCGGCCCGCCTCCTGGCTCAGGCTGGGCGGGGACTGGCGGCTGGCGGAGGGCGAGACGCGCGAGCGGTTCCGCTTCGTCGCACGCGCGCCGACCGCGGTGCGGGTGGCCGGCGGCCGGAGCCGCACGGCGGGCGGCTTCGTCGAGGTCGAGGCGCGCCCGCTGCCCTCGGTCACCCTCCTTGCCGGCGGGCGGGTGGACGGCTGGGCGCTTCGGGGCGGCATCCTGCGCGAGACGGAGATCGCGACCGGCCGTCCGCTTCTGGACGCGACGGCGGCTGACCGGCGCGGCACGGAGGCAAGCTGGCGCGCCGGCGCGCGCTGGGCGCCATGGGTCGGGAGTCCGGTCGCGGTCCGGCTCGCCGGCTATTCCGGGTGGCGGCTGCCCACGCTCAACGAGCTGCACCGCCCGTTCCGGGCAGGCCTCGATGCAACCGCCGCCAACCCCCTGCTCGACCCCGAGCGGCTGCGGGGCGTCGAGGCTGGCCTTGACATCACCGACACCAATGCCCGCCTTGCCGTCACCCTGTTTGCGAACCGGCTCGAGGGCGCCATCGCCAACGTGACGCGCGGGCGCGGGCCCGGAAGTTTCCCGGGCGTGGGGTTCGTGCCGGCCGGCGGCACCTTTCGCCAGCGCCTCAACCTTCCCGCCATCCGCGCGAGGGGCGTCGAGGCGGACGGCGCGGTGGCGCTCGGGGCGCTGGAGCTCGGCGGCGGGCTTGCGGCGGTTGCCGCGGAAGTCGGGGGCGGGGCGGTCGCCCCCGCGCTCGACGGGCTGCGGCCCGCGCAGACGCCGCAGCTCTGGCTCTCGGCGCACGCCGGCTACGCGCGGGGGCCGGTCGCAGCGCGCCTTGACCTGCGCCACGAGGGTGCGCGGTTCGAGGATGATCTGAACGCGCGGCGGCTCGCGCCGGCCACGACGGTCGACCTGCAGCTGGCCGTGCGTCTCGGGCCGTGGCTGGCCTTCACGTTCGACGCGCAGAACCTTCTCGACGCCACGGTCGAGACGGGCTTCTCGGGCGCACTCCTCGAGCGGGCCGACCCGCGCACGCTTCTCGTCGGGCTGCGGCTCGGGCGGGACCGGGCCGCTCAGGAGAGCGGGCGGAACCGCATGTCGACCCGCATCACGCCGCGGCCGCGGCCGGGGAAGTTGGCATCCTGAACCGTCTCCTGCCGGGTGAGCACCAGGCGCCCGCTGGCGTCCCGGGCATAGTCGCTCGTCACGGTCAGCGTGTCGAACTTCGCGATTGCGAGCACGCGGAAGGGCTCGGGCGCGAACACTCGCATCCGCGTGACGGTCGGGCGACCTCCGGCCTCGGTCACGAAGACTTCGGCGGCGAGGTTGCCGGTCACGTCGAAGCGTCCGGTCGGCAGCGAGCCCTTCGGCAGCCGGGGCCAGGCGTAGACGGTCTCGGCGCCGCTGCGGGTCACCTTGGGGGCCGGGCCGGCGAGCAGCGGGTCAAGCCGCCAGGGGCCCGGCGCGATGGGCTGGTCGGCAACGGCCCGGGCGTGGGCGCGCCGGTCCGCCTCGGTCGGCGCGCGGCCGTCGACCGAGACGAGCGTCCAGCGCTGGCCTTCCGGTTTTGCCGGGTCGTAGCGGTCCACCTCCACGCGCCGGGTGCCGCCGTTGCGCGTGTCGGTGATGGTCCGGGTGCGCTCGAAGGGGTAGACGCCGGCAGCGCGCACCTCGGCGCGGATGGCCTCGATCTCCGGCGCGGCTGCGGCCGGGGCGGCAGCGAGCGCCGCAGCGGCGAGGAGCGCGGCGCGCACGGGCGTCAGTTCTCGAGGAAGCTGCGCATCTTGCGCGAGCGGCTGGGGTGCTTCAGCTTGCGGAGCGCCTTGGCCTCGATCTGGCGGATCCGCTCGCGGGTCACCGAGAACTGCTGGCCCACTTCCTCGAGCGTGTGGTCGGTGTTCATGCCGATGCCGAAGCGCATGCGCAGCACCCGCTCCTCGCGCGGGGTGAGGCTGGCGAGCACCCGCGTGACCGTCTCCTTGAGATTGGCGTGGATCGCGGCGTCCACGGGGATGACGGCGTTCTTGTCCTCGATGAAGTCGCCGAGGTGGCTGTCCTCCTCGTCGCCGATGGGAGTCTCGAGGCTGATCGGCTCCTTGGCGATCTTGAGCACCTTCCGGACCTTGTCGAGCGGCATGGAAAGGCGCTCGGCAAGCTCCTCGGGCGTTGCCTCGCGGCCGGTCTCGTGGAGATACTGGCGGCTTGCGCGGACCAGCTTGTTGATCGTCTCGATCATGTGGACCGGAATGCGGATCGTGCGCGCCTGGTCGGCAATCGAGCGGGTGATGGCCTGCCGGATCCACCAGGTGGCGTAGGTCGAGAACTTGTAGCCGCGCCGGTACTCGAACTTGTCCACGGCCTTCATGAGACCGATGTTCCCCTCCTGGATGAGGTCGAGGAACTGGAGCCCACGGTTGGTGTATTTCTTGGCGATCGAGATGACGAGCCGGAGGTTGGCCTCGACCATCTCCTTCTTGGCGATGCGGGCCTCCCGCTCGCCCTTCTTCACCATGTTGACGATGCGGCGATACTCGCCGAGCTCCATCCCGACGTCGCGGGCGATGTTTGCAAGTTCCTGGCGGATGCGCGCCACCTCGCCGGCTTCGGCGGCGGCGAAGGCCGCCCAGCGGCGGTCGCGGCCGGCGTTGGCCTCGAGCCAGCCCTCGTCGAGCTCCCGGCCGAGGTAGACGTCGAGGAAGTCCTTTCGCGGGATCCTGTGCTTGTCGACCAGCTTCATCATCTGCGAGCCGAGCGCAGTCAGCCGCTCATTGTAGCTGTAGAGCTGCTCGACGAGGCCCTCGATCTTGGCATTGGTGAACTGGACCGCGGCGATCTCCTGGGTGAGCTCCCCCCGAAGCTTCTGGTAGCGGCGCTCGTCGGCCGGCGGCAGGCTGCTGCCCGCGTGGATCGCCGCCATGCGCTCGGCCTGGAGCTTGGCGAAGCGTTCGTAGATGGCCTCGATCCGCGCGAAGCGCTCGAGCGCCTCGGGCTTCAGCTTCTCCTCCATCGCCGCGAGGCTGAGCCCGCCCTCGTCGTCATCGTCGTCGAAGCTGGGCGGCGGGGCGACGCGCCGCTCGACCATGTCCTCCTCGTCTTCTGCCGGCGCGGGCGATGCCTCCTCGTCCTCGTCGCGATCTTCCTTGAACGCGAGCGGGGTGTCGCTCGCCTCGGCGTCGGGATTGTCCTCGGTCGGCGGCTTGGCCAGCATCGCCTCGAGATCGAGGATCTCGCGCAGGTGCATGCGGCCCTCGTTGAGCGCGCGGGACCATTCGATGATGGCCGCGAAGGTCATCGGGCTCTCGCACAGCCCGGCAATCATGGTGTCGCGCCCCGCCTCGATGCGCTTGGCGATCGCGATCTCGCCTTCGCGCGAGAGCAGCTCGACGGCCCCCATCTCGCGCAGATACATCCGGACCGGGTCGTCGGTGCGGTCGATCTTCTCCTTGGGCTGGGCGGTGATCACCGCCGGGCCGATCGCCTCGCTCGCGGCGTCCTCGAGGATCTCCTCCTCGTCCTCCTCTTCCGCTTCCTCGACCGAATCCTCCCGCTCGACGAGGTTGATGCCCATCTCCGAGAGTGCGGCCATCACGTCCTCGATCTGCTCGGAGGGCATCTCGCCCTGCGGCAGCGCCTTGTTGAGCTCATCATAGGTGAGCCAGCCGCGCTTCTTGGCGCGAGCGATCAGCCGCTTCAGCTCCGCGCCGTTGAGGTCGATGACGGGAGCGCCCTCGGTCTCCGCCGCTTCGCCCGTTTCGTCCGTCGCCTGGTAGCTCTTGGTTGCCATGCCGCCTCGTCAGTCCCGTTCCCGCCTGCCTGCGTCGCCTGCTCCGACGCTGCCGCCACCCTGCATCTGCCCGCCCGCGCCCGGCTCCCGTAAGCGGCCCGGACCGGCCACCTCGAGGACGGGCGCAATCAGCCGTGCCCGGGCCTCTGCCAGAGCTGCACCGACGCGCGCTCCGGAGCCGCCGGCCCCTGCGCCGACCGGGTCGCCGGGCAGAGCCCCGCGGCGCAGCACCGGCATGTGGGCACGGACAAGGTAGGACGCAAGGGCCGCTGCGACTCGGGCGTCGAACGCGGCGTCGTCAAGCGCGGCAAGTCCCTTCGGGTCAAGGCCGGGGGGGAGATCGGGGGTCGTGCCCGAGAGGAGGGCGTCGCGCGCGGCATCGAGCGCAGGGCTTGCGAAGCGGAGTTCGGCGAGCGCCTCGCGGTGGCGCTCGATCGCTCGGGGGCGGGCCGCGAGCGCGGCAAGCAGCGTCGCCTGCATCGTCTCGGTGGTGGACCGGGCCGCGCGAGTCTCGGCGCGTGCCGGCGGCAGGCGGCTGCCCGGTGGCGGGGAGCCCCTGCGCTGCCGGCGTCCCTCGCCGCGGGGGGCGAACAGGGCATCGGCCCGCGCGCGCCAGCTCTCGCGGTAGTCGCGGGCGAGCCCCGCATCCGGGATGGTGGCGGCGAGCGCGTCCAGCCGGCGTCGGAGGTCGGCGCGGCGCTCGGGCGTGTCGAGCGGGGCGACCGCTGCCTCCACGTCGAACAGGAACCGCTCCAGCGGCCGGGCGCCGGCCAGCAGCGCCTCCACGGCCTCGCGTCCGCCGCGGCGGGCAAGGTCGTCAGGGTCCTCGCCGGCGGCAAGCAGCGCGATCCTGAGGCTCCGCCCCGGGCCGATTCCGGCGAGGGCCAGCTGGGCTGCCCGGGCGGCAGCTCGCAGGCCGGCGGCGTCGCCGTCGAAGGCGAGCACGGGCTCGGGCACCACCCGCCAGGCCAGCGCGAGCTGCGCTTCGGTGAGCGCGGTGCCGAGCGGAGCGACTGTCTCGGCAAGCCCCACGCGGGCGAGGCCGATCACGTCCATGTAGCCCTCGACGAGGACAAGCCGGCCCGCCTTGCGCGCCGGGGCCGCCGCCCGGTCGAGGTTGAAGAGCAGCCTGCCCTTGTGGAAGACCGGGCCATCGGCGGAGTTCAGATACTTCGGCTCGCCCACCCCGAGGAGACGGCCCCCGAAGCCGACGGTGCGGCCCCGGCCGTCGCGGATGGGGAACATGAGGCGCGCGCGGAAGCGCTGCCGGCCCTCCTCGGTCAGCAGTCCCGCCTCGGCCAGCAGGGCCCGGTCGGCATCGGGCAGGCGCGCCTTCAGCGCCGCCTCGAGACCGCTGGCCGGCGCCCAGCCGAGCCCGAAGGCCCGGGCTAGCCCCTCATCCACGCCGCGCCGGGCGAGATAGGCCCGCGCCTCCGCCCCCTCGGCTGCCGCGAGGCGCTCGGCGAACCAGCCGGCGGCTGCCTCGAGCACGCGGTGGAGCCCCGACGCGCGCGCCTGGGCCGGGGATGCGCGGGTCTCGGGCACCTCCATGCCGGCCTCGGCGGCGAGCGCGCGCACCGCACCCATGAAATCGAGGCCGTCCGCCTCCATCAGGAAGCGGATGGCATCCCCATGGGCGCCGCAGCCGAAGCAGTGGTAGTGGTCGGCATAGACGTGGAAGCTCGGGGTCTTCTCGCCGTGGAAGGGGCAGCAGCCCTTGAGGTCGCGCCCGGCGCGCAGGAGCCGCACCCGCCTGCCGACAATGTCGGCAAGCGACACCCGGGTCTTCAGCTCCTCGAGGAAGGCTTCGCCGAGCGCCATCGGGCGAAGGCTAGCCGAGCCCGCGGCCGGGCGCCATGGGCGTCAGGCGAGGATGCGGATGGCTGCCTGCCGGCTGGTAAAGGCGATGAAGCGGTAGCGCTCGCGCGGCAGCACCTCGGAGAGCGCCTTCGCCTCGTGCGCCGGCCAGTTCGGGTAGCCGATCAGCTCGTCGAAGGCGATGATGCTGCCGGGCACGAGGCGCGGGGCGCAGGTCTCGAGCAGGTAGCGCGCCGGCGTGTAGGTGTCGGTGTCGATGTGGAGGAGGGCGATCGGCTCGTCCGGATGCTCCGCAAGAAAGGGGGCAACCGTGTCCTGCACCCAGCCCTTGTGCAGGCGCACGTTCGCGCGCACCGGCGGCAGCCGTCCGCCCTGATCGAAGTGCCCCGCGGCAAGCGCTTCGCCGGCCCAGTCCTCCTCGAGGCCCTCGAAGCTGTCGAACCCGTGGATGAGGCGACCGTCTCCGCGCGCCTTCAGCCGGTCGGCGATGAAGTTGATCGACTTGCCCTCGAACACGCCGGCCTCGAGCAGCAGGCCCTCCTTCGGCAGCCGGGTGACGAGCCAGGCCCAGTAGTCGGTGCGGTAATCGAAGAGCACCGCATCGTCCATGTTGGCCTCGATGAAGCTCGCCGAGCTTTCCGCCGCCCTTTCGTAGACTCGCCGCAGCGGCCAGTGCCGGCGGTCATCGACGAGGAAGCGGCGGTGAAGGTAGGCGAGCGTCCGCGTGGTCCAGGCATCCATCCGCTGCTTCAGGCTTGCCACGTCCACGCCCCTTTTGCTCAGCCGGTGGCCCGGGCTTCGAGGACTGCCCGGGCGAGCCGGCTTGCCCGGCTCATGTCCACCTGGCCTGCTAGCTCTGCCTTCACCGCCGTCATCAGCGCGCCCATGTCCTTCGGGCCCGTGGCGCCGACCCGCGCGGCGATGGCCGCGATCGCTGCCTCCGCCGCCGCGTCGTCGAGCTGGGCGGGAAGGAAGCCCTCGATGACGGCGAGCTCGAACGCCTCGCGGGCCGCCAGGTCGTCGCGGCCGCCCGCGCGGTACATCTCGATCGATTCGCGCCGCTGCTTCGCCATCTTCTGCAGCACCTCGATGACGAGGGCGTCGTCATCGGCTGGAGCGTCCCCGGTGCGGGCTTCGATGTCGCGGTTCTTGAGCGCCGCCTGCACGAGCCGCAGCGCCGCCACCCGCTCGGCATCGCGTGCCTTCATCGCCGCCGTCAGCGCCGCCGAGATGGACTGCCGAATCACCCCGCTCCCCTGCCAGAGGCCGGTTGACGCGGTCCAGTGCGGACCCTAACGCGCCACCCCAGCCCGACAATCCGCGAGCCGCAAGGAGCCCCCATGGCCGACGACTTCCCTTCGCGCCAGCCCCCCGGCGCGACGGGAGTTGTGGCGCTTGCCGACGGCACGCTGCTGTGGGGGCAGGGCTTCGGCGCCGAAGGGGAGGGGCTTGGCGAGCTCTGCTTCAACACGGCGATGACGGGCTACCAAGAGGTGATGACCGATCCCTCCTACGCCGCCCAGATCATCACCTTCACCTTCCCCCACATCGGCAACGTCGGTGCCAATCCCGAGGACGTGGAGGCCACCAACCCCCACGCGGTGGGCTGCGTCGTCGCCTGGCCGGTGACGGCCCCGTCGAACCACCGGGCGGTGCAGCGCTTCGACGACTGGCTCGCCGCCTGGGGGCGGATCGGCGTTGCCGGCATCGACACGCGCGCGCTCACCCGCCGCATCCGGCTCGAGGGCGCGCCGAACGCCGTCATCGCGCATCGCAGGGACGGTCGCTTCGACGTGGAGGCCCTTGTCGCCCGGGCGCGCGCCTGGTCCGGCCTCGAGGGGCTCGATCTCGCAACCGAAGTCTCGACCACCCAGAGCTTCCGCTGGGAGGAGGGCCCCTGGGTGCCGGGGCAGGGCTATGCGCGCCCCGAGCTTCCGGCCGACGCGCCGCACGTGGTTGCCATCGACTATGGCGTCAAGCGCGCGATTCTGCGCCAGCTCGTCGGCGCCGGGGCGCGCGTGACGGTGGTGCCGGCCACCGCCAGCTTCGACGAGATCATGGCGCATGCTCCGCAGGGCCTCTTCCTCTCGAACGGCCCGGGCGATCCGGCCGCGACCGGCGTGCACGCCGTGCCCGTCATCCGCGCCTGGCTCGAGACCGGAAGACCCTTGTTCGGCATCTGCCTCGGCCATCAGATGCTGGCGCTTGCGGTGGGGGCGCGGACGGTCAAGATGCACCAGGGCCACCGCGGCGCCAACCACCCCGTCAAGCGGCTGGCCGACGGCCGCGTCGAGATCACCAGCATGAACCATGGCTTCGCGGTGGACGCAGCGACCCTTCCCGGGGGCGTGCGCGAGACCCACGTCAGCCTGTTCGACGGCTCCAACTGCGGGATCGAGCTCGTCGGCCGGCCCGTGTTTTCGGTGCAGCACCACCCCGAGGCCTCGCCCGGCCCGCAGGACAGCGCCCACCTGTTCCGCCGCTTCGTCGGCATGCTGCGCTAAGCCCGATGCCCGCCCGCCGCGACATCGCCTCCATTCTCGTCATCGGCGCCGGCCCCATCGTCATCGGCCAGGCCTGCGAGTTCGACTATTCCGGCACCCAGGCCATCAAGGCGCTCAAGGCCGAGGGCTACCGCATCATCCTGGTCAACTCGAACCCCGCCACCATCATGACCGACCCGGAACTGGCGGACGCGACCTATGTCGAGCCGATCACGCCCGAGATGGTCGCGAAGGTCATCGCGAAGGAGCGGCCCGATGCGCTCCTTCCCACCATGGGCGGGCAGACTGCGCTCAATACCGCGCTCGCGCTGGCCAAGGACGGCACGCTGGCGCGCTTCGGGGTCGAGCTCATCGGTGCGAAGGCCGAGGCGATCGAGAAGGCCGAGGACCGGCTCAAGTTCCGCGAGGCGATGGAGGCGATCGGGCTTGAATCGCCGCGCTCGGCGCTCGTCCGCAGCCTCGAGGAGGCGCTGGCCGCGCTCGAGACGGTGGGGCTGCCCGCCATCATCCGCCCCAGCTTCACCCTCGGCGGCACCGGTGGCGGAATCGCCTACAACCGCGAGGAGTTCCAGCGGATCGTGCTCGGCGGGCTCGACGCGAGCCCGGTCGGCGAAGTGCTCATCGAGGAGTCGGTTCTCGGCTGGAAGGAGTACGAGATGGAGGTCGTGCGCGACCGCGCCGACAACGCCATCATCGTCTGCGCCATCGAGAACGTCGACCCGATGGGCACCCACACGGGCGACTCGATCACCGTCGCGCCCGCCCTCACCCTCACCGACAAGGAGTACCAGGTGATGCGCAACGCCGCGATCGCCTGCCTGCGGGCGATCGGGGTGGAGACCGGCGGGTCGAACGTGCAGTTCGCGGTCAACCCGGCGGATGGCCGGCTCGTCGTCATCGAGATGAACCCGCGCGTCTCGCGCTCGTCCGCCCTCGCCTCCAAGGCGACCGGCTTTCCGATCGCCAAGGTCGCCGCGCTCCTTGCCGTCGGCTACACGCTCGACGAGATCCCGAACGCGATTACCGGCGGGGCGACGCCCGCGAGCTTCGAGCCCACCATCGATTACGTTGTCACCAAGATCCCGCGCTTCGCCTTCGAGAAGTTCCGCGGCAGCGACGCGACGCTCGGCACGGCGATGAAGTCGGTGGGCGAGGTGATGGCCATCGGCCGCAGCTTCGCCGAATCGCTCCAGAAGGCGCTGCGGGGGCTCGAGACGGGGCTCGCCGGCCTCGATCCGCCCGAGCGGCTGGCCGGTGCCGGCAAGGGCGAGATCCTGGCGGCGCTGGCCACCCGCACGCCAGACCGGCTCCTCGTTGCGGCCCACGCGCTCCGGGCCGGAATTCCGCCCTCGGAGGTGGTCCGCGTCTCGGCCTACGACCCCTGGTTCGTCGACCGGCTGGCCGAGATCGTCGCGGCCGAGCGCGAGGTGGAGGAACGCGGACTTCCCGCCGATGCGGCCGGGCTCCGGCGCCTCAAGGCCATGGGCTTCTCCGACCGTCGCCTCGCCGCCCTCGCCGGCCTCGCCGAGGCCGAGGTGCGGGCACGCCGGCACGCGCTCGGCGTCCGCCCGGTGATGAAGCGGATCGACACCTGCGCTGCCGAGTTCGAGGCCGCCACCCCCTACATGTATTCCACCTACGCCGGGGTGGAGTGCGAGGCCGCCCCCTCAGACCGGCGCAAGGTGGTCATCCTCGGCGGCGGCCCCAACCGCATCGGCCAGGGGATCGAGTTCGACTACTGCTGCTGCCACGCCTGCTTCGCGCTTTCCGCCGAGGGGCTCGAGACCATCATGGTCAATTGCAACCCCGAGACGGTCTCGACCGACTACGACACCTCCGACCGGCTCTACTTCGAGCCGCTGACGGCGGAGGACGTGCTTGAGATCCTCCACGTCGAGCAGCAGGCGGGCACGCTCGCGGGCGTCATCGTCCAGCTCGGCGGCCAGACTCCGCTGAAGCTCGCCCATGCGCTCGAGGCCGCCGGCGTGCCGATCCTCGGCACCCCCGTCGACTCGATCGACCTCGCCGAGGACCGCGAGCGGTTCGCCGCGCTCGTCGGCAGGCTCGGCCTCCGCCAGCCCGAGGGCGGCGTGGCCCGCTCGCCGGCCGAGGCAGCCGAGGTGGCCGACCGCATCGGCTATCCCGTGCTCATCCGTCCTTCCTACGTGCTCGGCGGCCGGGCGATGGAGATTGTCGCCTCGCCCGCCCAGCTCGAGGCCTACATCGGCACCGCGGTCCGCGTGTCCGGGGACTCGCCCGTCCTCATCGACCGCTACCTCAGGGACGCGATCGAGGTGGACGTGGACGCGCTCGCCGACGGCGAGACGGTGCATGTGGCCGGCGTCATGCAGCACATCGAGGAGGCGGGCGTGCACTCGGGCGACAGCGCCTGCACGCTTCCGCCGCACAGCCTTGATCCCGCCATCATCGCCGAGATCGAGCGCCAGACCGAGGCGCTGGCCCGGGCGCTTGCCGTGCGCGGCCTCATGAATGTCCAGTTCGCGGTGAAGGATGGTCTCGTCCACCTGATCGAGGTCAACCCGCGGGCAAGCCGCACCGTGCCCTTCGTCGCCAAGGCGACCGGCGTGCCCTACGCCGCGCTTGCCGCGCGGGTGATGGCGGGCGCCCGGCTTGCCGAGCTTCGGCCGCCGCGCCGCCGCCCGGGCTACACCTCGGTCAAGGAAGCGGTCTTCCCCTTCGCCCGCTTCCCCGGGAGCGACCCGGTGCTCTCGCCGGAGATGAAGTCGACCGGGGAGGTCATGGGAGTCGATGCCGACTTCGCCATGGCCTTCTGGAAGAGCCAGCTCGCCGCCGGCACCCGCCTGCCGCAGGAGGGGACGGTCTTCGTCTCGGTGAAGGACAGCGACAAGCCGCTCATCCTCTCCGCCGTGCGCGATCTCCTCGGCATGGGCTTCCGGGTGATCGCAACCCGCGGCACCGCCGCCTATCTCGCTGCCGAGGGCCTCGAGGTCGAGGTCGTCAACAAGGTGCTCGAAGGCCGGCCCCACATCGTCGACCGGATCCTCGACCGCGGCGTCGACCTTGTGTTCAACACCACCGAGGGCGCCCAGTCCTTGAAGGACAGCCAGGCCATCCGTGCGGCGGCATGGGCGTCGCGCGTGCCCATCTACACGACGGCCGCCGCAAGCCTCGCCTCGGTCGAGGCGATCGCCGCGATCCGGGCACGCACCCCCGATGTCGCCTCGCTTCAGGCGCTGCACGCCGGGCTTGACGGCATGGCGGCCGCCTGACCCACGGGCGCCCTTGCAGAGGCGCCCCCGCCGCCCTAGAGTTATGGGCCCAGCGAGGACAGTCATTCCGGAAGCCCAGACGTTTCGTTCCCGGCCCCGTGGCCGGCCGCTTCCGGCTTGACTCCCCTGCTGGCACGATCGGGACAAGGAACCGAGGATGGCAACGATCGAGAAATTCCCGATGCTGGCGGAAGGCTATGCCGAGCTGCAGCGGCAGCTGAAGCATCTGAAGGAAGTCGAGCGCCCCGAGAACGTCGAGGCGATCGAGGAGGCGCGCGCCCATGGCGACCTCTCCGAGAACGCCGAGTATCATGCCGCCAAGGAGCGGCAGGGCCAGATCGAGGCGCAGATTGCCGAGATCGAGGACAAGCTGGCCCGGGCCCATGTCATCGACCCGAAGACGCTTTCGGGCGATCGGGTGGTGTTTGGCGCAACCGTCGACCTGCTCGACGAGGAGGATCGCAAGATCACCTACCAGATCGTGGGCGAGACCGAGGCTGACGCCAAGCGCGGCCGCATCAGCTACAACTCGCCGCTCGGCCGTGCCCTCATCGGCCGCAAGGTCGACGACGAGGTCGAGGTGGTGACCCCCTCGGGCGATCGCAGTTACGTGATCGAGCGGGTCCGGTTCATCTGACGGAGCGGAGCGGCGCCAAGGTGCGGCCCTGGAAGCCCCCTGCCGCCCGGGCGACGAGCGCGCTGCTCCTGCTCTGCGCCCTGCCGCAGCTCATGGCGTGGCTCATCGGGCCCGAAGCAGGCCCCAGCCTCGCGTTTGCCGCTGGTCTGGTTCCCGCCCGCCTCACCGGCCATGTGGCCGTGCCCGAGGGCGCGCTCCCGCCGTGGCTCACGCTCGTCAGCCACATGTTCGTCCACGGCGGCCTGTTCCACCTCTTCATGAACCTCCTGTTCCTCGCCTGGGTAGGGCGGCACTCGGAGTGGCTGATCGGCCCGGCGAGGCTCCTCCTCCTCTTCCTCGCCGGCGGCGTGGTCGGCGGGCTGTTCCAGGTCATCGCCGACCCGGCCTCGGTCGTGCCCGTCGTCGGTGCCTCGGGCGGGGTCTCGGCCGTGTTCGGCACCTACGCGCTCCTCTACGCCCGCGTCGGCGAGGCGCCTGCCACCGTGCTGGGCCTCAGGCTTTCGGGCGAGCTGGTCCGCGCGCTGCGCTACGCCGCGCTCTTCGTCGGCCTCCAGCTCCTCGTCGCCGTCGCCTTCAACAGCGCGGGCGGGCCGGGCATCGCCATCTGGGCCCACATCGGCGGCTTCCTTGCCGGGCTGCTGTTCGGTCTTCCCTACGTCTGGAGCCGGGACGAGCGCGACTTCCGCTAGGCCTGCGCTAGTGCTCGGGCGGGTGCCACGGGGCGGGCGGCACCTCGCGGCGCCGCAGCCGGATCGCCAGCCCGACCGCCACGCCCACCCCGATCGCGATGGTGAGGTCGGCCACCACGGTCAGCACGAGAGTGAGCAGCAGCAGGAACCGATCCGAGGGGCGGCCACGCAGCCATTCCCCCCAGCGGTGCGGCTCGGTCATGTTCCACGCCGTCAGCACGAGAAGCGCAGCGAGCGCCGGCAGAGCGATCTTCCCCGCGAGCGGTGCTGCCACCAGCACCACGAGAAGGATGACGAGCGCATGGACCATCCCGGCGACGGGGGTGCGGCCGCCGGCCTTCACGTTGGTCGCCGTCCGCGCGATCGCGCCCGTGGCCGGCAGCCCGCCGAACAGCGCCGAGCCCAAGTTGGCCCAGCCCTGCGCCGCGATCTCGGCATTCGGGCGGTGGCTGCCGCCGATCATCCGGTCGGCGACCACCGCCGACAGGAGCGATTCGATGCCGGCCAGGAAGGCGATGACGAGCGCCGAGGGGAGCAGCTCGATGAGGCGCGCCCGGCTGATCTCGGGCAGGTGCGGGGCCGGCAGGCCCTGCGGCAGTGCGCCGAACCGGCTCTCGATCGTGTCCAACGGTACATCCCAGAGCGCCACGGCCGCCGAGGCCAGCGCCATGACGAGGATGAGGCCGGGCAGACGGGGGGCGGCGCGCCGGGCGATCACGATGAGGAAGAGCGACGCCAGCGCCACGCCGAAGGCGGCGGGGCTTGCCGTGTCGCGTGCCGCCCACAGCACCGGCAGCTTGTCGAGGAAGTCCGCCGGCAGGGTCCCCGTGTCGAGCCCGAGGAAGTCCTTCACCTGCGAGGTCGCGATGATGATCCCGATGCCGATCGTGAAGCCGTTGATGACGGCTTCGGGCACATGCTCGATGAGGCTGCCCGCACGCAGAAAGGCGGCCAGCAGCAGGATGACGCCGGCCATGGCGGTTGCCAGCACCAGGCCGTCATACCCATGGGCCTCGATGACCCCGTAGACCACCACGATGAAGGCGCCCGTCGGCCCGCCGATCTGCACCCGGCTGCCGCCCAGCGCCGAAATGAGGAACCCGCCGACGATGGCGGTGACGAGCCCGGTTGCCGGCGGTGCGCCCGAGGCAATGGCGATCGCGAGGCTGAGCGGCAGCGCCACCATCGCCACCGTCACGCCGGCGAACAGGTCGGCGAGGAAGGCAGACCAGCTGTAGCCCGGCAGGGTCGAAAGGAGCTTGGGCTTCACGCCAGGAGAGAAAGGCCTGCCGTGAGGCTATGTCAATAGGCCTTAGCCATGCGTTTTGCGAATGATGACCTGGCCGCTGCGTCAGCCGGGCCGCTTCAGCTGCTCCGGCTCGAGCAGGCGGTGGAGGTGGACCACCACATACTTCATCTCGGCGTCGTCAACGGTGCGCTGGGCCTCGGCCCGCCACGCCCTCTCGGCCGAGGCATAGTCGGGGAAGATGCCGACCACATGGAGCTTGTCGGGCTCGACGAAGTCGAAGCCCATGGGGTCGCGCACGCGCCCGCCGAACACGAGGTGGAGCTTCGAGCCGCCCCCCGCGCCAGCGCCCTCGGCGCTCACGCTGCCCGCTCCATCGCCGCGAATTCCTCGGTGAGGCGGGCCAGCGTCTCCTTCAGCCAGTCCTCGAACTCCGGCCCTTCCCAGGCGCGGTGGTCGCCCCGTGCGTAGGCCAGCGCGTTCCGGTGGTAGAAGAGCGCGTTCATCCGGTTTGCCACCCAGTTGTTGGCCATGCGGATCACCTTCGCCGGGCTGCCGACGACGATCGAGTTGGGCGGGACGATGGTGCCGTCCTTCACATAGGCGTGCTGGCCCACGATCGAGTTGTCACCGATGTGCGCGCCGCCGTAGATGGTGGCGTTGATGCCGACGAGCACGTTGTTGCCGATCGTGGAGCCGTGGATCGTCGCGTGATGGGTGATGGAGCAGTAGTCGCCGATCACCACCGGCCGGCCCGGGTCGGTGTGGATCATCACGAAGTCCTGGATGTTGGTGAAGGCACCGATCGCGACGTGCGCGGCTTCCGAGCGGATGACGGCGTTGCACCAGATGGAGGCGCCCTCGCCTGCGGTGACCTCTCCGTAGACGAGGGCAGACGGGTGGACGAAGGCAGCGCGTGAAAGATCGACTCCGGGCATGGCGCGGCCGCTACTTCGCCTTGCGCATGAAGTCCACGAGGGCGTCGAAGCCGTTCCGCTGGATGTAGGCGTCGAAGTCGGCTTCCTGGGTGAGCGCGATGTTGACTCCGTTCACCGTGAGGTTGGTGACGAGCCAGCGCCCCGAGGCGTTCGAGGTGGCCCAGATGGTCTCGAAGGGCCGCCCGCCCGCCGGGTCGGTCACGCGGGCATAGACGTCGACGTCGCCGCGGCTGCCGCGCGGCACCTGCCGCACCACGGTGAGGCGGGCGTTGGCGAAGTCGAAGAGCCGGTCGGCGTAGGTGTTGACGATGAAGTCGGGAAGGGCGGCGCGATAGGCCTCGAGCTGGGCGGGGGTGAGGCCGGCGCGGTGCTTCCGGATGATGCGCATGCCGGTCTGCTCGATGGCGAAGTTCTCGCGCAGCATCGCCTTGAAGCGGGCCTTGGCCTGGTCGCGGGTGAGCGACCGGTCGCGCAGCACGGCGAACGCGTCGTTGGCGAGCTTCTCGATGAAACGGGCGGCCTCGGCCTGCTGTTCGGCAGTGGCGGGCGCGGCCGCTGCCGGGGGCGCAGGCCCGGCACCGACAAGCGCGGCGAGGGCAAGCGCACGGGCGGCGGCGTGCAGCATCGATGCTCCGGCAAGAACGGGCAGAGGGTTCAGGACTGGCGGCCGCCCTTGGGCAGCAGCGCGGCGAGGATTGCGCCGAGCGCGAAGCCGATGATGACCGAGGTCATCGGGTGCTCGCGGCTCTGCCGGCCCGTCCATTCGACGGCGTGGCGCGCCGCGTCCTCGGCGGCGTCGGCCGCGTAAGCTGCGCGGTCCCGGGCGGCGTCGGTCAGCTGCGCTGCGCGCGAGCGGGCGCGGTAATAGGCCTGGCCAGCCTTCTCGCCGAGCTCCTCGGCGCTCTCGCGCACCCGGTCCCAGCGGCGGGCGGTCTCGGGGTCCTCGTCGTGCATGGCAGGATCCTCCATGTCGTAGGCGCGGTAGACGGGCACGACCCGCCTCTGCCGGCGAACACCGAGCGCGGCAACCACCCCGAGGAGGGCCGCTCCGGCAGCAAGCGCCAGGCCGTTTGCCCGGACGAACGCGCCCGCCTCGGCGGCCAGCGTCTCGGCCTCGCTCCGGAGAGCCTCGCCAACGGCATGCCGGGCCCGGCTGGTGGCGCTCGCGAGGAGGTGCCGAGGCTCGAGCCGCTGGGCGATGTCGGTGACGCCCTCGGCGATCGAGCGGCGGGCGCGGGCGGCTTCGGCCTCGAGTTCGGCCATGCGGGTCATCCTCGGTCTCCTGCCGCGGCCTCGCTTTCGGCAGCATGAAGCCGCCCCGGGTGGAGACGCTCGGAGAGCGCGCGAAGGTCGCCGGCGATCCGCGCCAGCGTGCGCTCGGGGAGCAGGCTCAGGCGCCCGGCGCCGCGGCGCGCGGAGGCCAGCAGAAGTGCGCCCCCAGCCCCGAGCAGGCCGGCAGAGCCAAGCAGGGCCTGGGGCCAGCCGAGCGTCGCGGCAAGCGCGACGAGCGCCGCCAGCACGAGGAAGACGAGCGCAAGCCCGAGGAACAGCAGGCCCACCAGGGCGCGCATGGCAACACCGCCTGCCTCGCGCACATTGGCGCTCGTCTCGAGGCGGGCCAGCTCCGCCTCGGTGCGGATGAGGGTCGAGGTCTCGGCGACGACCCGCCGGGCAGTCGCCGAGAGCGGCTCCGGCTCTGCCCTGGCCTCCGCGCCAGCCCGCCCGTCAGGCCTCGCGTCCATCGTCCCCGCCCGACTTCAGCACGCGGGCGAGCGCGAAGCCGAGCACGGCGGCCACGCCGATGGCCAGGGCTGGCTTCTCCTTCACGAAGGCGCGGATGTCCGCTCCCAGTTCGTCGAGCGACTTGTCCTTGAGGGCGTCGGACAGCCGGTCCATGCCGTCGGCGGCGCGGCGCGCATAGCCGGCAGCCGTTTCCGCCGTCTCGCCCTCGGCCTTGCCGGCGAGGTTGCGCACCGTCTCGGCGATGCCGTGGAGCAGGTCGGCCGCCTTGCCCTTGCCTGCATCGGCTGCCTCGCGCACCGCCTCGCCAGCCTTCCCGGCGTAGTGGCCTGCCTCGCTGCGGATCTCCTCGAACCGGCGCGACGCCTTGTCGGTCACGTCGCGGATGAGCTCCTCGGCGCGCTCGGCCGCGGCTCCGGCCGCGTCCTTGGCCTCCGCCGCCACCTCGCCCACCTCGACCTCGTCCGTCCTGCCCGTCATGGCTGTCCTCCTCGCCGTGCGGCGTGCCGCGAAACCCCTCGCGCCCTAGCTAGGGTGCGATCCCCCCGCCGCCAACCCCCCGCTGCCGCGCGCAGCCTCTAGAGCACCTCGAACAGCCCGGCCGCGCCCATGCCGCCGCCGACGCACATGGTGACGAGCACGTGGCGCACCCCGCGCCGCCGGCCTTCGAGCAGCGCATGGCCCACCAGCCGCGCGCCCGACATGCCGAACGGGTGGCCGATCGAGATGGCCCCGCCGTTCACGTTGAGCTTCTCCAGCGGAATCTCGAGCACGTCGGCGCAGTGGAGCACCTGGACGGCAAAGGCCTCGTTGAGCTCGACGAGGCCGATATCGTCCATGGTGAGGCCGTGCTGCTTGAGAAGCTTCGGCACCGCGTAGATGGGGCCGATGCCCATCTCGTCGGGCGCGAGCCCGGCGACCGCCATGCCGACATAGCGGCCGAGCGGCGCGAGGTTGCGGCGCGCTGCCTCCTTCGCTTCCATGAGCACGCAGGCGGCAGCGCCGTCCGAGAGCTGGCTCGCATTGCCGGCGGTGATGCACTTGCCCGGCCCCCGCACTGGCTGCAGGCCCTTGAGCGCCTCCAATGTCGTCTCCGGCCGGTTGCCTTCGTCCTTTGTGAGCGTCACGACCTGCTCGGAGACCTCCTTCGTCTCCTTGTTGACCATCCGCATGGTCGCGGTCACGGGCACGATCTCGGCGTCGAACAGGCCCGCCTGCTGGGCGGCCGCCGTGCGCTGCTGCGAGAGGAGGGCATATTCGTCCTGCCGGTCGCGGCTGATGCCGTAGCGCGCGGCGACCACCTCGGCCGTGTCGATCATGGGCATGTAGATGTCGGGCACCATGGCAACGAGCTCCGGGTCTCCCTCCACCCGGAACCGGTCGTTCTGCACCGTCGAGATCGAGTCGACCCCGGCGCCGACCACGATCTCCATGCCATCGACGATGATCTGCTTGGCGGCCGTTGCGATCGCCATCAGGCCCGAGGAGCACTGCCGGTCGATCGTCTGGCCTGGAACGCTCACCGGAAGCCCGGCCCTCAGCAGCGCGAGGCGGCCGATGTTGGGGGCCGCCGAGCCCTGGGTCAGCACGCAGCCCATCACCACGTCGTCGATCTCGGGGCCGTCGAGCTCCGCGCGGGCGACGGCCGCCTTCAGTGCATGGGCGGCAAGCGTCGGCGTCAGCGTGGCGTTGAAGGCGCCGCGATGGGCCTTGCCGATGGGGGTTCTGGCCGTCGAGACGATCACCGCGTCGCGCATGCTCACTCCTTCGCTTCTTCGCTTTCCGTCTTGCCTGCCTGTTCCTGCGCCCGCCGCCAGCTCAGAGGTAGACGACCGTCAGCCACTCGGCGTGGAGCGCCGGCTTCTCCTCGTCCTCGATCTCGACCGTGACCTCGTAGGTGGTCTGGACGGCACCGCCCGCGCGCTCGGCGACGTCGGCCAGCCGGAAGTGCCCGCGGATCCGCTTGCCCGACTTCACGGGGGCGAGGAAGCGGACGCGGTTGAGCCCATAGTTCACCCCCATCTTCACCCCCTCCACCACCGGCATCGCCTGGTAGCCCATGAGCGACATGAGCGAGAGGGTGAGGAAGCCGTGGGCGATGGTGGTGCCGAACGGCGTCTGCCTTGCGAGCTCCGGGTTCACGTGGATGAACTGGTGGTCGCCTGTCACGTCGGCGAACCGGTCGATCCGCTCCTGGTCGACGAGGATCCAGTCCGACGTCCCGACCGTCTGGCCCACCATCCCCTTCAGTTCGTCGAGCGTGACTGCCTGCCGCATTCCATCCCCCGGTCTCGTCCCCGGGTGGGTTCCGGGGCTGTCGTCGGCGGCTGCCCTAGGCGCCGCGCCCGGCGGGTGCAAGCCGCGCTCAGGCGCCGCGCGCCGCGCGTTTGGGGCTGGCGGGTGCCGTCTCGCGCGGGTCGATGATCCGGCCGTCGGGGCCGGCCAGCATCTCCACCTGCACCGGGTAGGCGAAGGCGATGTCGTGGTCGGCAAACGCGCGGATGATGCCGAGGATCACCTCCTGGCGCGAGTCCATCATGGTCACGAGCGCCGGGTCCTCCACAAAGAAGACCAGCTCGAAGTCGAGCGAGGAGGCCCCGAAGCCGGTCAGATGGCAGCGGTCGAAGACGGCCTTGGGTGCGGCCTCGACCGCCTCGCGGACCAGCGCCGGGATGGCCTCGAGCCGCTCCGGGGGCGTTTCGTAGATGACGCCGAAGCGGAGCATCACCCGCCGCCGCTCGAAGGCGGCGTAATTGGCGACCGTGGCGCCGAGCAGCTTGGCGTTCGACATGATGACGAGCTCGCCCGAGATCGCCCGGATCCGGGTGGACTTGATGCCGATCTCCTCGACGACGCCGATCGCGCCCGGCTCGTAGGCAATGGAGTCGCCGCGCCGGAACGGCTTGTCGAAGACGATGGCGAAGGCGGCGAACAGGTCGGAGAGCACGCCCTGCGCAGCCAGGCCGATGGCAATGCCGCCGATCCCGAGCCCGGCGATGAGCCCCGTGATGTTGACGCCGAGGTTGGCGAGCAGGGTGAGGGCCGCCACGATCCAGACGGCAGCGGTGAGGAGCCCGCGCATGAGGGCGAGCGCGGTGTCGTCGTCGGCGCGCTCGGAGCGGGCGCGCAGCAGGCCCATTAGGAGGCTCTGCACCCAGAGCGCGACCTGGACGACGGCGGCCACCGTGAACAGGAACAGCACCAGCCGGGCGAGCACCGGGGGCATGGAGCCAGTGCCGGCCACGATCCTGAGGCTCGCGAGCGCGAGGAACCAGCCCCCGGTGCGGCCGACCGCTTCGGCCAGGTGCTCGCGCCAGACCGGACTGGGTATGGCCCTGCGCACCAGGCCCTGCACCCCCCGGCGGAGCAGGAGGAGGGCGAGGAACAGGCCGGCGGCGACGGCGAGAAGCGTGGCCGCCTGGCCGGTATCTTCCGCAAGCCAGCCAGCGACCGATCGCACGGCGGGAGCGACCCGGTCATCGAGGAACTCGGTGCCGTTCACGGGGGCGGGGGCGGGAGCGGGGGCGACCATCGCGCTGCCCCTAGGCGTTCGGGCGCGACAAATGAACCCGTGCCTTGGGCGCAGAGGTCGCTCGCGCGACCGGCGCCGTTGCAATCGCTGCCGGGGGCCCTATGCGCGCCGGGCCATGCCCATTCCCGCGGAGTTCCGGACTGCCCAAGGCGCCCCGCCGCTCGCGCTCGTCACCGGCGGGGCGAAACGGATCGGCGAAGCCCTCGCGACCGCGCTTGCGGAAGAGGGGTTCCGCCTTGCCATTCACTGCCATCGCTCGCGCGGCGAGGCGGACGCGCTCGCAGCCAGGCTCGCCGCTGCCGGGGCGCCGGCGCCGCTCGTCGTCCAGGGTGACCTCGCCGCCTCCGACATTGCGGAGCACCTCTTCGCCCAGCTTCCCGAACCTCCCGTCGTGCTCGTCAACAACGCGTCGCGCTTCGTCGAGGACCGGCTGGAAGCGCTCGATCTCGGCGAATGGGAGACGCATCTGGCCGTCAACGCCCGCGCGCCTGCGCTCCTCATCCGGGCCTTCGCCGCGGCCCTCCCCGCGCCCGCGCGCGGCCTCGTCGTCAACCTCTCGGACGCGAAGCTCAGGAGCCTCAATCCCGACTTTTTCTCCTACACCGTCTCGAAGGTCGCGCTTGCCGGCGTGACCGAGCTTGCCGCCCGCGCCCTTGCGCCGCGGATCCGGGTCAACGCCATCGCCCCTGCCGTCACCCTGGTCTCGGGCCCGCAGAGCCGCGAGAACTTCGCTGCCGCGCACGTGCTGAACCCGCTGGGGCGTGGCGTGGAGGTGGCCCACCTCGTCGCGGCGCTCCGCTACCTCCTCCACACGCCGAGCGTGACCGGCGAGACGCTGACTCTGGATTCCGGCCAGCGCTTCCTCGGCCTGCCGCGAGATGTCGCCTACATGGTGGAGCGCCCGTGATCCCGATCGCTTCGCACCGGATCCTGCTCGAGGATCTCGCGCTCGACGTCGACATCGGCTTCCACGACTTCGAGGTGGGCGTGCCCCAGCGGCTCCTCGTCACCGTCGAGGTGACGCTCGACCCGGCCGCCTTCCCGGAGGAGGACAGCCGTGAAGCCGCGTGGGACTATGACTGCATCCGCGCCGGCATCCACGCGCTCGTTGCCGGCCGCCGGTTCAACCTGCAGGAAACGCTGGCACGCGAGATCTTCGCCATGGTGGCCGCGCGCCCCGGGGTCCGGGCGCTCACCGTCATCACCCGCAAGCCCGACGTCTACCCCGATGCCGGCGCGGTCGGCGTGGTGCTGTCGAGCCCCTGAGCCCTCGCGAGGCGCCGCGTCAGCCCGCGGGCGCGGTGCGGCCGCACGGTCCGATCGCCTGGCGCGCGGTCGCCCAGTCGGCGGCGAGGCCGGGGTCGGCGGCAAGTTCGGCCGGAAGCGACGGGGGGAGGTCGCAGGCGAGCGTCCGCCACAGGAGGGTCTCGGGCCTGACCGGCTCCGCCGATTCGTCGATGAGGTCCCCCGTCGCCACCTTGATGACCGGAGCCGCGTTCGGGCGACGCAGCACGAGCAGCGTGAACGGCCCACCGGTGGCGGCCGAGAGGAAGAACTGGCTCTCGGATTCGCCGGCGACGGTGCCGGGCACGTGGAAGCCCGACTTCACGCCCGTCACGCGCGGCACCCTGCCCGGTGCCCGCGCCTCGGCGAGGATGGCGCGCACCCGCGCCTCGAGCGCGGGGTCGTGCCGGAACTGGCCCGTGCCCGCGACCAGCCGGTAGACGCCCACCTCGGGCCGGCGCGTGGGCGCAGGAGCGAGGAAGGTGAGGAGATCGTCGCCCTTGCGCGGCATAGCCGAAGCTGGCCCCTGCCACAGCCACTCGGCCGCGGCCGGCAGCATTCCCTCGCCCTTCAGCACGGCGGTCAGCCGCGCCTCGACGAGCACGCGCGCTTGCCCGGCCGGCACGTCGGGTGCCAGCCGTTTCGACAGGCGGTTTGCCCGGACCACGCCGGCCCTGAGGATGACGGGGCTCGCAAGCGCGAGGTCGGCAAGATCGGTGTAGCCGGGGGCCTCGCGCGCCGGCGGCATCGCCTGACCGGCGGCCGGGGCGGCAAGCAGCATCAGGCAGGCGGCCAGGAGGCGTCGCATGGCTGCCCGTTACCCGACGGGCCGGGCATGCGCAAAGGCGTGCGCAAAGGCGGCTGCGAGTCCGTGCGGGCTCGTGCCGGTTGCATCCCGCATCGCAATGAAGCTAGGGGCCGGTGGGCTGATTCGGGCTCGGGGCTGGCCCGCGCGGGCAGGGTTGCCTGCGGGTGTCTGGGGGTGCAGAGTCGGTCGCGTCCTGCGGCGGCGCCGGTTTCCGGTTCCGGCGAGGGCGGGGTGGGTTCCGCGCCGGCTTTGCCGGTGCGGTCAAGCGGAGGGGAGTGGCTGCGTGTCTTTCCTGGCGCCTGAGAACGAGGGCAAGAACAAGCTTCGTTCGTGGCTCATCGTGGGACTGCTCCACGTCTTCTTCGGCTACGTCCTCGTCTCGGGTCTTGCGGTCAGGGTCGTGAAGTCGATCACGGGGCCTCTCGAGACCGTCAACATCGAGGACCAGGCGCCGCCGCCCGACGAACCGCCGCCGCCGCCGCCCAAGCTCGAGGACATCCCGCCCTACGTCCCGCCGCCTGACGTGGTGATCGAGACGACCGCGCCGCCGCCGCCCACCATCACCACCCAGTCGCAGGTGGCGGCGCCCGAACCCGTGCGCGTCGCGCCGCCTGCGCCGCCGGCCCCTGCGCCACCGCCGCCGGCTCCGCCGAAGGTGGAACGGGTGAACCCGACGCCGCGGGGCGGAACGGTGACGGTGGGGACGGAGGATTATCCGGCTGCGTCCCTTCGGGCCTGCGAACAGGGTGCGGTCGCGGTGCAGGTCGTCGTGGGGACCGACGGGCGGGTGAAGTCGTGCAGCATCGCCCAGTCGAGCGGCTACAGCCGGCTCGACGAGCGCACCTGCGAGGTCGCGCAGCGCCGCTGGCGCTACAACCCGGGCAAGGAGAATGGTCAGCCCGTCGAGATGGCCCTGGTCCAGCGCGTCCGCTGGGTCGTCGAGCGAGGCTGCTGAGGCGGGAACGGGCGTGGCGGGGGCCGCGCCCTGGGTTGCAACCTTCAAGCGTGAGGATGGAGAGCATGGAACGGGAACGGATCATCGGACAGCGGGGCGCGGCCAGGTTGCTCGCCCGCACGGGGGCGGTCGCCATCCTCGCGCTGCTGCCGGCGGCGGCGATGGCGGCCGAAGCGGTCGACGGCGAGAGCCCCTACGGCCTGATCCCGGCCCTCAAGCAGGGTGGCCCCATCGCGAGGTTTCTCTTTGCGGTTCTGATCATCATGTCGGTCATCACCTGGTACATCTTCTTCACCAAGTGGTGGCAGCAGAAGAAGCTTCTCGACGAGGCCATTGACGTCGAGAAGAAGGTGTGGTCGGCGGCCACGCTGAAGGATGGAGCTGCCAAGCTCGATAAGGACTCGGCGTTCCGCCAGATTGCCGAAGATGGGCTGCGCGCCTTCGACCATCACGAGGGACGGCTCACGGACCAGATCGACCAGCACGAGTGGGTGACGATGACGCTCAACCGCACCGCCGGCCTCATCGGGTCGCGGCTGCAGTCGGGCCTCTCCTTCCTCGCGTCGACGGGTGCCACTGCACCGTTCATTGGCCTCCTCGGCACCGTGGTCGGCATCTACCGCGCGCTCATCAACATCGGAATTGCCGGCCAGGCGTCGATCGATAAGGTGGCCGGTCCGGTGGGCGAGGCACTCATCATGACCGCGCTCGGCCTGGCCGTCGCGGTGCCCGCGGTGCTCATCTACAATTACCTCAACGGCCGCAACAAGCTGGTCATGGAGAAGATCAACACCTTCGCGGCTGACGTGCACGGGTATCTTCTCTCCGGTGCCCGGGTCGCGCGGCCGAGCGCGGCGGTTGCTGCGCCGGCAGCGGCCGCGGCTGCGCCGAAGAAGTAGGTCCCGAGGCACGAAGGGCGGGAGAACGTTGCGATGGGCATGACGGTCGGAACCGAGGCCGAGGAAGGCGCCATGATGGCGGAGATCAACACCACGCCGCTCGTCGACGTGATGCTGGTCCTTCTCATCATCTTCCTCATCACGGTTCCGGTCGTCATCCAGGTGGTCCCCGTCCAGCTTCCCAAGGTCTCGAGCGTGCCGACGACGACCAAGCCGGAAAACGTGCCGCTTTCGGTCGATGCCAACTGCGACATCTTCTGGGGTCTGACCCGGCTTGACGGGCCGGAGGCGCTCCGGGAGCGTGGCGGCGCCTACCTCCTCGCCGAGGTGGAGAAGCAGAAGGCTCGCGGCGCCAAGATCGAGCTCCCGGAGGCGCACATCCGCGCGGACGCGAACACCGAGTATCGCTGCGTGGGCGGGGCCATCTTCGCCCTGCAGCGGGCAGGCTACCAGAAGATCGGGTTCATTTCCGAGCCTCCGGTCGGGGCCGTCACGCGCTGACCGCAGGACAGCCCCATTCCGGCGTTGCACAGCTAGCAGGAGCGAGAGAAGTTCATGGCAATCTCGATGGGAAGTGGCGGCGAAGGCGAGCCCATGGGCGACATGAACACGACGCCGCTCATCGACGTCATGCTCGTGCTCCTCATCATGTTCATTATCACCATCCCCATCCAGACCCACGCGGTGAAGCTTGACCTTCCGCCGCCAAACCCCAACCCATCCAACATCGAGCCCACCTTCAACCAGGTGAACATCGACTTCCTCAATACCATCTACTGGAACGACCAGGAGGTCACCCTCGACCAGCTCCGCACCTACATGGAGCAGGTGGGCCGCTTGCCGGTTGAACAGCAGCCCGAGCTTCGCCTGCGGCCGGACGCGCTTGCCCGGTACGAGGTCGTCAACCAGGTGATGGCCATCGCCCAGATGAGCGGCATCAAGAAGATGGGCTTCGTCGGCAACGAGGCCTACGCGGGCTGAGGCGCGCCTCAGGTCGGGGCGCGGGTGAGCGGTGGGGCATTGGCCGCACGCGTGTCGGAACATCTGACAGCTGCTCCTGGCGCTAGGCTCCCAACCCCTTGAAATTGCTCCGCTAGCGGAGTTGGCTGTTGCCTTTCGTCTCGGCGGATGCGCACGCCTCCGCCATTCTGGTTGCCAGGCCGGCTTCGGCCAGCGTCCTCGTCGTGAACGCCGGCTGGACGATCGACGTGAGTCTGAGGAGATCAGAGCGTTTGGGCGGCTCGATCGAGACGCTCAGGCTCACCGCCCGGGCATCTTCAGCTTGACCGCCGCGTTCCGTCCGGGAGACGGTTTTCACCTCGGGGGACATTGACGGTGTCACCACCCCGTTCGCTGGCGCGAACGATTGCCGCGCGTTGGGCCATCCAATCGCGGTCGCTGGCTGGCTGCGCCCCAGCTACGGCAGGTTCACGACCGTCCGGGGCCCCGGAAGCTACAGCTTCACCATTACCGGCGAACGGTGTCGGCGGCTTCCCGGCCGCTGTCCTGCGGGCCGACACGCCCGCCGCGATCCCCGAACCCGGCACCTGGGCGATGCTGATCGTCGGCTAAGGCCTTGTGGGCCGCGTGCTTCGCCCTCGCGCGGTCGCCGCGACAGCCTGACCGCGGCCGTCGCGGAGAGAGACGGGCCGTCACCATCGTGAGGATCCGGTCCGCGTTCCGCGCGGTCGCGGGCCAGTGGCGATGACGAGGGTCTTCTGCCCGGCCCTCAGCCTCTCGTGCGCGTCCGCAACCGCGGCATCAGCGTCATGGGCTTCGTGGACAACCAGGCCTTCGCGGGCTGAACCGCGGCTCGCCTCGGGTTGCGCACCGGGGATGAGGTCTTGGCCCTCGAAGTGTCGGCCGGCTTTACAATCGTTCGCCTCGCCGTGCCCCTAAACCCTTGAGACTCCTGGAATCATGAAGTTGGCCGCATTCTTGCAACACTGGGCGCTGGGTTCATAAGCGTTCCTTGCCTGGAGGCCGATCTTGAAACCACTCCCTTGCGTCGTCGCCGCGACCCTCGCCGCCGTTCCGGCCGGGGCGGCAACGCTCGCCGTCGACACCGGCTGGCACTATGACCAGGTCTGGATGCCCCTTGTGCCGAGCGACAACTCGCTCTGGATCCTGGTGCTCGGCGCCCCGGCGCATTTCAGCCTGACCGACGCCTTCGTGCCGGGCGACACATACAGCCTCACGGGCGGGATCTTCGCCAAGACGACCGTCTTCGCCGGACCCAACGACATCCGCGCGACCGGCGCACCCTTCGCCGTCACCGGCTGGCTTGGCGCGACCTACGGCAAGTTCACGACCTATCTCGCCGCGGGAACCTATGTCTTCACGGTCACGGGCGACCTCGTGGGCGGGGTTCCGGGAGGCTTCTATCTCCGCGCCGACACCTTCCTTCCCGAGCCCGCGACCTGGGCGACGATGATCCTGGGCTTCGGCCTCGTGGGCCGCGCGCTTCGCCGTCGCGCGGCGGCCGTGCCGGCCTGACCGCGGTCCCTCCGGAGAACTGCCGGCGGGTTCGGAACTGCCCCGGCCCGAGGCGTCTCCGGCCGTTCAGGCGGCCTCGGCGGTGAACTGCAGGCGGGCGAGGCGGGCGTAAAGGCCGCCTCGGGTGACGAGGTCGGCGTGCCGTCCGGCCTCGACCAGCCGCCCGCCGTCCATCACGAGGATCCGGTCCGCGTTCCGCACGGTCGCCAGCCGGTGGGCGATGACGAGAGTCGTCCGCCCCGCCATCAGCGTCTCGAGCGCGTCGGCCACCAGCGCCTCGCTTTCGGAATCGAGGGCGGAGGTGGCTTCGTCGAGGAGAAGGATCGGTGCATCCTTCAGGATGGCCCGGGCAATCGCGATCCGCTGGCGCTGGCCGCCCGAGAGGCGCACGCCGCCTTCGCCCACCTCGCTCGACAGGCCCTCCGGCAGCGCCCGCAGGAACTCGGCTGCATGCGCCGCCTCGGCGGCCGCCCAGACGTCAGCGTCGCTTGCCTCCCAGCGGCCGTAGGCGATGTTGTCCCGCACGGTTCCGGAGAAGATGACCGGCTCCTGCGGCACGACCGCAATGCGGGCCCGCACCGCCTCGGGGTCCGCATCGCGCAGGTCGACGCCATCGAGCCGGACACAGCCTTCGTCCGGGTCGTGGAAGCGCAGCGCAAGCTGGAACAGGGTGGACTTGCCCGCGCCCGACGGCCCGACAATTGCGACCCGCTCGCCCGGCTCGACTGCGAAGTCCACCCCGGCAAGGGCTGCCACCTCCGGCCTGCTCGGATAGCGGAAGGTGACCCGCTCGAACGCCAGCCGCCCCTGCGGCGGAACGGGAAGCGGCACCGGTGCGGCGGGTGCGCGGATGCGGGACTGCTCGGCGAGGAGCTCGCGGATCCGGGCCGAGGCGCCGGCCGCGCGCATCACGTCGCCGTAGACTTCGGAGAGCGCTCCGACTGCGCCGGCGACGATCGCGCTCGCCAGCACGAAGGCGGCGATGGTGCCGCCGGTCATGCGCCCGGCGATGACGTCGCGCGCGCCCTCCCACAGAACTAGCGTGATGGCCCCAAAGGCGAGCATGATGACGAGCGCGGTCAGGATGGCCCGGATGCGGATGCGCCGGCGGGCGGTTTCGAAGGCACGCTCGGCGGTCGCGGCAAAGCGCGCGCTCTCCCGCGCGACCGCGCCGAAGGCCTGCACGGTCTTGATTGCCCTGAGCGTCTCCGAGACCAGCGCGCCCACGTCGGCGACGCGATCCTGGCTTTTCTGCGAGAGGCGGCGAACCATCCGCCCCATGACGATGATGGGTGCCATCACCACCGGGATCACGAGGAGCATGAGCCCGGTGAGCTTGGGGCTCAGCCAGAAGAGATAGACGAAGCCGCCCACCCCCATGAACAGGTTCCGCAGCGCCATCGAGGTCGAGGTGGCGACCACCTGCTCGATGATGGCGGTGTCTGCCGTGAGGCGCGAGGCGATCTCGGACGGACGGTTGAGTTCGAAGAACCCCGGGTCGAGCCCGAGCAGGTGCGTCTGGACCCGGGTGCGCAAGTCACGCACGATGCGCTCGCCCAGCCAGGAGACGAAGTAGAAGCGCACGGCCGTGGCCACCCCCAGCACGGCGACGATGCCAAGCAGGATCAGGAACCAGCGCGAGATGTCGGCGCCGGCGCCCGCGCCGAAGCCGCGATCGACGATGAGCTTGAACCCCTGCGGGATGGCAAGCGTGGCGGCGGCCGCCACCACCAGTGCGGCGAAGGCGACGCCGAGCTGCAGCGGGTAGCGCCGGGCATGCTCCCACAGGAGCCCGAGGTTCGAGAGCTTCGTCCGGGGCGTGCGGGGCGGCGGAACCGAGGCAGTCACGCCCATGTCCTAGCCGCGGGCCTCTCCAGCGGCAATTGCCGCGCGGCCGCGCCCGCCTCTATGGGGGCGGTTCCATGGCTTCGCTCTTCGAGACACTGTGGCAGGCCCACGAGATCCGCCCCGGCCTCGTCGCCATCGACCGCATCATGCTCCACGAGCGCACCGGCGCTGCGGCATTGCGCTCCCTCGCGGCAGCCGGGCGCACGGTTGCCACCCCGGCGCACGTCTTCGTGGTGATGGACCACATCGTCGACACCCGCCCGGGGCGCGACGACCAGACGCTGATGCCCGGCGGCCAGGCCTTCATCGCCGAGACCCGGGCAGCGGCCAAGGCCTTCGGCCTGACCCTCTTCGACGTGACCGACGCCGAGCAGGGCATCACCCACGTCATCTCGCCCGAGCTCGGGATCGTACTCCCCGGCCTCACGCTGGTTGCGCCCGACAGCCACACCGGAACCCAGGGCGCCTTCGGCGCGCTCGCCTGGGGCATCGGCAGCTCGGAGGCCGAACATGCGCTCGCCACCGGCACGCTCCGGGTGGCGAAGCCGGGCGCCATGCGCGTCACCGTCTCGGGCCGGCTGCGCCCGGGCGTGACGGCGAAGGATCTCGCGCTCCACCTCATCGCCACCCATGGCGCGCGCGGCGGGGAGGGCATGGCGGTCGAGTTCGCTGGCGAGGGCGTGACCGCGCTCGACATGGAAGGGCGGATGACGCTCTGCAACATGGCGACCGAGTTCGGCGCCTTCTCGGCCCTCGTCGCGCCCGACGAGGTCACCTTCGCCTGGCTCGAGGGGCGGCGCTTCGCGCCCCGGGGCGAACTCTGGGGGCAGGCGCTGGCCGCCTGGCGGGGGCTCCGCTCCAGCGCAGATGCCGTCTTCGACCGCGAGATCGCGGTGGATGCGGCGTTGGTCGCGCCGATGATCAGCTGGGGCACCAGCCCGCAGCACAGCGTGCCCCTGACCGGGCGCGTGCCGACGGCTGCCGAGGCGGGCCTCGCGCCCGAGACCCACGCCCGCGCGCTTGCCTACATGGGGCTCGAGCCCGGCCGGCCGCTCCTGGGGCTTCCCATCGACGGCGCGTTCATCGGCAGCTGCACCAACAGCCGGCTCTCCGACCTCCGGCGGGCTGCCGCCGTGCTCAGAGGACGGCGTATTGCGCCCGGGCTCGGCAAGGCGCTCGTGGTGCCGGGAAGCCAGCGGGTGAAGCGCGAGGCCGAGGCGGAGCGGCTCGACCGGGTGTTCCGCGACGCCGGCTTCGAGTGGCGCGAGAGCGGCTGCTCGCTCTGCTTCTTCGCCGGCGGCGAGAGCTTCGGCGCCGGCGAGCGCGTCGTCTCTTCGACCAACCGCAACTTCGAGAGCCGGCAGGGCCCGGGCACGCGCACGCACATCACCAGCCCCGAGGTGGTGGCGGCAAGTGCCGTCGCGGGCCGCATCGCCGCGCCCTGGGAGCTTGGCTGATGCCCGAGCCCTTCCGCCGCCTGACTGCGCCCGCGCTCCCCTTCTGGGCCGACAACATCGACACCGACGTCATCATCCCGAGCCGCGAGATGAAGGGCACGGGCAAGACCGGGCTTGCCGCCGGCCTCTTCGCCAACCGCCGCTATCGCAACCCGGAGACCCGCGAGGAAGACCCGGACTTTCCGCTGAACCGCCCCGAGTATCGGGCCGCGCGGATCTGGCTTGCGGGGGCCAACGTCGGCTGCGGCTCCAGCCGCGAGCACGCCGCCTGGGCGCTGGCCGAACATGGCTTCCGGGCCGTCATCGCGCCGAGCTTCAATCCCATCTTCTTCGGGAACTGCGTGCGGAACGGGATCGTGCCGGTGGTGCTCCCGCGCGAGGTGGTGGAGGGGCTGGGCTCGCCGGTCACGGTCGATCTCGAGGCGATGACGGTGACGGGCGCCGATGGCCGCGCCCACCCCTTCACCCTGCCGGCCGAAGCGCGGGCCATGCTGATGGAAGGGCTCGACCCCATCGCCCTCACGCTGAAGGACGCCGACGCCATCGCCGCCTGGCAGGCGGCCGACCGCGAGCGGCGCCCCTGGGCCTGGCTCGCCCCCCAGCCGAACATCAGTAAACGAACATCGGGAGGCCCTCGACGCGGCTGAGACGCGGGCGGTAGCAGAGGGGGTCGTAAAGCCGGTCGACGTCCACGCGCCGGGCGCCCTCCATGACGACGCCGATCTCGGACGTGGCGTAATTGCCGTCGAGGAGAGCGACGAGGCGGCCGAACCGGCGCTCGGAGACGAGCTGCACGGCAAGCGCACCGAAGGCGAAGCCCACCATGCGGTCGAGCGCATCCGGCGCGCCCGCGCGCATGAGGTAGGCAAGTTCCTGAACGATGGTGTCCACGCCCGTCGCCGCCCGGAACCGCCGGGCCAGACGGCGGCCGACGCCGAGGGAGAGCCGCTCGGAGGCCGAGAGGTCCATGTCGGGCGCGGCCTCCTCGGCAAGATGCGCGCCTTCGGAGACGACGAGCACGGCATAGCCCTCGGGGTTTCCGGCCCGGTCGGCAAGCAGGAGCGGGAAGAGCCGGTCCGGCTCCACCGGCACCTCGGCGATCGCGGTGCGGTCCACCTGGGCGAGGAAGCCAGCGAGCAGCGCCGTCTCGCCCGAGCGCCGGCCGAAGAGCTCGACGATGGCCACCCGCTCGTGGCTTGCCGCCGTGGTCCGGAGCGCGTTGATGGCCTCGACCGAGCGGGACACCGCGGTCGAGAAGCCGAGCGCGTAGTCGGTGCCGAAGACGTCGTTGTCCATGGTCTTCGGCACGGCGACGACCGGCACGCCGAGGCGATGGAAGTGGACCGCCGAGCGGAGCGAGCCGTCGCCGCCGACGACGACGAGGGCGCCGAGCCCGAGGCGGTCGAAGAGCGCGAGGATGGCGGCCGTGTGGTCGCCGGCATCTTCGGTCGGGTCGAAGCGGGAGGTGTGGAGGATGGTGCCGCCCTGCCGGTCGATGCCGCGCACCTCTGCCCTGCCGAGGCGCACCGCGTGGCCTTGCGCGAAGGGGTCGTCGCTGTGGGCTGCCGCCACCACGCCCTGCCAGCCGCGCTTCAGGCCCACCACCTCGTGGCCGGCGTCGTCCGCGGCGAGCACGATCGAGCGGAGGCAGGGGTTGAGGCCCGGCACGTCGCCACCCCCCGTCAGCACCCCGATACGCATGGCCCCGCCTGCCTCCCGCCCGTGCCTCCCGCCCGTGCCTGCCGCCCGTGCCTGCCGCCCGTGCCTGCCGCCCGTGCCCGCCGCCCGCGCCCGCCGCCCGCCGGAGCTGCAGGGCCCGGCAGTCAGGCCGTGGGTTCGGCCGCCATCGCCGCCTCGAGGTTGGCGACGATCGCGTCGAAGAAGGCCTCGGTCGTCATCCACGGCTGGTCGGGCCCGATGAGAAGCGCGAGATCCTTCGTCATCTGCCCGCCTTCCACCGTCTCGATGCACACCCGCTCGAGCGTTTCGGCGAAGCGGACCACCTCGGGCGTGTCGTCGAGCTTGCCGCGGTGCATGAGGCCGCGGGTCCAGGCGAAGATCGAGGCGATGGGGTTGGTCGAGGTGGCCTTGCCCTGCTGGTGCTGGCGGTAGTGGCGGGTCACCGTGCCGTGCGCGGCCTCGGCCTCGACCGTCTTTCCGTCGGGCGTCATCAGGACGCTCGTCATCAGGCCGAGTGAGCCGAAGCCCTGCGCAACCATGTCGGATTGCACGTCGCCGTCGTAGTTCTTGCAGGCCCAGACGAACTGGCCTGACCACTTGAGCGCCGAGGCGACGAGATCGTCGATGAGCCGGTGCTCGTAGGTGATGCCGGCCCTGGTGAAGGCAGCCTTGAACTCGGTGTCGAACACTTCCTGGAACAGGTCCTTGAAGCGGCCGTCATAGGCTTTCAGGATGGTGTTCTTGGTCGAGAGATAGACCGGCCACTGCCGCGCCAGGCCGTAGTTCATGCAGGCGCGGGCGAAGTCGCGGATGGAATCGTCGAGGTTGTACATGCCCATGGCGACGCCCGCCGAGGGGAAGTGGAAGACCTCGTGCTCGATCGGCTCCCCGCCGCCTTCCGGCTCCCAGCGGATGGTGAGCCGGCCGGCCCCAGGCACGCGGAAGTCGGTTGCCTTGTACTGGTCCCCGAAGGCGTGGCGGCCAACGACGATCGGGCTCGTCCAGCCCGGCACCAGGCGGGGGACGTTGCGGATGACGATGGGCTCGCGGAACACCACGCCGCCCAGGATGTTGCGGATCGTCCCGTTGGGAGACTTCCACATCTTCTTGAGGCCGAACTCGGCGACGCGGGCCTCGTCGGGCGTGATGGTGGCGCACTTCACGCCCACGCCATGCCTTGCGATCGCGTGCGCGGCCTCCACCGTCACCCTGTCCTCGGTGCGGTCGCGCTCCTCGATCCCGAGGTCGAAGTAGATGAGGTCGATGTCGAGGTAGGGCTTGATGAGGCGTTCGCGGATCCACGCCCAGATGATCCGGGTCATCTCGTCGCCGTCCAGCTCGACGACCGGACCCTTCACCCTGATCTTCGCCATGTCGCTCCTCTGCCCGCTGACCTTCGGTCCCTAAACGGGGGGCAGCAGGGCTTCAAGCGCCGCGACCGACGGCAAATGGCAGACATGCGCGCGGACGGCGGGGCCGGCAAAGCCGCAGGCCTCGAGGTGGGCGAGAAGGGCAAGGAACGGCTCCCAGAAGCCGCCATCGCCGAGAAGCAGGATCGGCCGGTCGTGGAGCCGGAGGCTGCGCCAGGAGAGGAGCTCGACCAGCTCGTCGAGGGTGCCCATGCCGCCGGGAAGCGCCAGCACTGCATCGGCGTTCTCGAACATGCGCGCCTTGCGCGTGTGGAGGCTGTCTACCACTTCGAGGCGGTCGAGGCCGTCGAGCGCCACCTCGAGATCGCGGAGGAAGGCCGGGATCACGCCTTCCACGCGCCCGCCAGCCGCGCGGGCGGCACGCGCGGCTTCGCCCATGAGCCCGAGCGCGCCGCCGCCGTAGACGAGGGTGACGCCGTGCCGGGCGAGGAGTGCGCCGACCGCGCGTGCGGTTGCCGCGTGCCGCGGGTCCGCACCTGCCCGCGAGCCGCAGAACAGGAGCAGACGGCGGATCGGTCCGGGCGCGGAAGCTGCCGGCGGCGCCTCGAAGGGGTGCGGCGCGGCCGCGCCGGCTGCCGACCGCCTCGGCTCGTCCTTCATCCCGTGCATGGCTGCCCCATGACATTGGCGAGCTTGGAAGGCGAGGGGCTGCGCCCATTTGCCCGTTGAAACGGTGCCGTCCCGATGGCTAAGGGGCGGCGCTTTCCACGCGAGGAGGTGGGCATGGCCACCACGCCCGACGAGATCGAAGGCGGCGACGTCCGCCGCCGGGACTTCATTTACATCGCGACCGGGGCCTTTGCGGCCGTCGGGGCCGGCGTCGTCGCAGTGCCATTCATCAACCAGATGAATCCCTCGGCCGACGTGCGCGCCATGGCCACGACAGAAGTCGACATCTCCGCGGTCGAGCCCGGGATGGCGATCAAGACCATCTGGCAGTCGAAGCCGGTGTTCGTGAAGCGCCTCACCGCCGCCGAGATCGCCGAGGCGAACAGCGTCGATGTCAAGACGCTCCGCGACCCAGAGACGCTTGCCGAGCGCACCAAGCCTGGCAAGCTCGAGTGGCTGGTGACGCTCGGGGTGTGCACCCACCTCGGCTGCGTGCCGCTCGGGGCCGGCCAGGGAGAGAGCAAGGGGGACTACAACGGCTACTTCTGCCCCTGCCACGGCTCGCACTACGACACCGCCGGCCGCATCCGCAAAGGACCGGCACCGCTCAACCTCGAAGTGCCACCTTACGAATTCACGTCCGACACCGTCATCGAGATCGGGTGAGACCATGAGCTTTCCCTGGGCCGAACAGTATGAACCCAAGTCTCCGCTGATGAAGTGGATCGACAGCCGGCTGCCCCTACCCCGGCTCGTGTTCAACGCGGTCGGCGCGGGCTACCCGGTCCCGCGCAACATCAACATCTGGTACAATTTCGGCGTGCTGGCCGGCGTGGCGCTGATGATCCAGATCATCACCGGCATCGTGCTCGCCATGCACTATTCCGCGCACGTGTCGACCGCGTTCAACTCGATCGAGCACATCATGCGCGACGTGAACTCGGGCTGGCTCATCCGCTACCTCCACATGAACGGGGCCAGCTTTTTCTTCATCGTGGTCTACATTCACATCTTCCGCGGGCTCTACTACGGCTCCTACAAGGCGCCGCGCGAGGTCGTCTGGATGCTGGGGGTCGTCATCCTCCTTCTCATGATGGCGACCGCGTTCATGGGCTACGTGCTTCCCTGGGGCCAGATGAGCTTCTGGGGCGCGCAGGTCATCACCTCCCTCTTCTCGGCCATCCCGCTCGTCGGCGAGCCGATTCGCCAGTGGCTCGTGGGCGGCTTCGCGCCGGACAACGCGACGATCACCCGCTTCTTCTCGCTCCACTACATTCTGCCATTCGTCATCCTCGGCGTCGTGATCCTCAAGATCTGGGCGCTGCACATTCCGGGCTCGACCAACCCGACCGGCGTGGACGTGAAGGGGCCTCAGGACACGCTTCCCTTCCACCCCTATTTCACCGCGAAGGACTTCGTGAGCCTGTGCATCTATCTCCTCGCCTTCGCGACCGTCACCTTCTTCCTGCCCAACGCCCTTGGGCACCCCGACAACTACATCCCCGCGAACCCGCTCTCCACGCCGGCGCACATCGTGCCCGAGTGGTACCTCCTGCCTTTCTACGCGATCCTCCGCGCCTTCACCGTCGACCTCCTCTTCATCGAGGCGAAGCTCTGGGGCGTGATCGCCATGTTCTCGTCGATCCTGCTGCTGCTCTTCCTCCCCTGGCTCGACACGAGCAAGGTGCGGTCGAACGCCTACCGGCCGCTCTACCGGACCTTCTTCTGGATCCTCGTCGTCGACGTGCTTGTCCTCGGCTATGTCGGCGCGATGCCGGCGGAAGAGCCCTATGTCCGGATCGGCCAGATCGCGACGATGTATTACTTCGCGCACTTCCTCATCATCCTGCCCATCGTCTCGGCCATCGAGAAGCCGCTGCCACTGCCGAACAGCATTGCGGAGGCGGTGCTTGCGAAGGCGCAGAAGCTCGCGCCGCAGGCGACGCCTGCGCCGGGCAGCGCCGTGGCCCAGCCGGCGGAATAGGGGGCTCTCATGGTTCGTCTGATTGGCATGGCGATCGGTGCCATCTTCGTGTTCGTGCTGGCCTGGGCAGCGCTTGTCCCGCGCGAGGCGGCCGCGCCCGACCCGGTGAAGCTCCTCCACAAAGAGCCGCGCGAGGTGAGTTTTGCCCACTCCGGGCCTTTCGGCACCTTCGATCGCGCACAGCTGCAGCGCGGCTTCGCCGTGTACAAGCAGGTGTGCTCCGCCTGCCACGGGCTCTACCACATCCATTTCCGGAACCTTGAGGACATCGGCTTCTCCGAGGCGGAAGTGAAGGCGATCGCGGCCGAATACGAGGTCCCGGCAATCGACCCGAACACGGGAGAGGCGATCACCCGTCCCGCCATTCCCTCCGACAAGTGGCCGCGGCCGTTCCCCAACGAGACCGCCGCGCGGGCCGCGAACAACAATGCCTATCCGCCCGACCTCTCGCTCATCATCAAGGCGCGGAAGAACGGCGAGGCCTATGTGTACTCGCTGCTCACCGGCTACGGGGAGGAGCCGCCTGCGGGCTTCGAGGTTCCCGACGGGCTCAACTACAACCCCTATTTCCACTCGGTGAACATCGCCATGGCGCAGCCGCTCATGGTCGACCAGATCGAGTATGCCGATGGCACGAAGGCGACCGTCGACCAGATGGCGAAGGATGTGACCGCGTTCCTCCGCTGGGCCGCCGAGCCCGAGCTCGAACGCCGCCGCCAGGCGGGTATCGCGACGCTCATCTTCCTCGCCATCCTGACGGTGCTGGCGTGGCTGAGCTACCGCCGGGTCTGGGCGGGCGTGCAGCACTGAGCGCGGGCGGGGCTGCCGGCGAGGAGCGGGGAGCAGGCGCACCGTGATCCTGGGTCGGCGAGCCATCGGGGCCAGGTGAAGCTCGGTATTGTCGGCGGCTCCGGCCTCTACGCCATGCCCGGCCTCGAGGGCCGCTGGCGGGAGGTGGAGACTCCCTGGGGGCTGCCGTCGGACGCGGTCCTCGATGGCGAGCTCGAAGGTCTTCCTGTGGCCTTCCTCCCCCGCCACGGTCGGGGGCATCGCCTGGCCCCGTCCGAGCTGCCGTTCCGGGCCAACGTCGCGGCCTTGAAGATGCTCGGCTGCACGGCCGTGCTTGCCGTCGGCGCGGTCGGCTCCTTCCGCGAGGAACTGCCTCCGGGCCACTTCGTCCTGCCTGACCAGTTCGTCGACGAGACCCGCGGCCGCCCGTCGAGCTTCTTTGGCGACGGGATCGTGGCGCACGTGAGCCTCGCCGAGCCGGTCGCGCACGATCTCCTCGACCGGGTCGAGGCCGCGGCGCGGGCCGCCGGGGTTCCCGCCACGCGGGGCGGCACCTACGGCTGCATCGAGGGGCCCCGCTTCGCCACCCGCGCCGAGAGCCTTGCCCGCCGCGCCGCCGGCTGGGACGTGGTGGGCATGACCGCGCTGCCCGAGGCGCATCTGGCGCGCGAGGCCGAACTCGCCTACGCCCTCGTCGCCATGGTCACCGATTTCGACGCCTGGGCCGAAAGCCACGTCACGACGTCGGCCGTCGTCGAGGTCATGGCCGCGAACCGGGCGAAGGCGCAGGAGCTGGTCCGGGCGACGGCGGCCGCGCTGGCAGCGAACCCGCTCCCCGTCCCCTCGGCGCAAGGGTGGGAACGCGCGCTCGACGGCGCCATCATCACGGCGCGGGCATGCTGGCCCGAGGCCACGCGCCAGCGGCTTCTGCCGATCGCCGGGCGGGTGCTGGCGTGACTGCGCTCATCGAAAGCCGGATCCGCGCCATCCCGGATTTCCCGAAGCCCGGCATCCTGTTCCGCGACCTGACCCCGCTCCTTGCCGACGGCCAGGCGTTCGCGGCGACCGTGGACGCGCTCGCCCGAATCGCCGGGGACTTCCACCTCATTGCCGGGATCGAGGCGCGGGGTTTCGTGTTCGGCGCCGCGCTTGCCCAAAAGCTGGGAAAGGGGCTCATCCTCCTCCGGAAGCCCGGCAAGCTGCCGGGCGAGACGATCGGTTTCGACTATGGCCTCGAATATGGGCGGGACCGGCTCGAAGTGCACCGGCATGACCTGCCGAAAGGCGCGCGGGTGCTTCTCGTCGATGATGTGCTCGCAACCGGCGGCACGGCGGAGGCTGCCATCCGCCTGCTGGTCGCGGCCGGCGCGACGGTGACGCGGGCCATCTTCGTGATCGAGCTTGCCGATCTTGGCGGTGCGGCCCGGCTCGGCGTGCCGCACGACGCGCTCGTCCGCTACTGAGCCGCGTTCCCTCTCGCTCCTGCTCTGCCGCGTCGCCGTCCCGCGGTGCCCCTCTCGCGTCGCGCCCTCGTCCCGCCGCGCTCGGCTCCCGCTCCGCTGCGGATCAGTCGTCGATCATCCGGTGGAGGACGGTGGTGCGCTCGGGCGCTGAGACGAGCAGGGCGAGGACAGCGGTAAGCACCAGCTTCCCATCCCCGTTGCGCGCGCGGAGTTTCTGGCGGACGAGGCCGATCCCGGGCCAGCTGGCGAGCCGCCGCATGCTCACCACCTCGGCCTCGACCATGAGATGGTCGCCGGGATAGACCGGGCGCACCCAGCGCAGCCGTTCGACGCCCGGCATGGCGAGGACGGCGGCCGGGTTCGCCCGCAGGTCGTCGACGATGAGGCGATTGACGATGGCCGAGACGAGCCAGCCTGAGACGGCCATGCGCGCGAAGATGGGGTGGTCGCGCGCGCCCTCCTCGGAGAGGAGATAGGGCTGCGGGTCGTAGCGACGGGCGAAATCCTGGGCCTCGAGGTGGCCGACCGTCGAGGGGCCCATCCGCACCATGTCGCCGACCGCGAAGTCGTCGAAGCTGCGCACGCTGCCCTCCTGCCTCCTCGCCTTCTCCTGCCTCTTCCCCTCCTCGTGCCTTCCCCCTCCTCCGACCTCCTCCCCTCAGGCCGGCGAGACCTCGCGCTTCACCACCGAGATTCGCGGCGCCGCCACGACCGGCCAGGTGACCCGTGCGGAGAGAACCACGAGGCCGTTCTGGTTGCGCACCTCGAGCGCCTGGGTGACGCTGCCGCCGTTGGTGCCCAGCTTCTTGTCCACCACCTCGGCCTCGAGGAACAGCCGGTCCATGGGATAGACGGGGCTCGGGAAGCGCACCTCGTCCCACATGGGCGGGCCGCCGAGGGCCGCCTGGGCCGAGAGCATGTCCGCATGGAGCGGCTGGAGCGACAGGGCAAGCACGTACATCGGGCTTGCGATCCGGCCGAACTTCATGGTCGACTGCGGGCCCGCCGCGCCAGGCACCAGCGCGAGCGGATCGTGCTTCTGGGCGAAGGTCTTGGCATCCGCGCCGTTGACGAGAATGGGCCCGAGCTTGAGCCGGTCGCCGATCATGAAGTGGTGGTAGAGCTTCATGGGTGCGTTAACGGCGGGGCGGGCGCGGATTTGACGGGGTCGGCGGCGGCTGGCAGCGAACGGCCATGCTGCCGAAGATCATGGGGATCCTGAACGTGACCCCGGACAGCTTCTCCGACGGCGGCCGCCACGCCACCGCCGCAGAAGCCGTGGAGGCAGGGCTCCGCATGGCCGAGGCGGGGGCTGCCATCGTCGATGTCGGCGGGGAGTCGACGCGCCCTGGTGCCGCTCCCGTCCCGCTCGGCGAGGAGCTTCGCCGCGTCATGCCCGTGGTCGAGGGCCTCGTCTGCCGCGGCGTTCCCGTCTCGATCGACACGCGGAAGGCCCGGGTGATGGCAGAGGCGCTGGCCGCCGGCGCCACCATGGTCAACGACGTCTCGGCGCTCACCCACGATCCGGACAGCCTCGCGGTCGCCGCCGCCTCGTCCGCCACGATCGTCCTCATGCACATGCAGGGCACGCCCGAGACGATGCAGCAGGCGCCAGACTATGCGGATGTCGTCGCCGAGGTCCGTGCCTTCCTCGACGGCCGCGTCGCCGCCTGCGTCGCCGCCGGCATTCCGGAGGATCGGCTGGTGCGCGACCCCGGCATCGGCTTCGGCAAGACGCTCGAGCACAACCTCGCGCTTCTGCGCAACCTCCCTGCGCTTGGGTCGCCCCTCCTGCTGGGCGCCAGCCGCAAGGCGCTCATCGGCCGGCTGACGGGGGCCGACGTCCATTCCCGCCTGCCCGGGAGCCTGGCGCTTGCCCTCCACGCGGCCCGCATGGGCTGCGCCTACGTGCGCGTCCACGATGTCGCAGAGACCGTCCAGGCGCTCCGGGTCTGGGCGGCTTGCAATCCCGGCTGATCGTCGCCACGCTGCCCCGCCAGCCCCGGAAGGACCCTCCCATGTCGATCTGCCGCAAGCAGGAGAAGGCCGCGCTTTCCTTCGAGGAGTGGAGCTTCATTGCGACCACCCACCACCCCGAGCTCGGCCAGCTGTCCGACGGAGACCTTTCCGCTGCCCGAACCCGCCTGCGCGAGATGCACGCGAAGGAACGCGACTTCACGGCCCACAAGGGCCGCGTCGCCCGCGGCACTGCCGAGCCGCGGGGCGGGAGCTTCCCCGGCACGGTCGAACGCCCCCGCTTCCGGAAGCAGATCTTCGCCCAGGCGCTCAGGCGCGTGAACCGCGAGGTCGAGCGCCGCGCCGCCGACGCCGCCTGGGCTGCCTCGCTCGAAGCGCAGAAGGCGGTTCTCGCCGGCCGGCGCAGCGCCGCCGCCCGCCGCCCCGCCAACCTCCCCACCGCCCGCCTGGGCAAGCCCGCCCGCGCCGGCGCTCCGCCCCGCGGCCATGTGAGCGGCCGGCGCGTCGGCTCGACCAGCGCCCAGGGCAAGCGGGCCCAGGCGAGGCGCGACCGCTGAAGGTGCGCGCCATCCGTGCCCCGGCCCCTTCCGGCACTGCCGAGCGCCGCGACACCCTCTGGCTCACCCGCCTGCCCTGACGCCCGCCCAATCGGTCGCACTCGCGTTCCGCCGCACCCGGCCCTATGTCGCAGGGCATGACGGAAGCGACCCTGACCGGCCGGCTCGCCCGCTTTGCGCGCGTCGGCGCCAACCTCGGCGGCTTTGCCGCCGGCGCAGCCGTCGCCCGCGCCGGCGGCCGCGACTTTGCCGATGCCAGGAATGCCCGCGAGCTCCGCCGTGTGCTCGGCGAGCTCAAGGGCCCGGTGATGAAGATCGCCCAGGTCCTCGGCAACATCCCGGACGCGGTTCCGCCTGAATACGCGACGGAACTTGCCAAGCTCCAGGCCGATGCGCCGCCCATGGGCCCCGGCTTCGTTCGCCGCCGCATGGCCGGCGAGCTCGGCCCCGACTGGCAGCGCCACTTCGCCGACTTCCCGCTCGAGGCCGCTGCCGCTGCCTCGCTCGGCCAGGTCCACAAGGCCCGGCTCACGTCCGGCGAGACGGTGGCAGTCAAGCTCCAGTACCCCGACATGGGCAGCGCGGTCGAAGCCGATCTCGGTCAGCTCGACCTCCTGCTCGCACTGTTCCGCCGGATCGACAGCTCGATCGACACCGCCGAGATCCGCGACGAGCTCGCCGCGCGCCTGCGCGAGGAGCTCGACTATGCGCGAGAGGCGAAGCACATCCGCCTCTACCGCGGGATGCTCGAGGGCGTTGCCGAGGTGCGTGTCCCGGCCGTGTTCGAGCCGCTTTCCACCCCCCGCCTGCTCGTCATGGAATGGCTCGAGGGCCGGAAGCTTCTCGGCTTCCGCGACGCGCCCGAGGCGGTGAGGAACCGCCTTGCCGAAGCCCTCTTCAAGGCCTGGTACAAGCCCTTCTACCAGGTGGGCGTCATCCACGGCGACCCGCACTTGGGCAACTACACGGTGGCCGACGCGAGCGCGGAGCGTGCCGTCATCAACCTCCTCGACTTCGGCTGCGTCCGCATCTTTCCGCCCAGCTTCCTCGAGGGCGTGAACGAGCTCTACCGCGCGATCGAGACGAACGACGAGGACCGCGCCTTCCACGCCTTCGGCCTCTGGGGCTTCCGCGGGCTCACGAAGGAGCTGATGCGCATCCTCCTCGTCTGGGCGAAGTTCCTCTACGGGCCCCTCCTCGACGACCGGGTCCGCCTGATCGACGAGAATGCGAAGCCCGGCGAATATGGCCGGGCGACGGCGCAGAAGGTCCATGCCGAGCTTCGGAAGACCGGCACGGTCAGGATCCCGGCCGAGTTCGTCTTCATGGACCGCGCCGCCATCGGCCTTGGCGGCGTCTTCATCCAGCTCGGCGCGCGGCTCAACTGGGCGCGGATGTTCCAGGGGCTCATCGAAGGCTTCACGGTGGAGGCACTCGAGGCCCGCCAGCAGGCGGCGCTTGCCGCGGCGGGTTTCGCCCTCCCTCCCAAGAGTGGCATTGCCTGACCGGCCCCGGCTGGTGCAAGGGGCCGGCCGGACCAATTCTTGCAACCGGATCGACCGATGGCGGAACTCGACAAGCTCCCAAAACAGGCGCTTGCCACATGGGAACGTTTCCTTGGCTTGACCAAGTGGGCAACCATCCTCATCGCCATCGTGCTCATCGGCATGGCCATCTTTCTCACCTAGGGGGCGCATGAAGATCGCTGTTCTGAAGGAGACGGCCGCCGGCGAGCGGCGCGTGGCCGCCACGCCCGAGACGGTGAAGAAGCTGGCAGCACTCGGCGCCGAGGTGGCGGTGGAAGCCGGCGCCGGCGTCGGCGCGGACATTCCCGATGCCGAGTTCGAGGCGGCGGGCGCGAAGGTGGCGCTCCGCTCCGAAGTGCTGGCGGGTGCCGGTCTCGTGCTGGCGATCCAGGGCCCCGAACCCGAAGGCCTGCCGAAAGGTGCGCTTCTCGCTGCCAGCCTCAACCCCTACCAGGCCAAGGACCGCCTCCAGGCCTATGCCGCGGCCGGAGTCGATGCCTTCGCGCTCGAGTTCGTGCCGCGCATCACCCGGGCACAGAGCATGGACATGCTCTCCTCCCAGGCCAACCTCGCCGGCTACAAGGCCGTCATCGACGCGGCGGAAGCCTATGGCCGGGCCTTCCCGATGATGATGACGGCGGCCGGCACGGTGCCGGCCGCGCGCGTCTTCGTGATGGGGGTGGGTGTGGCCGGCCTGCAGGCGATCGCCACCGCCAAGCGCCTGGGCGCCATCGTCTCGGCAACCGACGTGCGCCTCGCCACCAAGGAGCAGATCCTTTCGCTCGGCGGCAAGCCGATCTTCGTCGAGGACGAGGAGACGAAGGCGGCCGAGACGGCCGGCGGCTATGCGAAGGAAATGAGCGACGCCTACAAGGCCAAGCAGGCCGCCCTCATCAGCGAGACCATCGCCAAGCAGGACGTCGTCATCACGACCGCGCTCATCCCCGGGCGGCCGGCGCCGCGCCTCGTCACCGCAGAGCAGATCGCGACCATGCGGCCCGGCTCGGTCATCGTCGACATGTCGGTGGTGCAGGGGGGCAATGTCGAGGGCTCGAAGGCCGACGAGCGGGTGGTCACCCCGAACGGCGTCACCATCCTCGGCTTTTCCAACTATCCGAGCCGCATGGCCTCGACGGCCAGCTCGCTCTTCGCGCGCAACCTCCTGAACTTCGTCCAGACCTTCTGGGACAGGGAGACGAAGACGCTGAAACTTCCCGAGGACGACGAGATCGTGAAGGGCGCGCTCGTCGTGAAGGGCGGCGCCATCATCCACCCGGCACTCCAAGGCTGACGGAGAACGCCCATGGACTTCCTTTCCATCCTCTCGATCTTCGTGCTGGCCTGCTTCGTCGGCTACTATGTCGTCTGGTCGGTGACACCGGCGCTTCACACGCCGCTCATGTCGGTTACCAACGCCATCTCGTCCGTCATCGTGGTCGGCGCGCTCATCGCTGCCGCCTCGGCCGGCTCGGCGGTCGCGAAGTGGCTCGGCCTTGCCGCCGTGGTGCTGGCCAGCGTCAACATCTTCGGCGGCTTTGCCGTCACCGAGCGGATGCTCGCCATGTACAAGAAGAAGACCAAGTGACCCTCCTGCTCGCCGCGAGGCTCTGACCCATGCACGAAGCCGCCATCCCCGCCTGGGCGCTGTTCGCCTATCTCGTCGCGGGCGTCTTCTTCATTCTGGCACTCCGCGGCCTCTCCAGCCCCGAGACCAGCCGCGCCGGCAACCGCTTCGGCATGGTCGGCATGGCGATTGCCGTCACCGCGACGCTGCTTACCCACGAGGTCGCCTCGCTGCCCGAGATCGTCGGCGCGGTCGCGATCGGCGGCGCCATCGGCTGGCTGGTCGCCCGGCGCATCGCCATGACGGCGATGCCCCAGCTTGTCGCCGCCTTCCACTCGCTCGTCGGCCTTGCCGCCGTTCTCGTCGCGGCGGCCGCCTTCCTGAACCCGTCCGCCTTCGGCCTCCTGAACGACGCCGGCCAGATCTTCCCGGTCTCCCGCCTCGAGATGGGCCTCGGTGCCGCCATCGGCGCCATCACCTTCTCCGGCTCCGTCATCGCCTTCCTCAAGCTCAACGGCAACATGTCGGGCGCGCCCATCCTTCTGCCGGCGCGCCACGTCATCAACCTCGGCACGCTCGCCGTCATCCTCGGCCTCGTCGGCTTCTTCATGACCGACCAGTCGCCCTGGATCTTCTGGACCATCACCCTCCTTGCCTTCGTCGTGGGCTTCCTCCTCATCATCCCGATCGGCGGGGCCGACATGCCGGTCGTCGTCTCCATGTTGAACAGCTATTCGGGCTGGGCTGCCGCAGCGATGGGCTTCACGCTCCAGAACACGGCGATGATCATCACCGGCGCGCTCGTCGGCTCCTCGGGGGCAATTCTCAGCTACATCATGTGCAAGGCGATGAACCGGAAGTTCCTCTCGGTCATCGCCGGCGGCTTCGGCGGGGATACAGTGGTGGCGGGCGCCGCCAAGACCGACCGGCCGTGGAAGCGCGGCTCGGCCGACGATGCCGCCTTCATCATGAAGAACGCCCAGAAGGTCATCATCGTCCCCGGCTACGGCATGGCCGTCTCGCAGGCCCAGCATGCGCTGCGCGAGATGGCCGACCTGCTCAAGAAGGAAGGGGTGGAGGTGAAATACGCCATCCACCCCGTGGCGGGCCGCATGCCCGGCCACATGAACGTCCTTCTGGCCGAAGCGAACGTGCCTTACGACGAGGTGTTCGAGCTCGAGGACATCAACGGCGAGTTCGCCCAGGCCGATGTCGCCTTCGTGATCGGCGCCAACGACGTGACCAACCCGGCCGCGCGCGAGCCCGGCTCGCCCATCTACGGCATGCCCATCCTCGACGTGGACAAGGCCAAGACCGTTCTGTTCGTCAAGCGCTCGATGGGCGGCGCCGGCTATGCAGGCATCGACAACGACGTGTTCTACCGCGAGAACACGATGATGCTGCTCGGCGACGCCAAGAAGATGACTGACGAGATCGTGAAAGCTCTGGCCTGAGACGGCGGGCGCAAGGCGCGACGTCTCTGCCCGGTTTGCCGCAGGCTCGGCCCCAGACCCCGTAGCGCTCCCAAGTCGGCCGGAGCCGGGTCCGAACGGTGACCCCCCGGCCCCGTTGCGCGGGCGCGCGGTGCGTTGTCGCACCGGGCGTCATGGCCGACATGGCCGGACGACTTGGAAATTGTCACCGACCTGAAATGACTCTGTCACCCTCGTTTCGCCTTCCGGCCAGAGGCGCGCGCCGCTGAGCGCCGGCGCGCGTCGCCAGCTGGCAGGAAGAAGACATGCCGTGGAAGACCTGAGCTTCGGTCCGCAATCCCCCGATACGGATGACGCTGCCAACAGGGCGCGCCGTGATTTCCTGAAGTTTGGTGCACTTGCTGCCGGCAGCGGCCTTCCCGGTGCCTGCCGGAACGAGCCGGCGGCAAGGCCAGGGGCGCTGCCGGAACCGGCGCCCGCGCCGCGCCCGCTTCCGGCCGCGACCTTTGCGCAGAGCCGGGAAATCCTCTCCGAGCCGATGCTGCAGAACCCGGGCCCCGACAGTGTTCGCGTGGTCTGGTTCTCGATGGTGGAGAACGGCAACCACCAGGTGTTCGTCGGCGAGCGCAACGAGCGGGCCTTCCCGGTCACCACCACGCCGATGACCCGCCTGCTCGAGGACCGCGACAGCCAGGTCTTCCAGCAGATCACCTCGGAGCTTGCCGAGCCGCAGCGGCGGCGGGTGTTCCGGCACGAGGCCCGCGTCACTGGGCTCACCCCGGGCCAGCGCGTGCCCTATGTCGCGGTCAGCGAGTTCGGCGGCCGGGCGTTCCGCTCCACCTTCAATGCGACCCTCCAGCCCCTGCCGCGCACCGGCCAGGCGCTCAAGATCCTGCTCACCTCCGACCAGCAGAACAACCGCATGACCGCGGCCAATTACCAGAAGGTCGAGGAGACGGTGGGGGCGGTCGATGCGGTCCTCTTCCCGGGCGATTTCGTGAGCCAGCCCAATCGTGCGTCGGAATGGTTCGACCGGGTGTCGATTGCCAACCCCTCCTTCTTCCAGTCGCTCCAGGGCACGATGCAGCGCTGGAACCCAGGCTCCCCCTTCCGTGGCGGCACCATCCTCCAGAATGCCGCGCTCTACGGCTGCCTCGGCAACCATGAGTATCCGGGGCGCTGGCGGCTCGACCGAGAGACCAACGACCCGGCCAACACGCTGCCGGTCACCATCAACAACATGGACAATGACCCGCAGCCGCGCTGGTACGCCGAGCTGCGCTACGAGCGGCTGAAGGCCACCATCAACCCCTCCGGAGACCCGGCCTTCCGCGAGCGCTGGATCACCGACAACAGCTTCGAGTTCATCACCTATCAGGAGATGTGGTCGCTGCCCGAGGGCCCCGAGGGCAAGGCCTACTGGGCCCAGCGCTACGGCGACGTCTTCCTCATCTCGCTCGATGCCAACCGCATCTGGCGGACATGGAACGCCAACCAGCGCGGCAAGTTCACCGAGAACTTCAACAACACGACCCAGCGCGTGTTCGACAATCCCTCCGACTGGGGCTTCGGCGACTTCACCTTCCGCCCCTTCGGCCGCGGTTCGCGCCAGTTCGAGTGGCTGCAGGGCGTGCTCGCCTCCGAGGCGTGCCGCACCGCCCGCTACCGCATCGTCCTCACCCACCAGACGCCCTTCGGCCTTGGCGACAATGCCGTGCCGGTCCAGGCGATGCAGCGAGTCACCGTCGAGCTCGTCGGCGGCGGCCTCATCGGCCCCGTCCCGGCCTCGGAATGGCCGCAGCGCTGGCCCGAGGTGGAGGAGCGGCTGCGCGCCGGCGAGCTGCGCTACGTGCGCTATGAATATCCGCTCGCCGACGACATCTGGCGCAACGACATCGAGCCGCTGCTGCTCGCCGCCAACGTCCATCTCGTCCACTGCGGCCACTCGCACCTGTGGAACCGCAGCCGGGTGGGCAACCTCCACTATCTCGAGACGGCGAACGTCGGGAACAGCTTCGGCGCGATGTTCTTCGAGACAGCCCAGCCGGGGGTGAGCCCGTCGCAGGGGCCGCGGCCGACCCAGCCGGGCAATGCCGCCTGGCGCAGCGCGACGGTCGCTGCCAGCCCGCCGCGCACCACGCTGACCTGGAACCCGGCCGATGACCCGGTCACCGGGGACCCCCACGGCCGGCCGATGGCCCAGCCCAGCATCTTCAATCCCATGCGGGAGGCCGGACCCGCTTCCCAGGCCGTGCCGTTCATCGCCTCCAACCTGCTGACCGCCTTCACCATCTTCGAGAGCGCGACCGGCCTCGTGTCGAGCCATGTCTACGACACGCGCAACCTTGCCGCGCCCGTCAGGAAGTTCGACGAGTTCCGGATCGGCTGAGGCCAGCCTGCGCCGTTCGGCAGTTGACCCGCTGCCCGCTTCGTCCCATGTCAGGGTGGAGCGGGCAGTGAGGGAGGCTTGCCATGAACGTGATGACGGTCGAGGGCGCGGCCCGCGAGGCGCTGGAGGCCACCGAGCATTTCGACGTGCTCATCGTCGGCGCCGGCATCTCCGGCATTGGCGCCGCCAAGCATCTCCAGGACCAGTGCCCGGGCAAGTCCTATGTCATCCTCGAGGCGTTCGAGAGCTTCGGGGGCACCTGGTGGTCCCACCGCTATCCCGGAATCCGCTCCGACAGCGATCTCTACACCTTCGGCTACCGCTTCAAGCCCTGGGTCGGCCCGCCGATCGCCACCCGCGACGAGATCCTGAAATATCTGGGCGAGGTGATTTCCGAGAATGACCTTGCGCCCCACATCCGCTACCGCCACCGCATCACCCACGCCAGCTGGGACAGTGCGGCGAACCGCTGGACGCTGCGGGGCGAGGGGCCTCAAGGCCCGTTCGCCATCTCGGCCACGTTCCTTTGGATGTGCCAGGGCTACTACCGGCACCTCAAGGGCTATGTGCCCGACTGGGAGGGGCTCGAGACCTACCGCGGCACCTTCCTCCACTCGATGGACTGGCCCGAGGGCGGGCTCGACTATGCGGGCAAGCGCGTGGCCGTCATCGGCTCGGGTGCCACCACCGCCACCATCGTCCCCAACATGCCCGAGGCCGCGCACATCACCGTCATCCAGCGCTCGCCCACCTATTTCTACCCGGCGCCCAACCGGCAGGATGCCGCCGACACCATGCGCGCGCTGGGCGTTCCCGAGATGACGGTGCACGAGGTGACCCGGCGCAAGATCCTTCACGACCAGCACGAAATCACCGAGCGCTGCCAGGAGGAGCCGGAGCAGGTGAAGGCCGAGCTGCTCGCCGCTGCCCGCCTGTTCCTCGGGCCCGACTATCCCATCGACCCGCACTTCACGCCGCGCTACCGGCCCTGGCAGCAGCGCCTTGCCTACATCCCCGACGGCGACATGTTCCTCGGCATCGCCTCGGGCAAGGCGAGCATGGTGACGGGCGAGATCGCCCGCTTCGAGGAGACGGGCATCCGCATGAAGGACGGCACGCTGGTCGAGGCGGACATCGTGATTGCCGCGACCGGCTTCAATCTCTGCATCCTTGGCGACATCGCCTTCGAGATCGACGGCAAGCCGCTCGATTTCGGAAGCACCGTGACCTATCGCGGCATGATGTTCACCGGTGTGCCGAACATGGTGTGGATCTTCGGCTACTTCCGCTATTCCTGGACGCTCAGGGTCGATCTCGTCGCTGACTTCGTCTGCCGGCTCCTCAATCACATGGACGCGAAGGGCGCGAAGCGGGTGGAGGTGGCGCTCCGGCCGGAGGATCACAACATGCCGATCCTCCCCTTCATCGACGAGGAGAACTTCAATCCCAACTACCTGAAGCGGGACCTCCACCGTCTGCCCAAGCGCGGCAACAAGCCGGAGTGGCAGCACAACCAGGACTATCCGCGCGAGCTCCGGGAGCTTCCCGCGATCGATCTCGACGACGCGGCCTTCCGCTACGCCTGAAGGCGCACGGCGTCAGGCGCCGCCTGACGCCGAGACGCCGGCGGCCGGCCGGCCCCACCCCGCGACGCAGGCGTCGCGGGAACCCCCCGGCCGGCGGAGCAGGCCCGCCGGGTGGCTCCGCCGTGCGCCCTTTCAGTTCCTGCCGATGCAGCCGGCGGTCGCCAGCGCGAGCGTCCCCACGATCGCCGGGTCGCCCACCGTCCGAAGCGCCCTGAGCGCCTGCTCGAGCGTCACCTCACCCGGCGGGCGCCGCATCATCGACGCGGCATCGGCCATGGCACGCAGCTGCTCGACCGTCAGGTCATCGGCCATCGGCTTGGCCATGCAGTTGGCGATCGGCCTCGGCACGCCGGCGTCGGTCAGCACTGCGCGGATGCGTGCCTCCTTCGACACAGCGCAGCCGCAAAGAAGAAGCGACCCGCCAAGCAGCCCGATGCGCCATGCAAATGCCACGAACACGGCTGTATCAGCGGCGGGGTCCATGTCCAGCCTGCCGCCTGCCACCCGCTTCCGCCCCTTTCCGCTGAACGGCCTGATGCGCGGGCTCGAGCGCCTGTGGGAGCGCGGCCTCCAGCCGCCCGCGGACCTTTCGTGGGAACGGATCGTCACCCGTGCCATGCGCGAGACCGGCTTGGCCGATCTCGGCGACACGCGCTTCCTCGACTCGCAGCTCGCGGTTCTCCTTCCCGCGCTTCGGGAGGAGGCCCGATTGAACACGCTGGGCCGGGTCATCGCCCACGGCTCGCTGCTCAAGATCGTCAAGGAACGGCTGTGGGCCGAGGAGCTCTTCCGCCGCCACCCTGAGATCGACGCCGAGGAGATCGCTCCTCCACTCGTCATCGTCGGCCCGATGCGCTCTGGCACCACCCGCCTCCAGCGCCTGATCGCCGCTGACCCCGCCTTCTCCGCCTTCCGACTTTACGAATCGACCTGCCCGGTGCCCTGGCCGAACAGCTTCACGCGCCGCGAGGATCCGCGAATCTCGCGCACGCGCTTCGGCTTGCGCGTCATCACCTGGATCAACCCGGCGACTGCCGAGGTCCACCCGACCGGTCCGCTCGAGGTGGACGAGGAGCTCGGCCTCCTTGAGCACTCCCTCCACGGCGCCCTCATCGAGGCGCAGCGGCGGATCCCCTCCTTCGCCCGCCACTGCGAGACGGCGGACATGGCCCCAGCCTATGCCCGCATGAAGCGCCTCATGAAGCTGCGCCAGTGGTTCACCGGCGACCGCCGGCCCCTGGTCCTCAAGACGCCGCAGTACATGGCCGATCTCGACCTGCTCCTGGCCGAGTTTCCGGACGCCCGGTTCGTCTTCACCCACCGCGACCCGGTCTCGGTCGTGGCCTCCTCGGCCAGCCTCGCCTGGAACCAGATGGTGGTCCAGTCCGACGAGGTCGACCCGCACTGGGTCGGCCGCGAATGGCTGTGGAAGACCCGCCACCGCATGGACCGCACGGCAGCCATCCGCCCCCGGATCGCGCCCGACCGGCAGATCGACGTCGGCTTCGAGGAAGTGAATGCCGGCTGGCCGCAGGCGGTGCAGCGCATCTATGCGCACTTCGGCCTCGAGCTCAGCCCGCAGGCCCGCGCCGCCATGCGGGCCTATGTCGCCCGCGCGGCACGCGAGCACCCCTTCGCACACCACCGCTACACGCTCGAGGACTTCGGCCTGACGCGGGGCGAGGTCCTGGAGGTGCTCGCCGACCATGTGGCGGACTCCGCGCTCGCGGAGGCCCGCGCGGCCTAGGCCCGCGCCCGTGCGTCGCATCGTCTGCGGGTTGGTCTGCCTTGCGTTGGCGGTCGGGGCGTCGGCCGGCCGCGCTTCGGATGCGGCGCTGCCGCGGCTCGCCGGCGTGCCGGTCGCAGGCTTCGCGCTCGCCACCGTTACTGCCAATGGCCGGCTGGTCGCCCGCGCCGAGGGCGGAGCCGAGCTTGCACCCGACGGCACCATCCTGCGCCCGCTCTTGCCCGAAACCCCGATGCGCGTCGCCTCCGTCTCCAAGGTCGTCGTCGCGCTCGCCATCCTGCGGCTCGCCGATCGCGGCCAGATCGACCTCGATGCCGATGCCAGCCGCGCGCTCGGCCGCCCGCTTCGCAACCCCGCCCACCCGCAGGTGCCCGTCACCATCCGCATGCTGCTGCGCCACGAGAGCAGCCTCTCCGATGCGGGCGGCTATGCGGCAACGCTCGGCACCCGCCTCGAGGACCTGCTGGGGCCGAAGGCGTGGAGCGCGGCGGCGCCGGGCACCGCCTTCGACTATGCCAACCTCAACTCGGTCATGCTCGCGACCATCGTCGAGATGCAGACCGGGCTGCGCTTCGACCAGGCGGCGCAGGCGCTCGTCCTCGGCCCGCTCGGCGTCCAGGGCTGCTTCAACTGGTCGGCCTGCCCCGAAGGCTTCGCCGCGTCCGGCGCAGTGCTCTACCGCAAGTCCGCCGACTTCGGCGCCACCTGGCAGCCCGATGGCCCCTGGGTTCCGCAGGTGGATTCCGAGCGCCCTGCCGGCGGCTGCCCGGTACGCCTGGCGCCCGGTGCCCCGTGCGCGCTCGACACCTACCGTCCCGGCACCAACGGCGGCCTGTTCGCGCCGCAGGGGGGCCTGCGCATCTCCGTCACCGAACTCGCCCGACTCGGCCAGGCGCTGCTCGCCAACCGCGGCGGCTTCCTGAAGGCCGAAACCCACGCCGCCCTGTTCCGCGCGCGGGCCGTGGCCCGAAGCGGTACCGGCGACGAGACCGACCCGAAGCTGATGCGCTTCTGGTCGGAAGGCGGGCTCCACTGCTTCTCCGGCACCGGCGAGGCAGGGGCAGACCAGCCGCTCAGCCCCCGCCCGATGGCCGGCTGCGGCCACCTCGGCGAAGCCTATGGCCTCTTCTCCGCCCTCGTGATCGACCCAGCCTCTGGCACGGTCCACGCCTGGGCCTTGACCGGCAGCGCGGAGAAGCCCCCGCCGGGCCAGCGCTCGCGCTTCAACGCCCTCGAGGAGGCCCTCGCTGCGCTGGCGTTCGAGTAACCGAGATCAGCGGCGGTTAACAACGAAATTACCTTCATATCTGCTGCCACTTGATCCACTCCGGTTCCCAGGGGGCTGCGAACGGCGCGGCCCGCAAGGGAAGGACCACCACAATGCGTCTTGCAACCGCGCTTGCCGCGGCCGCGCTCGGCTTTGCCGCGCTTCCGGCCATGGCCTCGACCACCATCGACTTCACCAACATCCGGGCCACCTGGTTCGACACCGTCGGCGGTGCCGCCGTCAACTTCACCGGAAATGGCACCGGAACCGCCGAAGTCCGCTGGGGGACGGGCGGATCCCAGTCGGGCTATCGCTTCGAGGCGATCGGCATCCCGACGCTTGTCGTCGATCCCCTGACCGACACCAGCGCCGTCACCAGCATCGGCCGGTTCACGCACCTCAACTTCCCGATCAGCGCCGGCACGGCCATCTCGGCGGTCAAGCTCAGGTTCACCACCGACGTGCTCGTCAACGGCCTGCCCTTCGGCACGGTCGATTTCATCTACGCCTTCGACCATTTCGAGACTCCGAACGGCGCCAACCCCTGCGCCGACGGCAATCCCAACGGCACGCCGCCCAACCAGAACGGCTGCGCCGATCGCGTCGCGGTCAACTTCAACCAGGCCTCGGGCTTCTTCACCATCGGCACGGTGGACTATGCGCTCGATGTCCGCGGCTTCCTCATCGGCGGCAGCCCGGCCAGCCAGTTCTGGACCGTCGAGAACGCCTCCAACGAGGCCTTCATCCGCGGCCAGGTGGTCCTGCGCGACAATGCCGGCGTCATCCCCGAGCCGGGCACCTGGGCGATGCTGATTGCCGGATTCGGCATGATCGGCGCCGCTGCCCGCCGCCGCACCGCGGCTCCTGCCCGCGTCAGCGCCTGATCTGGCTGTCCCGCCCCCTGGCCTCCGGGCCGGGGGGCGGCTTCAGCTGCACCACCGCCTCCACCTCGACGGCGATGTTCCCCGGCAGGCTCGGCGCGCCGACTGCCGATCGCGCGCCCTTGCCGGCCTCGCCGAAGGCCGTCACGAACAGCTCCGAGAATCCGTTCATCACCTGCGGATGCTGGGTGAAATCCTGGCTCGCATTCACGAAGCCGAGGATCCTGACCACCCGTTCCACCCGGTCGAGCCCGCCGACGGCATCCCTGATGGTGGCAAGCATGCAGAGTGCCACCCGCTCGGCCGAGGCCCGGCCCTCCTCGACCGTCAAGTCCCGTCCCAGCTTGCCGCGCGCCTGCCGCTTCGCGTCGCACTCGCCATGGCCGGAGAGGAACAGCAGGTCGCCTGCCTGCACCCGGGTCGCATAAACCGCCACGGGGCGCACTGGCGCGGGCAGCACGTGCCCGGCCGCCGCCAGCCGCTCCTCCGGCGTATTCGCTGCCGCCGGTGCGGCCAGCACGAGTGCCGCCGCCGCCATCATGTGCCGCATCCCCGCCTCCTGCTAGCGGTTCGCCCAGCGCCGCGCCTAGCCTCGTGGGAAACGGAAGGGGAGGCCTCTTGAACGGGTTCGGGCTTGCATCGGCGCTCGCGAGCGTCGCCCCGCCCGCGGCGCGCCCGTCGCGCCGACATGCGGACCGCGCTCGACGATGACGAGACCCGTGGCGCCGTGCCCGGCGCGCGACGGAATGTCGACACGATCCTCATCGACCCGAAGGCCGAGCTGGTCATCCCCCGCTTCGCCTCGCAACCCCTGGCGGGCAACCGCAACCTTCACCCCACCTCGCTCCCCGCCTCGGACGCGATCGCGTCGCACCTGTCTGCCCGCTGAGGCGGCCGCGCGGCAGCTCCTCGGGCCCGGAGTCATGCTCCGGCTCTCCCGCCCCGCCTTGCGCTCGGGCTCGTCAGATCTCCCGAGTGCCACGGCGCGCGATTGAACATTCGTAACATATCATATGCAGATAAGCGATTGACTCGCGGAGGCGGGTCGGGTCAGGCGGCGCGTGCTTCGGGCGGCCTCGAGCCCCCTCGGTCAGCGCCGGACGGCAGCAGCAACAGGAGACGAGAAACATGCGCAGCATCAGGAGCCTGGCGGGTTTGGCAGCGGTCATCGCGGCGACGGCTGCGTCGGCGCAGGCCGTGAACATCGGTCGCGGTCTCGGCGTGAACGTGGCCCGCGGCACGGCCGTGAACGAGGCCAGGAGCCACGTGAATGCCGACCTTTCCGGCCACAGCTTCGCCAGCCTCGATCTTGCGGGCCACGAGTTCGTGAACGTCGACCTCTCGAAGGCCGACTTCCGCCGGGCCCGGCTGGGTGGCGCGTCGTTCGTGAATGCCAATCTCTCGGGAGCCGACTTCCGCGGCGCGAACCTCAAGGGCGCGAGCTTCGTCAACGTGGACTGGGACGGGGCCGACTTCTCCGGTGCGGTCTGGCTGAACGGCCGGACCTGCGCGCCGGGCTCGATCGGCCGCTGCCGCTGAGGGGCGGAGGGCTTTCCGGGAAGGGGCCGCGGCGCAGCCTCGCCGTGCCTGCCGCTGCTGCCGTGCCGCGCGTCCTCGCCGCGTGGCGCGTGGAGGAGGCTCAGGCCCCCGGGGCCTTGCGGCGCCTCGCGGCCTCGAGAAGGGCGAGGGCCTCGGCGAAGATGCCGGGCGCCTCGCTCTCGCGCGGCCCGGCGACGTTGAGGGAGCCGCCGGCCGCAAGCGCGTCCGCGACCTCCGCTTCGGCCCCCGGGGAGCCGAGGCGGACGGCGATCACCGGCCGGCCCAGCGCCTGCGCGTGGGCGACGGCGAGCGCGGTGCCCGGAGAGCTAGCGCCGTCGCGGCCGAGCACGAGCAGCCGCTCGGCGAGCGCCACGTTCCGCCGGGTCCGCTCGGCGGGGTCGGCGGTCTCGGTCTCGTGCAGCTCGGGAAAGTGGCGGCGGATGCCCGGCGGGTCGGGGAGGTCCTCGGCCCAGCCCCCGCGCGGGCACCAGCCGGCAAGGGCGATGCCGTGCCTCCTTGCGAAGACGAGCGCGGCACGGTCCACCCCCGTCTGCCCGCCCGAGACCATGACGAGCGCCGGCATGGCCGTGTTCAGCGGAACGGTGGCTCGTCGAAGGCGCGGAGCTTGCGGGAATGGAGCCGCCTGCCCTGTTCCCGCATCTTCTCGATCGCCGTGATCCCGATCTGGAGGTGCTCGGAAATCGCGCCGTCGTAGAAGCGGTTGGCCTGGCCGGGCAGCTTGATCTCGCCATGGAGCGGCTTGTCCGAGACGCAGAGCAGCGTGCCGTAGGGCACGCGGAACCGGTAGCCCTGGGCTGCGATGGTCGCCGACTCCATGTCGACGGCAACGGCGCGCGACTGGTTGAACCGCCGCGCCGAAAGCCCGTAGCGCAGCTCCCAGTTGCGGTCGTCGGTCGTGACGACGGTGCCGGTGCGCAGCCGCGGCTTCAGCCGGTCGGAGTCGAGGCCGGTCACCTCCTCTGCGGCCCGGGCCAGCGCCTGCTGCACTTCGGCAATGGGAGGGATGGGGATCTCGGGCGGCAGAACGTCGTCGAGCACATGGTCGTCGCGGAGATAGGCGTGGGCGAGCACATAGTCGCCGATCGTCTGGCTCGGCCTGAGGCCTCCGCAGTGGCCGATCATGATCCACGCCTCGGGGCGCATGACGGCAAGGTGGTCGCAGATCGTCTTGGCGTTCGAGGGCCCCACCCCGATGTTCACGAAGCTGATGCCGTGGCCGTCCTCGGCCACGAGGTGCCAGGCAGGCATCTGGTGCCGTCGCCAGGCGCCATCCGCCAGCGCCGCCTCGGGCGTGGCGTGGGCACCATCGAGCGTCACGCCGCCCGGGCAGGAAAGCCGGGCGAAGCGCGTGCCAGGCGCGCGCAGCGCCTCGCAGGCGAAGATCAGGAACTGGTCGATGTAGCGATGGTAGTTGGTGAAGAGGATGTAGCTCTGCACATCGGCCGGTGGCGTCCCGGTGTAGTGCCGGATCCGGGCCAGAGAGAAGTCGGTGCGCGGCGCGTCGAACAGGGCAAGCGGCCGCGGCGCGTCGGCGTCCTGCCGCCAGAGGCCATCCGCCAGCTCGTCGCCGATGTGGGCAAGCTCGGTTGTGGCGAAGTGCCGGCCGAGCGTCCGCGCGGCGGTGGCATCGAGCGCAAGGTCGGTCGCGCCATCAAGCACGTAGGCGAAGGGGATCTCGACTTCCGACGGGCCGACCGCGAGCTCGATCTCGTAGTCCCGGGCGAGAAGGTCGATCTGTTCCTCGAGGTAGCGGCGGAACAGCCGCGGCTGGGTGACGGTGACGGCGTAGGTGCCGGGGACCGTGAGCCGCGCGAAGGCGCGGCCCTGGCGCGGCGCCGCGCCGTCCCCGGCCCAGACGACGCGCAGCTCGGGGTAGACGAAGCGCCGGCGCTCCTCGGCATCGGGCGGAGGGCCGCCGGCAAGCACCCGCCGCAGGGCGGCCCTCAGACCCTCGACCGCGGAGTCATGGAGGTCGGCGAGCGCCTCGACGATCATCGCCTCTGCTCCTGCGCTTGCCCCTCACCCTCCTTCCGCTCGGGCGCTGCCGGCCTGCCGGCCCGCCCCCCGGCCCGCGTCAACGGCCGCTGCCTGCGGGCGCGTCGAACGGGACCGCGTTCGGCGGCAAAGCCGCCGAAGCGGCCCGCCGGCCGGCCCTGCGGCGAGTCGGCCCATTTCGGCTCCGCCTCAATGGCCGCCGCCTGCGGGCTCCGCCATCAGCTCGATGAGCACGCCGCCCATGTCCTTCGGGTGGACGAAGATGACCGGCACGCCATGCGCGCCGATCCGCGGCTCGCCGCCCCGGAGCACGGTTGCGCCCTTGGCCACCAGCTCGTCGCGCGCGGCGAGGATGTCGGGCACCTCGAAGCAGACATGGTGCTGCCCGCCCTTCGGGTTCTTCGCGAGAAATCCATGAATGGGGGAATCCGCGCCCAGCGGCTCGATGAGCTCGATCTGCGAATTGTCCACGTCAACGAAGCAGACCCGGACCCCCTGCTCCGGGAGATCGAAGGGCGCATGGATGCGCGTTGCCCCGAGCAGGTCGCGATAGAGGGCAACGCTCGCCTCGATGGAGGGGGTGGCGACCCCCACATGGTTCAGCCGGCCGATCCGCATGGGTTGCGCCATAGCCCGAACCCGCCCGCCGGCGCCAGTGCCTCCCCCTTTACGGAGGGTCGCCGCACCGCTAGGTGTCGTGCCCGTTACCCGGGCAGGCCCGGAGGCGGGGGAGAGGGGATCATGGCCGAGGACTGGAGCATCGACGTCCGGAAATATGCGCCGGACGCCGACGAGAGCGTCATTCAGGGGATCGTGCGGCACTGTGGCATCGCGCTCCGATCGCGCGACGCCTCGCTCGTTTCCTTTACCGACCAGGACGAACTCGACCGGGTGCGCGAGAGCTTCCTCCGCAAGAAGCTCGGCCTGACCGACCCGGACGACGTGCTGAATGCCGCCATCGCCCGCGTGGGCGAGCGCATGAAGGCGGACGCGACCAAGAACCGCGTCACGGTCTACTATCTGCTCGCCGAGATGTTCGGGAAGCTGGCCCTGTTCGGCGGTGCAGCCACGGCAACCGCGGCCGCGGCTCCTGCCGAACCGGAGGCCGCGCCCCTTGTTGTCGAGACAGAGCCCGAGCCGGTGGTGGCGGCCCCGGAACCCGAACCGGTCGTCGAACCCGTCCGCGCCGTCGCCCCCGAGCCGGCGCCGGTCGCCGCGCCGCTCGCGGTCGCGGCTGCTCCGGTCGCGGCCGCCGTGCCGGCTGCCGCCCGCCCGCGGCCGAAGCAGGACGACGACGGCGGCCTCATCGGCTTCGGCCTGCTGGCCGCCGGCGCGCTTGGCGCCATCATCCTCGGCACGGCCACCATCGGCTCGCTCATCGGCACGCGCGAGGACGCCGGCCCACCCCCGGTCTCGCCGCGGATGGATGGCCCGGTCCGCGCCGTGCCGGCCGGCTACGGCGTCATGGCCGAGATCATCGACGGGAAGCCCGCGCTCAACATCTATTTCGGCACTGCCGAGCGCGAGGTGGCCCCCCTTGGTGACGATGCCGCGGCCCTCAAGGCCTACATCGACTCGAACCCGGACGATCGCCTGTCGGTTTCCGGCTACGTCGATCCGCGCGGCGACCGCGCCTTCAACGAGCAGCTCGCACGCGACCGGGCGGTCAACGCCAAGGCTGCCCTGGTCGCCGCCGGGATCCCCGAAGACCGGATCGACCTCGACAAGCCGGCCGACATCGTCGGCGGCGACGCGAGCCTCGCCGAAGACCGGCGGGTGACCATCCGGGTCAAGTCGGCGCAGGGCGTCGTCCAGGAGCCGGCAGCCGTCGAGAAGACCCAGGCGGTTCCCTGACCTCCGGCTGGTGCCGCGGCCGCGCCCCGCCGGGCGCCGGCCGAAAGCAGCGACGGAGCGGCGCGGCGGGGACGCCCGAAGGTCACGCGCGAACGGCCAGCATGGGAACGCAGGACGCTCGGCCCCTCGGGGGCCACGCAGGTCTGGCAGGCTGGCGGAGCGGCGTGCCTAGAAGGGCACGTCGTCGTCGCCGAGCTCGTCAAGCGGGTCGGCCCCCTGTCGCGGGGCGGGCGCGCGGGAGGTGCGCTCCTCGTCCCAGCTTCCGCCGCCGCCCATGCCGCCCTCGCGCCGGTCAAGGAGGGTGAGCTCGCCGCGGAAGCGGCCGACATAGACTTCCGTGGTGTAGCGGTCGTTCCCGTCCCGGTCCTGCCACTTGCGCGTCCGGAGCTGGCCCTCGACGTAGACTTTCGAGCCCTTGCGCAGATACTGTTCGGCAACCTTCACCAGGTTGTCGTTATCGATGACCACGTTGTGCCACTCGGTCCGCTCCTGGCGCTGGCCCGTGTTGCGGTCGGTCCAGCTTTCGGAGGTGGCAAGCCGAAGGTTGGCGATGCGCCCGCCGTTCTGGAAGGTCTTCACCTCCGGGTCGGCGCCGAGATTGCCCACCAGGATCACCTTGTTGACGGAACCGGCCATGGCCTCTCTCCCTTGCCTGTGCGAGCGCGATAGGCGAGGCTGGACGCTCTTGCCAAGCGGAGGATGGCCGGTGGCGGGCGAGGCGGAGGCGGCAGGGAAGCTCGTGACCGCGGTGGCGGCGGCGCGGGTGGTGGACGGCCCGGCGGGGGTGGCGGGCGGCAGGTCGTCAGGCGGGGCCAGTGGCGAAGCTGCGTCCCCTGGTGCGGGTGCCTGCGGCAACTGCGCCGCGGCACTGTCCGGGCCCTTCTGCAGCCAGTGCGGACAGCGGGCGCATGTCGAGCGGTCGCTGTCCCATGCCATCCACGAACTGCTGCACGGGGTGCTGCACTTCGACGGCAAGCTGTGGAACACGCTGCCACTGCTGGTCGTGCGGCCGGGGAAGCTGACCCGCGACTATGTGGAGGGGAAGCGCGCGCGCTACATTTCCCCCATTGCGCTGTTCCTGCTCACCATCTTTCTGATGTTCCTGGTCCTTGGCCTGATCGGGGGCGAACGGGTGCCCCCCGATGCGGTCAAGCTGGACCGGGCGGCGGCGGAACGGCTGATCGCCGAGACCGATGAGCGGATCGCCGGGCTGGACCGGGAGATCGCCGCGCGGCAGGGGAAGGCGGGGAACAGGGAGGCGCTGGCTGCGCTCGAGGCGTCGCGCCAGGCGGCGGTGGCGCTGAAGGCGCGCGTCGGGCAGCAGATGGCGACGGCTGCGGCCGAAGTGCCCCTCGACCTGCCGGCGAGCGCCCGGCTGGCGGCCGAATCGGGCCAGCTCGTCATCGACACCGGCAATCCCGCGCTCGACGCCCGGATCGCCGAGGCCGCGCGCAATCCAGAGCTGGTCTTCTACAAAATGAAGCAGAAAGGCTACAAGCTCTCCTTCCTTCTTGTTCCCCTTTCCCTCCCGTGGATGTGGCTGATCTTCGCTGGGCGGAAGGATGTCACCTCCTACGACCATGTCGTCTTTCTGCTCTACTCCATCAGCTTCATGTCGCTCGTCTTCATCCTTTCGGCAGTGCTGATTGCGTCCGGTATGCGGAACAATGGAGTCTACCTGTCGCTGTTCGCTGTCGTGCCCATCGTTCACATGTTCCTGCAGCTGAAGGAAGGCTATCTCCTGGGCGTGGCGGCGGCGGCGTGGCGCACCGGCGTGCTGGCGACGGGAGCGGTGGCCACCCTTCTCCTCTATTTCGTGGGGATCCTCTTCCTCGGGCTCGTGGACTGAGGCTTGCAAAGGGCGCCGGCCGTGCCGAGATGAGAAGGAGGAGCGGGAGCCGGCGGATGAGCATGGAGAGGTTGCGCGTGGCCGGGCTGGTGGCGGCGCTGCTGTGGGCGGCGGCCGGGGAAGCGAAGCCCGGGATCGATGCCCCCTTCGAGCCGCGGGGCGAGGGGCAGGCGGCGCCCTTTGGCAGCGCCGTGGGCGGCGCCTTCACCAACTACAGCCGGGTGGCGCCGGCGATCGCGACGGCCGCTGCGCCGGGAGTAGCCGGAGTGGAGAAGGCGGCGGCGCTGGGGTTCCGCCACCTCGTCGACCTGCGTTCCGACAGCGAGCCGGGGGTGCAGGACGAGGCGCGGCGCGCCGCCGAACTGGGGCTTCGCCGCACCTCTCTCCCCATGCCGATGGACCCGGCCGCCATTCCCGCCTTCCTCGAGCGGCTGGCGCCGCTGCTGGAGGGGAGCGGCGGCTATCCCCTCCTCATGGTCTGCGGCTCGGCCAACCGCACCTCGGCGGCTTGGGCGCTCTACCGGGCGAAGCGCGGGGTGCCGCCCCTCGTCGCCATCGAGGAGGGGCGCGCTGCCGGGCTCACGGCGCGCGGCGAGGCGCTGGTGCGCAAGGCGCTGGGGCTTCCCGAGGCGCCCGCAGCGGCCGCCAACTAGGGCTGTCTCCCGCCGCGGGGGGCGGGCTAGAGCAGGGCAAGCGCCGCCCGGTAGGTGAGGAAGGCGGCGATCCAGGCGAGTGCGAAGAGGTAGACGAGCATGAAGATCGGCCAGCGCCAGCTGCCGGTTTCGCGCCGCGCGACCGCCAGGGTCGAGATGCACTGCGGGGCGAACACGAACCATGCGAGCAGGGCAAGCGCGGTGGGAAGCGACCAGGCAATCCGAAGCCGTTCGACGAGGCCGGCCGACGGATCGTCACCCTTGATCGCATGGACGGTGCCGAGCGCCGAGATGGCGACTTCGCGCGCGGCCATGGCGGGCACGAGGGCGAGCGCGATGTCGGGGCCGAAGCCGACGGGGGCGACGAGGGGGTGGAGGGCGGCCCCGACCTGGCCCGCAAAACTTTCCGTAAGGTCTGGAGGGTGGCCGTTGTGGCGGGGGAAGCTGGCGAGCGCCCAGAGCAGCAGCGCGGCGGCGAGGATGATGGTGCCGGCGCGCGTCAGGAAGGCGAGCGCGCGCAGCCAGAGCCCCAGCGCAAGGTCGCGCAACCGGGGAAGCTGGTAGGCGGGAAGCTCCATCATGAGCGGCAGCGAGGGGCCGCGTGCCACCGTGTGGCGCAGGAGGAGGGCAGCAGCGAGGCCTGCGAGCGCGCCGGCGGCGTAGAGGAGGAAGAGGACGAGGCCCTGCAGGCCGACCGGCCCGAGCACGCGCCGGGCGGGGATGAAGGCAGCGATGAGGACGGAATAGACGGGCAGGCGGGCCGAGCAGGTCATCAGCGGGGCGACGAGGATGGTGGCGAGCCTCGCCCTTGGATCGGCGATGGTGCGCGCAGCCATGATTCCCGGGATGGCGCAGGCGAAGGAGGAGAGGAGCGGGATGAAGCTGCTGCCCGAAAGCCCGGCGCGCGCCATCAGCCGATCGACGAGGAAGGCGGCGCGGCCGAGATAGCCTGAGGCCTCGAGCGCCAGGATGAAGGTGAAGAGGATCAGGATCTGCGGCAGGAAGACGAGGACCGAGCCCACCCCGGCGAGGATCCCGTCGGCAAGGAGGGAGGCGAGGAGGCCGGGGGGAAGGGCGGACGTGACCGCCCGCTGCAGCGCCGCGATTCCCGCCTCGATCCAGCCCATCGGGGTTTCGGCAAGGGTGAAGACGGCCTGGAAGACGAGGAAGAGTAGAAGGGCAAGGAGCGCCGGGCCGGCGACGGGGTGAAGGACGAGGCGGTCGATCCGGTCGGTGACCTGCCGCGCCGCGCCGCGCGCCAGCGTGACGTCGGCGGCGAGCGCGCGCGCCTCTCGCGCCAGCGCGCGCATGTGGCGAACGGGATCAGCGGCGCTCGGGACGTCGCGGCCGGCTGGGCCTGAGGCAGCGTGGTGGAGCGCACCTTCGACCGCTGCCAGCAGTTCGCCAAGGCCCTGGCGGCGCACGGCGACCGTTTCGACGACGGGGCAGCCGACGCGGGCGGCAAGCCTGGCCGAATCGATCGTCGTGCCGTCGCGCAGCGCCATGTCCACCCGGTTGAGCGCCACCACCATGGGCAGGCCGAGTTCCTTCAGCTCGAGAAGGAAGCGCAGGTGGATCTCGAGATTGGTGGCATCAAGGACGGCGATCAGGAGATCGGGCCGGGGATCGCCCGGCACCCGGCCGAGGAGCGTGTCGCGGGTCACTTCCTCGTCGGGAGAGCGGGGGTCGAGGCTGTAGGCGCCGGGCAGGTCGACGACATCCACCGTCTCTCCGCCCGGAAGCGGGAGCCGGGCCGATTTGCGCTCGACCGTCACGCCCGGATAGTTGGCGACCTTCTGCCGGGCACCCGTGAGCGCATTGAAGAGCGACGTCTTCCCGGCATTGGGGTGGCCGACGACGGCGACGAAGGGCAGGCGGGGCGAAGTCACTGCGTCTCGATCCGCCGGGCGATCGCGCGGCGGAGCGCGACCTTGGTGGCGCCGATCCTGACTGCCAGCGGATCGCCGCCCGCCGCCCGGTCGGTCACCTCGACCGTCACGCCCTCGTCGAAGCCCATCTCGAGGAGGCGGGCGACAAGCGGGGGGTCGGCATCGGGAAAGCCGGTGATGACGCGGGGCTGGCGGAGCGGCAGCTGATCGAGGCGGGGCACGGTTCCCGCCGCCTAGGCGCTCATGTTGCGAATGTCACGCAGGAACGGGAGCTCGCCGGCGCGGCAAACATGGGCGGGTCTGGCGCAAGGGCTGGCGCGGGCGGATCAGGCGGGCGGGTAACGCAGCCGGCCGAGGAAGCGCACGAGGCTCGGGCCCTCTCCTTCCGGCCGCAGCCGCGCCTTGAGGCCCTCGATCCGCATCACGTCGGCGATGCGGCGGTCGAGGAAGGCCCAGGTCTCGACATGGTCTTCGCTCTCGTCGCCCAGCCAGTAGAAGAGCGTGGCGGCATAGACGGCGCTCGCGATCGCCCGCTTGGAGTAGTAGTTGAAGTCCGTCGCCGTGTCGCCGGCGGCGCGCCAGATGGCATCCGCCGTCCCCCAGGTAAGGCGCGCGGCAAGCGGGGCGTTGGCCGGCCAGGCGAGGATGGCCGCGGCGCGGCGTACCGCCTCCTTGTGGGGCGCCATCAGCTCGAACCGGGTGCGGATGGCCTTCGTCACCTTCTCGCGCACCTTGAGCGCGCGGAACTCGGGCGTGTCGCAGGCGGCCAGCATGTCCGCATCGGCTGCGGCGATCGAGGCGGCGACCATGTCGGGCGCGCCGCCGGGGAAGGCGAGGCGGGCCACCGCCGGGTCCACGCCCAGGTCCCTGGCGGCCGCTGCCAGCGCCGTCTCGCTCCAGCCATCGAAGGGGACATGCGGGAGCATCGCGCGCGCGAGCGCCGGCCTCAGCTCGTCGAGCGTCGGGTCTTCGGGCAGGCTCATGCGCGCACTCCTAGCCTCTGCGCGCGCTCCGGGGAACCGCCCCGCGCCCAGCCTCCTTGCCGCACCGCCCCGCGTTTGCTATATCTTTTGCGTTGGCGCTGCCGGCGAAGGTCGGTGGCGCCCTGTTTTTGGCGCGGGGTCGGCCCCGCATCAGCGAGAAGGAGTGGGTGGCGCGTGCAGATCATCGTTCGGGACAACAATGTCGATCAGGCCCTTCGGGCGCTCAAGAAGAAGCTCCAGCGCGAGGGGATCTACCGGGAGATGAAGCTGCGTCGCCATTACGAGAAGCCGTCGGAGAAGCGGGCCCGCGAGCGCGCGGCGGCCATCCGCCGCGCCCGCAAGCTCGACCGCAAGCGCGCCGAGCGCGACGGCATCCGCTGATCCCGTGAGCGCCAACCTGCCCGGGCCGGCGCCCTCCGGCCTCGGCGGCTGGATTGCCGCCGGCATCTTGGGCGTGGCGGCCATGATCGGCCTCGCCTGGTTCGGCACCCGTGGTGTCGCTGGACCCGCTGCCGCGATCCAGGGCTATCTGGCCGAGAATGCGCGCAAGGCGGGCGTCACCGTGCTGCCCTCGGGCGTCCAGGTCGAGGTGCTGAAGGGGGGTGGATCGGGCACGGCGCCGGGTGCTCAGGACTTCGTGCTCGTCCAGTATGAGGGCCGGCTGACCGACGGGACCGTCTTCGACTCGAGCTACGCGCGCGGCCAGCCCGCCGCGTTCGGTGTCGGCGACGTGATTCCGGGCCTTGCCGAGGCGCTGCAGCGCATGAAGCCGGGCGAGAAGCACCGAATCACCATTCCGCCGGCGCTTGCCTACGGCAGGGAAGGGGCGGGCAACGGCGTGATCCCGCCGAACAGCGTGCTCGTCTTCGAGGTCGAACTGCTGCAGGTGGCGGCCGGCGGCTGAGGCTGCTAGGCTCGTGTCCTCGGTCGGGGAGGGCAGAATGACGTTCGCGGGCGCAATCCGATCGGTGCTCGGCAACTATGTCAACTTCGAGGGCCGCGCGCCCCGCGCCGAATATTGGTGGTGGCAGCTTGTCATGGTCCTCGTCGCCCTCCTCGTCGGTGGCGTCGGCTACAGCACCAATCCGTTCGCGCAGTCCGCAGGGCTCCTCGGCCTCCTGCTGTTCCTGCCCAGCCTCGCGGTGGCGATCCGCCGCCTCCACGATACCGACCGCAGCGGCTGGTTCATCCTTCTTGTCTTCGTGCCACTCATCGGCAGTCTGATCCTGCTTTGGTGGTATCTCAAGCCCGGTACGCCCGGCCCCAACCGTTTCGGTCCCGACCCGCGCGCTGCCTGACCCGCTGGCCCGCGGCCCAGTGCCGTGCGAAGGAGCGAAGCATGCGTATCGCGCTTGCCTTCCTGATCGCGGCGCCGGTCGTCGCGGCCGAGCCGCGCGTCCTCGTGGCCGACCCGGAGCCGGTGGTCACCGTCCGCATCCGCGCGAGCGAACTCCCGGTCCGCGTCGCGCTCGGCGTGCCCCCCGTGCTTCTGCTCAACGCTGCCCCCGCCATCGAGACCGGCATCCGGCCCTTCCCGGTCATCGGCAAGCTTCGCTTTTCGAACGCGCTGCTCCCCGGAGGCTCGGCGCTCGTTCGCTTCAACCGCATCGGCGTCGGGATCGAAGGCGCGCCCAAGCGCAAGCTGCCCACTGCCTGGATCGAGCCCGAGGTCACCGCCCGCACCGCCGGCGTGCTTTCGATCTTCGCGCTCGAGGGCGACCGCATCGTCTGGGCGAACCCCCGGGCGCCGGCCGGCGGGCAGACCTACGCGCTTGCCCGCGATGGCACCAACGACCCCGACGTCATGCTCCGCCTCGGCGGCGAGAAGATCCGCCTCACCCTCGCCCCCGACAGCCCGGTCACCATCATGAACGCCCGCGCCGCCGCGGCGCTCGAGCGCGAGGGGCTCGTGCGCCGCGGCAACCGCGTGGGCCTGTGGGAGCCCATCCCCCGCGCGCGCCTGCCCTGGCAGGCGCTGGTGCCAAGGCCGGGGGCGACGCTTGCCGGCCTGCCGCTCGTCCGCCCGGCCGCGCGCGTGAGCGAGGCGGAAGCGAAAGCGATCGACGCCCGCGCCGAGGCGGGCACCTCGACTGAGGAGGACGATGCCGACACCATCCTGGTCAGGGGCGAGCGGGAGGGCCGCCGCAGCCGGGCCCCCTGGGTGCTGGTGGGCGCCGACGTGCTTGGCAGCTGCAGCCGGATCGAGCTCGACCGGCCGGGGAAGCGCTGGCTTCTCACCTGCGCCTTCTGACGCGCGGGTCTCGAGCCTGCCCCGTCAGTCAGCAAGCCCAACATCCGCCCCGCCCGCCGCAAGGCCGCCCCCGGTACCGGGACGCGGACACCAGCCAGCCTGCGGCCCCCCGCCGTCGCGCCCCCGGGGGCGTCAGTTCTTCCGGAGGCTGAGAAAGGCCCGGTCGCCGCGCAGCGAGCCCAGCCAGGTGAGCGGGTTGAGCGTTGCCGAGCCGTCGAGGCTGAACGTGGTGAACTCGGCGCGGCCAACGATGTTCTCGATCGGCACGAGGCCGAGGCCGCCGATCTCGGGGGGCACCCGGCTGTCGGACGAGTTGTCGCGATTGTCGCCAAGGAGGAAGAGGTAGCCTTCCGGCACCTTCACCGGCGGCCGGTCGTCGCGCTCGGTGGCGGCGAGGTCGAGCACCACGTAGGAGCGCCCGTCGAGCTCTTCCCGGAAGGCAGGAAAGCGACACACCGGCGTGCCGTCCGCGCGCGTGCCCCTGAGCGATGGCAGATACAGGCAGTCGGTGTTGGGCGAGACGGGGATCTCGACGTCGGCGATCCGCTCATGCGGCACGGGCTTGCCGTTCAGCCAGACGATGCCGCCGCGCAGCTCGACCGTGTCGCCCGGCAGCCCCACCACCCGCTTGATCCAGTCCGCGCCGTCGGATGGAGACTTGACCACGATGATGTCCCCCCGCTGCGGCAGCCGGCCGAACAGCCGCCCCGGGATCTTCGGCAGGATCGGCACGGAGGGCGAGAGGTAGCTGTAGCCGTAGGGGAACTTGGAGACGATGAGCCGGTCGCCGACGAGGAGGCCCGGCATCATCGATTCCGAAGGGATATAGAAGGGCTTGGCGATGAAGCTGTGGATGCCGAGCACGGCCAGGATGAGAAGCGCCCACTGCTGCGCCTCCCGCCGCCAGGAGAAGGGGGCCTTGGCCTTCGCGGGCTTGGCGGCCCCTTGGTCCAGTCGGTTCATGCGGGGCTCGCGGTGATGAGGACGAAGGCCTGGGCGAACGGGTGATCGTCGGAGAGCGTCACGTGGATTGCGGCCTTATGCCCCACGGGGGTGAGGGCTTCAAGCCGCGCGCGCGCGCCGCCGGTGAGCGCCATGGTGGGCGCGCCCGAGGGCAGGTTGACCACCCCCATGTCGCGGAAGAAGACACCCTGGCGGATGCCGGTCCCAAGCGCCTTGGCGCAGGCTTCCTTGGCGGCGAAGCGCTTGGCGTAGGTGGCCGCGCGCGTCATCGGCCGCCGGTCGGCCTTCGCCCGCTCCTGGGCGGTGAAGATCCGGTCGAGGAAGCGGTCGCCGTGCCGCTCGATCGCGCGGGCGATGCGCTCGATGTTGCAGATGTCGGAGCCGAGGCCGAGGAGAATCATGGCCGTGCGTTCGCGCTTCTCCGGGCGGCGTCCATGCGCGCGCGCATGCCGCTGACGGCCTCGGCCAGGCCGCAGAACACTGCCTCGCCGATGAGGAAATGGCCGATGTTGAGCTCGGCGAGTTCGGGGATGGCGGCGACCGGCCCGACGTTGGCGTAGGACAGGCCGTGGCCGGCGTGAACCTCGAGCCCGGCGGCTGCCGCAAGTCGCGCTGCTTCTTCCAGCCGTGCCAGCTCCACGCCCGGCTCGGCCGCGTGGGCGTAGGGCCCTGTGTGCAGCTCGATGACCGGCACGCCAAGCCGTGCCGCCGCTTCCACCTGCCGGGCTTCGGGCGCAATGAAGAGGGAGACGCGGATTCCGGCCTCGCCCAGCCGCGCGACGAAGGGGCGCAGGCTCGCCTCCTGGCCGGCCACGTCGAGCCCGCCTTCGGTCGTGCGCTCCGCGCGCCGCTCGGGGACGATGCAGGCCGCATGCGGGCGGTTGGCGAGCGCGATCGCCAGCATTTCCGGGGTTGCCGCCATCTCGAGGTTGAGCGGCAGGGCAACCTCCGCGACCAGGCGCGCGATGTCGGCATCGGTCATGTGCCGCCGGTCCTCGCGCAGATGGGCGGTGATCCCGTCGGCCCCGGCTGCGGCGGCGACGTGCGCAGCGCGGATGGGGCAGGGGTGGTCGCCGCCGCGCGCGTTGCGGATGGTCGCCACATGGTCGATGTTGACCCCAAGGCGCAGATGCCGGGGCCCGCTCATGCCCGGCGGCTCCCGGGCTTGACGGCGGGGAGGGCGGCGAGCGCGGGCGGAAGCTCCTCAGGGCGGTAGGCCGGCACGGCGAGGCGGAGGAGCGCAGTCAGCGGCACGCCGAGTTCGGCCGTGCCGTCGGAGCGGTCGACGAGGGCGGCGGCGTGGATGACGCGGCCCCCGGCTGCTTCGACCGCGGCAATGGCCTCGCGCGAGGAAAGGCCGGTCGTCACCACGTCCTCGCAGAGGAGAACCGGCGTGCCCGGCGCGAGCGCGAACCCGCGGCGCAGCTCGAAAGTGCCTGACGGGCGCTCGACGAACATCGAGAGACAGCCGAGCGCGCGGGCGAGCTCGTGGCCGATGATGACGCCCCCCATCGCCGGGGCGACGACGGCTTGCGCCTCGCGCTGGACCGCCGCGGGCAGCTTCGCCGCAAGCGCTTGCGCGAGGCGCTCGGCGCGCGCCGGGTCCATGAGCACGCGGGCACACTGCAGATACAGCGGCGAGTGCAGCCCCGAGGAGAGCAGGAAGTGCCCCTCGAGGAGCGCTCCTGCCGCGCGGAACTCGTCGAGCACGTCGGCGTCGGTCATCGCCGGGCGTCATGGCAGCGACGGGACGCGCGGGGAAGCCCCGGCATGCCCCCCTCAGGCCGGCGGGGCGCGCTCCGCAGCCACCACCGCCTCGAGCGCCTTCAGCCCCGTCACGATGTCCTCGAGGTGCCGGGCATCCTCCACCTCGACGTCGAGCACATAGTGGTGGTGGGCGCGGTCCCGCTCGTCGAGTGTCAGGTTGACGATGTTGGCGCCCTGCCGCGCCAGCACCTGCGTGACCTGGGCGAGTGCTCCAGGCTCGTTGATGACGACGACGTCGATCCGCCCGGTCCCCGTGCCGGCATCGGGCGCCCAGGCAAGGTCGAGCCAGTCCTCGTGGGCAGCGTCATCGAGGTGCGGGCAGGCCAGCCGGTGCACGACCACCCCCCGGTCGGGCACGCGCACGCCGATGATGCGGTCGCCCGGCACCGGCATGCAGCAGCCGGCAAGCGCCATTCCGGCCTCGGTTGCGTGGCCGTCGACGAGAATGCTCCCCGTGCCTGCCGCCCCGCGCCGCCGGCGCCGCCGGCGCCTCGCGCCTGCGCCGGGGATGAGCGCGTCCATCACCTGCGCATCCGAGAGCGTGCCTCTGGCCAGCGCGATGTGGAGCGCTGCCTCATCGGGCAGCCGCAGCCGGGCGAGGGCTTCCGTCACCGCCTCCGGGCTGATGGTGACCTTGAGCTCGCGAACGATCCGCTCGAAGAGCGCGCGGCCGGTGCGCTGCAGCCCGGCGCGCTCGCGCGCGCGCACGTGGCGCCTGACGGCTGCGCGGGCCTTGGCCGTCACGACGAACTTCTCCCAGGCCGGGTCGGGCGTGCGGTTCGCGCGGGTCAGGATCTCGACCTGGTCGCCGTTCTTGAGCGGGGTGCGCAGGGGGACCGTCTTGCCGTTCACCCGCGCGCCGACGCAGGTATCGCCGAGCGTCGTGTGGACGGCATAGGCGAAGTCGACAGGCGTTGCCCCCATCGGCAGCTGGATGAGCTCGCCCTTGGGCGTGAAGCAGAACAGGCGATCGGTGAACATCGCCATGCGGGTGTGCTCGAGCACTTCCTCGGGCGACTGGGCCTGCTCGAGGATCTCGATCAGGTCGCGAAGCCAGGGGTAGTGGACGTCGGCGCCCTGCTTCTGCTTGTAGGCCCAGTGGGCGGCCATGCCGAACTCGGCCTCGGCGTGCATCTCGGCGTCGCGGATCTGCACCTCGATCCGCAGCCGGTCGCGGTCGATGAGTGTCGTGTGAAGCGAGCGGTAGCCGTTCGCCTTGGGCGTCGAGATATAGTCCTTGAACCGGCCCGGCACCATCTTCCAGCGCTGGTGGAGCGCGCCGAGCGCCCGGTAGCAGTCGTCCGGCGAGCGGGTGATGACGCGGAAGGCCACCACGTCCGAGAGCTGCTCGAAGGCGATGTCGCGTTCCTTCATCTTGGCGAAGATCGACCAGGGCCGCTTCTCGCGGCCGCGCACGTCGTCCGCCGGCACGCCGGCCTGGGCCAGCGCGAGCCGGATCCCGCTCTCGATCCGGCCGATCGTGTCCTGGTTGCCCGCGCGCAGCGCCGCGAGCCGCGCGGTGATCCCTTCCCACGCCTCCGGCTCGAGCTCGCGGAAGGCAAGATCCTTGAGCTCGTCCATGAAGCCGTAGAGGCCGATCCGCTCGGCGAGCGGGGCGTAGATGTCCCACGTCTCCTTGGCGATCCGCCGCCGCTTTTCAGGGCTCTTCAGGAAGTGGAGGGTGCGCATGTTGTGCAGCCGGTCGGCGAGCTTCACGAGGAGCACCCGGATGTCGTCCGACATGGCCAGCACGAAGCGGCGGAGGTTCTCGGCGGCCCGCTCGCTCTCCGACTGCGCTTCGATGCGCGAGAGCTTGGTCACGCCATCCACCAGCCGGGCGATGCCGTCGCCGAAAAGCCGGCTGATGTCCTCCGGCGTTGCCATCGTGTCCTCGATGGTGTCGTGGAGGATCGCGGTCGCGATGGTCTCGTGGTCGAGCCGGAGGTCGGTCAGGATGCCGGCCACCTCGATGGGGTGCGAGAAATAGGGGTCGCCGCTCGCCCGCAGCTGGCTGCCGTGCGCCTTCATCGAGAAGACGTAGGCACGGTTCAGCAGGTCCTCGTCCGCGTCCGGGTCGTAGGCCTTGACCTTCTCGACGAGTTCGTACTGGCGAAGCATTGCGGCTCAATATGGCGCAAGAGCGGGCCCGCGCCAGTGGGGCGCAGGCCCGGGCCGTCCCAACCCGACCTTTCCGCGATGCGTCAGCCGCTTCCGCTCTCGCCCGTCGGCCGCGCCCCGCGACCGCACCGGGCGGCGGCGGTCCCGCAGACCGCGGCAGGCCAGCCTATTCGTCGGGCCCGAGGTTCTGGTTCTTGGGCGGAATTGCGGCAGTGATCCGCAGAGCCTCGGCCGACGCCGCGAGGCTGCCGAAGTCGTCGGCCTCCTCGTCCTCCTCGATCTGCACCTTCATCAGGCCCTGGATGATACGCTCGCGCAGGTCCTCGGGCTTGACTGTCGCCTCGGCGATCTCGCGCAGCGCCACCACCGGGTTCTTGTCCCGGTCCCGGTCGACCGTGAGTTCGGCTCCGCCCGAGATCTGCCGGGCGCGCTGGGCGGCCAGCAGTACCAGGTCGAACCGGTTGGGAACCTTCTCGATGCAGTCCTCGACGGTGACGCGCGCCACAGACAACTCCGGAGATGCGGGAAACCACCGGCGCCTAGCCGAGCGGAGGAGGGGCGTCAACAATGGCTTGACCTCGGGCCCGCAGTCGCCTAGGCGGCGCGCCTCGCATTCGGCCCCGCACGCCCGGTGAAGCGGCGGCCCGGTGGCTCCCGAGGGCTTCCGCGCGGTTCCGGGTATCCTCTCTCACGAGGCGCCGTGCCGCACGCCTGCGGCCGGCAAGCGAAGGATGGACCATGTCGAAGCGCACGAGCGCTAAGTACAAGCTCGACCGCCGGATGGGCGAGAACATCTGGGGTCGTCCGAAGTCTCCCATCAACCGCCGCGAATATGGCCCGGGCCAGCACGGCCAGCGGCGCAAGGGCAAGCTCTCCGACTTCGGCCAGCAGCTGAAGGCGAAGCAGAAGCTCAAGGGCTACTACGGCGACGTGACCGAGAAGCAGTTCCGCAAGGTCTACGCCGAGGCCGTCCGCATGAAGGGCGACACCTCGCAGAACCTGATCGGCCTGCTCGAGCGCCGGCTCGACATGGTGGTCTACCGGGCCAAGTTCGCCCCCACCATCTTCGCCGCGCGCCAGATCGTGAACCACGGCCACGTGCGGGTGAACGGCAGGCGGTGCAACATCGCCTCCGCGCGGGTGGCGCCGGGCGACGTGATCTCGCTCTCCGACAAGGCCCGGGAGATGGCGCTGGTGCTCGAAGCGCGCGAGTCGGCCGAGCGCGACGTGCCCGATTACCTCACGGTCGACGGCTTCGAGGCCACCTACGTGCGGGTGCCGGCGCTCGACGAGGTGCCCTATCCGGTCAAGATGGAGCCCAACCTCGTCGTCGAGTTCTACTCGCGCTGATCCCTGGCCACGAGCGGCGCAAGCGCGGCGAACACGCTCGTGAGCAGCCGCTGGCCGCGAACCCGGCCGAGGACGCGGACGTGGCGGAGGATGTTGGCGAGGTAGAGCTTTTGGCATTCGAGGGCGAAGCGCGCGTCGGCAGCGCCGATGTGGCCCTTGCGGAGCGAGTCCGCGGTTGCGTGCGCGATCCCGGCCAGTGCCTCGAGGTGGGGCAGGATCTCGGCCCGGGCCACCTCCCAGCTCTCGCCGGCGACGCGTGCAGCCGCGTCCTTGAGCGTCTCGGCGATCGCGGCGGCAGATGGCAGCAGGCGCTCAGCGGTGGGCATGGGCTGGCTCCCCGCCGAGCAGGGCATGGGTGGCAGCCGCCAGCCGGCAGGTCTCGCGCACGGCCGAAAGCGCAAGCAGCCGCTCGTCAACGGCCCGATGCGCAACCGCTGCCACCCCGTCACGGCAGGCGGTGACCGAGGCAGCGATGGTCCCGAGCGGCTGGCCGGCGGCCTGCCGGGCGACAGCCCGCGCGGCCGCCTGTGCGGCCTGCCTGTCTGCCTCCGCAAGGTCGGGCGGCGCCGCGGCAAGCGCCCGCTCGACGGCAGCGAGGTGGCGGGCCAGCGCCGGATCGGGCGGCGGGAGCGGGCCGGAGGCGCAGGCCGCGAGGACAAGCGCAGCGGCGAGGGCGGCGAGGCGGGCAGGGGCGGATAGGGGGCGATTCGTCATGCCCCCAGAAATGACCGAAACGGTTAATGTAGGACAGGCTTGTCAGGCTGCTGGCTTGCCGGAGGCCACGCCGTTGCCTGCGGGCGCTGCGATGGCCGGGTCTGCTGCCGCCGGCGGCCGCCTGCGCGCCTCGGCGATTGCCTTGCGCAGCTCCTCGATCCCGACGGCCCCGGCGATGATGCGGTCGCCGACGATGTAGCTCGGCGTGCCGGTCAGCCCGAGCGCGCGGGCGAGTGCCAGGTTCGAGTCGATCTCGGCGCGGATGTCGGGGTCGGCGAGATCGGCGACGAGCCGGCGCTCGTCGAGCCCGGCCTTGCGGACCGCGGGGATGAAGGCGGCGTCGCTCAGGCGGCCTTCGCGGGCGAAGGCGGCATCCAGGAAGGCGCGGTAGCGGCCCTGGCGGGCGGCCGAGAGGCTCGCGCGGGCAAACTTCTCGCTCGTCTCGCCGAGCACCGGGAAGTCGCGCCAGACCACCTTGAGCTTCGGGTCCTCGGCGAGAAGCCGGTCCACGTCCGCCTTGCCCTGCCGGCAGTAGGGGCAGGCGAAGTCGAAGAACTCGACGAGCACGACATCCGCGTCTTCCGCGCCGGCCCAGGCGCCGGCGAAGGGGGTTTCGATCGCCTGCCGGTTGCTGGCAAGGAGCCGTGCCACCTCGCGGTCCTGCAGCTTCGTGATGGCGTCGGGGATCACCTGCGGGTCGGCCAGGATGGCCGCGCGCACCTTCTCGGCAAAGGCCCTGTCGCCTGCGGGCGGGTCGGGTTGCGGGTCGAACGCGTGCAACCCCAGCGCGCCGAGCGCCGCGCCAAGCGCGACCGCGAGCGTGAGCGCGATCCACAGGGGCACCCCGCGCCGGGCGGGGCCGGAGGCTTCGGTCATCGGCGCTGAGGCTCCTGCCGGTCGCGGTCCCTGAGGCGCAGCCGCTCGATCTCGCCCTGGCTGGCGAGCGCGATGTCCTCGGCGCGGAGGAAATCGGGCGTGCCGCGCGGCAGGCCGGCCATGGCGGTGCGGGCTGCCTGCCGGGCGACGCGCGGGTCACCACCGGACAGGCTGATCCGCTCGGCAGACGCGAGCGCGGCCCGCGGCGCGTCGCCCTTGAGCTCGTAGATGGTGCCAAGCTGACGCCAGGCGAAGGGGTTGCGTCCGTCGCGCTGGACGACGGCGCGCAGCACCTGCTCGGCCTCGGCGAGCTTCGCGGCATCTGCGCCGTCGTTGCTGGCCTGGAGGAGCGCGTGACCCAGCATCCCGGCGATCAGCGGCTCCCCGCGGGAAAGCTCGACCGCCCGCCGCAGCGGGGCGATCGCCTCTTCAACTCGCCCGGATTCGAGCAGGATCTGTCCCTCGAGTTCGCGGGCATAGGGGTCATCCGGCCGGCGGGCGACGACGGCCTTCACTTCCGCAAGCGCCTTCTCGGGGAAGGCCGCCTTGTGAAAGGCGTAGGCGCGGGCGAAGCGCGCGGCCTCCGACGTGTCGGTCTCGGGATAGGCTTCGAGCACGGTCTCGAGCGGGTAGAGGAAGCCGATGAGCTTGCCGCGCACGCGGTCGTAGCGGCGCTGCAGCTCGGCGTCTACCGGCGCGTTCCAGCTGGGGGAGGCGCGCAGGACGTTGTCGAGCGCGCGGATCCTCTCGCCGGAGAGGGGGTGGGTGCGATTGTAGCTGTTGGTCTGGGGGATCGCGAGCCGATACTCCTCGCCCTGGAGCTGCTCGAAGAAGCTGATCATGCCCCGGCCGCTGATGCCGGCGCGGTTGAGGTAGGCGGCGCCGGCCTGGTCGGCCCGGCTTTCCTGCTCGCGGTTGAAGGAGAGGATCTTCGCCTGCGCGGCCTGCTGGCCGGCCATGATCGCCGCGAGGCCCGCGTCGCCCGCGCCGGCCGCCATCGCCGCCGCGCCGAGGATGAGCGAGAGGAGCGAGATGGTGGAGGCAGGGCCTGCTCCCTCGCCCCACCGCACCGCATGGCCTCCGGCGATGTGGCCGAGCTCGTGCGCCATCACGCCCTGCACCTGGTTCACGTCCTTGGCGGCGACGAGCAGGCCCGAGTGGAAGAAGACGTTCTGGCCGCCGGCCACGAAGGCGTTGATGCTGCTGTCGCCAACGAGAAGGATCTGGACCGAACGGGGGTCGAGCTCGGCGGCGGCGATGAGCGGGGCGGCGATGTCCCGCAGCAGGGCTTCGGTCTCGGCGTCGCGGAGGATGCTCTGGGCGCGCGCCGGCGCGGCGGCCAGCTGCGCCAGCACGAGGAGCAGGGCCGCGAGGAGGCCGACGATCCCGTTCCCGAGCCGGAGGCGGGGGGCAGGCATGCGGGGCATCGCTCGTTCCATCGCGGCGCGTCCGGCTTGCCGCCGGGCGTGCCGCCTGTCTAGTGGGCAGACCTGCCGTGGCGGGTGCCACCTGAACGCACGGAGAACGGGGCACGGGATCTTCGCGCATGCAGCTCATCGTGGGCAACTGGAAGATGCACGGGCGGCTCGCCAGCGTCGCCATCGTCGAGGCGCTGGTGCGTGCCGGTCCCGTCGAAGGGGTCGAGCTCCTCGTCTGTCCGCCCGCCACGCTGGTGGCCCGCCTGGCCGAGGCGGCCCGCGGCAGCCATGTCGCGATCGGCGCGCAGGATTGCCACCCTGCGCCCGAGGGCCCGTTCACGGGTGACATCGCCGCCGAGATGCTGGCCGATGCCGGAGCGACCCACGTGATCGTCGGCCATTCCGAGCGGCGTATCGGCCATGCCGAGACCGATGCGCTCGTCCGCGACAAGGCCTCCGCAGCCCAGCGCGCCGGCCTCGTTCCCATCGTGTGCATCGGCGAGACGCTGGCCGAGCGGGAGGCGGGCGAAACCCTCTCCGTCGTCGCGCGCCAGCTTGCGGGCTCGCTGCCGGAAACAGGCCGGTTCGTCGTCGCCTACGAGCCGGTCTGGGCGATCGGCACGGGCCGCACCCCCACCCCCGAACAGGTGGCCGAGGTCCACGCCTTCGTCGCCGCCCGCCTTCCCGAAGGCACCCCGGTGCTCTACGGCGGCTCGGTCAAGCCCGAGAATGCACGGGGGCTGCTGGCCGTTCCCCATGTCGGGGGCGCGCTCGTTGGCGGTGCAAGCCTCACGCCGCGGGACTTCCTCGCGATTGCCGCAGCGGCCCCGGGAGCAATCGCGTGATCCTCGTCATCGACAACTACGACAGCTTCACCTTCAACCTCGTCCACTATCTCCTCGAGCTGGGGGCCGAGGTCGAGGTCCGGCGCAACGACGCGCTCTCCGCGCGTGACGCGCTCGCCATGGCACCCGACGCCCTGCTGCTGTCCCCGGGGCCCTGCACGCCCGACGAGGCCGGGATCTGCCTCGAGCTCGTGCAGCGTGCTGCCGAGGCGCGCGTTCCGCTGCTTGGCGTGTGCCTCGGCCACCAGGCGCTTGCCCAGGCCTTCGGCGGCCGGGTCGTGCGGGCACCCACCCTCATGCACGGCAAGACCTCCCCCGTGCAGCATGACGGCAGCGGGGTCTTCGCCGGTCTGCCCTCGCCGTTCACCGCCACGCGCTACCACAGCCTGGTGGCCGAGCGCGCCAGCCTGCCGCCCCTCCTCGTGGTGAATGCCTGGACCGAGGACGGCGTCGTGATGGGCCTTCGCCACGCGACCCTGCCGCTTCACGGCGTGCAGTTCCACCCCGAGTCGATCGCGACCGAACACGGCCACCGGCTGCTGGCGAACTTCCTGGACCTCGCCGGCATCCCGCACGCCGACGTCGGGCCGATCGCGGCTGCCCACGCTGCCGGCCTCGTCGCGTGACCCGCCTGCCCGATCCTTCGCGCCCGCTCGCTGCAGATGCCGCGCACGCGGCCTTCGCCGCCATGCTCGACGGCGACGTCGACGACGCGGACATCGCCGGCTTCCTCCGGGCGCTCGCCGCGCGCGGCGAGACGGCCACCGAGATCGCCGCAGCGGCCGCGGAGCTGCGGGCGCGGATGCTGGCGATCGCCGCCCCTGCGGGCGCCATCGACCTCTGCGGCACCGGCGGCGACGGCAGCCACAGCCTCAATGTCTCGACGGCCGCGGCCTTCGTGGTGGCCGCCGCAGGCGTGCCGGTCGCCAAGCACGGCAACCGCGCGGCCTCCTCGCGCTGCGGCGCTGCCGACGTGCTCGAGGCGCTCGGCATCGCCCTCGATCTCGCGCCGGACCGGCTCGAGGCCTGCCTCGCCGAGCTGGGGGTCGCCTTCCTGTTCGCCCAGCGGCACCACCCCGCACTCGCCCGGCTCGCGCCCGTCCGCCGTGCGCTTGGCATCCGCACCATCTTCAACCTGCTCGGGCCGCTCGCGAGCCCGGCGCGCGTCACCCGCCAGCTGGTGGGCGTGTTCGCCCCCGCCTGGCTTGCGCCCATGGCCGAGGCAGGCGTGGCCCTCGGGCTCGAGCGGGTGCTGGCGGTCCACGGGGCGGGCCTTGACGAGATCGCCGTCCACGCCCCCTCCGAGCTCCTGTGGGCGACGCCCGCAGGCCTTGTGAGCGAGCGCTTCTCCCCCGAGGCGGAGGGTCTTGCCCTCCATCCCCGGGCCGCGATCGCCGGCGGGGACGCCGCCCACAACGCGCGCATGCTGGAGGCCGTGCTGGCCGGCCGGGCGGACACGCCCGAACTGCGGGCCTATCGCGCGATCGTCATTGCCAACGCGGCCGCCGCGCTGCGGCTGGCCGGGCGCGCGCAAGGCTGGCCTGAGGCCATCGGCCTGGCCCGGGCCAAGATCGACGACGGCAGCGCCGCCGACAGGCTCGCGCGGCTTGCCGCCTTCCGCTAGGAGGCAGCCATGCCAGCGGACCGGCTCGGGCCCATCCTTCAGGCCAAGCGCGACCATGTAACCGCCCGCAAGGCGGTGCGGCCGCGCGAGAGCCTCGACCTCGCCGGCGCGCCGCCGCCGCGGGGCTTTGCGGCGGCACTTGCCCGCGCCCGCGAGGCGGGCCGGCCCGGGCTCGTGGCCGAGATCAAGAAGGCAAGCCCGAGCCAGGGGCTCATCCGCGCCGACTTCGACGTTGCCGCCCTGGCGCGCGCCTTTGCCGAGGGCGGGGCGACCTGCCTGTCCGTGCTCACGGACGAGCCCTTCTTCCAGGGTGCCGACCGCAACGTCGGCCTCGCGCATGCCGCCACCAACCTCCCCATCCTGCGCAAGGACTTCATCGTCGACAGCTACCAGGTGGCCGAGACCCGCGCGCTCGGTGCCGACTGCCTTCTCCTCATCGTCGCGGCCCTCGACGATGCCCGGCTCGCCGATTTCGCGGCCGAGGCGCGGGCGCTTGGCCTCGACGTGCTGGTCGAGGTGCACGACGAAGCCGAGCTCGAGCGGGCGCTTGCCCTCGACACGCCGCTCATCGGCGTCAACAACCGCGACCTGCGCACCATGACGGTGGACCTCGGCACGACTCTCCGGCTCGCGGCCCTGGTTCCGCCCGACCGGCTCCTCGTCGCCGAGAGCGGCATCCGCGGCCATGCGGATCTCGCCCGGCTCCACGCTGCCGGCGTGCCAGCGTTCCTCGTGGGCGAGAGCCTGATGCGCGAGAAGGACGTGGCCGCCGCCACCCGCGCGCTCCTCGGATCCCCGTGACGGGCGGGCTCACCCACCTTGATGCGCGCGGCGCGGCGCGCATGGTCGACGTTGGCGCCAAGCCCGAGACGCGGCGGGTGGCCGTGGCCGAAGGGCGGATCCGCATGGGAGACGCCGCGCGGGCCGCGATCGCGGCCGGCGCGGTGGCCAAGGGCGACGTGCTCGCCGTTGCCCGAATCGCCGGGATCATGGCGGCGAAGAAGACCGCGGAGCTCGTGCCGCTGTGCCATCCGCTGCCGCTCGACTCGGTTTCGCTTGACCTTGCGCTCGCCGACGACGGCGTGATCGCGCGCGCCACCGTCGAGGTCACGGGGCGCACGGGGGTCGAGATGGAGGCGCTGACTGCGGTCTCGGTGGCGCTGCTTGCCGTGTACGACATGGCCAAGAGCCTCGACCGGGCCATGGTCATCGAGGGCGTGCGCCTGCTTGCCAAACAGGGCGGCAGGTCCGGGGACTGGACCGCGGGCGCGCCGGGTGGCGGCTGACCTGCTGCCGGTGGCGGCCGCGCAGGCGCGCCTCGTCGAGGCGGCTGCGCCGCTCCCGCCCGAGACGGTTCCGCTTGGCGCGGCCTGCGGCCGGGTGACGGCCGCACCGCACGCGGCCCGGCTGGCCCAGCCTCCCGCCGATGTCTCGGCGATGGACGGCTGGGCCTGCCGCTTCGCCGACCTGCCCGGCCCGCTCGAGGTGGTGGGCGAGTCGGCCGCGGGCCGGCCCTGTTCCGGCGAGGTCGGGAGAGGGCAGGCGGTCCGCATCTTCACCGGCGCGGTCGTGCCGGCGGGGGCGGACACGGTGGTCGTCCAGGAGGAGATGGCGGCGGCGGGACGCGCCGTCCGTCTCGCCGGTGAAGGCCCGGCCGGGCCTGGCGCCAATATCCGTCGGGCGGGACAGGACTGTCGCGCGGGCGAACGTCTCGTCGCTGCCGGGGTCCGGCTCGGGCCGGCGCATCTCGGGCTTCTGGCCGCGGGCGGTCTGGCCGAGGTCTTGGTCCACCGCCGGCCCCGGGTGGCGCTGCTTGCCACTGGCGACGAGCTGGTGCCGCCCGGAGCCGAACCGGGGCCCGGCCAGATCGTCTCGTCGAACGGCGTGATGCTCGCAGCCCTTCTCGCCCGGTCCGGTGCCGAGGTCATCGACTGCGGGATCGTGCCCGACTCCCGCGCCGCGCTCAGCGCAGCCTTCGCGCGCGCGGCCGCCGCGGCCGACGTCGTCGTGACGCTCGGCGGCGCGTCCGTTGGGGACCATGACCTCGTCGCACCCGTCCTGCGCGAGGCTGGCGGCACGCTCGACTTCTGGCGTCTCGCGCTCCGCCCGGGCAAACCTTTGCTTGCCGGGTGGCTGGGGCCGGCGCGCGTCCTCGGGCTGCCGGGCAACCCTGTCTCGGCCTTCGTGTGCGCCACGCTCTTCCTGCAGCCGCTCGTCCGGCGCCTTCAGGGCGAGGAGTCCTGCCTTCCCGTCGAGACCTCGGCCCTGGCTGCCGTCGATCTCCCCGCCAACGGCCCCCGCCGCCACTATCTGCGCGCCCGCCTCGTGCCCGCCGAGGGGCTGCCTGCCGTCCGCCCGTTCGACCGGCAGGACAGCTCGCTGCTTTCGGTGCTTGCCGAGGCAGATGCACTTCTGGTGCGCCCCGAGCACGGGCCTCCGGCGCCGGCGGGCACGGTCGTTCCGGTGATAAGGCTCTGAACAGGCTTGACCGTCTCGCCTGAGTTCGCCTAATGTTCCTGCCATGTTCGGCAGGAGCATGGCATGACTCGGCAGGCGGTCCGGCGATGCTGACGGCAAAGCAGCACGCGCTCCTGAGCTTCATTGCCGCCCGGCTCGAGGAGACGGGTGTGTCGCCCTCGTTCGAGGAGATGAAGGCGGCGCTCGATCTTCGCTCGAAGTCGGGCGTGCATCGGCTGGTCGAGGCGCTGGTCGAGCGAGGGTTCCTGCGGCGGCTGCCCAACCGCGCGCGCGCGCTCGAGGTTCTGCGGCTTCCCGGCGACGTGGGTGCGCGGCCTGCCGGTGGCCGCACCGCGACGGTGACGGACATTGCCGAGGCCCGCGCCCGGGCCGCTGCGCGGGCGGCACCGGCCGTCCGGGCGCTGCCGTTCGCCGGCCGCATCGCGGCAGGCCGCCCGATCGAGGCGGTGGAAGACCGGGAGACGCTCGAGGTCCCCGCCGACCTTCTCGGTGCAGGCGAGCACTACGCGCTCCAGGTCGTGGGCGACTCGATGGTCGAGGCCGGCATTCTCGACGGGGACTTCGCGCTCATCCGCAAGTGCGAGGAGGCCCGCCCCGGCGACATCGTCGTCGCGCTCATCGACGATACCGAGGCCACCCTCAAGTATTTCCACCGGGAGAAGGGCATGATCCGCCTCGACCCGGCCAATGCCGCCTATCAGCCGCAGTTCTACCTGCCGTCGCGGGTGAAGATCCAGGGGCGGCTCGCCGGCCTGCTCCGCCGCTACTGAGGGGCAGCGCAGGCCCATGTCGAGCGGGTGGGCAGCGCAGTCCGCGCTGCGTCGTCTCGGGCCGGGCAGGCCTTGCGGATGGCGCGAGTTGCGCCAATCGTGCCTTGCGTCTGCCGTCCCGCTCGCCCTGTGGCTGCTCGCCATGACGGCACCTGCCGAAGCGGGCCTGCCGCCGTGCGGGGATCGCCTCGGCGCGCCGGTGCGCGCGGCGATCGCCGGCCATCTGGCAAGCGGCGCCAGCCCCGGCCTTGTCGTCGGCCTGATTGGCCCCGCGGGCGCCTGCGCCGAGGCCTTCGGCTCGGCGGGCAACCGCCGGCTCCGGGTCTCCGACCGCTTCGAGATCGGCTCCATCACCAAGACCTTCACCGCCCTGCTTCTGGCCGAGCGCGCCGGGGCGGGTGCCGTCGGCCTCGACACCAGGCTCGGCGACCTCCTCGGCGCCGAGGCGGGAGGGGCTGCCGGCGTGACGCTCGGGCAGCTGGCCAGCCACCGATCCGGCCTTCCGGCCCAGCCGCCGCAGCCGCCCGCGACCGATCCGGCCAATCCCTACGCCCGGCTCCGCTGGTCCGATCTCGTGGCCGCGCTGGCCGGGTTCGAGCCGCCGCCCGTCGCGTCGGCCTATCTCTATTCCAATCTCGGCATGGGGGTTCTGGGGGAAGCGCTGGCGCGGCAGGCCGGCATGCCATGGGAAGGGCTTCTGCGCCGCCGCCTGCTGCGTCCGCTGGCGCTCGGCCAGATTGGCACCGGCGCGTCTGGCCTGGTTCCGGCCCATGTGGGGGCCGCGCGCGTTCCCCACTGGGAGCTGCCGGCGATCGCTGGCGCCGGCGCGCTCAGGGCCGATTCCGCGGCGATGCTGCGCTGGCTCGCGCTTCAGCTGCGGCCGCCCGCCGGGCCTCTGGGCGCTGCCATCCGGGCAACGCATGTGCCGCAGGGGCCAACGCCCATCGCGGGCAGCCGGGTGGCGCTCGCCTGGCATGTCCGCGAGACGCCCGGGCATCCGGCCATCTGGTGGCACAATGGCGGCACGGGAGGGCACCGCAGCTTCGTCGGCTTCGTGCCGGCCACGGGGTCGGGCGTCGTCCTGCTTGCCAATGGCGAAGGTGCGCCCGACGCCATCGGCTTCCACCTGCTCGATGCCGCGCGGCCCCTGCCGGTGCCGCGGGCCCATCGGTCCGCCGATCCCGCCGATCTCGCCGGCCTCCCCGGCCGCTACCGCCTGCCCGATGGTTCAAAGCTGCGGGTGCTGCGCGAGGGCGAACAGCTGTTCGTCGCCGGCCCGGAGGGCGGCCGAACCGGTCTCTATGCCGAGGGGCCGGGCCGCTTCTTCCTGCGCGCCCTGCCACTCTCGGTCGCGGTGCACCACGACGGTGAAAGGGTCGAGGCGCTCCTCATCGGCGAAGGGGCCGAGGCCGCGCGCGCCGACCGCCTGGCCGACCCGTCGGGCCCGCGGGGCTGACGGGGCCTCCGCCCGCGCCGCGCCGGCTGCCAGGGCCCGCGGGGGTCAGCCCATCGCTTTGGCCGCGCTCCCCATGAGGGCCGGGAAGAAGCGCTCGTGGGCCGCCCGCAGCGCCTCGAGCGGGATGGCGCCGTGACCCTCGACCGCAAGCGCCGCGCCGCCCGTTTCCCCCAGCCGCACGAGCGGCACGGGGCAGGGCGGCAGCTCGGTGCCGGCAGGCGTGGTGGCGAGGTAGCGCCCCTGGTCCTCGCCAAAGGCCATGGCCGTCGCCGCCCCCTCCGGCAGCGCGATCGCAGCGCCGATGCCACCGCCAAGCGCCATCTCGGCGAGCGCCACGAGGAGCCCGCCGTCGGAGAGGTCGTGCACCGCCGTCACCCGGCGCTCCGCGATCATGCGGCGCACCCAGTCGCCGGCCGCGCGCTCGGCGGCAAGATCCACCGGCGGCGGCGGGCCGTCCTCGCGGCCCCGGCATTCGCGCAGCCACAGCGACTGGCCGAGATGGCCGCGCGTCTCTCCCACGAGCCAGATCGTCTCGCCCGCGGCCTTGAACGCCGGGGTGGCCGCCTCGGCCCAGTCGGCCAGCAGGCCGACGCCGCCGATCGACGGGGTGGGCTGGATCTTCCGCCCCTCGGTCTCGTTGTAGAGGCTGACGTTGCCGGAGACGACGGGAAAGTCGAGCGCGAGGCAGGCCGCGCGCATGCCTTCGATGCAGCCGACGAACTGGCCCATGACGACCGGGTCGGTGGGGGCGGCGAAGTTCATGCAGTCGGTGATGGCAAGCGGTGTCGCGCCGGCGGCGGTCAGGTTGCGCCACGCCTCGGCCACCGCCTGGGCGCCGCCTGCCACCGGATCCGCGGCGCAGTAGCGGGGCGTGCAGTCGGCGGTGAGGGCCAGCGCCATGCGCGTGCCATGGACGCGGACGACGGCAGCGTCTCCCCCGGGCCGCACCACCGTGTCGGCGCCGACCATGTGGTCATACTGCTCCCACACCCAGCGGCGCGAGGCGAGGTCAGGCGAGCCCATGAGCTGCACGAGGTCACGCAGGAGGTCCGCAGACGCGGGCGCGTCGGCAAGCGGCGGCGGCGGGGGCGTCCGCACCCAGGGCCGGTCGTACTTCGGCGCTCCTTCCGAGAGCGGGCCGAGCGGAAGGTTGGCCACCTGCTCGCCGTGGAAGAAGAGCTGGAGCCGGCCGGTCGAGGTGATCTCGCCGATGACGGCGAAGGCCAGGCCCCACTTGCGGAAGATGGCTTCCGCCTCGGCCTCCCGGCCGGGTTTCAGCACCATCAGCATCCGCTCCTGGCTTTCGGAGAGCATGAACTCGTAAGGAGTCATGCCCGTCTCGCGCGCCGGCACCCGCTCGAGGTCGAGGCGGATACCCACTCCGCCCTTGCTCGCCATCTCGACCGACGAGGAGGTGAGCCCGGCTGCCCCCATGTCCTGGATGGCGATGACGGCATCGGTCGCCATCAGCTCGAGACAGGCCTCGATGAGGAGCTTCTCGAGGAACGGGTCCCCCACCTGCACGGTCGGGCGCTTCTCCTCGGAGCTCGCGTCGAACTCGGCCGAGGCCATGGTCGCGCCGTGGATGCCGTCGCGGCCGGTCGCCGAGCCGACGTAGACGACGGGGTTGCCGACGCCTGCGGCAGCCGAGCGGAAGAGGCGGTCGGCGCGGGCCACGCCGACGCACATGGCATTCACGAGGATGTTCCCGTTGTAGCTGGGGTGGAACCGCACCTCGCCGCCGACCGTCGGCACGCCGACGCAGTTGCCGTAGCCGCCGATGCCGGCCACCACGCCCCTGACGAGGTGCCGGGTGCGCGGGTGGTCGGGCGCGCCGAAGCTGAGCGCGTCGAGGAGCGCGACCGGGCGCGCCCCCATGGTGAAGACGTCGCGGAGGATCCCACCCACACCGGTTGCCGCGCCCTGGTAGGGCTCGATGAAGCTCGGGTGGTTGTGGCTCTCCATCTTGAACACGGCGGCAAGGGGGTTGCCTTCCGGGTCGGTGCCAATGGCGACGGCGCCGGCATTCTCCCCCGGGCCCTGGATGACCCAGGGCGCCTCGGTCGGGAGCCGCGCGAGGTGAAGCCGCGACGACTTGTAGGAGCAGTGCTCCGACCACATGACCGAGAAGATCCCGAGCTCGAGCAGGTTCGGCGCGCGGCCGAGGTGCTCGAGGATCAGGGCATATTCGTCGGGCGAGAGGCCATGGTCGGCGACGATCTCGGGAGTCACGGCGGTCATGGCCCGGCCTTAGCGGTGCGGCCGGCTAGCCGCCAGCGGCCTCCCGCGGCTGGGGCACGAGCGTGGCCGCGCCGGGTGCGAGACCGCGCAGGATCCGGTTGAGGAAGGCGGCATTGTCCCACTCGGGGCTCTTCGGCGGGCTCTCGCCCATCCGCAGCACGATGAGCCGGGCAGACGGCACGATGAAGACCACCTGGTTCGCGTTGCCGTCAAAGAGGAAGGTGTCGGCTGCCAGATAGGGCTCCGAGTGGAGAACCTTGGGCGCCGGCCGGTTCGGGTTGGCGAAACCGCGCCGCTCGACATAGGGGCCGGCAACCCAGACGCCGAGGCCATAGTGGGGATTCTGGGGGGTGGCACGCCGCATCTCCCCGACATAGCCCTCCGGCAGCAGCCGGCGGCCGTTCGCGACGCCGTCGTCCATGAGCAGCCGGGCAAGGCCGAGGAAGGTGCGCGCCGGCAAGAGGATGCAGCAGCCCGAATGGGCAAGCCCGCCGGGCCGGTTCACCCAGACCTGGCCCCCGGCAAGCCCCGCGGGCTTCAGCACTTCCTCGGAGAGGAAGCGGGCGTAGCGCATGCCGGTCGCCCGCTCGATCACGAGCGCGACGAGCTCGGAGGTCACGTTGGCATATTCGTAGACACTGCCGGGCGGGTCGGTCAGTGGATACTCCTCGAGGATCACCCGCTCGTGCACCGGCGAGAGGTAGGCACGCGACCAGATGTTCGAAGGATCGGTCGAGAAGCCCTGTGCGAGAAGCCCAGAGCGCATGTCGAGGAGGTGGCGCACCCGCATCTCGGCCTTCGGCGTGCCCCGCCACTCGGGCAGGAAATCGGCGACCGGCTGGTCGAGCGAGCGGATGCGGCCGAGCGCGATCGCGCGGCCGACGGCGATGGCGGTCAGCGGCTTGGCAAGCGATTTCGCGACGAGCGGCGTCTCGGCCGTGGCGCCGCCGAAGTAGCGCTCGGCCACCAGCGCGCCATCGCGCCAGACGAGGAAGGCGGAGGAGCGCGCAGCCTCGGCGACGCGCGCGGCCTCGGCAAGTGCCCCCGGGTCGAGGCCCTTGGCCTGCGGCGGAGCGACAGGCAGGCGGGCGGGCCGCCTGGCGCCCGGCACGGCCTCGAGCGGGTCGTAGCTCGCCGCCGTCTCGCCGCTGCCGGCCATCTGCGCGCGGAAGCGCTCAAGGTAGATCCGCTCGGCCTCCTCGGCCGACATCGGCGGATAGGCGGGCGGCGCGGCCGCGGCCGGCGCGGCAGCGAGCACGAGGGCGGCGCGAAGCATGGCAAGCAGGCGCAGCATGGCCCATCCATGTTCCACGGTCCCCGCGCCTCCGTCCGCTGCCCCGCCCGTTTCTCCGCTTGGCGGAGATTTGCGCCAGCCGCCCCACCCGCGCGCCGCCGCCTCGCCTAGCCGCAGCCCATGGCCTCGCCCCCGCCCGGCTATTCGCGCCTCGGGATCGTCTCGGGCTGGACGCTGCCGTTCCTCTACGTCGCCCACTCGGCCGTCACCATCATGCTGGCGCGGACCGACCGGCTGCTGCCGCTCAGGGAGGAGCTGCGCGGCGTGCACTACCTCGTGGGCGGCCTCATCCTGGTGGCCGTGGTGCTGCGGCTGTGGGCCTGGACCAGGGAGCGCCCGGCGCCGCCTCCGGGCCTTCCCGCTTCCGCCTTCGCCTGGGGCCGCGCGCTCGCGCTGGCGACGCTCCTCCTCCTGCTTGCCGCGCCGCTCCTCGGCCTCGTCTACGCCTGGGCGGATGGGCTTCCCGTCCGCTTCGGGCCGCTTGCGCTGCCGCAGCTCCTCGAGCGGGACCGCGCGCTCTGGCAGGCTGCGGGCTACTTCCACTCCGGCCTCGGCTTCATGCTGGTCGTGCTCAACCTCGCGACGGTCCTGAGCGCCGGTCTCCTGCTGCTGCGCTTCGGCCACGGCCTGGTCTCGGCCTTCCCGCCCGGGCACGGGCTCTTCGCCTTTCTCGGCCTTTCCTCCACCGTCTACGCCTTTGCCACCTTCCGGTCGCCCGAGCCGGGGCCGGTCGCGGTCGGCGTCTTCTGGGCACTGGCCGCCGGAGTGGCCGCGCTCGCTTGGTGGCTGGGACGCCGCCGGGCGCCGCGTGCGGTCAGCCGCCGCGTCTCGCCCGCCGCGCGGGTGGCGGCCGGCCTTGGCGCGGCCGCGCTCCTCCTGTTCGGCGCTGCCGGACCGTGGCTCCTGTTCCGCGTCTCTCCCTTTTCCGGCCCGGCCGACGTTGCCGTCGTCGACGGGGTGGACTGGCACGTCACGCCGGCCGTGGCCGAGCTTTCGATCCGCCCGCCCGACGCCTTCGAACGGCAGGTCGAGGCCGAGACGTTCAAATGGTGCCGCTTCTGCCACAACCTCCAGCCCGGCGGCGACCAGCACAAGGTGGGCCCCAACCTCTACAACATCGTGGGCCAGCGGGCCGGCACGGTGCCGGGCTTCGCCTATTCGGAGGCGATGCGCCGGGCGCGCGAGGCGGGGCTCGTGTGGACCGAGGAGGCCCTTGCCGCCTACATCGCCGACCCGCAGCGGAACATGCCGGGCACGACGATGATCGTCTCGTCGGGCCCCATCCCCGACCCGAAGGTGCAGGCGGCCATCATCAACATCCTGAAGCGCGAGACCGCGCCGCGGGGCGGGCACGGGCGCCAGGCGGACCCGAGCGCCGCGCCGGCCGGGGAGGAGCGGCCGGCAGGCGAGGCGCGCTAGACCTCGCCCTCCTCGATCCGGCGGATGGTCTCCCAGTAGCGCGCCCGGTCCTCGCCGGCGGCAAGCTCGTCGAGCTCCTCGGTCAGCGCCGCGAGCACCCGCTCGAGCAGTGCCTCGCGCCGCGCCTCGCGCCGCGCGGTCTCCGCCGCGTCCGGCCGGTGGGCGTCGATGGCCCCGGGGTCGAGCCCGGCGAGCGCCTCGACGGTTGCCAGCCGGTCGGCAAGCACCGAGACCTCGCCCGCGAGCGTCAGCACCATGCGGATCAGCCGGTCGATCGCGGGGTCGGCGTGGAAGCCCGGCCGCCCGCCCCTCACGTGGCGCTGAAGCGGCGGCAGCGGCGCATCGGCCCCGCTCATGGCGCAACCGCCAGGAGCGCGAGGAAGCCGCGGCTCTTCGCGCGCGGGTCGTCGGGCGCATTGTTCTGGCTCTGGCGCACGACGTCGGCCGAAAGCGTGGCGAGCTCCACCTCGGTGAACCCCGCGTCGCGCGCAAGGGCCTCGAGGTCGGCGCGGCGGTAGCGGCGCCAGAAGGGCTCGTTGTTGTAGTGAGTCTCGTTCTCCTGGAGGAAGGTGGCCCAGGGGTCGTCGTCCTCGAAGCGCGGCTGGTCGACGTGGAGCATCACTCCGCCGGGTGCCAGCAGCCGACGGCTTTCGGCGAGGATGCGCGGCAGGCCGCGGCTCGAGGTCTCGTGCAGCACGATCGAGGAGGTGACGAGGTCGAAGTGCCCGTCGGGGTAGGGCGTGGCCTCGGCGTTCGCCTGGCGGAAGTGGACGGGAACGCCAAGGCTCTCGGCGCGGAGGTGGGCGTAGCGGAGCAGGGCCGCCCCGACGTCGATGCCGTGGAGCTCCGCATCCGGCCAGACCTCCGCCCACGGCAGGGTGGCGTGGCCCACGCCGCAGCCCATGTCGAGGATCCGGCCGGGGCGAAAGTGCGGCAGGCGCGTGGCGAGGAAGCGCGCGGCAAGCCGGCCGACTGCGTCGTTCGCCGGGCCCATGAGCCCCGACATGTAGACATGGACGCCGCGGTCGTAGATCCGGCCAGCGCCAAGGTCGTCCGGCCCGCGGTCCTGCAGGTAGCCGCCGGGCATGCAGTGGATGTCGATGGCATCGACATAGGCGGGCGCTTCGACCTCGGGGTCGAGCACGAGGCTGCCCCCGGCCGGCGGCGGGGGGGAGGGGGGCGGCGCCGCCTCGGCAGCAGCCACGAGGCCCTGCCAGATGAGCTCCTGGCTTGCGCGGCGGGCGGAGAGGTAGAAGCGGTACCAGGGGTCCGCGTCCATGGCCGCGCGGATGTCGTCGGGCGACTGCGGGGCGCGGCCCTTCTCCGCGGTGAAGCGGGCGGCCGCGCGCCGGTCGTAGACGATGCGGGTGCCGGGCATGAGCCGCGAGGTCACGAGGTTGCGCAGCGTGAAGGCGAAGGCCGAGCGGGCGCGCGCGTCATGATCCAGCGGGAGGAGCGCGGCATGCTCCGTCATGGGAACGAGCGACTTCATCGGGCAGCCTCCGTTGCGCATGCGGCCGCAGCCAGCCCCGCGATCCGGCCGAGGCCGGTGGCGGCAAGCAGGCCGTTGCCCGCAATGTAGCCGTCGGCGCCGGGGCCGGAAATGCCGCGCGCCGCCCCGCCGCCTGCGAACAGGTTGGGGAAGGGCGTGCCGTCGGCGCGGAGCACCCGGGCAGAGGTGTCGACCGCGAGCCCGCCCTGGGTGTGGAAGAGCGCGCCCGTCACGCGGGCGGCGAAGTAGGGCGGCGTCAGCGGCGGCCGGCTGGCGAAGGTGCGGCCGAAGGGGCAGGGGGTGCCGGTGCGCGTGCGCTCTGCCACGTCGGCGAGCGTCGCAGCGAGCGCGGCCGCGGGCAGGCCGAGCCGCTCTGCCAGCGCCTCGACGCTGTCCGCAGTCACGATCGCGCCGGCGCGGTGGGCGTCGCGGTGGTCGTCGAACTGGGCCATCACCTGCTCGATCCGCGCGTCCCAGATCGAGAAGGCCACCCCGCCGGGCTGAGCGTTCACGCGCGCCGCCTGCTCGGAATAGCCGCGCGATTCGTCGGCAAAGCGGACCCCGGCGCGGTTCACCTGGATGCCGCCCTCGGTGATGGTGGGCCACAGGATGGGCACGCCATGGCCGGCGGCAAGCCCGGCGTGGCCCTGGTAGCTGCCCATGTCGGCAAGGCGCGCGCCCAGCCGCTCCGCCCAGCCGATCCAGTCCCCCCGGTTGCCGGGGTGGCCGTGCATGGTGGCGCCCGCCATCTCCGGGATGTGCCGGGCGATTGCGGCAGGGCTGCCGGCAAAGCCGCCGCAGGCGAGCACCAGCGCGCCGCAGCGCACCTCCTCGAGGCTGCCGTCGGGCCGCTCGACGGCCGCGGCCTCCACCCGGCCGTCTGCGTCAGCCAGCGGCTCGGCGAGGCGCGCGCGCGAAAGGACGGTGACGTCGGCAGCCTCGGCTGCCGCGGCGAGGGCTGCCATCAGCTCCTCGCCGGTGCGGTTCGGCGTTCCCATCATCCGCATCACCGAATGGCCGGGGTAGAGGAAGCCGGTAACGAGCGAGAGCGGCACGCCGCGGGCGCGGAGGAAGGCCACGGTTTCAGCCGAGCCTTCGGCGAGCGCGCGCACGATCGCGGCATCCGTCCGTCCCCCTGACTTGGCGAGGATGTCGCCGGCAAGCTGCTCCGGGCTGTCGACGATCCCGGCGGCCGCCTGGTCGGGCGTTCCGGCGGCCGGGATGAGCCCGGTCGACATGGCGGTGGTGCCGCGAAGCGTCGGGTCCCGCTCGACGAGCAGGACCGAGGCTCCGGCGGAGGCAGCCGCGAGCGCGGCGACAAGCCCGCAGGCGCCGCCGCCCGCGACCACCACGTCGAAATCGGGACCGGAAGCCATGGCCTCCAAAGGCAGGAGCGGCGCCGCCTCAGTCGGCGGCGACCGAACAACTCTTCGCCAGGCGGACAGTCGTGCTCCGTCCGTCGCATGGGCGCGCCGCATCGCGGCCGATGGCCGGATGGAGCGGCAGGCAACGGGCGCATGGGCGGAAGTCCGCCGGGGCTGGCAGGTGGTCCTCGCCGGCCTCGTCGGGGTGATGTTCGGGATTTCCGCGCTGCCCTTCTACACGCTCGGCGTGTTCGTCCGGCCGCTCGAGGAAGCCTTCGGCTGGTCGCGCGAGGCGATCCAGTGGGGCTTCACGGTGCAGATGCTGGGCATGCTGTGCGTCGCCTGGGCGCTGGGGCTCCTGACCGACCGCTGGGGCGCGCGGCGGGTTGCGCTCCTGTCGCAGGCGGGGCTCGGGCTCGGCTTCCTCGGGATCGCTGCGGTCGGCTCGCTCCCGCAGTGGTATGCGGCGTGGTTCGTCCTTGCGCTGCTTGGGGCCGGCACCTCCCCCATCGCCTGGACGCGGGGGGTTGCCGGCTGGTTCGATTCGGCGCGCGGCACGGCGCTTGGCGTCATGCTGGCAGGCACGGGGCTCACCGCGGTGATCGCACCGCCGCTCGTCACCGGCATCGTCGCCGCGCACGGGTGGCGGGCGGGCTACCTTGCGCTTGCCGGCGGAGTCATCCTGCTTGCGATGCCGCTGACGGCGCTGCTCTTCCGCGACCCGCCGGGCGCAGGCGGGGCGGCGGGGCGGGCGCTTCCGGGCATGAGCCGGCGCGAGGCCTTCGCCGACCGCGGCTTCTGGATCATGCTTCTCGTCTTTTTCCTCGTCACCTTCGCCGTCTCGGGGCTCATCCCGACCCTGGTACCGCTCCTCATGGACCGGGGCTTCGCCGCCGCCGATGCCGCGCTCTACGCAAGCCTTGCAGGTGCTGCCGTGATTGCCGGGCGGATCGTCGCGGGCGTGCTCCTCGACCGCTTCTGGGCCCCTGCGGTTGCCGCCGTCTTCCTGCTGCTCCCGGCCGCCTCCTGCCTCCTGCTCGCGTCCGGGGCGCTCTCGAGCCCGCCGCTCATCGCCCTTGCCGTGGTGCTCGTCGGCCTTGCGGCCGGCGCCGAGTTCGACATCGTCGCCTACATGGTCACGCGCTACTTCGGCCTTGCCAACTACGGGCTCATCTATTCGCAGCTCATGATGGGCATGCTGGTCGGCGGGGGCTTCGGGCCGCCGGTGTTCGGCCGGGTGTTCGACCAGACCGGAAGCTACACGCCCATCCTGCTTGCTGCTGCGGCGATCTTCGCCACCGTCCCCTGGCTCCTGTTCGCCATGGGCCGCTACCCCAGCTTCGCGCCCGCGCGCGCCTGAGGCCCGGGCGGTGCGGGTCGCGATCATCGGCGGCGGCATCGGCGGGCTCACCGCCGCGCTCGCGCTCGCCGCCCATGGGCTCGAGCCGCTGGTCCTCGAGCAGGCGCCGGCGCTCGGCGAGGTGGGGGCAGGCATCACCATCAGCCCCAATGCGGGCCGCGTGCTCGACTGGCTCGGCCTCGGCGACGCTGTCAGGGCAGCGGGCGTGCTGCCCGGCACCCAGCACATCCGCGACCTTGCGACCGGCCGGACGCTGCGCACGCTCGCGCGCGATTCCGACCTCGAGGCGCGTCACGGCGCGCCCTACCGGCACCTCCACCGCGCCGACCTCGTCGCCATTCTGGCCGACGCGCTTGGGGCGCGCGCGCCCGGCGCGATCCGCACCGGCAGCCGCGTGACGGCGGTGACCGCCGACGGCGAGGTCCGGCTCGAAGGAGGCACGCGGCTTTCGGCCGACGCGGTGGTCGGGGCCGATGGCGTCCGCTCGGTGGTGCGGCAGGGCCTCTTCGCGTCCGCGCCGCCGCAGTTCACCGGCCAGGTCGCGTGGCGCGGGCTGGTGCCGACGGCGGCGCTCGCCGGCGCCGCGGCGGCCGACCCGCCGGGCATCCACGTCGGCCCCGGCCGGCTCGTGCTTCGCTACCCGGTGCGCGGCGGCACGCTCACCAACTACGCCATCTTCGTCGAGACCGACGCGTGGACGGAGGAAAGCTGGTCGACGCCCTCCACGCGCGAGGAGCTTCTCGCCCACCTGCCCGATGCCTGCGAGGGCGTGCGCGGGCTCGTCGAGGCGACGCCGGAGCCGTGGCTGTTCAAGTGGGCGCTGTTCGCCCGCGAGCCGCTCGCCACCTGGGTTGCCGGCCGGGTGACGCTCCTCGGGGATGCCGCGCATGCCATGCTCCCCTTCATGGGGCAGGGGGCAGCGACCGCGATCGAGGATGCGATGGTGCTCGCGCGGGCGCTGGCGGACTTCCCGCTCGCCGAGGCACTCGCCCGCTACGAAGCGGCGCGCCGGGAGCGGACGGCCATGGTCCAGCTCCAGTCCCGCCTGCTCGGCCTGCGCTTCCAGGGCCGTGACCCGGAGTCCCTCGGCCGTGGACCCCTGCGCAACGAGGAGGAGCTCGGCCTCTTCGTCTATGACGCCGTGACCGTTCCGCTCTGAGCCGTCAGGCGCCGGCCTTCGCCTGCGCGGCGCGGAACCAGGCGGGAAGCTCCGGCTCGGGCGCCCGCGGCACCGGCTGGCCGGCAGGCACGGCTGCGGGCTGGCGGGTGCGCGCATACCATTCGAGGCTCGAGAGCGAGGGCTCTTCCCACTTCTCCGGGGCCTCGAGGAACTTCGGCTGGTGCTTCTCGATCCACGCCACCGTCCGGCGGTCGATCTGGGAGAGATCGTCCACGGCGCCCATGAAGGTGTGGTACTGGCAGTGGCCGGGGGTGGGGCCCATCAGCATCCACGGCAGCCACGGCGTGGTCCGCGACCAGCTCCCGTCGTAGGTCACGCTCGTCTTCCTCGGGTTCTGCATGTCGGCCCAGGAGATCTGGTAGAGGAACATCTCCGTCACCTGGGCGAAGGGGTGCGCGCTCTCGCGGGGCCACTTCGCCGGCTGCAGCGCCGAGGGGTAGAAGAGGTTGATGTGGCTCATCATGTTGAGCCGGTTGCCGCGGCGGGTCCAGTCGAGCTGGAGGGGCTGCGGCTTGGGCGCCTCGCGGTTGAGCCCGCCGTAGCTTGGCGGCGCCGGGCGATACTCGGTGATGGTGTGGTTGAACGGGTCGTTCATGATGTGGACGACCTCGACCTCCTCGTCGAGCCAGGGGTTGCGCCAGGTCTCGAGCACCTCGCCCGTCCCGAGGTCGGTATAGAGGCCGATCTCGCGCAGCACCTTGCGGTACCCCACCCCATCCTCGTGCGGCAGGAGCCGGGCGCAGGAGAGCATGGTGAAGCCGACGAGGTCGCGCACCGCCTCGCCGGGGCGCACGCCCTGCACGATCCCCTGCGCCCAGCCATATTTGGTGCTCTTCATGTCGGTGTTGCCGAGCAGCCGCGCCCAGGCCTCCATGTTGCCGCGCGGCGTCGTGAGGTCGACCGCCCGGCCGCGCAGCGCGGCAGGTGAGCGGTCGGGCGCCTGCGCCCGGGCCGCGGCCCCCGCCATGCCGACGCCTGCGAGCACGGCCGAGGCCATGAGGAGTTCGCGCCGCTCGATCATCCAGTCCATCCTTTCCCTTGGCACCCCCCGCGCTCTCACGAAAGCCTTTGACAGGAGGCCTCGGCGTCTGGAAGTCTCCGCAGGGCGGAGAACGGGTGATGCTTGAGAGGCCGGAGGAAGGCGCGGGGACGGGAGCGGAGGACAGGGAGGCGGGCGCCGCCCGCTCGGAGGCGGTGCGGGCGCTGTCCCGTGGGCTGGCGGTTCTCCAGGTGATCAACCGCGGCGGGTCGGTTTCGATGATGCAGATCAGCCGCGGCGCACGCATTCCCTACCCGACGGCGGTGCGGATCGTGCAGACGCTCATCGAGGAGGGCATGGTGGAGCGCGAGCCGGCGCGCAAGCGTTACCGGCCCACGCCCCTCGTGCTGACCCTCTCGCAGGGCTACAGCGCGGAAGCCGAGCTGGTGCGCGCGGCCCGCCCGCTCATCGTCGAGCTCACCCGCCGCTTCCTCTGGCCCATCTCCATCTCGACGCGCGTGGGCAGCTACATGATGGTGCGCGACAGCACCCACCAGCTGACCACGCTGACCCTCCACAACTACGCGCCGGGCTTCACCCTGCCCATCGTCGAGTGCGCCTCGGGCAAGGCGTATCTCGCCTTCTGCGACGAGGAGGAGCGGCAGATGATCCTCTCGGGACTGTTCGCCTCCGACGGCCCGGCCGAGCGCATGGGCCGGCTGCTCCTGGCCGACCCGTCGCTTCTGAGACGCATCCGCGCCGACGGCTACGCCACCCAGGCGCGCAACAGCTACACCGCCAACCCAGGCAAGACGTCGTCGATCGCGGTGCCCCTGTTCCGCGAGGGGCGGGTGGTGGGGGCGCTCGCCCTCATCTTCTTCGCCTCAGCCATGAAGATGCGCGAGGCGGAGGCGCGATTCGCCGATGCGCTGAAGGAGACCGCGGCGCGGATTGGCGCGGCCCTTGCGGCACTGCCCGGTCCTTCTCCGCAGGGCGGATAATCTCGTCACGGGCGCCCGCCTCCGGCATGGCACGCGGCACGGGTCGCGATCGCGAGCACGGGATCTCGGCCCGAAGAAGGCCTGAACTGCAGGACAAGGGGACAGAGAGATGAAGCTTCGGGCGATCCTTCTGGGATGCGTTGCGGCTGCGGCGTTTCCGGCCGCGGCCCAGGACACCGCCACGGTGGTGCGCGAAGAGGGTGACATCCTGGTGACGGCCCGCCGGGCCGAGGAGCGGCTGCAGGACGTGCCCATCGCCATTTCCGTCGTGACTGGCGAGGAGATCCGCCGGCAGGGCATGTTCTCGCTGCGCGACGTGGCCTCGATCGTGCCCGGCTACTCCTTCGAGACGCTGCAGCCGCTCGTGCCGCAGACGGTCATCCGCGGCCAGACCAACCTCCGGGTCGACAGCCCGGTCACTAACGTCGCCTACTTCGTCGACGGCGTCTACCTCCAGCGCCCGTTCCTGGTCGACCAGCGGCTGCTCGAGATCTCCCGCTTCGAGGTCATCAAGGGGCCCCAGTCCGCGCTCTATGGCCGCAACGCCTTTGCCGGCGCGGTCGCCATCTCGACCCAGGCGCCGGACCTCTCGGCCCCGACCGGCCGCGTCTCCGGCACCGTCGGCAACCATGATCGCTTCGAGGGCAGGGGCTTCGTCTCGGTGCCGATCGTGCGCGACCGGCTTGCCGTCTCGGTCGCGGGCGCCTGGTCCACCTTCGACGGCACCTGGCCCAACGCTCACCCGCTCGCCGACGCGGAAGGAGCCAACACCCGGGGGCGGATCGGCGGCTACCGCAACTGGATGATCCAGGGCCGCGTGACCGCCCAGGCCACCGAGACGCTGCGGATCGAGGGCAGCTACATCCGCACCGAGCGGGATGAGGAAACGGTGCCCTCCTACACCGTTGGCACCCAGACCATCCTCTACCCCTTCAACACGCTGAACGCGAGCCCGCGCCCCGGCCTCACGCCACCTTTCACCGTCCAGAACCGCCTGTGGGTGGGGGCGTTCCCGTCTACCCCCGTGGTGGCCCCGCAGGACAGCGCCCGTCCCGCCGGGGTCGTGATCGACCCGCGCGCCTTCGGCCTGCGCGGGCCCACCGAATTTGCGACCGCGCGCCTCGAGTGGTCGCCCGATGGCCCCATCGGTGTCGAGTATCTCTTCGGCTACGCCCGCGGCGAGGTGCTCGGCCGGGGCTCGCCCAGCCCCAACCCGCTGCTTCCGGTGACCGTGCCCTTCCCGCCGTTCACCATTGGCACGATCTTCGACGAATCGGGCACGGACTCCTTCTTCCGCGGGACCGCCCACGATCTGCGCTTCCTGTTCCGCGGCAACGAGCGGTGGAACGGCTTCGTCGGCGTGCACCATTCGCGCACCAAGGACATCGCCTCGAACGCCACGTCGAACGCACCCACCAACTCGCTCGTCGAACCGAACCCGGCCACGTACCTGTTCCCGATCGGGCCGGGGCTCCCCTTCCCCAACGCGCTCTTCCAGCGCACCGGCTACCTCGAGCGGCGGGAGAGCATCTTCGCCCTCTACTACTTCGCCGAGGTGCGGCCCATCGAACGGTTCGCGCTCACGCTCGAGGGGCGGCTTTCGATCGAGGACCAGGAGGCGACCGACTTCCTCACCCGCGAGCCGACCAACCCGGCGGTCCAGGCCTTCTCGCCGCCGCGCTTCTCGCAGTCGATCACCTACTTCGCGCCCCGCTTCACCGGCACCTACCGCCTGACGGACGACAACAATATCTACGCCTCGGTCGCGCGCGGGGTGAAGGCCGGCGGTATCAACGGCAACGTGCCCTTCGTGCCCCAGCGCACCTACGGCAACGAGACGAACTGGACCTACGAGATCGGCTCGAAGAACCGCTTCGGGAACCTCACGGCCAACGTGGCCGCCTTCTACACCGACTGGAACGCGCTCCAGACAAGCGTGGTGCGCCTCCAGGCCGACGGCACCGCGCCCTCCTTCTTCGCGATCGTGCCGTCCACCATCGGCAACATCGACGGTGGCGCGAAGGTGTGGGGCTTCGAGGCCGAGCTTCTCTGGCAGGCCACCGAGTCGCTCCGCTTCTACGGCAATGCCGCCTACAACAATTCCACCTACAAGGACGGCACCACCTCGCAGCGGTTCGGCGCCTCGGGCAACTGCGACGGCACCGTCTGCCGCACCATTCCCGGCACGCCGACCGCCGTGCTGCCCATCGGCGGCAACTGGCTCGAGCGCGTGCCGCGGATCGACGCGGTGGCCGGCGGCCGCTACGACTTCCGCCTCGGCGACCGCGCCGACCTCTTCGTCTCGCTCGAGGGCACGTTCAAGGGTCGGCAGTACATGGACGAGGCCAATCTCGCCTTCGTGCCGTCGCGCGTGCTCATGAACGGCTCGCTCGGCGCCGACATCGGCGGTCTCGAGCTCACCCTCTGGGCGCGCAACCTCCTCGACAAGGAGTATGTGTCGACCGCCCTCTTCCTCATCGGCACCAACGGCGCGCTCTCCGCCTCCTACGTGCCAACCTTCGGCGAGCGGCGGACCTTCGGCCTCACCGCCGGCTTCAGCTTCTGATGGCGGACCGTGAGGCACTGAAGGCGGAGCTCTCGGCGCTCGGCGCCGCGACCGAGGCGGGCTTCGCCGAGGGCGGGCGCGACGTCGAGCGCATTGCCGAGCTTGCCGCCGCGCTCGAGGCCTTGAACCCCACGCCCGAGCCGGCGCGGGCGGCGGCCCTGCTGCGCGGGCGCTGGGAGCTCCTCTGGTCCTCCTTCGGGCTCCAGCGCGAGGCAACGCTCGCCCGCCTCAGCTTCAACCTGCTGCCGAAGGAGCCCATCCGGGTGGAGCGGCTGTTCCAGGATGTCGACCCCGATTCGGGCCTCTACGACAACGGCGTCACCTATCGCGACGCGGCTGGCCGCGAGGGCCTGTGCGTTACCCTCGGCCGGTTCGCGCCCGCCGACGGCACGCGGCTCGATGTCGCCTTCACCCACGTCCAGGCAAGCGGCCATGGGCGGGCGGTGATCGACAACGCGAAGATCCCGCCGCTCTGGTCCGACGTCGTCTACCTCGACGACGACTTCCGCCTGAACCGCGGCAGCTTCGGCAGCCTCTACGTGCTGCGCCTCGCCGAGCGCGCGCCGGCCGGCTGGGCGCGCGACGCGTGAGGCTCGCCCGCCGCCGCCTGCTCGCCGGGCTGGCAGCGGCGCTGGCTGCGGGAAGTGCGGCCGCGCGGCCGCGGCGCCTGCCGCCTGCCGGGCCGATGCCACGGCCCCTGCCCGACCCGACGGTTGCGGAGGTCACGGAGGCGGGCGTGCCGCTTCGCCTGTGGCTGCCGGCCAGCCTTCACGAGCGTTCCCGCGCAGTCGCCTTCTCCCACGGGGCGAATGCCAACGCGCGGAAATATGACGAGCTTTCGGTGCGCCTTGCCGCCGAGGGCCATGCGGTGGCGGCCGTGCTCCACCGCGACAGCCCGGACCACCCGTCGGGCACCGCACCCGCGCGCGAGGAGGGCTGGCGGCTGCGGCTCGCCGAGATGCGCGCGGCACTCGCCCATCTCGAGCGGCGTGTCCCCGGCCGGCCGATGGTCGCCGCCGGCCACAGCTACGGCGCGCTCGTCGCCCAGGCGCTTGGCGGCGCGCGCACCGAGTGGGCGGACGATGGCGGGCCGGTGCCCGACCCGCGCGTGGCGCGAATCCTCGCCTTCTCGCCGCCCGGGCCGCTTCCGGGGTTCGTGACGGCCGGCGGCTTCGCGCGCATCGCCCGACCCATGCTGGTGGTAACCGGCACGGCCGACGTGCTGCCCGTGATCGCCCCCACCTGGGAGGCACACCGGGCGAGCTTCGAGGCCGCGACCGTCTCGCCGCGCTGGCTCTGGGTGGGCGACGGCGTGGACCATTATTTCGGCAACCGGATCGGGCGGCCCGAGCGCGCCGACGATGCCGACCAGGCCGCGCTCTTCGAGGCGGCGGTCGAGACGGCGCTCGCCTTTCTCGAGGAGCGCGCGCCGCCGCCCCAGCCCTCGGGCGCGACGCTGACCATGGCCTAGGCGGGCGCCCGCCAGAGCACCGGGAAGAGATCGTCGGGCGGCGGCGCGCCGTGGCGCATCGCCGGGTGGTCGGAGAGGCCGGCCACCGTCACCGAGAGCGCGTCGGGCGCCCAGATCACGTCCGAGCCGAGCCAGCGGGTGGTGAAGGCAATCCGCCGGTCGCGCCGGCCGGGCGCCTGGGCAAGGCTTGCGTGGATGGTGCGCGGGTGGATGAGGAGGGCATCGCCCGCGCGCGCCGGCCAGACGCGGATGTCGGCATCAGGCGCCGCGACACGCGCCAGAAGCTCCGCCCAGGGCCGGTAGCCCGGCAGCGTCACGTCCTGCCGGGAGAGCGGGGAATGGTAGCGGAACGGGTCCCGGTTGGAGCCGGCCAGCGTGACGAGCGGCGCATTGCCCTCGTCCACGTCGGTCAGCGCCACCCAGAGGCTCGGCTGCTGCTCGCCGGTGAAGGGGAAGGTGCAGACGTCATTGTGCCAGGGGGTGGCGGTCGCGGCGTCGCTCGCCTCCTTGATGAAGGTGGCATCCATCCAGAAGCGCACGGAACGCGCCCCGGTGAGCTGCCCGACCAGCGCGGCTGCCGGGCTTTCGACGAGCCAGTCGAGGAAGGCGCGGTCGGCGGCCATGCAGTTGCGGAGCTGGATTCCGCCCTCGCCCGTCAGGTGGATCGAGGGCGGGTTGCGCGGGCCGACGCTGCCGACGGCTGGCGGCACCTCGCCGCGGGCGAGCAGCGCGCGGCAGCGCTCGACGGCGCCGAGCAGCCGCTCGACCCACTCAGGCGAGAAGGCGCCTTCGACCAGGGTGCATCCCTCCTCGGCATATTGCGCGACGTGACGTGGCTCGACCGGCATCAGGCGCCTTTGCGGAACGGGTTGGGGTGGGCGAGCGCGGCGAAGTCCGCATCTTGGGGGTGCGCGTCCCAGCGCAGCGTGTTCGGGATGTTCGAATAGTGCACGCCGACGTTGATGACCCAGAGGACGAGGAGCGCCCAGAGCGTCCAGAGGGTGAGGGCAGGGCCGTCGAGCCACATGAGCCCGAGCGCCACCTGGAACAGCCGCCACGGCAGGAAGAGGCAGGGCACGATCACCCAGACCGGCGAGCGCCAGCGCTTCCAGGCGAAGATCTCGAACGCCAGCTGGGCGACGAAGGTGGCGAGATACCAGCCGAGCACCGTGCGCGTGCCCGCCGAGCCGCCGGCAAAGCCGTCGATCCCGAGCGCGGCCAGCGGCAGCACCATCCCGACAAGCCAGATCACGACGAGCCACGCCTTGAACAGCGGCCCCACGGGGCGAGGGCCCGGAAAGCGCGGCCCCGGCCGGGTGCGCCACTGCGCCCAGGCGAGGATGGCGGCCGCCACGGCAAGGAAGACGAGGTTCAGGAGGGCGAATCGCTCCAGCATTGCCTCCCGCTAGCCCGGCCCGGCGCTGCGCTGCAGCAGGCGCTGCCCTGCCTCTCCGCCCTGCGGCAAGAGCGGCTGAAGGGCCTCGGCGTGGCGCGGAAGCCCGCAAGGGAGGGCCATGCGCAAGCGCTACGTCGACACGCCTGCCGGCCAGGTCCATCTGCGGGAGGAAGGCGCGGGCCCGCCGCTTCTCCTTCTCCACATGACCCCGCTCTCCGGGGCGATGTTCGCCCACCTCGGGCCGGCCTTCCCGGGCGTTCGCCTCCTCGCGCCCGATCTCCTCGGCTACGGCCGCTCCGACCCGCGCGGCGACCCGTGGCAGGTGGCGGACTGGGCCGCCTCGCTTGTGAGCGTCCTCGATGCCGCCGGCGTGGAGCGCGCGGCCGTCTACGGCGCGCATGTCGGCGCGGCCGTCGCCCTCGAGCTTGCCGTCCGCCACCCGGCGCGCGTCTCCCGGCTGCTGCTCGACGGCCTGCCCTTCCTCACGCCCGAGCTCAGGGCCGCCTTCGCGGCGATCGGCAGCGCGCCCCGGCCTGCTACGCTCGGCGAGGTGGTGGGGCGAGTCGAGGCGCTGCTCGGCGAATATGGCGCCGGCGACCCGTTCGCCGCCATGGCGGACTATCTGGCAACCGGCTTCGTCTCGTCGGCTCCCGTGATGGCTGCGTGGGACGCAGCGCCGCTCCTTGCCGCGGTACGGGCGCCGCTCCTCGCGCTCGGCGCCGAGGGTGACAGCCAGGCGGCCAGCTTCGCGGCGACGCGGGCGCTCCGCCCCGAGGCCAAAGCCCACCGCTGGCCCGGCACGCACCCGCTCCACGACCGGGCGCGTGCGGAGGAATTCGCTGCCCCTGTCCGTCGCTTTCTCGGGGATGCCGGCTAGAGGCCGAGCGCGCCCGGCGAGAGGATGCCGTGCGGGTCGAGCTCGCGCTTCAGCGCGCGCACGAGGGCGAGGCTTGCCGCATCGCGCGAGGCTGCCCAGGGGTACACCCGCCCCACCTGGAAGTGGGCGGCGCCGTGCGCGGCCATCAGGTCGATGATCTCCGCCTTCATCCGCTTCACCTCGGCGCGGGCGGCGAGGTTCTCGGGGAAGTGGGCGATTGTCTTCTGGTGCTCGGGCGGGAGCGTGCGCTCGTGGTAGATGGTCTGGCAGTCGGGCCAGTAGAAGGTGGGCTCGTAGACGAACCCGTGGCCCTGGATGGCCATGAACATCCGCCCCGAGGTGATGCGGTGCTCTTCCATCACGGCAGCATTCGCCGCGAAATAGGCCTCGAGCGCTGCGTGGAAGGGCCCGACCGCATCATGCGCGAGGATCGCGTGGAACGGCACCCAGCGCTCGCCGCCCGGCCCCACCACGTTGGTGAGCGGCGCAAACGGCATGGAGCGCACGACGGTCGGCACCGTCTCGGGAATGCGTTCGGCCCCGTGGGCGGCGAAGATGGCGGCGATTCGCGCCACCCGGTCCTCGGCCTCGCGCGGCGAGACGCCTTCGGCGATGTAGTGGACGGCGAAGCTGGCCTGGCGCAGCGCCCGGTCGCCGGCAGCCGCCATCTTGGCGAGCGCCTTGACGCCCGCGCCGAGCGAGCCTGCGCCCTTCATCACCTGCCGCGCGATCTCGGCCTTCTGCGCGACGCCGGCGTTGCGGCCGATCTGGCCCTGCTGGAGGGTGGCGTCGAGGCCGAAGTTCTCGTCATCGAGCGCTTCGAGCCCGACCTCGCGCATGGCCGCGTGCATGGCCGCGAAATCGCCGAGGCTGAAGCTCGCTGCCGCGAAATGCTCGCGCCGGCGCAGGAGCCGGAGACGCACGCGCGCCTTGACGCCGAGGGCGCCGCAGTCGCCGGTGAAGAGGCCGGCGAGATCGGGCCCGTAGTGGCGGAAGTGCGGCGCGCCCGTCGAGAGCAGCGCGCCCGTGCCGGTGACCACGTCGAGCCCGACCAGACTGTCGGCCGAGACGCCCCAGATCCCGGTGCCGTGGCTGATGCTGTGCTGGCTCATCGAGCCGCCGACGGTGGCGGCAAGGCCTGAGAAGGGCCCGAAGAAGGGGGTGCGCAGCCCGTGGGGAAGCAGGGCGTCGCGCAGCTCGGCCCAGGTGACTCCAGCCTCGGCCGTCACCACGCCGTTGGTTGCGTTCACCTCGATCCGCTTCAGGCCCGACATGTCGAGCGTGATCCCGCCGGCGCGCGCGTGGGTGTAGCCGTCGGTGTAGGAGGCGCCGCCGCCGCGCACGGCCACCGGCGTCCCGGTCTCGGCGCAGGCGGCGACCACCGCCTGGAGCGCCTCGACCGAGCGCGGCCGCGCGACCGCAAGCGGGATCTCGCCGGCTGCGAACACGTCGGTGCCGGCGAAGCGGCGGTCGGCCTCGTCGGTCAGGAGGTCGGCGCCGAGGATCGCGGCGAGCCGCTCGAGGAGGTCGGGGAGGGGGCGGGCGGCAGTCGCCATGGGTCAGCCTTTCGCGATGGAGTCGAGGGTCTCGCGGAACGCGGCCTCGGTGTCGCCGCGGGCGGCGTCGGCCGCGTCCTTTCGCGCGAGATAGTAGAGGCGGGCGAGGAAGGCCTGCCGCCACGCCTCGCGGCGGGCAAGATCGGCCTCGGTCGGCGCGAAGGCCTCGATCTCGGCCTCGGCGTCGATGCCGTGGCGGGCGAGCACCTGTTCCAGCGTGTCCTGCCGTTCCTTGAGCGCCGCAAGTTCGGTCGCAAGCACGAGGATCATGCTCATGGCATGGTCGAGGCCGGGGTCGGCGTGGAACTGCGGCCGCTTGCCGCGCGCGTCGCGTGGCGGCTTCGCGGCGGCGTGAGGTGTGGCGGGCGCGTTCATTGGGGCTTCCTTGCGACCAGCACTTCCCAGCCGCCGCCCGGTGCATATTCGCCGGCGGTGAACTCGCGCTCGACCAGCGCCTCGGCGCCGGCATAGTGCGAATCTGCCGCCGCGAACTCCATCACCGCCATCGGTGCGGTGTCGAACCGGGCGTCGGGGAAGCCCGCCGCCTTGGCGAGCGCGATCTGGTCCACCTCGCGCATCGCCCCCCAGAAGGGCTCGTTGTTGTACCAGGTCTCGTTGTCGAGGATGAACTGGGCGAACGGGTCCATCCGGTCGAAGGGCGGCAGGTCGGCGTGGATCATGTAGCCGCCGGGCTTCAGCAGCCGGAAGCATTCGGCGAAGATCCGCGGCATGGCCTTCCCGCTCGTCTCGTGGAGCAGGATGTGGCTGACGACGAGGTCGAAGCTCGCGTCCGGAAAGCCGGTCGACTCGGCGTTGCGCTGGAGGAAGGCAACGTCGAGCCCGAGGCCCGCCGCGCGGGCGTGGGCGTAGCGGACGCACGGGGCGGCGACGTCGATCCCCGTCACCTCCGCATCCGGGAACAGTTCCTTGTAGGGGAGAGTGGAGTGGCCGACGGTGCAGCCCATGTCGAGGATCTTCGTCGGCCGGAAGTCCGGCAGCCGCCGGCGGATGTAGTTGGCGACCGACCGGCCCATGTCATCGTTCATGGGGCCCATGTAGCCCATGGCGTAGAGGTAGACGCCGCGGTCGTAGAGGGCGCCGGCCGCGACGTCCCCCGGGCCCGTCTCCCCGGCATAGCCGCCCGGCATGCAGTGGATGTCGAGCGCCGTCACGTAGCGCGGCGTGGGGAAGGCGGGGTCGGTCTCGAGCGGCGCCCGGGCTGACGCGGACAGGCGCGCGGCGGTTTCGTTCAGTGCTTCGTGCTGCCGCTCGATCGAATCGATCACGCTGTCCCAGAGCAGTTCCTGGGCGATCCGGTTGGCCCCGGCGTAGAGCTGGAAATAGGGGTCGGCCAGCATGGCCTTGCGGATGTCGTGGCGGGTCTCGGGCGGGCGGCCGGTCTCGCGCGCGAAGCGGGGTGCGGCGCGGTTGCGGAACACCGGGTCGAGGCCGGGCAAGAGGCCCTGCTGCACGAAGGTCTTCATGGCCTTGGCGAAGTCCTGCCGCGCCCGCTCGTCGTGCGTGGGCCGGGGCAGCACGGGGTGCTCGGCCTGCTGGAAGATGTTGAGCATCTGGACCGTCATTGCCGGGTCTCCTCAAGGATATGGTCGGCGGCGACGGCGAGATAGTGGCGCGCGATTGCCTCGCGCGTCGTCCACCAGACGCCGGGCAGGCGCTTCGCGTGGGCCAGGAACTCGCGCAGCGCCCGGATCCGGTAGGCTCGCCCCGAGACATGCGGGTGAAGGCCGACGTTCATGATCCGGGCCGTCTCCTCGCCCTCGGCATGGAGCACCTCAAGCTCCTCGACGAGGATGTCGCGGAACTCATCCGTCGTGTGGCCGCGCCGGGTCAGCAGGGTGAAGTCGTTGATTTCGTTCGAATAGGGCACGGAGACGATCGGCCCCTTGGCCGTGCTCACCAGATAGGGCTGGTCATCGTTCATGAGGTCGCACCAGAACAGGAGCCCCTCCTCCGCCAGGATCTCCGCCGTTGCCAGTGTGCCGCGAAGCGAGGAGGAAAGCCAGCCCATCGCCGGTCGGCCCATGTGCGCGCGGTAGACCTCGAGCGTCCGGCGGATGACCGCGCGCTCGCGCTCGGGGTCTCCGGCCAGGTCGGTCAGAAGCTCGCCCTGCTCCCAGTTGTGGGCAAGAAGCTCCCAGCCGCGCGCCTTGACTGCCTCCGTCATGGCGGCGCGGCGCTCGAAGGTGACGGCATTGGCCGTGCAGCTTGCCGGCACGCCCATCTCGTCGAACAGGCGGAACAGCCGCCAGATGCCGACCCGCTGGCCATATTCGCGCCAGCTGTAGTTCGGGAAGTCGGGCACGCGGCCGGGCAGGAGATCGGGCAGCACTGCAGGCCCACCGGCGTAGTAGGGCCGGTCGGTGTCCTTCACGAGGTCCCAGGTCTCGAGGTTGAGTGTCAGGATGAGGGCGACCCGCTTGCCGTCGGGCCAGCGCAGTGGCCCGCGCGCCGGCAGCGGGACATAGGGGTAGTCCATCAGAAGTCCTCGAGCAGGCGGCCGAAGCCGGCCACCTTGTCCGGGATGCCGTTGGACCGCAGCGCCCACCAGTAAGTGGCGGTGTTGATGGCGACCACAGGCTTCTCGAGCCAGAATTCCGCCATCGCCGCCACCCGGGCGAAGGCGAGGTTGGTGCCGCACTGGACGATCGCGTCCACGTCCGGCCCGTTCACGCGCTCGACGGCGCGCTTGAGCTCGGTCTCTGAGACATGGGCGATGAGCCGGGGCGAGGCGCACTTCAGCCCCTCGAGCGCGACGACGTCGTAGCCGCAGTCCTCGAAGTAGCGGCGCACCTGCGCATCGCCCACCGGCATGTAGGGCGTGATCACGGCGATGCGCTTCACGCCGCCATAGGCCTTGAGCGCCTCGTGGACGGCCTCGCTTCCCATCACCACGTTGAGCCCGGTGCGCTGGCGCAGGTTCGCGTGCATCCGCGCCGCACCTTCCGCGCCATCCCAGAAGGTCTCGGCCGACATGCCCATGATGAGGTCGTCGGGCGCCATCGACATCGCCACGTCGACCGCCTCGAGCGTGGCCGCGCGGATGTTCTCGAGCATCGCCATGAAGCTCGCATCATCCGTCACCCGCGTGTCGGGAATGGAGATGCGGGCGAAATGGTTGGTGACGCCGCGCGGCCGCATCGAGTCGTACTCGGGCTGCACGCTGGTGTTGGTGGACGGAGCGACGACAGCGAAGAGCTTGCGCCACCCCAGGCTGTCGCGGGTCTGTGCGGGCACGGTCTCGGGCATGGCGCGGGGAGTGCAGCAGCCACGTCGCCTGCGTCAGGGCGGCGGAAGCGCTCTCCGCCTGCCGGAGACTTTCCGCCGCGCAGGGGGCATCCCTGGCGACCTGCGCGAGAGGCATGCGCCCATGACGTCCGCCTGCGCCTCCGTCCTGTCCCCCGACCTTCCCGTGGAGGCCCGCGCGCGCGACTGCGAGGTGCTGGTGGCAGGCGGCGGGCCTGTCGGGGCGGTCGCGCTCGCTGCCCTTCGCGAGGCTGGCGTGGATGCGCTCGTCGTCGAGGCAGCGCCCCAGCTGCCGGAGGATCTTCGCGCCTCCACCTTCCACCCGCCGACGCTCGAGATGCTCGACCGGCTCGGCCTTCTTGCCGAACTTCTGCCGCAGGGCCTCAAGGCGCCGGTCTACCAGTATCGCGTGCGTGCAACCGGCGAGGTGCTCGCCTTCGACCTCTCCGAACTGGCCGACGTCACGCCCTTCCCCTTCCGCCTCCAGTGCGAGCAGTGGAAGCTGACCCGCCTCGTCCGGTCCCGCTTTCCGGACCGCGTGGTCATGAACCGGCGGGTGGTGCACTTCACCCAGGACCGCGAAGGGGTCACCGTGCATCTCGAGGGCCCGACCGCGATCGAGACGGTGCGCACGCGCTTCCTCGTGGCGGCCGACGGGGCCAACAGCCTCATCCGCAAGTGGCTCGACGTCCACTTCGACGGCTTTACCTACCCCGAGAAGTTCCTGACGCTGTCCACGCCCGAGCCGCTCGAGCAGCATTTCGAGGGTCTGGCCTACGTGAACTACGTCTCCGACCCGCGCTGGTGGCACGTGATGCTCCGCGTGCCCGAGCTGTGGCGGGTGCTCGTGGTGGCCGACGAGGACATGCCCGACTCCGAGCTTCTCGCCGACCGCACCAAGGAGCGGGTGTTCGACCGGCTGATCGGCAAGGCCGATGTCGAGACCCGGCACCGCACCATCTACCGCGTCCACCAGCGGGTCGCGACCCGGTTCGACCATGGCCGGGTGCTGCTCGCTGGCGACGCCGCGCACCTCAACAACCCGCTCGGCGGCCTTGGCATGAACAGCGGCATCCACGATGCGATGAACCTCGCCGAGAAGCTCGTCGCGATCCTGAAGGAGGGTGCCGACCCTGAGGAGCTGCTGCCCCGCTACGGCCGCCAGCGCCGGCAGGTCACGCAGACCTTCATCCAGGAGCAGACCCGGCGCAACAAGGCCATGATCGAAGCCGAGGAGGAGGCCCGCCGCCCGGTCTTCGACGAGATGGCGCGCACGCTTGCCGACCCGGAGAAGCGCCGGGCCTACATGCTCCGGCAGGCCATGTTCGCGAGCCTTGAGGAGGCGGCCGCCATTGTCTGATGCCGCCTGGCCTGCCCGTGCGCTGCGTCGCCCGCCACGACTGCCGGAGGCCCTGCCATGACGACTCCTGCCGATGCCCTGCGTGCCGCCATGCCGCTCCTTGCCCGCCACGAGGGCCGCTGGACCGGCACCTACCGCTACGTGACGCCCGACGGCACGCTCATCGACCGGCACGCCAGCGAGCTGGTGTGCAGCTTTCGCGACGACCCGGACTTTCCCTACTTCCAGACCAATGCCAGCATCTGGCCCGACCGGCCGCGGCTCGACATGGAATATCCGGCCCGCTTCGACGGGCAGGGCATCGCCTTCGACACGCCGATCATCCGCGGCCGCTTCTGGGAGACGGGGGGCGACCCCACAGCAAGCACCATCCTCGGCCACTGGGTCTGGACCGACCCGAGCTTCATTCCCTTCCCGGCAGACGCGATCGAGATGTTCGAGATGATCCAGCTCTCGCGCTGCGGGCGCTACCGCTCCCGGGTGTGGCAGTGGCTGGATTCGGGTCGGCTCGTGCTGCGGACGCTCATCGAGGAAGAGCGCGCCTGAGCCGCGGCGCGCCTCGCGCCAGGGGGTCACGGGGCGGGTTTCTCCGCACTGCGGAGAGATTGCGGTGCAGGCGCGAAATCCGGGGGAAGGCGGGCATCGGTTGGGCATGGCCACGGCCTCCGCTCCGCTCCTCGATGCGGCCGCTCCTCGGGCAGGCGTCGCGCCCGACGACCAGCGGATCCCGCTTGGCGTCCGCCTCGGCTGGGCGACGGGCTCGATCGGCACCGTCACCATCCTTTCCACCACCTCGCTCCTTCTCCTGTTCTACATGACCGGCCTGCTCGGCATGGCGCCGGCGCTCGCAGGGGCGCTTCTGTTCGGCGCCAAGCTGTTCGACGCGGTCATCGCGCCGTGGATGGGCCGCGTCTCGGACCGGTTCGCCAGCCGATGGGGCCGTCGCCGGCCCTTCCTGCTTGCCGGGGCGGTCGTCTCGGCGGCCGCCTTCCTGCTGCTTTTCGCGCCTCTCCCGCTCGACGGCGCGGTCGAGGCCGCGTGGATGGTGGGCGGGCTCCTGCTGCTCGCGCTCGGCTACACGCTCTTCAACGTGCCCTATCTCGCCATGCCGGCGGAGATGACCGCCTCGCCCAAGGAGCGGACGGCGCTTCTCTCCTTCCGCGTGGCCTTCGTCGCGCTGGGGAGCGCGCTCGTCGGCTTCGCGCCGAAGGTCGCAGCCGCCCTCGGCGGTGACCGGGCCGCCTGGGCGCTGACCGGCGCCGGTCTCGGCGCGATCGTGTTCCTCGCCATGGGCGCGGCCTTCGTCGGCTCGCGCAACGCCCGCGCGACGGCGCCCGTTCCCGGCCAGGACGGCGGCGGGCTTGCCGTGGTGCTCGCGAACCGCCCGTTCCTGCTGCTCCTGGCCGCCAAGGTGCTCCAGCTCGTGGGCCTGGCGGCCATGCAGGCCTCGATCCTCTTCTTCATGGTGCAGGTGCTGAAGGCGAGCGAGGGCGTGGTCGGGATCTACGTGGGCCTTACCACGGTTGCGATGCTGGCCTCGATGCCGGTCTGGGTCGGGCTCGGCCGGCGCTGGCCCAAGAAGACGCTCTTCATCCTCGCCTGCCTCGGCTACGCGCTCGTCAAGCTCTCCTTCCTTCTCGCCGTGCCCGGGGAGCCGGCGCTCCTCCTCCACCTGCGCGGCGTGGCCGGCGGCGTGCTGACGGGCGGGGTGCTTCTCATGGGCCAGTCGCTCCTGCCGGATGCGATCGACTGGGACTGCCGGCGGTCCGGCATCCGCCGCGAGGGCCTCTACGCCGGCGCCTACAGCCTGGTCGAGAAGGCGAGCATGGCGCTGGGGCCGCTTCTCGTCGGGCTCATCCTCTCCGGCTTCGGCTTCGATCCGCAGGCGGCGCGCGCCGGCGTGGCGCAGGGGGAGGTGGCGATCGCCGGAGTCTATCTCGGGGCTGCGCTCCTGCCCGCGCTCCTCTATGCGGCAAGCACGGTCCCGCTTCTCTTTTACCGGATCGACGAGGCGGCCCTCGAAGCGGCCGCGAAGGAGGGCTGATGGAGTTCGTGCTGCGCCAGCGAGGCAGGGCGGAGATGGAGTTCCTCGTGAGCCTTGCGCAGGCCACCCGGCCGCTCGGGCCGCGCTGGCAGGCCGAGCTTGCCGCCGCCGGCGTCACCGAGGAGACGCTGCCGGACGATCTCGACTCCGCCCACGCCATGGTGGCCGACGCGCTTGCCGGTTCGGACGCCTTCGCAACCGCAGCGCTCATCGGCGACTTCGCAAGCGTCGCCCATGGCCGCGCGGCGGCTGCGGCCTTTGCCGAATCGGCCGACCTTCTTGCGCCCGAGCTTGCCCGGCTCGAGGCGGCGGGCCCCGCGACCCTCCGGCCCGATCCGGATCTCGTGCCGCCGGCCTACTGGGACGGCGTGTGGTTCCACCGCACGACCGGCGGCTGGAACGGCCACCCCGAGATGGGCTTCATCCACGGCGAGCTCATCCACCGCCACTATGTGGCGAAGACCTTCCCCGGCGACATCTTCGCCCAGCGCGCAAGCGTGCTCGCGCTTCTGCCGCGCGCCGACTATGCCGACATCTGCGAGCTCGGCACCTCCTCGGGCCATTACACCGTCGCCCTCCAGCGCACCTTCCCGACCGCCCGGATCACGGGCATCGAACTCTCGCTTCCCATGCTGCGGCAGGCGCTGCGCGTGGCCAACGAGAACGGCTGGGCCTGGGACCTGCGCCAGGCCGCAGCCGAGGCGACCGGCCTTCCCGACCGGAGCTTCGATCTCGTCACCTCCTACATCCTTCTCCACGAGCTTCCGGCCGATGCCACCCGCGCCGTCTGGCGCGAGGCCTTCCGCCTGCTGCGGCCCGGCGGGCAGGTGCTGATGGCCGACGTCACGCCCTATCGCGTACTCGGGCGGATGGGGTCCTGGCGCGCCGACTGGCTGGCGCAGCGCGGCGGCGAGCCCTGGTGGCGCGAGGCCGCCACCCTCGACAATGCCGAGGCCGCGCGCGCCGCCGGCTTCGTCGACGTCGTCGAGGGCGGCCCGGGCGGCGCCCCCTACCCCTGGGTCACGATGGGCACCCGGCCGGCGGCATGACCGACGCTGCTGCTGCGAGCCGCGCGGCAAGCGCCGGCGCGTCGCTCCACCCGGGCCAGCTCGACCATCTGGGCAAGGCGCTGCTTGCGCTCGCACGCGAGCTCTGGGTCACGCGCGACCGGCTGATGGTGCTCGAAGCCGTGCTCGAGGCGCGCGACATTCCCGTCTCCCAGGCAATCGCCGACTTCCAGCCCGACGCAGCGCTGGCAGCCCGGCTTGCCGCCGAGCGCGACGCGCTGGCCCGCGCCATCGTCGAGACGCTCGCGCCCGAGACCGGCGCATGAGGGCGTGGGCGGCGCTCCTCGCCGCCGCGGGTCTTCTGGCTCACCCGCCGGCTGCAGGCCAGGCGCCCGCCGACGAAGCCGCCATCATCATGGCCCGGGCGAGGGCGCTTCCGCTCGAGCGCGGGGTGGAGGCGGTCGAGGCCTATGTGCCCGCCGAGACGGTCAGGGGCGGCAGCGGCCGGCCGCTTCCGGCCCGGGGGCCCGAGCGCGCCGGCTTCGACCCTGCGGCGCTCGAGAAGGCGGCGCTCTGGGCAGAGGCGCGGCAGAGCCATGCCCTCCTCGTCGCCCGCGACGGCCGCCTCGTGCTCGAGCGCTACTGGAACGGCTTCGGCCGCGACTCGCGCTTCTCGACCGCCTCGATGATGAAGGCGGTGATGGCGCTCGCCTATGGCCCGGCAGTCGCCGAGGGGCGGATCGGCCTCGACGATCCCGTCGGCCGGCACCTGCCGGAGTGGCGCGAGGACCCCCGCGGGCAGATCCCCATCCGCCGACTGCTCGCCATGGAGTCGGGGCTTGCCTTCCCGCCGCAGCCGCCGGGGCCGCCCTCGCCGGCCTCGCCGACGCTCAGGATCATGTTCGCGCCCGACATCCGCGCGGTTGCGCTCGGCGTGCCGCAGGACGCGCCGCCCGGCACCCGCTTCGCCTATTCCAACTATGACAGCCAGCTCGCCGGCGAGGCGCTGGCGGCCGCCGTCGCGCCCGAGCGCTTTGCCGACTTCCTCTCGCGCCGCATCTGGAAGCCGCTGGATGCCGCCGACGCCAGCCTTTTCCTCGACCGCGAAGGCGGCTCGCCCCACTATTTCTGCTGCCTCCAGGCCCGTGCCATGGACTGGGTGCGCGTGGGCGAGCTCATCCGCACCCGTGGGCGCGTGAGGGGCCGCCAGCTCGTGCCCGCCGCCCACGTGGAGGCGATGACGGCACCCGCCTCCACCAACCCCAATTTCGGCCTGCAGCTCTGGCGCGGCAGCCCCCACGCGCCGGTGCGCCGCTATTCCGCCACCATCGCGCTCACCGTTCCGGCGGCCGAGCCCTTCGCCCGCGACGACGTCGTCTTCATCGACGGCGCCGGCGGCCAGCGCGTCTACGTCATCCCGTCCGAGCGGCTCACCATCGTCCGCATCGGCCGTGCCGCGCCCGACTGGGACGACAGCGCGCTGCCCAACCTCGTGCTTGCGGCGCTTCGCCGCTAGCCCGCCCGCCCGCCGACCGCCTCGGCGGCCGCCGCCCGGGCATCGAGCCCGCGGATGATGGTGTTGGGAAGCCGGCTGTTGTCGAACTCGCCGGGCATGCCCGGCCGGCGGGTGGGCGGCGGGCCGAAGCGAAGCACGACGAGATCGCGGCTTGGCACGATCCACATCGCCTGGTTGCCCGAGCCGTCGAACAGGAAGAGATCGTCGGCGAGATAGCATTCCGAGTGGAGCACGCCGACCTTTTGCGAACGCTCCGGGAACCAGCGCAGCCGCTCGACGCAGGGCCGGCCGATCCACATGTGAAGGCCCCAGTGGGGGTTGGCGGGCGAGGGGGTCACGGTTTCGGCCACCCAGCCCTCGGGCAGGAGCCGCTTGCCGTCCCAGACGCCGTCGTGCGCAAGCAGGATGCCGAGGCGGACGAAGCTTTCGGCCGGCAGCATCAGGCAGCAGCCGGCATGCGCAAGGCCGCCGGGGCGGTTCACATAGACGGTGCCGCCGGCAGCGCCGATCGGCTTCAGCAGCTCCTCCCCGAGAAAGTCGGCGTAGCGCCTGCCCGTCGCCCGCTCGATCACGATCGCGAGCACGTCGCTCGTGATCATCGAATAGTCATACTCGGTGCCCGGCTCATAGTCGCGGCGGGTCTCGTAGAGGAGGATCCGCTCGTGGTGGGGCGAGAGATACTCGCGCATGGTGAGCGACCATGGCGCGAAGTCGTTGTACTTGAACCTGCTGATCCCGCTCGAGTTCTGCAGGAAGTGGCGGATGGTGGGGCCCTCCTTGTCGGTGCCCTTCCACTCGGTCACGAAGTCCGAGACCGGCTGGTCGAGGCTCCGGATATGGCCCAGCGCGATCGCCCGGCCGATGAGGATGCCCACCACCATCTTCGCCATCGACTTCGACGCGATGAGATCCTGCGGCCGGTGGCCGCGGAAGTAGCTCGCGTGCTGGAGGGCGCCGCCCTGCCAGACGAGGAAGCCCTCGGCCTTCGTCTCCTCGGCGTAGCGCCGCGCCTCTTCGAGGAAGGCGGGCGCGACGGACGGCGTCGTGGCGACGGGAAGCGGGGTGAAGGGGGCGCCGGGCACGGGGTCGACGGGGTCGTACCAGTCGGCCCGCTGGCTCTCGCCGCGGAACTGCGAGACCGCCATGCGCATGTAGCGCTCCATGTACGCGAGGTTGGCGAGCCAGAGACCGCCGGCCAGCAGGAGGAGGGCGAGAAGCGCGAGCCCTGCCCCGCGGAGGAGCCGGCGCATCATGCCGGGCGTCCCGCGCGGATGGCCCTGCCGGCGCCCGCGGCGACGACGAGCGCCACGGCCATGAGCGCCGCGCCGATGAGGAAGGGGCTTGCCGGCCCCAGCGCCTCGTAGAAGCTGCCCGAGACCGCGGGCCCCAGGATCCGCCCCATGGCCGAGGCCCCCTGCGTCAGCCCGTTGACGAGGCCGCGGTCGGCATCGTCGGTGACGGCGGCAACCAGCGTCTGGTAGGCGGGGTTGAACACGCCGACCCCGGAGGCAGTGACGGCGAGGGCAGCGAGCATGGCGACCGTGCCGCCGGCGAGCCCCATGCCGAACAGGCCCATGGCATAGAGGAGGATGCCGCCGAGCGCCACCCGCTGCGGCCCGAAGCGGCGGGCAAGCGGAGCAGCGCCCGCCCCCTGGAGCGCCGCCGAGATGGTGCCGATGAAGCCGAAGGCGAGCCCCACGTCGCGCGGGGACCAGGCGAGCACGTCGCCGGCGAAGAGCGCAAAGGTGGTCTCCATCATGGCGGCCGAGCCGATGACGAGGAGCGCGACCAGCATGAGCGCCGCAACCGCGGGCTTGCCGGCCAGAACGTTGCGGGCCGAGGGGGCGGCACCGGCTGCGCCAGGCCCGGCGCGCCCGCCGGGCCGAAGGCTCTCCGGCAGCCGCAGCAGCACGAGGAGCACGGCCGCCGCGGTGATGCCGGCTGCCACCCAGGCCACGCGCGCGAAGTCGGCGGCGGCAGGCGCATTGCCCGCCACGAGGCCGCCGACGGCGGGGCCGAAGATGAAGCCGAGGCCGAAGGCGGCGCCAAGCAGGCCCATCGCGCGGGGGCGTGCCGCCTCGTCCGTCACGTCGCCCACATAGGCGAAGGCGACCGCGATGTTGCCGGCCATGAGCCCGCCGGCGAGGCGGGCGAGGCCGAGGGCGACGATGTCGGTCGCAAACGCCATCCAGACGTAGGAGACCACGCCCCCGGCCAGCGAGAAGAGGAGCGCCGGGCGCCGCCCCACCCGGTCGGAAAGCCGGCCCCAGAGCGGTGCGCCCAGGAACTGGCCGAGCGAATAGGCGCCGAGTGCGAGCGTGATGACCGCGGGTTCGGCCCCCAGCGCCCGGCCCCAGAAGGGGAAGACCGGGAGGACCACGCCGAAGCCCATGAGGCTCACGAAGACGACAAGGAAGAGCGGCAGGAGCTGGCCGCTGCCCGTCGCCCGAGGCACCTCCGTCATGCGGGCGCCATCCGTCACTCGGCCGCGGTCGCAAGCGGTGCCGCCGCGGGCGCCTTCGCCGGGATGAGCGGCACCGTCTTCAGCACGAAGTTCCGCCCCTGCGACTCGCGCCGGGCCGGCGAGGGGATGACGAGCGCGCGCTTGCCGTCGATGTGGTGCTTCAGCGTGTCGACGTCGATCGCCCAGCCGCGCTCGATGAGCGCGCGCCGGCGCTGGCGGAAGGCGTTCATGAGCCCGTCGGACTTGACGGAGAGCTCCTCGCGCAGGTCGGTCGGCACGATCTCGGGGCAGATCTTCTCGACGATCACCGTGTCCTGCTGGAAGATCCTGAGCACCCGCCGGCGCGAATCGCCGTCGAACAGCGGGGAGCGGAAGAAGTTCCGCGCCATGATCCAGCGGGTCACGGTGGTGGTCTCGTCGACGGGGGTGTTCACGTCGAAGATGACCATGTGCCAGCTGCTGGTGAGCCAGACGTCGAGCCGCATGGTGGCACCCGAAAGGTGGAAGCCGGGCTGGGCCTGCACGGGCGTGCGTTCCTTGCGCATCAGCTTCCAGATGCCCTTGGGCAGCGGCGGAATATAGGTGACCTTCGCCCGGGCGGACCATTCGTCCTGCTCCACCTCGAAGTCGTGGATCTCGGCCCGGTTGCGGTCCCCGAAGCTCGGGTGGACGAAGGGGGCGTGGCTGAAGTCGAGCCCGTTCTCGACGATCCGGGCATAGTTGGCCTTCCAGTGCCAGTCGCCGCGGATGGTGCGCCAGTTCGCGTGGTCGTCATACTCCGGGAAGTCGGGGAGCGGCGGCCGTTCGGCCTCGGGAAGGTCGCCGAGGAACACCCAGACCCAGCCGTAGCGTTCGACCACCGGGTAGCTGTCCACCCGGGCGCGCTTCGGAATCGGGGTCTCGGCGGGAAGGGAGGGGATCCGGCGGACGTTGCCCGCCCCGTCGAACAGCCAGCCATGGTAGGGGCACTCGAGGCAGCCCTTCTCGACCCGGCCCTCGCCGAGCGAGGCGCCGCGGTGGACGCAGACGTCGGAGACGCAGTGGGCGCGGCCCTCGGCGTCGCGGAACAGCGCGAAGTCCAGCCCGCAGATCCGGACCTTGCGCGGCGCGGCCCGGGTCACCTCGGCGGATTCGGCTGCGACATACCACTGGTTGATGATCATGGAACCTCCACGAGCGAGGCGAGCGAGGAGCCGAGGCCGAGGTCAAGAAGCCGCGTGACCTCGTGCGTGGCCAGCGCGACCTCGGCCAGGCGTCCGCCGAGGAAATCGAGGGCGAACACCGACGTGCCGGAGGGCCTGAGGACAACGTTCGCCCAGCCCGGGCGGCCGGAGGCCGGAGCGGGCAGCGGAATGCGGTCGAGAAGGCGGAGCGCATCCGGCGGCCCGGACAGGCGGAGGAGCCCGCTCCCGTTCGCGACGAGGAGGTCGCCGCCGGGAATGGCGGCCAGGCCGAACAGCATCGCGGGCGGGTCGGTCGCGGTGAACACGGCTCCGAGACGGCGGTCCTCCTCAAGGTCATGGGCATAGAGGAGCGGGCCGGTCTCGGAGAGGTGCCACAGCGTCACGCCGTCGGGCGCGAGCGCCATGTGGGTCACGCCGAGGAAGCCGCTCACCCCGCCGTTCCACGCGGTCGCGTAGGTGCGCAGCGGCCGGAAACCCGAGGTCACGCGATGCACCCGGCCGGTCCCGGCGAACGGACCGGCGGCGCCGCAGAGATGCTCCCCCAGGAGCAGCTCACCCGAGGGGAGCGCCACGACCGAGCCGAAGGGGTGGCCGCCGAGGTCGGGGTCGGGCAGGCGCCGGCCGTCGGCCCCGAACCGCGCGACCTGGCGGGCCTGCGGGTCAAGCGCGAGGAGCGAGCCGTCGGCAAGCAGCCCGAGGCCGGCGACGAGCCCGGTGCCGCCGGTCTCGCATTCGGCCTTCAGGGCAAGGTCGGGCCCGAGCAGGCGCAGCGCCGAGCGCCCGGTCGGGTAGCGGGCGCCGGCCTCGAGCCGGGTGGCGGTGACCACCAGGTCGCCCGAGGCGAGCGGCAGAAGGGACCGGTCAGTCACCTTCGCTCGCCCGCCCGGCGGCAACGAGAACCCGCTCGACCATTTCCATGACGGCAAGCCACGGAGTCTCGGCCGAGAGGTCGAAGCCGAAGAAGCTCGGCTGGTGGTGGGCGCGCAGGCCGAGGTAGGTTGCAACCGCGTAGGCGACGAGGTTGAGCGCCGCGAGCGCCGGGCGGCGGAGCGCCGGGTCGGACGCGAGGACGCGCTCGAAGTCCGCGCGCACCAGCTGGCGGACATGCTCGACGGCGTCCTTCACTTCCGCCGAGCGCAGGAACTCGCCGGCAAGCAGCTCGCAGAGCCTTGGGTTGCGGCGCAGGCTTTCCGCGTAGCAGCGGTTGACGTGGATGAGCTTGTCGGCGGGCGGACGGGCAAGGAACGCCTCCCACGGCTCGCCGATGATGCTCTCGAGGCTCTGCCAGACGGTGCGCTCGCGCACCCAGGCGCCGGCCACGCCGGCCAGCCCGCCGAACTGGTCGTAGAGCTGCTTCTTGCCGACCCCGGCTTCCTTGACGAGCGCATTCACTCCGAGGGCGGCCACGCCGCCCTGCTCGAGGAGGCGCTCGAACCCGTCGAGGATCGCCGCACGGGTCGCGAGCCGGCGGGCCGCCTGCCGCCCCGTGGGCTGCCCGGCGGCGGGCTCCGCTGCGTCGCTCGCCAGCCTTGCCAGTGGCTTGTTCATCCGCCTCCGCCACCTCGTGCCGTCCGCGGTGCCCGCGAAGCCGGCCCTCCTGCACGATACCCCTTGACGCGGCATCGAGTCGCGCGCAGAAATAGACCGGTCGGTCAACTTTTCAAGCCCCCACCCGGCAGGGTCCGGCAGGAGAAGGGGCGGCAGCCACGGTCCGGCGCGGGCAGCAGGGCGAACGCGAGCAGGGACAGGAACAAGGGACAAGAGGGGACGAGACATGACGGAACGGGACGGAGCGCGGGGTGCGGGGCGGCAGGCGGTGGCGGCCCTGCTCGCGGGCGCAGGGCTCTTGGCCTTCGCGGGGCCGGCGCGCGCCGAACCCGGGTCGGCGTCCGAGTCGGCTGCGCCCGAGGCCCAGCCGCTCCCCGGCTTCGCCGACATCATCGTCACCGCGCGCAAGCGCGCCGAGGCGCTCCAGGATGTGCCGCTCGCCATCTCCGCGCTCGACGAGTCGGCCATCTTCACCGAGGGGGTGCGCAGCGTGGCCGACGTCACCCGGCTGGTCGCCGGCCTCACCTTCGACATGGGCGGGTTCCTGAACGACACCCGCCCGGCGCTCCGGGGCATGCAGGCCGAGCGCGGGCGGCCCTCGGTCGCGGTGCTGCTCGACGGCCAGGACCTTTCGGGCGAGAACCTCGCGATCGCCGGCGGCGGCGCCAGCCTCAACGTCCGCCTGTTCGATCTCGCCCGGGTGGAAGTGGTGCGCGGGCCCCAGGCCGTGCTCTACGGCCGCAACGCCTTCGCCGGCGCCATCAACTACGTGACGCGCGAGCCCGCTAGCCAGTTTCGCGCCCGGGTCGCGACCGAGTTCGCAAGCGGCGGCCTGAAGGCGGTCGAAGGCGGAGTCGACGTGCCCATCCTCGGCGAGCGCCTCTCGGTCCAGGCCGGCGGCGCCTGGCTCGAGCGCAAGGGCTTCTACACCAACCCGGTCACGGGCGCGAAGGTGGGCGGCGGCGAGTCCGAAGGGGTCACGGTTGCGCTGCGGGTGCAGCCGGTCGAGGAGCTCAAGGTGGTCGCGCGCTGGACCCGCTCGGAGGAGCGGGCGCCCGAGATGGCGACCGCCTTCATCGGCTCGAACGTGCGCCTGCCAGCGCCCGGCGCCCGCTACTCGGCCGCACCCGGTGCGCCGGCCACCATTCCCTGCCCCGACAACATCGGCACGCTGCCGCCGCCGGCGCAGGCGCAGTGCACGCGGGGCACCTTCGTCGGCGAGCTTCGGGCAACCGAGGCCGACCTTCAGCTCTCTGCGGACCCCTTCACCGGCCGCCCCTTCGCCGGGCTTCGCTTCAGCCAGGATCTCGTTTCGGTCAACGCGACCTGGGACAGCGACTGGGGCACGCTTTCCTACCGGCTCGGCTACCTCGACAACCATTCGACCATCGTCCAGGACGGGGACTACGCCAACTTCCGCGCTCCGCCGGGCCTCGTGCTCGCCATCTCCGCGCTGCAGGACCTGACCTACGCCAACCGCGCCTGGGATCATGAGCTGCGCCTGTTCCGGAGCTTCGGCCGGGTCGACGTGCTCCTCGGCGCGCAGATCTTCTCGGAGAAGTCGTCGCTGGTCAACGCTGCGCAGTTCTGGCTCCGGAACCCCGATTCGCCCCTTGCCGGCCCGCCGTTCCGCCTCGCCACCGCGCCGCGGGCGGACTTCGCCTTCCCGGTCGTCAACACCCGCGACACCAACTACTATGGCGCGTTCGCGAGCCTCGGCCTCGACGTCACCGAGCGGCTGCGGCTCTCGGGCGACATCCGCTGGAACTACGACCGCATCGCATACACGATCTCGGGCTGGCGCTCGCAGGACGTGACCCTCTCGAACCTCCGGCCTGTCTGCCTGCCGCAGTTCCCGAACGGCGCCACCTTCAGCCCGACCAACCCGGCCGGCACCCCTCCGCCTGGCGTGGTGGCCGCCTGCCCGCGCGAGGCGACGCTCAAGTCCGAGAAGCTGACGCCCCGGATCACCGCCGAATGGCGGCCGGCGAGCGACCTCCTCCTGTTTGCCACCTGGGCCAAGGGCTTCAAGCCGGGGGGCTTCAACACCAACGAGATCGTCGAGCTCGAAGGCCAGCGCTACCGGCCCGAGCGCGTCACCGCCTACGAGCTCGGGGTGAAGTCCGCCTTCCCCGAGCGCGGCATCGTGTTCAACGCCAGCGCCTACTTCAACGACTATACCGACCAGCAGATCGGCGTGCAGAACACCAACGTGACCCCGACCGGACAGGTGGTGACGACGGCGGGCATCGTGAACGCCGGCAAGGTGGAGATCTACGGGGTGGAGGCCGACATCGAGTGGCGGGCAACCGAGCGGTTGCGGTTCAACGTGGGCTACGCCTTCACCCACTCCGACTTCAAGTCCTACATCCAGGGGCCGCCGCCGGGGGCATCCGCTGCGCTCTTCCAGCAGTGCGGCGTGCCGGCCGGGCAGACCAGCTCCGACCAGAACCGCGCCGAGGCGGGCAACATCTGCGCCGACTTCTCCGGAAACCAGGTGGGCAAGAGTCCGCGTCACATCCTGAACCTCTCGGGCGAGTATCGCACCTCGCTCTTCGCAAGCGACGACAGCTGGTTCCTGGGCCTTGCCGGGCGCTACCGCTCGAAGCGCTTCACCGACGAATCGAACCTCGCCTTCCTGCCCGAGGTGTGGCTGATGGAGCTGCGCGCCGGGGTGGACTGGAAGCGCCTGAGCCTCGTCTTCTTCGTCGACAACCTGCTCGATACCGACAAGATCCAGAACGCCCAGCGCAACGTCGACTTCGGCCGGCCCGAGGGCTTCGCGCCCGGCCGCGGCTTCCTCGCCTACCTGCCCAACCCGCGCACCTTCGGCGTGCGCGCGGCCTGGCGCTACTGACGCGCCGCCCGCGTGCTGCGCGAGCTTCGAGGACGCACGCGGGCCGGCCCGCCGCCCGAGCGCCAGCGCGCCGGCCTCGACCGTAGCCGCCGGCGCCTCGCCTGGATTTCTGGCGCCCTGCTCGGCGCCGGGTTCGTCGCCTTCCTCATCTTTCTCATGAACCAGCCGCGCGGCTGGCCCTTCCACTGGGACGCCCACCGCGCTGTCCTCGCCCAGCCCGCCGGCACGGTGGCGAAGGGCCGGACCGGCGTCGTCGTGGTCGCCCTCCTCCAGCCGTCCGGCTTCGAGACGGCGTTCACCGAGAACTTCATCGCCAAGCTGCTCGAGGTGGCCGTGCCCTGGCCGGTCAACCTGCTGGCCGCGCGCGACCGGGGCGTCGCGCTCATCGACCCGACCCGGCCGGACGCGACCTCCCCCTTCGAGCCCCGGGTTCTCATGGCCTTCGACGGCCGCACCGTCGACTGGGACGGCATTCCCTTCGTCGAGAAGCACCGGCGCGGGATGGTGGAGTGGGTGCCGCCCTCGTCCTCGGTTGCCGGCGACATCGGCACCTTCCTCTACCGGGGCCGCCGCGGCGGCACCTCGAACACGGCGCAGCGGGCGATGCTCAAGGCCCGCGCGCTCTACTACGCCCGGCTGCCCGGCGGCTATCTCCCGCAGCGGGACCAGACGCTCGCGATGATCGCGACGGCCCGCGGCCAGCTCGCCCGGCACCCGCAGGTCGTCGACACGGTGGTCTACGATGCCTTCGCGCCCCTTGCCCGCGAGCGGGCGCTCGAAGCGCTCCTCGACCAGGGTCTCGACACGCTGGTGGTGGCCTCGGCGCTTCCCATCCATTCGGCCTTCGAGGAGTATCGGGGGGCCTATCCCAAGCTCAAGCGCCAGGTGGACCGCTGGGCCGCGCGCACCGGCAGGCCCGCCCCCCGCCTCGTCTTCGCGCCGCAGATGGCCGATCTTCCAGCCTATGCCAACTTCTGGGCCGCGCACCTCGCCCGCGTCGCGCCCCCACCGCCCGCGCCCGACGCGGCTGCCACCCTCATCGTCACGCTCCACGGCCTGCCCGTCGCGCAGCGCCGGCGCGACCCGTGGGTCGCGAACAGCGACCGGGCGGTCGCGCTGCTGCGGGGCCCGCTCGAGCAGGCGCTCCTCGCCCGCGGCTGGCAGCGGGTGACGACCGTTGCCGCACAGGAAGCCTTCGCCGACTCGGCCGAGGACCCGGCCGACCGGCTGCTTTCGGTCAGGGAGGTGTTCGAGGCGGCCGCCACACGGGGGGATTCGCTCGCGATCGCGGTGCCAGTCGAGTTCCTCGCCGAGAACACCGACACCGTCTTCCTCCACAGCTTCCTCATGTTCGACGGCCTTGCCGGCTACCGCCGCTTCATGGGCCCGCCGGAGGGCATCGACTGGCAGCAGCCCTGGCTGCGGCGCTTCCGCCTGCGGAACACCGAGGTCGTCTTCGCCGGCACGCCAGGTGGCGCAGCCCAGGCGGAGGCGGGCCGGGTGCTTGCCGAAGCGGTCTTCCGCGTGCTCCCGGCAACCGGGAAGGTGAGTGCGCTGGCGCCCGCTGCAGCTGCCGAACCGGCTCCCGCACCCCGGGCCGAGACCGCCGGAGCGGCCCCGTGAGCCTCGCCCGGCTCGGCCCTGTCACGCTCGAGGCGGGCGTCTCGCGCACCAACGGCTGGGCGCTCCTCTACGCCGCGTTCGTGACGATCGGGCTCGTCACCGGCATGGCCGTGCTCACCCCCTATCTCCTCACCGAGACGCTGGGGCTCGACGAGGGCCGGCAGGGCCGGGCGCTCGGCACGCTGACCGTCGTCAACGAGCTGGTGCTGATCCTCGCCTATGGCCCGCTCGGCGCGCTCTCCGACCGGTACGGCCGGCGTATCGTCTACGTCGCGGGCTTCCTCGCCATGGCGACCGCCTATCTCCTCTTCCCGCTTGCCGGGAGCTTCGAGGCCTTCGCGGCCGTCCGCCTGCTCTATGCGCTGGGGATCGGTGCCGCGACCGGCATGTATGGCACGCTCCTTGCCGACTATGCCGTCGAGCGCGACCGGGGCAAGCTCGCGGCAATCGGCGGCATCCTGAACGGGCTTGGGGTGGTTCTCCTGGCGCTTGCGCTTGGCGCCCTTCCCGCCTGGTTCGCAGGCCGCGGCCTCGCCGGGGCCGACGCCGCGCTCGCAACCGGGGCGGCAGGCGCGCTTGCCTGCTTCGTCACGGCACTCCTGCTCTGGCTGGGGCTGAAGCCGGGCGCCCCGGCCGCGACGGAGCGTCTGCCGCTCGCGGCGATGCTCCGCCGCGGCCTCGCCGCCGCCCGCGCGAGCCCCGAGATTGCGGTCGGCTATGCCGCCGCCTTCGTGGCCCGCGGCGACCTTGCGATCGTCGGCATCTTCACGGTGGCCTGGGGCAAGCAGGCGGCACTCGCCGCCGGCATGGCTCCGGCCGAGGCGCTTGAGGCCGGGCGGCTTCCCTTCATCATCGCCCAGTCGGCCGCGCTCGTCTGGCCGCTCGCGCTGCTGGCCGTCATCGACCGCCTGCCGCGCGCTCTCATGCTGGCCCTTGCCATGGCGATCGGCGCGGCCGGCTACCTCGGCATGGGGCTCGTCTCCGACCCGCTCGGCGCGGGCGCCATTCCCTTCTTCGCCGCGCTCGGCATCGGCCAGATCTCGGCGGTGCTCGGCGCGCAGACGCTCATCGGCAAGTCAGCGCCTACAGATGCGCGGGGCGCCGTCATCGGCCTCTTCAACTTCTCCGGCGCGGTCGGCATCCTCGTTCTTGGCGTGGTTGCCGGCTGGGCCTTCGATGCCGTGGGGCCGGCCGCGCCCTTCGTGCTGGTGGGGGTGCTGAACGGCCTCGTGGCGCTGGCGGCGCTGGCCGTCCACCGCCGGGTGCCCGCCCGCGCGGCGGGCTAGTCGGCCCGGATCACCTCGCCCCCCTTCATCACGAAGCGGACCTGCTTCAGCGCCCTGACGTCGGCCAGCGGGTCGCCGTCGACGGCGATGATGTCGGCGGCCATGCCCGGGCGGAGCGCGCCGATCTCGCCCGCAAGCCCGAGCAGTTCCGCGGCGTTGACGGTTGCAGCCGCAATCGCGGTCGCCGGCGTCATGCCGTGGGCGACCATGAGTTCGAATTCGTCGGCGTTGCGGCCGTGCTTGGAGACGCCGGCATCGGTGCCGAAGGCGATCCTGACACCGGCCGGCACCGCCTGCTCGAGGCTCTTCCCCGTGATGGCGATTCGCCACTTCACCTTCTCGAGCACTTCGGGCGGATAGGCATTGGGGTCGGCAGCGAGCCGCTCGCGGTAGCCGTTCACGGTGGAGAGCGTCGGCACGTAGAAGGCGCCGCCTTTCCGGAACAGCTCGAGCGAGCGGGAATCGAGCATGGTGCCATGCTCGATCGAGGCCGCGCCATGGGCGAGCGCCAGGTTGACGCCGCCGGTGCCATGGGCGTGGACGGCGACCCGCTTGCCGTGCAGCCGGGCGGTTTCCATCACCGCCCGCGCCTCGTCCTCGAACATCTGCTGCTCGAGCCCGGCGCCGATCCGGCTGTTGACGCCGCCGGTGGTTGCGATCTTGATGACGTCGACTCCGCGGCGGATCTGCCGGCGGACCGCCTCGCGGCACTGTTCGGGCGAGTTGCAGAGATTGTCCTGCGGGATGCTGCCGTGGAGCAGCTCGGCGATGGCGAGCGTCGCGTCCATGTGGCCGGAGGTGACCGAGATGGCGCGGCCGGCATCGACGATGCGCGGGCCCTTGACCCACCCGGCATTGATCGCGTCCCTGAGCGCCAGCGTGGCCCCCGTGCGGTCGCCGAGGTTCCTGACCGTCGTGAAGCCGGCGTGGAGCGTCTTCATGCCGTTCCACTGCGCGCGCAGCGCAGCATGGCCCGGCGATTCGGTCAGCGCCTCGACGAAGGCAGCGGTGCCGCCGGCATCGGACGCGAGATGGACGTGCGAGTCGATGAGGCCCGGCAGGACGAAGCGGCTGCCGAGATCGAGCACCCGGGCGCCGGCGGGCGCCTGGCGGCCATCGAGCAGGGCAGTGATGCGCCCGTTCTCGACGACGATCGAGGTGGGGCCGCGCGGGGCCTTGCCCGGCTCGGCGAGCACCTGATCGGCCTGGATGACAAGGGTCTCGGCTGCGGCCGGAAGTGCGAGAAGCGCGGCGAGCAGCATCAAAGGCTTCATGAACGAACTCCCTTCGCGGCCGACCCTAGAAGGGTTTGACTGCACCGAAAAAGGCCGTCGTCAGGATGAGGACCCAGTAGAGGTAGGCGACGCTGCGGCCGATCGCGATCGAGCGGCCGAGCTGCGCTTCGAGCGCGGGGTTCGGCCCTTCGGCGAGCTTCGGGAAGAGCTTCTGCCATTCGTGCATGACGAGGCGCAGGATGACACCGATGACGAGCGCGAGCGCGTAGGTCAGCATCTTGGCTGCATACCAGCGCTCGCCCTCGCCGGCGGCGAGCGGCCCGTGGCCCAAGAGCGAGGAGACGGCGACGACGAGGAGCGTCGGGATGAGGAGGTAGCGCGTCCAGTCCTCGAGGTCGGAGAGCGGCTTGAAGCGCGGCGTGCCGCGGGCGAGGAAGGCGCTCCAGGTGAGCGCCATCCACGCCGCCCAGAGGATCCACATGAGAACGAGCCACGGCCCGCCGAGCGGCTGGAGCCCCCAGATGTGGCCCATGTGCAACCCCAGCGGCAGCAGGGTGATGATGCCGGTGCGGGCCATGATGTCGATGCGGTAGGCAGTGTCCATGTGGCGCAGCCGCTCGTCGAGCGGCAGGCGCGGGTTCACCACCTTGTAGCTGGTCTGGAACACGCCCCATTCGCCGCCGAGCCAGTAGACCATGGCGACGATGTGGAGCCAGCGGAGGATGGCGAGTTCGTGGGTCTGAAGAAACTCCATGTCGCACGATTCGCGGTGCGCGCCGCCGCAGTCCTTGACCTTGCGCAATCGCGAGGGTGGCACCCTGCCGCTTGCATGGCCGGAGGCTTGGGCCTACGCGGCAGGGGGCCATGACCGTCCTCAACCTCTCCGCCGACACCGAGCGCCACGGCCGCACCCGGCTCGATGCGCCCGACACGTTCGTCGATGCGCGCGAGACCTTCGGAGTCGATCTCGACCTCAAGGTGCCCGCCTTCTCCGAGGCCGACGAGCGCGTCCCCGACCTCGACCCGGCCTATGTGTTCGACCCCGAAACGACGATGGCGATCCTCGCCGGTTTCGCCTTCAACCGGCGGGTGATGATCCAGGGCTATCACGGCACCGGCAAGTCCACCCACATCGAGCAGGTGGCGGCCCGGCTCAACTGGCCCTGCATCCGCATCAACCTCGACTCCCACATCAGCCGCATCGACCTCGTCGGCAAGGACGCGATCGTGCTTCGCGACGGCAAGCAGGTGACCGAGTTCCGCGAGGGTCTCCTGCCCTGGGCGCTCCAGACGCCCACCGCGCTCGTCTTCGACGAGTATGACGCCGGCCGGCCCGACGTGATGTTCGTGATCCAGCGGGTCCTCGAGGTGGAGGGAAAGCTCACCCTCCTCGACCAGAACCGGGTGATCCGCCCGCACAAGTGGTTCCGCCTGTTCGCCACCGCCAACACCGTCGGCCTCGGCGACACCTCCGGCCTCTACCACGGCACCCAGCAGATCAACCAGGGCCAGATGGACCGCTGGTCGATCGTCGTGACGCTCAACTACCTTCCCCCCGAGACCGAGGCGAAGATCGTCCTTGCCAAGATGCCCGCCATGGACACGCCGGAGGGGCGGCGCACCATCGCCAACATGGTGAAGGTTGCCGACATGACGCGCGCCGGCTTCATCGCCGGCGACATCTCGACGGTGATGAGCCCGCGCACGGTCATCACCTGGGCGCAGAACGCCGAGATCTTCGGCAATGTCGGCTTCGCCTTCCGTGTCTCCTTCCTCAACCGCTGCGACGAGGCCGAACGGCCCCTCATTGCCGAATATTACCAGCGCGTCTTCGGGGAGGATCTCCCGGAGAGCGTCGTGGCGAAGGCCCGGCGCCAGTAGCCCGGCCCGGCCGCGGGGGGCCGGCCGGCCGGCCGGCGACGGGGGCGAGGGCGAGGCGCGGGCGAGGCGCGGGCGCGGGGCCCGACGGGGGCAGAGACGGGGAAAGGGCCGGGGCCGAGACCGGCAGCCGAGGCGGGAAAGCGCCGGCGCTCAGGCGTTCCGGGCCATGAGGCCGCCGTCGACCGGGATGGTCGCCCCGGTGATGTAAGACGCGCCGGGCTGGCAGAGCGCCACCGTCAGGTGCGCCACTTCCTCCGGCCGGCCGTAGCGGCGGAGCGCGGTGCGGCGCCTGGCGTAGGTCGCCTTGTCCTCCTCGGGGATGGCGGCGGTCATGGCCGTCTCGATCGGGCCGGGGCAGATGGCGTTGACCGTGATCCCCTCCCTGCCGAGCTCGACTGCGAGCGCGCGGGTGAGGCCCGTGACGCCCGCCTTGGCGGCGCAATAGGCGCTGTCGAGCGCGGTCGCACCCAGCGCCTCGGTCGAGGCGATGTTGACGATGCGCGGGTGCGCCGACTTGCGGAGATAGGGCAGGGCGGCACGGATGATGCGCTGGTGGGCGACGAGGTTGACGGCGAGCATCCGGGCGAAGAAGGCGTCATAATCGGGAGCGTCTAGGGCCATGAAGCCCGCAATCCCGGCGTTGTTGACGAGGGCATCGATGCGCCCACGCCACTGGCCGATCTCGGCGACGACCCGGGCGATGGCATCCGCGTCGGCGACATCGAGCGGGAAGGCGAGCACGCGTTCGCCGAGCTGCCAGGCGAGTTCGGAGATGCCATCGGCGTTGATGTCGGCAAGGGCCACGAAGGCCCCGCCTTCGGCGAACAGCCGCGCCGTTGCCGCCCCCATGCCCGAGGCAGCACCCGTCACCAGCGCGACCAGACCCTCCACCGACTGCGCTCCCGCCATCGCCCGCTCCCGGTCTTTGACCCTCGCTGGCTGGTGGATTAGCCTTGGGAGGGTCGAAAGGGGAGTAGACGGGATGCGGCTTCTGTCCTGTGTTCTGCTTGTCGTGGCGGGCCCGGCCATGGCCTCCGAGCCCTGTTCGGTGGGGGAGGCCCGGGTTGCGGCCGAGCGCGTGATCCGGCTCGACCCACAGGCGCGGGACCGGGTGGAAGGCCGGCGCGGGGCGCTCGCGTCCTCGCGCGAGATGCTGCTCTTCGCCATCGACACGCGGGCGGCAACGGGCCTGCGGATCGACGTGGAGGGGAGCGGCTTCGATCCCGCAGTCGAACTGTGCCGGCAGGAGGGCGGCCGGCTGGTGCGGGTGGCCGAGAATCTCGACGGTCCGCGGGACCTCGACCCGCGCCTCGAGACCGTCGTTCCCGCCGGGCGAAGCTTCGTCGTCGTGCGCGCGGAATCGGGCTCCGGCCCCTTCACCCTGCTTGTCCGGCAGACGGAGGCGCCCCGGCCCATCCCGGTGCGCCGGATCAGCGTGGGCCAGACGGTCACCGGACGCCTCCGGCCGGAGCCCGACAGGGGCGTGACGGTCAAGGACCGCTGGGCGCTCCAGGTGGAGGGGGGCGCCACCTACCTCGTGGCCGCCCGGAGCGATTCGTTCGACACCATCCTCTGGGTGCGGGACCAGAACGCGGATGCAGGCGGCCGGACCTACGGGGAGAATGACGACGGCTGGGACGGCCTCAATTCCATCCTGCTGTTCAGCGCGCGCGATTCGGGCACGCGGATCATCGAGATCGGCGACAACAACGGCAACGGCGGGGAGTATCGGCTGACGGTGCGCCTCCTCGACCCCTCGCTCGCGTCGCTCCCGCCGCGCTAGGCCGCGCCGCCGGCCGGCTCGACGAAGTCGTCCATCACCATCTTCGTGCCCGCGTGGTCGAAGGCGACTTCGAGCCTGCTGCCGTCCTTCGCAGTGACGGTGCCGGGGCCGAACTTCTGGTGGAAGACGCGCCCTCCGACCGCGATGTCGGCGCGGGGCGCGCGGCCGACCGTCGATGCGAGCACCCGGCCCTCGATGGTGCGGTCGTGCCGGGGCTGCGCTGCGGCGCGGCTCCAGCCGGGGCCGCGGCCGGTGCTCCGTGCCAGATGCGCGAACGGGTCGTCCTCGCCCATGACGGCCGCGCGCCATAGGCTCGCGCCCCCGGTCATCGTCGTCACGCGGGTCACATGCTCGTTGGGAAGCTCGGCGACGAACCGGCTGGGGAGGGAGGAGGTCCACTGGCCGTAGACGCGGCGGTTGGCAGCGTGGAGGATGGTCACCCGCCGGCGGGCACGGGTGATGCCGACATAGGCAAGCCGGCGCTCCTCCTCGAGGCTTGCCTCGCCGCCCTCGTCGAGCGCCCGCTGCGAGGGGAAGAGCCCTTCTTCCCATCCGGGCAGAAAGACGTGGCCGAACTCGAGCCCCTTGGCGGCGTGCAGCGTCATCAGCGTGACCTTCTCGCCGGCCTCGTCCCGCTCATTGTCCATCACGAGCGCCACATGCTCGAGGAAGCTCTCCGCGTCCGGCCACTCCTCCATGGCGCGGGCCAGCTCTCTCAGGTTCTCGAGCCGCCCGGCAGCCTCGACCGAACGGTCGGCCTCGAGCATGGCCCGATAGCCGCTCTCGTCGAGCACGAGGTCGAGAAGCGCAGGCGGGCGAAGCGAGGGGGCAAGCTCGCGCCAGCGCCGGAGGCCTGCAACGAGGCCGCGCAGCCCGCTGCGCGCCGGCCCGGGGAGCTCGTCGGTCTCGGCAAGCGCTGCGGCCGCCGCCTGGAGGGAAAGGCCGGAGGCGCGGGCGAAGGCGGCAAGGCGGGCGAGCGACTTCTCGCCCAGCCCCCGGCGCGGGGTGTTGGCGATGCGCTCGAAGGCAAGGCCGTCGGCAGGGGACAGGGTGGCGCGCAGGTAGGCGAGCGCTTCGCGCACCTCGGCGCGCTCATAGAAGCGGAAGCCGCCGACGATGCGGTAGGGCAGCCCGATCTGGATGAAGCGGTCCTCGAACTCGCGGGTCTGGAAGATGGCGCGCACCAGGATGGCAATGTCGGACAGCGCCGCGCCCTCGCGCTGGAGCCGTTCGATTCGCTCAGCCACGAGGCGCGCTTCCTCGGGCCCGTCCCACACCGCCACGACCTCGACCGGCTCGCCGTCACGGGCCTCGGTCCAGAGCGTCTTGCCGAGGCGGCCGCGGTTGCGGGCGATGACGCCGCCGGCGGCGCCGAGGATGTGGCCGGTCGAGCGGTAGTTCTGCTCGAGCCTGATCACCCGGGTGCCGGGAAAGTCCCGCTCGAAGCGGAGGATGTTTGCGATGTCTGCGCCCCGCCACGAGTAGATGGACTGGTCGTCGTCGCCCACGCAGCAGAGCGTGGCGGTGCCGCCTTCGGATGGCGCCGCGAGCGCGCGCAGCCACTGGTACTGGGCCGCGTTCGTGTCCTGGAACTCGTCGACGAGGATGTGGCGGAAGCGCGCCTGCCACTCGGCCTTCACGTCCGGGTGGGTGCGCAAGATGGCGAGCAGGTGAAGGATCAGGTCGCCGAAGTCGCAGGCGTCGAGCGCGCGGAGCTCCGCCTGATAGCGGGCGTAGAGGTCTCCGGCGCGACCGTCGGCGAAGGCGTGGAGGTCGGCTGCGTCGAGGTCGGCGGGGAGCTTGCCGGCGTTCTTGAACCGGTCGAGGAGGCTCGCGAGGCCCTTCGCCGGCCAGCGCCGCTCGTCGAGCCCCGCCTCGGCGATGACGCGCTTCAGGAGGCGCTCGACGTCGTCGGGGTCGAGGATGGTGAAGTTGGGCGTGAGCCCGACGAGACCGGCGTGGCGGCGGAGGATCCGGGCGGCCGTTGCGTGGAAGGTGCCGAGGAAGGGCATGCCCTCGACCGCGTCGCCGACGAGCTCGCGCAGCCGCTCGCGCATTTCGCGTGCGGCCTTGTTCGTGAAGGTGACGGCAAGGATCTGGCTCGGCCAGGCTGCGCGCGTGGCAAGCATGTGGGCGAGCCGCGCGGTGAGCGCGCGGGTCTTGCCCGTGCCGGCGCCGGCAAGCAGCAGCATGGGCCCCTCGAGCAGGGTCGCGGCCGCGCGCTGGGGCGGGTTGAGGCCCTGAAGCCAGGGCCGATCGGGCTCGGGGAGGCTCGCCATGCGCCCGCGAACGGATAGCGAACTCAAGGAGTGACCGGAAGGGGCTGGAGGAGATGGAGCATCGCCTTGCCCACCGGCCGGGCGGCGAGCGGCGCAAGGCCGGGGACGGCAAGCGCCTCGTGGCGCGCCGTCTCGCAGGCGACGAGCGCGTGGGGCGCCACCCAGCCGCGCGCGAGGGCCGAGGCCAGGGCGGCACCCGCAAGGCCCTGGCCGTAGGGCGGGTCGAGGAGCACGAGGTCGAAGGCGCGGGGGGCGGCCGGCAGGCGCGTGGCATCGAGCCGCAGCAGCCGCGCCTCGGCACCCAGCCGGCGGATGTTGGCTTCCGCCGCGCGCGCCGCAGCCGGCGCGGTCTCGACGAGCACCGCCTCGGCAGCGCCTCTGGACAGCGCCTCGAGCGCGAGCGCACCCGCGCCGGCGAAGAGGTCGAGGACGGCGAGGCCCTCGAGGCTGCCGAGGCGCGAGACGAGCATGGAGAAGAGGGTCTCGCGCGCGCGGCTGGCCGTGGGGCGGGTGGCAAGGCCGGGTGGGCTCTCGAGCGGCCGCGAGCGCCAGCGGCCGGCGATGATGCGGATCATGGCTCCGGGCGGGCGAGCCCGCGGGCGCGCGGCGGGAACAGCCGGGCGATCTCCGCGGCCGGGACCTCGACAACGGCCCGGGGTGCCAGGCCCTCCAGCCGGAAGGGCCCGAACTCCGTGCGGATGAGGCGGCTCACCTTGAGGCCGAGCGCCTCGCAGAGCCGGCGCACTTCCCGGTTCTTGCCTTCGGCAAGCCGCATCGTGAGCCAGACGTTCGCCGAGCCGGCAGAGGCCCTGCGGTCGATCTCGGCGACGACGGGGCCATAGCGCACGCCGTCCACCTCGAGGCCGTGCGCGAGCGCATCGAGCGCGGCCTGCGTCACCTGCCCGAGCGCCCGTACCCGGTAGACCCTGGGCACGCCGCTGGCCGGAAGCTCGAGCCGCCGCTTCAGCGCGCCGTCGTTGGTGAGAAGGAGGAGGCCCTCCGTCGCGAGGTCGAGCCGGCCGACCGGCATGAGCCGGGGAAGGTCGGGCGGCAGGATGTCGTGGATGGTCGGCCGGCCGGCCGGGTCGCGCGCGGCCGTCAGGAATCCGGCCGGCTTGTGGAACAGGAAGAGCCGGGTCCGCTCCGCGGCGCGCACCGGCCGGCCGTCCACCGTCAGCCCTTCGAGGGAGGTGACGAGGGTTGCTGGAGTCGTGACGGGCGCACCGGTAAGCGCGACCCGCCCGGCGGCGATCAGCCGCTCGACGTCGCGCCGCGAGCCGACCCCGGCGCGCGCGAGGACCTTGGCGATCCGCTCCGGCGGAGCCGGCTCCGCGTTCCGCGCGGGAGCCTTCGCCCCCGTGCTGCGCTGGCGGGGCCCTGCCTCGGTGCGCTGAGGCGGCCTCGACGGCCCTGCCGCACGGGCCTTCGCGGGTGGCTGCGCGGCACCTCGGGCGGAGCCTCCGCGCCCGGGCCGCGTGCGGCGCGGGGGGCGCGCCATCAGACCAGGACGGGGATGCCGGGGACGGACTTCGACGTCCGGATGGTGAGCGAGGTGCGGACGCTCTCGACGTTCGGCGCCGAGGTGAGGTGGGTGGTGAGGAAGGTCTGGAAGGCGGGCAGGTCGGTCGCCACGATCTTCAGGATGAAGTCGATCCCGCCGTTCAGCATGTGACACTCGCGGACCTCGGGCAGCTCTGCCACGTGGGCCTCGAAGGCGCGCAGGTCGGCTTCCGCCTGGCTCTTCAGAGAGACCATGGCGAACACGGTGATCGGCCAGCCAAGGGCGGTGGCGGACAGCCGCGCATGGTAGCCCTCGATCACGCCGGCCTCCTCGAGCGCGCGCAGCCGGCGCAGGCACGGCGGTGGCGTGAGCCCGGCGCGGCGCGCCAGCTCCACGTTCGTCATCCGGCCGTTTTCCTGCAGGTTGGCGAGAATCAGCCGGTCAATGGTGTCGAGCGAGACCTGTGGCACTGCAGCATGCATGCCACTGCTTATGTCGGGGACGACATTTGCGCAACATGAACAAGGGTTGCGCAAGCCGGGCCGCTTGCGTCACGCGCCGCGCTCTGGAAGGAGAACGGGCATGTCTCTGTCGGAACCCCGCCATGCGCGGTTGGTCATCATCGGCTCCGGCCCGGCCGGCTACACGGCCGGCATCTACGCCGCGCGGGCCGCGCTTGCGCCGGTTCTCGTGCAGGGTCTGCAGCCGGGCGGCCAGCTGACCATCACGACCGACGTCGAGAACTGGCCCGGTGACACCCATGTGCAGGGGCCGGATCTCATGGCGCGCATGGAAGCCCATGCCAGGGCGCTCGGTGTCGATCTCGTGGCCGACGTGGTCGTCCGCGTTGATCTGTCGCGCCGGCCGTTCGCCGTCGAGCTCGACAGCGGCGGGCGACTCCTCGCCGACTCGCTCGTCATCGCCACGGGCGCGACGGCGCGCTGGCTCGGCCTGCCCGAAGAGGACCAGCTCCGCGGCCGCGGCGTCTCGGCCTGCGCCACCTGCGACGGCTTCTTCTTCCGGGGCAAGGAGGTGGTGGTGGTCGGCGGCGGCAACTCGGCTGTGGAGGAAGCCCTGTTCCTCACCAACTTTGCCGCACGCGTCACCCTCGTCCACCGCCGTGACAGCCTGCGCGCCGACAAGACCAACCAGGCCCGTCTCTTCGCCAACCCGAAGATCGAGGTCGTCTGGAACGCGGTCGTCGACCGGCTCGAGGCGACCGCGGATGGTCTTGCGCTTGCGGCCGTCCACCTCCGGGACGTCCGGACCGGAGAGGTCCGCCGCCTCGCTGCCGACGGGCTGTTCGTCGCGATCGGTCATGATCCCGCGACCAGCCTGTTCCGCGGCCAGCTGGAGATGGACGATGCCGGCTACATCCTGACCCGCCCCGACAGCACCGCCACCAGCGTGCCGGGCGTGTTCGCGGCCGGAGACGTGAGAGACAAGGTCTTCCGCCAGGCGGTGACCTCGGCCGGGATGGGCTGCATGGCCGCCCTCGAGGCCGAGCGCTTCCTCGCCGGGCACGCGGAGACCCGCGACCTCGGTGTTGCCGCCTGATGCCGCTCGACTGGGACAAGCTGCGCCTCTTCCACGCCGTCGCGGTGGCCGGCAGCTTCACCGAGGGTGCGCGGCGGATGAAGCTCTCGCAGCCTGCGCTCTCGCGGCAGATCATCGCGCTCGAGGAGCAGCTGGGGGCGAAGCTGTTCCACCGCCATGCGCGCGGTCTCGCCCTCACCCACGAGGGCGAGCAGCTCTACCGCACCACCCAGGAGATCGCGTCGGCCATCGAGCGGGCCAAGGGCGGAATCGAGCAGACCCGCAACCGGCCGACGGGCGAGATCCGGCTGACCACCACGGTCAGCTTCGGCTCCTCCTGGCTTCCGGGCAAGCTCGCCGAGTTCCTCGACCTCTACCCCGACATCCGCATCCACCTCATCCTCTCCGACAACGAGATCGACCTTGCCAGGCGCGAGGCCGACTGCGCCATCCGCTTCCAGAAGCCGACCCAGGCGGACCTCATCCAGCGCCCGCTCGCCCCCATCCGCCATCGGCTGTGCGCCTCGCCCGACTATCTCGCGAAGTGGGGCGAGCCGAAGTCGGCCGAGGATCTCGCCGGCCACCGGCTGATCGCTTACGGCCCCTCGGCGCCCGCCTATCTGCGGGGCATCAACTGGGTGCTCGAACTGGGGCACGACGGCCCGCCGCGCGAGCCGGCGCTCACCGTCAACTCGTCTGCCGGCATCCTGCAGGCCGTCGAGGCTGGCGCCGGGATCGCCGCGCTGCCCTCCTATCTCATCACGCCGTCGCGGCGGGTGAAGGTGCTGCTGCCCGAGCAGGTGGGCGCCGTGTTCCAGACCTATTTCGTCTATCCCTCCGAACTGAAGGGCTCGGTCCGGGTAGGCGTGCTCCGCGATTTCCTCCTCGAGCGGATGACCCCTGCCAATCTTGGCGATGGCTAGCGCCAAGCCATTCTCTCAGCGCATGGGTGGCGCGCCGTTTTCGCACTTGCACAACGAAAAGTCCGGACTTAGATAGGGGCCGTTGCTGCGATGCAGCGCACTCCGGGCCTCCTCCTCCCCGAGGCACCCGGAGCGGTCGGGTCCCATCCTCCCTCCCTCCCTCCCTGGGGAACCGACCAGACTTCGGGCCGGGGTCGAGCGACGCTCCCCCGGCCCTTTTTCTTGCCACCCGTTGCAGGCTCGCGCATGGACCGCGCGGGCCCGTAGCTCAATGGTCAGAGCCGACCGCTCATAACGGTCTGGTTGCAGGTTCGAGTCCTGCCGGGCCTACGCCCCCCGTTCTCGCAAGCGCCGGCCGGAGGGATCAAAGCGGCTTCGGCGCCGGCGCGCGTGCCGCGCGCCCAGCCCATGCCGCCCAGCTCGCGGCAAGGCCGGGCGCGCCCGCGAGCGCCCGGAGCTCGTCCGCGCCTGCGGGCGCGTAGCTCGCCTTGAGGACCGCGGCGATCGACCAGGCCCCTTGCGGCCGATGCTCGAGCATCAGCGAGTCGCCGGCGGCAAGCACCCCTTCCTCCACCACCCGGCAGTACCAGCCCGAGCGCCCGTTCCTGACCATGGCCTCAACCATCGCGGGATCGCCGAACCAGCGGGCGAGCGTGCTGCACGGCTGGCGCGGCTGGCAGATCTCGAGAAGCGCCGTCCCGGCCCGCCAGCGATCGCCGACATGCGCCTCCGCCTCGTCGAGCCCGTCCACCAGCAGGTTTTCGCCGAACGCGCCGGGGACGAGACGTGCCGCATGGTGCGGATGGTCCGCGCGCCAGCGCGGGTAGTTGGCAGCCGCGTAGACATAGACCGCCTTGTCCGGCCCGCCGTGGACCCGGCGGTTGCCGACCTCGTCGCCGTCAAGCCCGAACGACGTGACGGCGATGGGCCCGTCGCGCGGGGCCTTGGCATAGGCCGTGCGGTGACCGTTGCGAGTCTCGACTCGCCCGGTGCGGACCTCGACGAGGTGCGCCATCGGGAGCTCCTAGCCCGCGGCCGAGGCGATCGCCAGTCCAGCTTGTGCGCCCTTCCGAGCGACGAACCGTGCCCTAGGGCCGACCAGCCGTGCTGCACTGCGGCGTTGCGTTAAACTCTTGTGAAAGGAACAGGAATTGGCTGCGTCCGGGTTGACCGGGGCGACAGTTCATGGTTAGCGGCTGTCCGGTGCGTACAGGAGAGGAGTCGCATCATGCTGAAGCCGTTCGCCGTCGCCGCCCTTGCCCTTGCTGCCACCTCGCCCGCGCTCGCGGTTGAGGCGCTCTCGTCCGCGACCCCTGTCCTGCATTCCGACCCGTGGAAGATCGGCGGGATCGAGGTGGCCAACCTTCCCGAGCGGATCGACAGCCGGCCGGCCGTCACTGCCGCCGTGCCCGAGCCGGGCACCTGGGCCATGATGCTCGCCGGCTTCGGCCTCGTCGGCGTCATCGTCCGCCGCCGCCGGCTGCGCGCCGCCTGACCCCGCGGGGCAAGGGATGAGGGCCGGCGTCCGCTCGCCGGCCCCTCCCTCGCGCTCCGCCCGTCAGTTGTAGCGGCGGAGCTCGTCCTTCGCGATCGCCTGACGGTGGACTTCGTCGGGCCCGTCGGCAAGCCGCAGGGTGCGTTGCCCCGCATAGCTCGAGGCGAGGCCGAAGTCCTGGCAGACGCCGCCGCCGCCATGGGCCTGGATCGCCAGGTCGATGATCCGGGTCGAGACGTTGGGCGCGACGACCTTGATCATGGCAATCAGCGTCTTCGCGTCCTTGTTGCCCACCGTGTCCATCATCCAGGCGGCCTTGAGGGTCAGCAGGCGCGCCTGCTCGATGGCGATCCGCGCCTCGGCAATCCGCTCGTGCCACACTCCCTGCTCGGCGACGGGCTTGCCGAACGCGACCCGGGACTTGAGCCGCTTCACCATCTTCTCGAGCGCGCGCTCGGCCGCCCCGATCGAGCGCATGCAGTGATGGATCCGGCCAGGGCCGAGGCGCCCTTGCGCGATCTCGAACCCCCTGCCGGGTCCGAGGATGATGTTCTCCGCCGGCACGCGCACATTCTCGAGCAGCACCTCGAAGTGCCCGTGGGGCGCATCGTCGTAGCCGAAGACGTGGAGCGGCCGGACCTTGGTGATCCCCGGCGTGTCGAGCGGCACGAGGATCTGCGACTGCTGGAGATGGCGGGGCGCGGTGGGGTCGGTCTTGCCCATCACGATCGCGATCTTGCAGCGGGGGTCCCCCACGCCCGAGGACCACCACTTCCGCCCGTTGATGACATAGTGGTCGCCGTCGCGGACGATCGACGTCTCGATGTTGGTCGCGTCCGACGAGGCGACCGCCGGCTCGGTCATGAGGAAGGCCGAGCGGATCTCGCCGGCGGCGAGCGGCTTCAGCCACTGCTCCTGCTGTTCCTTCGTTCCGTAGCGGGCGAGCACCTCCATGTTGCCGGTGTCGGGCGCCGAGCAGTTGAACACCTCGGAACACCAGCCGACCCGGCCCATCTCCTCGGCAAGCGGGGCATATTCGAGGTTGGTAAGCGGCGTGCCCTCGAAGTGGAATTCGTGGACGGCGGGCGCTCCGGCGTGGACGGGCGGCACGAACATGTTCCAGAGGCCCGCGGCTCGCGCCTTCGGCTTCAGCTCCTCGATGAGGTTGATCACCTTCCAGCGCTCGCCGCTCATGACCTCCTGTTCGTAGCGGGCTTCGTTGGGATAGATGTGCTCGTCCATGAAGGCCCGCAGCCGCTCGAGCATCTCCTTGGTTCGCGGCGAATATTCGAACTCCATGGATCGTCCTCCTCCGTTGGTCGGCACCTCCTTAGCCGACGCGCGAGCCGCGGCAACCGCCGCATTGACGAGCCCGCGCGAGGAGGGCGCCTAGAGCCGGTCGAGGAAGGCGCCGCCGATCGCAACCTTCGCGCCAGTCGCCCCGGGGGGCGGGGCGAGGGCGACGGTGGAGAAGGCAAGCCGGCCGCCGGGCGGAATCTCGGCAGCGCCCGGGCGGAGCGGCCGACGCTCCAAGGTGAGCCCGGTGCGGTCGACGAGACGCAGTTCCAGGGCCGGGATCCGCTCGGTCCGTGCCGTGGGGTTCAGGATTTCGCCCGAGACCTCGATCACCCGGCCGCCGTCGGGCAGGGCGTCGGCACGGCTCGAGACGGCGAAGCGGAGCGGCGTTCCCGCCGTCCACGGCAGGGGAATGTCGGCAAGCGCCAGGAGGGCAGCCGCAGCCGGCTGCGGCATGTCGGCACGCGCGGCGAGCCGCGCCGTGCCCGCCGGATCGAGCACCAGAGCCGAAACTGCGCCGACGACGAAGCCAGCAGCGAGACCTCCAACAACGGCGGGACGGACGACGGCGCGCCAACGCCGCGGCCAGGCCGGGCTCTGGACCTCGCTGGTCGGCGCGGCGAACACGGACCGGCACACCCGGCAGCGCACCCGCCTTGACCCGGCCTCCCCGACAGGGGCCAGAAGCGCGTCTGGCACCTCGTAGCCGCTCCCACAACTGGGGCATTCGAGCCGCATCCGGCGAATGAATACCCCACATGTTGTGGTTGGGCAAGGGCAAGCCGGGTGCCTGCATTGCGCGGGTCCAGGCCGGGAGCTAGGGCATGGCCGCGTGGGTCGCGCAGCATCCCGTCGTCGCGTGCTTCGGCGCATCCGGCTGGGCTGGCGCGCGGTGGCGCTGCTCATCCTCGTGCCGCTCGCCGGCATCGGCGTCGGCTTCCTGCTCTTTGCCGCCGTGCTGCCCGGCCCTGCGCCGGCGGGCCTCGTGACCGATGGCGCAGTGGTGCTGACGGGCGGCACCGGCCGCCTGGCACGGGGGGCCGAGGTGCTGCGGGCGGGCCTAGCAGGCCGGCTGCTCGTCTCCGGGGTGGACCGCCGGGTCCGGGCGGAGGAACTGCGCCGCGCAATGGGCCTTTCGCCGGAGCGGTTCCGCCGGGTCGATCTCGGCTTTGCCGCCGAGAACACGCGGGCAAACGCGGAAGAGGTTGCCGAATGGGTCGCAGCGCACCGGTTCCGCTCGGTCCGGCTCGTCACGTCGGACTTCCATGCCCGCCGGGCCCGGCTCGAGATCGCCGCCCGCCTGCCCGAGGGCGTGACGCTCGTCATCGATGCCGTGCCCTCCAACCCCGATCTTCCCCGGCTGTGGCGGGAGTATCTCAAGTATCTGGCAGCCCGCGGCCGGCTGCTCCTGCTTGCGGCATGACGCGGCTCCGCTCGCTCCTCTTCGCACTGGTCTTCCTTGGCGGCACGGTCCCGCTCGCGCTGGCGACGGCCGCGATGGCACCCGTCTCCGCCCGGCTGCTGCGCCGGGGCGCGCATCTCTGGGCGGTCTGGTTCGTCTGGTGCGCGCGGGTGCTGGCCGGCGTGCGCCTCGTCGTGAGGGGCGCGGTGCCGCAGCATCCCTGCCTCGTCGCGTTCAAGCACCAGTCGGCGTTCGAGACCTATCTCACGCTCTACCTGTTCGAGGCGCCGGCGGTGGTCATGAAGAAGGAGCTGCTCGAGATCCCCGTCTGGGGCTTCATTGCCCGCCGCCATGGCTCGATCGGCGTGGACCGCAGCCGCGGCACGGCGGCAATGAAGCGGCTGCTGCGCGAGGCGCGCGCGCGGATCGCGGAGGGCCGGCCCATCCTGATCTTCCCCGAGGGCACGCGGGTTCCCGTGGGGTCTGCCCCTCCCCTCAAGGCCGGGCTGGCCGGCCTCTACCAGGCGACCAACCTTGCCGTGGTGCCTGTCGCCCTCGATTCCGGCCGGCTGTGGCCGAAGGGGCTCGTGAAGCGGCCCGGCACGGTCACGCTTGCCTTCCTGCCCGAGGTGCCGCCGGGCCTGTCGAAGGACGAAATGGAGGCGCGCGTGCATGCTGCGATCAACGCCGACCCGGTGACTGCCACGGTGCGCACGGCATGACCGGCCCGCGGCCCTCCCGCCGGATTCCGCTGTGGGCGACGCTCGTGCCGCTCCTTCTCGGCATCGGCGCCTGGTATCTTGCCTGGAGCGAGTGGCGCGACCGGCTCGAGGCGGCCGTGCGCGGCGTGCTTCCGCCCGGCACCCTGGTGCACGTCGGCGGCTTCCCCTACCGGCTCGAGGCGCGAACGGGGCCGGTGGCACTCGCCTACCGCGATGTCGCGACCGAAGCTGCGCTTGCCGTCGACTCGCTCGTCGTCAACCGCCAGCCCTGGCGCGTCGACCGGCAGGTGCTGAACCTCGCGTCGCCGCGGCTTCGGCTGGCCATTCCGCGGCTTGCGGGCCTCGGCGCCGAGGTCGAGGCGCCGTCGGCGCAAGCGAGCCTCCGGTTCGCCGACGGGCGCGTGGCGCGCGCCTCGGCGGTGTTCGAGGATGCCGTGCTACGTCTCGGCTTCGTGCCGGTGCCCGTGCGCGCAGCCGCCTTCGAGGCGCATGTGCGCGAGACGCCGGCCGCGGCGGCGGGCGCCGGCGCGGCGCTGCCCGTCCAGGCGCAGCTCGTCCTTTCCGGCCGCGACGTGCGCATGGGCCGCGGCGACCCCGTTTCCGTCTCGGCCGCGATCGACCTTGCTGCCTCCGGCCCGGTGCGGTCGGTCGCGGCCTGGGCGGCCGGCGGCACCGCCGAGGTGCGGGAGCTGGTGATCGCTGACGGAACGGGCGAGGTCGCGCGCCTTGAGGCCACGCTTTCGCCGGGCGCCGACGGCCGGGTGCTCCTTGCCGGCACCGTCGAGACCGTGTGCCCGGCAACCGTGCGCGCCGCACTCGCGGGCTTGCCGCCCGTCACCGAGAAGCGGACGCGAAAGCCCGTGCGCCTCGCGCTGACCGGCGTTCTCGGGGCGCTTGCCGAGGTGGCGCCGCCGCCTGCGGGCGCCGTGCCGCCGCCGGTGCGTGCCCAGGCGCCCGACTGCCCGCGCCTGCGTTGAGCCGCGCTTGCGCTCCCTCGGCCGCAGCCCTATGTCTTCTGCCGGAGGCCAGCGCGGACGGGCCGTTCGCCAACCCGGTCAGGTCCGGAAGGAAGCAGCCGTAACGAGTTCCGGCGCGGGTCGCGCTGGTCTCCACCCCCTTCCCCCGGGCAGCGGCGGAGACCGAGGTCGGCCATGAGCCTGTTTCCCGAGGATGCCGCGCCGGCTGGGCCCCCCGCCTACCGGGTGCTCGCGCGCAAGTATCGTCCTTCCGACTTCGCGTCCCTCATCGGCCAGGAGGCGATGGTCCAGACTCTGGCCAACGCCATCCGCAGCAATCGCCTGGCGCAGGCCTGGCTTCTCACGGGCGTGCGCGGCGTGGGCAAGACCTCCACGGCGCGGATCATCGCCCGCTGCCTCAACTGCACGGGGCCCGACGGCACCGGGGGCCCCACCATCACGCCCTGCGGCACCTGCGATGCCTGCGTCCAGATCGCGGCCGGCACCCACATCGACGTGATCGAGATGGACGCCGCCTCCAACACGGGCGTCGACAATGTGCGCGAGATCATCGAGGCAGTGCGCTACGCCACCGTCTCGGCGCGCTACCGCGTCTACATCATCGACGAAGTCCACATGCTTTCGAAGGGCGCGTTCAACGCGCTCCTGAAGACGCTCGAGGAGCCGCCGCCGCACGTGAAGTTCGTGCTGGCAACGACCGAGGTGGACAAGGTGCCGGCCACCATTCTCTCCCGCTGCCAGCGCTTCGATCTCCGGCGCGTGCCGGTCGCCCAGCTCGAGGCCCATTTCGCGCAGATCGCGCGGGCAGAGGGCGTGGCGGCCGAGCCTGAGGCGCTCCGCCTCATCGCCCGGGCGGCCGAAGGTTCGGTGCGCGACGGGCTCTCGATCCTCGACCAGGCGATCGCCATGGGCGGGGGCCGGCTCGAGGCCGAGCCAGTGCGCGCGCTCCTCGGGCTTGCCGGGCGGGGGCGGGTGACGCGCCTGCTTGCCGCGATCGTCGCAGGCGAGGCACCGGCCGCGCTTGCCGAGCTCGACTCGGCCCACGCGGCGGGCGCCGATCCGCTTGCCCTGCTGCGCGACCTTCTCGACCTTGTCCACCAGCTGACCCGGGCGCGGCTCGGCGGCGCGCTTGACGTGACCCTCTCCGAGGCCGACCGCGCCACCCTGGCGCCGCTTCTCGACCGGCTGGGCTTCCCCGCGCTCCACCGGCTGTGGCAGCTGCTGCTCAAGGGCCACCAGGAGGTGGCAGCTGCCCCCGACCCGGCTGCGGCGGCAGCGATGGCGGTGCTCCGCGCGGTGCATGCCGCCGGACTGCCGGGGCCAGAGGAGCTGGCGGCCCTTCTCGCCGGTGCCGACCTCGCTCCTGGCGCCAGGGCTCCCGCCAGCCCACCACCGGCCCCGCCGGCCCCCGCTTCGCCGCCTCCGGCCGCCGCCTCCCCGCCTGCCGCTCCGCCTGCCGCCGTGCCGGCCGACTTCCGCGCCCTCGTCGCCCTCGTCGCCGATCGCAACGACCCCCAGCTTGCCCGCCTGCTCACGGACAAGGTGGCCTGCCTCGCCTTCGAATCCGGCACGGTTCCCGCCCGCCTCGTGCTCCGGCCGCTGGCCGAGCTCCCGCGCGACGTGGCCTCGGGCCTCGCGCGGCAGCTCGAGGCATGGACCGGCGTTGGCTGGGACATCCGGCTGGACGCGGGCGCGCGCGATGGCATGAGCCTGCTTCAGGAAGCGGAGGCCCGGGCCGCCGCCCAGCGGGACCTCGCGCTGGCCGACCCGACGGTGAGGGCACTCCTCGAGGGCTTTCCGGAGGCCCGCCTCGTCGAGGTGGTTCCGGCGGAGGACGAGGCCAGCGAGGCCGGGGCGAATGGGCAGGATGACGACGTAACGGAGGATGCGGCGTGACCACGATCGAGGAGATCCTGAAGATGGCCGGCAACGTGCAGGCCGAGCTCGAGAAGGCGCAGGCCGCGCTTGACCGCGTGGAGGTGGAGGGCGTCTCGGGCGGCGGGCTGGTCAGGGTGGTGGCGAGCGCGAAGGGCCGGATCGTGCGGCTCGAGATCGACCCGTCGCTGCTTGCGCCCGAGAGCAAGGAGATGACCGAGGATCTCGTGGTCGCCGCCTTCAACGACGCGCGGGCGAAGGCCGACCAGGCCGCCCAGGCGATGATGCGGGAGATGACCGCCGGGTTGCCGCTGCCCCCCGGCTTCAGGCTCTGAGGCGGGCCGCTTCCTCGGCAAGCAGCGTCGCCAGCACCGCGCGCGTCTCGGGATCGATCGCGCCGTCCACGCGGGCCTGGCGGAAGCGCCGCTGGAAGGCGCGGGTGGCAGCCGCAAGGTCGGTCACGTCGTAGCCGAAGCCGGCAAGCGCCGCAGCGAAGCCGGCCTCGTCCCAGCCCGGGTCAGCGAGCAGGTGTCTCGGCCGCGCGAGCGCGAGGCCATGGGCGGCGAGCAGGCCCCAGTCGAACAGTTCGCCTGGGTCCTCCTTGCGGGTCGGCGCGTGGTCGGAGTGGCCGATGACGTCGGCGCGGTCGATCCCGTGGCGGGTGACGATCTCGCGGGTGAGCCAGACCACCGCCTCCATCTGCCGGCGCGGGAAGGGCCGGTAGCCCCACTGGTGCCCGGGGTTGTGGATCTCCACCCCGACCGAGGCACTGTTCATGTCGGTGACGCCGCGGAAGCTGCCGCGCCCGGCGTGCCAGGCGCGCCGGTCTTCCGCGACCAGCTGGGTGAGCGTGCCGTCCTCGTCGACGAACCAGTGGGCGGAGACGCGCGACTCCGGGTTGCACAGCCAGTCGAGCGCCTCTGCCGCCCGCGGCATGCCGGTGTAGTGGAGCATGAGGAAGCGCACGGGCGCCCGGCGCTCGTCATGGTTGGGCGAGGGGCGGAAGCCGATCATCCGGCTCATGCCGCCCCCTTCCGGGCGGTCCTCAAGGCAATGATGGCAACCCCGGTGAGCGTCACGGCTGCGCCGAGCAGCATGGGGAGCGTCACCGGCGTCCGGTACCAGAGGGTCGCGAGCACGATGGCGAGGAGGGGGGTCGGGAGTGTCAGGGGCGTGATGGTCGAGACCGGGTAGCGCTGGAGCATCCACGCCATGCCTGCATGCCCGACGAGCGAGGACATGAGGCCCGAGTAGACGATCCAGCCCAGGGCCGAAAGCGGCATGGCGGGCAGCCGGGCGAGCGCGCCCGGCTCGACGACCATGCTTGCCAGCACGAGGAGCGGAAGCGAGGCGAGCGCCTGCCAGCCCATGAGGTTGAGCACGTGGATTCCCGTCGCCCGCCGCAGCAGCAGGGTGGAGGCGGCCCAGAGGAAGGCGGCCAGCACGGTGAGGAGAAGCGCCAGCCGTTCGTCGAACACGCGCGGGTCGAACACGAGGATGGCAACGCCTGCGAAGCTGAGGACGATGCCGAGCGTGCGCCGCCACTGGATCCGCTCGCCGGCGAAGGCGACGGCGAGGAGGAGGCTGAAGGGCACCCCGAGCTGGCCGGCGATGGCAAGCGCCGAGACGCTGGTCGCAAGGTGGAAGGAAAGCGCGCCAAGCCCGAACGAGCCGCCAAGGAGCAGGCCCGAGCCAAGCACGAGCGCCATCCGCGGCGGCGGGCGGCCGTCCGCCGGCAGCCCTGCGACCCACTGCACGAAGGGCAGGCAGACGGGGAGCATGATGGCGTAGCGCAAGGCGACCGAGGCGAGCGGCGGCACGGCCGTCACCGATTCCTTGATGGCGATGATGTTGCCGGCCCAGAGCAGGCAGATGCCGAGCATCAACGCCATGTGGAGCGGGCGCATCGGGGCGCTCAGCCGCGCGGCCGGAAAACGAGCCCGTCGGAGCTGGGCGTCACGTCAAGGGGCCCGAGCAAAGCGACCGCGAACGCTGCCCCCACCGCTGCGGGCTCCTCGGCAGGAGCGCCGGCAAGCACCGCGGCGAGCGCCGCACCGGGGGGGCGGACCCTGCCCTCGAGCTGCAGCTGCGGCCGCCCCGCCGGCCCCTGTTCGCGCCCGAGCACCATGCGCCCCGGCGCGGAGAGGAGGGCCGCGGTGTCGAGCGCGAGCGCGGCAAGTCCGCGGACGGCGGGGGGGAGAAGCCCGTCCGGCACGGCGGTGACCCCATGCGGCGCGACCGCGGGCGCGAGCAGGCCGAGGTCGAACGGCTCGTCCAAGCCTGCGCCGAACAGCGCCCGGAACAGGGCGAGCCGTGCCTCGGCCTGCCCCAGCGCCGCGCGCGCGACCGGGTCTGGCTCCGGGCCCATCTCGAGCGCGATGCCGAGCGCCCCGAGCGGGGTGGCCAGGTCATGGGCGAGCCGGCGCACGAGGAGGGTATCGAGGGCTGCCCCACCCGCCCGCGCCTTCGCTTCCGGTCGGCCCGTCACGCCCTCAGGCGCCCGCGGGAGGGTCGTTGCGCCTTCGCCCCCGGCTCTCCCTCGGCGTGACGGCGCGGGCGATCACCCGGCCATCGCCCGTCTGGACCAGCTCGAACTCGACCTCCGTGCCCGGCGCCAGCGCAACGCCCCGGTCTCCCACCACGGCCGAGGCGTGCACGAACGCATCGCGCGGGCCGTAGTGCGGCCGGACGAAGCCGAAGCCGCGCGCCGGGTCGAACCAGAGGACCGTGCCCGTTGCCATGCCCGGCCTGCTACAGGAGCGGCGGTTCGACCGGAAGGGGGCGGAAGCCAAGGGCCGCCTCCCGGTCCGGAAGCCAGGCGGCAAGCCCCCCGGGGCCGACGATGATCCACACCCACGTCGGGTCAGTCACGCCGGCGCGGTCGGCGGCACTGGGCGCGAGCGGGCCTGATGGGTGGCTGTGCCAGACGCCCACGGCTGCGGGGCCCCCGGCCCGCGCGGCCCGCTGCACCTCGAGGAGATGCCGCGGGTCCACCTCGAACGCCTGCGCGGGCGTTGCCGCGACGTTGGCGGCGACGCTCGCGCTCCTGACCCAGACGTCTCCCCCGGCCGCCTCGCCGAACAGGAGCCCGCAAGCCTCGTGCGGCCGGGCTGCGCGCCACGCCCGCTCCATCGTCTCCCGGGCCGGGCTTGCCAGACGCACGCGCATGGTCCCATTTCGAGGCCGGCGATGAGCGGGCGTCAAGCCGAACGGCGGGTGCTGGGGCCGGAGGCGGCGGGCCTCCGCCTCGACCGCGCGCTCGCGCTCGCACTGCCCGCGTGGTCGCGCGAGCGGCTGAAGGCGCTGATTGCCGCAGGCGAGGTCGAGGTGGACGGCGTGACGGCGCGCGACCCGGCACGGCGCGTGGCAGGTGGCGAGGCCGTGCAGGTGCGGCTGCCGGAGCCGGCGCCGGCGGCGGCGCTCCCCCAGCCGATCCCGCTTGCCGTGGTGTACGAGGACGAGCATCTTCTCGTCGTCGACAAGCCGGCCGGCCTCGTCGTCCACCCGGCTGCCGGCAACCCGGACGGCACGCTCGTCAATGCCCTGCTCCACCACTGCGGGGGCCGGCTCTCGGGCATCGGCGGCGTGGCGCGCCCCGGCATCGTCCATCGCATCGACAAGGACACCTCGGGCCTTCTCGTCGTCGCCAAGACCGATCCGGCCCATCGCGGGCTTGCCCGCCAGTTCGCGGCCCACTGCGTCGGGCGGCGTTACCTTGCCGTGGTCCTCGGCCTTCCGCTGCCGCCCGCCGGGCGAATCGCCACCCATCTCGCCCGGTCGGAGCGCAACCGCCACCGCATGGCAGCCGTGGACCCGCCGCGTGGAAAGCCTGCCGTCACCCACTATCGCGTGATCGAGCCGCTCAAGGGCGCGGCCGTCGTCGAGTGCCGGCTCGAGACGGGGCGGACGCACCAGGTGCGGGCCCACATGGCCCACATCGGCCACCCGCTGCTCGGCGACCAGCTCTACGGCGGACGGCGGGTCATGGGCTGCGGCATCGCGCGCCAGGCGCTTCATGCACGGAGCCTTGCCTTCCGGCACCCGGTGACGCAGGTAAATCTTGAATTCGAAAGTCCGGTTTCGGAGGATATTCAGGCGTTGGTCAGCCGGCTTCGCGTTGAAGGGTCCCAAGCCTCGTCGAAAGGGCGCACATGACGACCAATCTGCCACAGTCGATTCCTGCCCTCGGCCCGGACGTCTCGCTCAACCGCTATCTGGCCGAGATCCGCAAGTTTCCCATCCTCTCGCCCGAAGAGGAGTATATGCTGGCCAAGCGCTGGCAGGAGCACCAGGACCCTGAGGCGGCGAAGAAGCTCGTCACCTCCCATCTCCGGCTCGTGGCCAAGATCGCGATGGGCTACCGCGGCTACGGCCTTCCGCTCTCCGAGCTCATCTCGGAGGGCAACATCGGCCTCATGCAGGGGGTGAAGAAGTTCGAGCCCGACCGCGGCTTCCGGCTCGCCACCTATGCCATGTGGTGGATCAAGGCCGCCATCCAGGAATACATCCTGCGCTCCTGGAGCCTGGTGAAGATCGGCACCACGGCCGCGCAGAAGAAGCTCTTCTTCAACCTCCGCCGGATGAAGGGGAAGCTCGAGGCGATCGATGATGGCGACCTCCACCCGGACGACGTGCGGAAGATCGCCCAGGACCTCGGCGTCTCGGAAGAGGACGTCATCTCGATGAACCGGCGGATGGCCAAGGGTGGGGACACGAGCCTCAACGCGCCCTTGCGCGACGATGGCGAGGGCGAGTGGCAGGACTGGCTGACCGATGAGGGCCCGGCGCAGGACGAGGTGCTGGCCGAGGCCGAGGAGGCCGACATCCGCCACGAGCTCCTTCGCGAGGCGCTCATGACGCTGAACGAGCGCGAGCGCCACATCCTCACCCAGCGGCGGCTGGTGGATGAGCCGCAGACGCTCGAGGAGCTTTCGGCCCAGTATGGCGTCTCACGCGAGCGGATCCGCCAGATCGAGGTCCGCGCCTTCGAGAAGCTGCAGAAGGAGATGGTGCGCCTCTCGCGGGAGCGGAAGCTGATCGAGGCCTGACGCAGGCCTCGCCGGCCACCCCTGACCGGGGTCAGGCCGCGTCGGCAGCCCCATGCGCCGGGCCGGGGATGGGCGGACCGGCCCTCGCCTGCGCGGCGGCCGCGGCGCACCATGACCCATCCCGGCCTCCCCCATCTCGATGCGGCAAAGCTGTGGGCCCCGGCCCCTAGGGCAGGCCGGTCAGCTTGTGGGTCTGGAGCGAGAGCCGCCAGCGCGGGTGGGCAAGGCAGTGGCGGATGGCCGCCCGCGTGTTGGCCTCCCGCTCGGGCCCGTCCATCGGCTGGAGGAAGAAGTGGCGGAACGCCCAGCCCTCGACCGCCTCGGGCGGGAGCCCGGGCTGGGGAAAGACCAGCTTCAGCTCGTCGCCCGCGCGGAGCACCGTCTCGGCGCCCGCCTTGGGGGAGACACAGATCCAGTCCAGCCCCGGCGGGGCCGGCAGCGTCCCGTTGGTCTCGATTGCGACGCGGAAGCCGCGGGCGTGGAGCGCGTCGACGAGCGGGGTGTCGAGCTGGAGGAGCGGCTCGCCGCCCGTCATCACCACGAGGCGGTGCGCCGGTTCGGGCCCCCACGCGGCAGCGATCGCATGCGCCAGGCTCTCTGCGTCCGCGAACCGGCCGCCACCGGGCCCGTCGGTGCCGACGAAGTCGGTGTCGCAGAAGCGGCAGGTGGCCCGCGCCCGGTCGGCCTCGCGGCCCGACCAGAGATTGCAGCCCGCAAAGCGGCAGAAGACGGCGCGCATCCCCGTCTGCGCACCCTCGCCCTGGAGGGTCACGTAGAGCTCCTTCACGGCGTACATGCGTAGTCCGTCGGGTCGGGGACGCCGGCCTCGGCGAAGCCCTTCCGGCGCAGCCGGCAGCTGTCGCAGAGGCCGCAGTGGCGGCCGCCGGGTGCCGGGTCGTAGCAGGACCAGGTGAGGCGCGCGTCGAGCCCGGCCTCGGCGGCTGCCTTCACGATGCCGGCCTTGGTGAGGTGGACGAGGGGGGCGTGCACGCGGAACCGGGCCGCACCCTCGACGCCCGCGCGGGTGGCGAGGTTGGCAAGCGCCTCGAAGGCCGAAATGAACGCGGGCCGGCAGTCGGGGTAGCCGGAGTAGTCGAGCGCGTTGACGCCGATCACGAGGTCGCTTGCGCCCTCGGCCTCGGCAAGGGCGAGGGCGAGCGAGAGGAAGATGGTGTTGCGCGCCGGGACATAGGTGACGGGGATTCCGGGTGCGACGCCCGCCTTGGGGACCGGGATGTCGGCCGTCAGCGCCGAGCCGCCGAAGGCCCTGAGGTCGAGGGGGAGGACGACGTGGCGCGCGACCCGCCATGCCTCGGCCAGGCGGCGGGCGGCCTCGAGCTCGAGGCGGTGGCGCTGGCCATAGTCGAGGGTGAGCGCGACGGTGCGTGCGCCGGCCCGGGCCGCCAGCGCGAGGCAGGTGGCGCTGTCGAGCCCGCCCGAGAGGAGGACGACGGCCGTCCGCCCGGCGAGCTCCTTGAGCGCCGCGCTCATGGCCCGAGGGCGCCGGCGGCCGGCAGCAGGGCGACCAGCCCGAGGGCGACGGTGAGGACGCCGAGCGCAACAGACAGCGGCACGCGCAGGCGCATCCAGCCTGCAGGCGCGAGGCCGAGCCGGACGAGGGCGCGATCGACGGGAAGGGTTGCCATGATGACGAGGCCGAGGACGATGAGCCGGCCCGGCGTCATCGCCAGCAGCAAGGCCAGCGCAGCGAGGCTCGGGGCCACGGCAACGAGGTAGAGCGGCCAGGCCCGTTCCGGGCCGGCGCGGGTGGCGAGCCCCCACCAGGCGCCGCCGAGGAAGGAGAGGATGAGCCCGGAGTAGAGCGCGCCGGCGCGGAAGGCGAATTCGGGCACCGGCGGCGGGGCGAGCACGGCGGCACCGAGCGCCGCGGCGGCGGGCAGGAGGCCGGACCAGCCGAGAAGCATGGCGGGGCGGGGCAGCATGGCGTGGTGCCTAGAGCCTTGCCGGCCGATGTGCCAAGGGCGGGCAGACGGTTCGGGGAGATGCGCATGGAGCAGGAACGGATGGCATGGCCTGGGGGCGCGAAGGTGGCGCTCTCGATCGTCGTCAACGTCGAGGAAGGCTCGGAGATGACGGTGGCCCGCGGCGACAGGGGCATGGAGCCGGTCGACGAGCTCGGCGTCTTCGTGAAGGCGCCCATCCGCAACTTCGCAAACGAATCCAACTATCTCTACGGCATCAAGGCGGGTGCGCCCAGAGTGGTGGAGCTGCTGCGCCGCTACCGGGTGGCAGCCTCGTGGACGGTGGCAGCCATGAGCCTCGAGACCCACCCCGAGGTGGCCGCCGCCATCCGCGAGCTCGGCCACGAGCCCGTCGCGCACGGGTGGCGCTGGATCCACCAGTTCCGCATGGACGAGGCGGCCGAGCGCGACTTCATCCGCCGTGCGGCCGACAGCATCGAGGCCTCGACCGGCACGCGGCCCATGGGCTGGCTGTCGCGCTACCTCCTCACGCCGAACACCCGCCGGCTCCTCGTCGAGGAGGGCTTTGCCTATCACATGGACGACTATTCGGGCGACGTGCCCTTCTGGGACCGGGAGACGGTGCCCGGGCGTCCGATGGTCATCATGCCCTATGCGCTCGACACCAACGACATGAAGATGTGGACCGACCCGGCCTACACGCCCGACGCGTGGCTTGCCTATGCGCGCCACAGCTTCGACCAGCTGTGGCGGGAAGGCGAGGCAGGCTTCCCGAAAATGATGAGCCTTGGCCTGCATCTCAGGATCATCGGCCGGCCGGGGCGGATCTGGGCCTTCGAGGAGTTCCTCCGCCACGTCACCGCCAAGCCCGGCGTGTGGATTGCAACGCGCGGCGAGATCGCCCGCCACTTCGCGGCGACCCACCCGGCCTGAACGTCCGCGTCAGCTCCGCGTGCAGAGCACGTCGGCGAGATAGTTGCGCCCGCGGATCGTCTCCGTCCGCTGGAAGGCCGAGCGGTTCCACCCGCCCGAGCGGCAGAAGCTGTCGGCACTGCGCTGGACGCAGGCCGCCGAGGCAAGGCCGCCGGGGCAGGCCTCGACCCGGTAGCCCCGGCTGGCGGGCTGCGGGAAATATTCGGACATCATGCCCCGCATGCTGCGGTTGTCGGAGGGGACCTGGCCCCAGCCGCCCCAGCCCGAATCGCCCACGGGGCGGATCGACTGCAGCCGGCCGCGCCAGCCATGGGTCATGGCGAGGTTGGGGCTCGAGGACGAGAGGGTGAGGCAGCGGCCGCGGAAGTTGCGCTCCGGGCAGAGCTCCCAGGTGCCGGAGGCGACCCGGATGCTGTTGACTGGCCATGCCAGCCGGAGGTCGGGGTTTGCCTCCGAGACGGCGACGGCCGGCCCGCTGAAGCCGCGATCGCGATAGACGGTGACCTCGTTTGCCGCGAGCGGCGCGGCAGCGGCCGCGGCGAGGGCGAGCAGGGCGGGCTTCGCGTGCATGAAAATCCTCCCGCCCCCGCCCTAGCCGAGCGGCAGCCGCGTGCAAGGGTAAACGGCTTGACGCCGCGGCGCCCGCGCGCCCCTATGCGGGCGGACGGAGGAGGAGCGCGTGGGACTGGCGCGACGCTGGTGGGTCTGGCTGCCGCTCGCGCTGGCCCTTGGTCTCGTCGGCCTCTGGTGGGGCGCGCGGACCCTCGTCCCCAGCCTCGTCCGCGACCGCGCCGAGGCCTGGACTCGCGACCGGCTCGGCATGGAGCTGGCGCTTGGCGCCGTGCGCTTCGATCCGCTGCGCTTGGCGCTCGATCTCGAGGGCCTCGCGCTTCCGGCCGCTGCGCCCATGGTGTCCGCGCGCGCGCTCCACGTCGACCTCTCGTGGCGCTCCCTCCTGTCCGGCACGCCGCGCCTCGATGCGGTGCGGATCGACTCGCCCCGGATCGAGGCAGAGCTCGACACCGACGGCCGCCTGAACCTCGCCCGGCTTCTTCCGCCCGACGATGGCGAGCCCGTGCCCTCGCTCTTCATTGCCGACCTTCGGGTCGAGCGCGGGCAGCTTGGCTTTGCCGACCGCCGGCGCGGGGCCGAGGCGCGCGTGCGCCTGCTGCCCTTCGCCTTCGTGCTCTCCGATCTCCACACCACCCGCGACGCCGGCGGCCGCTTCCGCCTTGCCGGCACCACGCCGGCCGGCGAGGGCCTGGCCTGGGAGGGGACGGTTGCGCTGACGCCGCTCGCCTCGACCGGCGCGGTCGCCATCCGCGGCCTCGATGGCGCGCGGGCCGCGGCATTCCTGGGGGACGATCTCCCGGCCGACGTTCGCGCCGGCCGGGCCGACATCGTCCTTCCCTACCGCGTGGCGCTCTCGGGCGAACGCCTGGGCCTCACGCTGGTGCGACCGCGGGCGACCGTCTCCGGCCTCGCCCTTGCCGCCCGGCCCGAGACCCTCCGCGCGACCATCGCGGCCGGCGGAGTCGCGCTCGAAGCGGACCGGCTGGAGCTGACGCAGGCGCCCGGCGCCGGCCTTGCCTGGTCGCTTGCGGCACCCGCCATCGAGGTCCGCGAGGTGAAGGTGGCGGGCACCGGCCCCGCGGCGGGCGAGGGCTTCGGCGTGGCGCGCATCGCCCTTGCCGACCTCCGCGCCGGGCACGATGCCCCGCTTGCCATCGGCCGGGTGCGGGTGGAGGGGCTGGAGGCCGACCTCGTGCGCGCGCCCGGCGGCGCCATCCGGCTGCGGAAGCTCCTGCCCGAGCGCCCGGCCGGCGGCGGGGAAGGGGCACCGCCGGTCGCGATCGGGCGGATCGAGCTCGCTGGCGCCCGCATCCGCTTCGACGAGCGCTCGACGCCGCGCAAGGCCCGCTACACGCTTGCGCCGCTCGACGCCGTCGTGACCGGCTTTGCGACCGAAGCCGCCGCGCCGCTCGAGGTGAGCCTCTCCGGCGGGCTCGATGGCCGGCCGCTCCGGGTGTCGGGCACGGTTGCGGCCGACGGCAGCCGTGCCGATCTCGCCGTCCGCCTCTCCGCCCTGCCGCTGACCATGGCGCTCCCCTACCTGCCCGACTTCCCGGCGCTCGAGCTCATCTCCGGCACGCTCGGGATCGACGGGCGCATCCGCTACGCCGCCGGACGGCGTGGCGCGCCCCAGCTCGGCTTCGACGGGGCCGTGGAGGTGACCGGCTTCCGCCTGCGCGAACTGGTCCGCAACAGCGACCTCGTCCGCTTCGCGGCGCTCAGCATGCGCGGGATCGGCTATGACGGGCGCGAGCTCTCCATTGCCGACGCCCTGCTGGTACGGCCCGTGGGCCAGGTGGCGCTCCTCGATGACGGCCAGTTCAACTACGGCTTCCTGCTGGACGAGGGCACGTCGGTCGAGGCGGCACGCGCGCGTCTTGCCGCCCGGCAGCAGCCGGCGCGCAAGCTCACCCGCCCCGAGCGGCGCGAGGCGCGCGCCCGGGCCGAGGCGGAGCGGGCCGCAAGGGCTGCCGCACGGGCGCAGCCCAGGCCGCCGCCGGCCGAGCCCGCGCTGCCGCTCGTCATCCGGAGGCTCCGCATTGCCGACGGCACCTTCGCCTTTGCCGACCTCGTGGTCGAGCCGGACTTCCGCGCCGAGATCCTTGCCGTCAACGGCACGATGACCGGCGTGACCAACCGGCCCGGCCGGGTCGCCGAGGTCGATCTCAAGGGCCATGTCGTCGACCGCTTTTCCCCGGTCGAGATCCGCGGGCGGATGAACCTGTTCGACTATGCGGAAGCGACGGACATGCGCCTCGTCTTCCGCAACATCGATCTTCCCGTCTTCAACCCCTATTCGGGCACCTACGCGGGCTATGCCATTGCCAAGGGGAAGCTCTCGGCCGAGCTCGACTACCGCGTCGCGAACGCGGCCCTTGCCGCCAACCACCGGGTGGTCATCGACCAGCTGGAGTGGGGCGAGGCGACCGAGAGCCGGCAGAAGGTGGGCCTGCCGGTGCGCCTTGCGACCGCCATCCTCAAGGACCGGCGCGGGGTGATCACCCTCGAGCTGCCGGTCTCGGGCACGGTTGACGACCCCGAGTTCCGGCTCGGGCCGCTCATCTGGAAGGCGCTCGGCCAGTTCCTGGGCAAGCTGGTGACGGCCCCCTTCCGCGCGCTCGGCGGCCTTTTCGCCGACCGCGAGGACGCGCACGTCCTCTTCTTCGCGCCGGGCTCCGCAGACCTGCCCGATGGCGCCGCGGCCACCCTTGCCGAGCTTGGCCGGGCGCTCGCGGAGCGGCCCGCGCTGCGGCTCGACATCCCTGCCTCGCCCGGGCTTGCCGCCGATGCCGATGCCATGGCCGCGGCCGCGCTTGATGCGGCCCTTCTTGCGCGCGCCGGCCGCAAGGCAAGCGCGCTCGCCGAGATTCCGCTCGAGCGCCAGGAGGAGCTGCTGCGCGACCTCCATCGGGCGCGGCTTGGCGCCAGGCCGGAGCTGCCCGAGGCCGAGGGGGACCGCGAGGCCCGGCGCGCGGCGCGGGTCGAGGCGATGCGTGCAGCGCTCCTGCCCGGCTTCCGGCCGGATGCAGCGGCGCTGCGGGCGCTGGGCGAGGCACGGGCGACGGCCGTCAGGGCTGCCGTGCTTGCCGTTCCCGACGTGGACCCTGCCCGGGTGTTCCTCGACGGCAACGACCGCCTGGAGCTCCGCGACAGTCGGGTGGCGATGGAGCTCAGGCTCCGCTGAGCCCGGCGGCGTGGCTGGCGGTGGGTCGGGTCGGCCCTGCTGCGCGGACGGCGGAGGCGGCGGTCAGCCTGCCGTTCCCGCCTCTGCGAGGTCCGCCGCGCCGTGGCCGGCCAGCAGCCGCCGTGCCTGGGCGCGGGCCTCCGGCGTCACCTCGGCGCCCGAGAGCATCCGCGCGATCTCCTCGACCCGCGCCTCCCGATCGAGCGGCTCGATCCGCGTGCGGTCCCCGTCCTTGCGGATGCGGACATGGGCGCGGCCTGCGGCGGCAACCTGCGGGCTGTGGGTGACGACCAGCACCTGCGCGCCTTCGGCCACGCGCGCGAGCCGGCTGCCGATGGCGCTTGCAGTCGCGCCGCCCATGCCGCGGTCGATCTCGTCGAACACCAGCGTGCCGGCCGTGCCGGTGCTGGCGAGCGCCACCTTGAGGGCGAGGATGAAGCGGGAAAGCTCGCCGCCCGAGGCGATCCGGGTGAGCGGGCCGAAGCCGGCGCCCGGGTTGGTTGCCACCTCGAAGGCGGCGCGATCTGCCCCCGTGGCGCCCGGCTCGGCCGGCTCGAGGCGGGTGCGGAAGCGGGCGGCCTCCAGCCGGAGCGCCGGAAGCTCGGCATTGACCGCCGCGTCGAGCCGGGCGGCAGCGGCCGCGCGGGCAGCCGAGAGGGCGCGGCAGGCCACCGCGTGGGCGGCCGCGGCGGCCCGTGTCTCGGCCTCGAGCGCGCCGAGCCGCTCCTCGCCCGACTCGAGCGCGGCAAGCCGGGCCGCCAGCGTCTCGGCAAGGCCCGGAAGCTCGTCGGGCGTCACCCGGTGCTTGCGGGCCTGGGCGCGGAGCTCGAACAGCCGGGCCTCGGCGGCCTCCAGCTCCTCGGGCGAGAGGAGCCAGCGCCGCCGGGCCGAGGCAAGCGCGGCCTCGACCGCATCGCCTTCGGCGAGCATGCGGTCGATGGCCGCCACCGCCTCCGCGAGCGCCGCGTCGGTCTCGGCCAGCCGCTCCAGCCGCCGGGCTGCCTGTCGCAGCAGGGCGAGCGCCCCGTCGGCGCCCGAGACCTGCCGGTCGAGCGCATCGAGCGATTCGGCGAGCCGCGCGCCCTCCTGCATCCGCCGCCTGCGGTCGGCGAGCTCCGCTTCCTCGCCCGGAACCGGGGCGAGGGCGCGCAGTTCGCCGACGGCCGCGACCAGGAAGTCGCGCTCGGCGGAGTCCTTCGCAAGCTGCCTGCGCGCTGCCTCTTCCGCCGCCCGCGCGGCCTCGAGCCGGGCCCAGGCGTCTGCCACCTGCGTCCGGTCGGTGCCGGCGAAGGCATCGAGCAGGTCGAGATGGCCGCGCGGGGCAAGGAGGCCCCGGTCGTCATGCTGGCCGTGGATCTCGACGAGGAGCTGGCCGAGCTGGCGGAGCAGCCCGGCGGAGACCGGCGTGTCGTTGACATAGGCCCGGCTGCCGCCGTCGGCGCGGACGACCCGGCGGACGACGATCGGGTCGGCTGCCTCGACGTCGCTTGCGGCAAGGAGTGCCTGCGCCGGGTGCCCGGAGTCGACCGCGAAGCTGGCGGTCACGCTCGCCTGCGCGGCACCTCTGCGCACGAGCCCTGCATCGGCCCGGTCGCCGAGCGCAAGGCCGAAGCCGTCGAGCAGGATCGACTTGCCCGCGCCCGTCTCGCCGGTCAGCACGGTGAGCCCCGGGCCGGGCTCGATGAGCGCGTGGTCGATGAGGACGAGGTCGCGGATCGCCAGCTGGACGAGCAAGGTCAGCCCGCGTGCTGGCGCATCAGCCGGTAGCCGCGCTCGTACCAGACCGAGCCGGGGAAGTTGGCGCCAAGCACGGCCGCCGACCGTTGCGCTTCCTCCGGGATGCCGAGGGCGAGATAGGCCTCGACCAGGCGGTAGAGCGCTTCCGGCACATGGCTCGTCGTCTGATACTCGTCGACCACCCGGCGGAACCGGATGGAGGCGGCGATCCATTGCCGGTTGCGCGCATAGAAGCGGCCGATCTCCATTTCCTTGCCGGCGAGATGGTCGTTGATGAGGTCGATCTTGAGCCGGGCGTCGGCCGCATAGGGCGAGTTGGGGTAGCGGCGGACCAGCTCGGTCATCGCGTCCTTCGCCTGTTGCGTCACCCGCTGGTCGCGGGCGACGTCGGCGATCTGCTCGTAGTAGCTCATCGCGATGATGTACTGCGCGTAGGGCGCGTCCCGGTTGCCGGGGTGCAGCGAGAGGAACCGCTGGGCGGAGAGGATGGCCGCCGAATAGTCCCGCGCGGCATAGTGGCTGAAGGCCGACATGAGCTGGGCGCGGCGGGCCCAGATGGAATAGGGATGCTGCCGCTCCACCTCGTCGAAAAGCCCGGCCGCAGTCTTGTAATTGCCCTGGTCGAGCGTGGTCTTGGCAAGCGTGTAGAGTGTCTCGGCGTCGCGGGCGACGTAGGCGGTGTCGGGCTTCTTGCCACGGTTGCGGGCGCAGCCGGCGGTCAGGGCGAGGCTTGCGGCAACGACGAGGAGCGTGACGGCGCGAAGGACGCCTCGGGATGCGGGCATGGCCGGTCCTTACCGGCCGAGCGCCACGCTCACAAGCAAGGACCAGCCGGGCTGCGTCCCGCTTCCGGGGCCGCCGCTGCCGAGCCGCCAGAGGAGCAGGCGGTCGGCCCGCGCTGCCGTCGGCGTGCACCCGGCAAGTGCGGCAGCGAGACGGCGCGCCTCGGCCGCTGTGCGGCCGGCCGCCAGCGTGACGTGCAGGTCGGGCGGCGCCCGGTCCTGGGGGCGAAGCAGCGGCCACAGCCGCTCGACGAGCGCGGCATGGAGCGCCTCGAGCGGCGTGGCCCGCGCCGGCAGGAAGACGGCGTCGCCACGCGCGCGGGGGCCGAGGAACCGGAGCGGAAAGGGCCGGCACTGCCGCGCTTCCATCCGCATCTCCGACGCGATTGCCGGGGCCTGCGTGCCCGGAAGGTGCCGGAGGAGCGAAAGATGCGCCGGAACCCCGGGCGCGGCCTCCGGCCACGCCGCGCGGCGGAGCACCTCGAGCCGTGCCAGCGCCCCGGCATCGAGGCCGAGGGTGAGCGCGAGCACGCCGGGCACGGGCAGGGGCAGGGCGGGCACGGAGACCGGCCCTAGCCAGGCGGCGGCCTCAAGGCTAGGAGCGCCGGTTCGACAGAAGGAACCTCAAGGGGCGAGCATGCTCGGCGCCATCCGCAAGTCGGTCAGATCCTGGGTCGGGATGGCGATCCTCGGGCTGGCGCTCCTCGCCCTCGTGGTCACCCTTTTCTACGGCCAGACGGCAGCGCCGGTGACCGGTGCGCGCGGCCGGGAGGTGGCGCGCGTGGGCAAGCTGGGCATCGGCGAGACCGACCTCGTCGAGGCTGTCAACCGCCTTCTGGACCGCGAGCGGGAAACCCAGCCCTCGCTCACGATGCCCGCGTTCGTCCGGATGGGGGGTGTCGACCTTGCCCTTGAGCAGCTGCTGCTCGCCCGCGCGCTCGGCCAGTTCGCCGAGGGCGCCGGTATTCCGGTCGGCCGGCGCCTCGTCGATGGCGAGATCGCGAGCATTCCCGCCCTGCAGGTGGCCGGCAAGTTCGACGAGGCCGCCTTCCGCCGCTTCCTTGCCCAGCAGCGCCTCTCCGAGGCCGCGCTCCGAGAGGACATTGCGACGGCGATCGCCCAGGGTCTCCTCCTGCTGCCGGCGCGGCTCGGCACCACTGTGCCCCAGATGCTGGCAGAGCCCTATGCGACGCTCCTTCTCGAGCAGCGGCGGGGTACCATCCTGGCCGTGCCGGCGGCCCTGATGCCGCAGCCGGCGGAGCCCGACGAGGCCGCGCTCCGGGCCTTCTGGCAGCGGAACCGCGCCGCCTGGACGGTACCGGAACGCCGCGCCTGGCGCGAGGCCGTGATCGACCGGGCGCAGGTGGCGCGCGAGGCGGCGCCGAGCGAGGCGGAGATCGCGGCCTACTGGCGTGCCAACCCGGCCGAGTTCGGCGGCGTGGAGCGGCGGGAGCTGCGCCAGGTGGTGCTGCCCTCGGAGAAGGAGGCGGTCGCCTTCGCCGAGCGGGTGCGCCAGGGCGAAGGCTTCGCTGCGGCCGCGGCGGCCGCAGGATTTTCGGACGTCGACACCCGGCTTGGCACCGACACCGAGGCGGGCTTTGCGAGCCAGATCGGCGCGGATGTCGCCAAGGCTGCCTTTGCCCTTCGAGAGGGTGCCGTCTCGGCGCCCGTCAAGGGGCCGATCGGCTGGCACGTGGTGCTGGCCGAACGGGTGCTCCCTGCCCAGGTCCGGCCGCTTGCCGAGGTCCGCGAGGCCATCGCGGCGAAGCTCGCGGCTGAGCGCGCGGAGAAGCTCCTCTCCGAGCGAGTCGCCGCTGTCGAGGACCGGATTGCGGCCGGCGAGCCGCTCGGCGAGATTGCGCGCACCCTCGGGCTGTCCCTTGTGGAGGTGCCGCCGACCACTGCCGACGGCCACGTTCTTGGCGAAGGCAATGTGCTCGTCCCCCGGGCCGCGCCGCACGTGGCCCGCGCCTTCGCCGCGGACCCGGCGGATGGCGCCACGGTGGTGGCGGATGGTCAGGGCGGCTTCCTTGTCATCGAGGTCACCGATGTTCTTCCGCCAGCGCCCATCCCGTTCGAGGCGGTCCGTGACCGGGTCCGCGCGAGCTTCCTTGCCGACGCGCGCCTGCGGGCGGCGCAGGCGTTCGCCGAGGAGATGGCGAAGGCGGGCGGCGACCTCGCGGCGGCAGCAAAGGCGCGAGGGCTTCCGCCGCCGCAGCAGCTCGTCGTCCGCCGGCTCGAACTCACCCGCGCGGCCCAGGCGGGCGAGGAGATCCCGCTGCCCGTGCGCCTGCTGCTCAACCTTCCGGCGGGCAGGGCGAAGGTGGCACCCGCACCCGGCGGGCAGGGCTTCTACGTGGTGCGCACCGAGGAGACCCGGCGCGGTACCGCGGCCGAGGCTGCGCCGCTGGTTGCGCCCATGCGGCAGAGCATCGCGGAGGCGGCCCCTCTCGAGCTTGCCGAGACCTTCGCGCGCGCCGTGCAGCGCGCGGAAGGGGCGACGCGCCTCCCCGCCGCGGTCGAGGCGGTCAAGGCGCGCCTCGCCGGCGCGGCCGAGGCCGAGCAGGCTCCGTGACGCTCCTTCGCGGCGGGGGTCATCGCCTGCACGTCCTCCGGCTGCCGGCCGATGTCGAGACCCCGGTCTCGGCCTGGCTCAAGCTTGCGGAGCCGGGGCGGGGCGACTGGCTGCTCGAATCGGTCGAGGGGGGGCGGACGCGCGGCCGCTGGTCGATGCTGGGGCTCGACCCCGACCTCCTGTTCGAGGTGCGCGGGCGGCGGGCGCGCTGCAACCGCCGCTGGCGGGAAGACCGCAGCGCCTTCGAGGAGCTGGGGTCCGACCCGCTTGCCGCGCTCCGCGCGCTCGTTGCCGGGGTTGCGATGCCGCTTCCGCCCGGAACCCCGGCCGCCACGCCCTTCCTTGCGGGCTACTTCGGCTACGAGACGGCGGGGCTCGTCGAGCGCCTGCCGACGCCGCCTGCCGACCCGCTCGGCCTTCCCGACATGCTGTTCGTGCGCGCCGGCCTCGTCCTCGTCTTCGACCGCCTCAAGGACGAGCTGCTGCTCATGGCCCCGGCCTGGGACGAGGGCGGAGACCCGGCGGCAGCCGATGCCGCGGCCTGCGCGCGCCTCGAGGCGGCGGCCGAACGGCTGGCGCAGGGGCTTCCGCCCCCGGTCCGCGTCGACGCCCGGGCACTCGCTCCGGCGGCGCTGGCTCCCGTGGTGCCGCCCGAGCGTTACCGGGCGATGGTCGAGCGGGCCAAGGCCTACATCGCCGCCGGAGACATCTTCCAGGTGGTGCTCGCCCAGCGCTTCACGCGGGCCTTCGCGCTGCCGCCCTTCGCCCTCTACCGGGCGCTGAGGCGCGTGAACCCCTCGCCGTTCCTCTACCACCTCGACCTGCCCGGCTTCACCGTCTCCGGCTCGAGTCCCGAGATCCTGGTGCGCGTGCGCAACGGCGAGGTCACCATCCGCCCCATCGCCGGCACCCGGCCGCGCGGGGCGGACGATGCCGAGGACGCGCGGCGGCGCGCGGAGCTTCTGGCCGACCCGAAGGAGCGGGCCGAGCACCTGATGCTGCTCGACCTCGGCCGCAACGACGTCGGCCGAGTGGCCGCTGCCGGCAGCGTCCAGGTCACCGAGCGGTTCGCAATCGAGACCTACAGCCACGTCATGCACATCGTCTCGAACGTGACGGGGCGGCTCAGCCCCGGGCGCGATGCAATCGATGCGCTTCTCGCCGGCTTCCCCGCCGGCACCGTCTCGGGCGCGCCCAAGGTCCGGGCGATGGAGATCGTTGCCGAGCTCGAGCCCGAGCGGCGCGGAGTCTATGCGGGCGGCGTGGGCTACTTCGGTGCCGACGGCGGCATGGACAGCTGCATCGTGCTCAGGACGGCGATCGTGAAGGATGGCGTCATGCACGTGACGGCAGGCGCCGGAATCGTGGCCGACTCCGTGCCCGAGGCCGAGGCCGCGGAGTGCCGCGCCAAGGCCGGCGCGCTCGGGGCGGCGGCGGACGAGGCCGAACGGCAGGCCCTGGCACCGCGCTTCGGCCGGTAGGCCCGGCGCTTGCGCGGCCCTCGCCCGCGCCCTATCTGCGCCCGCGTCGGGCCGGAGCGGCCTGCCGAGAGGATCTCCGCATGCTCATGACCTTCCTCCTCGTGGTGCAGGGCCTGCTGGCGCTGGCGCTGGTCGGCGTCATTCTCATGCAGCGCTCGGAAGGCGGCGGGCTGACTGGCAGCGGCTCGGCCGGCGGGCTGGTCTCGGCCCGCGGCGCGGCCGACCTCTTGACCCGCACCACGGCGATCCTCGCCGCCCTCTTCATCGCTGCCTCGCTCGGCTTTGCGATCCTCGCCGGGGCCACCCGCGCCGACAAGCCGATCGACACGACGCTCGCCCGGCCGGCAGCCGGCCAGCCTCCGGCTGCGCCCGCGCCTGCGCCCGGGGCGGCACCCGCAGCCGATCCGGCCCCGCTCGACCTGCCGCCGATCCAGAAGTAGCTGTGGACAAGTCCGGCCGGTGCGCCTCCCTGAGGTGGCGGCGCGCGGCGGGCTCGGCTAGGGCTTGCCTCCCATGGCGCGGTTCATCTTCATCACCGGCGGCGTGGTCTCCTCGCTTGGCAAGGGCCTGATGGCGGCGGCGCTCGGGGCGCTCCTCCAGGCGCGCGGCTATCGCGTGCGGATCCGCAAGTTCGACCCCTATCTCAACGTCGACCCGGGCACGATGAGCCCCTACCAGCACGGCGAGGTCTACGTGACCGACGACGGTGCCGAGACCGACCTCGACCTCGGCCACTACGAGCGGTTCACGGGCGTGGCCTCGCGCCGATCGGACAATGTGACGGCCGGCCGGATCTACCAGTCGATCATCGCGCGCGAGCGGCGCGGGGACTATCTCGGCGCCACCGTCCAGGTGATCCCGCACGTGACCGACGCGATCAAGGCGTTCGCGACCGCCGACACCGATGACGTCGACTTCGTGCTGTGCGAGATCGGCGGCACGGTCGGCGACATCGAATCGCTCCCCTTCATCGAGGCGGTGCGCCAGCTCCGGAACGACCTCGGCCGCGGCATGTCGGTCTCGATCCACGTGACGCTCGTGCCCTACATTGCCGCGGCCGGCGAGCTGAAGACCAAACCCACCCAGCATTCGGTGCGCGAGCTGGCCTCGCTCGGCGTGCAGCCCGATGTCCTCGTCTGCCGCTGCGAGCACCCCCTGCCCGAGAGCGAACGGCGCAAGATCGCGCTCTTCTGCAACGTGCCGAAGGAGGCGGTGATCCCGGCGCTCGATGCGCCCTCCATCTACGCCGTGCCGCTCCAGTATCATGCCGAGGGGCTGGACGCGCAGGTCATCCACGCCTTCGGCCTGCCGCCGGGGCGCGAGCCCGATCTTGCGCGCTGGGTCGACATCGTCGACCGGCTGAAGAGCCCGGAAGGGTCGGTGACGGTCGGCGTGGTCGGCAAATATGTCGGCCTGCCGGATGCCTACAAATCCCTGAATGAGGCCCTCATCCACGGCGGGATCGCCAACCGCGTGCGGGTCGACATCCGCTGGATCGACGCCGAGCTCTTCGAGGGGGATGCAAGCGAGATCGTGCCAAGGCTCGAGCCGCTCCACGCCATCCTGGTGCCCGGCGCCTTCGGTGAGCGCGGTGCCGAGGGGAAGATCGCCGCCATCCGCTTCGCCCGCGAGCGGCGCGTGCCCTATCTTGGCATCTGCTTCGGGATGCAGATGGCCTGCGTGGAGACGGCGCGGAACCTGGCCGGCATTCCGGCCGCCTCCTCGACCGAGTTTGGTCCCACCTCCGAGCCGGTGGTCGGAATGATCCACGAGTGGATGTCGGCCGAAGGGTTGCAGCAGCGCGAGGAGGGCGGCGACCTCGGCGGCACCATGCGGCTCGGCGCCTACCCCGCGGTGCTCGCCGGCAACAGCCATGCCGCCGCCATCTACGGCACGACGGAGATCTCCGAGCGCCACCGCCACCGCTACGAGGTGAACACCGCCTACCGCGAGCGCCTCGAGGCGGCCGGGCTCGCGTTCACCGGGATGTCGCCCGACGGCCGCCTTCCGGAGATCGTGGAGCGCCCCGACCACCCCTGGTTCATCGGCGTCCAGTTCCACCCGGAGCTGAAGTCGAAGCCGTTCGCGCCCCACCCGCTGTTCGCGAGCTTCATCGCTGCGGCCATCCGCCAGAGCCGGCTGGTCTGAGGCGCGCCTACTCGGGGAGCGGGTCGAACGGCGACCGGGCAGCAACCGTCTCGGCGCGCTCGCTCCGGCAGGGGGCGCTCGCCGCCATCGGGAGCACGGGCAGCGCAGCGAGCACCTCGGCAAACCCGCCGCCGGACGCATCGTCCGTCTCGAGCATCCGGGCGATGACGAGGCAGCGTCCGGCCGCCTGCATCCCTTCCGAATGGCGATTCGCGACCTCGGTGATGAAGCGGTCGTAGGCCGCCCGGCCCGTCTCCAGCCCGAAGTGGCGGACGAGCTGCTCCTCGGCGCGCACCAGCCGCTCCCGCGCGCGCTCGACGAAGCGGTTGTAGGCGCGCACGATCTCCGGGTTGGTCGCGCGGCAGCGCAGCGCGCCCACCTGCAGCAGGATCTGCGTTTCGCGCAGGCGCAACGCCTGGAGCGATGCGGGATCCCAAGAGCGGTCGCCCGACGCGTGCCCGGGCGCCGAAACTGCCAGAAGGAGAACCGCAGCAAGGGGTTTCAAGGCGCGAATGCGCATGGCCATCCTCCACCCCCTTGAAACGGAATTTCCCTGAATACGCAGAGGGTAAGCCGTGACGGTTGCAAATTCGTGTCAGGATGGCGGGGGCGCTTGCGGCGCGATGGCGCACGGCGAGGGCGCCGGGTCGGCCCGACCCGGCGCCCCGGCGGCCCTGCGGCCGTCCCTTCGCCTCTTCCCTGAACCCTGGCGTCGCGCGCGCGTCCGGCATCCGCCAGCGCATGCGCCTCTACCGTTCCGCCGCCTCTCTGTCATGGAAGGTTCATCGGCGCTGCCAGCTTCGCGCCGCGATGTTGCGGCCGGGCCACAGCTTCGCTACCCGCCAGCCTTCCCGTCCGAGCCCGAGGTCCGATGCACGCCCGCACCCAGCGCCTGTCCCGCTATCTCTTGCCCGTCATGAAGGAGACGCCGGCGGGCGCCGAGATCGTCTCCCACCAGCTGATGCTGCGCGCCGGGCTGATCCGGCAGACCGCGGCCGGCATCTACGCCTGGCTGCCGCTGGGCTTGCGGGTGCTCGACCGCATCGCGGCCATCGTGCGGCGCGAGCAGGACCGGGCCGGCGCGATCGAGATGCTGATGCCGACCATCCAGCCCGCCGATCTCTGGCGCGAATCGGGCCGCTACGACGCCTATGGCCCCGAGATGCTGCGCATCGCCGACCGGCACGGGCGCGAGATGCTCTACGGCCCCACCAACGAGGAGATGGTGACGGCGATCTTCCGCGACTGCGTGAAGAGCTACCGGGACCTGCCGCGCACCCTCTACCATATCCAGTGGAAGTTCCGCGACGAGATCCGCCCGCGTTTCGGGGTGATGCGCGGCCGCGAGTTCCTGATGAAGGACGCCTACAGCTTCGACATGGACATGGAAGGCGCGCGCGCCAGCTACGACGCGATGTTCATCGCCTATCTGCGGACCTTCGCCGCACTTGGTCTGCGCGCAGTGCCGGTCAAGGCCCCCTCGGGCCCGATCGGCGGGGACCTTTCCCACGAGTTCCACATCCTTGCCGACACGGGCGAGAGCGAGCTCTTCTACGACTCCGCCCTCGATGCCGTCGATCTTGCCGACCCCGCCGCGCCGGAGCGGCTGCGCGCGCTTTATGCCATGGAGGCCGAGGAGCATGCCAGGGTGGCCGACTGCCCGGTGCCGGCCGAGCGGCTGGCGCGGCGGCGCGGGATCGAGGTGGGCCATATCTTCTTCTTCGGCACCAAGTACACGGCCGCGATGGGCATGCAGGTGCAGGCCCGCGACGGCCAAATGGTGACGCCGCTGTGCGGCAGCTACGGCATCGGCGTCTCGCGTCTCGTTGGGGCCATTATCGAGGCAAGCCACGATCCGGCGGGCATCATCTGGCCCGACAGCGTCGCACCCTTCGATGTCGGTCTCGTCAATCTCCGGCCCGACGATGCGGCGACCGATGCCGCCTGCGCCGCGCTCGAGGCGCGCCTGGCGGCGGCCGGGCTCTCGGTGCTGCACGACGACCGCGACGCCCGGCCGGGCGAGAAGTTCGCGACAATGGACCTCATCGGCCTGCCCTGGGCGGTGACGGTGGGGCCGAAGGGGCTGGCAGCCGGCACCGTCGAGCTCAAGCGCCGGGCCACCGGCGAGAAGGCGGAGCTGAGCCCCGAGTCGGCGCTGGCGCGGCTTGCCGGCTGACTGGGACGGCAAGACCCCCGCCGCATGATCTCGGCCACCGAGCGCTTCATCGCCGGCCGCTACCTCCTGCCGGGGCGCAGCGAGCGGTTCATCTTCCTCGTCGCCGCCATCTCGCTCCTCGCCGTCGCGCTCGGCGTCGCTGCCCTGATTGCGGTCATGAGCGTGATGAACGGCTTCCGTGCCGAGATGTTCGACCGCATGCAGGGCCTGAACGGCCATGCCGTGGTGCAGGGCTACGGCGGCCGCCTCGACGGGTGGGAGAAGGTGCTGGCCGAAGCGCGGGCGACGCCGGGGGTGGTCTCGGCCACGCCGCTCATCGAGCAGCCCCTCATGGCGACCGCCCGGTCGCGCGTGGAGGGCGCGCTCGTGCGCGGCATGCGGATCGCGGACATCCGCGCCAACCCGGTGATTGCCGGCAATGTCGTCTCGGGCTCGCTCGACCGACTGGCCGATGATGCGCCGCGGGTTGCGCTTGGCGTGCGGCTGGCCGAGAACCTGGGGGTCAGGGTGGGCGACACGATCTCGCTCGTCTCGCCTGATGGCGAAGTCACCCCCTTCGGCGCGGTGCCGCGGATCGTGGCCTACGAGGTGGTGGCCCTCTTCGAGATCGGCCTGTTCGACTTCGACCGCGCCTTCGTGCTCATGCCCATGCCCCAGGCGCAGACCCTGCTCCGGCTGGGCGACGCCGTCGGCCTCGTCGAGGTGACGACCGAAGACCCCGACCGGGTGGACCGGATCCTCGCGCCGCTTGCCGAGAAGGTGGCCCCCGTCGGCCGGATCCTTGACTGGCGGCAGATGAACGCGGCGCTGTTCGAGGCCCTCGTCGTCGAGCGCGCCGTCATGTTCTGGGTGCTCTCGATCATCATCCTCGTGGCCGTCTTCAACATCCTCTCCTCGCTCATCATGCTGGTCCGGGCGAAGCGGCGCGACATCGCGATCCTCAGGACCATGGGGGCCTCGCGCGCGGCGATGATGCGGATCTTCATGAGCGTCGGCACGCTGATCGGCGGGCTCGGCGTGCTGCTTGGCCTCGCGCTCGGGTTCCTGGTGCTCCGGTTCCGGCAGGAGATCGTGGTGGGGGCCGCCAGGCTCACCGGCATCGAGCTGTGGGACCCCTCGATCCGCTATCTCACCGAGCTGCCGAGCCGGACCGACCCGCTCGAGGTGGCAGGCATCGTCGCGCTCGCCCTCGGCCTCTCGTTCGTCGCCACCCTCTACCCGGCGTGGAAGGCCGCCTCGACCGACCCCGTGACCGTGCTCCGCCATGAGTGACGCAGGCGAGATCCCGGCGCTTCTGGTGCGCGGCCTCACCCGCCGGTTCGTCCAGGGAGGCGCGGTGATCGAGGTGCTGCGGGGCGTCGACCTCGCGGTGGCGAGGGGCGAGATCGTCGCGCTCCTGGGGCCGTCGGGCTCGGGCAAGTCGACGCTGCTCCAGGCGGTCGGGCTCCTCGAGGGCGGCTGGGACGGCGACATCGCCATCGACGGCACGCCGGCGCGCGGCCTTGATGACGGGGCGCGCACGCTCCTGCGGCGGCAGCGGCTCGGCTTCGTCTACCAGTTCCACCATCTGCTCCCCGACTTCTCGGCCGAGGAGAACGTGGCGCTGGCCTGCATGATTGCCGGTGCGCCGCGCCGCGAGGCGCTGGCGCGGGCCCGCGCGCTTCTTGTGCCGCTCGGTCTCGGCAGCCGCCTCTCCCACCGGCCGAGCCAGCTCTCGGGCGGCGAGCAGCAGCGCGTGGCGGTCGCCCGTGCGCTTGCCAACCGGCCGGTCCTGGTGCTGGCCGACGAGCCGACCGGCAACCTCGACGAGGACACGGCCGACCGGGTGCTGGCCGCGTTCCTTGCGCAGGTGCGCGGCGCAGGGGCGGCGGCGCTGGTTGCCACCCACAACCGCGCGCTCGCGGCGCGGATGGACCGGATCGTCCGCCTCGACCACGGCCGGCTGGTGCCGGCCTGAGCTTATCCACGGCTTTTGCGCGCCGGGTGCTTGCGGGCTCCGCCGCCACCCCGCACCATGGGGGCATGCACGTCCCGCTCCGGGTCCAGTCCTGCTACTCGATCCTCGAATCGACCATCGAGGTAAAGGCGCTCGTGAAGGCGGCCGCGGCGGCGGGGATGCCGGCCGTTGCCCTGCTCGACCGCGGCAACCTCTTCGCGGCGATGACCTTCTCGGGCGCGGCGCTCGCGGCCGGCGTCCAGCCGCTGGTGGGGGCGCTGCTGCCGCTCGTCCGCGAGGATGCGCGCCCGCACCGGCCGGGCGCGCCCCGGCCGGCGCCCGACTGGCTTCCGCTCATCTGCCAGGATGCGGACGGCTATGCCAACCTCATCGGCCTCATCAGCGAGGCCGAGCTTGGCTGCGCGCCGGGCGAGGGGTTGCCGCTTGCGCGGCTTGCCGGAAGAACCGCGGGCCTCCTTGCGCTGACCGGCGGGGCCGACGGCCCGCTCGCCCGCCGCGCCGCCGAGGGCCAGCCGTTCGAGGCCTTCGGCGAGGCGCTCCTGTCCCTCTTCGGCGATCGCCTCTTCGTCGAGATCAGCCGCTCGGGCGAGGCGGCCGAGGCGCGGGCCGAAGGGCCGCTCCTCGCATGGGCGCACGCCCGCGGGCTGCCCATCGTCGGCACCGCCCCGGCTTGCTTCCTCTCGCCCGACGACCATCTGGCGCATGACGTGATGCTGTGCATCGCGCATGGCACCTATCTCGAGAGCGCGGAGCGGCCGCGGTCCAACCCGGCGCAGTTCCTGCTTTCGCCCGCGCAGTTCGCGGAGCGCTTCGCCGATCTGCCCGAGGCGGTGGCCAACACGCTTCTCGTCGCCCGCCGCTCGGCCTTCGCCCTTGCCCCGCGCGAGCCGGTGCTGCCCAAGCTGGTCTCCGACCCGGCCGCCGAGCGTGCCGAACTCGAACGGCTGGCACGCGCCGGGCTCGAGATTCGGCTTGCGCCCCGGCTTGCCGAGCCGGGTTTCGACCGCGCACCCTATGATGCCCGGCTCGCCCACGAGCTCGCCATCATCCACGAGGCCGGCTTTTCCGGCTACTTCCTGATCGTTGCCGACTTCATCCGCTGGGCGAAGGCGGAAGGCATTCCCGTGGGGCCGGGGCGCGGCTCGGGCGCGGGCTCGCTCGTGGCCTTCGCACTCGCCATCACCGATCTCGACCCGCTGCCGCTCGACCTGCTTTTCGAGCGCTTCCTCAACCCCGAGCGGCGGTCGATGCCCGACTTCGACATCGACTTCTGCGAGACCCGGCGCGACGAGGTGATCCGTTACGTGCAGCGCAAATATGGGGCCGACCGGGTGGCCCAGATCGTCACCTTCGGGACCCTGAAGGCCCGCGCCGTCGTGAAGGACGTCGCACGCGTGCTGCAGATGCCCTATTCCGAGGGGGACCGGATCGCCAAGCTCATCCCCAACCCGCCGGCGGACCCGTGGGATCTCGAGCGTGCGCTTCGCGATTCTCCCGAGCTCCAGGCAGCGGTCGCCGCCGACCCCCGGGTCGAGCGGCTGATCGCGATCGCCCGGCGGCTGGAAGGCCGGCCGCGCCACACCTCGACCCATGCAGCCGGCGTGGTAATCGGCGACCGGCCGCTCGCCGAGCTCGTGCCGCTCTTGCGCGACCCGCGCTCGGACATGCCGGTGACGCAGTTCGACCTGAAGAGCGCCGAGCAGGCGGGTCTCGTCAAGTTCGACTTCCTGGGCCTGAAGACCCTCTCGGTCATCGACCGGGCGGTGAAGCTGCTCCGCGCCCGGGGCATCGCGGTCGACCTCGCCGCGCTCCCGCTCGACGACCCGGCCGTCTACCGGCTGCTCACCCAGGGCAACACGGTCGGCGTGTTCCAGTTCGAAAGCGCAGGCATGCGGCGGTCGCTCGCGCTCGTCCGCCCCACCGTCTTCGAGGACATCATCGCGCTTGGCGCCCTGTTCCGGCCGGGCCCCATGGACAACATCCCGCTGTTCGCAGCGCGCAAGTGGGGCCGCGAGCCGGTCGACTGGCTCCATCCCGCGCTCGAGGCGATCCTGAAGCCCACCTACGGCATCATCGTCTACCAGGAACAGGTGATGCAGATCGCCCAGGCGCTCGCCGGCTACTCGCTCGGCGAGGCCGACCTCCTGCGCCGGGCGATGGGCAAGAAGGACAGGGCGGTGATGGACGCCCAGCTCGAGCGCTTCGTCGAGGGCGCGGTGGCGCGCGGCGTCGACCGCGAGCAGGCCGCCCACATCTTCCGCCTGGTCGAGAAGTTCGCCGGCTATGGCTTCAACAAGAGCCACGCCGCCGCCTACGCGCTCGTCGCCTACCAGACCGCCTGGCTGAAGGCGCATCACCCGGCTGCCTTCTTCGCCGCCTCGCTTGCCTTCGAGATCGCCGACACCGACAAGATCCGCCTTCTGGTGGACGACATGCGCCGGAACGGCGTGGCGCTCCTGCCGCCGGACGTGAACGCAAGCGGTGCCGACTTCACGATCGAGGACCATCGGGGCGTCCCCGCGGTGCGCTACGGGCTCGGTGCGCTGAAGGGCGTGGGCGTGGCGGCGATGGAGGCCATGGTCGCCGAGCGCGACACGAGCGGGCCGTTCCGCTCGCTCGACGACTGGGCTGCCCGGGTCGACCCGCGGGCGCTCAACCGCCGGCAGGTGGAGGCGCTGGCGAGCGCCGGGGCCTTCGACCGCCTCGAGCCCCGCCGCGAACGGGTGTTCGCCGGTGCCGAAGTGCTTCTGGCCGCTGCCCAGACCGCCGCGCGGGAGCGCGAGACGGGCCAGGGCGGGCTGTTCGGAGCCGGGGCGGGCGCGGAGGGCCTGGGCGTGAGGCTTCCGGAGGCAGCGCCGTGGACGCTCGGCGAGCGGCTCGCCCGCGAGCGCACCGCCTTCGGCTTCTTTCTCTCCGGCCACCCGGTCGAGCGGCATGCCCTGGTGCTTGCCGGGCACCGGGTGCTCGGCTCCAGGGCCGTCCGCGAGCGCTCCGCCAGCCAGCCGGGCGCGCGCGAGACGGTGACCATGGCCGGTCTCGTCGAGGAGCTGTTCCTGAGGCCGCGCGCGTCGTCAGGCCCCGACCGGCCGGCCTATGGCGTCAACCTCTCCGACGGGGACGGGAGCTTCCAGGCCAGCTGCTACGACGAGCCGGTGGTGGCTGCCCTTCGCGCGGCCGCCGAGGCGGGCGAGCCCCAGCTCCTCGGCGTGGAGCTTGCCTGGCGCGACGCCGACTCCGAGCCGCGGCTCCGGATCGTCTCGGCCACGCCGCTGGCCTCGCTTGCGGGCCTCGTGCGGGCCCGGCTCGAGCTGCGCCTCGTGGCCGGTGTCGCGCACGGTCCGCTCCTCGACCTTCTGCGCAGCCTGCCGCGCGACGGCCATGTCGAGATCGCGGTGGTCGTGCCGACGGCAGGCGGGCTGGCCCGGGTCGCGCTCGGACGGCGGTTCCGCTGCGATGCCGCCGCCATCGAGGCCCTGCGGCTCGACCCGGCGGTCGCCGAGCTCGACGCCGGCCCCCTTGCCCCGCCGCTCCGGCTCGTCGCCTGAGCGCGGCGGTTGACTTGCGGCGGAGCGGGGGCTAGCGGCCGCGGCATCCCAGTCGCGGGAGCCATATCCGGTGTGCGGGCGCGGCCTGCATCCCCTCCTGCGGCGCACGTTCGAACCGGAGACTGCGATGATGACGACGCCCGTGGTGTCGATGCAGGCGCTGCTTGAGGCCGGCGCCCATTTCGGCCACCAGACCCACCGCTGGAACCCGAAGATGAAGCCCTACATCTTCGGCGAGCGCAATGGGGTGCACATCCTCGATCTGTCGCAGACCGTGCCGCTGTTCGCGCGCGCGCTCGACTTCGTGCGGGCGACCGCCGCGGCCGGCGGCAAGGTGCTCTTCGTTGGCACCAAGCGCCAGGCGCAGGAGCCGATTGCCGAGGCGGCCCGGCGCTGCGGCCAGCATTACGTGAACCACCGCTGGCTGGGGGGCACGCTTACCAACTGGAAGACCATTTCAGCCTCCATCAAGCGGTTCCGGCAGCTCGAGGAGCAGCTCGCAGGCGATCTTCATGGCTTCACCAAGAAGGAAGTGCTGAAGATGACACGCGAGCGCGACAAGTTCGAGGCGTCGCTCGGCGGCATCCGCGACATGAACGGCCTTCCCGACGTGATGTTCGTGATCGACGTCAACAAGGAGGATCTTGCCATCAAGGAGGCGAACGCGCTGGGCATTCCGGTCATCGCCATCCTCGATTCGAACGTCGATCCGTCGAACATCGCCTTCCCCGTGCCCGGCAACGACGATGCCTCGCGGGCGATCAAGCTCTACTGCGACGCCGTGGCGGATGCCGTGCTCGCCGGCCGGGAGGGCTACATGGTGGCCTCCGGCTACGACATCGGCGAGGCGGCCGACCCGCTGCCCGAGCCTGCCGTCCAGGGCTGAACCCCCCGGCCGCCCGGCCGGACCATCCGAGACTGTCTGGAGACGACCCATGGCCGAGATCACTGCCGCGATGGTGAAGGGCCTGCGCGACCGCACCGGCGCGGGCATGATGGACTGCAAGAAGGCGCTGGCCGAGACCGGCGGCGACGTCGAGAAGGCGATCGACTGGCTGCGCTCCAAGGGCCTTGCTGCGGCTGCCAAGAAGGCCGGGCGCACGGCCGCCGAGGGGCTCGTGGGGGTCAGGGTCGAGGGCCGGCGCGGGGTAATGGTGGAAGTGAACTCCGAGACCGACTTCGTTGCCAAGATCGACCGCTTCCAGGATTTCGTGCGGGCCTGCCTCGCCATCGCGCTTGAGCGCGGGGCTGACGTGGAGACGATCCTTGCCGCCCCCATGCCCGGCGGCCAGGGCACGGTGGCCGAGGCGCTGGCGAACAATGTGGCGACCATCGGCGAGAACCAGACGCTGCGGCGGGCGGCAAGCCTCGAGGTGGGCGAGGGGCTCGTCTTTCCCTATGTTCACAACGCGCTTGCCGAGGGGCTGGGGAAGATCGGGGTGCTTGTCGCGCTCGAGAGCGGCGCTGCCGAGGCCGCGCTTGCGGAGCTTGGCAAGCAGCTTGCGCTCCACATCGCCTGGGCCAACCCCATGGCGCTTTCGCCCGAGGAGGTGGACCCCGCGCTCGTCGCGCGCGAGCGGGCGGTCGCCGAAGCCAAGGCAGCCGAGAGCGGCAAGCCGGCCGACATCGTCGCCCGGATGGTGGAAGGCGCGGTGCGCAAGTTCGCAAGCGAGAACGCGCTCATGACCCAGGGGTTCCTGGGTGACAGCAAGGTGAAGGTGGCCGACGTCGTCCAGAAGGCGGCCAAGGACGCCGGCGCGCCGGTCGCGGTCAAGGGCTTCGTCCGCTTCCAGCTGGGCGAGGGAATCGAGCGGGCGGAGACCGACTTCGCAGCGGAGGTGGCGGCCGCCGCCGCGGGCGCCTGACGGGACTGCCGGCCGCGCCGGGCCTTGCAACCCCCGCTGCCGGCGGTGCAAGGGGCGATGGCCCGCGGGTGCCGGGCAGCGGGTAGCGTGGCGGGTGCCGGGCAGGGACAGGAGGAGCGAGCGATGACGCGAACGCCGGCCTACCGGCGCATCCTCCTCAAGCTCTCCGGCGAGGCGCTGATGGGCGACGCGCCCTTCGGCATCAACCCCGAGGCGACTGCGCGGATCGCCGCCGAGATCGCGGCCGCCCGCGCCGATGGCCACGAGCTCTGCCTGGTGGTGGGGGGCGGCAACATCTTCCGCGGGCTTGCGGCCGCGGCCCGCGGCTTCGACCGGGCCTCGGCCGACTACATGGGGATGCTGGCCACCGTCATGAACGCGCTTGCGCTCCAGAACGCGCTCGAGCAGCAGGGCGTGGCGACGCGCGTGCAGTCCGCCATCCCCATGGCGAGCGTGTGTGAGCCCTACATCCGCCGCCGGGCCGTGCGGCACATGGAGAAGGGGCGGATCGTCATCTTCGCCGCCGGCACCGGCAACCCCTTCTTCACGACCGACACGGCGGCCGCGCTCCGGGCGGCCGAGATGGGCTGCGATGCGCTGTTCAAGGGGACGTCGGTCGACGGCATCTACACGAGCGACCCGAAGCTCGACCCCAAGGCCACGCGCTACCCCGTGATCAGCTTCGACAAGGTGCTGAATGACAATCTGAAGGTGATGGACTCGGCGGCGGTTGCGCTGTGCCGGGACAACGGCATCCCGATCGTCGTCTTCAACATCCGCGAGCCTGGAAACCTCAGGCGGGTGCTGGCGGGCGAGGGGCGGGCGACGGTCGTCTCGCAGGCGGCCTGAGCGGCCTCGGGCCGGCAGGGTCGGGCCGGCAGGGTCGGGGCGGCAGGGCCGGGACGAGCAGGGCAGGGAAGAAGGGACAGAGATGGCGGAGTTCGACACGGCGAAACTGACGGCCGACCTCGAGCGGCGCATGAAGGGCGCGGTCGAGACGCTGAAGCACGATCTCGGGGGCCTCAGGACCGGCCGCGCCTCCGCCTCGCTGCTGGACCCGGTGACCGTGGAGGTCTACGGCAGCACCATGCCCCTGAACCAGGTCGCGACCGTGACAGCGCCCGAGCCGCGGATGCTGTCGGTGCAGGTCTGGGACCGCTCGAACGTCCAGCCGGTCGAGAAGGCCATCCGCTCGGCCGGGCTCGGGCTCAACCCCATCGTCGAGGGCCAGACGCTGCGGCTGCCCATCCCCGACCTCACCGAGGAGCGGCGCAAGGAGCTCGCGAAGCTTGCCGCGCAATATGCCGAGAAGGCGCGGGTGGCCATTCGCAACGTGCGCCGCGACGGGATGGAGGCGCTGAAGGCCGCGGAGAAGAAGGGGCAGATCTCGCAGGACGAGCAGAAGCGCCTCGAGGGCGAGGTCCAGAAGCTCACCGACCGGCACATCGCCGAGGCCGACAAGGCTGCCGAGGCGAAGGAGAAGGAGATCCTCGGCAGGTGAGGCGGGCGCTCGAGCTCCAGCAGCCGGTGCTGCGCGCGTGGTGAAGTGGTGGCCGCCCGCCAGCAGGGCCCCCATGGCTGAGCCGGTCGCCACCGTTCCCGGCGCCGGCGCCCTGCGGCCGGCGGACGCGCCGCAACCGGCGCTGCGGGCGGTGCCGGGCGGCCCCCGGCACGTCGCCATCATCATGGATGGCAACGGCCGATGGGCGAAGGCCCGGCGGCTGCCGCGGCTTGCCGGGCATCGCGCGGGTGTCGAGGCGGTGCGGCGGGTGGTGCGCGCCGCGCCCGAGCTCGGCATCCAGACGCTCACCCTCTACGCCTTCTCGTCCGAGAACTGGCGGCGCCCGCCCGAGGAAGTCTCGGACCTGATGGGCCTCCTCCTCCAGCACATCCGCTCCGAGCTTGACGAGCTGCACGCGAACGGAGTCCGGCTCGGCTTCATCGGCCAGTGGCGGGCGCTTCGGGCCGACATCGTCCGGGAGCTCGAGCGGGCGAAGGCCCTGACGGCAGGCAACACCGCGCTCGACCTCGTCGTCGCGCTCAACTACGGCGCGCAGGACGAGCTGGTGCGGGCCGTGCGCCGGCTGGCCGCCGAGGCCGCCGCTGGCCGGCTCGATCCGGAAAAGCTTGAGGCAGCCGACATCGAGGCGATGCTCGATACTGCCGCCTTCGCCCCCGTCGACCTCATCATCCGCTCCTCGGGCGAGGTGCGGCTGTCGAACTTCCTGCTCTGGCAGGCGGCCTACGCCGAACTCTGGTTCACGCCCGTGCTCTGGCCCGACTTCGACGAGGCGGTCCTCAAGGAGGCGGCCGAGGCCTTCGCCCGGCGGGAGCGGCGCTTCGGTGGGCGCTGAGGCCATGGCGGCACCGACGCCCGGGCGACGGCCGGGGGACCTTCCGGCGCGGATCGGCTCCGGCGCTCTTCTTGCTGCCGTCGCCATCGCGGCCGCCTGGGCTGGCGGCCCCGCCTTCGCGGCGCTGGTGGCGGTGGCCGTTGCCGTCGGCCGGTGGGAGTGGGGCGGGCTCGTCGGCGAGTCCCGGGTCCATCGCGCAAGCCAGATCGCAGGCCTTGCCGGCGTGGTGGGCGTCACTCTTGCGCGCGATGTGCTCCATGGCGTTGCCGCTCTTGGCGTGGTGCTGGCGATGAGCGCCGCCTGGCGTCTCGGCCAGGTACCGCAGGTGCGCGCCGGCTGGCGCGCGACGCTGGCCGGCACCCTCTATCTCGGTCTGCCGGCGGTCGCGCTCGTCGGCTTACGGGAGCGGCCCGACGGGCTTGCGCTCGTCGCCTTCGTCTTCGGCGTGGTGTGGGCGACCGACATCGCCGCCTATTTCGCCGGCCGCGCGCTCGGCGGGCCGAAGCTTGCGCCGGCGATCAGCCCGTCCAAGACCTGGGCCGGCCTGCTCGGCGGCATGGCCGGTGCCGGAGCTGCGGGGGCCGCCGTCGCCCACCAGGCCTGGGGCGGCGCGCCGCTCGCGTTCGTGCCTGCGGGCGCGGCGCTGGCCGTGGCCGCCCAGGCCGGCGACCTCTTCGAAAGCTGGATGAAGCGCCGGGCAGGGGTCAAGGACTCCGGCTCCCTCATCCCCGGTCACGGGGGAGTGCTCGACCGGGTCGACGGGCTCGTCCCCGTCGCCTGCCTCGTCGCGCTTGCCGCGGAGCTCGGCTGATGCGCACCGTGACCCTCCTGGGTGCCACGGGGTCGATCGGCAGCTCGACCCTTGACCTCGTCGCCCGCAACCCAGAGCGCTTCCGGATCCATGCCGTGGCCTCTGGCCGCGACTGGGCGAAGCTTGCGGACGTGGCCCGCGCATCCGGCGCGCGGGTGGCGGTGATTGCCGACGAGGCGGGCTATGCGCCGCTCCGGGAGGCGCTTGCCGGAACGGCGACCGAGGTGCGCGCCGGCGAGGCCGCGATGGTCGAGACCGCGGCCGAGCCGGTCGACCTCGTCGTGGCCGCGATCGTGGGCGCGGCCGGCCTCGCGCCGACCCTCGCCGCGCTCGAGGCGGGAACCACCGTCGCGCTCGCCAACAAGGAGGCGCTCATTTGCGCGGGCGATGTCATGACGGCAGCTGCCAGGGCCTCCGGCGCGCGGATCCTGCCCATCGACAGCGAGCACAACGCCATCTTCCAGGTGCTCGAGGATGTGGCGCGGATCAGCCGGATCGTGCTGACCGCAAGCGGCGGGCCGTTCCGCTGCCGCAGCCGGGCGGAGATGGCGGCCGTCACCCCGGCCGAGGCGGTCAAGCACCCCAACTGGTCGATGGGGGCGAAGATCTCGGTCGACTCGGCGACGCTCATGAACAAGGGCCTCGAGCTCATCGAGGCGCACCACCTCTTCGGCGTCGGCCCCGAGCGGCTCGGCGTGCTCGTCCACCCGCAGAGCCTGGTGCACGGGCTTGTCGAGTATGTGGACGGCTCGGTCCTGGCCCAGCTCGGCCCGGCCGACATGCGCGTGCCGATTGCCCATGCGCTCGCCTGGCCCGAGCGGATCGCAACCCCCGTCCGGCGGCTCGACCTTGCTGCGGCCTCCCGGCTCGACTTCGAGGAACCCGACCGGGAGCGGTTCCCGGCCCTCGCGCTTGCCGAGGCCGCGCTCGCGGCGGGTGGCTGCCGCCCCTGCGTTCTCTCGGCGGCGAACGAGGTGGCGGTGGGCGCGTTCCTCGAGGAGCGGATCGGCTTCCTCGAGATTGCCGAGGTGGTGGCCGACACGCTCGAGTCGCTCCCGGCGGCGCCGGTGACGACGCTTGCCGAAGTGGCGGCGGCCGATGCCGAGGCGCGCGCGCGCGCCCGTTCATTTGCGGCTCAGCGCGCGCGTCGCTAGGAGCCCGGGATGGACGCGGTCGCAGAGCCGGGCATCGCCGTGTCGGCGCTCGCCTTCATCCTGGTGCTCGGCATCCTCGTGTTCGTGCACGAGTTCGGCCATTACGGCATGGCCCGGCTCTTCGGCATCAGGGTGGAGGTCTTCTCGGTCGGCTTCGGGCGGGAGATCCTGGGCTTCACCGACCGGCGCGGCACCCGCTGGAAGATCGGCTGGATCCCGCTTGGCGGCTACGCCAAGTTCGCGGGCGATCTCAACGCGGCGAGCCAGCCCGATCCGGCACTCGTCGCCCTGCCGCCCGAGGAGCGAGCGGCCCTGTTCCAGTTCCGCCCGGTCTGGCAGCGGGCGCTCGTCGTGGCGGCCGGCCCCGGCATCAACTTCCTCTTCGCCATCCTGCTCTTCGCAGGCTTCTTCATGACCTTCGGTCACCAGTTCACGCCGCCTGTCGCCGGCAGGGTCATGGAAGGCAGCCCGGCTGCCGCCGCGGGGCTGCGCGCCGGAGACCGCGTGCGCGAGATCGACGGCCGCCGCGTGGACCGCTTCGAGGACATGGTGCGGATTGTTGCGCTCCGCCCCGGCGAGCCCATCACGCTCGTCGTCGAGCGCGGGGCTGAGACCCTGCGCCTCGTCGCCACCCCGGGGACGCGGACCGAGGTCGACCGGTTCGGCAACCGCTACGTGAAAGGCCGTCTCGGGATCGAAAGCGGACCGCCGGTCGTCGAGCGGCGCGGCCCGGTCTCGGCGCTGGTGTGGGCGGTGGACGAGACCGTCCAGATCACCCGCCTCATGGGCGAGACCCTGGTGCAGGTGGTGACCGGCCGGCGTGCGCTCGACGAGCTCGGCGGGCCGCTCAAGATCGCCCAGTTCGCCGGCCAGAGCGCCTCGCTTGGGCTCGCCAGCTTCATCAGCTTCGTCGCTCTCGTCTCGATCAACCTCGGGTTCGTGAATCTCCTGCCCATCCCGGCGCTGGACGGGGGCCACCTTCTCCTCTACGCCGCCGAGGCCGTCCGTCGGCGGCCCCTGGAGCCGAGGCTCCAGGAACTCGCCTTCCTCTCGGGGTTCATCCTCATCCTCTCGCTCATGCTGCTGCTCACCATGAACGACCTTGCCTCCTTCGGCCTGTGGGAGGGGCTGAAGAGCTGGGCGGGCTGATGGTGACGCGCGCATGCGGACCTCGCGGGGGCCGGAGCGCTGGTCGCTGGCTGCCGCTTGCTGCCGCCCTTCTCGCCTCGGCGGCTCCGCTCGGCGCCCAGGCGCCGCAGCCGTCGGGGATCGTCGCGTCGTCCGGCGTGGTGCGCTCGCTCCGCGTCATCGGCAACGAGCGCCTCGAACCGGAAACCGTGCTCTCCTACACCGATCTTGCCGCCGGCCAGCCCTATGACCGGGAGGAGCTCGACCGCGCGCTCAAGGACCTGTTCGCCTCGGAGCTCTTCGCCGACGTCCGCATCCGCGACGACGGCGACGGCAACCTGGTCATCGAGGTGCGCGAGAACCCGGTCATCAACCGGGTGATCATCGAGGGCGCGAAACGGGTGAAGGAGGACAAGATCCGCGAGGAGATCCGGGTGGCGCCCCGGCAGATCTTCACGCGGTCGAAGGCGCGCGCGGATGTGGCGCGGATCCTCGAACTCTACCGTCGCTCCGGGCGGTTCGCCGCCCAGGTGGAGCCGAAGATCGTCCAGCTCGAGCAGAACCGGGTGGATTTGGTCTTCGAGATCTCGGAAGGGCCGAAGTCGAAGATCCGCCAGATCAATATCATCGGCAACCAGCGCTTCGACGACGGGAAGCTCAGAAGCGAGATGGCCTCGCGCCAGGCTCGCCCCTTGCGCATCTTCACCTCGCGCGACACCTACGACCCCGACCGGCTCGCGTTCGACCAGCAGAAGCTACGCCAGTTCTACCTGACGCAGGGCTATGCGGACTTCCGGGTGGTCTCGGCGATTGCCGAACTCACGCCCGACCGGCGCGACTTCATCGTGACCTATGTCGTCGAGGAAGGTGAGCGCTACAGGTTCGGCGAGGTGGGGCTGGTGAGCCAGATCCGCGACATCGACGCAGAGGCGTTCAAGTCGCTCCTGCCGATGAAGGAGGGGGACTGGTACAACGCCAAGCTGATCGAAGACACGATCGACTCGATCACCGAGACCGTCGGGCTCCTCGGCTATGCCTTTGCCGACGTGCGCCCCCAGTTCCGTCGGGACCGCGACGATCTCCGGATGAACGTGACCTTCGTCATCAACGAGGTGCCGCGGGTTTACGTCGAGTCGGTCACGATCAACGGCAACACCATCACCGCTGACGACGTGATCCGGCGCGAGTTCCGCCTCGCCGAAGGCGACGCGTTCAACAGCCTCAAGGTCAAGCGCTCGCGGGACCGGATCCAGTCGCTCGGCTTCTTCCAGGAGAAGCTCGAGGTGCAGCAGAAGCCGGGGAGTGCGCCGGACAAGATCGCACTCCAGCTCGACGTGGAGGAGCGCCCCACGGGCTCGATCCAGGTCTCGGCCGGCTACTCCTCGCTCGAAGGCCTTATCCTGAACTTTGCGGTGGAGCAGAGGAACTTCCGCGGCCGCGCGCAGAACCTTCGATTCGGTGTCAACTGGTCCCAGTTCTCGCGCGGGATCGATCTCGGCTTCACCGAGCCCTATCTGTTCGGCCGCAACCTCGCGCTCGGGGCGGACGTGTTCCGCCGGGACTTCTCGAGCTTCCGCTTCGGCAACGACGGCCGCCGGATCGACACCTACAACCAGCTGACGACCGGGTTCCAGGTCCGCACCGGCTTTCCGATCACGGAATACTGGTCCGCCTCGCTCCGCTATGGTCTCACCTTCGACAACGTGACCGTGGACGAGACACTGTTCTTCACCGACGGGCAGTGCGACCCGATCAAGGCGGGGCGCTTCATCTGCGATGCGCTTGGCAAATATTCCACCTCGCTCCTCGGCTACAGCATCGCCTTCGACTCGCTCGACAACCGGCTGCGGCCGACGCGCGGCCAGCGGCTTGTCGTCAGTCAGGACCTCGCGGGCCTTGGCGGGACGGTCAACTATCTGCGCAGCCGGGTGAACTACGACCGCTACCGGCGGCTGTTCGGAACCGGGCTGGTGCTCAACCTGGGTGGCGAGGCGGGCCACATCATGAGCCTCGATTCCGAGGACATCCGGCTGACCGACCGCTTCTTCCTGGGCGAGCCCCGGTTCCGCGGCTTCGAGATCCGCGGCGTCGGCCCCCGCGTCATCCGCAAGCCGCTGCTTGCCGACGGAACCCCGAGCCCCGACCCCGACACCTGGGCCGACGATTCGGTCGGCGGGCGCCTCTATTATCTTGCGCGTGCAGAGGTCATCGTGCCGCTGGGCGCGACCGGCGACGAGCTCGGGTTGCGGCCCTCGGTCTACGTGGATGTCGGCTCGCTGTGGCGGTCGAACCCGGGGAAGCTCATCTTCTGCCCCAACATTCCTGCGGAAGGGGATCTCCCGACGATCCCGGCCGGCTGCCCCACCGAGCGGGGCACGCCGGGCTTCCAGGAATTCTATGCTGGCGACACGGCCAAGCCCCGGATCTCGGTCGGCGCCGGCGTCAACTGGAACTCGCCCTTCGGGCCGTTCCGCATCGATATTGCCAAGGCCATCAAGAAGGCCGAAGGCGACCGCGACCAGCTCTTCCAGTTCAACGTGGGGACCCAGTTCTGATGCGATACCTTCCCGTGGCCGTTGCGGCCGGCCTCCTGCTTGCGACCCCGGCCGGCGTGGCAGCCCAGCAGCTCTCGCCCGCCGTCATCATCATTGTCGACCTCGACCGGGTGGTGAACGAAAGCGCGGCCGGCAAGGCGGCCGCTGCCGAGCTCCAGGCGAAGGCCGCGGCGCTCAATGCCCGCCGCAACACGCTTGCCCAGCAGCTGCAGACGGAAGCGGACGCGATCCAGCAGGGCCAGCAGAACAAGACGCTCGCCGGCCCGGCCTTCGAGGCGCGCGTCAAGGCCTTTCAGGAAAAGGAGAATGCGGCGAACGCCGAGCTCCAGCGGGGCCAGGAGGACCTCGCGCGCGCGCAGCAGTATGTCCTGCAGCAGATCAACAACGCGGCGCAGCCGATCATCACCCAGATCATGCGCGAGAAGGGGGCCTCGATCGCGCTCGCCGAGCGGGCGACGATCCAGCATTCGGGCTCGCTCAACGTGACGAACGACGTGCTGGCCCGCCTCAACGCGGCGCTGCCGAAGGTCTCGACCACCCCGCCGCCGCCGCAGCAGCAGCCGGCAGCCCAGCCGCGGAAGTAGCGCCGATGGGGGAGGGGGCCCGGGACATCGTGGCGATCCTCGCCATGCTGCCGCACCGTTTCCCCATGCTGCTCGTCGACCGGGTGGAGACGCTCGTTCCGTTCGAGCGCATCCGGGCGGTGAAGGCGGTGAGCGTCAACGAGCCCTTCTTCGCCGGCCACTTTCCCGCCCGGCCGGTGATGCCGGGAGTCCTCCTCGTCGAGGCCATGGCACAGGCGGCGGGGATTCTTGCCATCGACTCGCTCGGCCTCGCGGGTACGGGCAAGCTCCTCTACTTCATGGCGGTCGAGGAGGCGAAGTTCAGGAAGCCCGTCGAGCCTGGCTGCCTCGTCACCCTGGAGGTCGCCTATCTCCAGCGCCGGTCGAACGTCTCGCGCTTCGAGGGCAAGGCGCTTCTGGGTGACACGGTGGCAGCCGAGGCCCGATTCACGGCGATGGTGGCCGACCCGCCGGCCTGACGCGCCCCTGCCATGCCCGTGTGGCGCGGTGGGCGGCGTGGCGCCTGCGGCCTCAGGAGAGGTGGCGCCTGCGGCCGCCGCCAAGGCAGCGGCGCACGCCGACAAGTGCCATCAGAAACACGCCGCCGAAAAGGAGTTCCGCAGCCCCGGCGGGCAGCTCCGCAAGCCTTCCGAGCCAGTCGACGAACCGATCCATGGAGAAGCTCCTGACCAGCGTCCCCGCTGCATCGCACAATCCTTAACGCAGTTGCGTGTCTGCGTCATGACGCTGGCCAGGCACCTGCGGCGAGCCGTTGGCGACGTCCGACAGGTCGTCGGGCAGGTCGTCCGGGCGGTTGACGTTGCGGAGCCCCTCGATGGGCACGGCGCGCGCGCCGACGGCTTCGGCAAAGGCCCGGAGCGCACGCGGCCGAGATGCCGCGAGCCAGGCTTCGAGCGACGAGGCGAGGGCTGCCGGCCAGAGGCCCACCGTCCAGTGCCCCTCTGCCACGGCCGGCGCCGGCGCCAGCTTCTCGACGAGGTCGGCGGGAAGCCCCGGCATGTCGCAGGGGGCAGCCAGCACCGAAGGGTGCCCGAGCTGGCGCGCCCCGCGCAGCGCCCCGCAGAGACCGCCAAGCGGCCCGAGGCCGGGACCCGGCCAGTCGGCCACGCTGCGAAGGCCCGGCCAGGAGCGGCCGACCACCACCACCTCCGCGCACTGCGGCAGGAGCGCCTCGACCACGTGCGCAAGAAGCGGCCGGCCGGCGAGCAGAGCCAGCGCCTTGTCGCTGCCGAACCGCAGCGAGCGCCCCCCGGCGAGCACCGCGCCGAGGGGTTTCGCTTCGCTCACGCCGTCTCCTCGAACAGCTCCCGGCCGATGAGGAAGCGGCGGATTTCCGAGGTGCCGGCGCCGATCTCGTAGAGCTTGGCGTCGCGCAGCAGCCGGCCCGTCGGGTAGTCGTTGATGTAGCCGTTGCCGCCGAGCGCCTGGATGGCCTCGAGCGCCATCCAGGTCGCCTTCTCGGCCGCGTAGAGGATGGCGCCGGCGGCGTCCTTGCGGGCCGTCTCGCCGCGGTCGCAGGCCTGCGCCACCGCGTAGACATAGGCGCGCGCGGTCGAGAGCGCGACATACATGTCGGCGAGCTTGCCCTGCATCAGCTGGAAGGTGCCGATGGGCCGCCCGAACTGCCGGCGCTCGTGGACATAGGGAAGGACCACGTCGAGGCAGGCCTGCATGATGCCGAGCGGCCCGCCGGCGAGCACGACGCGCTCATAGTCGAGGCCCGACATCAGCACCTCGACCCCCCTGCCTTCCGCGCCAAGCAGATTCTCGAAGGGAACCTCGCAATCCTCGAAGACGAGCTCGCAGGTGTCCGAGCCGCGCATGCCAAGCTTGTCGAGCTTCTGCGCGGTCGAGAAGCCCTTCATGCCCCGTTCGATCAGGAAGGCGGTGATGCCGCGCGGGCCGGCCTCCGGGTCGGTCTTGCCGTAGACGATGAGGGTGTCGGCGTGCGGGCCGTTGGTGATCCAGAACTTGCTGCCGTTGAGCACGTAACGGTCGCCGCGCTTCTCGGCCCTGAGGCGCATCGAGACCACGTCGGAACCGGCGCCGGGTTCCGACATGGCGAGCGCGCCGACATGCTCGCCCGAGATGAGCTTCGGCAGGTAGCGCGCCTTCTGCTCCGCCGTGCCCCAGCGGGCGAGCTGGTTCACGCAGAGGTTGGAGTGGGCACCGTAGGAGAGGCCGACGGAGGCCGAGGCGCGGCTCAATTCCTCGACCGCAATCACGTGGGCGAGGTAGCCGAGCCCGGCTCCGCCATCCGCCTCCGGCACGGTGATGCCGAGAAGGCCGAGTTCGCCGAGCTTCGGCCAGAGGTCGCGCGGGAAGCTGTTGGTGGCGTCGATCTCGGCCGCGCGCGGCGCGATTTCGGCGGCTGCGAAGGCGGCCACGCTTTCGCGCAGCATGTCGATGGTCTCGCCATGGGCGAAGCGGAGGGCGTGCATGTGCCCCCTCTAGCGGCCGCCGGAGCGCCGGGACAGGGGGGCGGCCGTTCGCTCCGCCGTCTACCCGCTGGCGGAGAGGGTCACCAGCGTCGCCCCTTCGCTCACCTGCTGGCCAGCCGACACCGCCACCCGTTCGACCGTGCCGGCAAAGGGGGCGGTCAGCCGGTGCTCCATCTTCATCGCCTCGAGCACGAGCAGCCGGTCTCCGGCCTCGACCCGGTCGCCGGGTGCCACGTCAAGGCTGAGCACCCGGCCGGGCATGGGCGCGAGGATGCGCCCGTCGCCCGCGGACTCGCCTTCGGTTCCGCGCCGCGGATGGTGGCGGAGGAAGCGCCAGGTCTCGCCGCCGCGGCGCGCCTCCACGGCCTCCTCACCTGCCACGAGCACGGCATGTGGGCAGGGGGCGACTTCGACTCCATCGACCAGCACGCGCCGGTTGGCGCCCGTGCCTTCGACCACCGTTTTCCACGCCCGCCCATCCGGCGCGAACAGGGCACCATGAACCGTCATCGGCAGGTTGAGGCGGAAGGGGGCGGCAAAGCCGGTCGCCCCGGGCTGGAGCGGCGCCTCGGCGAGCGCCACGGCAGCGACGATGGCCGGGTCGTCCGGTGGCGGGGCGAAGAGCGCGGCCTCGTGCTCGGCGATGAAGCCGGTCGAGACGTCCCCGGCGACGAAGGCCGGGTGGGCGGCGAGGCGGGCGAGGAAGGCGCGGTTGGTCGTGATACCTTCCACTACCGTCCGGTCGAGCGCGGCGACGAGGGCTGCGGCAGCCGCCTCCCGGGTGGGGCCGTGGACGACGATCTTGGCAAGCAGCGGGTCATAGTGAACGGTGACGGAGTCGCCAGCGCGGACGCCGGTGTCGGTGCGGGCGAGGGCTGGCACCTCGAAGCGGGTGAGCGTGCCGGTGGCCGGCAGGAATCCGGCCTCCGGGTTCTCGGCGCAGAGCCTGGCCTCCATCGCCCAGCCGCTGGCCTCGATCGCCTCCTGCATGAGCGGCAGCATCTCGCCCCGCGCCACGCGCAGCTGCCACTCGACGAGGTCGAGGCCGGTGATGGCCTCGGTCACCGGGTGCTCCACCTGGAGCCGGGTGTTCATCTCCATGAAGTAGAATTTCGGATCCCCGGCCTCGTCGCGGTCGTCCATGTCGAGGAGGAACTCGACCGTGCCGGCATTGACATAGCCGATGGCGGTGCCGGCGGTGACGGCCGCGACTCCGAGGATGTGGCGCAGCCGCTCGGAGAGGCCGGGCGCGGGCGCTTCCTCGATCACCTTCTGGTGCCGGCGCTGGAGCGAGCAGTCGCGCTCGAACAGGTGGACGATGTTGCCATAGCGGTCGCCGAAGATCTGCACCTCGACATGGCGGGGCCGCCGGATGAGCTTCTCGAGCATCACCGAGTCGTTCCCGAAGGCGGCGGCGGCCTCGCGCTTGGCCGCAAGCAGCGCCTCGGTGAACTCCCCGGCCGAGAAGACGGGGCGCATGCCCTTGCCGCCGCCGCCGGCGACCGCCTTGACGAGGAGCGGGAAGCCGACGGTGGCGGCCATCCGCTCGAGCCGGGGCAGCGACTGGTCGTCCCCCTGATAGCCCGGCACGATGGGGAGGCCTGCCGAGCGCATTGTCGCCTTGGCAGCATCCTTCAGGCCCATGATGCGGATGGCCTCGGGGGGAGGGCCTACCCAGCAGAGGCCGGCGTCTTCGACGGCTCGGGCGAAGTCGGCGTTCTCGGAGAGGAAGCCGTAGCCGGGGTGGACGGCATCGGCGCCCGTCTCGCGCGCTGCTTCCAGGATCCGGTCAATGACGAGATAGGACTCGCGCGCCGGCGCCGGGCCGATGGGGACCGCCGCGTCGGCCATCCCGACGTGCATGGCGCCCGCGTCGGCCTCGGAGAAGACGGCAACCGTGCGGATGCCCATGGCGCGGGCGGTGCGGATGATCCGGCAGGCGATCTCGCCCCGGTTGGCAACCAGCAGGGTTTTCATGCGCGCGTGACCCAGGCCGGGGGGCGCTTGTCGAGGAAGGCGGCCATGCCTTCCTTCGCCTCCCCGGTCGCGCGGCGGGCGGCAATCCTGGCGGCGGTCTCGGCGCGCAGGCCCTCGTCGATCGGGCGGCCGGCCAGATCCCGCACCAGCCGCTTGGCCTCGGCAACCGCGCCGGGGGCGGACGCGAGGAGGGCCTCGAGCCACGCGTCTACCACGGCCTCGGGCGTCTCGCTCACGGCATGGACGAGGCCGATGCGCTGCGCTTCCAGCGCGTCGAAGCGCTCGCCGGTCAGGAACCAGCGGCGCGCGGCGCGCGGCCCGATGGCCGCCAGCACGAAGGGCGAGATGGTGGCCGGCGTGATGCCGAGGCGCACCTCGGAGAAGGCGAAGAGGGTCTCGGGGTGGGCGACGGCAAGGTCGGCACAGGCGACGAGGCCCGCCCCGCCGCCGAAGGCCGCGCCGTGGGCAATGGCAATGACGGGGGCGGGGCAGCCGTCGATGGCCGCCAGCATGTCGGAGAGCTTCTGCGCGTCGGCCCGGTTCTCCGCCTCGCTCCAGCCGGCCGCGCGCCGCATCCAGTCGGCGTCCGCCCCGGCGCAGAAGCTCCTGCCGGTTCCGGACAGGATGACCGCGCGCGGGGGCGTGGCGGCAAGGCTCGTGAAGGCAGCGTGGAGCGCGGCGATCAGCGCCTCGTCGAAGGCGTTGTGCTTCTGGGGCCGGTTGAGCGTGACGCGGGCGATGCCGCGCGGGTCGGTCGAGACCTCGAGCATCATCACATCCGGAACAGGCCGAAGCGGGTGTCGGGGATGGGCTGGTTCAGCGCCACCGCGAGGCTGAGGGCCACGACCCGGCGCGTGTCCTCGGGCGCGATGATGCCGTCGTCCCACAGGCGGGCGCTGGCGTAGAAGGGGTTGCCCTGCCGCTCATACTGGGCGCGGATGGGGGCCATGAACGCCTCCTCCTCATCCGCGCTGGCAAAGCCGCCCGACTTGACCGTCGCCAGCACGCGGGCAGCCTGCTCGCCGCCCATCACCGAGATCCGCGCATTCGGCCACATCCACAGGAAGCGTGGGCTGTAGGCCCGGCCGCACATGCCGTAGTTGCCGGCACCGAAGCTGCCGCCGATCACGACCGTCACCTTGGGCACGGCGGCCGTGGCGACAGCCGTCACCAGCTTCGCCCCGTGCTTGGCAATGCCCTCGTTCTCGTAACTGCGGCCGACCATGAACCCGGAGATGTTCTGGAGGAAGAGGAGCGGGATCTTCCGCTGGCAGCAGAGCTCGATGAAGTGCGCGCCCTTCTGCGCCGACTCCGAGAAGAGGATGCCGTTGTTGGCGAGGATGCCGACCCTAAGCCCCTCGATGTGGGCGAAGCCGCAGACGAGTGTGGGGCCGTAGAGCGGCTTGAACGTGTCGAACGCGCTGTCGTCGACGATCCGGGCGATCACCTCGTGGACATCGACCGGGTGGCGCGTGTCGACGGGGGTCAGCGCGTGGAGATCCTCGGCCGGGAAGCGCGGCGGGCGGGGAGGCGCGCGGTCCGGAGTCTCGCCTCTGGGACAGGTGGCGACGATCCGGCGGACCAGCTCGAGTGCGTGGACATCATCTGCCGCGAGATGGTCGACGACGCCCGAGACGCGCGCGTGAACGTCGCCGCCGCCCAGCTCCTCGGCGGAGACCTCCTCGCCGGTGGCCGCTTTCACCAGCGGTGGCCCGCCAAGAAAGATGGTGCCCTGGTTCCGGACGATGACCGCCTCGTCCGCCATGGCAGGCACATAGGCCCCGCCGGCGGTGCAGCTGCCCATCACCGCGGCGATCTGGGGGATGCCGGCCGCCGACAGGGTGGCCTGGTTGTAGAAGATCCGGCCAAAATGATCGCGGTCGGGGAAGACCTCGTCCTGTCGGGGGAGGAAGGCGCCGCCCGAGTCGACGAGGTAGATGCAGGGCAGGCGGTTCTCCCGCGCGATCTCCTGCGCGCGCAGGTGCTTCTTGACGGTGAGCGGATAGTAGGTGCCGCCCTTCACGGTGGCGTCGTTGGCGACGATCATGACGAGCCGGCCTTCCACCTGGCCGACTCCGGCGATGAGGCCAGCGGCCGGCACCTCGTCCTCGTAGACGTCCCACGCTGCGAACTGGCCGATCTCGAGGAAGGCCGTGCCGGGGTCGAGCAGCCGCTCGACGCGCTCGCGCGGCAGCAGCTTGCCGCGCGCGACATGGCGCGCGCGCGCCTGCTCCGGCCCGCCGAGCGCGACCTCGGCGGCCCGCGCCCTGAGTTCGGCGACCAGCGCCTGCATCGCCGCGCGGTTGGCGCGCGCGTCGGCGTCGTCGGTGACGGGCGTGCCGATCCTCCCCATGGCCCGTCCCTAGGAGCTCGGTTGCCCGGGGGGAAGTGGTTGCGCCGCGAGGCGCCCTCCGCTATCGGCGCCGCCCTGTGAGCAGACGGGGCCGGTCAGCATCGGCCCGCACGCGAAAGGTTCCGCCCATGCCCAAGCCCGGGATCCACCCCGACTACCACGTCATCAAGGTGCAGATGACCGACGGCACCGTGTTCGAGACGCGCTCCACCTGGGGCAAGGAAGGGGACACGCTGGCGCTCGACATCGATCCCAAGAGCCATCCGGCCTGGGTGGGCGGCCAGCAGCGCGCCAACGAGAAGGCCGGGCAGGTGGCCAAGTTCAACAAGCGCTTCGGCGGGCTCGCCGGTCTCGGCCGGAAGTCCTGAGGCGGGCGGACCGGCAACCGGACCTCGCACCTTCCAGGGGATTAGGCTCGCGGCGGCTGCGGTCGGGTGCGGTCGGGCGCGCGTCCGTCTCTTTCCTCGGCCTGACGCGCCCGCTGCGCACTGACCCTTCGCCCCTGCGCCACCTTGGGGGGCGCTGGGGGGCGCGGTTCAGCCGCCCCTGGGGTGGCTCGCGCGATAGACGTCCATGAGCTGCGCGGCATCGACGGCAGTGTAGACCTGCGTCGAGGCGAGCGAGGCGTGGCCGAGCAGCTCCTGGATCGTCCGCAGATCGGCCCCGCCGGCCAGCAGGTGGGTCGCGAAGCTGTGCCGGAGCGCGTGCGGCGTGGCGGTCTCCGGCAGCCCCAGCGCCACGCGCGCGGCCCGCGCGGACCGGCGCAGCACGTCGGGCGACAGCGGCCCGCCCCTCGCGCCGCGGAACAGCGGCGCGCCCGCGGACGGCGGCCACGGGCAGAGCCGGGCGTAGGCCTCGACCGCCTCGCGCACCTGCGGCAGGAGCACCACGGTCCGTACCTTCCCGCCCTTGCCGGAAAGCTGGAGCGTCTCGCCGAGCGGCAGGACGCTGCCGTCGAGCGCGAGCGCCTCGGAAATCCGGAGGCCGGCGCCGTAGAGCAGGAGAAGGACGGCCGTATCGCGCGCGGCAATCCACGGCAGGCGCGCGGCCTCGCCGGCGGCCGCGGCAAGCGCGATCGCATCGTCCGGCGGCAGCGGGCGCGGCACGCCCTTCGGTACCTTCGGGGCCTCGATCCGGCCAAGGGCGGTGGAGTCGAGCCCGCGGTGGCGGGCGAGGTGGCGGAAGAAGGTGCGCAAGGCCGAGAGCTCGCGCGCTGCCGAGCGCGCGGAAAGGCCGCCGGCCCGCCGTGCCGCGAGGTAGCCGCGGAGGTCGGCAGGGGTGAGGTCGGCCAGAAGCGCGAGGTCCGCGGGCCGGCCCGTAGCCCCCTCGACATGGGCGAGGAAGCGCCGGGCGGTTGCGGCATAGGCGCGCTCCGTGTGGGGCGAGAGCCGGCGGACGTGGGTGAGGCTCGCGAGCCAGTCGGCGACGAGCGCAGCGCCGTCGGGCCCGCCGCTCATGCTTTCAGGACGAGATCCATCGCCGCGCAGGGCTTTCCCACCGTCAGCCGATCGTCTGGCCGGTCTTCGCCCAGTCGGCGAGGAAGGCGGCGAGCCCCTTCTCCGTCAGCGGGTGGCCGGCGAGCTGGCGCAGCACGGCTGGCGGCATGGTGGCGACATCCGCGCCGATCTTCGCCGCGGCGAGCACGTGCACCGGGTGCCGCACCGAGGCGACGAGAATCTCGGTTGCGAACTCGTAGTTGTCGTAGATGAGGCGGATGTCCTCGATGAGGGCCATGCCGTCGAACCCGGCATCGTCGTGCCGGCCGACGAAGGGCGAGACGAAGGTGGCACCGGCCTTGGCGGCGAGCAGAGCCTGGGGCGCGGAGAAGCACAGCGTCACGTTCACCATCGCGCCGTCGGCTGTCAGGGTGCGGCAGGCGCGAAGCCCGTCGAGGGTGAGCGGCAGCTTCACGCAGACGTTGGGCGCGATCGCGCGGACCACCGCGGCCTCGCGCAGCATGCCCTCGTAGTCGGTTGCGACCACTTCGGCCGAGACCGGCCCGGGCACGATGGCGCAGATCTCCTTGACCACCTCGAGGAAGTTCCGCCCCGCCTTGTGGACGAGGCTCGGGTTGGTGGTCACGCCATCGACAAGTCCCGAGGCCGCGAGCGCCTCGATCTCGGCCACGTCGGCGGTGTCGAGGAAGAACTTCATGGGGTGCTTCTCCGGGTTGCTCCGGTTTGCGCCCCTTTCGCGCCCGGCCTAGGCGAGGTCAATGGCGCGCGTCTCCGTCCTTCCCGTCGGGCTGAAGCTCGGGCCGCTCGACTATGCGCTGCCCGCCGGCATGGCGCTCGCCCCTGGCGACGTGGTCGAAGTGCCGCTCGGCCGGCGGCGGGCCGTCGGCATCGTCTGGGACGCGCCGGCAGGCAGCGTGGACCCGGCGCGGCTCCGGCCCGTGGCGCGCCGGCTCGACGTGCCGCCAGTCGCAGGCCCGCTGCGGCGGCTCGCGGACTGGATGGCCGACTATTATGTCGCAGCAGCCGGCGAAGTGGCGCGCCTGCTGCTGCCGCGCGCGGCCCTCGCACCACCTCCGGCAGCGCCGCCGCGCTACCGGGCCGTGCCGGAGCCCGCGGCCGGCCTGCGCCTCGCCCGGCAGCGGGCGCTGGCCGAGGCCCTTGCTGCCCGGGCAGGCGAGACGCCGGCCGACCTCGGCACCTGGGCGCGCCGGCTCGGGGTCAGCCGGGCGCGGCTCCAGCCGCTGGTGCGCGCCGGCCTCCTCGCGCCTGCGTCCGAAGCCCCGGCACCCCTTCCGGCGCTCGCGCCCCCGCCTGCCTGCCCGCCCCGCCTCTCGCCGGCGCAGGCGGAGGCTGCCGCCGAACTTAGCGCTGCCGTGGCCGCGGGCGGGTTCCAGCCCTTCCTCCTCGATGGCGTGACCGGCTCGGGCAAGACGCTGGTCTATCTCGAGGCCGTGGCCGCCGCGCTCGCGGCCGGGCGGCAGGCGCTGGTGCTGCTCCCTGAGATCGCGCTCACCGAGCCGTTCCTGCGCCGCTTCGCCGAGCGGTTCGGCGCGCCGCCGCTCGCCTGGCACTCGGGCCTCGGCGAGGGGGCGCGGCGGCGGGCCTGGCGGGCGCTCGCCGCCGGTGCGGCGCAGGTGGTGGTGGGCGCGCGCTCGGCGCTCTTCCTGCCCCTGCCGCGCCTCGGCCTCGTCGTGGTGGACGAGGCGCACGATGGCGCCTTCAAGCAGGAGGAGGGCGTGCACTACCACGGCCGCGACGTGGCGGCCGTGCGCGCGCGGCTCGAGGGCGTGCCGCTGGTGCTGGCGTCGGCCACGCCCAGCCTCGAGACGCTCGAGAACGTCGCCCGCGGCCGCTACCGGCGCCTCGCGCTGCCCGACCGCCATGGTGCGGCCGGCCTGCCGGAGGTGACGCTCGTCGATCTTCGCCGCGCGCCGCCCGAGCGCGGCCGCTGGCTCGCGCCGCCGCTGGTTGCCGCGATCGAGGCGGCGCTCGGCCAGGGCGAGCAGGCGCTCCTCTTCCTGAACCGCCGCGGCTATGCGCCGCTCACGCTGTGCCGGGCCTGCGGTGCGCGGATCCGCTGTCCCGACTGCGCGGCCTGGATGGTGGAGCACCGGCTCGCCCGCCAGCTGCGCTGCCACCACTGCGGGCGGGCCGAGCCGGTGCCAGAGGCCTGCCCGGCCTGCGGCGCGGAGGGGAGCCTCGTTGCCTGCGGGCCCGGGGTCGAGCGCGTGGCCGAGGAGGTGGCACAGCGCTGGCCGCAGGCGCGGACCGCCATCGTCACGTCCGACACGGTGAGGAGCGCCGCCGAGGCCGCGGCCCTCTTCGGCCGCGTGGAGGAGGGAGAGCTCGACATCCTCGTCGGCACCCAGATTCTGGCCAAGGGCCACGACTTCCCGCATCTCACCGTGGTGGGGGTGGTGGATGCCGACCTCGGGCTCGACGGCGGGGATCTCCGGGCGGGCGAGCGCTGCTTCGCCCAGCTCCAGCAGGTGGCGGGCCGCGCGGGCCGGGCCCAGCGCCTGGGCAGGGTATTCGTCCAGACCCACCAGCCCGAGGCCCCGCTCATGCAGGCGCTCGCAGCCCACGACCGCGACGCCTTCCTCTCGGCCGAGCGCGCCGCGCGCCGGGCTGCCGGCATGCCGCCCTTCGGCCGGCTGGCCGCGGTCATCCTCTCAGCGGAAGACGAGGCGCGCCTTGCGACTGTGGCCCGGCAGCTGCGCGCCCGCGCGCCACGGGGTGAGGGCATCGAGACCTTCGGGCCGGCGCCTGCGCCGCTTGCCATGCTGCGCGGCCGCCACCGCATGCGCTTCCTGGTGCAGGCGCGGCGGGAGGTGCGGCTTCAGGACCGGCTGCGCGCCTGGCTCAGCGACGCGGACCTGCCCGCGGGTGTGCGGGTCACGGTCGACGTCGATCCGCAGAGCTTCCTCTGACCGCCTGTCAGGCGGCGGCGCGGGCGCGGAGCGGTACCGCGAGAAGTGGCTCGTAGTGGGCGCCGCTGCGCCCGAGCCGGCTCTCGAACAGGATTGCCTCGTCCATGCGGAAGGGCAGCGCGGGCGGCTGCCGGTCGGCGAGGAAGCGCAGCAGGGCCGCAGCGGGCACGCCGCGGGCCGGAAAGCGGGCAAGCGTGACATGGGCGACGAAGCGGCGGGTGGGCAGCGGCACTCCTGCGGGGAGCAAGGCACTGGACACACGGGCAGCGAGCGCGGCGATCGGCTCCGCCGGCTCGAGCCCGATCCACAGCGCCGAGACCCGGCCGCGCGTCTCGAAGGTGCCGAAGCTGCCGAAGCGCAGCGCAAGGGGCGGGGCCGACAGCCGCGCGAGCGCGGCCGCCACTGCCTCGGCCTGGTGGCGTTCCACCTCGCCGATGAAGGCGAGCGTTGCGTGGAGCTGTGCATCGGTCTGCCAGCGCGCCTCAGGCACGCCGCCCATCAGGGCAAGCAGCGCCGCCCGTGCCTCGGGCGGCGGGCGAAGGGCGACGAACAGCCGGTGGGTCATGCGGCCCGCGGCCGGGTGCGGGCGGCCTCGGCGAGCGCTGCCTGCACGAGCGGCAGGATCCCGCGCACCATGACGGCAACGCCAGCCGCGTTGGGATGCATGCCGTCGGCCAGCAGCAGGCGCGGGTTGGCCGCGACCCCCTCGAGGAAGAAGGGGTAGAGGCGGAGGCCATGCTGCTTCGCAAGCGCCGGGAACACCGCCTCGTATTCGCGCGCATAGGCCTGGCCGAGGTTGGGCGCTGCGCGCATGCCGGCCAGCACCACCACGCTTCCCCCGGCCTTCAGCGTCGTGATGATGGCGTCGAGATTGTCGCGCATCGGCGCGACCGGCTGGCCGCGGAGCATGTCGTTGGCGCCCAGCGCGACGATGCTGACCGCAGGCGGCGCGGGAAGGCCCTTCAGCACCCAGCCGAGCCGGGCCCTGCCGGCGGCCGACGTGTCGCCCGAGACACCGGCGTTGTGGACCCGTGCCGGCGTGCCGGCGCGGGCAAGGGCCGCCTCGAGCTGGGCCGGGAAGCTCTCGGCCGGCCGGAGCTGGTAGCCTGCAGTCAGGCTGTCGCCGAGCGCGAGGACGAGCGGCATCCCCGCCCCTGCCGCCCTGAGCGGCTGCGGCAGCAGGGCGAGTGCTGCGCCTGCCTTCAAAAAGCCCCGCCGGCTGCCATATGGGGCGGAGCGCGCGCCCCGGGAGTTGCTGTCTGCCAATGGGTTCCTCCGAGTCCTCCCGCGATATCGTGATCGACGCGGCGAATGTCACCCTCACGCTCGGGTCGGGCGAAAGCCGGGTCGAGATCCTGCGGGGCATCGATCTCGTCGTCCGGGCCGGGGAGCGGCTCGCCATCCTCGGGCCTTCGGGCAGCGGCAAATCGTCGCTGATGGCGGTTCTTGCCGGGCTCGAGCGGGCGAGCAGCGGGCGCATCCGGGTTGCCGGGTGTGACTTCGGCGGGCTCGACGAGGATGGCCTGGCCGAGGCCCGGCGCGGCCGGATTGGCATCGTGCTCCAGGCCTTCCACCTGATACCGACCATGACGGCGCTCGAGAATGTCGCCGTGCCCCTCGAGCTCGCCGGCCACCCCGACCCGTTCGCGGAGGCAGGGCGCGAGCTGGCCGCCGTGGGCCTTGCCGCGCGCACCGGCCACTATCCCGCCCAGCTTTCGGGCGGCGAGCAGCAGCGCGTGGCGCTTGCGCGTGCCCTCGGGCCCCGGCCGCGGATCCTCTTCGCCGACGAGCCGACCGGCAACCTCGATGCCGCGACCGGCGAGGCGGTCGTCTCGCTCCTGTTCCGCCGGCTCGACGAGACCGGGGCGACCCTCGTGCTCATCACCCACGATGCGGAGCTGGCAGCACGCTGCGACCGCATCATCACCATGCGCGACGGGCGGATCGTGGCGGACAGCGCCGCGCCGGCGCCGGCCGCGGCCGCTCCGGCATGAACCTCGGGCTTTCGCCCGGCTTCGGCGGCGCGGTGGGCATCGAGGCCCCGCGGCCGCGCGTGGCGGCATGGCCGCTCGCCGCGCGCCTGGCGCGGCGCGAGCTGAGGGGAGGGCTTGGCGCCCTCCGGCTTCTCCTCGCCTGCCTGTTCCTCGGCGTGCTGGCGCTCGCCGGCGTGGGCTCGCTCGCCGCGGCCATTTCCGCTGGCCTTGCGCGCGAGGGCCAGACCATCCTCGGCGGCGACCTCGAGGTGCGGCTCACCCAGCGGCTGCCGACGGCTGCCGAGCGCGCGGCGCTCGCTGCAGCCGGCACCCTCTCGGAGGGCCTGCGGATGCGTGCGATGGTGCGCGGCCTCTCGGGCGAGGCGGAAGGCCGGCAGCTCCTCGGCGAGCTCAAGGCGGTCGACGGGCGCTGGCCGCTCTACGGCGAGGCGCGGCTTGCCGACGGCGGCGGCAATGCGGCCGTCCAGGCGGCCCTTGCGAAGGGCGCCGTCGTCGCCGCGGCCTATGCCGAGCAGATGGGCCTCAAGGTGGGCGACCGCATCGGGCTTGGCGAGGCGGTCCTCCCCGTGACCGGGGTGCTCGCAGCCGAGCCCGACCGCGCCGGCGAGGGCTTTGCCTTCGGGCCGACGGTGCTGGTCGCCCTCGATCGCGTCGCGGCGACCAGCCTTGTCCAGCCCGGGAGCCTCTACCGCTTCCACGGCCGGCTGAAGCTTGCCGACGGCGAGGATCCGGCGCGGGTGCGCACGGCGCTCGAGCGCGCCTTTCCCGACGCCGGCTGGCGCATCGCCGACCGGCGCGACGGTGCGCCCGGCATCCGCCGCTTCGTCGAACGGCTGGCGCAGTTCCTCTCGCTCGTGAGCCTCATCGCTCTTGCCGTGGCCGGCATTGGCGTGGCGGATGGTGTGCGGAGCTACCTCGATGCCCGCAGCGGCACCATCGCCAGCCTGAAGGCCCTGGGGGCGTCCTCCGGGCTCGTCCTGCGCACCTACCTGCTTCTGTTGGTGGCGGTGGGCGGCCTCGCGGCGGCCGCGGGTGCCGGTGTCGGCGCGCTGGTGCCCTGGCTCGTGGTGCAGCTCGCGGCAGATGCGATGCCGGTGCCGCCCGCGCTCGGGCTCTACCCCGCTCCGCTCCTCGCCGCCATCGTCTTCGGGCTTCTGGTCGCAGTGGCCTTCGCGGTCCCGCCACTGGCGCGCGCTGGCGCGCTGCCGGCGCAGCGCATGTTCCGGGCGCGCGCCGAGCCCTGGCCCTGGCCCGGGCGCAGGGCGCTTGCCGTCTCCGCCCTCGCTGGCGCGCTGGTGGCGGCGCTCGCCGTCTGGCAGGCGCCCGAGCCGCTGTTCGCGCTCGCGTTCCTGGCCGCCGCGGCGGCCATCTTCGGCCTTCTCTCCGCGGTCGGCTGGCTGGTCCGCCGGCTGGCCGCCCGGGCACCGCGGCCGCGATCCGCCCTGTGGCGCCTGGCCATCGCCAACCTTCACCGCCCCGGGGCGATGACCGGCCAGCTGGTGGTGGCCCTTGGTCTCGGGCTCAGCCTGTTCGCAGCACTCGCCGCCGTCGAGACGAGCTTCGCGGCCGAGCTCAGGAAGACCGTGCCTGCGCGCGCGCCCGGCTTCTTCGTGCTCGACATCCCGAAGGAGGAGGCGGAGCGGTTCCGGCGCCTGCTGCCGGCCGGCAGCGAGGTGCGGATGGTGCCGAGCCTGCGCGGGCCCATCACCGCGCTGAACGGCGTGCCCGTCTCCGCGCTGCCGCCGCCCCCCGAGGGCGCATGGGTGCTGCGCGGGGATCGCGGGCTCACCTTCTCGGCCGAGGTGCCGGAGGGAAACCGCCTCACCGCCGGGCGCTGGTGGCCGGCCGACTACCGCGGGCCGCCGCTCGTCTCGATGGATGCCGAGCAGGCGGGGCTTCTCGGGCTGGCCGTGGGCGACACCATCGGCGTCTCGGTGCTCGGCGTGGAGCTCACCGCGACGATCGCGAGCCTCCGTGCCATCGAGTGGGATTCGCTCGGCTTCAACTTCGTGCTCGTGTTCGACCCGGCGACGCTGGCCGACGCACCCTTCACCTGGATGGCAACCGTCACGCCGCCGCCGGCCGACGAGTCCGCCTTCACCCGCCGTATCGCCGAGGCGCTGCCGACAGCCTCGGTCGTGCGGGTGAAGGACGTGGTTGCGCAGGTGGGGGCGCTTCTGTCGCAGGTCGGGATCGCGGTGCGGTCGGCGGCCAGCGTCGCCATCCTGGCCGGGCTTGCCGTGCTCATCGGGGCGATTGCGGCGCAGGCGCGGGCACGCATCTACGATGGCGTCATCATGAAGACGCTGGGCGCAACGCGCCGTCAGCTCCTCGCTGCGGCCGGCATCGAATATGCCATCCTGGGCGGCATCGTCGCGGTCCTTGCCCTCCTTCTTGGTTCCCTCCTTGCCTGGGCGGTGCTCGAGGGCGTGCTCAGGCTCTCGTTCCAGCCCGACTGGCGGGTGGTCGGCCTGACAGTGGTGGCGGGCGCGCTCGTCACCCTCGTGCTCGGCCTCGTCGGGGCCGCGCGGGCGCTCGGTGCCCCGGTGGCCGCGACGCTGCGCGAGCTCTGAGCGCCGCGACCAAAAATCGGTCCCCGGCCGTCCGCTTTTCCTTGAATCGGCCGATTGCCGCGGCGATATATGGGCCGTGGCCGGCTGGGGCCGGCGTGGTGGAGAGTGGAGATGAACAATCGGGTCGATCACCGGCTCGCTGCCCCGTCGCTCGGGCGGAGCCGGAGCGTTGCGGCGGAGTATGACGCGGGCCTCAGGGCCTACATGCTCTCCGTCTACAACTACATGCTTTCGGGCGTGCTGCTGACGGGCATGGTGGCGCTCGCCATGGCCTACACGGGGGCGGTTGCGGCGCTGTTCAACCCGGCAACCGGCGCGCCGTCGCTCCTCGGCTGGGTGGTGATGCTCTCGCCGCTCGCCTTCGTGTTCCTGCTGGGCTTCCGCATCCAGGGCATGTCGGAAGGCAAGGCGCAGGCCATGTTCTGGGCGTTCGCCACCGTCATGGGCCTATCGCTCTCGACCATCTTCCTGCGCTACACCGGCACCTCGATCGCGACGACCTTCTTCGCGACCGCCGCTGCCTTCGCCGGCCTCAGCCTCTGGGGCTACACGACGAAGCGGGATCTCTCGGGCATGGGGACCTTCCTCATCATGGGGGTGGTCGGCCTCCTGGTTGCCATGCTCCTCAACCTGTTCCTGGGGTCCCCGGCGCTCGCGTTCGTGATCTCGGCCGTCGGCGTGCTCATCTTCGCGGGGCTGACGGCCTACGACACCCAGAAGATCAAGGAGATGTACGACTACGTGGCGGGCACCGAGATGGCGGGCAAGTCGGCCATCATGGGGGCGCTCACCCTCTACCTCGACTTCGTCAACATGTTCAGCTTCCTCCTGAACTTCCTCGGCCAGCGCGAGTAGCGCAAGGGCGCATCGGGTTCGGGCCCGCCGGGGCGATCCGGCGGGCCTTTCCTTTCGGTCCGCCTTGCGGCAAGGCTCCGGCTCGGGGGCGGGAGGAGAGGCAGCCTTGGGCGACATCTACCATCATCGCGCGCGCACCCTTGACGGCCGCGAGGTCAGCCTCGAGGACTACCGCGGCAAGGTCCTCCTCATCGTCAACACGGCGTCGCGCTGCGGGTTCACGCCACAGTTCACCGGGCTCGAGGCGCTCCACCGCCAGTTCGCGGACAAGGGCTTCGCCGTGCTCGGCTTTCCGTGCAACCAGTTCGCCAACCAGGAGCCGCTCGATGAGGCCGGGATCGCCCGCTTCTGCCAGACGAGCTACCCCGTGAGCTTCCCGATGTTCGCCAAGATCGAGGTGAACGGGCCGGGCACGCACCCGCTCTGGGCCCAGCTGAAGGAGGAGGCGCCCGGGCTGCTCGGCTCGCGCGCGGTCAAGTGGAACTTCACCAAGTTCCTGGTCAACCGGCAGGGCCAGCCGGTCGAGCGGTTCGCTCCTACCGTGCGGCCCGAGGACATCGCGCCGAAGATCGCGAAGCTGCTGTAGCCTCGTGGGCCTGGTCATCGCCGTCGATGGCCCGGCAGCTTCGGGCAAGGGGACCATCGCCCGAGCGCTCGCCGAGCGGTTCGGTCTTCCGCATCTCGACACCGGCGCGCTCTACCGGGCGGTGGCGCTCGAGGCGTTGCGACAGGGCCTTGACCTCGCCGACGGCGCAGCGCTCGGCAGGGCGGCCGCCCAGCTCGACTCGGCGCTCCTTGCCGACCCGGAGCTGCGCACGGCGCATGTCGCCGAGGCCGCCTCGCGGGTTTCGGCCCATCCGGAGGTGCGTGACGCCCTTCTTGCCTTCCAGCGCGCCTTCGCTGGCCAGCCTTCAGGCGCCGTGCTCGATGGGCGCGACATCGGCACCGTCATCGCGCCCGAGGCGCCGGTCAAGCTCTTCGTGACGGCCTCGCCAGAGGAGCGCGCGCGGCGGCGCTGGCGCGAACTCGGCTGCCCGGGGGGCGAAGCGGGGCTTGCCGAAGTGGAGGCAGGGATCCGCGCCCGCGACGCGCGCGACCGGGACCGCGCAGCGGCCCCGCTCCGGATGGCCGACGACGCCATCTTGCTCGACACCACCGGGCTTGATAAGGAGGCCGCCGTTCAGCGGGCCGTCGACCTTGTGGTCGGCCGTCTGAACCCGGCACTCTGACGCCGCGCCGGCAGGCAACATGCCTGCCCGCGCCTTTTTTGTGTTGTGGCCGTCGGGTGAGGGCCGGGTTCCGGTCTGCGGGCCGGCCGTGCGGGCAATGGGGCCCGCAGGGCCGAAGAGACCGCCGGACCCAACCGGCCGGCAGGCAAGGAAAGGCAGTTGATGGCAACCATGGCAATGCCCAGCCGCGAGGATTTCGCGGCGCTTCTCGACCAGTCGCTCGGGAACAGCCGGTCGTTCGAGGGCCGGGTGGTGAAGGGCCGGGTGACCGCGATCGAGAACGACCTCGTCGTGATCGACGTGGGGCTGAAGTCCGAAGGGCGGGTGCCGCTGCGCGAGTTCACGGGGCCGGGGGGTGCTGTCGAGGTTGCCGTTGGCGACGAGGTCGACGTCTACGTCGACCGGGTGGAGAATGCGCTGGGCGAGGCCGTCCTCTCGCGCGACCGCGCCCGCCGCGAGGCCGCCTGGGACCGGCTCGAGCGCCAGTTCGCGGCCGGCGAGCGAGTCGAGGGCACCATCTTCGGCCGGGTCAAGGGCGGGTTCACCGTCGACCTCGGCGGCGTCGTCGCCTTCCTTCCCGGAAGCCAGGTGGACATCCGGCCGGTGCGCGACGTCGGGCCCCTCATGGGCATTCCGCAGCCCTTCCAGATCCTCAAGATGGACCGCAAGCGGGGCAACATCGTCGTCTCGCGGCGCGCGATTCTCGAGGAGAGCCGCGCCGAGGCCCGTTCCGGCCTCATCCAGTCTTTGACCGAAGGCCAGATCATCGACGGGGTGGTCAAGAACATCACCGACTACGGCGCCTTCGTCGACCTTGGCGGGATCGACGGCCTGCTCCACGTCACCGACATGAGCTACAAGCGGATCCAGCATCCGAGCGAGGTGATCGCGATCGGCGACACCGTCCGGGTGCAGATCATCCGCATCAACCGCGAGACGCAGCGGATCTCGCTCGGCATGAAGCAGCTCGAGAGCGATCCGTGGGAAGGCGCGGCTGCCAAGTATCCGGTGGGCGCGAAGATGCGCGGCCGGGTGACCAACATCACCGAATACGGCGCCTTCGTCGAGCTCGAGCCCGGAATCGAGGGCCTCGTCCACGTCTCGGAAATGAGCTGGACCAAGAAGAACGTCCACCCGGGCAAGATCGTCTCGACCAGCCAGGAAGTGGACGTGATGGTGCTCGAGGTCGACGCCGAGAAGCGCCGCATCTCGCTCGGCATCAAGCAGGCCACCCGCAACCCGTGGGAGAAGTTCGCCGAGGATCACCCCGTGGGCACGCTGGTCGAGGGCGAGGTCAAGAACGCGACCGAGTTCGGTCTGTTCATCGGCCTCGACGGCGATGTCGACGGCATGGTCCACATGTCGGACATCGCCTGGGGCATGACCGGCGAGGCCGCCCTCTCCCTCTACCGCAAGGGCGACCGGGTGACCGCGCGCGTGCTCGAGGTCGATGTCGACCGCGAGCGCATCTCGCTCGGCATCAAGCAGGCTGCGGAGGGCGGCGCGAAGGAACTGCGCAAGAACGAGATCGTGACCGTGACCGTCCGCGAGGTGAAGGACGGCGGGCTCGAGGTGCAGGTCGGCGAGGATGGCCCGACCGGGTTCATCAAGCGCTCGGACCTCTCGCGCGACCGCGACGAGCAGCGGCCGGAACGCTACCAGGTGGGCCAGAAGCTCGACGCCATGGTGATCGGCTTCGAGCGCGGCCGGCGGCCGACCTTCTCGGTGAAGGCGATGCAGATCGCCGAGGAGAAGCAGCAGGTGGCGCAGTACGGCTCGTCGGACTCCGGGGCATCGCTCGGCGACATCCTCGGCGCCGCGCTCAACCGGGCGCGCGAGAACGGCTGACCGGCGCGGCCGGAACCCGTGTCGGAGGGCGGCCGGCGCTTGACCGTCCGGGTGATGCGGGCCATGGACTGCGGATGCGAAACGCGGCAGGATGGCTGCGACGCGGGGAGGGCTGGCGCGTGATCCGATCCGAGCTCATCCAGAAGATTGCCGACCTCAATCCGCACCTGACCCTCAAGGACGCCGAGCGGGTGGTCGCGACGGTGCTCGATTCCATCGCCGAGACGCTTGCGGCCGGCGGCCGTGTCGAGCTGCGCGGCTTCGGCGCCTTCTCGACCCGGGCGCGGGAGTCGCGGACCGGCCGAAACCCGCGCACCGGCGTTCCGGTGGCGGTGGAGGCAAAGCGCGTGCCGCACTTCAAGCCGGGCAAGGAGCTGCGCGAGCGGCTGAACGCCAAGGGCTGACAGCCACGCCGGGGGGAAGGCGCGGGGGGGCGTCGCGGGCCGGCGGGCGGCAGGGCCAGTCGATGCCGCCAGAGACGTCGCCGGGCGTGGCGGGAGGCGGGCGTGGCGGAACTGGCAGACGCAGCGGACTTAAAATCCGCTTGTCCAGATGAGGACAGTGCGGGTTCGAACCCCGCCGCCCGCACCATCCGACACGCTCCTGACACCTCGCGCGGTCGGTCCCCGCTGGCGCGCGCCCGAGGGCGGCGCTAGCGGAAGGGCGAATGGACCCCGCGTTCCTTGCCGACCCAGCAGCGCTGCGGGCGCTTGCGCTCGTCATCCTGATCGACATCGCGCTTGCCGGCGATAATGCGGTCGTGGTCGGGGCGCTGGCAGCCGGGCTCCCGCCGGAGCAGCGGCGCCGGGTCATCATGCTGGGCGTTGCCGCGGCCCTGGTGCTTCGCATCGGCTTCGCCCTTGTCGTCAACCAGCTGCTCGATGTGATCGGGGTCAGGCTGGCAGGCGGCCTGCTGCTGCTGTGGGTGACGTGGAAGATGTACCGCGAACTCCGGCCCGACACGCGCGTGGTCCTCGAGAGCGGCGTGGTGGTGCATGATGCGCCGCCTGCTCCGAAGAGCTTCTGGGGCGCGGCCTGGGCGGTGGCGCTCGCCGACGTGTCGATGAGCCTCGACAACGTGCTCGCGGTTGCCTCCGCCGCACGCGACCACCCCGAGGTGATGGCCATCGGCATCGCGCTGGCCGTTATCCTGATGGGCGTGGCCGCCAACCTCATCGCGAAGCTCATGGAGCGCCATCGCTGGGTGGGCTGGCTTGGCGTTCTCGTGGTGCTCTATGTCGCCCTCAGGATGGTCTGGGAGGGCGGGCTCGAGGTGGTGCCACTCGTCGAAACGCTCGGCGCCTGAGCCCGCGCGCGCCTCAGGGCAGCAGCAGCGACGAGCCGGTCGTTGCCCGGGACTCAAGGTCCCGGTGGCACTGCGCGGCCTCGGCCAGCGGGTAGCGCCGCCCGGCCGCGACCGCGAGCTTCGGCCACATGGCGAAGACCCGGGCGGTGCCCAGCGCGAAGTCCTCGGGCGTCGCGTAATAGTCGAAGAGGGTGGGCCGCGTGGTGAAGAGCGAACCCTTTGCGGCCAGGATCCCGAAGTCGACCGGCCCGACCTTGCCCGACGCGTTGCCGAAGCTCACCAGAAGCCCCCGCCGGCGCAGGCTGTCGAGCGCGGCGTCGAACGTCGCCTTGCCAACTCCGTCGAACACCACGTCAGCACCGCGCCCGCCGGTCAGCTCCTTCACGCGCGCCGGCATGTCGGCATAGCCGAGGAGATGATGCGCGCCGGCGGCCGCGGCCATTGCCCCCTTCTCCGGGCTGCTGGTGACGGCAATCACCGTTGCGCCGACCTCGGCGAGCCAGCGGCAGAGGAGGAGACCCATGCCGCCCGCTGCCGCCGTCACCACGACGGCGTCTCCCGGCTGGACCTTCGCACAGCGCTCCACCAGAAACTCGGTGGTGCACGCCTTCAGCCAGCCGGCGGCGGCTTCCTCGTCGCCGATGGCGTCCGGCAGCTTCACCAGCCAGCGGGCCTCGAGGGTGCGCGCGTCGCAGTAGGCGCCGGGCGAGGAGCAGAAATAGACGACCCGATCGCCCGGCGCCACATGGGTGACACCCGCGCCCACCGCCTCCACCACGCCCGCCGCCTCCACGCCGGGCACGCACGGCAGGGCCGCCGGGTAAACTCCGCTGCGGTGGTAGGTGTCGATGAAGTTCACGCCGATCGCGCGGTGGCGCACCAGCGCCTCGCCGGGCCCGGGGGGCGGCACCGCGAGCCGGACCTCCTCGAGGACCTCCGGCCCGCCGGTTCTCGCGAACTGGATTGCGCGCGTGTCCATGGCCCCGCTCCGTTTCCTGCCTTCGGCCTTCCTCTGCGAGGCTTGCCTCGCCGAGGCAAGCCGGTAGGACGGCTGCGGGAGGAGTTTACATGGATCCTTGCGACTTCCTGATCGTCGGCGCCGGCTCGGCAGGGTGTGCGCTTGCCGCGCGCCTGTCGGAGGACCCGGGCACGCGCGTGACGCTTATCGAGGCCGGCGGCAGCGACCGCTCGATGCTCATCAACATGCCGGCCGGGATCGCCCAGATCCTGCCGCCCGAGCACAGGTCCGAGTTCAACTGGGGCTACTGGACGGTGCCGCAGCGCCATCTCGACGGGCGCCGCCTGTTCTGGCCGCGCGGCCGCGCGCTCGGCGGCTCGTCGGCGATCAACGGCATGGTCTATATCCGCGGCCACGCCTCAGACTACGACCGCTGGGCGCAGCTCGGCTGCACCGGCTGGGGCTGGGCGGACGTGCTCCCCTTCTTCCGCGCTGCCGAGGACAGCGACCGCGGCGCCTCCGAATGGCATGGCACCGGCGGCCCGCTTGCGGTGACCCGGCGGATGCTGCCGCACCCGCTCAACCACGCCTTCATCGCCGCCGCGATCGAGGCCGGCATTCCGCCGAACGACGACTTCAACGGCCCCCGGCTCGAGGGTGCGGGAAGCTATGATTCGACCATCCGCAACGGTCAGCGCTGCTCGGCGGCGCGCGCCTACCTCACGCCCGCGGTGCGCCGGCGGCCCAACCTTGCCATCCTGACCGGAGCGCTCGCCGAGCGGGTGCTGTTCGATGGCCGGCGCGCGACGGGGGTGCGGGTGCGCCTGCCGGACGGCGCGCGCGACATTCCGGCGCGGCGCGTGATCCTGGCCGGCGGGGCAGTCAACTCGCCGCAGCTCCTCATGCTCTCCGGCGTGGGACCCGCCGCCCATCTCGCGGCACTCGGCATTCCCGTGGTCGCCGACCGGCGCGACGTGGGCGCGAACCTCCAGGACCATCTGGACGTCATCGTCCAGTGGCGGTGCCGCGAGCCCATCACCTTGAACGGCAATGCCAATCCGGTCACGAAGATCGTCTCGGCGCTGAAGTGGATCGTCGCCAAGTCGGGGAATGCCAGCTACATGCCGACCGCGGCGGGCGCCTTCGTCGCGACCCGCGAGGGCCTCGCCGCGCCCGACATCCAGATGCACTTCATGCCGGTGATGGGGAATCCGCATGGTGTTGGCGGGGTGCAGCCGGAGCATGGTTACCAGGTGCACGTATGCCAGCTGCGGCCCGAGAGCCGCGGCACCATCCGCCTTGCCTCGGCCGACCCGGCTGCGCACCCCTTGATCGACCCCAACTATCTCGACGCGCCGGAGGATCTGCGCACGCTTCTCGCAGGCATCGACATCGCCCGGACGATCGGGCGCCAGCCTGCGCTTGCCCGCTACAATGCCGGCGAGGCCTGGCCGGGCGAGGGGGTGGAGGGCGACGCGCTGGTCGCGAAAGTCCGCGCCTGGGCGGAGACCATCTATCACCCGGTCGGCACCTGCCGGATGGGGGCGGACCCCGATGCCGTCTGCACGCCCGCGCTCCACGTCAACGGCGTCGAGGGCCTGATGGTGGTTGACGCGTCGATCATGCCGACGCTGGTCTCCGGCAACACCAACGCGCCCACCATCATGATTGCCGAGAAGACGGCGGCCGCCATCCGGGCCGAGCGGCTGCTGCGGGCGGCGGCATGACGCCGTTTGCGATCCCGGTGAACGAGGCGGAGGCGGCGTGGGTCCGCGCGCGCGTCGAGGCGTGGCGCCCCTTTCCGGAGCCGGAGGGCCATGGGTGGGAGCATGGCGCGAACATGGCCTACATGGCGCGCCTGCGCGACCACTGGCTCCACCGCTTCGACTGGCCCGCGGCCGTCGCCCATCTCAATCGCCTGCCGCAGCTGCGCGTGCCGCTCGAAGGCGCCCCCACGCTTCACTGCGTCCATCTGCGCTCATCGCGGGCCGATGCCATCCCGCTCCTGATTGCCCATGGCTGGCCCGGCAGCATCCTCGAGTTCGACGCGCTCTACGAGCGGCTGGCAGAGCCGGAAGACCCGGCGGCGCCCGCGTTCCATGTGGTGGCCCCCTCGCTTCCCGGCTACGCCTGGTCCGACGCGCCGCCGGCCCCCATCGGTCCGCGCGCGGTTGCCGGCCTCTACGACCGGCTGATGGCGGCGCTGGGCTACGAGCGCTACCTCTACCAGGGCGGGGACTGGGGGTCGGTCATCGGCGGCTGGCTGGGGCTCGATTCGCCCCGCCTCATCGGCCTCCACCTCAACGGCTATGGCCTGCGCGCCGCCGACATGGCGGCCCGGACGGACGAGGAGCGCGAATGGCTGCGCTGGGCGCGGACCATCCGTGCGACCGAGACCGGCTATCTCCAGCTCCAGGCGACGAAGCCGCAGAGCCTCGGCTTTGCCATGATGGACAGCCCCATGGGTGTGGCTGCCTGGCTCGCCGAGAAATACTGCGGCTGGTCGGACAGGCGCGGCACCATCGTCGAGCCGCCGTTCCCGCTCGACACGCTGCTTGCCACCATCATGATCTACCTCACGACACGGAGCTTCGCGACCGCGACCTGGCTCTACCGCGGCATGTTCCTCGAGGGCGGCTTCACGATCCCCGAAGGCCGGCGGATCGAGGTGCCGACCGGGGTTGCCGCCTTCCCGCGCGATCTCCTCGCCTTTCCGCCGCGCACGATGGTCGAGCGCGGCTACCACGTGGTCCACTGGACCGACATGCCGCGCGGCGGCCATTTCGCTGGCCTCGAGGAGCCGGACCTGCTGCTCGCCGACCTGCGCGCCTTCGCCCGCCGTCTCGGAGTCTGAGCCGTCGCCTGCGCGCCTCGCGTCAAGCCGGCGGCGTGGCCGCTTGCGGCCCTCCTCCTCGGCTCGACCCTGCTTGCCTTCGGGCCGCTTCTCGTGCGGCTTGCCGACGTGGCGCCGGTTGCCTCGGCCTTCTGGCGGATGGCGCTTGCCGCCCCGGTGCTCCTTGCCCTGGCCGTTCGGCTCGGGCGAGGCGCGCCCGGCGCGCTGCCCTGGGGGCTAGGGCTGGCGGCGGGCGCCTTCTTCGCCGCCGACCTTGCCGTCTGGCACCTCGGCATCGTGCGGACGACGACGGCCAACGCCACCCTCCTTGCCAACACCACGGCCTTCATGCTCGCAGGCTGGGGCATTCTTGCCGGGCGTGAGCGGGCAGACCCGCGCCGGCTGGGGCCTCTCCTCATGGCCGGTCTCGGCACGGCGCTTCTCCTCGGGCGCTCCGCCGGCCTTTCGCCTGAGAACCTGCTCGGAGACCTTCTCAGCCTTGCCGCCGCCGTCTTCTACACCGGCTACCTGCTCGCCGTGATGCGGATGCGCGACCGGTTCCCGACCGCGACCGTCATCGCGCTCGCGACGCTCGCCTCCGCCCTGTTCCTGCTGCCGGCGGCCCTTGTGGCGGGCGGCCCCTTCTGGCCCCGGGACTGGCGGCCGGTCGTGGCGCTTGCCGTCTCCTCGCAGCTCCTGGGGCAGGGGCTGATGGTGTTTGCCTCGGGCCGGCTTCCGGCCTCGGTGGTCGGACTCGGGCTTCTCGTCCAGCCGGTCGTCTCGGCGCTGGCCGGCATGGCCGCCTTCGGCGAGCGGCTGGGCCCCGTTGAACTCGCTGGCGCTGCCCTCGTGCTGGCGGCGCTCGTCCTCGTCCGCCGCTGATCTGAGGCTCCCTACCAGAGGCTGCCGGTGCGGGCAGAAATGTTGATGTAGAGGAAGTCGCGCGCCACCCCCTGGCTGGTCACGGCGGCCACCCCATGGTAGCTCGTGTTGCAGCAGGGAAAGAAGACGGCCTGGTTTTCCCGCGGCTTGAGGCGAGCGACCACCTCCACCTCCTCCGGGCGCGGGTGACGGGGGGCATCGACGATCGGCACCTCGCGCTTCGCCTTGTAAATGAGCAGCTCTCCACCCTCGAGCCCGGTCGCCTCGGCGTCGCTGAAGTAGACGATGAGCGAGCAGAGGCGGTTGGGCCGGTCGCAGTGGGGCGGCTTGGCGTAGCCGCCGAGCGAGCGGGTGATGTCGAGCCGGGTGAAGAGGTCGACCGGGCCCTTGGACCGCAGGCCCCGGGTCAGCCTTCGTGTCAGCGTGCCGAGCTTCTCGCCCAGCGTCGCGTGCTCGGTGAGCGTTGCGCGCGGCTCGATGTAGCTGCGGTCGTAGCGGGCGGGGTCGATCTCGGCCGCAAGGCCCATCGCCTCGCTGTCGGCGCCGAACAGCTCCAGATATGTCTCGACGAAGGCCGGCGAGTTGATCCAGCCGTCAAACGCTGCCCAGGCCTCCGAGCGGGCGATGAGCGCGTCGTAGGCGGTATCGCCGCGGTAGATGTCGAAGCCGGTGCCCTTGCCCGCGCGGCTGCCGACGCTTCCGGTCTCGCTGGCGGCCGCCTCGAAGTCTCCGCCGTCCGGCCAGTCCGCCTTGAGCGCTTCGTAGAGACCGTCGGGCAGCAGCCTGGACGTGACCAGGTGCGGAAACGGCGACGAACGGACATCCGACCGGCTGATCTGGAGCATGCCCCCCTCCAAACCGACTTCTTCATAGCCGAAACATGTTACCGTTGAAAGAGGCGCGGCGCGGGTGCGACCTTGCCGCCGGGCGCGTGGAGCGGCATGGACGTCCCATGCCTGAAACGCCCGTCACGCGCCGGCGCGACCTTCTCGTTGCGGCCGCCGTCGCTCCGCTTGGCCTTCTTCCGCCCTCGCCGGGATTTGCCATGGACCAGCGCGCCACGCCGACCGCCCCGCTCGCCCGCCGCGTCGATCACGTGACCCGGATGCACGGTCGCAGCGTGCCCGACCCCTATCGCTGGCTGCGCGACCCCGGCTACCCGAAGGTGACGGACCCGGAGATCCTCGCCTATCTCGAGGCCGAGAATGCCTATCGCGAGGCCCGCATGGCCGGCTCCTCCATGCTCGAGGAGGCGCTGTTCGAGGAACTGAAGGGCCGCATCAGGGAGGACGACGAGAGCGTTCCCTACCCGGACGGCGATTTCCTCTACTGGTGGAAGTTCGAGCCCGGCGCCCAGTACCGCGACTGGTACCGGCGGCCGCGGGAAGGCGGCGAGGCCGTGCGCATCCTCTCGGAACCCGCGCTTGCGGACGGCAAGGCCTACTTCCGCCTCGGAGCCTTCGCGGTCTCTCCGGATGGCCGGCTGCTGGCCTGGTCGGCTGATACCAGCGGCGACGAGCGCTTCGAGCTCAGGATCCGCGACCTCGCCTCGGGGCGGGACATCGTGACGGTCGCGCCCGACAGCCTGGGCCAGCCGGTGTGGACCGCCGACTCGAAGGGCCTGGTTTGGACGCAGGCGAGCGCCGAATGGCGGCCCGACCGCGTGCGGCTCTACCGGCTGGGCAGCGCGCCGGGCAATGACCCAGTCCTTCACAGGGAAGAGACGACGCGCTGGGTCTCGGTCGACTCCACCCAGGACCGGCGCTTCCTCCTGATCGTGACGAGCGAGTCGGGCGCGAACGACGTGCGCCTGCTGGATGCTGCCAACCCCGAAGGCCCGGCGCGGCTGGTGCGGCCGTTTCAGCCGGGCCTGCGCTATTCGGTGGACAGCCGGGGCGATACGCTGTTCATCCTCGCCAACGACACGCACCCCAACTTCCGCCTTGCGACCGCGCCTGTCGCCGAGCCCGGCCGCTGGACCACGATGATCGAGGGATCGCAGACGCGGTATCTCCGCGGGCTCGTCGCCTTCACATCCTATGTCGCGCTCGAGGAACGGGAGAACGGGATCGACCAGGTGACCCTCCTCTTCCCGGATGGCGGCGTGCGCCGGGTGGAATTCCCCGAAGCCGTGCGCACCGCCTCGCTCGGGACCAATGCCGAGCCCGACGCCCCGGTGCTCCGCCTCGGCTATTCTTCGATGGTCACGCCGGAGACGGTCTACGACTATGACGTGGCCGCCGACCGGCTGACGGTGCGCAAGGTGCAGGAGATCCCCTCGGGCTACGATCCCTCCCGCTACGCGAGCGAGCGGCTGATGGTGACGGCGCGCGACGGCGTGAAGGTGCCCGTGTCCGTCCTCTACAGGAAGGACTATCGGAAGGATGGCTCCGGGCTGCTCCACGTGTACGGCTACGGCGCCTATGGCATCGGCACGCCGCCGGCCTTCTCTGCCTCGCGCCTCTCGATGGTGGACCGCGGCTTCGCCTACGCCATCATCCATGCCCGCGGCGGCGACGACATGGGCTACACCTGGTACCTGGATGGCAAGCTCGAGCGGAAGGCCAACACGTTCAACGACTTCGTCGATGCCACGCGGGCGCTGCACGCGGCCGGCTTCGGCGCGCCCGAGCGGACCTCGGCGAGCGGAGGCTCGGCGGGCGGCTGGCTGATGGGCGTGGTCGCGACCCAGGCGCCGGAGACCTTCCGTGCCATCGTCGCCCATGTGCCGTTCGTCGACGTGCTCAACACCATGCTCGACCCGACGCTTCCGCTCACCCCGGGCGAGTTCCCCGAGTGGGGCAACCCCATCGAGGACCCGGCCGCCTTCGACCGCCTGCTTGCCCTTTCCCCCTATGACCAGGTGAAGCGGCAGGACTATCCGGCGCTGCTGGTGACGGCCGGGCTCAACGACCCCCGCGTCACCTACTGGGAGCCGGCCAAGTGGGTGGCGCGCCTCCGGGCCGAGAGCGGCAGCCGCAACCCCATATTTCTCAAGACCAACATGGGCGCAGGCCATGGCGGCAAGTCCGGCCGGTTCGAGCGGCTGCGCGAGGTGGCGGAGGAACTCGCCTTCATCTTCATGGTGATGGACGGCAGGCTCTGAGGCGGCCGGGCTAGTCGCCGAGGCGCTGCCGGGCGAGGCGCGCGGCCTCGCTTGCCGGCGCCGCCTTCACGACCATCTCCCACACCCGCCGCGCGGTCGCTGCGTCCCCGCTGGCAGCAGCGATGTTCCCCTGCTCGAACATCACGTCCGGGTCGGACGGGGCGCGCGCCGAGGCTGCGGCGATCTCGCGCTGGGCGCGGGCGAGATCGCCCTCGCGGCGGGCAAGCGCGGCCGAAAGGAGCAGGGTAAGGAGGTCGTCGGGGACGAGCGCCAGCGCGCGGTCGAGGTCGCGCCGGGCAAGTGCGCGATCCCCCGCCTCGACGGCCGCCCGGGCGCGATCGAGGTGGAGGCCGGCGGCGAGGCGCGGAGCGAAGTCCCCGGCGGCAGCAATGGCGCTCGTGAAGTGCTGGATGGCGCCTGCTGCATCGCCGGCCAGCAGCAGCGCATTCCCCGCCTGGCCCCAGAGTTCGGGCACCAGCGGGTTCTTCAGCTGCTCGGCAAGGCGTGCCGCGTCGGCCAGCGTGCGGGCAGCCTCCGCATGCCTGCCCTGGGCGACGAGGGCGAGGCCGAGGCACTGGCGCGCCGGAATCCCGCCATTGCGCTCGGCCGCCCAGGCACGCGCGAACTGCTCCGAAAGCTGCGGGTTGGAGCCGATGGCATTGACGCAGCCCTCGTAGAGCGCGGCCATCTCGGGGTCGGCGGAGGTACGCTCGGGCGCCTCCGCCTGTGCCGGGGCGGCCGCAGCGAGGGCGAGGAGGAGGGCAGGGCGGATCATGGCAGGGCCTCGAGCGTGGCGGTGAGCAGGGCGAGATCGGCCGGGGTGGAGAGGCGGTGGTCGCCCGCCTTCACAAGATGGACCCGCACGTCGGTCGAGGTGAGGGCTTCGGCCAGCCGAAGCGAGATGGCGAAGGGCACGTCCGCATCCGCCATGCCGTGGAGCAGCCGGACCGGGCCGTCGAAGCGGATGGGGCGATCGAGCAGGCAGGCGGCCTCGCCGTCCTCGATGAGCGCGCGAGTGTAGCGGTAGGGCTCCGGGCCATAGGCCGAGGGGCGGCGGATTTCCCCGGCGCGGGCAAGCTCGGCCCGCTCGGCCTCGGAGAGCGCAAGGCCCCAGCGGACGAAATCGGGCGCGGCAGCGATGCCGACCAGCGCTGCCACCCGGCCGGGCAGCGCGAGCGCGAGGTGGAGCATGATCCAGCCGCCCATCGACGAGCCGACGAGCACCACCGGACCCTGCACGGCTGCGGTGATGACCGCGCGCGCGTCTGCGGCCCAGCGGCGGATGGTGCCTTGGGCGAAATCGCCCCCGGAGGCGCCGCAGCCCGAATAGTCGAGCCGGAGGAAGGCCCGGCCCGAGGCCTTCGCCCAGGCCTCGAGGTGGAGCGCCTTGGTGCCGGCCATGTCGGACATGTAGCCGGGCAGGAACACCAGGGTCGGCCCGCGCCCCGGGGTGAGCACATGGGCGAGGCGCACGCCGTCGCCGCGGTCGAGGAAGCGCAGATCCATCGTCTGCTCCTAGTCGCGGCCCGGTCCGCGCGCCAGAAGCGTCGGTTTGCGCGGCAGCGCCGGTTGGGTATAAGCTTGCTTCATGCGGCGCCTTCTGGTCAGCCTACTCGTGCTGCTTGGCCTTGCGGCGGCGAGCCTGCACGCGCCGGCGATAGCGCTGGCCGAACCGGTCGCGCCAGCCATGACTGCCGATGCCGGCTGCCACGACGACGGCGCCAGTGCAGCAGCCGACGCGGCGGAGCGTCCGTCCTGCTGCCCCGACGGCTGCAGCGGCGGCTGCCTCCTGCCCGGTGTCATGATGCCCGGGCGCGGGCTGGCGGAGCGGATTGCCAGCTGCACGGCCCAGCGCCGTCCCCCGGGGGCCCGACTGGCACGGACCGACGCCTCCGGCCCCTTTCACCCGCCACGCGCCTTCGCCTGACGCAGCCGGCCGCGCCCCCGCGCGGCCCCGTTTCCGTCAGCGAAAGGACATGACATGCGAACCGCAACGGCCGCGCTTGCGGCCGCGCTGGTGCTGGGTTCGGGCCCGGCACCCGCCCGCCCCGTCTCCTGGCCCGGAGGCTGGACGGCGATCCAGGAATGGAACCCGGACATGGGCTCCGTCCTCCTCCACTACACGCCCAGCCGGCACTGGTCGGCGGGGCTTTTCGCGCGCCGGATGCGCGAGGGCGACTGGACCCTGACGGGTGCCCAGGCGACCTGGCTCGTTCAGCGCTGGAACCTGCCGGCGGCGCAGGCCAATCTCTATCTCACGGGCGGCGGGGGTGCCGCCTGGCGGGATGGGGGCGCGGTGCGGCCCGGCGGCTTCGCCCGCGTGCAGGGCGACTGGGAGACCCGCCGCCTCATGCTGATGGGCATGGCAGAGGTGAGCCATGGCGACGGCATCGCCACCGTCGACATCGAGATGCTGCGCGCCGGCTTCGCGCCCTGGCTCGCCGGCTATGGCAGAGTCCATCTCTGGCTGTTCGGCCAGGTTCGCCGCGACAGCGCGGCCGGGAACAGGGTCGAGCCGGCCTTCGTCGCCCGCGTCTTCCATCGCACCGTCATGCTCGAGGCCGGCGTGACCGGTAGCGGCGGGCTCATCCTCAATTCCACCTTCCGCTTCTGAAAGGTCATTCCATGCGTGCCATCCTCGTTGCCGCGGTGCTTGCCGCACTCTCCGTCCCGCTCGCTGCCGCGCCGGCCCAGCTCGTGACCGTGAAGGTCAACGGGCTTGTCTGCGACTTCTGCGCCCGCTCGATCGAAGCGATGATGAAGCGCCGCACCGACGTGGAGCGGGTGCATGTCGATCTCGACCGGGGCGAGGTGCATCTCACCCTTCGGCCCGGCGCGACACTGACCGACCCGCAGCTGGCCAGGCTCATCACCGACTCCGGCTATGCCGTCGCCGCGATCACCCGCGAGGCCCGGCCGTGACCGGGCGCGCGCTCGGCTGGCGCGACACGCTGGCGCCCGCGCTCAGCCTGTTCGCCTCGGCATCGACGCTTCTCTGCTGCGCGCTGCCGGCGCTCCTTGTGACGCTGGGGCTGGGGGCAGCGCTTGCCGGGCTCGTCTCGGCAGCGCCTTGGCTGGTGGCGCTCAGCCGCTGGAAGGCGTGGCTGTTCGCCGGCTCCGGGCTGCTGCTCGCCGCCGCCTTGCTCGCGCACCGGCGCGCCGCGCGGCTGCCGTGCCCGGCGGACCCTGCGAAGGCCGGGGCCTGCGCCCGGTTGCGGCGGTTGTCGGCGGCGACGCTCGCGCTCTCCGCGCTGGTCTGGGCCGTCGGCTTCTTCTTCGCCTTCCTCGCCGCCGATTTCCTGCTCTAGAAGTGCGCGATGGTTCGCGACCCCCTCGAAGTCCTGCGCACGGTGTTCGGCTTCGAGAATTTCCGCGGACCCCAGGCGAAGGTCATCGGCGAGGTGATCGCGGGGCGGGATGTTGCGCTCGTCATGCCGACCGGCGCCGGGAAGTCGCTCTGCTACCAGGTTCCTGCCATCTGCCGGCCGGGTTGCGGAATCGTTGTCAGCCCGCTCATCGCGCTGATGGCAGACCAGGTGCGCGCGCTCGAGCTGGCCGGCGTGCGGGCCGGCGCGCTCAACAGCCAGGCGGAAGATGGCGCCGCGACGGTCCGCGCCTTCCGCGCGGGCCAGCTCGATCTCCTCTATGTCGCCCCCGAGCGCGCTGCGACGGACGGCTTCCGGGCGCTGGTGCAGCAGGCCCCGGTCAGCCTTGTCGCGATCGACGAGGCGCACTGCGTCAGCCAGTGGGGGCATGACTTCCGGCCCGACTACCGGAAGCTCCGCGCCTTCCTCGACTTGCTGCCTGGCGTGCCGCGCATGGCGCTCACGGCAACGGCGGATTCGACCACCCGCGCCGACATCTGCGAGCAGCTTGGAATCGCGCCGGACCGTCTGCTGGTGGCCGGCTTCGACCGGTCGAACATCCGCTACGAGGCCGAGGCGAAGCGCCGGCCGGCCGAGCAGCTTCTGGCCTTCGTGAAGGCGCAGGGTCCGGTGCCGGGCATCGTCTACTGCCAGACCCGCATGGGTGCAGAGGAGGCCGCTGCGAGCCTGGGCGAGGCCGGGGTCAAGGTGCTCGTCTATCATGCCGGGTTGCCGGCTGACGTGCGGGCCGCAAACCAGCGGGACTTTCAGCGGGCCGAGGCGGCCGTCATGTGCGCGACCATCGCGTTCGGCATGGGGATCGACAAGCCCGACATCCGCTTCGTCGCCCACATGGGCCTGCCGAAGTCGATCGAGGCCTATTACCAGGAAACCGGCCGGGCCGGGCGCGACGGCGAGCCGGCGGTTGCGCGGCTGTTCTGGAGCCCGGCCGACGTTTCGCTCGCCATCCGCCGGATCGAGCAGGGCGAGGCGGACCATTTCCGCAAGAGCCACGAAATCGCGCAGGTCAGGAAGATGGCGGCGCTCGCCGAGGTCACGACCTGCCGGCGCTCCCTGCTCCTTGCCCATTTCGGGGAGCCGACGCGCGCGCCCTGCGGCAACTGCGACAACTGCTGCGCGCCGCCCGAGCTTGTCGATGTGACGCAGGCCGCGCGGAAGCTTCTTTCTGCCGCGTATCGCACCGGGCAGCGGTACGGTCTGGTCCATCTGGCGAGGGTGCTGCGCGGCGAGACCGACGAGCGGGTGGTGCGACTGGGGCATGACCGGCTGTCGGTGTTCGGGATCGGCAGGGATCTCGACGAAGCGCAATGGGTTCGCCTCGGCCGGGCCCTCGAGGGGAGGGGCGCGCTGTTGCGCGCCACCGGACATGGCGGGCTGCGCCTGGCCGGGCCGGCTCGGCGCATCCTGAAGGGCGAGGAGCGGGTGCGGCTGCCGACGCGCGACTGGACGCCGGCCAGGCGGGCGCACCAGCTTCGGCCGCCGGCGCGCGTCATGGCAGGGGGCAGCGTCCTGTTCGAGGCGCTCAGGGCGTGGCGGCGTGCCCAGGCCGAGGCCGATGATGTGCCGGCGTTCATGATCCTGTCCGACCGGACGCTGTGGGCAATCGCCGAGCTTCGGCCGACATCACGCGCCCTGCTTCTCCAGGTTCCCGGCATTGGCCAGGCGAAGCTGGAGCGGTTCGGGGAGGGATCCTTGCCGTGGTGGCGCGCACGCCCTGAACGGGAAAGGGGCCGCGATCCCGAGGGATCGCGGCCCCGCCCCTGCATGACGCGCGTGACGAAAGGTCAGGCCGTGGCGACCGCGGCCCGGCGGCGGCGGGCAGCGAAGCCCACCATGCCGAAGCCGGCGATCAGCATCGCCCAGGTGCCCGGCTCGGGGATGACGCCCCCCGGAGGCACCACGGTGCCACCGACGCCCTTGAAGCCGAAGATGAAGATCGACCGGCCGGCGAGCGTTCCGGCGAGGTTGTCGCTCGACTTGCCGAGCGAGAAGACTTCCGCGCCCACGGCATTGAGGGCGTTGAACGCGGCGACCTGCGTCGGCGAGGCGCCGTAGAAGATTGAGAAGGAGACCGAGGCGCCATCGGCGAGCGGGCCGAAGTTGAAGTCGAAGTTGGCGCCATGGTCAGACGGGCCGAGGTCGACGAAGTCTCCCGTTCCACCGGGGAGGATCGGGAAGCAGCCGAACAGCGGGTTCACGTTGCAGAAGCCGTTGTTCACGGCGCTGGTGACGGCCGTCGCGGCCGCCGTGCCGCCGATGGTCACATACTCTCTGAACGGGGTCGGCTCGATGTCCCAGTCCATCCCGCGGCGATAGAGGGTGTTGGCAATCGCACCGCCCGAGATGTTCCTGATGGTGACGATGACTTCCATGAGGTCGGGCGAGGCCGATGGCTGGAAGGCGTGGGTCACTTCGAACACGCTGCCCGCAGTGACGACGCTGGTCGCGGTCGAGGCGGTCGAGCCGAAGCTGACGAGAGTGACCGAGACGCCACCGGTGTCGACCGAGGCCGTCCAGCCCGCAAGCCCGTTCGAGATGCCCCAGCCCTCGCACAGGCAGCCGGGCGCAGTCGCCTCGAAGCCGGTGCGCAGGTCACGGAGACCATAGGCCGCAGTGCCGCCGGCGCTCGGCGGGATGCCGGGGCCGCCGAACAGGTTGAGATGGCCTTCGTTGTTCACACCAAGGCCGATCGTACCGTTGGTGATGATGGCAGCGGCATTGGCGCCGGCAGTGCCGAGCGCGAGCACACCGGCTGCCGCGAGAAGCTTCAGGTTCATGTGGTTCCTCCTCGTCCCCGAAGCGGGACCACCTATGAGTGTGCAAGAAGCGTGCCAAGAATGGCAAGCTGGCAACCATCTGACGACATTTGACTCTTTCCGCGAGAGGGCCGCTGCGTTGTAAGAAATTCTTACACGGTGCCTGGAAATATCCTCGGCGCAACCCGGCTGGTCGGTGCCGCCGGACCGGTCAGCGCCGGCTGCGCGGCGGGCGGTCTTCCTCGAACAGCTGGGCAAGCTGGTCCACCATGGCGCCGCCCAGCTGCTCGGCATCCATGATGGTGACGGCGCGGCGGTAGTAGCGGGTGACGTCGTGGCCGATGCCGATGGCGATGAGTTCGACCGGCGAGCGGCTCTCGATCCAGCCGATCACCTGCCGGAGGTGGCGCTCGAGATAGTTGCCGGAGTTGACCGAGAGCGTCGAGTCGTCGACGGGCGCGCCGTCGGAGATGACCATGAGGATCCGCCGGTCCTCGGGGCGGGCGAGAAGCCGCTCGTGGGCCCAGAGCAGTGCCTCGCCGTCGATGTTCTCCTTGAGCAACCCCTCGCGCATCATGAGCCCGAGGTTGCGTCGCGCCCGGCGCCAGGGCGCATCGGCGGCCTTGTAGATGATGTGGCGGAGATCGTTGAGGCGGCCGGGCTTGCCGGGCCGGCCGGCGGCCAGCCACTTCTCGCGGCTCTGGCCGCCCTTCCAGGCGCGGGTGGTGAAGCCGAGGATCTCGGTCTTCACCCCGCAGCGTTCGAGCGTGCGGGCGAGGATGTCGGCGGAGATGGCGGCGATCGAGATGGGCCGGCCGCGCATCGAGCCCGAGTTGTCGATGAGAAGCGTCACCACCGTGTCGCGGAAGTCGGTGTCGCGCTCCACCTTGTAGGAGAGGGGGTGCTCGGGGCTGACGACGACGCGCGTGAGCCGCGCGGTATCAAGAAGGCCTTCCTCCTGGTCGAAGTCCCAGGCGCGGTTCTGCTGGGCGAGCAGGCGTCGCTGGAGCCGGTTGGCAAGCTTGGTGACTGCGCCCTGGAGCGAGACGAGCTGCTGGTCGAGATAGCCCCTGAGCCGGGTCAGCTCCTCGGCATCGCACAGGCTCTCGGCCGCCACCTCCTCGTCGAACTCGCGCGTGAAGACCCGGTAGTCGAAGTCCGGCGGGAGCTTCTCCGCAGGCAGGTTGGGCCGCCAGGGCATCATGCCCTCCTCGCCTTCCTCGCCCATCTCGGCGTCGGCAAGGTCGTCCATGTTGAGGTCGACCTCGCGGGCGTCGTGTTCCTCGTCGCCGGCGTCTGCCTCGCTCCGCGTCTCGATCGAGGAGTCGCCCGAGTCCGCGCCCTGCTCGTCGGCCTGCTGCTCCTCCTGCGCACCCTCCTCGCCCTCGGCCGCCTGCTCCTCCTGCGGCTGCTCCTCGACCTCGGCCTCCGGGTCGTCGGCGAGCCCGAGGTCGTGGAGCACCTTCAGGAACGCCTCGGCAAACGCGGCCTGGTCGTTCTGGCAGGCCGCAAGCGCGTCGAGGTGCGGCCCGGCCAGCTCCTCGAGGCGGCTGCGGACCAGCGCGACGGCGGCTGCCGCGGCTTGCGGCGGCGCAGCGCCAGTGAGCCGCTCGCGAACGATCAGCTGCATGGCCGAGGCCATGGGGACCTCCTCCGCCGTGCGGGCGCGGGCGATGGGGTCGGTGCGGAACCGGGTTTCGGTCATCCGCTCGAGGTTCTGCCGGACGCCGGCCATCTCCCGCCCGCCGACCGCCTCGATCCGGGCCTGCTCGGCGGCATTCAGAAGGTCCCGGGCGAGTCCCGGCGGCACCGGGACTGCGGCGTGCGCGCGCGGGTCGTGCAGGCGCTGGCGAAGCGCGAAGCTGTCGGCCCAGCCGCGGGCCTCGGCCACCTGCTCGGGAGCGAACGCGCGGCCGGGCTGCGGCACGCGGGCGCTGTCGCCGGAGAGCGTCGGCTTGTCGGCCGTATAGGAGAGCTGCAGTTCCGGCCGCCTGCCGAGCGCGCGCGCGCAGGCCTCGAGCGCGATGCGGAACTGCTCGATCGGGTTGTCGTCGGCCATTGCGCGCCGAGACATAGCGGCAGCGCGGCGCCGGGCAAGCCGCGCTTTGCTCAGACGAAGACGGGTCGCTCGCTGCGCCCTCGAGCCGCAGCGCGACCGGCTGGAGGCTGGCGCGCGCGCCCGGGCGCCGCTAACGGCGGCCCATGCATCAGCCGCGGGCGCGCCGCCCCTTATGGAAGACCGGCCTTCGCCTGCTCGGCGGGTTCCTCCTGCTCCTCCTGCTCCTTGCGCTGGCCTGGGCGTTCGCGATCTGGCGGGCGATGGAGGGCTCGAAGCCGCGGCTCGAGGGCGAGCTGGCGGTTGCCGGCCTCTCCGCCTCCGTCACCATCGCCCGCGATTCCGAAGGCGTGCCCACCATCACGGGGGAAACCCGCGCCGACGTCGCCCGGGCGCTCGGCTTCCTCCACGCGCAGGAGCGCTTCTTCCAGATGGAGACGCTTCGGCGGGCAGCAGCCGGCGAGCTTGCGAGCTTCCTCGGGCCGCCCGCGCTCGCCCTCGACCGGCAGGTACGGCTGCACCGCTTCCGTGCGCGGGCGCGGGAGATGGTCAAGCGGATGCGCCCGGAGGAGCGCGAGATCCTCGACGCCTATGTCGAGGGCGTCAACGCCGGGCTTGCCGACCTCGGCAGCCGGCCGTTCGAGCACATGGCCCTGCTGCGCGCGCCCGAACCCTGGCGGCCTGAGGATACGGTGCTCGCTGTCATCGCCATGTATCTCAACCTCCAGCCGGCGGTGCCGCAGCGGGAGATGGACCGCGCACGGGCGGAGGCGCGCGGCGGCCGGGCGTTCGCCGACTTCCTCTTCCCCGAGACGACTCCGCTCGACGCGCCGCTCGACGGCAGCCGCCTGCCGGAGCCGCCGCTGCCCGACCGGCTTGTCCCCGCCCCGGCTGCCGCGCGCGGCGCGGTGCGCGAGGCCCCGGCTCCCGGCAGCAACAACTGGACGGTCTCCGGTGCGCTCTCTTCCTCGGGCGCAGCGCTGGTTGCGAACGACATGCACCTCGGGCTTTCGGTGCCGGGCACCTGGTATCGCGCGCGGCTCGTGGTGCCGGGCCGGCTCGACGCCACCGGCGTGACGCTTCCGGGCACGATGTTCGTGGTGGCGGGCTCCACGGGGAGGATCGCCTGGGGCTTCACCAACAGCTACATCGACACGGCGGATGCCGTCATCGTCGAGGAGACGCGGCCCGGCTTCTACCGCACGGCGGAAGGTGAGCGGCCCTTTGCCGTGCACCAGGAGACGCTTGCCCACCGCACCGGGGCCGAGCGGCTCGAGGTGCGCGAGACCATCTGGGGCCCGGTGGTGGGCCGGGATGCGCTCGGGCGGCTGATTGCCATGCGCTGGACGGCGCACGAGCCGGATGCCGTCCGGCTCGCGCCCTTCCTCGCCCTCGAGCAGGCGGGAAGCGTGGCCGAGGCGGTCGCCATCGCCCATGCGGCGGCGCTGCCGCAGCAGAACCTCGTGGTGGGCGACCGCGAGGGGAACATCGCCTGGACCATCATCGGCCAGGTGCCGAAGCGCTTCGGCTTCGACGGGCGCGATGCCGTCTCGTTTGCCGACGGCCGGGCCGGCTGGGCGGGAATGCTTGCCGCCGACGAGGTGCCGGCGGTGATGAACCCGCCCTCGGGGCGGATCTGGACGGCGAATGCCCGCGTCATCGGGGGCAATGCCTACGCGCTCCTCGGCGATGGCGGTTACGACACGGGCGGGCGGGCGATGCGCATCCGCGACCGTCTGTTCGCGAAGGAGCGGTTCGCGCCCGCCGACATGCTGGCGATCCAGCTCGACGATGTCTCGCCCCGCAACGCCTGGTGGCACGCTCTGCTGGTGGCAGAGGTCGCGAGGCGGCCGGGCGACCAAAGGCTGCAGGCGCTCGCGCCCCATCTCGCGACATGGGACGGGCGGGCGGTTCCGGAGTCGGTCTCGTTCCGCCTCGTGGACCGGTTCCGCCGGCTGGTGCTCGAAGGGCTCTACGAAGCGTGGCTCGGCGGCGTGCCGGAGGGCGGATTCCGCAAGACCTATGCACCGAGCCAGGCGGAAGGGACGGTCCGGCGGGTGCTGGGTGCCCGGCCGCCCGGGCTGGTACCGCCCGGCTTCGCCGACTGGGACGCCTTTCTCGATGCCAAGCTCGCCGATCTTGTCGAGGAGGTCGGGCCTGACCCGGCCCGCTTCGCCTGGGGCGCCTATGGCGTGGCAGGGGTCAGGCACCCGCTCGCCCGCGTGCTGCCCTTCCTTGGCCGCGTGACCGACCCGCCCGAGGTGGCGGTGCCCGGCGACCGCTCGACGGTGCGCGCCCAGGCGCCCGGCTTCGGCGCCTCGGAGCGCTTCGCGGTTTCGCCCGCCCACGAGGCGGAGGGCATCTTCCACATGCCCGGAAGCCAGGCCGGAAACCCCCTCGCGCCCTATTACCTCGCCGGTCACCAGGCCTGGGTGGAGGGGCGCCCGACGCCCTTCCTGCCAGGCCCGCCGCGCTGGAGCCTCACCCTCCGGCCTGCAGGTGCCGCGCGGTGAGCGTGCCGCTCGAGGTTGCCGTCACTGAGCCCGAGGGCGTGCGCGCCGTCGAGGCGTCCGAGATCGCAGGCCGGCGCCTGCGCTACTACGACTATTGCATGGCGGCCTTTGCCGTCATCCTCATCTGCGCCAACCTCATCGGTGCGGGCAAGGTGGCCGAAGTCGAGCTGCCGGTCCTCGGCGCGACGGTGTTCGGCGCCGGCATCCTCTTCTTCCCGCTCTCCTACGTGCTCGGCGACGTGCTGACCGAAGTCTATGGCTATGCCCGCGCCCGGCGGGTGGTGTGGGTGGGCTTCGTCGCCTCGGCCTTTGCCGCCGGCATGGCGGCCTTCATCGTCTGGATCCCGCCTGCGCCGGGATGGCAGGGGCAGGAGGCGATGGCGCAGGTGTTCGGGCAGGTGCCCCGCATCTTCGCTGCCTCGATCCTCGCCTTCTGGGCGGGCGAGATCGCCAACGCCTATGTGCTGGCCCGGATGAAGGTGTGGACCAAGGGCCGCTGGCTGTGGACGCGGACCATCGGCTCGACCGCGGTGGGGCAGGGCGTGGACAGCCTGATCTTCTACCCGCTCGCCTTCTGGGGCGTGTGGGAGACCCACCTCGTGCTGACGGTGATGCTCACCAACTATCTCCTGAAGGTGGGCTGGGAGGCAGCGCTCACCCCCGTCACCTATGCCGTCGTCAACTTCATGAAGCGGCAGGAGGGCCTCGACGTCTATGATGTCGAGACCGACTTCACCCCCTTCCGCACGCGGGTCTAGGCGAGGACCTTGAGCAGCCCCTCGAACAGGCGGCGGCCGTCCTGGTTGCCATGCGCCTCCTCGACGCACCGCTCGGGGTGCGGCATCATCCCCAGCACGTTGCGCCCCTCGTTCAGGATTCCGGCGATGCGGCGCGCCGAGCCGTTCACGTCCTCGGCGTAGCGGAAGGCGACCTGGCCCTCCTGCTCCAGCCGGTCGAGCGTTGCCGCATCGGCCTGGTAGTTGCCGTCATGGTGGGCGATCGGCACGGTGATCGTCGCGCCGGCGGCGTAGGCGCGGGTGAAGGGGCTGTCGGCCGTCACCACCTCGAGCGCGACATCGCGGCAGAGGAAGTCGAGGCCCGCGTTGCGGATGAGCGCACCCGGAAGCAGCCCGGCCTCGGTCAGCACCTGGAAGCCGTTGCAGATGCCGAGCACGAGCCCGCCCCTTGCCGCATGGGTAGCGACCGCGCGCATGACGGGGGCGCGCGCGGCGATCGCGCCGGAGCGGAGATAGTCCCCGTGCGAGAAGCCGCCGGGAAGGGCGACGAGGTCGAGGCCGGCCGGGATCTCCGGGTCGGCATGCCAGAGCGCGACCGGCCTGACCCCCGTGACGAGCTCGAGCGCGACCATGAGATCCCGGTCGCAGTTGGAGCCGGGAAAGACGACGACGCCCGTCTTCACGGGGCCTCCGCGGGTGCGTCCGCCATGTCCACGCGGAAGCTCTCGATGACGGGGTTGGCAAGGAGTCGGCGCGCCATCTCCTCGACCGTCTCGCGCGGGGTGTCTGGCGCCAGCTCGAGCTCGATGACCTTGCCGACGCGCACCTCCCCCACGCCGGCAAAGCCGAGCGACTCGAGCGCGTGGCGGATGGCGCGCCCCTGCGGGTCGAGCACGCCGGGCTTCAGGGAAACGGTGACGCGGGCCTTCATGGCCACGCCTCCTAGGGGATGGCCATTGACTTGGCGAGAGCCGCTTCGCAGAGGCTGCGGAGCTGTCAGGCAGGCCGTTCGGCAGAGCGCGGGCGTGCGGCGGGGAAGGGAGAGGCACCCATGAGCGCGATCGCGAAGGACATGGGTCTGGCAAGCGCGATCGTTTATCGCGACCCTGACGCTGCGCTCAGGTTTCTGGCGACGGCCTTCGGGTTCCAGCCGGTGTTCGTGGTCCGAGACCCGGAGGGCCGGCTTCTCCATTCCGAATCCATTCCGAAATGCGGTTCGGACCGTCGATCCTCATGGTGGGCAACGAATGGAGCCAGGTCCACCGCAGCCCGGCCGGTCTGGGCGGATGCAACACCCAGGCGGTTCACATCCAGCTGGCGCATGGAGCCGACCTCGATGCGCACTGTGCGCAAGCCCGCGCTGCGGGTGCCGAGATCCTGGAAGAGCCAGCAGACCAGTTCTACGGCGATCGAGTGTATCGTGCCCGTGATCCCGAGGGCCATGTGTGGACCGTCGGAGGTCACGGTCCGCGCCATGACGCCAGCCGAATGGGACGCAGCCGGCGGGGTGGTGACCCAGGTCGCCTCGTGAGGTGAACCGGTCAGCGCAGCATCTGTTCGAGCGCGCCGAGGACGATGTCGAAGCCCCGCGTGCCAGGCGCGATCACCTCGAAGTGCCCGGCGTTCGGCACGACGAAGAGGTCGGCGCGATCCCCGGCGCGGCGCGCCCGCTGGGCGTAGCGCAGGCCGATCTCGGGGAAGGCGACGCCATCGTAGATGCCGTGGACGAGCGTGACGGGCACGCCAGAAGGCAGGAGGGCGGCAGGCGACGTCTCGGCAAACGGGCTCTTCGCGTCCGGGTCTCCAAGCGTTGCGGCCGGGTCGAGCCCGCACGCCGCCCGGATGACCCGGGCGTCTGCCTCGAGGTCGGGCAGGCCTCCGGCCGCCACCACCCCGCGGGGCCGCAGCGGTGCCTCTGCCGCGAGCACGCTTCCCTTCGGCAGGCGGTGACGCGCGGCCCCCCAGAGCGCAAGATGGCCCCCGGCCGAATGACCCAGGAAGGCGACGCGGCTGCGGTCGATCCCGCGCTCGGCGGCCTGCGCGGCGAGGAGGTCGATGGCGGCTGCCACGTCCGCGAAGGTGCCCGGGAAGCCGCCGCCCTCCTCGTCCACCCGCCGGTAGCCCACCGACCACACGGCAAAGCCCTGCTCGGCAAGCGCGCCGGCTGCCGGGCGCACCAGCTCGCGGCCCGCAACCTTTGCCTGCCAGCAGCCGCCATGCACGAGGACGACGGCCGGGAGCAGCCCATCGGGCCGGTTGCGCGGCAGGAAGAGCTCGACGACCTGCGCCTCGGCCTCGCCGTAGCGGATGGTCTCGGCCGGCTTCGGTTGCGGGAGCGCCGCAAGACTCCGCTGGGTCATCGTCTGCGGCAGGGTGGGCGGCGGCAGCTGCGAGGCCGCCGGGAGTGCCGCGAGCGGGAGCGCGAGAAGCGCCGCCGCGAGGCGGCCGGGCGAGATCGGCATCCTCAGCGGCTCTCGCGCGCCTTCCTCGCCTCGCCGAAGTCGAGCACCGCGCTTTCCTGGCCCTCGGGGAGAAGGCCGAGCCGGCGGGCGACTTCCTGATAGGCTTCCACTTCGCCGCCAAGATCGCGGCGGAACCGGTCCTTGTCCATCTTCTCGCCGGTCTTCATGTCCCACAGCCGGCAGCCGTCGGGGCTGATCTCGTCGGCGAGGATCACGCGGCTGTAGTCGTCCTCCCAGAGGCGCCCGAACTCGAGCTTGAAGTCGACGAGGCGGATGCCGATGCCGGCAAACAGGCCGGCCAGGAAGTCGTTGATGCGGATGGCCATGTCCTGCATGTCGGCAAGCTCGTCCTGGCTTGCCCAGCCGAAGCAGGCGATGTGCTCTTCCGTCACCATCGGGTCCCCGAGCGCATCGTCCTTCAGATAATATTCGAGGATGGTGCGTGGCAGCGGGGTGCCCTCCTCGATGCCGAGTCGCTTCGAGAGCGAGCCCGCGGCCACGTTCCGGACCACCACCTCGAGCGGGATGATCTCCACCTGCCGGACCAGCTGTTCGCGCATGTTGAGCCGGCGGATGAAGTGGTGCGGCACGCCGATCCCGCCGAGCAGGGTGAACAGGTGTTCCGAGATCCGGTTGTTGAGCACGCCCTTGCCCGAGATGGTACCCTTCTTCTGGGCGTTGAAGGCGGTTGCGTCATCCTTGAAATACTGGATGAGCGTGCCCGGTTCCGGACCCTCGTAGAGGATCTTGGCCTTGCCTTCGTAGATCTGGCGGCGGCGCGACATGCGGCGGTATCCCGTCATGAAACAGCAGGGTGGGGAAATAGCCCGTTCGCGCGTCGGGCACAACGCACTGGCCCGGGGCGGCCGCAGCCGCCGTCAGCGCGCGACATTGTAGGCAAGGCTCGCGTCATCGAGCTGGAAGCCGACGAGGAACTCGAAGGTCGTCGCGCGGAGGGCGGCACGGACCAGCGGGTCAGACATCGGGTCGACGAGCGCGTCCGGGTCGCTCGGCCTGCGCTGGCGGGTGAGCCGCTCGACCACCTCGGGCGGAGGCGTGACGGCAGCGCGCGCGATCTCGGCGCGGGCCGCGCCGCGCCCCGCGCCCCGGAGCGACCCTTCGGCGAACGTGACCCGGACGGCGGTTGCCTGCTTGGCAACCAGCACGTTGCCGCCCTGGACGAGGCTCACGAACAGGGGCAGGTCGACGCTGCGCGCCGGAAGCTCGCCGGCAGAGCCAGCACGGCGCACCGCCGTGACGGTGAAGCCGACATCGGCCGTGACCAGCGCGTCCGAGGGCGTGCAGCGCGCCTCGACGTCGACGATCTGCGCCACGAAGTCGATCGCATCGGCGTCCCGGCTCTCCGGCGGGTTGAAGCGGGTCAGCTGGCCCACGTGGTTGGGGATGGCGACGGCCGGGCAGGGCGACCGTGTGACCTGGAGCGGGTTCCGCTGGCAGGCGGCGAGCGCGAGCAACACGAGGATCAGCAGAGGGGCAAGCCGCACGTCCGTTTCTCCACCCTTTCCCGCAGGCGTTCCTGCGGGTCGTGCCGGCACCCGGGCGGCAAACCTGACCGCGCCCGTCCTTGTTTTCCCGGCCCGATGGGCTATGGCAGGCCCATGGCCAGTCTCAAAGTCCTTGTCGCGGCCCCGCGGGGATTCTGCGCCGGAGTCGACCGGGCGATCCACATCGTCGAGCTCGCACTCGAGCGCTATGGCGTCCCAGTCTACGTCCGCCACGAGATCGTGCACAACAAGCACGTGGTGGACAGCCTGCGCGCCAAGGGGGCGATCTTCGTGAAGGAGCTCGACGAGGTGCCGGACGGCGCGACCGTCATCTTCTCCGCGCACGGCGTGCCCAAGACCATCCCAGCGCGTGCGACCGAGCGGGGCCTCTCCTGGCTCGATGCCACCTGCCCGCTCGTCTCGAAGGTCCATCGCCAGGCTGAACGCATGGTGCAGGCCGGGCGCCACATCCTCTTCGTCGGCCATGCCGGCCATCCGGAGGTGATCGGCACCTTCGGCCAGGTGCCCGAAGGCGTGATGACCCTCGTCGAGACGGTCGAGGATGCCGAAGCCGTCCAGCCGGCGGATCCCACCAACCTCGGCTTCCTCACCCAGACCACGCTTTCGGTCGACGACACGGCCGAGATCGTCGCCGTGCTGCGCCGCCGCTTTCCCGACATCGTGGGACCCCGCGGCGAGGACATCTGCTACGCCACCTCCAACCGCCAGGCGGCGGTCAAGGCCATCGCCGCCGACTGCGACCTCATGCTGGTGATCGGTGCGGAATACAGCTCGAACTCGCAGCGGCTGCGCGAGGTGGCCGAGCGCGAGGGCGCCCGCGCCTACCTCATCCAGACCGCGGGCGCGATCGACTGGGGCTGGTTCGACGGCGTCCGCACCGTCGGCCTGACCGCCGGCGCCTCGGCGCCGGAGATCCTCGTCCAGGAGGTGCTCGAGGCGATGCGGGCGCGCTTCGATCTCGAGATCGAGGAAGTGACGACCGCGGTCGAGGAAGTCACCTTCAAGCTGCCGCGCGAACTCGCCGCCTGAGCGCCCGGTCCAAGGGCGCGCCGGGTGGCCGTCTACACCGAGGTTCCGGCCGAGACGCTCGCGGCCTTCCTCTCGGGCTTCGACGTCGGAAGGCTTGTCGTGGCCAAGGGCATTGCCGAGGGCGTCTCCAACTCCAACTTCCTCGTCGAGACCACGGGCGGCCGCTTCATCCTGACGCTCTACGAGCGGCGGATCGATCCGGCCGACCTCCCGTGGTTCCTCGGGCTCATGGGGCATCTCGCCGCGCGGGGCCTCCCCGTGCCGCGCCCCGTGCCCGACCGGGAGGGACGGGTGCTCCATCGCCTGGCCGGCAGGTGCGCAGCCCTCGTCGAGTTCCTGCCCGGAGTCTCGGTGACCGAGCCGACCGTCGCCCAGTGCCGGGCCGCGGGCGAGGCGCTTGCCCGGCTCCACCTTGCCGCCGAAGGCTATCCGCCGACGCGGCCGAACCGCCTCGGGCTCGGCTTCGCCCGCGAGGCGGCGGCCGCGCTTGGGGCACGGCTCGATTCGCTGGACGCCGGTCTTGGCGCGACCGTGCAGGAGGCGCTTTCCGCCGTGGAGGCCGGCGTGCCCCCTGACCTTCCGGTCGGCATCGTGCACGCCGATCTCTTCCCTGACAACGTGCTCTTCCTCGGCGAGCGGGTCTCCGGTCTCATCGATTTCTACTTCGCCTGCGCCGACCGGCTCGCCTATGATCTCGCCGTGCTGCGCGTCGCCTGGAGCTTCTCGGCAGATGGCGCCCGCTTCCTCCCCGACCGCGATCGGGCGCTGGTTGAGGGCTATGCACGCATGCGGCCGCTTGCGCCGGCGGAGGCGCAGGCGCTGCCGGCGCTTTCGGCACTCGCGGCGCTCCGCTTCCTTCTCACCCGTGCGCTCGACTGGTTCGAGGTTGACCCCGGCCCGCTCGTGGCACGGAAGGACCCGCTCGCCTTCGCGCGGCGGCTCGCTCACGTCCTTGCAAATGGCTGAACCGAGCGCCCCGCCACCGCGCCCGCGCGTGCTCATCGCGACGGATGGCGCCTGCCGGGGCAATCCGGGTCCGGGCGGCTGGGCAGCCATCCTGCGCGCGGGGGAGGTGGAGCGCGAGCTGAGCGGCGCCGAGCGGCTCACCACCAACAACCGCATGGAACTGACGGCGGCGCTCGAGGCGCTGCGGGCGCTCACGCGCCCGGCCGAGGTCCTGCTCGAGACCGACAGCCGCTACCTCGTCGACGGCATGACCCGCTGGCTCCAGGGCTGGCAGCGCAACGGCTGGAAGACGGCCGACCGCAAGCCGGTCAGGAACGCCGATCTCTGGCAGGCGCTCGCCGCGACGGCCGCCCCGCACTGCGTTCGCTGGGTGTGGGTGCGGGGCCATGCGGGCCACCCGCTCAACGAGCGCGCCGACCGGCTGGCCAACGCTGCGATCGATGCCATGCTCGCCCGCGAGGCGGCCTGATGGCCTCGGGCCTCCTCGCCCTCCTCGATGATGTCGCCATGATCGCCCGGATGGCGGCGGCCTCGGTCGACGACGTGGCAGCCGCGGCCGCCCGCGCGACCGGCAAGGCCGCCGGCGTGGTCGTCGACGATGCCGCCGTCACGCCGCGCTACGTCTCGGGGTTTGCACCCGAGCGCGAGCTCCCCCTCATCTGGCGGATCGCGAAGGGCTCGCTCAGGAACAAGCTCCTCTTCCTCATGCCCGGCTTCCTGCTCCTGGCGGCCGTGCTGCCGTGGGCGCTGGCTCCGCTTCTCATGCTGGGCGGCGCCTATCTCTGCTTCGAGGCCGCCGAGAAGATGCTCGAGAAGCTGGGGCTCGGCCATCATGAGGGGGAAGTCTCGCGGCCGACCGCGGTCGACCGCGCCGCGCAGGAGAACGCGATGGTGGCAGGCGCAGTCCGCACCGACCTCATCCTGTCGGCCGAAATCCTCGCGATCGCGCTTGGCACGCTCGAGCAGGTCTCGCTGGCCACCAAGGCGGCCAGCCTCGCCGTCGTGAGCCTTGCCGTCACGGCCGGCGTCTACGGCTTCGTCGCGCTGCTCGTGAAGATGGACGATGTTGGCCTGCGGCTTGCGGCGACCGGCCACCCCCTCGGCGCCGGGGCCGGGCAGCTCCTCGTGCGTGGAATGCCCGCGCTTCTCGGTCTTCTCTCCGTCCTCGGCATCGCTGCCATGGCCTGGGTGGGCGGCGGGATCATCCTCCACGGGCTCGAAGCGACCGGCGTGCTGGTTGTGCTTCCGCACCTGGTCCATGGGCTCGCCCATGCCGCTGGAGAAGCCGCCGGCGCGCTTGCCGGAGCGGTCGAATGGCTGGCTGGGGCCGCGCTCTCGGGTCTCCTCGGGCTTGCGCTGGGGCTTGCGATTGTCGGCGTCCTTTTCGGCGTGCGGGCGTTGCGGCCGGCGGCGGCGTCGCACTGAGCGGCACGCTTGCCTTTCCTGCGGCCGTGCCTATCGGGGTGAGAGGGGAGGAGACGATGCGCGCACGCGAGATCCGGCTGCGGCGCCGGCCGCAGGGCCTGCCGGTGGAGGAAGACTTCGAGCTCGCGGAGGTGGAGGTGCCGGCGCCCGGGCCGGGCGAGGTGCGGGTGCGCAATCGCTTCCTCTCGGTTGACCCCTACATGCGCGGGCGCATGGTGGACCGCGCCAGCTACATCCCGCCGTTCGCGCTCGGTCGTGCGCTCGAGGGGGGCGCCATCGGCGAGGTCGTCGACAGCGGCGACCCGGCCTTCGCTCCCGGGGACATGGTGCAGTCCATGTGGGGCTGGCGCGAGGCCTTCACGGCACCCGCCCGCTCCCTGACCCGGCTCGAGGTGCCGCCCGGCGTGCCTCCGCAGGCGTTTCTCGGCGTCCTCGGCATGCCGGGGCTGACCGCCTGGGCCGGCCTTCTCGAGATCGGCCAGCCGAGGCCCGGCGAGACGCTCTTCGTTTCGGGCGGCGCGGGGGCCGTCGGCTCCCTCGTTGCCCAGCTCGGCAAGACGCGCGGCTGCCACGTGGTGGCCACTGCCGGAAGCGACGCGAAGTGCGCCTGGCTGCGCGAAGCCGGCGTCGATGCTGCCATCAACTACCGCAGCTGCGGCAGCCTGCGCGAGGCGGTGAAGGCAGCGGCCCCGCGCGGGATCGACATCTACTTCGACAATGTCGGCGGCGAGCACCTCGAGGTGGCGCTCGACCTCGCCAATCCCTTCGCCCGCTTCGTCGAGTGCGGCATGATTGCAGCCTACAACGCGACCGAGCCTCCGCCGGGGCCGCGCAACCTCATCCTGCTGATCGGCAAGTCTCTCAAGATGCAGGGCTTCATCGTGACCCAGTTCCAGCATCTGGCCGAGGCCTTCCGCGCCGAGATGGTCGCCCGCCTCGCCGACGGCTCGATCCGCTGGCAGGAGACCATCGTCGACGGCCTTGCCAGCGCGCCTTCGGCCTTCCTCGGCCTGTTTACCGGTGCCAACATGGGGAAGATGCTCATCCGGCTCTGACGGACGCGGAGCGGCCGGCGGGTCGGCCGTGCCTTGACGCCCTCGGGCCGCTGGCGCATGGGGTGCCAGGGCCAGAGCTGCCGGCAGCGGCCGTGGCGATCGTAGCTCAATCGGTTAGAGCACTGGTTTGTGGTACCAGGGGTTGCGGGTTCGAGTCCCGTCGATCGCCCCACCCCCGGCGCGATCCTCGGAGGGTTCGTGCCGAAGAGCGCCAGGCGGCGGGAGCCGCGTGGAACGGCACGGAGGAAGCGAAGCGGGTGGATCGGGGCTATGGGGTGCTGCTTCTCGTCGGCCTTCTCCTCGGCGTGGCGGCGGGCATTGCGCTTGGGGAGCCTTCGGCGGGCGCCGTGATCGGCCTTGGCTCCGGAGCTCTCCTTGCGGTCGCGCTCCGCGCGCGGGGGTGACGGCAAGACAGGCGGGGTCGCCGACCGCGCGGCGTGCGCGGCTCACGGGAGCTTCCGGCCGATCCAGACGATCCGCCCCAGCACCTTGAGCGACGCCGCGTCGCAATCCGGGTAGCTTGCATAGGCCGGGTTGTCGGCGAGCAGCGAGAGACGCCGCGTGACGGGGTGGACCGTGACCCGGCGGATGCTGAACCCGCCGTCGCACGCGAAGGCGTAGATGCCGTCGCGCAAGGGGGCTACGTCATCCGTGTCGACGAGGAGCTGGTCGCCAGGCAGCAGGCTCGGGCTCATCGCATCCCCTTCGACCCGGAGTGCCGAAAGCGCGCCGAGCCGGCCCGAGCCGATCTGGCGGGCGAACCCTGTTTCGAACGCGAGCGCGGCACTTCCTATAGGAGAGTCCTTTTGCCGGCGTGGGGCCAGATAGGGAATGAGGACATAGTCGCGCAACGCCGCGGCCTCGTCCTCGCCGCTTCCTCTCGCTTCCGCGGCCGCCGAGAGCAGAACGCGCCGGTTGCGCGCCTCGTTCGCGCCGACATCGGGGGCAGGGCCGCCGGGCGGACCACCCAGCTCTTCCTCGCTCACGCCGAAATACTGGGCGAGCAGACGGCGGTCGCGCTCGCCCAGCGCGCGCGGAACGCCGCGCTTGATGAACTGCTGGATATAGGCCGGATTGCGGCCGAGCAGGCGGGAGACGGCCAGATAGTCCGTGCCCCTCGCGCGGATCAGCTCGTCCAGGCGCCGGCGAACCTCGTCTCCCGTCAATCGCCGGGACCTCCTCTCCTGATCCGCGCGAACCCCTGTCTACCATCATTTTCCCCCTAGACTAGTAGGAAATAGCCTATCAAAGTCTTCCTATCGATTCGGGATGGCGCGGAGGGCCCTGGTCGCGGGGCCAGCCCGAAACGGCATGGGGTCGACAAAGGGAGTGCACGCGCCATGTCGTTGCTGAGCCAGATCGAGGCCTGCCTGAAGCTGACCCGTCTGCCGCCGTCGCGATTCGGGCGGGATGCCGTATCGGACCCCCGAATCGTGCATGACCTGCGGCGGGGTCGCCAGCCCGGCGAGCGGATGGAACGCCGTCTGCGGGCGCACATGACGCGGGTGCTCGCGGCCCATCAGGCCCGGGGCGCGGACGCACCCGCCGCGTCGAGGCGGCGCGGGCGGCCCCCTGCGGTTCGGCCCGAGGGGGAGGTGAGGCCGTGGGGGGCGTTTCGTCTGCACCGCAGCGTGCGCTCATCGCCGCCATCCGTGGCGCGATCGGCGAGGACCAGTGGTTCGACCGGTGGGGCCGCGAGGAAGGCGCCCAGCCCTTCTTCGCGATCCGCGGCTTCGACAGCGAGCCGTGGGCAAGCCTGACCTTCACCGGCGTGCGCCACAGCCTTGCTCTCAGGCTTGCCGGACCGGTCGAGAAGGTGGAGGCGGCCTGGGACCGCATAGAGGCGCTGCTCGTCGCTGCGGACTTTGCGCTTGCAGGCCACTTCCTGGCCGACTTCGCCATCGGCGAGAAGCAGGGAGAAATCCACCCCGACGGCACGATGACGCTTTCGGTCGAGCTGGAGGCGCTGACCATCGCCGAATGATTCTGGATGATTCTGGTTGAAGCCAGGCTTCGTCCGCAGGAACTGAGGCTGACTCAGAGTCCGCTGGAAGCGCGCGCCCGACCGCGCTAGGCAACGGCATCCGGACGGGAGGTGCCGATGCCGGCACGGAAGGCGCGGGGCGTGGAGGCACGACGCGGCGGGGCAGGGGGCCTGTCCGCTGCCCGCCCTGCCCTTGCCCTGCTGCTCGCGGCGCTCGCGGCCTGTGGCGCCGAGCCCGAGGCCTCTGCCCCGCATGCACCGGGCGAAGGCGCGCGCGCCGCCGCCGGCGCGGAGGGTGTGAGCGTGCGCCTGTTCGAGGTTGGCGCTCCTGCCGCACCGCAGCCGGTGCGCGCGGCGGGAACGGTCCGCATCCGCCGCGAGACTCCGCTGGCCTTCTGGACGGCCGGCGTGGTTGCCCGGCTCGACCCGCGCGAGGGCGACCGGGTGGCGCGCGGCACGCTGCTCGCCGCGCTCGACACGCGGACGCTCGACGCCGAGGTCGCAGCAGCCGGGGCCGACCTCGCGCGCGCCCGCGCCGAGCGCGAGCGGATGCGGGCGCTGCTTGCCCAGGGGTGGGTGCCGCGCGCCCGGGTCGAGGCCGCGGAGGCGGCGGAGGGGGTGGCCGCGGCCGCCCTCGAGCGCGCGCGGTTCGCGCGGCGCAACGCGACGATCGTGGCACCCGCCGAGGGCATCATCCTCGCCCGCCGGGCCGAGCCCGGCCAGACGGTGGCCGCGGGCGAACCGGTTCTCGTGCTCGGCGAGCGCCGATCGGGCTTCGTCATGCAGGTGGCGCTCGCGCCCGCCGAGGCAGCGGGGCTGGCAGTGGGCACGCCGGTCAGCATCACGTTTGCCGACGGCGTCGCGCCGGCGATGGCTGGCCGCATCCTCGAGATCGGCGGCCGGGCCGACCCGCGGACTGGCACCTTCCGGATCGAGGTGTCGCTCCCCGATCACCCGGCGCTGCGCTCGGGCCAGCTCGGCGAGGTCGAGATCCCCCGGCCCGCTGCGGCCTCGGCGCGCGCGCCCCTCGTCGTGCCGGCGACCGCGCTCTTCGCCGCCCGTGCGGGGGAGGGCTTTGTCTGGCGGCTCGACCCGGCGAGCGGCACTGTCCGGGCGACGCTCGTCCGCGTCGGCGCGGTCACGGCCGACGGGGTCGTCATCGAGGCCGGCCTCGCGCCTGGCGACCGCATCGTCCTGACCGGGGTCGACCGGCTGACCGAGGGGGCGCGGGTGAGGGTTTCCGCCGGGCCGCGCGCATGAACCGGCTCGTGGCCTTCGCGATCGAGCGATGGCAGGTGACGCTCGTTGCCTTCGCGCTGCTGGCTGCGCTCGGCATCCAGGCCTTCCTCGCCATCCCCCGTTCGGTTGACCCGCACTTCAAGGTGCCGGTGGTCTCCATCGTCGTGATCCAGCCCGGCGCGGATGCCGCCGACATGGAGCAGGCGGTGGTGAAGCCCATCGAGGACGTGCTCTCGGGGCTGGACAACGTGGACGAGATCCTCTCGCGCGCGACCGACGGGCAGGCGGTCATCAACGCCGAGTTCGGCTGGGACAGCGACCCTGACCGCAACTATGACGAGGCCGTCCGCGAGGTGAACGCCATCCGCGCCTCCCTGCCGGCGGGGATCCGCTCCCTCGAGTTCCGGCGCTTCCGCACCACCGAGGCCGTCGTCGCCCAGTATGCGCTCGTCTCCGGGACCGCCTCGGACCGCCGCCTCGAGAAGATTGGCCGGGACCTGCGCGAGGCCTTCCAGCGGGTGCCCGGCGTGCGCACCGCGACCGTCTGGGGTCTGGCGCGCCCGGAAGTCCGGGTGACGGTCGATCTCGGCCGCCTCAGGGAGCTCGGCATCCCGGTGACGGCAGTGACCGACGCGCTCGCCTCATCGGGCGCCGATCTCCCGCCCGGGGCCGTCCGCTCCGGCGAGCAGCGGTTCAACCTGAAGGCGGGCGGCGCCTTCCGCTCGCTCGCCGAGGTGGCTGCGGTTCCGATCCGCGCCGAGGACGGGCGGGCCGTGACCGTGGGCGACGTGGCGGAGGTGGCCTGGGCTGCCGACGAGCGTGCCCACGTGACGCGCTTCAACGGCGAGCGCGCCATCTGGGTGACGGCGACCCAGAAGGACAATGTGAACGTGCTCGACGTCGAGCGCGGGCTGGCCGAGGCGGCCGGGCGCTACCGGAGCCAGTTGCCACCCGACGTCGCGCTGGCGCGCGCCTTCGACCAGAGCCAGGATGTCCGCGCCAAGCTCGGGATCCTCGCGCGCGACTTCTCGATCGCGCTCTTCCTCGTGCTGCTCACGCTGCTGCCGCTCGGCCCGCGCGCCTCGCTCATCGTGATGGTCTCGATTCCGCTCAGCCTGGCGATCGGCGTGCTCGTCGTCTCGCTGCTCGGCTACACGCTGAACCAGATCGTCATCACCGGCTTCATCGTCGCGCTCGGCCTGCTGGTCGACGACTCGATCGTCGTCGTCGAGAACATCGCCCGCCACCTGCGCATGGGCTACAGCCGGGCGGCAGCGGCGCTTGCCGGCACCCAGCAGATCACGGTGGCCGTGATCGGCGCGACGGCGGTGCTCATCTTCGCCTTCCTGCCGCTGACCGCGCTGCCCGAAGGCGCCGGCAAGTTCACCCGCGGGCTTCCCGTTGCCGTCATCGCGACCGTTGCCGCCTCGCTCCTCGTGTCGCTCACGATCATCCCCTTCCTTGCCTCGCGCCTTCTGGCCCGCGATTCCGACCCGGAAGGCAATGCGGTGCTCCGCGCGGTGCAGGCCGGGATCCACCGTTTCTACCGGCCCATCCTCCACCGCGCGCTGGCCTGGCCCCGCACCACGCTCGCCGCCGCCATGGCGCTCTGCCTTGCCGCCTTCGGCCTCGTGCCGCTGCTGGGCACCAGCCTGTTCCCGCCGGCGGACGCGCCCTATTTCCTCGTCGAGATCGAGGCGGCCGAGGGCGCGGACACGGTGCAGACGCTCCGCGCTGCCGAGCATGTGGACCGCCTGCTCGCGGCCGAGCCGGCCATCGTCAACCGGATGCTGAACGCCGGCCGCGGCAACCCGCAGATCTTCTACAACGTCCGCGAGGTCGAGCAGCGCGCGTCGATCGGGGTCGTGGCCGCCACGCTCGAGCGCTGGGACCCGGAGGAGGGGCCGGCGCTTATTGCGCGGCTGCGCGCCGCGTTCGAGGCCTATCCCGACGCCCGGATCTCGGTGCGCCCGTTCCAGAACGGCGCGCCCGTCAATGCGCCCATCGAGTGGTTCGTGACCGGGCCAGACCTCGACGTGCTTAAGCGCCTGTCGCGCGAGGTGGAGCAGGCCATCCGGGCGACGCCTGGCGCGCGCGACGTGCGCAACCCCTTCGGCTTCGACCGGCTCGACCTCGACCTCGGGCTCGATTCCGACCGGGCGGCGCTGCTTGGGGTTGCGCCGGCCGCTGCGCGCCGCGTGACCCGGCTGGCGCTCGCGGGCGAAGTGGCGGGCCGCTTCCGCGACGAGGAGGGCGACAGCTTCGATGTGGTGGTCCGCGTGCCGGGTGCGGGAAGCGGGGTGCCAGGCGCGCTCCACGCCGTGGATGTCCTGCAGCAGGTCCAGGTGCCGACGCTCGCCGGCGCCGCCGTGCCGCTGACCGCCGTTGCCACGCCGAAGCTCACCTCCGGCCCGCCGTCGATCAGCCGCTACCGGAAGGAGCGGAGCGCGGTCGTCACGGCCAATGTCGAGCCGGGCGCGCTCAGCACGCGGGTCAACGCCGCCATCGCCGAGGCGCTCGGCCGGATCGCGCTGCCGCCCGGCTACCGGATCGTGCCCGGCGGCGAGGCGCGTGCCGCCGCCGAGAGCTTCGGCGGGCTCTACGGGCTTGCGCTGCTTGCCGTCTTCGGCGTGTTCGCCGTGCTCGTCATCGAGTTCGGCCGGTTCCGCGAGACGCTGGTGGTGGCGGGCGTCATTCCGCTTGGCATGTTCGGCGGGCTCATCGCCCTGTTCCTCACCGGCAATTCGCTATCCTACACCGCCGTCATCGGCTTCGTCGCCCTCATCGGGATCGAGATCAAGAACTCGATCCTCCTTGTCGACTTCACCACCCAGCTGCGCGCGCAGGGGGTGGAGCTCCGCGAGGCGGTGGAGCGAGCAGGGGAGGTCCGCTTCCTGCCGGTGCTGCTCACCTCGGTCACGGCGATCGGCGGGCTCATGCCGCTCGCGCTTTCCGGCATTGCCCTCTACGCGCCGCTCGCCTGGGTCATCATCGGCGGGCTCGTCTCTTCCACCCTGCTCTCGCGGGTGGTGACACCGGTCATGTATCTCCTGATCGTGCGCGGCCACCCTGAGGCGCGGCCGCAGCCGCTTCCGGCGCCCGCCGAATAGCTCAGCCGAGCCGGGCGAGGGCGGCGCGCAGCCGTTCCGCCTCGGCCAGGCGGGCGGCATGGTCCGCCCGCGCCTTCTCGACCGCCTCGGGCTTCGCGCGGGCGAGGAAGCCGGGGTTCGCGAGCCGGCCGGCGAGCCCCTCTGCCTCGCGCTCGGCGGCTTCGGCCGCGCGGGCAAGGCGGGCCCGCTCGGCCGCCAGGTCGATCACCTCGCCAAGGGGCAGGGCGTAGGTCTCGCCGGCGACGACGAGCTGGGCGATGCCGGGCCCCGCCGGCGGCGCGAAGGCGAGCGCCGAGACCCGCGCCAGCCGCTCGAGCGCCGGCAGATGGCGGGCAAGGCGCGCTTCGATTGCAGGCGGCGCGTGGAGCGGCAGCCGGGCGGCAGGGGGCACGTTGAGCTCGGTCCGCGCCGAGCGGATCGCCGAGACGAGCTCGATGAGCCAGGTGATCTCGTCGGCCGCATCCGACGGCGCGACGGCGAACGCGGGCCAGGGGGCGAGGATGAGATCGGTGTGCCGCTGCCCTTGCGCGTGCCAGAGCTCCTCGGTCAGGAAGGGCATGAAGGGGTGGAGCGCCTTCAGAAGCTGGTCGAGCACGAAGCCCGCGGTCGCCCGCGTCTCGGCCGCCGCGGCGCTGCCATCGGCGAGCAGGGGCTTCGCGAGCTCGAGGTACCAGTCGCAGAAGCGGCTCCAGGTGAAGTGGTAGAGGGCGTCGGCGGCCTGGTCGAAGCGGAAGGCCTCGAGGCTTGCGGTGACCGCGCGGACCATGGCGGCGGCCTCGCCGAGGATCCAGCGGTTGACCGGGTGGGCGGCCGCCGGCGGCGCCTCGCTGCCCGCGCCGATGCCCTGGGCTTGGGCGAACCGCACCGCGTTCCACAGCTTGGTCGCGAAGTTGCGGTAGCCTTCCACCCGCTTCTCGTCGAGCTTCACGTCCCGGCCCTGGCTCTCGAGCGCGGCCAGGGTGAAGCGCACGGCATCGGCCCCGTAGCGGTCGACGAGGACGAGGGGGTCGATGGCGTTGCCCTTCGACTTCGACATCTTGGCGCCCGCGGCGTCGCGCACCAGGCCATGGCAGTAGACGGTGCGGAACGGGACGTCGCCGGTGAAGTGCAGGCCCTGCATCATCATGCGGGCCACCCAGAAGAAGATGATGTCGAAGGCGGTCACCAGCACGTCGCCGGGATAGTGGCGGGCAAGATCGGGGGTGGCCTCCGGCCAGCCGAGTGTCGCGAATGGCCACAGCGCCGAGGAGAACCAGGTGTCGAGCACGTCCTCGTCCTGCCGGAGCGGAACGCCCGGCCCGGCCTTCGCCTGCGCCTCGGCCTCGCTCTCGGCCACGATCACCGTGCCGTCGGGCGTGTACCAGGCCGGGATGCGGTGGCCCCACCAGAGCTGGCGCGAGACGCACCAGGGCTGGATGGAGTCGAGCCACTGGAAGTAGGTCTTCTCCCAGCTTGCCGGCACGAAGCGGGTCCGCCCCGTGGCCACGGCCTCGCGCGCGGCCTTCGCAAGCCTGCTCGCGTCCACGAACCACTGGTCGGTGAGGAAGGGTTCGATGACGGCACCCGAGCGGTCGCCGTGCGGCACCTGCACGCGCTTCTCCTCCACCCGCTCGAGGAGGCCGAGCGCTTCCAGGTCGGCGACCACCCGCCGCCGCGCCTCGAACCGGTCGAGCCCGCGGTAGGGCTCGGGAACGGAATCGTTCAGCGTGCCGTCGGGGTTCAGGATGTTGATCCAGCCGATCTCGCGGTGGCGCTCGTAGACGGCCCAGTCGTTGAAGTCGTGGGCGGGCGTGATCTTGACGGCACCGGTGCCGAGCTCGGGATCGGCCCAGTCGTCCGCGATGACCGGGAGCTGCCGGCCGGTCAGCGGGTGGGCGACGCGCCGTCCGACGAGGTGGCGGAAGCGGTCGTCCTCGGGGTGGACGGCGACTGCGGTGTCACCCAGCATGGTCTCGGGCCGAGTGGTGGCAACGACGAGGTGACCGGAGCCATCGGCGAGCGGATAGCGCAGGTGCCAGAAGTGGCCGTTCACCTCGCGGTTCTCGACCTCCAGGTCGGAAATGGCGGACTGGAACTGCGGATCCCAGTTCACCAGCCGCTTGTCGCGGTAGAGGAGGCCCTCGGCGTGGAGCTGCACGAACACGCGGGTGACGGCCCGGGCATAGGCCTCGTCCATGGTGAAGCGTTCGTTCGCCCAGTCGCAGCTGGCTCCCAGCCGCCGCATCTGCCGGGTGATGGCCCCGCCCGACTCCGCCTTCCACGCCCAGACGCGGGCAAGGAACGCCTCGCGCCCGAGCCCTTCGCGGCTGAGGCCTTGGCCGGCGAGCGTGCGCTCGACGACCATCTGCGTCGCGATCCCGGCGTGGTCGGTGCCGACCACCCAGCGCGCATCATGGCCCTGCATCCGCTTCCAGCGGACGAGGATGTCCTGGAGCGTCTGGTTGAGGGCGTGGCCGATGTGGAGCGTGCCGGTGACGTTGGGCGGCGGCAGCACGATGGTGAACGGGCGGGCTTCGGGGCGGGCCGGACGGAAAGCGCCTGTCCGCTCCCAGTGGGCATACCAGCGGGCCTCGATCGGGCCGGGGTCGAACGTCTTCTCGAGCATTGCGGCAGCGCCCTAGCGGCTGCGCACCGAGCGCGGAAGCAGGCTAGGAGCCTTTGCCCACGATGAGGACGGCGGCCACCACCATGAGCGCGAAGCCGGCGAGCTGCCGCAGGCTGATGCCCTCCCCGAGCCAGAGCGTGGAGACAAGGAAGAAGGTGGTGATCGAGAGTGTTTCCTGGATGCCCTTCAGCTGCGGCGCGGTGAAGACCTGGTGGCCGATGCGGTTGGCCGGCACCTGGAGCGCATATTCGAAGAAGGCGAGGCCCCAGGCGGCGACCACCACGAGGGCGAGCGGCGCCGAAGCGAAGCGGAGGTGGCCGTACCAGGCGATGTTCATGATGATGTTGGAGCCCGTCAGCAGCAGCACGGCGACGAGCTGCGGCGGCAGGGCCGGAAGGGCGTTCACTTGCCGCCCGTCAGCCGGCGGATCTCGTCCGCGGCGAGCTTCTGGACGATCTCGGGCAGGTGGGCGGCCAGCCAGGCCTCGACCTGCGGGCGGATGAGGTCGGCGAGGAACTCCTCGACCGTCTTGTCCGAGGGGGGCAGGTTGGCGCGCAGCGGCCGGGGCGCGGGCTGAGCGGGGAGCGGCGGCGCGACCGGCTGGGCTGGAGCGTCTTCGGCGGCCTCCGTGCCAGGTGCGGGCGCCGCGCCGGAGACGCTCGCGCGGATCGACTCGAGGATGGCGGCGAGGTTGGGGTCGAGCCCCTGGCCGCCCCCCTTGCCGCCTCCCGCCGTCATCTTGCGCTCCGGATGCCGGGCGGAGGTGGCGGCAGCGGTTCCGGCTCGGGTGCACCCGGGGGCCGGTTGCGGGCGCGGTCGCGCCGCGGGTCGGGGTCGGCGCGGAACTCGCGCCAGCTGCGGTCGACGCGCCGGAAGTTCGCCGCCGGATCATAGGCGGGGCCGTCGAGCCCGGGTGCCACGAGCTTGGCCTGCCCGGTCACCTGCAGCAGGCGGTAGCCGGCGACATAGCGGTCGCGCTCGGCGCGGACCAGCGCCACCCGCGCGTTGAGCAGTTCCTGCTCGGCGTTCAGCACCTCGATGATGTCGCGGCTGCCCACCAGATTCTCCTGCCTGACCCCCTCTGCGGCGAGCGCGTTGGCGTCAATCGCCACCCGGGCCGAGCGGATCACGGATTCGGCCACGCTCAGCACCACGAAGGCGTTGGTCGCGCCCTCCACGACCGCGCGCGTCGTCGCCTCGATCGTCTCGAGGGCCTGGCTCTGCGCGGCCTCGGCCTGCCGCGTCCGGGCCGAGATGAGGCCCGAGGTCATGAGCGGGATCGACATGGTGACGCCGATGCGGCCGGTGAGGCCATCGACCTGGAAGGGGGCAAGCGGCCCGCCGTTGATCGCCTGGTAGGCGATGGTCGAGGTGACGGAGGCCTGGCCGAACCGCTCGCGCCGCGCCGCGGTGACGCTCGCTTCGCCGGCCGCTTCGTCGAAACGGGCGGCAAGGAGATCGGGGTTGCGGTCGAGCGCCGTCTCCCGCGCAGCCTCTGCGGTTTTCGGCATCTCCGGAAGCTCGGGGAGCGGCGCGAGCGTGCCGGGGAGCTGGCCCACGAGGCGGCGGTAGGCCTGCTCGGCGCGCTGCGCCTCGCCCTCGGCGGCGGCGAGCGCCGCCCGCGCATTCTCAAGCCTTGCCTGGCTCTGCGCCACGTCGGTCCGGGTGAGGTCGCCAACCTCGAACCGGTCTGACGAAGCGCGGAGCTGCTCGCTCAGCACGCGCACCTGGTTCCGGTTGAGCTCCACCTCGGCGCGCGTGGCGAGCACATCGGCATAGGCGGCCACCGTATCGGCGATGATGCGGTTCTCGAGCGCCGCGAGGCGCTGCCGGGCCGCCGCGACCCGCGCGTCGGCCGCGCGGATTTCCGCCTGTACACGGCCGCCGGCCCAGACCGGCTGGGTGATCCGGACGCCGGCGGTCGTCGACCGGCCGAAGTCGTTCAGCTGGTCGTCGAGATCCTGCGAGAAGTTGATCGTGCCATCGACGCGCGGCCGCATGCCCACGCGCGCAATGGGGAGCGCCTCGTCCACCTGGCGCAGCGAGGCCCGTGCCGCGGCAAGCTCCGGGTTGGTCGCGTAGGCGGCGGCGATCGCGTCGGCGAGCGTCTCGGCGTGGACCGGCGTGTGCGCGGCGGCAAGGCTGGCAAGGGCGAGGGGGAGGAAGCGCATCACGACCTTTCAGAAGCGGAATGTCCGGGGGAGGGTGAAGCCCGGGAGGATGGGCGCCGGACATTCGGCAACATAGTCCCACGAGATATAGGGCCGTGCGCCCTCGGGGTCCGAGGCCTCGGGCCGCACCGCCACCCCCCGGGCCACTCGGTGGACTCCGTCCTGCCCGGCGAGGATTGCCGCCACCCGACCTGCCGGCGCGAGCTGGCCCGCGATCGCGTCGGGCACATGCTCGACGGCGCCGTCGAACAGCACCCGGTCATAGGGCGCGGCCTCCGGCCAGCCCTGGGGAAGAGGGCCCTCCGCCACCGAGACGTTTGGCCAGGCGCCAAGGAGGGACCGCGCGCGGGCTGCCAGCGTCGGCTCGGACTCGAGCGCGACGACGCGCGCGCCAAGCTCGGCCAAGAGCGCCGCCGTGTAGCCGGTGCCGGCGCCGACCAGCAGCACGGAAGCCCCCTCGGGCACGTCTGCCGCAGCGAGCAGGCGTGCGGTTGCGAGCGGGGTTGGCATCCAGCGCCCTGCACCCATGGGCTGGACGGTCTCCGCATAGGCCATGGACTGGCGCCCCGAGGTGACAAAGGCCTCGCGCGGCACCCTGCGGAACGCCTCCACCAGCCGGTGATCGACGATCCCGCACGGCATGAGCTGGCTTTCGATCATGGCGAGACGGGCGCGCGCCAGGGGCTCGGCTGCAACGGATGCCAAGGTTCATCCTTCGTTCGGGGCGCGCTTGCACGCACGCCGGCGGCCTAGTAGCGCCGCCCTGCGCGGGTGCCAAGCCGCCGGTCGGGCCGGACCGGGAGGCACCGCGGGGCGGGAGGGGCGATGGCAACCGCGGACGACATCGAGTGGTGGGAGCATCCTGATCCTGTCGCCATGGCCGGCGAGATTGCCGGAGATGTGGCGTTCCTCGTCGGCCAGGCGGTCGAGGGGCATGGGCGGGCGCTCCTTGCCCTGCCGCCGGGGGAGGGTGCCGTGCCGCTGCTCGCCGCCCTCTTCCAGGAACATGCCCCGTGGGATCGGGTGACGCTCGTGCCCACGCACGGCACCTTCGTGGCCGAGACGACAAGGCTTGCAGCCCGCGCCGGAGCGACCGCGTTGTTGCTCGATGCAGCGAGCCCGCCGGCGCTGCCCCTCGACCTCGCATGGCTTGCGGTCTCGCCGCGGGGGGACATTGGCGGGATCGCGCCCGGCGCCGGCCTGCGCGAGGCGCTGACGTCTCCGCACCCGGTGGTTCATGGCCCGCAGGGCGCATGCCTTTCGGCTTCCGCGCTCCATTCGGCGCGGGCGCTCATCGTCTCGGCCGTGGGTCATGCAGAGCGGAAGATGCTTGAGGAGGCGATCGCCGACGGCGCCGGCTCGCGCTTTCCGGCCGGCCGGTTCCTCGCCGAGGCCGATCAGGCAATCGATCTCCACTGGTGCCCCTGACGCGGCTGCCCGGGCCGGGGTCGGAGGCGTTCCGCTTTCAGGCCGGCGGAGGCTCCGCGCCCCACCTGCGCCGCGGTGGAGGCCCGAGCCGGAATCGAACCGGCGTATACGGATTTGCAGTCCGCTGCGTCACCACTCCGCCATCGGGCCGCCCGCTGCGGAGGTCACCGCCTAGCGGCGCGGGCACGCGCGTGCAAGCGCCAGGTCTCACGGGTGGGCGCGGATGTGCGCGGCGATCTCGTCGAAGAATCGCTCCAGCTGGTGCAGCACGTTGGCCTTGAACGCGTAGTTCACGTCTGCCGAGTTCGAGTCGATGATGGTCGACTCGTCCACCTTCTCCGAATAGGCGTTGGCCAGGCTCTGCACATAGGCAGGGGTGAGCTCGATGTGGCCGCGTTCGGCCAGCATGCGCAGCTGCACCACCATCATCTGCCGGACCAGCATCTCGAGCGTGGTGATGCGCGCCACCACCACCACCGGGTCGAGCTCGATCTGTTCCTCGGGCATCGGCGGCTCCTACCAGTAGCGCAGCAGAACGAGCTGCAGGATGACGAGGCCCCCGAGCCACAGGCCGCCGACGATCCAGGCGCCGGCCCGGCTGACGGGCCTTGCCGCTGCCGCATCCGCCGCGGCGCGGAACTCCGCTGCAAGCGGCCTTGGCACGAGCCGGAGCGCAAGCCCGAGCCCGAGGGGGACGATGACGAGGTCGTCAAGAAGGCCCAGCACGGGCACCACGTCGGGAATGAGGTCCACAGGCGAAAGCGCATAGGCGGCCGCGAGTCCGCCGAGAAGCTTCGCTGCAACCGGCGTGCGCGGATCGCGCGCGGCAAGCCACAGGAGGTGCGCATCGCGGGCAAGGCGCCTGCGGACGCGCGCGAGCCATCCCTCGTCCGGCATGGGCGGCACCCTAGCGGCATCCGCGGCCAGCGGCTAGGCCGCCCGGGTGCGCCAGCTCCTCGCCCAGGTCGAACGCTTCCCCACGCGCCGGCCGTTCGTCATCGCCCGGGCCACGAAGACGCATGTCGACGTGGTGACGGTCACGCTTCGTGACGGGCCGCACGCCGGGCGCGGCGAGGGCACGCCGATCGACTATCGGGGCGAGGATTGCGCCTCAGCGCTCGCGGCGATCGAGGCGGTGCGCGGCGAGGTCGAGGCCGGCGCGGGCCGGGCCGACCTCCTCGACCTCCTGGGCCCTGGCGCTGCGCGCAACGCGCTCGATGCCGCGCTCTGGGATCTCGAGGCCAAGGCGAGCGGCGTGGCCGTCTGGCAGCGCATCGGCCTGCCGCCGCCGCGGCCGCTTCTCACGGCCTTCACCATCAGCCTTGGCGAGCCGGCTGCCATGGCCGAGGCCGCCCGGGCCGTTGCCGGGCGGGAGCTGCTGAAGCTGAAGCTCGGCGGCGAGGGGGATCTCGACCGCGTCCGTGCCGTGCGCCAGGCGGCGCCGGCCGCCCGGCTTATCGCGGATGCGAACCAGAGCTGGGCAGGTCTTGACGTCGAGGCGCTCTGCCATGGCCTTCACGCGCTCGGGGTCGAGCTCGTCGAGCAGCCGCTGCCCGCCGGCCAGGATGCGGAGCTCGCCCATGTGCGGAGCCCGGTGCCGCTGGCCGCCGACGAGAGCGTCCACGACTGCGCCTCTCTCGACGCCATCGTCGGCCGCTACCGCATGGTCAACGTCAAGCTCGACAAGGCCGGCGGGCTCACCGAGGGGCTGGCGCTCATCCACGCAGCGCAGCAGCGCGGGCTTGGCGTGATGGTGGGCTGCATGCTCTCGACCTCGCTCGGCATCGCGCCGGCCTTCCTCGCCGCCATGCATGCCTCCCATGCCGACCTGGACGGCCCCCTGCTACTCGCCGAGGACCGCGCCCACCCCCTTGCATTCTCGGGCTCCGACGTTCACCCGCCCGACCGCGCCCTCTGGGGCTGACCAACCGAACGGGAGGCGGGATGACGGCAATCGTCGACCTGGTGGCACGCGAGATCCTCGACAGTCGCGGCAACCCCACGATCGAGGTTGACTGCCATCTCGAGGATGGCTCCATGGGCCGCGCCGCCGTGCCCTCGGGCGCCTCCACCGGCGCCCACGAAGCCGTGGAGCGGCGCGACGGCGACAGGGGACGTTACCTTGGCAAGGGGGTGAGGAAGGCCGTCGAGGCCGTGCACGGCGAGATCTCGGACGCCGTGACCGGCCTCGACGCCGAGGACCAGGAGGAGGTGGACTCGGCGCTCGTCGCGCTGGATGGCACGCCCAACAAGGCGCGGCTCGGCGCGAACGCCATCCTCGGCGTCAGCCTCGCGGTCGCCAAGGCTGCAGCGGAAGCGCGCGGGCTGCCGCTCTACCGCTACGTAGGCGGCACGTCGGCGCGGATCCTGCCGGTGCCGATGATGAACATCATCAACGGCGGCGCGCATGCCAACAACGGGCTCGATTTCCAGGAATTCATGGTGATGCCGGTGGGCGCGCCGAGCTTCGCCGAAGGGCTGCGCTGGGGTGCGGAGATCTTCCATGCGCTGAAGGCCATCCTCCACGGCCGGCAGCTTTCGACCGCGGTGGGGGACGAGGGCGGCTTCGCGCCGCCCGTCGCTGGCGCGCGCGCGGCACTCGACCTCGTCATGGAGGCAATCGCAGCAGCCGGATTCCGCGCCGGGGAGGAGGTGGCGCTCGCGCTCGACTGCGCGGCAACCGAGTTCCACCGCGATGGCGCCTATCACTGCGACGGGGAGGCGCGGACGCCCGAGAGCATGGCTGCCTTCCTCGCCGGGCTTGTCGCCGACTATCCCATCGTCTCGATCGAGGATGGCATGGCCGAGGATGACTGGGCCGGCTGGAAGGCCCTGACCGAAGCGCTCGGCGGCCGGGTGCAGCTGGTGGGGGACGACCTCTTCGTCACCAACCCGGCCCGGCTTGCGGACGGGATCGCGAAGGGCGTGGCGAACGCGATCCTCGTCAAGGTGAACCAGATCGGGACGCTTTCGGAGACGCTGGAGGCCGTGCGGATGGCGCACATGGCGAGCTATCGCGCGGTCATGTCCCACCGCTCGGGCGAGACCGAGGATGCCACCATTGCCGACCTCGCGGTCGCGACCGGCTGCGGGCAGATCAAGACGGGATCGCTGTCGCGCTCGGACCGGCTGGCGAAGTACAACCAGCTGCTCCGGATCGAGCAGGAGCTGGGGCCAGTGGCGCGCTATGCCGGCCGGCAGGCGCTGCGGGCGGCCTGAGCCGCCCGCAGGCCGGGAGATCGCGGTCAGGCGGTTGCGGTCTCGCGCCGGCGCCGGGCCATGGCGCCGACGAGGCCGAAGCCGGCGATCATCATTGCCCAGGTGCCGGGCTCGGGGATGACGCCGCCGCCGCCGCCGGGCACGCTCCACTGGATCGAGAGGAAGCCGGACTGCCAGATGCCGTCCCAGTCCGCGAAATAGTCGTTGAAGGTCTCGAAGAACTCGAGCCGCAGCAGGCCATCGGCATCGACATTGAAGTTGAGGCCGAGGCCGACGAGATCGACGATGCCGCCGCTCGAATAGGTCTCGAGGCCGGGGAAGTTGTCGAGAAAGCCGGGCGTCAGGAAGACGTCATAGACCGAGCTGGTGCCGCCGAAGGAGACGACCATTTCGGAAAGCCAGCTCGGTGAGTCGGCAAAGAGCGTCACGTCCCAGCCGATGCCGATGACGCTGGCGTTCGGCGCGAGCAGGATGGTGTAGACCTCGTTCAGCGGATCCCCGAGCAGCTCCATGCTGTAGATGCCCGCCACGTTGAAGTTGGTGACGGTGATGACGGTGCTGGCCGGTTCCGCGGCCGGCAGGTTCGCGGCCACGAAGCCCTTGGCGGGCGTGATCGCGGCGCTGGCTGGTGCCGCGAACAGGGCCGCGGCGGCGAGCCCCGCGGCAAGACCGTGGCGGACAAGAACGGACGACATCATGATGTTCCCCTCACTGTTTGGGGCTGCGACCTGCCACGGCCGGAACGCCCCCGTTTGCACCCCGTTGCAGCCCGGTTCACCCGAGCGCAACTGCCGGAGGCTTTCAGAGAATTCAGATGAATGCAAGCGCCAATCTGGCTGGAAGCCGAATCCGGGGCGCGCCCTCCCACTTGACGCCGGGCGTTTCGTCTGATTCGGAACCGTCATGGACGGCACGGTCATCGGCAGGCTTGCGCGTCGCGCGCTCGTCCCCGTCCTCTGCCTGGCCGTCGGCAGCTATTTCCTCGCCCATGCCTTCACCGGCCCGTCTGGCGTCCTGGCGCTGGAGGGTCTTCGCGCGGAGCGGGCGAGGCTCGAGGCCGAGCAGGCCCGGCTCGAGGCGGAGCGGGACGCGCTCGCGGGCCGGATTGCCCTCCTTGACCCCAGTGGCGCGGACCCGGATCTGGCCGATGAGCTCGTGCGGCGGCACCTTGGCGTCGTTCGGCCCGACGAGCTCGTCGTCCCGCTGCCGCCCGCCCCCGCGGACGGCGGCGCGGGCGGGGTGGGAGAGCCATCGCCCGGCGGTTGAAACGCGGGGAGGAGCGGCTAGAAGCGCTTGAGACCAGCAAGGAGCGGGCCTTGGAGAAAGCGCCGAAGGGCCGGGCCGCGGGCGGCCCGCAACGCGCCACGCCGGCGGTGCCAGGCAGGTTCGACCCCCTGCCGGAGCTGGCCCGCCACGCGCCGACGGCAGAGGAATATCTCGCCTTCTACCGCATGATGCTCCTCATCCGCCGGTTCGAGGAGAAGGCCGGCCAGCTCTACGGCATGGGGCTCATCGGCGGCTTCTGCCACCTCTACATCGGCCAGGAGGCGGTGGTGACCGGCCTCCAGGCGGCCATCTCGCCCGGGCGGGACTCCGTCATTACCGGCTACCGGGACCACGGCCACATGCTCGCCTGCGGGATCCCGGCGAAGGCGGTGATGGCCGAGCTCACGGGCCGTGCCGCCGGCATCTCGAAGGGCAAGGGCGGCTCGATGCACATGTTCTCGGTGGCGCACGGCTTCTACGGTGGCCACGGCATCGTCGGCGCCCAGGTCCCGCTCGGCGCCGGCCTCGCCTTCGCGCACAAGTACAGGGAGGACCTGCTTGGCGAGGAGGGGGGCGTCTGCCTCACCTACTTCGGCGATGGCGCGGCCAACCAGGGCCAGGTCTACGAGGCCTTCAACATGGCCGAGCTGTGGAAGCTGCCGGTCGTGTTCGTGATCGAGAACAACCAGTATGCCATGGGCACCTCGGTCAACCGGGCGTCGGCCGAGGACCAGCTCTACCGCCGCGGCGAGAGCTTCCGGATCGAGGGGCTGCAGGTGGATGGCATGGACGTGCTCGCCGTGCGCGGCGCCGCCACGCTTGCCGTCGAGTGGGCCCGCACCCGGGGGCCCATCCTTCTCGAGATGAAGACCTACCGCTATCGCGGCCACTCCATGTCGGATCCTGCCAAGTACCGCACCCGCGACGAGGTCTCGGCGGTGCGCGAGCAGCAGGACCCGATCGACCGGGCGGCGAAGGAGATCGTCGCGCTTGGCTTCGCGACCGAGGCCGACCTCAAGGGCATCGAGCGGGAGGTGCGCGCCGAGGTGACCGAAGCGGCCGACTTCGCCGAGCAGGCACCCGAGCCCGAGCTCGCCGAGCTCTTCACCGACGTGCTGGCGGGCGAGGGCTGATGGACATTCGCCTTCCCGCCATGTCGCCCACGATGGAGGAGGGCACGCTTGCCCGCTGGCTGGTGAAGCCGGGTGACGTGGTGAAGCCGGGGCAGGTGATTGCCGAGATCGAGACCGACAAGGCGACGATGGAGCTCGAGGCCGACGAGGGCGGCACCGTGGTTGCGCTGGCCGTGCCCGAGGGTGCCGAGGGCGTGAAGGTGGGCACCGTGATCGCGGTGCTTGCCGCCGACGGCGAGGCTCCCGCCCCGCCCCCGCCCGCGGCCTGGGCAGCCGCGCCCGCGCCGACCCCCGCGCCCGCGCCGACCCCCGCTCCCGCCCCTGCTCCGGCCCGGGTCGTGGCCCCGCCGCCGCCGGCACCGGCCAAGGCTGCGACCCGCCGGCAGACCGTGCGCGAGGCGCTGCGCGACGCCATGGCCGAGGAGATGCGCGCCGACCGCCGCGTCTTCGTGATGGGCGAGGAAGTCGGCCACTACCAGGGCGCCTACAAGGTGACACAGGGGCTCCTCGACGAGTTCGGCGACCGCCGGGTCGTCGACACGCCCATCACCGAATATGGCTTCGCCGGGCTCGGGGTTGGCGCGGCGATGGGAGGGCTTCGCCCCATCGTCGAGTTCATGACGATGAACTTCGCGATGCAGGCGATCGACCACATCGTGAACTCGGCCGCCAAGACCCGCTACATGTCGGGCGGACAGATGGCCTGCCCCATCGTCTTCCGCGGGCCGAACGGGGCGGCCGCGCGCGTGGCTGCCCAGCACAGCCAGAACTTCGCCCCCTGGTACGCGAGCGTCCCTGGCCTCGTGGTCATCGCCCCTTACGACGCCGCTGACGCCAAGGGCCTGCTCAAGGCCGCGATCCGCTCGCCTGACCCGGTCGTGTTTCTCGAAAACGAGCTCCTCTACGGCCGCAGCTTCGAGGTCCCGGAGGGCGAGCACCTCGTGCCCATCGGCCGTGCCCGCCGGCACCGCGAGGGCACCGACCTCACGCTCGTTTCCTACTCGATCGGGGTGGAGGTGGCGCTCGCCGCCGCTGAGACGCTTGCCGGGGAGGGCATCTCGGCCGAGGTGCTCGACCTGCGCACGCTTCGCCCGCTCGACGAGGCGGCAATCCTCGAGAGCCTTTCGCGCACCCACCGCATGGTGGTGGTGGAGGAGGGCTGGCCGCGCTGCTCGATTGCCTCCGAGGTGATCGCGGTGGCCATGGAGAAGGGCTTCGACGAGCTCGACGCCCCCGTGCTCCGGGTGACGGACGCCGACGTTCCGCTCCCCTACGCCGCCAATCTCGAGAAGGCCGCGCTCGTGCAGGCGGAGCAGGTGGTGGCGGCCGCGCGGAGCCTCTTCCGGTGAGCGACCGCGGCCTCGTCCGGATCGGCGTGTTCTACGACGGCAGCTATTTCCAGCAGATCACCAACCACTATCGCTACAGTCACGAGGTGGGCCGGCGGGTCGATCTCGGCGGGCTGCACCGCTTTCTCGCCTGGTGCGTCGCGCGGATCGAGAAGACCGACGTGAAGGCCTGCCGCATCGTCGAGGCGCACTATTTTCGCGGCCGCTTTGCCCTCTCCGACCTCGACGACAAGGCCGCGCGCGACGGCAACCCCGGCTTCGTCGAGGACACGCTGCGCGGCGAACGCATGTTCGACCAGGTGCTCGCGGCCAACGGCATCCGCGCCCACCATCTGCGGGTGGACATGAGCCAGGACCGGCCGCGCGAGAAGGGGGTGGATGTCGCGCTCTCGCTCGAGGCGTTCGACACCGCCATCCACCGCCGGCTCGACTGGGCGGTGCTGGTCTCGCCCGATGCCGATTTCGTGCCGCTGCTCAGGAAGCTCGCCGCCATCGGCACGCGCACGCTGCTGCTCGCCTGGGAACTGGCCGGCAGGACGGTGGTCTCGAAGGGGCTGATTGCCGAGGCGACCGAGTGGATCCCCCTCAACCGGCTCGTCGACGAGGGCATCCCGGGCTTCGACATCGACGAGATCTTCCTGCCCGACTGAGGAGCCGCCCGTGCCGATCGACATCACCATGCCGGCGCTCTCGCCCACCATGGAGGCGGGCACGCTCGCGCGGTGGCTGGTGAAGCCCGGCGACCGCGTGCGGCCCGGAGACGTCATCGCCGAGATCGAGACCGACAAGGCGACGATGGAGATGGAGGCGGTGGACGAGGGCGAAGTGCTGGAGCTGCTCGTGCCCGAGGGGACGGAGGGGGTGAAGGTGAACGCCGTCATCGCCCGCCTCAAGGGCGACGGCGAGCCGGCCGAAAGGCCCGCTCCGGTTGCGCCAGCCGCGCCGACCCCCGCACCGCCAGCAGCCCCGCAGGTCACTCCGCCGCCCCCCTCTCCGGCTTCGGTGCCAGCCCCGGGTCCTGCCGCGGGGCGGGTGAAAGCCTCGCCGCTCGCCCGCCGCGTGGCAGCGAAGCTCGGAGTCGATCTCGCGGCCGTCTCCGGCACCGGGCCGGGCGGCCGGATCGTCCGCGCCGACGTCGAGGCCGCGGCCGGCCGCGCCCCGCAGCCGGGCGTGCTGCCGAGCCCCCCGGCCGAGGCGGCGGCGCCCGCCCCCGCTCCCGCCGCTCCCGTGCCGCTTCCCGAGGCGGCCCCGCCGTTCGAGACGGTCCGGCTCTCGGGCATGCGGAAGACCATCGCCCGGCGGCTCGCCGAGGCGAAGAGCAGCATTCCCCACTTCTATCTTTCGGTCGACTGTCGGCTGGATGCGCTGCTCGCGCTGCGCACCGAGCTCAACGCCGCGCTTGCGCCGCGCGGGGTGAAGATCTCGGTGAACGACATGCTGGTGAAGGCGCTCGGCCTCGCGCTCGAGGCGGTGCCCGATGCGAACGTGAGCTTTGCCGGCGACAGCCTGCGGAAGTTCGCCCGCGCCGATGTCTCGGTGGCCGTGGCGGTGCCCGGCGGGCTCCTGACCCCCGTCGTCCGCGACGCCGGGGGAAAGCGGCTGTCCGCCATCGCCGCCGAGATGAAGGACCTGGCCGCCCGCGCGCGGGAGGGCAAGCTGAAGCCCGAGGAGTACACGGGCGGTACCGCCTCGCTCTCCAACCTCGGCATGTATGGCATCCGTGAGTTCGCGGCCATCATCAACCCGCCGGAGGGGCTCATCCTGGCAGTCGGGGCGGGCGAGAAGCGGCCCTGGGTCGAGGGCGACGCGCTTACGGTTGCGACCGTCATGACGGTCACGGGCAGCTTCGACCACCGCGCGATCGACGGGGCGGTCGGCGCCGAGCTGCTGGCCGCCTTCCGCGGGCTCGTCGAGGCGCCGCTCGGGATGCTGGCGTGAGCGACCGCTTCGATCTTGTCATCATCGGCTCGGGTCCGGGGGGCTATGTCGCCGCCATCCGCGCCGCGCAGCTCGGCCAGAAGGTCGCCATCGTCGAGCGCGAGCGGCTGGGGGGCATCTGCCTCAACTGGGGCTGCATTCCAACCAAGGCGCTGCTTCGCTCGGCCGAGATCAAGCACTACCTTGACCATGCGGCAAGCTACGGGCTTTCGGCCGAGGGAGTCGGGTTCGACCTTGTGGCGGTGACCCAGCGGTCGCGCCGGGTGGCCGCCCAGCTCAACGCCGGCGTCGCCCACCTGATGAAGAAGAACCGGGTGACGGTGGTGGAAGGCGAGGCGGCGCTTGCCGGGCCGACCAGCGTCAAGGTGGGCGAGCGGCGCCTGGAGGCGGCGAACGTCATTGTGGCAACCGGCGCGCGTGCCCGCGAACTGCCGCACCTCAAGGCGGATGGCGTGCGCATCTGGACCTATCGCCACGCCATGGTGCCGCCGGCCATGCCGACCCGGCTTCTGGTCATCGGTTCGGGCGCCATCGGCATCGAGTTCGCGAGCTTCTACGCCGACCTCGGCGCGCAGGTGACGGTCGTCGAGATGATGGACCGGATCCTTCCCGTCGAGGACGAGGAGATCTCCGCCTTCATGGCGAAGGCGTTCGGCAAGCGGGGCCTGCGCCTTCTCACCTCGGCGAGCGTCGAGGCCCTTGTGGCGGATGCCGAGGGGGTGACGGCCACCATCGGCGGACGGGCGGAACGCTTCAGCCACGCCATCATCGCGATTGGCATCGTGCCCAACACGGAAGGCCTCGGGCTCGAGGCGCTTGGCGTCGCGATGGACCGCGGCCACATCGCAACCGACTCTTTCGGCCGCACCAGCGTTGCCGGTCTCTGGGCGATCGGCGACGTGACGGGGCCGCCCTGGCTCGCCCACAAGGCGAGCCATGAGGGCGTGGTGGCGGCCGAGGCCATCGCCGGCCACGCCCATGCCCACCCGATGGACAGGAGCAACATTCCGGGCTGCACCTATTCGCGGCCGCAGGTCGCCTCGGTGGGGCTGACCGAGGCGCAGGCGAGGGAAGCGGGCTATGCGGTGCGCGTGGGGCGCTTCCAGGCCATCGGCAATGGCAAGGCCATTGCCCTCGGCGAGCCCGAGGGGCTGGTCAAGACCGTGTTCGATGCCGAGACGGGGGCGCTTCTTGGCGCCCACATGGCGGGTGCCGAGGTGACCGAGCTCATCCAGGGCTTCGCCATCGCCCGCCAGTGCGAGGCGACCCACGAGACGCTCGCCGCCACCATCTTCCCCCACCCGACCCTTTCCGAGATGATGCACGAGGCGGTGCTCGACGCCGAGGGCCGTGTCCTCCACCTCTAGTCTCAGGCCTGCGACCATCGCCGACGGAGCTGCGTGCGCTGCGCTCTACGCGCCGCACGTGCTGCGCGGCACCGGCACCTTCGAGATCGACCCGCCCGAGGCGCGCGAGATGGCCGCGCGCATCGCGCACGTGCTGGCCCGCGGCTGGCCCTGGCTTCTCCTCGAGCAGCCGGATGGAAAGCTCCTCGGTTATGCCTACGTCAGCCAGTTCCGCGACCGTGCCGCCTACGCGCGAACCGGCGAGACGAGCATCTACGTGGCCGAGGGCGAGACCGGCCGTGGCCACGGCCGCGCGCTTCTCGAGGCGCTCCTGCCGGCGGCGGCTGCGGCGGGCTTCCGCACCCTGCTCGCCGTCATCGGCGATAGCGGCAACGCAGCCTCCATCGCGCTCCATCGCGGGCTCGGGTTCCGGCAGGCGGGGCTTCTCGAAGGGGTGGGGGAGAAGTTCGGGCGCCGGCTCGACGTGGTCCTCATGCAGCGGGAGCTCTGACGGCCTGGCCCCGCGCCGCGCCTCGGCGGCCGGACGCGGGGCTACGTCTCGGCGGCGAGGGCGACTGGCACCGGCTCGAACCGGTCGGTTGCGGCGTCGAGGATCCGGAGTTCGCCGTTGGCGATGTCGAAAAGGGCGCCGGCGAGCTTCAGCCGACCCTCGCGCTCGGCAGCTGCAACGAAGGGGTAGGTGCGGAGGTTGGCTAGACCGAGCCGCACATTGGCCTGCTCGAGCGCGGCCTGGCAGTCGATGTCGGGCGCGATGGCCGCTGCAGCCAGCACCTTCTCGCGCGCAGGCGCAATGAGCTCGACCCAGGAGGCGATGTAGCGGTTCTCGGGAAGCGGCTGGAGGGCGGCCGCGATTCCACCGCAGCGGGCGTGGCCGAAGACCACGACATAGTCCACCTTCAGCACCTCGACGGCATATTCGAGGGCGGCGGCGACGCTCGACTGGCCCTGGATTGCGGAAGCCGGCGGCACGAGGTTGGCGATGTTGCGCACCACGAACATCTGGCCCGGCGCGGTGTCGAACACGCGCGTCGGGTCTACCCGGCTGTCGGAGCAGGCGATCACCATCACCTTGGGCGCCTGGCCGAGCGCGAGCGCGTCATAGCGCAGGCGCTGCTCCCGCCACTGCCCGGAGCGGAAGCGGCGGAAGCCCTCGATGAGCGCGCGGAACTCCGGCATCAGCCGAGGAGTGCTGCCATCCGCATGTAGAGCGGGATGCCGACGATGATGTTGAACGGGAAGGTGATGGCAAGGCTCATCGCAAGGTAGAGGCCGGCGTCGGCCTTCGGCAATGCGAGGCTCATGGCTGCCGGCGCGGCGATGTAGGAGGCCGACGCGCAGAGGATGATGAAGGCTGCAGCGGTGCCCCCGGAAAGCCCGATGGCGGCGGCCACGCCGAGGCCGATTCCGGCGTTGAGGAGCGGGAGCAGGATGGCAAGCGCGGCGAGGCGCGACGTGAGGTTGCGCGCCTCGCGCAGACGGCGTGCGGCGAGCAGGCCCATCGAGAGGAGGAAGAGGCAAAGCACGCCACGGAACATGTCGGTGAAGAAGAGCGAGACGGGTGCGTAGCCGTCCTTGCCGGCGATGATGCCGATGAGGAAGGCGCCGACGAGCAGCACCACCGGCCCGTTCAGGAGCACCTCGCGCCAGATGCTGTGGTCACCGAAGCCTTCGATGTTGCGCGTGCGGCCGAGGCCGGCGAGCGAGCCCCGGGCGAGCATGAGCCCGGCGATGATGGCCGGCGTTTCCATGAGGGCGAGGACGGCGACCATCCAGCCGGCCGCCCGGTCGCCGTTCGCGTCGAGGACGGCCGCTCCGGTGACGAAGGTGACGACCGAGACCGATCCGTAGTGGGCGGCGACCGCGCCGGCATCGAGGGCCGAGAGCTGGCCGATGCTGCGCAACAGGGCGAAGCCGATGAAGGGAAGCCCGAAGCTGAGGGCGGTGCCAGCGAGGCCGGCGGTCAGCATCTGGGGGTCGAACCCGGCGGCCGAGACTTCGATGCCGCCTTTGAGGCCGATCGAGGCCATGAGATAGAGCGACATCCCCTTGGCGACCTGGTCGGGGATCTCGAGGTCGGAGCGCGCGAAGGCGGCGAGCGCTCCGAGGACGAAGAAGAGGATGACCGGGGAGAGAAGGGTGACGGCGATGACGGTCACGGCGCGTGGCCGTTAGCCGCCACTCCTTCCCTTGGCAATCGCGCCTCAGGCGGCGGCGCGGGCCACTTCCGCACGCCGGCGCCGCGCTGCGACGCCGAGCAGGCCGAAGCCGGCGATGAGCATCGCCCAGGTGCCGGGCTCAGGCACGTAGGAGATGAAGAGCCCCTGGCGAACCGGGCTGTCGGTCGAGAAGATGTAGGTCGCCTTGCCGGTCAGCGTCGGGGCGATCGCGATGTAGTTGGCGATCTTGGTATTGATGAGCGGATTGCTGGACGTGATCGTCTTGCCATACTCGATCGACCAGATGGCGCTCTGGATCGCCGGGATCTCCAGCGACAGGTTCGGCGCGCCGGTCTTGATGAGCTGGAAGCCAAGCGAGGCGAGCCCTTGCATCTGCTGGATCTGCGATGGCGTGAGCGCACCGCCGCCCGGCGCGGTCGTCAGTGTGCCGATCTGGTAGTTGAGCGAGGGGCTCAGCGTTGCCAGAGTGTTGTTGCCAAGGCCGATGGTGTGCGCGAGGTCAACGCAGAAGGCGAGCAGGTCGAAGCTGCCCGAGAAGGCCCCGCCCCAGGTGCCCTGGAGGCGGAAGTTCGCAGCAATCTGGTTGCCGTTGCCCGGCCCGGGGCCGGCAACCGTGACGGTTGCGTTGTTGAAGTAGCCGCCCTTGGTGACGTTGAGCGTCACCGTGGCAGAGGCCGGAAGCGCCACCGAGAAGGCGACTGCGGCCACGAGCACCGAAGAGAGCTTCATGAAATATCTCCCACTGTTCAGCTCCCGACCCTTGTGGGAACCTGACGTGGTTCTACCAGGGGGTTGCGATTCTGCAAGATAAAAGCTGGTTAAGCTCGTCGCCATTAACCAAGAAGTGACACGGTCGTGCTCAGCCCCTGCGTCGCGCCGCCACCGCCTCGGTCAGGACGGCATAAGCCGCCTGCGCCGCCCGAAACCGTGCCTCGGCCTCGGGATCGCCGGGGTTGAGATCCGGGTGGTGGATCTTGGCCAGCCGCCGGAACGCCGCCTTGACGGTCTCCTCGTCCGCATCCGGCGGAAGCTCGAGCACGCGAAGCGCATCCATCTCCGCCCGGCTGCGCGTGCCGTCGCCCTCGCTCCAGGCCCAGTGGGCCGCGCGCCGGTAGCTGCCGGCCGCGCGCGCGGCCTCGGCCTCGGCAGCCTCGGCTCCGGCGGCGTCGAGCGCCGCGAAGTAGTTCCAGCCGCGGTTGTACTCGGCCGCATGCACCTCGCAGAACCACCAGCGCTCCGGCCGGTCCGGCGCCTTGGGCGCGGGGCAGGTGCCGGGCCGGTCGCAGCCGTCGCGGTCACAGCGCCGCAGCGCCTTGGGCGCGCCTGTTGCGCCCTCGTAGCTCCGCCAGCGCGGGAACCCCCAGTCGTTTGAGCGTCGCCCCCGGGTCAACGGACCTGTCCCGCATGCTCGCCGGCGAATCGCATGGCGGCAGCGTGACGCCCCGCACATCCGCCTGCAAGCCGCGTCGCTGGCAAGCGAAGACCGGGCGCGGCGGTGTGCCGCGCCCGGCCCGGAAGCCTGGCCCCCGGGCCGTGGCTCAGGCGCTCACGAGGCGGCGCCGGCGGGCGAACGCGCCCACGAGACCGAAGCCGGCAATCAGCAGAGCCCAGGTCGCCGGCTCGGGGATGACGCCTCCGGGCGGCGGCACGACGACCCTGCCGTTGCGCACCTGGAACAGGAGCCGGCCGGGCATGCCGATGTTGGTGGTGGTGATGAGCGGCGCTGTCCCGGTGTCGAGGAAGGTGCCCGGCATGAGCGATCCCGGGAGCTCGAAGAAGGTGCCGGGCGCGCCGCCAACGGCCGCGTTGAAACCGACGGCGGCCGAGGTGCCGCCAAGCCCGTTCACGCCGCCGGATGCGCTCCCCGTCTCCCACTGGATCTGGCGCTAGTTGAAATCGATGTCGAAGTCGCCTGCGCCGACGTCGGAGCGGTCGGTCAGGATCAGCTGGAAGCTGTTCCGCTTTTCACCCCCGCACGCTGACGTAGCCGGTGTCGAGCCAGCTGGCGCCCCAGGCCGGCCAGCCGGCGAAGGTGCCGGTGCCGAAGGTCACGGACCCGGGACCGCCCCGCGTGTCCGCGTCGGCAAAGACAGGCGCGATGATCGGCCGGCCGACGTAGCCTGCGCCGAGGCCGGTCGGCGTGAACGATCCTAGGCCCGCTTCGAAGGTGGCGTAGCCGTTGTTCGACACGAAGCGAACATTGCGGGTGGTGCCGAAGACGTTCGTGTCGAACCCGGGCGCGATGGCCCCCGAGAAGCAGTCGGCGCAGGCCGGCAACCCGCCCTGCTTGTTGAATCCTGACACGACGGGGTCGGCGGCCGCCGGCGCCGCGAGCGCGACCGCGGCGACGATCGCGAAGCTCACAACGTTTCTGGTCCTGTTCCTCCTCCTTCACGGGGAGGCACAGGCTTCGTACCTGAGAACACCCCCCTTCCCACTTCCTGCAAAAACCACGCCAGTCTCTCGATACTGAAACATCAGCAGGTTAGGCTGGGATGCGGTCGCCGATCTGTCAAAAACGTATGGCCCGCCCCGTTGGCAAGTCGGTTGCATCAGGCTTTTTTCGGTCGTGCACAAACGTATCCGGCGTAGTGGCGCGTTTGTCCTCGCCATGATGGAGATCCGCGCGTCCTGGTCCGCATAAAAGGCTCGGCGTCGATGCGCCGTTTTTTGAACCAGGCTTCCAGGGACGCGGGTGTTCGACCCTTCCGGCCATCAGCCTCCTTCCGCCAACCTCGTCGAACAGCGGCTTTCGTTCTCAATCCGCCGCAGTCGATCCCTTCGTTTCAGACCGCCATGGCCTGTCCCCATCCACGTTCGAAGCCGACGCCGCGCCGCAGGCTCGCCCAGGCGATACGGGCGAGTTTGGCCGCCAGCGCCACGATGACGACATTGCGGTGCGCCCGCGATAGAAGACCTCGAAGCCAATCGCCCAAGGGCGTCGCCTGTTTGGAGAGGCTCGGCAGCGCCGCACGCGCCCCATGGATCAGCAGCATGCGCAGGTAGATGTTCCCGCGCTTGGTGATGCCGAGAAGTCGCGGCTTGCCGCCGGTGGTCATCTGCTTCGGCACGAGGCCAAGCCAGGCTGGCACATCGCGCGCCCGACCGAACGCTTCGCCGTCTCCAACGGCCGCAACCAGCGCGGTTGCGCCAAGGACGCCGATGCCGGGTATCGAGGTCAGCCGGCTCGCCGCATCGTCGGCGCGCACATGCGCGGCCAGGTCGTCGTTCAAGGCATCAATCCGCTCATCGAGGGATCGCCACTCGGCGCGCATGTCCGCGATGAGCGTCACGATGCGGGTCGAAAGCTCCGAAGGCGGCCCGGCAAGGAATGGATCGAGTTCCCGCTCAAGGACCTTGCGTCCCTGCCGGAACGTATGCCCACGCTCGAGCAGGATCGCCCGGAGCTGGTTCACGAGCGACTTGCGCGCCGCCACAAGGCGAGAGCGTGACCGGTGCAGGGTCTGCAGGTCGAGCCGGTCCTGGCTCTTCAACTCCACGAAGCGCATGGTCGGCCGCGTCGCGGCCTCGGCGATCCCCGCCGCATCGTTGTCGTCGTTCTTTTGCGCACGGACGTAAGGCCGGACATATTCGGGAGACATCAGTCGGACATCATGCCCTTTCGCGGCAAAGAGACGACCGACATGATGGGCACCGCAGCACGCCTCCATGGCGACGGTGCAAGGTGCAAGACTGCCGGCGAGTTCCGCAAGCGTCGACCGCCTGACGCGCCGGCGCAGAACGACCCGCCCCTCAGCGTCCAGCCCCACAACGCTGTTCAGGTTCTTGCCCAGATCGATGCCAAGGGTCACGATAGTCATAGGTCCGCTCCTTCCTCCCAAACACACCGGCACCATAACTCGGAGCCGGCCGGAGGGGCGGGCCATCCCATAAAATTGACCAACAAGGGCCGGACGGCCCGGGCGAGACGGGACCGTTCCTGGCCGGGGAGGGGAAAGTGACCCGCGTGCCGGCGGCTTCCCTCCTGAAGTGGTCCGCTCAGGCTGCGCGTGGAGCGGCCTCGCGGACGCCCGGTTCGACATGGTCCTCGAACTGGGCGAAGTTGCTGACGAACATCTGCACCAGCCGCCGCGCGGTCGCATCATAGGCGGCTGGGTCCGGCCAGGTCGCGCGAGGGTCGAGGATCCGGCTGTCGACGCCCGGCACCGCCATCGGCACCAGGAAGCCGAAATAGGGGTCGCGGCGGAACTCGGCGGACTTGAGGCTGCCGTCGAGCGCGGCGTTGAGCAGCGCGCGGGTGACGCGGATGGGCATGCGGCTGCCGGTGCCGCCGGTGCCGGCGCCGCCGCCGGTCCAGCCCGTGTTGACCAGCCAGCAGTCCACCTGGCCCCTGGCGATCCGCTCCTTCAGGAGATTGCCGTAGACGGCCGGGTGGCGCGGCATGAAGGGCGCGCCGAAACAGGTGGAGAAGGTGGCCTCGGGCTCGGTCACCCCGATCTCGGTGCCGGCCACGCGCGCCGTGTAGCCCGAGAGGAAGTGGTACATGGCCTGATCGGGGGTGAGCATGGCGATCGGCGGGAAGATGCCGAAGGCATCTGCCGTCAGCATGATGATGTTGCGCGGCGGCGGGCCCATGTTGTCGGGGCTGGCGTTCGGGATGAACTCGAGCGGGTAGCTGCCGCGGCTGTTCTCGGCGAGGCGATTGTCGTTGAGGTCGATCTCGCGCGTCTCGGGGTCGATCACCACGTTCTCGAGGATGGTGCCGAACCGCCTGGTGGTGGCGTAGATCTCGGGCTCGGCCTCGGGCGACAGACGGATCATCTTGGCGTAGCAGCCGCCCTCGAAGTTGAAGACCGCCGTGTCGGACCAGCCGTGTTCGTCGTCGCCGATGAGCGTCCGGCTGGAGTCTGCGGAGAGCGTGGTCTTGCCGGTGCCGGAGAGGCCGAAGAAGATCGCCGTGTCGCCGGCCTTGCCGATGTTCGCCGAGCAGTGCATCGGCATGACCCCGCGCGCCGGCAACAGGTAGTTCAGGATCCCGAACACCGACTTCTTCATCTCGCCCGCGTAGCGGGTGCCGCCGATGAGGACGAGCTTCTCGGAATAGCTGACGGCAATCACGGTCTCGGAGCGGCAGCCGTGCCGAGCCGGGTCGGCGATGAAGGAAGGGAGGTCGATGATGGTGTACTCGGGGACGTAGCCGTCGAGTTCGCCCGGCTTGGGCCTCACGAGAAGGGTGCGAATGAAGGCCGAGTGCCACGCGAGCTCGGTGATGACCCTGACGTTCACGCGGTGCTCGGGCTGCGAGCCGCCGAACAGGTCCTGGACGAAGAGCGTGTCCTTCTCCGCCAGCGCGGCCAGGAAGTCGGCCTTGAGTGCTGCAAAATGCTCAGGGTCCATCGGCCGGTTGGTCTTGCCCCACCAGACCGTCTCGGCCGTCTCCGCGTCGCGCACGATGAACTTGTCTGCCGCCGAGCGGCCGGTGTGGCGCCCGGTCTCGACGACGAAGGCGCCGTCCTTCGAGAACAGCCCCTCGCCCCGCCGGACGGCGTGCTCGAGCAGCGGCGCGACGATCATGTTCCGGTGCACCGTCGCCCGCGTGGCGACGCCAAGGCCAAGCCGATCCGTCACGCCTGCTCCCATCACGTCAGCCCTTTCGCCACCACGCCCGATAGCGCGAACAGGCGTGCCCACCCTTCCTGGGCACGCCCCCGCGCCTCTTGCGGGCTTTGCCGAGGGGTTGCAAGGGTCCGGCGCGGGAGTCCGTGCGGATTCCTCGTCAATTCGGGAGCAGACAGCCATGTGCGCCATTCATGGCTCGACCGTCCTGCCATGAGGAATCCAAGCGAGGACGCCCTTCCTGTCATCGCCCTCGTCGACGACGATCGCCACATCCTCGCCTCGGTCAGCCTCGCGCTCCAGGCCGAAGGCTTCACCACCCGCGTCTATGCCGACGGCGAGACGGCGCTGCGCTCGCTCCTCGACAACCCGCCCGACCTTGCCGTCGTCGACATCAAGATGCCGCGCATGGACGGAACCGAGCTGCTGCGCCGGCTGCGCGAGCGCTCTGCGCTGCCGGTGATCTTCCTCACCTCGAAGGACACCGAGATCGACGAGGCGCTCGGCCTTGCCATGGGCGCCGACGACTACATCGGCAAGCCCTTCTCCCACCGGCTCCTCGTCGAGCGCATCCGCGCCGTGCTGCGCCGCACGCAGCAGCGCGCGCACCCGGCCGGTGCGGCGGCCGAGACGCCGGCGCCGATGGTGCGCGGGCGGCTGACCATGGAGGCCGCGCGGCACCGGGTGACGTGGGACGGTCACGAGATTGCGCTCACTGTCACCGAGTTTCTGATTCTCGATGCGCTCGCCCAGCGCCCCGGCTTCGTGAAGTCGCGCGAGGCGCTCATTGCGGTCGCCTACCCGGACGAGACCTATGTCGACGACCGCACGATCGACAGCCACATCAAGCGCCTCAGGAAGAAGTTCCGGGCGGTGGACCCGGGTTTCGCGGCGATCGAGACCCTCTACGGCGTCGGCTACCGGTTCGACCAGGATGCGTGAGCGAGCCGATGCGCCCCCCGCTCCGCCGGGGCCGAAGGCGGGGGGTGCCTCGGGGCGCCGGTCGCTCGCGCTCCGGATCCTCCTCGTCAACCTCGTAGCGCTCGTCGGCTTCGCCATCGGCGTCTTCTACCTCGACAGCTACCGCGAGCGGCTGCTCGCCACCCGGCAGGCCGAGATGGTGGCGCAGGGGCAGATTATCGCCCACCTGCTTGCCGGCGAGCCGGGGCGGGAGGCGGAGCGGATCGCGCGGCTCGCGCTTCCGCGCGGCACGCGCGTGCGCCTCTACGGACCCGACGGCGCGCTTCTCGCCGACAACTGGCGCGACCCGGCCATGCCGCGGTTCGTGCTCGAGGACCCCACCACGGCCGGCTTTCGCCGCCAGAGCGCGCGCACGCTCGACCGCTTCATCGAGATCGCAAGCTTCGGCGCCCGGCTGCCGCTGTGGGAGGAGCCGGCCGTCGACAGGCTCGAAAGCTGGCCGGAGGCGCGCGCGGCCGCGCGCTCCGGCGAGCCGCAGTCCTCGGCCCGGCGGACGGCCGACGGCGCGGTCGTGCTGTTCGCCGCCGTGCCGCAGCGGTCGCCGCAAGCGGAGATCCCCTCGGCGTCCGGCGCGATCCTGCTCATGGCCAATGCGGGCGACCTCGTCGAGCAGGTCCGGCAGGAGCGGGAGCAGACGTTCAAGCTGTTCCTCGCGCTGCTGGCCGCGAGCCTGCTCCTCTCCGTCTATCTCGCCCGCACCATCGTGCGCCCGCTCGGCGAGCTGGCGCTGGCCGCAAGCCGGGTCCGTCGCGGCCGCGACCGGGACGTCGAGATCCCGCGCTACCCCGGGCGCCGCGACGAGATCGGCCGCCTGGCCCGGGCGCTCGCCGACATGACGGCGGCGCTGCGCCAGCGAATCGATGCGACCGAGAGCTTCGCGGCCGATGTCGCCCACGAGCTCAAGAACCCGCTCGCGAGTCTCAGAAGCGCGGTCGAGGCCCTGGGCTCGGTCAGGCGCAGCGAGGATCGCGACCGGCTTTTCGCCCTCATCGCCGCCGATGTCGAGCGGATCGACCGGCTCATCCTCGACATCTCGGCCGCCTCGCGGCTCGACGCGGAGCTGACCCGGATCGAGCCGGCCCTGGTCGATCTCGGGGTCTTCGTGCGCGACATGGCGCGGGCGCTCATGCTCGTACCGCCCTGGTCGGGTCGGCTGCGCCTTGTCGTCGACGCGCCGCTGGAAGGGGAGGCGCTGGCCATGGCCGAGCGCGGGAGGCTGGAGCAGGTGCTCGCGAACCTTCTCGACAATGCCGCCAGCTTCTCCCCCGAGGGCGGGACGGTCCGGATCACGCTGGCCTGCAGCGCCGGGCGCGTGCGCCTGTCGGTCGAGGACGAGGGGCCGGGGGTCGATCCGCGCTATGCCGAGACCATCTTCGAGCGATTCTACACCGAGCGGCCCGAGGGCGAATCCTACGGGACGCACAGCGGGCTCGGGCTCTCGATCGCGCGCTCGATCGTCGAGGCGTTCGACGGCCGGCTGTTCGTGACCGCACGCCCCGACGGGCGTCGCGGCGCCTGCTTCGTCGTCGAGCTGCCGCACGCGTCCCGCGCCGCTGCCGGGCCGCCCGGAAAGGGCGCGCGCGCTGCCGCGTCCGGCCTTGGCGTTGCGGCGTGACCCGGCTCGATCTGCACGCAACCGCCGTCCTCCTGCCCGCGGGCGGCCTCCTCCTCCTGGGGCGGCCGGGGGCGGGCAAGTCGGACCTCGCCTTTCGCCTGGTTGAGCAGGGCGCCATGCTGGTGGCCGACGACCGGGTGGAGCTTCGGGTCCATGGCGACGGCGGGATCGAGGCGGCGCCGCCCCCGCGCCTTGCCGGTCTCCTCGAGCTGCGCGGGGTGGGCATCCTGCGGCTGCCCTGGCGGGCGCCGGCGGCGCTCAGGCTTGCGCTCGACCTCGACCGGGAGCCTGAGCGGCTGCCGCCGCCACCGGCCGAATGGCCCCGCCTGGCGTTCGGCCCTGCTTCCTTGCCGGTGCTCGGCTTCCGGCCGTTCGAGGCCTCGGCTCCGGCCAAGGCCCTTGCCGCGCTTGCACGCGCAACCGACATGGACAGGCATGGACCGGCCCGTGACCCCCGATGACCCGCAGCAGGAGGACGGGCGGGGGCCCGGGCGGATGGCGCTTGCCGGCGCGCCGCACGTGGTCGTGACGGGGCTTTCGGGGGCCGGCAAGTCCACGGCGCTCAGGGCACTGGAGGACGCGGGCTACGAGGCGGTCGACAACCTCCCCCTCTCGCTCCTGCCCGCCCTCCTCGCCGTCGAGGACCCGCACCCGGTGGCCGTCGGCGTCGACAGCCGCACGCGCGCCTTCGCGCCCGAGGCGCTCCTTGCCCGGATTGCCGAGCAGGCGGCGGGCGGCCGGCCGATCCGGCTTCTTTTCCTCGACTGCGCGGATGCCGAGCTCGTCCGCCGCTTCGGCGAGACGCGGCGGCCGCACCCGCTGGCGCCCGACCGGCCGGTTGCCGACGGCATTGCCCGCGAGCGCGAGGTGCTGGCGCCGCTGCGGCTGGCCGCCGACCTGGTGCTGGATACGTCGGACTCGAGCCCGCACGACTTGCGCCGGCTGGTCCGCGAGCGACTGGTCTCGGATGCGCCCGGTCCTCTCACCCTCACCATCACGAGCTTCGGCTATTCCCGAGGGCTCCCGCGCGACGCCGACCTCGTCTTCGACATGCGGTTCCTGAAGAACCCGCACTGGGATCCGGAGCTCCGGCCCTTGGACGGTCTCGACCCGGCGGTTGTCGCCCATGTCCGCGCCGACCCGCTCTTCGCGCCGGCCTTCGAACGCCTGATGGCTTTGCTTTCGGAGCTGCTTCCCGGCTACAGGCGCGAGGGACGCGCCTACCTGACCATCGCGTTCGGCTGCACCGGCGGGCGGCATCGCTCGGTCGCCGTGGCGGAGTTGGTCGGAGAGGCGCTCGGCCGGTCGGGCTGGCCCAACCTGGTGGTGCACCGCGACCGCGGGCTCAGTGCGACCGAGGTGGCGCCCGCTCCGGCGGCAGGGAAGGGCATGGGATGATCGGTCTCGTTCTGGTGACCCACGGCCGGATCGGCGCGGAGTTCCTCGCCGCGCTCGAGCATATCGTGGGCGCCCAGCCGCAGTGCCGGGCAATCACGATCGACGCCTCCGACGACATGGAGGCCAAGCGCGCCGAGATCGCGGCGGCGGCGGCCGAGGTCGACAGCGGCGAGGGCGTCATCCTGCTTACCGATACCTTCGGCGGCACGCCCTCAAATCTCGCCATTTCGCTGCTCGGCCGCGACCGGCTGGAAGTGATCGCCGGCGTCAACCTCCCCATGCTCATCAAGCTCGCGAGCGTGCGGAAGACGAAGGGCGTGTCCGAGGCGGCCGATCTCGCCCAGGAGGCGGGCCGCAAATACATCTCGGTGGCAAGCCGCCTCCTCGGGGAGGCTGCCTGAGCTTGAGCGCCGCAGGGCCGGTCGAGGTCGTCATCCGCAACCGGCGCGGGCTCCATGCCCGGGCAAGCGCCCGGTTCGTCAGGCTCGCAAGCCAGTTCGGTGCGACCGTCCATGTCGCGAAGGACGGCCAGGAGGTGCTCGGCACCTCGATCATGGGCCTCCTCATGCTGGGGGCCGCCATGGGCGAAGCGATCGTCATCCGCGCCGAGGGCGAGGATGCCGAGGCCGCGGTCGAGGCCCTGCGCGCGCTCGTCGAGAGCCGCTTCGGCGAGGACTAGCTGCCGGCCGGCTCCGACTGGAGCTGCAGGTAGTTCTGCAGGCCCATCTGCGCGATCATCTCCTGCTGCGTCTCGATGAAGTCGACATGCTCTTCCTCAGCATCCAGAATCGAGACGAAGAGCTCGCGCGAGACGAAGTCGCGCACGCTCTCGCAGTGGAGGATGGCGTCCTTGAGAAGCGCGATCGCCTCGTGCTCAAGCTCGAGATCGGCGTTCAGGATCTCTGGCACGTTCTCGCCGATTCGCAGGCGATTGAGTGCCTGCAGGTTGGGCAGGCCCTCGAGGAACAGGATGCGCTCGATGAGACGGTCGGCATGCTTCATCTCATCGAGAGACTCGTGATACTCGTACTTCGCCAGCTTGCGGATGCCCCAGTTGTCGAGCATCCGGTAGTGCAGGAAATACTGGTTGATGGCGGTGAGCTCGCCTTTCAGCACCGCATTCAGATACTCGATGACCTTCGGGTCGCCCTTCACGGCCTGTCTCCTTCTCGGACTTCCACCGTCAGATATCGCGCCCATGGCTCGAGCGCAAGCCTAAGGGGCTGAAAAGTCTTTATTTTCTAGCGTTTCGCAGTCGCGTTCGCAAAAATCGCGCTGGAATCCCCGGGCAAGGCTTCTAGAAGGCGCTTCCATCATGGACGCGACGCGACAGGCAGGCGACTGGCGGGCCACCGTCTTCCTGCCGAAGACCGACTTTCCGATGAAGGCCGGCCTGCCGGAGACCGAGCCGAGGCTGCTCGCCCGCTGGGAGGCAGAGGGTGCCTATGCCGCGCTCCGGGCGGCGCGCGGCGGGGCGCCGCGCTACATCCTCCACGACGGCCCGCCCTACGCCAACGGCGACATGCACCTCGGGCACGCGATGAACCACATCTGGAAGGATCTGGTCATCCGCACCCGCTCGATGCTCGGCTTCGACGCGCCCTATGTTCCCGGCTTCGATTGCCACGGCCTTCCCATCGAATGGCGCGTCGAGGAGCTGAACCGCGCCAAGGGGATTGAGAAAGGCGAGATTCCCCTCGCCGAGTTCCGCGCCCAGTGCCGGGCCTATGCCGCCCACTGGGTGGACGTGCAGCGCAGCCAGCTCAGGCGGCTCGGCATGTGGGGCGAGTGGGACAACCCCTACCTCACCATGAGCTTCGACGCCGAGGCCGCGATCGCGCGCGAGCTTCTCAAGTTCGCCGAGACCGGCCAGATCTACCGCGGTGCCAAGCCGGTGATGTGGTCGCCCGTCGAGCAGACCGCGCTCGCCGAGGCCGAGGTCGAGTATGAAGACATCGTCTCGACCCAGGTGGATGTGGCCTTCGAGATCGTCGAGGCGCCCAACGCCCCCGAGCTGGTTGGCGCGCACGCCGTCATCTGGACGACGACGCCCTGGACGCTGCCGGTCAACCGCGCGCTCGCCTACGGGCCCGAGCTCGCCTACGCGCTCGTCGAGACGCAGGGCCGGCGGCTCGTCGTTGCCGAGGCGCTTCTCGAGGCGGTGCGCGGACGGCTCGGGGTGCCGCTCCCCGTCCTCGCCCGCCTGCCTGGCACGGCGCTCGCCGGGGCCGTCGCCCGCCACCCCTGGCACCATCTGGGCGGCGTCCTTGCGGAACCCCGGCCGCTCCTCCCCGGCGCCTTCGTCACCACCGATCAGGGCACCGGTCTCGTCCACCTCGCGCCCGACCATGGCGAGGACGACTTCGCGCTGTGCAGGGCCCACGGCATCGACCCGCTCTTTGTCGTCGGCCCCGATGGCACCTACCGCGCCGACTGGCCGGTCGTCGGCGGGGCCCACGTCTACAGGGTGAACGATCCGGACGGCCCCATCTGTTCAGCGCTCAGCGAGGCCGGCGCGCTGCTCGCGGCCTCGGCCGACTACCGCCACAGCTACCCCCACTCCTGGCGGTCGAAGAAGAAGCTCATCTACCGCTGCACGCCGCAGTGGTTCGTCCACATGGACAAGGACCTCGGCGACGGCACGACGCTCAGGCAGCGCGCGCTGAGGGCCATCGGCGAGACCCGCTGGATCCCGCCCAAGGCCGAGACCCGCATCCGCGCCATGGTCGAGGGCCGGCCCGACTGGGTGCTCTCGCGCCAGCGCGCCTGGGGGGTGCCGCTGCCGCTGTTCGTCAACCGCGCAACCGGGGACTATCTCCGCGACCCCGAGGTCAACGCCCGGATCCTCGCCGCCTTCGAGGCGCATGGCGTGGACATCTGGTGGACCGCCGATCCGCAGACCTTCCTCGGCCATGCCCATGCCGCCGCCGACTTCGAGCAGGTGACGGATGTCGTCGATGTCTGGTTCGACTCGGGCTGCACCCACGCCTTCGTGACCGAGACCCGCCTAAAGGCCGACCAGGCGGACCTCTACCTCGAGGGCTCCGACCAGCATCGGGGCTGGTTCCAGTCCTCGCTGCTCGAGGCCTGCGGCACGCGCGGCCGCGCGCCCTACAGGGCGGTGCTCACCCACGGGATGACGCTGGACGAGCAGGGCCGGAAGATGTCGAAGTCGCTCGGCAACGTCATCGATCCCCTGAAGGTCATCGCCGAGAACGGTGCCGACGTGCTGCGGCTGTGGTGCGCAACCGTCGACTTCACCGAGGACACCCGCTTCGGCCCGACCGCGCTGAAGACGACGGCCGACAGCTACCGGAAGTTCCGCAACACGCTGCGCTACCTCCTCGGCGCGCTCGCCGGCTTCACCGAGGCCGAGCGGGTCGCGGTTCCCGACATGCCGCCGCTCGAGCGCTGGATCCACGCGCGCCTCGCCGCGCTCGATGCCGAGCTGCGCGCCCATGTCGAAGCCCACGCCTACGGGCGGATGGTGGCCGCGCTCGCCCGCTTCGTGAACGAGGATCTCTCCGCCTTCGCCTTCGATGTCTGCAAGGACAGCCTCTATTGCGACCCACCGGCGAGCCTGCGCCGCCGGGCCTGGCGCACCACGGTTGCAACCCTCTTCGACTGGCTCGTCACCTGGCTTGCGCCCGTCCTCGTCTTCACCGCCGAGGAAGCCTGGGGCCACCGCCACGGGCCCGAGGCCGGCTCGGTCCACCACCGGACCTATGCGCTGGTCGACCCGGCCTGGCGCGATCCGGCCCTCGAGGCTGCGATGGAGCGCGTGCTGGCGCTGCGCGCGGCCGCCTTCGATGCGCTGGAAGCGCTCCGGCGCGACAAGGCGATCGGAAGCTTCCTCCAGGCCGAGCTCGACGTCGCTGCGGCCGACCCGGCCGACCGCGCCGCCTTCGCCAGCCTCGATCTTGCAGAGCTGCTGCTCGTCGCCGACGTCCGCGTCACGGAAGGGGAGGGCGAGCGGTTCGCGGTCTCGGCCTCCCGGACGCACCACGCCCGCTGCGACCGCTGCTGGCGCCACCTGCCGGACGTGGACCCGCAGTCGGGTCTCTGCACGCGGTGCGCGGAGGCCGTGGCGTGACGCCGCGCGGCGCCTACGCGCTGGCCGCGCTCGTCTTCGGGCTCGACCAGCTCGCCAAGTGGTGGATCGTCGCCGTCGTGCGCCTCGAGGAACGCCTGACGATCCCGGTGCTTCCGGTCTTCTCGCTCACCTGGGTCGAGAACCGCGGGGTCTCCATGGGCCTGCTTGCGGCCGACAGCGAGGTGGGCCGCTGGCTCCTGGTGCTGCTCACGGTCACCATTGCCGTGGTGGTCGCGCTCTGGATCCAGCGCGAGAAGCAGCTGCCCGAGCAGGCGGCGCTCGCGCTCGTGCTCGGCGGCGCGCTCGGCAACATCGTCGATCGGGTGCGCCTCGGCTTCGTCATCGACTTCGTCCATTTGCATGTCGGGCGCTGGTCCTTCTATGTGTTCAACGTGGCCGATGCGGCAATCAGCGTCGGGGTGTTCGTGCTGCTCGTCACGGCACTCCGCGCGCGCCCGGCCGTGAGGAAGGAAAGCTGATGCGCGCTGTCGTTCTCGCTCTTGCCGGGCTGGCCGTTGCCGGGTGCAGCGGCGGGCTCCTCGATCGCAAGCGGCCCGACGAGTTTGCCGTCGGCCGGCAGGCGCCGCTCGTCATCCCGCCCGACTTCTCGCTGGTGCCGCCGCAGCCCGGCGCGCCCCGGCCGCTCGCGACGGACAGCCAGCAGCAGGCGCTCGAGGCCCTGTTCGGCCCGGGCGTGCGGCTGCCGCCGAAGTCGCCCGGCGAACTCAGCCTCCTCGAGGGCGCCCGGCTCCCGAACCCGGATCCGATGATCCGCAACTATGCCGGCGAGATGAAGGGGATGGCCAACCGGACCCAGGCGGTCGACAAGGGGGCGTTCCTGCGCGAGATCCTCGACGCGCCGCCCTTCACCCGCAACCCCGAGGTGGCGCGGCTCAGCATTCCCGGCGCCTAGGCCGGGCGGGCGTCCAGCAGCTCCCGCAGCCGGGCGGCGACGATGCCGAGCGCGTCGGCCACTGGCCCGGTCGCGAGCGGCGTGCCTGCATCCGAGGCGGCGGTCACCGCCGGGTCGAGCGGCAGTTCGGCCAGCACCGGCGCGCCGAGGGCCGCTTCGAGGGCGGCAGGATCTGCCCTGCCGAAGGGGTGGAACGCCGTGCCGCCGGCGCCGTCGATCCTGGCCATGTTGGCAACCGTGCCGAGGATGGGGACGTCGAGCTGGCGGAAGAGCGCCGCAGCACGCCTCGCATCGGCCACGGCCAGCGCCTGGGGGGTGGAGACAAGCACCACCCCGGCCGGCCGCAGCTTCTGGGCAAGCGTGATCTGGATGTCGCCGGTGCCCGGAGGCATGTCGACGACGAGGGCGTCGAGCGGGCCCCAGTCGGCGCCCTCAGCCATCTGGACGAGCGCGCCGGCAATCATCGGCCCGCGCCAGGCGACCGCGCGGTCGGGGTCGGCCATCAGCCCCATGCCGAGCACCTTGAGGCCGTGTGCCTCGACCGGAAGCAGCCTTCGCTCCGGCGTCGCGGCCGCCCGCGTGCCGATGCCAAGCAGGATGTGGGCGGAGGGGCCGTGGATGTCGGCGTCGAGCAGGCCGACCGCCCAGCCCTGCCGGCGAAGTGCCAGCGCGAGGTTGGCGGCAACCGTCGACTTGCCGACCCCGCCCTTGCCGGAGGCGACGGCGACGACATGGCGGACCTGCGCGAGCCCGTCCACTTCGGGCGCAGGGCCCGCCTGGTGCCGCTCCGACGTCTGGATCACGCGGACCCGGGCGACGCCGGGCACTGCCCGCATCCGCCGGGTGATCTCGGCCTCGAGCGCCTGGGCCGCCCGGCCGGGGAGGCCGTCGATCGCGAGGATGGCGCTCGCGGTGCCGTCGGGCGCAAGCTTGACTCCGGTGACCCGGCCGGTCGCGACGACCGAGCCGCCGCCCAGCGGGTCGGGAACGGCGGCCAGCGTCGCGCCGAGTGCAGTGCTGTCCGGGGGTGTGGTCACGTGGGCCTCGCAATCGCCGGAGCCTCCGCCTATATCCCGCCGTGAACCGGCCGCAATGGGAGGCGCCGCGCGCGGCGCCGCACGCGGCGACTCGGGAGTGGTGGATGCCCTGGGAGAACAACGAGGACAGCGGCGACAAGGGCAGCGGCCGCAAGCGGAACCCCTGGGGAACGGGGGGTGACGGCGGCGGGCGCAGCCCCTGGGGCGCGCCCGGAGGCCGGCCCTCGCCCGGCCCGCGCGGCGACGACGGCCCGCCCCGCGGCGCCTCGACTCCCGACTTCGACGAGTTCATCCGCCGCAGCCAGGAGCGGCTCCGCGAGATGGCCGGCGGCGGCCGGCCGGGCACGCGCTTCGGCGGCGGCAGGCGCGGCGGGCCGCTTCCCGGCATCCCCTGGGCCTGGGTGGCGGGCGGCATCCTCCTCCTCGCCATCGGCTCGACCTCGGCCTACCGGATCAACGCCGGCGAGCGCGGCGTCGTCACCCGCTTCGGCCAGTATCACAAGACCTCGGGGCCCGGCTTCCACCTCAAGCTCCCCGCGCCGATCGACATGGTCACCAAGGTGCAGTTCGAGAACATCCGGACGACGGAGATCGGCTCGCCGCAGGGCACGTCCGAGAACCTGATGATCACCGGCGACCAGAACATCATCGACATCGCCTATGCCGTGCGGTGGCGGCTCTCGAACGCCGAGCAGTTTCTCTTCCAGATCAAGGACCCGGACGCGACCGTGCGGGACGTGACCGAAGCGGCCATGCGCGAGATGATCGGGCGCGCGACGCTCGACAACGCGATCGGTCCGGAGCGGGCGGCGATCGCCGAGGAAGTGGCGCAGCGTACCCAGGAGATCCTCGACAGCTACCGCGCGGGCATCCGCATCCAGGGCGTCGACATCCGCCAGGCGGATCCGCCGGCGGCCGTCGACGAGGCGTTCAAGGACGTTTCGGCCGCCCAGCAGGATGCGCAGCAGTTCCTGAACCAGGCCCGCGCCTATGCCCAGCAGGTGCAGGCGCAGGCCCAGGGCGCGACTGCGGCCTTCGACAAGGTCTACGAGGAGTATCGCCTCGCGCCAGAGGTGACGCGAAAGCGCATGTATCTCGAGACGATGGAACAGGTGCTCGGCAAGGTGGACAAGACGATCATCGAGGCGCCCGGGGTGCAGACCTATCTGCCGCTCTCCGAGCTGCAGCGTCGCGCCCAGGCCGCCCGCGCCGGAGGCGGGCAATGACCGCCCTGCCGCGTGGCGTGATGCTAGGCGGGGTGGTTCTCCTCGTCCTCCTCTTCCTGCTCGCGAACGCCGTCGTCCGCGTGCCGGAGGACCGGCAGGCGATCGGCATCCAGCTCGGCCGGCCGGTGTGGACGGTCAACACCTACAGGCCTGAGGAGCGCTTCGGCCAGACCGGGGCCGGCCTCGTCTTGAAGCTGCCGTTCGTCCAGGAGGTCCGGTTCGTCGACAAGCGCGTGCTCCCGCTCGACATCGCGCCCCAGACGGTGCTCTCGACCGACCAGCTGCGGCTCGTGGTCGATGCCTTCGCCCGCTTCCGCGTGGTGGACCCGGTGCGCATGTTCCAGACGGTCGGCACCGAGGAGCGGCTGGCCGACGAGCTGTCGCGCATCCTCACCTCGCGCCTCAGGAACGAGCTCGGCAAGCAGCGCTTCGACGTGCTCCTCTCGCCTGAGCGGGGGCAGATGATGGAGACGATCCAGGCGGCGGTGAACCGGTCGGCGGCGGCCTATGGCGCCGAGATCGTCGATGTCAGGATCAAGCGCGCCGACCTGCCGCCGGGCACGCCTCTCGAAGCCGCCTACGAGCGGATGCGCACGGCCCGGCAGGAGGAGGCGCTCACCATCCGCGCCCAGGGCGCCCGCGATGCGCAGATCATCCGCGCCGAGGCGGACGCGGCGGCCGCCCGCACCTACGCCGAGAGCTTCGGCAAGGACCCTGAGTTCTACGCCTTCTGGCGGGCCATGCAGGCCTACCGGACGACGTTCAACGACGGCAACGCCTCGGTGGTGCTCTCGCCCGACATGGAGTTCCTCCGGGAGTTCAACGGCCGGAGCGGACGCCGCTAGCCGTTCAGGCAGCGGCAACAGCCTTCGCGCGAAGGGCCGCCCGCCGAAAGGAAAGGACCCCAGCCATTCGCACTCTCGTCGTTTCCGGTCTTGTCTTCATCGCGGGCCTGGCTGCTCCTGCGCTCGGCCAGGCGTCGTCCCCACTTCCGTCGCCTGCGCCGGCACTTTCCCCGGCAGAGCCGCCCAATGGCGCGCCGCGAAGCTTCGCCGACCTCGCCGCCCGCCTTCAGCCCGCCGTGGTCAACATCTCCACCACCCAGAGGGTCGAGATCGGCCGGGCCTTCCCCCGCTTCGGTCCTGGCATGAGCATCGAGGAGCTGTTCCGGCGTTTCCAGGAGCAGCAGGGCGAGGGCGGCGAACCGGTGACCCGCGAGGCCACCTCGCTTGGCTCGGGCTTCCTCATCTCGCCCGATGGCTACATCGTCACCAACAACCACGTGATCTCGGGGCGCGACGGGCGCAGCCTTGTGGATTCGATCACCGTCACGCTCTCCGACCGGCGCGAGTTCAAGGCGCGCGTCATTGGCCGCGACCCCTTGTCCGACCTCGCCCTCCTCAAGATCGACGGGCGTGACCTGCCCTTCGTTCGCTTCGGCAACTCGCGGAGCCTGCGCGTCGGCGACTGGGTGCTCGCCATCGGTAACCCGTTCGGGCTTGGCGGCACGGTGACGGCCGGCATCGTCTCGGCGCTCCACCGCAACATCACCGGTGGCGGGGCCTATGACCGCTACATCCAGACGGATGCGTCGATCAACCAGGGGAACAGCGGTGGCCCGCTGTTCGACCTCTCGGGCAACGTCGTCGGCGTCAACACCGCGATCTTCTCGCCGACCGGCGGCAACGTGGGCGTGGGCTTCGCCATTCCGGCCGAGCTCGCCCAGCCGGTCATCGAGCAGCTGCGCACCGCGGGGCGCGTGCGCCGGGGCTACCTCGGTGTCCAGATCCAGCCGCTCTCGGCGCCGATCGCTGCCTCGCTCGGCCTGCCGAAGGACCGCGGCGAGATCGTCGCCGGAGTCGAGCCGAACGGGCCGGCGCAGAAGGCGGGCATCCGCCAGGGTGACGTCATCGTCGCGGTTGCCGGGCAGGAGGTGACGCCTGACAACACCCTCTCCTTCATCGTCGCCAACACGCCGATCGGTACGCGGGTGCCCGTGCAGCTCATCCGCGACGGCCAGAGGATCACGGTGACCGCCACCATCGGCGAGCGGCCGAGCGAAGCGGTGCTTCAGGGCGGGCAGGCCGACGAGCCCGAGGAGCGGGGTGGCAGGGGCGAGCCCGGAGCCGAGGCCGCCCGCCAGCAGCTGGGGCTCACCCTCCAGTCGATCACGCCCGAGATCCGCCAGCAGCTGCGCCTGCCCGAGTCGGTCGAGGGGCTCGTCATTGCCCGCGTGAACCCCTCGTCGAATGCCGCCGAGCAGGGTCTGCAGCGCGGCGACGTGGTGCTCTCGATCAACCAGCGGCCGGTGCGCACGCCCCAGGAGGCCGCGGCGATCGTCGCCGAGGCCCGCAAGGCCGGGCGCGACACCGTGCTGCTCCTCGTCCAGCGGGGGCCGGGCCCTGCCCGTTTCGTCGGCGTGAAGATGCGCTAGACGCGCAGGGACGAAGGCGGGCGGGCACGACCGGGGGCGGCGATGACAGACGGCATCTTCATCGGCAGGGGCGAGGAGCATCCGCAGCACCTGCTCCTCGCCCGGGCCAACCGCCACGGGCTCGTCGCGGGCGCGACCGGCACCGGCAAGACCGTCACGCTCCAGGTGCTGGCCGAGGGGTTCAGCCGCGCCGGGGTGCCCGTCTTCTTTCCCGACATGAAGGGCGATGTGGCGGGCATGGCGCTTCCCGGCTCGCCGCAGGCGAAGACTCACGAGGCCTTTACGAAGCGCGCCGCCGAGCTTGGCCTCGCGTCTTACGCCTATGCCGACAACCCGGTCGTGCTCTGGGACCTGTTCGGGCAGCAGGGCCACCCCGTCCGTACCACGGTTTCGGAAATGGGGCCGCTCCTGCTCGCCCGGCTCATGGGCCTGAACGACACCCAGGAGGGCGTGCTGAACGTCGCCTTCCGCTACGCCGACGAGCAGGGCCTCCTCGTCCTCGACCTCAAGGATCTGCAGCAGCTTCTGGCCCACTGCGCCGACAATGCCGCGGAGCTTGCCGCGCGCTACGGCAACGTGACCCGGCCGACGGTGGGGGCGATCCAGCGGCAGCTCCTCACCCTCGAGGCGCAGGGCGGCGCCAACTTCTTCGGGGAGCCTGCGCTCGACATCGCCGACATGATGGCCGTCGAGCCGGACGGGCGCGGGCGCATCAACATCCTGGCCGCCGACCGGCTGATGCAGGCGCCACGCCTCTATTCCACCTTCCTGCTGTGGCTGCTTTCCGAGCTTTTCGAGGAGCTGCCCGAGGTGGGGGACCCGGAGAAGCCGCGCCTCGTCTTCTTCTTCGACGAGGCGCACCTTCTCTTCGACGAGGCGCCCAAGGCCCTCCTCGAGCGAGTGGAGCAGGTGGTGCGCCTCATCCGCTCGAAGGGGGTTGGCGTCTACTTCTGCACGCAGAACCCCGTCGACATTCCGGATTCGGTTGCAGGCCAGCTCGGCAACCGGATCCAGCATGCGCTCCGCGCCTTCACGCCGAAGGACCAGAAGGCGGTGCGCGCGGCCGCCGAGACCTTCCGCCCGAACCCGAAGGTGGACGTGCGCCAGGCGATCACCGAGCTTCGGGTGGGCGAGGCCTTGGTCTCCGTGCTCGACGCGAAGGGTGCGCCCACGCCCGTCGAGCGCACGCTCGTCGCCCCGCCGGTGGGCCGCGTGGGACCGCTCACCGAGGCCGAGCGCAAGGTGCTCTTGGCCTCTTCTCCGGTTGCCGGCCGCTACGAAGAAGTCGTGGATCGCGAGTCGGCGTACGAGATCCTCCTGGCGCGCGCCGAGGCCCGCAATGCCGAGGCGGAGGCCGCGAAGGCCGCGAAGGAGGCCGAACGGGCCGCCCGCGAGCGGGCGAGAGCCGAGGCGGCCGCGGCGCGCGCCCACCGCCAGTCGCCGAGGGGTCGTGCCGAGGCAGAGCTCGCCCGGGTCGCCACTTCGGTCGGGCGGAGCATGGCGAACCAGGTCGGCCGCAGCCTGGTCAGGGGGTTGCTCGGCGGCCTGTTCGGCGGCCGGCGCTAGCCCTCCTGCCGTTCTGCCGGGCCGTCGCGCTCGATCCTCACCTCCATCCGCTTCAGCGCCGCGCGCGCCTCGGTCAGCCGGTCGAGGAGCGGCGCGTGGAGCGCCGGCGTTGCCGCGACGATCCCCAGCATCTCGGGCTCCGGCTTGTTGAAGGCGAAGGGCGCGCCCTCGCGGTCGGTGATGCGGCCGCCGGCCGCCTCGAGGACAAGGCTTGCAGCCGCCACGTCCCACTCGTTCGTCATCCGCGCATCGACCAGCCCGTCGGCAGCGCCGCTTGCCACCATCGCGATCCGGAGCGCCATGCTGTTGGGCTTCGGCACGGCTTCCGCTGGCCAGGGGCGCTCCCACAGCCGGGCCGCGACGAACTGCGGGTCCACCGGCAGCCGCATGCCCGACTCGTCCTCGCGGCCCGAGACGCGGATGGGCGCGCCGTTGAGCGTCGCACCGTCGCGTGTTGCGACATAGACATGGCCGAGCGCCGGGGCAGCCAGCACGCCCAGCACCACCTCGCCATCGACGGCAAGGGCGACCGAGACGGCCCAGCCGTCGCGGCCGCGGGCATAGTCCCGCGTGCCGTCGATCGGGTCCACCACCCAGAGGGCCCGAGCCTCGAGACGGGCGAGCGAGTCCGCCGTCTCCTCCGAAAGCCAGCCGTAGCCGGGCCGCGCCCCCAGGAGCCGCTCGCGCAGCAGGGCATCCACCTCGAGGTCGGCGGTCGTCACCGGGTCGCTCGCGCCCTTCGCCCAGGTCTCGAAGCCGCGGGTCGAAAGCCACAGCGCATGGTCGGCGGCCTCGCGCGCTGCGCTCTCGGCGAGGAGCAGGTCCGCCATGGGGTCGAAGCAGAAGGGTTCAGGCACCGGCCACCATCATCCCGTCGATCCTGACCGTAGGGCTGTTGACTGCCCGCTCGAGCAGGAGGTCGTCGGCCGGCTCGAGCGCTTGGAACATGTCGAGGAGGTTGCCGGCGATCGTCATCTCGGTGACCGGCTCGGCCACGCGGCCGTCGCGGATGGCGAAGCCCGCAGCGCCCCGGCTGTAGTCGCCGGTGAGGCCGTTGACGCCCATGCCGATGAGCTCGGTGACGAGGAAGCCGAGCCGAATGTCGGCGATGAGGTCAGCGACGCTGCGCCTTCCGGCTTCGAGCCAGAGGTTGGTCGTGGCCACCCCGGGCGGGCCGCCGACGCCGCGGCTGGCATGGCCGGTCGGGTCCCGGCCGAGCTGGCGGGCGGAGGCCGAGTCGCAGAGGAAGGCGCCAAGCACGCCGTCGTCCACGAGCAGGGTCCGGCGGGTGGGGAGGCCCTCGCCATCGAAGGGGCGGGACCGCCGCCCGCGCGGGAGCAGTGGGTCATCGATGATGCGGATGCCGGGCCGGAACAGGCGCTCGCCCTCGCGGTCGAGGAGGAAGCTCGTCCTCCGCGCGATCGCGGGGCCTGCCATGGCGCCTGCCAGATGGCCGAGGAGGCTTGAGGCCACCCGCCGGTCGAGGACGACGGGCATGGGCCCGGTCGGCAGGCGCGTGGCCCCGAGCCGGGCCACGGCGCGCTCGCCCGCCGAGCGGCCCACCGCCCCGGGCGCGGCGAGATCGGCGAGGTGGTGCGCGTCGGTCCAGTCATAGTCGCGCTGCCGCCCCTCGCCCTCGCCGGCGATGGCAACCGCCGAGACCGAGCAGGCGCTGGCGCGCTGGGCGCCGGCAAAGCCGTGGCTCGTCGCCAGCGCGGCCACGCTGACCCCGGCCGAGGCGGTTGCGCCCTCGGTCGAGGAGACGCCGGGCACGGCACGCGCGGCAGCCTCCGCGGCCTCGGCCAGTGCGCGGAGCGATTCGGCCGACAGCATCTCCGCGTCCGGATCGAAGAGGTCGAGTTGGGGGAAGGGCGGGCGGGCAAGCAGCTGTGCGGGCGCAAGCCCCGCGTAGGGGTCCTCGGGGGCAAGCCGCGCCATCGCGAGCGCCCGCTCCGCTGCCTCGGCCAGCGCGCGCGCCGTGAAGTCGGAGGTGGAGACCTGCGCCGAACGGGCGCCCACGAACACCCGGAGGCCGAGCTCGGTGCCCTCGGAGCGGGTCGCGTCCTCGAGCACGCCCATGCGGATGGTGACCGACTGCGACGCCTCGCCGATGACGACGGCGTCGGCCGCATCCGCGCCGGCTGCGCGGGCGGCCGCAACCGCGCGGGCCACGGCGTCGAGCGCTTCGGCCTCGCTCAGCACGGTGACTTCTCCGCCTCCGTCACCACGGGCGCGCGGGCATGGGCAGGGCGACGGCGAAGGCGCCAGCGAGCAGGAAGCCCGTCGTCACGTTGCTGCGGAAGCGCGCGAGCGCGTTCTCGACCGAGTCGGGGGAGAAGGTGGCCGCCTGCCAGCCGAGGTGAAGCGCGGCGGGCACGAGCGCCACGAGCACCAGCGGGTCAGGCCGGACGAGCCAGAGGGCAAGGCCGACGAAAGCGATGCAGGCGGCGTAGAAGAGAGCGACCGCCGGCCGCAGCTGCCTGCCCAGCCGCCGCGCGCTCGAGCGGATGCCGGCGAGCGCATCGTCCTCCCGGTCCTGCGCGGCGTAGATGCTGTCGTAGCCGAGCGTCCAGAAGACGAGGCCGGCATAGGCGGCCGCCAGGGCCAGGGGCGGCGCCGGGTCGGTGCCGCAGGCCCAGCCGACGAGGAGGCCCCAGTTGAAGGTGAGGCCAAGCCACGCCTGCGGCCACCAGGTGATGCGCTTCATGAAGGGATAGGCTGCAACGGGCCCGAGCGACGCGAGCGCGACGAGCTGCGCCCGCTCGGGCAGGCGGAGAAGCACGAGGAGGCCGACGAGCGCGAGGCCCACGAGGAAGGCCCATGCCGCGGGCACGGAAATGGCGCCGCTTGCCACCGGGCGCGCTGCCGTGCGGGCGACGCGCGAGTCGAGGTCGCGGTCGACGATGTCGTTGTAGACGCAGCCGGCCGACCGCATCGCGACCGCGCCGACGAGGAACCAGGGCAGCAGGGCCATCGCCTTCCAGTCCTGGGCGAGCGCCAGGCCCATGGCGCAGGGCCAGAACAGGAGCCAGAAGCCAGCGGGGCGGTCGAACCGGGCAAGACGGGCGTAGAGGCGCGCCCGCGCCGGCAGCCAGTCCACCCAGCTTCTGACCGCATCAGGAGTCATCGCCGCTGCCCTAGTGGCGCAGCCCGCCGCCGGCAACGCGGCCCGTGGCGCTGGCGTCAGAACAGCCGGCCGAGGATGAGGGAGAGCGCCTGCCTGCGACCGGAAGGGCCCGACCTCGGCGAACCCGCGGCGGAACACGCGGGAGGGAGCGCGGCGGCACGCATGGTCTCGCCGATCCCGACGTCGGTGCGCCACGCGATCCCGGTGCCGGGGAGGGTCCGGTCGGGGTCGGCGCGCCCCCCGCCGGACGCGTCGTGCCAGCCGGAGCCGCTGGCAAGGGTGCGGCCGAAGTGGAAGACGGTTGCCTCGGCTGGGTCCCCGGTCGCGGGGCAGGCGCTTCGGGTCAGGCGGGTGGCCCGCCGCTTCGGGTCAGGCGGGTGGCCCGCCGACCGGTCAGGCGCGCGGCGATCTGCCGGGCGGGGACGGCCCCGCGGTCGTCGATCTCGACGAAGGCGCGCCGGGGCTGCGGGGCGGGTGCACGCGCCGCGCGGGGAGCGCGATGCGCCTGCCACGCCGCCTCGTCGAGCGGCAGCCGCCGCAGCCGGCGTAGCCAGGCGCGCGGGGAGCGCGGCACGGAGCGAGGCCAGCCTGCGGACCGGGAACCGGCCGCGCGCCGCCGCCTGCATGGCCCCCTTGCCCGGCGCGCTCAGGCGGCGCGGTCGAGGGGCACGATCTCGCCGGCGAGGTAGAGCGCGCGGGCCTTGGAGCGGCTGAGCTTGCCCGAGGTCGTGCGCGGGAGCGTCTTCGGCGGCACGAGCTCGACGATGCAGCGCATGCCGGTCAGCTGCCGGACCTTGGCGCGGATGACCTCCTTCAGGCGGGTGCGCTCGGCCGGGTCGGAGGCGCGGCACTGGACGAGGACGGCGGGCGCTTCCTCGCCGCTCGGCAGGGTGATGGCGAAGGCGGCGATGTCGCCCGGCTTGAAGCCCTCGAGCTGCTCGATCGCCCACTCGATGTCCTGCGGCCAGTGGTTCCGGCCGTTCAGGATGATCATGTCCTTGGCCCGGCCGACGATGAACAGGTGGTCGCCGATCATGTAGCCCATGTCGCCGGTGTCGAGCCAGCCGTCCGCACCGAGGCAGGCCCGCGTCGCCTCCTCGTTGCGGAAGTAGCCCACCATCAGGCTGGGGCCGGAGACGAACACCTTGCCGATCTCCCGGTCGGGAAGCCGCCGGCCTTCGTCATCGCGGATCTCGACCCGGTGCCCGGCGATCGGCACGCCGCAGTCGACGATCGCCCGGTAGCGCACCGGCCGGTCGGGGCTGGAGGCGGCAGGTTCCCCGGTTGCGCCCGAAAGCCGGCGCTCGTCCACGAGGTCGCAGACGATGCCCTGGCCTTCGGGCGCGATGGTGACGGCAAGAGTCGCCTCGGCCAGGCCGTAGCTGGGCGTGAAGGCCTTGGCGTCGAAGCCGGCATCGGCGAAGGCATCGACGAAGGCCTGGCAGATGTCGGGGCGGATCATGTCGGCGCCGTTGCCGGCAAGGCGCCAGCGCGACAGGTCGAACTTGGCCTTGACGTCGGACTGGGTCGAGATGCGGCGTGCGCAGATGTCGTAGCCGAAGCTCGGCGAGTAGCTGATGGTGGTGCCCGGGTTGCGGCTGATGAGGGTGAGCCAGGAGAGCGGCCGGCGCGCGAAATCCTCGGTCGAGATGTAGTCGACCGAAAGCTGGCCGGCCATGGGGGCGAGCATGCAGCCGACGAGGCCCATGTCATGGTACCAGGGCAGCCACGAGACGCAGCGGTCGCCCTCGCGCACGCGGATGGCGGAGTCCTGTCCGCGCAGGTTGGCGAGCACCGCCCGATGGGTCACGGCAACCCCGTGGGGGAAGCGGGTCGAGCCGCTCGAATACTGGAGATAGGCCACCGCATCCGGGTCGGGCGCGGGAAGCGGCGCGTCGCTCTGGGCAAGGGCTTCGAACTGCCGCCACGACAGGGCCGGGCAGAGGCCGGCGGCCGCTTCGGCGACCATCTCGAGCAGCCCCTCGGGCGAGACCGCGAGCGCCGGCTCGGCGCTCGCCATCTGCTGGCGCAGCTGGTCGATGAAGCTCGCGCGCCCGCCGAACGAGGTGGGAAGCGGCAGCGGCACCGGGAGCACGCCGGCGTAGAGCGCACCGAAGAAGTGGGCGGCAAAGTCCGGCCCGGTCTCGGCGAGAAGCGCCACGCGCGCACCCGGCGCGATGCCGAGCCCGCGGAGCCGGCGGGCGACGGCCAGCGCATCCTCGCGCATCTCGCGGTAGGGGTAGGCACGCACGAGGTTGGCGCGCGCGTCATGGAAGTTGAAGCCGGTCCGCCCGGTCGCGGCATAGTCGAGCGCGTGGCAGAGCGTCGGGAAATCGCCGCGGATGGGGGGAATGCCGCTCGCAAGCGGCGTTGGCCCGGGAATCGTTGCAAGGTCGCTCGTCATCGGATCCATCGTCGGAAACTGCACCCCCGCCGTCCTGTCCGTCCCTGAAACGCGGCCCGGCGGTGCGAGGCCGGCCGCGCAAGACCCGCCGTCTTCTGCCGCGGGTCGTCGTTCAAAAGGCGTCACAACTGTGGCAGCAAGGTGGCCATGACGCAACCGCGCGTGCGCAAGCCCCCGCCGCCCTTCGACTCCGAGGCCCTCGAACGCGCAGCCCTGCGCTATGTCGAACGCTTCCAGACGACGCGCGCCCGGCTGGTTCGGCACCTGGCTGCGAAACTGCGTCTGCGCGGCTGGGAAGGGGCGGCCCCGCCCGACCTCGAGGGGCTGGCCGACCGGCTGGCGGCCCGCGGCTTCATCGACGAGGCGGCCTATGCGGAGGCGCGGGCACGCGGCATGAAGGCACGCGGGCTTGGGCCAAGGCGCATCGCCGCGCGCCTGCGGGCCGATGGCGTCGCCGTGGCGGAGCCTCCCGGGCTGGACGCCGGCGAGGCTGCCGAACACCCGGACGAGGCCGAGCGGCTGGCGCTCGCCTTCGCGCGCCGCCGCAGGCTCGGCCCCTTCGGACCGCCCGCGGCCGACCCGCGCGCGCGGGCCCGGCAGATGGCGGCGATGCTGCGCGCCGGCCATGCCCCCGACCTTGCCGTCCGCATCCTCGCCCTTCCGGCCGAGGAGGCCGAGCGGCTGCTGGGGGACTCCTGAGGCGCCGCCGCGGCGCCGGCTCAGTGGCTTCGGCCGAAGTCGGGGGCGGGCGTGTCCTGGCCTGCGTCCACGATGGCCCGGCGGATCGCCCGGCTCGCCTCGAAGCGGCGGTAGAGCGTCTCGCCGTCGCCCCAGCGGATGGCGCGCTGGAGCGCGGCGAGATCCTCCGAGAAGCGCGCCAGCATCTCGAGCACGGCGTCGCGGTTCATCAGGAACACGTCGCGCCACATGGTCGGGTCGGAGGCGGCAATCCGGGTGAAGTCGCGGAAGCCCCCGGCGGAATATTTGATGACTTCCGCCTTGGTCACCTCCTCGAGGTCGGATGCGGTGCCGACGATGGAGTAGGCGATGAGGTGCGGCAGGTGGCTGGTGATGGCGAGCACCAGGTCATGGTGGCGGGCATCCATCCGCTCGACCCTGGCGCCGAGCCCGGTCCAGAAGGCCTCCAGCCGTCCGAGCACCTCCGGGTCGGTGCCGTCGGGCGGCGTGAGGATGCACCAGCGCCCCTCGAAGAGGCTGGCGAAGCCTGCCTCGGGCCCCGAGCGCTCGGTGCCGGCAACCGGGTGGCCGGGCACGAAGTGGACGCCCGCCGGCACGAGGTCTCCGAGCGCGTCGATCACCGCCTGCTTCGACGAGCCGACGTCGGTCAGCACCGCGCCCGGCGCGAGCGCCTCGCGGACCGCCTCGCCGACCGCCCGCATCGCGCCGAGCGGCACCGCGAGCACCACCAGGTCGGCGCCGCGCGCGGCCGCGGCGGCGGTCTCGGCCACCTCGTCCACGAGCCCGAGCCGCCGCACCGTCTCGCACACGTCGGCGTCCCGGTCGTGGCCGGCGAGCGCCACGCCGGGCATGCGGGCGCGGACCGCACGCGCGATCGACGAGCCGATGAGGCCGAGGCCGATGAGCGCAACCCGACGGAACGGCGGCATCAGGCTGCGAGCCTTTCGAGGCTTGCGATCACGCGGCCCGTCTCCGCGTGCGTGCCGACGCTGATCCGGAGCGCGTGCGGCAGGCCCTGCCCGGGAAGATGCCGCACGAGGATGCCATCGGCCTCGAGCCCGGCCTTGAGCGCCGGCGCGGCGAGCGGCCCCTCCTCGGGGCACATCAGGAGGACGAAGTTGGCGTGGCTCGGCACTGCGCGGAGGCCGCGGTTGCCGAGCGCGGCGATGGCCGCCTCGAGCCGCGCCCGCTCGGCGCGGTTGGACTCCCGGCAGCGCACCACCCACTCCTGGTCGGCAATCGCGGCCTCGGCCGCCGCCAGCCCCACGGTCGAGACGGGGAAGGGGGTTCGCACCCGGTTGAGTGCGGCCACCACCGCCGCCGGCCCGGTGCCCCAGCCGACGCGAAGGCCGCCCAGGCCGTAGATCTTGGAAAATGTGCGGGTGACGACGACGTTGGGCGCCGTGCGGGCGAGGTCGAGCGCGCCGTCCGGGTCGGGGTCGTCGAGATACTCGGCATAGGCCTGGTCGACGACAAGGAGGATGTCGGGCCGGAGCTGGCCGTGGAGGCGCAAGAGCTCGGCGCGCGGGATCATGGTGCCCGTCGGGTTGTTGGGGTTGGCGAGATAGACGATCCGGGTGTCGTCGCGGACGGTCGCGAGGATCGCGTCCACGTCGGCAGTGTAGTCGCGGTCGGGCGCGGCGAGCGGCTCGGCGCCTGCGCGGCGGGCGGCGATGGGGTAGACCATGAAGCCGTGGCGCACGTGGACCACGCTGTCGCCGGCGCGGCAGTAGATGAGCGGCAGCAGCTGGAGGATCTCGTCGGAGCCGGTGCCCACCACGATGCGCGCCGGGTCGAGCCGGTGGACGAAGCCGATGCGCTCGCGAAGCCGCGTCGCCGCGCCGTCCGGGTAGCGGTGGACGCCGTGGGCATGGGCGCGGACGGCCGCGACCGCAACGGGAGAGGGCCCCCAGGGGTTCTCGTTCGCCGAAAGCTTGAGCGGCTCGCCCACCCCCCTGAGCTTCGCCTCGCCGGGCGTGTAGGGGGCGATCGCCTCGATCCAGGGGTTGGCCTTGGGGGCCGGGGTGCCGGTCATGGCCCGGCCTTTCCCCGCCAGCGCCGGAAACGCAAGCTTTGCGGGGCCGGGCATGCCTGCTAGGCGCCACGCCCGTTCCATGAACGCGCCGCTCGCCCACCGCACGCTCCGGCTGCCGCACGATCTGCCGCTCGACAGCGGCCGCATCCTGCCGCGCCCGGTCATCGCCTACGAAACGCTCGGCACGCTCGCGCCCGATGGCGGCAATGCCATTCTCGTCTTCCATGCGCTGACCGGCGACCAGTATGTCGCCCAGGTCCATCCTTTGACCGGCAAGCCCGGCTGGTGGGCGAACATGGTGGGGCCGGAGAAGCCGATCGACCCGGCACGCCACTTCGTGATCTGCGCCAACGTCATCGGCGGCTGCATGGGAAGCGAGGGGCCGGCCAGCCCCAACCCGGCAACCGGGCGGCCGTGGGCCATCGACTTCCCCGTCATCACCATTGCCGACATGGTTCGCGCCCAGGTGGCCCTTCTCGATGCGCTCGGCATCGGCCGGCTGCTCGCCGTCATCGGCGGCTCGATGGGGGGGATGCAGGCCCTCCAGTTCGCGAGCGCCTACCCGGACCGCGCGCGCGCGGTCATCGCCATCGCCACGACGGCGCGCCACAGCGCCCAGAACATCGCGTTCCACGAGGTCGGCCGGCAGGCGATCATGGCCGACCCCGACTGGTGCGGCGGTCGCTTCCTCGAGGCCGGCCGGACTCCGGTGGCCGGCCTCGCCGTTGCCCGCATGGCCGCCCACATCACCTATCTCTCCGAGGCGGGGCTCACCGAACGCTTCGGCCGGCGGCTGCAGGAGCGCGACTCCGTCACCTTCGGCTTCGACGCGGACTTCCAGGTCGAGTCCTACCTCCGCCACCAGGGGCTGAGCTTCACGCGCCGGTTCGATGCCAATTCCTACCTCATCATCACCCGGGCGATGGACTATTTCGACCTCGCCCACGCCCACGGCGGTTCGCTTGCGGACGCCTTCCGGGGCGCAACTGCCCGCTTTGCGCTCGTCTCCTTCGACAGCGACTGGCTCTATCCCACGAGCGAATCGAAGCGCATCGTCCAGGCGCTCGTGGCCGCCGGCGCGCATGCGAGCTTCGTCGAGCTCAAGAGCCCACACGGCCACGACAGCTTTCTGCTCGAGGCGCCCGAGCTTGCCCGCCTCGTCGACGGCTTCCTCCGCGCCGTCGAGACGGCATGACGCCCCTTCCGCCCCGGCTTGCGGTCGTGGCCGGGCTCGTGCCGGAAGGTGCCACCGTGCTCGACGTCGGCTGCGCGGACGGGCGCCTGCTGCGCTACCTGCGCGACGCCAAGGGGGTGGACGGCCGCGGCATCGAGCTCGATCCCGAACGGGTCTCGGCGGCGCTCGCCCATGGCCTCTCGGTCGTCCAGGGCGATGCCGACCGCGACCTTGCCGACTTCCCGACCCAGTCGGTCGACTGCGCCATCCTCTCCGAGACGCTGCAGGCCACCCGCGCGCCGCACCTGGTGCTTGACCAGCTGCTCCGCATCGGCCGGCGGGCCATCGTGAGCTTCCCCAACTTCGGCCACTGGCGCGCAAGGCTTGCCCTGCTGCTCGGCGGGCGGATGCCCGTGACTCCGGCGCTGCCGGAGAGCTGGCACGAGACGGAGAACATCCACCTGTGCACCATCCGCGACTTCCGCGCGCTGGCCGAGGCGCGCGGCGCCCGAATCCTCTCCGAGACCTATCTTGCCGGCGACCGGCGGGTTCGCCTCCACCCCAACCTCATGGCGGACCACGCCATCCTGCTCCTGGGGCGGGCCGAGGCGCCTGGCTGACGGCTCAGACCCGCTCCTGCGCGAGCCGCTCCATCACCTTGCGGTGGAGCCACAGGTTCATCTCGGCCGAGCCGTCGAGCGCGCCGGTGTAGCCGAGATCCTGCGCCAGTTCCTTGCGCGCGGCGAGCGAGGAGTCCATGCCGACCAGCTTCATGAGATCGACGATCGAGGTCCGCCAGTTGTTGGGCTGGCCCCGCTTCTCGGCCATGTAGTCGAGCACCTTCTCGACATCGATCGGCTGCGGCTCGGGCGCCGGCGGCGCCGCAGGCACGGCCGCGGGCGCAGCCGCCGCGGGAGGCGGCGGCGGGGATGGTGGCGGGGCGATCTCCTTCGCCTCGGCGCTGCCGAAGATCGCATCCTTCAGCTTCGAGAACAGTCCCATCGGCGGTCTCCTTGCTCTCCCCGCGCCTTGCCTTGGGCGTATGACAGGCGCGTTGCAAGGCCTCAGGCGGCGCGGCGGAACCCGAGCGGCAGGCCGGCGTCCGGCACGAAGCCGTAGAGCGGCTCGCCGGGAAGCGCCTCGGCCAGCACGGCGCGCGCGCGGGCGAGGCCCTCCGGGTCGATCCCGGTCCTGAGCCCCATGGCTTCCAGCATGAAGACGAGATCCTCGGTCACGATGTTGCCCGAAGCGCCGGGCGCGAACGGGCAGCCGCCGAGCCCGCCCTGGCTCGAATCGAAGGTGGTCACCCCCACATCAAGCCCGGCCACCACGTTGGCAAGGCCAAGGCCGCGGGTGTTGTGGAGGTGAAGCCCGGTCATCCGCTCGGGGCCGATGGCGGCATGGACCGCCTTCACCAGCCGCCGGACCTGCGCCGGGTTGGCATAGCCCGAGGTGTCGGAGAGCCCCACCTCGTCGCAGCCGAGCGCGATGAGCCGTTCGGCAAGGGCCACCACCTTCGCCTCGGGCACCTCGCCTTCGAGCGTGCAGCCGAAGGCGGTCGAGACCGCGCCCTCGAACTGCGGGCGACGCTCGGCGGGCAGGGCGGAGAGGAGCTCGACGATCCGCGCCACTTCCCCGAACACCTGCTCGTGGGTGCGGCGGAGGTTCTTGAGGCTGTGCGTCTCGGAAGCCGAGAGCGGCAGGGTGAGCTTGTCGGCCCCGGCCGCGATCGCCGCTTCGGCCCCCTTGGCGTTGGGCACCAGCACGGCGACATGAAGGCCGGGGTGCTTCGCCTTGACCGCCCGCACCACCTCGGGCGTGTCGGCAAGCTGGGGCAGGAGATGCGCCGGCACGAAGCTCCCCACCTCGATCTCCCGAACGCCGGCCTCGACCAGCGCGTCGATCCAGGCGAGCTTCGCGGCCGTCGGCATGACCGGCTTGATCGACTGCAGCCCGTCGCGCGGGCCGACTTCCGAGACCAGCACGTCGATCCCGTCCATCATGCCCATCCGCTGCCCTTTCCAACGCCGGTTTGTCCGGACATATTGGCGGCTCAGGCATCAAGGAGCAAGAATGGGCGGACCGCTCGAGGGGATCCGGGTCGTCGAGTTTACCCACATGGTGATGGGGCCGGCAGCGGGGCAGATCCTCGCCGACCTCGGCGCCGAGGTGGTCAAGGTGGAGCCCCTTGGCGGGGATGCCACCCGCCGCCTGCTGGGTTCGGGCGCCGGCTATTTCCCCATGTACAACCGCGGCAAGCAGTCGATCTGCCTCGACCTCAAGCACCCCGCGGGGCTCGATGTCGCGCGCCGGCTGGCAGTTGCCTCCGACATCCTCGTCGAGAACTACCGCCCTGGCGCGATCGACCGGCTGGGCCTCGGTTGGGAGGCCTTGGCCCCGCTCAACCCGGGCCTCATCCACGTCTCCGAGAAGGGCTTCCTCGAAGGCCCCTACGCCGAGCGCACCGCGCTCGACGAGGTGGCGCAGATGATGGGCGGCCTTGCCTACATGACCGGGCCGCCCGGTCGCCCGCTCCGGGCGGGGGCCTCGGTCATCGACGTGGCAGGCGGCATGTTCTCGGTGATCGGCGCGCTGGCGGCACTCCACGAGCGGGCCCGCACCGGCCGCGGCCGGAAGGTGACGGCCGCCCTCTTCGAGACGACCGTCTTCCTCGTCGGCCAGCATATGGCCCAGAAGGCGGTGACGGGCGTGCCCGCCGCCCCCATGCCGGCGCGCATCTCCGCCTGGGCCATCTACGACGTGTTCGAGACGGCCGACGAGCCGCTGTTCCTCGGTGTCGTGACCGATGCGCTCTGGGAGAAGTTCTGCGCCCTGTTCGATCTCCCTGAGCTCTGGGCGCGGGAGGAGTGGCGCACCAACAACGCGCGGGTGAAGGCGCGCGACGAGATTCTGCCGGTGGTCCGTGCCCGGCTGAAGCAGTTCACCCGCGCCGAGCTCGTCGCGAGGCTCGAGGGCTCGGGGCTGCCCTTCGCACCCATCGGCAGGCCGGAAGACCTGTTCGAGGACCCGCACCTCCTCGCCTCGGGCGGGCTACAGCCGGTCACGCTCGAGGACGGCACGCTGACCCTCCTGCCGCTGGTGCCGGTCAGCCTCGATGGCGCGCGGCCGGCATCGTCTGGCGCGCTCCCTCGGCCCGGCGAGCACACGGATGCGATCCTCGCCCGCCTCGGGCTCGACCCGGCGCCGCTCCGCGCCGCGGGTGCAGTCGGCTGAGCGGCCAGCCGCGGGCCCGGCCGTTCAGCCAGCGCGGCCGCGGTAGCGGGCAAGCACGCCCGGTTTGCTCCGCTCGATCGTTCGCCAGGCCAGGATGTTGGCCGCCACCAGCGTTGCGAGGAACAGCCACCCGCCGGCGCCCTCGAGCCGGAGCGCGCCTGCCTTGGCGGCGGTGAGGAAGGCCTGCGAGGTGAGCGCGAGCAGGAGGCCGCCATAGGCCCAGGACATCGCGTAGTAATGGCCCTCGAGCCAGGAGCGGTCGCCGGTCGCGACCAGCTTCCAGATCGCGAACAGCCCGGCCGGCACGCCAAGGAGCGTGATGGCGCTGAAGACCAGGAACGGGGAAGGCCGCCCCTGCTCGACACTGATGGCCACGCCGGTGATGGCGACGGCCAGCATCAGCGTTGCGAACAGCCAGCCGCTGAAGCGGTGCGCGCGCGTGCCCTTGGGCCGCCACAGGACGGTGAAGCCGAGCGGCAGGGCGATGGCCGCAAGCAGGGTGTGAAGCCACATGAGCACCGTCATCGCGCGCCTCCGGACCGACCGGTTGCGAGCATGCAATGCCCTGGCGCGATCGGCAAGACGACCGGTTCGCCCGCTCCCTAGTGCGTGCGCGAGAGCGCCCGCATCGCCCGGTCGAGCCCCTCGAGCGTCAGGGGGAACATCCGGTCCCCCATCAGCGTCTTCATGATCTGGATCGACTGGGAGTGGGCCCAGTGCTGCTCAGGGATCGGGTTCAGCCACACGGCGGAGTGGTAGACGCTTGTCAGCCGCTCCATCCAGACCTGGCCGGCCTCCTCGTTCCAGTGCTCGACCGAGCCGCCGGGGTAGGTGATCTCGTAAGGCGACATCGAGGCATCGCCCACGAACACGAGCTTGTAGTCGTGGGGGTAGGTGTGCATCACCTCGAGGGTGGGCGTCCGCTCCGACCAGCGCCGCCGGTTGTCCTTCCACACCGCCTCGTAGGGGCAGTTGTGGAAGTAGAAATACTCGAGGTGCTTGAACTCCGAGCGCGCGGCCGAGAAGAGTTCCTCGCAGACCTTGACGTGCGGGTCCATCGAGCCGCCGACGTCGAGGAAGAGGAGCAGCTTGACGGCATTGTGCCGCTCGGGGCGCATCACGATGTCGAGGAAGCCCTGCTTCGCGGTGCCACGGATGGTGGCATCGAGGTCAAGCTCGTCTGCCGCGCCCTCGCGGGCGAATTTCCTGAGACGCCGGAGCGCCAGCTTGATGTTGCGCGTGCCGAGCTCGACCGAGGAGTCGAGGTTCCGGAACTCGCGCCGGTCCCACACCTTGATGGCACGGTTGTTGCGGTTCTCCTCCTGGCCGATGCGGACGCCCTCCGGGTTGTAGCCGTGGGCGCCGTAGGGGGAGGTGCCGGCGGTTCCGATCCACTTGCTGCCGCCCTGGTGCCGCCCCTTCTGCTCCTCGAGGCGCTTCTTCAGCGTCGCCATGATCTCCTCCCAGGAGCCGAGCGCGCGGATCTTCGCCATCTCCTCCTCGCTGAGGTGAAGCTCGGCGAGCTTGCGCAGCCATTCCTCGGGGATCTCGACCGCGCCGGTCTCGACCAGGGTCTCGATCCCCTTGAAGACCTTGCCGAACACCTGGTCGAAGCGGTCGAGAAGCGCCTCATCCTTCACGTAGATGCTGCGCGACAGATAGTAGAATTCCTCCACCCGCATTTCGATGACGCCGCTCCTCAGCGCCTCGAGCAGGAGCAGATGCTCCTTGAGCGAGACCGGGATGCGCGCTGCGCGCAGCTCGTCGAGAAAGGCCAGGAACATTACTGGAGCCTCACGTCAGAGACCGGCGCCCTGCGCTCGGCCGTGCGATCCCCGGAAGCCGCGGCGGCACCGGCCGGCGCGTCGACGGCCGCCACCCGCGGCGCCTTGCCGCCCGGGTCTTCGGCTTCGGTCGTCACCACCACGCGGGTCACCTCGGCGCCGTTCGGACGGTCCATGGCGACGACCGTGCTGCGGTCGCCGTCGCCGTGCCCTTGGTAGATGCGCACTGCCCTGCCGGGCGAGTCGACCCGCGTGGAGGGTGCAATCCCGGCCCTGCGGGCCGCTTGATCGTAGAAGGCGGCCACCTCGCCGAGCGGTGCGTCGGCCTCCATCACGGTCACGCTGCCGCGCGCGCCTCCGCCCATGGGCAGGCTGGTCACCCGGCTGACGATGCGGGCGCCGGGGTAGGCGGGCGCGAAGGCCGGAAGCGCGTCGGCGACGGTGGCCGTCACGCCGTCTCCCGTTGCCGTGAGGGTGCGGCCGTCTTCCGAAGCGACGATGGCCACGCCATCCCCGTGTTCCGCCTTGACCGTGACGGTGCCAGGCGAGTCGCAGCCGGCCAGCAGGGCCGCGCTGGCGACCGCCCACCCGGCCGCCGCCCTTGAGGAGAAGGCGAGGCACATCTGCATTCGGGTTGCCGCTCCTCTCACTTTCCAGCGCTCCGCCGGCGCAACTTCCCCTCTACCCGCTGCATGGCGCAAGCACGGGGCGGCAGCAAGGGGAAGGGACGCAGGGATGACGTTCAGCTGGCCGGAGTTTGCGGGCAAGCGGGTGCTGGTGACGGGCGGGAGCCAGGGCATCGGCCTTGCGTGCGCGCGCGCCTTCGCCGCCGCCGGCGCGGAGGTTGCCATCACCGGCACGCGGCCCTCTTCCGCCGACTATGCCGACGATCTTGCAGGCCTTGCCTACCACCAGGCGGACTTCCTGAAGCCCGGGACGGCCGCCGCGCTGGTCGCAGCCACCGGGCCGCTCGACGTGCTCGTCAACAACGCCGGCACCGGGCGCGGAGACGAATACACCCCCGAAGGCTTCCGCGCCGTCCTCGAGGTGAACCTCGCCAGTGTCATGGACATGTGCCTCGCCGCCCACGCCGGGCTGAAGGCGCGCGGCGGGGCCATCGTCAACATGGGCTCGCTCTCGAGCTTCCTCGCGCTGCGCGAGACGCCGGCCTACACCGCTTCCAAGGCGGGCCTGCTCGGCCTCACCCGGGCGCTTGCCGACAAGTGGGCGCCGGATGGCATCCGGGTGAACATGGTTGCCCCCGGGTTCATCCGCACGCGGATGACCGAGATGCAGCGCGCCGACCCAGACTATGAGACGCGGCTGCTGCGCGCCGTGCCCCAGCGCCGCTGGGGCGAGCCGGAGGAAGTGGCCCAGTGCGTGCTCTTCCTTGCCAGCCCGCGCGCGCCCTACGTCACCGGCCAGTCGATCGCGATCGACGGGGGGCTGATGCTCCGCTAGCGCGGGGCGTCCTCGGCGGCGGGCGGGGGCTGTGCCGCCTCGGCGCGGGCCGCCTCCACGTCTTCGACGGCGCGTGCCACCATCGCGGCCTCGCGCCCCTCGGGCCGCGCGGGCGTCTCCCCATTTTCCCGGCTGCAGGCGGCGAGCGCCAGCAGGCCCGCCGCAAGAAGAGCGCGGCTCATTCCGGCTCCTCCGGCGGTTTGGACTCGGCCTCCGGTGCCGGCGCGGTCGCGTCGGGTTCGTCGTCCCATTCCTCCTCGATGAGCGGCGGATTGCCATCCCACAGCTCGGCAAGCCGGAGCTGCAGCCAGGCCGAGCGGATGGTCGCATAGTCATCGGCCGAGCCGCGGCGGATCTGCTCGCCGCGCTCGATGAGCTCCGCCCGCTGGTCCACCACCCGGGTCAGGATCTGGATGGTGGATTGCGTGCGGTTGAGAAGGATGCCCGACCCGAGGCCCACGGGGTCGATCGCGAACTCGACCATGAGCGCGATCCCGTCGCGCAGCGTCGAGGGCCCGAAGACGGGAAGCATCACGAAGGGGCCCGAGCGAACCCCCCAGACCGCCAGCGTCTGGCCGATGTCGTGGGGCTGTTCGTCGAGGCCAAGCCGGCTTGCCTCGTCGGCGAAGCCGGCGCCGCCGAGGACGATGTTGATGAGGAAGCGGTCGAGCGCGCGGAAGGCGCTCTTCGGCTTCCCCTGGGCGGCGGCGTTGAGGCCGTTCAGCGGCTCGCCGAGGTTGCGGTAGAAGTTGTTGACCGCCCTTCTCATCGGCTGCGGCACGACGGCGCGGTAGGCAACGGCAGGGGGGCGAACGATCAGCCTGTCCACCTCGTTGTTGAAGGCGTGCACCCTGCGGTTGATGGCCTCGTAACGGTCTTCGCTCGCGCGGGTCAGGTCGGCGCCGCGGCGGAACCGCTCCTCGGCCGTGGATGCGCAGCCCGCCGCGGCGAGAAAGGCGAGACAGACGGCAAGCCGCATGGGCGAAGCCCCTAGGCAAGGCAGGCCAAGGTCTCAACCCCGGCCTTGCCCGGAGGAGCGCCATTCCGGACCGGCACCCGGGATTGACCCGACTTAAAGGTTTCTTTAAATCCTGCGCTGCCATGGACCGCCTGCTGGCCTCCTTCGCCGCGCTTGCAGACCCCTCGCGCCTGCGGATCCTGCTCCTCGTGCGCGACGTCGATCTCGCCATGGGCGAGCTGGCCGAGGTGCTGCGCCAGAGCCAGCCGCGGGTGTCGCGCCACGTGCGCATCCTGGCCGAGGCCGGTCTCGTCCGGCGGCAGAAGGAGGGCGCCTACGCCTTCGTGGGCCGTGCCCGCACGCCGGAGGCGGACGCCGCGCACGCCATGATCGACCGGCTCCTCGACGGCGCCGATCCCATCGCTCCCGAGCGCGCGCATCTCGCCGATGTCCGCGCGGCGCGGCAGAAGGCGCTCGACCGCTGGTTCGCGGACCATGCCGAGGAATGGGACCTCATGCGCAACCTCGAAGCTCCGGCCGAGGCGGTGGAGCAGGCGGTCGTGGCAGCAAGCCGGGAGGGCGGCGTGGGCCGGCTGCTCGACATCGGGACCGGCACCGGGCGCATGCTCGAGCTTCTTGCGCCCCTGGCCGCGAGCGCAACCGGCGTGGACCGCTCGCCCGAGATGCTGCGCATCGCCCGCACGCGGCTCGATGTTGCCGGGCTTTCGGGCGTGGAGATCCGCCAGGCCGACATGGCCGCGCTGCCCTTCCCTGAAGGCGCCTTCGACACGGTCGTCATCCACCAGGTGCTGCATTTCAGCGAGGATCCGGCCGCGGCCGTGCGCGAGGCGGCCCGGGTGCTCGCGCCAGGGGGGAAGCTTCTCGTTGCCGATTATGCGCCGCATGCCGAGGAGGAGCTGCGCAGCCGCTACCGCCACGCCCGGCTCGGCTTCGCCTGCGAGGCGGTGGAACGCCTGTTCGCCGATGCCGGCCTCGGCTTTGCGCACGTGGCCCGAATTGCCGGCCCGCGCCTTACCGTCGAGCTCTGGAAGGGGGCCAAGCCATGACCCTGCCGTTTCCCCACGCGCGCCCCCTGCTCGAGCTGCCGTTCCCGTCCGACGCCATCGAGGTCAGCTTCGAGTTCTTCCCGCCCAGGACCGAGGCGATGGCCGAGACGCTCTGGGCTTCGGTCGCCGAGCTTGCGCCGCTCGGCCCCCGCTTCGTCTCGGTCACCTACGGCGCCGGCGGCTCGACCCGGGAGCGCACCCACGCGACGGTCGCCCGGATCCAGGCCGAGACGAAGGTGCCCGTTGCCGCGCACCTCACCTGCGTCAACGCGAGCCGCGACGAGATCGACGCGATCGCCCGCCGCTACTGGGCGCAGGGGGTGCGCCACATCGTGGCGCTGCGCGGCGACCCGCCGCCCGCGCCCGACGGCGGCAAGCCCCGCTTCGTCCCCCGCGAGGACGGCTACAACGATGCCGCCGAGCTGGTGGCCGGGCTTCTCAAGGTCGCGCCCTTCGAGCTTTCGGTCGGCGCCTACCCAGAGGTGCACCCCGAGGCGGCGAGCGCCGAGGCGGACCTTGCCCACCTCAAGCGCAAGTTCGACTGCGGTGCGACCCGGGCCATCACCCAGTTCTTCTTCGAGCCCGAGGTCTTCCTGCGCTTCCGCGACCGGGCGGTGGCCGCCGGCATCACCGGCGAGATCGTGCCCGGCATCCTCCCCGTCGGCAGCTGGGCTGCGACCGTGCGCATGGCCACCATGACCGGCACGTCCATCCCGCCCTGGCTTCCCGACCTGTTCGAGGGTCTCGATGACCGCCCCGAGGCGCGCGCCCTTGTCGCCGCGACGGTTGCGGCCGAACAGGTCCGCCGGCTGGTTGCCGAAGGCGTGCGGCACTTCCACTTTTACACGCTCAATCGCGCCGGCCTCAGCTACGCCATCTGCCACCTTCTCGGAAAGCGCCCCCAGTGACCGCCAAGCCCTCGCCCGCTCCGCCTCGCGGCCCCGCCCCCTCGCGCCCTGCGCCGTCGGAAGCCGAGGCGGCGTTCCGTGCCGCGCTTGCCGAGCGGATCCTGATCAAGGACGGCCCCTACGGCACCGCCATCCAGGCCCTCGGCCTGACGGAGGCCGACTATCGCGGCGCGCTTTCCCTCTCCCGCGATCAGAAGGGCAACAACGATCTCCTGAACCTGACGCAGCCCGAGGCCGTCGCCGGCATCGCCCGTGCCTATGCCGAGGCGGGCGCCGATCTTCTCGCCACCAACACCTTCAATGCCAACGCCATCTCGCAGGGAGACTATGGCACCGAGCATCTCGTCCCCGACATCAACCGCGCAGCCGCGCGGATCGTCCGCGCCGTCGCCGACGCGGCCGCCGCTGCCGACGGCCGGCGCCGCTTCGTGGCCGGCGCGCTCGGCCCCACCAACAAGACGCTCTCGCTGAGCCCCCGCGTTGAGGATCCGGGCTTCCGCGAGGTGGATTTCGACCAGGTGAAGGCGGTCTACCGCGAGCAGATCGACGCGCTGCTTGAGGGCGGGGTGGATTTCATCCTCATCGAGACGGTGTTCGACACGCTGAACGCCAAGGCCGCCGCCATGGCGGCGATGGAGGCGGAGGAAGCGCGGGGCGCGCGCGTCCCGCTCCTGCTCTCGATGACGCTCACCGACCTTGCCGGCCGCAACCTCTCGGGCCAGACGGTCGAGGCCTTCTGGGTCTCGGTGGCCCACACCCGGCCGCTGGCCGTCGGGCTCAACTGCTCCTTCGGCGCAACCGAGCTTCGCCCGCACGTGGCCGCCTTGGCCGCCATCGCCGACGTGCCCCTCATGGTCTATCCCAACGCCGGGCTGCCCAACGCCTTCGGCGGCTATGACGAGGCCCCCGAGACCACCGCCGCGCTGGTGCGCCAGTGGGCCGAAACCGGGCTCGTCAACCTGCTCGGCGGCTGCTGCGGCACCACGCCGGCCCACATCGCCGCGATCCGCGCGGCCGTCGCGGGGCTGCCGCCCCGCGCCATTCCGGCGCCTGCGCCGGCGCTCCGGCTCGCCGGGCTCGAGGCGTTCGCGTTCGCATGAGCGCGCCCGCCCCCGCGCTCCGGCCGCTTCCTGCACCGGCCGCCGTGCCTGCCGATGCCACGGCCGCCCGCCGCTTCATCAACATCGGCGAGCGCACCAACGTCACCGGCTCGGCCCGCTTCCGCAAGCTGATCGCCGCCGGCGACTATGCGGCCGCGCTCGAGATCGCGCGCGAGCAGGTGCTGAACGGCGCCCAGATCATCGACGTCAACATGGACGAGGGCCTCCTCGACAGCGAGGCGGCCATGGTCACCTTCCTCCGCCTCCTTGCCGCCGAGCCAGACATCGCCCGCGTTCCGGTCATGATCGACTCGTCGAAGTGGTCGGTCATCGAGGCGGGCCTCAAGTGCGTGGCCGGCAAGGCGATCGTGAACTCGATCAGCCTCAAGGAAGGGGAGGGGCCGTTCCTCGCCCAGGCCCGCGCCTGCCGGCGCTATGGTGCTGCCGTCGTCGTCATGGCCTTCGACGAGGTCGGCCAGGCCGACACCGCCGACCGCAAGGTCGAGATCTGCGCGCGCGCCTACGACCTCCTCGTCGCCGACGGCTTCCCGCCCGAGGACATCATCTTCGACCCCAACATCTTCGCGGTGGCCACCGGCATTCCCGAGCACGACCGCTACGCGCTCGACTTCATCGAGGCCTGCACCCGCATCAAGGCCCGCTGCCCGGGCGCGCGGATCTCGGGCGGCCTTTCCAACCTCTCCTTCGCGTTCCGGGGCAACGAGACCGTGCGCCGGGCGATGCACGCCGTGTTCCTCGCCCACGCCATCCCCGCCGGGCTCGACATGGCGATCGTGAACGCCGGCCAGCTCGACGTCTACGACAGCATCGACCCGGAGCTGCGCGAAGCCTGCGAGGACGTGATCCTGATGCGTCGCGAGGATGCGACCGAGCGGCTCATCGCGCTCGCCGGCCGCTTCAGCAACCGGGCGGGCGCCGCGGAGAAGGCGGACGAGAGTTGGCGGAGCCTGCCGGTCGCCGAGCGGCTGGCCCACGCGCTCGTCCACGGCATCGACGCCCACATCGTCGCCGACACCGAGGAGGCGCGCCTTGCGGCCGCCCGGCCGATCGACGTGATCGAGGGCCCGCTGATGGCCGGCATGAACATCGTCGGCGACCTGTTCGCCACGGGCCGCATGTTCCTGCCGCAGGTGGTGAAGTCGGCCCGCGTCATGAAGAAGGCGGTGGCCCACCTCGTGCCCTACATCGAGGCGGAGAAGGAGGAGGGCGCCGCACCCAAGGCCCGGATCGTTCTCGCCACCGTGAAGGGCGACGTGCACGACATCGGCAAGAACATCGTCGGCGTCGTGCTCCAGTGCAACAACTTCGAGGTGATCGACCTTGGCGTCATGGTGCCCTGGCCGAAGATCCTCGAGACGGCGCGCGAGGCGAAGGCGGACATGATCGGGCTCTCGGGCCTCATCACGCCCTCGCTCGACGAGATGGTGACGGTGGCAACCGAAATGGAGCGCGCCGGCATGTCCGTGCCGCTCCTCATCGGCGGGGCAACCACATCCAAGGTGCACACGGCGCTCCGGATCGCGCCGGCCTATTCGGGGCCGGTCATTCACGTCCTCGACGCGTCGCGCGCGGTCGGCGTCTGCTCGAGCCTCGTCTCGGAGTCGCTGCGCGACCGCTACGTCGCCGAAGTTGCCAACGACTACGCCGCCATCCGCGCCCAGCGCAGCGGCGGCCAGTCGGAGCTGGCCACGCTCGCCGAGGCCCGGGCCAATGCGCTCGCCATCGACTTTGCGGCCGAGCCGCCCGTGCCTCCGCGGGCGACTGGCCGCTGGGTGTGGGACGACTGGCCGCTCGACGCGCTCGTCCCCTTCATCGACTGGACCCCCTTCTTCCGCGCCTGGGAGCTGCACGGCACCTTCCCTGCCATCCTCGACGACCCGGTGGTGGGCGAGGCAGCGCGCAACCTCTGGCGCGACGCGCAGGCCATGCTCGCCCGCCTCGTCGCCGAGAAGTGGCTGACGGCGAAGGGCGTGGCTGCGATCTGGCCGGCCCGGCGCGAGGGCGACGACATCCTCGTCTTCGCCGACGAGAGCCGGACCGTTCCGATCGCCCGGCTTCCGATGCTCCGCCAGCAGGTGAAGAAGCGCGCCGGCCGGGCCAACGACTGCCTTGCCGACTTCGTCTCGCCCGAGGCGGACTGGATCGGCGGCTTCGCGGTGACCGCCGGGCACGGCATCGAGCCGAAGCTCGCCGCGTTCCGCGAGGCCCACGACGACTATTCCGACATTCTCCTGAAGGCGCTTGCCGACCGCTTCGCGGAAGCCTTCGCCGAGGCGCTCCACTTCCACCTGCGCACCGAGCTCTGGGGCTACGAGCCGAAGGCCGAGCCTGACTACGAGGCGCTCATCCGCGAGGAATACCAGGGCATCCGCCCGGCGCCCGGCTATCCCGCCTGCCCGGACCACAGCCTGAAGCCGCTGCTGTTCGACCTGCTCGGCGCCACCGAGGCTACCGGAATCACGCTGACCGAAAGCTTCGCCATGCTGCCGACGGCCGCGGTCTCGGGCTTCTACTTCGCCCACCCGCGCAGCCACTATTTCGGGGTGGCCCGGGTGGGCGAGGACCAGCTTGCCGACTATGCGGCGCGCCGCGGGGTGAGCCTCGACCAGGCCCGCCAGTGGCTCCGGCCCAACCTCGACTGAAGAGGCGAGGCCGGGGCTGCCGCCGGCCGCACCGCGGGCGGCGGCAGGGGCCTCTGCGGAAGGATCCTGGCCGCTAGCGGTTCGGCGGTGGCGCCGGGCGGGGTGCGTCCGGCCGCGTCTCATCCGTGGTCTTGCCGCCCTCTTCGCCGGGCGCGGCCTCGCGACCTTCGGCCGGCTTCCGCTCCGGTTCCGCCGGCTCCTGCACCGGCTCCGACCTGACCGCCGTGTCCGCAGGCGGCGCCTGCGGGGCGCCGGGCTCGGGCGGCACCGCCTGCGCTGCGGCCGCACCCGTCCACACGAGCGCCAGGGCGGCGCTCACCATCGTCTTCCACATGCTGTGTCTCCTCCGGATTGCCCCCGGAGGACCGGTCCCGGCTCCTTCTACTGCGCCTCGATCGGAGGGCCGAGCCCTGGGGGGACGGGCCGTTCCCCCGCTGCGATTGCCCGAGAGGGCCCGGGATGATGCGTTGCGGGCGCGCGACGGGCCGTGGCGGCCTAGTCCGCGACTCGGCGGTGCCAGGCCCAGAAGGGCGGGGGAACCGGGCGACCGGCCACGTGCGCCTCGACGAGATCGAGGACGGCGCGGGTGACGGTGGGGAGATCGAGGCTGCGCGCCTCTGCGAGCGGGAACCAGCGCGTCTCCTCGAGTTCGGGGCTGGACGACGCCTCGCCGGCGGCGAGGCCGCTGGCGTCTGCGAGGAAGAAGCGCGCGTCGAACCGGCGGCTGCGTCCCGGCGGGGTGATCGCGCGCGCGAGGTAGGCGACCCCGCCGAGGTCGGGGAGAAGCCCGCGCGCGACGAAGGGCGCCCATGCGGCCGGCACGCGCCGTGGCGTCGGGGCCGGCTGCCCGAGGAGGAGCCCTGCCTCCTCGAACGTCTCGCGGACGGCGGCGAGCGCCAGCGCCCGGGCCAGCCGCCGCGGCGAGGCCGTGGGCCTTCGCGGCGCTCGCCCTGCGGCGTCCGCGACCGCGGCGTCGAGATCGCGCAGGACGGCCATGTGCCAGTCGGCCCGGTCGAGGCGGCCGCCGGGGAACACCCACTTGTCGGGCATGAAGGCGTGGCCTCCCGCCCGGCGGCCCATGAGCACCGCAGGGGTGCCGCCGTCACGGCGGACAAGGACGAGCGTTGCGGCATCGCGCGGCCGCTGGCGTGCGGGCATGACTCTTCCTGCCGGCCCGCGCGAGGTCCGCAAAGCTCGTCATGCGGCGAGGGGCGGCCGTTGCCCGGCCCTGCCGGAGACCCTATGGCCCCGCTGATGGCCATCTTCCTCCACGAAGCCGACCTGCCCGCGGGCGTGCTTGCCGACGGGCCCGTCGCTGTCGACACCGAGACGCTGGGGCTCAATCCGCTCCGCGATCGGCTGTGCCTGCTCCAGATCGCCGACGGCCGGGGCGACGAGCATCTGGTGCGCTTCGGGCGCGACTATGCCGCGCCCAATCTCCGCGCTGTCCTCGGCGACCCGGCCCGGCTCAAGATCTTTCACTTTGCCCGGTTCGACCTTGCCGTCATCGCCCACTGGCTCGGCGTGACCGCCGCGCCCGTCTGGTGCACCCGCACCGCAAGCCGGCTCGTGCGCACCTACACCGACCGGCATGGGCTGAAAGACCTCGCGAAGGAGCTCCTCGGCGTGGACATCTCCAAGGCCCAGCAGTCGTCCGACTGGGGCGCCGACGAGCTGACCGAGGCGCAGAAGGACTATGCCGCCTCCGACGTCCGCTACCTCCACCGCCTGAAGGACATCCTCGAGGTGCGCCTCGCCCGCGAGGGCCGCACCGAGCTGGCCGAGGCCTGTTTCACCTTCCTGCCCTGGCGCGCGCGGCTTGACCTTGCCGGCTGGCCGGAGGTTGACATCTTCGCCCATGGCTGAGGCCGCCGCTTCCGCGCATGGTGTTCAGTCACCGGTCGCCGAGTCGCCTGCCGCCGTCGCCCTTCGGGCGGCGCGACGGCGGGCGGCTGCACCGGGCGGGGCGCGCGACCGCGTCGTTGCCCTGGCCAAGCTGGCCTTCCCGGCGGCATCGCTTCTCCTCCTCGCCGGGCTGGTGCTGCTCCCCTTGCGGGGGGTGCAGGAACTGTCGTTCCTGCTCTCGAAGGAGGCGGCGGACGCCGCCGGCGAGCGGCTGCGGGTGACGAAGGCGAGCTACCGGGGCACCACGGCGTCCGGCGAGCGCTTCGAGATCGACGCCGACAGCGCCGTCCAGAAGACGAGCGATGTGCCCGTGGTGGTGCTCGAGGGGCTTTCGGCTCGGCTCGACCGCGCCGACGGCCCGGCGGTCGTCACCGCGCCGCGCGGCTTCTACTTCCTCGAAAGCGGCCTGATCGAAGTGGAAGGGCCGATCGAGGCGCGAAGCGGAAGCGGCTACCGGCTGGATGGCGAGGCGATCCGGGTGGACCTCGAGCGCAACCGGGTGACCTCGGCGCGGCCGGTGTCGGGCGAGCTGCCGATGGGTAGCTTCACTGCCGGCGGCTTCGAGGCGGATCTGCCGGGCGAGCGCGTACTCCTCACCGGAGGGGTCAGGATGCGCCTCTTCCCCGACCGGCTGCGGATGCAGGCATGAGGCGCGCGCCGGTTCTTGCTGCGCTTGCGCTGCTGGCCGCCAGCCCCGCTGCCGCCCAGAGCCTTGCCGCCTCGGCGCTGCGCGGGCATGACAGCCGCGCGCCGATCGACGTCGATGCCGACCGGATCGAAGTGCTCGAGGCCGCGAGCGAGGCCATCTTCAGCGGCAACGTCAAGGTGCGGCAGGGCAGCCTCGCGATCGACGCCGCGCGCATCCGCGTCGCCTACGATCGGCCGAAGGGCGGGGACCCCGTCATCCGCCGGCTCGATGCCGATGGCGACGTCCGCCTCCGCTCGCCCTCCGAGGAGGCGCGCGCCCGCTTCGCCATCTACGATGTCGAGAACCGGATCCTGACGCTCATCGGCGGGGTGGAGCTTGCGCGCGGGAAGGAGCGCCTCTCCGGCAACCGGCTCACGATCAACCTCGAGACGGGGCGCTCGACGCTCGACGGCCGCGCCTCTGACGGCGGGGCGCCGGGCCGGGTCACGGGGCGGTTCGCGGTGCCCAGCAAGACCGGCAGGCCCTGACGCCCGCCGGCGCGCGGGGCCTCCTCGAGCCTCCTAGAGAAGGTCGCGCGCGGCGAGGAAGGCGCGGATGGCCGCCACTGCCTCGGCCCGCTCCTTCGGCTGGAAGGCATAGTAGTGGGTTGCGCCCTTGATGGTCACGCGTGCCTTGTCGGCTGCGCCGACCGCGGCGAACAGCCGGTCCGCGTGGCTCGGCGTGCAGGCGTCGTCGGCCGAATTGTCGAGGACGAGGGTCGGCACGGTGCAGAAGGGCCCGCAGGCAAGGCCATCGGCACGCGAGGTCTCGAGGCCCCACTGCGAGAGCCAGGAGCGGAGCGTCGAGAAGCGGCCAAGGCCACCCGGCGCATCGTTGATCGCCCGCGGGTCGCCGAGGTAGCAGCGCCCCGGCACCCGGTCGTTGGGGTCGAGCGTGGGGTCGAGCCAGCGCGGGTCGGCCATGGTGCCATGGACGACGAAGGCCTGCTCGGCGTGCGGCCCCTCGCGGTCCTTGAGGACCGCCAGCCGCTCGCGGGCCCAGGCGGTGATGCGCCGGTTGCGCGCCACCTGCCGCTCCCGGAATTCGGCAAGCCACGCGGCGGGGTAGGGCGGCGCGGCCGGCGGCGGGTCGGCATAGAGGTTCCACGCCGGGTCGCGGGCGAGCGGGTCTCCCTCGTCGGTGACCGACGGGTCGAGCCATTCGGTCAGCGTGCCGGCGCGGCTGACGTGGGCGGCAAGGAGGAGCATCGCGTCGGCGGGAACAAGCTCCGGGATCTCGACCGGGTCTCCGGCCGGCGTGTCGGTGACGAAGGGAGCGACCGCCTGGCGCTGGTAGAAGAGCGAGAGCGAGCCCCCGCCCGACCAGCCGGCAAGCACGATCCGCCGGTAGCCGAGCGTCTCGCGGGCGTGGCGGACCCAGGAGCCGAGGTCGACGAGCACCTTCTCCATGATGAGCGCGGAATCATTGTTCGGGTAGCGCGAGACGGCCGAGAGGCAGTGGATGCCGGCCTCGGCCAGACCCATGGGGAGCGGCAGATAGTGCATGATCCCCATGGGGTGCATGAAGACGAGAAGCGTCTCCGACGGCGTCTCGGGCTTGAGCAGATGGCCCTGGAGCGCAACGAGGCCGCCGATCCCGCCGTAGCTGTCCCTCACCGTCACCTTCTCCTCGAACACGAGGTGAAGGGGGACGCGCGCGTAGGTCATGCCGCAGCCGAGGCGGCCGGTGCCTTGAGCGCAGCCTTTCGGCCGGCAGTGCGCTCCGTCCATTCGGCCAGCACCGCGCGGGCGTTCGCGGCCTCCTTGGCGAGGATGGCGTCATGCTCGCGGACGCGGGCGGTGATCTCGACCTGGAGGCCGTTCGGGTCCCACATGTAGATGGAGCGCACGAAATGGTGGTCGATGGGCCCGAAGCAGGGCACGCCGGCGGCATCGAGCTTCGCCTTCCACGCCATCAGCTCCGCTTCCGACCCGGCCTCGAAGGCGATGTGCCGGTCGAACCCGTGCGCGGGGCGGAAGTGCCGTTCGGTGGCGCTGTCGGGCGCGTCGAAGAAGGCGATGAAGTTGCCGTCGGGCAGCGCGAAGAAGATGTGGACATAAGGGTGCGGCTTGCCCGAGCCGGGCTCCTCCTCGAAGGCGAGCGCGGCGGCCAGCGGCAGGCCGAGGATGTCCTCGTAGAACGCCCGCGTCTCCTCCGCGTCGCGGCAGCGGAAGGCGCTGTGGTGGATCCCCTTGAGGCCGGCCTCGCCCGGCGCCGCCAGGTTCGCTCCTGCCCCGGCCATCCTGTCCTCGTCCATGCTCTCCTCTCCCACACGTCCCGGCGCGCCCCGCTCCGCCCGCCGCTTCGCTCAGACGGCGACGGCTGCCCCGATGTAGTCGAGATCGGTGCGTCCGCCCACCCGGAACCCGGATGCCGGAGACCATCCGAGCCCCTCGAGCCGCTCCACGCGGAACCCGGCGGCGGCAAGCCTTTCGCGCATCTCCTCCGGCTTCAGGAACCGGCGCCAGTCATGAGCACCCTTCGGGATGTCGCCCGTCACATACTCCGCGGCCAGCTTCACGATCGCGAGGCTCGCGAGCGTCCGGTTGGGAGTCGAGAAGACGAGGAGGCCGCCCGGGCGCAGCAGGGTCCGCAGCGCGGCGAGGAAGGCGTGCACGTCGGCGACATGCTCCACCACCTCGAAGGCGGTGACGAGGTCGAAGGCGCCGGGCTCTCGTGCGGCCAGCTCCGTGACCTCGCCGGCGAGGTAGCGGATGGCAAGCCCCGCGGCCGCGGCATGGTCGCGGGCGGCAGCGATGGCCCCATGGGCGGCATCGAGGCCGGTGGTCGCCGCGCCCATGCGGGCGAGCGCCTCGGTCGCGATCCCGCCGCCGCAGCCCACGTCGAGCGCGGCGAGCCCGGCGAGCGGCCGGCGCGCGCGGGGATCGCAGCCGAGATGGGCGATGGCCGCCTCGCGGACGAACGCCATGCGCGCCGGGTTCATGGCATGGAGCAGGCGGTTGGGGCCGCTCTGGTCCCACCATTCCGCTGCGAGCTGGTCGAACAGGGCGACGTTGGCGGGGTCGGCGGTGCCCCCTGCCTCCGGTGCCGGCTGCTCCGGCGCCGCCCCCGCGGCCCTGGTGCGACGGCTCACCGGACCGGCTGGGTCTTCGACGGCATGCCCGAGCGCCGGCCGGGCGGCGGCGGGGTCGGCTCGGGCGGCAGGAGGCGCCAGCCCTCCGGGCCGAGGGCTTCCAGCGGGTGGAAGCGGCGCTTGTAGTCCATGCTTGGCGAGCCCTTCACCCAGTAGCCGAGGTAGACATAGTCCATGCCGACCGAGGCCGCGCGGAGCACATGATCGAGGATCATGAAGGTGCCGAGGCCCGAGCGGCCGGGGAGGTCGGGCTCGAAGAAGCTGTAGACCATCGAGAGGCCGTCGCTCTGCTTGTCGGTGAGGCAGGCGCCCACCAGCCGCCCCGGCCGGCCGTCGACCGAGGGTTCGCGATACTCGACGACGACGGTGTCGACGGGCGAGGTCTCGATCATGTCGGCGAAGTCGTAGGCGTCCATGCTGGCCATGCCGCCGTCGGGGTGGCGGGCGGCGAGGTAGCGTTTCAGCAGCGCGAACTGTTCCTCGGTGGCCCAGGGGTCGCAGGCGGCGACCTCGAGGTCGGCGTTGCGTCGGATGAGCCGGCGCTGCGAGGCGGACGGCGTGAAGGCCGAGGCCACGATGCGGACCGAGATGCAGGCAGCGCAGCCCTCGCAGCTCGGCCGGTAGACGACGTTCTGGCTGCGGCGGAAGCCGATGCGACCGAGGCTTTCCGACATGCGGGCGGCATCGGCGCCCTTGAGCTCGGCGAAGACCTTCCGCTCCATGCGCCCGGGCAGATAGGGGCAGGGGGCGCGGGCGGTGATGAAGAAGCGGGGGAAGCGGGTGGGCTGGTCGGTCATCGGCCGGCCACCGCCTCCGCCAGGCTGGCCACTGCCCCTCTCGCTCGTGCGCCCGCCTGCAGCGGCGTGCCAACGCCTGCCGCCCGACCCCCCTCAAGATCACCCGGGTGGATGCTGGCGGCCGAACCTCCGGCTGACCGCACGCTCTCTCCCCGAGCCCCGAATGACCAGGTCACGTCTGCCCGACCTCCCGCGGACGCGCCCGCGGGCGCGCGACCCCGATACTTTGCACGGCGACGGGGGCAGGCGCAATCACCCTCGGGCCCGTGCGACCGCACGCATCGGGGAGGGGCAAGGCCGACCCACGCCTCCGCCAAGAGGACGGCCGGACGGCGCCAAAAGCTAGCACCGGCAGCCGAAAACCCCCGCGCCGTTCGGTCCGGAACGGATGCGCGGATGCTGCCCTCCACCCGCGGAGCCCGCCGCCCTCGACCCTGTCGTCGCGCGCCTGCCGGCTCAGCCGAGCTCGATTCGGCTCACGTCGAAGCCTGCGCCCTGCAGCGATTCGATCAGCCGCTCGAGGTGCTCGGGCCCCCGAGTCTCGCACTCGATCTCGGTGATGAGGCCCTTCGCCGGAAGCGTGGTGAAGATCCGGTGGTGGGAGACCTCGAGAATGTTCACCTGCTGCTGGTCGAAGATCCGGGCAACCGCATAGAGCTGGCCCGGCCGGTCCTTGAGCCGGATCCGGAGACGCGCGAGCCGCCCCGAGCGGGCGAGATCGCGAAGGAGCACGTTGGCGAGAAGCCGCGTGTCGATGTTGCCCCCGCACAGGATGAGACCGACGTTGCGCCCGCGGAACCGGCGCGGGTGGGCGATGAGCGCGGCAAGGCCCGCTGCGCCTGCGCCTTCCACCACCGTCTTCTCGATGGCAAGCAGGAGCGCCACGGCCCGCTCGAGGTCGCGCTCGCCGACGAGCAGAATGTCGGAGACCAGCGCGCGCACGATGGGCACCGTGAGCGCGCCGGGCACCTTGACGGCAATGCCCTCTGCCAGCGTGTCGCCATCGGCCACCACCGGCTCGCCGGCAAGCGTCGCCTTCATCGAAGGATAAAGCTCGGCCTGCACCCCGATCACCTCGATCCGCGGGTCGAGGTGGCGGGCAACCACCGCCGTCCCGGCAATGAGCCCGCCCCCGCCGACCGGCACGACGAGCGTGTCCACCTCGGGCGCGTCCTCGAGGAGCTCGAGCGCGGCCGTGCCCTGGCCGGCGATGATCTTCGGGTCATCATAGGGGTGGACGAAGACGAGGCCCCGCTTCTCGGCAAGCTCGATCGCGTGGGCGTAGCTCTCCTCGAGCTTCTCGCCATGGAGCACCACCAGCGCATCGTGGCCCTCGGTCTGCTGCACCTTGATGAGCGGCGTGTGCCGGGGCATCACGATGGTCGCGGGAATGCCGAGCCGCCGCGCGTGGTAGGCAAGGCCCTGCGCATGGTTGCCGGCCGACATGGCGATGACGCCGCGGCGGCGCTCCTCTTCGGAGAGAGACAGCAGCTTGTTGAGGGCGCCGCGCTCCTTGTAGGCGGCGGTGAACTGGAGGTTCTCGAACTTGAGGAACACCCGCGCGCCCATCATGTCCGACAGCGTCTGCGACAGGAAGGTGGGCGTGCGGACCACCTGGCCGGCAATCGCAGCAGCCGCGGCCTCGACATCGGCGAAGGAGACGGGAAGCTCGGGCGCGGAGGCGATCGTCTGCGTGGCCATGGCGCCGGCGCGGCTAGCGCAAGGGGCTCACCTTCGCAAAGGAAAGCTTGCCCGCGCGGCGATCCTCGGCGCGCTGCTGCTCGCCGCCGCCCTCCCGGCGGGGGCCCGCACGCTCGTCGTCAACGCCAACATCCTCTCCCCCACCGAGGAGGGCGGGATCGAGCGCTACGCCATGCTCCTCGTCGGCGACGACGGCCGGATCGAGGCGGTGCTGCCCCCGGGCGCGCGCGAGCCGGCCCTGAAGCCCGGGGACTTCCGCCTCGATGCCAGGGGCGCGACGCTGCTGCCCGGCTTCATCGATTCCCACCTGCATCTCATGGGCCTTGGCCTGCGGCTCCTCTCGCTCGACCTCGGCACCGCCGCCTCGCTGGATGACGCGCTCGAGCGCGTCCGCCGCCACGCGGCAACCCTGGCGCCGGGCGCCTGGGTCACCGGTGGCGGCTGGAACCAGGTCCGCTGGGGCACCGGCTTCCCGACGGCCGCGGACCTGGACCGGGCCGTTCCCGACCGGCCGGCTGCGCTGCTCCGCACCGACGGTCATGCCCTGTGGGTCAACACGGCCGCACTCAGGGCTGCGGGCATCACTCGCGCCACGAAGGATCCGCCTGGCGGCCGCATCCTCCGCGATTCGGCCGGCAACCCGACCGGAATTCTCGTCGATGCCGCGATGGAGCTGGTGAAGCTCCCGCCGCCGGGCGCGCTCGAGCGCGACCGCGCGCTGGCCGCAGCACTCGCCCACCTCGCCGCGCACGGCATCACCTCGGTCCACGACATGGGGGTGAGCGTGGAGGACTGGAACCTCTACCGTGCCTTCGGCGATGCCGGCCGCCTCACCGTCCGCATCACGGCCTATGCCGCGGGCATGGAGGCGGTGGATGCCATCGCCCCGCTCGCCCCCACGCCCTGGCTCTACGACGGACGGCTCCGGCTCCAGGGCGTGAAGCTCTACGCCGATGGCGCGCTCGGCTCGCGCGGCGCCTGGCTCAAGGCCCCTTACGCGGACGACCCCGGCAACCGCGGCCTCCAGCTCCTGCCCGCGACGCGCCTGCGCAACCTGATGAGCCGTGCGAACTTCGCCGGCTATCAGCTGGCCGTCCATGCCATCGGCGATGCCGCCAACGCCGAGGTGCTCGATGCCTATGCCGAGATCCTGCCGGCCTATGGCATGGGCTTGCGCAACCGGATCGAACATGCCCAGGTGCTCGACCGCGCAGACATCCCCCGCTTTCGCACGCTCGGCGTCACCGCCTCCATGCAGCCCATCCACGCCACCTCCGACCGGACGATGGCCGAGGCCCGGCTCGACCCCGAGCGGCTGAAGGGCGCCTATGCCTGGAAGAGCCTGCGCGATGCCGGCGTGGCGCTCGCCTTCGGCAGCGATGCGCCGGTCGAGCCGGTCAACCCCTTCCTCGGGCTTCGCGCCGCGACCACGCGGGGGGGCTGGCGCACCGAAGAGGCGCTTCCGCTCGAGGCGGCGCTGGCCGGCTTCACCGTGTGGGCGGCGCGCGCCGGGCTCGCCGAGGGCAGGGTGGGCCGGCTGGCGCCCGGGCTCATGGCCGACTTCATCCTGGTCGATGCCGACCCGTTCCGCACGCCGCTCGACGACCTGGGGAAGATCCGGGTGCGCGAGACCTGGGTGGGCGGCCGGCGAGTCTTCGCGGCTGACCGCTAGGGCCGCCAGGCCTCGACCGCATGCCGCCTGCGCAGCGCCGCAGGGCGGTGCCGTTCGCGCCCAAGGCGAAAAGCCCGTCTCCGGTCAGGGCGTCGGGGCTTCCGGCTGGGGAAGGGATGCCGCGAGGCAGGGCAACGGGGCGCGCCATTGCGCGCCGGAAGGGCTCGCCGATCCCTCCGGTGCGGAGGATGAGGCCGGTGTTGCCTGCCGCCGCAGCGCGGAGGTTTGTCGCGGCGGCGGGCTGCCCTAGCCGACCACCGCGCCGGCGCGGTCGAGGACGAGGCGGGAGAGACCGCGCGGCAGACCCGCCTGCAGCCGCTCGACCACGCGCTCCGCCACCACCTCCGGCGCTTTCAGCGAGGCGGGGTCCTCACCCGGGTAGGCCTGCCGGCGCATCCGGGTGGCCGTGCCTCCCGGGTCCACCACGAGCACCTTCACGCCGAGCGCCGTCATCTCGTCGGCGTAGGTCGCAAGGAGCGACTCGAGCGCCGCCTTGGAGGCGGCATAGGGCCCCCAGTAGGCCCGCCCCGGCGCGACGCTCGACGTGAGGCCGACGACGCTGCCGCGCGCGCGCCGCAGCATCGGGTCGAACGCGCGGATGAGGCGCCAGGGGGCGGCCACGTTGAGGCGCATCACCTTCTCGAACTCGGCCGGCGCTACGTGGCCGAGCGGCGAGAGGGTGCCGAGCATTGCCGCGTTGAGGACGAGGAGGTCGAGCCCCTCCCAGCGGGCGCCGACGGCAGCCGCAAGCCGGTCAATGTCGTCGAGCTGAAGGAGGTCGAGAGGCGCGATGGTCGCCGTGCCGCCGGCGGCATGGATGGCCTCTTCGGTGGCAAGCAGGCCCTTCTCGTCGCGCGCCGTCAGCACGACATGGTGCCCAGCGCCGGCAAGCGCGCGGGCAAGTGCCGCGCCGATGCCGCGGCTTGCCCCCGTCACCAGCGCAAGGCGCGAAGCAGCGCCGGGCGCCGCCGTTCCGGTTGCGGCCTGCGCCGTCTCTCCGGTCTCGTCCGTCACGGCCAGGCCGTCACTGGGCCGCGACGAGCGCGAGCTGCCCGGCGGCCTCCTGCGCCTCCTGGTCGGTGAGGCGCGTGGGGTAGTCGCCGGTGAAGCAGGCATCGCAGTGGCTGGGGGCCCGGGCGTTGCGCCCGGGTTCGCCCAGCGCGCGGTAGAGCCCGTCGATGGACAGGAAGGCGAGGCTGTCGGCGCCGATGAAGCCCCGCATCGCCTCGAGGTCCATCTGCGCGGCCAGCAGCTTCGAGCGGACCGGCGTGTCGACGCCATAGAAGCAGCTGTGGGTGGTGGGCGGCGAGGCCACGCGCAGGTGCACCTCGCGCGCGCCGGCTTCGCGCAGCATGTGGACGATCTTGACCGAGGTGGTGCCGCGCACGACCGAATCGTCGATGAGAACGAGGCGCTTGCCGGCGATCAGCGCGCGGTTGGCATTGTGCTTGAGCTTGACCCCGAGGTGCCGGACCGCCTCGCCGGGCTGGATGAAGGTGCGCCCCACATAATGGCTGCGGATGATGCCCAGCTCGAAGGGGATGCCGGAGGCCTGCGCATAGCCGAGCGCAGCCGGCGTCCCGGAGTCGGGCACCGGCACCACCATGTCGGCCGCGACGGGCGCCTCGCGGGCGAGCTCGGCGCCGATCCGCTTCCTGACCTCATAGATCGAGAGCCCGTCCGCCTGCGAATCGGGGCGCGAGAAGTAGACATGCTCGAAGATGCAGGGCCGGGGCCGCTGGCGGGGCAGGGGCGCCATCGAGCGGACGCCGCGCGCATCGACCACGACAAGCTCGCCCGGCTCCACCTCGCGCAGGAAGCGCGCGCCGACCACGTCGAGCGCGACCGTCTCGGAAGCGAAGATGACGGCCTTGCCCAGCGCGCCCATGACGAGCGGGCGGAAGCCGAGCGGGTCGCGGCAGGCGATCAGGCCCTCGCGCGTGAGGCAGACGAGCGACCAGGCCCCCTCCAGCGCCTTCAGCGCATCGATGAACCGGTCAAGCAGCGTCGGCTGCCGCGAGGTCGCGAGGAGATGGATGATGACCTCGGTGTCGCTCGTCGACTGGAAGATGGCGCCGCGGCGGATGAGCATGTCGCGCAGCGTCATCGCGTTCGAGAGGTTGCCGTTGTGGGCAACGGCGAAGCCGCCGACGGCAAGCTCGGCGAACAGCGGCTGGACGTTCCGGAGCGCCGAGGCCCCCGTCGTCGCGTAGCGGTTGTGGCCGATGGCGACCCGGCCCGGCAGCTCCGCCATCACGTCCGGCCGGTCGAAGTTGCCGGCGACATGCCCCATCGCCCGGTGGGCGTGGAACTCCTGGCCGTCGAAGCTCACGATGCCGGCGGCTTCCTGGCCGCGGTGCTGGAGTGCGTGCAGGCCCAGCGCCACGGCGGCCGCGGCCTGCTCGAGGCCATAGACGCCGAAGACGCCGCATTCCTCGTGGAAGCGGTCGGAACCGTCGTCGAACGGGCCGGGACCAAAGGGGTCTCCGGCCCTCTCGGGGCTCGCCATGTGCCTGCCCGTCACTGCCTTGGCGCACCTCCTAGAGCCTCGGCGCCCGCTTGTCGCTAGGCAAAGCGTCATGGAAGCGTCAGAGAAGCTGCATGGCCGAACCCTTCGCCCCCCGCTTCGATTCCCAGGGGCTCGTGACTGCGGTCGTCACCGACTCGGGGTCGGGCGAGCTCCTCATGGTCGCCCACATGAACGCCGAGGCGCTCGCGCGGACCCGGGAGACGGGAGAGGCGCACTTCTGGTCGCGCTCGCGCGGGCGGCTGTGGCGGAAGGGGGAGACCTCGGGCCATGTGCTCGAGGTCGTCGAGATCCGGGTCGACTGCGACCAGGATGCGCTCTGGCTGCTCGCCCGGCCGCGCGGGCCTGCCTGCCACACCGGCGCGCGCAGCTGCTTCTTCCGCAGGCTGGGTCCCGACGGTCTCATCCGAATCGAACCATAACCCTCCCGCCGGGACGCAACCCTCCACCTCGCCGGCCGTTCACCACGGCGGACGGCAGCGACCACCCCCCTCGCTCCCGTCCTGACGCAGGGTCATGGGCCCGCCGCCCCGCGCCGCCGTTCCTCCTCCGACGGCCGCGCGGGGCGGCAAACCCCGTCTCCCAGCCTGCGCCCCCGGCTCCCCGCCAGCACCGCGAACACGCCGGCCGCCAGGCATGTCAGCCTCCGGAGCGCCGCCCGTCCACCCGGCGTGAGGCCGTGCGGCAGAGCAATGCCGCGCAAAGGCCTCAGCTGTTGTTGACGCGAACGTAAAGGTCATATAGCCGTTGCCACATGGAGGGAGCTGGCGAGACCTACACCATCACCGATCTCTCCCGCGCCTTCGGCGTCACTGCCCGCACGCTCCGCTTCTACGAGGCCGAAGGCCTGCTCCACCCCGTCCGCCGCGGCCGAACCCGTCTCTACTCGAGGGCCGATCGCGCCCGGCTCGCCTGGGTGCTGCGCGGCCGCGCGGTCGGCTTCAGCCTCGCCGAGATCCGCGAGCTCCTCGACCTCTACGCCCCCGGCGAGGCCCGGCGGCCCCAGCTCGAGGCCGCGCTCGCCAAGACCGTCGAACGCCTCGCGGCGCTTCGCGCCCAGCGCGACGCCATCGACGCCACCGTCACGGAACTGGAACAGTTCGCCGCCACGCTCCGCAGCCGCCTCGAGGGAGACGCCTGATGCCCACTTACCGCGCGCCGCTCGCCGACACGCGCTTCATCCTCCGCCACGTCCTCGGTCTCGAGCGCTACCGCAACCTCCCGGGCTTCGCCGATGCAAGCCCGGAGCTCGTCGACGCCATCCTCGCCGAGGGCGCGAAGTTCGTGGAAGGCGTGCTGGCGCCCCTCAATCAGGTGGGGGATCGCGAGGGCTGCACCCGCCACGCCGACGGCTCGGTCACCACGCCGACCGGCTTCCGCGAGGCCTACGAGGCGTTCCGCGCCGGCGGCTGGGGCACGCTCATGGCCCCGCCCGAATACGGCGGCCAGGGCCTCCCCCACGTCGTCGGCTCGGCCTTCGAGGAATTTCTCTCCTCGGCCAACATGGCCTTCGCCATGTACCCCGGGCTCACCCAGGGCGCGGTCTCGGCGCTCCTCGTCGCCGCTTCCGAGGAGCAGAAGGCGCTCTACGTGCCGCCCATGGTGGAAGGCCGCTGGACCGGCACCATGAACCTGACCGAGCCGCACGCCGGCACCGACCTCGGCCTCATCCGCACCCGCGCCGAGCCCCAGGCCGATGGCAGCTGGAAGATCTCGGGCACCAAGATCTTCATCTCGAGCGGCGAGCATGACCTTGCCGAGAACATCATCCACCTCGTGCTGGCCAAGACCCCCGGCGCGCCCGACAGCGTCAAGGGCATCTCCCTCTTCCTCGTGCCGAAGTTCCTCGTGAACCCGGATGGCTCGCTCGGCGCCCGCAACGCCGTCTCCTGCGGTGCGATCGAGCACAAGATGGGGATCCACGGCAACGCCACCTGCGTCATGAACTATGACGGCGCGACCGGCTTCCTCATCGGCGAGGAGATGAAGGGCCTCAAGGCCATGTTCGTGATGATGAACGTGGCCCGCCTCGGCGTCGGCCTGCAGGGCCTCGCCCAGGCCGAGGTCGCCTGCCAGAATGCGGCCGCCTACGCGAAGGAGCGGCTCCAGGGCCGCGCCCTCTCCGGCCCGAAGAACCCGGATGGCAAGGCCGACCCGATCCTCGTCCACCCCGACGTCCGCCGGATGCTCCTCGACGCACGCGCCTTCACCGAGGGCGGCCGCGCGCTCTGCCTCTGGGCCGCGCTCCAGGCGGACCTCGCCCGCCACGCCGAGACGCCCGCCGAGCGCGAGCAGGCCGAGGATCTCCTCTCGCTCCTCACCCCGGTCATCAAGGCCTATCTCACCGACAAGGGCTATCACCACGCCACCATGGCGCAGCAGGTCTTCGGCGGCCACGGCTACATCGCCGAGTGGGGCATGGAGCAGTTCGTCCGCGACGCCCGCATCGCCATGATCTACGAGGGCACCAACGGCATCCAGGCGCTCGATCTCGTCGGCCGCAAGCTCGCCGCCAACGGCGGCCGCGCCCTGCGGAGCTTCCTCGCCCTCGTCGATGCCGAGATCGAGGAGGCGAAGCGGCACGACGCCCTCGCCCCCTTCGCCGGCGAACTCGCCGCGGCCAAGGCCGATCTCGAGGGGGCCACCCTCTGGCTCATGGAGAAGGCCTTCGCCAACCCCGACCACGCCGGCGCTGGCGCCACGGCCTATCTCGAGCTCGTGGCCCTCGTCACCTTCGGCATGCTGTGGCTGAAGCTGCTGCGCGCGGCCGATGCCGCCGAGGCCGAGGGCGAGGATCCGGCCTTCTGTACGGCCAAGCGCCTCGTCGGCCGCCACTTCTTCGAGCGCCACCTCGTCGATGCCCCGGCGCTTGTCCGCAAGGTGAAGGCCGGCGCCGACACGCTGATGGCCATGCCGGAGGCCGCATTCTGACAACAAGCAGAGCTTGCCCCGCATGTCCGGCGGGCGCAGCGCGACAGGAACGGAGGATGACATGACCGAGGCCTACATCTACGACGCCGTGCGCACGCCCCGGGGCAAGGGCCGCAAGGACGGCGCGCTCCACGAGATCACCCCCATCCAGCTCGCCACCCAGGTGCTCGAGGCCATCCGCGACCGCAACGGGCTCGACACCGCGCTTGTCGACGACGTGATCCTCGGCTGCGTCGCACCCGTCGGCGAACAGGGCGCCGACATCGCCCGCATCGCCGTCCTGAACGCCGGCTACGCCCAGACGACGGCTGGCGTGCAGGTGAACCGCTTCTGCGCCTCGGGCCTCGAAGCCTGCAACATCGCCGCCGCCAAGGTGATCGCCGGCGAAGCCGACTTCGCCATCGGCGGCGGGGTGGAGAGCATGTCGCGCGTGCCCATGGGCTCGGATGGCGGCGCCTGGGCCATGGACCCGGCGGTCGCCTTCCGGACCTACTTCATGCCCCAGGGCATCGGCGCCGACCTTATCGCCACCATCGATGGCTTCTCCCGCGACGACGTCGATGCCTATGCGGTGGAGTCCCAGCGCCGTGCCGCCATCGCCTGGAAGGAGGGCCGGTTCGCGAAGTCGATCGTGCCGGTGAAGGACGTGATCGGCGAGGTGGTGCTCGACCATGACGAGCACATGCGCCCCGGCACCGACATGCAGTCGCTCGCCTCGCTCCAGCCCTCGTTCGCCGGCATCGGCGAGCAGATGCCGGGCTTCGACGAGATCGCGAAAATCCGCTACCCCGAGGTGGAGCGGGTGAACCATGTCCACCACGCCGGCAACTCGAGCGGCATCGTCGACGGAGCGTCGGCCGTCCTCATCGGCTCGAAGGCGGCGGGCGAGAAGGCGGGTCTCAAGCCCCGCGCCCGCATCCGCGGCATGGCCTCGATCGGCTCTGAGCCGGCCATCATGCTGACCGGCCCCACCTATGTGACGCAGAAGCTGCTGAAGCGGCTCGGCATGACCAAGGACGACATCGATCTCTTCGAGCTCAACGAGGCGTTTGCGAGCGTCGTGCTGCGGATGATGAAGCACATGGACATCCCGCACGAGAAGATGAACGTGAACGGAGGCGCGATCGCCATGGGCCATCCGCTGGGTGCGACGGGGGGCATGATCCTCGGCACCGTGCTCGACGAGCTGGAGCGGCGCGACCTGTCGACCGCGCTCGTCACCCTGTGCGTCGGCGCCGGCATGGGCACCGCCGCCGTCATCGAGCGGGTCTGAGCGCGCTCTTGCGCCGTGCCGCCCCCAGACGACCAGATCTCCGGAGACCCTGAATGACCGACACCGCCATCCGCCAGGAGCTCGATGCCGACGGCATCCTCCTCCTCACCATCGACTGCCCCGGCCTCTCGATGAACGTCATCAACGAGGCCGTGGCGCGCGATCTCGCCGCCGCGGTCGAGCGCATCCGCACCGACGAAAGCGTCAAGGGTGCCGTCATCACCTCGGGCAAGCCCTCGGGCTTCCTGGCCGGCGCGGACCTCAAGGGCATGAACTTCTCGGGCGACGGCTCTGCAGGCCCGGAAGGCGCGGCGGGCAAATCGCGCATGGCGCGCCTGTTCGAGGGCGTCTTTGCCCTGAACCGGCTGCTCCGCGACCTCGAGACGGCCGGCAAGCCGGTCGCAGCCGCCGTCAACGGCCTCGCGCTCGGTGGCGGGCTCGAGATCGTGCTCGCCTGCCACCACCGCGTCGTCGCCGACGACCCGAAGATCCAGCTCGGCCTTCCCGAAGTGCTCGTGGGCCTCTTCCCCGGCGCGGGCGGCACCCAGCGCCTGCCGCGCCTGATGGGCGTGCAGCCCGCCCTCATCTACCTCCTCCAGGGCAAGAACATGAGCCCGCAGGAGGCCCTCGGCTTCGGCGTGGTGCAGGAGCTCGCGCCGCGCGACGAGGTGGTGGCAAGGGCCAAGGCCTGGGTGAAGGCGAACCCCAGTGCCCACGTCCAGCCGTGGGACCGCAAGGACTTCAGGTTCCCCGGCGGCGTCGGCCACATGAACCCGGCCTTCGCCCAGACCTTCATCGCCGGCACCGCCATGGCCCACCGGCAGAGCTACGGGAACATGAACCAGGTGAAGGCCATCCTCTCTGCCGTCTACGAGGGCAGCCAGCTGCCGATGGACACCGCCATCCGGGTCGAGAGCAAGTATTTCGCGAAAGTGGTGGCCGACCCGCAGGCGGGCAACATGATCCGGTCGCTCTTCGTCTCGAAGCAGGCGGCCGAGAAGGGCGCGCGCCGGCCGAAGGATGAGCCGCCTGCCCCCACGCGCAAGCTTGCCATGCTGGGCGCCGGCCTCATGGGCGCGGGCATCGCCATGGTCTCGGCCCAGGCGGGAATCGAGGTCGTCCTCCTCGACCGCGACATGGAATCGGCCGAAAAGGGCAAGCGCTACACCGAGGAGCGCCTCAAGAAGCGCAACACCTCGCCTGACAAGATGGCCGAGATCCTCGGCCGGATCCACCCGACGACCGACTACAGGGACCTCGAGGGCTGCGATCTTGTCATCGAGGCCGTGTTCGAGGACCGCGAGATCAAGCGCCAGGTGACAGAGGCGACCGAGGCCGTCGTGGGCGCCGACACCATCTTCGGCTCCAACACCTCCACCCTTCCCATCACCGGGCTTGCCGAGGCGTGGAGCAGGCCCGAGAACTTCATCGGCATCCACTTCTTCTCCCCCGTCGAGAAGATGCCGCTGGTCGAGATCATCGTGGGGCGCAAGACCGGAGCGCGGGCGATCGCCAAGGCGCTCGACTATGTCGCCCAGATCCGCAAGACCCCGATCGTCGTCAATGACAGCCGCGGCTTCTACACCAGCCGCTGCTTCGGCACCTTCGTCCAGGAGGGTCTCGCCCTCCTCGGCGAGGGGGTGAAGCCCGCGCTCATCGAGAACGTCGCCCGGCACATGGGGATGCCGGTGGGGCCGCTTGCAGTCAACGACGAGGTCGGGCTCGACCTCGGCTACAAGGTCGCCCAGCAGACGAAGAAGGACCTCGGCGACGCCTACCGGCCCGGCCCGGGCGAAGCGGTGATCGAAACCATGGTCGGGCTCGGCCGCCATGGCCGCAAGAACGGCAAGGGCTTCTACGTCTATCCCGAGGATGGCTCGCCCAAGTTCCTCTGGCCCGAGCTCTCCGCCCACTTCCCGCTGGCCGCCACCCAGCCGGCGCCCGAGGCGGTGAAGGAGCGCCTCCTGTTCCGCCAGCTGGTCGAATGCGCCCGCTGCTTTGCCGAAGGGGTGCTCGAGACGCCCGAGGACGGCGACCTGGGGGCCATCTTCGGCTGGGGCTTCGCGCCCTTCACCGGCGGCCCCTTCAGCCACATGGACACGCTGGGGCTTGCCCATGTCGTCGCCACGCTCGACCGCCTGGCAGCAGCCCATGGCGAGCGCTTCGCGCCGCCGCCGCTCCTGCGCGAGATGGCGGAAAAGGGCGAGACCTTCTACGGCCGCGCCGCGGCCCGGAAGGCCGCCTGATCGCGGACGAGGCGGGTGAGACCAAGGCGCCCCGGCGCAACCCTCGCGCCGGGGGGTTCCGGTCGCCCCTGCTCCTTGCCGAATCGCTGCCGGAACCGTAGGCTGACCCTGCCCCGCATCAGGAGGGTCTCATGCGCGCCTCCCTTTCCGCAAGCGTGGGCCTTGCCGTCTCTGCTGCAGCCACGCTGTCAGCCGCTGGCCCGGCGCGGGCGGCGAAGCCGCTTACCGGCTCGGTTCTGATCGAGTGGTTCACGGTGACGGCGAGCGGAGCCGGCGACTTCGAGACCTATTGCTGCAGCGATGTCCGCCTCGACATGGTCAGGACGACGCTCGGCCCCAACGGCAAGCCGGTCCTGAACCCGGCTTCGGTCGGCCCGCAGAACTTCACCGGCGTCGACCCGGTCACCGGCGAGCTGCAATGGTGGTCGCCCGGCACCACGGCCGGCGGCGACATCGTGACCGCCACCGGGACCAGCATCGTGAGCTTCCCGTTCAGCGACTTCAGCCTGTTTCCGCCCAACGGTGGCGGATCCTCGAACGCCAGCGGCTTCCAGACCCTCGTTCTGAGCGGGCTCATCTTCACGCCCAAGCCGATCCTCTTGACCTTCAGCCTGGCAGCCGACGATGACGCCTTCCTGTTCGTGAACAGCAAGCTGGTGACGGGAATTGGTGGTGTGCACCCGCATACCGCCGCGCCGATGGGGACAGTTCTCGTCAAGCCCGGCACGACGCCGTTCAACCTGTTTTATGCCGACCGGCACTCGACCGGTGCGTCGCTCGACATATCGGCGACCTATGCCGTCGTGCCCGAACCCGGCATCTGGGCCATGCTGATTGCCGGCTTCGGCCTGGTTGGTTTTGCCGCACGCCGCACGCGTCCGATGCACGCCTGAATGAAGCAGCCGATTGCCGGGCCAGCGGCGGCGCCCGCGCGCCCGCCCCCCGGGCGAACGCTCCTATGCGAAATGGCGGCTTCCGGCCCGGAAGCTTTCGGCTCCAAGAGGCACCCATGACGATACATACCCCGCTGTGTGACCTGCTTGAAGTCGAGCACCCGGTGATGCTCGCCGGCATGGGCGGAGTCTCCTACGCCGAGGTGTGCGCGGCCGTCTCCGCGGCCGGCGGCTTCGGCTCGCTCGGCATGGCCGGCACCAGCCCAAAGTTCATCGAAAGCCAGATGAAGCGGGTGCGCGAGCTGACCGATCGGCCGTTCGGAGTTGACCTGCTCGCTGCCCAGCCCGAGACGCTCACCGCCTCGGTCGAGGTCATCATCGCCCACGGCGCGAAGGCCTTCATCGCCGGGCTCGGCGTTCCCTACCCGATCGTCAAGCAGCTGAAGGATGCGGGCATTCTTGTCGCCGCCATGGTTGGCAAGGTGGAGCACGCGGTGAAGGCGGAAGCTGCCGGCTGCGACTTCGTGATCGCCCAGGGCACCGAGGGCGGGGGCCACACGGGGGCCGTCGCTTCGGTGGCGCTCTGGCCGCAGGTGGTCGATGCGGTGAAGATCCCGGTGGTGGCGGCCGGCGGCCTGTACGATGGCAGGGGCCTCGCCGCAGCACTGGCGCTCGGCTGCGTGGGCGTGTGGATGGGGACCCGCTTCATCGCAAGCGAGGAAGCGCACGCGGGGCAGGTCTACAAGGACGCGATCGTGAAGATGACCGAGGCCGACACGGTCATTTCCCGCGGCTTCACCGGCAAAACGCTGCGGGCCATCCGCAACCGGACGACCGAGCGGTTCGAGAAGGAGCCGGTGAAGCCCTTCCCGCTCCAGGTGATGGAGTCGGCCCAGGAGAACCGGCTCGGGCCGATTGCCGGCATCACCGAGAACCTCGACCCCGAAACCCAGTGCTTCGCCGCCGGCCAGGGCGGGGGCGGGGTCCGCGAGATCCTGCCCTGCCGCACCATCGTCGAGCGGACGGTGGCCGAGGCGCAGGCGGTGCTCGGCCGGCTCGGAAAGCTCGCGGCGTGACCGGGCGCCTCGAGGGCAAGACCGCCGTCGTCGTCGGCGCGGCCGGCACGAACAATGCCGGCCAGGCGATCGCCCGCCGCTTCGCCAGGGAAGGCGCGACCGTGCTCGTTGCGGGCCGGAAGGAAGAGCCGCTCAAGGCCCTTGCCGAGGAGATCGGCGGCCACTTCGCCCTCGTCGACATCCGCCACCGGCCTGAGGTGGAGGCGCTCCGCGACACGGCGCTCGCCAAGCTCGGGGGCCGAGTCGACATCCTCGTCAACTGCGCCGGGATCGGCCTGCTCCGGCCGCTCGAGGAGGTGACGGAGGAGGACCTCGAGCTCATGTCCGCCCTCCAGTTCAAGGGCGTGCACCACCTGCTCCAGGCCTTCGTGCCCGTCATGGCCGCGCAGGGCGGGGGCGCGATCCTGCAAGTCTCCTCGGCGACGACCGATCGGGTCATCGACAACCACGCCGCCTACATCGCGACCAAGGCCGCGGGCGACGCGCTCATCCGCTGCATCGCCAACCAGTATGGCGCGAAGGGGATCCGCGCCAACTCCCTCGTGCCCGGCCTCATGGCCACGCCCATGACGGCCGACGCGATGCAGGTGCCGGGGCTCGAGGCCAGGTTCGCGAAGGAATATCCCCTGGGCCGCATCGGCACGGTCGAGGATCTCGCCGCAGCGGCCGTCTTCGCGGCGTCCGACGAATGCTTCATGACCGGCCAGGCCCTCCAGGTGAACGGCGGGCTCACGCTCCGGCGCAACCCGACGTCGGCCGAGCTGTTCGGCGCCTAGGCCCCGGCCTCGACAAGCTTCAGAAGCCGGCGCTTCAGCGGCGCGAGCACGGCGGCAAGATCATGCCCGCGCTTCAGCACGGCGCCCGCCTCCGAGACGAGCGCATAGGGCCCCTGCCGGGCGCGCGGATCCTTGACGATCCGGTACTCGGGTCGCTCGGCGGCGCGGCGGAAGGCGGAGAAGGTGGCGGCCGTCGGCGCGTGGTCGATCGCATAGTCGCGCCACACGCCCGCCGCCACCATCTGCCCGTAGAGCCGCATGATCTGGTCGAGCTCCTGGCGTTCGAACACCACCTGCCGTCCGCGCGCCGGCAGCGGGACGACGTGGGTCACGCCGCGTCCGACGCCTTCGCGAGCAGCCGCTCGAGCTGCGCCACCCGGGCCTTCAGCGCCTCGAGCTCGCACTTCATGAGCTCGTGGCGCTGGGTCACGGGGTCGAACACCTCCGAGCAGGGCGTGCCATAGGGCACGAACGCCGGCTCCTCCTTCACCACCACGGGGATCGGCCGGGCCGGGATTCCGACCATGGTGGCACCCGCCGGCACGTCCTTGGTGACGACGGCATTGGCACCGATCCGCGCGCCGTCGCCCACGCGGATGGGCCCGAGGATGGCAGCCCCCAGCGAGATGACCACGCCGTTGCCGATGGTCGGGTGGCGCTTGCCGCCGATGCCGCTTGCGGGGTTGGTGCCGCCGAGCGTCGCCCCCTGGTAGATGGTGACGTCGTCGCCGATCTCGGCAGTCTCGCCGATGACGACGAAGCCATGGTCGATGAAGAGGTTGCGGCCAATCCGCGCGCCGGGGTGGATGTCGATCGCGGTCAGGAACCGGCTGAGGTGGTTGACGACGCGCGCCAGGAAGAAGAGCCGCGCGCGGTAGAGCGCGTGGGCGATGCGGTGGAAGCCGAGCGCCCAGACGCCCGGGTAGGTCAGGATCTCGAGGCGCGAGCGGGGCGCGGGGTCCCGCGCCTTGACGCTTGCCAGATAGGTTCCGAGGCCCATGCCCGCTCCCGTCGTCCAGCCGCTCCCCATAAGCCCTGACGGCAGCGCGCGCCAGTCCCGTCCCGCGCCCCGCGCCAAGGCGGTCTCTCCCCGGGCGTCGAAATGCTTCCTCGCTTCGGGCCCGGAAGCCACGGAGAGGGCCGGACCGACATGTTGGACCCCGGCTTCCTGCACTTCGTGGCGGTCGGCTTTGCCGCCCAGCTGGTCGACGGTGCACTTGGCATGGCGTTCGGCGTCGTCTCGACGACGGCCCTCATCGCCCTTGGCGTTCCGCCAGCGGCTGCCTCGGCCGGGGTCTACGCCGTCGAGACGGTGACGACCGGTGTCTCGGGGCTTTCGCACCTCCTCCTTCGGAACATCGCGTGGCCGCTCTTCCTGCGGATCGTCGTGCCGGGCGTGGGCGGCGCGATTCTCGGGGCCTGTCTCCTGGCGACCATTCCGGCCGAGAAGGCGCGGCCGCTGGTGCAGGCCTATCTGGCCGTCGTCGGCCTCTGGATCTTCTGGCGGGGCCTGCGCCACCTGCACGTCGAGCGGCCGCCGCGGTTCGTCGCGCCCCTCGGGCTTGCGGGCGGGTTCCTCGATGCCGCGGGAGGAGGCGGCTGGGGCCCGATCGTGACGTCCAACCTGCTCATCCAGGGCGGCACTCCCCGGACCGTGGTGGGAACGGTCAATGCCGCCGAGTTCTTCGTGACCGCGGCTCCGACGGGGACGTTCCTTGCCGTCCTCGGGCCGGGGCTGGTGTCAAGGGCAATGCTGGGGCTCCTCGTCGGCGGCGTACTCGCCGCGCCCCTCGGCGCCTTCCTGGCCCGCCGGCTTGCGGCCGACACCCTCATGATCCTCGTCGGCCTCGTGCTGACGGCGACAAGCCTCTTCGGCATCGTCCGCGCGCTCACCGGCTGAGCGCCGGCCGGATCGGGGGCAGGAGGTTGCAGATGTCCGCACCCCCGGCAGGCCGCACGAAGAAGGGGTCGCGCCGGTTCGCCCGCGCGTCCACCCAGGCGGCGAAGGCCGCGCCGTCCGTCCGCATCACTTCGAACCGCGGCCGTTCGGCCTGGGGCATGTCGGCGCCAAGCCGCGCCGAGACGAGCTTCACATGCTGGTCGGCGCTTTCGTAAAAGCCGAGTGCGCCGGTGCCGCGGGGCAGCGCCGCGAGCGCCTCCGCGCCTTCCAGAACCCGGCCGACGAGCGCGATGTTGCGGTCGAGCTGGCGCGGCCCGTGGCCGATGACGAGGTAGAGCTCGGCGCCCGAGCCGGTGTCGGGGGGCATCTCCCGGCCCACCCCCACCATGCCGGGGCAGTGCGGCAGCCAGTGGGCCGTGCCGTCGGTCGCGACCGCCCAGCCGCCGGCATGGCCCACGCGCGCCCCGTAGGAATCGGCGAAGGGAAGGGCCCGGAAGCCGGGCGGCAGGCCAGGTCGCTCGTAGCCGTCGTTCGGTCGGTGCGCGACCCCTTGCGGCAGCGGCACCTTCCCCGTCGGGTCGCCCCACTGGACGACATAATTGTCCTGGACGCGGACGATCGCGGCGTGGCGCGCGTACCAGCCGTCGCGCACCAGCGTACGGACGTTGGCGACGTGCGTCGGCGCGAAGGCAGGCGCGAGCTGCACCACCAGTCGGCGCGCTCCAGCGAAGTCGAGGACGAGCAGCTCCTCCGCCGGGACCGCCTGCCACGCCTCGGCAGGTGCGGCGGCGACGATTTCGGCAGGCGAGGGGGCGACCGCCGGTGCGGCAGCGAGGAGGAGCGCGGCAAGGAAAGCCATGCCCCACCCTGCCACGGGGCGCCCGCCTCCTGCTAGAGCGTGCGCAGCACCGCGCCCACGGCGTTGACGACGCTCGCCAGCCGCACCGCCGTCTGGATCGTCTCGGTCTTGACGCCGTGCTGCTGCAGCACCTTCTCGTGGCTGTCGATGCATGCGCCGCAGCCGTTGATCGCCGAGACGGCGAGGCAGAAGAGCTCGAAATCCGCCTTTTCGATTCCGGGCGCGCCGATCACGTTCATCCTGAGGCGCGCCGGAAGCGTCCGGTACTCGGGGTTAGAGGCGAGGTGCGTGAACCGGTAGTAGACGTTGTTCATGGCCATGATGGCCGCAGCGGCCCTGGCGGCATGAAGCGCCGCGGGCGAAAGCTTCGCCGCCGCCTCGGCCTCGGCGGCGCGCACGAGGGGCGCCACGCCGGTCGCATGCGCACAGGCCAGCAGCGCCCCGTACTTCTGCTGGTCGCTGAGACTGGCATCGGCCAGGAGGGAGGACAGGTTGAGCCGCAGGTCCTTCGCGTGATCGGGAAGGGTCTGGGCAAGGTCGGCAAGCGCCATGAGCACATCTCCACGAGGCAGCCGCGTCGGCGGCGGCAGGGGTTCGGCTGGAACGGAAAGGGGCCGGGCAGCCCTGCCGCCCGGCCCCTCGCGCGGACAGACGGCTCAGGCCGCCGGCTTCAGCGTCTCCTGGCCCGGCTGCCAGTTGCACGGGCAGAGCTCGTCGGTCTGGAGCGCGTCGAGGTTCCGGAGCGTCTCCTGCGGCGAGCGGCCCTGGTTGAGGCCGTTCACCGTCACGTGGCGGATCACGTTGTGCGGGTCGATGATGAAGGTGGCCCGGAGCGCGACGCCCGCCTCCTTGTCGAGGATGCCAAGCGCCTTGGCGAGCTCCTGCTTGTTGTCGGCAATCCAGGGGAAGTCGCACTTGGCCAGCCGCTCATCCGACTTGCGCCACGCGTAGTGGACGAAGTCGGTGTCGGTCGAGGCGCCGATCAAGACCGCGTCGCGGTCCTCGAACTCCTTCTTCAGCTCGCCGTAGCCGATGATCTCGGTCGGGCAGATGAAGGTGAAGTCCTTCGGCCACCAGAAGAGCACCGTCCACTTGCCGAGCAGGTCCTTGTCGGTCAGCACCTCGCCGGCCGGGAGCTTGTCCACGCCCTGCTGCACGGAGACCTTGAACTCGGGCAGCTTGTCGCCGATCGTGAGCATGTGCACACCTTTCCATCCGATTGGGTTGAAACGCGAAACTGGAGCGCGAGGGGGGCCTCGTGCTGCACCGCACATAGGAGGGGCCTCCCAATCGTTCAAGTCGAAGAAAACGATTGAACCAATCGAGATAGGCGATTACGCAGTCCTCGTGATCTACCTCCCCACCATCAAGCAGCTTCAGTATCTTGTCGCCCTCCACCGCACCGGCCACTTCGGCCGCGCGGCAGAGGCCTGCCACGTCAGCCAGTCGACGCTGTCTGCCGGAATCCGCGAGCTCGAGACGCTCCTCGATTCCGTCCTCGTCGAGCGCAACCGGCGCGTGGTGCGCTTCACGCCGCTTGGCGAGCGGGTGGTGGAGCGCGCCTGGCACCTGCTGGCCGAGGCCGAGGCCATCGCCGAGCTTGCCCGCGCCGCCGGGCGGCCGCTGGCTGGCGAGCTCCGCCTCGGGGTGATCCCGACGATCGCCCCCTTCCTGCTGCCGCGGCTTCTTCCCCGCCTGCGCGCAGCCTGGCCGGAGCTGCGCCTCTACCTGCGCGAGGAGCAGTCGGACCAGGCCTGCGCCCTGCTTGCCCGCGGCGAGCTCGACTGCGTGCTCCTCGCGCTTCCCTGGGCCTGCGGCGACGTCGAGTCCGAGACGCTGTTCGCGGACCCGATTCGCCTCGCCTTCCACCCCGACGACCTGCCGGCCGCCCCGGCGGAGATCGACCCCGAGACGCTACCACAGGACCGGCTCCTCCTGCTCGAGGATGGCCATTGCCTGAAGGACCATGCGCTTGCCGCCTGCGGCCGCGCCGGCCTTCGGGCAGAGTCGGCCGTGCTCGGCACGTCGCTCCACACGCTGGTGCAGATGGTGGAGAACCGCATCGGCTGCACCTTCCTGCCGCAGCTTGCGGTCGATTCGGGGATCCTTGCCGGCACCTCGGTCGAGACCCGCCCGCTGCGCTCCCCGCGCGCCAGCCGCGAGATCGCGCTCGTCTGGCGGGCGACCTCGCCGCGCGCGCCCGAGTTCCGGCTGCTTGCGGCCGAATTCCGGAAGGCGGCTGCCGGAGACACGGCGTCGGACGCCTGAGCTGCGTCGCGCCCGGGGCGGCTGCCGGCCAGCCGGGCCGGCAGCCTGCGTCCCTGGAAATGGGCCGGCCGGGCGCTGGCTCAGTCGGCGCGCAGGGCGGCCATTGCCTGGCCGCGGGCGCGATGCTCGGCGATGGCGCGGGCGCGGGCCGGCTGGCTCGCGGCGATGGTGGCCTCGATGCAGCTGCGGCGGGCCTCATCCAGGCGGGGCGAACGTGCCTCGGGCTCCGGATCGCAGACCTGGGCGGCAGCGCGGGCGATGCGGGCATCGAGCCGGGCGCGGCCATCGACGGTCGCAAGATCGAGGCCGTCGGCGCGGATGACGACGATGGCCGGGTCGAAGGCGGCACGGGCGGGGCGGACCGCGGCAGGCGCCCCGGGTTCGGACGCGGCCACCGGCAGGGCGCCGATGGCCGCTGTGACAAGGCAGGAGGTGGCGAGAAGTCGGATCATGATGGTCTCCCTCGTGGCCGGGAGTTGCCGGCACGAGGGGGAGCCTATCACCTGTCACGCAGATGTCAAACCGCCGTCATCATCCTGTAACGGAAATCTGCAAGCCGGATGTGCGAATCACCTCCCGCCAGGCGCGGCAAGCCGCCGGTCGAGATAGGCCTCCACCACCCGCGTCAGCTCGTCCATCTCCGCCTGGAAGAAGTGGTTGGCCCCCTCGATCGTCGCATAGTCGATGGTGATGTGCTTCTGCGTCTTGAGCTTTTCGACGAGCTTGGCGACCGCGGGCTCGGCCACCACCTCGTCGGCCGTGCCCTGGACGATAAGCCCCGAGGAGGGGCAGGGCGCGAGGAACCCGAAGTCGTAGAGATTGGCCGGCGGCGCGATCGAGATGAAGCCCTTCACTTCCGGCCGGCGCATGAGGAGCTGCATGCCGATCAAGGCTCCGAAGGAGAAGCCGGCCACCCAGGTGCCCGAGCTTTCCGGGTTGATCGCCTGCAGCCAGTCGAGCGCCGAGGCGGCATCCGAAAGCTCTCCCACGCCGTTGTCGAACTCGCCTTCCGAGCGGCCGACACCGCGGAAGTTGAAGCGCAGCGTGGCAAATCCGCGCTTCACGAAGATGTTGTAGAGCGCGAGCGTGATGGGGTTGTTCATCGTCCCCCCGCCCTGCGGGTGGGGGTGGAGGATGATGGCGAGCATGGGCCGCGGGTGCGGCGACGGCTGGTAGCGGCCATGGAGGCGGCCCTCCGGGCCGGGAAAGATCACTTCCGGCATAGGTCCCCTTGTTGCGTGTCCGCCCCGGCGTCTCGGGCGCCGGAAAACGGAACCCTGTCGCCCGCCCGTCGGGTGGGCCTATACTAGGTGGGTGACCGGATCGCCAACCTCAAGCCTTGGCCAGCGCCCGACCTACCTCGACTGGGCGGCGACGGCCCCGCTTCGCGCCGAGGCGGCCGCGGCCATGGCCGAGGCCGCGGCGCGGCTTGCCGAGGGCTCCTGGGCGAACCCCTCGTCCCAGCACGGGCCCGGGCGGGCGGCCCGGCGCGCGCTCGAGGACGCGAGGGCCTCGATCGCTGCCTTCCTCGGCGTGCCGGCCGATGCCCTCGTCTTCACGAGCGGCGGTACCGAGGCGCTGGCGCTGGCGCTCGGCGGCGACGGGCTGCCCCGGCGCGCCGTGCTCGCCACCGAGCACGCGGCGGTGCGCGAGGCGGTGCCGCAAGCGCAGGTCCTGCCCGTCGACCGCGACGGCCGCCTCATCCTCGAGGCCCTCGAGGCCCTGCCCGAGGGCACGCTCGTTGCCGTCCAGCAGGCGAACAACGAGACCGGGGTGATCCAGGACCTCGGCACGGTCGCGGGCCTCGTGCATGCCCGGGGCGGCCGGCTTCTTGCGGACTGCGTGCAGTCCGCCGGCAAGCTCCCGCTGCCGGCCGGCGCCGACTACGTCGCCGTCTCGGCGCACAAGCTCGGCGGTCCGCCCGGAATCGGCGCGCTCGTGGTGCGCTGCCGGGAGGGGCTGCGGCCGCTCCAGCGCGGCGGCGGCCAGGAGCAGGGCCTGCGCGGCGGCACCGAGAATCTCGTCGGGATCGTCGGTTTCGCAGCTGCCGTGGCCGCCTTCGACCGCGCCTTCCCGACTGGTGCGCGCGCGCTGCAGGCGCGGCTCGAGGCCGGCGTGTGCGCCGCGGGCGGGCGGATCCTCGGCGAGCGCGCCCCGCGGCTTCCGACCATTTCGTGCATCCACCTGCCAGGCGTTCCCGCCGCCAACCAGCTGATGGCGATGGACCTTGCCGGACTCGCGGTCAGCCAGGGCCCGGCCTGCTCGTCGGGCACGCTGCGTCCCTCGGCCGTGCTCGCAGCGATGGGCGAGCCCGAGGCGGCCCGCGAATCGCTCCGCGTCTCGATCGGCTGGTCCACGCGCGCCGACGACATCGACCGGTTCCTCGCGGCCTGGACCGCGCTTGCCGCCCGTCGCCGCGCCGCATGACAGGGCTCGCGCGCGATCGCTTGATCGACCTCGACGGCCAGGCGACCACGCCGCTTGCGGCCGAGGCGCTCGCGGCCATGCGCCCCTTCCTCGAGACCAACCACGCCAATCCGCACAGCGCCCACCGCGCCGCCCGCGCTGCCAGGGCGGCGCTCGAGGCCGCGCGCGCCGAGATCGCGGCCCTGCTCGACGTGCCTCCGGCCCATGTCATCCTGACTTCGGGGGCGACGGAGGCGAACAACCTTGCGCTGAAGGGCTATTTCCTCGGCGGGGAGGCGCAGGGCGGGCTTCTCACCTTCGCCACCGAGCACAGCTGCGTGCTCGAGACGGCCCGCGCGCTCGCCCGCCGCGGCGTCGCCGTCACCATCCTGCCGGTCACGCCCGAGGGCATGCCGGACATGGCCGCCTACCGCGCCGCGCTCGCGGCCGGGGGCGTCGCGCTCGTCTCGGCCATGCGGGTCAACAACGAGGTGGGAGCGATCTGGCCGACGGCCGCGCTTGCCGCCCTGGCCCACGCCCACGGCGCCCGCTTCCATTGCGATGCCGCGCAGGCCTTCGGCAAGCTGCCCTGCGCCGTCGGCGCGGACCTCGGCGGCGCCGACATGGTGAGCCTTTCGGCCCACAAGATCCACGGGCCCAAGGGCATCGGTGCGCTGGTGGTGGCGCCCGACGTCACGCTCGAGCCGCTGTTTCACGGCGGCGGGCAGGAGCGGTTCCGCTCGGGCACCCAGAGCCCGGCGCTGGCTGCCGGCTTCGGCGCAGCGGCCCGGCTCGCCCGCGAGGGGATGGCCGCCCACGCTGCCCACGCCCGCGCGCTCATGGCGCTGGCGCTTGAGACCCTGGCCGCTGCCGGCGTGCGCTACCGGATCAACGGGCCGGATCCGGAGGGGCCGGAGCGGATCCCGACCAACCTCTCCGTGACCTTCCCCGGCGTGCCTGCCGCCCGCCTCATCGCCGCGGTGCCGGGCGTCCTCTTCTCGTCGGGCGCGGCCTGCTCGTCGGGCGCCGGGCGGCCGAGCCACGTGCTCGCCGCGCTCGGGCTCGACCGCACCGCCGTTGCCCAGACGGTGCGCCTCGGCTGGACCCGCGAGACCGGCGCCGACGACCTCTCTGCTGCAATTTCCGCAGTTGCGAAGGCGGCAGCGCGGATGCAAAACCTCGCGGCATGATCCGCCTGCGTTTCCTCAACCCCGATGGCTCGCTTGCCGCCGAGACCGAGGCGGCGCCGGGCACGCGCCTCCTCGAGGTGGCGCAGCGCCTCGGCCTCCCGCTCGAGGGCACCTGCGAGGGCGCGATGGCCTGCTCCACCTGCCACGTCATCGTCGCGCCGGCCGACTTTCCCCGCCTCGGGCCGCTGTCGGTTCACGAGGAGGACATGCTCGACTTCACCCCGCACGTGACGGCGACCTCGCGCCTGTCGTGCCAGATCCTGCTCGAGGCGGGCCTGGGTTCGCTCGAGGTGCGGCTGCCGCCCGCCCACGCCGACATGCGGGGCCTCTAGCCGCGCCGGCGTGTCAGCGCGCCGGGGCGGGCATCGCCGCGGCTGCGGCCAGGTCGGCAGGCGTGTCGATGTCCCGGAGCACGCCCGGGTCATCCACCGCCACCTCCTCGACGGCAAGTCCGGGGAGAAGCGCCGCCGCCCCCCGGTCGCCCTCGAGCGCCATGAGCCGCGGGAAGAGGCTTCGGGCAAGCCCCACCGGGTTGCCGGGCACGCCGCCGAAGGCCGGGCGCACGGCCTCGGCCCCTGCCGCGAGCCGCCGGGTGAGGCGGGCGTAGGTCTCGGGGCGGACGAAGGGCATGTCGCCGAGCACCACGAGCACCCCCTGCCAGTCGGCCGGGGCGGCTTGGAGACCCGCCTTCAGCGAGTGGGCAAGGCCGCGGTGATGGTCTGCCGCTTCGACTGCCGGAACGTCCTTCAGGAGCGGCCGCAGCCGCCCGGCATGCGCGCCCAGCACCACGAGGGCCGGCAGGCCCGCGCGCGCCACCTGAGCGAGCGTCGTCTCGAGCACGGTCGCCTCTCCCAGCGGCAGCGCGAGCTTCGCCGCGCCCATCCGCCGCGCCGCGCCTGCCGCAAGCACGAGAGCCCCGACCAGCGGCGCTGGCGTCACCCGTTCCAGCCCCAGGGCACCGGCCGTCCCGACTCCTCGAGGAGGCCGCCCACCCCCATGCCGGCGATCAGCTCGGAGGTGACGGGCAGCCCCGCTGCCAGCCGCTCGAGCACGAGGTCGAGCCCGTTGCGCTTGGGGCTCCGCGCGCAGCCGGGAAGCCCCACGACTGGCCGCTCCGCAATCCGCCCCAGCACCAGGAGATTGCCCGGGTCGACGGGCATGCCCACCCGCTCCACCACGCCGCCGGCCGTGGTGATCGCGGCCGGGATCACGTCTGCCCGGTCGGCCGTCGCGGTTGCGCCCGCCACCAGCACGAGGTCCACCTCGGCGGCGGCAAGCGCGGCGGCGAGCGGCGCGATCGCGTGGGGGACGGGCGCGGCCACGTCGAGCGCCATGCCCAGCCGCGCCAGCCGCTCGCGCGTGACGGCAGCCGTCTTGGCTTCCAGCTTTCCGCCTCCCGTGTGCTCGCCGGCGCGGATGGTGGTGACGAGGCACGCGCGCTGCCCGGTGCGCCAGGGCCGCACCTCCAGCCGGGCGCCGGCAGCGGCAACCGCGGCCAGGGCCTCGGGCTCCACCGCATAGGGGATGACCTTGACGGTCGCGACAAGCTCGCCGGTGGCGACCGGCGCGAACGGCGGGCGCGTGGCGATGCCGACCGCCTCGGTCGCGCGGTTGGCAGCATCGAGCCGGCCCGGATCGAAGAGGAGGAGGCCGTCCGCCGTGGCGTGGATGTTCACCCGGCCGTGAACTGGCGGCCGTGCCTCGACCCCCGGGCCGGCGAGCGCCGCCCCCAGCTCTGCTGCAGCCTCCGCTTCCGGCACGTCATGCGGGCCCGGGCGCGCCACCCAGAGCCGCTCAAGCCCTTCGGCGCGGGCGGCCTCGACGAGCGTCCGGTCGATGCGCGTCCCCTTGGCCACCCGCCGGCCGCCGAGCGTGACGGCGTGTGCAAGAAGCGCGCCTTCGGCGTCTCCGAGGGGGCGTTCGCCGAACTCCACGGCGCTAGCCGCGGGTGCGGAAGGCCTGGACCATCTCGGCCGCGATTGCGAGCGCGATCTCGGCCGGGGTGGCAGCGCCGATGGGGAGGCCCGCCGGGCCGCGGATGCGGGCGAGGGCGGCCGCGTCGAAGCCCTGGGCGGCCAGCCGCTCGAGACGGGCGGCGTGCGTCTTCCGGGAGCCGAGGGCCGCGATGTAATAGGCCTCGCTCCGGAGCGCCGTCGCAAGCGCCGGGTCGTCGAGCTTTGGGTCGTGGGTGAGGGTGACGACGGCCGAGGCCGAGTCGGGCCGCCAGTCGGCAAGCGCCTCATCGGGCCAGCGGGAGTCGACGGCAAGGCCGGCGAAGCGCGGCTCGGCGGCGAACAGGCCGCGCGGATCGACGATTGAGACCGCATGGCCCAGCTCCCGGGCGATGGGCACCAGCGCCTGGGCGATGTGGACCGCACCCACCAGCATCAGCCGGAGCGGCGGATCGTAGCGGCGGACGAAGTCGCCCGTGTCGCCCTGCGTCGTGCGCCCCGTCGCAAGATCGGTGGCAAGGCTGATGGCGCGGCCGGCCGCGCGCGCGCCCGCGATGGCCTCGAGAAGGGCAGGGGGGAAGGCGCCGTCGTCAAGCGCCTGGACCAGCACCTCGATCTCCCCGCCGCAGGCAAGGCCCACCTGCCAGGCCGTCTCGCTCGCCACGCCGAAGACCAGCCGGCGGAAGCCGCCCTCCCGCGCAAGGGCCTGGCCGGTCGCGATGACCTCGCCCTCGACGCAGCCGCCCGAGACGGAGCCCTCGAACAGCCCGTCCTCCCGGACGAGAAGGTGGCTCCCGACGCGCCGCGGCGCCGAGCCCCAGGTGCGGATGACGGTGGCGATCGCTGCGCGCCGGTCTTCCGCCTGCCAGCTCCGGGCGGTGGCGATGAGCTGGGCGAGCTCGTCCATCAGCGCAGCAGCAGGAAGAGGAGCAGGCCGACGGCTGCGACGAGGAGGAGCGCCCAGACGAGCGGCGGCACGCCGCGCGCCTCGCGCTCCTCCGCTGCAGCTGCGGGGAGTGCGGGCGCCTCGGCCTTGGCGGGCGCCGGAGCCGTCTCGCCGCCCGGGCTTGCGTCTTCCACGATTTCCTTGAACTTCGCGAAGAAGGATTCCGCGTAGCCGCGCGCGGCCCCCTCCACCAGCCGCGCGCCGAGCTGGGCGAGCTTGCCGCCCACCTGCGAGGTCGCGGTGTAGGAGAGGAGCGTCGCGCCATCCTCGGTCTCGACGAGGGTGACGACGGCGGAGCCCCTGGCGAACCCGGCCACCCCGCCCTTGCCCTCGCCCACCAGCACGTAGCGGCTGGGCGGGTCGAGCTCGGTCATCTCGACCGTGCCGCTGAACTTGGCTCTCACCGGGCCCACCTTCGCGTCCAGCCGGCCACGGTAGCGGTTCTCGCCGTCGGCCTCGAGCGATTCCACTCCGTCGATGCAGCGCGCCAGCACTTCGGGATCGACAAGCGCTGCCCACACCTTCTCCCGCGACGCTGCAATCCGGGACTCGCCCTTGAGTTCCATCCACCTGTTCCTTGCCTGCCGCCTCGACTAGGGAGGCAGCATGCTATCCTTCGTGCGATGCGGCTTGGCAAGCCGGGCATGGGTGCTGCTTCTGGCCATGCTCCTGCTCATGGTGCCCGTGGCCCCCCTTGCCGCGCGCGAGCCGGTGCCCGACCGCCCGGGCCTCCCCAACGCCGGGCTTCCGCGCATCATGGTCCGGGTCGAGACGGCCCGGGGGCGCTTTCCCTACCGGGTGGAAGTGGCGGGCACGCCGGCTGCCCAGCAGACGGGCATGATGTTCCGCACCGAGGTTCCGGCGGGCACCGGCATGCTCTTCCCCATGGATCCGCCGCGCGAGGCGGCCTTCTGGATGCACAACACGTTCGTGCCGCTCGACATCATCTTCATCGGCACCGACGGGCGGGTCCGGAACATCGCCGCCAGCGCGGTGCCCATGTCCCGCGAGCTCCGGGCGTCGGACGGGCCGGTTGCTGCGGTGCTCGAGCTTGCTGGCGGCGAGGCCGCGCGCATCGGCCTGCGCCCGGGCGACCGGGTGCGGTGGAACCCGCAGGAGCTGGCCGCGGCGCTTGGCGCCTTGCGCAAGGGGAGCTAGGGGGCGGGCATGGGCCTGCTTTCGATGCTCTTCACCTGGTGGCGCGGGCCGACCCTCGGCACGGCCATGTTCACGCGCAGCAAGGGCCGGGAAGTCGGCCGCGACGGGTTCGGCAACGTCTATTACGAGACCGCCGACGGAAGCCGGCGCTGGGTGATCTACGCGGGCGAGAATGATTCGAGCCAGGTGCCGCCCGAATGGCACCTCTGGCTCCACCGGACGCGCCGCGACCCGCCGACGACGGCGCCGCTCACGGTGCGCCCATGGGAACGGGCGTGGCGGCCCAACCCGACCGGCACGCCGTTTGCCGAGCGGCCGGCCGGAGCGCTGGAGGCCGGCGGCCGCCGGGCGCCGGCCAAGGCCGACTACCGCGCCTGGACTCCGGAGGGCTGAGCTGGGCGTCATCCGCGAGCATCTGGCCGAGGCGCTGGCCGGCCTCGTCGTGCTGCTCGTGGCGGGCTGGTTCCTCGTGTTCGCCTGGAACCGCAGCGGTTCGGCGGTGGCCGACAGCTACGAGCTTGTCGCGCGCTTTCCCAACGTGACGGGGGTGAGCGTCGGCACCGACGTGCGCGTGTCGGGGATGAAGGTGGGGCGGGTGGTCGCCCAGGAGCTCGACCCGAAGACCTGGCAGGCGGTGGTGCGGATGGCGATCGACCGGCGGGTCTCGCTTCCCGTTGACAGCTCGGCCGCGATCACGAGCGAGGGCCTGCTTGGCGGCAGCTTCATCGCCCTCATGCCCGGCGGCGAGGAGGAGAAGCTGGCGCCGGGCGACGAGATCGTCGATACGCAAGGGGCAACCGACCTCATGGGCCTTGTTGGCGCGGTCATCAACCGCACGGGCGGAGGCGGCGGGGGCGGGGCCGGAGGAGGCGCTCGCGGCGGGGAAGCGGCGGCCGAGGCGGAGCGATGAGCCGGGCGGTCCGCGGCGCCGGGGCTGGCCTTGCCGCCGCGCTTCTCGTCGGCGCGCCCGTCGCGGCCCAGCAGGCGGCGCCCGGAGGACCCTCGCGGCCCGCCAGGCCTGCCCCAGCCGCCCCGGCCCCCACGGCGTCGGTGAAGGCGGTGCCAGCGCAGGCGGACCGCACCGCCACCATCGCCATCCTCGACAAGCGCAGCGGCGAGGTGACCGACATGACGGTCGCGCCCGGCGGGGGCTTCCGCGTCGGCCGGCTCGTCGGCACGCTGAGATCCTGCGACGTGACCCCGCCCCATCTCCGGCGGGAGCAGGCCGCATATCTCGAGCTCGCCCTCGAAGAGCCGGCGCGCGCCGGCCGGCAGGCGCCTCGGGTTCGGCCACTGTTCGCCGGCTGGATGTTCGCGGAATCGCCCTCCCTCAACCCGCTTGCCGACCCGGTCTACGATGTCTGGCTCAGAGCCTGTACGATCCGCGCGCCGGTCGGGCCTTCGGCGGCCGTGCCGACCGGGCCGAAGGCGGCCCAGTCCGCGTCGGCGGCGAGCGCTTCGGCGAGAAGCCCGAGGTAGCGCGCCCGCTTCACCTCGATCGCGCCGAATCGGGCGAGGTGCGGGGTCCAGAACTGGGTGTCGAGCAGGCGGAAGCCGCCGGCGCGGAGCCGGGCGATGAGGTGCGAGAGTGCCGCCTTGCTGGCGTCGGTCCGGCGGCTGAACATGCTCTCGCCGAAGAAGGCGGCTCCCATGCGCACGCCGTAGAGCCCGCCGACGAGGTTGCCCTCCGCGTCCCAGGTTTCGACCGAATGGGCGTGCCCCTCGTGGTGGAGGCGGATGTAGGCATCCTCGATCGAGTGGTTGATCCAGCTCTGCTCGCGGCCCTTGGCGGGTTCGGCGCAGGCCATGATGACGCGCTCGAAGGCGACATCGGCGCTGTGGCGGAAGGTCTCGCGCTTCAGGGTCCGCGCCAGCGAGCGCGACACGTGGAACCGGTCGATGGGGATGATGCCGCGTCGCCGCGGCTCGACCCAGAAGACATCCGGCGAATCGCGGGTGTCGGCCATGGGGAAGAGACCGGCCGCGTAGGCGCGCAGCAGCAGGCCGGTCTCGAGCCGCCGGATCGGCCGCGTCATGCCTGGCGCACGCCGGCTGAGGTGCTGGGCGCCGCCCCTTCGCCTGCCCCGGCTGCCGTCGCACCGCCCGCCGCCGGTCCACCCGACGTCGCCCTGCCCGCTGCGCCAGGCCCCGCACCCCGGACCGCCCGCGGCCTCGGCGAATCCAACCGCCCTGTCATCCCGCGGACTCCCCTTCCGCTGGTGCTCCATGCTGCGCGCCTGCCTCGCCGTTGTAAAGCGGGGGCGGAGGCGGGTAAGGCATTCACCTGCCCGTCAGTTGCGGCTGCTAGCGGCGACCGGGGCATGGGAGCGGAACGGCATGGGCGGAACTGGCCGGAGTGGCAGACGCTGGCGGCAGCCGTCATGACGGCGCTGCGCACGGCAGCCATTGCAGCGGCCGCGCTCGCGGGGGGGGTGGCGCTTGCGCTTGCCGTGCGGCCCGAGCCCGAGGCGCCTGCGCTCTCGCCTGACGTCGTCGCCGAGCCCGCCGCAGCCCCTCCCCGCGAGACCCGGCCCCCTCGCTCGGCCGCCGAGATGCGGATCTCGTTCGCGCCGGTGGCCCGGGCGGCACAGCCGGCGGTCGTCAACATCTATACGGCGAAGGTGGTGCGTGAACGGGCGCGGATGGGCCCCTTCTTCGCCCTCTACGAGAGCCAGCCGCGGGTCGAGAACTCGCTCGGGTCGGGCGTCATCATCGACCCCAAGGGCTTCATCATCACCAACAACCACGTGGTCTCGGGCGCCGACCAGATCGTCGTCGCGCTCGCCGACCGGCGCGAGTATCCGGCACGCCTCGTCTTCGCGGACCCGCGGCTGGACCTTGCCCTCCTCAAGGTCGAGCCGGGCGCCGATCCCCTGCCGTCGCTGCGCCTCGGTGACAGCGACCGGGTCGAGGTGGGGGATCTGGTGCTCGCCATCGGCAACCCCTTCGGCGTGGGGCAGACGGTGACGCAGGGCATCGTCTCGGCGGTCGCGCGCTCGGGGCTCGGCATTTCCGACACCCAGTTCTTCATCCAGACCGATGCCGCCATCAACCAGGGCAACAGCGGCGGCGCGCTCGTCAACCTCGACGGCGAGCTCATCGGTGTCAACACGGCGATCCTGACGGCGGGGCGGGAGGGGGGCTCGATCGGGCTCGGCTTCGCCATTCCCGCCAACATGGTGCGCGTGTTCCTGCGCGCCGCCGAGACAGGGCGGGTGGTCACCGCCTGGCTCGGCGCCGAGGGCGAACCACTCACCGCCCGCACGGCCGCGGCCGCCGGGCTCGACCGGCCGCTCGGCGTGCTCGTCACGTCCGTCTCGCCCGGCTCGCCGGCGGCCCGCGCCGGGCTCCGGCCTGGGGACATCGTGGTCGCCATCGACGGCAAGGAAGTGAGCGACCCGGCAGCGCTCCGCTACCGCATCGCGACGCTCGGCATCGACCAGACGGTCTCGCTTTCGGTGGTGCGGGACCGGAAGACGATCAGCGTGCCGCTCAGGCTCGCCCCACCGCCCGAGGTGCCGCCTCGGCAGCTCACGCGCCTTCCCTCGGGCTCGATCCTCGCCGGCATCGTGATTGCCAACCTGTCGCCGGCCCTTGCGCAGGAGCTGGGGGCGGGCCTGCCCGAGCGCGGGGTGGTGGTGGTCGAGGTGCCACCCGACGCCCCGGCGCGGGTGACCGGCTTCCCGCGGCCGGGAGACGTGGTCGAGGCCGTCAACGGCGAGCGGGTGGCAAGCGTGGGGGACGTGGCCCGGCTCGTCGAGGCCTCGCCCCGCGAAACCCTCCTGCGTCTCAACCGCGGCGGCCAGCGCGCCGACTGCCTGTTCCAGGCGCCGGCGCGCTGGGGCTGCCGCACCGCCTGAGACGCTCCCTCAGGCGGCGATCAGGCAGCGATCAGGCGGCGGAGAGCGCGCGCTGGCGCCGCCGCAGCGCGAAGCCGACCATGCCGAAGCCGGTGATCAGCATCGCCCAGGTGGCGGGCTCGGGCACGGCCGCCGTGATCACCCGGATGTTGTCGCCGGGGCTCGAGGCCTGCCAGTCGTTGATGAGGAGCGTGTTGCCCGCGAAGCTCGTGCCGGGGATGTCGCGCGCCTCGAGGCCGCGGGCGGACGGGCTGTTGTAGGTGATGGTCGGCAGGCCGAGCAGGCCGTCGGTCGCGACGAGACGGCTCGTCTGCCAGATGACGCCGAGGATCGGCCGGTCGAAGGTGACGAAGCCCTTGACCGTGCGGGTCGCAACCGGGTCAAAGACGACGCCGTGGCTTGCCACGCGCGTGCCGGCGAGGATGGTGCCCCCGAGATCGGTGACGAGCGGCGCGGTGAGAAGCACGTTCTGCTTCTCGTTCCAGGCGAAGAGCCGGTTGTTCACCTGCTGGTTGTTGTTGCCGACCGCGAACGGGGGCGTGAGGATCACGAAGGTGCCCGGACTGGCGGTGCCCCCGGTGATGGCCCCGCCGGTGACGGCAGCCGAGGCGGCCGTGGCGAGGAGCGTTGCGGCTGCAGCGCCGAGGACGGTGGTGGCAAGCGTGCGAACGGTCATGGTTCAGCTCCTGTTGGGTTCGGTCCCTGCTACCGATGTCCCTGCAAGCGCCATGCCAACCGGCAGTGCCTGCCCGGAACAGGCGGAGATCCCGTGATGGGACCGGCCTGTTCTACGCTCGGCTGTAAGAAATTCCGACAGGTGGATCGCAAATTAAGGTAAATCTCGCGCAGATGCCCGCCGTCAGTCATCCTCGGCGAACTCGAGGATGACCTGGTCGACGGCCAGGCTCTCGCCCGGCCGTGCGTGCAGCTTCGCCACCACCGCCGCCTTCTCCGCGCGCAGGATGTTCTCCATCTTCATCGCCTCGACCACTGCAAGCGGCTGGCCGGGCTCGACCCGGTCGCCCTCGGCCACCGCGATCGAGACGACAAGGCCCGGCATCGGGCAGAGCAGGAAGCGCGAGAGGTCGGGCGGGGCCTTGGGGAGCATGAAGCGCGCAAGTTCGGCCGCGCGCGGGGTGAGAAGCCGGAAGCGGGCCTGGCGGCCGGCGTGGGTGACGCGCGTGGCGCCGGGCAGGCGGTCGATCTGGGCGGCCACCGGCACGCCATCCACTTCGGCCACCATCACGCCGGACGCACCGCGCGGAAGCTGCACGGCCGTCAGCGACAGCGCCGTGCCGTCGAGGAGCACGGCAATCCCCTCGGGGGTGGGAGAGATGGCAAGGCGATGCTGCTCGCCGTCGAGCTCGGCCACCCAGTCGCGCGGGCCGTCGGTGGGCAAGCCGTTCAGCCGGTGGTCGACGCCCGCAGCGCGCCGTGCCCGCGCATCGGCCTCCACGGCGGCGAGCGCGAGCATCCGCCGCGTCGTCTCGGCGCTGGCCGGGGCACCGGCAAACCCTTGCGGATACTCCTCGGCGATGAAGGCGGTGGTGACGGCCGTGCCGGCGCGGAAGCGCGGGTGCTGCATGAGCGCGGAGAGGAAGTCCGCGTTGTGGCTGATGCCGCGCACGAGGAAGCGGTCGAGCGCGGCGACCTGGCGGTCGGCCGCCTCGTCGCGCGTGGTCCCGTGGGTGATGAGCTTGGCGATCATCGGGTCGTAGAACATCGAGATCTCGCTGCCCTCCACCACGCCCGAATCGATCCGGACGCCTTCGGCCGGCGGCGGCTCGACGTAGCGGGTAAGCCTTCCGGTGGAGGGCAGGAAGCCGCGGTAGGGATCCTCGGCATAGAGACGGGTCTCGATCGCGTGGCCGTCGAGGCGGATGTCTTCCTGCGCGAACGGCAGCTTCTCGCCGGCAGCGATGCGGATCATCCACTCGACGAGGTCAAGGCCGGTCACCAGCTCGGTCACCGGGTGCTCCACCTGGAGCCGGGTGTTCATCTCGAGGAAGTAGAAGCTGCGGTCGGCGCCGGCGATGAATTCGACCGTGCCGGCCGAGTGGTAGCCGACGGCCCTGGCAAGCTCGACCGCCTGTGCGCCCATGGCCCGGCGCATCTCCGGCGTGACGAAGGGGGAGGGGCTTTCCTCCACCACCTTCTGGTGGCGGCGCTGGATCGAGCAGTCGCGCTCGTTCAGGTGCAGGATGGTGCCGTGGCGGTCGCCGAGCACCTGGATCTCGATGTGGCGCGGCTGCTCGACGAACTTCTCGATGAAGACGCGGTCATCGCCGAAGCTTGCCTTCGCTTCGCGGCGGACAGCGTCGAAGGTCTCGCGCACGTCGGTTTCGGAATAGGCAAGCCGCATGCCCTTGCCGCCGCCTCCGGCCGAGGCCTTCATCATGACCGGGAAGCCGATCTCCCGGGCGATGGCGACGGCGTGGTCGGTGTCGGCGATCTCGCCGACGAACCCGGGCACCACGCTGACGCCCGCGGCCTTGGCCAGCCGCTTCGATTCGATCTTGTCGCCCATGGCAGCGATCGCGCTGGCCGGCGGGCCGATGAAGGCGATGCCGGCATCCGCGAGCGCGGTTGCGAACCATTCCCGCTCGGAGAGGAAGCCGTAGCCGGGGTGGACGGCCTCGGCGCCGGTCTGCCGGCAGGCCTCGATGATCTTCTCGCCAAGCAGGTAGGACTGCGCTGCGGGGGGCGGGCCGAGGTGGACGGCCTCGTCGGCCATCTCGACGTGGAGCGCCGCAGCGTCGGCGTCGGAGTAGACCGCGACCGTCCGGATTCCCATGCGCCGGGCGGTCCGGATGATCCGGCAGGCGATCTCGCCTCGGTTGGCGATCAGGATCTTCGAGAATGGCTTGGCTGACACCCGCGTCTCCCCTTCGGGCGCCGCCTCTGGAAGCGGCCTCGGCTGGCCGTCAAGGCTTTCCCAGCCCCCCGGCTTTGGGAGGGCATCCGGCACTTCCGCCCGAAGCGCCCGGCGCGCCCGCCTCCTGCTGCCCCCGCGGGAGGCCGGCCCGCCGTCCGCCGCCGTCCCCCGCCGTCCCCGCCGTCCCCGCCGTCCCCGCCGTCTGGCTGTCCGCCTGCTGGCCCCCGGCCCGCCCGCCCCTTCGCCCGCTCAGGCCTTCTCGAGCGTGCACTGGAGAGGGTGCTGGTGCTGCTTGGCGAAGTCCATCACCTGGGTGACCTTGGTCTCGGCCACCTCGTAGGTGAAGATGCCGCACACGCCCACGCCCTTCTGGTGGACGTGGAGCATCACCCGAGTCGCCTCCTCGAGGCTCATGCGGAAGAACCGCTGCAGCACGTGAACGACGAACTCCATGGGCGTGTAGTCGTCGTTCAGCATGAGGACCTTGTAGAGCGAGGGCTTGCGCGTCTTCGGGCGCGTGCGGGTGACGACCCCGGTCCCGGTGCCTCCGCCCTCGTCCTCGAACCCCGGATCATTGGCCATCGCGGACGCTGAAAATACCGGATGCGGCCGCCGGTCTGCAAGACCGGGCGGGGTTTTCGGGCGGCGTTTCGGGTGCGACGACCGGGCGCAACGCCGGGGCGGAAACCCGGGGGTTGCGCACGTCCCGCGCGCGCCCCATGAGGCGGGGTGCGAAGTGCCGAAGGCGGGGAATGTCGGGTCCACGGGTGATCTGGTGCCTCGCCGGCGTAGAGACGACCACGGAGACCTGTTCTTGACCAGCCGCCGGCCTCGAAGCCTGACGTTCCGCATGGCCGTGGCGCTCGGCCTGTCGCTGGGGCTCAGTGCCTGCTCGCTCCTTGGCAACGGCGATGCGCCCGCGCGGGGGCCGGGCGGGGAGCGCGGCGCGGAGCGGCAGGGCGGCCCCGCCGGGGGCCGCGGCGGCGGCCCGGGGGGCGGGCCGCAGGCGCCGGCCGTGGTGGTCGGCAGGGTCGAGACCCGCCAGATCGTCGACCGCATCGAGGCGGTGGGCACCGCCTTTGCCAACGAGCAGGCCGACCTTACCTCAACCGTTACCGAACGGATCGCGCGGGTGAACTTCGCCGACGGGGCCTATGTGCCGAAGGGCGCGGTCATCGCCGAGCTCGTGCGCTCGGAGCAGGGCGCGCAGCTCGCCCAGTTCCAGGCCCGGCTCCGGGAGGCGGAAGCCCAGCTCCAGCGGCTGCAGGCGCTCCAGAAGCAGGGGTTCGCAACTCGCGCGCAGATCGACGCCGCGCAGGCCGCCGTCGACGTTGCGCGCGGGCAGGTGGCGGCCGCGGGCTCGCAGATCGGCGATCGCGTCATTCGCGCGCCCTTCTCCGGCTGGCTGTCGCTGCGGCGCGTCTCGCCCGGCACGGTCGTGAACGCCGGGACGACGATTGCCACCATCGTCGATCATTCGCGGATCAAGCTCGACTTTCCGGTACCGGAGACGTTCCTGCCGGCCATCCGCGTCGGCGACCCCGTGGTCGCGAAGGCCGCGGCGTGGCCCGGCGAGACGTTCCGAGGGACTGTCAGCTCGATCGACCCTCTCGTCGACCCGGTGACGCGGGCGGCAACCGTGCGCGCGCTCATCCCCAACCGCGACCTTCGCCTGAGGCCGGGCATGCTGATGACGGTCGAGGTGGAAGCCGCGCCGCGCACTGCACCTGTGGTGCCGGAGCTTGCCCTCGTCGGCCAGGGCGACCGGAGCTTCGTCTTCCTGGTGGGCGAGGGCGACCGGGTCAGCCGCACCGAGGTGCGCACGGGCGTCAGGCGCGAGGGCCAGGTCGAGATCCGCGAGGGTCTTGCGCCTGGCCAGCGCATCGTCGTCGAGGGCACCGTCAAGGTGCGTGACGGCATGGTCGTGCGCGCCATCGAGCGCCAGCCGCCGGGCGGGCCGGCCGAACCCGAGGAGCGGGCCGCGTGATCCTCTCCGACGTCTCGGTGAAGCGGCCGGTCTTCGCCGCCGTGCTGAGCCTCGTCCTGGTGCTTGCGGGTGCCATCGCCTTCTTCCGCCTGCCGGTGCGCGATCTTCCGGCGGTCGAGCCGCCGATCATCTCGGTCGAGACCATCTACCGCGGGGCGAACGCCGAGGTGGTCGAGAACCGGATCACCCAGATCATCGAGGACCGGCTCTCGGGGATCGAGGGCGTCGAGTCGATCACGTCGCGGTCGCGCGACGGCCGGTCCGACATCACCGTCGAATTCTCGACCGGTCGCAACCTCGACGCCGCCGCCAACGACGTCCGCGACCGCGTCTCGGGCATCCTCGACAACCTGCCCCCCGACGCCGACCCGCCGGAAGTGTCCAAGGTCGACGTCGATGCCCAGCCCATCATGTGGCTGAACCTCATCCACCCGCAGTGGAGCATGATGCAGCTGGCCGACTATGCCGACCGGGTCTTGGTCGACCGCTTCGCGTCGATCGACGGCGTCTCGCGGGTGAACATCGGCGGCGATGCCCGGCCGGCGATGCGGATCTGGCTCTCGCGCCAGCAGCTCGCCGCCTACGGGCTCACTGCGCAGGATATCGAGCGGGCGCTCCGCGCGCAGAACGTCGAGCTTCCGGCCGGCCGGGTCGAGGGCGAGCAGGCGAACCTCACCGTCCGCGTCGCCCGCCAGTTCACAACGCCCGATGCCTTCCGGCGCCTTGTCGTCTCCCGCGGCGACGACGGCTACCTCGTGCGCCTCGGGGACGTCGCCCGCGTGAGCCTTGAGCCCGAGAACCGCTACACGCTCTTCCGCTCGAACGGGGACGTGGCGATCGGCCTTGGCATCGTCCGCCAGTCGGGGGCGAACACGCTCGCGGTCGCCGAGGCGGTCAAGGCCGAGATGGAGAGCCTCCGGCCCATGCTGCCGCCCGGCATGGAAATGGCCGTGGGCTTCGACAGCTCGCTCTTCATCGACCGGGCCATCCGCAACGTCTGGGTGACGCTTGGCGAAGCGGCTCTCCTCGTCGTCCTCGTCATCTTCCTGTTCCTCGGCAGCGCCCGGGCGACCCTCATTCCGGCAATCACCGTCCCCATCTGCCTGATTGCCACCTTCGCCGTTCTCTACGCGCTCGGCTACTCGCTCAACCTCCTCACCCTTCTTGCCTTCGTGCTGGCGATCGGTCTCGTCGTCGATGACGCGATCGTCGTGCTCGAGAACATCTTCCACCGGATCGAGCAGGGCGAGCCGCCGCTTGCCGCTGCCTATCTCGGTGCCCGCCAGGTGGGCTTCGCGGTGGTCGCGACCACCATCGTCGTGTGCGCGGTGTTCGTCCCGCTCTACTTCATCTCGGGCAACATCGGCGCGCTGTTCCGCGAGCTTGCGGGCGCGATGATCGGCGCGGTCGCCTTCTCCGGCTTCGTGGCGCTTTCGCTCACCCCCATGCTCTGCTCGAAGCTGCTGCGCAGCGAGGCCGCCGGCGGGGAGCACAACGCCTTCAACCGCTGGTTCGACCGCCAGTTCGCCCGACTGGCCGCGGCCTACCGGCGGGCGCTCGAGGCCGTGGTCGGCCGGCCCGTCCTCGTCGGCCTTGCCGCCCTGGCCTTCGTCGGCGTCTGCCTCGCCCTTGCCTCGCGGCTCAACTCTGAGCTCGCGCCCGAGGAAGACATCGGCAGCTTCCTCGTGAACGTGACGGCGCCCGAAGGCACCGGGTTCGAGACCATGGCGCGCTACATGCTCGATCTCCAGGACAGGATCCTGCCGCTCGTCGAGGAGGGGAAGCTCCGGCGTCTCATCGTCCGCGCGCCCGGCAGCTGGGGGCAGAGTGAGGAATTCTCTTCCGGCGGCATGACCGGCTTTCTCCACCCCTGGGAGGAGCGGACCTTCACCACCCGCGACGTCGTCAACGAGGTGCAGCGGATCATCTCCGCAGACCCCCGTGTCCGGGGCAATGTGACGACCGGCACCAGCCTGTCCCGCGGACGCGGGCGGCCGATCCAGTTCGTGATTGCGGGCTCGAGCTTCGAGGAACTCGCCCGGGCGCGCGATGCCATCTTCGAGGCGGCCGCCGCCAACCCGGCAATCGTCGACCTCGACTCGGACTATCGGGAAACCAAGCCGCAGCTCATCGTCGACATCGACACGACGCGCGCCGGCGACCTCGGCGTGTCGGTCGCCGACATCGGCACCACGCTCGAGACCATGATGGGCTCGCGCCGGGTGACCACCTTCATCGACCGCGGCGAGGAGTATAACGTCATCCTCCAGGCCGAGGACCGCGACCGCGCAACGCCGGGCAACCTCGGCAACATCTACGTCCGCTCGACCACCTCGGGCCGGCTGGTTCCGCTCTCGAGCCTCGTCACGCTGCGCGAGGAGGCGCGCGCGGGCGAGCTCGGCCGCTTCAACAAGCTCCGCGCCATCACGCTTCAGGGCAACCTCGCGCCGGGCGCAACGCTCGGCGAGGCGCTCGACTTTCTCGAGGCCGAGGCGAAGAAGCATCCGGAGATCGCCGCCATCGGCTACAAGGGGGAGAGCCTCGCGCTGCGGCAGACGGGGTCGAGCCTCGCCCTCATCCTCGGCTTCACCGTGATCCTCGTGTTCCTCGTGCTCGCGGCGCAGTTCGAGAGCTGGATCCACCCTGCGGTCATCATCCTGACGGTTCCGCTGGCCGTCGGTGGAGGCCTTCTCGGCCTCTGGCTCATGGGCGGCACTCTCAACCTCTACTCCCAGGTAGGCGTGGTGATGCTGGTGGGCCTTGCCGCCAAGAACGGCATCCTCATCGTCGAGTTCGCAAACCAGCTGCGCGACGCTGGCGAATCCGTCCGCGAGGCCATCCTCGATGCCGCCGAGCGCCGGCTGCGCCCGGTGCTCATGACCTCGATTGCAACCGTGGCAGGCGCCACGCCGCTCATGCTCGCCGAGGGCGCAGGCGCCGGCTCCCGTCAGGCGATCGGGATCGTGATCGTCTGGGGGGTCAGCCTCGCCACGCTGCTCACCCTGTTCGTCATCCCCGCCTTCTACGCGCTCCTCGCACGGCGCACGAAGGCGACCTCCGCCGTCGAGCGGGAGCTCGAGGCCGAGCTCGCGTCGCAGCGCCAGCCGGCGGAGTAGCGCGGCCGGGCAGGACACGCGCCGGGGGCTGCCCGCGAGGCGGGAAGGGTGAACGGCAAGCGACCGCGATTTCCTTCGCCGCGCGCACCCGCTATGAAGGCGCGATGCAGAAGGAAAACCAGCTGTTCGAGGATTTCGCGCGGCTGCTCTCGTCGCTAGCCGGAACCATGGCGGGAGCCGGTCGCGAGGCCGAGGCGCGGATGCGCGAACGGTTGCGGGCCTTCGTGGACGGCCCGGATGCGGTCAGCCGCGAGGAGTTCGAGGCGGTGAAGGAGCTTGCGGCCGCGACGCGGGCAGAGGTCGAGCGTCTGAAGGCCGAAATCGCGGCGCTGCGCGCGCAGAACGACGCTGACGGCCGGTCGCCGGCAGGCTGACGGAAGGGAAGGGGTCCCCGCCCCGGATGTCCACAGCTTTCTGCCAGGGCCGCCCCACGACCGGATTGCATCCGGCCGGACTCCGGCGCAACATGTCGAGGTCCGGCGCGAGAGGGGGTACTAGAGATTGATGCACCATCTCACCGAGGAGCCTGGCGCCGCCGCGCCGCCGATCGACATGCTCGAACAGTATTTCCAGAGCCACAACTGGTCCTTCGAGCGGGACGGCGACGAGGAGATCGTCGCCGCCGTCAAGGGCAGCTGGTCGGACTACGAGCTTCGCGCCCTCTGGCGCGAGGACGACCGCGTGCTGCAGTTCATCGCCCAGACGGGCATCACGCTGCCGCGCGACGTCGCTGCCGCCGAGGTGAAGAGCGCCCTCTTCGAGACGCTCGGCCTCATCAACGAGCAGCTCTGGCTCGGCCACTTCGAATGGTGGTCGGCCGACGGCTCCATCCTGTTTCGCCATGCCGTGCTGCTCGACTCGGACGAGTCGCTGTCGCTCGACCAGGCCCGGGTGCTGGTCGACGCCGCGATTGACGAATGCGAGCGGCACTACCCGGCGCTCCAGTTCGCGATCTGGGGCGGGAAGTCGCCCGAAGAGGCGCTTCGCGCGGCGATGATCGAGACGGTGGGCGAGGCCTGATCGAGGCCATCGCCGCCGGCTCTCGAGGTTCGCCGATCGTCTTGCGGCGCGCGCCGGGCCCTGCATGCAGCGCATGGCTGGGGCCTTCGATTGTGCATGGCAAAAATGGGAGGCCATCTCCCAACCCATTGACTCGCCTTGGGTCTATTCAGAGCGGAAGCCGCTGGGTGCTGCGTTGCACAAGATTTTTCCGCAACAATTTGCGTGCCGCTCAACTTTTCGCTTGACGCCTCCGCCGCCCGGCCTTTAGAGCGCTACTCAGTTGTTTTGAGTGCGACTCGGTCCCTGGGTCCGCTCGAAGGAACACCGGCCCCCCGAGCCGAAAACCGCAGGAGACTGGCAATGCGTCTGACCGTCCTCACCGCTCTCGCCGCCGTCGCGGCCGCCCCCGCCTTCGCCAACCCCACCCCGAGCGAGATCTGCGCCTCGGCCCCCGAGGCGCTGCGCGCCATCGCCGCAACCGCGGACGCCAGCGTCCAGCGCAAGGCGCTGCGCGACATCCAGCTCGGCGAAGCGCTCTGCGAGGCCCGCAACCGCCCCGAGGCGGCCCGCAAGTTCCGCGCTGCCGCCGCGGCGCTCGGCACCGACCTGCAGACGGCCATGGCCGGCGTCACCAAGACGGCCGCGGTCCAGTAACCCTCCCTCCGGACAGGCGCTCCTCCCCTCCCCTCGACGCCTGTTCCTGACCCGGCGGGCCGGCAGCTCTGCGCTGCCGGCCCGTTTCCTTTTCCCCGGCAGGGTGCCAAGGGCTGTCCCCATGGATCCTCGCCTGCGTCTCGAGGTCGCCGGTCAGGTGGCGACCCTCCTCCTCGCCCGCCCCGACAAGAAGAACGCCATGGACCAGGCCATGTGGGAGGCCCTGCCGCCGCTCGTGGCCGAGGCCTGCGCGCGTCCGGGCGTCCGGGTCCTGCTCCTGGCCTCGTCCACGCCCGGCATCTTCTGTGCCGGGGCCGACATTGCCGAGTTCGCCGGCCGCGCCACCGACCGGGCCTGGTGGGCTGCCAACCGGCGTGCCATCCGCGCTGCCCAGCAGGCCCTCGTTGGCGCGCCTCTGCCCACCGTTGCCGTGATCGACGGCGACTGCGTGGGCGGCGGCTGCGGGCTTGCGCTGGCCTGCGACCTGCGTCTTGCCAGCCCGCGCAGCCGCTTCGGTATCACGCCGGCGCGGCTCGGCCTCGTCTACCCGCTCCACGACACGCGGCTCCTCGTCGATCTCGTGGGGCCGGCGCAGGCGAAGCGCATGCTCTACACCGCGCGCCTGCTCCCCGCTGCCGAAGCGGCGGCGATCGGGCTCGTGACCGAGCTTGCGGAGGACGTCGAGGCCGCGGCCCGGGCGCTTGCCGCCGACATCTGCGCCGTCTCCGGCGACAGCCAGCGCTGGGCCAAGGCGACGGTGGCGCGCATCCTCGCCGGCGTGCGCGACGACGACGCCGAATCGGAAGCGCTCTTCGACTCGGCGCGCGACGGGCCGGACTTCGCCGAAGGCGTCGCCGCCTTTCTCGGGAAGCGGCCCGCGCGGTTCCGCTGATGGAGGCCCACCGGCTCGTCCAGGGCGCGCGGCGCGATCTCCTCCTCGTCTGCGACCATGCCGCGAATGCCGTGCCGCCAGGCGTGGACCTCGGCGTTCCGCCGAGCCTCCTCCTCGACCATGTCGCCTGGGACATCGGTGCGGGCGCGCTGACCGAGGCGCTTGCGCGCCTGCTCGACGCGCCGGCCTGCCTCGGCGCCTGGTCGCGCCTCGTCGTCGACTGCAACCGTCCACCCGATCTCGCCATCCCGGCTTCCAGCGACGGCCATGCCATTCCCGGCAACCAGGCCCTTGCGGCCGCCGAACGTCGCTTCCGGCTCGCCCTTCACGCCGCCTTTCACGAGGCGCTCGCCCGCGAGGTGGCCGCGCGGCAGCCGCGGCTCCTCGTCTCGGTCCACAGTTTCACGCCCGCGCTCGCGACCGACCCGTCGCCACGCCCCTGGCCGGTTGCCGTGCTGTGGAACCGCGACGCGCGCGGGGCGGAACTCGCCCTTGCCGCGCTTCGGGCCGATTCGCGGGTGCCCGGCCCCATCGGCGCCAACGAGCCCTATTCGGGCAGGGTCCTCAACTACACGATGGACCGCCACGCCGAGGCGAACGGCATTGCCTACATCGGCTTCGAGGTGAGGCAGGACCTGCTCGGCAGCGCGCCCGGCATGGCAGCGTGGGCGGCCATTCTGGCCGACGCGTTTCGCGCGGCGCTCGCCGGGCTCCCGTGAATGGCCGGCGGCCTTCGGCGCCTTGCCCTTGCGCTTGTGCGGCTGGCGCTTGCCCTGGCCCTCCTTTCCGTCGCCTGGGTGGCCGCTTACCGCTTCGTCGATCCGCCCGCGACCTCTCTCACGCTTCGCGACCGGCTGCAGGGCATCCCGGTCATGCGCCAGCCGGTGCCGCTCGCTGCCATGTCCCCTGCACTTGCCCGCGCGGTCATCGCCGCGGAGGACAGCCGATTCTGCGCGCACCGCGGCTTCGACGTCGAGGCGATCGAGGCGGCCATCGAGTCGAACCGCGAGGGAAGGCGGCTCAGGGGCGCCTCCACCATCTCGCAGCAGGTGGCCAAGAACGCCTTCCTCTGGCCGGGCCGCACCTGGCTCCGGAAGGGCCTCGAGGCCTGGTTCACCATCTGGCTCGAGCTGCTCTGGCCCAAGGCGCGGGTGATGGAGGTCTACCTCAACCTCGCCGAATGGGACCGGGGAGTCTATGGCGCCGAAGCGGCTGCGCAGCGCTACTTCGGCAAGTCGGCCGCGCGCCTGACCAGAAGCGAGGCGGCGCGTCTTGCCGCCATCCTTCCCTCGCCCATCGCCCGCAATGCCGCGCGGCCTGGCCACTTCACCGCGCGCTACGCCCGGGCGATCGAAAAGCGGATGCGGGTTGTCGAGACGGACGGGCTCGACTCCTGCCTCCGCCGCTGATTCGGGCCTTCGTCAGGCAGTCCAGCCGCCGTCGATGACAAGTTCGGCCCCCGTCATGTAGCGGCTCTCGTCGCTGGCGAGGAAGGCGATGCCGCGCGCGATGTCCTCGGGCTGACCGGCGAAGCCGAGTGGCGCGCCTGCGGCGGCGATGAGGTCGGGCGCGAGCGCGTTCGCTCCCGGCCGTGCCGCGAAGGTCTCGGCCACCGCATCGAGCCCGCCCTGGTCGATCTTCGCCCAGATCGGCGTGTCGATGATCCCGGGGTGGACGCTGTTCACCCGGATGCCGTCCTTCGCCATCGCGCATTCCTTGGCCAGAGCCTTGGTCAAGAGCCGCACCCCGCCCTTGGTCGCGCAGTAGCCGGCAAGGCCGGCCGCCCCCTCGAGGCCGGCCACGCTCGAGACATTGATGATGGAACCGCCCCGGCCGCCGGCGCGCATCGCCGGCACGCCATGCTTGCAGCCCAGGAAGGTGCCGGTGAGGTTGACCGCCAGCTGCCGGTTCCAGTCGGCGAGCGTCATCTCGGTCAGGGCCACGCCGATGCCGATTCCGGCGTTGTTGACGAGGATGTCGAGCCGCCCGTGCGCGGCCATGGTCTCGGCCACCACGTCCGCCCAGCGGTCCTCGTCGGTCACGTCATGGGCGAGGAAGCGGGCATGGCCGCCGGCCGCGACGATCCGCCCGTGCGTCTCCTCCCCGCCGGCCACGTCGATGTCGGTCGCCACCACCCATGCGCCCTCGGCGGCCAGAACCTCGGCTGTTGCCCGGCCGATCCCGCTCGCTGCACCCGTCACGAGTGCCACCCGCCCGTCGAGTCGTCTCATGCCGCTCCTCCCGTGCCTCTCCTCCCGCCCCCTCCATGCCGGGCCGGGCGGGCGAGGGGAAGGCCTTAAGGGCGGCCGGCGGCGAGGCGCTTCACCGTGTAGGAGAGGACGCGCGTGCCCTCCTGGTTGAACACCGTCACCTCCTGGGTGACGATGGCGCGGTTCAGCTTCGAGGTCGGGCGGATGTCGGCGATGGCGACGGTGGCCCAGATGCTGTCGCCCACGCGGACGGGCGCGTGCGCGCGCGTGTGGATCTCGAGAAGGGCGAGCCCCACGCCCTGGATGAGCGTCTGGAACAGCATGCCCTCGATGAGGCACTGGGTGAGTGCTGCCGGCACGAGCCGGCCGGGAATGGCCGCGCCGGGGTAGGCAGCGTCGATGAAGATCGCCTCCGTCATGCCGGTGACGCCGATGAAGCCGACGAGGTCGGCCTCGGTGATGGTGCGCCGGAGCGTCCGGCCGACGAGGCCGGGGGCAAGATCCTGCCAGTAGGGCCCCTTGCCCAGCACGGGGAGCGTTTCGAAGAGGGCGAGAGCCTCCGCGGGTTCCGGGGCAGCGGCAGGCTCGGGGGCGGGTTGCGGGGCGGCGGGCTCGGTCATGCCATCTCCAGCGTTCGGCGGAGGAAATCGGCCGCCGTGCCGCTGCGGTCGGCAAGGCGCGCCGCCCCGATCTCCCGGTGCCAGTGGCTCTCGCTGCCGTAGGCAACGCGCGCTTCCTGCAGCCGCCGGGTGAAGAGGCCAAGGTCATATTCGGCGGTCATCCCGATCGCGCCATGGGCCTGGTGGACGATGGCCTGGACCGTGCGGGCGGCCTCGGAAGCGCGGGCCTTGGCGACGGCCGCCGCGAAGCGGGGGATGCGCTCGCCAGCGAACGCAAGGCCGGCTGCCGTGTGCGCGGCGATCGCTTCCTCTGCGAGCTGCGCCATCGCCTGCTGGATGGCCTGGAAGGCGGCGAGCGGCCGGCCAAACTGCTGGCGCGTGGCCACGTGCACGAGCGTCAGGTCGGCAGCCGCACGGATCAGCCCGGCGATCCGGGCCGCCGTGAGGGCGGCCGCGGCAGCGGCAAGATCGAAGCCGTCGATTCGCACAAGCGCCGGCCCTGCCGCGAGCCCGGTGGCCGCGCCGGTTGCCCAGGGGTCGTCGCCGGTGGCCCGTGCCGCGACGAAGGCGGTCGCCTCGCCATCGGGCACGAGCGCGTGGGTGGCGTGGCGCGCCATGGGGTGGAGGGGGGAGGGCGGCGCAAGCAGGATCCAGGCGTCCTCCGGCGGGGAGGCCCCGGCGCGCGCGAGAACGCCGCGGGCGAGTGCCGTCTCGGCAAAGGGCAGGGGGCAGGCGCGCCGCCCGGCCTCGACGGCAAGGGGCAGGAGCTCGGGCAAGGGCAGCCCGGCGCCGCCCGATGCCTCGGGAACGAGGAGGTCGAGGAAGCCCGAGGCGCGGAGCTCGGCGGCGAGCGCGGCGGGTGCCTCGCCTGCCTCGGCCCCTCGCACCACCGCGGGCGGGCCGTGCGCCTCGAGCAGACGGGCGAAGGCCTCCTCCAGCATCAGCGCAGGCCGAGGCCGCGGGCGATCATTCCGCGCAGGATCTCGCGCGTGCCGCCGCGGATGGAGAAGACGGCCGAGAGCTGGTGAAGGAAGGCGAGCGTGGCCATGAGCTCCGGGTCGGGCGCGCCGGGCTCCACCATGTCGGCGATGTCGGCGGGAATGGCCTGCTCGGTCGCGGTGCCGAGATCCTTCAGGAGCGCGGCTGCGACCACCGGCGAAAGACCCGCCTCGAGTCGGGCCGTCAGCGCGACCGACATGGCGCGAAGGGTCGCGAGGTTCGAAAGATGCCGCCCGAGCAGCACCTCGGCCCGCGCGCCGGACTCGGCCTCGAGGTGCCGCGTCCAGAGGTCGAGGAGGACGAGCGCCGAGTAGATGCGCTCGGGACCGGAGCGCTCGAAGGCAAGCTCGGCGTTCACCTGCGCCCAGCCCTGGCCCTCCTCGCCCACGAGCGAGTCGGCGGGCAGGAACACGTCGTCGAACCGCGTCTCGGAGAATTCGCTCTCGCCGTAGGAGAGGCGGATGGGCCGGGTGGTGACACCGGGCGCCCTGAGGTCGACGAGGAACTGGGAAAGGCCGTTGTGCCGGTCCTCGGGCGTCCCCGAGGTGCGGACAAGCGCAATCATCATGTCTGCCCGGTGGCCCCAGGTGGTCCACACCTTGCCGCCGTTGAGGCGCCAGCCGTTCCCGTCGCGGACTGCCCGCGTCCGCACCGAGGCGAGGTCGGAACCGGAGCCGGGCTCCGACATGCCGATGCAGAAGAAGGTCTCGGCGCGGCAGATGGCCGGGATCCAGCGCCGGCGCTGCTCCTCGCTGCCGAACTTCAGGAGCAGCGGGGCCGACTGGCGGTCGCCGATCCAGTGGGCGGCGCAGGGCGCGCCGTTCGCGAGCAGCTCCTCGACGAGGACGAAGCGGTGGAACTGGTCCTTGCCCCCACCGCCGTAGCGCTCGGGTAGCGTGAGGCCGACCCAGCCGCGTGCGGCAAGCGCCCGGCTGAAGTCCGCGTCCCAGCCCGTCCAGGTCTTCGCCCGGTCGCGGGGGGCGCGGCCTGCCAGCGCCTCGTTGAGAAAGCCCCGCACCTCCCGGCGGAAGGCCTCGGTCTCCGGCGGCAGCCGGGCGGGCGCGAAGTCGGCGGCAAGGGCGGCAAGCGACATGCCACGCCCTCTCGCCCGCGTCGCCCTGCGCTTCAAGGCTTTTCGTGCGCGCGCCGATGCGGCAGGGACGCGCGGGAAGGGAAGGGGAAACGATGGGGCTCGAGGGGTACGAACGCTTCCGCTTCCGCCGGGAGGGGCGGATCGTGACGGCCGCGATCGCCGCGCCCGGCCCGGTGAACGCGGTCGACGGCCGGCTCCACGCCGAGCTTGCCACCCTCTTCACCGACCTCCAGCACGACCCCGAGTCGGACCTCGTGATCCTCACCGGCGAGGGCCGGGCCTTCTGCGCCGGCGGGGACTTCGCCTGGTTCGAGGAGCAGATCGCCGACCCGCGCCGGTTCCGGGCGATCGCCCACGAGGCGCGGCGGATCGTGACTTCGCTCCTCGACCTCGAGAAGCCCATCGTCTGCCGCCTCAATGGCGCAGCGGCGGGCCTTGGCGCGACCGTCGCGCTGCTGTGCGACGTGATCGTGGCCGACGAGCGCGCGGTCATCGGCGATCCGCACGTGAAGGTGGGCCTTGTCGCCGGGGACGGTGGCGCGGTCATCTGGCCGCAGCTCGTCGGCTTCGCCCGGGCGAAGGAGCTGCTTCTGACCGGCGAGATGCTGACGGCTGCCGAGGCCGCGCGCATCGGCCTCGTCAACCACGCGGTGCCGGCCGAGGCGCTGGACGAGAAGGTCGCCGAGGTTGCGGGGAAGATCCTCGCCAACCCGCGCTGGGCGGTCCGCTGGACCAAGACGGTGGTGAACCAGCCGCTGAAGGCCCTGGCTGCGCAGATGATGGACTCGAGCCTCGCCCATGAGCTCCTTTCGAACATGACGGCCGACCGCGCCGAGGCGGTCGCTGCGCTGCGCGAGAAGCGCGCGCCGAGGTTCACCGGCGAATGAACGCGCCGCCGCCTCCCGCCCCGGCTCCCGCCCCCGCTGCCGCCGGCTGGTTCGACGAGCCGGCGCATGTCGCCGCCATCCGCGCCCAGGTCGCGCGGTTCGTGGCCGAGCACGCCCCGCCCGAGGCCCGCGCCCGCTGGGACCGCGCGCGGACCTGGCCGCGCGACGTCTACGCCCGCTTCAATGCCCTGGGGCTTGCCGCGCTCACGGTGCCCGAGGAATGGGGCGGGGCGGGGCAGGATCTGGTGGCGGCGATCGCGGTCGTCGAGGAGCTGGCGCGGGCCGGCCCCTTCCTTGCCGGGCCCTACATCCACACCGCCTTCTACGGCGGCATGAACCTCGCCGAGAACGGCAGCCCGGAGCAGAAGGCCGAATGGCTGCCGCGGCTTGCCCGCGGCGAGGCCTTCCTCGCCTATGGCCTCTCCGAGCCCGACGTCGGCGGCGATCTCGCGAGCGTGACGACGCGCGCCGAGCGCGACGGCGACACCATCGTGGTCAACGGCGCCAAGCGCTGGTGCACCGGGGCCGACTGGGCGGATGCCATCTACTGCCTTGTCCGCTCGGGGCCGCCGGAGGCGCGCCACCGGAACCTGAGCTTCCTCCTCATCCCGCGCGGCACGCCGGGCGTCACCATGCGCCCCATTGGCCACGTCAACCTCCGCTACACCGAAAGCCAGGACGTGTGGTTCGATTCGGTCCGCCTGCCGGTCTCGGCGATCGTCGGCGGCGAGGCGATGTGGAACCGCGGCTGGGAGCAGCTTGCCGGCCGCGCGCTCGACGTCGAGAAGCTCGAGATCTCGGCGGTGGCCTTCGGCATCGCCCGGGCCGCGCTCGACGAGGCCTGGGCCTATGCCAAGTCGCGCGTGCAGTTCGGCCGGCCGATCGCCCAGCACCAGGCCATCCGCCACCGGCTGGTGACCGCCCGCACCCGGCTTCAGGCCTGCCGCCACATGCTCTACCACGCTGCCCATCTCGCGCAGGCCGGCTGCCCGTGCGCGGTCGAGACCTCGATGGCCAAGCTCTTCGTGGCCGACACCTGCGTCGAGGTGGCGCTGGCCTGCCAGCAGGTGATGGGCGCCTATGCGCTGGCGGAGGGAAGCGAGATGGAACGGAACGTGCGCGATCTCCTCGGCATGCCGATCGTCGGCGGCTCGTCGGACATGCAGCGGAACAACCTCGCCGGGCTGCTCGGGCTGTGAGCCGGCTGGTCTCGGTTGCCCGCGAGCTCGCGCCGGCGCTTGCCGCCCGCGCCGACGAGATCGAGGCGGCGCGCCGGCTGCCGGCCGACATTGCCGCCAAGCTGGCCGAGGCGGGCCTCTACCGCCTTGCCATCCCGAAGAGTCTTGCCGGCCACGAGCTGCCGCCGGACGAGATGTTCGCCGTGCTCGAGGCCGTGGCCGAAGGCGACGCTTCGGCCGGCTGGTGCCTGATGATCGGGGCGACGACGGCGCTCGTGGCCGCCTACCTGCCGCGCGCGCATGCCGAGGCGGTGCTGGGGCCACGGGACGTGATCACCGGGGGCGTGTTCGCGCCCATGGGCCGGGCGGTCCGTGCCAACGGCCACTACCGGGTGTCGGGGCGCTGGTCCTGGGCCTCGGGCTCGGCCAATTGCCACTGGCTGGTGGGTGGGGCGGTGCTCGTGGAGGGCGGCAAGCCCGTCTGCGACGCCGAGGGCCGTCCGCGCCACCGCATGATGCTGATGCCGCGCGCGGCCGTCGAGCTGCCCGACACCTGGCATGCCGCCGGCCTCAAGGGCACGGGCTCGGGCGACATGGTCGCGCAGGATGTGGAGGTGCCCGCAGATCGTAGCGTCTCCCTCCTCGAGGACCGGCCGACCGAGCCGGGGCCGCTCTACCGCTTCCCGGCCTTCGGGCTTCTCGCGCTCGGAATCGCGGCGGTCGCCAGCGGCAATGCCCGTGCTGCGCTCGATGCCGCCGCGGGGGTGGTCGCCCAGCGCCGGCCGATGGGGAGCAGCCGCGCGGCGGCCGAACGGGCGACCGTCCAGGCCGATCTCGCCCGTGCCGAGGCGCAGTGGATGGCGGCGCGCGCGGGCGTGCTCGCAGCGGTCGCGCTCGCCTGGGACGAGGCGCTCGGCGGCGGCATCCGGCTTGCAACGCGCGCCCGGCTGCGTCTCGCCGCCACCCACATGACGCGCACCGCAGCCGATGTCACCCGCACGGCCTACGACCTCGGCGGCGGCAGCGCGCTCTACCTCGAGAGCCCGCTCCAGCGCCGCTTCCGCGATGCCCACGCGATGACCCAGCATGTCATGGTGCAGGGCGCGACCTACGAGCTTGCCGGAAGGGTCCTCCTTGGCCTTCCGGCCGAGACCGGCATGCTCTGAGAGAACCCGCTCCGGAACGGGGCCGGAGGCCGGTTGCGCCCCGGGGGGCCGGCGGCCATAGGCCCGGCCAATGGACCGGATCGTGCTGCCCCCCCGCGCGCCGCTGCCGCCCAGGGTGCAGCCCTCGCCGCTTCTCGCCCCGCGGCGTGCCACCGATCCCGCCCGGCTCGGGATCGTGGTCGTCAACTTCCGCCAGCCCGTCTACACCATCGAGTGCCTCGAATCCCTTCTGCGCCTGCCTCCGGAGGTGCGGATCGTCGTCGTCGACAATGGCTCGGAGGACGGCTCGCTCGAGGCACTTCGCGCCTGGGCGTCAGGCGAGGCGCCCTATGCGGCGCCCGCGGGGCCGCTCGCCCGCCTGACCACCCCGCCCGTGCGCAAGCCCGTCGCGCTCGTCCGCGCAGGCCCGGCAACACGAATCCGCCCCGGGGCCGCCGCACCCCGCCTCACCCTCCTCGAGTCCCCTGAAAACCTCGGCTTTGCCGGCGGCAACAACCTCGGCACCCGCTACCTCCTTTCGGACCCGCGGATCGACCGCATCTGGTACGTGAACAACGACGCCATCGTGGCGCCCGGCGCCGTCGAAGCGCTGCTCGGCACCTTCGCAGGCGACCCGAAGATCGGCATGGCGGGAACCACCGTCCGCTACTACGACCGGCCCGGGATCATCCAGGCCCGCAACGGCGCCCGGTTTTCGCTTCTCACCGGCAACGGCCGGCTCATCGGCAACGGCGAGCCTGCGCGGGCACCGTTCAATTCGAAGCGCGTCGTCGACGAGACCGGCTTCGTCACCGGTGCCTCGCTCGCCATCACGCGCGACTTCTGGGAGGCCGTCGGCGAGATGTCGGAAGCCTATTTCCTCTATTACGAGGAGATCGACTGGGCGACCCGGGGGAAGGACCGCTTCCGGCTGGGCTACGCCCGCGGCGCCACTGTCTACCACCGCCACGGCGGCACCATCGGCTCGGCGCCGGTCCGCGCGCTGCGCTCGCCCCGCGCAGAGTACTGGATGCTGCGCTCGCGGCTGCGCTTCTACGCCACCCACTACCCGGCGCTCTGGCCCTTCCAGTGGCTCTACGGCCTCGGCCAGACGCTGTGGCAGGGCGTCCATGGCCGCACGGCGAAGCTCGGGCCCATGGTCCGCGCCCTGCTGAGCCGCCCGCTCGACCCGTCGGTCTGAAGCCTCCGGCCCTGCGCGGGGCGCCGTTGCCGCTCGCCAAGGCCGCTGCTAGGCGCCTCAAGATGGCAGTCGATCACGAGATGGTCGCGCGGGTGGCGCGGCTTGCCCGGCTCCGGCTCGCGCCCGCAGAGGTCGCCCCGCTCGCAGCCGAACTCAACCGGATCCTCGGCTGGATCGACCAGCTCCAGGCCGTGGACACCGAAGGGGTGGCCCCGCTCGAGACGGTGATCCCGATCACCCGGGCCTGGCGGGAGGACGTGGTGACCGAGGGCGACTGCCAGGCCGATCTTCTCGCCAATGCCCCGGCTGCGGCCCACGGCTTCTTCGCCGTGCCCAAGGTCATCGAATGAGCGACCTGACCGCGCTTTCGGTCGCGGAGATGCGCGAAGGCCTTGCCGCGCGCGCCTTCAGCGCGGCCGAGCTCGTCTCGGCCCATGTCGCGGCTGCCGAGGCGGCGCGGCCGCTCAACCTCTTCATCACCGAGACCTTCGACCGGGCGATGGACGCGGCGCGCGCGGCAGATGCCGCCCTCGCCGCCGGCACGGCCGGGCCGCTTTCGGGCATCCCCATTGGCATCAAGGACCTGTTCGCGACGAAGGGCGTGCGCACCACGGCCGCAAGCCGGATCCTCGGCGACTTCACCCCGCCCTACGAGAGCACGGTGACGGCGAAGCTCCAGGCTGCCGGCGCGGTCTCGCTCGGCAAGCTCAACCTCGACGAGTTCGCCATGGGCTCATCCAACGAGACCTCGGCCTTCGGCCCCGTCGTCTCGCCGGTGCGGGCGCAGGGCTCGGAAGCGCCGCTGGTGCCGGGCGGCTCGTCGGGCGGCTCGGCGGCGGCGGTTGCCGCCCGGGTGGTCGCGGCCGCCACCGGCACCGACACGGGCGGCTCGATCCGCCAGCCCGCCGCCTTCTGCGGCGTGGCAGGCATCAAGCCCACATATGGGCGCTGCTCGCGCTGGGGCATCATCGCCTTTGCCTCCTCGCTCGACCAGGCCGGCGTGTTCGCGCGGAGCGTGCGCGACTGCGCCCTTCTCCTCGAAGCAATGGCCGGCTTCGACCCCAGGGACTCGACCTCGATCGACGCGCCGGTGCCCCGCTGGGCGCAGCAGCTCTCGGGCGACCTGCGCGGGCGGCGGGTCGGCATCCCGCGCGAATACCGGGTGGAGGGTATGGACCCGGGGCTCGAGGCGCTGTGGGAGCAGGGCGCGGCCTGGCTTCGGGATGCCGGCGCCGAGATTGTCGAGGTGAGCCTGCCGCACACGGCGCAGGCGCTTCCCACCTACTACATCCTCGCGCCCGCCGAAGCGTCGTCCAACCTCGCCCGCTACGACGGCGTGCGCTATGGCCTGCGCGTGGTGCCGGAAGGCGGCGGCCTTGCCGACATGTACGAGGCCACCCGGGCGGCAGGCTTCGGCGCCGAGGTCCGCCGCCGGATCATGATCGGCACCTACGTGCTCTCGGCCGGCTACTATGACGCCTATTACCGCAAGGCGCAGAAGGTGCGGGCGCTGATCGCCCGCGACTTCGCCGAGGCCTTCGCGGCCTGCGACGTTCTGCTCACCCCCACGGCCCCGACCGGCGCCTTCCCGCTCGGTGCGCGCAATGCCGACCCGATCGCCATGTACCTCAACGACGTGTTCACGGTGCCCTCGTCGCTCGCCGGGCTTCCCGCCATGTCGGTGCCGGCCGGCGCGGACTCGGCAGGTCTTCCGCTCGGCCTCCAGCTCATCGGCCGCCCGCTCGACGAGGGCCTCGTGCTCGATGCCGCATACGCGCTCGAGGCGCGCGCGCCGAAGCTTCCAGCGCCCGCGTCCTGGTGGCGCTGAGGCGCCGCCGGCCGGAAGTCAGCGGACGGCCCTTCGCGCGGCGATCGCCATCAGCACCTTCCGGAGCAGGATGGAGCTGGAATAGGCGAGCGCTGCGCCCTCGAGCCCGAGGCGGGGCATGAGGAGCAGGGCGAAAACGGCGAGCATCGCCGTGCTCGTCGACGAGATGATGAGAACCTCGCGTCCGTTGCCGTTCATGGCGAGCATCGTGCCATTGGGCCCGAGCGCCACGTTGGCAAGCTGGCCGAACGACATGATGACGAGCGCGCTGGCCGCCACCCGGAACTCGGGGCCGAAGAAGCTGCCGAGCAGCCAGCCGGGCGCGAGGGTGGTGACGAGGAGCAGCGGCAGCGCGGCGGCCGTCGTCGCAAGCGCGGCCCGGCGATGCCGGCGCCAGGCCGCCCCCACGTTGCCGGTGCGAAGGTCCCCGGCCACGCGCGCGCTGATCCAGCCTTCCGAGACCGCGACCAGCATGCCGAACAGCAGCATGATCTGGGCGACCACCCGGAAGGCGCCCGCCTCGGCGGCGCCCACCTCGCGGCCGACAGCGGCCAGCACGAACCAGTCGGCGAAGGCCTGGAGCAGCCCCGCGGCCATGAGCGGCAGCCCGGCCCGCTGGAGCGGGCCGAGAGCAACGGGTTCGCTTGCCCCCCAGCCACGACGGTCGCGGCCGACGAGCGCAAAGCAGGCGGCCGAGGTGAGCCCCCAGGTGCCGTAGAAGAGGAGCACGGCGACGGGCGCGCTCGGCGGCCTTCCGGCGAGCCAGAGGGCTGCGAAGGACAGGAGGAGCAAAGCGCTCGGCAGGGCCTCCAGCGCCTGCGCGGCGAGTGCTCGTCCGGCTGCGCGCACTGCGCCGAGCCCGAGGCGGAAGAAGGCGGCCGCCACCACGCCCGGCACGGCTGCGAGGAAGGCTGAGCGCTGCCCGCCAAGTGGCTCGGCAACAAGGCCGGACAGCACGAGGACCAGGAACAGCAGTGCAAGCAGCAGGCCGTTGCGGCCCACCGTCCGCACGATCCGGTCGAAGGTGGCGCGCGCCCGGCCGGAGTGGCCGACCCGGAGGTCGCCCGCCACGCCCCGCACCAGCACCTGGTCGAGCCCGGCGACCGCGCCGATGCCCACCAGCGTGGCCGTCGCCGTTGCCAGCGCATAGTGGCCGACCGTTTCCGCGCCCGTGAGGCGGGCCAGCACCACGGCGGCGAGGAAGGCGCTCGCGGCGTTGCCGCCCTTGATCACGAAGGCAGGAACCGCCGGTGAAGACAGCAGGCCCTTCAGGCGGCCCAGGGCGGAAGCGGCGGACATGCGTCAGCCGGCACATAGCCGCGCGTGCCGACGGGCGCCACCCGTCCGCTTGCAATGGCCGCGCGGCGCAGCCAGAAGCCCGTCATGGCGCCCCCCTATCTCGTCAACGGCGAAACCGGCCCCTTCGAGGTGGTGATCGGTCTCGAGGTCCACGCCCAGGTCATCTCGAAGTCGAAGCTGTTCTCGGGCGCCTCGACCGCCTTCGGCGGCGCGCCGAACACCCGGGTCAGCCTCGTCGATGCGGCGATGCCCGGCATGCTGCCGGTCCTGAACGGCGAATGCGTTCGCCAGGCGGTGCGCACCGGCCTTGCGCTCGGCTGCACCATCAACCGCCGCTCCCGCTTCGACCGCAAGAACTACTTCTACGCCGACCTGCCGGCCGGCTACCAAATCAGCCAGTACGAGGCGCCCATCGTGGGGGAAGGGGCCGTCGAGATCGAGCTCGAGGACGGCACCCGGAAGGCGGTCGGGATCGAGCGCATCCACCTCGAGCAGGATGCGGGAAAGTCGATTCACGATCTCCACCCCGAGCTCAGCTACGTGGACCTGAACCGGGCGGGCGTCGCGCTCATGGAGATCGTCTCCAAGCCCGACCTGCGCTCCCCCGCAGAGGCGGGTGCCTATGTCACCACGCTGCGCGCCATCCTGCGCGCCATCGGCAGCTGCGACGGCAACATGCAGGAGGGCTCGCTCCGGGCCGACGTCAACGTCTCGGTGCGCCGGCCGGGCGCGCCGTTCGGCACCCGCTGCGAGATCAAGAACGTCAACTCGATCCGCTTCATCCAGCAGGCGATCGCGTTCGAGGCCCGGCGCCAGGTGGACCTCATCGAGGCGGGCGAGGCCGTCGTGCAGGAAACCCGCCTCTTCGACCCGGAACGCGGCGAGACGCGGCCGCTGCGGTCGAAGGAGGACGCGCACGACTACCGCTACTTCCCCGAGCCCGATCTCCTGCCGCTCGTGCTTGACGAGGCCTTCATCGAGGCGTGCCGGGCAAGCCTTCCCGAGCTGCCCCATGCCCGCCGCCGCCGCTACGAGACCGAGCTCGGCCTCTCCCCCTATGTCGCCGGCGTGCTGACGGCCGACATCGAGGAATCGCTCTGGTTCGAGCTTCTCCTGGCCGAGAGCGCGAAGCGCCAGGGAAAGCCGCCGCGCGAGGTGGCCGAGCGCGCCGCCAACTGGATGACGGGGGACCTGTTCGCGGCGCTGAAGCGGCTCGACCGCACCATCGCCGACTCGCCCGTGACGCCGGCGCAAGGAGCGGAACTTCTCGCGCTTCTGGCCGACGGCACGCTTTCGGGCCCGCTCGCAAAGCAGGTGTTCGAGATCATGCTCGAGACGGGCGAGAACCCGGGCGTGATTGCCGAGGCGCGCGGCCTGAAGCAGGTGACCGACACCGCCGCGCTCGAGGCGGCCGTTGCCGCTGTGCTTCAGGCGAACGCCGACAAGGTTGCCGAGTATCGCGCCGGCAAGGAGAAGCTCTTCGGCTTCTTCGTCGGCCAGGTCATGAAGGCAAGCGGCGGCAAGGCGAGCCCGGCGCTCGTCAACGACCTCCTGAAGCGCGCGCTCGGCTGACTGGCGCCGTTCCGAACGCGCTTCGCCCTCAGCCCTCGCCCCAGCGTTCGCGCGGGATGCCCTGCGCCCAGAGGATGGCGGAAAGGTCGCCGTGGCGGATGTGGGCATCTGCGGCAGCGGCGGCGCGCGGCTTGGCCCGGAAGGCGACCCCGAGGCCTGCGGCCTCCAGCATGGGGATGTCGTTGGCGCCGTCGCCCACGGCCAGCGCCTCCTCGGGGCCGATCCCGAGCGCCGCGCATTCGGCAAGCAGCGTCTCCCGCTTGGTGGCGGAATCGACGATCGGCTCTGCGACCTCGCCCGACAGCCGGCCATCGGCGATGACGAGCCTGTTGGCCACCTGCCGATCGAAGCCGGCCCGTGCGGCGACGGGTGCGGTGAAGCGCGTGAAGCCGCCCGAGACCAGCACGCAGCGCGCCCCATGCGCCTTCATCGTGGCAACGAGGGTGCGCGCCCCCGGGTTCAGCCGCACCCGCTCGGCAAGCGTCCGGTCGATCGCCTCCTCCGAGAGCCCCGCGAGCGCTGCGACCCGCGCGCGGAGCGCCTGGCCAAAGTCGAGCTCGCCGCGCATCGCGGCCTCGGTGATGGCGGCAATCTCGACCTTCCGCCCGGCGAAGTCGGCAAGCTCGTCGATGCATTCCTGACCGATGATGGTCGAATCCATGTCGGCCACCAGCAGCCGCTTCACGCGCGGAGACCCCTCCGGCTGCACCACCACGTCGAAGTCGCGCGCGTCGGCCTCGAGGGCGGCGCGCGCGGCCGCCCGGTCGAGCCCGGAGACGAGGATGTCCTCTGCGAACGGCCGGTCGAACGGGACCGAGCCCTCGACCTTGCCGCCAGCCCGGTCGAGCGCGGCGCGCGCCATGGCCCCGGCCTCGTGCGACTTGCCGGCGGGCGAGATGACGGTCACGACGAGGGACATGACGAGGCCTTTCGTCCGGGTGATTGCAGGGCCGACGGCCTCGGGCAAGTCGGCGCTCGCGCTCGCCGAGGCGGAGGCTCGCGGCGGCGTCATCATCAACGCCGATGCAAGCCAGCTCTACGCGGACATTCCCATCCTCTCCGCCCAGCCTGGCGCCGACGAGCGGGCGCGCGTGCCGCACCGCCTCTACGGGATCCTCGATGCGGCGGACGTGGCCTCGGCCGCGCGCTGGGCCGAGCTCGCGCGGGCCGAGATCGCGGCGGCGTGGGCATCAGGGCAGCTCCCCATCCTCGTCGGCGGCACCGGCCTTTACCTCCGCACCCTCCTCGACGGGATCGCGCCGGTGCCGGACATTCCGGCCGAGGTGCGAAAGAGCGTGCGCGGCCTGCCCCCTGCCGAGGTGCGCCGCGCGCTCGAGGCCGAGGATCCGGAGATGGCCGCGCGCCTCCACCGCAACGACCCGCAGCGCAACGCCCGTGCGCTCGAGGTCATCCGCGCGACGGGCCGCTCGCTCGCGGAATGGCAGAGAGCGCCGCGCACGGGCGGGCTGGCGACCGTGGCCGAGGTCTCGGCGCTCGTCCTCGACCCGCCGCGCGAGCTCGTCGAGGCCCGTATCCGCAGCCGGATCATCGCCATGCTCCGCGCCGGCGCGCGCGAGGAGGCGGCCCGGCTCGCCGCGCGGAACCTTCCGCCCGACCGGCCCATCCTCCGTGCCATCGGCGTGCCCCCCCTGCTCGCGCTCGCCGGCGGCACGTTGGCCGAGGCCGAGGCGATCGCCCGCTGGACGCTCGACACGCGGCGCTACGCCAAGCGGCAGGCCACCTGGTTCCGCACCCAGGCGCCCGGCTGGCCGCGCGCGCAGCGCCTCGCGCTGGTGCCGGCCGGGTGAGCCGGGCCTTCCGGGATTTCGGCGGGCGCCGTGGCGTTCGTGCAACGGCTTGCGACACGAGCCTGCCGAAATGCGAAATGGAGTTGCGCTGCAGGACAACGGCATGACAGGAAGCGACTCTGCGTGCGTTGACATGCACCGATTCGCTCCCTAGCCACCGCGCTTCCGCGGCAGTTGCCGCATGTGCGAAAGGGTGTTCCATGTCCGGCCGCGACCTGACCGGTGCCGAGATCCTGCTCGAGGCCCTCTCCGACCTCGGGGTGGAAGTGATCTTCGGCTATCCGGGCGGCGCGGTGCTCCCCATCTACGACGCGCTCCACAAGCAGCGGCGCATCCGCCACGTGCTCGTGCGCCACGAGCAGGGCGCGGTGCACGCGGCCGAGGGCTATGCCCGGGCCTCGGGGAAGCCGGGCGTGGTCCTCGTGACCTCGGGTCCCGGCGCCACCAATGCGGTCACCGGCATCACCGATGCACTCATGGATTCGATCCCGGTCGTCGTCATCACCGGGCAGGTGGCCACCCATCTCATCGGCACCGACGCCTTCCAGGAATGCGACACCGTCGGCATCACCCGCCACTGCTCCAAGCACAACTATCTCGTGAAGGAGACGGCGCGGCTGGCCGAGGTGGTGCACGAGGCCTTCCACATCGCCACCACCGGCCGGCCGGGCCCTGTCGTCATCGACCTGCCGAAGGACGTGCAGGTGGCGCGCGCCCGCTACCAGCGGCCCGGGACCATCATGCACCGAAGCTACCGGCCGCGGATCAAGGGGGATCTGGCCGCCATTTCCGCTGCGGCCGAGATGCTTGCCTCGGCCGAGCGGCCGATCCTCTACACCGGCGGCGGCATCATCAACTCCGGGCCCATGGCCTCCCAGAAGCTGCGCGAGCTGGCGGGCCTCACCGGCGCCCCCGTCACCTCGACTCTCATGGGCCTCGGGGCCTTCCCGGCTTCCTCGCCGCAGTGGCTCGGCATGCTCGGCATGCACGGCACCTACGAGGCCAACATGGCCATGAACCAGTGCGATCTCATGGTCTGCCTAGGTGCCCGCTTCGACGACCGCGTGACCGGCCGGCTCGACGGTTTCTCGCCGCGCTCCGCCAAGATTCACGTCGACATCGACCCCTCCTCCTTCAACAAGACGGTGCGTGTCGATCTTGCGATCGAGGGCGACGTCGGCCACGTGCTCGATGACCTGGTGAAGGTATGGAAGAGCCGGGGGCTCCGGCCGTCCGTTTCCGAAGAGTGGTGGAACCGGATCCGCGGCTGGCGCGCGGTGCGCTGCCTTGCCTACGAGCAGAAGGGCCCCGAGATCGAGCCGCAGCACGCAATCGCCCGGCTGCGCGAGGCGGTGGCGCACCTGGACCCCATCATCACGACCGAAGTGGGCCAGCACCAGATGTGGGCCGCCCAGCACTTCCCCTTCGAGAAGCCCAACCGGTGGCTGACGAGCGGCGGCCTCGGCACCATGGGCTACGGCCTTCCGGCCGCGATCGGCGCCCAGGTGGCCTTCCCCAACAAGCTCGTCATCGACATCGCCGGCGAGGCCTCGATCCTCATGAACATCCAGGAGATGTCGACCGCGGTGCAGTATCGCCTGCCGGTCAAGGTGTTCGTGCTCAACAACGAGTACATGGGCATGGTGCGGCAGTGGCAGGACCTCACCTACGAGGGGCGCCATGCCGAGAGCTACACCGCGGCCCTTCCCGACTTTGTGACCCTCGCCGAGGCCTTCGGCTGGAAAGGCATCCGGATCGACACGGAAGACCAGCTCGACGCGGGCATCGCCGAGATGCTGGCGCACCCCGGCCCCGTGTTCGTCGACTGCCGGGTGAAGAAGCACGCCAACTGCTTCCCCATGATCCCGAGTGGCGCGGCGCACTCCGAGATGATCCTCTCCCAGGCCGACGTCTCGGGCGAGCTGGATGCCTCTGCCGAGGCGCTGGTCTGATGAACGCGCCCGCGCCTCCGCCCGCGCCGCGGCCGGCGAAGCCGCTCTTCCCCGAGGAGCCGGCCGAGCGGCACACGCTCTCCGTCACGGTCGACAACGAGGCGGGCGTGCTCGGCCGCATCGTCGGCCTCTTCTCGGCGCGCGGCTACAACATCGAGTCCCTGACGGTGGCCGACGTCTCGCCCGATCATGCCGTCAGCCGGATCACCATCGTGACGACCGGCCCGCGCCGCGTCATCGACCAGATCCACGCCCAGCTCGAGCGGCTGGTGCCGGTGCACTCCGTGACCGACCTGACGGAAGCCGGCCCGCACGTCGAGCGCGAGCTTGCGCTGGTCAAGGTGGCGGGCACGGGCGAGAAGCGGGTGGAGGCACTTCGCCTCGCCGACATCTTCCGCGCCCGGCCGGTCGACACCACCACCTCCTCCTTCATCTTCGAGGTCTCGGGCTCCACGTCGAAGGTCGACCAGTTCATCGCCCTCATGCGCGAGGTCGGCCTTGTCGAGGTGGCCCGCACCGGCGTTGCCGCCATGGCCCGCGGCAAGGACCCGGCCTGAGCGCGCGGGCAATCTGGCGAATCCGGGTGTCGGATCGAGCCACGGTCGCATTCGACACGCGGTGATGGCCGTGGTTCCGAACGCCGTCTGGTTCATTCCGTGCGCCGGGTTGCTCGTCGCCCTGACGGACATGCCCTATGGCTTCTACACCCTCCTCCGCTTCCTCGTGTGCGGGGCGGCCGGTTGGCTCGCGTGGGCGCAGCATGCCCGCGCCGGCCGCGTCGATTCCTGGGTCGTGGCGCTGGCTGTCGTGGCCGTGATCTACAACCCGGTCCTGCGCATTCGGCTTGACCGCGAGACATGGGAGGCGGTGAACCTCCTCACGTTCGCGTTGTTCGGCGTCCACTGGCTTCGGTATGGCCGGGCGCCTCGCTGACCGTCCAGCCGGCTATCATTCGCTGCAAACGAAAGGGATCTGAATGCGCGTCTACTATGACTCCGATGCCGACCTCGCGCTCATCCGGGAGAGGAAGGTCGCCATCCTCGGCTACGGCAGCCAGGGCCACGCCCACGCCGCCAACCTGCGCGATTCGGGCGTCGCCGAGGTTGCGGTTGCGCTCCGCCCCGGCTCGGCGAGCGCCGCCAAGGCCGCGGCCGCCGGCTTCCCGGTGATGACCGGCGCCGAGGCCGCGCGCTGGGCGGATGTCGTCATGGTGCTCGCGCCCGACGAGCACCAGGCCGCCATCTACGCCGAGGATCTTGCCCCCAACCTGCGCGAGGGGGCCGCGCTTGCCTTCGCCCACGGGCTCAACATCCACTTCGGGCTCATCGAGCCGCGGGGAGACCTCGACGTCTTCATGGTGGCGCCCAAGGGGCCGGGCCACACGGTCCGCGCCGAGTACCAGAAGGGCGGCGGGGTGCCGGCCCTCGTCGCCATCGCCCGGGACTCCTCGGGCAACGCCATGGACCTCGCCCTTTCCTATGCCTCGGCGCTTGGGGCTGGGCGTTCGGGCATCATCGAGACGAGCTTCCGCGAGGAGTGCGAGACCGACCTCTTCGGCGAGCAGGTGGTGCTCTGCGGCGGGCTCTCGCACCTCATCATGGCCGGGTTCGAGACGCTCGTCGAGGCAGGCTATGCGCCGGAGATGGCCTATTTCGAGTGCCTTCACGAAGTGAAGCTCATTGTCGACCTCATGTACGAGGGCGGCATTGCCAACATGCGCTACTCCATCTCGAATACTGCCGAGTATGGGGACTATTCGACGGGCCCCCGCATCATCACCGAGGAGACCAAGGCCGAAATGAAGCGGGTGCTCGAGGACATCCAGAAGGGCCGCTTCGTCGCCGACTTCATCGCCGACAACCGCGCAGGCAACCCGCGCCTCAAGGCCGCGCGGCGGCTGCAGGGCGCCCACCCCATCGAGGAGGTGGGCGAGCGGCTCCGGGCCATGATGCCGTGGATTGCCCGGAACCGCCTGGTCGACCGGGCGCGCAACTAGCCCTTGTCGGGGACAACCCGCGCGCTAGGGAGGCCAGCGGAACCGGCAGCCGATGCGCATCCTGACCCTCCTCCACGACCTTGCGGCCGGGGGGAGCGAGCGGGCGGCCCTGAGCCTTGCGGCGGAATGGCGCGCACTCGGCGCCGACTCGCGGCTGCTGCTGGCAGCGGCGGAGGGGCCGGCCGCGGTGCCGGATGGACTCCCCGTGACGGTGCTCGAAGGCGGCACGCCCCGCTCGCTCACCTCGCGGTTCCGCCTCGCCCGCCCGATCCGTGCGGCGGTCGAGGCGCTCCGGCCGGAGATCGTGTTCCTGCCCGGCAACTGGCACCTGCCGCTCGCTCGCGGCGCGGCGCTGGCCCGACCACGCCCGCGGATCGTCGCCAAGCTCTCGAACCCGCCGCTCCCGGATCTCTTCCCCGGGGCGGGGCCGTTTGCCGTGCGGGTCTTCCGGGCGCTCGCGGCACCGCTCGATGCGCTTGCCTTCTGGCCGCCGGCGCTTGCGCCCGAGCTGCGACGTCTGGTGCCGGCCACGCCGCTTGCCGCCGTGCCCAACCCGCCGCTCGCGCTCCCCGTGCGGCCGCGCGCTCCCCTGCCGCCCGCGCATCGGCGCACCCTGCTCGTCGCCGGGCGCCTCGTTCCGCAGAAGAACCTGGGCCTTGCCCTCGACGCCTTCGCGCTGGCCGCCGGCGCCCGCGAGCTGCGGCTTGACATCGCCGGCGACGGGCCGGAGCGCGCGGCGCTCGAGGCGCAGGTGGAGCGCCTCGGCCTTGCCGACCGGGTTCGCTTCCTCGGCCACGTGCCGGACCTGGCGGCACCGCTTGCTGGCGCCGACCTGCTGCTGCTGTCCTCCCGGTTCGAGGGCACGCCCGCGGTCGTGTTCGAGGCGCTCGCGGCCGGCGTTCCGGTCGTTGCGACCGCCTGTTCCCCGGTGCTGCCGCTTCTCCTCGATCGCCCGGGCCGGGGCCGGATCGTGGAGACGGCCGATCCGCGAGCCCTGGCACGCGCCATCCTCGCCCAGCTCGCGGAGCCGGAGGGCGTGGGCGACGTGGACGCCCTGCTCGCGCCGCACGCACCCGGGGCGATCGCCCGCCGCTACCTTGAACTCTTCACGGAGCTCACGGTGCAGCCGGCGCGGCGGGCGGCGGAGTGACGGACGCCTCCGGCCGCAACGCCGGGTAGCGTGCAAGCATGAGGGCCCGCTGCCGCTCCATCCGGGCCGTGGCCGACAGCTCGGGAAGGGCCGCGGCAGCCGCGGACGGCACGGCGGCGGGCAGGGCAGGAGGGGGCAGGGGAGGCGGTGCGGGCGCCCAATCCTCCACGCCATGGTGCAGCGCACCGAACCCAAGCCCGAGCGCGTCGTGGAAGGGGCAGGCGAGGCCGGGTGACGGGAGCAGCAGCGCGGCAAGCGCGAGGAGGCGCCCCGGCATCAGATCCGCTCCGACAGGCGGATGGCGATCCGGCAGCCGGCGCGGATTGCCGCCGAAAGCAGCGGGTAGAAGGGCACCTCCTCGGCGCCGTGCGCCACCGCCTCGTCGCGGTGCTCCACTTCGTCGGCCTGGAAGTCGGCGATGAGGGACTCGAGCTCGGGGTCGGCGCCGGCAAGCTGGTCGCGCTGGCTCTGGTAATGGCGGTCGATCTCCGTCTCGACCGCGGCCGTCACCGCCATCGCCGTCTTCGGCCCGGCGAGCGCCGAGGCGACTCCGAGCGCATAGCCGGCGATGTGCCAGAGCGGGTGGAGGAGGGTGGGGCGGACCCGGCGCCGCACGAGGAGCGCATCGAACGCGGCAAGGTGCCGCTGCTCCTGGTTCGCCATGCGCGCGATCTCGCCCGAGACGGCCGCACGGTCGCCCATCACCGCGAGCTGCCCGGCGTAGATCCGCGCGGCGCCATATTCGCCGGCGTGGTCCACGCGGATCATGCGTTCCGTGTCCATCCGTTCCTCCAGAGCCAGAGGCCGCCAAGCGCAGCAACCACCGAGATCACCACGTTCCATCCTGCCATGGACAGGCCGAGGAAGGACCAGGGGATCTGGTCGCACCGGACGACGGGCGCGGCGATGAGGGTGCCGAGCAGGTCGCCGCCGGCGGCAGGCGGCGCGGCGCAGCCCGGGCCGTCCCACCAGCGCTGCTCCACGCCGGCATGGAAGAGCCCGAGCGCGCCAGCGCCGAGCATGGCGAGAAGGGCCAGCGGCAGCAGGCGGGGAAGGGCGAGCGCGAGCGCTGCCGCAGCGATCACGCCGAGGTGCGCCCAGCGCTGCCAGTGGCACAGCTGGCACGGGACGAGGCCGCCGACGAACTGGAAGGCGAGCGCCCCGAGCACGAGGCTTCCGGAAACGGCAAGCAGGAGCCACGCCGCCTGGCGCGCGGCAGGGGCCATGCGCGTCAGTTGCCGCGGCGGTCGAGCGCCGCGTACTGCACCCCGCCGCCAAGCCGGGCGATGATGCGCGTCGCGTAGTCGAGCTGGAAGTCGGTGATGCCCCGGGCCCGCAGCTCGTCGGCCGTGAACGCGAAGCGCGGGTCGGTCTTGCCGTCCTCCTCGACCAGCCGGTCGTCGGCGCGCCGCTCGGCGACGAGATGGTTGCGGAGATCCGCCTCGCGCACGCGCGGGCGCTCGAGCCGCTGCGGGTCTGTCAGCTGGGGCACGAGGATGTCGGGGTCGATGCCCTCCTCCTGCACCGAGCGCCCGGAGGGCGTGTAGTAGCGCGCGGTCGTGAGCCGGAGGCCGGTGTCGGCAGACAGGGGAATGAGGGTCTGCACCGAGCCCTTGCCGAAGGTGCGCTGACCGACGACGAGGGCGCGGCGGCTGTCCTGGAGCGCGCCCGCCACGATTTCCGCAGCCGACGCCGAGCCCTCGTCCACGAGGACCACGAGCGGACGCCCGCCCGTCAGGTCGGGCGTTCGGGCATAGTAGCGCTCGATCGACTCCCTGGTGCGCCCCCGCTGCGAGACGATTTCGCCGCGCGGCAGGAAGGCATCGGTCACCTCGATCGCCTGGTCGAGCAGGCCCCCCGGGTTCGACCGCAGGTCGATGACGAAGCCCTTCAGCCCGGGCCCGATCTGCCGCTCGAGCGAAGTGATGGCCAGCCGCACCGCCTCGCCCGTCTGCCGGTTGAACGAGGCGATGCGGATGACGCCGACGTCGCCGCGGGCCTCCCAGCGGACCGGCCGGATCTTGATGATCTCGCGCTTCAGCGTGAATTCGAGCGGCTTCTGCACGCCCGGCCGCACGACCGTGAGCCGGATCGAGGTGCCCGGCCGCCCGCGCATCCGGTCGACCGCATCGTCGATCGTCGAGCCGAAGATGAGCTCGCCGTCGAGATGGGTGATGAAGTCCCCGGCACGGATGCCGGCGCGGGCTGCCGGCGTGTCGTCGGTCGGGGCGACCACCTTCACCGCCCCGTCCTCGGTCGTGACGGTCAGCCCCAACCCGCCATATTCCCCGTCGGTCTGCGAGCGCATCTGCGCGCTGTCGCGCGCCGTGAGATAGGAGGAGTGCGGGTCGAGGCTGGCGAGCATGCCGTCGATCGCGCCCTTGATGAGCGTCTGGTCATCGACCTGGTCGACGTAGTTCTCGCGGACGCGCAGGAACACCTCAACGAAGGCGTCGAGCTGGCGGTAGGTCTCGTTCTGCCTGGACGCCGACACCGCCGAGCCGATCGGCATGCCGACGGCCAGCGCTGCTGTCGCAGCAAGAAGGACGGTGGGCAGACGGTTCGTCATCCGGCTCCTCGGCTCCCGAACGGCCTGCATCCTAGCATGCCCTTGCAGGCGGAAAAGGGGGTCTTCAGCCGCGGTGATAGGGGTGGCCGGAGAGGATGGTGAAGGCCCGGTAGAGCTGCTCGGCGAGCATGGCGCGCACGAGGAGGTGCGGCCAGGTGGCGGGGCCGAAGGCGAGCACGAGGTCGGCCTGGTCGCGGGCTGCGGGCGGCAGGCCTTCGGCGCCGCCGATGAGGAAGAGGAGGTGGCGCGCCCCCGCGTCGCGCCAGGCGGCAATCCGCGCAGCAAGGCCGGGGGAGGGGAGGCTCGTGCCCGTCTCGTCGAGCGCGACCGTGACATCGGCCGCAAGTGCCGGCATGCCCCGCGCGCCGAACTCGACGAGCCGCGCTGCGACCGGCAGCCGGCCGAGGTAGCGCTCGGCGATCGCCTGTTCCTCGTGCCCTGCGCCCCGGCCGCCGGCGAGGATGGTGATCCGCAAGCCTCAGCGGCCCGAGGCGATCCGGACCGGGGCGCCGTCCGAGTCGAACGCCCACATCTTCTCGAGCGCGTAGAACTGCCGCACCTCGGGCCGGAAGATGTGGATGACGACGTCCCCGGCATCGAGGAGCACCCAGTCGGCGGCCGGGAGGCCCTCGATTCGCACCGGAAGCGCGAAGGTCTCGCGGATACGCTCAGCGAGCTTCTCCGCCATGGCGGCCACCTGGCGGGTGGAGCGGCCGCTCGCCACGACCATGTGATCGGCAATGGTCGACTTGCCGGCAAGCGGGATGGAGACGATGTCGATTGCCTGGTCGTCGTCGAGGGCGCGAAGCACCAGCGCGTGAAGCGCCTCGGCCCGGTCGGTGCCGGTCAAGACGCGCCCCGGTCGGAAGACGGAAGGAGGGACTCGGCCCAGCGGGGATCGGCGCGGCGGATCTCGGTCGCGGACCGGGGATCGAGCGCCTGGGGCAGCACGTAGAGCGAAGGCAGCGTGCGGTCTCTCCATCCTGCCGGCGACCGCCGGCGGAAGCGCCGGAGCCAGCCCATCGCCGGCGCGAACTGGCTGCGCCCACCATAGCCCGGCCGGGCGACGACGACAATCGGGACCATCCGGGCGATGCCCCGCCAGTCGTGCCAGCGGTGGAACTGCAACAGGTTGTCCGCCCCCATGATCCAGAGGAACCGCGCCTTGGGATGGAGCGCCCGCAGCGCGGCAATGGTGTCGGCCGTGAGCTGCGTGCCGAGGCGCGCCTCGAGGTCGGTCACGCGGATGCGGGGGTGGCGCGCGACGGCCCGCGCCGAGGCAAGCCTTGCGGCAAGCGGCGCCATGCCGGCCACCGGCTTCAGCGGGTTCTGCGGCGAGACCAGCCACCAGACCTCGTCGAGGCCGAACCGCCGCATGACCTCGAGGCTCACGAGCCTGTGCCCGCCATGGGCGGGGTTGAAGGAGCCGCCGAAGAGGCCGATCGCCGCGCCCTTCCTCAACCGGGGCGCACCTGGCCTGACCCGCGCACCTTGTACTTGTAGGTGGTGAGCCCCTCGAGTGCGACGGGCCCGCGCGCATGGAGCCGGCCGGTCGAGATCCCGATCTCGGCGCCGAAGCCGAACTCGCCGCCGTCGGCGAACTGGGTGGAGGCGTTCCAGAGCACGATGGCCGAGTCGACCGCGTCGAGGAAGCGCTCGGCGGTGGCCGCGTCCTCGGTCACGATCGAGTCGGTGTGGGCCGAGCCGTGCGCGGCGATGTGGGCGATCGCGCCTTCGACGCCGTCGACCGTCGCCACCGACAGGATGGCATCGAGATACTCGGTGTCCCAGTCTTGCGGAGTCGCCGGCACGAGCCGCGGGTCGAGCGCGAGGAGATCCTCGGTCACCCGGACCTCGCAGCCGGCATCCAGCAGGCGGGCAAGCATGGGGGCGCAAGCGCGGGCGATGGGCCGGTCGAGGAGGAGCGTTTCCATCGCCCCGCAGATGCCGGTGCGGCGCATCTTGGCGTTGAACGCGATCTCCGAGGCCATGGCGAGGTCGGCCGCGCGGTCCACGTAGACGTGGCAGATGCCGTCGAGGTGGGCGAGCACGGGTACGCGGGCCTCCTGCTGCACCCGCGCCACGAGGCCCTTGCCGCCGCGCGGCACCACAAGATCGACGAGGCCTTCCGCCCGCAGGAGCGCGCCGACGAGCGCCCGGTCAGCCGAGGGGACGAGCTGGACGGCGTCGGCCGGAAGCCCCTCGCCCACGATGCCCTCGACAAGGGCGGCGTGGATTGCGGCCGCCGAGCGCATCGCCTCCGAGCCGGGCCGCAGGATGGCGGCGTTGCCCGCCATCAGGCAGAGCGCGCCGGCATCGGCCGTAACGTTGGGGCGGCTCTCGAAGATGATCCCGACGACGCCGATGGGTACGCGCACGCGGGAGATGCGCAGGCCATTGGGCCGGGTCCACTCGGCGATGGTTTCACCCACCGGGTCGGGGAGCGCGGCCACCGCCTCGAGGCCGGCGGCGATGCCCTCGAGCCTCCGGTCATCGAGGAGGAGCCGGTCGAGCATGGCCGACGACAGGCCCGCGGCCCGTCCGGCCGCCATGTCCTCGGCGTTGGCGGCAAGGATCGCAGGCGCCGCGCTGCGGACGGCGCGTGCCGCCGCGCGCAGGGCGGCCGCCTTGCGTTCGGTCGGCGTGGCGGCGAGCACGCGGGCAGCCGCGCGCGCCCGGGCGCCGAGCTCGGCCATCAGGGCATCGGGGGAGAGGGCCAGGTTCATCGCATCACCATCTGGTCGCGGTGGATGACCGCGGAGCGGGGCGCATAGCCGAGAATGCCGGCGATGTCCTCGCGCCTGCGCCCGCGGATCCGCTCCACCTCCTGCGAATCATAGGCGACAAGCCCGCGCGCCACCACCCTGCCGTCAGGGCCGGCGACATCCACGGCATCTCCCCGGGCGAAGGCGCCCTCGACGCCCGTCACCCCGGCGGCAAGCAGGCTGCCGCCCGCGCGCAGCGCGGCAACCGCGCCGGCATCGACGAGAAGCCGCCCGGCAACGCGGAGCCGGCCGGACAGCCAGGCCTTGCGTGCCCGCTGGCCGGCCGGGGCGGGGAAGAGGGTGCCCTCGCCCGTCTCGAGGAAGCGGGCAAGCGGATGGTCTGCCGCGCCGGTCGCGATGGCGAGCGGGATCCCGGCGGCGTGGGCAATCCGCGCCGCCTCGAGCTTCGCGGCCATGCCGCCCGAACCCATGCCGGAGCGCGAGCGCGCATCGGCAAGGCCCGTGACTGACTCGAGATCGTCCACCCAGTCGATCCGCCGTGCATCGGGGCAGCTGTCGGGGTTGGCGGTGTAGAGCCCGTCCACGTCGGAGAGCAGGAGCACCGCCTCGGCGCGCGCGGCCTGGGCGACCCGTGCGGCCAGCCGGTCGTTGTCGCCGAAGCGGATTTCCTCGGTGGCCACCGAATCGTTCTCGTTCAGCACGGGCACGACCCCGAGCGAGACCAGCCGGTCGAGCGTGGCCGAGGCGTTGAGCCAGCGGCGCCGGTCCTCGAAGTCGCCGAGGGTCACCAGCATCTGCGCGGCGGTGAGGCCGTGGCCGCCGAGCGCCTCGGCCCAGAGGCCGGCGAGCAGGATCTGGCCGACAGCGGCTGCCGCCTGTGCATCCTCGAGGCTCGCCCGGCCGCCGCCCTTGAGGCCCAGCCGCCGCGCGCCGAGCGCGATCGCGCCGGAGGAGACGAGCACCACCCGCTGGCCCCGGGCGGCAGAGGCGGCGACGTCGGCTGCCAGCGTCTCGAGCCAGGCGCGCCGCGCGCTGCCGTCGGCGGCCACGAGGAGCGAGGACCCCACCTTGACGACGAGGCGCGTCGCCGCGCGGAACGGCGCCATCCGCGCTTCGGGGGCAGGCGGGGCGGCGTTCAGAGCGGAGTCCATCCACCCTCCGTGCGGGCGTCGGCGGCCTCTGCGGTTCGCACGTTCGCGGCAGGAGGCCCCAGACCCTCGATCACGCGGTCGAGCATGGCCTCGAGCCCTGCGCCGGTTGCCGAGGAGATGACGAGCGGCTCCTGGCCGGCTGCGCGCGCGAGGTTGCGGCGGGCCTGGCCGAGGCGGCGGGCGTCGGCTGCGTCCGCCTTGGTGAGGAGAAGGATCTCGGGCTTCTCGGCAAGCCCGGCGCCATAGGCGGCGAGCTCGGCGCGGACGGTGCGCCACGCGCCGACCGGCGACGGCCCGGTCGCATCGACGAGGTGGAGGAGAAGCCGGCAGCGCTCGATGTGGCCGAGGAAGCGGTCGCCGATTCCCGCCCCTTCCGCCGCCCCTTCGATGAGGCCCGGGATGTCGGCCACGACCACCTCGCGGCCGCGGTGCGCGGCGACGCCAAGCTGGGGCTTGAGCGTCGTGAAGGCATAGTCGCCGACGCGGGCCTTCGCCCGGGTGATGGCGTTCAGAAGGCTCGACTTGCCAGCGTTGGGCAGGCCGACGAGGCCGACGTCGGCGAGGAGCTTGAGCCTCAGCCAGACCGACAGCTCCTGCCCCGGGAACCCCTTCTGGAACTGGCGCGGGGCGCGATTGGTGGACGAGCGGAAATGGGCGTTGCCCTTGCCGCCGTCGCCGCCGCGGAGCAGCACCACCCGCTGCCCGGGCGCCGTGAGATCGGCAAGGAGGGTGCGCGCGGCGTCATCGGCGAGGATCTGGGTGCCGACCGGCACGGGGATCACGAGGTCGGCGCCGCCTGCGCCGGTCCGGTTGGCGCCCATGCCGTGGTGGCCCCGCTCGGCGCGGAAATGCTGCCGGTAGCGGAAGTCGATGAGCGTGTTGAGGCCGGGGACCGCCTCGAAGACGATGTCGCCCCCCTTGCCGCCGTCGCCGCCGTCGGGGCCGCCGAACTCGAGGAACTTCTCCCGCCGGAACGAGACGCAGCCGTCCCCGCCCCAGCCGGAGCGCAGGTGGATCTTGGCCTGGTCGAGGAACATCATCTGGCGGGGGCCCCATGCGAAAAGGCCGGGCGGGCGCCCGGCCTTCCGTGCGCCGCCCGGGGGCTTGGCCTACTCGGCGGGAGCCGCCTCGGCGACCACGACCGAGACATATTTCCGGCCGAGCTTGCCGTCGTGGAAGCGGACCGCGCCGTCGGCGGTGGCGAAGAGCGTGTGATCGCGGCCGATGCCGACGTTGGCGCCGGGCCAGAACTTCGTGCCCCGCTGGCGGACGATGATGTTGCCGGCGACGACCGCCTCGCCGCCGAACTTCTTGACCCCGAGCCGCCGGCCGGCCGAGTCCCGGCCGTTGCGCGACGAGCCGCCTGCCTTCTTGTGTGCCATGCCTTCCGCCTCTCCGTGCTGCCTGCCGCCCGCTGACCGTTGCCCGCCGCCTGCCGCCTGCCGCCTGCCGCCTGCCGCCTGCCGCCTGCCGCCTGTCGCCCGCCGCCTGCCGCCTGCCGCCCGCTGACCGTTGCCCGCCGCCTGCCGCCTGCCGTCAGCCGATCGAGACGATGCGGAGCACCGTCTGCAGCTGGCGGTGGCCGTTCTTGCGGCGATAGTTGTGGCGCCGCCGCTTCTTGAAGATGATGACCTTCTCGCCCTTGTTCTGGGCGACGATCTCGGCGGTCGCCTTCATGCCGTCGGCCGCCTTCAGGGCGCCATTTTCGGCCACGAGCAGCACGTCGAGCGAGACCGTGTCGCCCGCCTCGCCGGGGAGGCGCTCCACCGTGATCCGATCTTCGGGCGCCACCCGATACTGCTTGCCACCCGTGCGAACGACCGCGAACATCCTCGACCTCGGCACAACGGGAGCCACCGCGTGCGGCAGGCACCCGAATGAAGGAAGCGCGCGAGAGCCACCCCTCGCGCGGGAGCGGGGGCGTTACGCGAGAAGTCGCGCGCTTGTCAACCGCGCCCGGCCCCGGCAAGTCTGGCGCAGCAGGGCTCGGGGAAAGGAAGGGAAGGGGTTGCACAGGCGTCTCATCATGCTGGCTCTCGCAGGGCTCGTCGGCGCGGCCGTGCCCGCCGCGGCTGCGGAGGTCACCGCCATCCGCACCACGCGGCTTTTGGCCGACCCGCGCACCGGTACGCCGGTTCCAGGTACCGTCATCGTCGAGGGGGAGCGGATTGCGGCGGTCCTTTCGGCCGATGCGCCGCTGCCGGCCGGCGCGCGGGTGGTCGATCTCGGCAGCGCGACGGTGGTGCCGGGCCTCATCGATTCCCATGTCCACATCACCGGGGATCCGGGGCGCGGGCCGCTCTATGCCGTGACGGTGCCGCCCGAGCGGCACGTGGCGATCGGCGCCCGCAATGCCCTGCGCACGGTGCGCGCCGGCTTCACCACGGTGCGCGACCTCGGCTCGGCGCGGCTCACCGCCATGGCGCTCCGCGATGCCATCCGCGACGGCGACGTGCCCGGGCCCAGGATCCTCGCCTCGGGCCCGGCCATCTCGATCATCGGCGGGCACGGCGACGTCTCCGGCTTCCGGCCCGAGGTGGTGGAAGCCCTCTCCCAGGGCAACACCTGCACTGGCCCCGAGGAATGCGCGCGGCGCGTGCGCGAGGCCGCGCAGCGCGGTGTCGACGTCATCAAGATCACGGCGACGGGCGGCGTGCTCTCGCAGCAGGCGCGCGGACTCGAGAAGCATTTCTCCGATGCCGAGATGAAGGCGATCGTCGAGACGGCTGCGAGCCTCGGCCTCAGGGTCGCCGCCCATGCCCACGGCGATTCCGGGATTGCGGGTGCCGCCGCGGCGGGCGTCACCTCGATCGAGCACGGCACCTTCATGAGCCCCGAGAGCATGCGGCTGCTCCGCGCGCGGGGCATCTGGTTCGTGCCCACGCTCATGGCAACCCAGGGCCTTGTCGACCGGGTGGGCAAGTCGGTCTACACCCCGGTCGTCGAGGTAAAGGCGCGGCAGGCCATCGAAGCCTGGGGCAAGGCGCTCGCCGAGGCGGTCAAGGCCGGGGTGCCGATTGCGTTCGGCACGGATGCGGGCGTGTTCGAGCACGGGCGCAACGGCGAGGAGTTCGCGCTCATGGTGGAGAAGGGGGGCATGAGCCCGCGCGCGGCCCTCGTCTCGGCCACCGTGGGCGCGGCGACGATGCTCGGGCTGGAGCGCGAGATCGGCACGCTCGCGCCCGGCAAGTTCGCCGACCTGGTGGCCGTCGATGGCGACCCGCTCGCAGACCCCCGCGCGCTCACGCGCGTGCGATTCGTGATGGCCGCCGGCCGCACCATCCCGCTCGAGTGAGCAGCCGCCGGCGCAGGGTGCCTGCACCGCGCAGGCGGGCCAGCCCTCGGCGGGCGTGGGTCGCCCCGGGCCGTCACCCGGCAGCGATCTGCCCGAGCGGCGAGAGTCGCCGCGCAAGGGTGGCGGCACGGGCGACGTCCTGCGCGCGGAGCGCGGCCAGCACCTGCCGGCCGTTCGCCTGCACCAGCCGCTCGTAGGCATCCGCCGGGCGGTTGCGGTCGGCCCGGGCCAGCAGCGCCTCGGCCTTCTGGGCGTTCGCCCGCGGGTCGAGCGCAAGCAGGGTGAAGGCGTAGAAGACCGGGTAGAGCACCGAGGCGCCGTCGAGCGCAAGCGCGCGCTCGAAGTGGCGGAGGCTCTCCTCCTTGCGCGCGCCGACGGCGGTGCGGGCGACGAGCGGGCCGACGGTCGCCACCGTCTCGCCGTGCCAGCCGCCAAGCACGGCATGGGCGAGCGCATTGTCGGGCTCCCTCGCGAGCACCGTCTCGACGTCGCGGCGCGAGGCCCGGGCATTGCCGGCCGAGCCCTTCAGCTTGCCGAGATAGCCGGTCACGATGGCGCGCTCGAGGAGCGCGCGGCTGCTTCCCGGCGCGAGGCGGACGGCGGCATCCGCATCGGCCACGGCTGCCTCGAGGAGGCGCCGCGCCTCGGCCCGGTCGCGCGTCTCGTAGGTGGCGATGACCGAGGCGGCGCGGGCGGCGGCGATGCGGTCCTCGGCTGTCGCTCCTGCCCGGCCGAGCGCGACCGCGTCCGGGAAGCGGCCGGCGGCGAAGGCGTCGGCAGCTGGCGTCGCGAGCACCGGGCCGCCGACGAGCAGCGCGAGTGCAAGCGTGCGGATCATGCCGCCGGTTCCGGCAGCGCCTCGGCAATCAGGCGGCGGATGTTGGCCGTGCCGAAGAGGGCGATGAAGGTGCCCATGCGCGGGCCCTCGGAGCGGCCGAGCAGCACCTCGTAAAGCGCCTGGAACCAGGCGCGGAGCGGCTGGAAGCCGTGGCGCTTGCCGATCTCGTAGATCTCGTTCTGGATGGCCTCGGCGGGTGCCTCGGGGTTCGCCTCGAGCCAGCGGTCGAGCTCGGCGAGCGCCTCTGCCTCGCGCCGGTCAGGCGCGCGCCGGCGGAGCGTGGGGGCCACGTGGTCGCGATGGAAGGCGAGCGCATGCTCGATCATCGCGGCGAGCTTCGGGTCCCCCACCGGGTCGCATTCCGGCGCGTAGCGCTGGAGATACTCGCCGATGAGGTGGGGGTTGGCCTGGCCGGCAACGGAGACGAGGTTGAGGAGCAGCGAGAAGCTGACCGGCGGCAGCGGCGGCGGCGGGCCGTGGTGCACGTGGAACACCGGGTTGCCGAGCCGCTCCTTCGCCGGCTGGGTGGCCCAGACGCTCGCGAACTGGAAATAGTCATCCATGGCCCGGGGGATGACGCCCGCGTGCAGCTTCTTCGCCGCGCGCGGCTGCTGGTACATGTAGAGCGCCAGGCTTTCCGGCGGCGCATAGGCCAGCCACTCCTCGATGGTGAGGCCATTGCCTTTGGTCTTGGAGATCTTGGCGCCATGCTCGTCGAGGAACAGTTCGTAGGTGAAGCCCTCGGGCGGCCGGCCGCCGAGGATGCGGGCAATTCGCGACGAGAGGGTGACGGAGTCGATGAGGTCCTTCCCCGCCATCTCGTAGTCGACACCGAGCGCCACCCACCGCATCGCCCAGTCCACCTTCCACTGGCACTTGACGTTGCCGCCGGTGACCGGGCGGGTGACGCGCTCGCCCGTCTCGGGGTCGGCCCAGGTGACGGTGCCGGCTTCCGGGTCGCGGTCGAGGAGGGGCACCTGCAGCACGCGGCCCGTGCGCGGGCAGAGCGGCAGGAAGGGCGCGTAGGTGGCCCGCCGTTCCGGCCCAAGGGTGGGCAGCACCACCTCGCGCACCTCGTCGTAGGCCGCGAGGATCCTGAGGAGCACGGCATCGAACCGGCCGGAGCGGTAGCAGTCGGTCGCCGAGAGGAACTGGTAGTCGAAGCCGAACCGGTCGAGGAAGGCCCGGAGCCGTGCGTTGTTGTGGGCGCCGAAGCTCGCGTGCGTTCCGAACGGGTCTGGCACGTCGGTCAGCGGCCGGTCGAGGTGCGCGGCGAGCAGCTCCTGGTTGGGCAGGCCGGGCGGCACCTTGCGCATGCCGTCCATGTCGTCGGAGAAGGCGATGAGCCGGGTCGGCACGCCGGGGCAGAGGAGCTCGAAGGCGCGGCGGACCATGGTGGTGCGCACCACCTCGCCGAAGGTGCCGATGTGCGGCAGGCCGGAGGGGCCGTAGCCCGTCTCGAAGACCACCCCCTCGGCGGGGAACCCTTCCGGGTAGCGGGCGACGAGCTTGCGCGCTTCCTCGAACGGCCAGGCCTTGTTGGTTGGCGCCTCGGCCCGCAGCGCGGCTAGCTCTTCCTCGCGCAATGCGGCAAGCCCGGTCTCCATGGCGGCTCCCTTGCCATATCCGGCGTGCGTCGCAAGCCACGGCGCGGCGTGGCTCGCCGCGCCCGGCGGCGAGGCCGAGGCGGTCGACCCGCGCGCGGCGGCCCGCCGCCTCGCCGACACGCCGCACCTCCTCGTCAACGCGCCGCTGGTTGCGAGCCGCCTCGGCCTGCCCGAATGCCCGGGCCTCGACCTTCTCGAGCTCTTCGCCTTCGTCCACCCGGCGCGCTTCGTCGTGCCGAGCGCGGCGGGCCTTTCGGCCTTCCTCGGCCTGCCGCTGCCGGACACGCTTGCCGCCGAGGCCCGCCTCCTCGGCGCGCTTGCCGCCCGGCTGCTTGCCACCCTTGGCGACCCGCTCTGGCCCGCGCGGGCCGGGGCCTTCGAGTCGGCCCTGCGGCTCGAGCGGCGGGGGTGGGGCTGGGCGGCGGAGGTCCGCTCCCGGCTTGCTGCGCCTGCCCGCCCCGAGCCGTCGCTCTTCGCGGCGCTTCCCCGCTTCGAGGAGGCACCGCCCAGGCCCGAGCCGGCCGTCGTCCGGCTCGCCGAGGAGGAAGTCGAGGCCCGGCTCGCGGCCCTGCGCGGAAGCCGGCGCGAGCCGCGCCCCCTCCAGCGCGCCTACGCCCGCGCGCTCCTCCACGCCTTCCAGCCGCGCGAGACCCGGGACGGCCCCAACCTGGTTGTCGCCGAGGCCGGGACGGGCATTGGCAAGACGCTCGGCTACCTCGCGCCGGCTGCGCTCCACGCCGAGCGTACGGGCGGTGCGGTCTGGCTCTCCACCTACACCCGCGCGCTCCAGCGCCAGCTCCGGGCAGAGACGCGGGCAAGCCTTCCGCCGCACCTCGGGGGGCGGCCCATCGTGGTGCGCAAGGGGCGCGAGAACTATCTCTGCCTCCTCAACCTCGAGGATGCGCTGCAGGCGGGCTTCTCGGGCCGCTCGGGGATCCTGGCCGAGCTGGTCGCCCGCTGGGCGCGCTACACCGCCGATGGCGACATGGCGGGCGGCGACCTGCCGGGCTGGCTTCCCGCACTGTTCCGCGCGCGCGCCGGCCTTGCCGGCCTTTCCGACCGGCGCGGCGAGTGCATCCGCGCGGCCTGCCCCCACTACCGCGCCTGCTTCATCGAGCGGGGCGTGCGCGCGGCAGGCGAAGCATCGCTCGTGATTGCGAACCACGCGCTCACCATGGCGGTGGTGGCCCGAGGCGGCGGAGAGGTGCCGCAGCGGCTCCTCTTCGACGAGGGGCACCATCTCGCCGACGCGGCCGACAGCGCCTTTGCCCTCGCGCTCACTGGCGCCGAGGCGATCGAGCTTCGCCGCTGGCTCCTCGGACCCGAGGGCAGCGGGCGGCGCGTCGGCCGCCGGCGGGGGCTCGCCGCCCGGCTCCTCGACCTCTCCGCCCATGACGAAGGCGGCGCTGCCGCCCTCGATGCCGTGCTCGAGGCAGCGCGCCTGCTGCCCGCGGACCAGTGGCTCGACCAGATCGGCGCGGGCGAACCCGAGGGGCCAGTCGAGGCCTTCCTCGCGGCCGTGCGCACGCAGGTGCTGACTTGCGCTGCGGAGCGCGACGAGGGCCACAGCCTCGAGACCGCCGTGGCCGATCTGCTGCCCGGCCTCGTCGAGGCGGCAGAGGCCGCCCGCCGGGCGCTCGCCAGGCTGCGGCAGGCCATGGGTGTGCTGGGCGTGCGCCTTGCGCAGGTCGCCCAGGCCCGGCCGGACTGGCTCGATGCGCCCGGCCTCGCGCGCCTCGAGGCGGCAGCCGCCGGGCTTGCCGAGCGGGCGGAGCGCCTTGGCGCCTGGGAGGCGATGCTCGCCCGGATCGGCGGCGCGGCCGACCCCCGCTTCGTGGACTGGTTCGCGCTCGTCCGCGTGCAGGGAGACGAGCGCGATGCCGGCATGTTCCGCCACTGGCTCGACCCGCTCGTCCCGCTGGCAGGCGCCGTCCTCTCCCGCGCGCACGGCGTTGCCGTCACCTCGGCCACGCTCGCCGGGCCTGAGGAGCCGGAGGAGCGGCTGGGGGACGCCGTCGGCGCGGCCCACCTGGCAACCGCTCCGCGCCTGTTCCGCGCGCCGAGCCCGTTCGACTATGCCGCGAACGCTCGGGTGTTCATCGCAACCGACGTGACTCCGAAGGACCCGGCCATGCTGGCGCTCGCCTTTGCGCGCCTCATCCGGGCGGCCGACGGCGGGGCGCTCGGCCTCTTCACCGCCATCGCGCGGCTGCGCTCGGTCCACGCCCGGATTGCCGCGGAGCTGGCCGCCCACGGCCTGCCGCTCTACGCCCAGCATGTGGACCCCATGGACCCGGGCACGCTCGTCGAGCTCTTCCGTGCCGACCGGCGCGCTTCGCTGTTCGGCACCGATGCGCTGCGCGACGGAGTCGACGTGCCGGGCGAGTCGCTGCGCCTCATCGTGTTCGAGGGCGTGCCCTGGTCGCGCCCGACGATCCTCGAGACGGCGCGGCGCGCGGCCTTCGGCGGCCAGGCGCACGAGGACCGGCAGGTGCGAAGGCGACTCGCCCAGGCCTTCGGCCGGCTCATCCGGCGCGCGGATGACCGGGGCGTGTTCGTCCTCCTCGGCCCGCAGGTGCCGAGCCGGCTTCTGTCGGCCTTCCCGCCCGACGTTCCGATCCGCCGCCTGCCGCTCGCAGACGTCGTGGCCGAGACTCGAGCCTTCCTCGGCAGCGCTTGCCAGTCTGAAGGCGTCTTCCTAGGACGCGCCGGCGCCGGGGCTGGCGCGGAGGAGTGACGGGGCTTGCGGTTGCTGAGCCTGCTGCGCCATGCGAAGTCGAGCTGGGATGACCCGGTGCAGCGGGACTTCGACCGGCCGCTCAATGCCCGCGGCCGCCGGGCGGCCGTGCGCATGGGCCAGTATCTGCGCGACGAGGGCCTTCACTTCGATGCCGTGATCGCCTCGCCCGCAGTCCGGGTGCTCGAGACGCTCGAGGGCGTGGAGGAGGGGCTCGGCCGGAGCCTTGGGGCAACCCACGACCGGCGCATCTACATGGCCTCGGCGGCAAGCCTGCTCGATCTCGTCCAGGGAGCCCACGACGTGCCGCACCTGCTGCTCGTGGGCCACAACCCGGGGCTCGAGGATCTGGTGCTGCTGCTGACCCCCGACGACGCGAGCCCGCTCCGCGCCGCGGTTGCCGAGAAATATCCCACGGCCGCGCTTGCCACCCTTGCCTTCGCGGTCGATTCGCTTGCGGCAGTCCGTGAAGGGCAGGGGCACCTGACCCGCTTCACTCGGCCCCGCGACCTTGACCCGTCGCTTGGGCCCGATGCCCGAGAGGAGGCGCGATGAGGACAGCCATGACGAAGGGCGGGGCTCTGCGGGCGGCTGCAGCGGGGGCGCTCCTTCTCGCCGGCGGACTTGCGGCGGCCGCGCCGCCGAAGGCCGAAGGTCCGCGCGCGGCCGGTGTCGAGGTGCCCGCCGAGCGCGTGCCGACCGACATCCGCCGCCTCACCATCCTCGTGCGCGACATGGACCGGAGCCTTGCCTTCTGGCGCGACGTGCTCGGCCTTCGCGTGAACTACGATGCGCGAATCCGCGTCTCGGGCGTGGCGCTTCCGGCCGGCGTGCCCGGCAACGAGACCCGGCTTGTGCTCCTCAACGGCAACGACCCCTGGATCGGCTGGATCGGCCTCATGCAGTTCACCGACCCGCCGCTGCCCGACGCAGGGGCTCCGTATCCCACCCGGCTGGGCGCGGGCGGCCACGTGCTCGTCGTGAACGTGGACGATGCGGCAAAGCGCTGCGCCATGGCGAAGGCGCTCCCCGGCGTCACCATGACGGCGGAACCACGCCTCCAGGTCTACGAAGGGCGCAACGGCGGCCCGCCCATCCGGGTGATGGGCTGCAACGTCTTCGACCCCGACGGCACGTTCGTCGAGATCAACCAGATCCTCGCCGACTGAGGCGGCTGGGACTTCGCCCGGGGATGTCCTAGGGGCTCCGCGTGGTTCCGCTCCGTCTCACGGTCGACCGCGCCGCGCTCGCGCGCAACTGGCGCTGGTTCCGCGACCGCGCCGGCGTGCCCGCGGCAGCGGCAGTCAAGGCCGACGGCTACGGCCTCGGCGCGCGCCTCGTCGTCGATGCGCTGTTCGCGGCCGGCGCGCGGAGCTTCCTCGTCTCGACCTTTGCCGAGGCCGCCGCCCTCGGCCCGCCCGGCGAGGGCGCCGACGTCGTCGTCCTTCACGGCTTCGCGGCCGAGGAAGCCCCCCTTGCAGCAAGCCTCCCCTGGGCACGACCGGTCCTCAACACCGGCCGGCAGGTCCGGGCCTGGGCGTCTGCCTTCCCCGGGCGGCCGGCCGACCTCATGGTCGAGACCGGCATGAACCGCCTTGGCCTGGCCCCTGCCGACGCCGCCTCCGCGCTCGTGGCCGTTCCGGTCGAGACGGTCCATAGCCACCTCGCGACTGCCGATGAACCCGCGAACCCCATGGCCGAGGCGCAGCTCGCCCGCTTCCGGGAGATTGCCGCCGCCTGCCCGGGGCCCCGCTTCAGCATCGCCAACTCGGCCGCCGTCTGCCGCGGCCCGGCGTTTGCGCTCGACCTCGTGCGGCCGGGCCTCGGGCTCTACGGCGGCGTGCCCCACCCGGCCGCGGACGTGGTACCGGTCGTCACCCTCGCCGCGCGCGTCCTCCAGGTAAAGCCGCTCGCCCAGGGCGACCCGGTCGGCTACGGCGCTGCCTGGCGCGCGCCCGGCCCGGCCAGGGTCGCGACGGTCAACCTCGGCTATGCCGACGGCATCTTCCGCGCGCTCGGCCCCGCGCTCCTGTTCCGCGCCGGGGACCGGCGCTGCCCGGCGGTCGGCCGGGTCTCGATGGACATGCTGGCCGTCGACGTGACGGGCACGGACGTCGCCGAGGGCGACTGGCTCGAACTGGGGTTCGACGTGCCCCGGCTTGCCGCCGTCTCCGGGCTCTCGCAGTATGAGCTCCTCGTCTCGCTCGGCCGACGCTTCGAGAGGGTGGCGGCATGAGGCTTGCAGCGCGCGCACTGGTGACCCTGGGTGCCTTCGTGCTCCAGGGGCTTGCCGCGCTCGGCGGCATGGCGCTGTTCGCGGCAACGGCGCTCGGCCGTGCCGTGCGCCCGCCCTGGTACCCGGCGCGGCTCCTCGAGCAGATGGCCCTCGTCGGCTGGTTCTCGCTGCCGGTCGTGGGGCTCACCGCGCTCTTCACCGGCGCGGCGCTTGCCCAGCAGGTGTTCGTGGGCGGCAGCCGCTTCAACGCCGAGTCGACCGTGCCGGCCATCACCGTGATTGCCGTGGTGCGCGAGCTCGGGCCGGTGCTGGCCGGGCTCATGGTTGCCGGACGTGTCTCCTCGGCGATGGCGGCCGAGATCGCGACCATGCGCGTGACCGAGCAGCTCGACGCCCTCGTCACCCTGCGGACCGACCCGTTCCGCTACCTCATCGCCCCCCGGCTCGTTGCCGCCACGCTCGTGCTGCCGCTTCTCGTCATTGTCGCCAACGCGATCGGCGTGCTCGGCGGCTACCTCATCGCCACCACCCGCCTCGGCTTCAACGGCGCGACCTACCTCGTCACCACCGCCCGCTACCTCGAGTGGGAGGACGTGCGCTCGTCGCTCGTGAAGGCGGCCGTCTTCGGCTTCATCCTGGCGCTTGCCGGCTGCTACAACGGCTTCCGCTCGACCGGCGGGGCTGCCGGCGTGGGCCGCGCCACCACCAACGCCGTCGTCGTCGCCTTCATCCTCATCCTGCTCGCCAACCTCGTCATCACCGTGCTGGTCTTCGGGCAATGACCACGCCGCGGCTTGCGCTCCGGGGCTTGAGGAAGGCGTTCGGCCGGCGGGAGGTCCTCGCGGGCGTCGATCTCGACGTGCGGGCCGGCGAATCGCTCGTGGTCATCGGCGCCTCCGGCACGGGGAAGTCCGTTCTCCTCAAGTGCATCCTCGGGCTGCTGCGGCCCGATTCCGGCTCGATCCGGCTCGACGGCGAGGAGCTCGTGGGCCTTTCGGGCCCCCGGCTGGAGGCGGCGCGCGCCCGCATCGGCATGCTGTTCCAGGGGAGCGCCCTCTTCGACTCGCTCCCGGTCTGGCGGAACGTCACCTTCGCCCTCACCTCCGGTCGCTCGGTGCGCGGCCGCGAGATGAAGGCCCGCGCGATCGCCGAGCTGGCGCGGGTGGGGCTCGCCCCGGAAGTCGCCGACCTGCGGCCGGCGGCGCTCTCGGGCGGCATGCAGAAGCGGGTGGCCCTGGCCCGCGCCATCTGCGCCCGGCCGGACATCCTCTTCTTCGACGAGCCGACGACCGGGCTTGACCCGGTGATGGCCGGCCAGATCGACCGGCTGATCCGCGAACAGGTCTCGGCCCTTGGCGCGACGGCGCTCTCGATCACCCACGACCTCGAGTCCGTCCGCCGCGTGGCGGACCGGGTGGCGATGCTCGCCGGCGGCAGGATCGTGTGGGAAGGGCCGGTCGGGGTGCTCGATTGCTCGGGCCATCCGCTGGTCGAGCGGTTCGTGCGCGGTCGCGCCGGCGACTCGCCGGTCGGCGCGGAGGCGCCGGCCTGACCCGGCAGCGTTAATCAACGCTTCGACTTCAAGGGGTTGAAGCCGATGCTGCGCCGTGTCATAACCTCGCCAAGGTCGCATGATAACGGACAGCTGGTTGAGCGGAGGGTCTTCCCCCTCCGCGAGCGAAGGGTCGGTCATGTCGGTTCATGTGGGCTGGAAGCCGATCGTGGTGTCGGTCGCCGTCGGGTTCGCCGCGGGCTTTTTCCTCGTCTGGAATGCCATTCTCTGACGGAGGGGCGGCCACAGGCCGGCTCTCGGACCGCGGGATGCCCGCGGACCGGCGCCGGAGCCGCCGGAACGGCGGAGCCATGAGCGACTGCCGTGGCGGGCGTCCTGCGGGAAAGGCTGCCGGGGTGGGGCGCTTCAGGGGAGCGCGCGCCCGTCAGCCTACCGCCTGCGCTTCCACTGCCTGGAGGTCCCACATCGCCCGGTAGATCCCGTCCCGCGCGATGAGCTCCGCGTGGGTCCCTTCCTCGACGATCCGCCCGTCCTCCATCACGAGGATCCGGTCGGCATCCACCACGGTCGACAGCCGGTGGGCGATCACCAGCGTCGTTCGCCCGGCACCCGCTGCCACGAGCGCCTCGCCAATCTCCGCCTCGGTCGCGCTGTCGAGCGCGCTCGTGGCCTCGTCGAGCACCAGGATCGGCGGGTCCTTGAGGACCGCCCGCGCGATCGCCACCCGCTGCTTCTCCCCGCCCGAAAGCTTGAGGCCCCGCTCCCCCACGCGAGTCGCAAGACCCTCGGGCAGGCGAGCGACCAGCGCGTCGAGCCGGGCGATGCGAATGGCCGCGCGGATCTCCGCCTCGCTTGCCCCCTCCCGGCCGTAGGCGATGTTCCAGAGGAGCGTGTCGTTGAAGAGCACGGCATCCTGAGGAACGATGCCGATTGCCCGCCGAAGCGACTCCTGCGTGACCCAGCGGATGTCCTGGCCGTCGATGCGGATGGCCCCCGCCGTCACGTCGTAGAAGCGGAACAGCAGCCGTGCGAGCGTGGATTTCCCCGCGCCCGAAGGCCCGACGATCGCGATCCGGCTGCCCGGCGGCGCCCTGAACGAAACCCCCTTCAGGATCTCCCGCGCCGGGTCATAGGCAAAGCGCACGGCATCGAAGACCAGCTCGCCCCGGGTGACGACCAGCGGCCGCGCGCCAGGCGCATCGACGATCTCGGCGGGCGTGTCGAGGAGCTTGAACATGGCGCCCATGTCCACGAGCCCCTGCTTCACTTCGCGGTAGACCATCCCGAGGATGTCGAGGGGGCGGAACAGCTGCAGGAGGAGCGCCTGCACGAGGATGACGTCGCCGGCGGTGAAGCGGCCGTCGCGCCAGCCGAGCACGGTCCAGGCCATGGCGCCGCCCAGCATGAGGCTGGTGATGAGCGCCTGGCCGATGTTGAGCACGGCCAGCGAATTCTCGGTCCTGAGCGCGGCCTCGGCGTAGGCCCGGCTCACCTTCGCATAGGCCGCGGCCTCCCGCGCCTCGGCGTTGAAGTACTTGACCGTCTCGAAGTTGAGGAGGCTGTCGACCGCCCGCGCCGAGGTCTCGCTGTCGAGCTCGACCGAGCGGCGCCGGAGCGCCGTGCGCCACGCCGTCACCCGCCAGGTGAAGAGGGCATAGACCGCGACCATGGCAAGCGTGGCAAGCGCAAGACCCGGCCCGATTCTCAAGGCGAAGATGGCGGTCACCGCCACAAGCTCGATGATGACCGGCGCCAGGCTGAACAGCAGGAGGTAGAGCATGGTGTCGATCGACTTGGTGCCGCGCTCGATCACCTTGGCGAGCGAGCCCGTGCGCCGCTCCAGGTGGAAGCGGAGCGACAGCGCATGGAGATGGCGGAAGACCTCGAGCGCGAGCGCGAGCCAGGCCTGCTGCCCGACGCGCTCGAAGACGACGTTGCGCAGGTTGTCGAACGCGGTCGCCCCGAGGCGTGCCAGCGCATAGGCCGCAACCATACCGAGCACGAGCGCGGCAGCCTCGTCCCGCGCCTTCTCGGCGCTGCCCATGCCGTCGACGATGGCCTTGAGCGCGAAGGGCATGGCGAGGAGCACGGCCTTCGCCGCGAGCACGAGCACGAGCGCGACGACAACGCGCGCCTTCAGATCCGGCCGGCCGGCCGGCCAGAGATAGGGCAGGAACCGCCGGATGGTGCGGAGGTCGGCGTCGCCCGCGCCGGCCTCGGGCAGCGGCGCCGCGTGCGGAGGGCTCATGCCTCCTCCATGCCCGAGCGCGCCGCGCGCGAAAAGGCGGGGTGGACGCGCGCGCTGCGTGACCCCACATGACGTCCATGTCGAAGCCGCCGCTCCAGGCCGTCATCATCCCCGTGACACCGCTCCAGCAGAACGCCACGCTCCTCTGGTGCACGGAGACCATGCGGGGCGCCTTCACCGACCCGGGCGGCGATCTCGACCGGCTGCTTGCGGTGGCGCAGGAGAAGGGCGTCACCATCGAGAAGCTGCTCGTCACCCACGGCCACATCGACCACTGCGGCCAGACCGGCGTGCTCGCCCGCCGGCTTGGCGTCCCCATCGAGGGCCCGCACCCCGACGACCGGTTCTGGATCGAGATGAACCCCATGGTGGGCGCCCAGTATGGCGTGCCCGGCGCCGAGGCCTTCGAGCCCGACCGCTGGCTCTTCGACGGCGACCGCGTGACCGTCGGCAACCTCGTGCTCGACGTCTACCACTGCCCCGGCCACACGCCGGGCCATGTCGTCTTCCACCACGCGCCCTCGAAGCTGGCGATCGTCGGTGACGTGCTGTTCCAGGGCTCGGTCGGCCGGACCGACTTTCCGAAGGGGGACTTCGCCACGCTCGTCCGCAGCATCACGGAGAAGCTCTGGCCGCTGGGGAACGACACGGTCTTCGTGCCTGGCCACGGGCCGGTGTCCACCTTCGGCCGCGAGCGGCAGTCGAACCCCTTCGTGGGAGACGCCGTCCTCTAGGCCGGCACCCGCCGGGCGCGCCGCAGCGTGCCGCCGGTGAGACCGAAGCCGGCCAGCATCAGCGCCCAGGTCGCGGGCTCGGGCACGGCAGGCAGCGGGCTTCCGGGCGCCACCTCATAGTAGCGCCAGCTCAAGGTGAAGGTCGCGTCCCAGGCGGTGTTCCGGGTGGCGACGAAGTTCGGGCGCGGCGGCGTGGCCCAGACGAACTGTGCCTCCGCGTCGGTCGCAAGGGCGACGGTCAGCCCGTCGAAATCGGTTCGCCCGTAACTTCGGGTCACGTCGAAGGCGAAGTCCCATCGCCCGCGCGCCTCCGAGAGCTGGAGGCAGACCGGGCCCTCCGTCCTGCAGATCAGGGGACTGCGGTAGAAGCCGTCCCTCAGCGCCAGCAGATCATCGCCCTGATAGGCGGCGAAGGACAGGAACCGCTCGCTGATCCCGGCGAGCCCGATGCCGCCCGATACGCCGACCGAGACGAGGTCCCGGTAGTCGAGGCTTACGGCAAGCGTCGCCTCGAGCAGCTCGCCGGTCAGGAAATCGAACGGCGCGAACGGGAGGAGGGTGGCGAAGAAATCGGACAGGTCGACGAACGCGAACCTGTCCTCGCTTGAGTCGAACGCCGAATTGTCGGCCACACCCGCGTAGCGATGGCTGAGCGACAGAACCTGGCTCCCCTCGAGCACCCGGTTGCCCCAGGCGGCCTCCGGCGACGCCATGACCAGCACTGCCCCGAGCAGTGCCCGCTTCCCGTGAGACATCGCCCGGAGCCCCTCCAACCGTGCCAGAGCGACTGTTTACCACGATGGCGGCCGATGCGCTACGGCAGCCAGAGTCGGCCCCGCGCGACGGGGCGGTTCAGAACAGCGACAGCTGCCCGGCCTCCTCCGGCGGGCGGAACAGGTCGGTCCGGAGCGTCCACGCCCGCCGGCCGAGGCCATGAGCCCGGCGCAGCCGCTCGAGCCGGGCAGCCAGCAGCGCGGCCCAGGGGCCCTCGCCCCGCTGGCGGTGGCCGAAGCGCGGGTCGTTGAGCCGGCCGCCACGCATCGCCCGGATGCCGTTCAGCACCCGCTCGGCCCGGTCCGGCCGGTGGTGCCGGAGCCAGGCGGCGAACAGCGGCGCCACCTCGTGCGGCAGGCGGATGGGCATGGCCGCCGCCGCCGAGGCGCCGGCTGCGGCAGCGGCGGCCACGATGGCTTCCAGCTCATGGTCGTTGAGGCCGGGGATCATGGGCGAGGCCGAGACGGCGACGGGCACGCCGGCCTCGGCGAGCGCACGGATGGCGGCAAGCCGACGGTGCGGTGCTGCCGCCCGCGGCTCCATCGCCCGCGCAAGCGCTGGGTCGAGCGTTGTCACCGAGACCATCACTGCGGCCAGCCCGTCCTTTGCGAGCGCCGCCAGAAGGGCGAGGTCGTCGAGCACGCGGGCCGACTTGGTGGTGACCGAGACCGGGTGGCGGGCCTCGAGGCAGAGCTCGAGCACGGCCCGGGTAATGCGGAACCGCGCCTCGATCGGCTGGTAGGGGTCTGTGTTGGTTCCGAGCGCCAGCGGGGAGGGACGGTAGCCCGGCTTCGCGAAGGCCTCGCGCAGCAGCGCCGGCCCGTCGGGCTTGGCGAAGAGCCGGCTCTCGAAGTCGAGGCCGGGGGAAAGGCCATGCCAGGCGTGGGTGGGCCGGGCGAAGCAGTAGATGCAGCCGTGCTCGCAGCCGCGGTAGGCGTTGAAGCTGGCCTCGAACGGAATGTCAGGGCTGTCGTTGCGGGTCATGGCCGTCCGCGGCCGCTCGACCGTCACCTCGGTGCGCAGCGGGCGCCCCTCTCCGCTTGCCTGCAGCCAGTCGCGGAAGTCGCCGTCTGCCTCCCGCGCGAGGTCGTCGAACCGGGTCGAGACTGGGTTCTCCGTTGCCCCGCGCCGTGCCATGCCCGGAACATAGCACGAACATGGCTGCCAGAGCGAGCCCCTAGAGCCACCCCTTCTTCTTGAACCAGAGGTAGGGCACCACGGCTGCCAGCACCATGAGCCCGAGCGCCCAGGCGTAGCCATACTCCCAGTTGAGCTCGGGCATGAAGTCGAAGTTCATCCCGTAGATCGAGGCAACGAGCGTGGGCGGCAGGAACACGACCGCCGCCACCGAGAAGATCTTGATGATCGCGTTCTGCTCGATCGAGATCCGCCCCAGCGCGGCATCGAGGAGGAAGCTCACGTTCGCCGACAGATAGGATGCGTTCTGGTCCAGCGAGGCGAGGTCGCGCGCCACCGAGCGCAGCTCGTCCCGCAGCTGCTTGCCCTGGCCCAGCTCCCCGTCGCGCATCCGGGCGGTGAGGAAGCTCGTCATCCGGAGCATGGTCTGGATCGAGTCGTGGACCTTGTTGAGGACCACGTTCACTCCCCCGATCCGCCGCAGGATGCGGGTGAGGTCGTCGGTCGACAGCCGCCGGCCCGAGGGGGTGCGCAGCGCGAAGACCGTGCCGGTAAGGCTGTCGAGCTCGGTGCCCATGCGCTCGAGGATGTCGGCGGTCCGGTCGACGATGCCGTCGAGCAGGCCCACGAGCACGCCGAGCGGCGTGGCCGGCACGCCCTGCCGCGCGCACTGCGCGGCGAAGCTGCGGAACGGCTGCGGGTCCGAGTAGCGCACCGTCACCAGCCGCTCCGGCCCGAGGATGAACGTCACCGGCACCGAGCGGGGGCTGTCGCTGTCGAGGCCGACGACGAGGAGGGCCGTCATGAAGTTCGCGTTGCCCTCCCGGTATGTCCGGCTCGAGGCCTCGATCTCCACCATGTCGGCATGGGTGGGGAGCTCGATTCCCGTGGCCCGGCGCACGAGCGGGCCTTCCCAGGCGAGCGGGTCGGCGACATCGATCCAGACCGCGCCCTCGAGCACCTCGGGCCCGTCGGCCGGACCCACCGACGTCCACCCCTTCTCGCCTGCACGGAACGCCCGGAGCATGGGGGCCGCCTAGCCGCCCCGCGCAAGGGGCGCCAGATGGCTCAGCGTGGCGGCGGCACCAGCCCGACGGACACGAACACAGCGGCCTGGACCAGCATCACGACGAGCCAGTGGAGGGGGTCGAGAAGGGCAAGGCGCGTGCGGGCGCCGCGCAGCGCGTGGGTGGCAGCCACTGCCGGCAGCACGAAGCCCGCCCAGATGACGACGGGGGTGAGCAGCGCCATGACGAGGGGCGGCGCCTCGTCGGGCGCGAGGATCAGGGCGCCCGCCAGGATGGCCGCAAGCCACGCCTCGGCCAAGGCGAGCACGGCAAGCACGGGCGCCCGGGGCAGGGGCGTGCCGAAGAGGCGCAGGAAGAGAAGCCCGGCCGCAAGCCCGGCCAGCGTGCCCAAGAGGATCGGGCCGGCGTTGAGGAGGATGTAGATCATGCGCCTTCGCGAAGGCGCGGCATCAGCTCGACGAAGTTGCAGGGCCGGTGGCGGCTGTCGAGCTGGTGGGCGAGGATGCCGTCCCAGCCGTCCCTCACCGCGCCGGTCGAGCCGGGCAGGGCGAAGATGTAGGTGCCGCGGGCGACGCCGGCGCAGGCGCGCGACTGGATGGTCGAGGTGCCGATCGACTGGAAGGAGAGCCAGCGGAAGAGCTCGCCGAAGCCCGGGATGGTCTTGTCGCACACGGCCTCGAGCGCCTCGGGGGTCACGTCGCGCCCGGTCACGCCAGTGCCGCCGGTCGAGATGATGCAATCGACCTCCGGGTCCGCGATCCACGCCTCGAGCGCCGCGACGATCGCCGGCACCTCGTCCTTCACGATCTGTCGCGCCGCGAGCACGTGGCCGGCCGCCGTCAGCCGCTCGACGAGGAGGTCACCGCTCCGGTCCGATGCAGCATCGCGGCTGTCGGAGACGGTGAGAACCGCAATCCGCACCGGCAGGAAGGGAAGCGCCGGGTCGATCGGCATGGGTCGCGCCTAGCGGTCGATCGCCGGCGCACCGGGGAAGGGCACCGCTGCGGCCCCCGGAAGGCCGGGGAAGCGCGGCCAGAGGTTGGCGGCGATGGCCGAGAGGCTCGAGGAGGCAGCCGGCGCACCCTCGGCAGCGGCCTTCATCTCGTAGAGCCAGTAGTTCCTGAGCACCACCTCCACATAGTGGCGCGTCTCGCGAAAGGGAATGGACTCGATGAAGAGCAGCACGTCGTTGTTGTAGCGCATCTCGCCGGTGTTCCAGCGGCCGACCGAGCCCGGCCCGGCATTGTACGCCGCGATCACCTTGGGCAGGAGCCCGAGCGTTGCCGGGCTGTCGCGCAGCATCTCGAGATAGGCCTGGCCGAACTCGACGTTGAAGCTCGGGTCGGCGAGGTGCGCATCGGAAGCGGGGAGCACCAGCACGCGCGAGAGCTCGCGCGCAGTTCCCGGCATCAGCTGCATCACGCCTCGGGCGCCGGCCGGGGAGCGGGCCGTGGTGATGAACCGGCTTTCCTGCATGGCGTGGGCGAAGACGAGGTTGCGGTCCACGCGCCAGCCGTTCACCGGCCGCCAGTTGGGCGTGGGAAAGCGTGCGGCCATGGGCGCGCGCATGCCGGGCGGCGGGTTGGCAGCCAGCCAGTATTGCGTCGCCGGCAGGTCGAGCCGGGCGGCAAGCCGCAGGATCGGCTCGTAGAACTGGGGGTCGGCGGTTCGGGCGAGGTGGCGCAGCTCGCGGTCGGCAAGGCCGATCTCGCCCACTTCCATGAGTGCGACCGAGCGGCGCGCGCCCGCAAGGCCAGAAAGCGTGGTCCAGTCGGCGGTGATGAAGTCGGGTTCGCGCCAGTCGAACGCGGGCTCGAGCCCCAGCACGCGCGCGGCGAGAAGCCCGTAGAAGCCGGTCGGGTCAGCGTCACGCGCCACCTTGAGCCGGCTCTCCGCCTGCTCGGGCCGGCCGCAGCGTACGTGGGCGCGCGCGGCCCAGAAGGCGCCCGAGGAGCGCAGCTCATCGTTGGCGAACTGGCGGCCGATGCCGTCGAAGTGGCGGGCTGCCGCCTCGCAGTCCCCTAGCCGGAATGCGGCAAGACCACCCACCCAGTTGCCGAACGCGGCCCAGTCGCCCGAGCCGTCCGCCGCGCGGGCAGCAAGCGCCTTCGCCCCCGGGTCATCGAGGGCGAGGTATCGGTCCCATGCGGCGCGCGCCGCCCACTCGCTCCTGACGCTCGTCGTGAGCTCGGGTGCGAAGCGGTCGAGGAGCCCGTTCACCTCCTCGGCGCGCCCCTGCGCGATGAGCGCGCGGGCGCGGCCTGCGAACTCGGTGTCGACGGGTGTTTCGAGCCGGCTGCCGCGCGGCCCCATGGAGGGGGTGAGCCGCACCGGCACGAGCGCCCGCTCGCTCGCGATCGGCGGCAGGTCGGCGGCTCCCGTGCGGCGGGCGAGTGCGAGGATGTCGCGCGCCTGCGGGGCATCGGGGTTGGCCTCGAGCCACGAAACGAGCGCCGCGCGGCCGGCCGAGGTGCCGCGGCGGAGAAGGATCTGCGATTCCGCCGTGGCATGCAGGAGGCCGCGCGGCATGGCCGCGAGCCCCGCGGACGCCTGGGCGAGCCGGCCGGCGGCGATGTCGCGGAAGACCTGCCGGTAGGCCGCGCGCTGCGCCGGGCTGAGCTGGGGGGGCACCCGCATGTCCTGCGGCCGGAGCCCGGTGACGACGAGGGTGGGGATGCCGTCGTCGGCCGCGACAAGGGATTCGCCGTCCTCGGCCTCCTGCGCGCGCACCGCGGCTGCGGCGAGGACAAGCGCGATCGCGAGCAGGTGCCGCATCAGCCGAGCATCCGCCGGAAGGCGAGGAGGTCGGCCCAGGCCAGCGCCTTGTCCTCCGGGCGGCGCAGCAGGTAGCCGGGGTTGAAGGTGGCAAGGGCGGGCACGCGCAGGCCTTCGGCTGCCACCTCGAGCGGACGGCCACGCACCCGGGAGATGGCCTCGTCCGTGCGTGCCAGCGCCTGCGTGGCGGTCGCGCCGAGGAGCAGCATGCGCCGCGGGCGCAGCAGCCGGAGGTGGGCGAGCGTCAGCGGCAGGTCGGCGGCGATGTCTTCGGGCGAAGCGGGCCCCGGCAGCGGGCGGCAGGGGGTGAGAAGGGTGATGCCGCAGCAGCTCCGGTCGAGCCCGATGGCCGCGAGCATCCGGTCGAGGAGCTGGCCGGCGGGCCCGCTGAAGGGCCGGCCGGTCTCGAGGTCGGCAGCACTCGGCGAATCGCCGATGACGAGCACGCCGGACGTGGCCGCGCCGTCAAGGAGCGGCGCATTGGGCACCAGCCTGCGCACATGGGCGTGGAGCGCCTCGAGCGTGTCGAACCGGTCGAGGCCCTGCCACGCGCTGCGGGTGGCCGGTTCTGCCGGCCTGCCTGCTCGTGGCGGCAGCGGCACCGCGGGCCGCTCGCGCGCGCTACCGGCGTTCGCCCGCTCCGGAGGCGCGGCGGCCTCCGTCGGCGCCTCCTCCCCGAGGTCGAGCCATGGCACGGGGCGCGCGCGGACGGCCGTGTCCACGCCGGCAAGCACCCACCAGCCAAGAAGCGCCCGCGCGGCTTCCGCCCGGGCGACAGGCCCATCCGGCCGCGCGAGGATCCCGGTCCCGACCACCGCTGTGACAGTTTCGAGGCTTGCGCGGCGGGTCAATGGGCTCCTAGGGCGCCTGCGCCGGATGTCGGCTTGGCTGCGACGAATGGCGGTGAACGGCCGGCGGGCGCGGGGCTTGAGGAGAAGTGCAGGTGTCTCGAGAGGCGATGCCCTATGATCTCGTCATCGTCGGCGGTGGCCCGGCGGGTCTGTCTGCCGCGATCCGGGCGAAGCAGGCGGCGGCGGCCAGCGGCCTCGACCTTTCCGTCTGCGTGCTCGAGAAGGGTTCGGAGATCGGCGCCCACATCCTCTCCGGCGCCGTCATCGACCCGAAGGCGCTCGACGAGCTCTTGCCCGACTGGCGCGACGACGGCTGCCCGCTGGCCGAGTGCCCCGTCACCTCCAACCACCACTGGATCCTGACCAAGTCGGGCAAGACCGAGTTCCCCCACGCCCTCATTCCGCCGTTCATGCGGAACAAGGGCACCTACACCGGCTCGCTCGGCAACCTCTGCCGGTGGCTCGCGCAGAAGGCCGAGGCGCTCGGTGTCGAGATCTTCCCCGGCTTTGCGGCGGCCGAGGTGCTGTTCGACGAGGCCGGCGGGGTCAAGGGCGTCGCGACCGGGGACATGGGCGTCCGCCGCGACGGCACCCGCGGGCCCAACTACCAGCCCGGCCTCGAGCTCCATGCCAAGTACACCTTCTTCGCCGAGGGCGCGCGCGGCCACCTCTCCAAGCAGCTCATCGCCCGCTACGGCCTGCGCGAGGGCAAGAGCCCGCAGGTCTACGGCATCGGCTTCAAGGAGCTCTGGGACGTGCCGGCCGAGAACCACGTGCCGGGCACCGTGATCCACACGCAGGGCTGGCCGCTCTCCGATGCCTGGGGCGGCGGCTTCATCTACCACCAGGCCAACAGCCAGATCGCGCTCGGCTTCGTCGTCGCGCTCAACTACCGCAACCCCTATCTCTCCCCGTTCGACGAGTTCCAGCGCTGGAAGACGCACCCCGCCATCAAGGCGATGCTGAAGGGCGGGCGGCGCGTCGCCTATGGTGCCCGGGCCATCAACGAGGGCGGCTGGCAGGCCGTGCCCCGGCTCGTGTTTCCCGGCGGCGCGCTCATCGGCTGTGCCGCGGGCTTCGTGAACGTGCCGCGAATCAAGGGCACCCACACCGCGATGAAGACGGGCATGATGGCCGCCGAGGCCGCCGTCGAGGCGATCGCCAGCCAGCGGCAGGGTGATGTGCTCGAGGCCTACGAGGCCGCCTACCAGGCAAGCTGGGTCGAGAAGGAGCTCCGTCTCGTCCGCAACACCGAGCCGTTCGTCGCCAAGTTCGGCAACGCGCTCGGCACGCTGTTCGCGGGCGCCACCATGTGGCTCGAGCACTGGGGCATCCGCATGCCCTTCACGCTCCAGCACGAGCCCGACCACGAGCAGCTGCTGCCCAAGAGCTACTTCGTGCCGAAGGACTATCCGAAGCCCGATGGTGTCTACAGCTTCGACAAGCTCTCGAGCGTGTTCCTGTCGAACACCAACCATGAGGAGGACCAGCCGGTCCACCTGAAGCTTGCCGACCCCGACCGGCCGATCACCTACAACCTGCCGCTCTACGACGAGCCGGCACAGCGCTACTGTCCGGCCGGAGTCTACGAGATCGTGACGACCGAAGAGGGCCCCCGCTTCCAGATCAACGCGCAGAACTGCGTGCACTGCAAGACGTGCGATATCAAGGATCCCACCCAGAACATCACCTGGGTGGCCCCCGAGGGCGGCGGCGGGCCCAACTACCCGAACATGTGAGGCGCGGGCGGCCCTCAGGCCGGGCGCTGCGGCGGCGCGGCGGCGGTGCCGCGCCCCGTGACCGACGCGCCCCGCTTCGGCGCGGGTGCGAGCGCCCAGCGGACGAGGGCACCCATGCCGCTTGCGCCCGCGCGCACGAGGGGGGCTGCCGGCCCCGGGCCTGCAAGCCCCTGCATCGCCCGGGCCCAGGCCGGCAGGAGGTCGATCGCAGCCTCCATCATCAGCCGGTGTGCGGGCCCAAGCGCGGGCGAGGGCGGGGGGGCTGCAAGGAGCAGGCCGCACACCTCCCGCGTGCGGCCGTCCGCCCGGAGCTGGGGCCGCATCCGCCGGACCAGCGCTTCCGCCCCCGCCCGTGTCGCCGGCATGCAGTCGGCGCCGAGGCGGCGGGCCACCTCTGCCATGTCGGCCATGTAGCGGTCCTGCCGGGCCCGGCTCATCAGCGGCTCCCGGTAGCGCCGCCAGGCCTTGAGGAAGCTCAACGCCTCGACCGCGCCCACGAACGCAAGCGTTTCCGGCTCGTCGGCGCGGTAGGGCGTGCCGTCGGGCAAGGTGCCGCCAAGGCTCGCGTGGATTCGGCGCACGCGGGCGATCGCGGCTTCCGCCTGTTCCCTCGGGCCGAAGGTGGTGACGGCAATGAAGGCGGCCGTGCGCCGGAGGCGTCCGCCCATGTCGGTGCGGAAGTTCGAATGGTCCCAGACGCCGGCCAGCGCCCTTGGGTGGAGCATCTGCACGAGAAGCGAGGTGATCCCTCCGATCATCATGACGGTGACATCGGCGTGGATGTCGAAGGCCGGGGAGCCGGCGCCAAGCAGCCGGCGGTCGACGGGCGCCGGCACCACGGCTGGGCGCGCCGCGCCGGGCTCGAGGAAGGGCGCGCGAATCCGGGCAGCGAGGGCGTCACGCAGAGGCACGGGCAGAAAGATGGGGCAGGGCGGGAGCCTCGGGAAGGGGTCAGCCGAGACGGTTCCCGGCTTCGTCCATCAGCACCTCGCGGCGGCCGACATGGTCAGGCGCAGAGACGAGCCCCATGTCCTCCATCTGCTCGATGAGCCGGGCGGCGGAATTGTAGCCCACGCGGAGCGTCCGCTGCAGGTAGGAGATGGTCGCCTTGCGCGACACGGCGACGACCTGGATCGCCTGCGACAGGAGATCGCCCTCGCCTGCGACGGCCATCGCTCCCTGCCGCCCGCTCCCCTGGCCGCGCGGTTCCTCGAGGCCGTCCGGCCCGTCCGGCTCCTCGGTGACGCTCTCGACATAGGCGGGCGTGCCCTGGGCGCGCCAGTGCGCGGCCACCTTCTCGACCTCGTCGTCCGACACGAAGGGGCCATGCAGGCGGACGATCCGGTTCGAGCCCGGCATGTAGAGCATGTCGCCCTTGCCGAGCAGGGCTTCCGCGCCCTGCTCGCCGAGGATGGTACGGCTGTCGATCTTGGACGTCACCTGGAAGCTGATGCGCGTCGGCAGGTTCGCCTTGATCACACCGGTGATGACGTCGACCGAGGGGCGCTGCGTGGCCATGATGAGATGGATGCCTGCCGCACGCGCCTTCTGCGCGAGGCGCTGGATCAGGAACTCGACCTCCTTGCCCGCCGTCATCATGAGGTCGGCCATCTCGTCGACGACGATGACGATGCGCGGCAGCGGCTCGAGCCGGAGCGTGACTTCCTCGAACTCCGGGTTCCCTTCCGCGTCGAAGCCCGTCTGCACCCGGCGGGTGAAGCTCTCGCCCCGCCGGAGCGCCTCGCGCACCCGCTCGTTGTAAGCGGCAAGCCCGCGCACGTTGATGTGCGCCATGTTGCGGTAGCGGTCTTCCATCTGCTCGACCGCCCATTTCAGCGCGCGGATGGCCTTGGCCGGCTCCGTCACGACGGGGGCCAGCAGGTGGGGAATCCCGTCATAGACCGAGAGCTCGAGCATCTTCGGGTCGATGAGGATGAGCCGACACGCCTCCGGCGGCAGCCGGTAGAGGAGCGAGAGGATCATCGCGTTGAGCCCCACCGACTTGCCCGAGCCCGTGGTGCCGGCGATGAGGAGATGGGGCATGGGCGCGAGGTCGGCAACGACGGGGGCGCCGGCGATGTCCTTGCCGAGCACCAGCGGCAGGGCCGCCCGGCTGTGCTCGAAGGCGTCGCTCGCGATAAGTTCGGACAGCGCCACCACCTCCCGCCGGCGGTTCGGGAGCTCGATGCCGATGACGTTGCGGCCCGGGATGGTCGCAACGCGCGCCGAGACCGCGCTCATCGACCGGGCGATGTCGTCGGCAAGGCCGATGACCCGGCTTGCCTTGATGCCGGGCGCGGGCTCGAGCTCGTAGAGAGTGACGACGGGGCCCTGGGCGATGCCGACGATGCTGCCCTTCACGCCATAGTCCTCGAGCACGGCCTCGAGCAGCCGGGCGTTCTGGGTGAGGGCCGCCTCGTCCGCTCCGTCGGCGGCGGGGGGCGGCGGCCGGAGCAGGGCAAGGGGCGGAAGCTGGAACCGGTCGCCAAGCATCAGGCTTGGCTGGCGCTCGCGCTCGGCCCTCCGCGACGGTTCGGCGGCCCGCGGGCGCACGACGGCGGGCCGCGCGGGCGGTTCCGCCAACATCGGTTCCTCGTCCGGCTCCTCTCTGGCCTGTTCCGGACGGGCGGGCTTGCTTCCTGCCCGCGATCCCTGGGCTCGCCGCACGCGAAGGGCCGCAACGAGAGCCCCGAGCCAGCCGAGGAGCCGGATCTCGCCGGCGGCAAGCGCCAGCGCCAGTCCGCCCGCGGCGAATGCCAGCCCCGCGAGCATGGTGACGGCCAGGGGCGCGAGCCCCGCAAGCTCCGCAAGCGCGAGACCGCCGCGGTGCGCAAGCAGGCCGACGAGACCGCCCGCGCTGGCTTCGGTCCCGGGGATCGGCGCCTGGCGAAGCAGCCCGGCGCCCGCCGCCACGAGAAGGAGGGCGAGAACCCCGAGGGCAGCGGCGGAGGCCCCGCTCCGGCGCGCCGCCCGGCCGGAGAAGGCGTGGACCGCGCGCGCCAGGAGCAGCGCGACCGGCAGCACGGCGGCAAGGCCGAAGCCCTGGAGCAGCAGGTCGGAGACGAGCGCCCCTGGCCGGCCGAGAAGGTTCACGGCAGCGCGGCTGGTCGCGGTGTTGAGCGACGGGTCGGCGGGCGTGTGGCTCCACAGCGCCAGTGCAAGGCCGGTGGCGAGCCCGAGGAACAGGAGCCCGGCGGCGAGCCGACGCAGCCAGCCGCCAACAGCTGCCAGTCGCGCGCGCCTTTTGGCGAGAGGCGAGGGGCCCCGCCGCCGCCTTCTCCAGGGCGCCGCATCAAGAAGGCCGGCGGCGAGGGCTGCCATGGGCTGACAATGCCGCGCGGGAGAGGGGCGGTCAAGATTCCGTTCGCGCTTTGTGCCGCAGGCGCTCCACTTCCTTCACGAAAAAGGGCCCGGGCCGAAGCCCGGGCCGGAAGGGGAGGACCAAAGTCCCGAAGCGAGCACAGGAGCCCGAAGGCACCCGAGACCGTTTATGCAAGAAGCGTGCCAATCTCTCGTGCTCGGCGCGCGCGGGTGTCCGCGCGGCTGATTGCCTAGAAATCGGGCAGCGATGGGCGCCAATGCCGGGAACTGCCCATGCACGCGGCAGCAGGCCGCGGGGCTTCCCCGTCACAAGGGTCGCCGCTAGGAGGCGCCCATGCCCGAGGCCAGCGAAGCGGACGTCCTCATCATCGGCGGCGGTCTCGTTGGCCAGACGCTGGCGCTGGCGCTTGCAGCGCATGACATCTCCACGCTCGTCGTGGAACGCGCGGACCCCGAGGCGCATCTTGCCGAAGGGTTCGACGGCCGGGCGTCGGCGATTGCCAGCGCGAGCGCGCGCATGCTCCGCGCCCTCGGTCTTGGCGACCTGCTCGATGGCGAGGGCTGCCCCATCGCCCGGATCGAGGTGGCCGAGGGGCTTCATCCCGAGATCCTGCGCTTCGATGCCGTGGCGGAGCAGGGGGAGGCCGCTGCCGAGCCGCTCGGCATCATGGTCGAGAACCGGGCGCTGCGCCGGGCGCTTCTCGAGCGGGTCCGCCAGACACCGCTCGTGCGGCTGGTGGCGCCCGCGGCCATCGGGACGCTGGTGCGCGGCCCTGCGGCCGTCGAGGCCCGGCTCGCCGACGGGCGGCAGCTGCGGGCGGCACTCGCCGTTGCCGCCGATGGGCGCCAGAGCCGCACCCGCGAGGAGGCAGGGATTCGGATCGCGCGCTGGTCCTACCCGGCGGCGGCCGTCGTCTCGATGCTCGCGCACGCCCGGCCGCACGGCCAAGTGGCGCTCGAGCTCTTCTACCCCTCCGGTCCCTTCGCGCTTCTCCCGATGCGCGACCTCCCCGATGGCCGGCACCGCTCCGCCCTCGTCTGGACCGTCTCGCGACGCGACGCCGCGGGCGTGTCCCGGCTTGGGCCGCGCGCCTTCGCAGCCGAGGTGGACAAGCGTCTCGGCGGCCGCCTTGGCGCGCTCGAGACCATTGCGCCGCCCGTCTCCTGGCCGCTCGGCTTCCATCACGCGGAGCGCTACCGCGCCGAGCGGCTCGTTCTCGTCGGCGATGCCGCCCACGGCATCCACCCCATCGCCGGCCAGGGGCTCAACCTCGGCCTCAGGGACGCCGCCGTGCTCGCCGAGGTGCTCGCGACCGGCGCGCGAACCGGGATCGACCTCGGCGACCCGGCGCTCGCCCGCCGCTACGAGCGCTGGCGGCGCGCCGACAACAGCCTGACCGCGTTCGCGACCGACACGCTCGCCCGCTTCTTCGGGATCCCCGGGCGGCCGGTCGAGCGCCTCCGGCGCTTCGGGCTCGGGCTGGTCGAGCGCATCCCGCCCGCCAAGCGCACCTTCGCCGCGATCGCGCGTGGCACGGCAGGCGACCTGCCGCCGCTCCTCAGGGGCGAGCTCGGCTGAGACTCTTCTCTCCCGCCGTGGGCCATGGCCGCCCGGCGTCGGCCAGCAGCACAGGAACGCCCGCAACCACCGGGAAGGCGAGCCCTGCCCGCGTGGAAACGAGGACTCCGGCTTCGGCATCGAGGGCAAGGGGCCCCCGCGTGACCGGGCAGCAGAGAAGGGCAAGCAGGGCCGCCGGCGGCGCTTCCAACGCGACGGCCGTCCCCTGCTCGACCTCTGCCGGCGTCACTGCAGCGTATCGGGCGAGCGGGCGCTGCCCGGGACCGAGCCGGCAAAGGCCATGAGCGCCGTCAGCATCTCGGCCCGGGCGGCAAGGTCCGGTGCCTCGAGCAGCGCCTGCCGTTCGAGGATCTCGAACGGGCAGACGGTGGACAGGGTCGCAACGAGGCTTTCGTCGTCGGCGCCCTTGACCGCCTCCCAGTCGGCCGAGAGCTGCTGCGTCTCGAGATAGTCCCGGAGCGCCTCCTCGAGCGCCGCCCGCGCCGATGGGGCGAGCGGGGCCGGCGGGTCCCAGTCGGCGGCGAAGGGGCCGTAGTCGACGGAGACCTGTCGGTAGGGCGTGGTGACGGCAAGCTCATGGACCACCCGGAAGCGGACGAGACCGGTGAGTGCAATGAGGAAGCGCCCGTCGCCGGTTTCGGAGAAGCGGGTGATCCGCCCGAGGCCGCCGGTCAGGAACAGCTCCGGGGGGTCGCTACGCCCGCGCGGCTGGATGATGCCGATGAGCCGCTGCGTCGCCATCGCGTCGCGAGTCATCGCGAGGTAGCGCGGCTCGAAGATGTTGAGGGGCAGGACCGCGCGGGGCAGCAGGATCGCGCCCGCGAGCGGGAACACGGGGATGACTGTCGGGAGGTCGGCGACGGTCGCGAAAGGCTCCATCGCGGCCTCCGGCTCCGGCTCACGCGAACCAGAGCTGGCGCAGGCGCCGGCGGGTCGCGATCGACCAAGGGTCGGACAGGCCCACCGTCTCGATGAGCTTGAGCAGCGTCTCGCGGGCCTTGCCGCCCTCCCAGTCCCGCTGGGCGGCGATGATTGCAAGCAGCAGGTCGGCCGCCCCGTCCCGGTCGCCGCGGGCGAACCGCGCAACCGCAAGGTCGTGCCGCGCGCCATGGTCCGAAGGATCGGCGGCGAGCCGCGCCTCGAGCGCCGCGGTGTCGCCGGCGGCCGGCGCACTCTCGGCCAACGCGAGCGCTGCGCGCGCCTGCTGGACGGCGGGGTCGGTCGCGCTCGCCGGCACCGCCGCCAGCGCCGCCCTTGCGGCATCGAGCCGCCCCAGCGCGACGAGAGTCCGGGCGTAGTGGGCGGCGAGTTCCGGCCGGTCCGGATGCTCGCGCACCAGCCCGGCAAGCGCGTCGGCTGCCTCGCTGGCCCGGCCTTCGGCAAGCCGCGCCAGCGCCGCTTCCGTCCGCGCCTCGAGGTCGGCTTCCGCCATGTCCGGCGGAAGCCGCGCGATCTGCTTCTCGATGAAGGCCTTGAGTTCCCGCTCGGGCAGCACGCCCACGAACGCATCGACCGGCCGCCCCCCCACCACGGCATAGACCGTCGGCACCGACTGGATGCGGAATTCCTCGGCAATCAGCCGGTTCTCGTCGATGTCGATGACCACCTGCGAGACCCGGCGATCACCCACCGCCGCGATTGCCTTCTCCATGAGGGGCGCAAGCTGCCGGCAGGGCCCGCACCAGCTGGCCGTGAAGCGCACCAGGACAACACCCGAAAGCGACGCTTCCAGCACGTCGCGGCGGAAACGGTCCACCGATGCGCGCTCCTTCTCGGTCAGGGACAGGCTAGCCATTTCGCATCCTCGCAGTTGTGCACTTGGCATATGGGCCTCGGCGCGACGCGATGGAAGGGGCTTGCGCCCCGCTCCCCGCTCCGCTACGCGCGGCCACCCACGGACGCGGGCGTAGCTCAGGGGTAGAGCACAACCTTGCCAAGGTTGGGGTCGAGGGTTCGAATCCCTTCGCCCGCTCCAGATCCCCGGGCCCGAGAGGCCGTGCGCGGGGCAGGCACGGGAGACGCCGGCCCCGAGCGGCGGACGCGGAAGGGCGAGGGTCCGAAGGGGCAACCCCGGAAGCGGCGGCACGGTGCGGCGAGGCTCCGCGATTTCGCCACAAACCGGCAAGGCTGCGGCAAGCTGCGCGCGCCTATGGCTTGACGCCATGCGGATCCCGACGCACGGGGCGCACGAGGCGGGGACACCCGCCAGCATTGGAGGTGGGTCTATGTCGACACTTCTCAAGGCTCTGGTCTCGGCGGGCGCTTTCGCCCTCACCGCCCCTGCGTTCGCACAGGCGGCCGCCCCGGCAGCCGCGCCGCCCTACGCCACCCTCAAGGGCAACCCCGCCGCGGGCGAGAAGGTGTTCGCCCAGTGCCGCGCCTGCCACGTGACCGACAAGGGCGTGAACCGTGTCGGCCCCTCGCTCCACGGCATCATCGGCCGCAAGAGCGGCTCGGTCCCGGGCTTCAAATATTCCAAGGCCAACCAGTCGGCCAACGTCGTCTGGACCGAGGAGAACCTCTACAAGTATCTGGAGAACCCGCGGAAGTTCATTCCGGGCACGACCATGGCGTTCGCTGGCCTCAGGAACCCGCAGCAGCGCGCCGACGTCATCGCCTATCTCCGCCAGTTCAAGTAGGGCGCCGGCCGGTTCAAGCAGGGCGCCGGCCGGAACCTTCGGCGGCAGCTCGGCGGAGCCGCCGCCACAGGTCCGCGAGGTGCGCGGGCAATGCCGCGGCAAGGCACGCGGCGACCACCTGCCACCCTGCTCCGGCAAGCGCGGCCCGCACGGCAAGGAGCAGGAACAGGCCGGGCAGCAGAGCGAGCAGAAGGTCGGCGCGCCGCCTGCCGGCAAACGCAAGGAGGAGCAGGGCCTCGAGCGCGAGCACCGCGAGCACGAGGTCAACGGCCCGCCCGCTCGTGAAGGCTCCGGCCACGAGCTCCGTCACGCGCCTGGCACGTTGAGGCGCACGATCTCCCAGTTGAGCAGCGCGGCAACGCTCACCCAGGCAAGGTAAGGCAGGAGCATCAGCGGTGCAGCGCGCGAATGGCGCGCGCTTGCCACAATCAGCCACAGGATCGAGGCCAACAGCAGGCCGACCTCGAGGAGCGCGAGGTCGGGCCGCTGGAGCCGGAAGAACAAGAGGCTCCACAGGATGTTGAGGAAGCCGTTCAGGGCGAAGAGGCCGACCAGCCAGTCCGCCCGCCGGCTGTCGGGCGCGGCCCGCCACGCGGCGACGGCTGCCGCCCCCCAGAGCGCGAGAATGACCGTCCAGATGGCGCCGAACGCCGCATCCGGCGGAGTCCATGACGGCTTGGCAAGAGCCCGGTACCACGGCCCCGTGTCGGTCAGGGTGGAGCCGAGGATGGCGATGAGAAGCGCGGCGCCGCCGCCCACCAGCGCCGGCACCAGCGCCGCCCCGGAGACGCGCGGGGCCCGCCCACGCGGATGGGCCGCCTCGCGGATCACCGCAGCGACCCGACGAGGTGGCCGAGATCCTTGAAGAAGATCCGAGCGTGGGCCATCGGCCGGGCTCGCACCAGCTTCTTCTCGGTATAGGCCTGCCAGGTGAGATACTGGACGTCAGGGTCCTCGCAGATCTTGACGAAGCGTTCCCTGCGCTTGTCGGAGGAATACCAGAAGTGCTGCATGATGCCGAGCACCCAGAAGACGGTTCCGTGCTCGCGCATGAACCGGCGCCTCGGCTCGGCGAGCGCCTTGGGATTGCCCGTGGCGAGGAAGCGGTCCACCCCTTCGGCCGCATACTGGCCGCTCGTCATCGCATAGTAGATGCCTTCGCCCGACGCAGGCGCGACAACCCCGGCCGCGTCGCCCGCGACGACCACGTCGCGGCCATTGTCCCAGCGCTTCAGCGGCTTCAGCGGAATGGGCGCCCCCTCCACCCGGATCGTCTCGCAGGAGTCGAGCCCGGTGTCGCGGCGAAGTTCGGCGACCGCCTCGCGCAGGGGAAAGCCCTTGTTCGCGCTTCCCACGCCGATCGAGGCGGTGTCCCCGTGGGGGAACACCCAGGCGTAGAAGTCGGGCGAAAGCTTGCCCTGGTAGAAGACGTCGCAGCGCGAACGGTCGAAGGCGTCGCTGTCGCGCTCGGGCGACTTCACCACCTCGTGGTAGGCGAACACGCAGGGCACGCGGTCGGCGCCCGGGAGCGTCTGGCGGGCGAGCTGGGAGCGGGCACCGTCGCAGCCAACGACGGCCCGCGCCCGGACCGACGCGAGCGGTGCGTCCCGGCCGGCCCCCTTGGGCCGGTAATGGATCCGCGCCACGCCCTCGGCGTCGCGGCTGAAGCCCTCGAAGGTGCCGGCCTGGCGCTCCGCGCCTTCCCGCGCCGCTCGCGCGCGCAACCACTCGTCGAAATGCTCGCGATCGACCATGCCGACGTAGTTGCCGCCGACCGGCATGTCGACCGTCCTCGCAGAGGGGGCGATCATCCGCGCGGCGGTCGCGCGGCCGACGATGAGGTGGTCGGGAATGGCGTAGTCGCGGATGAGGCGTGGCGGAATTGCGCCGCCGCACGGCTTGATCCGCCCGGCGCGGTCGAGCAGCAGCACCCGCCGCCCGGCGCGCGCGAGGGTGGTTGCTGCCGTGGCGCCCGCAGGGCCTCCACCCACCACCACGGCATCGTAGAGGTCGTCGTGCTCCCGTCCGGTCACGTCGCCACTCCTGCTGCAGCCGCCGGCACGTCGCTGCGGCTCATGTGGACCTTGAGCGCAAGCCCGGCTGCGCCCATGAAGAGCAGGGCCTCGCCCGCGAAGACGATGGCGAAGGCCGCGGCATCGTCGCCAAGCAGGGTGCGCCCGGCGTCAACGCCGGCTGCGCCGACCAGCCCGCCGAGCGCGAAGGCGACCGCCTGGGCCGCCCCCCAGAGGCCCATGCGGATTCCCTCGCGGCCGGGCCCCTCGATTCCGGCGAGATCCATCATCGCAGCGATGGCGGCCACCGCGAACATGCCATTGCCGAAGCCGAGGAGGGCGGCGGTGGCGCGGAGCGGAAAGCCCTCGCCCATGCGCGCGCCGAGTGCGAGGAGCGCCAGCGCGCCCGCCGAGAGGAGGCAGCCCGCCACCACGAGCGCCCGGCTGCCGCCGGGAAGGCGGGCGGCGAGCCAGCGCCCGGCGAGCCCCACCGTCAGCATGCCGGCGAGCGTCGCCCCGTGCTGGATTGAGGAGAGCCGGGTCGACTCGCCCGGCGAGAAGCCGAAGACGAGGCCTGCGAAGGGCTCGAGGATGACATCCTGCATCGCGTAGGCGAGCATCGAGACGAGGACGAACAGGGTGAAGCCGCGCACGCGGGCATCTCCCCAGATGGCCTGGAGCCCCTCGGCGAAGGATTCCGGCCCGCGCTCGGGCGCCACCGGGGGCCCCTCGGCTACGCCCCGGGTGGCAAGGACGGTCACGCCAAGCGCAACCGCGCAGATGGTGCCGGCCACCATCGCCAGCCGCTCGGGCGAAAACGGGTCGATGAAGCCGCCGGCGACCCCTGCCGTGACCGCGATGCCGGCCACCATCATGATCCAGCAGGTGGCCGCCGCGAGCGGCCGGCGGCCCGGCTCCACCCGGCTGGCGAGCAGCGCGAGGAGCGAGGTGCCCGCCGCGCCCACCCCGGCGCCGATCATGGCGAAGCCGAGGCCGGCTGCGAGGAGGCCCGCCACGCGATAGGCCTCCATCACGAAGACGGCGTTGGTTGCCGTCAGCGCACCCAGCGCCAAGAGCGCCATGCCGCCCAGGATGAAGCGCTTGCGGCTTCCGCCCTGGTCGGAGGCATGGCCGAAGCCCGGCCGCGAGAGCTGCACGGCATAGTGCCAGGCGATGAGCGCCGCCGGCAGCACCGCGGGAAGCGCATATTCCACCACCATGATGCGGTTGAGCATGGAGGTGACGAGCATGACGATCCCGCCGAGCGCCGCCTGGACGAGGCCGAGACGCAGGATCCCGGGAAGGCCGAGCGGCGGCAGCGGCGGGCGCGGCCGGCTCATGCGAGGCTCCCGACGCCGATCGCCGAGACCAGCATGCCGAGCACGTAGGTCATGATTCCCGTCCCGTTGTACCAGGGCGCCCTGCCGGCCGGGTCGGCAAGCAGGCGGCGCATGAAGGCGAGCTGGAGGAGAAGGCCGCCTCCGACGAGCGCGGCGTGGACCGGCAGGCCCCAGCTCCACAGCAGCAGGGTGACCGGCACCTGCGGCACCGCCATGGTGAGGCACGCAACCCGGGCCGCGCGCGCGGGCCCCAGCATGACCGGAAGGGTCCGCAGGCCCATCTGCCGGTCGCCCTCGATCGCCTTGAAGTCGTTGAGCACCATGATGCCGTGCGCCCCCAGGCTCCAGAGCAGCACGAGGAGCAGCACCTTCGAATCGGGCATGCCCCCCACCATGACGGCGGCGCCCGTGAACCAGGTGAGCCCCTCGTAGGCGAAGCCGCAGGCCGCAGGGCCCCAGAGGCCGCTCGCCTTCAGCCGCGGCCAGGGCGTGGAGTAGATCCAGGCAAGCAGCAGCCCGAGGCAGGTGGCCGCCAGCACCACCGGCGCGATGAGGGCGGCGACGGCGAGCGAGACGAACGACCCGGCAATCGCGATCCAGAGGCCCCACCGGCCGGGAATGCGGCCGGAGGGAATGGGCCGGCCGGGCTCGTTGATGGCGTCCACCTCGCGGTCGAACCAGTCGTTGATGGCCTGGCTGGTGCCGCAGACGAGGGGCCCGGCAAGGAGCACGCCGGCGACGAGGAACGGCCAGCGCTCGGCAAGCGGAACGCCTGAGGAGAGCACCCCGCACATGAACGCCCACATGGGCGGAAACCAGGTGACCGGCTTCAGCAGCTCGAGGACGTCGCGCGGGCGCGGGACCGCTCCCCGCCGCACCACTCCGAGGCCCGCATCTCCCGCTCGTGCCATGGCGCGGAGACTAGGCGGGGCGGCGCGCCAGCGTCAACCTTTGTTGACAGTGGAAGATGTCGCGGGGCGCAGACGGAACCCGTCCCTGCCTCTTCGCGGCACCCCGCTCAGCTCTTCGGGCCCTCGCCGTCCGGGTCGCGGGCGAGGCCGTGGCGGTGCAGCTTGAGGTAGAGGCCCTGCCGCGACAGGCCGAGGATTTCCGCGGCCGAGGCGCGGTTGTTGTCGGCGCACTTGAGCGCCGCCTCGATGCACAGCCGCTCGATGAGATCGGTCGATTCGCGGACGATGTCCTTGAGCGTCATGCGCCCGACGAGCTCGGTGAGCTCCTCGACCGAGCGCGGCGAGGCCATCTCGGCGGTGATTCGCGCTCGGTCGGTGATGCGGGGGCGGAGCGTGAAGCCGCCCACCTTGCCCCGGTGCTCGTCGACGAGGACGGCCGAGATCTCGACGTCCACCGGCTCGCCGAACCGCGGGCGAACGATGGTGGCGAGGTTGCGCACGGCGCCGTGCTCGGCGAGCTGGGAGGCGAGGACGTTCGCGTCGATCCCCGGGCGCCCGACGAAGCGGGCGAGCGGGAGGCCTGCCACGTCCTCGCGCCGGGCGTGGCCGACGAGTTCGAGGAAGGCGCCGTTGGCGTCGACGATGCGGAGCGCGCCGTCGGTCACGACAAAGGGGTCGGGCACCCGCTCGAGCACCGTCTCGAGGTCGGCCTCGCTCGAACCGACGTCCCCGAAGCGGAGCAGCAGGTAGGCGGTGCCGCCCTGGCGGAACAGCGTACCCGAGATCCGGACCTCCGCGTTGCTGCCGGCGATCCGGACCCTGGCCGGGGGTGCATCGTCGGTCGCACCGAGTGCGCCAAGGAAGCCGAGCAGCGTCTCGCGGTCGCCGGGCTCGACGAGGGAGGCGATCTGCCGGCCGACGAGGTCGCTGCGGCCGAGCAGCCGCTCGGCTGCCGGGTTGGCCTCGAGGATGGTGCGTGCGCTGGCGTCGAGAACGAGGACCGGCTCGCGCGAGAGGCCGAAGAGCAGGCGGTAGCGGGACTCGGTCTGCCGGGCGCGGAGCCGCTCCCGCTCGATCGCCTGCTGAGCCTGGATCAGCCGCTGCTGGAGCGCGGCGGCCGCGCGGTCGTCGCGGCCGACGGCGATGGTGCCCCGCCCGGGCCCCGCGGAGACCGCGAGGAAGCGCATGGGGATCTCGCCGCGCGCGGTCTTCTGGTTCAGCTGGCGCCACGGCCCCGCCGGGCCGGGGGCCGGGTCTGCCAGGAGTTCGGCCACCTTGTGCCGGCTGTCGGGCAGCACCGTCTCCTCCCAGCGCCGGCCGAGCCACTCGGCAGCGCCGTCCTCCGCAAGCTCGGGCGAGCCGATCGCCATGTCGCGGATGACGCCGGCCTCGTCGACGACGAGGGCAACGTCGCTTGCCGCGGCAATGACCGAGGCGACCAGATGCGAGGGCATGCCACCGAACGACCCGTCGGGCGCGCGGAAGGGAACGGGTTCCGGCGAGGGGGTCTGGGCATCCATCCGAATCTGTCTTATCTCCCGCGGCCGCAGCCGCTTCAGGCGGTACCTGCTCCTGCTGCAAAATTGCCTGCGCCGACAAGGGCCTCCGCCTTTGCGACTGCCGCTCGCGCGTCGGGAGCCGTCGCATCGGCACCGACGAGAAACGCAAGCTCCGGCCGCTCGGCAAGCAGAACGCCCCCCACCATGACGAGGAGGGCGGGATTGCGCGAGGCGTCGCGCAGCGCCTCGATGAGGTCGGGCAGCATCTCGACCTGACGGTCCTGCGTGACCGTCAGGCCAACGAGGTCATAGGCAGTCGCCGCCACGTCCGCGCACAGCGTGTCGCGCTCCGAGTCGAGGCAGCAGCAGGCGTCCCACCCCGAGGCACGGAAATATTCGGTGACAAGGAGGGCACCGAAACGGTGGTCATCCCCCGGCAGCGCTGCGAACAGCGCACGCCGGCGCCCGGCCGTCGCGCGGGCGCGGGTCATGAGGCGGCCGGCGATCTCGTGGGTCAGCTCCTGCAGGCGCCACAGGCCCATCGTCACGTCCACGAAGTCGCAGCGGTCCCGTTCCCAGAGGCTGCCGAGCTCTCGCGCGGCAGGCGCGAGCAGGTCGACGAGGACGGCACCGGCCGGGACGCCCCGAGCCAGGACCGACTCGACGTCAGCGAGGAGATCGACGACATCGCGGTCGATCGCAGCCAGCGCGAAGCGGGCCACCTCCTCCGCAGCGATCGGCTCGACTGCCGCGGTGGCATCGCCCGCGTCTCCACCCCTCGCGGCCGTGCCGCCCGCGATGGCCTGCGGGTCGCGGGCCGGGGATGCCGCCGCTGCAGCGTCGGCGAGATGCGTGACGAGGAGCCGCGGGATGATCTCCGACTCGATGATGGTGGCGAGGTTCGCCGGCTGGATCTCGCCATGCGTGCGCCGAAGCCGTCGCAAGCCGAAGTCCCGAAGTGTCGGAAAGCGCTGCAGCAGACCCTCGAGGCTGAGCGCCAGGCTGATCCCGACCGTCGTCATCACGGTCCTCCCGTCAGAGCTGGGCACGGGCACTCCCCCGCCCGCGGGTGGCGCGCCGTTCTCCCGCGGCGACTCCCCACCACATTCGAGCCTATTCACCGTCAGGACGGATTTCAATCGCGCGCTCCGCTCTCCCGGCCTGCTGGCCCACCTCCCGCCCCCTTGCGATGGTGCGGCGAGGCGATGCGCCCGCCCGCGTCATCTCGCCACAGCGTCAACTTATATGAGCGTCAAGTTTCGTTGACAATCGGGATTCCGGTCCTTAGGCTCCAGCGAGGAATGGAGGGCCCGGGAAGGGAAATGGTCGCGCTCCCGCAACGGCTTGGGCTGGATTCGGCAGACCTTCGGCACGCACGTGCAGCCGCTGGCGCGTCCGCGCGGGACAAGGCGGCTTCCGGGGCAGCTGGCGTTCTCCGCCGCCCCCAGCGGCCGCCGCTCTACACGCCGGAGGAGCGCCGCCGCCGTGACGAGAGCCCCTGGACCATCGTCCAGGGCATCCTCGCGCCGCTCCAGTTCCTCGTCTTCCTGGTCAGCCTGGCGCTCGTCGTCCGCTTCCTCCTGACCGGCGAAGGGGAGGGCGCTGCAACCGTCTCGATCCTCGTCAAGACCGGGGTGCTCTACCTCATCATGGTCACCGGGGCGATCTGGGAGAAGGTCGTCTTCGGCCGCTACCTCTTCGCGCCCGCCTTCTTCTGGGAAGATCTCTTCTCGATGCTCGTCCTTGCGCTCCACACGGCCTATGTCGTGATGCTGCTGGCCGGCATTGGCAGCGTCGGGCAGCAGATGGCGGTCGCCCTCGCGGCCTATGCCGCCTATGTCATCAATGCCGGCCAGTTCGTCTGGAAGCTCCGGCAGGCGCGGATTGATGCCCCGGCCGGAGGAGCAGCAGCGTGAACGCCCCGGCCGTCGCGGCGCTGGCGGCGGGGGCGCCCCGGCCGGTCCTGCGCGAGCGCGGCCAGCGCGAGGTCTTCTGCGGCCTCACCGGCATCGTCTGGCTCCACCGCAAGATCCAGGATGCCTTCTTCCTGGTGGTCGGCTCGCGCACCTGCGCTCACCTGCTCCAGTCGGCAGCCGGCGTCATGATCTTCGCCGAGCCCCGCTTCGCCACCGCCATCATCGAGGAAAAGGACCTCGCCGGCCTTGCCGACGTCCACGAGGAGCTCGACCAGGTGGTTGCCCGACTCCTCGCCCGCCGGCCCGACATCCGTCTCCTCTTCCTCGTGGGCTCCTGCCCGTCTGAGGTGATCAAGCTCGACCTTGCCAAGGCTGCGGCCCGCCTCGACGCCGGAATGCGGCCGCGCGGCGTGCGCGTGCTCGCCTATTCCGGCTCGGGCATCGAGACGACCTTCACCGAGGGCGAGGACGCCTGCCTCGCTGCGCTCGTGCCGGAGATGCCGCAGGCGGGAAACCTTGGCCAGCGCCTGCTGGTTGCGGGCAGCCTGGCCGACGTTGTCGAGGACCAGTTCGCGCGGCTCTTCGCCGACCTCGGAATTCCGGCGGATGTCCTGCCGCCGCGCCGGGCCGGTCAGCTGCCGCCGGTCGGGCCGGGCACCCGGGTGCTGCTTGCCCAGCCCTTCCTCGGCGCGACCGCGGCCGCCCTCGAGCGCCGGGGCGCAACCGTCCTTCCCGCTCCCTTCCCCTTCGGTGCCAGGGGCACGGAGGCGTGGCTTGCGGTTGCGGCCCGCGCCTTCGGCGTGTCTTTCGACCGGTTCGAGGCGGTGGTCGCGGCACCGCGCGCGCGGGCCGAGCGCGCGCTTGCCCGGCATCGCCCCCTCCTCGAGGGGCGGCGCATCAGCTTCCTTCCCGACAGCCAGCTCGAGGTGCCGCTGGCCCGCTTTCTCGCCGAGGAATGCGGCATGGTGCCGGTGGAAGTGGGCACGCCCTACCTTCACCAGCGCTACCACGGCCCCGATCTTGCGCGCCTTCCAGAAGGCGTGCGCCTGGCCGAGGGGCAGGACGTCGAGCGCCAGCTCGACCGCGTCCGCGCCGACCGGCCCGACCTCGTCGTCTGCGGCCTCGGGCTTGCCAACCCGCTCGAGGCCGAGGGGCTCACCACCAAGTGGTCGATCGAGCTCGTCTTCTCGCCTGTCCACGGGTTCGACCAGGCCGGCGATCTTGCCGAACTGTTCGCCCGCCCGCTCGTCCGCCGTCAGAAGCTCGCGGCCCTTGCCCCGGAGGCGGCCACGTGAAGCTCGCCGCCTGGACCTACGAGGGCCCGCCGCATGTGGGCGCCATGCGGGTGGCAACGGCCATGCGGGGCGTCCACTATGTCCTCCACGCGCCGCAGGGCGACACCTACGCCGATCTCCTCTTCACCATGATCGAGCGGCGGGACCATCGCCCGCCCGTCACCTGGACCACCTTCCAGGCGCGCGATCTCGGCGCCGACACCGCCGAGCTGTTCAAGGCCGCCCTTCGCGACGCCCACGCCCGCTTCCGTCCCGAGGCGATGCTGGTCGGGGCCTCCTGCACCGCCGAGCTCATCCAGGACGATCCCGGGGGCCTTGCCGCCACCATGGGCCTTCCCGTTCCGGTCATTCCGCTCGAGCTTCCGAGCTACAGCCGCAAGGAGAACTGGGGCGCGGCCGAGACCTTCCTCGCGCTGGTGCGCGCGCTCGTGGACCGCAGCCGCCGGCCCTCCCCACGCGAAGGCCGAAGGCCGCGCGTCAACCTTCTGGGGCCCACGGCGCTCGGCTTCCGCCACCGCGACGACGTGACCGAGGTGACGCGCCTTCTCGATACGCTGGGGGTCGATGTCCATGTCGTGGCGCCGCTCGGCGCCACGGTTGCCGACATCGCCGCCCTCGGCGAGGCCGACCTCGACATCTGCCTCTACCCCGAGATTGCCGACAGCGCCTGCCGCTTCCTTGAGAAGAGCTTCGGCCGGCCGACCATTCGCACCGTCCCCATCGGCCATCTCGCGACCTGCGACTTCGTCCGCGAGGTCGCAGGCCATCTCGGCCTCGACCCGGCGCCCGCGCTTGCCGCGGCGCACGCGCGCCTGCCGTGGTGGTCGCGCTCGGTCGACTCGACCTATCTCACGGGCAAGCGCGTGTTCGTCTTCGGCGATGCCACGCACGCGATCGCGATCGCCCGGGTGGCGCGCGACGAGCTCGGCTTCGAGGTGGTGGGCCTCGGCTGCTACAACCGCGAGTTCGCCCGCGAGCTGCGCGCTGCGGCGGCGGAGCACGGCATCGAGCCGCTCGTCACAGACGACTATCTCGAGGTCGAGGCGCGGATCGCGGCGCTCCAGCCGGAGCTGGTGCTCGGCACGCAGATGGAGCGGATGATCGCCAAGCGCGTGCGCCTGCCCTGCGCGGTGATCTCCGCGCCTGTCCACGTCCAGGACTTCCCGGCGCGCTACTCGCCGGTGATGGGGTTCGAGGGCGCCAACGTCCTCTTCGACACCCTCGTCCACCCGCTCGTCATGGGTCTCGAGGAACATCTGCTGACCATGTTCCGGGAGGACTTCGAGTTCTCGGACGAGGCCGGACCCTCCCATCTTGCTGCGAGCCATGCTGCGCAGCATGCGGCCGCTCAGCCGCAGATCCGGCCGGAGCCCGTGGCCGCCCAGGCGGCGGCGGACGGGCTTGTCGCCTGGACGCCCGATGCCGAGCGCGAGCTTCGCAAGATCCCTTTCTTCGTGCGCGGCAAGGCCCGCCGCAACACCGAGGCCTATGCTGCCGCGCGCGGCATTTCCGCGATCACCGTCGAGACGCTCTATGACGCGAAATCGCACTTCTCCCGCTGAGCCGCCGCGGCTGGAGCGCCCGCTGCGCGTGGTCATCGTCACGCTCGACAACCACCTGGCCGGCGCTGCGGAGCGGGCCCAGGCGCGGTTCCGCGCCGAGGGCCTGCCGATCGAGATCGGCTTCCATGCCGCCTCCGACTGGGATGGAGCGCCCGACCGGCTCGAGGCCGCGCGGGCCGACATTGCCCGCGGCGACATCGTGATTGCCGCCATGCTCTTCCTCGAGGAGCACATCCGCGCCGTGCTGCCGGCGCTCGAGGCCCGGCGCGACAGCTGCGATGCCATGCTGGGGCTGCTCTCCGGCGCCGAGATCGTGCGGCTCACCCGCATGGGCCAGTACCGGATGGATGCGGCGCCCTCGGGCCCGCTGGCGCTCCTGAAGAAGCTGCGTGGCACGGCCAAGCCAGGCCAGTCGTCCGGCGCGGGGCAGATGAAGATCCTCCGCACGCTGCCGAAGCTTCTGAAGTGGCTTCCCGGCTCGGCGCAGGACGTGCGCGCCTACTTCCTCACCCTCCAGTACTGGCTCGCCGGCTCCGACGACAACGTCGTCGCGATGATTCGCGCGCTGGTCGACCGTTACGCCGATGGTCCGCGCGCTCCCTTGCGCGGCGCGACGCCCGCGGCGCTTCCGGCCGAGTATCCGGAGGTCGGCGTCTACCACCCCGACATGCGGGGGCGGATGTCCGAGTCGCTGCGCCTGCTGCCGCAGCGGGGCGGGAAGGCGGGCACGGTCGGCCTGCTGCTGCTGCGCTCCTACGTGCTCGGGCGCGACTCGGGCCACTATGATGGCGTCATCCGCGCGCTCGAAGCGCGGGGCCTTCGCGTCATCCCGGCGTTCGCAAGCGGGCTCGACCAGCGGCCCGCCATCGAGCGCTTCTTCATGGAGCGCGGCCGGCCGACGATCGACGCGCTGGTCTCGCTCACTGGCTTCAGCCTGGTGGGCGGGCCCGCCTACAACGATGCCCGCGCCGCCGAGGAGATCCTGGCGCGGCTCGACGTGCCCTACATCGCCGCGCACCCGCTCGAGTTCCAGTCGCTGCAGGCGTGGGGCCGGGGAACGGCGGGCCTCACGCCGGTCGAGGCGACCATGATGGTCGCCATCCCCGAACTTGACGGTGCCACCGTGCCGACGGTGTTCGGCGGCCGCTCCGACGGTTCGGCCGAGCCGTGCACGGGCTGCGCGCGGCGCTGCGTCCACGCCGCCTCGGGGCTTGCCCGCGAGATGCTCTCCTGCCCCGAGCGTGCCGAGGCGCTCGCCGCCAAGGTCGCGCGGCTGGTCGCGCTCCGGCGGACTCCGCCGGCGGAGCGGCGGGTCGCCATCACCCTCTTCAACTTCCCGCCCAACGCCGGTGCGGCAGGCACCGCGGCCTGGCTCTCCGTCTTCGAGAGCCTGCACCGCACGCTCGTGGCCCTGGCCGGGGCCGGATACCGGGTCGAGGTGCCGTCATCGGTCGAGGCGCTGAAGGCCGCCCTGCTTGAGGGCAACCGCGACCGCTACGGGACGGATGCCAACGTCTTCCACCGGGTGCCTGTCGACCAGCACGTCCGCCGCGAGCCCCATCTTGCCGCCATCGAGGCCCAGTGGGGCCCGGCGCCCGGCCGCCAGCTTTCCGACGGCCGCCACATCCTCATCCAGGGTGCCTGCTTCGGCAACGTCTTCGTGGGCCTTCAGCCGGGCTTCGGCTACGAGGGGGACCCGATGCGGCTGCTGTTCGAGGGCCGCTTCGCGCCCACCCATGCGTTCGCCGCCTACTACCGCTTCCTTCGCGAGGACTTCGGCGCGCATGCAGTGCTTCACTTCGGCACCCACGGCGCGCTCGAGTTCATGCCGGGCAAGCAGGCCGGGCTCTCGGCCGACTGCTGGCCCGAGCGCCTGCTGGGCGACCTGCCCAACATCTACTTCTATGCTGCCAACAACCCGTCGGAAGGCACCATTGCCAAGCGCCGGGCGGCGGCGACCCTCGTCTCCTACGCAACGCCGCCGCTCGCCGAGGCCGGCCTCCACAAGGGGCTCGCCGACCTCAGGGCCTCGCTCGACCGCTGGCGGGCGACCGACCCGGAAGCCCCCGAGCGCGCACGGCTCGAGGCGCTGGTGCGCGCCCAGGCCGAGGCGGCCGGTCTTGGCGACGTGCCGACCGACGCGCTTCCCGACCGCCTCTACGAGATCGAGACGGCCCAAATCCCGCTCGGCCTCCATGTCGCGGACGCGCACGAAGTCGAGGCGCTCGTCCGCGCGCTCTCGGGCGGCTACATCCCCCCGGCGCCCGGCGGCGACATCGGCCGCAACCCCGACGTGCTGCCGACGGGCCGCAACCTCCACGGCTTCGACCCGTTCCGCCTGCCCTCCACCTTCGCGGTTTCCGAAGGGCATGCCATGGCCGAGCGGCTCCTTGCCCGCCATGTCGCGGAGAAGGGCCGGCTGCCCGAGACGGTGGCGATGGTGCTCTGGGGCACCGACAACCTGAAGTCGGAAGGCGCGGCGCTTGCCCAGGCCTTCGCGCTGATCGGCGCGCGCCCGCGCCGCGACGGCTACGGCCGCCTTGCAGGTGCGGAGCTGGTGCCGCTTGCCGAGCTCGGCCGCCCGCGGATTGACGTGGTGGCCACCCTTTCCGGCATCTTCCGCGATCTCCTTCCCATGCAGACGCGCGCGCTCGCCGAGGCGGCCTTCCTTGCCGCCAGCGCCGACGAGCCGGAGGAGATGAACTTCGTGAGGAAGCACGCGCTTGCGCACATGGCGGCGCATGGCTGCGACCTCGAGACGGCGGCGCTTCGCGTCTTCTCCAACGCCGAGGGCGCCTATGGCGCCAACGTCAACCTGATGATCGACAGCGGCAACTGGACGTCGCCCGACGATCTTGCCGACAGCTTCGAGCGGCAGAAGGGCTTCGCCTACGGCCGCAGCGGCCGGCCGACGCGCCAGCCTGCGCTCATGCGCTCGGCGCTCGCAGGCGTGGACCTGGCCTTCCAGAACCTCGAGTCCGCCGAGCTCGGGGTCACCACCATCGACCACTATGTCGACACGCTGGGCGGAATCGCCCGCTCGGTCGCCCGCGCGCGGGGCGAGGAGGCCAGCGTCTACATCCTCGACGGCACGTCGGCCGCACCCCGGGTGCGGAGCCTTGCCGAGCAGATCGCGCTCGAGACCCGCACGCGCACGGTCAACCCGCTCTGGGTGGAGGCGATGCTGGAGCATGGCCACGAGGGCGTCCGCAACATCGAGGCGCAGGTGACGGTTACGCTCGGCTGGTCGGCCACGACGGGCCAGGTCGCCCCCTGGGTCTTCCAGGAGACGGCGGAGACCTTCCTCCTCGATGCGGCGATGCGCAACCGCCTCGCGGAACTCAACCCCAGGGCCTCGCAGCGCCTGGCCGACCGGCTTCTCGAGGCGGTCGACCGGCAGCTCTGGAGCCCCGACCCTGCAACGCTTGTCGCCCTGCGTGCTGCTGCCGATGCCCTCGAGGACCGCCTCGAGGGAGTCGCGGAAGCCGCCTGAGACCAAGGAGACGGAGATGGCCCTCGACGACCCGATCCGCCCCCGCCGCCCGGATGGCGAAGGAAGCCTCCAGGTCCACCTCGACCCGAAGGACCGCATCGGCACCGCCAAGGTCTTCGCGGTCTACGGCAAGGGCGGCATCGGCAAGTCCACCACCTCGTCCAACCTCTCGGCCGCCTTCTCGCTCCTTGGCCACCGGGTGCTGCAGATCGGCTGCGACCCGAAGCACGACTCCACCTTCACGCTCACCAAGAAGCTGATGCCGACGGTCATCGACGTCCTCGAACAGGTGGAGTTTCACGTCGAGGAGCTGCGGCCCGAAGACTACATGTTCGAGGGCTTCAACGGCGTGATGTGCGTGGAGGCCGGCGGTCCGCCCGCGGGCACGGGCTGCGGAGGCTATGTCGTCGGCCAGACGGTAAAGCTGCTCAAGCAGCACCACCTGCTCGAGGAGACCGACGTCGTCATCTTCGACGTGCTGGGCGACGTGGTCTGCGGCGGCTTCGCCTCGCCGCTTCAGCATGCCGAGCGCGCGCTGGTCGTGGCCGCCAACGATTTCGACAGCATCTTCGCGATGAACCGCATCATCGCGGCCATCAACGCCAAGGCGCGGAACTACGATGTCCGGATCGCCGGCGTGATTGCCAACCGCTCGGCGGCCACCGACGAGATCGACCGCTTCTGCGCGGCAACCGGCATGCAGCGGCTCGCGCATCTCAAGGACGTGGACGCCATTCGCCGCTCGCGCCTGAAGAAATGCACCCTCTTCGAGATGGAGGACTCGCCCGAGGTCGAGGAAGCGCGCCAGGCCTATCTCGCGCTCGCCGACCGGCTGTGGCGGGGGGTGGAGCCGCTCGCCGTCCGGCCGATGCGGGACCGCGAGATCTTCGACTTCCTGGGGTTCGAGTGATGGCGAGCCGCGCCGACATCGCGCCGAGCTACCTCGCGGTCCGCGACCGGCTGCACGACTATTTCGACCGCACCGCGCACCGCCAGTGGGTGGACCTGACCTCGGATGCGCCGGTCTCGCGCATCCGCGCCACTGTCCGCGCCGGCCGCGACGAGATGCGCGCGACGCTTCTCTCCTGGTTGCCGCAGGACATGAACGGCCTTCGCCTCCTCGATGCCGGCTGCGGAACGGGCGCGCTCGCCGTCGAGGCCGCGCGCCGGGGAGCGGAGGTGGTGGGCGTGGACCTCTCGCCCGGGCTCGTGGCCATCGCCCGCGCGCGCGCGCCGGCAGCGCTTGCCGGGCGGCTGCGCTTCGAGGCGGGTGACATGCTGGTGGGCGACTTCGGCAGCTTCGACCATGTCGTCGCCATGGATTCGCTCATCCACTACCCCCTGGCCGACATCGCACGCGCGCTTGCCGCGCTTGCCGAGCGGACCCGCGCCTCCATCCTCTTCACCTTCGCGCCCCGGACTCCGCTTCTCGCCGCCATGCACGCGGTGGGCAGGCTGTTTCCGCGGTCCGACCGGTCGCCGATGATCGCGCCGGTCGGGAAGGAGCGGATTCTGCGCGCGCTCGCGCGTCACCCCGGCTGGCGCACGGCACGCACGCGCCTTGTCGCCCGGGGCTTCTACACGAGCCAGGCGCTCGAATGGGTGCGCGGCTGATGGCAGGAACCCGCCTCTTCGACTGGACCGCGGTTGCCACCCGCTTCCTGCCGTTTGCGGATGTCGCAACACCCGAGCTGCCGTTGCCGCGGATCCTCCGGCTGTCGCTCTTCCAGGTCTCGGTCGGCATGGCGGCCGTGCTGCTGACCGGCACGCTCAACCGGGTGATGATCGTCGAGCTTGGCCTGCCGGCGGCGCTCGTCGCCCTGATGGTGGCGATACCGCTGCTGTTCGCGCCGGCGCGTGCGCTCATCGGCCACAAGTCCGATACCCACCGCTCGATCCTCGGCTGGAAGCGCGTGCCCTACATCTGGTTCGGTACGCTTCTGCAGTTCGGCGGGTTCGCCATCCTGCCCTTCGCGCTTCTCGTCATGAGCGGCGATACCCACGGCCCCGTCATCATCGGCGAGGCGGCGGCCGCCCTGGCCTTCCTGCTGGTCGGGGCGGGCATGCACACCACGCAGACCGCGGGCCTCGCGCTCGCGACCGACCTCGCAACCGAGGAGACCCGGCCGCGCCTCGTGGCGCTCCTCTACGTCATGCTGCTCCTTGGCATGATGCTGGCTGCCCTCGTCATCGGCCAGCTGCTCCAGCCCTTCTCGCCCATCCGCCTCATCCAGGTGATCCAGGGGGTTGCCGCGCTCACCCTCGCGCTCAACCTCGCCGCGCTCTGGAAGCAGGAGGCGCGCAACCCGGCGGCCACGTCTCCTTCCGGCGAGCGCCCGCCGTTCCGCGAGAGCTGGCGGGCGCTCCTTGCCGGCGGGCGCGTCGGCCGCCTCCTCTGGGCGGTCGGCCTGGGTGCTGCTGCCTTCTCGATGCAGGATGTCCTGCTCGAGCCCTATGGCGGCGAAGTGCTGGGCCTCGCGGTCGGCCAGACCACCATGCTGACCGCGCTCTGGGCGGCCGGCGCGCTGCTCGGTTTCGGCCTTGCCGCCCAGCGCCTCGGCCTCGGTGCCGATCCGCACCGGCTCGCCGGTCTCGGGCTCCTCATCGGGATCGGGGCCTTTGCGGCCGTCATCATTTCAGAGCCGCTCCAGTCGGTCACCCTGTTCGGCCTCGGCGCCATGGGCATCGGCCTTGGCGGCGGCCTCTTCTCCGTCGGCACGCTGACGGCGGCAATGGCGCTCGGCCGCGGCAGCGCCGCCGGCATCGCGCTGGGTGCCTGGGGTGCCGTCCAGGCCACGGCCTCGGGCCTCGCCGTCGCTCTCGGCGGCGTCCTTCGGGACATCGTCTCCGCGCTCGCCGTCTCCGGCCGGCTCGGCCCGGCGCTGACCGATTCCGGCACCGGCTACAGTTTCGTCTGGCATCTCGAGATCGCGCTCCTGTTCGCGGCGCTCGCCGCGCTCGGACCGCTCGCCCGCTGGGTCCGCGAGGACCGGCCCCCCGCCCGCCCCGGCCGCTTCGGCCTCAGCGAATTCCCCACCTGAACCCGGAATCCCCCAGGAGGCACCCCAGGAGAACCCCCATGTCCCAGGTCTTCATCGTCGGCGGTCTCGACGTCGCGGAACTCGTCTTCTACGCCTTCTTCCTCTTCTTCCTCGGGCTGGTCATCTACCTGCGCCGAGAGGACCGGCGGGAAGGCTATCCGCTCGAGGAAGAGGCAACCGGCGCCATCATCCCGACCGGCGGCTTCCTCCAGAGCGCCCGGCCCAAGAGCTTCTTCCTGCCCCACGGCAAGGGGGTGATCAGCCCCGACGCCGAGCCCCGGCGGGAGCCGGTCGAGATCCCCGAGACGGTGCGGGCCCACTGGGGCGGTTCGCCCCTCGACCCCGTCGGCAACCCGCTGACGGCCGGGGTGGGCGCCGGAGCCTTCCAGTCGGCCCGGGCGCATGAGCCCGAGCTCGACATGCATGGCCGGCCGAAGATCGTGCCCATTGGCCTTGCCGAGGGCTTCCGCGTTGCCGATGGCGAGCCCGACGTCATCGGCTGGCCCGTGGTCGCGGCCGACGGCAAGGTGGCCGGCACCGTCAGCGACCTCTGGGTCGACACTACCGACCACCTCGTGCGCTACCTCGCCGTCGCCATTCCCGGCGAGGTCGGCACCAACCCGGCGCTGCTGCCGATGACGATGGCGCTGGTCCGCAAGGGCCGTGGCGAGATCGAGATGGAGGCGGTCACCGCAGCGCAGTTCGCCGGCGTGCCGCGGCCTCAGAGCCCCACCCAGGTCACCCGCAACGAGGAAGACCGGATCACCGCCTACCTCGGCGCCGGCTACCTCTACGCCACGCCGGATCGGGTCGAGCCATGGCTGTGACGGAGTATGAGGGCGAGCCGGTTCCGGGCCTTCCGGGCCGGCTGCCTGCCGGCGAGCGGATCCTCTGGCAGGGCGCGCCCGACTGGAAGCGGCTGGCCGTCTCCGCCTACCATGTGCGCAAGGTGGCGCTCTACTTCGCCGTGCTCTTGGCCTTCGCGCTCGTCTCCGGCTCGGCGTTCGGCGTGGGCATGACGGTGGCCGCGGGGCTTGCCGCCTGCGGCCTCCTCCTCCTCTTCGCCTGGCTCATGGCGCGCTCCACCCTCTACACCATCACCAGCCGCCGGGTGGTCATACGCTTCGGCGTGGCCGTGCCCATGTGCGTGAACCTGCCCCTCGTGGCCATCGAGACCGCCCGGCTCAATGCCGCCCGCGATGGTTCGGGCGACATCGCGCTCGCCCCCGTCCCGGCCGAGCGCGTCGGCTACTTCCTGCTCTGGCCCCATGTGCGCCCGTGGCGCTTCGCCCGGCCCGAGCCGATGCTGCGCGCGCTCGCCGACGCCCGCGGACCGGCGGAAATCCTCGCGCGTGCCATGGCCGAGGCGCTGCCGCAGGGCCGCCGGCTGCCGTTCGACCGGCCGACGGCCGATGCGCGGCCTCTGCCCACCGGAGTGCCGGCATGAGCGCGCATGTCGAGAAGCCCATCCCCAAGCCCGTGCTCTGGGGCATCGCGGCCATGGTCGCGGCGGTCTTCGCCCTCACGGGAGCGGTTGCCCTCGGCCTGCTCGACCGGCCCAAGCCGGCAAGCCAGGTGCGCGCCGAGGCCGGGGTGCCGGTCGTTGCCGAGCGGCTGCTCGTCTTCCGCGACCTGCCCGACGGCACGCTCGGCATCTTCGAGGGCGCGGCGAGCGCGCCCTTCGCTTCGGTCGCCGCCGGCTCGAACGAGGGCTTCGTCCGCGGCGTCATCCGCTCCATGGCGCGCGAACGGCGGATGAAGGGCGTGGGGCCCGAGGCGCCCTACCGCCTGCGGCTGTGGGGGGACGGCCGCCTCAGCCTCGAGGACGTGGCGACCGGCCGCACCGTCGAGCTCGACAGCTTCGGGGCGGACAATCGCCGCGCCTTCTGGCGCCTGCTGCCCGGCGCCGCCGAGCTGGCAGGGAAGGGCGCATGAGCCTCCTCTACCCCCGGCGCATCCGGTCCATGGCGCGGATCGAGATCGAGCAGTCCGACCAGGCGTTCCATGCGCATGTCGAGCTTGCCGACGGCCTCGAGATCAACCCCGGCGACCGGGTGCGCGTCGAGGGCGAGCCCATCACCGTGCCCCTCGACAGCCGCATCGTGCTCGAGCGGCCGGCCGTCATCGACCGCGCGTCGGCCGTGGTCCGCGCCTGGACCCGGCTCGCCGCCCATTTCGACCTCACCGAGCTCTACGAGGTGAGCTTCACGCCCGGGAGACTGTCATGAACGTCCACGCGATCCCGCAGACGCCCGAGGAAACGCTCGAGATGGCGAAGGCCGATACCGTGCTGTCGCCGCGCTTCTACACCACCGACTTCGAGGCTCTCGACCGCATCGACGTGAGCCCGGTCCGCCGCGAGTGGGATGCCCTCATTGCCGAGATGGAGAGCGACCCGAACCGGCGGCACTTCCGCCGCGACGCCGGCTTCGAGGGCATCCTCGACGGCCTCCCGCCTGATCTCCGGCGCGAGTTCATCGACTTCCTCGTCTCCTCGCTCACCGCCGAGTTCTCGGGCTGCGTGCTCTACGCCGAGATCGCCCGGCGGACGAAGAACCCCGACGTTCGCACGCTGTTCCGGCTACTCTCGCGCGACGAGAGCCGCCACGCCGGGTTCATCAACCACACGCTCAAGGACGCAGGCATCGGCGTGGACCTCTCCTTCCTCACCAAGTCGAAGAAGTACACGCACTTCGCGCCCAAGTTCATCTTCTACGCCGTCTATCTTTCGGAAAAGATCGGCTATTCGCGCTACATCACCATCTTCCGCCAGCTGCAGAAGCACCCGGAGCTGCGGTTCCACCCCATCTTCGACTGGTTCGAGCAGTGGTGCAACGACGAGTTCCGCCACGGCGAGGCCTTCGCGCTCCTCATGCGGTCCGACCCGAAGCTGCTCTCCGGCCACAACAAGCTCTGGATCCGCTTCTTCCTGCTCTCGGTCTACGCGACCATGTATGTCCGCGACCACGGTCGCCCGGTCTTCCATGCCGCCCTTGGGCTCGACCCCACGGACTACGACTACCGCGTTTTCCGCATCTGTTCCGAAATCTCGCGCCAGGTGTTCCCCGTGGAGCTCGACATCGACTCGCCTGCCTTCCGCGCCGGCATGGAGCGCCTGCGGGCGGCAGTCTTCGCCATGCAGGAGGCGGAACGGCGCGGCGGCCTCTTGGGCTGGCTGGGCCGCAAATGGCACGCCCTCCGGGCCGGGGCCGCGTTCCTTCGCCTCTACCTTCTGCCGGTGAAGCGGCACGCGCTTCCCGCGACCACGAGGCTCCAGCCGGCCTGGTAGCCCCATGGTGGAATTTCTCCTCGCAGCCCTGTTCGTGACGCTGGTCTGGTTCTTCTCGACCGGCGGAATCCTGTGGCTCAACCGCCTCCCCCGCGAGCTGCACCAGGGCGCGATCGTTGCGGCCATCCCGGCCGCGGCCGCCGCCTTCTGCGGGCATCTCGTCGCAGCCTCGGAGACCGGCCCGGCCGCCGCCTATCTCGCCTTCGCATCCGCCATCGTCATCTGGGGCTGGCACGAGATGAGCTTCCTCATGGGCTTCGTGACCGGGCCGGTCCGCCGGCCGCTCCGCGCCGACGAGACCGGCTTCCGGCGCTTCCTCGCCTCGGCCGGCACCCTCATCCACCACGAGATCGCGCTCGCGCTCACCTTGGCCGCCATGGCGGCGATGACCTGGGGGGCGCCCAACCAGGTTGGCACGCTCACCTTCGCGCTCCTGTTCGCGATGCGCCTCTCCACCAAGCTCAACATCTTCCTCGGGGTGTCGAACCTCTCGGCCGAGCTGCTCCCCCCGCACCTCGGCTATCTCCGGAGCCATTTCCGCGTGGCTCCCATGAACCCCCTGTTTCCCGTCTCGGTGCTTGCGTCGGTCGCCCTCCTTCTCCATCTGGGAGCCAAGGCCGAGGAGACCGGGGCTGCGCTCTTGTTCACCCTCGCGTGTCTCGGCCTCGTCGAGCATCTGTTCATGATGCTGCCGGTTCGCGACGCCGACCTCTGGAGATGGGCGGTCCCCCGCCTCGGAGAGACTGAACGGGAAGGACGTTGAACATGGACTACGAAGCCTTCTTCGCGGCCGGGATCGCGGGCCTGAAGGAAGAGGGGCGCTACCGCGTCTTCGCCGACCTCGAGCGGCATCGCGGCGCCTTCCCTCGCGCCACCCGCCACACCGGCGCCGGGCCGCAGAAGGTGACCGTGTGGTGCTCGAACGACTATCTTGGCATGGGCCAGCACCCGGACGTGCTTGCCGCCATGCACGAGGCGATCGACCGCTGCGGCGCCGGCGCCGGCGGCACCCGGAACATCTCGGGCACCAACCACTATCACGTGCTCCTCGAGCAGGAACTGGCCGACCTCCACGGCAAGGAGGCCGCGCTCCTCTTCACCTCCGGCTATGTCTCGAACTGGGCTGCGCTCTCGACGCTTGCCTCGAAGCTGCCCAACTGCCTCGTGCTCTCCGACGCCGGCAACCACGCCTCGATGATCGAGGGCATCCGCCACAGCCGCGCCGAATGCCAGGTCTTCCGGCACAATGACCCGGAAGACCTCGCCCGCCGCCTTGCCGCTGCCGATCCGGCCCGACCCAAGCTCGTCGCCTTCGAGAGCGTCTACTCGATGGACGGCGACATCGCCCCCATCGCCGAGATCCTCGACGTGTGCGAAGCATACGGCGCCATGTCCTACATCGACGAGGTGCACGCCGTCGGCCTCTACGGGCCGCGGGGCGGCGGCATCGCCGAGCGCGAGGGGCTCATGCACCGCATCACGGTCATCGAGGGCACGCTCGGCAAGGCCTTCGGCGTGGTCGGCGGCTACATCGCCGGCTCGGCGGCGATGTGCGATTTCGTGCGCAGCTTCGCCTCGGGCTTCATCTTCACGACGGCCCTTCCGCCGGCCGTGGCTGCCGGGGCCATCGCCTCGATCCGCCACCTGAAGCGCAGCAACGCCGAGCGCGAAGCGCACCAGGCCCGGGTGGCCAAGGTGCGCGCCCGCCTCAAGGCCATCGGCATCCCCATGCTCGACAACCCGAGCCACATCATTCCCGTCATGGTCGGGGACCCGCGCCACACCAAGATGATCTCCGACTGGCTGCTCGACACCCACGGCATCTACATCCAGCCGATCAACTACCCGACGGTGCCGAAGGGCACCGAACGGCTGCGGATCACGCCCTCTCCGGTCCACACCGACGAGGACATCGACCAGCTGGTCGACGCGCTGTCCGAAATCTGGTCGCGCTGCGCGCTCGCCCGGGTGCCCGCCGCAGCCTGAGCTTCACTCCGGGCAAGCCGCAACCGCACTTGTCCTGACCTGGCGGGGCAGGCAGAGGCCGGGTCGTGGGGACGATCGTCGAGCTCTGGACGGGCTTTCTCGCCGAGCACGGCGATGTCGTCGGGCTCCTGCTCATGGTGGGGCTTCTCGCCGCCTTCGCAGCCGAGCGCCTGCCCCCCGTCGTCATCGCCGTGACGGGCGTCGCGCTCTTCATCCTCCTCGGCTTCCTTGACACGCGGACGGCGCTTGCTGCCTTCGGCAACCCGGCGCCCATCACCATCGCCGCCATGTTCATCCTCTCGGCGGCCCTCATCCGCACCGGCGCGATCGAGGCCGTCACCACCCGGATCCTCGGCCGCGCCAGGGCGCATCCGCGCCGGGCGCTGGCGGAAGTCTATGGCGGGACCGCCGCCGCGAGCGCCTTCCTCAACAACACTCCCATCGTCATTCTCGGAGTCCCGATCCTCCGGCGCCTTGCCGCCGCACGGGACATTCCGGTGACCCGCCTCCTCATTCCGCTTTCCTACATCTCGATCCTGGGCGGCACGGTCACGCTCATCGGCACCTCGACCAATCTCCTCGTCGATGGCGTAGCACGCGATCTCGGCCAGCCGGCCTTCGGCATCTTCGAGATCACGGGGGTTGGCCTCATCGCGCTGGCCGCGGGCGCCCTCGGGCTCGTGGTCCTGGGGCCCCTGCTCCTGCCCGCGCGGGCCGGCTCGGTGCTCGAGGCCGCGTCAAGCCAGGTCATGCTGTCGGAGATCGAGGTCGGCGAGACCTGCGAGTGGATCGGGCGGAGGGCAGGGGGGATCCCGGGTCTCAACCGCTCCGAGGTGAGGCTGGTGGGGCTGAAGCGCGGCGGCCAGCTCCTCCGTTCCGATCTCGGCCATGAGATCATCCAGCCCGGCGATCGGCTGGTCATCCGTGCCGCGCCCCAGGAGCTTGCCGGCCTGCTGCGCCAGAAGGGCACGACCGTTGGCCTCAAGGGCGTGGGAGACGCGGGTCTTTCGCTCGTCCAGCGCGGCGAGAGCGATGGCCACCTTGTCGAAGTGACGGTTGGCCCTGCCCATCCCTCGATCGGCCAACCCCTGCAGCAGATCCCGTTCCTCAACCGGCTCAACGTCCGCCTCGTCGGAGTGGAGCGCGACGGCCACGAGCCGGGGCCAGACCTTCCTTCGGTCCGCATCCGGCCCGGGGACCGGCTCCTGGTGCTCGCCGGGCAGGATGCCCAGCGCGAACTTCGCGCCAACCCCAACCTTCTTGGCCTGACAGCCGCCCGGCCGCAGCCCTTCCGCCGCGCCAAGGCGCCGATCGCGATCGCGGCCTTCGCGGGCGCCATCTTGCTCGCGGCAACCGGCGTCACCGACATCACGACGGCCGCGATCCTTGCCGTCGGCATCGTGCTCGCCACCCGCTGCCTCGGCCCGGAGGAAGCCTGGTCCTCGCTCGATGGCAACGTGCTCGTGCTCATCTTCGCCATGCTCGCCATCGGCTCGGCGCTTGCCGAGGCGGGCAGCATTCGCCTGCTCGTCAGCCTCGTCATGCCGCTCCTCGAGCACGCCTCGCCCTTCCTCGTGCTCGTCGGAGTCTATGCGCTGACTTCGCTCTTGACCGAGCTCGTCACCAACAACGCGGTGGCCGTGCTCATGCCGCCGCTCGTCGTCGGGCTGGCCGACGCCCTGGGCCTCGACGCCCGCCCGCTCATCGTCGCCGTGATGTTCGGGGCCTCGGCAAGCTTCGCGACGCCCATCGGCTACCAGACCAACACCATCGTCTACGCAGCCGCCGACTACCGGTTCAACGACTTCCTGCGGATCGGCATCCCCATGAACGTGATCGTGGGTCTTGCCACCTGCTGGGCCATCACGCGCTTCTTCTGACCTCGAAACGAAGGGGGCGCCCGAGGGGCGCCCCGTGAAGCGAAGGATGGCGCGTCCGGGTGTCAGCCCGCCGGCTGTGCGGGTGCCGATGCCAAGACCGGCGCTGGAATGCGGGCGAGTTCGGGGAAGGTGTCGATCATCCGGATTCCGCCGAGCGGCTTGTTCTGGCCGGCGTGGCAGGTCGTGCAGTTCACCTTGAAGGGATCGCCCTCGGGCCCCAAGCGATTCGCCGGAAACACCGACGTCAGCGGCGTAATGTAGTTCTCGTTGATGTCGCGGACCATGCGGATCCCGTACCAGGAGATCGCCCGCTGTGCGCTCGAGTTCGTCCAGTCCGCGAAGTTGTGCGTGTTGTGGCAGAAGGTGCAGTTGACCCCGAGGGAGTCGGACATGTGCATCATGAGGCCATAGGTCTGCTCGGTGGCGGCGAGGCTTGCCCCCTGCCTGCCGGCCGGCGGGTAGGCGGAAAGGCCGCCGACACGGATGGTCCGCTCGGTGGGATCGGCCTGCTTCAGATAGGTGGTGAAGGGGTCGTAGGGGAGGGACGAGTACACGACCGCCATCTTGTCGGGGTTGTTCTGCCCGAACGTGTTGCCCGTGATGCCCATCCTGACCTTGGCGTCCGGGTCGATCGTCCAGTAGTTTGCCGGCACCGGACGGCCGCGGTGGCAGGTGTAGCAGGTCACCCCGGTCTTCTGGACGTGCCCGGTCCAGTTGACGTTGATGGCCCGGTTCATCTGGAGCATCTTGCGGGCCACGACCTTGGTGTAGACCTCGTCGGAGGCCATGTTCTCGGGGTTGTGGCAGTAGTTGCAGCCGCCGTTCTCGACCGAGCCCTCGGGCGAGACCCAGGCCGTGATGGCCACCATCAGCCGGTTGAACTCGTCCGTCGTGAGGTCGCCGAGCACCTGCACATTCTCGTAGAAGTCGCCCGCCTTCTCGGCATCCGGGCTCCGGTCCGGCTCCCAGTCGCGGTAGCCTTCGTCGGGGATGACGTAGGGGCCGGGCAGGCTCGCCTTCTCAGCGATCTGCACCATGCCAGTCCCGCGGTAGCCGCTCTGCTCGATCTTCTTCGGGCCGACCTCGCAGGCGGCGAGGAGGAGGGGGAGGCCGGTGAGCAGGCCGGCCTTCGCGAGCGTACTGGGTGTCATTGGGCAGTCCCCTGCGCAAGGAGCGGATCGACCGTGCCGGTCGGCGGGTAGGCGGGCGCGAACTTGTGGTCGACGGCCCAGAGATACCAGTTGTCGACGACCGTGCCGGTCAAGAGGATGCCGATCCCGCCCGTCAGTGTCGTCAGCACCGCAAACCACCAGGCCCAGCGATGGATCGATTCCATGCTGGCGTTGAAGCCCATGGTCCAGCGCCAGAACAATGCGGCACGTTCGCTCGCCGTGCCCCGGTCCATGATCTGCTCGATCTCGCGGTCGCCGCCATAGCGGGTGACGGCGAGGATGGTTGCCCCGTGCATCGCGAACAGAAGCGTGGAGCCGTAGAGGAAGACGATCGAGAGGGCGTGGAACGGGTTGTAGAAGAAGTTCCCGTAGCGAATGGAGAGCGCTGCGGTCCAGTCGAGGTGGGGGAAGATGCCGAACGGCACCGCTTCCGACCAGCTTCCCATGAGGATCGGCCGGAAGAAGCCGAGGGAGAGGTAGAGGAAGATGGCGGATGCGAAGGCCCAGGCGACGTGGGTGCCCATGCCGAGGCGGCGGGCGCGGACATAGGTGCGGGCCCACCAGAGGAGGATCGAGGCGGTGAGGAAGAACCCGGCGATCAGCCACCAGCCGCCCTTGTCGAGCGGCGGGATGGAGAGGCCGTATTCCGGCCCGGGCGGCTCAAGCGACAGCCAGAAGAGCTGGCGGACGAACTGGACCGGGTCCCAGTTGACCGAGGCCCACATGTTGAGGCCGATGATCTCGAAGGCGATGAAGCCGCAGACGATGGAGGCAAGCCCGAGCCGGCCGAGGTAGAAGGGGCCGATCTGGGCGTTGCCCAGCTTGCCCATGAGCGTGTTGTGGACGGCGCCGCTGCCGATCCGCTCGTCATCGCCCGGCGGAAGCGGGACGACGTGGCCCGGCCCCACCACCTGGATCTGGGTGAAGATGTTCTGGTAGCCCATCGAAGTCCCTCCTCAGTTCCAGATCGGCAGGTCGAGCCACCACGACCACCACTCGGGCCAGCCGCGGGTCCAGAACGGGCCGCTGATGATGATGCACACCGCGCTCCAGAAGCCGGCGTTGAGCGCGAGGATGAGCCCGAGGCGATGGATGCCGAGCGTGCCAACCGAGTAACCGATCATGTCCTGGAAGAACATGTCCTCGTGCTCGGACCCCTTCACCGTCTCGCCCTTGGCCGGGTTGGCGGCCGACAGGATAAGCGAGCCGTGGAGCGACAGCGCGAGCGTCGTCGTGAAGAAGAACGACACCGCGATCATGTGCGCCGGGTTGTAGTGGAAGTGGAGATACTGGTAGCCGACGTTCGACACCCAGTCGAGGTGACTGAAGATGCCGTAGGGAAAGCCGTGACCCCAGGCGCCCAAGAGCAGCGGGCGAAAGACCACGAGGGTGACGTAGGCGAAGATGGCGACTCCGAAGGCGAAAGGCACATGGTAGCCCATGCCCAGCTTTCGGCAGATCTCGACTTCCCGGAGGGCCCAGGAGACGAAGGCGCCGATGGCGCAGATCGTGATGATCTGCCACAGGCCCCCTTCCTGGAGCGGCGCAAGGCCGAGCCCGTATTTGAGATCCGGTGGCTCGATGGAGATGAGCCAGGGGTTCCACGTCGGGCCGATGGCGGCGCCGTAGAGGATAAGCGCGGTCCCGAGCGAAGCGAAGAACAGCGTGGTGACGCCGAAGAAGCCGACGTAGAAGGGTCCGACCCAGAAGTCGAACAGGTCGCCGCCGATCAGCGTGCCGCCGCGCACCCGGTATTTCCGTTCGAAGCTGAGGAGCGCCATGGTAAAGTTCCTCCGAGCTGGCCGGCTGCCTCGGCAGCCGGCCAGTCGTTCATGTGGTTCGGGGGTGTGCGGGCGTGCCCTCGAGCCCTGCCCGCGCGCCCGTTACCCCAGTCGCGTGTCCGGGGCCGACGTGGTCACGGCGGCCGTCGTCGTCCGCGGTCCCTCGAGCCAGTTGAACCGGCTGGTGCTCAGCAGGATGAAGTGGATGAGGAGCGCGAGGACGAACAGGAACACGAACAGGGCCGTGAGCGTCCGCTGCGGCGGAAAGAGTTGCCAGATCTTCCACATGTCTGAAGCCTCCTACGCCTTGGGCGCGGGCGTCGCAGTGCCCGCCAGTTGCTGTTCCACCTTGACCGCCGTGTAACCCTGCGGGCCCGGCAGCCACGGACGCCACTGCCACACCAGGAAGTGGGCGATGACAGCGATAGCCGTGAAGATCAGGAAGCTGGTCATGAAGATCCCGTGGAACTCCCTGGCCTCCTGGTCGGTGAGGTAGCTCGAGGTCCGGGCCCGGTCGGGCCCATCCATGTTTGCCATCACTCTTCTCCTTCAACACGCGATGAGGGGCACGCCGCCCCCGTCATCAGCCCGGCATGCCGGACTGATCTCCTGGCGCCCGCACATGGGCGCGGTTCCGTTCCGCCCGGGGGCGGGAAGCTCGGGCTCGCCGGCCTCATGCCGCGAGCCTTTCCGCGCGGCCGCTGGCCCGCGTGACGTGGTGCGCGGTGACGCGCTGCGCCCCCTCGGCGCGGGCAGCGGCCTCCGCCGCGTCGCGCAGCCGCTTGGCCGCCGAGATCCGCACGAGCACAGGCTCGGCCTCGACCAGGGCATCGAGCGCCTCGCGCGCCGCAGGCTCCCAGGCGAGCTCGGCGTGAAGCCGGCTCGGGGTAGCCTCGATGCGGTCAAGGTCGGTTGCGAGCGGGAGGATGTGGAACAAAGCGTCGAACAGCGCGTTCACCACCTCCTGCACGAGGTAGCTGGCGCCCGCATAGCCCATGAACGGTGTGCCGGTGTGCCGGCGGACGACCGCGCCGGGGAAGGACGCCGGGATGTAGACCCCCCGGCAGCCGGTCTCGGCCATGTACATCCGTTCGTTGTAGGAGCCGAACACGACGAGCGGCGGCGAGGTGGCGATCGCCTCGCGCACCGCCGCATTGTCGGGCTTGACGCCCGCGCTGCGGCGGAACGCGAAGCGGCAGGGCAGTCCCATCTCTTCTTCGAGGAAGTTGCGGATGCCCCGCACATAGGTCTCGGTCGCCACGATCCCGAAGCTTGCGGTGCCGAAGAAGTCCTGCGTGACCGAGCGCCACAGATCCCAGAGCGGCTTCACCGTCGTGTGCTTCTCGCGGGTAATGAAGGGCTCGGGGTCGATGCCGAGGAGTTCGCCGAGCGTGCGCAGGAAGGCGGTCGTGGAGTGCAGGCCGATGGGCGCCTGGAGCCAGGGCCGCTCGAGCCGCTCGCACAGCGCCCGCCCGAACTCGCGGTACATGCAGACGTTCACTTCGGCGTCGGCGAGCCTGCGGATGTCGGCGAGGTGGGCGCCAAGCGGGAACACCATGTTCACCTCGCAGCCCAGCCCTTCGAGGAGGCGGCGGATCTCGGCGAGGTCGGAGGGCATGTTGAAGGTGCCGTAGATCGGGCCGATGATGTTCACCTTCGGCCGCTCGCCCGGCCCGCGGGGCTTGCGCGCCGGCACCTTCTTCGGCCCGAACTGGTCGAAGAGCCACACCATCGCCCGGTCGGCCGACTGCCACTGGTCCTCGTCGATGGTGCGCGGCAGAAAACGCTGGATGCTCGTGCCCTCGGGCGTGACCCCGCCGCCGATCATCTCGGCGATCGAGCCGGTGACGACGACCGACGGGAGGTCGGGGTCGAGCGTCTCCCACGCCCGCTTCATCGCCGCCTCGGTGCCGGTCTTGCCGAGCTCCTCCTCGCCAAGGCCCGTGACGACGATGGGGAGCTCATGCGGGGGCAGCGCATCGGTATAGTGGAGGACGGAGGTGACCGGCAGGTTCTCGCACCCGACCGGCCCGTCGATCACCACCTGCAGGCCCTTGACGGCGGTGAAGACGTAGACGGCGCCCCAGTAGCCGCCGGCCCGGTCGTGATCGAGGACGAGGGTCATGTGCCGACCGCCTCCTCGGCCTTCGCCCGCGCCGCGCGCTGGGCAGCATATTTCGCCTTGAACTGCGGCCGGTCCCTGGGCGTGTCTTCCCAGACGCCCGCCGCATGGCCCTCGCCCACGCCCTCGAAGAAGGCGCGCATCCGCGCGAACCGTGCGCCGTTGCCGAGCGCGGCGTTGATCACCTCGGCAAGCGAGCCGGCACCCGCCGGGCCCATCAGCGGCCGCGCGGAGATGAGGTTGGTGAAATAGAGTGCCGGAATGGCCTTCGTCTTGGCGTGCTGGACCACCGGCGTGGTGCCGATGGCGAGATCGGGCTGGAAGGCATCCACCGCCGCCTTGTCGTCCTCGAGGCTCGCGCGGAACTTCACCGGCACGCCGCGCGCCTCGAGCCACTCGCGGTCCGGGTCTGACCAGCGGGTCCGTGGGCAGGCGGAGCCGACGTAGAGCACGTCCGCCCCGCTCTCGACGAGGAGGCGCGCGACCAGCAGCTCCGAGCCCTCGTAGCCCGAGACCGTGATGCGCCCGCGGATGGGCTTCGCGGCAAGCGCCCCGCGGATCGCAGGCAGGAACCGGTCCTTGGCCGCCCCCACTTTCTCGGCCGCGACTCCGAAGGCATCCCCGATCGCCTCAAGCCAGGCCGCCGTGCCGTCGACGCCGACGGGCGCGGAGCCGACGACGGTGCGCCCCGCCGCCTCGAACTCACGCACGCTTGCCGTGTAGAAGGGGTGGATGGCGGCCACGACCGGCGAGGCGAGCGCGGCATAGAGCTCGCGCCATTCGCGCGTGGGCACCACCGGGCCGGCGGCAAGCCCGAGCGGGGCGAGCATCTGGCCGATCATCACCGGGTCGGCGGGGAACATTTCGCCAAGGAGTGTCACGGTCGGCGCCTCGGCGCGCTCGCGGGGTGCCGCAACCGGCCCCGCCTCGGCCTCGGCCCGCGCATAGGCGAGCATGGCGCCAGCAAGGACGTCCTTCGCTTCGGCGTGGGTGGGCACGCCGAAGCCGGGCACGTCGATGCCGATGATCCTGACTCCGTTGATCTCCTTGGGGAGGAGCTGGAGGGGCACGCCGGACGCGGCCGGCACGCAGAGGTTGGTGACGACGATGGCGTCGTACGTCTCGGGGTCGGCGAGCTGGAAGACGGCCTCGCGGATGTCCTCGAAGAGCTTGCCGGTGACCAGGGTCTCGGAGTTGAACGGCACGTAGCCGACGGTGCGGCGCGCGCCGTAGAAGTGGCTGGTGAAGGTGAGGCCGTAGACGCAGCAGGCCGAGCCCGACAGCACGGTCGCCGTGCGCCGCATCCGCAAGCCCACGCGCAGCGAGCCGAAGGCCGGGCACATCGACTGCGGCTGGTCGTGCGGGCCCTTCGGATAGTCGGCGGCATAGCGCGCGAGCAGCTCGCGCTTGCCGGCCTTGGCGGCCGCCTCGACCATGGTGGCGCGCCCGCCGTGGCAGCCGCCGTCGGCAGCGGTGGGCGGCTCGGGGGCCTCGAAGGAGGGGTCGAAGCTCGTCATACGTTGTCGTAGATCACTTCGAGGCTGGGCTTCGGCGCCCAGCTGCCGCCGCGCATGTCGGCCTGGGTCGCGGGGACGAGCGTCACGTTGCCGCCCGTGTCCTCGGGCTTGAACAGGCCGAGGAGCCCGTCGTGGTCGAGCGGGGTGGGCAGCACCGGCGGCGCCTTGGCCGCATTCTCGGCGAGCTCGGCAAACAGCGGGCCCCAGGGGCCGTCGGGCCGGCCGACGATCTGGTAGTTGGCCGACTTGCGCCGGAGGTCCTCGTTGGCGGGGATGGCCGCCAGTACCGGGATGCCGACGGCCCTTGCAAACGCCTGCGCCTCGCCGGTGCCGTCATCCTTGTTGATGACCATGCCCGCCACGCCGACGTTGCCGCCGAGCTTGCGGAAATACTGCACCGCCTTGCAGACATTGTTGGCGACATAGAGCGACTGCAGGTCGTTCGCGCCGACGACGATGACCTTCTGGCACATGTCCCGCGCGATCGGCAGGCCGAAGCCGCCGCACACCACGTCGCCCAGGAAGTCGAGCAGGACATAGTCAAAGCCCCACTCGTGGAAGCCGAGCTTCTCGAGGAGCTCGAAGCCGTGGATGATGCCGCGGCCGCCGCAGCCCCGGCCCACCTCGGGCCCGCCCAGCTCCATCGCGAACACCCCGTCGCGCTGGAAGCAGACATCCTCGATCCTGACCTCCTCGCCGGCAAGCTTCTTGCGCGCCGAGGTCTCGATGATGGTCGGGCAGGACTTGCCGCCGAAGAGGAGCGAGGTGGTGTCGGACTTGGGGTCGCAGCCGATGAGGAGCACCCGCTTGCCCTGCTGCGCCATCATGTAGCTGAGGTTGGAAAGGGTGAACGACTTGCCCGACCCGCCCTTGCCATAGATGGCGATGATCTGCGTCTCCTTGGTGACCGGGCCCGTGTGCACCGGATCCGGCTTGATCGCCGCCTCCGCGCGCAGCGCATCAGGCGTGGGCAAGGTGTCGAGCATGCTCAGGCAGCCTCCCTCCAGTCGAGAACCATCTTGATGCAGTCCGGATCGCCGAAGGCGGTTTCATAGGCCTCCGGCGCATCGGCTGCGGCCCTGCGGTGGGTGATGAGGCCGTCGAGCGCGAGCACGCCCTCGGCCACCAGCGCCGCCACCCGGGCGAGATCGGCAGGCGCGAACTCGGCGGCGATGGAGAAGCGCACCTCCTTCATGAAGGCGGGCGGGAAGGCGAAGGCGACGCGGTCGTAGAAGCCGGCGAGCACGATCTCGCCGCCCCGGGCGAGCCGGCCGACCAGCGCATCGACAAGGTCGGGCGCGCCCGACATGTCGACGATCCGCGCATAGTCGCGGCGCGCATCCGCATCGGGGTGGATGACGTCATAGCCCCGGGCGCCGGCGGCGCGCGCCGGGTTGGTCTCCCACACGGTGGGGCGACCGCCTTCCAGCACCGCGAGCCGGGCAAGCAGCCGGCCCAGCGCCCCGTGGCCCACGATGAGATCGGGCAGCGGACCCGTGCCGCGGGCGTGCAGGGCGGTTGCGGCAAGCGCAAGGAGCACGCCGTGCTCGCCCACGCTTTCAGGAAGCGGCACCACCCGCGCAGCCGGCACCACCAGGCGCCGTGCGGCCCCGCCGAACAGCCCGCGCGCGCCCTCGTAGCAGACCGCGCCCGGCACGAACACGAGGCGGCCGAGAAGGTCCCTGACCGCCGCTCCCGCCTCGACGACGCGGCCGACGGATTCGTAGCCGGGGACGAGCGGGTAGGCGAGCCCGGGGAAGGGCGGCATGGTGCCCTGCCAGAGCAGGCGCTCGGTGCCCGTCGAGATCCCGCTCCAGGCGATTTCGACAACGAGGTCGGACGACGTGGGTGCCACCAGGCCCAGACGCCGGAGCGTCAGCTCGCGCGGCCGCTCCATGACCACGGCAAGGGTCTCCATGCGACCGGGACGCTGCACCCGTCTCCACCTCCAGACGCTTGTCCCGCTTCTTTTTTCCGGCGGGTTGGCGAATCCTGTGGATGTCACCTTAACTTCACGCCCCCTGCTGTCAAGCGCGATTTACACTCGCGCCCGCCAGCATGTCAGGGCGTCTGCGCAACCAGCACGCGCGCCGCGAGCGGCAGCGGCACCGGCCGCTCGCGCACCTGGGCGAAGCCGGCTTCCCGGCACATGCGCGCAAGCTCGTCGGCCGTGCGCGGCCGGCCTGACCCCATCGCCCGCAGGTAGAAGGCGAAGTAGGTGGCAACCGAAGGCGCCGAGCGGGTGCCGGCCATGGGCTCGACGATGAGGAGGGTGCCCCCCGGCGGCAGCGCGGCGCGCACCCGGCCGAGCAGGTCGCGCACGGTCGCATCGTCATGGTCGTGGAGGATCCGCACCAGGCTGATCGCATCGGCGCCCATGGGCAAGGGGTCGGTGCGGAAGTCGCCGGCAACCACCGCGACGGCCTCCCCCAGCCGTGCGCGGGCACGTGCGGCGACCTCGGGCAGGTCGAACAATATGCGCCGGAGCCGCGGGTGGCGGGCGCCCACCGCCTCGAGGAAGGCCCCCTCTCCGCCGCCAACGTCGAGGAGCGCGCGGTGGCGGGAGAAGTCGTGGGCCGCGAGCGCCTGGGCTGCGACCAGCGGCTGCGAGGCGGCCATGAGGCGCGAGTAGGGCGCGGCCTCGCCCTCCCTGGCGCCGGCATAGGGCCAGAAGCGGGCCAGCGCCCCGCCGCCGGGCGCGCGGCGGAGGAAGCCCTCGGGGTCCGCGAGGTCGTCCCAGAGCAGCCGGTGGTGGGCGACCATCGCGGCGATGCCGGGGTTGGCGAGCAGCTCGGCGCCAACGGCCCCCAGCATGGCCCGCCCATCGGGCAGGCGTTCGACGAGCCCGACGCCTTCTGCCGCGACGAGGAGGCAGGCGAGCCCCTCGGCGTCGAGGCCGGTCGCCTCCGCGAGATCGGCGTCTGCGGCCGGGCCCGCCGCGAGCCGGCCGAGCAGGCCGGTCGCCAGTGCCGCAGCCAGCGCCTGGCTGTTGACGAAGCCGGCGGTCAGCTCGAACAGGCGCCGGGCACGCGCCCGGCCCACGGCGCGGAAGACGGGGAGGCTGAGGGCAAGGGCCTGGAACCGGCGGCTGCCAAGCAGGCGGTTGCGGAGGCGGGCCCAGGGTTCGCGCATCGTACCGTCCCGTCCATAGAGCTTGACAGTTTCTGGTGTCCAATCATGTTGACAGGGTGAGGGGTCCGCCATGGCAGGCGCGCAGCGCGAGTCCGTCGTCGTCGTCGGGGCCGGAATCGGCGGCCTCGCCGCTGCCGTGCCCCTTGCCGCGCGCGGGCTTGCCGTCACCGTCGTCGAGGCGGCCGATGCGCCGGGCGGCAAGATCCGCCGACTCTCCTGCGGCTTGGGCACCGCGGCGGTCGGAGTCGACGCCGGCCCTACCGTCTTCACCCTGCGCCACGTCTTCGACCAGCTCTTCGAGGACGCCGGCAGCAGCCTCGAGGCGGCCGTCCGGCTCGCGCCCGCAACCCTCCTTGCGCGGCACGCCTGGCCCGATGGCAGCCGCCTCGACCTCTTCGCCGATCTCGACCAGTCGGCAGACGCCGTGGGCCGCTTCGCGGGCGCCGCCGAGGCACGGGCCTTCTGCGCCTTCATGGCCGAGGCCGGGCGCATCCACCGCACGCTCGACCGGAGCTTCCTGCGCCGGCAGAAGACGTCTCCGCTCGGCCTGTCGCTTCGGCTGGGGGCAGGCCGGCTCGGTGATCTCTTCGCCCTCAGGCCCTATACCTCCCTCATGCGGGCGCTTGCCGGCCACTTCCGCGACCCGCGCCTCGTGCAGCTCTTCGGCCGTTACGCCACCTACGCCGGCAGCAATCCCTGGCGGGCGCCCGCCACCCTCATGCTTATCGCCCATGTCGAGGCGGCCGGCGTCTGGATCGTCGACGGCGGCATGTCGGCGCTTGCGGCCGCCGTCGAGGCGCTCGCGCGGCGCCACGGCGTCGCCTTCCGCTACGGCACGGCCGTCACTGCGGTCGAGACCGCCCGCGGCAGGGTCCGCGGCGTGCGGCTCGGCAGCGGCGAGCGCCTCGAGGCCACCCATGTCGTCTTCAACGGCGATCCGGCCGCGCTCGCCGAAGGTCTTCTCGGCGCGGATGTCCGCGCGGCCGTCCGCGCCATCCCGCGCCGTGCCCGCTCGCTCTCGGCCCTCACCCTCTGCCTTCACGCCGAGGCGCGGGGCTTTCCGCTTGCCCACCACAACGTCTTCTTTTCGGCCGACTATGCGCGCGAGTTCGCCGATCTTGCAGCCGGGCGGCTTCCCCACGACCCCACCGTCTACATCTGTGCGCAGGATCGCGGGGCCTTCGGCCGGGCGGAAGGAAGCGAGGGCGGCGGTCCGGAGCGCTGTCTTGCCATCATCAACGCTCCGGCCGATGGCGATCGCGGCCGGCCCTCGCCTGAGGAGGTCAACCGATGTCTCGAGACCGTGTTTCCGGCCCTCGCGGCCCAGGGGCTGAGCTTCGCCATTCCGCCGGGTTCGCTCCGGGTGACCTCGCCGGCGGACTTCGCGGCCCGCTTCCCGGGCTCGGGGGGAGCGATCTACGGCCGGGCCTCGCACGGCTGGGCGGCGAGTTTCCTCCGCCCGGGGGCGCGGACGCGAATCCCCGGCCTCTATCTCGCGGGCGGGGGGGCTCATCCGGGCGCCGGCGTGCCGATGGCGGCGCTCTCGGGACGGCTGGCAGCGGAAGCCCTGCTCAAGGACCGGGCTTCGATGCCGCGGTTCCGCCGGGTGGCTACGCCTGGTGGTACGTGGATGCCATCTCCGCCGACCGCCGCTTCGGCCTCACCCTCATCGCCTTCATCGGCAGCGTCTTCTCGCCCTACTACCACTGGTCCGGCCGGACCGACCCCGAGAACCACGTTGCCCTCAACGTCGCCCTCTACGGAGTCCGCCCCGGCTGGGCGATGACCGAGCGCAGCCGCTCGGCGCTCGCGCGCGGCGCGGACTGGCTTGCGATCGGCCGGTCGACCCTCGCGTGGGATGGCGAGGCGCTTGCCGTCGACATCCGCGAGACCAGCTTCCCGCTCCCCTCCCGCTTCCGCGGCCGGGTCACCGTCCGGCCGCGCGCCCTCGTCATGGTCCCCTTCGCGCTCGACCGGGAGCGGCGCCACCTCTGGCAGCCGGTCGCCACCCGCGCGGACGTCGAGGTCCGCATGGCGCGCCCCGAGCTCGCCTGGCGGGGCGAGGGCTACTTCGACAGCAACTTCGGCGTCGAGCCGCTCGAGGAGGCCTTCGCCCTCTGGCACTGGTCGCGCGCGCACCTCGCCCGCAGCGAGGTGGTCCTCTACGAGGGCACCCGGCGTGACGGCAGCCGCTTCGCGCTCGGGCTCGGCTTCGACCGCGCCGGCGGCGTGCACGAGGTGCCGCTGCCGCCGGAAGTCGTGCTGCCGCGTACCCTCTGGCGCATGCCGCGCGTGACCCGCGCCGATGCCGGTGCCGCCGTCAGGGTCCGCCGCACCTGGGAGGACACCCCCTTCTACGCGCGCTCGGCGCTCGAGACGCAACTCTTCGGCGAGACCGGAGATGCAGTCCACGAGAGCCTCTCGCTCGACCGGCTCCGCCGGCCGGTGGTGAAGCTCATGCTGCCGTTCCGCATGCCGCGGGTGATCGGGCCCGCCGCCTGAGGCGCGGGGGCGTCGGGGGCTCAGTCCTTGCGCCGCCGCCACGGCAGGCTGTCGCGCACGCTCCAGAGCTGCCAGCCGGCAAACCCCACCACCACCGCGCCGAAGATCAGGAGCTCGACGAGCCCGTAGTATTTCGGGTCGATCATGTGACGGTCTCCTGCGGTGCCGCGCCCGTCGCCCGCGCCGCCTCGCGCACGAGTTCGGCGGCCAGATGCGGCTTCTCCTCATGCGCCAGGTGGCCGAGCCCCGTCAGGATCCTGACCTCGCCTTCGGGGATGCGCGCAGCAACTTCCCGCGCGGTCGCAGGCGGAATGGCAAGGTCGTTGGAGCCAGCGACCAGCATGACCGGAATGGCGAGCCGGGGCAGGTCGCGGTCGAGCGCGTCAAGATCCCAGTTCGCCATCATCTCGAGCGCGCCCGCCACGTGGCGCGGCTTTGCGAACAGCCGCCCGTAGAGCTCGGCCCCGCGCGCGTCGACCCTGGAGCCCGTCGCGCGCGCGAGGAAGCGCTCCGGCGCACCCATGAGACCTGCCTGCAGCGCGAACAGGCGCGGGGTGAGCGGGTTCAGGAACAGCGCCTTGGCAAGCCCGGGGAACAGCTCCCGGGCAAGGCCGGGGAAGGGCCGCAGCGCCCCGTTGAAGCTGACGAGACCGGCCGTCTCGCCGGGCCGGTCGATCAGCATCCGCGCGGCGATCGCGGCACCGGCCGAATGGGCGGCCATGAGGCGCGGCACGATGCCGAGCCGCTCGAGCAGTGCCTCGACCGCCCGGGCCATGTTCGGGATGGTGGCAAGCTCCCGGAGCGGTGCCGTGAAGCCATGGCCGGGAAGGTCGGGGGCGACCACCTGGAAGTCGCGGGCGAGGATGGGCAGCAGGTCGCGCCAGCTGTGGGTCGCAGCTCCCGTGCCGTGGAGCAGGAGGAGCGGCGGGCCCTCGCCCATCACCTGCACGTGCCAGGGGATTCCGGCGGCCTCGACGAAGCGCGAGGCCTCACGGTTGGGCCAGTCGGCGCCGTCGCGGTTCCAGTCGGGTGCGCTCATGCTGCCCTGACCGCCCGCGAGATGGCCTCGGCCGGTCCCCGCGGGAGGGCGACGAGCCGGGCTCCGAGTGCTGCGGCAAGGTCCCGTGCCTCGGGTCGCGGCCGCGCCGAGATGTCGATGACGGTCGCCGGGATCCCGGCGGCACGGACCTGGCGGGCAAGCCGCGCGGACTCTGCGGTTGCCGCCTCGCGGCCGCCGTTGCCGTCGAGCGCCACGTTGGCGCGCCCGTCGGTGAGCAGCACCAGCTGCACGGCCTTGCCGGCGGCGCGGGCGCGCAGCGCCAGCTCGCGGCCGAGCAGGAGCGCGGCCGAAAGCGGCGTGCCGCCGCCGCCAGGAAGCCCTGCGAGCAGCCGCCGCGCCCGGGCGAGCGAACGGGTCGGGGGGAGGAGCAGCTCCGCGCCAGCGCCGCGGAAGCTGACGAGCGCCACTTCCGCGCGGGTCACGTAGGCGTCGGCCAGCAGCAGCTCGACGGCGCCCTTGGCCTCGGCGAGCCGCTCGGCTGCAGCCGAGCCCGAGGCATCGACGAGGAAGAGGGCGAGCGTCGTCGGCCGGTCGCGGAAGCGGCAGATGCGCAGATCCTCCCGGCGGATGGCAAGCCGACCGTCGCCGGCTCCCCGCAGCCGCTGCCAGGGCGCTGCCGCACGGAGCGTCGCCACGAGCGCGAGGCGCCGTCCGCTGCCCGGGCGGCCCGGCCGGGTGCCGGCCGGACGCCCGCGCCGGGCCTCGCCGCGCTCCGCGCCACGCCGTCCGCCACCTGCCATGCCCGCGCCGGCTGCGAGCGCGGCCAGAAGGCCCGGCGGCAGCGCGGTCCGCGCCGCCTCGATGAGGAGGTCGGGAAGCGGTCCGCTGGTCTGCCCGCTTGCGGGCTCCCCTTCCTGCCGCGTCTCCCCGGTCGTCTGCTCCTCCGGCCGTTCGGGCGGCGGCGCCGGCGGGGGCGGGGGCTCGGCCGGCGCAGCCTCCGGCAGCCGGGTGGCGCGGGGCGCCAGCACCAGCCGCGCCGCGGCAGCGAGGCCGGCCGCGTCGCAGCGCCCGCCGCCCAGCGCCCGCGCAGCTGCGAGCGCCATCAGCACCGGGCGCGGCGAGGCGACGCCAAGGCGGGCCGCAGCCAGGCAGAGCGCCGCCATGGCCGCCTCGTCCTCGACGGGGTCGGCCGGGGTGACGGCCGCCGGGCCTCCGGCGAGATCGGCAAGGGCGAGCCCCTCGAGATCGACGCGGAAGGCCAGCCGGTCGAGGAGAGCCGGGTCCGCCTGCTCGGCCGCGCCGTCGCCGGCGCCAAGCCCCTCGTCAAGGAGCACGAGCCCGACCCGGGCCGGGGCCGTCACCGTCACGCCATCGCGCATCCCGGTCACCTCGCCGCGGTCGCGCATGGCGGCGAGCAGGCCGACCACGTCGAGCGGCAGGCGCTCGGCCATGGGCACGAGGAGCACGCCGCCATCGGCCTCGGCCAAAAGCCCCGGGCGGGCCACCGGCCGGCCGGCGGCAAGCGTCGCCTCGAGGTCGAGCCCGCCCGCGAGCCGTTCGAAGTCCGTCCCCGGGGGAAGCCGCCGCCACGGGCGTGCCGGGTCGAGCCGGCTCTTGAGGAAGGCCAGCAGCCGGTCCCTGACCGGGCCGGCGCGGGCGCGGATGGCGATGCCGCCGAACCGGTCGGGGTCGGAGGCGAAGAGGGCGGCGGCGAGGAGCGCGTCGGCCCAGCGCGCCCGGCCCTCCGGCTGGGCATCCCCCGGCGTCATTGCGGAACCCGCGCTCACGCCGCCTGCAGCTCGGCGATTGCGCGGGCGATCCGGGCCGTCGACCCGGTCTCGTCGAGCGGGTCCTTCCGGAGCCGGTGGCGCAGCGCCAGCGGCGCGACGGCAATGACGTCCGCGTCCTGCACGCGGGCGCGCTTCTCGAGCGCGGCGAGCGCGCGGGCCGCGCGGATCATGGCGAGCTCGCCGCGCAGGCCATCCGCGCCGACGGCGATCGACAGGCGCGCCGCCAGCCGCAGCGCCGTCTCGGGCACCTCCACCTCACCGAGCCGCCGCCGGGCCGCGCCGATGGCGCGCGCCACCTTCGCGTCTGCCGCCGCCCAGGCTGCGACGAAGCCGGCGCGGTCCCGCTCGAAGGCGTCGCGCCGGCGCACCACCTCGATCCGCTCGTCGAGATCCTCGGGCGTACGCACCTCGACCGAAAGGCCGAAGCGGTCGAGGAGCTGGGGCCGGAGCTCGCCTTCCTCGGGGTTCCCGGAGCCGATGAGGACGAAGCGGGCCGGGTGGCGCACCGACAGGCCCTCGCGTTCGACGATGTTCTCTCCCGACTGGGCGACGTCGAGAAGGAGATCGACGATGTGGTCCTCGAGCAGGTTGATCTCGTCGACGTAGAGGAAGCCGCGGTGGGCGCGCGCGAGAAGGCCCGGCTCGAACGCCTTCTCGCCCCGCGCGAGCGCCCGCTCGATGTCGAGCGCGCCAACCACCCGGTCCTCGGTCGCGCCGAGCGGCAGGTCGACGAAGGGCACAGGGGCCTTCGCGGAGCGGGTGCGATCGCCGCCGCAGCCCGGCGGGCAGGGCCCGCTGTCGACCCCCGGCTCGCAACCGTAGCGGCAGCCCGCCACCACCTTGATCTCGGGCAGCAGCGCGGCAAGCGCGCGCACGGCCGTCGACTTGCCGGTCCCGCGGTCGCCGAACACCATGACGCCACCGATGCCGGGGTCGACCGCGACGACGAGGAGCGCCCGCTTCATCTCGTCCTGACCTACGATCGCAGCGAAGGGAAAGTGAGACAACATCTTGCTCTTCTTAGTGGCGCCGCGACGGCAGCGGCAGCTGCGACGCCGCCGTTCCCGGAGAAAGGCGGACGAGTGGCTCGAGGACGGCAGTCAACGCAGGCACCAGCCGCGCCCGCATCGCGGCATCCGTCGGATGAATACCGTCGGGAATGGCCTCGCGCAGTTCGCGCCGCTCCGCAACGGCGAAAGCCGGGACGGTATCGACATGGCCAGCCCCGGCCGCAGCCGCAACTCCGGCCCAAGCCCGTCTGTAGGCTGCCACGGCCGGCCGGCGCAACAGGGCAAGGCCGTGCACTGGGCTCATGGTGACGAGCACCGGCAGGCCTCCGCGCCCGCGCACCAGGGCGGTCATCTTGCCGGCGTGCGCCCGCGACCGCGCCAGCGGCACGCCAGCATGAAGCCGCGCATCGTTGACCGTGAATTCGATGAGGGCGAGTGTCGGTGGCGGGCCGGGGGCTGCGAGCCGGGCAGCGAGCGCGTCCCGGCCCCAGGCGCTCGTGGCGCCGGGACGCGCCAGCCGCTCGACCACCACCGGCCCTCCCCTGCAGGCCGCAAGAGCCTCGCCCAGCTGGAAGGGCCAATCGCCCCGGGCGGTCAGGCTCGTCCCGACCAACAGAACCCGAAAAGGTGCCCCGCCATCCACAAGTTCCGGCGGACGCGCGGGCATACGGTTCGGAAGGGAGCCTGCCGGTGTGAATTTGCCATCGGCGGCCAAAAAGAGCCCCGCCGCGACCAGCCCCCCCGCGGTAGGGAGACCGCCCAACGCCCCACGCGTCACGACGGCTGGGCTGTGCCCGGTAGGACGAGGCCCTCGCGCGCAAGCACCCGGGGGTCCATGATGCCCCACCGTGCAGTCATGATCCCCTCGCGCACTACCCGCGCCGGGTTGCCCATGGCAAGGCTGTGGGCCGGAATGTCGCGCGTGACTACGCTGCCGGCCCCGATGACCGAATGGTCCCCTACCCGGACTCCGGGCATTATTACCACCCGCGCGCCAATAAAGCAGTTGGCGCCGATCCACGTGTCGAGATGGCGGTTGCCGACGAAGTCATGGCTGAGGATGGCGGCATCGAAGGACACCAGCGTTCGGTCGCCAATGTGGATGCCGCGTGGGTTGGTTAGGTCGAGCTTGGCCGACCGTGAAATTTGCACGTCTTTGCCGATGTCCATCCCCCACAGCTTCCGATATCGAATGCGCTGAAGGGCGCTCGAGATACGGTAGAGCCGGGTCCGCAAGCGCGACAGCCAGGGGGGTCTCACTACAGCTGCACCCGCTTTGCACCACGCATACTCAGATCATAGGTCAGACAGGCGCGGGCGTCTATACCTGGTCGTGTCCCATGGGATGGTGTAGCTGGTCGGAGGCCAGCGTGATCTGCCGCGGGGCCGGGGTCAGCCGTCTACGTGAGGGATGCTGACGATGGGAGTGTCGCTGACGCCGGCGACGCGTTCAAGCGTCATGGAGCGGACGCGTTGGACGGCCCATTCGTCGTTCTGCTCGAGCAGGACGGCGCCGACGAGGCGTCGGATGGCGGCCTCGTTGGGAAAGATGCCGACGACCTCGGTCCTGCGCTTCACCTCGCCGTCGACGCGCTCAAGTGGATTCGTGCTGTGCAGCTTCGCCTGGTGCTGGGCCGGGAAGCTCATGTCGGCGAGCACGTCGGCCTCGGCTTCGTCCATCAGGACCGCGAGTTTCGGCAGCTTGGGGCGGAGCCGGTCAGCGACGCGGCGCCATTGCTGACGGACGGCTTCGCCGTCCTTCTGGGCGAAGGCCGTGGCCATGACGGCCGACACGACGCGCCGCCCACTCCTGTCGGCGTGTGCCAGCGCGTTACGTATAAAATGCACGCGACAGCGTTGCCAGGTCGCGCAGAGCACGCGGGTGATGACGGCCTTCAGGCCCTCGTGCGCGTCCGAGATCATCAGCTTTACGCCGCGCATTCCTCGGCGGGCGAGTTTGCGGAGGAACTCCGTCCAGAACGGCTGGGCCTCCGAGTGGCCGATGTCCATGCCGAGCAGCTCGCGCCGGCCGTCGCTGTTGACGCCGACCGCGATGATGACGGCGACCGAGACGATCCGGCCGCCCTCGGGGACCTTCACACAGGTCGCGTCGATCCAGAGATAGGGATAGTCGCCCTCAATCGGGCGGTTCAGGAACGCCTCCACCTGCTCGTCGATCTCCTTGCACAGCCGGCTCACCTGGCTCTTGGACACGCCCGTCATGCCGAGCGCCTTCACCAAGTCATCGACGGATCGCGTGGAGATGCCGTGGATGCAGGCTTCCTGGATCACCGCCGTCAGCGCTTTCTCGGCCATGCGGCGCGGCGCAAGGAAACCGGGGAAGTAGCTCCCCTTGCGCAGCTTCGGGATGCGCAGTTCCACCGTGCCGGCACGGGTCTCCCAGCCCCGGTCATGATCTGTTCTCCTAACCTTCTTACCGTGCTTTTTTTGGGGGGGGGGAGGAGGGTTTGGCCATGGGAGGTGGTGGGAGCGGTGGCGAGGTTCAGAAGCGTGAGGCGGACAGCAAGGTGGCGCTCAGCCGCCTGAGCGTGATGGAGCCGGCCTACTGGGAGGGCCTGGCGGAGGCAGGCGCCACCTCGATCGCGTGCGAAGGGGGCGGCATAAGCGAGCCTGCCGCCATTCCCGGCTCGCGGATCGAGGCCTTCCTCGAGGCGCCCGTCTTCGGCGTTCCGGCCGCCGAGAAGCGCGCCCTCCTCGATTCCGAGCTCGCTGCGCTCACGGCCCACCATCGCGCGAACTGCCCGGACTATGCCGCGATCCTCGCGACCATCGGCCACCTCGCGCCTGCCGACACGGCGAGCGCCCCCTTCCTGCCGGTCTCGCTCTTCAAGCTCCATGACCTGCTCTCGGTGCCGCGCGCGGCGGTGTTCAAGACCATGACCTCCTCGGGCACCACCGGCCAGGCCCCCTCGCGCATCTTCCTCGATGCGCCCACCGCAGCACTCCAGACCCGCGTGCTCGCCCGCATCATGGCCGACTTCATCGGCACCAAGCGCCTGCCGATGCTCGTCATCGACCACCCCTCCGTGGTCAAGGACCGGCGCAGCTTCTCGGCGCGCGGGGCCGGCATTCTCGGCATGATGACCTTCGGCCGGGCCCACCACTTCGCCCTTGCCGACGAGACGATGGCGATCGACTGGGAGGCGCTCGACGCCTTCGCCGAGGCCAACCAGGGCCAGCCCATCCTCGCCTTCGGCTTCACCTTCATGGTCTGGAAGCATTTTCTCGAGCCGCTGGCGCGCGCTGGCCGCCGCCTGCCGTTCGCGGATGCCATCCTCGTCCAATCCGGCGGCTGGAAGAAGCTCGAGGCCGAGGCGGTCTCGAACGAACGGTTCCGGGCCGTGGCCCTCGAGCGCGCAGGCTTCGCCCGGGTCCACAACTTCTACGGCATGGTCGAGCAGACCGGCTCGGTCTTCGTCGAGTGCGAGGCGGGCCGGCTCCATGCTCCGCTGTTCGCCGACGTCCGCATCCGCGACAGCCGCACCTAGGCAGAGGTGCCCCACGGCACGCCGGGCATCGTTCAGGTGCTCTCCGTCCTTCCCCGCAGCTACCCCGGCCACTCGCTGCTGACGGAGGACATGGGCGTCATCACCGGCGAGGACGACTGCCCCTGCGGGCGGCTCGGGCGCACCTTCCGCATCCTCGGCCGGATCCCGAAGGCCGAGGTGCGCGGCTGCTCCGACACCTTCGCGTCGCCTGCTCCCGCCCCGGCGCTCGCCGATGGCTGACCAGCCCGATCCGCTGCGCTGCGACCCCCTCGGCGCCGTCGAAGTCGTACTGCCGCGCATGGGCTCGCTTGCGCCGGTCCTGGCCGCGCGCCCGCTGCGGCCGTTCAGCCCGGAGGTGCTCGGCTTCATCGACGATCTCGGCCGGCGGCTGCGCACCGACCCGGCGCTCCGCCCCTTCCCCGAGCTCGTCGCGCTCGGCTTCTGGGCCCGGCGCGCGAACGTCGAGCGGCTGCGCGCCCGCTTCGAGGGCGCCTGGCCGGAAGCGGTGCGCATGCCGCGCGGGCTCGCCTTCCACGTCGCCCCCGCCAATGTCGACACCATCTTCGTCTATTCGCTCCTCCTCTCGATGCTGGCCGGCAACCGCAACATCGTGCGCATCTCGAGCCGCGCCCGGCCCCAGGCGGACCAGCTCCTCGCCCGGCTGGCTGCCGCAGTGGAAGCGGCCGCGCCCGAGGTCGGCGCGAGCTTCGCCATCATCCGCTACCCGCACGATGACGCCATCACCGCCGCGCTCTCCGCCGCCGTCGACGTGCGCGTCGTCTGGGGCGGGGATGCAAGCGTCGCGGCCGTCCGCCGCGCGCCGCTCGGCCCCTTCGGCACCGAGCTCGTCTTCCCCGACCGCTGGTCGCTCGCGGTGTTCGATGCCGGGGCGGTTGCCGCCGAGCCCGACCTTCCTGGCCTTGCGCGCCGGTTCGTGAACGACTCGCTCTGGTTCGGCCAGAACGCCTGCTCCTCGCCGCGCGCCCTGGTCTGGGTGGGCACCGAAGCCGCGCGCGAGAGCGCGAGCGCTGCCTTCTGGCCGGCACTCGAGACCGCGAGCGAAGCCGCCGGAATCGAATGGGCCGATGCCCATGCCGTTGCCAAGCTGGTCGGCGCCTGCGTCGAAGCCCTCGGCGGCCGGGTGGTGCAGCTGCCTACGCCGAGCAACCGGATCACCGTGCTCCGCGCCGACGGGCTCTCTGGCCTCGGCCATGCCGCGCCGGCGGGCGACGGCTTCTTCCTTGAGTATCACGCGGAGACGCTGGCCCAGCTCGCCCCGCATGTTGCCCGCAACTGGCAGACGGTCGTCTCCCACGGCATCCCGGCGCAAGCCTGGCGCAGCTTCCTCGCCAGCCACATGCCGCACGGCATCGACCGCATCGTGCCCGCCGGCACCGCGCTCGACTTCGACGCCCTTTGGGACGGAGTGGACCTGCTCTCCGCCCTCACCCGGCTTGTCGACCTCCGGGTCTAGCCCGCCATTGCTCCTGTCCCGGCGCCGGGTCAGAAGGTCGCGCGGAAACCGCCCATGAAGCGCCGGCCGAACTTCTCGAACTCGATCGTGCGCGAGCGGTCGCCTGCCCAGCGGATGCCCGGGCCGTTCAGCAGGTTGGCACCGTCGAAGAACAGCTCGAGGTTGCGGGTAACGCCGTAGCGCAGCGAGGCATCGAGCTCGCCGTCGTTGTCCCAGTAGATGTCGCCGCCGGTGTCGGGCCCGCCCAGCTCGGAGAGGAAGTAGGTGCGGAACTGGTAGGACAGCCGCGCCGAGAAGCCGTACTTCTCGTAATAGGGCCCCACGTTGACGGTGAAGTCGGAGGCGCCGGGAAAGCGGATCTTCTCGCCGTCTGGCGTGGTGGCCCGGCTGGTCACCACCGTCACGTTGGTCTGGATGCCGAAGCCCGACCACCAGGGCTCGTCGCCCACGAAGTTAGACAGCTGCGCCTGGAAGTTCCCCTCGAAGCCGACGAGCCAGCCCTTGCCGCCATTGACCGTGGTGGTGAAGACGTAGCCCGAGCGGTCACGCGGCGGCGGCAGGCTGTTGATGATGTCGGAGCCGAACACGGTCGTCTCCTCGAACAGCGTGTCCTTCGTGTTCTTGTAGAAGACGCCGGCCGAGACGAGGCCGCGCGGCAGCAGATACCATTCGAGATAGGCGTCGAGCCCCCAGCTCTTCTCGGGGCGGGCAAAGGGGTTGCCGCCAGTGATGATCTCGTTGGCATCGTTCACGACGAAGCTCGGCCGCAGCACCGTATAGTCGGGGCGGGCCGCGCCGGTCGTGAAGGAGAGGCGGGCCTTTCTCGCCTCGTCGATGTCCCAGTTGACGTGGACGCTCGGGAAGACGTTGGTGTCGGACGAGCGGGACGCGGTGGGCTGGAAGCTGCCGCCGATCTGGGCGAAGGCCTCGCCGGTGTTGGTGATCTTCTCGACGCGCGCGCCGTAGACGATCGAGCCCCACTCCGGCCGGGTAATGGCCATGGCCCAGCCCGACCAGACCTCCTCCGTGACCCGGTAGCTGTTGGCACGGAGCGGGTTGTAGCTGGCCCGTGCCTGCGCCCGGCGCAGGAAGTCGCTGGCCGTCGCCTCGTTGAAGTGGTTGAAGGTGTAGCCGAGCGGCAGCTTGCCCCGGTACTGCTCGCCGAGGCCGAGGAGGTCGTTCAAGGAGAGCGGGATGCCCGCTGCGGTCAGGTTGGCCGTGCCGGAAAGGGCGAGCTGGTTCTCGACGGCCTCCTTGGTGCGCCGGTCGAACTGGAGGCCGACGCGGAACTCGGTGTTGCCGAGGACCTGCGTGTCGTGGGCCAGCGTGACGCGCCCGGTCCACGCGTTGGTCGTGTCGACGGCATCGAGCGAGGTGATGGACGAGAGGTTGTGCGGCAGCATGTCGAAGCGCATCACCCGCTCGCCTTTCGAGAGCACCCCGGTCGGGCTTCGGAGCGTTCGGAAGATCTGGAACCGCTGGACCTTCCGGTCGGAGAGGTCGTAGTCGACGGTGGTGCGGTTGACGGCCCCGGTGCCATTGGTGCCGAACCCTGGCTGGACGTAGGTCAAGAGGAAGGGCTGCGAGCGGTCATCCTTCGAGCGGGTGTAGTTGCCGCGCCACGAGAGCCGCCAGCCGTCGAAGTCATGATCGCCGCCGATCGTGTTGGTGAAGACCGACTGGCGGTAGGCCGTCTCGCGGAACCGCGCGTCATAGTCGATGCCGAAGATGGTGCCGACGAATGGCGTGTTGCCGATGCAGACGTCGGCATAGCCCGTCGTGAAGGGGGGCAGCGGCTGGGGGATGGGCCCGGCGCAGGGCTGGGCGAGCGCCGCGACGGTCGCGGCCGAGTTCTGCTGGTCGTCGGTGTCGAGCCGGTAATTGTCCCGATACTCATCGTCCATGAAGATGGTGTAGATGGAGGTTCCGAACAGCCGGTGCCCTTCCGAAGGGGACCAGTCGAGCCGGCCGGAGAGCGACCAGTTGCGGCGCGTCAGCCGGTAGAACTTGTTCTCGATCTCGCGCGGCCAGACCCGCTCGCTGCCGCCGGGCCGCTTGTCCTGGTCCACCACTTCCCAGTCGATCTCGAAATTGTCGGTCCGCATCTCGCGGCTGTAGTAGCTGCCGGAGAAGAGGACCCCGAGGTCGCCGATGCCGGTTCTCCAGCGCTTCGACGCCACCAGCGAGCCCTCGATCTCGACCCCGCCGCCAAGGTCGATGTAGCCCACGCCCCCGCGCGCGGCGACATGGCTGTCCTTGTAGTCGAAGGCCGAGCGGGTGATGATGTTGATGTTGCCGGCAATCGTCTCGCCGGAGAGCTCGGGCGTGATGGCCTTCTCCACCACGATCTTCGAGGCGAGCGCCGAAGGGATGGAGTCGAACCGCGCGTCGCGGCCCTCGGGGCTTACGATCTGGATCCCGTCGAACGCGAGCGTCGTCCAGTTGAGCGGAAGTCCGCGGATGTTGACGTAGCGCGCCTGGCCCTGGTCGCGCTGGATGCCGACCCCGGGCAGCCGGCTGATGGCCTGGGCAACGTTCTGGTCCGGCAGGCGGCCGATGGCGTCTGCGGCCACCACCGAGACCAGGCTGATCGATTCGCGCTGGAAGCGGAGCGCCGCTTCCTCGGATTCGGCGATCGGCCGCGAGCCGACGACGACGATGTCGTCCGCCTCGACGCGCGGCCGTTCCGCAGGGTCCGGCTCCGCCGCTGGCCCGGCCGGTTGCTGCGCGTGCGCGGGCGCGCCTGCGAGAAGCAGCGCGAGCGGCGCCACCGCGCCGAGAAACCGAGCGTGACCCATGCGAACCCCTTTCGCCAAAGCTGGTGCAGGGGCGCGCATCGACGGCGCCGGAGACGCTTCCGTGACGGGCAGGTGACGCCACGATGACAGCGCCGGATTGGGGGCGGAGCGTGGCGTTCCGGCAACAGGCCTGCCACAAGTCTGACATGTCCCCGTCCTAGCGGCAGTGCGTGTATCGGCTTCCGCCTCTTGCCATCCTCCTGTTGGCCCTTGCCGCCCCCGTGCAGGCCGAGGCTCCGCTCGATCTCCGCGGGCCCGCCGGCGCGCCTGCGGCCCCCGGCACCCCGTTCCGCGCCACCGGTCTCCCTGACCGGCTCCTCCTCCTTCCCGGCGCCGACCCGTCGCGCGAGATGGCGGTCAGCTTCCGCACCGATGCCGCCCAGGCCGAAACCCTCGTCGAACTGGTCGAACTGAAGCCTGCTCCCAACTTCGGCCTCTCCGCCCGGCGGGTCGCGGGCGCCTCGACGGCCACCATCAGCGAGAATGGCCCGGCCCGCCACCACCAGGTCCGCCTCGAAGGCCTTGCGCCCGCCACCCGCTACGCCTGGCGCGCGAAGGGGAGCGCCGGCTGGTCGGAATGGCACCAGTTCACGACTGCAGCCGCGCCCGCCACCCCGTCGCGGCCCTTCCGATTCCTCTATCTGGGCGACCTCCAGACCGACATCCTGGCGCTGGGCTCGCTCGCGGTGCGCCGCGCCCTCCTCCAGGGCGGCGATCCGGCGCTCATCGTCCACGCCGGCGACCTCGTGAACGGCCGCGAGACGAAGGTCACCGATGATGAGTGGGGCGAATGGGCCGCCGCCTTCGGCTGGGCGCTGGCTGCGATCCCCCAGCTCCCGGCCGCCGGCAACCACGAATATATGGACCGCACCGGCCCCGACGGCCGCGAGACGCGCGTGCTCGGGCCCCATTGGCCGCTCATGTTTCCGGTGCCAGCGAACGGCGCCCTCGGCGCCAGGGCGACGACCTACGCGGTCGACTGGCAGGGCGTCCGCTTCCTCGTTCTCGACGGCACCTCCGCGCTCGATCTCGACACGCTCGACGCCCAGACCGCCTGGCTCGAGCTCCAGCTCCGCCGGCCCAAGGCCGACTGGACCGTCGTCGTCGTCCACCAGCCCATCTTCACCTGCGCGAGGCCCCGCGACACGCCGCGCCTCGGTGCGGCCTGGGTGCCGCTCTTCGAGCGCTTCCGCGTCGACCTCGTCCTCCAGGGCCACGACCACTGCTATTCCCGCCTGACCTCGGCGGAAGGGAAGGCGGCCTCGGTTGCCGCCCGCCGTACCGGCCGGGCGCAGGGGCCGGTCTACATGGTCTCGGTCACGGGCTCGAAGATGTATGGCCTGAACGATCGTGCCGACACCCAGCCCGACCGCGTCGCCGAGGACACGATGCTGTTCCAGACCGTCGACGTGACCCCGGCGCGCCTCCAGGTCCGCAGCTTCACCGCCGACGGCCGGCTCTACGATGGCTTCGACCTCGTGCGCCAGCGCGACGGCACCAACCGCCTCGTCGAGGCGGCCGGTCTGCCTGCCACCCGCCGCTGCGCCGCCGGCCGCAATGCCGACGGCTTCCCCTGCACCGCGAGGCCCCGATGAACCGCACCCTCCTGCCCACCGTTCTCGTCGTCTGCCTTCTTGCCGCCTGCGGGCCCGACCGGCGCGATGCGGCCGAACGGTTCGAGGAGGCCAAGGGCCCGCCGGCCACGCGCGCGGTTCCGGCGCGCGCCGAAACCTTCGTGCCCGACAATCCGGCCGTTGACGCCGACGACCCCGTGCTCTGGGCCGACCTGGAAGATCCGTCCCGCGCGCTCCTCATCGGCACCGACAAGTCGAAGGGCCTCTATGTCCACGCGCTTGACGGGCGGATGCTCCAGTTCTTCCCCGCAGGCCCCTTGAACAACGTCGATCTGCGCTCCGGCGTGATGCTCGGCGGCGTCCCGCGCATCCTCGTCGCTGCGGCCGAGCGCGACCGCTTCGGCATTGCCCTCTGGACGCTCGATCCGGCCGCGCTCCGCCTCACGCTGGCCGGCTTCCTCGCAACGCCCAGCACCTTCGGCGAGCCCTACGGCTTCTGCATGGGGCAATGGGCCGGCGAGACCTTCCTCATTCCCAACAGCAAGGAGGGCGAGGTGCTTGCCTTCCGCGTCACCGACGGCCGGTCGGGCCCGGGCATGGCGCTCGCCCACCGCTGGAAGCTCGGCTCGCAGACCGAGGGCTGCGTTGTCGATGACGCGACCGGCACCCTCCTCGTCGGCGAGGAGGATGTCGGCATCTGGCGCCTGTCGCTTGCCTACCCGGAAGCGTCGCCCGTGCTCCTCGCCCCCGTCGACGGCACCCGGCTCGTCGCCGATGTCGAGGGCCTCACCCTCATGCGCGATGCCGGCCGCACCTTCCTCGTCGCCTCCTCGCAAGGGGACAGCGCCTACGCCGTGTGGGAGCTTGCCCCAGGTGCCGACCGCTATGTCGGGCGGTTCCGCATCGGCGGGGGCGCCATCGACCCGGTCACCCAGACCGACGGGCTCGACGCCTGGTCCGGCCCCATCGGCCCCTTCCCGCAAGGGGCCATCGCTGTCCACGACCATTGCGACAGCCCGGCCGCCAGCGACCCCGCATCCGAAGTCTGCGACAGCGACGAAAAGCAGCAGAACTACAAGCTCATCGACTGGCGCGACGTGAAGGCGGCGCTCGGCCTTCGCTAGACTCGGTCGCCCTTGCGGACACCGCCTGGCGCGCTAGGGTCCGGTCAGACGTGTCGGGAGGAAGCCATGCGCGTGGTCCCTGTCCCCTCCGCCCCCGACGGCTCGCGGAGCGCGCCGTGACTGACGCCGTCCTCCTTCCCTGCGCGGCATGCGGGGCCATGAACCGGGTGCCGCGAGCACGCCTGGCCGAGGGCGGGAAGTGCGGGCGCTGCGGGGCGCCGCTGTGGCCCACCGAGCCGGTCGCCCTCGACGAGGCGGGCTTCGAGCCCTTCGTCGCGCGCTCCGGCCTGCCCGTTGTCGTCGATTTCTGGGCTCCGTGGTGCGGGCCGTGCCGGGCGATGGCGCCGGCCTTCAAAGAGGCCTGCCGGCGCCTTTCAGGGAAGGTACGCCTCGCCAAGGTCGACATTGACCAGGCCCCTGCGCTGGCGTCGCGCCTGGGGATCCGCTCGGTGCCGACGGTCGTGCGGTTCGCCGGCGGCCGGGAGACGAACCGCGTTTCGGGCATGCTTCCTGCCGCCCACATCGAGGCCTTCGCAAGAGGAGAGGGGCAATGACCGACTGGCAGCAGATGGTGACCGAGATGAACGGGCTCACCCGGGAGCTCCGGGGGCTTCAGGGCGAGGTGATGAAGGCCTTTGCCGACATGGCGAAGGCCGCCACCGGCCCGGCAGCGCTCGACACCAGGACGAAAGAGCTCGTCGCGCTCGGCATTTCCGTCGCCGTCCGCTGCGATCCGTGCATCGCGTACCACACGCGTGCGGCGGTCAAGGCCGGCGCTACCGAGGCCGAGATCGCCGAGACGCTCGGCATGGCCGTCTACATGGGGGCGGGCCCGAGCGTCATGTATGCCGCCAAGGCGCTGGAGGCGGCGCGCAGCTGGAACCAGGGCTGAACTGCCCGGGCGACCGGGCCTCGTCGGCATCCGCTCCCCGGCCCCCCGCGACCATCGCCCTCGCTTGCGGAAGCGGCGGCCCCCTGCCAAGGCGCGCCCATGGCGAGCCTTCCCGCGGTCGATCCGTCGCACATCCGCAACTTCTCGATCATCGCCCACATCGACCACGGCAAGTCGACCCTTGCCGATCGCCTCATCCAGCGCTGCGGCGGGCTTTCCGAGCGCGAGATGACCGAGCAGGTGCTCGACAGCATGGACATCGAGCGCGAGCGCGGCATCACGATCAAGGCGCAGACGGTGCGGCTCGACTACACTGCAAGGGATGGGCAGGCCTATGTCCTCAACCTCATGGACACGCCCGGCCACGTGGACTTCGCCTACGAGGTGAGCCGCTCGCTTGCCGCCTGCGAGGGCGCGCTCCTCGTCGTCGACGCAGCCCAGGGGGTGGAGGCGCAGACGCTTGCCAACGTCTACCAGTCGATCGAGCACGACCACGAGATCGTCCCCGTCATCAACAAGATCGACCTGCCCTCGGCCGACCCCGAGAAGGTCAAGGCCGAGATCGAGGAGATCATCGGGCTCGATGCCTCGGGCGCCATCCTCGCCAGCGCCAAGACCGGCCAGGGCATCGACGACGTCCTCGAGGCCGTCGTCACCCGGATTCCGCCGCCGAAGGGGGACCGCGATGCGCCCCTGAAGGCCCTCCTCGTCGACAGCTGGTACGACCCCTATCTCGGCGTCGTCGTCCTCGTCCGGGTGATGGACGGGGTGGTCCGCAAGGGCATGCAGATCAGGTTCATGGCCTCGGGCACCACCCACGTCGTGGACCGGGTCGGGGCCTTCCGCCCGCGGATCGAGCAGCTCGCCGAGCTCGGCCCGGGCGAGGTCGGCTTCCTCACTGCCCAGATCAAGGAAGTGGCCGAAGCCCGGGTGGGGGACACCATCACGGATGCGAAGCGCCCGGCCAACGAACCGCTCCCCGGTTTTCGCGAAGTCCAGCCGGTCGTCTTCTGCGGCCTCTTCCCGGTGGATGCAGCGGACTTCGAGAAGCTTCGGGACTCGATCCAGAAGCTCCGCCTCAATGACGCAAGCTTCACCTTCGAGATGGAGACGAGTGCGGCGCTCGGCTTTGGCTTCCGCTGCGGCTTCCTGGGCCTCCTTCACCTCGAGATCATCCAGGAGCGCCTGTCGCGCGAGTATGATCTCGACCTCATCACGACCGCCCCCTCCGTTGTCTACAAGGTGCACCTGACGGACGGTACGGTGAAGGAGCTCCACAACCCCGCCGACATGCCCGATCCGGTTCGCATCGCCCACATCGAGGAGCCGTGGATCGAGGCGACCATCTACGTCCCCGATGCCTATCTCGGCCCGATCCTCAAGCTCTGCCAGGACCGGCGCGGAATCCAGAAGCAGATGACGTACGTGGGCAACCGCGCCATGCTGGTCTATGAGCTTCCGCTCAACGAAGTGGTGTTCGACTTCTATGACCGGCTGAAGTCGGTTTCCCGCGGCTACGCGAGTTTCGACTATCACCAGATCGGCCACCGCGAAGGCGATCTCGTGAAGATGTCGATCCTGGTCAACGGCGAGACGGTCGATGCGCTCTCGATGATCGTCCACCGCGACGCGGCTGAAGCCCGCGGCCGCCACATGTGCGAGCGGCTGAAGGATCTCATCCCCCGCCACCTGTTCAAGATCCCCATCCAGGCCGCCATCGGCGGCCGGATCATCGCCCGCGAGACGATCGCCGCGCTGCGGAAGGACGTGACGGCGAAGTGCTACGGCGGCGACATCACCAGAAAGCGCAAGCTCCTCGAAAAGCAGAAGGAAGGGAAGAAGCGCATGCGCCAGTACGGCAGCGTGGATATCCCCCAGGAAGCCTTCATCGCCGCGCTGAGGATGGGGGATGATGGGTGAGGGGTGATGACCCAAACGCGCTATTTCACCGAACAGATCCTCGCGCGCCGCCCCTATCTCACCGTCGAACTCTGCCGCGCCGTCGTCGCGCAGCCGCTCCGCCGCAGCGTCCAACCTGACGGCCGCGTGCGCTTTTGGGGCGCCGTGATCTTGCCCGGCGAAACCGAAAAGCGCATCCTGCGGGTCGTGACGCTCGAGGATGGCAGCACCCTGCACAACGCCTTCATCGACCGCAGTTATCGGGACGAACAGCCATGAAGCTCCACTACTACCCCGAAACCGACAGCCTCTATATCGAGCTGCGCAAAGCCCCCGCGCTCGACACCCGCGAACTCGCTGACGGCCTGAACGCCGATTTCGACGATGCCGGCAACATCATCGGCTTCGATATCGATCATGCCTCAGGCCGCCTCGATCTCGCCAGCGTGGAAGCCATCGCCCTGCCCCTGAAAGCCGCCTGAACCACGCCACATGCGCGAACGGGTGAAGGATCTCATCCCCGCCATCTCTTCCGGATCCCGACCTAGGCCGCCATCGGCGGCCGCATCATCACCCGCGAGACGATCGCCGCCCTCCGCAAGGACGTGACCGCCAAATGCTGCGGCGGCGACATCACAAGAAAGCGCAAGCTCCTCGAAAAGCAGAAGGAAGGGAAGAAGCGCATGCGCCAGTACGGCAGCGTCGACATCCCCCAGGAAGCCTTCATCGCCGCACTGAGGATGGGCGAGGCGTAGCGGCTGCGGCGAGCTCGAGAGCACTGGCCCGGAGACTCGCGGAGCCTCCAGCCGGCGGGGCAGGCCACGCCGCGCGGCCTCGCCGCCGAGCGTACGGGGCCCGATCCAGTGCAGAGGTACGAGTTTGACTGATCGTCATGAAGGTGGAGGCCCAGGCCGCCTCACAGAGCGGCAACAATTGTTGGGCAGTCGAGTCACTGGCCTCCTGCCGTACTTGCCCAACGCTATGCCATGTGGCAGATAGATCAGTAGAAAAGATCTGATTCTTCGGTTCAGAGGATGTCTTATGCAAGCAGATCTTGCTAGAATATTCTCATTGTGCTCAATCTTTTTTTGTTCAGGATGTGGCGAATCGGAATTGGTAAGGCATGCTAGAAATGCAGAATTAGATGGTCGTATTATTGATAACGGTCTCATGTCGCAACATTATCCTAAGACCTTTCGGCCGGGACATCCCCCGTACATAGAAAGGGACTTTGAGGCTGGTGCAAATCTGGTTTGCGATGAGCTTCAGGTGAAGTTCCAGAAAGACTTATGTTCAGAACACGGAATAAACTGGAGATAGTTGCCGGGAGGCCGCCGTTAAGCGGCTCGGCTCTTTCTTTCAGACGCATTCTCTGGCGGGTCAGAGTTTGGTGATGAAGCCGCGGCCGGCGGCAAGGCCGCCGAATCCGCTTCGTCCTTTGCAAAAAATGAGCAGAAGGGAAGGGCGCGGCCAAGCCGCGCCGTCGGTCGGGTTCGGCCTTTGGCCGACCCGCCGGCCGGGCCTGCGGCGTCTCGGCGATCAGCGCTCCGCGCTGACGCCGTGCGCCTCCGGCCTGTCCTACACCTCCCGCCCATGCCACATTTCAGCCCGCTCTTTCTCAGCACTGGTCAATCGCGCGAGCGGAGGCCCTCACTTCTCCGCATGAGCGAGAAATGTGTGAAAACTCGTCAATCCGGAAACAATCGCGGCCGCCGGCGAGACTGCGGGGCAGCGCGTCGCCGGCCGCAGCCGCCTACGGCCTCAGGAACAGCCTCTCGCCGCAGAAATCGACGATGACGCGCGCCCGCGTGAAGAGCGGCAGGCCGACGTTCGCATCCGCCGCGTCGCGCGTCCCGTCCGGCCGGTCGGGCAGCAGCATTGCCGGCACGTCGTGCATGACAATGGGGCCGACGGCAACCTCCCGCAGGCGCACGACACGCGCGTCCTGCGTGCCGCCGACCCCCGCGGCCGGAGTCGGCCGGGAGGGCCGGTCACGGTCCAGTCCCAGCCGCCGCCACGCCTCCGGCCGCAGGGCAACCGGCGCAGTCGATCCGGTGTCGAAGGTGGCAAGGATTGTCGTCCGGCCCTCGATCCCCAGCGGCACGGCCCGGATGCCGTCCGCGGTTGGCACCAGCGGCACCGAAGGCATCCCTGCCGGCGCCACGAAGGTCGCAGCCGGCGTCAGGCGCAGCAGCTGTTCCGCGAAGTCGAGGTCAACCGCGAAGCTCTGGAACAGCTCGGTCCCGAGGATCAGGTCCACCGGCTTTCCGGCGGCCGCCGAAAGGGGCGCCAGGTCGGCCGCGTACAGGGTCACGCCGGCAAGCGTCGCCGCGCCGATCCCGAGCAGCGCGCCGGGGTGCCGCGTGACTTCGCTCGAGGTGACCGCCCCGCGCGCCACTTCCGTGCCTTCGGCAGGAAGGGCGAGCCGGCGCGCCACGCCCGCGTCCACCACGCTAGCCTCGGCCCCACTGTCGAGCAGCAGCATGACCGCCGCTCCGTTCAGGGTGCCGGAAAGCAGGATGCGCCGTCCGTCGTTCAGCTCGAACGGGATCGCTGCCTCGGCTGCAAGGTGCGCCGCGACCGGGGCCGGGCACGGGCGTGCCGGTCCCGCGCCCGTTTCCGCCAGGAGGCCGATGAGCAGCAGGCCCAGCATGGCCGAAATCTCCCATCTGGCCGTTACAGGTCCGTGAACGGCCAGCCGGGCCGTCTCCGGGGCAAGGGCGTGCGGGCACCGCGCCCCGCCTCACCCCTCCATTGCCGCCTGAAGCTCCAGATCCAGCGCATGGGCGCGCTGGAAGGCGGGCCGGCTGGTCAGCCTGTCGCGATAGGCGAGGAAATCCGGCTCCTCGGGCAGCATTCCAAAGGCCAGGCCCCAGTCCACCATACCGCCCGCATACACATCGGCCGCGGAAAAGGCTGCCCCGGCAATCCAGCCGTCACCTCGCGGAACGGCTTCCCGCAGCGCTGCAACCACGGCTTCGCGGCTGCCATAGCCCGCCATCGCCTGCTGCTCGGGCGAAAGCCGGACACCCAGGTGCCCGTTCATCATCGTTGCCTCGACCGGCCCGGCAGCAAAGAACAGCCAGCGATAATAGCTCCCCCGCTCGGCCGGCGGCGGTGCCAGCCCCGCCCCGGGAAAGGCGTCGGCCAGCCAGGCGCAGATTGCCGCGCATTCCGTCACCACCTGCCGGCCCGCCGGCCCCTCGTGCACGATCGCCGGCACCTTTCCCATCGGGTTGATCGCCAGATAGTCGGCCGCCTTCATCGCCGGCCCATAGGCCAGCGGCACCACCTCGTAGGGGCAGCCGACTTCCTCGAGCATCCACCTCACCGTCGTCCCGCGCGACTGCGGGTTGGTGTAGAATTCGAGCATCATCCTTCTCCCGTGGCAGGAAGAACAGAACACGAACGTCATTCCCTGTCAACCGGCCGGCGGGCGCCGCTGCTGCCCGACCATCAATCCCCTGTGGGCAACCATCGACTATCAGGACCGCAGGCGTCCGGTGGACATCCGCTACCTCGAGGCCATCACCCGCGTCTACGATGGCCTGGAGAACTGGCACATCATCAGCCGGACCGGAGAGCGTCCGGCCGCTCCCGGGCCCCGGGCAGCCGACGACTGACCGCGCGGCGGGGCAGCCCCGCGCCTCACGCCATCTCCCGCGCGCGCTCGGCGATCCGCCGCCGCCATTCCTCGGGGCCGCTCTGGTGCACGCTGACGCCGCGCGCATCAACGGCCACCGTCACCGGCATGTCCCTCACCTCGAACTCGTAGATGGCCTCCATGCCGAGGTCCTCGAAGGCCACCACCCGCGCGCTCCGGATCGCCCGGGCGACGAGATAGGCTGCCCCCCCCACCGCGATCATGTAGGCCGCGCCCGCCTTGCGGATGGCGGCGATCGCCTCCGGCCCGCGCTCGGCCTTGCCCACCATGGCAAGCAGGCCCTGGTCCAGCATCAGCTTCGTGAACTTGTCCATGCGGGTGGCTGTTGTCGGCCCGGCCGGGCCCACCACCTCGTCCCTGACCGGGTCGACCGGCCCCACATAGTAGATGACCCGGCCCGCGAACGAGACGGGCAGCGGTTCGCCCCTCGCCAGCATGTCGGCAATCCGCTTGTGGGCGGCGTCGCGCCCGGTCAGCATCTTTCCCGTAAGCAGCAGACGCTCGCCCGGCTGCCAGCTCGCCACCTCCGCCTTCGTGAGCGTATCAAGGTTGACCCGCCGGGCTTCGGGGGAAGGCGCCCAGTCCACCTTCGGCCAGCGCGCGAGATCCGGCAGCGGCAGATAGGCGGGCCCCGAGCCGTCGAGGTGGACATGGGCGTGGCGCGTGGCCGCGCAGTTGGGGATCATGCCCACCGGTTTCGACGCTGCGTGCGTGGGATAGTCGAGGATCTTGACATCCAGAATCGTCGAAAGCCCGCCGAGACCCTGGGCGCCGATGCCAAGCGCGTTGACCCGGTCGAAGATCTCGATCCGCAGCTCCTCGATCCGGTTCGCCGGCCCCCGGGCCTTCAGCTGCGCCATGTCGATGGGCGCCATCAGCGCCTCCTTCGCCAGCAGGAGCGCCTTCTCCGGCGTCCCGCCGATGCCGATGCCGAGCATGCCGGGCGGGCACCAGCCCGCGCCCATGGTCGGCACCGTCCGCTCGACCCAGTCGGGAATCGAGTCCGACGGGTTCAGCATCACGAACTTCGCCTTGTTCTCCGAGCCCCCGCCCTTGGCGGCAAGCACGAGCTCGAGCTCTCCCCCCTCCACGAGCTCGACATGGAGCACGGCCGGCGTGTTGTCGCGGGTGTTGACGCGGGCGAAGGCCGGGTCGGCCACGACCGACGCGCGCAGCGGGTTGTCCGGGTCGCGGTAGGCGCGGCGGACCCCTTCGTCGACCATCTGCTGGAGGGTCATGCCCCCCTCCCAGCGCACGTCCATGCCGACCTTGGCGAAGCAGACGACGATGCCCGTGTCTTGGCAGATCGGCCGGTGCCCCTCGGCCGACAGGCGGCTGTTCGCGAGGATCTGGGCGATCGCATCCTTCGCCGCCGGGCTCTCCTCCGCTGCATAGGCTGCGGCGAGCGCCTCGATGTAGTCGACGGGGTGGTAGAAGCTGATGTGCTGGAGCGCGGCGCGCACGCTCTCGATCACGTCTTCGGCACGAATGAGGGCCATGGCCTGTCTCCGGACTGGTGGCCGCTCCGTTAGCGCGGGGGGCCGGTCGCGCAAGGCCGCGGCGGACGCCGGTTGCTTCTCCCAGCGCCTCTCGGGCAGCGGCGGCGCCGAGTCGGCCGCGTGGGCCGAGGAGACCTGCCCCGGCACGAGGTCGCAGCGCACGCGCCCAAGCCGTTCACGCGCCTCCCGTTCCGCGAAGGCGGGGGCCTGCGTGCTGCGCGCGACGAAAGCCTGCGGCACCGCGACCCTCCGGTGCGCCCGCATGTGAGCGCGCAGCGCTTACGCTTTGAACCGCGAGGGGTCTGCGCCTGACTGCTGCACGCGGCGGGCCGGAAGGGGTGCAGTTGCCGCTTGCGTCTTGGTGCCGGTCTGGCACTATCCCTTGTTGTTGCTGGCGCCTGTGGCCTCTATCTCTTGTGTCCGAAAGTGGGTGCACGGGCATCCGGGGCTGGTGGAGGGGGTGCCGGTCTGGTAAGCACTGGAGTTTCATGGAGCCCGCGAGGGCCCGAGGGGAGAAGGCAGGGAAGAGCATGGAGTTCGCACGTACCGAGACCACGTCTGCAGCCGTGCCGATGCCCGAGTCGGCCTCGCGCGCCGTCCATGCGCCGCGCTTTCCGGTGAAGATCGATCCCGACCGCGACAATCTCTTGACCGCCTTCGGCAAGGAGACGCTGAAGGACCGCTACCTCCTGCCCGGGGAGGGTTGCCAGGACATCTTCGCCCGCGTGGCCGCGGCCTATGCCGACGATGCCGCGCATGCCCAGCGCCTCTACGACTATATCTCGAAGCTCTGGTTCATGCCGGCAACGCCCGTGCTTTCCAACGGCGGCACCGGGCGCGGGCTGCCCATCTCCTGCTACCTGAACTCGGTCGACGACAGCCTCGAGGGCATCGTCGGCACCTGGAACGAGAATGTCTGGCTGGCAGCGCGGGGCGGAGGGATCGGCACCTACTGGGGGCGCGTGCGCGGCATCGGCGAGCCGGTCGGCCTCAACGGCAAGACGTCGGGCATCATCCCCTTCGTCCGGGTGATGGATTCGCTCACCCTCGCCATCTCGCAGGGTTCGCTCCGGCGCGGCTCGGCCGCCGTCTACCTCGACATCTCCCACCCCGAGATCGAGGAGTTCCTGGAAATCCGCAAGCCCGCCGGGGACTTCAACCGCAAGGCCTTGAACCTCCATCATGGCGTTCTCGTCACCGACGCCTTTATGGAGGCGGTCAGGAAGGGCGAGCGCTTCGTCCTCGTCTCCCCGCGCGATGGCTCGAAGCGCGGCGAGGTGGATGCCCGCACGCTGTTCCAGAAGCTGGTCGAGACGCGCCTCGCAACGGGCGAGCCCTACATCATCTTCATCGACCACGTGAACCGCGCGATGCCGAAGCATCAGCGCGACCTGGGGCTCAAGGTCACGACGTCCAACCTCTGCTCCGAGATCACGCTGCCCACCGGGCCCGATCATCTGGGGAACGACCGCACCGCCGTCTGCTGCCTCTCCTCGCTCAACCTCGAGACCTGGGACCAGTGGCACGCCGACCCGCGCTTCCTCGAGGACGTCATGCGCTTCCTCGACAACGTGCTTTCCGACTACATCGCCCGCGCGCCCGACGAGATGCGCCGCGCGAAATATGCCGCCATGCGCGAGCGCTCGGTGGGCCTCGGCGTCATGGGGTTCCACAGCTTCCTCCAGGCGCGCCGCATCCCGTTCGAGAGCGCGCTTGCCAAGTCGTGGAACCTGAAGATGTTCCGGCACATCCGCGAGCGGGTGGACGCAGCCTCGATGCTGCTTGCCGTCGAGCGCGGGCCCTGCCCGGACGCCGAGGAGATGGGCGTGATGGAGCGCTTCTCGTGCAAGATGGCGATCGCGCCGACCGCCAGCATCTCCATCATCTGCGGCGGCACCTCGGCCTGCATCGAGCCCATTCCGGCCAACATCTACACCCACAAGACGCTCTCGGGCAGCTTCGTGATCCGGAACCCCCATCTCGAGAAGCTGCTCATCGAAAAGGCCAAGAACTCGGATGCGGTGTGGAACTCGATCCTCGAGCATGACGGCTCGGTCCAGCACCTTGACTTCCTCACCGCCGACGAGAAGGCCGTTTTCCGTACCGCCTTCGAGATCGACCAGCGCTGGCTCCTCGAGCTTGCCGGCGATCGCACGCCCTACATTGACCAGGCGCAGTCCCTGAATCTGTTCATCCCGGCCGATGTCGAGAAGTGGGATCTTCTCATGCTCCACTTCCGCGCCTGGGAGCTGGGCATCAAGTCGCTCTACTATCTCCGCTCCAAGTCGGTGCAGCGCGCCGGCTTCGTCGGCGGGGAAGCGGGTGGCCTTTTCGGCGGAGTGGAGGCGGACAACACGCCCGAGCCGCGCCGGATCGAGCTCGACGCCAACAAGTACGACGAGTGCCTGGCGTGCCAGTAGCAAAGCGTTCGGCCGGCGGGGCGGGCCGCTCCGGCGGCCTGGCCGTCGGCGGGTCTCAGCCTGTCCGACCCGTCGTGCCCGAAACTTTCCGGCAAGCCCTTGCCCGGCGCGCGACCTCGTTCTATCTCTGTTCTCCGCCTGTGGAGTGACCCATGCCCCTCCTCGAAGCCAGCCGCACCTACAAGCCCTTCGAATACCCCTGGGCCTACGAGTACTGGAAGCGCCAGCAGCAGATTCACTGGATGCCCGAGGAAGTCCCGCTCGGCGAGGACTGCCGAGACTGGGCGCAGAAGCTGACCGACCACGAGCGGAACCTGCTCACCCAGATCTTCCGCTTCTTCACCCAGGCCGACGTCGAGGTGCAGGACTGCTACCACGACCGCTATGGCCGGGTGTTCAAGCCGACCGAGATCAAGATGATGCTGACCGCCTTCTCCAACATGGAGACGGTCCACATCGCGGCCTACTCGCACCTCCTCGACACCATCGGCATGCCCGAGACCGAGTATGCCGCCTTCCTCAACTACAAGGAGATGCGGGACAAGCACGACTATCTCGCGAGCTTCGGTGTCGAGACCGATGCCGACATCGCCCGCACGCTCGCCATGTTCGGCGCGTTCACCGAGGGGCTCCAGCTCTTCGCGAGCTTCGCGATGCTCATGAACTTCCCGCGCTTCAACAAGATGAAGGGCATGGGCCAGATCGTCTCCTGGTCGGTGCGGGACGAGAGCCTCCACTGCGAGGGCATCATCCGCCTGTTCCATGCCTTCTGCGCAGAGCGGCAGTGCCTGACGCCGGCAGTCAGGGACGATATCCTCGACATGTGCCAGAAGACGGTGCGCCTCGAGGACGCCTTCATCGACCTTGCCTTCGAGATGGGCCCAGTCCACGGCATGCACCCGAAGGAGATCAAGAAGTACATCCGTTTCACGGCCGACTGGCGGCTGAAGCAGCTGGGGCTTCCGCCCATCTACATGATCGAGGAGCACCCGCTCCCCTGGCTCCAGCCACTGCTCTCGGGTGTGGAGCACGCCAACTTCTTCGAGACCCGGGCGACGGAGTATTCGAAGGCGGCCACGCGCGGGAACTGGCAGGAAGTGTGGGAGATCTTCGACCGCCGCCAGGCTGCCAAGACCGCCGCCGCCGCCAACGACGCGGATCAGGGGGCAGATCTTCTCTCCGGCGTCGCGGCGGAATGACGCCTCCGGCGGGCAGGGGCGAGCCGCCCCTGCACCCGGCCAATACCGATATCCCGAGCGCCCGGCGGAAACTGGAGCGCCAGACGTTCCACGTCCGCTTCCAGTCCTGCATCGCCTTCACGCACCGGATTGCGTCCCTGATTGACAGGAACCGCTCACGTTCACGAGTGTCGGGGCCGCTCATCCCTTGCTTGGGGTCGCACACTCCTCGCGTCCAGGTCATGCCGTGCCGCAACTGCAGACTTCTCGACACCCCTTCTTGCAGCTTCGTTTCCGGTTCGCTACATTTTGTGCGGGAGGATCTTGTTATGCGGAAGGTAGTCGGAGTTCTGGTTTTCCTCGCATCGACTCCAGCCTTTGCGCAGTCATCAGTGCATGTGCGTGGGTATATCCGGTCTGATGGCACTTATGTGGCGCCCCACTACAGGTCGGCGCCAGATTCCAGCAGGATGAACAATTGGTCATCGGAGGCGAACTTCAACCCCTATACCGGAAAACAGGGAACTGTAGACCCATTTGCACCAAGATTTCCATCATCCCCGGGATATCGACCGTATCGGCCAAGGGGCTTCTGACACGAAGCAAATAGGACGTCTCCGCTGGGTCGATCGCAATTTTTCGGGCGGAGCGGGATTGGCCGCCTCTCGCACGTGTTCGCGCGCGTCGAACGCTGCCTCGATGTCGTTGAAGCCTGACCGCCTTTCCTAGGCTCAGCACCTATTCAATCCCTGGTGTTGGCGGCGATGCGTTGATTCGATGGCGGCATCTGGGAGGTGCTGCTGATGTCGGGCGTGTGGTTGCTGAGCGAGGCGCAGATGCGGCGCATTGAGCCGTTTTTCCCGCTTTCTCATGGGGTTCCGCGAGTGGATGATCGGCGGGTGATCTCCGGGATCGTCTTCGTGCTCAGGAACGGCCTGCGCTGGCGGGGTGCGCTGCCGGCCCAGGGGCCGCACAAGACCTGTCACACAACCGGTTCATCCGCTGGAGCCGCCTGGGCGTGTTCAACTCGATCTTCGCCGAGCTGGCGGCCAGGGCCGGCAAGCCCGACAGGCTGATGATCGACGCGACGCAGCTGAAGGCCCATCGAACCGCTGCCAGTCTGTTCAACAGGGGCTCTTCCCCGAAATATCGGGCGCGACCTGTGGCGGACCGAACTCCAGGCTGCATGCTGTCACCGTCGGCCAGGGGCGGCCCTTGGTCATGCTCCTGACCGAAGGCCAGGCCAGCGTCACCGGGGCGCTGCGTTGCTGCGCAATGCCTTACCGCCAGCCAGGGAGCCGATCGCCGACAAGGGCTATGTCGGCAACGGCTTCCGCAACGCCTTGGCCGAGCGCGGCACCGCCGCCTGCATCCCTTCCAAATCCAGCCGCACGACCGCCATTCCGCATGCCCCCGTCCTCTACCGCCAGCGCCACAAGATCGAGATCATGTTCGGCCGCCTGAAAGCCTGTCGCCGCATCCCCATCCGCTACGACCGCTGCGCACACGCCTTCTTCTCAGCCGTCTGCATCGCAGCCACCGTCATCTTCTGGCGTGGTCAATGAGTCCTGAGCCTAGAACGCCACGTCTCCCACGGTGTAGCTGACGAGGATGGTGAAGGCGGCCACGATCAGCGTCCGGACCAGAGTTCGCTTCACATGGATCCCCCCCCCGCCCGGACCCCGGCCACCGAAATCGCCACCAGCGACACCAGCACCGAGACAGTGATGAGCGGCAGCTCGATCCGCGCCGGCGGATACCATGCGAGCAGGAAGGCAATGGCGGCGCCCAGCCCGAAGGCGAGCGCCGCGCCGGTGCCTGCAGTCGCGACGTGCGCCGCCGACACCAGCCGCACGATCCCGTGCTCGCGCTCCAGCGCTGCCTTCAGCGGCGAGCGCCGCATCAGCCATCCACCACCTCCCCGGCAAGCTCCGGCGCCGGCTCCTTCGCCACGTAGACGGCAACGATCTCGGCCCGTTCGGCCTCCCGCCCGGCCTTCGGTTCCTGCCGCTCCTCGGCAGTCGCGGCGATCTGCCCGTCCCGCTCCGCTGCCGTCTCGGCCCACTTGGCTTCGCCTGGGGTCGGCATTTCCGCGACGATTGCCGAGCTCCCGGCAATCAGCGGCGTCCGCTTGCTTGCTCCTGCGCCGCTAAACCCGAGGAGAAGGCCCGCCGGGCTGATGATCCTGTCCTGCGCCGCAGGCGCCCAGGCCCGGCGTGACTGCCGCTGGCCGAGATGATGCGCGAGGTCAGATCCGAAGGAACGCGCCGCCATGCTTCTCCTTCCGTCCAGCCGCCTGCTATCGCCACGGTCGCGCCGGGGACAGGCCGGCGACAAGCCGGCGACAAGTTGCCTTCGGCGATGTGGCGCGAGCACTCCGGCCGACCGTGAACGCGTTCCGCAACTTCGCGGGTCGGCGTTGCTGCCTGAGCGACAGCGGCGTCACGCCCAAGGAGAAATGGGGGAGATGTTGACCCGGTGCAGGCCGTCTTCGCCCGGCGGCGCCATGCCGTGCTCCGGGCCTTGCCGAATGTCGGCAGGCGCTCGGCTCACCCGTACCCGATCGGGCATCGAGACCCGCAACCGGACCTGTGGCAGTCGATCATTGCAAAACTGCCTGGTCGACGCCGAATGCCGCCCCGGCCGCATGCACACGGACGCGAGGGAAGGCGGATCGCGGTGCGAGGGCAAGGCTCTTGGCCTTCGCTTGCCCGGCACGCTGTGCGGCAAGACGGACAATGCAGCCGATGGGGCTGCGGACCGGCGGAGCGCCGGCCGCGGCCCTCGGAAAAGATGGTCGGGGAAAGAGGATTCGAACCTCCGGCCCCCGCCTCCCGAAGACGGTGCTCTACCAGGCTGAGCTATTCCCCGGACCGTCAGGCGAGATAGGAGGGCGAGGCGGGGTGCGTCAACCCCTGGGGGCGCGTTGCGCCCGGCTCAGACGGACGCTCCGCAGAGCGCCCGAAGGGCCTCAATGTCCACGATCTTCTCCCGCGGAGCGCCGGGCCGGGCAGCGGCCACCTCGGCGCGATCGATCGCCTCCCAGTCGGCGAAGCTCGACGGCCTCACCCTCCGTTCGGCAAGCACCGCCAGCAGGCCCGCGCGCCCCGGGCGGCCGGCCGGCGGGGCGCCTTCCGCCCGGATCCGCTCGATGACGGCAAAGCCATCCGGCCGGTTGGTGCCGATGGTGCCCGAAGGCCCGCGCTTGGCCCAGCCGACGCACCACAGCCGCTCGGCAATCCGCCCGTCGTCGTTGGCGAAGCGGCCGCCGCGCGCGTCGAAGGCAGCGCCCTCGAGCGGCAGCGAGCGGTAGCCAATCGCGGCAATCACCAGCCCGCAGGGGATGATGCGGGTCTCGCCCGTGTCGATGGCGTTCCCGGCCTCGTCCACCCGGGTGAGCGCCACCTCGATGCCTTCCACCCGCTCGGAGCCCAGAATGCGCGAAGGGCGGTGGAAGAAGGCGAAGTGGATGCGCACCGGCTTGGCCGGGTCGGGCCCGGCGGCCGCGAACCGGCGCAGCACCTCGACGACCCGCCGCTGGCCGGTCTCGAGCGTGGCGTCGCCCGCAGGGTCGGGCAGGTCCTCCGGGCGCACCACCGGGGTTGCGCGCGCAAGCTCACCGAGCTCGCCCACCTCCTTCAGCGTGAAGCTCGCCTGGTAGGGGCCGCGGCGGCCGAGGATATGCACGTCACGCACTGCCGAGCGTTCGAGCGCCGCCAGTGCATGGGCGGCGATGTCGCTGCCCGCGAGTTCGCCGGTCGTCTTGGCGAGCACCCGGGCGCAGTCGATGGCAACATTGCCGTTGCCGATGACGGCGACGCCCGGGCGGTCGAGCGGCGGGGCGAGGCCGGCGAAGTCGGGGTGGCCGTTGTACCAGCCCACGAAGGCGCCCGATCCGAACACGCCGGGCAGATCCTCGCCCGGGATGCCGAGCCGGCGGTCTTCAGGTGCGCCGACCGCGAGGACCACGTCATCGTAGAAGCCGAGAAGCTCGGCGAGCGCGATGTCGCGCCCCACCTCGACATTGCCGATGAAGCGGACCCGAGGGTCCTTCGCGACCGCCTCATAGCGGCGGGAGACCGCCTTGATCGACTGGTGATCGGGGGCGACGCCGGCGCGGATGAGGCCGTAGGGCGTGGGCAGGCGGTCAAGGATGTCGACGGCGACGTCCTCGCCGAACGCCTTGAGCGCCGCTTCGGCGGCATAGAAGCCGCTTGGCCCCGAGCCGATGATCGCGATCTGCCGCACCCGCACCTCCGTTGCCGTGGCGCGGGCTTAGCGCCTTCGGTCGGGCGGTCAACGCCGGGCGTCAGAGCCCGGGGAGATTGAAGCAGGCCTCGAGGCAGCGGTCGAGCGTCTCGGCAGTGGCGGGCGCAAGCTCGATGAACGCGCGGCGGGCATCCTCCTGGTCCGCCCGGCGGACGAGCAGGCCATCATCCACCATGTGCTTGATCCAGCGCAGCGCCGTGGTGGTGGGGACGGCGGCGGCAATGCAGAGCGAGGAGACCGAGACGGCGCGGCCCTCGCGCCGGGCGGCCGCGAGATCGAGGAGGATGTCCCATGCCGGGTCGGCGAACAGCCCCTGCGGAAAGAAGGTCTCACGCAGCCGGCGGGCCTTGATGTGCGCGCGGATCCGCGGGGCGTCGACCGGGCGCGGCGCGTCCGCCTCCCGCTCCGCTGCCATGGCCCGGATCGCGGCCGCGATCCGCTCCGCCTCCTCGCGCAGCCGTTCGAGCCGCGGGTCGAAGGGCGTGCGGGTGTCGGCGACGCCGGCCTGCGGCGCGCGGAGCGCCCGCGCAATCGCCGCTTCGAGCTCCTCGGGGCTGCAGGAGGGCTCGAGAAAAGCCGTGACCGCAAGGCCCATGAGGGCGCCCGCTGCGTCGGCGGTGTCGGCGTCGGCGAGCACGAGGAGCGGCACCCCGGTGAATGCCGGGGCCTGAAGGGCGGCCAGGGTGGCGTCGTCGACGGCCTCGGCCTGCACGAGCAGCACGTTCGCTCCTGCCGGCGGCTGGGCTGCATCGAGCCGGCGGAAGCGGAACCGGAACCCGAGCGCCTCGGCAAGCGGGATCTCCCCCACCACCCCCACGACGGGAAGATGGTTGAGGTCAATCCGGTCCGGTTTGGAGGCAAGCGGAAGCGACATGGGGTCCTCGTCCAACCTGTTGGCGAACCGATGGTTTTCCGGACGCCGGCACGCCTTCCGCACGTGCGCGGACCCTCCTTCACCACCGGTCCGGCGGCAATTCCCGCAACCTTCCGAACAGATGTTGGTAAATCGCGGGTCCGACCCCAGCGGCGAAGATGCGCGGTTTCCGGCGTTGGGTCAACGGTGGGCCGGACCCTGGGGGGACGACGGCAGGCGGTGGATGCCCGGGCGCGAAGGCGCGGCGCGGACGCGGGCAGCGGCCGAGGCTCGGGCGCGGGCCGAGGGCGGATCGGGTGGGCGCAGGAATCGGGGCCGGGTCAAGAGGCGGGGCAGGGACAGAGAGGAGGCACATGCGGCAGCGAGCGGAACGGACACGGCCCGGCGAGAATGCGGCGGCCATGCCTGCCCCGCGGCGCCTGCGCCCGGCACCGGTCCAGCCCGACCAGCCGGAGGCAGCACTCGCGGCTCTCCTGGTGGGCGGCAGCAGCACCATGCAGGAGCTCCGCAGCCGGGTGCGGCAGCTCGCCCGGTCGGACGCAACGGTCCTGGTCACGGGGCCGACCGGCGCCGGCAAGGAGAATGTCGCCCGCGCGCTCCACGCCATGTCGGCTCGCGCCCCCGGCCCGTTCGAGGCCGTCAACTGCGGCGCGATCCCTGCGCATCTGGCCGAGAGCGAGCTGTTCGGCGCCGAGGCCGGGGCCTACACTGGCGCGGTGCGCGCACGCCGCGGCCGCATCGCCGCGGCGAACGGCGGCACGCTTCTCCTCGACGAGATCGGCGAACTGTCGCTCGAGCTTCAGGTGAAGCTTCTGCGCGTTCTGGAATGCCGGGAAGTCGAGCCGCTGGGCGGCCGCGCTCCCGTTCCCGTCGACGTCCGCATCATCGCGGCCACCAACCGCGACCTCGAGGCCATGGTGGCCGACGGGCGGTTCCGCGCCGACCTCTACTGGCGGCTTGCCGTGGTGACGCTCGAGGTGCCGCCGCTCGTCCACCACGCCGAGGACATTCCGCTTCTCGTCGACCACTTCGCGCGCACGCGGGGCGCGTCCCTCCGGCTGACGGAAGATGGCGCGGCGGCGCTCGCCCGGCACGGCTGGCCCGGCAACGTCCGGGAGCTTCGCAACCTCGTCGAACGTGCCATCGCGTTTGAGGAACACCTGCTCGACACGGAGACCATCGGCCGCCTGCTCGGCCCCCGCCGGCGAAGCGTGGAGGCGTGGCTCCACGGGTCCGAGCCGCTGGCTTCCGCGCGGCTGAGGCGCTGCGAGCCCGCCACACTCCCGCTCGTCGCGGAGGAGGAGCTCCGGCCGCTCGTGTTGAAGGCGCTCCTCGCCGAGGCGGAGGCGGCCATCATTCGCCAGGCGCTGGAGGCGAGCGGCGGCACCGTGGCGCAGTCGGCCCGGATGCTCGGCCTCAAGCGGACGACGCTGGTCGAGAAGATGAAGCGGATGGGCCTCGCGGCGCCGGCGCAAGGCCGGGCCTGACCGTGGGCTCGAAGCGGCCAGGCCGCCGCGGCAGGGGTGGCCTGGGGAGGGCGGCCACGCGCATCAGCCGTCGGGTGCGTGACCCCGCGGGTGCATCAGCCCGCCAGCCCTGCCGTTCTGCCGGCTGGGCGGAGAGGGCCGCTAGTTCGCCGCTTGCGCGGTCGCCACGGCGTCGGGGCGGCCCGGCTGCATGGCCAGCACATAACGGGCGGAGTCGAGGAACGGCCGCGGGTTGACCGGCTGGCCGTCGATGCGGACCTCGAAGTGGAGGTGCGTGCCTGTCGAGCGGCCGGTCGAGCCCATGCCGCCGAGGCGCTGGCCCATCCGGACCCGCTCGCCCACGCTCACGTCGATGCGGGAGAGGTGGGCATAACGGGTCATGATGCCGTGCCCGTGGTCGACGTCAACCGTCAGCCCATAGGCACCGAACCGTTCGGCGCGGACCACGCGCCCCGCGGCACTGGCGCGGACCGGCTCGCCATGGGCACCGGCGAGGTCGATCCCCGCGTGCATCGCGCCCCGTCCCGAGAAGGGATCGTAGCGGAAGCCGAAGCCCGAGGTGAAGCTCGTGTTGGCCGCCGGCGCAAACACCGGGATCGAGGCCATGGCCTGCTCGAGCAGTTCCACGCGCTGCCAGCTCATGTAGAGGTCGGCAAAGCGCGGGTCGGCGCCCTGGGCGGTACCGCCCGCAAGCGCCGGGCCGGCCGGCACGAACGGACCGCCGAGGCCGAGTCGGTTGCTGCTCTGGGGCAGGAAGCGCGACTGGTCGAGCCCGAGCCGGCGGAGCAGCGCCTGCGCATCCCTCAGCCGGCTTTCGGCGGTGGCCGACGCGCGCTCGAGCAGCGCGAACTGCTGCGCCTCGAGCTCCGCGAACGGAGCAAGCACGCCTGCCTCCTGTGCCGCAGCACCCGTGAGCCGCGCCCGGCCCGCAGGTGGCACCAGGCCGGCAAGCTCTGGCCCGCGTGCCTTGCCGGTCAGCAGCGCATCGAGAAAACGCTGCCGGGCCTCGATCCGCTCCGCCGTGGTCTGGACCTGCCCCTTGAGCCGGGCGGCGTCGGCCTTGAGCGCCTCCACCTGGGCGGCCATCCGCGCCATTTCGGCGCGGGCCTGCTCCTCCTCTCGGGCCCCCTCGGAAATGGCGCCCGTGACTCCGAGCCCGACGAAGGCTGCCGCGAGCGCCGCGAAGGAAAGTGCCATGAGCTGCGTCCCCGTTCCGACCCTCAACTGGAGATGGCGGTCTGCCGTGCGGATCTCGACCTGCCACTCCGGCAGCCGCTGCGTCAGTCGCGCCATCCACTCGCCCGGGGCTCGCGCCCTCTTCTCGTGCATTCCCTGACCCTCGGGAGGACGTGCGGCTGCCGCCGCAACACTCCTTAACCTTGTCACCTCGGCCTCATGCGGGAGGGCGCTGAGGGGGGCAAAGGGGGAGATACCAGTCCGTCGCCAGACCGGCTTCGGCGCGCGCCGAGCCGTTGAAGGGCGGCTTCAGGGCGCCGCGGAAATGGGCACGCACCAGGTCACGAAAGCGGGCAGCGGGATCGGCACCCGATTCGCCGACCACATGTCTGAACCAGCGATTGCCTGCCGCGACGTGGCCGACCTCGTCCTCCAGAATCCGTGCAAGCACGGCAGCCGCCCGCCCGTCTCCCGCCGCCTCGAAGCGGGCAATCATCGCCGGAGTCACATCAAGCCCCCGCGCCTCGAGCACCTGCGGGACGACGGCGAGCCGGGCCGCGAGGTCATGCGCCGTGGCCGACGCCGCCTGCCACAGCCCGTCGTGCGCCGGCAGGTCGCCGTAGCTGCCCCCGCTCTCCTCCAGCAGGGCCTGGAGGAGCCCGAAGTGAGTCGCTTCCTCGGCGGCAATCCGCAGCCACTCGGCGGCAAAGGCTGGCGGCATCAGGTGGCCGAACCGCCCGGCGATGTCGGCGGCAAGGTCGATCGCGTTGAGCTCGATGTGGGCGAGCGCGTGGAGGAGTGCGAAGCGGGCGCGCGGGCTTCCCGCCCGGCCGCGCTTCGGCATGGCAGACGGCGGCAGGAGGACGGGCCGCACCGGCCGCGCGGGCCGCTCGGGCATAAGCGGCCCGGGGGCCCGGTGGTCGAGCCGGCCGGCCGCGGCCGCTTCATGCGCGGCACGGGCCGCCGCCTGCTTCTCCGCCGGCGAGGCCGCCAAGAGCACCCGCGCCGCGGCCGCCCGAACGCTTTCCACTCTGCGCGCCGGCCCGCAGGGGCTGCTCAGGCCAGGGCCTCCGCGCGGGCCAGCACCTCCTGAGCATGGCCCTTCACCTTCACCTTGCGCCAGACGGCCGCGATCGTGCCGTTCCGGTCGATGAGGAAGGTGGAGCGGTCGATCCCCATGTAGGTCTTGCCGTACATGCTCTTTTCCACCCACGCGCCATAGGCCTCGAGTGCCGCGCCGTCGGGGTCGCTCCCGAGGCGGATGGCGAGGTTGTGCTTGGCGGCGAATCGCTCGTGGCTCTTCACGCTGTCCTTGGAGACCCCGAGCACCACCGTGTCGGCCGCCGCGAAGCGGTCGGCAAGCGCCGTGAAGTCGAGCGCCTCCGTGGTGCAGCCGGGCGTGTCGTCCTTGGGGTAGAAGTAGAGCACGAGCTTGCGCCCCGCGAAGTCGCCGAGGCTCACGGGGCCATCCGCGGTCTCGACCGTGAAGGGCGGGGCCTTGTCGCCAACGTCTGCCATCTGTCCTCCTTGGCCGCGGGGTGCGGCTCGCCTCACCGTTCAGCGCTTCTGGCCGAACGTCTCTTCCCATGCCGCAAGGATGGCCGCCTTCGCCACCCCCACGTCGCGCCTGAGGTCGGCAACGCTGCGCCGGCCGCAGGTCCGGGCGAGGAGCGCGGTCGCGGCCGAATCGGGCTCGGCGGCGGTCTTCGCCGGCAGGATGAGGCGCAGCGCCATCAGTATCGCCATGAGGAGGCGGTGCGGCTCGACGAGCTCGGGCGCGAGCCGGAGCGCGGCGCCCTCGAGCGCGGTCGGCACCCGCTCGCCGGCGATCAGCGCCCGGGCGGCGAGCACGAACTCGAGATCGACGAGGCCACCCTTCATGAGCTTCACGTCCCAGGGGCCGCGCGCGGGCTTGTGCGCTTCCATGAGCCGCCGCATGGCCAACGCGCCCGCCCGCACGGCGTCTGGTGCCCTCGGGCGCGCGAGAAGCCGGTCGATGGCGGCCTGGGCGGAGGCCCGCGCCTCTTGTGGCCCGGCGATGGCGCGGGCGCGGGTGAGCGCCATCGTCTCCCACATCTCCGCTTCCTCCGCCTGGTAGCGCGCGAAGCTGTCGATGCTGACGACGAGCAGCCCCTGGGACCCGGAGGGCCGGAGGCGCGTGTCCACCTCGTAGAGCGGCCCCGAGGCCGTCGGCGCCGTCAGCGCACCGATGAGGCGCTGCCCGAGGCGGTTGAAGTAGGTGCTGGCGCCGAGCGGCGTGGGCCCGTCGGAGCGGGCCTCGTGGTGGCCGGAGAAGAGGAGCACGAGATCGAGGTCCGACTGGGCGGTGAGCGCCCGCCCGCCGAACCGGCCCATGGCGAGGACCACGAGATCCTGCCCCGGGACCACCCCGTGCCGCGCCCGGAACTCCGCCTGCACCGCCTCGCCGAGCACCAGGATGGCGGCCTCCGCCATGTCGGAGAGCTCGGCCGCCGCAGCCAGCGCGTCGCGCCGGCCCTCGAGGATGTCGACGGCGATGCGGAAGCGGCGCTCGGCCGTCCAGCGGCGGGTGCGGTCGAGACAGGTCTCGAGATCGGCCCTGCCCGCGCCGGCGAAGGCCCGCAGCTCGGCCTCGGCTTCTGCCACGCCGGCAAGCGGCGGCGGCGGGTCGATCACGACGTCGAACAGCTCGGGCCGGGCGGCGAGCGACTCGGCGAGAAGCGGCGTTTCGGTCAGCAGCCGGCCAAGGAGCGTGGCAAGCGGCGGGTGGGCCTCGAGCAGCCGCCAGAACTGGACGCCCGAGGGCAGGGCAGCGATGAACTGGTCGAGCCGGACGAGACCGGTGCGGCCGTTCCGCCCGGTGCCGACGGTGCGGACGAGGGCGGGGGCGAGCGATTCGAAGGCGCTCCGCGCTTCAGGAGCACGCAGCGAGCGCGGCCGGCTGCTCCGCCAGTGGCCGAGGGTCTGGACGAGCAGCTCCGGGTCGGAGATGCGCGCGGCCTTCGCCCAGCGGCGGACGTCCTCGGGATCGTCGGGCAGGCGCGGGCGCGCCCTGCCGTGGCCCGTCGTCAGAAGCCCGTCGTAGAGCCGGGCGACCGCCCGCGTCCTGGGCTCGATCGCCCGGGCGACGGCGGCCCAGCCCGGCTCACCCATGAGCCCTGCCACCTCAGCGCGCTCGGCCGCGCCCTTCGGGATCATGTGGGTCTGCTGGTCGGCCAGCATCTGCAGCCGGTGCTCCAGCGTCCGGAAGGCGCGGTAGGCATCGGCCAGGGTGGCTGCAGCCGGCTCGGGAATGCGGCCGGCCGCGGCAAGGGCGGCAAGCGCGTCGAGCGTGGCAGGCGCGCGCAGCGCCGGCTCGCGCCCGCCGAAGATCATCTGGTGCAGCTGGGCGTAGAACTCCACCTCGCGAATGCCGCCGCGCCCCCGCTTCAGGTCATAGCCCGGGCCGAAGGCCTGCCGCTCGGCGAAATGGTCGCGGATGCGGTGCGAGACGTCGCGGATCTCCGCGATCGCCGAGTAGTCAAGGCTGCGCCGCCAGACGAACGGGGCGATGGTCGCGAGGAACGCGGCACCCATCCCGAGATCGCCCGCCACCGGACGCGCCCGGATGAAGGCGGAGCGCTCCCAGGTGAGGGCCTCGCTCTGGTAGTAGCTCTCGGCTGCGGCAAGCCGGAGCGAGGGTGGCGTCGAGTCCGGGTCGGGGCGGAGCCGCAGGTCGACGCGCAGCGCATAGCCATCGGCCGTCCGCTCCGAAAGCAGCGCGCCCATCCGCCGGACGATGCGGACGGCGGTGTCATCCGGGTCGCCAGACCGCAGGCCCGGCACGACGGCCGGGTCGTGGAGCACGATGAGGTCCACGTCGGACGAGTAGTTGAGCTCCCGGCTGCCGAGCTTGCCGAGGCCGAGCACCGTGAGGCCCCGCGCCTCCCCGGCCGGGATGCCGACGGCCTCGAAGGCGGCCGCGAGCGCCCGCGCGATGGCGCGGTCGGCAAAGCCCGACAGGGCGGCGGTGACGGTCTCGAGCGGCCAGGCGCCTGCCAGGTCGGCGACGGCGACAACGAGCGCCACGCCGGCGCGCGCCTGCCGGAGCGCGCGGGCCGCGTCCGGCTCGGCAAGGCGGGCTTCGCTCGCGGCCAGCGCGCCGGCCGCATCCCCGGCGTGCAGCTGCGCGACGAGCGCCTCCTCGCGCCGGATGAGGCCGCGCAGGAAGGGGGAGTGCCGCTCGGCGCGCGCCAGCGCCTCGGCAAAGGCAGCCGGGGAGCCCGGCTCGGACGCGAGGGGCGCAGGGGGGACCGGAAGGGAAGCGGAAGGCGTCATGCAGGTGGCGTTCCTGGCGCCACGGCGAGCGTGTCGAGGAGGCGGGTCGTCCCCAGGCGCGCGGCGGCAAGCAGCCGCGCCGGGCCGTCGAGCGTGGCGAGCGGGGCAAGCGTGTCGGGGTCGACGAGGGTGATGTAGTCAACGCTGGCGAAGCCGGCCTCGAGCAGCGCCGCGCGCGCGGCACCAAGGGTCGGCTCGACCGGCGCGCCGCCCGCAAGCGCCGTGGCTGCAGCCCGAAGTGCGGCCGGAAGGGCAGCCGCACGGGCGCGCTCGTCGGCCGTGAGATAGGCATTGCGGGAGGAGAGGGCGAGGCCGTCGGCATCGCGACAGACGGGGCCGGCGACGATCTCGACGGGGAGATCGAGGTCGGCGACCAGCCGGCGGATGACGGCAAGCTGCTGCCAGTCCTTCTCGCCGAAGACCGCGACATCGGGCGCGGCCATGACGAGGAGCTTGGTGACGACGGTGGCGACCCCGCCGAAGTGGCCTGGCCGAACGGCGCCCTCGAACGGCTCCGACAGCCCGGCCACCTCCACCCGGGTGGCAAAGCCGGGGGGGTAGACGGTCGTCACCTCGGGGGCGAAGAGGAGGTCGCAGCCAGCGCGGGCAAGCTGCGCGCGGTCTCCCGCCTCGTCGCGCGGGTAGCGGCCGAAATCCTCGTTGGCGCCGAACTGCAGCGGGTTCACGAACACCGAGGCCACCACGAACCCGGCGTGGCGCCGGGCGAGCTCCACGAGCGAGAGGTGCCCGGCGTGGAGCGCCCCCATGGTCGGCACGAGCGCGACCCGCTGCCCGGCCGCCCGCGCCACCGCCACGCGGGCGCGCAGCCCGGCCACGTCACGCACCAGCTCGAGACCGCTCATGTCGTCACGCCCGCCTTCCTCCCGTCTTGCCGTCGGTTCCCCTCCCCCTCCGCTTCCCCGCCGCCCGCTCGCGGGAGCGATTGCGAATCCCGAACGGCCGCGCCAAGGGAGCCCAACACCCGCAACGGGGGCAGGATGTCAACGCGCCCGACGGTCATCGTGCTTGCCAACGAGAAGGGGGGCACCGGCAAGTCGACGGTGGCCGTGCATCTCGCCGTGGCGCTCGCGGCAGAGGGCAAGCGCGTGCGCCTGCTCGATCTCGACCAGCGCCAGCGCACCTCGGCCCGCTACATCGAGAACCGCATGGCCCATGCCCGGCGTCACGGCCTGTCGCTTGCCATGCCCGAGGCGGCGGTGGTCGAGGCCGGGGCGGATCCCGCCGCCGCCGTTGCCGAGGGCGGTGCCGACATCCTCGTCTTCGACACGCCGGGCCGGGATTCGGAGGAGGGCCGGCGCGCGCTCGCGCTCGCCGACACGCTGGTGACCCCCATCAACGACAGCTTCGTCGACTTCGACCTCATCGGCCGGGTCAATCCCGAGACCTTCCGCGTCGAGCGGCCCTCCTTCTACGCCGAGACCGTCTGGAAGGCCCGGCAGGCGCGCGCCCGTGCCGACGGCACCACGGTCGACTGGGTCGTGCTCCGCAACCGGCTGTCCACGCTCGAGGCGCGAAACCGCCGCCGGGTGGGCAACGCGCTCCTCGAGCTGGCGCCGCGCGTGGGGTTCCGCGTGGTGCCGGGGCTTGCCGAGCGCGTCATCTACCGGGAACTCTTCCCAAGCGGCCTCACCCTCCTCGACCTGACCCATCTCGGCGAGCCGTCGATGAGCCATGTCGCAGCCCGCGCCGAGCTGCGCGAGCTTCTCGCCGCCCTGTTTCCCGCCGAGACGCGCCGGGCGGCATGCTGAAGTTCCTGCTTCTCCTCGCCGTGCTGGCGCTCGGCGCTTGGCTCCTGCTCCGCCCGCGCCGGGCGGCGGGCGAGCCGATGCGGCTGGAGGAGGCGCGGGCGCTGCTCGGTGTTGCCCCCGGAGCGGATGCCGAGGCGATCCGGCTTGCCCATCGCCGCCTCATCGCCCAGGTGCACCCCGACGCCGGCGGCACCGAGGAGCTGGCCCGGCGCATCAACCTGGCCCGCGACGTGGCGCTCGCCGCCGCCGCGCGCCGGCCATCGGAGGACCGACCGACATGATGGAGCGCCACCGCCTTTCCCCGACGATCCTGCGCGAGTATGACATCCGCGGCATCGTGGGGGAGACGCTCGCGGCCGCCGATGCCGAGGCGGTGGGGCGGAGCTTCGGCTCGGTCGTCCGCCGTGGCGGCGGCAGGCGCGTGGCCGTGGGCCGCGACGGGCGGCTCTCCTCGCCCGAGCTCGAGGCGGCGCTTGTCGAGGGCCTCCGGGCCTCCGGCTGCGACGTGGTCCGCGTCGGCCTCGGCCCCACCCCCATGCTCTACTATGCCGTGAAGGCGCTTCCTGCGGACGCCGGGGTGATGGTGACCGGAAGCCACAACCCGCCCGACTACAACGGCTTCAAGATGACGCTGAAGGACCGGCCCTTCTGGGGTGCGGACATCCGCGCGCTCGGCGCGGCCGCGGCCGATGGCGACTGGGAGACGGGGGCCGGCACCGTGCGCGACGAGGACCTGCGCGACCGCTATGTCGCCCGGCTCCTTGAGGACGTGCGCCTGCCGGCGCTGAAAGTGGGGTGGGATTGCGGCAACGGCGCAACCGGCGAGATCGTCCGCCGGCTGGTCGCCCGGCTTCCGGGCGCGCACCACGTCCTCTTCGCCGAGGTCGACGGGCATTTTCCCAACCACCACCCCGACCCGACGGTCGAGGCCAATCTTGCGGATCTGAAGGCACTCGTCGCGCGCGAGCAGCTCGACCTCGGTCTCGCCTTCGATGGCGATGGCGACCGGATTGGTGCGGTCGATTCGCAGGGCCGCGTGGTCTGGGGAGACCAGCTTCTCCTCGTGCTGGCCACGGCGCTGCTGCGCGAGCTTCCCGGCTCTCCCATCATCGCCGACGTGAAGGCAAGCCGGATCCTTTTCGACGGCGTCGCCGCGCTCGGCGGCCGGCCGATCATGTGGAAGACCGGGCACTCCCTCATCAAGGCCAAGATGCTCGAGACCGGTGCGCCACTTGCCGGCGAGATGTCGGGGCACATCTTCTTCGCCCACCGCTGGTACGGCTTCGACGACGCGGTCTATGCCGGGCTCCGCCTGCTCGAGGCCATCGGCACGCTGGGCCAGCCGCTGGCCGCGCTGCGCGACGCGATGCCGGCCGTCGTCAACACCCCCGAACTGCGCTTTCCCTGCAGCGAGGATCGCAAGTTCCGCGTGGTCGAGGAGGTCTTGGAGCGCCTGCGCGCGGCGGGGGCCGACGTCGATTCAACCGACGGCGCGCGGGTGACGACCGAAGACGGCTGGTGGCTCCTGCGCGCGTCGAACACCCAGGCCGTGCTCGTCGCGCGGGCCGAGGCGCGTGACGAGGCCGGCCTCGCCCGGCTTGTTGCCGAGATCGATCGGCAGCTCGCGGCCTCCGGCGTCGCGAGGGCGGAAGGCGGGCACTGACGCCAGCTTCGCGGCCGCAGCATTTTTCCCTTGCCCGGCACCGCGGGAGTCGCTATGCTGCGATGCAGCAAGAGGGTTGGTTCTGCCCCCGGTGGGGCGCCACCAGATTGCCGTGCCGCCGGAGGAGACGCTCTTGACTGGCTCTGCAGGAGTGAACGGTGGGACGGGCGGGGCTGTGTTCCCGCGTCGTTCGCGGGCCCCCTCCCCGCGATCGCCTCGTCCTGCAGCCCCGCAAGGCGCGGACCTCGCCTCGACCATCCCCGAGACGATTCGAAAGGAACTGACGATGAATGCCGAGACCGTGCTGAAGTCGCTCGAAGCCATCACCCCTGCCGTCGAGAAGGTGACGGCGGATGCGATCGCCCAGGGCAAGGCCAATCTCGAGACCGTGGTCGAGAAGGGCCAGGAAATGATGGGCACCGCCGTCAAGACCGTCGGCGAGATGTCGGAGTTCGCCAAGGGCAATGTGGACGCCATGATGGTGTCGGCCAAGGCCGCGACCACCGGCTTCGAAACGCTCGCCAACATGATCGTCGAGCACTCGAAGAAGAGCTTCGAGGACGCCACCACCGCCATGAAGTCGATGGCGGCCGCCAAGTCGCCGGCCGAACTCTTCCAGCTTCAGAACGAGTTCGCGAAGACCCGCTTTGACCATGCGGTCGCCATGTGGTCGGCGATGTCGGAGACGATGCTGAAGGTCGCGGGCGAAATCGCGCAGCCGATGTCCTCGCGCATCGCCCTTGCCGGCGAGACGATGAAGGGCATGTTCGCGGCCCGCTGAGGCCCGGGCTGCGGCCGGCTTGCCCCGGCCGCCCTAGATGCGTTGAGGAGGCGGTGGAGGGCTCTCCGCCGCCTCCTTCCGTTTGCGCGCGGCCAGCAGGAACTCGACGTTGCCCTCCGGCCCGGTGATGGGGGAGGGCACGAGCCCGAGCGGCTGCCACCCCTGCGAGTCCACCCATGCCGCTGCGGCCTCGCAGATGCGCGCGTGGACCTCCGGGTCGCGCACCACGCCCCCCTTGCCCACCTCGTGGCGCTCCGCCTCGAACTGCGGCTTGACGAGCACCACGAGCAGGGCACCGGGCCGTGCGAAGGCGAGCGGGCGCGCGAGCACCTTCGCAAGCGAAATGAAGCTGGCGTCGCAGGTGACGAGGTCAACCGGCTCGGGCACGTGGCCGGTGGTGAGCTCGCGGGCGTTCACCTGTTCCAGCACCACGACTCGCGGATCGGTGCGGAGCTTCCAGGCGAGCTGGCCCGTGCCGACGTCGACGGCATAGACGCGCGCGGCCCCACGGCTCAGCAGCACGTCGGTGAACCCGCCGGTCGACGCGCCGATGTCGAGGCAGACCAGGCCTTCGGCCGAGAGACCGAAATGGTCGAGGGCGTGGGCGAGCTTCACGCCGCCGCGCGAAACCCAGGGGTGGTCGCGCCCGCGCACCTCGAGCGGCGTCTCCGCTGGCAGCATGGTGCCGGGCTTCTCGACCTTCCGGCCACCGGCGAAGACCAGACCCGCCATGACGAGCGCCTGGGCGCGCGCCCGGCTCTCGACCAGACCCCGGGCCAGGAGCAGCTGGTCTGCCCGCAGCCGGGTCATGGCTGGTGCGGCGCCGTCACTCCCGGGCGTCCTCGGCTGCCGCTGCACGGCCGGCCCGGGCAGATCGACCCCAGCCCTCGAGGCGCTGCCCCACGGCCTCAGGCCCGAGCGCCCTCGCTGACCTCGACGTTGTTGTGGCGGAGCGCGGTCAGCACCGTGCGGACGATGCCGGCGGCGTCAAGCCCGGCCTCGGCATACTGCCGCTCGGGCTTGTCATGGTCCTGGAAGACGTCGGGAAGCCGCATGGTGCGGATCCGGAGTCCGGCGTCGACCCAGCCCTCGTCGGAGGCGAGCGTCAGCACATGGGCGCCGAAGCCGCCGATTGCGCCTTCCTCGATGGTGACGACCACCTCGTGCGTCGCGCACAGGCGGCGGATGAGTTCGACGTCGAGCGGCTTGGCGAAGCGCATGTCGGCAACCGTCGTCGACAGCCCACGGGCCTCGAGCTCGTCGGCGGCCTTCAGCGCCTCGTGGAGGCGGGTGCCGAGCGAGAGGATTGCCACCGTCTTGCCCTCGCGGACGACGCGGCCCTTGCCGATTTCAAGACGCTGGGGCGTCTCGGGAAGCGGTACGCCCACACCCTCGCCGCGCGGGTAACGGAAGGCGATGGGCCCGCTGTCATGGAGGGCGGCCGTGTGCACCATGTGGACGAGCTCGGCCTCGTCGGCCGCTGCCATCACCACGAAGTTGGGCAAAGTGGCAAGGTAGGTGATGTCGAACGAGCCGGCGTGGGTGGAGCCGTCGGCCCCCACGAGCCCGGCGCGGTCGATTGCGAACCGCACGGGCAGGTTCTGGATGGCGACGTCGTGGACCACCTGGTCGTAGGCGCGCTGCAGGAAGGTGGAGTAGATGGCCGCAAACGGCCGCATGCCCTGCGCGGCGAGCCCGGCAGCGAAGGTGACGGCGTGCTGCTCGGCGATGCCGACGTCGAACGCGCGGTCGGGGAAGCGCTCCGCGAACTTGTCGACCCCCGTGCCCGACGGCATCGCGGCGGTGATGGCGACGATCGTGGGGTCCCGCTCCGCCTCGGCAATCAGTGCCCTGGCGAAGACCGAGGTGTAGGAGGGCGGGCCGCCCGGGGCGGGCTTGTGCTGCTTGCCCGTCACCACGTCGAACTTGACGACGCCGTGATACTTGTCGGCCGCTGCCTCGGCCGGGGCGTAGCCCTTTCCTTTCTTGGTCACGACGTGGACGAGGCACGGGCCCTCGGCGGCGTCGCGGATGTTCTCGAGGATGGGCACGAGGTGGGTGAGGTCATGCCCGTCGATGGGCCCCACATAGTAGAAGCCGAGCTCCTCGAAGAGGGTGCCGCCGGTGCCGAGCGTGCGGAAGAACTCGTCGGCACGCCGGGCCGGCTCCTTCAGCTGCCGCGGCAGCGTCTTCTTCGCCAGCTGCCGCACCGCATCGCGGAACTCGAGGAAGGTGTTCGACGAATAGATCCGCGCAAGATAGGCCGAAAGCGCGCCAACCGGAGGCGCGATCGACATGTCGTTGTCGTTCAGCACCACCACCAGCCGGTTCCCGGCCTCGCGCGCGTTGTTCATGGCCTCGTAGGCCATGCCCGCCGACATCGCGCCGTCGCCGATGACCGCGATGGCCTTGCCCGGCGCGCCGGAGAGCTTGTTGGCGATGGCAAAGCCGAGCGCGGCGGAAATCGAGGTGGACGAATGGGCCGCCCCGAAGGGGTCGTACTCGCTCTCGGAGCGCTTGGTGAAGCCGGACAGGCCGCCGCCCTGGCGCAGCGTGCGGATGCGGTCGCGCCGGCCGGTCAGGATCTTGTGCGGGTAGGCCTGGTGGCCCACGTCCCACACCAGCCTGTCCTCGGGCGTGTTGAAGACATAGTGGAGGGCAACCGTCAGCTCGACCACGCCGAGCCCTGCCCCGAGGTGCCCGCCCGTCACGCTGACCGCATCGATGAGCTCCGCCCGGAGCTCGTCGGCCAGCTGGGGGAGCTGGTCGGGGCGAAGGCGCCGGAGGTCGGACGGCAGGCGGACCTGGTCGAGAAGCGGCGTCACGGGGCGACCGGCTGGGGTTCCGGGCGCGTCCGCGCCGTGGCTCGTTGCTGTCATGTTGCCTGTCTAGCCATCCGGACCGGAGGTGAAAAGCTGCAAACCGGAGGGGTGCGTCGGGGGCGTCAGCCGTTGCAGCGATGGCACAGCCCCTCGAGTTCGAGGACCGAGCGGGCGGGTACGAACCCCCGCGCTGCGGCGTGCCTGCGCATCTCCACGGCCAGCCGGTCGTCATCCAGGTGGTCGATCTGCCCGCAGCGGGTGCACACAAGGAAGATGCAGTCGTGGGAACAGTCGGGGTGGATGTTCGCCACATAGGCGTTCCGGCTCTCGACGCGCTTGGCGAGGTTGTTCGCCACGAAAAGGTCGAGGATGCGGTAGACGCTGTTCGCCGCAATCCGGCGCCCCATGCGGCGCGAGACGTCCTCGCTCACGTCATAGGCCGAAACCGGCCGCTCGGCGCTCGCGAGGCTCTCGAACACCCGGGCGCGCAGCTCGGTCCAGGCAACCCCGCCGGCCGCGAGCCGCGCTTCCGCGGCATCGCGGAGGCCGGCCTCGCCCGGGTGCGGGTGATGGTGTTCCGCCAGCCGTTCCATCGTGTCCACGCGGTCAGGGCTTGCGCGGCGCCGGCTCGGCACGGGCCTCGACGACGCTCTCGCTGCGCGGCGCCGGTGCGGCCAGCGCGGACTGGATCCGCCCGGCCGCTGCGCAGGGGGCCGGGCAGAGCTGGCGGATGCGCTCGAGGTTCGCCTCGGCGCGGGCCCGGGCGCCGCGCTCGATGAAGGCGTGCGCCTGGCCCTCGAGGGCGGCGATGTTGGTCGGGTCGATCGCGAGGGCCTCGCGGTAGAAGCGGGCGGCCTTGCCGGGAAGCCCCTGCGCCCGGGCGACGGCCGCGAGCCCGAGGTAGGCGGCAACGTTGCGCGGATCGACCGCGAGTGCCGTTTCGAACCGGTCCTGCGCGGCGTCGAGCTGCTTCTGGGCGAGCAGTGCCTCGCCCTTGGCCACGAGCGAGACCGACAGCGGCGCCAGCTGCGAATCCGCCTCGCCGCGCTGCAGCTGGGGGGTGCGCGCCGCGACTGGCGCCGCGCTCGCCGAGACGAGGGCAAGGGTCAGCAGCGCAGACAGGACATGTCGGATGTCGGCCATCGGAAACCTCCCGCGAGACGCCCGTCTAGCACGGCGGGTCGAAACTGGCGATGAAAAAGCCGTCGCAGCCGTGGCTCCCGGGGCTGAGCGCGAGCGTTGCCGCGGGCGGCACGCCGGTCTCGGCGGCGAAGGCCGTCACGACGCCTTGTCCCTCGCGGGGAAGTACCGAGCAGACGGCATAGACGAGCCGGCCGCCCGGCCGCACCAGCCGGTGACCGAGCCGCAGCAGCCGCGCCTGAAGCGCCACCAGCCGGTCGAGGCGCTCCGGCGTCAGCCGCCAGCGCAGCTCGGGGTGCCGGCGCCAGGTGCCCGAGCCGGAGCAGGGAGCGTCCACCAGCACGAGGTCGGCCCGGCTCCGCCAGTCGGCAAGCTGCTCCGGCTCGCGGCCCGGGTCGAGGAGCCGGGTTTCGATCATGGAAAGGCAGCCGGCCCGGACCGCACGGGGGCCGAGTGCTGCCAGCCGCTTCCGGTCGGTGTCGGTGGCGAGAATGCGGCCGCGGCCCTCCATCGCGGCCGCAAGCGCGAGCGTCTTGCCTCCGGCGCCCGCGCAGAGGTCGACGACCTCCGTACCCGGGCGGGCGGCCGCAAGCGCGGCGACCAGCTGGGAGCCGGCGTCCTGGACGGCAATGACCCCGGTCGCGAAGAGCGGATGGGTCTCGCCGAGCGCGCCGGCCGGGAGCCGGAGCGCATCGGGAAGCGGGATTCCGGCAATGCGGACCGGCTCGGAAGGGCAGGGCAGGGCAGCGGCCACTTCGGCGACCGGGCGGCCGGCGAGCCGGTTGACCCGGATGTCAAGCGGCGCGCGGCCGAGCAGCGCGGCGAGCTCGCCCTCGAGCGCGGGGCCAAAGCGTTCGGCGAGCTCCGGCATGAGCCAGGCCGGCGCGCGCGAAGGCGGGGCCCGGGGCTCCTCGGGGGCGGGGGGCGCGGGCGCGCGCTCCGAGCCGTCGAACAGGGCGAGCGCCTTCGGGTCCTCGGCCTCGAGCAGGCCGAGGAGCGCAGCCCGGCCCGAGACCGGCCGCTCGCCGGCATGGCGGATGGCGCGCCAGACGAGGTCGCGGATGGCGGCGCGGTCCTTCGCGCCGATGTAGCGCCGGCCGCGGAAGTGGCGGCGGACGATCGCGTCGGCCGCAGCGCCCTCGTCGCGCGCGGCCACGCGGATGTCCTCGAGGATCTCGATCACCTCCTGAAGCCGCGCGGGTCCGCGCAACCCGCCCTCCCTCGGCCTGCCCGCGCCGGTCCCTAGCGCGTGGGGTAGTTGGGCGCCTCGCGGGTGATGGTCACGTCATGGACGTGGCTTTCCCGGAGGCCGGCGTTGGTGATGCGAATGAAGCGCGCCCGCGCCCTCAGGTCGGCAAGCGTCGCTGCACCCGTGTAGCCCATGGCCGCCTTGAGGCCCCCCACCAGCTGGTGGAGCACGTCCTTCGCTGGCCCCTTGAACGGCACCTGGCCTTCGATCCCCTCGGGCACGAGCTTCAGCTGGTCCTTGATGTCCTGCTGGAAGTAGCGGTCGGCCGAGCCGCGCGCCATGGCACCCACCGAGCCCATCCCCCGGTAGCTCTTGTAGGCCCGGCCCTGGTAGAGGAAGGTCTCGCCGGGCGCTTCCTCGGTGCCGGCAAGCAGCGAGCCGACCATGACCGCGCTCGCGCCCGCGGCGAGCGCCTTCGCGATGTCGCCCGAGGTGCGGATGCCACCGTCGGCGATGACGGGAATGCCGGCCTTCGCTGCCTCCTCGGCGCAGTCGAGAATGGCGGTCAGCTGCGGCACGCCGACGCCGGCCACGATCCGGGTGGTGCAGATGCTCCCCGGGCCGATGCCGACCTTGATGGCGTCGGCCCCGGCGTCGATGAGGGCGCGCGTCGCCTCGGCGGTCGCGACGTTACCGGCCACCACTTCGACGGCATTCGAGCGCGCCTTGATCCGTCTCACGGCCTCGCTCACGTGGCGCGCGTGGCCGTGTGCCGTGTCGACCACGAGGAGATCGCACTCGGCGTCGATGAGCGCGCTCGAGCGCTCGTAGCCTGCCTCGCCCACGGTGGTGGCGGCCGCCACCCGCAGCCGGCCGGCCGCGTCCTTCGTGGCATCCGGGTAGGTGACGGCCTTCTCCATGTCCTTGACGGTGATGAGCCCGATGAGGCGGTTCGCCTCGTCGACCACCAGCAGCTTCTCGATCCGCCGCTGGTGGAAGATGCGCTTCGCTTCCTCCTGGGTGACCCCGGGGCCCACGGTCGCCAGGTTCTGCGACGTCATCAGCTCGGCGACGGGCTGGTTCAGGTTCTCGGCGAAGCGGACGTCGCGGTTGGTGAGGATGCCGACGAGCCGCCCCGGCTGCCCGGGCGGCGAGGGCTCGACAATGGGGATGCCCGAGATGGCATGCGTGCGCATGAGGTGCAGCGCTTCGCCGAGCGTCTGGTCGGCAGTCATGGTGATGGGATTGACCACCATGCCCGATTCAAAGCGCTTCACCTGCCGCACCGCCTCGACCTGCTCGGCGATCGAGAGGTTGCGGTGGAGCACGCCGAGCCCGCCCATCTGCGCCATGACGATGGCCATCTGCGCCTCCGTCACCGTGTCCATCGCCGCCGACAGCAGCGGGATGGCGAGCTGGATCTGCCGGGTGAGGCGCGTGGCCGTGACTGCCTCCGAGGGCAGCACGGAGGACTCGGCGGGAACCAGGAGAACGTCGTCGAACGTCAGGCCGAGCCGGATCGGCGGACTGTCCTCGAGGAGCGCCAAGGTCAGCCGCGCTGGCTCGACCAGATCTGCCAGTAGCGCGCGAGCTGCGCGCGCGGCGCGCCCTTCACCGCCGCCAGCGCCGCCTCGGCTCCGGCCTTGTCGCCCTTCCGCGCGAGCGCGATGCCGATGCGGGTGTTGACCACGTCCGCATCCACGCCGCCCTTCTCGAGCGCCAGCCGATACATCTCGACCGCCTTGTCATACTGGCTGTAGCCGAGGAAGGCGTCGCCAGTGCCGAGCGCCACGCGCCCGTTCTTGGCGGTGCGCGCTTCCTTCTCCGAGGCCGGAAGGCTGGCCTTGTCGGCCGGAAGCCGGCTGTTTGCCGCCGTGTTCAGTTCCCTGATGACCGGCTTCGAGAGCTGGAGCGCGCCAGCTGCCACGCCCTCGTCGATGACCGCCTTCGCCTCGCCGGGCAGACCGCGCATGACCGCCGTCTCGGCATATTCGAAGAAGTCCCGCTCGCCGGCAAGCGCAGAGGCGGCGCGGGCGAGGCGGAGCGCGTCAAGGTTGGTCTGGTCGTCGAGCTTCGACGTCTCGCGGAAGATGAGGAGCACGTCGCGCCAGTTGGTGCTGTTGGGGTAGGCCTTGACCAGCGCCTCGCTGGCAGAAGCGATCTCCGCCGGCATGTTCGCATCGTAGGCGATGGCCAGCGCACGGCGGTACCAGGTCTCGTCGGCCTTGGTGCCCGAAGTGCGCTCCTTGGTCGCGATCGCCTGCTGGAGCGTCGCGACCGCGCGGCGGTTGTCATTGGCCCGCCGGTGGAGCTCGGCGATTTCGGCCATCACGTCGGCGTCGTTGGGGTTGATGGCGAGGTAGCGCTCGAACTGTTGGGCGGCCTTCGCCATGTCGCCGCGCTGGAGGGCGAGGCTGCCGAGGTTGCGGATGAACTTGGGCTGGTCCTCGGGCGCGACCCGGCCGGAGGCCAGTGCCTGCTCGATGCCGGCCTCGATGAGCGCGTTGTCCTGTGTGCCAAGGCCCGAGTTGATGCGGAGCATGCCGATCATGTAGCTGTCATCGGCATTCTTCGTCGGGATCGCGTCGGCCTGGTTCAGGAGGCCGATGGCGGTGGCGTGGTCGTTCGCCTGCTGCGCCTGCTGCGCCTGCGCGAGAAGCGGCTGGACCTCCTTCGAGAACTTGAACTTCGGCGCCGCCGTCTTCTGCTGGCGCTGGGCGTCTGCCGGTGCAGTGACCACGACGCTTCCCGCCGCCAGCAGGAGCGCGATTGCGGTGAGGCCCGTCCAGCGCGTCATCATGCCTGCTCCCATGCTCCTGCTGCCCGTCGCGCGGCTCTCCGTCCGCGCTGCCCGCGCCCTTCCCACCGCCGTCCGCGCCCGTCAAGCGGGCAAGCCGCGGAGACGCGGATCAGGTGGCGAGCGTCGGCGGGTCCAGCCGCTCCGCGGCGGCGTAGTCCTTCAGGAACGCCCGGCATGCCTTCGCGAGCGCCGGGTCATGGGCATCCGCCCAGGCATGCAGCGCTTCGAGCCCCGAGAAGAGATGCTCGAGGCGCTCGTCGAGCGTCATGGCGCTGGCACGCGCGAGGAGTTCGGCAAGGTCGGCGCGCAGGGTGATGTCGTCGGGGTCGGCGGCGGCAAGCAGCGCGGCAAGCCGCGCGCCGGCCGCCATGCGGCGTTCGGCCAGGGTGACCACGTCGCTGGCGGCAAGCAGCAGGATGGCGGCGATGGTCTGGGCCGTCTTGCCGGCATAGCTCTCCCCGAGCGCCGGCGAAACCACCAGGGCCTGGCCGAGCGCGAGCGTGCGGAGCAGGTCCTCAGGGGGAATGTTCATGCGCCAAGCGAGTCGAGCATGGCCGCCACCTGATGGTTGTGGAAGCGGTAAGGGTAGTAGGCGGAGAAGACGAGAACCGGGTCGACCGCGCGCATGCTGGCCACCTCGAATCCGCTCGTCAGCCAGATGACGAGCCCCTGGAAGCCGGCGAACAGCCGCCACCAGGTCCAGGAGGCCTCGTCGAACCGCCGGCCCGAGGCGGCTTCCCAGGCCGCCACGGCCTCGGGCAGCGGCAGGAGCGCCCCGACCCGGCCCTGGCCGTGGAGATCGCGCTCGCCGTGGCTCCACAGCGGGTCCGCCGCCCAGGCCAGGTCCTCCATCGGGTCCCCGAGGTGCGCCATCTCCCAGTCGAGGAGAGCAAGGAGCCGCCCTTCGGGCGAGAACAGGAAGTTGCCCGAGCGGAAGTCGCCGTGGACGAGGGCGGGCGGCCCCGAGGGGTCGGGGCAGTGGGCGATGAGCCAGCGCAGCGCCGCGCGGGCGATCGGCTGGGGGTGCCGTGCATGGACATCGAGCTCGGCGGCCCAGTGGGCCAGCCGCTCGGCAGGCGGCTGAAAGGGCAAGGCGGCCCGGTCGTCCTCGGCAGGCGCGAGCGCGTGGAGTCGGCCAAGCGCGCCGAAGACCTCGGTACCGAGCGGGCGGGCGTTTACGCCATAGGGGTCGGCCTCGAAGAGACCCGCGGCGCGGCCGCCGTCGACGCAGCGCATCAGGAACCCAGGCGAGCCGAGCCGCTCGCCGGCCGCGTCGAGGAACAGGGGCTCGGGTACCGGGAGGCCGGCCGCGTGCGCGCGGGCGAGGGCGTGGAACTCGGCCGTGCGCGAGGTGCGGATGAGGCTCGAGACGGGGTCGCGCCGCATGACGAGCCACGCCGAGCGGCGGACCCCCTCGGCACAGAAGCGCCAGGTCTCGCGGCCCGCGCCGCCGTGGAAGCGGAACAGGTTGCGGATGACAACATGTTCGTCCCACAGCTCGGAGACGAGGCTCGCGAGCCGGCCTTCCAGACCCTCGAGCCCGTCAAGCAAGGTCGAACAGCTCCGCAAGGCCCGACGGCCGGTGGGGCCCGATGACCAGCTGCTCGAGGACGCCACGGCCTGCGAGCGGCGGCTGGCCCTCGCGGCGGAGCTCGGCGGCCACCGGTGCCTGCACGTGCGCATGAAGCGGTATCGCGGGGTCGATCGTCGCCACCTCGACCCGTTCCGTTGCGACCGACAGCTCGCCCTGGAAGAGCCCGTGGCCGCGCGTGGGGTGGCCGTAGCCCAGGCCCGACATGAGGAAGGGCGGCTCGGGAACGAGCCGCGCCTCGAGCGCCGTGCCGTCGGGCAGCCGCGCGGCCAGCGTGCAGGCGGCGGCCCGGCGCGTGCCGGGGGCAAGCGCAAGCGCGAAGGACGGGTCCCGAAGCCGCGTTTCCCGGCCCGTCGCGTGGTCCACGAGCACCGCCGAGCGGTTCCACGGCTCGCCCTCGGCATCGTCGTTGGTGTGGGCGAAGAGCGAGAGGCCCTCGAAGACGAGGGGCGCCCAGAGCCAGAAGAACTGCGGAACCGAGCCGGGCGCGAGCGGCTGCGGATCGGCCGCGCCGATGGGGCGGACGCCCCAGCTCCGGTCGCGCGTACCCCGGAAGCCTTCGATATCCACAGTCCGGCCGTCGAGCGTGACGTGCCCCGACCAGCGGACGTTCTGGGTCATCCGCGTCACGTCCATGAGCGTCCGCGCGCCCAACCGGCGGAGGAAGCGCGGCTCCTCGATGGGCGGGTGCAGGCCGGTCATGACGAGTTCCGCGCCGATGCCGTCGGTCTCGGCCACGCGGACGGCGAGCTCGCGAAGCGGCAGCCGCACCTCGACGGCAATGGGCCCGACGTGGGTCGCCATCCGCTCGTGGCGGAGAATGCGCGAGGCGAAGACCGAGCGCTGCACCCCCTCGGCCAGCACGCTGAAGGCGGCATCGAGGATATCGAGGTGGGGGTAGACGCCAAGGGCCGCGGCGAAGACCAGCCGGCCGTCCGGGCTCTGGCCCTGGAAGAAGTAGCGATCGTAGAAGTTCCGGTCTGTGCCGGCGAATGCGATCGGCTCGCTTCGCTGGTGAAGCGGATAGTCATCCCCGGCCGTCAGCACGGCACACGCTCCCGTCGCGATCTCACGCGCCCTCCCGCGCCGGCTCCGACCCCGGCGTGACCCGTCCTGCTCATGGCGGAGCCTTTCCGGCTGCGCAAGGGCTTGGGCCAGTGCTGGCGGCGCCGGGGCGCGGGCGGCTTGTGGCCTGCCGGCCCCCGCCCTATGGCCGCCAGCGATGACGCACGACGCTCCGCACGTGGCTACCGATGACGGAACCGGCGCCGGCAGGGGTGCAGCTCCGCTGCGCCAGCGCCGGGCTGCCGCACGGCTCCGCGCGGTCCAGGCGCTCTACCAGCGGGCCATGACCGGGGCTGCGGTCGAGGCGCTGCTGGCCGAGTTCCATGCCCATCGCCTCGAAGCCGGCGCCCATGACGAGGAGGAGGCCGCGCTTCCGCCGCCGGAGTCCAGCTTCTTCGACGACCTGGTCGCCGGAGTCGCCGCCCGCGAGGCCGAGCTCGACCGGCTGATTGCCGGATACCTCGCGGAAGGCTGGACGCTTGCCCGGCTCGACCCCCTCCTGCTTCAGCTGCTGCGGGCAGGCACCTACGAGCTGGTCGCGCGGCCCGACGTGCCGCTTGCCGCCGTGATCGCCGCCTATGTCGATGTGGCGCACGCCTTCTTTCCGCGTGAGCAGACGGGCTTCGTGAACGCGCTCCTCGACCGGGTGGGACATGCGGTGCGCGGCGGGTCGGCGCGCGGCGCCGTCTGAGCCGGCGTGACGGGCCGGGGCCTCGAGGACGGGCTCCTCGCAGCGCTGCGTGCCGCCGATGTGCCAGGGGCCGCCCGCGGCTTTGCCGACGATGCCGCCGTCCTCGCCTGGCCGCTCGGCCTCGACCTGGTGGCCACCCACGACATGATGGCCGAGGGCGTGCACTTCACCGCCGGCTGCCCGCCCGCCGACGTCGGCTGGAAGCTCGCGGCCGTGAACTTCTCCGACCTTGCCGCCATGGGCGCAAAGCCGGTCGCGGTGCTGCTGGGCGCCGGAGTGGGTGCCAGGCGCGACCCGGTCTGGGCTCTCGGGCTTCTCGCAGGCGTCCGCCAGGCGCTCGACCGGTTCGGCGGAGCACTCGTAGGGGGAGACACCATCCGCAGTGGCCCGGCGAGCGTGCTGGCGCTCTCCGCGCTCGGCTCGGTGCCGCAGGGTGGGGCGCTCGGCCGGGCGGGTGCAAGAGCCGGCGACGAACTCTGGGTCTCGGGCACCATCGGCGATGCGGGCCTCGGGCTCGAGGTCGCGCTCGGCCGACGCGCAGCCGATCCCTTCCTCCTCGGGCGCTACCGCCGCCCGACTCCGCGCGTGGCGCTCGGGCTCGGCCTTCGGGGGGTGGCGAGCGCCTGCATGGATGTCTCCGACGGCCTCATCCTCGACGCCGCGCGCCTCGCCCAGGCTTCGGGCGTTGCGCTCGAAATCCGGCTCGGCGCGCTCCCGCGCTCGGCACAGGCGGCAGCAGCGGGCGTTCCGCCCGAGCGGCTGGCGACGCTGGGCGACGACTACGAGCTGCTCTTCACCGCCCCGCCCCATGCCCGCAGCAGGGTCAAGGAAGCGGCGACGGCGGCGCGCACGCCCGTCACCCGGATCGGCGATGTCCGCGAAGGCGCGGGCCTCAGCCTCCGCGGCGCGGACGGCAGCGAGATGCCGGTTCCGGCAGGCGCGGGCTACGTCCACGCCTGACGGCGGGGGGCTTCCATGCCCCGGGCGGGCAGGTGGGAGGACTCGCGATGTACGGGCTCTGACCGTTGGCCCCAGCGCCCGCGGGGCTTGCACTCGCCAGACGCCTTTGCCAAAGGCCCGCGCCGTTCGCGCATTCATCCGCGCGCAAGCCATCAAGAGGGGTGCTCATGGACTATGTGCTGGTGGCCATCGCCTGCGGCCTCGCGGCTGTCGCCTATGGGATCGTGACGTCAGGGGCCGTTCTCAGGGCCTCGCCCGGCAACCAGCGCATGCAGGAAATCGCAGCGGCCATCCAGGAGGGGGCACAGGCCTATCTCGCCAAGCAGTATACGACGATTGCCCTCGTCGGCGTGGTCGTCGCCGCGCTCGTCTGGGCCTTCCTCGGCATGTGGCCCGCGCTCGCCTTCGTCGTGGGCGCGCTGCTCTCGGGCGTCACCGGTTTCATCGGCATGACCATCTCGGTCCGCGCCAACGTCCGCACCGCCGAGGCCGCGCGCCAGAGCCTGCAGTCCGGCCTGTCGCTCGCCTTCCGCGCTGGTGCCGTCACCGGGCTTCTCGTCGCCGGCCTGGCGCTCCTCGCCATTGCCGGCTTCTACTTCTTCCTGACTCGCGCCGGCTTCGCGCCCGACGGCGAGGACCGCGTCATCATCGACAGCCTCGTCGGCCTTGCCTTCGGCGCGTCGCTCATCTCGATCTTCGCGCGCCTTGGCGGCGGTATCTTCACCAAGGCGGCCGACGTTGGCGCCGACCTCGTCGGCAAGGTGGAGGCGGGCATCCCCGAGGATGACCCGCGCAACCCTGCCGTCATCGCCGACAACGTGGGCGACAACGTGGGCGACTGCGCCGGCATGGCCGCCGACCTCTTCGAGACCTACGTGGTCACGGTGGGGGCGACAATGGTGCTGACCGCCCTTCTCGTCGGCGGGGAACAGCTCCAGAGCCTCATGGCGCTGCCGCTCCTCGCCGGCGGCTTCTGCATCCTCGCCTCCATCATCGGTACCTTCTTCGTGCGCCTCGGCAGCTCGAACAGCATCATGGGGGCGCTCTACCGCGGCTTCATCGTGACCGCGCTGGTCTCGCTGCCCCTCCTCTACGTCGCGACCGCGCTCCTCTTCCCCGACATGCGGGCAACGCTCGGCGAGGCCGGCGGGGTCGCCTTCTCGGCGATGGACCTCTTTCTCTCGATGGTCGTCGGGCTGGTGGTGACGGGCGTGATCGTCTGGATCACCGAATATTACACGGGCACCGCCTACCGGCCGGTCCGCTCCATCGCGAAGGCCTCGGTCACTGGCCATGCCACCAACATCATCCAGGGCCTCGCCGTGGGGCTCGAGGCGACCGCGCTGCCCACCCTCGTCATCTGCATCGGCATCGCCGTTGCCTATGGGCTTGCCGGTCTCATCGGCATCGGCTTTGCCGCCACCGCGATGCTGGCGCTGGCCGGCATGGTGGTCGCGCTCGACGCCTACGGCCCCGTCACCGACAATGCCGGCGGCATCGCCGAGATGTCGGGGCTCGAGGGCGAGGTCAGGAACCGGACGGACGCGCTGGACGCGGTCGGCAACACCACCAAGGCGGTGACCAAGGGCTATGCCATCGGCTCGGCGGGCCTCGGTGCGCTGGTGCTGTTCGGCGCCTACACGACCGACCTCACCACCTTCTTCGGCGACGTCGACGTCGACTTCACGCTGGCCAACCCCTATGTCGTCATCGGGCTGCTGCTGGGTGCGCTCCTCCCCAACCTCTTCGGCGCGCTCGGCATGACCGCCGTCGGCCGCGCGGCGGGCTCGGTCGTCGAGGAAGTGCGGAGCCAGTTCCGCAACAACCCCGGCATCATGGAGGGGACGTCACGGCCCGACTATGGCCGCACCGTCGGCCTTGTCACGGGCGCTGCGATCCGCGAGATGATCCTGCCCTCGCTGCTGCCGGTCTTGGCCCCCATCCTGGTCTACTTCGTCGTCGCCGCCGTTGCAGGCCAGGCCAATGCCTTCGCTGCCGTCGGCGCGCTTCTCCTTGGCGTGATCGTGGGCGGGCTCTTCGTTGCCATCTCGATGACGTCGGGCGGCGGCGCGTGGGACAATGCGAAGAAGTTCATCGAGGACGGCAACCACGGCGGCAAGGGCTCCGACGCGCACAAGGCCGCCGTCACCGGGGACACCGTGGGAGACCCTTACAAGGACACCGCCGGTCCGGCGGTCAACCCGATGATCAAGATCACCAATATCGTGGCGCTGCTGCTGCTCGCCGCACTCGCCGCCCACTGACCGGAGCCCCGGCCCCGGCGCCACGAGGCGCGCCGGGGCTGCCCCCTACTGCGGGGGGCCGCTCGGCACGCCGCCGAAGCTGCCGATGTTGCCGAAGATGTCCTCGATGAGGGTGCGGTCGCGGCCCAGCGTCGGGGTCTTGTTGGCGTTGGGGCGGATGTCGGCCACCTTCTCGAGGCCCCGCCGCTCGACCGAGGCCACGGTCCCACGTTCGTCGAACCGGACGACGAGGATGCTCTGCGCCGTCGGCCTGGGCCGCAGGAAGGCCCGCTGGCCGGTGTTCCGCGAGATATAGTACCAGACGTCGTCGCCCCACTGGGTCACCGTGGTGGGGCGGCCCAGGGCCTTGGCGACCGAGGCCCGGTTGTCCACGCCCGGCTGCACCGCGGCGAAAAGCTCCTCGTCCACGATGTAGCCCTGGGTGTTCGCAATCCGGCTGCATCCGGCGGTGGCAAGCGCGAACGTCGCGAGGCCGAGTGCAATCCAGCGGGGCATGGGCGGGACTCCGTCGTGCCTTCCGCTTGCGGGCGGAAGGGTCGGGCGCCATATGCGGCGGCGGACGGACCGAGGCAAGGATGTCGCTTCTCTCCCGCCTCCTGAGACCAAGCGAGCCGCCGCTTGCCGCGCTGTGGCGGCGGGTGACCGCACTTGCCCGCACCCCCGAGCTCTACGCCCGCCACGGCGTGCCCGACACGGTCGACGGCCGGTTCGACATGGTGGCCCTCGTCGCCTCGCTCGTGATGCTCCGCTTCGAGGAGCTGGGCGCGCGGCAGGAAGGCGTGTGGCTGACCGAGCGCTTCGTCGACGACATGGACGCCTCGGTCCGCGAACTCGGCATCGGCGACCTGGTGGTGGGAAAGCACGTGGGCAACATGATCGGCGCGCTCGGCGGCCGGCTTGGCGCCTACCGCCAGGCGCTGGCGGCAGACCAGCCGCGCGAGGCGCTGGCCGCAGCGCTTGCGCGCAACCTGTTCCGCGGCACCGGCACCGGGGACCCCGAGGCCGTGGCGGACTGGGCGCTCGCGCTCGTCGCCCGGCTGCGGGGTCTGCCGCTTTCCGACCTGGTGGCGGCCCGCGGCCTGTGAGCGCGCCCGAATTCTCCCACCGGGTTGCCGTCGAGAAGGTGGCGCGTACCGGCACGCCCCTGCTCCTCGTGGCCGGGGAGGATGCGCGGGCGCGGCTCGCTGCGCGATTCGGGCTTCTCTCGCTCGAGAGCCTCTCCGCCGACCTCCTCCTCACCCGCGACGCGCGCGGGGTGGCCCTCTCCGGAATGCTTGCCGCCGAGGCGGTGCAGAGCTGCGTCGTCTCGCTCGAGCCCGTTCCGGTGCGCGTCGAGGAGCGGCTGGCCCTGCGCTTCGAGGTGCCCGCACCGACCGAGCCGGACGCCGAGGTCGAGCTCTCGGCCGAGGCGCTCGATGTGCTGCCGATCGAGGGCGGGGAGATCGATGTGGGCGAGGCGGTGGCGCAGTCGCTGGGACTTGCGCTCGATCCCTACCCGCGCGCTGCGCCCGAGGTGCTTGCCGAGGCGCGGCGCCGGCTCATGAGCGAGGAGGAGGCGGCGGCCATGGCGCGCGCAGCGGGGCCCTTCGCGCGGCTTGCCAAGGGGTGACGGCCGGCGGGCCGGTCCCGCCCGGGACCACCATCTTCGAGGAGATGTCGGCGCTCGCCGCCCGCCACGGCGCGATCAACCTCGGCCAGGGCTTCCCGGACGCCGCCGGGCCGGACTCGGTGCGGCAGGCAGCCGCGCGCTTCGTGGCAGACGGGCCGCACCACTACCCGCGGATGCGGGGCGTGCCCGAGCTCCGGCAGGCGCTCGCGCGCTTCTACGCGGAAACCCAGGGCCTCGCCTTCGACCCCGAGACCGAGATCGTGGTCACAAGCGGGGCAACCGAGGCGCTGGCGGCCGCCATCCTCGCCCTGGTTGCGCCCGGTGACGAGGTGATCCTGCTGGCGCCGGCCTATGATGCCTATGCGCCGCTGGTGCGCCGGGCGGGCGGCCGGCCAGTCGAGGTGCAGCTCGCGCCGCCGGGCTGGACGGTCACGGCCGAGGCCCTGCGCCGTGCCGTCTCGGGGGCAACCCGCGCGCTCGTCCTCAACGATCCCGTCAACCCCACCGGGCGCCGCCTCGGGGCTGCGGAGCGCGAAGCCATCGCGGCCGTCGCCCGCGCGCACGACCTTCTCGTCATCGCCGACGAGGTTTGGGAGGAGGTGCGGCCGGTCGGCTCCGCCCATGTCTCGGTCGCCAGTCTTCCCGGCATGCGCGCGCGGACCGTCAAGATCGGCTCGGCCGGCAAGATCTTCCAGCTGACGGGCTGGAAGGTGGGCTGGATGCTCGCCGACGCGCCGCTCGCCGACCGGCTTGCCGCCACCCACCAGTATCTCACCTTCACGACTCCTCCGGCGCTCCAGCTTGCCGTCGCCGAGGGGCTCGTGCGCGAGCGGGCGTGGCTCGAGGCGATGCGGCGCGAGACGGCAGACGGCCGGGCGCGGCTCGCGGAAGGTCTTGCTGCGGCGGGCTGGGCCGTGCTGCCGTCGGACGCCACATGGTTCCTCTGCGTCGACCTCCGGGCCTCCGGGATTGCGCTCGACGACCGCGCGGCCGCCCGCCTGCTCGTCGAGGCGCATGGGGTGGCGAGCGTGCCGGTCTCCGCCTTCTTCACTGGCCCGGAGCCGCCGGGCCATGTGCTGCGCTTCTGTCATGCCAAGGCGCCGGCCACCATCGACGCGGCCCTCGCGCGCCTTGCCCGGGCGCGGTCCACGCTTGCCCGGGAGTCGGAGCGGCCCAAGTCGGGATAAAGACCGGCGCGGGGCGCGGCCCCGCTTGCCGGAGAGCCGGTCTGGCTCAGAAGTCGGTGCAGATGCCGCCGACCTCCCAGTCCCCGTAGCGGGTGGGCTCAGGCCCGCCGCGGCCGCCCACTTCCGGCACGGGCGCCTGCCCGCCGGCCGGGGTGTCCGGCGCAGGCCCGCCCTCCGGCTCTGGCTTCGGTGCCGGGTTGCATTCGGTCATGCGCCCCACCTAGGAAGCATGGGCAAGAGGCGCAAGCGGCGCTCCGGGGAGGCGCGAGGGGGAATGGCGGATCTCGACGGCAGGGTGATCGCGGTCACCGGCGCGGCAAGCGGCATCGGCCGCGCGCTTGCGCTTGCGCTCGCCCGGCGCGGCGCGCGGCTCGCGCTCGCCGACCGGGACGCGGAGGGCCTCGCCGAGACGGCGCGGCTGCTCGGCAACTTCCCCGCCATCACCCGCGCCTTCGACGTGACCGACCACGCGGCGCTCGCCGCCTTCGTCGAGGCGGCAGCGGCCGAGTGGAACGGGCTCGACGGCATCATCAACAATGCGGGGCTTTCGGTGGTGGCACCCTTCGCGGACTGCCCGCGGGAGGACTTCGACCGGGTGATGGCCGTCAACTTCACGGCCGTGGTGGAAGGCACGCGGCTCGCGCTCCCCCACCTGCGGGCCCGGGGCAGCGGCTGGATCGTCAACATCTCCTCCGTCTTCGGCATGATGGGCTACCCCACCCAGAGCGCCTACAACGCGTCCAAGTTCGCGGTGCGCGGCTTTACCGAGGCGCTCGCCCTCGAGCTCGCAGTGACCGACCCGGGCATCGCCGTCATCCGCGTGCACCCCGGCGGGGTGAAGACCCGGGTGGCGCGCAACGCCAAGCAGATCGCCCGCCTTCCCGGAACGCCGGCGGACCTCGACGCGGCGGCCGAGTTCGAGAAGGCTGCCCGCACCACGCCCGAGGCAGCGGCCGAAGCCATCGTCCGCGGGATGGAAGAGCGGCGCCACCGGATCCTCATCGGCCCTGACGCGCGGTTCATCGACTGGATGGTCCGGCTCTTTCCCGAGACGCACTTCCGCCGCATCGGCCTGTTCCTGGGCGGAGGGCAACGCCGTTGAAATCCGGCTCCTGCGGCCTACCTTCGGGGCCATGAACCGCACCCGCACCTTCATGCTGATGGCAGCGCTCGTTGCGCTCTTCATGGGCCTCGGCTTCCTCGTCGGCGGCCGGAGCGGCGCGCTCGTTGCGCTCGTGATCGCGGCCGCCATGAACGCGTTTGCCTACTGGAACGCCGACAAGCTCGTGCTGCGCATGCACGGTGCGCGCGAAGTGGGTCCTGACCACCCGCTCCACCGCATGGTGGCTGCGCTGGCCCGTAACGCCGGGATGCCGGTGCCGAAGGTCTATCTCGTCGATCAGGCGCAGCCCAACGCCTTCGCCACGGGGCGCAACCCCGAGAATGCCGCGGTGGCTGCGACCACCGGCCTTCTCCAGATGCTCGACCGGGACGAGATCGAGGCGGTGATGGCGCACGAGCTCGGCCACATCCGCAACCGCGACACGCTCATCATGACGGTGACGGCGACGATTGCGGGGGCCATCTCGATGCTGGGCAACATGGCGCTCTTCTCCGGCAACGACCAGAACCGGAACCCCATCGTGGCCATCGCCGCGCTTGTGCTGGCGCCGATTGCCGCAGCGCTGGTGCAGATGGCAATCAGCCGCACGCGCGAATATGGCGCGGATGCCGCAGCCGCCGAGATCTCTGGCAAGCCGTTGAAGCTCGCGAGCGCCCTGGCCAAGCTCTCGCAGGCGGCCGCGCGCATCCCCAACCCGGTGGCGGCCCGCAACCCGGCGACCGCGCACCTCTACATCGTGAAGCCCGGCATCGGCGGGGTGGCGGACAGCCTGTTCTCGACCCACCCGGCGCCCGAGAACCGGATCGCCGCGCTCGAGGCCATGGCGAACGCGGGCGGTTCGGGCCTGGGCGCGCAGGCAGAGCCTTGGCCGCGCCGCCGGCCGCCGAGCGCGCTCGGCATTCCCCGCTCGGGCTCCTGAGGGCGCTTGGCGCCGAGCGAGCCGGCCCGGGCCGGCGCGGCGAGACCCGATGCACGCCTTGCCACGCCCGGCTTGGCCCCCCGCGCCGTTGCCGTCCATCTCCTGCATGAGGTGCTGACGCTCGGCCGCAGCCTCGATGACGCGTTCCCGCGGCGGGCGGAGGGGCTTGAAGCCTCCGATCGGGCGCTGGCGCACGCCCTCGTTTCCCAGGCGCTGCGCTGGCGGGTCGATCTCGACCGGCTGATCGACTCCGCCTCGCCACGCCCGCTCCCGGGCGATGCCCGCGCACGCCAGGTGCTGCGGGTGGCGCTTGCCGGCCGCCTGTGCCTCGGCACGCCGATGCACGCCACGGTGGCCACTGCGCTGCCGCTCCTCGAGCGCGGGCCGCGCCGGCTCGTCCATGCCGTGCTTGCCCGGCTGGACCGGGAGCGGGCAGCGCTGCCCGCCCTGCCGAAACTGCCCGAACCCTGGGCGTCCCGTTGGCAGTCCGTGTTCGGGGCCGAGACGGTCGAGGCCTTCCGTGCCGCCCTCGGCGAGATTCCGCCGCTCGATCTGTCGCTGCGCGACCCGGCAGAGACGGCAGAAGTCTGCGAGCGGCTCGGAGGCGCGTCGGCCGAGCCCGGGCACGTGCGGCTTGCCGGCTCGCACCGGGTCGAGTTGCTCCCGGGCTTTGGGGAGGGCCGTTTCTGGGTGCAGGATCTCGCCTCGCGGCAGGTCGCGGCCCGGCTCGGGCCGGTGAAGGGCGAACGGGTGCTCGACCTCTGCGCGGCACCGGGCGGGAAGACGCTTCAGCTGGCGGCGGCGGGCGCAGCGGTCACCGCGGTCGACCGCTCCGCGCCGCGCATGGAGCGGCTTGCCGGCCACCTCGCCCGCACCGGCCTTGCCGCTGCGACGGTGGTGGCCGACCTGCTCGACTGGGAACCGGAGGCCCCGTTTGCGCGCATCCTCCTCGATGCGCCCTGCTCGGCAACCGGCACCTTCCGCCGCAACCCGGAGGTGCTGGCGCGCCGCCACCCGCGCGACCTTCCGGCGCTGGCCGAGCTGCAGCGCCGCCTCCTTGCCCGCGCATGCGGCTGGCTCGCGCCCGGCGGGCGACTCGTCTATGCGGTCTGCTCGCTCGAGCCGGAGGAAGGGGAAGAGGTGGTCGCCATCGCGCCCGAACTCGGCGTGGAGATCGAGCGGGTCGAGCGGCTGCTCCCCGGCTCCGGCCCCGGCGACGGCTTCTTCGTGGCGACGCTTTCAAGACCGCTCGGGTGACGTTCGGCCTGAAGCTTCTTGCGGCGGCAGCGAGTCTTGCCGCGTTCGCCGCAGGCGCGGCCTATGCCACCTATCTCGTCGGTCCGCCGATCGGCCCCGGTGCGCTGCGCCCGCTTGCCATTGCGTCCGCGCCAGTCCTGCTCGACGCGGCCGAACCGGCCCGGGACCGGGTGGGCCGGCTGCGCTTCCTGGGCGGCCTTGCGCTCAGCGCGCCCGACAAGGGCTTCGGCGGCCTCTCGAGCCTGCTCTGGGAGCCAGCGTGCGGCCGCCTGCTGGCCGTGACCGATGCTGCAAGCTGGGTCATCCTCGTGCCCGAGGAGGCGGGCGACAGGCTGGTGGGCGTGCGTCAGGGCTGGATCGCGCCCATCCGCGACGCATACGGCCGGCGGGCGGACCGCAAGTATCATGCCGACGCCGAGGCGGTCATGCGCGATCCGGCGACAGGCGAGACCATGGTCTGGTTCGAGCTCGACCACCGCGCCCAGCGCTACCGGGGCGTGTCGGCCTGCGCACCCGAAAGCCTCGAGACGCCCGCCCATGGCGTCGACCGGCCGGAGGGCATCCGGCGCTGGACCTCGAACAAGGGGGTTGAGGCCGCGGCGCCCGACGGGAATGGCATCCTGCTCCTCGCCGAAGGCACGCCGGCGGAAGAGGGGGCCAAGGGGGAGATGGCGGCGCTCCGGCTGCGGGGCGGGGCGGCAGCCCCGCTGCGCTATCCGGCGCCGGAAGGGCTGCTTGCCACCGCCAGTGCCGAGCTTGCGCCGGGCAAGCACCTCGTGCTGCAGCGCCGCCCGCCCTGGCCGCGCGGGCTGCTCGTGACCGTGAGCCTGCTCACCGATGCCGGCGACGGCAGCCTTGCGCGCACCGAGATTGCCCGCTTCGCGCCGCCGCTCCTGGTTGAGAACTTCGAGGGGCTTGCCCTCCGGAACGAAGGCGGCCGGACCTTCCTCTACCTCGTGTCGGACGACAATTTCCTGCCCGCGCAGCGGACGCTTTTTCTCAAGTTCGAGCTGCTGCCCGCCGAGGAGGCGGGGCCGGGCTAGGCGTTCGCGCGCTCGGCCGCCTTCTTCTGCAGCTCGCGCTTCAGCCGGCGGGCCTTGAGCGAGAGGTCGGAATCGCGGGTCTTGAGCAGCCAGGCATCGAGCCCGCCGACATGCTCCACCGAGCGCAGCCCGTTCATCGACACGCGGAAGCGGATGCGCCGACCGAGCGTCTCCGACATCAGGCTGACGTTCTGGAGGTTCGGCAGGAACGTGCGCTTGGTCTTGTTGTTGGCGTGGCTGACGTTGTGGCCGATCTGGCGGCCCTTGCCGGTCAGTTCGCAGATGCGCGACATGTTCGATCCTCGAAACGGGTGGGCCGGCGCGGCGCTGGCCGCCCGGGCGAGCACGCGCCGGTAGCGGTGCGCCGGGGGAAGGTCAAGCGGCCTTGCCCGTGATGGGCTCTGCATGCCGCTGCTGGACCGGCCCTCCGCGCCAGTCTAGGGTCGCTTCGTGCCGACCTACGCGATTCACTGCATCGACAAGCCCATGCAGCAGGCGCTGCGGGCCAAGACCCGGCCGGAGCACCTTGCCTACGTGAAGGCGAAGCTCTCGCAGGTGGTGGTCGCGGGCCCGCTGCTCGACGAGGCGGGCGAGCCCATCGGCTCGATGCTCCTCATGGAGTTTCCGGACTATCGCTCGGCGGTGGCCTTCGCCGCCGAGGACCCTTACGCCAAGGCCGGGCTGTTCCAGAGCGTTGCCGTCACCGCGTGGCGGCAGGTGCTCCCTCCTCTGCCAGAAGACCGAGACGGCTGAGGTCGGCGGCCAGGCGTTCGGCGCTCTCGAAGCGGTGGCCGAGCCAGCCTGCGGCTTCTGCCGCTGCCACGTTGGCCGGCTGGTCATCGACGAACAGGGCCTCGCCATCGCCAAGGCCGAAGCGCTTGCGGGCGAGCGCGAAGATGGCCGGGTCCGGCTTCATGAGCCGCTCCTCGCCCGAGACGATGATGTCGGTGAAGCGGTCGAAGACCGGTGCCGTCGGCCGGAACATGGCCCAGAATTCGGCCGCGAAGTTGGTAATGGCGAACAGCGGCACGCCCTGGTCGGCAAGGCGGGCAACCAGCTCCAGGCTGCCGGGCACGGGGCCCGGAATGGTCTCGAGCCAGCGCGGCCCGTAGGCGCGGATCAGGTCGGCCTCGTCGGGGAAGCGGGCGATGAGCTCGGCGCTGGTCTCGGCGAAGGGGCGGCCGGCGTCATGCTGGAAGTGCCAGGCGCGCGTGACGACGTTGGCGAGGAACCACTCGAGCCGGGCCGGATCTGGAATGAGCCTGGCGTAGAGGTGGCGGATGTCCCATTCGTAGAGGACGTGGCCGACGTCGAAGACGACAGCCCGCAGGCGGCCTCGCTCCATGGCCTGGTCCTCCGCGGCTCGACCAGGGGCGAAAAGTCAGCCCTGGCGGGCCTTGAAGCGCTTGTTCGTCTTGTTGATGACGTAGGTGCGGCCGCGCCGGCGGATGACGCGGTTGTCGCGGTGCCGCGCCTTCAGCGACTTGAGGCTGTTGCGAATCTTCATGAGCCTGGACCTTTGGATGCCGGCCGCGCCGGGAAGCGCGGCCCGTTAGCGGGCGGGGGGCGCCAAGTCAACGCCGGCGGGTGACGGGACCCTCCGAACCGGCTAGGGGCGGGCCATGATCCGGCTCGTCCCGCTCCTCCTCGCCCTCCTCGTCGCGGCCTGTGCCTCGAACCGCTTCGAGGCGAACGTCACCCGATTCCACCTCGGTGCGGCGCCGTCGGCGACGACGGTGGCGGTGAGGGCGCTCGACCCGGCCGAGGAGCAGACGCTTGCCTTCCGCGCGCAGGCGGATGCGGTGCTGAAGGAACTGGCTGCCGCGGGCTTCCGCCCGGCCCCGGCGGAGACGGCCGAGGTCCTCGCCTACGTGAAGGTGGAAAGCCAGGTGAGCGAGCGGCGTCGGCGCTCGCCGATCTCGGTCGGGATCGGCGGGGCAACCGGCGGCAACGTCTCGGTGGGAGGCGGGGTCAGCTTCCCCGTGGGCGGCGGCACCAGCCAGATACGGGACTCGGAAATGCAGCTGGTGCTGCGCCGGCGGGCCGATGGCCAGGTGCTCTGGGAGGGACGGGCCCGCGCGACCCAGTCGGGACCGGATGCCGGGTCTGCCGCGGCGCTTCTCGCCCGCGCGCTGCTCTCCGGCTACCCTGGCCAGTCGGGCCGGACGGTGCGCTGGGTGGCGAAGTAGGCGCGCTGCTGCTAGCCGCGCGCCATGCCGGCGACGATCTCGAGCGCGTTCGATTCGGGGAACATCCGCGTCATCCGGCAGGATGGCCCCGCCGCGTTCACCCTCGGCATCGCCCGTGATGCGGGGGGCGAGTTCTTCCAGTGGTTCCATTTCCGGCTGTCCGGCGCGCGGGGCGCGGAGGCCGTGCTCCGGATCACCGGTCTCAACCGTTCGGCCTATCCGCTGGGCTGGCCGGGCTACGCGGCCCGCGTTTCGGAAGACCGGGTGGCGTGGCGGGCGGCCGACACCCGGTTCGACCCCGAGGAGGAGGAGGGCACGCTCACCATCCGCGTGATCCCCGCCTCGGACCATCTCTGGGTGGCCTATTTCGCCCCCTATCCGCTCGAGCGTCAGCATGATCTCGTTTCCCGGATGGCCCTTGCGCCCGGGTTCCGTGCGCAGGTGCTGGGCACCAGCGTCGAGGGCCGACCCATCGACTGCCTCGAAGTCGGCGAGGGGCCGCGCCAGGTCTGGATCTACGCCCGCCAGCACCCCGGCGAGACCATGGCCGCCTGGTGGATGGAAGGTGCGCTCGACGCGCTTGCCGACCCTGTCTTCGCGCCCGGAGAGCGGCTCAGGGCTGCCGCGCGGCTCCACCTCGTGCCCAACATGAACCCCGACGGTGCGTTTCGCGGCTATCTGCGCACCAACGCGGCAGGGGCCAACCTCAACCGCGAATGGGCCGAGCCGACGGCCACGCGCTCGCCCGAGGTGCTCGCCGTCCGCAACGCCATGGATGCAACGGGCGTCGACTTCGCGCTCGACGTGCATGGAGATGAGGCGCTGCCGCACGTGTTCATCGCCGGGTTCGAGGGCGTGCCCGGCGTGACGGGCGCGCAGCTCGACGGCCTCGAACGCTTCAAGACCCTGCTCCTCGCCCACAGCCCGGACTTCCAGACCCGGGTGGGCTATCCGCCCTCGGCGCCGGGCAAGGCCAACCTTGCCATGTCGACGAACCAGCTCGCCGCCCGCTTCGGCTGCGTGGCCGCCACGCTCGAGATGCCCTTCAAGGACTGCGCCGACCGCCCGACGCCCGCGACGCAATGGTCGCCCGAGCGGTCGAAGGCGCTGGCACGTGCCTGTCTTGCCGCGCTCGCCGACCTGTTCGTCACTCCCTGATCCCGAAGGCAAGCCGGAGACCGCCCATGCCCACGCTCGTGCTGCTGCGCCACGGCCAGAGCGCCTGGAACCTCGAGAACCGCTTCACCGGCTGGTGGGACGTGGACCTGACCGGGCAGGGCGTGGCCGAAGCGCGTGCCGCGGGGCAGGCGATGCTTCGCGCAGGGCTCGACTTCGACCGCTGCTTCACCAGCGTCCAGACCCGCGCGATCAAGACGCTCCACCTCGCGCTCGAGGAAATGGGCCGGCTGTGGCTTCCGGTCCAGAAGCACTGGCGCCTCAACGAGCGCCACTATGGGGCGCTGACCGGGCTCGACAAGGCGGAGACCGCCGCGCGCCATGGCGAGGAGCAGGTACGGATCTGGCGCCGGTCCTACGCGGTGCCGCCGCCGCCGATGGAGCCGGGAAGCCCCTGGGATGTCTCGGCCGACCGGCGCTACGCCGGGGTCGCGGTGCCGCGGGCCGAGAGCCTCAAGGACACCATCGCCCGCACTCTGCCGTGGTTCGAGGAGGCGATTGCCCCTGCGCTCAGGAGCGGCGAGCGGGTGCTGGTGACGGCCCACGGCAATTCGCTGCGCGGGCTCGTCAAGCATCTCTCCCGCCTTTCCGACGAGGAGATCGTGGCGTTCGAGATCCCGACCGGAACCCCGATCGTCTACGAGCTCGACGAGACGCTTGCCGCCCGCGCGCGGCGGTTCCTCTCGCACGACTGAGCCTCCGGCCGCAGGGCGGCGCCTTCCCTTGCGCGCCGCTTGCCGCTAGGCCCCTCGGCTTCATGGCCGACGTGGGCGTCATCATGGGTTCGGTCTCCGACTGGGAGACCATGCGGCACGCCGCCGAAACGCTCGCGGCGCTCGAGGTGCCCCACGAGGTGCGCGTGGTCTCGGCCCACCGCACGCCGCGGCGGATGCTGGCCTATGCCGAGGGGGCGGCGGCGCGCGGGCTCAAGGTTCTGATTGCCGGGGCAGGGGGGGCGGCGCACCTCCCGGGCATGGTCGCAAGTCTCACCCGGCTTCCCGTGCTTGGCGTGCCGGTCCGCTCGGCAGCGCTCGGCGGAGTCGATTCGCTCCTCTCGATCGTCCAGATGCCGGGCGGGGTGCCGGTCGGCACGCTCGCGATCGGCGAGGCGGGTGCCCGGAACGCGGCGCTGCTTGCGGCCGCCATCCTCGCGCTTTCCGACCCCGCGCTCGCCGACAGGCTTGAGGCCTTCCGCGCTGCGCAGACGGCCGCGGTGCCCGAGCTGCCGTGATTCCGCCGGGGCGCACGATCGGCATCCTCGGCGGGGGCCAGCTCGGCCGGATGCTCGCCATCGCGGCAGCGCAGATGGGCTACCGCACCCACATCTTCGCCCCTGACGCGGAGCAGCCGGCCGCGGAGGTCGCGACCGAGGCGACGACCGCCTCTTACGCTGACGAGGCCGCACTCCGGCGCTTCGCGGGCGCCGTCGATGTCGTCACCTGCGAGTTCGAGAACGTCCCTGCGCAGGCGCTTGAACTGCTCGAGACGCTGGTTCCCGTCCGCCCTGGTGCGCGCGCCTTCGCGGTTGCCCAGGACCGGCTGCTGGAGAAGCGGTTCGTCGAGGGGCTCGGCGGTACGCCGGCCCGTTACGCGCCGGTCGACGACGAGGCGTCGCTGGCCGCCGCGCTCGCGCGGCTGGGGGTGCCGGCGATCCTCAAGACTCGCCGTCTGGGCTATGATGGCAAGGGGCAAGAGCGCATCGACTGTCCAGACGATGCGGAGCGCGCCTTGACCGCGCTGGGCAGGCGGGAGCTCGTCCTCGAGGAGGTGGTGCCCTTCCGCTCGGAGTTCTCGATCATCCTTGCCCGGGGCATCGACGGCGGCGAGGCGCACTATGTGCCGATCGCCAACCGCCACGAGGGCGGGATCCTGGCCGAAAGCCGGGCGCCGGCGCCCGACCTGTCCCCTGCACTCGTCGCCGAGGCGACCGGCCTCGTCGTCCGCGTCGCCGATGCGCTCGGCTACGTCGGCGTGCTCGCCTGCGAGTTCTTCGCCACGGATGGGGGTGCAGTCTTCAACGAGATGGCCCCAAGGGTGCACAACAGCGGCCACTGGACGATCGAGGGGGCGGAAACCTGCCAGTTCGAGCAGCACATCCGCGCGATTGCCGGCCTGCCGCTCGGCTCGCCGCGCATGCTCGCCTCCGTCGCCATCATGCACAACCTCCTGGGTGATGCGGCGAGCGACGCGCACCGGCACCTCTGCGACCCCCACGCCCACCTGCACCTCTACGGCAAGCGCGCGGCCCTCCCGGGGCGCAAGATGGGGCATGTGACCATCCTTCCCGCTTAATCGCGACGGGGTGCCGTGCTAGGTTCCGGACACGCGGAAGGAGAGTGGAGGCGGGAATGCGCGGGCATCTGGCAGGCGCGGTGCTGCTGGCAGCCACGGCGATTGCGGCGGAGGCGTCGGTCACCGTCATCGGCGGCGGCCTCGGCCGGGAATGCTATCTCGCCGCGGAGTTCCGGCGTGAGACGGGGATGAGCCTCGACGTCTGCACGCGGGCGTTGCAGCAGGAGACGCTGAGCCGCCGGGACCGGGCGGCCACCCTCGTCAACCGGGGCATCATCCACATGCAGGCGCGCGACATGGACCGCGCGCTCGCCGACTATGACGCGGCGCTCCGGATCGACCCGAAGCTCGCCGAGGCGCACGTCAACCGCGGGATCGCGCTCCTCTACCGCGGCGGGGCGGACCGCGAGGCCCTCGAGGCCCTCTCGACCGGCCTCTCGCTCAAGCCCGCGCGGCCAGAGGTTGCCTACTACACGCGCGCGATCGTCCACGAGATGCTGGGGAACATCCGCGCGGCCTACGAGGACTATCAGGCCGCGGCGGCTGCAAAGCCCGGCTGGGAGGAGCCGATCGAGCAGCTGAAGCGCTTTTCGGTGGAGCGGCGGCCGGTCGGCCGCGGCTGACTCCCTCATCGGCCTGGCGCGGAGGCCTGCTGCGCAACCCCCGCTGCACGGGAAGGGCGGGCTGGACGTGCTCGAGATCGCCGAGCACTTCACGGACCTCTGCGCCGAAGGGCGGCTCGAGGACGCTGCCGAGACCGACTGGGCCGGTGACATCGCGACCGACGAGGCAGCGCCCGGAGACGACGCCGAGACCCACGGGAAGGGAGGGAGGCGGGAAACGGCGCGCTGGTGGGCGGAGAACCACGAGGTTCACGACTCGGGGATCGACGGCCCGTTCGTGAACGGCAACCAGTTCATCCTCTCCCGGGAGATCGAGGTCACGCCCAGGGGCGGGGCGCGCATCGGGATGGAGGAGACCATCCTCCAGACCGTGCGCGACGGGAAGACCGTCGAGCAACGCGACTTCTGCTGACCCCGTAGGGCGGGCTCCCCGCGCTGCTCGCCCCGGGGAAGGCGGGGGGAGCGGGCGCGGGCGGGTCAGGGCTGCCAGACGGCGCCGACGGCCGGGTCGGCGCGTCCTTCGACCAGCAGGTCGAAGGCGGCGGCGAACCCGTCCGGCCCCTCGAACGTGCGGACTTCGAGCCACCGGCTGGCGTCGGCCAGGAAGGCCGCCATCCGCTCGGCAAGCGCCGCCTGGAAGCCGCCCGGGCCCATGCGGCCTGACATCTCCGCCATGACGGCGGGCGCGAAGAAGAGCGCCGGCTTCGGCCCGGGAAGGTCGGCGGCGGGCGGCGCCTGCCAGTGCGTGTCGCCGACGATGTGGCTGGCGGCAAGTCTTCGGAGATGGCGGTGGAGGCGCTGGACGATGGCGCCATTCCCGGCGAAGTCGACGAGCGTGGCCGGGAGATCGGCCGGAAGCTCGTCCAGGGCCTCGTAGGTGAGCACGGAGTCGTAGAGCCCGGTGCCCTCGACGAAGGCGCGGGCGCGGGGCGAGGTGAGGCCGATGACCTGATGCCCGCCGCGCTTGCGCAGGCACCAGGCGGTGCCGAGCGCGGTCTTGGACGAGGCGCTCGTGAAGATGAAGGTGTCTGGCCCGGCCTCGGCGCCGCCGGCCAGCGCTGCGTCGAGGGCAAAGGCGGTTCCGAACAGCGGCCGGAACAGCGCCGCCATCGGCTCGTCGGCGGGGGTTGGCGCCGCGGCCGCGGCCGGCACGTAGCCGTTGTAGACGGCGGCCATGGGCTGGCGGTGCGCGGCCATGTCGGTGAAGCCGCCGCCGTCGCGCGCCCTCGGCACCAGCCGAAGGTGCGAGGCCGAGGGCCAGTAGCCGTAGACGCGCGTGCCTTCCTCGACGCCCGGTGCGCGCGAGGCGACCACCGTTCCGAAGCCCCAGAGCGGCACGACGAGCCAGTCCGGCTCCGCGGCCGGGAAGAAGGCGCCGTAGAAAAGCGGCGGGCCGTGGTGGACGGCGTAGGTGACGTTGTTGGCGGTGACCGCCGCGAGGTCGACCCGGGCGATCGCCTCGCCCTCGGCCGGCTCCAGCCGTTCCTCCCGCACGCGGTGGCGGGTAAGGTCCGCCTTCGCCGTCTCGATCCGGTAGCCCATCGCGCCCTCCCGGTGCACAGGCCTAGCGGGCGTGGGCTGCGAACGAAAGGGGCCGGCGCTCAGGCCGGCCCCTGCCTCAGGCGTGCGCCCGGAAGATCCCGCGTCAGGCCGCGGCCTTCTCGCCCTCGAGGGCGGGCGCGGCAGCGCCGATCTCGACCTTGCGCGGCTTCTTGTGCTCGGGCACCTCGCGGACCAGCTCGATGTTGAGCAGGCCGTTCTCGTAGGTCGCACCCGTCACCTTGATCACGTCGGCAAGCTGGAAGCGGCGCTCGAACGCGCGCTTGGCGATGCCGCGGTGCAGGAAGGTGCGGCCCTCGGCCTTGTCATCCTCGGCCGCGCGGCCCGAGACCACCAGGCTGTTCTCCTGGACGGTGATGTCGAGTTCCGAGCGGTCGAAGCCGGCCACCGCCATGGTGATGCGGTAGCGGTCCTCGCCGAGCTTCTCGATGTTGTAGGGCGGAAACGCCGCGTCGGCGTCGGTCATCCGGGTCGCGATGTCGAGAAGCCGATTGAGGTTCTCAAACCCGATCGACGACCGGAGCAGGGGCGTGAAGTCGAAGGCAGTGCGCATGATCCATCCTTTCCCAAGCAATGGTTGCGTTTGTCCCGCCCGTTCCGGGCCGGGGCATCGGCTGCCGGCCCCATCCGGGCACCGGCGTCCGACACCTGTCAGATAGGAGAGGAGGGCCGGGCTTCAAGGGGCCGCCTTGCGCGCGCTTCCCTGGCGGCCCTATGGAACGGCGACCGACGCCAGCGCTGGACGAGGCATGACATCGACCGACGAGATCCGGCGAGAATTCCTCGCCCACTTCGCGCGCCATGGCCACGCGATCGTGCCCTCGGCGCCTCTCGTGCCGCGCAACGACCCGACGCTCATGTTCGTGAACGCCGGGATGGTGCCGTTCAAGAACGTCTTCACCGGCCTCGAGACGCGGCCCTACCTGACCGCCGCCTCCGCCCAGAAGTGCGTGCGCGCCGGCGGCAAGCACAACGATCTCGACAACGTCGGCTTCACCGCCCGGCACCACACCTTCTTCGAGATGCTGGGGAACTTCTCCTTCGGCGACTACTTCAAGGAAGAAGCCATCCGGCTTGCCTGGGAGCTGCTCACCGGCACCTGGGGCATTCCCGCCGAGCGGCTGACCGTCACCGTCTATCACGACGATGACGAGGCCCATGCGCTCTGGCGCCGCATCTCGGGGCTGCCCGAGGAGCGGATCGTCCGCATCGCCTCGTCCGACAACTTCTGGTCCATGGGCGACACCGGCCCGTGCGGCCCCTGCTCGGAGATCTTCTACGACCATGGGCCTGGCATCCCCGGCGGGCCTCCGGGGAGCCCCGATGCCGACGGCGACCGCTTCGTCGAGATCTGGAACCTCGTGTTCATGCAGTTCGACCAGCAGGCCGACGGCCGCCGCGTGCCGCTGCCGAAGCCCTCGATCGACACCGGCATGGGCCTCGAGCGCATCGCCGCCGTGCTCCAGGGCACGCACGACAACTTCGCGACCGACACCTTCCGCACGCTGATCGAGGCCTCCGGCGAGCTGACGGGCACGAGGGTCGACACGCCGCCCCATGCCGCTTCGCACCGGGTGATCGCCGACCATCTCAGGGCAAGCGGCTTCCTGATTGCCGACGGCGTGCTCCCGGCCAACGAGGGGCGCGGCTACGTGCTCCGGCGCATCATGCGCCGGGCCATGCGCCACGCCCATCTGCTCGGCGCGAAGGAGCCGCTCATGCACCGGCTGGTGCCGGCGCTCGTCCGCGCCATGGGAGCGGCCTACCCGGAGCTCGCCCGCGCCCAGCCGCTCGTCGAGGAGACGCTCAAGCTCGAGGAGACGCGCTTCCGCCAGACGCTCGAGAAGGGCCTGAAGCTCCTTGAGGAGGCAACTGCCGGCCTTGCGCCGGGCGCGGTGCTGCCGGGCGAGCTCGCCTTCCGGCTCTACGACACCTACGGCTTCCCGCTCGACCTCACCGAGGATGCGCTGCGCGCCCAAGGCCTGGGCGTGGACCGCGCCGGCTTCGAGGCGGCGATGGCCGAGCAGCGCGCGCGGGCGCGGGCGGCCTGGGCAGGCTCGGGCGAGCGGGGCGCGGAGGCGCTCTGGTTCGACCTCGCCGAGCGGCTGGGTGCCACCGACTTCGTCGGCTACGCCACCACCGAGGCCGAGGGCGTGGTGACGGCGCTGGTCCGCGACGGCGCCGAGGTGACCGAGGCCAGGGCCGGTGACCGGGTGATCCTGCTCGCCAACCAGACGCCCTTCTACGCCGAGTCCGGCGGCCAGGTGGGCGACAGCGGCACCATCACCGGCGAGGGCGGTCTCGTGATCCGGGTGGCCGACACGCAGAAGCCGCTCGGCCGCCTCCACGCCCATGAAGGCGTTGTCGAAAGCGGCATCGTGCGCGTGGGACAGCCGGTGCGGCTTGCGGTCGATGCCGAGCGGCGGGCTGCCATTCGCGCCAACCATTCGGCCACGCACCTGCTGCATGCCGCGCTCCGCGACGTTCTCGGGCCGCACGTCACCCAGAAGGGCTCGCTGGTGGCGCCAGACCGGCTTCGGTTCGACTTCTCGCACCCGAAGGCCCTGACGCCCGAGGAACTGGCGGCCATCGAGGACCTGGTCAACGCCGAGATCCGGGCGAACGTGCCCGCCACCACCCGGCTCATGACGCCCGAGGCGGCGATCGAGGCTGGCGCGCTCGCCCTCTTCGGCGAGAAATATGGCGAGGAAGTGCGGGTGCTTGGGCTCGGCCGGCCTCGCGCCGAGGGCGGCAGGCCCTTCTCGGTCGAGCTGTGCGGGGGTACCCACGTCTCGGCGACCGGTGACATCGGCCTGTTCCGCATCGTCTCGGAGTCCGCGGTGGCCGCAGGCGTGCGCCGGATCGAGGCGATGACGGGCGAGGGCGCGCGCCGGCACCTGCTGGCCCGCGAGGAGGCGCTGAAGCGCATCGCCGCCAGCCTCAAGGTGGCGCCGGAGGAAGCGGAAGCGCGCGCTGCGGCACTTGCCGAGACGGTCCGGCGGCTCGAGCGGGAGCTGGCCGAGGCGCGCAAGGCGCTTGCGCTGGCCGGCCCGGCCCAGGGCGATCCGGTCGAGCGCATCGGAGCCGTCGACTTCCTCGGCCGCTGCGTCCAGGGGGTCGAGCCGCGCGCGCTGAAGGGGCTGGTGGACGAAGCCAAGGCCAAGCTCGGCTCCGGCGTGGTGGCCTATGTGGCCGTCAACGACGGGCGCGCGAGCGTGGTGGCCGGTGTCACCGACGATCTCGTCGGCACGGTCTCGGCGGTCGACCTCGTGCGCACGGCGGCCGCTGCACTCGGTGGCCAGGGCGGCGGCGGCCGACCCGACATGGCCCAGGCCGGTGGCCCAGACGGCGCCCGCGCGGCCGAGGCGCTCGAGGCCATGCGCGCGCAGGTGCGCGCGGCGCTCGGCGTCCCTGCCTGAAGCCATGGACGCCCGCCTGGCTGCCGCGGTCGACGAGCCGGAGCGCGGCCTTCGTGCCGACCCTGCCTCGCCGCGGATTGCCATCATCGACATCGGCTCCAACTCGGTCAGGCTTGTCGTCTACCATGGCCTGTCCCGGGCGGCCCCGATCCTCTTCAACGAGAAGGTGATGGCCGGCCTCGGGCGCGGGGTGGCGGCGACCGGCGTGCTCGCGCCCGACACGGTGGAGGTGGCGGTTGCCGCGCTCGCCCGCTTCGCGCTGCTTGCGCGCGCCATGCAGGTCGACAGCCTGCGGGCGGTGGCGACGGCCGCCGTGCGGGAGGCCGTGAACGGCGCGGAGTTCGTCGCCCGGGTGCGTGCGGAGACGGGCCTCGAGGTGGAAGTGATCGACGGCGAGACCGAGGCGCGCGCGGCGGCCTTCGGCGTGATTGCCGGCATTCCCGACGCCAACGGCGTGGTGGGAGATCTCGGCGGCGGCTCGCTCGAGCTCGTGCGCGTGGCCGGAGGGGAGGCGCATGAGCGGGTCTCGCTGAAGCTCGGGGCGCTGCGCCTCGATGCTGCGCGGAGGAAGGGGGGCGCGCGGGCGCTGGCACGGTTCGTGACCGAGGCCCTCGAGGCCGTGGACTGGCAGCGGCTGGGCACGGGGCGCCCCTTCTACATGGTCGGCGGAAGCTGGCGCGCGCTCGCCCAGCTCCACATGCACCTGACCGACTGGCCACTGCCCGTCGTCCACCATCACGTCATGGAGCCCGACGCTGCCTCCCGCCTGGTGCGCACGCTGGCGCGGATCTCGCTCAAGTCGCTGCGCGACGTGCCCAGCATCTCCTCCGCGCGCGTGCCCCAGCTTCCCGGGGCGGCGCACCTTTTGCGCGCCGTCACCGAGCGCCTCTCCTCCTCTGCGATCATCGCCTCGGCCTACGGCCTCAGGGAGGGCCTGCTCTACCTTTCCCTGCCCGAGGCGGCGAAGGCGGAGGATCCGCTGCTGGCGGCGGCGCGCGCCGAAGCGCACCGCGCCGGACGCTTTTCCGACGGACGCGACTCTGCCGTGGGCGATGTCCTCCTCGCCTGGACCGATGGTCTCCTCGGCAGCGAGCCTGCGCCGCTGCGGCGCATCCGGCAGGCGGCCTGCCTCCTTGCCGACGTCGCCTGGCGCGCGCACCCCGACCTGCGGGCGGAGCGCGGGTTCGACATCGCGCTCCACGGCAACTGGGTCGGGATCGAGGCCGGCGAGCGGGCCATGCTCGCGCTCGCGCTGTTCGTGGCGAACGGAGGCGCGGTGCCCCACCCGCTCCTCGAGCCACTGGCGCGGCTGGCCTCACCCGAGGCGCTTGCCCGGGCGCGCCTGTGGGGCCTTGCGCTCCGGCTCGCCCAGCGGCTTGGCGGCGGCACGGCGGAGGCGCTGGCCGGCTCCGCAATCGGCGTTGCCGGGCGCGAGCTGCGCCTCAGCCTTCCGCGCGCGTCGGCCGCGCTCTACGGCGAGGCGGTCGCGCGGCGCCATCGTCTCCTCGCCGAGGCGCTTCAGCTGGAGCCGGTGCTGCGGCTGGCCTGAGGTCGGCTGCCGGCAGCATCCGCACGCGCCCGTTCTCGATGACGAAGCCGAGCCGGCCTTCGACGAGGGCGAGCGCATCCTCGCCGAAGAGTTCGCGCCGCCACCCCTCGAGGATGGGAAGCCCTTCGCGCACGCCAGCGGCAAGCGCCTCCATTTCCTCGCTGCGCGCAAGGAGACGCGGGGCCACGCCGGCCTCCTTCGCCCGGATCTTGAGCAAAAGCTTGAGCAGGTCGGCCACCAGCGCGGCGTTGGTCGAAAGCCCGGGGCGCGGCTCGCGCACCGGCTCCTCCGGCACGAAGGGTGCGGCTGCGGCAAGCGCCGCCATCAGCCGCTGGCCGATCGCGTTGGTCTGCCACGCCGGCGAGAGCCCGCGCACGCGCGCGAGCTCGGCCTGGGTTGCGGGCGGGTGGGCGGCGAGGTCGAGCAGCGTCTCGTCCTTGGCGATCCGGCCGCGGGGCACGTTCTTGTCCATCGCCTCCCGCTCGCGCCAGGCGGCAAGGGCCTTGAGGCGGCCGAGCACCTCGGGCTTGCGGCCGGGAAGCTTCAGGCGCTGCCACGCGGTCTCGGGGTCCACCCGGTAGTTCGCCGGGTCGACGAGGCGCGCCATCTCCTCGTCGAGCCAGGCGCCCCGGCCGCTCTTCCGGAGCGCATCCAGCATCCGCGGGAAGAGCTCGGCGAGATGCGTCACGTCGCCGATGGCGTACTGGAGCTGCCGGTCGCTCAGCGGCCGGCGCGCCCAGTCGGTGAAGCGGGCGCCCTTGTCGATGGCGTGGCCGGTGAAGTGCGCGACAAGGTGCGCATAGGAGGCCTGTTCGCCGAGGCCGAGCGCCATGGCGGCCACCTGGGTGTCGAAGAGCGGCTGCGGCACGCGCCCGGTCAGGTTGAAGAAGATCTCGATGTCCTGGCTGCCCGCATGCATGACCTTGAGGAGATCGTCCTTGCCCAGAAGGTCGAGGAAGGGCGCGAGGTCGAGTCCCTCGGCCAACGGATCGATGACGGCCGCCTCCTCGGCGGTCGCCACCTGGATGAGACAGAGCTCGGGCCAGTAGCTGTTCTCGCGGATGAACTCGGTGTCGACCGCGATGAACTCCGCCTGGCCCATCCGCGCCATGAGGTCAGCAAGCCGCTCCTGGTCGGCGATGGGGGGGTGGATGCGCACGGGGCACTCCTAGCCCGCTGCCGCTGCCTTGACAAAGCGCCCCCCGGCCCCGTTGAAGCGCGGCGCATGTCATCTCCCTTAGGCCCGCTCCCGCCTTACCGCACGCACCACTGCGCGGCGCTCCGCACCGATCATGTCGGCCAGACCGTCAGGCTGTCCGGCTGGGTCCACCGCCGCCGCGACCACGGCGGCCTGCTCTTCGTCGACCTGCGCGATCACTTCGGCATCACCCAGCTCGTTGCCACTGCCGGCTCCGAGGCGCTGCGGCTGCTTGAGCACGTGCGGCTCGAATCGGTCATCACCGTGACAGGCGAGGTGGTCGCCCGCACGCCCGAGACGGTGAACGCAGCGCTTCCCACCGGCGCGGTCGAGGTGAGGGTCCGTGAGGTGGTCGTGCAGTCGGAAGCCGCCGAGCTCCCCATGCCGGTCGCGACCGAAGCCGACTACCCCGAGGAGATCCGGCTGCGCTACCGCTTCCTCGACCTCCGGCGCGAGCGGCTGCACCAGAACATCATGCTGCGCTCGGCCGTCATTGCCTCGCTCCGGCGGCGGATGATGGAGGCGGGCTTCACCGAGTTCCAGACGCCCATCCTGACCGCCTCGAGCCCTGAAGGCGCGCGGGACTTCCTCGTGCCCTCCCGGCTGCACCCGGGGAAGTTCTACGCGCTTCCGCAGGCACCGCAGATGTTCAAGCAGCTGCTGATGGTGGCGGGCTTCGACCGCTACTTCCAGATCGCGCCCTGCTTCCGTGACGAGGACGCCCGCGCCGACCGCTCGCCTGGCGAATTCTACCAGCTCGACTTCGAGATGAGCTTCGTCACCCAGGAGGACGTCTTCGCCGCGATCGAGCCGGTGCTGGCCGGGGTGTTCGAGGAGTTCGCCGGCTTCCGCCGAGCGGCGCCCTGGGCGGTGACGCAGCCGCCGTTCCCGCGCATCCCCTATGCCGAGGCGATGCTGCGCTACGGCACCGACAAGCCCGACCTTCGGAACCCGCTCGTCATCCGTGACGCGACCGATGCGTTCCGCGGGTCCGGCTTCTCCCTCTTCGCCCGGGTCGTGGACGGCGGTGGCGTGGTGCGGGCCATCCCCGCGCCGGGAACCGCCGACCGGCCGCGCAGCTTCTTCGATGACATGAACGCCTGGGCGCGCGACGAGGGCTTCCCCGGCCTCGGCTATGTCACGGCCAAGGGCGGTGTCTTCGGCGGCCCCATTGCGAAGAACCACGGCGAGGAGGCGACGCGGGCGCTCTGGGAGGCGCTCGGCCTCGGGCCGGACGATGGCTGCTTCTTCGCCGCCGGCGAGGAGGCCGCCGCGGCGAAGCTCGCCGGCCTTGCCCGCACGCGCGTCGGCGAGGCGCTCGCCCTCGTCGAGCGCGACGCCTTCCGCTTCTGCTGGATCGTCGACTTCCCGATGTACGAGCGGGATCCCGAGACCGGGAAGATCGCGTTCAGCCACAACCCCTTCTCGATGCCGCAGGGCGGCCTCGAGGCGCTCGAGACCAGGGATCCGCTCGAGATCCTCGCCTACCAGTACGACATCGTGTGCAACGGGGTCGAACTGTCGTCGGGCGCCATCCGCAACCACCGGCCCGACATCATGTACAAGGCCTTCGCGATTGCCGGCTACGGGCCGGACGAAGTGGACCGGCGCTTCTCCGGCATGATCAACGCGCTGAAATACGGCGCGCCGCCGCACGGCGGCTCGGCGCCCGGCGTGGACCGGATCGTGATGCTGCTTGCCGACGAGCCGAACCTTAGGGAAGTGGTGGTCTTTCCGATGAACCAGAAGGCCGAGGACCTGATGATGGGCGCACCCTCGGAAGTGAGCGAGCGGCAGCTCCGGGAACTCTCGATCCGCGTGGTGGCGCCTCCGCGGGGCTGAGTGCGCCCCCGCGGGGCCGGGCGGCTCGGCTGCGGCACGGGCGAGGGCGAGGAGCCGGCGCAGTCGGCGGGCGCACTCCCTCCAATCCCGCTCCGCTGCCCTCGCCGGCCCGCTACGGCGCCTGCCCTAGCCCGCCCCGGCGCGCGCGGGAGGCCCGCGGTCAGGCCTGGGCCGCCGCCTTCTGGAGCTGTTCGCCCATCAGCCGGTGGAGGAGGTTGATGGCCTTGAGCGGCCGCACCATCACCGTGAAGTGGGTGATGCGCCCCGCCGCATCCCAGGTGATCATGTCGATGCCGTTGACGTGGAGGCCCTCCACCTCCTGCTCGAACTCGAGCACGACGCTCCGTGGCCCCCGCCACTCGCCGACGTAGCGGAAGCCCGGCCCGCCAAGCACCTGGTCCGCGCTCGTCAGGTAGCGGAAGACGATGTCGCGACCGCGCTGGGGCGTGTGGACCACCGGGCTTTCGAACACGGCTTCCGGGTGGAGCCAGTCCCACAGCGCCTGCCGGTCGTGCGACTGCACATAGGCCCGCCAGCGGGCAACGAGCGAGTCGAGGTCGGGGCCGGTCTCGGCCAGGGCCTGCTCAGTATTTGACGGAGCAGCCATAGGGCCGGCTGGTGGGGTTGGCGACGGGACGGCCGGCCTTGAGGTCGGCGAGCGCAAGCGTCACGAAGTTGCGCGCCTTGGCGATGTCGGCGCTGTTCGCCGACTGGATGTCGTCGATGCCTCCGGCGTAGACCAGCGTGCCAGCCGGGTCGATCACGAACATGTGCGGCGTGGTGCGCGCGTCATACGCGCGGCCGATGGTGCCGCTCGGGTCGGGGATGTAGGCGGTCGCGGCAACCCCGTTCGCGCGGATGAAGGCGTTGGCCTGCTCGGGCGTGAGGTGGCCCTGCTTTCCGGGCGCGCCGCTGTTGACCACCAGCCAGACCACCCCGTCCCGGCGGGCATCGGCCTGGAGCTTCTGCATGGCGCCCGGCTCGTAGAACTTCTTGACGAACGGGCACTCGGGGTTGAACCACTCCAGCACCACGGTGCGCCCGCGGAAGTCGGAAAGGCTCACGGTCTTGCCCTTGCTGTCGGTGGCGGAGAAGGCCGGCGCCGGCTGGCCGACGGTGGGGGCGGCAACGGACGGCCCGCAGGCAGCGAGCGCGGCGGCGGTGGCGGCAGCCATCAGGACTCGGGTCATGGGCATCTCCCTAGGTCGAAGCGGATGAACCGGAGGTTGCAAGGCTTGTGAGCATCTCGACGGTAAGAAGCTGGGGAAGCTCCGTCACCTGCCCGTTGGCGCCGTAGAAGAGATAGAGCGGAATCCCGGCGCGCCCGCGCGATTCGAGGAAGCGGGCGATCTCCGGGTCGGGCCGGGTCCAGTCCCCCACCATCACGGTGATTCCGGCCTTCCGGAATGCCTCGGCGACGCGCGGGCTCGCCAGCGCCCCGCGCTCGTTCACCTTGCAGGTGATGCACCAGTCGGCGGTGAAGTAGAGGAAGGTGGGCGTGCCGCGCGCAGTCAGTTCGGCAAGCGCAGCCGGCGAGAAGGCCACGCCCTCCAGGCCCTCCGGCGCTGCCGCCGCCGCGTGGGCGGCGCCATCGCCTGGAAGGCGCGGGAGCAGGGCAGGCGCGGCAAGGGCAGCCACGAGGGAGAGAAGGGCGGGCACGGCAGCCGACGCGAGGCGCGCCTGGCGGAGGCCCGTCCACCAGAGCGCCAGCGCGACGAGAAGGGCTGCGACCAGGCCGAAGGCCAGCGCGTTCACGCCCGCCTGGCGGCCGAGCACCCAGGCGAGCGCGACGGCCGTCATGAGCATCGGAATGGCGAGAAGCCGGCGGAAGCTCTGCATCCAGGGGCCCGGCCGGGGCAGGGCCCGGCGGAGCGCGGGAACGAAGCCGACGAGCAGGAAGGGGAGGGCAAGCCCCAGCCCCAGGCCTGCGAACACCGCAAGCCCGGCTGCCGTCGGCAGCACCAGTGCTGCGCCGAGCGCGCCGGCCATGAACGGGCCCGTGCAGGGCGTGGCGATGAAGGCGGCCAGCAGGCCGGTGCCGAAGGCGCCGCGCGCGCCCGGCCGCGCAGAGGCGGGCCCGGCGCTGGCAAGACTGCCCAGGTTGAGCTCGAACAGCCCGGCGAAGTTGAGGCCGATCGCGAGGCACAGCAGCATCAGGAGCAGGATGACGCGCGGGTCCTGCAGCTGGAAGGCCCAGCCCGCGCCCGCGCCGGCGCGCGCGAGCGCAATCGCCGCAGCGCCCAGCGCGAGGCAGGCGAGCACCACGCCGGCGGTATAGGCAAGGCCCTCGGTGCGGGCCGCCGCGGGTGAGGTGCCCGCCTTGGCGAGGCTCATCGCCTTGAGAGACAGGATCGGGAAGACGCAGGGCATGAGGTTGAGGAGGAGGCCGCCGAGAAGGGCAAGGCCGAAGGCGCTCCAGAAGCCGGCCCCGGCCGTCTTCGCTGTGGGCGGCGCAAGCGGCTGCCCCGGAGGTACTGCGGCTTCGACGAGCGCCAGCTCGAAGCCGATGACCGAACCGTCGGCCCGCTCGACCCTGAGGACGCCGCCGGCCGGTGACGCGCCCGGGCCCGGCTTGGCCGCCGCCGCGGTCTCGATGAGGAGCGTACCCTCGTGCGCGAGAAGCCGCTGCGGGGCGGACATCACGAGAAGGTCGTGCGCGTAGGGGAAGAAGTGCGCGGCCGTCACGTCTGCGGCGGGAACCGGTGTCTTCAGGCGGAACCGGCCGTCGGCGAGCGTGAATGGCGCCCCCGCCCGGTCGGGAGGCGGCAGCGGCAGGGCCGCGCGAGCGGCCGCGAACCGGGGCGCAACCGCAGGATCGGGCGTGCCGTCGCCCACGGCAAGGGGAAGCGACAGCTCGGCCGACTCGGGCACGCAGACGCTGTCGTCGCAGACCAGCCAGTCGAGCTTCACGCCGAGCGGGAAGGAGCCGGAGAGCTCGTCCGGAAGGGTCACGTCGGCAAGGAGGACGGCCTCGCCCTCGAAGACGTGGTTCATGATGCCGCCGACCAGGTAGGTCTTCGGCACCGGGTAGCGGAAGGCGGAGACGCGCGCGCCCTCGGGCAGGCGCCATTCGGCCCGCGTCTCGATTCCCGCCTCGCCGGGGTTGACCCAGTAGGTGTGCCAGCCCGGGCGCGCGGTCATGGAGACGGCGACGGTGAAGGTCCTGCCCGCCGCAGGCGTCCGGGTCTCCGAGAGGAGCTCGACCCGGGTGTTCGGCTGCTCGGAGACGCTCGCGGCCATGGCCCTGCCATGCCAGCAGGAGAGCATCAGCCCAAGGAGGAGGACCAGGCGCGCGAGCATCGCGCGAGCGACATAGGCGCGCGAGGGCCCGAGGCCAAGCGGTGCCGCCGCGGCCTAGAGCCCTTCGCGCCCGCTCCGGCGCGGCCCTCGCCTCCGGCCGCCTAGCGCTTCGAGAACTGGAAGCTGCGGCGGGCCTTGCGCTTGCCGTACTTCTTGCGCTCGACGACGCGGCTGTCGCGGGTAAGGAGGCCGGCCTGCTTCACGACGGTGCGCAGCGCCGGTTCGTAGCGGGTGAGCGCCTGGGCGATGCCGTGCTTGACGGCCCCGGCCTGGCCGGAAAGGCCGCCACCGGAGACGGTGGCCACCACGTCATACTGCCCGCGCCGCTCGGCCACGTCGAACGGCTGGTTGATGATGAGACGAAGCGTCGGCCGGGCGAAGTAGACCGCCTGGTCGCGGCCATTCACCTCGATCTTCCCCGTGCCCGGCTTCAGCCAGACGCGCGCCACGGCGTCCTTCCGGCGGCCGGTCGCGTAGGCGCGGCCGAACTTGTCAAGGATCTGCGGCCGGAGCGCCACCGGCTCGGCAGCGGGCGGCTCGGCAGCGGCAGGGCCAAGTGCCGCAAGCGTATCGAGGGTCTCGCTCATGCCGTCACCTTGTTCTTGCGGTTCATTGCCGCCACATCGAGCACTTCGGGGTTCTGCGCGGCGTGCGGGTGCTCGGGGCCCCGGAAGACCCGGAGGTTGCGCATCTGCCGGCGGCCGAGCGGCCCGCGCGGGATCATCCGCTCGACAGCCTTCTCGATCACCCGTTCCGGGAAGCGGCCCGCGAGGAGCTTGTCGGCCCGCACCTCCTTGATGCCGCCGGGGTAGCCCGTGTGCCGGTAGTAGACCTTCTGGCTGGCCTTGCGGCCGGTGAAGCGGACTTTCTCGGCGTTGATCACGATGACATTGTCGCCGCAGTCCACGTGCGGGCTGTACTGGGCCTTGTGCTTGCCGCGCAGGCGGTTGGCGATGATGGATGCCAGACGGCCGACGACGAGGCCGTCGGCATCGATCAGGATCCACTTCTTGTTGACCTCGGCGGGCTTCACCGCGGCCGTGCTTCGCGTCAGCATGGCATCTCTCTCGTCCGTGCGAGGGCGGCGCCATAGTCCTGACGCGCTGCAACCGCAAGCCCTGACGCGCGTTTCCGACTGTGGTATTATGCTACCTCGGCTCCGCGGCGTGCGCACGCAGGTCGGCCAACCGCACCACCTCGAGGGCCTGCGCATGGGTCGCCTCCAGCACGACCGGCGGGGCAACCCCGGCGCGCCGCGCTTCCTCCCAGCGGGCGCTGCAGAGGCACCAGCGGTCCCCCGGCTTCAGCCCCGGGAAGGCGAACTCGGGCCGTGGTGTCACGAGATCGTTGCCGCGCGCGGCGGAGAAGGCGAGGAATGCGGCCGTCACCTCGGCGCAGACATGGTGGCGGCCAACGTCGCCGGGAAGCGCCCGGCAGCAGCCATCCCTGAGCCAGCCGGTCAGAGGCTCGAGCGAGCAGGGCTGGAGCGGGCCGCCCAGCACGTTGCGGTCGGCGCTCATGCGGGCGTGCCCTCGGCTTCCAGCCTGACCCATTCGGCATAGGCCTCGAGCGCCCTGTCGACCGGCCAGACGGTGATGGCCGGCACCTCGTAGCCGTGGCGCCCGGCGATCGCGGCAATCAGCGCCTCGGCCCGGTCGGCGCGGGTCTTGAAGATTGCCGGCACCTCGTCGGCCTCCTCGACCCGGCCCTGCCAGCGGTAGATCGAGCGGCAGGGCCCGAGCAGGTTGGCGCAGGCGGCGAGGCGCGCCTCGACCATCTCGCGGGCGATGCGCTCGGCCTCCGCCCGGTCGGCGAACACGACGTAGACCGAGACGAGCGCGGTCATCGCAGGCGCGTCAGGCAGGGCGCGCCCGGCCGGCGACATGGGCCGCCCAAGCGGACGCCGCCACGACGAGCGCGCCCACCGCCTGGTGGGAGGCCGCGGCCCAGAGCGGCATGGCGAGGACGACCGTTGCGATGCCGAGGAGGATCTGCACGCCGAACGCCGTGTGGAGCGCGACCGAGGCCGCGCGGTCGCCGGCGGCGCGGGCGCGCCGGGCGAGCACCACCAGCGCGACGACGGTCACGAACGCCCACCAGCGGTGGATGAAGTGGGTGAGGAACGGATCGTCGACGAAGGTCCGCGAGCCCACCCAGGTGACGCCGCGCGGGAACAGGTCGCCGTTCATGAGCGGCCAGGTGGAGGAAACGTAGCCTGCGTTGAGCCCCGCGACCCAGGCGCCGAACAGCAGCTGGAGGAAAAGGACCGAGAGCACGAGAACCGCAGTCGGGGTGAGGCGGGCAGGGCGCGCGCCAGGGTCACGCGCAAGCGCGGCGAGGTCGAGCGCGGTCCAGACGAGACCGCCGAGAATGAGGAGCGCGGTCAGCAGGTGGACCGAAAGCCGCACGTGGCTCACCTCGGTGCCGGTCCACAGGCCCGAGGTCACCATCCACCAGCCGATCGCGCCCTGGAGGCCACCGAGGGCAAGGAGGGCGAGAAGGCGCGCGTGATAGCCAGCCGGTATGGCCCGCTTCCACCAGAACCAGGCGAGCGGCAGGGCGAAGGCAAGGCCGATGAGCCGCCCGAGCAGGCGGTGAAACCATTCCCAGAAGTAGATGACCTTGAAGGCCGAGAGCGTCATGCCGGCATTCTGCGCCGCATACTGGTAGGTCTCGCGATACTTCGCGAACTCCGCTTCCCAGGCGGCGTCCGACAGAGGCGGGAGCGCGCCCGTCACCGGCTTCCACTCGGTGATCGAGAGGCCGGATTCGGTGAGACGGGTGATGCCGCCCACCACCACCATGACCCAGACGAGGGCGGCAACGCCGAGAAGCCAGGCGGCAAGCGCGGCCGGGCGGGCGCGCGGCAAGGCGGACAGCTGCGACGAGGCGGCAAGCGTGGCCATGGCGCGGCCCTAGCTTGCCTGCGCCGGGCGGGGAAGGGGCACGCCGGCCGCACGCCCGACGTCGCCCGATCGTCGGCAGGGCTTCGCTTTCCGGCCTCGAGCGCCTAGGGTTGGCCCATGACCAACGAGGAGCCGCGCGGGCCTGCCGCCGAGACAGGGCTGCCGGCGGCCAATGGCGTAAGCCCGCCTTCCGGCGCGAGCCTGTCGCCCGAGCGGCCGGTGGCCGGGCGCACGGACCCAGACGGGGGGCCGTCCCGGCCCGCGGAGTGGCGCTGGCCTTCCATCCACCGCGAGGGCTGGCGGTTCGTGGGCGGCGCTGCTGCCGTCGCCGCCATGTCGGCCCTCCTGGGCTGGAGCGGCCTTGCCTGGGCTGCGCTTGCGGCAAGCGTGGCCATCGCTGCCTTCTTCCGCGACCCCGAGCGCGTGACCCCGGATGGCGACGACCTTCTCGTCGCCCCGGCAGACGGCCTCGTCAGCCAGATCGCCGAAGTGGAGGTGCCGCGCCAGCTCGTCGGCCCCGACGGGCTCGCGGCCGGGCGCTGCACCCGCATCTCGATCTTCCTCTCCGTCTTCGATGTCCACGTGAACCGCGCGCCGCTGGCCGGAACCGTGCGGCGGATCGTCTATGTTCCGGGCCTGTTCCTCAATGCGAACATCGACAAGGCGAGCGAGGACAACGAACGGAGCCTGATGGTGATCGAGGGGTTCGACGGCACGCGCGTCGGCGTCGTCCAGATCGCCGGCCTTGTGGCGCGGCGGATCGTGACCTTCGTACATGAGGGCGCGATGCTGGCAGCCGGCCAGCGCTACGGCCTCATCCGCTTCGGCAGCCGGACCGATCTCTACGTGCCCGCCGGCTGGGCGGTGACCGTCCGCAAGGGCCAGCGCGCGGTCGGCGGCGAGACGGTGCTCGCGCGGCGGGAGGCTCGGCGTGGATGAGCGCCCCGACCGCTGGGCGCCACCAGCGCGCCTTGGCGCCATGCCCTTGCGCATGCTCTTGCCGAACGCGATCACCATGCTCGCGCTTGCCGCGGGGGCCACGGGCGTACGCTTCGCGATCGGCGCCGAGTTCGACAAGGCGGCCGCCGCCATCGTGGTCGCGGCCGTCCTCGACGGGCTCGACGGGCGGGTGGCGCGGCTGCTCCGGGGCACCAGCCGGTTTGGCGCGGAGCTCGACTCGCTCTCCGACGTAACGGCCTTCGGGGTTGCCCCGGCGCTCATCCTCTATCTCTGGGCGCTCGACGATGTCGGCCGCTTCGGCTGGGTGGTCGCGCTGGCCCTTGCCATCTGCTGCGCGCTGCGCCTTGCCCGCTTCAACGCCGCGCTTGACGTCGAGGACGAGCCGCGCCGGCGGCTGGGCTTTCTCACGGGCGTGCCGGCGCCTGCCGGTGCCGGCCTTGCGCTCTCGCCCCTGTTCCTGAGCCTGGCGCTCGACGGGCCGCTCGATGACGTACCCGAGCTGCGCGGCGCGGTTGCCGGCGTCGTCACGCTGCTTGCCGCCGGCCTCATGGTCTCGACGCTGCCCACGTGGAGCACAACGTCACTTCGTCTGCCGCCCGAGGCGCGGGTGCCGGTGCTGGCCGCGGTCGGGCTTGCGGCCGCGTTCCTCGCGCTCTCGCCGTGGGGCACGCTCTTCGTGCTGGCGCTGCTCTACGCCCTCTCGCTTCCTTTCGCCTGGGCAAGCTACCGCCGCCGCCGGGCCGCCCTTTCCGCCGGGGATGGATCACCCGCCTCCGCCGCCCCTGGGCCGCCGGGCCCGTCCGGACCGCCGGAACCGTTCGGAGCAGCGCCACCCGGCGACTCCTCCTCGAAAGGCCGGTGACGCCGGAGCGACGGGCGCCGGCGGGACGGCGAGGCTGCTCCCCTCAGCCCCGGCCCTCAAGCACGCTGAGGAGGAGCGCCCGCCGGCGCCCGAGCATCCCCGCGGCAAGGCCGGCGAGCAGCAGCAGGGCGGTGATTGAAACCAGGGCCATCCGTCCTCCTCCCGGCTGCGGCGCCGGACCGAATCGCCGAGATATGTTCCTGTTCTGTTCTCTTCCTGTCAAGGCGCTTGGCTTGGGGCGCAGGCTTCTGGTAGCCCGCGGCCCGGGAGGTTTCGCATGATCCACGGGAAGATGCAGGATTGGCCGCTCCTGGTGTGGAAGCTCATCGACCACGCGGCCGAGAACCACGGCCAGCGCGAGGTGGTGAGCCTCACCTGCGAGGGCCGGCTCGACCGCTCCACCTGGCGCAGCGTGCACGGCCGGGCGAAGCGCGTGGCCGAGGCGCTGCGCCGGCTTGGCATCCGCCCCGGGGACCGGGTGGCAACGCTCGCCTGGAACACCCACCGGCACGTCGAGAGCTGGTACGGCATCTCGGGCATGGGGGGCGTTGCCCACACCATCAACCCGCGCCTGTTCGAAGACCAGATCGTCTACATCGCCAACCACGCCGAGGACCGGGTGCTGTTCCTCGACCTCACCTTCGTGAAGCTCGTCGAGCGGCTCGCGCCCCGCTTCGAGACGATCGAGACCTATGTGCTCCTCACCGACCGCGAGCACATGCCGGACAAGACTTCGCTCGACTTCCTCTGCTACGAGGACTGGATTGCGGGCGTGCCCGACGATGCGCCGTGGACGGAGGTGGAAGAGACGGCGCCTGCCGGCCTCTGCTACACGTCCGGCACCACCGGCAACCCCAAGGGCGTGGAATATACGCACCGCTCCAACGTGCTCCACGCCATGGCCGCGTGCATGACGGACACCTTCGCGGTCGGCGCGCGCTCGGTCATCATGCCCATCGCGCCCATGTACCACGCCAACGCCTGGTCGATCCCCTACACGGCGGCAGCGTGCGGGGCGAAGCTGGTGATGGGCGGGCCCAACTTCGACGCGCCCACGCTCCAGCGGCTCATCGTCGACGAGAAGGTCGACCTTGCGCTTGCGGTGCCGACCATCTGGCTCTCGATGATGCAGCACCTCGAGAAGACCGGCGGCAACCTCGGGTCGCTCACCCGCACCGGTGTCGGCGGTTCGGCCGTGCCGCAGAGCATGATCGAGACCTACGACCGGCTCTACAACGTCCGCGTGATCCAGCTCTGGGGCATGACCGAGATGTCCCCGCTCGGCACCGTCGGCACGCCGCTCCCCGAGGTGGCCGCGCTGCCTTACGAGGAGGAGATGGCCTATCGCGTGAAGCAGGGCCGGCCCATCTTCGGGGTGGAAATGTGCCTGAAGGACGACGAGGGCCGGGTGCTGCCGCGCGACGGCAAGACCTTCGGCCGGCTGATGGTGCGCGGGCCCTGGGTGGTGGGCCGCTACTTCAAGGGCGACGGCGGCGAGATCCTCGATGCCGACGGCTGGTTCGACACCGGCGACGTCGCCACCATCGACCCGCTCGGCTACATGCAGATCGTCGACCGCGCCAAGGACGTCATCAAATCCGGCGGGGAGTGGATTTCCTCCATCGATCTCGAGAACATCGCCGTCGGCTGCCCCGGCATCGCCGAGGCCGCGGTCATCGGCCTGCCGCACCCGAAGTGGGACGAGCGGCCGCTTCTCGTCCTCGTCCGCAAGGAGGGGGCGGCCGTGACCGAGGCCGACGTCAGGGCCTATCTTGCGGACAAGATCGCGAAATGGTGGATGCCGGACGCGATCGTGTTCGTGGACGAGATCCCGCACACCGCCACCGGCAAGATCAAGAAGGTGGCGCTGCGCGAGCAGTTCCGCGACTTCGTGCTGCCGACCGCCGAGCCCGCCCGCGCCTGACGGCGGTGGGGCGGCAGGGGGGGCGGCCGTTGGGCGGCAGGGGGGCGGTGGGGCGGCAGGTCGAAGGGATCGAGGCCGGGCGGCGGCCCCCTCGCCGGTCAGAAGTCCCAGCCGAGCGTGACGCGCGTGACCGTGCTGGTGGACTGGAGACCGGGCGCCGGCTCCTCCTCCCACTGCACAGTGAAGGAGACGCCCGCCGAGAGCGCCTTCCAGAGCCTGGTCGAGACCGCGAGCGTGTTGATGACCGAGCTTGCGCTGGTCACGAGCAGGAAGCTGTCGTTGGTGAGGCGGGTCTCGGGTGCGAACGTCCAGCCGAAGCGGCTGGCGCCGCGGAATGCGAAGCCGTCGTCGCGGGTGCCGTCGAAGTAGCGCGTCTGCTGGAGGGCCGGGCCGCCCTCGAGGTCCCAGCTGAGCGTCTCGCGCCGCACCACGCGCCAGCCGAGACCTGCCGACTCCACGAACCGCCGGCGGATTCCGGCATCGAAGTTTCGCTCGAAGCCGAACCGGCCGAAGAGGTAGAGGCGGTCGGTCACCTGCCAGTCGCTCTGCCAGGCAGCCAGGATCCGCTCCTGGTCGGTCACCCCGTTCGACCGCTGGATGTCGGCCGAGGCTTCCAGCCGGTGGCGCCAGCGGAGCCCGTCCTTCACGAGGTTGAGACCGAGCGCCAGGTTCCTGGTGTCGGCGTTGCCGGTCTGGAGCGAGCCGCCGATGTCGATCCGTCCGCTCCAGTTCTCGAGGAAGCCCGCCTGCCTCAGGGCAGCCGTCCGCTCGGCCGCGCGGCGGGCGGCGATCTCCGCCACGATCCGGTCGATCTCGCCCGCTGCCTCGGGGTGCGTCTCCTTGGCGACGGCGACGACGGCGTCGATCTTCGCCGTGTCTCCGCTTTCGGCCGCGCGCGCGACCATCGCCCGTACCGGCTCGGGAAGCGGGGCCTGGGCGGCAAGAGGTTGCGCGACGACCGCTAGCGCGACGCCGGCTATGGTTCGCATCGGCAATCTCCCCCTGTCAGGACCCCACCCGGCCGGCCGTTGGAGCACGTGCTTCGAACATGCAAGCGTCCTGGCCAGCGTGCGTCGGGCGTTGCAGCCGGGCCTCTCCAGAAACCCCGTGCGACGGCGCAGTTGCTCCGCGAATGTCAGAGAATGGCGTTGGCGGCGGCGCTGGCGCCGAACCAGCGGGCACTCAGCTTCGGCGTGCGCAGCTGGGTTGCAAAGTCCACGTGGACGAGGCCGAACCGCCGCTGGAGACCGTCGGTCCACTCGAAGTTGTCGAACGCCGACCAGAAGAAGCAGCCATGAACCGGAGCTCCCGCCTCGATGGCGCGGGCCAGCGCTGCCATGCCGGCGCGCAGGTACATCACCCGGTCGGTGTCGTGCACTTCGCCGTCGGGGCCGGGCGCATCCTTGGCCGCGCAGCCATGCTCCGTGATCAGCAAGGACTTCGGCTGCCAGACCTCGTGGACGAGCCGCGGGCCCCAGTGGAGCGCCTCCGGGTCAAGGAGGTGCCAGGCCGAGTCCATCCGCGGGTGGGAGGGGTTGAGCCTGAGGGCGCGCCAGCCGCGCGGGGAGTCGTCCGCCACGACATAGGCCGAGGGACGGTAGATGTTGAGGCCGACGATGTCGACCGGTGCGCCGATCGCGGCCATGTCGCCGGGCTCTACCTGCGGTGCCGCCTCGCCCTCGCTCTTCAGCCACTCGGCATCGTAGGCGCCCTCGAGCATCGCCGTCAGATAGGGGGCATTGAGATGCCGGAGCGCGCGCCGTGCGGCCACAATGTTGGCCGGGGTGGCGACCGCCGGCACCGGCACCTCGACATTCTCGGCCGGCCCCACCTGCACGTCCCGCCGGCCCTCGGCGCGAATGGCCTGGACGGCAAGCCCGTGGCCGAGAAGGGCATTGTGGCGGACCTGCGCCAGCCCCTTGCGGTCGAGCGCGAGGCCGGGGGCGAGGCGGATCCGGACCGTGCGGCCACCGACCGCCACCTCGAGGCCCTGATACCCCATGTCCACGAACGAGCGGAACTCGTTGATGGTGAAGAAGTCCGTCACCCGGTCCGACAGATGGCGGGCAACGAACCCGGCGTAGCGCGCGAAGGCTTCCGCAGTCTCCCGGGCCTGCCAGCCGCCAAACCGGTCCTCAAGGCTCTGCGGCAGGTCCCAGTGGTAGAGGGTGGCAAGGGGGCGGATTCCGGCTGCGAGGAGTTCGTCGACGAGGCGGGTGTAGAAGTCGAGCCCGGCGGGATTCGGGGGGCCGTCCCCTTGCGGGAAGATCCGCGGCCAGGAGATGGAGAAGCGGTAGGCCTGCGCACCGAGGTCGCGCATGAGCGCCACGTCGGAGCGGTAGCGGCGGTAGTGGTCGATCGCGACCTCGCCGCTCTCGCCGTTGCGGATGTTGCCCGGAACCTTGCAGAAGCTGTCCCAGATCGAGGGGCCCTTGCCGTCGGCGTCGGGCGCGCCCTCGATCTGGTAGGCCGAGGTCGCAAGCCCCCAGAGAAAGCCCTCGGGCAGGCGCGTGCGCATGCCCTCAGCGGCCGACCATCCGCAGGATGTCGTCGAGCGGGTTGCCGTCGCCGTCCATGTCGAGGAGGCGGGCGACGTTGCCCAGCCCGCCGCCTGACTGCCCGCCGCCCGTGAGCGCGCCGATGACCGCGCCGAGGAGGCCGCCGCCGCCGCCCGCCGGGGACGCCGAGGCCTGCTTGGCCATGAAGCCGGCTGCCGCCATCGCCACCATGGGCAGCATCTGCTTCAGGAGATCGGCGCCGATCCCGGTCTGGCCTGCCGCCTGCTGGGCGACGGTCCGCGACACGTCCTTCGAGCCGAAGATCTGGCCGAGCACGGCATCGCCCTGCTGGACCGGCGTGGGATCCTTCCCGAGCACGGCATCGAGCAGGCCTCCGCCTCCCATCTGGCCCAGCATGCCGACGAGGCCGGCGAGGCCATCGGGCTGGGCTGCTGCCTGCTGCTTGAACCCGCCGAGAACGGCCGGGAGCAGCGCTGCCGCACCCTTTTCGACCACCCCGGCATCGACCCCGAGTTCGCGCGCCATGGCGGCGATGCCGTCGGCACCGCCCAGCACCTCGATCGTCCGTTGCATGAAAGCCCTCCCGCGACCCTCGCGACCTAGCCGTTCCGGGAGGTCCGAACAACCCCGAAGGCGGCCGCCGTCATGGCCCTTCCGCTTTGCTCCGCAGCCTGCCAAGGCGGCGGCCGATGTCCGGCAAGACCCACGTGCGACCCACGGCTGCGCCCGACCCGGCGATGCTCGCCAAGGCGGAAACGCTGGTCGAGGCGCTGCCCTACCTCCAGCGCTACCGGGGCAAGTGCTTCGTCGTGAAGTACGGCGGGCATGCGATGGGCGACCCGGCGCTTGCGCGGGACTTCGCCGAGGACATCGTGCTCCTCGAGGCGGTCGGAATCCGCCCGATCGTGGTCCACGGGGGTGGCCCGCAGATCGGCGCCATGCTGAAGCGTCTCGGCCACGAAAGCCGGTTCGTCGATGGCTTGCGCGTGACCGATTCGGCCACCGCGGAAGTTGCCGAGATGGTGCTGTCTGCCATCAACAAGGAGCTGGTGACGTGGATCGCCGAGGCCGGCGGGCGGGCCGTCGGCGTCTCGGGGAAGGACTCCGGGCTGGTCGTGGCCGAAAAGCTCGCCCGCACCCGCCGCGACCCCGAATCGATGATCGAGCAGGTGGTCGATCTCGGCTTTGTCGGCGAGCCGGCGCGGGTCGACCGCACGCTCCTCGACGTGCTGACCGCGGCCGACCTCATCCCGGTGGTTGCCCCGATTGCGGCCGGCGCGGACGGTGCCACCTACAACATCAACGCCGACACCATGGCAGGCGCGCTCGCGGCCGCCGTGGGCGCGGCGCGCCTCTTCCTGCTGACCGATGTTCCCGGCGTGCTGTCGAAGGAGGGCGCGCTGCTGACCGACCTCACCCCCGACCGGGTTGCCGCCCTTGTTGCGGATGGCACCATCTCGGGCGGGATGATCCCGAAGCTCGAGACTTGCGTGGCCGCCGTGGAGGGCGGTGTCGATGCCGCCGTCATCCTCGACGGCCGGGTGCCGCATGCCATGCTGCTCGAGATCTTCACCCGCGAGGGCGCGGGCACGCTGGTGCGGCGGGCGTGAGGCGCACCCTTGCAGCGGGTGTGGCGGCGATCGCGCTTGCCCACGCGGCGCCGGGCGAGGCCGCTCGGCGGGCGATGGGCGAGCTCTGGGTCTGGCCCGAGCTCTTCGGCCAGGCGCTTGCGCCGCTTGCCGGCATCGGTGCCCGGGCGGTCCGCGAGGGCCTGTGCCCGGGCCTGGCGCCGGGGCCGGACGGGGTGCTCCACAGCTACGCGCTCGAGGCGCGGTTCCGGGTGCGCGGAGTCAGCAACCGGCGAGTCGAGGTGACGGAGCTTCGCGTGGTGAACCCCTCCGGCTGCGCCCCGCTCGATGCCGAGGTGTCCCGCTTCATGGCGGGCGCCATCCCGGAATTTGCCGAGCCCCGCGCCGACTCGGACGGGGACGGCTGGTTCCGGATCCCGCGGATCATGCTCCGCGTGACCGACTGAGCGTCAGAGCGCGTCGCGCAGCGCGTCGACGAGGTCGGTCCGCTCCCAGGTGAAGCCGCCCTCGGCATCGGGCGTGCGGCCGAAGTGGCCGTAGGCGGCCGTCCGTTCGTAGATGGGCCGGTTGAGCCCGAGGTGGGTGCGGATTCCCTTGGGCGTCAGGCGAACGAGACGGGGCAGGGCCGCCTCGATCCGGTCCTCGGGAACGGTGCCGGTGCCGTGGGTGTCGACGAGGATCGACAGCGGCTCGGCAACGCCGATGGCGTAGGAGAGCTGGATGGTGACTCGCCGGGCAAGGCCTGCTGCGACGATGTTCTTGGCGAGGTAACGGGCGACATAGGCCGCCGAGCGGTCCACCTTGGTCGGGTCCTTGCCCGAGAAGGCGCCGCCGCCGTGGGGCGAGGCCCCGCCATAGGTGTCGACGATGATCTTGCGCCCGGTGAGCCCGGCATCGCCGTCGGGGCCGCCGATCTCGAACAGGCCGGTCGGGTTCACGAAGATCCGCGAGCTGTCGTTCGGCACCCAGCCCTTCGGCAGCACATCCTCGAGCACCGTCATCACATAGTCGCGCAGCCGCTTCTGCCCGGCGTCGTTCGAAAGCTCGCGGGTGTGCTGGGTCGACACGACGAGCGCGGTCGCGCCCACGGGCACTTCGTTCTCGTAGGCGAGCGTGACCTGGCTCTTGGCGTCGGGCTCGAGGAAGTCGACCACCCGGTTGTGCCGGTCCTGCGCGAGCCGCTCGAGGATCCGGTGCGCGTAGTAGAGGGTGGCCGGCATGAACTCCGGGGTCTCGTCGGTCGCGTAGCCGAACATGATCCCCTGGTCGCCCGCGCCCTCGTCCTTGTTGCCGCTCTCGTCGACGCCCATCGCGATGTGCGCCGACTGGCCGTGGAGGTGGCAGGCGAAGTCGGCCGTCTGCCAGTGGAAGCCGTGCTGCTCGTAGCCGATGCGCCGCACGGTGGCGCGGGCCACCTTCTCGATCTCGTCGAGCGTGGGGAAGACATCCGGGTTGCAGCGCACCTCGCCGGCCAGCACGATCCGCTGGGTGGTCACCAGCGTCTCGCAGGCGACGCGCGCAACCGGGTCGCGCGAGAGGAAGAGGTCGACGACCGCGTCCGAGATCTGGTCGGCCACCTTGTCGGGGTGACCTTCGGACACGGACTCGGACGTGAAGGTGAAGTGCGAGCGCGGCATGGGCCGGCCCGCTAGCCTCTCCGGCACGGGAGCGCAAGGGAGTTAAAGTTTCGTTTATGTCCTTTTGCGGCCGTTCACCGCGGCGAGGGCGAGGAGCAGCAGCGCGAGGGCGGCCGGGATGGCCTGGCCGAACCGGGCGAAGGGCGTCGGCGGCAGGGGCTTCGCCAGCGGTTCGAGGAGGGTGCCAGCGGTGTCGGGAGGCAGCGCAGCGGTCACGCGGCCGCGCGCGTCGATGACGCCGGTGACGCCCGTGGGCGTGACCCGCACGACGGGAAGGCCTTCCTCGATCGCCCGCAGCCGGGCCAGCGCGAAGTGCTGCGGCGGCCCGGTGGGGCCGAACCAGGCGTCGGACGAGACCGTGAGGATCAGCTCGGGCCGTTTGCGCCGGTCGACGACGCGGCCGGGGAAGATGATCTCGTAGCAGATGGCGGCGGCATAGGCGGGGAAGCCCGGCAGCCGGACCGTCTCGGGGCCCGGGCCCGGCCAGAAGTCGAGCGTGCCGGGCACGAGGCGGGCAAGGCCGAGGGGCTCGGCAATCGCGCGGAGCGGGAGATACTCGCCGCCTGGCACCAGGTGCGCCTTGTCGTAGCGGTGGAGGATTCGCCCGGCCGCGTCGAGCGCGAACAGGCTGTTGCGGATGCCGACGGCCTCGCCGCGGGGGTCGCGTTCGGCCTTGATGCCGCCTGCGAGCAGCATCGCGCCCGGCGGAAGAGCGCGGGTGACGAGGCGGGCCACCCAGGGGTTCTCGTCAGGCGGGAACTCGATGGCGCCTTCGGGCCAGACGACGGCAGCAAGCTGCGCGCGTTCCTCGCTCGAAAGGCGGGCGAGCGCCCGTTCGGTCGTCTCGACATGCGCAAGCAGGTGGCGCTCCGTCCCATTCTCGGCGTGTTTCTCCGCCTGGCTGCTGTTGGGCTGAACGAGCAGGATGTGCGCCGGCCCCGGGGTCTGCGGCTCGAGGCCGAGACGCAGCAGGCCGGGAGATGCGAGGAGGAGCGCAAGTCCGCCGACAGCCGCTGCGCCGCGCCGGTCGCCGAGCGCAGCGAGGGCCAGCGCGCCGGCGGCGAGGGCAAGGAGGGCGGAGAGGCCGTCGGCGCCGATCGCGGCGGCGGCGTCGCGGACGCCGGGGATGGGCAGGAGGGCAAGGCCCGGCGGGTTCCACGGGAAGCCGGTGAAGAGCCAGCCGCGGGCGATCTCGGCGAGGACAAGGGCGCCGGCCCAGGCGAGTGCGAGCGCCACCGGCGTCCGGCCGAGCGTCCGGGCCGCAAGGGCAGCCACGGCCGGGAACAGGGCGAGGAACAGCGCGAGACCGGCATGGGCGAGGTGCCCGAACCAGGCCGGCATGGCCGACTGGTAGGTGAAGGCCTTGGCCAGCCAGCCAAGGCCGACGAGGAAGTGGCCGAGGCCAAAGAGGAACCCCGCGCCGAACGCCCGTGAGGAGGGCAGGCGAACGAGAAGCGCAACGAGAACCGCCTGGCCAAGGAGGGCGGCCGGCCAGGCCTCCCACGGCGGGAAGCCGAGGGCCGAGACGGCGCCGGCCATGGGAGCGAGAAGCCAGCGGCCGCGTATGAGGAGCCGGTCGGGCGAGCGCGCGGGCGTGGCGGCGGGACGGTGCACGGCCACGGCCCTAGCGCCGGGCCCCGGCGGCTGCCACTGCGGGGTTGAAGCGCGGCGGCGGGGGCGGGCAGGGGTGTTCCATGGAACCCGCGATCATCCTCGTGCGCCCGCAGCTCGGCATGAACATCGGCATGGTGGCGCGGGCGATGGCGAACTTCGGCCTCTCCGACCTGCGCCTCGTGGCCCCGCGCGACGGCTGGCCCAACCCGGACGCCGGCCCGCCGGCGGCGGGGGCCGACCATGTGCTCGATGCGGCGCGGCTGTTCCCGTCAGTCGACGCGGCGCTTGCCGACTGCGCGCTGACCTTTGCGACCGCCTTTCGCCCGCGCGACCTCGTGAAGCCGGTCGTTGCGCCGCGGGCGGCGGCGGCGGAGATCCGGGCCTCGGGAGCGAAGGCCGGCATCCTCTTCGGGCCGGAGCGGTCGGGTCTTCTCACCGATGACATCGTGGCGGTGCAGACGCTTGTCACCATACCTGCCGACCCGGCCTTTGCCTCGCTGAATCTTGCGCAGGCGGTGCTGGTGCTGGCCTACGAGTGGTTCCTGGCCGGGGAGCCGGCCGTGCCTTCGGGACCGGAGCGGGTGCCGGCGCCCCATGGCGAGCTCTGCGGGCTCATCGACCAGCTGAACGAGGCGCTGGCTGCGCGTGGCTACTTCTTTCCCCCGCACCGCACGCGGGCCACGCAGAGGACGCTGGCCGGGATCCTCTCGGCCGCGCGGTTCACTTCCGACGAGGTCCGGACCCTGCGCGGGGTCATCAAGGCGCTCCAGCGCGCGCCTTCCGGCTGAGACGTCCGACCTTCCCGCCAGCGTCCGTCGTCCCGTCCCGCCGCCTCCGCCCTGCCGCCTCCGCCCTGCCGCCTCCGCCCTGCCGCTTCCGCCCCGCCGCCTCTGCCCCGCCGCCTCCTTCCCGCGGACTGCCCCGGGGCGTCTCGCGGAGCCTCGCGCGGCCGGAGTGGCCCGACCGATGGCCGATCGGTCTCAGGCCCTGGTCTCGTTGGGGATGGTGTAGCCGCGGCCCCAGACCGTCTCGATGATCGGCGGGCAGCCGGCCTCCGAGAGCTTGCGCCGGAGCTTGCAGATGAAGACGTCGATGATCTTCATCTCCGGCTCGTCCTGGCCGCCGTAGAGGTGGGCGAGGAACATTTCCTTGGTGACGGTGGTGCCCCGGCGCATGGCGAGGAAGGCGAGGCACTGGAATTCCTTGCCGGTGAGCGGCACGGGGGTGCCGGCGATGCTCGCGCGCCGGGCGGCGAGGTCGATCGAAAGCGGGCCCACCTCGATCGTGGACGGGGCGGCTGCGCGCGAGCGGCGGATGGCGGCGTTGACTCGGGCGAGGAGCTCGTCGGGGTGGAAGGGCTTCACGACATAGTCGTCGGCGCCTTCCTGGAAGCCCTCGAGCTTGACCGCCAGCGAGCTTTCGCCGGAGAGGATGATGACGGGCATGTCGATCCGGCCCGCGCGCAGGCCCTTCAGCACCGTCTGGCCCGGGAGGTCGGGGAGCGTGAGGTCGAGGAGGACCGCGTCGAAGCGGTAGGCGCGCGCAAGCTCGAGCGCATCCTCGCCGAGCGCGGTCACGTAGACGGTGAAACCGGCGCCCTCGAGCATGCGGGCGAGCACGTCGGCGAGCAGCCGGTCGTCCTCGATGAGGAGCAGGCGCGACGTGCGCGGGCTCTCGCCGTCGGTGCTGCCGGCCTGGGGAAGGGCCGTAGGACGCGTCGGGGCGGGCGCTGACAGCATGTCAGGCGCCAGCATCCGGTGACCGGCCTCTGGCGCGCTCAGCTGCGGCGCGGTGTCGGCGAGCTGCCCGACAGTGGGGGTGGCGGGGTCGTTGCCGCCGATGCGTCCCATCATGCCATGTCTCCGGGTCGTCGTCTCCGGGTCGTCTCCGGGGGGTCCGGCGTTACGCCTGTAGAGACGGCCGCGGCGCGGATCCGTTCAGCTTCGGCTTGACCCGGTCGAGTTCGCGGTAGAGCTGGATTCGCGTGACCCGCAGGCCGGGAACGCCAGCGCGGTCCACCGCCTGCTGCCAGAGTTCGAGCTCCTCGGGCGAGAGCCCGTAGCGGGCGCAGGCCTCGCTCGCCGTGAGAAGGCCGCCGTTCACGGCTGCCAGCACCTCGGCCTTGCGGCGAACCACCCAGCGCGTGGTGTTGGGCGGCGGCAGGTCGGCGAGCGTGATCCGCGAGCCCCCCGGTCCTGGAACCCAGGCCGGCCGGCCGCCATCATGGGGGGCGTCGTCGCGGGCTCCTGCGTCCCTGTCTGCAACGGGGCGTCGAATCGCCTGCCAGTCCTTCACCTCGCCACGATGATGTGTCGTCATGTCGCGTACCTCCGCGCAGTCGGTTTCAGCCTGCGCCCGGGCGGGAGTGGCCGGGGTGCCCAGCTGCATCGCGGCAAGGGGTTGTCGGCACGAGTCCGCCTCCCCATCTGCTCCGCCAGCCGCCGAGCGTTCCGACTCGCCCGAACGCGACGCCGTCGGTCGCAGGAACGGCACAGTTGTGCCGGTCTTGAGCCGACCTGCTCTGAAGGTTAGCCCATTCAGCGTGAACGAACTGCAAACTTCTGTCATGCCCGTTGTTGCGCGCGACCGCGACGAAAGGCCGGAGCGGGCACTGGCGATGGCCCTCGCGGTCCTTCCGCCGCCGGGCGCGCGCGTCGTCGTCGCCATGTCGGGCGGAGTCGACTCGAGCGTCGTGGCAGCGCTTGCGGTTGCGCGCGGCTGCGAAACGATCGGCGTCACCATGCGCCTGTCCGACGCGCCCGACGCGCCCAGCCGGGAAGGCGCCTGCTGCGCCGGCACCGACATTGCCGATGCCCGCGCCGTCGCCGACCGGCTCGGCATCCCCCACTATGTGCTCGACTACCAGTCGGCCTTCCGCGCCGAGGTGATGGAGGCCTTTGCCGACTCCTATCTGGCCGGCCGAACCCCGGTGCCCTGCATCAGCTGCAACCAGACGGTGAAGTTTCGCGATCTCGTCGCCGTGGCCGACGACCTCGGGGCCGATCGGCTGCTCACCGGCCATTATGTCGCGCGCGTGGAGGGCCCGGACGGCCCGGAGCTGCATCGCGGGGCTGACCTCGCGAAGGACCAGAGCTACTTCCTCGTCTCCACGACGGCCGCGCAGCTCGACCGGCTCGGCTTTCCGCTGGGTGGCCTGGCCAAGGCCGAGACCCGGGCGCTCGCCCACCACTTCGGCCTGCGGGTTGCAGCCAAGCCCGACAGCCAGGACATCTGCTTCGTCCCCGGCGGCGACTACCGGGCGGTGGTGCGCAAGCTCCGGCCCGCAGCCGACCGGCCGGGCGACATCGTCGACCTCGAGGGGCGCGTCGTGGGCCGCCACGAGGGCATCGTCGGCTTTACCGTGGGCCAGCGGCGCGGGCTTGCCATCGGCGGTCGTGCCGAGCCGCTCTACGTCGTCCGCCTCGAGCCGGAGGCGAACCGCGTGGTCGTCGGGCCCCGGGCCGCGCTCGCCGTGGGCGATGTGTGGCTCGAGGCCCTCAACTGGCTGGGCCCGCCCATCCCACCCGAAGGGCTTGAGGTGGACGTCAAGCTGCGTTCGCTCGCGCCGCTGGTGCCTGCACGGCTCGTGCCGCCCGGATCCACCGGAGAGCCCGCCCGCCTCGTCTTTCCCGAACCGCAGTTCGGCGTGGCGCCGGGGCAGGCCGCGGTCTGCTACGCCGGCACGCGCCTGCTGGGCGGCGGGTTCATGACGCGGACGGCCCCTCCCGCAGCCAGGCCTCCAGCCACTTGATCGAGTAGTCCCCGGCGATGAAGTCGGGCTCGGCCATCAGCCGCTGGTGGAGCGGGATCGTCGTCCGGATGCCGCTGATGACCGTCTCCTCGAGCGCCCGGCGCATCCGCATGCGCGCTTCCTCGCGCGTTGCGCCCCAGACGATGAGCTTGGCGACCAGGCTGTCGTAGTGCGGTGGCACGCGGTAGCCGCTGTAGAGCGCGCTGTCGATCCGCACCCCCATGCCGCCCGGGGCGTGGAATTCGGTGACGAGGCCGGGCGCGGGCGCGAAGGTCTCGGGGTCCTCGGCGTTGATCCGGCACTCGATGGCGTGGCCGTTCATGCGGACCTCCTCCTGCCGCATCGAGAGCGGGAGGCCGGCCGCCACGCGGATCTGCTCGCGCACGAGGTCAAGCCCCGTCACCATCTCGGTCACCGGGTGCTCGACCTGGAGGCGGGTGTTCATCTCGATGAAGTAGAAGGCGCCATCCTCCCAGAGGAACTCGATCGTGCCGGCGCCCCGGTAGCCAAGCTCGGCCATGGCGGTTGCGCAGCGCGCGCCCATGGCCTGCCGGTCTGCCTCGGAGAGGACCGGGGAGGGCGCTTCCTCCAGCACCTTCTGGTGCCGGCGCTGGAGCGAGCAGTCGCGCTCGCCGAGGTGGATGGCGTTGCCCCGGCCGTCGCCGAAGATCTGGAACTCGATATGGCGGGGGTTCAGCAGATATTTCTCGAGATAGACCGTGTCGTCGCCGAAGGCGGCCTTTGCTTCGCTGCGCGCCTGGGCCAGCGCCGTCTCGAGGTCATCGGCCGTCGGCACCACCTTCATGCCCCGGCCGCCCCCGCCGGCGGCTGCCTTGACCAGCACGGGGTAGCCGATGTCGGCCGCCACCCGGCGCGCCTCGGCAAGGCTGGTGACCGGGCCATCGGAGCCGGGCACGAGCGGCAGCCCGAGCCGGGCGGCGGCGCGCTTGGCCTCCACCTTGTCGCCCATCATGCGGATGTGGGCAGGCTCGGGGCCGATCCAGCCGATCCGGTGCTCGGCGACGATCTCGGCAAACCGCGCGTTCTCCGAGAGGAAGCCGTAGCCCGGGTGGATGGCATCCGCGTTCGAGATCTCGGCCGCCGCGATGATGTTCGGGATGTTGAGGTAGCTGTCGCGCGCGGGCGGCGGGCCGATGCAGATCGCCTCGTCGGCAAGCTTCACGTGCTTGGCGCTGGCGTCTGCCGTGGAGTGGACGGCCACCGTGCGGATGCCGAGGTCGTGCGCGGCCCGGTGCACCCTGAGCGCGATCTCGCCCCGGTTGGCGATCAGGATCTTCCCGAACATGTGCGCGCGAACGCCTACTCGACGATCACGAGCGGCTGGTCATACTCGACGGGCTGCTCGTTCTCGACGAGGACGGCCTTCACCGTTCCGGCGCGCGGGGCGGTGATGGGGTTCATCACCTTCATCGCCTCGACGATGAGGAGCGTGTCCCCCTTGGCAACGGTCTTGCCGACGGTGACGAACGGCGGCGCGCCGGGCTCGGGGGAGAGGTAGGCAGTGCCCACCATCGGCGAGCGGACGAGGCCGGGGTGGTCGGAGGGCGGTGGTGCAGAGGTCTCGGCCGGTGCGGGGGGGGGCGCGGGCGGGGCAGGGGTGGCGGGCGCGGGGCCGGCAGTCACGGCAAGCGTGCCGCCGCGCGCCACGCGGATGGCCCGGTCGCCGTCGTGCACCTCGATCTCGGTCAGGTTGGTCTCGTCGAGGAGCCGGGCGAGTTCGCGCACCAGCTCGAGCTCGACCCGCATGCCGCCCCCCGTCGCGGGCTTCGCTGTCTCGGTCATCACGGCTGTCCTTGCCGCATTGCCGCAGCCGCGTCCAGCGCAAGCAGGTAGGAGAGCGCGCCGAACCCCTGGATGACCCCGCGGGCGACCGGCGCGACATGGCTCACATGGCGGAAGGGCTCGCGCGCGGCCGGGTTCGAGAGATGCACCTCGATGACGGGCGTCGAGATGGCGAGGATCGCGTCGCGGATCGCGATCGAGCTGTGGGTGAAGGCGCCCGCGTTGAGCAGCACGGCGAGCGCGCCCCGGTCGTCCGCCTCGTGCAGCCAGTCGACGAGATGGCCCTCGTGGTTCGACTGCCGGGCATCGAGCGCAAGGCCCAGCGCCTCGGCGCGCGCATGAAGCCGCGCCATGAGGGAATCGAGCGTCTCCGTCCCGTAGATCCCGGGCTCGCGCCGGCCGAGGCGGTTCAGGTTCGGGCCGTTGAGGACGAAGACGAGGGACACCGGACCTCCCCTTTGAAGCGTTGAGGCGCACCCCGCGCGCCCTTACAGACGCCACCCATGGAAATCACCATCGAAGTCAATGGCGCACCGCGGCGGGTTCCGGCCGGCTCGACGGTCGCCGCGCTCGTCGATCTCCTCGCGCTGGCGCCGGGCCGGGTTGCCGTCGAGCGCAACCTCGAGATCGTGCCGCAGAGCCGCTGGGCCGACGTCACCCTCGAGGCGGGCGACAGGGTCGAGATCGTCCACTTCGTCGGCGGCGGGGCGGGCGGGGCGCCGGCGGCGGACGAGGGCTGGGAGGTGGCCGGCAGGCGTTTCCGCTCGCGGCTCATCGTCGGCACCGGCAAGTACCGGGACTATGCGCTGAACGCGGCGGCCGTCGAGGCCTCGGGCGCCGAGATCGTCACGGTCGCGGTGCGGCGGGTGAACCTCTCCGACCCCGCCCAGCCGCGCCTCACCGACTTCATCGACCCGGCGCGCGTGACCTACCTCCCCAACACGGCGGGCTGCTTCACTGCCGAGGAAGCGCTGCGCACGCTTCGGCTCGCGCGCGAGGCGGGGGGGTGGACGCTCGTCAAGCTCGAGGTGCTGGCCGACCCGAAGACGCTCTTTCCCGACGTCATCGAGACCCTCCGCGCAACCGAAGTGCTGGTGAAGGAAGGGTTCGACGTGATGGTCTACACCTCCGACGACCCGGTGGTCGCCAGGCGCCTGGAAGAGGCGGGGGCTTGCGCGGTGATGCCGCTCGGCGCCCCGATCGGCTCGGGCCTCGGCATCCAGAACCGGGTCAACATCCGCCTCATCGTCGAGCAGGCAAAGGTGCCGGTGCTGGTCGACGCCGGCGTCGGCACCGCCTCGGACGCCGCGATCGCCATGGAGCTCGGCTGCGACGGCGTACTCATGAACACGGCGATTGCCGAGGCGAAGGACCCGGTCAGGATGGCGCGGGCCATGAAGGCCGCCGTCGAGGCGGGGCGCGATGCCTATCTCGCGGGGCGGATGCAGCCGCGCCGCTACGCCGACCCCTCGAGCCCGCTCGCCGGTCTCATCTAGGGGCCCGCGCGGGCCGATAGCCCGAGGACGGGCGCGAAATGGCGCACGAGGTCGGCGTAGAGCGCGCGCTTGAAGGGCACGATGAGCTCTGGCAGCCGCTGGGGCTCCACCCACTGCCATGCGCGGAACTCGGGGTGGGCTGTTGCGATGTTCACGTCGGCGTCGGTGCCGAGGAAGCGGAGGGCGAACCACTTCTGCCGCTGGCCGCGATACCTGCCGCCCCAGATCCGGCCCATGAGCTCGGGCGGGAGATCGTAGGTGAGCCAGCCGGGCGTCTCGGCAAGGAGGCGGGTGAGGGGAGGGCTGATCCCGGTCTCCTCCTCGAGCTCGCGCAGCGCCGCGGCATAGGGGTCCTCGCCGTCGTCGATGCCTCCCTGGGGCATCTGCCAGGCCTCGACCACCGAATCGAGCCGCTGGCCGACGAACACGCGGTTCGCCGGGTCGAGCAGCATCACCCCCACGCCGGGCCGGTAGGGCAGGTTCATGCGATGAGGGCCCTGAGGTCGGCGATCTGGCCCTCGAGGTCGGCCTGCGCCGAGGGGATGCCGCCGCGGAGCGTCATGGCGCCGTGGATCTGGCCGGCGGCCTCGCGGTAGAACACGCGGTGGCCGGTCTCGATGAGGCGGGCGGCATAGGCCCGGCCCTGGTCGCGCAAGGGATCGAGACCGCAGGTGAAGACGAGGGCCGGGGGCAGGCCGTCCCATTCGGCCGCGCGCAGCGGGCTCGCCCAGGGGTGGTCGGGCACCGGCTGGTAGTGGCTCATGAACCAGAGCATGCCCTCGGCCGTGAGCAGATAGCCCTCGGCGAATGCCTCGAGGCTGCCGCCCGAGGCCGCCATGTCCACGCCCGGGTAGATGAGCCACTGGGCAAGGAGCGGCAGCTCGCGGGCGGTCTCGCGCGCGACGGCCGCGGCGAGGTTGCCGCCCGCCGAGTCGCCGGCGAGCACGAGGCCGGTCACGGCATGGCCGAGGACCGGCGGCGAGCCGGCCACCCAGCGCGCGGCGGCAAGGCAGTCTTCCGTGGCGCCGGGAAAGCGCGTCTCGGGCGCGAGGCGGTAGTCGACGGCCACCACCGTCATGCCAAGCCGGAGCGCGATCTCGGCGCAGAGCGAGTCGTGGGTCTCGAGGTCGCCGATGACCCAGCCGCCGCCGTGGAAGTAGACAAGCGCCGGTGCCGGGGCGGAGGGGGCCTCGGCCTGGTAGAGTCGCGCCGGGACCGGCCCGGCCGGGCCGGGGACGGAGATGTCCTCCCGGCGCGCGAGCGGGGGTGCCGGCCGCTCGGCCACCGCCGTCATCTGCCGGTACATCTCGCGCGCCGTCGGCGGGTCCACCTCGTGCATCTGCGGCTGCGGGTTGGCGGCAAGAAGGTTCAGGAAGTTCGCCACATCCTCGCGCACGTAGACCATTCTCATCCTCCCTCAGGTCAGGAACTGCTCGGCAAAGATCCTGTCGTCGAGCGCATAGTCGGGGTCGAACAGGAGTTCGAGCGACCGGCCGAAGTCGGTCGCCACGCGCACGTGGGTCACGTCGCGCACCTCGACCTGGTCGGCAACCGCCGAGACGGGGCGGCGCTCGGCCTCGAGGATCCGGAACTCGACGACCGCGCGGTTCGGGATGAGCGCGCCGTGCCAGCGGCGCGGCCGGAAGGGCGAGATGGCCGTGAGCGCAAGAAGGTCCGACTCGAGCGGGAGGATCGGCCCGTTGACGGAGAGGTTGTAGGCGGTCGAGCCGGCCGGGGTGGCCACCAGCACGCCGTCGCAGGCGAGCTCCTCCATGCGCACCTTGCCGTCGATCGCGATTTCGATGCGGGCGGCCTGCCGCGTCTCGCGCAGCAGCGAGACCTCGTTGAACGCGGGCGAGACGACGGTCTCGCCGGCCTGGGTCGTGGCCGTCATCGTGAGCGGCCGCAGCGCAAAGCCGCGCGCTTCGGCGAGCCGCTCGGGCAGCCGCTCGGGCGACCAGTGGTTCATGAGGAAGCCGACGGTGCCGCGGTTCATCCCGTAGACCGGAAGCGAGACGCCGTCATCGAGCAGGCGGTGGAGAAGGGCGAGCAGGAACCCGTCGCCGCCGAGCGCGACGATGACCTCGGCCTGCGCGAGCGGCACGAAGGCGTGGCGCGCGCGGAGCTCGGCCTCGGCCGCGCGCGCGAGCGGCGTGTCGGAGACGGCAAGCGCGGCGCGCAAGCGTTTCGCTCAGCCGCCGGTGACCGACATGGTGCGTGAGACCGCCGGCGGCGCGTTCCGGCGCTCGATCACGAAGTCGTGGCCGCGCGGCTTCAGTGCCATGGCGCGGTCGAGCGCGGCATCGAGCGCGGCCGGGCCGCCGCTCCGGAGCAGGTCGCGGAGCTCCACCCGGTCTTCCTGGCCGAGGCACATGAAGAGCGTTCCGGTGGCCGTGACGCGCACGCGGTTGCAGCTTTCGCAGAAGTTGTGGGTGAGCGGCGTGATGAAGCCGAGCTTCTGGCCCGTCTCGGCCACCCGCACGTAGCGCGCGGGCCCGCCGGTGCGCTCCGGGGTCGGCACGAGCGTGTAGCGCGTCTCGAGAAGGCGCCGCACCTCCGTCAGGGGCAGGTAGCGGTCGGTCCGGTCCTCCTCCACAAGCCCGAGCGGCATGGTCTCGATGAAGGTGAGGTCGAACCCGCGTTCCGCGCACCAGGCGGCCATCGGCAGGATTTCGTCTTCGTTGAGGCCCTTGAGTGCCACCATGTTGATCTTGACCCGGAGGCCGGCGGCGGCCGCGGCAGCGATGCCCTCGAGCACGGGAGCAAGACGTCCCCGCCGCGTGATCGCTGCGAACCGCTCGGGGTCGAGGCTGTCGAGGCTCACGTTCACCCGGCGGATGCCGGCTTCGAACAGGCCCTGGGCGAAGCGGGCAAGCTGGCTGCCGTTGGTGGTGAGGGTGAGCTCCCCGAGGCCGCGGCCGAGGTGGCGGCCGATGGCGCGGACCAGCGTCATCACGTCCCGCCGGACCAGCGGCTCGCCGCCGGTCAGGCGGATCCGGGTGACGCCGCGGGCGATGAAGGCCTCGGCCACCGCCTGCAGCTCCTCGAGCGTGAGCACCTCGCTTCGGGGCGAGAAGCTCTGGTCGAGCGGCATGCAGTAGGTGCAGCGGAAGTCGCAGCGGTCGGTGACCGACAGGCGCACGTAGGTGATGCGCCGGCCGAAGCCGTCGACGAGCGGGCGCTCCGCGGAAGCCGTCATGCCGCTCCTTCTAGTTGCCTCGTCGGCGAACGCCAGTCGGCAATTTGGGGAAGGTCAGGGCGCGGCCTTCGCCTCGGCGCGCGCGGCGGCCAGGACCTGGCGCGCGGCATCGAGGTTGAGGATCGCGATGCCGACCCCGACCACGATGTCGGGCCAGATGGAGGGGCGAAGTGCCGTCAGGCCGGCTGCGGCGATGATGGCGAGGTTGGCGAGCGCGTCGTTGCGGGCGGAGAGGAAGGCCGCGCGCGCGAGGCTTCCCTCGGCCCGGCGCCAGCGGGCGAGCAGGAAGGCGCAGCCGAGGTTGACGAGAAGGGCCCCTGCGCCGACGGCCGAGAGGGTGACGGCGTGGGGCACCTGGGGCGCGCGCAGCTGGCCGACGAGAGTCCAGAGGAAGCCGGCGGCAGGCACGAGCATGAGGAGCGCGAGGCCCATGCCCACGCGCGCCCGTGCCCGCGCCGACCAGCCGGCCGCCACCGCGATCAGGAGGTTGACGCTCGCGTCCTCGAGGAAGTCGGCGCTGTCGGCAAGCAGCGAGACCGAGCCGATGCGGAGCGCCGCAACCAGCTCGACGGCGAACCAGGCAAGGTTGAGCAGCGCGACGGTAAGGACGGTGCGGCGGAAGCCGGTCATCGCCGGGCCCGGAAGCTCCCCACCTTGAGCGGCGGCCGGGCGGAAGCGGGTGGAGGCGAGGCGGGCCGGGAAGGAGGGGAGGGCGCAGCCGCCGGGTTGGCAGACGCTTCGGCCAGCTTCGCAAGCGCCCGCGCCATGGCAAGCGCGCCGGCCAGGCGATGGCCGGGGGTGGGAAGTTCGCGGGCAAGGAACAGCTTCTGGTCGGGCCGCAGGCGCGCTGCTCCCTTCTGCGCCTCGATCCAGCGGACCAGCCGGTCGGGCGCCGGAAAGCCGGTGGGCGCGAAGGTCACGAGCAGGCCCTTCGGCCCCGCCTCGAGCCTCACGACCCCGGCCCGGCGCGCGGCCTGCTTCGCTTCCACCGCCTTCAGGAGGTTCGCGGTCTCGGGCGGGAGCTTGCCGAACCGGTCGATGAGCTCGGCGGCGAAGGCCTCGATGGCCGCGGCATCGGCAAGCTCCGCTGCGCGCCGGTAGAGCGCCATGCGCACGGCAAGGTCTGGCACGTAGCTCTCGGGGATGAGGACCGGCGCATCCGTCGTGATGGCGGGCGAGAGCGGGTCTTCCGGGGGCTTGAGGCCGCTCGCCTCCGCCTTGGCGGCGACGATCGCGTCCTCCAGCATCGCCTGGTAGAGTTCGAAGCCCACCTCGCGGATGTGGCCCGACTGCTCGTCGCCGAGCAGGTTGCCCGCCCCGCGCTGGTCGAGGTCGTGGCTGGCGAGCTCGAAGCCGGCGCCGAGCGAATCGAGCCCCGAGAGCACCTGCAGCCGCTTCTCGGCGGCAGGCGTCAGCGTGCCGTCGGCGGGCGTCATGAAGAGCGCGAAGGCGCGCCGCTTGGCACGCCCCACCCGGCCGCGCAGCTGGTAGAGCTGGGCCAGCCCGAACATGTCGGCGCGCACCACCACGAGCGTGTTGGCGTTCGGAATGTCGAGCCCGCTCTCGACGATGGTGGTGGCAAGGAGCACGTCGTAGCGGTGCTCGTAGAAGGCGGTCATCCGCTCCTCGATCTCGCCGGCCGCCATCTGGCCATGGGCGGTGACGAACCTGACCTCGGGCACGGCCTCGCGGAGCAGCGCCTCCATCTCGGGAAGGTCGGCGATCCGCGGGACCACGACGAAGCTCTGCCCGCCGCGGTGGTGTTCGCGCAGCAGCGCCTCGCGCAGGACGACGGGATCGAACGGGCCGACCGTCGTGCGCACCGCGAGCCGGTCGACGGGCGGCGTGGCGATGACCGAAAGCTCGCGCAGGCCCGAGAGCGCCATCTGCAGCGTGCGCGGGATGGGGGTCGCCGTCAGCGTCAGCACGTGGACGTCGTGCCGGAGCGCCTTCAGCCGCTCCTTGTGGGCCACGCCGAAGCGCTGCTCCTCGTCCACCACCACGAGGCCGAGCCGCCGGAAGGTGACGCCCTTGGCCAGCAGCGCGTGGGTGCCGACCACCACGTCGATCGTGCCGTCGGCAAGCCCGTCGCGCGTGGCCTTCGCCTCGGCTGCGCCAACGAGGCGCGAGAGCCGGCCCACCTTGAGCGGAAAGCCGCGGAACCGCTCGCGGAAGGTCTCGTAATGCTGCCGCGCGAGCAGCGTCGTCGGACAGACGACAGCGACCTGCGCACCGGCGATGGCGGCTGCGAAGGCGGCCCGCAGCGCCACCTCGGTCTTCCCGAAGCCCACGTCGCCGCACACCAGCCGGTCCATCGGCCGGCCGGCGGCGAGGTCGGCGAGCACGTCGGCGGTTGCCCGGAGCTGATCGTCCGTCTCGGCCCAGGGGAAGCGGTCGACGAAGGCGGCATAGGCGCCCTGGTCGGCCACCAGCACGTCGGCGGGGCGGGTTGCGCGCGCGGCGGCCACGCGCAGCAGGTCTTGGGCGATTTCGCGGATCCGCTCCTTCATCCGCGCCTTGCGGCTGGCCCAGGCGGTGCCCCCCAGCCGGTCGAGCGCAACGCCTTCGGAGTCGGCGCCGTAGCGCGAGAGCACGTCGAGGTTCTCGACCGGCACGTAGAGCCGGTCGCCTCCGGCATACTCCAGCGCCACCGTATCGTGCGGGTTGCCGGCCGCGGTGATCGTCTGCAGCCCGAGGTAGCGGCCGATCCCGTGCTCCTCGTGGACGACGAGCTCGCCCGGGCTCAGCACCCGGAGCTCCTTCAGGAAGGCATCGGCTGCCTTCGCCCTGCGCCGGCGGGGCACCAGCCGGTCGCCCAGCATGTCCGCCTCGGTCCAGAGCTCGAGGCGGCTGCCATCCGCAAGAGTCCTCCGGAAGCCGTGCTCGAGCGGCAGCACGAGCGCCGGCGTCTGACCTTGCGCGGCCGCACCGAGTGCTTCCTGCCAGCCCGCGGCCGGCGCGAGCCCGGGCACGCCGGCTTCCGCGAGCAGGCCGAGAAGCCGCTCCCGGCTTCCTTCCGAGAAGGCCGCAAGCACCACGCGGGCCCCTTCCGCGCGCGCCCGGGCAAGGCGGGCAGCCAGCGCCGCGTAGAGGCTCGTGCCCGAAGCCTCGGCCGCGACCCGGTCGGCCGCGAAGTCGCGCGCCGGCAGGCCGCCGAAGTCGGGCGCCTCGCCCTCGAAGGCGCTTGCGCGGTGGACGGGGTGGGCGGCCTGCCGCTCGGCCCATTCCCCGGGCGTGAGGTAGAGGGCCTCGGGCGGGAGCGGCCGGTAGACCGCCCCCTTGCCGAGCGTGCGGCCCGGGGGCGCGGCAAGGGCCGCCACCCGGTTCTGGTGATAGTCGGCAATCGCCTCGAAGCGCTCGGCTGCTGCCGCCTCGGCGCCGGAGTCGGCCAGCACCAGGTCCGACGCGCCGAGCCAGTCGAACAGCGTCTCCAGCCGCTCCTCGGCAAGCGGCAGCACATGGTCGGCGCCGGCGATCCGCCGGCCCTCGCTCAGCGCCTGGTAGAGCGGGTCGTGGCTTGCCGCGGCCCCGAACCGCTCGAGCCAGCGCTGGCGGAACCGGCGGATCCGCTCGGCATCGAGCAGCAGCTCCGAGACCGGCAGCAGGCGGAACCCGCTGCGCCGGCCGGTGGTGCGCTGGCTCGCCGGGTCCACCTCGCGGATGGCCTCCACCTCGTCGCCGAAGAAGTCGAGCCGGAGCACCCGGTCGCATCCCGGCGGCATCAGGTCGACGAGGCCGCCGCGCACCGCGAACTCCCCGTGGTCCGCCACCGTGTCGGTGCGGACGAAGCCGAGACGCCCGAGGTCGGCGACGAGCGCCTCGAGCGGCAGGCGGTCGCCGGTGCGGATCTCCCGCACCAGGCCGGCCAGCACCGGGCGCGGGAGCAGGCGCTGGGTTGCCGCCGAGACGGTCGCGACCAGCAGTTCGGGCCCGGCCGGCGGGGCGAGGAGGGCGGCGAGCGCGGCCATCCGCTCGGCGACGACCGCATGGCCGGGCGAGGCGCGGTCGTAGGGGAGACAGTCCCAGCCCGGCAGCACGTGGATGCGAAGCTCGGGGGCGAAGACGGGCGCGGCATCGGCAATCGCGCGGGCGCCGGCCTCGTCCGCGGCCACGAACACCGCCCGGCCGCCGCCCGCGTGCGCCGTGCGGGCCAGGTCGGCAAGGGCCCAGGGAAGAAGGCCGCGCGGCAGGCCCGAGACGGTCAGCGGCGCCCGGGCCCGTGCAAGGCCCTGCAGCGGGTCGGGGGAGCTCATCCGGGAAGGGCGATGTAGTCGCGGGCGCGCAGCCGCGCCATCATCGGCCCGTCGAGGTCGGGCGGCGGGGCGGCCGTGCCGAAGGCCCAGGCGAGGATGTCCACGTCCTGCTCCTCGAGCAGCGTCTCGAACCAGCCGAGCTCGGCCTCGCTCATGCCCTCGAGGTAGCGCTCGGCAAATCCGCCGACGAGAAGGTCGGCCTCCTTGGTGCCGCGGTGGGTGGCGCGCCAGCGCGCGCGCTTGAGGCGGAACTCGCGAAGGGCTGCATCCATCGGCCAGGTCCAAGACGAAACGGCGGCCAGCCGTTTGCCCGGCCGCCGCCAACCCGGCTAGGCCATAGGCGTGCGCCCGGAGCTCCTCAATCCCCTGTTCGCTGATGTGACGAGATTGCCCGGGGTGGGCCCGCGCGTGGCCCAGCGGCTTGCGAAGCTCGGCCTCGAGCGGGTCGTCGATGTTCTCCTTGCGCTGCCGACCGGCTTCCGGCGGACGCGATGCGTCGCAACGCTTGCCGAGGCTGCGCCTGGCGAGCGGATTGCGGTTGCCGTCGAGGTGGTCCAGCGCCGCGAGGCCCACGGGCGGGCGCCGGCGCGCGCGGCCGCGCTCGATGCCGCCGGCCAGCCGCTCGCCATCCTCTTCTTCGGCGGCCAGGCGAACCGCCTGCTCGCGCGGCTGCGGGTGGGCGGCAGGTATCGCATCGACGGCCAGCTCGAGAGCTGGAACGGCATGCTCCAGATGGCCCACCCCGACCAGGTGGCACCCCTTCCGCCCGGCGCCCCGCTCGACGCCCCTCTGGGAGACGCCGATGGCGTGGAGCCCGTCTATCCGCTGACCGAGGGCCTGACCCGCCGGATGCGCGCGGAAGCCGCACGGGCGGCGCTTGCCGCACTGCCGCCGATCCCCGAGTGGATTGCCCCGGGCCTTCTCGCCGACCGCGGCTGGCCCGGCTTTGCCGCGGCCCTGCGGGCCGCCCATGCGAACCCCGGGGCCGTCCTTGCCCGCGACCGGCTGGCGCACGACGAGCTTTTCGCTGGCCAGCTCGCCTGGGGCCTGGTGCGCGCCCGCATGCGGCGGCGGCCGAGCCGGGCGCTCCGGAGCGCAGGCCGGCTCCGCCGGGAAGTGCTCGCCCGCCTCGGCTTCGCGCCGACTGCCGCCCAGGAGCGCGCGGTCGCCGAGATCCTCGCCGACATGGCAAGACCCGAGGCCATGCTCCGCCTCCTCCAGGGCGACGTCGGCTCGGGCAAGACGCTGGTTGCGGCGCTTGCGCTTGCCGAGGCGGTCGAGGCCGGGGTGCAGGGCGCCTTTCTTGCGCCGACCGAGCTCCTCGCCCGCCAGCATCTCGCCACCCTTGAGCGGCTGTTCGCGGGCCTGCCCGTCCGGATCGGCTTCCTCTCGGGCCGGGAGAAGGGGCGCGCCCGCGAGGCGCTGCGCGCCGATCTCGCCGCCGGCGCCATCGACGTGCTCGTCGGCACCCATGCCCTCTTCCAGGAGGGCGTCGCCTATCGCGACCTCGGGCTGGCCGTCATCGACGAGCAGCACCGCTTCGGCGTGGCGCAGCGGCTCCTCCTCCAGCGGAAGGCCGCGCAGCCGCCGCACCTCCTCGTGATGACAGCCACCCCCATCCCGCGGACCCTGGCGCTCGCCCGCCACGGGGCGATGGATGTCTCGGTGCTCGACGAGCGCCCGCCCGGCCGCCAGCCCATCGACACGCGGGTCATCGCCATGGCGCGGCTGGAGGAGGTGCTGGCCGGCCTCGGCCGGCACCTGGCAGCCGGCCGCCGCGCCTACTGGGTGTGCCCGCTGGTGGATGACGGCGGGGAGGGCGCCGAGCCGGACGGCGAGCAGGCAGCGGCCGTCAGCCGGGCAGCGATGCTGCGCGCCCGCTTCGGCGAGGCGGTGGAGCTGGTCCACGGGCGGATGCCGGGCCCGGCGCGCGAGGCCGCGCTCGCCCGGTTCGTGGCAGGCGAGGCGCAGCTCCTGGTTGCCACGACGGTCATCGAGGTGGGGGTGGACGTGCCGGAAGCGACCCTCATCGTCATCGAGGCCGCGGAGCGCTTCGGCCTTGCCCAGCTTCACCAGCTGCGCGGCCGCGTGGGCCGCGGGGGCGAGAAGTCGGTCTGCCTCCTGCTGGCAGGCGCCAATCTCTCCGAGACCGCGAAGGAACGGCTGCGGATGCTGCGCGCGACCGACGACGGCTTCGCGATTGCCGAGGCGGATCTGAAGCTCCGCGGGCCCGGCGAGCTGCTCGGAACCCGGCAGGCCGGCGAGCCCGGCTTCCGCATCGCAACCGACGAGCAGGCGGCGCGGCTGATTGCCGCCGCCGATGCCGATGCGCGGCTGCTGCTGGCCGAGGATCCCGCGCTCAGGAGCCCGCGGGGCGAAGCGGCGCGCCTCCTCCTCTATCTCTTCGACCGGGATTCGGCCGTACGCACCTTGCACAGCGGCTGAGGGGGCGACTAGGCGCGCGACGATGCGATCTCTGGTGCCGCTCGCGCTGCTCCTTCTCGCCGGCCCGGCCGGTGCCGGCATGGCGCAGCCCGACCCGGCGGCGAAGGCCGCAGTGGTTGCGGCGTGGGAAGCGAAGGACTGGCCGCGGGCGCAGGCGCTGCTTCGGCCGCTGGCCCTGAGACAAGACCCGGATGCCGAGACGCTCCTCGGGGTGATGGCCGCCCGCGGCCTCGGCGTGCCGCCCGACCCGGCGGTGGCCGCCGCCTGGTATCTCCGCGCAGCCCGGCGCGGGCACGCCCCAGCCCGGCTTGCGCTTGCCGATGCCTACAGGCGCGGCGAGGGGGTGCCGAGGGACCCGGCGCGGGCTGCCGCCATCGAGAAGGCGCTGGCGCCCGGCCGCCGCTGAGGCTCAGGCCGGAACCAGGCGCGCGTGCCGCTTGCGGCCGAGGCTGAGGCGGCCGGGGTGGGGGAGGCGCGCCTCGGCATCGGTCACCACCTGCCCCTCGAACCGGACCGCCCCTTCGGCAAGCTTGCGCCGGGCCTCGCCGCGCGAGGCGGCAAGCCCCGTCGCCGTCAGCGCGTCGATGACGCCAACGGGAAAGACGACTCGCGCCTCGGGGAGACCCTCCCCGGCACCGCCCTCGCCGAAGGTGGCACGCGCTGTCGCTTCGGCGCGGGCGGCGGCCTCCGGCCCCCGGCAGAGCGCGGTGGCGGCATTGGCCAGCGCCACCTTGGCGACGTTGCGCTCGGCGCCCTCGAGCGCCTCCAGCCGGGCGATCTCGTCGAGCGGAAGGTCGGTGAACAGGCGCAGGAAGCGGCCGACGTCGCGGTCATCGGTGTTGCGCCAGAACTGCCAGTAGTCCCAGTCGGAGAGCTGGTCGGGGTTGAGCCACACGGCGCCTGCGGCCGTCTTGCCCATCTTCGCGCCATCGGCCGTGGTGATGAGCGGGGTGGTGAGGCCGAGGAGGTCGGGGCAGCCGACGCGGCGGCCGAGGTCGATCCCCTGGACGATGTTCCCCCACTGGTCCGAGCCGCCCATCTGCAGCCGGCAGCCGTGGCGCCGGGCGAGCTCGACGAAGTCGTAGGCCTGGAGCACCATGTAGTTGAACTCGAGGAAGGAGAGCGGCTGCTCGCGCTCGAGCCGCAGGCGCACCGAATCCTGCGCCAGCATCCGGTTGACCGAGAGGTGGCGGCCATAGTCGCGCAGGAAGGGAATGTAGGCGAGCCCGTCGAGCCACTCGGCGTTGTCCACCATCAAGGCCCCCGACGGCCCGTCGCCGAAGGCGAGAAAGCGCTCGAAGACGGTGCGGATCGAGGCCTTGTTGGCCGCGATCTCGGTATCGTCGAGCAGCCGGCGCGCGCTGTCCTTGCCCGAGGGGTCGCCGATCTTCGTGGTCCCGCCGCCCAAGAGCACGATCGGCCGGCCGCCGCACTGCTGGAGGCGGCGCAGGAGCATGATGGTTGCGAGATTGCCGACATGGAGCGAGGGCGCCGTGCAGTCGTACCCGACATAGGCGACGAGGCCGGGCGCAGCCGCTGCCGCGTCGAGGGCTTCCGCATCCGTCAGCTGGTGGATATGCCCGCGCGCGGCGAGCGTCTGAAGGAACTCGGACCGGTACATGGCGCGGGCGCCTTAGGAGGGAAACGGGCCATGGGAAAGCGGCTGGTGGTGGGCCTCATGTCCGGCACCTCGGCCGATGGCGTGGATGCCGCGCTCGTCGAGACCGATGGCGAGGGCCATGTGCGGCTGCTGGCCGCCGCGGAGCGGCCCTACGCGCCGGAGGAGCGGGCGCTCGTCCGCAATGCGGCGCGCCGGGCGCTCGCGCTCCCGGGGCCCGGGCCCGACCCGGCGATCGCGGAGGCCGAACGGGTGCTGACCGACGCACATGCCGAGGCGGTGCGGATGCTCGACGGCTGGGAGCGCGCGGAGCTCGTGGGCTTCCACGGCGCAACCGTCGCCCACCGGCCCGACCGGGGCTGGACCTGGCAGATCGGTGACGCGGAGCGCCTCGCCCGCGCGCTCGGGCGGCCCGTTGTCCACGATTTCCGCAGCGCCGACGTGGCGGCCGGCGGGCAGGGCGCGCCGCTCGCCCCCGGCTTCCACCGCGCGGTGACCGCCCACCTCCCGCGCCCGCTTGGCGTCCTCAACATTGGCGGGGTCGCCAACCTCACCTGGTTCGGGGACGGCGCCTGGGGCGCGTTCGACACCGGCCCCGGCAATGCCCTCCTCGACGACTGGGTGGCAGCACATGGCGCCGGAACCCACGACGCCGGCGGCGCGCTCGCAGCCGCGGGCCGGGTGCAGGAGTCGGTGCTGACCGCGCTTCTGGACAACCCCTGGTTCGACCTGCCGGGCCCCAAGTCGCTCGACCGCGACGATTTCTCGATCCGCCCCCTCCACGGCCTCGGGCTTGCCGACGGCGCCGCGACGCTTGCCGCCTTCACGGCCGAGGCGGTGGCGATTGCGCTTCGGGGGCTGGCCGAGCCGCCGGCGCGGCTCCTCGTGTGCGGCGGCGGCCGGCGGAACCCCGCGCTCATGCAGGCGCTGGCCGCCCGAACGGGCGTTCCGGTGGCGCCGGTCGAGGCCGAGGGGCTCGACGGCGATTCGCTCGAGGCCCAGGCCTTCGCCTGGCTTGCCGCGCGCGTCGTCGACGGGCGGCCGACGAGCTGGCCGGAGACGACCGGCGTCGCGAACCCGGTCTCCGGCGGGCGGCTGGCGCGTCCCTGACGGAACCGGACGGGGCCGGCCCGCCCTGGTGCGGCCTAGTCCCGGAACGGGTCGCGCACCAGAATGGTGTCGTCGCGCTCGGGGCTCGTCGAGACGAGGGCGACGGGGCAGTCGATCAGCTCCTCGATCCGGCGGATGTACTTGATGGCGGCGGCCGGCAGGTCGGCCCAGCTGCGGGCGCCGGCGGTCGACTCGGGCCAGCCCTCGAACCGCTCGTAGACGGGCTCGGCGGCCATCGCCTCGTCGAGCCGCGCTGGAAGATGGGCCATCTCGCGGCCCTTCACCCGGTAGCCGGTGCACACGAGGAGCTCGTCGAAGCCGTCAAGCACGTCGAGCTTGGTGAGCGCGATGCCGTCGATGCCTGCCACCTGCACCGTCTGGCGGACGAGCGCGGCATCGAACCAGCCGCAGCGGCGCTTGCGGCCCGTGACGGTGCCGAACTCGCGGCCGCGCGCGCCGAGCCGCTCGCCCGTCGCATCGAGGAGTTCGGTCGGGAAGGGGCCCGAGCCCACGCGCGTCGTGTAGGCCTTCACGATCCCGAGCGTGTAGGAGAGCGCGCCCGGGCCCAGCCCCGCGCCCGATGCAGCAGCGCCGGCGACCGTGTTCGACGAGGTCACGAACGGGTAGGTGCCGTGGTCCACGTCAAGCAGCACGCCCTGAGCGCCCTCGAAGAGGATGCGCGCGCGCTGCCGCCGCTTGGTGGCGAGCGTCTGCCAGACCGGCGCGGCAAACGGCAGGATGGCGGGGGCGATTGCCGCGAGCTCGGCGACGAGGGCGTCGCGGTCGATCGGGGCAACGCCGAACCCGGCGCGCAGCGCATTGTGGTGCGCAAGCAGCCGGTCGATCTGCGGCCCGGCAGCAGCAAGGTCGGCAAGGTCGCACACCCGGAGCGCCCGGCGCCCCACCTTGTCCTCGTAGGCCGGGCCGATGCCCCGCCGGGTCGTCCCGATCCGGCCGGCGCCGCTCGCGTCCTCGCGCAGCGCATCAAGATCGCGATGGAACGGCAGGATGAGCGGGCAGGTCTCGGAAATCTGGAGCTTCTCGGGCGTGATGGCGATGCCCTGCCCGGCGAGCCGGCCGATCTCCTCGGCAAGCGCCCAGGGGTCGAGCACGACGCCGTTGCCGATGACGGAGAGCGTGCCGCGAACGACGCCGGAGGGAAGCAGCGAGAGCCTGTAGGTCTCGTTGCCCACGACAAGGGTGTGGCCGGCATTGTGGCCGCCCTGGAAGCGGACCACCACGTCGGCGCGCGCCGCCAGCCAGTCGACGATCTTGCCCTTGCCCTCGTCGCCCCACTGGGCGCCGATCACCACCACGTTCGCCATCAGCCGACCACCTGTGCGCCGTCCCAGACCAGGGGGCAGTCAAGCCGGTCGGCCCGGTCCTCGGGCGAAAGCGCGGCGACCGTCGCGAGGCCCTCGGCGCGAAGCCGCCGTCCCACCTCCGGCGGCGTGCCGAGCGGCAGGAACACCCGCCGGGGCGCCGCGCCGGCGAGGCCGGCCTCGGCGAGCGGGTCGACGTAGAGCGAGAAGCCGACGGCGGGCTCGGCCGAGCCGTCGTTCCGCACCACGGCATAGGTGCCGCCCCGCCCCACCTCCTGCCCGAGCGTGGTCTCCCCGGCCTTCCCGAACAGGGCGAAGCCGAGCCAGGACTGGAAGGCGAAGCCGTGCCGCTCGGTCGGGTCGAGGCGGAGCGCCACGTCCTCAAGGCCGCGGCAGACCTCGCGCGCGCGTGCGATCTGGTCCGCCGGCTCGCCGCCGAGCCCCAGGGCCTCGAGCGCGTCGAGCGCGCGGGCGGCCGGCCCGGCGGCGTCGAGCAGCGCCGCGTAGCGATCGGCACCGAGAGATGCGAGCGCCGCGCGGTCCTTGCCGTCGAGAGCGGCGGCAACCGCCTCGGCATCCGCCACCGGCCAGGTCTCGCGCGCGAGCGCCTCGACGAGGCCGGGCAGCACGAGTTCGACGGTGATGGCCTCGACGCCGCAGGCCGTGAGCGCCTCGACGGCCACCCCGATCACCTCCACGCAGGCGGCCACCCCGTCGCTGCCGATGAGTTCGGCACCGGCCTGGGTCCGCTCGCGCGCGGGGTCGATCTCGGTGCCGCGGGCGCGGACGGTCGTCCCGCCATAGGCGAGGCGCAGCGGGCGGGGCTCGCTGCCAAGCCGGGTGGCGGCAATGCGGGCCACCTGGCCCGTCATGTCCGGCCGGAGCGCCAGGCCCTCGCCGGTCGCCGGGTCGGTCGAGCGGAAGAGCCTCGCGCCGCCGGGCTTGCCGAGCCAGCGGCCGAGCTCCGCCTCGAACTCGGCGATCGGCGGCTGGACCCGGAGGTACCCGTGCATCCGCACCGTGTCGAGCACGGTGCGCAGGAGGCTGGCGACGGCCTCGGCCTCCGGAGGGAGCCGGTCGCGGAACCCCTCCGGGAGCAGGGCAGGGCGAGGCATCACCCGCGTCTCAGAAGCCGAGTGCCTTCGCCGTGCGCACGCCGGGCAGACGGCAGACTTCCCACATGAGCGGTTCGGGGATGGGCTGGTCGACCGAGAGCAGGAGCACTGCCTCGCCGCCGGCGGCGCGGCGGCCGAGATGGAAGGTGCCGATGTTGACGCCTGCGTCGCCGAGGAGGGAGCCGAGGCGGCCGATGAAGCCCGGCTTGTCCTCGTTGACGATGAAGAGCATCCGGGGCGCGAAGTCGGCCTCGACCTTGATCCCGTCGATCTCGACGAGGCGCGGGGTGGACCCGGCGAAGAGGGTGCCGGCCACCTGCCGCTCGCCCTCCGGCGTCCGCAGGGTGACGCGAAGCAGCGTCTGGTAGTCGGTGTCCCGCTCGTGGCGGACTTCGGCGATCTCGATGTTCCGGTCGCGGGCGATGAACGGCGCGTTCACCATGTTCACCGTGTCGGAGAACTGGCGCATCACGCCCGCAACCGCCGCGGCCGTAATGGGCTTGATGTTGAGTTCGGCGGCGGCCCCTTCCGCCTCGATGGTGATCGAGCGGATCTCGCCTGGCTCGAGCTGGCCGGCAAGCGCGCCGAGCTTCTCGGCAAGCGTCATGTAGGGCCTGAGACGCGGCGCGTCCTCGGCCGACACCGAAGGCATGTTGAGCGCGTTCTGGACGGCGCCGGTCAGCAGGAAGTCGGCCATCTGCTCGGCAACCTGGATGGCCACGTTGACCTGCGCCTCCTCGGTCGAGGCGCCGAGGTGAGGGGTCGAGATGAAGTTCGGGGTGCCGAAGAGCGGCGAGGCAGTCGCCGGCTCCTCGGCGAACACGTCGAGCGCCGCCCCGGCGATGTGGCCCGAGTCGAGAAGCTCCTTCAGCGCGGCCTCGTCGATGAGCCCGCCGCGGGCACAGTTGATGATCCGCACGCCCTTCCTGGTCTTCTGCAGATTCTCGCGGCTGAGGATGTTGCGGGTGCTCTCGGTGAGCGGGGTGTGAAGGGAGATGAAGTCGGCGCGCGCCAGAAGCTCGTCGAGCGTGACCTTCTCGACGCCGAGGTCCTGCGCCCGGTCGGGCGTGAGGAACGGGTCGTAGGCAATCACCTTCATCTTCAGGCCATGGGCGCGGTCGGCGACGATCGAGCCGATGTTGCCGCAGCCGATGAGCCCGAGCGTCTTGCCGGTCAGCTCGACGCCCATGAAGCGGTTCTTCTCCCACTTGCCGGCCTGGGTCGAGGCGTCGGCCTCGGGCAGCTGGCGGGCGAGCGCGAACATGAGCGCGATCGCGTGCTCGGCGGTCGTGATCGAGTTGCCGAACGGCGTGTTCATGACGACGACGCCGCGCGCCGAGGCGGCCGGCACGTCGACATTGTCCACGCCGATGCCGGCGCGCCCCACCACCTTGAGCCGGGTCGCCGCGGCGAGCAGGTCGGCTGTCACCTTGGTGGAGGAGCGAATGGCGAGCCCGTCATAGTCGCCGATGATGGCCTTGAGCTCGTCCTTCGTAAGGCCGGGCTTCTCGTCCACCTCGATCCCGCGGGAGCGGAAGATCTCGGCCGCTTTCGGCGACATCCTGTCCGAAATCAGAACCTTGACCATCGTTCCTCAGCCCTCGCCCGAAGTGATCGTCGCGCGCGCCCAGTCGAGCCAGGGGCCAAGCGCCTCGATGTCTGCCGTCTCGACGGTCGCGCCGCACCAGATCCGCAGTGATGGCGGCGCGTCGCGGTAGCCGTTGATGTCGAAGGCCACGCCCTCCTTCTCGAGCAGCGCAGCGATCGCCCTGGGGAGCTCGGCAGGCCCGTCGACGGCGATGCAGACCGAGGTGTTGGAGCGCGTGCGCGGATCGGCCGCGAGGTTCGAGGCCCAGGGCGTGCGGTCGATCCAGGCCTGGAGAGCAGCGGCATTCGCATCCGCCCGGGCGCGGAGCGCCGCAAGGCCGCCGACCGCTTCGCCCCAGCGCAGCGCATCGAGATAGTCCTCCACGCAGAGCATCGAGGGGGTGTTGATGGTCTCGCCGGCGAAGATGCCCTCGATGAGCTTGCCGCCCTTCGTCAGGCGGAAGATCTTCGGCAGCGGCCAGGCGGGCTGGTAGCTCTCGAGGCGCGCGACCGCGCGCGGCGACAGGATGAGGACGCCATGGGCGCCCTCGCCGCCAAGCACCTTCTGCCAGGAGAAGGTGGTGACATCGAGCTTGGCGAAGGGCAGGTCCTGGGCGAAGGCGGCGGACGTGGCGTCGCAGAGGGTGAGCCCCTCGCGGTCGTCGGGGATCCAGTCTCCGTCGGGCACGCGGACGCCCGAGGTGGTTCCGTTCCAGGTGAAGATCACGTCGGTTGCGAAGTCGACCGCCGCGAGGTCGGGCAGATGGCCGTAGTCGGCGCGGAGGATGGTGGGCGCGAGCTTCAGCTGCTTCGCCACGTCGGTGACCCACCCTTCGCCGAAGCTCTCCCAGGCGAGCGCCGTCACGCCGCGCGCGCCGAGCAGGCTCCACATCGCCATCTCGAAGGCCCCCGTGTCGGAGGCGGGGACGATGCCGATCCGGTAGTCGGCCGGCACCTCGAGGAGCTGCCGCGTGCGGTCGATCGCCTCGGCGAGCCGGCTCCTGCCGATCTTCGCCCGGTGCGAGCGGCCCAGGCTGTCGGTGGGAAGCGCCGAGAGCGCATAGCCCGGGCGCTTGGCGCAGGGGCCGGAGGAGAAGTGCGGCCGGGCGGGGCGGACAGCGGGGCGGGGGAGGGTCCGCGCGAGCGGCGCGGCGGTTCCAGTCGTCATGGTCTCTCCTTCCAGAGAGCGCGCGCCGCGTTGGGGCGGCGTGGCCCGGGCGCCGCATGGCCGGGCGGGCGTGGCCGTGTCAAGCCATGCGGCTTTGCGAAGGCCCCGGAACTCGTCCAAGGGAGATGCGATGACCGAACAGCCTCACCGGGAGGTCCACACCCTCCGACCTGCCGCCGTCGATGCCCTGCGCTCAACCGAGGTGGGCCGCAGCCCGCAGACCGAGCACCCGGCCTATCGCCTCGCCTTCCAGGACCTCGACTTCCTGCTGCGCGAGGATCTTCGCCCCGTCCGGCTGCAGCTCGAGCTCTTGAAGCCGGAGCTGCTGCTGGGCGAGGCGCGCATTGCCTCGACGCTGGTGGTCTACGGGTCGGCGCGGATTCCCTCGCCCGAGGCGGCCGAGGCACTGGTTGCGGGCGCTCCGCCCGAACGCCGGGCGGTGGCCGAGCGGCTGGCGGCCAAGGCGCGCTACTATGAGGAGGCCCGCCGGCTCGCCTTCCTTGCCTCCTCCTGCGGCTGCAGGCCGGATGGCGTGCGCGACTTCGTGGTCTGTTCCGGCGGCGGCCCGTCCATCATGGAGGCCGCCAACCGGGGCGCAGCCGACGCTGGCGCGCCCTCGATCGGGCTCAACGTGGTGCTGCCCCACGAGCAGCGGCCCAACCCCTATGTCACGCCGTCGCTCAGCTTCCAGTTCCACTATTTCGCGATCCGCAAGATGCACTTTCTCATGCGGGCGCGGGCGGTTGCGGTGTTTCCGGGCGGCTATGGCACGCTCGATGAGCTGTTCGAGCTCCTCACCCTCATGCAGACCGGCAAGATGCAGCGGGTGCCGCTGGTGCTGTTCGGGCGCGACTACTGGCGGCGGGTCATCTGCTTCGAGGCGCTCGCCGAGGAAGGCGTCATCGATCCGGCCGACCTCGATCTCTTCCGCATGGTCGAGACTGCCGACGAGGCCTGGGCCCACATCTGCGCAACGGCCGATCCGCCGCCGGCGGCCTGAGGCTCAGGTCGCGGCGGGCTCTGCGGCGGGCGCCTCCGCGGCGGGCGGTTCGCCTGCGGGAGCCTCGGTCGCAGCGGCGGCTGCCGGCGGTTCGGGCAGCGGCAGCGGCCGGTCGCTCTTGCTGTTGAGATAGACGAGAAGATCGGCCCGCTCCTGCGGGCGGCTAACCCCCGCAAAGGCCATCTTATTGCCCGGAATCGCGGCCTTGGGGTTCTTGATCCAGGCGTCGAGCGCCTCCCAGTCCCACGGCTTGTCGGCAAGGGCCTGAAGGGCGGCAGAGTAGGCGAACCCGGAGATGTGGGCGTGCCTCGCCCCCACGACGCCGTAGAGATTGGGCCCGACGCCGTTGGGCCCGCCCTTCTCGATCGAGTGGCACGCGGCGCACTTCTTGAAGGCGGCCTCGCCGCGGCTCGCGTCGGCCGAGGCGAGCAGCAGCGCGAGCGGCGGCTCGTCCGAAGCTGCGGCCGGGGCCGCGCTCTCGGCCTCGGCAACCACCCCCTCGACGATGAACCCGGGCTTCTCCACGGGCGCCGGGCGGTAGATGTAGCCGGTGATGATGCTGAGCCCCAGCACGGCGATGAGGGCGGTCAGCACCGCGCCGGCAATCCGGGTCCACTCGTAGCTGTCCAAGACCTGCTCCCATGACATGCGCGCCCGAACCGGGCATGCGCGCGCACAAGAAAACGGCCGCGCGATCGGCCGCGGGCGCGTCCCTAGAGTTCGCGCCCGCGGTTGGCAACCGAAACAGGACCGCGGCCGAAGCGCTGGTTGCCGCAGCGTGGCACCGGCCGTGGTCCTTTCCGTTGGGCAGGCGATTGACCGGACGTCGGGCGGTCGCCATGCGCGCGCGGCAATGGAGAGCTACCCGCCCCCGGCCCGCGATCTCGTGGCTGCCATGCGTGCGGCGGCTGCCCGCGATGCAGCCCGGGCCATCGCCTTCCAGGGCGCGCCGGGCGCCTACTCCCATCAGGCGGTGCGGCAGTTCGATGCCGAGGCGCTGCCGCTTCCCTGCTTCAGCTTCGAGGAAGCGCTGCAGGCAGTGACGGACGGCGAGGCCCTCTACGCTGCCATCCCCGTCGAGAACAGCCTGCACGGCCGGGTGGCCGACGTCCACTTCCTGCTGCCGGAAAGTGGACTGGCCATCGTGGGCGAGACCTATGTCAAGGTCGAGCACTGCCTCGTCGGGCTTCCGGGTGCGACCCTTGCGGAGGTTCGTGAGGTCATCTCCCACCCGCAGGCGCTCGGCCAGTGCCGGCGGCGGCTGAAGACGCTGGGGCTGCGGCCGGTTGCCTTTGCGGACACGGCTGCCGCCGCGGCCGAGGTGCGCGCGCGCGGCGAACCCGCGCTTGCCGCCATCGCCTCGGCGCTCGCGGCGGAGCTCTACGGGTGCGCCATCCTCGCCTCCGGCCTCGAGGACGCCGACCATAACCGGACCCGGTTTCTCCTGCTGGCGCGGAGCCCGCTGCCCCTTCCCATCATGGGCCCGGCGAAGACGACCCTCGCCTTCGAGGTGAAGAATATCCCGGCCGCGCTCTACAAGGCGCTGGGCGGGTTCGCGACAAACGGGGTGAACCTCACCCGGCTGGAGAGCCATCTCTCCGGCGGTTCCTTCACCGCGGCACAATTCCTCATCGACATCGAGGGCACGCCCGATCTTCCGCAGGTGGCACGGGCGCTCGAGGAGCTCCAGTTCCATTCGCGCTCCGTGCGCGTGCTCGGCAGCTACCCCATGGCCTCGCCGGCCTGAGCCCCGGACTTAACCGGGCAGTTTTCCGGCCGTTCAGCCGGGCGTGCGCACGCAGTTTCCGAACTCCTGGCGCCTCCTGGCAGGCGCGCCGAACGCTCCGGCGGCGCGCCGCGCCGGCGGGCGCACGCGACGGGAGGGCGGCGCATGAGCTTCCAGTTCAAGCCGTCCGTTGCCGCCGAGAGCGAGATCACGTGGCGCGATCTCTTCCGCCTCGGGCCCGAGGCCGACCCCTTCTGGTACCGCGTGCGCGCCACCCAGCTCGACTTCCTCGCCCGCTACTTCCCCTTCACGCTGGCGGTCGCCGTCGGCAACGCGAGCGTGGTGCTGGCCGCGCTCGCCCACAAGGCGCCGCCGGGCATCCTCGTTGCCTGGATGGTCATCCAGACCGCCATGGCCGTCCACTTCGTCCGCCGCCTGATCCGCGAGGCGCGCTCAGGCAAGCCGACGCCGGCAACCCGGCGCTACACCCGCCAGGTCGTCCTCGAGATGGGGCTCGTCGGGGCCTGCTGGGGGCTGATGTTCGCCTTCATGATTCCTGCGCTCGAGCCCTCGCAGCTGGCCCTTGTCGTGGGCATGACCCTCGTCGGTATCGGCACGACCGCCTATTCGACGGCCGTCTTTCCCGTCGGCGCGCTCGCGCTTTCTGGCCCCATCGCGCTTGGCACCATCGCGGGCATCCTCGAGGCGGACTGGCCGCACGGCACCTATGTGCTCATCATCCTCGGTGCCTTCCTCATGGTCATCGTGCGAGGCAACGTGCTCACCACCTTCGCGTTCCTCGCGCGCCTCAAGACCCAGGACCGGCTGCTCGAGCAGGAGGAGGTGGTGCGCCTTCTTCTCAAGGAGTTCGACGCGAACGGCAACGAGTGGCTGTTCGAGCTGGGCCGCGACGGCTGCATCACCTTTGCCACCTCGAAGTTCGCCGACGCCGTTGGCCGGCCGATCGAGGAGATCATTGGCCAGCCGTGGACCCGGTTCGTCGCGGACCCCGAGTCGCTCGGCGAACTCCGCGAGATCGCCCGCAACGGCCAGCCGTTCCGCGACCTGTTGATCCGCAGCACCGTCAACGGCGAGCTGCGCTGGTGGTCGGTCTCTGGCACGCCCAAGTATGATGCCGACGGACGCCTTGCCGGCTACCGCGGCGTGGGCTCCGACATCACCGACCGGCAGAAGAGCGCCGAGCGCATTGCCGAGCTCGCGACCTTCGATTCGCTGACGGGGCTCGTCAACCGCCGCGTCATCCACACCGCGATCGCCGACGGGCTGCACGGCCCCACGGGCGTGGCGCTGCTCTTCGTCGATCTCGACCGGTTCAAGGCGATCAACGACAGCCTCGGCCACTCGGCCGGAGACCAGCTTCTCGTCGAGGTTGCGGGGCGCCTGCGCGCGGTCGTCGGGGCAGCCGGGCAGGTGGGACGCCTTGGCGGCGACGAGTTCGCAATTGTGCTGCGCGCGGCCGACGCGGCGGCAGCGACGGAACTGGGCGAACAGGTGATCGCCGAGCTCAGCCGCCCCTTCGCGCTCGGCGGCACCGACGCCCGGATCGGCGCCAGCGTCGGCCTTGCGCTCGGCCCCGAGGACGGAACGAGCGTCGAGGCCCTGATGCGCGCCGCCGATCTCGCCCTCTACGACGTCAAGGGCAAGGGCCGCGGCACCGTCCGCCGCTACGACCGCGAGATGCACGCGCGGGCCGAGGCGCGTCGGGCCCTCGAGCTCGACCTGCGCTCGGCGCTCGAGCAGGGGCAGATCGCGCTCGTCTACCAGCCCATCGTGGATGCGCTGGATGAGCGGGTCGTCGGCTTCGAGGCGCTCATGCGCTGGCGCCACCCCGTCCACGGCGAAATCTCGCCGAGCGTCTTCATCCCGATCGCCGAGGACATCGGCATCATCGGCCAGCTCGGCCTCTTCGCCATCGACGAGGCGCTGCGCACGGCGGCGCGCTGGCCGCGGCACATCAAGATCTCGGTGAACCTCTCGTCGCTCCAGTTCGACCAGCCCGGCCTTGTCGAGGACATCGCCGCCGCGCTCCGGCGCCACGGGGTCGAGCCCCGCCGTCTCGAGCTCGAGCTGACCGAGAGCGTCTTCCTCGACCAGCGCGACAGCACGGTGCGGACGCTCGCACGGTTGCGCGAGCTGGGCGTCGGCTTCGCGCTCGACGACTTCGGCACCGGCTACTCTTCGCTCGGCTACCTGCAGAAGGTCGAGTTCAACCGGATCAAGATCGACCAGAGCTTCGTCCGCGCCTCCGTCCAGGACGGCAACGAGTCGACAGCGATCATCCAGGCGATCATCGCCCTCGCCGACCGGCTCGGCATGGAAACGACGGCCGAAGGCACCGAGACCCGCGCCGAGTTCGAGGCGATGCGCAGGCTCGGCTGCGCCCAGGTTCAGGGCTTCTACTTCGGCCGGCCGATGTCGGCGGAGGATGCCATGCGCCACCTTGCCCGCTCGGAACCGCTCATCGCCATCGACCCGCAGGAGATCGGCGAACTCGACTTCGACCTCGCAGACCTGGAGCCGACTGACGCCGTCAGCCCTCCACGAAGTGGCGCAGAAGCGTATGGGCGATCGCCAGCGGCGGGGGTGCCGCCCACGGTCCCTCTCCCCTGAGCACGGCCGCCACCTCCTCGCGGTCGGCCCAGCGCGCCGCCTCGAGCTCGGTCTCGTCCAGCCTCAGTTCGAAGCTCTCGGCCTCGGCGATGGCCCCGATCATCAGGCTCGACGGGAAGGGCCAGGGCTGGCTCGCGACATAGCGCACCCCGCGGACGGTGATGCCCGCCTCCTCCCTGAGTTCGCGGGCCACCGCTTCCTCCAGGCTCTCCCCTGCCTCCACGAAGCCCGCGAGCGCCGAATAGAAGCCAGCCGGGAACATGGGCTGGCGCCCGACCAGCACCATCCCCTGCCGCTCGGCCAGCATGATGACGACCGGGTCGACGCGCGGAAAATGCTCCGCGCCGCATGCCCCGCAGGCCCGTGCGTACCCGGCCTTGGCCATTGCCGTCGGCGCGCCACAGTTGGCGCAGAAGCCATGCCGCCGGTGCCAGTCGAGAAGCGAGCGCGCCTGGGCAACGATCGCCGCCTCGGCGGCGGGAAGCCTGGCACCTGCCGTCCGTGCGTCGGTCGCTATCCCCGGGAGCCCGTCGGCCGGGCCGTCGAGCGCGAAGTGCGGGCGCCCCTCCTCATCGAGGCCGAGGAAGACGCTGGCACCCTCCGGCGCTTCGCTCCGTCGCACCCAGAGCAGCCGGTCGCCTTCAGGGACCAGAACCGGCTTCAGCCGGTCGAGCACGAGGAAACGCGCCGTCGGGTGCATCCGGGCCACGCGCATGGCGGCCTCGTCCCGGCGGAGATGGTCGGCCCGGTCGAGCCGGCCGCCGGTGAAGCCCGTCCGGATCCAGTCCCCCATCCTTCCCTCCGTCACGCGCGCGCAAGCTCCCTGCCGACGGCCGCGGCCTTGCGGAAGACCGTCGGCAGCCCGGCAAGCGAATCGCGGCTGGTCCAGATGAGCCCTTCGGCGAAGGCAGGCGGCACCGCCAGCCGGATGCCGGCCACCTCGAGCACCAGGTCGAAGTGGGTGAAGCCGTGGCGGACGGGCTCGGCCGCCCAGCGCCAGTCCCCTGGGAAGGGAAGGGCGCGCGGCTGCTCCGCGCTCCAGCCCGTCCCCGGCAGGGCCAGCATTCCGGCGAGGAGGCCGCGTGGCGGCCGGCGGACGAGCGCCACCCGGCCGTCGGCCTCGACCCACCAGACGGAGCCGCGCCGGGTGGGCCGCGCACGGCGCGGCGTCCGCCTTGGGAACGCCTCGGCGAGTCCCAGCGCGCGGGCGTGGCAGCGGGCGGCCAGCGGGCAGCGTGGGCAGTCGGGCGCGCGCGGCCGGCAGACGACGGCCCCGAGATCCATCAGCGCCTGGGCAAAGTCTCCCGCCCGGTCCGCCGGCACCTCCGGCCGCAGCCGCTCGCCAACGGCGCGGAGCAGCGCCGGGCCCTCGGGCTGGAGCGCAAACAGCCGCGCGCCTACCCGCGCCACGTTCGCGTCGACCGGCAGGGTGCGCGCGCCGAACGCCAGCGCGGCAACGGCCGCAGCCGTGTAGGGGCCCAAACCCGGCAGCCGGCGCAGCTCCCCCTCGCTCCGGGGAAACGCCCCTCCGGCTGCGGCAACGGTGCGCGCGCAGCGGAGGAGGTTGCGGGCGCGGGCGTAGTAGCCGAGCCCGGCCCAGGCGGCCATCACCTCCGCATCGTCCGCGGCGGCCAGTGCCGCGACGGTCGGCCACCGCGCGAGGAAGCGGGCATAGGGCTCTCGGGCTGCCTCCACCGTGGTCTGCTGGAGCATGACCTCGGCCAGCCAGACGCGGTAGGGGTCTGGAACGGCGGGCGTTCCGGGCGGCAGACGCCAGGGAAGGTCCCTCGCATTCCGGTCGTACCAGGCGAGGAGCGGTGCCGCGAGGCCGAGGGGGGCAGGCGCTTCGCTCTCGACGGGCACGACCTCCCTCTGGCAGATCGTCCGGCCATGGCAAGACGCCCGCCTGCCGAGCCGGAGCCTGCGCCGCGTCGCGGGCGGCCGAAGGCGATCGGCGAGCTCATCAGCGGCGCCGGTGCCCGCGCCTTTCGCCGCTTCGGCTTCGCCGAGGGGCAGCTGGTTGCGCGCTGGCGCGAGATCGTGGGGCCGGTCTACGCGCGCTGGTCGGCGCCCGAGTCGCTCCGAGCCCAGCGGGGAAAGGGGAGCGGGGAGGGCGCGACGCTGGTGGTGCGCGTCGAGGGGCCGTTCGCGCTTCAGCTCCAGCACGCCGCGCCGGTGATCCTCGAGCGCTGCAACCGCCTGCTTGGCGGCAGCGTGGTGGGCCGGCTCAGGCTCGTGCAGGGCCGCATCGCGCGCGCGGCACCGGCGGGCGAGGCGGAGGAACACGGCCAGGAGGAGAGCCCGGACTCCGCCGGCCCTGCGCCGCCGTCGCTCCGGTCGATCGCCGACCCGGATCTGCGCGCGGCGCTCGATGCGCTGGCACGCGCGGTTGCCACCACGAGCGGCCCGCCGCGGGTCCGCTGAACCCTGGCCCGCTCCGGCGGTCCGCTCTCACACTTCCCTGACGGGTGCAGACGCGCTCGCCTTCACGTTCTCGATCGATTTCGCGGCATCCGCCTTCGCCCTGTACCCTTCCGAAGACGTGGCAAGGATGTTCCCGTTGGCGTGCTTCAGCCGCCAGCGCCATTCGCCGCGGCGATCCCGGTAGAGTTCGAACGTCATCGCATCTCCCTTCCCAGCCACGGCAATCTGCATGTTGGGCGGGTGCGTGGCAAGCGGCGCCAGCCGTCTTGCGCTGCAGGCCGGGCACCGCTAGAAAGGTGATGGATTTCATCAGAGTTTCGCGCACCGGGCGTCATTCAACGTGGCGGAGTGGCCGGTGCGGTTCGGGGAGCCGGGCCGATGCCGATGAGCGCCGAGGAAATCACGCGCCGGATCCGGACGGCGCTGCCCGATGCGGAGGTGACGCTGGTGGCGCTGGCCGACGATGACGACCACTGGGAGGCGACCGTCACCTCGGCAGCCTTCGCGGGGCTTCCCCGGGTGCGGCAGCACCGGCTGGTCTACGAGGCGATCGGCGCCGATATGGGCGGGACGCTCCACGCGCTGAGGCTCATCACCCGGCCGCGGGAGGGTTGACGCGCGCCGGCAAGGCAGGGAAAGGCAGACGCCATGGACGAGGTTGCGAAGCGGATCGCGGACATCATCGCCGGAGATGACGTCGTGCTCTTCATGAAGGGCACCCGCTTCTTTCCCCAGTGCGGCTTCTCGAGCCGGGCGGTTGCCATCCTCGAGCATCTCGGCGTTCCCTTCCGCGAGGTGGACGTGCTCCAGGACCCCGAGATCCGGCAGGGTATCAAGGCCTACAGCAACTGGCCGACCATCCCGCAGCTCTATGTCAAGGGGGAGTTCGTCGGCGGCTCCGACATCATGATGGAGATGTTCGAGGGCGGCGAGCTTCAGGCGCTGCTCGAAGAGGCGCGCATCGGCTCCGCCGACTGAGCGGGGCAGTGCGGTCGGCAGGCGGGCAGCTCTTCGAGATCCTTCCCGAAGTCCGCGACTGTCTCCGCCGTGACGGTTGGGCCATCGCGCCCGTTGCGGGCGCGCTCGTCATCCTGCCGCTCCTCCTCCTGTTCCGCGTGCTCGGCATCGACGTGCTCGATCCGTCGCGCACGCCCAAGGAGCCCGGCCTTGCCGCCAATCTCCTGCTGCTGGTCGTGGTCGGGCTCAACCAGCTTGCCCAGCTGTTCGTAACGGCGCTTGCCGTCGGCTCGGGCGGCGCGACGGTCGGCGCGCTTCTCCTCCGGGGGCTCCGGCTGCTGCCGAGGGCCCTTGCGATCGGCCTGCTCCAGGCCCTCGTCATGTCACCCGGGCTCAGCCTGATGGTCGCGCCCGACCCGGCCGTCGCCTTCCTCGGCGCCTTTGCGCTCGGCGTGGGGATCTACCTCTTCGTCCGGCTCATCCTCGCGGTTCCCGCGCTCGTGCGCGAGACCCTCGGGGTCCGCGCGGCCGTCGCCCGCAGCTGGGAGCTGACGCGCGGCCGCACCCTTGCCCTGCTTGCCCTCCTCGGCGCCCTTCTCGTCGGCTTCTTCCTTCTCGCGGTCGTGCTGCTTGCGCTGGCCGCGCCGGTTGCCGCGATCGCCACGCTGCTCCTCGGTGACGCCGGCCGAGGCTGGGGCCCCGGGCAATGGATCAACGTGCTGGCACTCGCCGCCCTCCAGGCAATGCTGAGCGTGCTCGTCGCGCTGGTTGCCGGCCGCGTCTACCGCGCGCTCGCGGGCTAGACGCGCTGGCGAGGCGCGGGGACGGCGTCCGTCAGTCCCAGCGGGCCTCGGGGGGCAGGCTCATCAGGATTGCGTCTGCATTGCCTCCGGTCTTCAGGCCGAAGACGGTGCCGCGGTCGTAGACGAGGTTGAACTCGGCGTAGAGGCCGCGATAGCGTAGGAGGGTGAGCCGCGCGGCATCGTCCCAGGGCTCGGCCATGCGGCGGCGGACGATCGTGGGGAAGATGCCGAGGAACGCCTCGCCGACCGCGCGCGTGAAGGCGAAGTTGGCTTCGAACGCCGCGTCATCCGGGCATTCGAGATAATCGTAGAAGATGCCGCCCACGCCTCGCTGCCGGTTGCGGTGGGGGATGAAGAAGTAGCTCTCGCACCAGCGCGAGAAGCGGTCCCAGTGCTCCGGGTGGTGCGCATCGCACGCGGCCTTGAGGGCTGCGTGGAAGTCACGGGTGTCCTCCTGGCGGGGCAGCGCCGGGTTGAGGTCCGCGCCGCCGCCGAACCAGCACTTCGTCGTCACGAGGAAGCGCGTGTTCATGTGGACCGCCGGCACGTTGGGGTTCGCCATGTGGGCGACAAGGCTGATGCCGGTTGCGAAGAAGCGTGGATCCTCGGCCGCACCGGGAATGGTCGCGGCAAAGTCCGGCGGGAAGGTGCCATGGACGGTCGAGATGTTCACTCCGACCTTCTCGAACACCCGCCCCTTCATGAGGCCCATGGTGCCGCCGCCGCCGGGCGCGCCGGTCGGGTCGGTCCGGGTCCAGGTACGGGTCGCGAACCGCCCGGGTTCGGCCGGCGCGTTCGGCAGCGCGGGAAGGTCCCGTCCCTCGTCCTCGAGCGCCTCGAAGGCGGCGAAGATGCGGTCCCGCAGGTTCCGGAACCAGGCTTCGGCGGCGGTCTTGCGTTCGTCCATCGTCATGCGCCCGCCTTGCGGGGGCGCCGCGCCGGTTGCAATGGCCTTGCCGCGCGTGCGGCCCGCAGCGGCGTCAGCCACTTGCCGAACGGCTGCGGGCGCGGCATGCCGCGCCCGAATCCTCGCCGGGGTCGGGCCATCATGAACATCCTGCGCACGCCTGACACACAGTTCCTGCGGCTCAACGGGTGGTCCTACCGCCCCCTCTTCACGGAGTTCACCTTCCATCCCTTCGGCTCCGTGCGCACGGCGCACTATGTCGACGGCCCGGCCGATGGGCCCGTTGTCCTCTGTCTGCACGGCGAGCCGACCTGGGCCTATCTCTACCGCCACATGATGCCCGTCCTCGCCGCGGCCGGCGCCCGAGTCGTCGCACCCGACCTTCTCGGCTTCGGCCAGTCGGACAAGATCGCCAGTGGTGACCAGATCAGCTACGAGCTTCTCGTCACCTGGCTCCTGCTCTGGTTCGACCGGCAGAATCTGAACGACGTGACCCTGTTCTGCCAGGACTGGGGTGGGCTTCTGGGCCTCAGGCTGGTGGCGGCCCGGCCGGAGCGGTTCGCCCGGGTGGTCGTCGCCAACACCATGCTGCCCGACGGCCGGATGCCGCCGACCGAAGCCTTCCTGCGCTGGCGCGCCTACAGCCAGCGGCTCGAGCCCTTCGACTGCGGCGCGGTCGTCCACCAGGGCACCATCCACGGCATCTCGCCGGAAGCGGCCGTCGCCTACAACGCCCCCTTCCCGGACGAGCGGCTGAAGGCTGCCCCGCGCCGGCTGCCCCTGCTGGTGCCGATTGCCCCGAGCGATCCTTCCGCGGAGATGAACCAGCTTGCCTGGGAGGTGCTCGAACGGTTCGACCGGCCGTTCCTCACGCTCTTCTCCGACCGGGACCCGGTGACCGCGCCCTACGCGCGCGAGTTCCAGCTGCGGGTCCCGGGCGCGGAGGGCCAGCCGCACGCAGTCATCGCCAACGCCGGGCACTTCGTGCAGGAAGACGCCGGGCCGGAACTGGCCCGGCGCACGCTCGCCTTCATGGGGCTTGCGGTCGGCTCGCCCGCCTGACCGGGCCGCGCACGCCGCCACCCCGCTTGACACCGGGGGGGACCGGCCATAAGCCCCGCCATCCTCGCGCGGGTGTAGCTCAGTCGGTTAGAGCGCCGGCCTGTCACGCCGGAGGTCGCGGGTTCGAGCCCCGTCACTCGCGCCAGGATCTCCTTCGCCCGCGGCCCCCTGGTCGGCGCCGCCGTGCAGCCGGTCCCATGCGGCGAACTCGTGGGCGATCGAGGCCTCGACCAGCTCCTCCCACAGGCGGGCGACGAGATCCGGGTCGAGACCATGGGCGCGGGCGCACTGCCGGACATGGGCGATGACGGCGGCCTTGCGCACCTCATCGCGCACCTCGCTTCGCGCCTGCTTGATCCGTGCAGCCGCATCCATGAAGCGCATCCGCTCGGCCAGCAGGCCAACGAGGGCCGAGTCGATCGCGTCGACTGCGGCGCGCACCTCGGCCATGGTCCGCGCCGCGTCAGGCGCGATCCGAGTCACCGTGGGGTACGCCATCGGCCGGTCTCCATCCAGACGAGAACGGGGCGGAACGGGATGACCCAGGCGAGCCCCAGCACCAGCCAGATGGGAAGCTGGACGAGCGGGTGAAGCGTCGCCACCGGCTCCGCCAGCCGCACGACCCCGAGCGCATAGACGAACAGGAACAGGACGAGGCCGATGATCCCGAGCGGCCGGCGGAGGCTGGGCATGGCCCGCCGAATAGCCTCTGGCCGTCACCGGGGCCAGCCGGCACGGGGTCGCGCGCGGCGGAAGTCGAGCAGCCGGGTCGGCGTGACGACGAGGTCGAGCGGCGCATCCCAGGGCTCCAGCGGCAGCGCGGGGGCCTCCTGCATGTCCCACGCAAGGCCGATGGCAAGCGGCGTGCCTGCGGCCCGGAGGCGGGCGAGCGCCCGGTCGTAATGGCCGCCGCCCTGCCCGAGCCGGCCGCCCGCTGCGTCGAACAGGAGAAGCGGCACGAGGAGGACGTCCGGTGTGACCTCGGGCGCCTCGGGCGGCGGCTCGGGGATGCCGCTGCTGCCGGCTGCCAGCCTCGCGCGCGGGCAGGCGTGGAAGGCGAGGGTCCCGTCGTGGGTGATCCGCGGGAAGCAGAGCCGGCCGATGCGCGCATCGAGGCCCGAGGGATCGACTTCCGCGCCGACAGGCCAATAGCTGGCGACCGTCGCGCCGGACGAGAGGAGTGGCGCGGCGCGCGCGGCAAGCGCGTCTTCGAGCGCGCGGCGCACCGGGGCAGCAAGCGCGGCGACGAACGCGCGCCGGGCGCGGCGGGCGGCCCGGCGCAGCCGCTCCCGTTCGGAGAGGCCGGGCGGGTCGTTCACGCGTCAGCCCGTGCGCGGCGACGGCCGTTCCGTGGCGGGACCGGTGCGACCGTTTGCCTGGAAATCCGCTGACGCCAGGAACGCCAGGTGGGAACCGTGATCGCCGGACCAGGATCCGGCGAGGGACAGCCCCCGTTTCGGATCATATCGCCTCAGGGATGTTCGACGGCGCGCATCGACCAGACCCCGCCATTCGTCAACCTAGGGCCTCGACGGCCCGTGCTCAAGCCTGGCAAGCGTCTCGAGGCGTTCGGCAAGCGCCTCGAGGCCGTCGGCGAGCCGTGCGAGGCGCGCCTCGGCGTGCGGCGCTCCTTCCGGGCCTGCCGCGCCTGACTCGAGCAGGTCGCCCGTTGCCTGCAGCCCCGCCATGAGCAGGAGCCGGGCTTCGGTGAGCGCGCCCAGTGCCTGCTCGAGGCCCTTGGCGCGGCGGTCGAGCTCGCGCGCCGCTGCTAGCAGCGACCGCTCCTCGCCGTCCCGGCAGGCGAGCCGGTAGCTGCGCCCGCCCACCTCGACGAGCACGTCAGCCACGCGACGCTCCGAGCAGGGCATCCAGTTCGGCAAGCGCTGCACGCACTTCCGAGACGAGGTGCGCCCGGCGGCGCATCATCGGTTCGATCCGCGCCGTCGCGCGCTGGCACCGGTCGAGCGCGGCCTCGATGCGCTGCATCAGGCCCTCGACGCCCTCGCCAGCCATGGCCGCTGTCACCCTTCCATCTCGCGAATCTTCCATGCGAGCCCCCGTTCCCTCCGCCTGGACCCCCGGCTTGCCTTTCGGGCGCTCTCTTCGGCCCGCGTGCAGCCCACTCCCCGCATGCGTCGACGCCGGTGCCTGAGGCAATCCTTTTGCGCCAAGAGGTTGAGCGCTCCGGATAAGACGCCTTCTCGCAGCCGGTCAACCGGGATCGGTGCAGATGCCGCAGGGCGGGTCGAGGGCGCCGGTTGATTTCGGGGGTGGCCTTTGCAAGGGGGAGCCGCCGCGGCCGAATCGGCCGCCCGGCGCCGCCTGCCGTTCGCGCGCCGGCGCCGCATCAAGGGGATTGGGGTGACTGCAGCGAGCGATGCCGGGCGTTTGGCTTCGATGGCAAACGCCGTGCGCGCGCTTGCCATGGATGCCATCGAGGCCGCGAACTCGGGCCACCCCGGTATGCCGATGGGCATGGCAGACGTCGCCACGGTCCTGTTCTCACGCTATCTGAAGTTCGACCCGGAAGCGCCTCGCTGGCCTGACCGGGACCGGTTCGTGCTGTCCGCCGGCCACGGGTCGATGCTGCTTTACGCGGCGCTCCACCTGAGCGGCTACGCGCGGCCGACGATGGACGATATCCGCCGGTTCCGGCAGCTCGGGAGCCCGTGCGCCGGCCACCCCGAGGCGACCGAGCTCGAGGGCGTGGAGACCACGACTGGCCCGCTCGGCCAGGGGCTGGCGACGGCCGTCGGCATGGCGATCGCCGAGCGGCACCTGAACGCCGTGTTCGGCGACGCGCTCGTCGACCACCGCACCTTCGTGATTGCCGGCGACGGCTGCCTCATGGAGGGGGTGAGCCAGGAGGCCATCACGCTCGCCGGCCACCTCGGCCTGGGCCGCCTCGTGGTCCTGTTCGACGACAACGGGATCTCGATCGACGGGCCGACGAGCCTTGCGACCTCCGAGGACGTCACGGGCCGGTTCCTGGCTGCCGGCTGGCACGTCGAAGCGTGCGACGGCCATGACGTCGCCGACATCGGCCGGGCGCTCGACGCCGCGCTCGCCGACCCGCGTCCCAGCCTGGTGCGCTGCCGCACCGTCATCGGCTTCGGCGCGCCCACCAAGGCGGGCAGCGAGAAGACCCACGGCAGCCCGCTGGGCGCTGCCGAGGTTGCCGGGGCCAAGGCCGCGCTCGGCTGGACCGCGCCGCCCTTCGAGATTCCGCCCGCCATCCTCGCTGACTGGCGCGCGGCGGGCAGCCGTGGCCGGGCCGTGCGCTCCGCGTGGGAGGCACGGCTTGCCGCGCACCCCGAGCGCGAGGAGTTCCTGCGCCGCATGGACGGCCGGCTGCCGCCGCTCGACCTTTCCATCGCGCCCGCGCCGGTGGCGAGCCGCAAGGCCTCGGAGCTGGTGCTCGAGCGGGTGAACGCTGCGCTCCCCGAGACGATCGGCGGCTCGGCGGACCTCACCGGCTCCAACAACACGCGCAGCGCCGGGCTCCCCGTGCTCGACCGCACCAGCTACGGCGGGCGCTACATCCACTATGGCGTGCGCGAGTTCGGCATGGCCGCCGCCATGAACGGCATGGCCCTCCACGGCGGCATCATTCCCTACGGCGGCACGTTCCTCGTCTTCTCCGACTACTGCCGGCCGGCCTTGAGGCTCGCCGCGCTGCAGCGGCTCGGCGTCATCCACGTGATGACGCACGACTCGATCGGCCTCGGCGAGGACGGCCCCACCCACCAGCCCGTCGAGCACCTGATGGCGCTCCGCGCGATCCCCGACCTCGTCGTCTACCGGCCGGCCGATGCCGTCGAAACGGCCGAGTGCTGGGCACTCGCGCTTGCCGACCGGAAGCGGCCGTCGGTGCTTGCGCTCTCGCGCCAGACGCTGCCGGCGTTGCGCGAGGCGGGCGGCCCCAACCGTTCGGCCGAGGGCGGCTACCGGCTGGTGGCCGCGCGCGCGCCCCGGCGCGTGGTGTTCGTGGCCACCGGCTCGGAGGTGGCGCTCGCCCGCGACGCGGCAGCGCTCCTCGAGGCCGATGGCATCGGCTGCGACGTGATCTCGCTTCCCGCCTGGGCGCTCTTCCTCGCGCGGCCGGCCCCCGAGCGCGCGGCGCTCCTGCCCGAGGGCGTGCTCAAGGTGTCGGTCGAGGCGGGCGTCACCCTCGGCTGGGAGCGGATCGTGGGGACGGACGGGCTCATGATCGGGCTCGACCGGTTCGGCGCCTCGGCGCCTGGCGAAATTCTCTTCCGGCACTTCGGCTTCACGGCAGAGGCGGTTGCGGCGCGCGTGCGCGCGCGGCTGGCAGGCTGACGACAGGACAAAGGGAGCGCATGTCATGGTGAAGGTGGCCATCAACGGGTTCGGGCGGATCGGGCGGCTGGTGCTGCGCGCCCTTGTCGAGACCGGGCGCTCGGACATCGAGGTGGTGGCCATCAACGACCTTGCCGATCCGGCCACGAACGCCCGGCTGCTTGCCCGCGATTCGGTCCACGGCCCCTTTCCAGGCGCCGTTGCGGCCGATGGCGACGCGATCGTCGTCGAGGGCCGGCGCATCCGGGTGACGGCCGAGCGGGACCCGGCGAAGCTCCCGCACCGCGCGCTCGGAGTTGACATCGCGCTCGAGTGCACCGGCCTCTTCACCGATGCGGAGAAGGCCCGCGCCCACCTCGAGGCCGGCGCCCGGCGGGTGCTCGTCTCCGCCCCCGCCAAGGGCGCGGACCTCACCGTGGTCTACGGGGTCAACCACGAGCGGCTGACCGCCGACCACGTGATCGTCTCCAACGCCTCCTGCACCACCAACTGCCTCGCGCCGGTCGCGAAGGTCTGCCACGAGGGCATCGGCATCGTCCGTGGCCTCATGACCACCATCCACGCCTACACCAACGACCAGAAGATCCTCGACCAGGTCCACAAGGACCCGCGACGGGCGCGGGCGGCGGCGATGTCGATGATCCCGACCACCACGGGGGCGGCGCGTGCGGTCGGCGAGGTGCTGCCCGAGCTCAAGGGCAAGCTCGACGGCTCGGCCGTCCGGGTGCCGACCGCCAACGTGAGCCTCGTCGACCTCAGCTTCGTGCCGGCGCGGCCTACCTCGCGCGAGGAAGTGAACGCGCTGCTCAGGGCCGCGGCCGAAGGCCCGCTCAAGGGCATTCTGGCCTACACCGAGGAGCCGCTGGTGTCGGTCGACTTCAACCACGACCCGGCCTCGTCGACCGTCGATGCGCTCGAGACCGCGGTCATCGAGGGCGAGCTGGTGCGGGTGGTCTCCTGGTATGACAACGAATGGGGCTTCTCCTGCCGGATGCTCGACACCGCGGCGGCCATGGGGCGGCTGCTGTGAGCGCAGGCAGGTTCGCAACCCTCGACGACCTGCCGCAGGACCTCTCCGGCAGGCGGGTTCTTGTCCGCGTCGATCTGAACGTGCCGATGGCCGATGGCACGGTGACCGACCGCACGCGGCTCGAGGCTGCCCGGCCCACCATCGCCGAGCTCGCCGGGCGCGGGGCGCGGGTGCTGCTCCTCTCCCACTTCGGCCGGCCGAAGGGGCCTGACCCGGAGTGCACGCTGGCGCACGTCGTCCCGGCGCTTGCCGAGGTTCTGGGGCGCCCGGTCGGCTTCCTCGCCGACTGCGCCGGCGACGACATGGTCGCCGAGACCCGGAAGCTTGCCGACGGCAGCGTGACGGTGCTCGAGAACACCCGCTTCCACCCCGGCGAGGAAGCCAATGATCCGGCGTTCGCGGCCGAGATGGCGAAGCTCGGCGACATCTACGTGAACGACGCCTTCTCCGCCGCCCACCGCGCGCACGCCTCGACCGAGGGGCTGGCCCGCCTGCTGCCCGCCTACGCCGGCCGGCAGATGGAAGCGGAGCTCAAGGCGCTCGAGCAGGCGCTCGGCGCGCCGCGCCACCCGGTCTGCGCCGTGGTGGGCGGCGCCAAGGTCTCGACCAAGATCGCCGTGCTCGAACATCTGGTCCGCCAGGTCGAGCATCTCGTCATCGGCGGCGGCATGGCGAACACCTTCCTCGCTGCGAAGGGCCTCCCCGTGGGCCGTTCGCTCCACGAGCCCGACCAGCTGGAGACCGCGCGGGCGGTCCTCGCGGCAGCAGACTCGGCCGGCTGTACCGTGCACCTGCCCTTCGACGTGGTGGTCGCCCGCGAGTTCCGGGCGCACGCCGACCACCGGATCGTGAACGTCCACCATGTCGAGCCCGACGAGATGATCGTCGACGTGGGCCCTCACGCGATCGAGGCCCTGGCCGACCTTCTCAAGACCTGTGCGACGCTCGTCTGGAACGGGCCGCTCGGCGCCTTCGAGCTTCCCCCCTTCGATACCGGCACGCTCGCCCTTGCCCGCATCGCGGCCGCGCTCACGGAGGAAGGGCACCTCGTCTCGGTCGCGGGCGGCGGGGATACGGTGGCAGCGCTGCACGCGGCCGGCGTTGCCGAGCGCTTCACCTTCGTCTCGACGGCGGGCGGCGCCTTCCTCGAGTGGATGGAAGGCCGCACGCTGCCCGGTGTTGCGGCCCTCATGCGGGAGACCGTCTCATGAAGATGACCAGGACCGTCCGGCGGATCCTCGACGGCTACGAGAGCGACAACCCCGGCACCAAGGCGAACCTTGCCCGCATGCTGATGGCAGGCCGGCTGGGTGGCACGGGGAAGATGGTGATCCTCCCCGTGGACCAGGGGTTCGAACATGGCCCGGCGCGCAGCTTCGCGGTCAATCCGCCGGCCTATGACCCGCACTACCACTTCCGCCTCGCGATCGATGCGGGCCTCAACGCCTACGCGGCCCCGCTCGGCATGCTGGAGGCGGGCGCCGACACCTTCGCCGGCCAGATCCCGACCATCCTCAAGGTCAACAGCTCCAACAGCTGGGCAACCGCCAAGGACCAGGCGGTGACGGCCAGCGTGGACGATGCGCTGAGGCTCGGCTGCGCAGCGATCGGGCTCACCATCTACCCCGGCTCGGAGCAGTTCGACGAGATGGTCGAGGAAGCCCGCGAGCTCATCGCCGAGGCGAAGGCGGTGGGGCTTGCCGCCGTCGTCTGGAGCTATCCGCGCGGCGGCAAGCTCTCGAAGGAGGGCGAACTGGCGCTCGACGTTGGCGCCTATGCTGCGCACCTCGCCTGTCTCATCGGCGCCCACATCGTGAAGGTGAAGCTGCCGACCGACCACATCGAGCAGGCGGACGCGAGGAAGGCCTACGAGGGCGGGGACTGGTCGACCCAGGCGAAACGGGTCGCCCATGTCGTGCAAAGCTGCTTCGAGGGGCGGCGGCTCGTGGTCTTCTCAGGGGGAGCGACCAAGGGCGCGGATGCCGTGTTCGAGGACGCGCGCGCCATCCGCGACGGCGGCGGCAACGGCTCGATCATCGGCCGCAACAGCTTCCAGCGCCCGCGGGACGAAGCGCTCGCGCTCCTCGACCGCATCATCCGCATCTACCTCGGCAGGGAATGAGCGACCCCTTCGAAGGGGACTTCGGCCGCGAGGCGCGCCCCGCCTGCCAGCTCTATCTCGTTTCCCCGCCGACGTTCGACCTCGAGGCACATGCGCGGGCGCTGGAGCGGGCGCTTGCCGCCGGGGGCCCGGTGGCCGCCTACCAGCTGCGGCTGAAGGGCGTGGCCGACGCCGAAGTGCTGGCTGCCGCCGCCCGGCTCGCGCCCCTCTGCCGGGCGCACGACGTGGCCTTCATCGTGAACGACCGGGCGGATCTCGCGAAGGCCGCGGGTGCCGATGGCGTGCACCTTGGCCAGGAGGACGGGAGCGTCGCCGCGGCGCGGGTGCTCATTGGCCACGAGGCGCAGATCGGCGTCACCTGCCACGGCTCGCGCCACCTCGCCATGGAAGCGGGCGAGGCGGGCGCAAACTACGTGGCGTTCGGGGCCTTCTTCGAGACCGGCACCAAGGAGGTCCGCCACCGGGCCGAGCCCGCGATCCTGCGCTGGTGGACGGCGCTCTCGCCCATTCCCTGCGTGGCGATCGGCGGCATCACGCCGGCCAACTGCCGGCCGCTCGTCGAGGCGGGCGCAGACTTCCTCGCCGTCTCGGGCGCCATCTGGAACGCACCCGACCCGGCCGAGGCGGTGCGGGCCTTCGCGCCCGTCCTCGCCTGAGAGCTGCGGCTCAGGCGAACGCCGGCCGCCGGCGGGCCGCCACTCCGACGAGGCCGAAGCCCGCGATCATCAGCGCCCAAGTGCCCGGCTCGGGGATCACGCCGCCGGGCACGACCCGGTTCGCGACCCAGCCGGTGCCGTTCGGCGTGGTCTGGTTCACGAACACGGGAAGGCTGGCCGACATGGGGCCGGCAAGCGAGGCGGAGACCACTTCAACGCCGTAGGGGATGAAGGCGCAGAAGCTCGGGAAGGGATGCCTGCAGCGGTTGGGAAAACTGACTGTCGCCAGCACGAGGTACCCGATGTCCGGCGCGAAGGAGAAGAAGATGGGGTCGGGAATGTTGGGGCGCCGGATCTGCAGCACCGAGCCATCGGCCTCACAGGGAAGCGAGTCACCGAGGGTAAGCGACAACTCGAGGAACAGGGGATCGATCGGATCCTCCCTGGCCGCGTCGGGCCATTCCGGCGGATCGGAGGAGACGCTCCAGCCGGAGGCGGAGAAGGATCCGTTGACGGTGACGACAGCAGCCTGGGCGCCGGTCGCCACCAGCCCTGCGACGGTGAAAGACAGCAACGCGCGCATGACAGATTTCCCCTGTTGACGACGGCACTGCAACGACAGGGCGAAGGACAGACAATCCTCGGGGATGGAGCGCGCATCTTCGGGTGGCCGGCTTTGACCCGGCCGGCGCGCCGGGCTAGGGCGTCGCCTCCATCATCCTCAAAGCGTTGGCTCGACCCCCATGAAGATCAGCGGCGTGGACATCCGTCCGGGAAACATCATCGAATATGAAGGCGGAATCTGGCGGGTGGTGAAGACCCAGCACACCCAGCCGGGCAAGGGCGGCGCGTACATGCAGGTCGAGATGAAGAACCTGGTGGACGGCCGCAAGACGAACGTCCGCTTCCGCTCCGCCGAGACGGTGGAGCGCGTCCGGCTCGACACCAAGGACTTCACCTTCCTCTACCCGGAAGGCGACAGCCTCGTCTTCATGGACAAGGAGACCTACGAACAGGTGCAGCTGCCACGCGACCTCCTCGGCGATGCCGCCGCCTTCCTGACCGACGGCATGGACGTGGTGATGGAGCTCCACGAGGACAAGCCCATCTCCGTGCAGCTGCCCGAGCAGGTGGAGGCAACCGTCGTCGAGGCGGATGCGGTGGTGAAGGGGCAGACGGCAAGCTCCAGCTACAAGCCGGCGCTGCTCGAGAACGGGGTCCGCATCATGGTGCCGCCGCACATCGAGGCGGGCACCCGCATCGTCGTCGACGTCTACGAGCAGGCCTACGTCCGCCGCGCGGACTGAGCGCCGGCTCGAGGCCCCGGGGAAAGGCCCCTCTTGTCCCAGTCCGCGATCATCACCGTCATGGAGCGCGCGGCCCGCAAGGCCGCCCCCCGCCTGCGCCGCGACTTCGGTGAGGTGAGCCAGCTCCAGGTCTCCCGGAAGGGGCCGGCGGACTTCGTCTCGAACGCCGACCGGGCCGCCGAGCAGACGCTTCTCGAGGAGCTGCGCAGGGCGCGCCCGGGCTGGGGCTTCCTTCTCGAGGAAGAGGGCGAGATCCCCGGCGAACCGGGCGCGCCGCGATTCATCATCGACCCGCTGGACGGCACCTCCAACTTCCTCCACGGCATTCCCCACTTCGCGATCTCGATCGCCGCCGAGCACGAGGGCGTGGTGAAGGCCGCGCTCGTCTACCAGCCCCTGACCGACGAGAGCTTCTGGGCCGAGCAGGGGAGGGGGGCGTGGCTGCACAATGCGCGGCTGCGCGTCTCGGGCCGGCGCGAGCTTGCCGACTGCCTGATCGCGACCGGCATTCCCTACCGCGGCCACGGCGACCAGGCGCAGTTCGAGGCCATCCTCGCCCGCGTCATGCCCGAGGTGGCGGGAATCCGCCGGTTCGGCGCCGCCAGCCTCGACCTTGCCTGGGTGGCGGCCGGGCGATTCGACGGCTTCTGGGAGCAGGGGCTTTCCGAATGGGATGTCGCGGCGGGCATCCTTCTGGTGCGCGAGGCCGGCGGCTTCGTCTCCGACTTTCGCGGCGGGGACCGCATGGTCGAGCGGCGCGAGATCGTCGCCGGCACCGACATGACGCACTCGCGGCTGCACCGGCTGGTCGCGGCGGCGCTGCGCGGCTGAGGCGGCCTTGGCGCGGGGCGCATGGCTGCCGCGACACGCCCGCGCTTGCTGGCGCCGGCGGCGGGGCGTAGGAACCCCGGTGGAGACTGCCGATGGCTGACGTGAACGCGATCGCGCTCGAATACCTGCCCATCATGATCTTCTTCGGGCTGGCGGTGGCGTTTGCGCTTCTCTTCGTCGGCGCGCCGATCCTCGTCGCCCGCCTTACAGGCACGGCAAAGCCCTATGCCGACAAGCTGGCCGAATACGAGAGCGGCTTTCCGGCCTTCGCCTCTGCACGCGGCCGCTTCGACGTCCGCTTCTACCTCGTCTCCATCCTCTTCATCATCTTCGACCTCGAGGTCGCCTTCCTCTTTCCGTGGGCGGTCAGCCTTGCCCACATGGGAGAGGACCTCGTGTTTGCCTGGGGCTCGATGATGGTGTTCCTGGCCCTGCTGACCGTCGGCTTCATCTACGAGTGGAAGAAGGGAGCGCTCGACTGGGAATGAGCGGCGATCTGGTTTCTCCCCCCGCCGCGCGCCGGGACGAGGCGTTGGAAGCGCAGGTCTTCCGGCCGATGGCCCACGAGTTCTCGAACCAGGGCTTCGTGCTCTCGAGCCTCGAGGATGTCGCGAAGTGGGCGCGCACCGGCTCGCTCTGGTGGATGACCTTCGGGCTGGCCTGCTGTGCGGTCGAGATGATGCACACCAACATGCCGCGCTTCGACATGGAGCGGTTCGGCGTGGCGCCGCGGGCTTCCCCGCGCCAGTCGGACCTCATGATCGTGGCCGGCACGCTGTGCAACAAGATGGCGCCCGCGCTCCGGCGGGTCTACGACCAGATGCCGGAGCCGCGCTACGTGATCTCCATGGGAAGCTGCGCCAACGGCGGCGGCTACTACCACTACAGCTATTCGGTGGTCCGCGGCTGCGACCGGATCGTGCCCGTCGACATCTACGTGCCCGGCTGCCCGCCGACGGCCGAGGCGCTCCTCTACGGCATCATGGCGCTGCAGCGGAAGATCCGCCGCACCGGCACGTTCGAGCGCTAGGCCGTGGCATCGCAGGTTCCTGCCCTTCGCCCTCTTGACGGGCTTGCCGACCGGGCGACGGCGCTGCTCGCGCCCCACCTCCTCGAGACGCGCGAGCGCGCCGGCGAGCTTTCCCTCGTGGTGGCCCGCGAGGGCGTGCGCGAGGTGCTGGAGCGGCTGCGCGATGCGCCCGACCTCGCGTTTGCCCAGCTCGTCGACATCTCGGGCGTGGACTGGCCGGAGCGCCCTGAACGCTTCGAGGTGAACTACCACCTGCTTTCGCTGCGGCATAATCTGAGGCTCAGGGTGAAGGTTTCGACGGACGAGACGACGCCTGTGCCCTCGGTCGTTCCCCTGTTCCCGAACGCGGGCTGGTACGAGCGCGAGGTGTTCGACATGTTCGGCGTGCTGTTCGAGGGGCACCCCGACCTGCGGCGGATCCTCACCGACTACGGGTTCGAGGGCCACCCCTTCCGCAAGGACTTCCCGCTCACCGGCCATGTCGAGATCCGCTACTCCGAGACGGAGCAGCGGATCGTCCAGGAACCGGTGCAGCTCCGGCAGGATTTCCGCAGCTTCGACTTCCTCTCTCCCTGGGAGGGCATGCTGCCCGGCGACGAGAAGGCAGGCACGTGAGCGAGCGGCGCACCGTCACCCTCGGCACCCCGGACCCGCAGGCGCTCGGCGATGCGCCCGGGAGCGTGCACCAGAACTACATGATCAACTTCGGGCCGCAGCACCCTGCCGCGCACGGGGTGCTGCGGCTGGTGCTCGAGCTCGACGGCGAGGTGATCGAGCGGGTCGACCCCCACATCGGCCTCCTCCACCGGGGGACCGAGAAGCTCTGCGAGTACAAGACCTACCTGCAGGCGCTCCCCTACATGGACCGCCTCGACTACTGCTCGCCGATGTCGATGGAGCACTCCTACGTGCTCGCCATCGAGAAGCTGCTCGGGCTCGAGGTGCCGCCCCGCGCGCAGTGGCTGCGCCTGCTCTGGGCCGAGATCATGCGGATCTCGAACCACATCCTCAACACGACGACCCACGCGATGGACGTGGGCGCGCTCACCCCCATCCTCTGGCTGTTCGCCGAGCGCGAGCGCATCTACGACTTCTCCGAACGCGTGTCGGGCGCGCGGATGCACGCCGCCTGGTTCCGCCCCGGCGGAGTCCACCAGGACATGCCGGAAGGGCTTGCCGACGACATCCGGGCATTCGCCGAGCGCCTGCCGAAGGCGCTCGACGACATGATGGACCTTGTCGGCGGCAACCGCATCTTCCGCCAGCGCAACGTCGACATCGGCGTGATCTCGGCAGCCGATGCCATTGCCTGGGGCTTCTCGGGGCCGTGTCTGCGCGCCTCCGGCGTGCCGTGGGACCTGCGCAAGGCCCAGCCCTACGAGACCTACGCGGACGTCGACTTCGAGGTTCCAGTGGGCAGGAACGGGGACTGCTACGACCGCTTCCTCGTCCGCGTCGAGGAGATGCGCCAGTCGGTGAAGATCATCCACCAGGCGCTCGACCGGCTGGAGCGGCTGAAAGGGGAGCCCGTGGCGGCCTTCGACCCGAAGGTGGTGCCGCCGCGGCGGGGCGAGATGAAGCGGTCGATGGAAGCGCTCATCCAGCACTTCAAGCTCTACACCGAAGGCTTCCACGTGCCGGCCGGCGAGGTCTATGTGGCGACCGAGAGCCCGAAGGGCGAGTTCGGGATCCACCTTGTCGCCGACGGCACCAACCGGCCCTACCGCTGTCACATCCGGGCAACCGGCATGGCGCATCTTCAGGCGATGGACTTCCTCTGCCGCGGCCACATGCTGGCCGATGCCCCAGCCATTCTCGGCAGCCTCGACATCGTCTTTGGCGAGGTGGACAGGTGAGCGACTTCCGCGACTTCCGCTGGACGCCCGAAAATGCCCGCGAGGCGGAGCGGATCATCGCCCGCTATCCGAAGGGCCGCGAGGCGTCTGCCATCATGCCGCTCCTGTGGCTCGCGCAGAACCAGATGCGCGACGAGACCGGGATTGCCTGGCTGCCACTGCCGGTCATCGAGTATGTCGCAGCGCAAATCGGCATGCCCAAGATCCGCGCACTCGAAGTCGCCACCTTCTACACCATGTACAACCTGAAGCCGATCGGCCGGTTCCACGTGCAGGTCTGCGGCACCACCCCCTGCTGGCTCCGGGGCTCCGACGAGGTGTTCCGCGCCTGCTTCGACCGGGGCCTGAAGAAAGGCGAGACGACGCCCGACGGGCTCTTCACCCTCTCCGAGGTGGAGTGCCTCGGCGCCTGCGCCAACGCGCCGGTGATGCAGGTGAACGACGACAACTATGAGGATCTGAGCTACGAGACGACGCTCGCCGTGCTCGACGCGCTGGCTGCCGGCCGCACGCCGAAGCCGGGCAGCCAGATCGGCCGCACGGCCTCCTGCCCGGAGGGCGGGCCGACGACGCTCAAGGAGCTGGCCTGATGCTCGCCGACCGCGACCGCATCTTCACCAACCTCTACGGCTTCCAGCCGTGGGGCATCACCCATGCCATGCAGCGGGGCGACTGGGTGGATACGCGCGCGCTGATGGCGATGGGGCAGGACGCGATCATCGCGGCCGTCAAGGAGTCGGGCCTGCGCGGCCGCGGCGGGGCAGGCTTCCCGACGGGCATGAAGTGGAGCTTCATGCCGAAGGAACCCAAGCCCGACCGGCCGTCCTTCCTCGTGGTCAATGCCGACGAGAGCGAGCCGGGGAGCTGCAAGGACCGGGAGATCATCCGCCACGAGCCGCACAAGCTCATCGAGGGTGCGCTGCTTGCCGGCTACGCCATGCGGGCGCGCGCGGCCTACATCTACATCCGCGGCGAGTACATCCGCGAGGCGGAGGTGCTGTTCGCCGCCGTCGAGGAAGCCTATGCGAAGGGCTTTCTCGGCCGGAACGCCTGCGGCTCGGGCTACGAGTTCGACGTCTTCGTCCACCGCGGCGCCGGGGCCTACATCTGCGGCGAGGAAACCGCGATGATCGAGAGCCTGGAGGGCAAGAAGGGCCAGCCTCGCCTCAAGCCGCCCTTCCCGGCGGGCGCGGGCCTCTACGGCTGCCCCACCACGGTCAACAACGTCGAGTCGATCGCGGTCGTCCCCACCATCCTCCGGCGGGGCGCGGACTGGTTTGCCGGCATCGGCCGGCCCAACAACAGCGGCACCAAGCTCTTCCAGATCTCCGGCCACGTGAACCGCCCGTGCGTGGTGGAGGAGGCGATGAGCATCCCCTTCCGCACCCTCATCGAGGAGCATTGCGGCGGGATCCGCGGCGGGTGGGACAATCTGCTGGCCGTCATTCCCGGCGGCTCCTCGGTGCCTCTGGTGCCCGCCGAGCAGATCATCGATTGTCCCATGGACTTCGATGCGCTGAAGGAGCTGAAATCGGGGCTGGGCACCGCCGCCGTCATCGTCATGGACAAGTCGACCGACATCGTGAAGGCGATCGCGCGGCTCTCCTACTTCTACAAGCACGAGAGCTGCGGCCAGTGCACGCCCTGCCGCGAAGGGACGGGGTGGATGTGGCGGGTGATGGAGCGGCTGGTCACGGGCGATGCCGAGCCGCACGAGATCGACCTTCTCCTCGACGTCACGACTCAGGTGGAGGGCCACACCATCTGCGCGCTGGGCGATGCCGCGGCCTGGCCGATCCAGGGCCTCATCCGCCACTTCCGGCCCGAGATCGAGCGGCGGATCGCGCGACGGAAGGGTTTCGTGGCCATGCCCGAGGCCCTGCCGCAGGCGGCGGAGTGAACCGATGCCGAAGGTGACCGTTGACGGGATCGAGGTGGAGGTGCCGGCCGGCGCCACCGTCATGCAGGCCTGCGAGATGGCGGGGAAGGAGATCCCGCGCTTCTGCTACCACGAGCGGCTGTCGATCGCCGGCAACTGCCGCATGTGCCTCGTCGAGGTCTCGCCCGGGCCGCCCAAGCCGCAGGCAAGCTGTGCGCTGCCGGCGGCCGAGGGCCAGGTGATTACCACGACGAGCGAGAAGGTGCGGAAGGCGCGGGAAGGGGTGATGGAATTCCTTCTCATCAATCACCCGCTCGACTGCCCCATCTGCGACCAGGGCGGGGAGTGCGACCTCCAGGACCAGGCCATGGCCTATGGCCGCGGCTACTCGCGCTTCGCCGAGAACAAGCGGGCAGTCACCGAGAAGTACATGGGGCCGCTCGTCAAGACGGTGATGACGCGCTGCATCCACTGCACGCGCTGCGTCCGCTTCGCCGAGGAAGTGGCCGGGGTTGAGGAGATCGGTGCCCTCTTCCGCGGCGAGAACATGCAGATCACGAGCTACCTCGAGCAGGCCGTCACCTCGGAGGTCTCGGGCAACATCATCGACCTCTGCCCGGTGGGCGCGCTCACCGCCAAACCGACCGCCTTCACCGCCCGGCCCTGGGAGCTCACCCGCACCGACACGATCGACGCAATGGACGCTGTCGGCTCCAACACCGTCGCGCACAGCCGGTCGGGAACCGTCATCCGCATCACCCCGCGCGTCAATGACGACGTGAACGAGGAGTGGATTTCCGACATTGCCCGCTTCGGCGTGGACGGCCTCAGGGAGCGGCGGCTCGACCGGCCGTGGGTGCGGGTGGACGGGCGCCTGCGCGAGGCAAGCTGGGCCGCGGCGTTCGCCTCGATCGCCGCGAGGGCAGAGGGCGTGCCCGGCGAGCGGGTCGCGGCACTCGTCGGGCCGATGGCGGCGCTCGAGGAGATGGTGGCGCTCCGCGACCTCCTCACCGGCCTCGGGGCGAGCCGGATCGAGTGCCGGCTCGATGGGTCAGCGGTCGGCGAGGCACCGTTTGCCGACCGCTCGCACTGGCGGTTCAACACGACGCTTGCCGGCCTCGAGCAGGCCGATTCGATCCTCCTTGTGGGCAGCGCCATCCGTCACGATGCCCCGCTCGTGATGACGCGGATCAGGAAGGCGGTCCGTGCGGGCGCCGAGCTCTTCGTCATCGGCGAGGAGCGCGAGCTCGGCGCGCCCGCCACCTTCCTCGGCGACGATCTTTCGGCGCTTGCCGCGCTGCCGGAGGCCTTCCTCAGGGCCGAGCGCCCGGCGGCGCTCGTCGAGAGCCGCAACGCGCGCGCCGAGGTGCTGGCAGCCGTCGCCGCCCTGCCGCTCGTCCGCGAGGGCTGGAACGGGTTCAACCTTCTTCACACCGACGCCAGCCGGGTGGGTGCGCTCGAGCTCGGGCTGGTGGTGCCGGGCGGGCTCTCCGCGCTTGCCGCCGACCCGCCCGAGCTTCTGTTCCTGCTCGGCGTGGACGAGATCGACCTTGCGCCCTTCGCCGGGGCATTCAAGGTCTACCTCGGCTCCCACGGCGACCGCGGCGCGGCAGCAGCGGACGTCATCCTGCCGGCGGCGGCGTGGCTCGAGAAGCCGGGCACCTTCGTCAACATGGAAGGCCGGGTGCAGCGGTCGCTGCGCGCCGTCTTCCCCCCAGGCGATGCCCGCGAGGACTGGACGATCCTGCGCGCGCTGGCCGACCGGCTCGGCGTGCGCCTGCCCTACGACGACCTCGCGACGCTGCGCCGCCGCATCGCCCACGAATGGCCGCAGCTCGGGGCAGAAGGCCTCGCGCCCGCCCCGTGGGTCGCGCCCGACGTGGCCGGCTTCGGCGCGCCGTCTGGCCCGACGGTCAGGCGCTCGGCCGGCTTCTACACGGCCACCCCGATCCTCCGTGCCAGCCCCACCATGGCCGCCTGCGTTGCCGAGATCGTGGAGGGCCGGAAGCCCCAGCTTCTCGAGGCCGCCGCCTGATGGTCGCCTGGTTCCAGTCTGAGCTCGGCACCGGCCTCGGCTGGTTCGTGGCCCATCTTCTCTTCGCACTGGCGATCGCGCTCCCCGTGATGGCGGTCATGGCCATGTCGACCTGGGTCGACCGCAAGGTCTGGGCCCTGATGCAGCTGCGCAAAGGCCCCAACGTGGTCGGCGCCTTCGGCCTCGCCCAGCCCTTTGCCGACGGCATCAAGCTGTTCCTGAAGGAAACGATCATCCCGACCGGTGCGTCGCGGGGGGTGTTCCTGCTTGCCCCCATGATCAGCTTCGTGCTCGCGCTCGTCGCCTGGGCCGTCATCCCCTTCGATGCCGGCCTCGTCCTTGCCGACATCAATGTCGGCCTCCTCTACCTCTTCGCCGTCTCCTCGCTCGGCGTCTACGGCATCATCATGGCGGGCTGGGCGTCCAACTCGCGCTACCCCTTCCTGGGCGGCCTTCGCTCGGCGGCGCAGATGGTCTCCTACGAGGTCTCGATCGGCTTCATCCTCATCTGCGTGGTGCTCTACGCCTCCTCGTTCAACCTGACCGAGATCGTCGAGGCGCAGAAGGGCGCGATCCTCGGCGTCTTCAGCATGAACATCCTGAACCCCCTGCTGCTGCCGATGGCGGTCATGTTCTTCATCTCCGCGCTTGCCGAGACCAACCGTCCGCCCTTCGACCTGCCGGAGGCGGAAGCCGAGCTCGTCGCCGGCTATCAGACCGAATATTCGTCGATGGCCTTCGCGCTTCTCATGCTCGGCGAGTACATGAACATCCTCCTCATGTGCGCGCTCGCCTCGATCCTGTTCCTCGGCGGCTATCTCCCGCCGGTCGACTGGGCGCCGCTCTATGCCGTGCCGGGCATCGTCTGGCTCTTCCTCAAGATCGTCCTTGTCTTCTTCCTCTTCGCCTGGGTGAAGGCGCTGGTGCCGCGCTACCGCTACGACCAGCTGATGCGGCTGGGCTGGAAGGTGTTCCTGCCCATCTCGCTCGTCTGGGTCGCGCTCGTCTCGGGCTGGCTCGTCTTCACCGGCCATTTCTCCGGAGGTGGCGCATGAGACTCGTCGACCGCGCGAAGGCGCTTCTCCTCCTTGAGTTCCTGAAGGGCATGGCGCTCACGCTCCGCTACGCCTTCAAGCCGAAGGAAACGGTCAACTACCCGTTCGAGAAGGGGCCGCTGTCGCCCCGGTTCCGCGGCGAGCATGCGCTCAGGCGCTACCCCAACGGCGAGGAGCGCTGCATCGCCTGCAAGCTGTGCGAGGCGGTCTGCCCGGCGCAGGCCATCACCATCGAGGCCGAGGTGCGGGCCGATGGCTCGCGGCGCACCACCCGTTACGACATCGACATGACGAAGTGCATCTACTGCGGGCTGTGCCAGGAGGCCTGCCCGGTCGATGCCATCGTCGAGGGCCCCAACTTCGAGTTCGCCGCCGAGACCCGCGAGGAGCTCATGTACGACAAGGAAAAGCTGCTGGCGAACGGCGAGCGCTGGGAGCGGGCGATCGCGGCCAACATCCAGGCCGACGCGCGCTACCGCTAGCAGGCGCATGACTGCGCGCATCGGCGCCATGCACGGGCGAGCCTCCTTCCTGCGCTTGCCGCCTCGGGCAGCGGCGGGTATGCGCCCCGTCAGGGTGCATCCTGCACCGCGCGTTCGTCACGAGACCGACCCCGTCGAGACCCGGTGATCCAGGCCGCCATCTTCTACCTTCTTGCCGGCGCGACCGTGCTTGCCGGCATCATGGTCATCTCGGCGCGCAACCCGGTGCACTCCGTGCTGTGGCTCATCTTCGCCTTCGTGAACGCCGCGGGGCTGTTCCTCGTGATCGGCGCCGAGTTCCTCGCGATGCTGCTCGTCATCGTCTACGTGGGCGCCGTCGCCGTCCTGTTCCTGTTCGTCGTGATGATGCTCGACATCGATTTCGCGACGCTGCGCGCGGGCGCCATGCGCTACCTGCCGCTCGGCCTGCTCCTCGGCGCTGCGCTCAGCGTCGAGCTCTTGCTCGTCGCCTCCGCCTGGGAGGCTGGCGCAATCGCCCCTTCTGCGCCGCCGCGTTCGGGCCTCTCCAACACCCAGGCGCTCGGCACGCTCCTCTACACGGACTATGTCTTCGTGTTCCAGGCAGCCGGCCTCATCCTGCTGACCGCCATGGTCGGGGCCATCGTGCTCACCCACCGCGAGCGCGCGGGCGTGAAGCGTCAGGACCCGTTCCGCCAGGCCTCGCGGACTCCGGCCGAGACCATCGCGCTTGCGCGGCCGGCCGTGGGTGCCGGTGTCGAGACGGAGGGCGGCGTCCGGTGATCGGCATCGGCCACTATCTCGGCGTGAGCGCGATCCTGTTCACGCTCGGCGTGCTCGGCATCGCCCTCAACCGGCGCAACATCATCGTGATCCTCATGTCGATCGAGCTGATGCTGCTCGCCGTCAACATCAACTTCGTCGCCTTCTCGGTGTTCCTCGAGGACATGGTGGGCCAGATCTTCGCCATGTTCGTGCTGACGGTTGCGGCCGCCGAGGCCGCGATCGGCCTTGCCATCCTCGTCACCTACTTCCGCAACCGCGGCACCATCGCGGTCGATGACGCAAGGCAGATGCGCGGCTGATGCTCGAGGCTCTCGTCTTCCTGCCGCTTCTCGGCTTCCTGGCTGCCGGCATCGGCAACCGCGCCATCGGCGACTTCGCCGCGAAGCTCGTCACCACCGGCTTCCTGTTCGTGTCGGCACTGCTCGCCTGGGTCATCTTCTTCCGCCAGTGGGGCGGGGAGGGCGCCTACACGGTCACGCTCGCCGAGTGGTTCACGAGCGGCACGCTCTCCGTCTCCTGGGCGCTCCACGTCGACATGCTGGTGGCGGTGATGCTGGTCGTCATCACCACGGTCTCGGCACTCGTCCACCTCTATTCCTGGGCCTACATGGCCGACGACCCGTCGCAGCCGCGCTTCTTCGCCTACCTCTCGCTCTTCACCTTCGCGATGCTGATGCTGGTGACGGCCGATTCCATCGTCCAGATGTTCTTCGGCTGGGAGGGCGTGGGGCTCGCCTCCTATCTCCTCATCGGCTTCTGGTACCGGAAGCCGTCGGCCTGGAACGCGGCCATCAAGGCGTTCGTCGTCAACCGTGTAGGCGACTTCGGCTTCTCGCTCGGCATCTTCGGTCTCTTCCTGGTCTTCGGCACGCTCGACATCGGCGCGATCCTCGCGGCCGTGCCGGCGCACAAGGGCACGACCTTCGACTTCCTCGGGTCGGAGGTCGATGCGCTGACGACGATCGCCATCCTCCTCTTCATCGGCGCCATGGGGAAGTCGGCGCAGCTCGGGCTTCACACCTGGCTGCCCGACGCGATGGAGGGCCCCACCCCGGTCTCCGCCCTCATCCACGCCGCCACGATGGTGACGGCCGGCGTCTTCCTCGTCTGCCGCATGTCGCCGCTGTTCGAGGCCGCGCCTGCCGCGCTCGCCCTCGTCACCTTCGTGGGTGCTGCGACCGCGCTCTTCGCCGCCACCGTCGCCACCACCCAGCACGACATCAAGCGGGTCATCGCCTATTCCACCTGCTCGCAGCTTGGCTACATGTTCTTCGCCGCTGGCGTCGGGGCCTATGGCGCGGCGATGTTCCACCTCTTCACCCACGCCTTCTTCAAGGCGCTGCTGTTCCTCGGCGCGGGCTCGGTCATCCACGCGATGCACCATGAGCAGGACATGCGCTTCTACGGCGGGCTGCGCCGGCACATCCCGCTCACCTTCGCCGCCATGACGATCGGCACGCTCGCCATCACCGGCGTGTTCTACACCGCGGGCTACTATTCCAAGGACGGCGTGCTGTTCGCGGCCTACGCCCGCAGCACCGAACCCGCGCTCGTCGCCTTCTCAGTCGGTCTCTTCGCGGCCTTCCTGACGAGCTTCTACTCCTGGCGGCTCGTCTTCCTTACCTTCTTCGGCGAGCCCCGCTGGGCGGGCTCACCCCACATCGCCCACGCGCACGCGCACGACGCCCATGCCGAGGCGGGCCATGGCGCCCACGGCCACGGCGCCGACCCGACGGCCGGCTACCACCCGCACGAGAGCCCGCCCTCGATGCTGGTGCCCCTCGTCCTGCTCTCGGCGGGCGCGCTGTTCGCCGGCCTGCTCTTCCATCAGGCCTTCATCGGGGCCGGGGAGGCCTTCTGGGCGGGGTCGCTCGTCCATGATCCCGCCTTCTACGCGAAGCTCCACGAGGTGCCTGCACTTGTCCACTGGGCGCCTGCCATCGCCATGGGTCTCGGGCTTCTGCTGGCGCTGCGGCAGTATGTGCTGAAGCCGGGCGCGGCCGAGGATTTCGTGCGCACCCTGCCCACGCTCCACCGCTTTCTCTACCGCAAGTGGTATTTCGACGAGCTCTACGACTGGCTCTTCGTGCGCCCGGCGAAGCGGATCGGCCGCCTGCTTTGGACCGGTGGCGACCAGGGGCTCATCGACCGGTTGGGGCCCGATGGCCTTGCCGGGCTCGTCGGGGCGGGCGCCGCGGTCGCGCGCCGCTTCCAGTCCGGCTACCTCTACTTCTATGCCATGATGATGCTCGTCGGCCTTGCGGCGGCGATGACGTGGCTGGCGCTCAAGGGCTGAGATGCTCTCGGCGATGATCCTCCTGCCGCTGGCGGCGGCGCTTCTCGTCCTCCGGCTCGAGGCCGCAGAGGCCCGCCTTGTCACGCTCGGCACCACGCTCCTGCTCCTCGTGATGGGCCTGTGGCTGTGGGCCGGTTTCGACTCGTCGACGGCAGCCTTCCAGTTCACCGAGCGCCACGAGATCTTCGGCGGGCTGTTCAGCTGGCACCTCGGCATCGACGGGATCAGCCTCGTCCTCCTCCTCCTCTCCGTCTTCCTGATGCCGCTCTGTATCCTTGCCGGCTGGGAGTCGGTGAAGGAGCGGGTGCAGGAATATCTCGCGGCCTTCCTCGTCATGGAGGCGCTGATGATCGGCGTCTTCGCGGCAATGGACATCCTTCTTTTCTATCTGTTCTTCGAGGCGGGCCTCATCCCGATGTATCTCATCATCGGCATCTGGGGCGGCAAGCGGCGCATCTACGCCAGCTACAAGTTCTTCCTTTACACGCTCCTCGGCTCGGTGCTGATGCTGCTTGCCATCCTCTGGATGATCCGCGAGGCGGGCACCACCGACATTCCGGCGCTCATGGCCTTCGACTTCCCGAAGAGCGCGCAGACCTGGCTGTGGCTCGCCTTCTTCGCGAGCTTCGCAGTCAAGATGCCGATGTGGCCGGTCCACACCTGGCTTCCCGACGCCCACGTCGAGGCCCCGACCGCGGGCTCGATGATCCTCGCCGGCGTCCTTCTCAAGATGGGCGGCTACGGCTTCGTCCGCTTCTCGCTGCCCATGTTCCCCGAGGCGTCGGTCGAGCTCATGTGGCTCGTCTTTGCGCTCTCGATGGTGGCGGTGGTCTATACCTCGCTCGTCGCGCTCGCGCAGGCCGACATGAAGAAGCTCATTGCCTATTCCTCGGTCGCCCACATGGCCTTCGTGACGGGCGGCCTGTTCGCCTTCAACCCGCAGGGGATCGAGGGCGCGATGGTGGTGATGCTCTCGCATGGGCTCGTCTCGGCGGCGCTCTTCTTCTGCGTGGGCGTGATCTACGACCGGCTGCACACGCGCGAGATCGACCGCTACGGCGGTCTCACCACGAACATGCCGCGCTATGCTGTCTTCTTCATGCTGTTCACCATGGCCTCGATCGCGCTGCCCGGCACCTCCGGCTTCGTGGGCGAGTTCCTGGCACTCCTCGGAATGTACAGTGCCTCGAGCTGGCTTGGCGTCGTGATGACGACGGGCATCATCCTGGGCGCTGCCTACATGCTCTGGCTCTACGCCCGGGTCGCCTTCGGCGAGCTCGACAAGCCCGACGTCGCGGCCATGCCCGATCTCAGGCCCCGCGAGTGGGCCGTCATGCTGCCGCTCGCTGCCGGCGTGCTCGCGATCGGCGTCCACCCGGCGCCCGTCATGGCGCCGCTCAAGGCTCCTGTGGCCGGGCTGGTCGCCAGGCTCGAGCGTGCGGAGGCGCCGAAGACGCCCGTCATTCGGCCGCAGGTCGCGGCCGTTGCCGCCGAAGGACCGGCCTCGTGACGCTCCTCCAGTCGCTTTCCGTCGGCGCTCCTGAAGTGGTGCTGGCCGCCGGCATCTGCGTGCTCCTTCTCGTCGGCGCCTTCCGCGGGGACCGGGCGCTCGAGGGGCTTTCCTGGGCGTCGGTGCTGCTGCTGGCCCTTGCCGCCGTCCCCCTCTTCGATCAGGCGCCGGGGCGGCTTGCCGCCTGGAACGGTCTCTACGTGGCCGACGCCTTCTCCCGCCACCTCAAGCTTCTGGTCTTCCTCGGAAGCGCCGCAGCGATCCTCGTTGCCGTGCCCTACCTGCGGCGGCTTGCGACCGCCCGGTTCGAGTACCCGCTCCTCGTGCTTCTCGCGACGCTCGGGATGGCGATCATGGTCTCGGCGCAGAACCTGCTCAGCCTCTACGTCGGGCTCGAGCTCATGTCGCTGTCGGCCTATGTCCTCGCGGCCTTCCACCGTGACGAGTCGCGCTCCTCGGAAGCGGGCCTCAAGTATTTTGCGCTCGGCGCGCTGGCGTCCGGCCTCATGCTCTACGGCGCGAGCCTCGTCTACGGCTTCGCGGGTTCCACGAGCTTTGCCGATATCGCCAAGGCCTTCGTGGCCGGCGAGGTCCGGAACCTCGGCGCCCTCTTCGGCCTCGTCTTCCTGCTCGCGGCGCTCGCCTTCAAGGTCTCGGCCGTGCCGTTCCACATGTGGACGCCGGACGTCTACGAGGGCGCGCCGACCCCGGTCGTCGCCTTCTTCGCCACCGCGCCCAAGGTCGCGGCGATGGGGCTCATGCTCCGGCTGCTCTACGAGGCGTTCGGCGGCATGAAGGCCGACTGGCAGCAGATCGTGCTCGTGATGAGCATCGCCTCCATGCTGCTCGGCTCGGTTGCGGCCATCGCCCAGACCAGCATGAAGCGCCTGCTCGCCTACTCGGCCATCGCCAACATCGGCTTCGCCCTCATCGGGCTCGCCGCCGGCACCGCAGCCGGGGTGGAGGCCGTGCTCCTCTACCTTCTCGTCTATCTGGTGATGACGCTCGGCGCCTTCGTCGCGCTTCTCATGCTCGTCGATGCCGACGGCCGCCAGCTCGAGGACCTGGCCGACCTGGCCGGGCTTGCCCGCACCCGGCCGGGCATCGCGTCTGCGCTTGCCATCTTCATGTTTTCGCTTGCCGGAATCCCGCCCATGTTCGGCTTCATGCCGAAGCTCGCCGTCTTCTCGGCGGCCGTGGAAGCTGGTCTCTGGCCGCTTGCCGTGCTCGGCGTGCTCGCAAGCGTGGTGGCGGCCTACTACTACCTCCGCGTGGTCAAGATCATGTTCATCGACCCGCCGGCCGGGGTGGTCGTGCTTCCGGGCGAGCAGGGGGTCAACCCGGCCGTCGTGGGGGCGGCTGCGGCCTTCTCCTCGCCGCTCGGCTACCTGCTGCTCGGCCCGCTTGCGGCCTGGGGCGCCGAGGCCGCGCGGGCGCTCGCGTGATCGTCCTCGACGAGACGCCGAGCACGAGCGACTGGCTTCTCGCCCGCGTGGCGGAGCTGCCCGACGGCACCTGGGTGCGCGCCCGCCGGCAGACGGCAGGCCGCGGGCGGCAGGGCCGGCCCTGGCAGATGGCGGAAGGCAACCTGGCGGCCTCCGGGCTGGTCAGGCTCCGCCCCGGCGACCCGCCGGCCGAGCAGCTCGGCTTCGTGGCCGGCGTTGCCCTTCACCGGGTCGCGTCCGCCCACGCGCCCGAGGCCGGCATCCTCCTCAAGTGGCCCAATGATCTGCTGCTTCGTGGCGCGAAGCTCGCCGGCATCCTGCTCGACCGCGCGGGCGACCACGTGGTCGTGGGCATTGGCGTCAACCTCGCGCAGGCGCCCGACGTGTCCGGCCGCGCCACTGCCGCGTTCCCGCCGCCCCCGCCCGATCCGGACCGCTTCCTCGCCGAGCTGGCGGAGGCCTTCGCCGATTCGCTCGGGCTCTGGCGGGTGGAAGGCTTTGCGCCGATTGCCGCCGCGTGGCGCGCACGCAGCCTGCCGCCGGGCACGCCGATCCGTCTCGGCGACGGCCGGCGGGCGACCCTCGAGGATCTCGCCGACGACGGGGCGCTCCGCGTGCGGACGGCCGAGGGCGTCGAGTCCCTGCGCGCAGGCGACATCTTCCTCGGCGCGCCGGAGCCGAGTGCCGCCTGATGCTGCTCGCGATCGACGTCGGCAACACCAACATCGTCTTCGCGCTGTGCGAGGGCGCGGAGATCCGTCACCGCTGGCGGATCTCGACCGACGCGGCCCGCACGGCCGACGAATATGGGGTCTGGCTCCACCAGCTGATGGCCATGAACGACGTGCCCCGGGCCACGGTCACGCACGCGATCATCGCCTCCGTGGTGCCGCAGACGCTGTTCAACCTCCGCGGGCTGGCGCGGAAGTATTTCGGGGTGGAGCCGCTGGTGGCAGGCGCGCCGGGCTTCGCCTGGGGCCTGCCGATCCGTCTGCCCAACCCGGCGGAAGTGGGGGCGGACCGGCTGGTCAACGCGGTGGCCGCCCACGCCGAGCACGACGGGCCGCTCGTCGTCATCGACTTCGGCACCGCGACCACCTTCGACGTGGTGGCGGCCGACGGCGGCTACGAGGGCGGGGTGATCGCGCCCGGCATCAACCTCTCGATGGATGCGCTCTACCGCGCCGCCGCCCGCCTGCCGCGGATCGCCGTCGAGCCGCCTCCGGAAGGGCAGGGCGCCATCGGCAAGGGCACGGTGCACGCCATGCAGTCGGGCGTGTTCTGGGGCTATGTGGGCCTCATCGAGGGGCTCGTCGAGCGGATCACGCGCGAGATCGGCGCGCCGGCAACGGTGATCGCAACCGGCGGCCTTGCGCCGCTGTTCGGCCGGCACACAGGCGCGATCCACGCGGTCGACCCTGACCTCACCATCAAGGGGCTCATCCGCCTCGACGCCGCGAACAGGGTCGCCGCGTGACGACCCCGGGCGACGAGCTCCTGTTCCTGCCGCTCGGCGGCTCGGGCGAGATCGGCATGAACGTCAATCTCTATGGCTGCCGCGGCAAGTGGATCATGGTGGATCTCGGCATGACCTTTGCCGGCCCGGACATGCCCGGCGTCGATCTGGTGCTGCCGGACCTCGCGTTCATCGAGGAGCGGCGCGCCGACCTCCTGGGTGTCGTCCTCACCCACGGGCACGAAGACCACATCGGGGCCGTGCCCTACCTCGCCGCCGACCTCGGCGTGCCGCTTTATGCCACGCCGTTCACGGCCGGGCTCGTGCGGCGGAAGCTCGAGGAGGAGGGGCTTCACCGCGACGTGCCGCTCCACGTGGTGCCGCTTGGAGGCAAGCTCGCGCTCGGCCCCTTCGCCTGCCGCTACGTGGCGCTCACCCACTCCATCCCCGAAGGCAACGCCCTCGTCATCGAGACGCCCCACGGGCGCATCTTCCACACCGGGGACTGGAAGCTCGATGACCGCCCGCTCATCGGCGACCCGGTGAACGAGGCGGAGCTGCGCGCGATCGGCGAGGCGGGCGTGCTGGCCATGGTCGGCGACTCGACCAACGTCTTCAACCCGGAGGCGAGCGGTTCGGAGAGCGACGTGCGCGAAGGGCTGATGCGGCTCATCGCCGGCCGGCGGGCGGGCCGAGTCGTCGTCACCACCTTCGCCTCCAACGCGATGCGCATCCAGACGCTGGGCGAGGTGGCCCGCGCCACGGGCCGGCGGCTGGTGCTGGCGGGCCGGTCGCTCGAGCGGATCGTCGAGGTTGCCCGCGAGGCGGGCTACCTGCGCGACCTTCCTGGCCTCATGCCGCTCGATGCCGCGGCGACGGCGCGGCCCGAAACCCTCCTCATCGCCTCGACCGGAACCCAGGGCGAGCCCCAGGCGGCGCTGGCCCGCATGGCGGAGGGCACCCACCCGCAGATCCGGCTCGAGCCGGGCGATCTCGTCGTCTATTCCTCGCGCCAGATCCCCGGCAACGAGCTGGCCATCGGCCGGGTGCAGAACGCGCTTGCGGCGCTTGGCGTCGAGATCGTGACCGACCGGCAGGCCCATGTCCATGTCTCGGGGCACCCCGGGCGTCCTGAGCTCGAGGCCATGTATGCGTGGATCCGCCCGCAGGTGGCGGTGCCCGTGCACGGCGAGCGGCGCCACATGGAGGAGCATGCGCGGCTGGCGCGGGCCTGCGGGGTGCCGCAGGCGGTGGTGCCGGTGAACGGCGCCGTCATCCGCCTGGCGCCCGGCGAGGCTGCCATCGTCGGCCACGTGCCGGCGGGGCGGCTGGTGCTCGACGGCGAGGTGATCCTGCCCGCCGACAGCACCACCATGGCAATGCGCCGGAAGCTCGCCTGGGGCGGGCTCATCGTCGTCACCCTCGTCTACGACCGGCGCGGCAGGCTTGCAGGTGACGTCGGCGTACTTGCCCGCGGCGTGCCGGTCGAGGACGAGGAGGAGGCCTTCCTCGCCGACTGCGCCGAGGCTGCGGAAGAAGCCGCGCGCAAGGTGCCGCTTGCCGACCGGCGCCGGCTCGAGGACGAGGTGAAGCTCGCCGTCCGCCGGGTCGCGCGCAAGTGGACGGGCAAGAAGCCCTTAACCGAAGTCCAGATCCTCGACCTGGCATGAAGTGGTATTCGCTCCTCGCCCTCTACCTCCTGTTCTGGACCTTCACCTTCTTCCTCGTGCTGCCATGGGGGGTGAAGACGAGCGCGGAGGCCGGCGAGCCGCTCGTGCCGGGCCAGGCACCGAGCGCGCCGCACGCGCCCATGCTGAAGCGCAAGGTCGTCGTGACCACGCTGCTTTCGGCCGTCTTCTTCCTGCTCTTCTGGGCTAACTGGGAGCTCGGGTGGATCACCCGGGAGCAGTTCTTCGCGCTCTTCTTCGACCCGGCGAAGCCCCGGCCCTAGTCCTCGAGCACCTCGACGAGTGCGGCGGCCAGCCGGCCCGTCTCGGAATTGCGGATGATTGCGGCAAGGCCTGCGCCCAAGCCGCTCTCGAGCCGCGCCACCAGCGCCTCGAAGCCCGCAGTGAAGCGCCGGGCGGCGCCGGCGAACTCCGAATCGCGCTCGAGGAGCGCCTTCAGCGCCTTCGCCTCCTGCTTCTCGAGCAGCGCGAGCGCCCGCCGCTTGAAGAGGCCGCGCTCGCCCGCGCGCCACTTCGCCCAGTCCTCCGCGTCCATCTCCCGGCCGAGTGCCGAGGCGATGGTGACGGACTCCGCGGCGAGGCGATCGGTCAGCAGCTGGGCCGCGCTCGCCAGCTCCCGCGCGCCGAGGTCGGAAAGCTCGCGCAGCCGCTCCTCGGCCCGCGAGTCGACGAGGCGAAGCGCCTCGGCGAGCGCGGCGAGCGACTGTGCCGAGCGCTCGGCCGCAGCCTTCGCGCGCGCCTCGGCCGCCGCGGTCTGCTCGGCAACGGCTTCAACGAAGCCGGCACGAAGCGCGGACTGCGCGGCCTCGCCCAGCGCCTGCCGGGCCTCGGCAACCAGGCCTTCCAGCATCTCGCGCATCGTGCCGGTGGCCTGCTGCGAGACGTCGCGCACCCGGGTCAGGGCATCGACGAGGCGGGTCGCGGCGGCAAGCGAAGTGGCCTCGGTTGCGCGCTCCACCTCGGCGATGAGCTGGCGCGCCTGCTCCAGCTCGACGACGAGAGCCTCGCCAGCGATCCGCACCGCCTCCCGCTGGGCCTCGAACCGGGCCGTCGCCTCGTCGAGGGTGGCGCGGCTCGCCGCGACCGGCTCGGCGAGCGCCGTGGCGCGCGCCTGCGCGTCGGCGAGCGCGCCGGCGAGCCGCGTGACTTCGGTTGCGAGCGACTCGGCCGTGCCCGTTGCCGCGGCCGCCCTCTCCGGCAAGGTGGCGGAGAGCAGCTCGGCAAGCGCCCGGACGGCGCCGTCGAGCGCGGCCACCGCCTGCTCGACCTCGGCGACGGCCGCCCGCCCGCCACGAATGGGCTCGGCGAGGCCGTCGATCGCCTGTGCGGTAGCCGCGAGCCGGGCCTGGAGACCGTCGAGCGTCTGGCCGGTGGTCCGCGCGGCGTGCTCGAGGCGCTTGTCGAGGATCTGGAAGCCCTGGTCGGCCGTTCGGACCAGCTCCTCGGTCACGCCGGTCTGGGCCGAAATGCGGCTCTCGAGCTCTCGCGCCTGGGCGACGAGCGCCTCGAGGTGGCGCCCGAGCGCGCGGGCAGCTTCCGAACCGATGGCGGCAAGCGTGGCTCGCGCCTCGGCGGTCGCGGCCTCGAGCGCGGCCTTCTGGGCGGCGACCGTCTCGGCCAGCGTCGCCGCCGCCGACTCGACGAGCGAAAGCGCCTCGCGGGCCTCGCCGCCGGCCAGGCCGGTCTGCTGGGAAATGGCGGCGCTGCTTCGCGCGGCGGCCTCAGCCAGCGCCTCGTGCGCTGCCTCGAGGCGGGCGCGTTCCTCGGCGAGGCGGTCGGCCTCGGCGGCAAGCCCGGCGCGGCGGGCCTCGAGCTCGCCGGCAAGGCCTTCCAGCATGGCCCGCAGCCGTTCGCCTTCAGCAAGGCCGCGCGCGGCGGCCGCCTCGAGGGCCGAACCGGCGTTGGCGACCCCGCCGGCCGTGGCGGTCGCCTCGCGCAGGGTGGCAGCGGCGGCGCCGGCCGCCTGACCGAGGCGCTCCGTCAGCGCCTCCACGGCTGCAACGTCGAGCTCGAGCATCTCCCGGGTGGCGGCAAGGCGGCCCGCGAGCGACCCGGCCGCCGCGACCGCTCCGCTCTCGGTCGCCTCCGAGGCGGCGAGGAGATCCTGCCGGACCGTCACCTGCGGGCGCCGCCAGGCCGCGGCGATCGCGAACAGGAGCGCCGGGACCACCAGCACCTTGGCGGCAAGCTCGAGCAGCCGCCCCGGCTCTCCGCTCCGCAGCCCTTCAGCGGTTTCGGGGATGGTCAGCGCGAAGGCCAGCCAGCCGATGCTGAGCACCGCTGCCGCCAGCGCCGCGACCGGAGGGTGCCGCGTCTCGTTCCCCATGAGTCCTGCCCTTCGCCCTGCGGCAACGGGCTTAGGGCGCGGGCGGCATCGCTGCAACCGCGCGGCGCGAGGTGACTGCTGCCCGTGCTTCGGCGCGTCCGAGGAGTGCCGCTATGAGAAGCGCGAGGGCGGTCAGGACAAGGAGCTCCCACCACCAGGCAAGCCGCGGGTCGCCGAGCAGGCAGGCCAGCGCGATCGCGTGGGTCCGGGCGTTGGCGCTGAGCAGCCAGGCAAGGCGCAGGGGCGGCAGCGCTGCCGCTGCCCAGCGGGCGAGGCGCGCCTGCCGCTCGGCCGGGCCTGCGGCGGCGAGGGCGGCGTCGAGCGCCGTCGCGCGGTGGCCGAGGCGCGACTCCAGTGCATTGTAGAGCCGTTCGACCCGCCCGCCCGCGGCCACGCGGGGGGCGACGGCGAACGAGCCGGCAAGCCGGCGCAGGAAGGTCGCGCGCCGGGCCTCGTAGAAGGCGGACTGGAGCGCATGCGCGGCCCCTGCCGCGAGCGCCAGCGCCAGCGCGGCCACCGGGTCGGGGAGCGAGAGGGCAAGCGCCACATGTACGAGGACGAACACGCCATAGTCGGCAAAGCCGTCGATGAACCGGCCGAGCGCGGTGGCCGTGCCGGTCGCCCGGGCGATCCGGCCGTCGAGCCCGTCGAGCACGTGCCAGCCGAGCATCAGCCCCCAGCCGGCGAGCACCAGCCGCCAGTCCTGCCAGTGGTGGTAGCAGACGGCGGCGAGCAGGCCGAGACCGAGGCCGGCGAGGCTCACGGCATTGGCCGGGATGCCGAGGCGGAGCGCGAGGGGGAGCAACCGCTCGGCGATGGGATGGAGGAGGAAGCGGTTGGAGGGGACGTCGATCGCGCGAGGGTCGGGGAGCGGCGGGGCGGCAGGTGCAGGGTCGGCAGGCGACACGGTCACGCGAGGGCCTTCCCCGAGCCCTGCGCCCTTGGCAAGGGCAGCGCTGCCCCCCTAAGCCGTGTGCCATGACCGGGACCGGCTCGACGCTGACGGCGCTCGTCTCGGCAGGGGACGCAGCGGCTGGAGACCTGCGGGCGGGCCTCGTCGAAGTCGCCGGGCGTACGGTCCTCGAGCGCCAGGTGCGCCAGGCGCTGCGCGCCGGCGCGCGGCGCCTGTGGGTGCTGGCGCCGCGCCTTCCCGCCGATGTCGCGCGGCGGCTCCTCGCCCTGGGGCCAGTGGAGACCGTTCCGGACGCGGCGTGTCTGGCGCAACGGCTCGCCGGGGAGGCGGGCGAGATGCTCGTGCTCGAGCCGGGGGTGGTGCTCGACGAGCGGCTGGTCGAGGCGGTTGCGCGCGCCGAGCCGGGACCGAGCGTGCTCGTGTTCGACCGGGAGCCGCCGGCCGGGGCGGAACGGGTGGCGGGTGACGTGCACTGGGCCTCCGTTGCGCGCCTTCCCGCAAGTGTTGCCCGCGAGGCGCTGGAGGCCCACGCCGAGTGGGAGCCGGCGTCGACCCTGCTGCGAGTCGCGCTGGCCGAAGGCGCGCGGCTGCTGCCCGTCTCGGCGTTGCCCCGCTATGCCGAGGGCCGGCGCCGGGAGGTGCCCTTCGTCTGGGTCCGCCCCCGCGGGGACTCGGGGCGGGCGGAAGCCGAGCGGGCGCTGCTCGATGCCGCGCAGAAGGGCTGTCTCGACTGGCCTGCCCGGTTTCTTCACCCGCCGGTCGAGAATGCGCTGGTCCGCTGGCTGTGGCCGACCGCGGTCACGCCCAACATGGTGACGCTCGCCACCGCGGTGCTCGGCCTCGTGGCCCTCCTCTGCTTCGCGAACGGCCTGCTGCTTCCCGGCCTCCTCCTGGTGCTCGCCGTCGGGCCGCTCGACGGGGTGGACGGCAAGCTCGCCCGCACGCGAGTCGAATATTCCCGCTGGGGCGATCTCGAGCATGTCCTCGACAAGATCCTCGAATATGGCTGGTTTGCAGCGCTCGGCGGCTGGTTCGCAGGGCAGGGCCATGGTCTTGCCGCCTGGCTGGCCGCGGGCGGGATCATCCTTTTCGCGCTGCTCGAGGCCATCCACGGGGAATATTTCCGCCGGCTGACGGGGCGCCAGCTCGACGACTGGGGGCCGTTCGAGCGCGGCTTCCGCCTGGTGGCCGGCCGCCGCAACACCTTCTTCTGGACCCTGCTGCCCTTCGGACTGGCCGGGCTCTGGTGGGAGGGCTTCCTGGTGCTGCTTGCCTACGCCGGGCTCACCTTCGCCGTCTCCCACGCGCGCTTCCTCGTGCACCTCGAAGCCTACGCCTGCCAGGAGGCGCCCGCCATCCGCCGAAATCTCGCCGCCACCCGCTATGCTTTCTTGCCCGGCCGGGGCGAGCAGGGTAGCTGAGCGGCCAAACATGTCAGTTCCATGTCAGCCGTCTGCCGCTGACATCAGCATGGGGATCTGCTCTTGTCCATCAACGTCGCGCTTGCCGGGGTCGGGAATTGCGCCAGCTCGCTGGTGCAGGGGATCGCCCATTACAGCAATGGCGGCGCCAACGAGGCGATCGGCCTCTCGCACTGGGACATGGGCGGTTACCGGCCGAAGGACCTGCGCATCGTGGCGGCGTTCGACGTCGATCCGCGGAAGGTGGGCCGGGATGTGGCCGAGGCCATCTTCGCGCCGCCCAACTGCACCGCCACCTTCTGTGACCATGTGCCGCCGACGGGTGCGATCGTCGCCATGGGGGCCGTGCTCGACGGCGTCTCGCCGCACATGCTGGAGGCCCCCGCCGAGCGCAGCTTCCGCATCGCCGACCTGCCGCAGCCCAGCGTCGACGAGGCTGCGGAGCATCTGAAGCGCGCCGGAACCGAGGTGCTCGTGAACTACCTGCCGGTCGGCAGCGAGCGGGCGACGGCCTTCTACGCCGAGGCCGCGCTGCGCGCGGGAGCCGCGTTCGTGAATGCCATGCCGGTCTTCATCGCCAGCGACCCCGCCTGGGCGCGGCGCTTCGCCGAGGCCGGGCTTCCGCTCATCGGCGACGACATCAAGGCCCAGCTGGGAGCGACGATCGTCCACCGCACGCTCGCCGACCTCTTCGCCCGCCGCGGTGTCCGCCTCGACCGCACCTACCAGCTCAACACCGGCGGCAACACCGACTTCCTCAACATGCTGAACCGCGACCGGCTGTCCAGCAAGAAGCGCTCCAAGACCGAGGCGGTGCAGGCGGCGACCGAGCGGCGGCTCGACCCCGAGAACATCCACGTCGGGCCCTCGGACTATGTGGCCTGGCAGAAGGACAACAAGGTCGCCTTTCTCCGGCTCGAGGGCCGCCTCTTCGGCGGGGTGCCGATGAACCTCGAGCTTCGGCTTTCGGTCGAGGACAGCCCCAACAGCGCAGGGGTTGCCATCGACATGATCCGCGCCGCGCGCATCGCGCTCGACCGCGGCGTCGGCGGTGTGCTCGAGGGCCCTTCGGCTGCCTGGTGCAAGCATCCGCCGCGGCAGATGCGCGACGAGGAAGCCGAGGCCGCCGTCGAGGCCTTCCTGCGCGGCGATACCGGCTCCTGCCGTCACTAGGCCGGACGTGACCGGCAGGCCGGGCGCCGTGGTGCTCGCAGCGGGCGCCGGCTCGCGGTTGCGCTCCGTGGCCCCGGTCAAGCCGCTGGTGCCGGTCGCTGGCCGGCCGCTCCTCCTCCGCGTGATCGATGCGCTGCGCGCGGCGGGTGTGGGCCGGGTCACGGTCGTCGTGGGGCATGCGGCTGCCGAGGTCGCGGCGGTTGTCGCGCAGGTCCCCGACACCCTGACGGTCGAGAACCCGGCGTGGGGCAGGGCACCCAACGGCGTCTCGGTGCTGGCGGCACGTGTCCATATCCGCGAGGGGACGCTCCTCGTGATGGGGGATCATCTCGTCTCGCCGCAGCTTCTCCAGCGGCTGGTCGCCCAGGGTCCGGTTCGTGACGGGGTTGTGCTTGCGGTCGACCGGAGGCTCGGGCATCCGGCCGTCGACGAGGCGGACGTGACTCGGGTGCGGACGCGGGAGGAGCGGATCGTGGATCTCGGCAAGGACCTCCGAATCTACGACGCCCACGACACCGGGGCCTTCGTCGTGAGCCCGGCGCTGGTCGCGGCGCTGGAGCAGCTCGACTCGCCCTCCCTTTCCGACGGCGTCCGGCGGCTCGCCCGTGCGGGGCGGGCGCTGGCGCGCGACATCGGGGACGCCTTCTGGCTCGACGTCGACGACCCGCGGGCGCTCGCGCTCGCCGAGCGGCACCTGGCGCGGGCCTGATGCGGCCGGCGCTTGTGCTGATGGCGCTGGTGGCATCTCCGGCGCTGGCCGGGCCCTGGGCCGAGCCGGGCGACGCACGCCTCAGGGCCGACATCGAGCTGCTTCGCGCCCACCGGATCATCACCGGCCCGGCCGAGAGCTGGCCGCTGCCCTGGGCGCAGATCGAGCGCGGCCTTCTCCGCGCGGAGGGCATGGCGCTGCCGCCCAATGTCGAGGCCGCCCTTCGGCGCGTGCGCCTGCTTGCGGACTGGAACCGCCGCCCGACCCGGTTCCGGGCCGAGGCGCGGGTCACGAACGAGCCGGCGCTGGTCAGGGGCTTTCAGCGCACTGCGCGCGGGGACGTCGACTTGATGGTCGGCGCCTCGCACGACGTGGGCCGCTTCACGTTCGGCTGGGGTGCCAGCTTCATCCGCCGCGGCGACCGGCCGGCCACCGAAGTGACTGGCGGCGCCCAGCTCCGGCCGATCACGGCCGCAGTGCGGCTTGGCAACCTCGCGCTCTATGGCGGCCATGTCGAGACCGACTGGGGGCCGAGCGAGGAGGGTGGCCTCCTCTTCTCCACCTCCGCCCGGCCCTTCCCGAAGGTCGGTTTCAGGATGCTCGAGCCGAAGCAGATCAAGCTGCCGGTGCTCCGCTGGCTTGGGCCCGTGCGGTTCGAGATGTTCGGCGGCGTGCTCGACGAGGAGCGCGACTACCGCAACGCGGTCGTGGTCGCGATGCGCTTCGAGGCTGAGCCCGTGCCCGGCCTGACCGTCAGCTTCCAGCGGGCCATGCAGCAGTGCGGCAAGGGCCGCCCCTGCGACCTCGACACGTTCGCCCGGGCGCTCCTTGGCCTCGGCGACTTCGACAACACGGGCTCCTTCGACGAGCCCGGGAACCAGATCGCCGGTTTCGACCTTGCCTGGAACTTCCCGATCGGCAGCGGCGGGCATGCCGGCCGCCTGTTCTTCGAGACGGTGGCGGAAGACGCGGACAACATCATCATCGAGCAGTTCGCTCGCCGCGGCGGCGGCCGCATCGCCGGCCCGCTCGGGCGCTCAGGCGCCAGCTGGTCGGCCGGCATCGAATATGTCGACACGCTGGCCTCCCACTTCTTCGGCGGCACCAAGTTCCCAGGCTCGCTCTACAACCACTTCATCTACACCGACGGCTTCACCTACGACCGCCGGCCGATCGGCTTCTCGCTCGACGGCGATACCCGCATGCTCTCGTTTGACGTGGCCGTCATCGACACGCGCAACCGCCGCTTCCACGCCTCGCTGCGGGATGCGAACATCAACGTTTCGTCCACCCCGCTCCATCGCATCTCGCGGACGAACGAGCGCTTCCTCATCGGCACCGTCGGCGCCGACGTGCCGAGCCGGTTCGGCGACCTCCGGCTCGAGCTCCGGGCCCAGGGGGACCGGCCCGACACACCAGGCCGGAAGGACCCCGAGGTGCAGGTCGAGGCCGGCTGGATGACCCGCTTCTGACCCTTTTCGGCGACCGCGATGTTCGCTATCCGTTCCGCCATGGAAACCTTGCGGCTTGGCGGGCACGCGCTCGCACCCCTGCCCTGCGGGGCGCTCTTCTGGCCAGCGCGGCGGTTGCTGATCGTCGCCGACCTCCATCTTGAGAAGGGAAGTGCGCTCGCACGCCAGGGGTGGCTGGTGCCTCCGTACGACAGTCGCGATACGCTCGCCCGGCTCGAGCGCGCCATCGCCACGACGGGGGCCACCGCGGTGCTGGCGCTCGGCGACAGCTTCCATGACGCCGCCGGGCCGTGCCGCCTGCCGGATGCCGAGCGCCAACGCCTCGCCGCCCTGATTGCCCGGGTGGACTGGACCTGGATCGTCGGCAACCATGACGGCCACGCCCCAGGAACCCTGGGCGGGCGGGTGGTCCGGGAATGGGAGGTGGAGGGCCTCCGCTTCCGCCACGAGGCCGGCGGAGCCGGTCCGGAGGTCTCGGGCCACTTCCACCCCAAAGTCCGCCTCCCCGGTGTGCGCGGCCCGGCGCGCCGCTGCTTCGCGCTCGCCGGGGAGCGGCTCGTCCTTCCCGCCTATGGCAGCTACGCCGGCGGCCTCGACATCGCGAGCCCCGAGCTTGCCGAGGCCCTCGGGGAACCGCCGGTCGCGCTGCTGCCAAGCGCACGCGGGATCGTCCGGATCGTCCCCGAACGGTGCGCCGCATGAGCTGGTTTCCGGCACCCGAGGCGCGGATCTTCTGCGCGGCCGTCAACTACGCGGCCCATCGCGAGGAGATGGGCCGCGGCGAACGCGACGCGCACCCGATGCTCTTCCTGCGCACGCCGGCCTCGCTGGTGCCGGCGGGGGAGGGCATCGTGAAGCCGGCCACTTCCGACTGCCTCGACTTCGAGGGCGAGCTCGCGGTCGTCATCGGGCGGCCGGGCCGGCGGATCGGCCGCGCGGATGCGCTCTCCCACGTGGCCGGCTACACCTGCTTCATGGATGGCTCGGTGAGGGACTGGCAGCGCCACACCGCCCAGTTCACGCCCGGCAAGAACTTCGACCGCTCGGGCAGCATCGGCCCGGAGCTGGTGCCGCCCGAGGACTTCGGTGACTGGCGCGCGCACCGGCTGACCACCCGCGTCAACGGGCGGGTGGTGCAGGAGACCGAGACGGCGCTCATGCTCTTCGACATCGAGACGCTCATCGGCTACATCAGCGGCTTTACGGAGCTGAAGCCGGGGGACGTGATCGCGACGGGCACCTGCGCCGGGGTGGGCGAGAAGCGCACGCCGCCGCTCTTCCTGTTTCCGGGGGACCTGGTGGAAGTGGAGGTGAGCGGCATTCCGGTGCTGAGGAACCGGGTGGTGGCCGAGGGCTGACGGCGTGCCTTCGTTCCGATTCACCGGCGATTCACGCCCGGGCGGCAAGGGGGTGGGCATGTGGATCCGCGCTGTCCTGATTGCCGCGACGCTCGCTGCGGTTCCAGCCCTTGCCCAGACCCGCGGACCCCAAGCGTCAGCTGAAAAGACCGAGTCCTCGGGCTACAGCTTCGAGGAGATCCTGGCCGCGGCCGATGGCGCCTTCGGCAAGGGGACGCAGGGTCTCGCCAAGGCGATCGAGCGCGCCTTCGCCGAAAACGGCCGGCCCAACGCCTACATCGTCGGCCGGGAAGGCGGCGGCGCCTTCGGCGTCGGCCTCCGCTACGGCAAGGGCACGCTCCATTCCAAGGTCGAGGGCAACCGGCGGGTCTACTGGCAGGGCCCCTCCTTCGGCCCCGACGTCGGCGGCGATGCGTCCACCGTGTTCATCCTCGTCTACGACCTTCACGACAGCGAGGAGATCTTCCGCCGCTACCCGGCCATCGAAGGACGGGCCTATCTCGTCGGCGGCGTCTCGGTGGGGTATCACCAGCTCGACCGGGTCCGCCTTGTGCCGGTGCGCCTCGGCGCCGGCTGGCGGATCGGTGCCAACGTCGGCTACCTCCACTTCTCCAAGCGTCGCCGCGTGATTCCGATCTGACGGCAGACCTCGCGGCTTGCGAGCGCTGGCCGCCTCCCCCTAAGCGCCGCCGCATGCCGATGGCGCGCCACCTGCTGCCGGTCTGCTGCGCTGCGGCCGTCCTCGCCGCGTCGGCTGAGGCAGGGGTGCCGGCGGAGGGTGCGTCGGCGACCGACGCGTCGCCGCAGGAGGACCCGGAGGCCGAGGAGCTCGTGGCCCTCGCCGCCGACGAGCTCGTCTACCTCGAGCGCGAGGACCAGGTCATCGCAACCGGCAACGTGATCCTGCGCCGGGCCGACCAGGTGCTGACGGCCGATCGCGTCACCTGGGACCGGCGGGCCGGCACCGTCGAGGCCGCGGGCGCGGTCCGCATCGGCGATGCGCGCGGGAACGTGCTCGTGGCCGACCTGATCCTGCTCTCCGACGACCTTCGTGACGGCGCCATCGAGAATCTCCTCCTCGTGCTCGAGGATGGCGGAAGGCTGGCCGCGCGGGCCGCCCGGCGGCAGGACCGCGTGTCGCAGCTCGACCGGGCGATCTACTCGCCCTGCAACGTGCTCGACGACGCGGGCTGCCCGCAGGCGCCGCTGTGGGCCGTCAGGGCGGTCCGGGTCCGCCACGACCCGGCGGAGGGCCGCGTCTTCTACCGCCGTGTCCGCTTCGAGGTGCTGGGGCGCCCCGTCCTCGGGCTTCCGTCCTTCTCGCACCCGGACAGCGCGCTCCGCAACCAGTCCGGCCTGCTCTCGCCGGATGTCACGGTCTCGAACGTGCTCGGCTTCGAGCTGGCCATCCCGTGGTACTGGGCGATTGGCCCCGACCGGGACCTGACTGCCACGGCCCGCCTCTACACGCGCGAGAACCCGCTCCTGGACGTGGAATATCGCCACCTGCTGGCAGGAGGCCCGGTGCGGGCGCGTCTGGCCGCCACCTGGTCGGAAGGCCGGCGGTTCGACACCGGCGGCGGGATCGTCACGACCGGGCGCGAGGCCGCCAGGGGCCTTTTCGAGGCCAACGGCCGTGTGCGCCATGCGGGCGGCTGGACCTCGACCTTCTCCGCCCGGCTCACCAACGACCGCACCTTTCCGGGCCGTTACGAACTGACCTACGATGTCCGCCTGCGGACGGTCTACGCCATCGAGCGGCAGACGGAGAGCCTCTACCTCGGCGGGCGCGGCTGGTACTTTCAGGATCTTGCGCCCGGTGCCGCGCCGGCGCGCACGCCCATCGCGCTCCCCCTCTTCGACGTGACCTGGCGGCCAGCCATGCGCCCGCTCGGCGGCCGGCTCCGCTTCGACACCAATGCCCTCAGCCTGTTCCGGGAGGATGGGCAGGACATGAACCGCCTTCTCGCGCAGCTCCAGTGGGACCGGCTGTTCACCACGCCCATGGGGCAGCGAATCACCGTCTCGGGCCTGGTGCGCGCCGACGGCTACCATGTCGCCGACGCAGCCTTCGCCGATGACCCGGCCTACGCCGGCGAGGACGGCTTCCGGGGCCGCATCGTGCCGCTCGTCGCGGTCGATCTCCAGTGGCCGCTCGTGGGCCCTCTCGGCCGCGGCACCCAGAACCTGACCCCGCGGCTGCAGTTCGTGGCCTCCACGCGCGGCGCCAACCGGGGAATCCCGAACGAGGACAGCCGCGCCGTCGAGCTCGACGACCTTGGCCTGTTCGCCTTCAACCGCTTCCCCGGCTTCGACCGCTGGGAAGGCGGGGTGCGGATGGCCTATGGCCTGTCGTGGGACTGGGCGCGGCCGGGGATCGCGCTGTCTGCCGACATCGGCCAGAGCTATCGCTTCACCGACCATCCGGGGCTGTTTCCGGAAGGATCAGGCCTCGAGGACAGGCTCTCCGACATCGTCGGCCGGGTGACGCTGAGGGCCGGCAGGTTCGGCTCGCTCACGCAGCGGGTGCGGCTCGACAAGGACGACTTGACCGTCCGCCGTAGCGAGCTGGATCTCAGCTTCGGCACCGATTCGACCTTCGCGACCGTCGGCTATCTTCGCTTCAACCGCGACAGCGCCCTCGAGGATCTCGTCGACCAGGAGGAGCTCCGCTTCGGAGCGCAGGTTGCCCTGTTCCGCTACTGGTCGGCCTTCGCATCCATGATCATCGACCTCACCTCGACGGGCGAGGACCCGGCAACCGTCAACGACGGCTTCCAGCCGATCCGCCACCGGGTGGGGGTGATGTATCAGGACGAGTGTTTCGACTTCCGGTTCACGTGGCGGCGCAACTATGTCGACAACCTCAACGCGCCCCGGGGCAACAGCTTCTCCGTGTCGTTCCGGCTCACGAACCTCGGCCGGTGACGCCCGCCCGGTGACGCCCGCCCGGTGACGCCCGCCCGGTGACGCCCGCCCGGTGACGCCGGGGTCAGCCGGCGTTCACCGCCGCCCGGCTATGGCATCGGTGGCGATCTAAGGTTAGGTGATACCCGCAGAGCCGGGCGCCAACGCCCCGCGCCCAAGGTGAGTCCGTTCCTGCCGATGCCGTTCCGAACAGCTGTCATCGCTTCCGCACTTCTCGCCCTCGCCGTTGCCGCCGTTCCGGTCGCCCAGGCCCAGCAGACCGTCGGCCTGCGTGCGCCCGGCCAGGGCCTGTTCGCCGACCTTCCCGAACTCACGGTGCTCGGCTCGCTCGAGCCCAACGTCCGCAAGGCGACGGCCATCGTCAACGGCGACATCATCACCGACACCGACGTCGACCAGCGTCTCGCCCTCGTGCTTGCCGCCAGTGAGGGCCGCGTCTCCGAGCAGGAAAGGGACATCCTGCGCGTGCAGGTGCTGCGCAACCTTATCGACGAGAAGCTCCAGATCCAGGCGGCAAGCGAGAACGAGGTGAGCGTGCCCGAAGCCGAGGTCGAGCAGGCCTATGCGAGGGTCGCGGCCAACTTCCGCCAGAGCCCCGAGGAGTTCGCCCGCTTCCTCCGCCAGGCAGGCTCGTCGCCGGCCTCGATCAAGCAGCAGATCCGTGCCGAGCTCGCCTGGTCGCGGCTGCTGCGCAAGCGGATCGAGCCCTTCGTCAACGTCGGCGAGGAGGAGGTTGCCGCGATCATCCGCAAGCTCGAGGAGTCCAAGGGCAAGGACGAGTATCGGGTGGGCGAGATCTTCCTGTCTGCCACGCCCGACCAGCTGCCGCGGGTGCTCGCTGATGCCGCGCGCATGGTCCAGGCGATCCGCTCGGGTGCGAGCTTCGTTGCCTATGCGCGCCAGTTCTCCGAGGCCTCGACTGCGGCAGTCGGCGGCGATCTTGGGTGGGTGCGCGCCGAGCAGCTCTCGCCGCAGCTTGCCGAGGTCATCGTGAAGATGCCGCGCGGCACGGTCTCGGACCCGGTCGTGGTGCCGGGCGGGGTCGCCATCGTCGCCCTGATCGACCAGCGCCAGGTGCTTGCCGCCAATCCCGCTGACGCCATCCTCTCGATGAAGCAGATCACGGTGGCCTTGCCGGAGGGCACCACCGAGGCGAAGGCGCGGCAGATTGCCGAGCAGATCCAGGCGCGCACCCGCACCATGGGCGGCTGCGGCCGCGCCGAGGCGGTTGCCGCGGAGCTCGGCGGCACCGTCGTCGCCAACGACAGCATCCGCCTGGGGGACCTCCCCGGACCGCTCCAGGACATCGTCGCCCGCCTGCCCGTCGGCGGCGCAACGCCCGCCTTCGGCTCCCAGCGCGATGGTCTGCGAGTGCTGGTGCTGTGCGGCCGGGATGATCCTCCCGCGAACGCCGGCATGCCCTCGTTCGATGCCATCTACGCGCAGATCACGGACGAGCGGGTCAACAGTGCCGCTCGCCGCTATCTCCGGGATCTGCGGCGCGACGCGGTCGTGGACTACCGATGATGGACGAGCTTCTCGCCGGGGCTGCACGAGGCGCCACGCGGGCGGGAAGCGTGGCGCCCGGCGAGCCTCTCGCTCCCCTTGCAGTGGCGCTCGGCGACCCGGCCGGAATCGGGCCGGAGGTGACCGCCAAGGCCTGGGCCATGCGTCATGCCCATGGCCTCTCTCCGTTCCTTGCGATCGGCGACCGGCGGGCGCTTGAGGCCGTGTGGCCAGGGCCGGTCATCGGCATCGGCCACCCTCGGGAGGCCCCGGCCGTCTTCGACCAGGGCCTGCCGCTCCTCCAGGTGGACGACCCGGGGCCCGTCGTGCCGGGCGAGCCCAGCCTCGCCGGTGCGCGCTGCGCCCTCGATTCGGTCGAGCTCGCGGTCGGGCTCGCCCGCGCCGGGACGGTCGCGGGGGTCGTGACCGCACCGGTCGCCAAGAGCCAGCTTTACGCCATCGGTTTCCGGCATCCGGGCCAGACCGAGTTCATCGCCGAACGCTGCGGGGTCGCGGCCACCAATGTCGCCATGATGATGGTGGGGCCCGACCTGCGGACGGTGCCGGTCACCATCCACGTGCCGCTGGCCGAGGTGCCGGGCCTGCTGTCCACGGACCTCATCGCCGCCCGCGCGCGGACGGCTGCGCGCGGCCTTGCCCGGGACTTCGGCATCGCGCGGCCGCGGCTCGCAATTGCCGGGCTCAACCCTCATGCCGGCGAGGGAGGGGCCATGGGCGGCGAGGAGGAGGCCGTGATCGCCCCTGCCATTGCCCTTCTGCGGGAGGAAGGCCTTGACGTCTCCGGCCCGTTCGCCGCGGACTCGCTGTTCCATGCGGCAGCGCGCAGCCGCTACGACGCTGCCATCTGCATGTATCACGACCAGGCGCTCATCCCGCTCAAGACGCTCCACTTCGACGAGGGCGTGAACATGACGCTCGGGCTGCCGATCCTGCGGACGGCGCCGGACCACGGCACCGCCTTTGACCTTGCCGGCCGCAACCTCGCCTCGCCGCGCGCGATGATTGCGGCCATCCGTCTCGCCGGCGCGTGCGCCCGGGCACGCCTGGCCTCCGCGTCTTGACGCTGGCCGAGGCCTCCGGGCCTGCCTCCCGGCTCGACGGGCTGCCGCCTCTGCGTGACGTCATCGCCGCCGCCGGGCTCCGGGCCGACCGGGCGCTCGGGCAGAACTTCCTGCTCGACACCAATCTCCTCGACCGCATTGCCGCACTCGTGCCGCTTGCTGCCGGCGACACGGTCTACGAGGTGGGCCCGGGGCCGGGCGGGCTCACCCGGGCGCTCCTGAAGCGCGGGGCCCGCGTCGTCGCCGTCGAGCGCGACCGGCGCGCCGTCGCCGCGCTTGCCCCGCTCGTCGAGGCGGCCGGAGGGCAGCTCCACCTCGTCGAGGGCGATGCGCTGGCGGTCGACGCGCGGGCGCTGGCGGGGGAGGGCGCCCATATCGCCGCCAACCTTCCCTACAACATCGCCACGCCCCTTCTGGTCGGCTGGCTCCTTTCTGAACCCTGGCCGCCCTGGTGGCGCTCGGCCACGCTCATGTTCCAGCGCGAGGTGGCCGAGCGGATCGTGGCGCGCCCGGGCGACCCGGCCTATGGCCGCCTCTCGGTGCTGGCGGCCTTCCGCACCCGGGCGCGCATCCTGGTGCGGCTTCCGGCACGGGCCTTCGTGCCCGCTCCGAAGGTCGAGAGCGCCGTGGTGCAGCTGCTGCCGCAGGCGCCGGTCGCCGACGTGGCCGTGGCACGCGTGGCCGACCTCACCGCCCGCGCCTTCGGCCAGCGCCGCAAGATGCTCCGGCAGTCGCTCCGGGGCTACCTGCCAGCGGTTGCGGCAGCGGGGATCGATCCCACCCGAAGGGCGGAGACGCTCGGCGTTGCCGAGTTCGCGGCCATCGCGGCGCATCTGGAGCCTGCGGGGGCCGGCCTTCCGGCATCCGAAGGCGGCTGCTAGGGGCGCGAGGGTGCCTCGGCTTCTCGTGCTCGACCGCTACCTGCTGCGGCTCATCCTCGCGCCGCTGTTCGGCACGCTCGTGCTCGCCGCGATGCTGCTCCTTCTCGAGAAGATGCTGAACCTCTTCAACTTCGTCATCAACGAGGGCGGGCCCGTCTCGGTCGTTTGGCGGATGCTCGGCAACCTGGTCCCCGAGTATCTCGGGCTCGGCATCCCGATCGGGGTGATGCTCGGCATCCTGCTCGCCTTCCGGCGGCTTGCGCTCTCCTCCGAGCTCGACGCCATGCGCGCAGTCGGCCTTTCCTACGGCCGGATGCTCCGGGTACCGTTCGCCATTGCCAGCCTCTTCGCCGTCATCAACTTCGGCATCGTCGGCTTTCTCCAGCCCTTCGCGCGCTACAACTACGAGGGCCTGCGCTACGAGCTGAGGAGCGGCGCGCTCGGCGCGAGCATCCGCGTCGGCGAGTTCGCGACCTTCGGCAAGCGCTTCACGCTGCGCGTGGAAGAGAGCCTCGAGGGTGGCCGGAACCTGCGTGGCATTTTCCTGCGCACGGTGGACTCAAAGGGCGGCGAACTGGCGGCAACGGCTGCGACCGGGCGCTTCCTGCGCTCCGACGACCCCGACGTCATCCTCCTGCGCCTGCAGAATGGCACCCTGGTGCACGACCCCGACGGGTCAACGCCGCGCGCCCTTTCCTTCGCCCAGCACGACATTCCCATCAGCCTCCCGGCCATCGAGCGGTTCCGCGCCCGGGGCGACGGCAGCATCGAGCTCTCCATCCCCGAGCTTGCGGCAACCGCGGCCGACGCGTCCGCCACGCCCGAGGCACGCCGGCAGGCGGCCGCCACCCTGCACCGGCGCATCATCCAGTGCGTCGTCATGTTCGTGCTGCCGCTCCTGGCGGTCGCGCTTGCCGTGCCGCCCAAGCGCAGCACCTCGGCGCTTGGCGTGTTCCTCTCCGTCGTGATCCTGGTCAGCTACCACAAGCTCACCGAATATGGCGAGCGGATGGCGGGCATCGGCCGGATCGATCCCGTGCTGGCCCAGTGGGTCCCGTTCGCGGCCTTCGCCGCCTTCTGTCTGTGGGTCTATCACGTGCTTGCCCACCGGCCCGGAGGCCAGCCCATCGGCGCGCTCGAGCGCGGCTTCGCAGCCCTCCAGCGGCGCGTCGCGAACCTGTTCGGCCGGCGCCGCCGCCTGTTCGCCGATGTCGCGGTTCCTGCCGGCTGATGGCCACGCGCCTGCACCGTGCCGCGCCCGACCGGCTTTTCCCGGCGCCGACTCTTGCCCGCTATACCGCGCGCATGTTCCTCCTGCGCACGCTCGCCTTCCTCGCAGGCCTGGTCATCATCCTCCAGACCCTTGACCTCCTCGGCGAATCGAGCCGGATCCTCGCCGTCGAGGGCAATGGCGAGGCCGAGCTCTGGCGCTACGTCTCGCTCCGCCTGCCGCAGCTCGTCGCGCTGTTCCTGCCGTTTTCGGTGCTGCTCGCCACTCTCCTCACCTTCATCACCCTCAACCAGAACAGCGAGATCGTGATCTTCAAGGCGGCCGGCCTCTCGGCCCACCAGATTCTCGCCCCGCTCATGCTCGCAGGGCTCGCCGTCGCCGGGGTCAGCTTCCTCTTCAACGAGCGCATCCTCACCCGCGCGCAGGCAAGCTTCGACCGCTGGAAGGCGGCTGAGTATCGCCCGGTCGATGCGCGCGGAACCGGCTCCGGCGAGGTCTGGGTGCGAAGCGGCCCCGACCTCGTCCGCGCCGGCCGGGTGTCGGGCGCGGGCGCGGCGACCCGCCTCGAGGATCTTGTCGTGTTCGACCGCGAGGAGGACCGGCTCGTCGCGCGGATCGAGGCCGCGCGCGCGGTGCCGGTCCAGGGCGGCTGGCGTCTCGACGAAGTTCGCGTGTTCGACGTGCGGACGGCTGGCGAGGCCCGGCATGACACGCTCGTCCTGCCGCTTGCGGCAAGCCCCGACCAGTTCACCACCCGCGACGTCAACCCGAAGCACACCGCCTTCTGGGACCTCCTTCCGGCCATCGGTGCGCTGGAGGCAGCGGGCAAGCCGACCGACCGGCTGCGCGCGGAGCTCCATCACAAGGTGGCAGGCCCGCTGTCGGCCGCGCTCATGCCGCTGCTCGGAGCCGTCGCCGCCTTCGGTCTTGCCCGCTCGGGCCGGCTCTTCCTGCGCGCGGTCATCGGCCTGGCGCTGGGGTTCGCCTACTTCGTTGCCGACAATTTCGCCATGGCCATGGCCGACTTCGGCAACCTGCCGCCGGTCGCGGCGGCCTGGGCGCCGTTCCTCCTCTTCTTCCTTGTCGGCGAGAGCGTGCTGTTCCGCACCGAGGAATGATCGTCGCGGGGCGCCATGCCCTGCTGGAAATGCCGCCGCGCGTCCCCAAATCCGCCGCATTGCAGCGCCATGAGCGCAACCCGTGGAACGAGGAACCGAAGTCGTGAAGATTCCAAGCCTTGGGCGCCCCGGGATCTGGAGCCGTGCCCACTACCTTGACCGGATGAGCCTGCGCGAGCTCGTGGTCGCCTACTTCCAGTACTACGCGATCCAGGCCTATCTCGTCCTGGCCGTGGCAGCTCTCGGGGTGGCGTGGGTCTTGCGCCCCTCCGCTGGCGCGGCCTTGGCCGCAGCGCTGGCGGCCGTGCTCATCTACCCGCTCGCCTGGTATCTCATCCACCGCTTCATCCTGCACGGCACCTGGATGTTCCGGGTGCCGATGCTTGCGCGCACGTGGAAGCGCATCCACTACGACCACCACCAGGACCCCAACCACCTCGAGGTGCTGTTCGGCGCGCTCCACACCACGCTGCCGACCATCGCGCTTGCGACCGCGCCGGTCGGCTATCTCATCGGCGGGGCGGGCGGCGCGCTCGTCGCGTTCGCAGCCGGGCTCCTCATGACCTGCGCCTACGAGTTCGCGCACTGCATCCAGCACCTCTCCTACAAGCCGCGCCACCCGTGGCTTGCGGCGATGAAGCGGCGGCACATGGCCCACCACTTCCATGACGAGACCGGCAACTTCGGAATCGTGAGCTTCTGGCCCGACCGGCTGTTCGGCACCTTCTACGAACGCGAGGACCGGCCAGCGAAGTCGCCGACGGTGTTCAACCTCGGCTACACCGAGGAAGTGGCCGCCCGCTACCCGTGGGTCGCGCAGCTCTCCGGAGGGGTTGCGAAGGGCCATCCGCGTCGGCGCAACCCGGTCGCCGCTGCCGCGAACGATGACCGGGCACGCGCGGACGCCGCCTGACCGACGTGTCTTTGTCCATCGCGCCGGCGACCAGCCGGGCCGACCTCCGGGCCTTCGTCGAGCTTCTCTGGCGGGTCTATGCCGATGACCCGCACTGGGTTCCGCCCCTCCGCGGGGATGCGCTCGCCCTGGTCTCGGGCCCGGCCCGCAACCCCTATTTCGCCCATGCCGAGGTGCAGTGCTTCCTCGCCCGCCGCGGCGGGGAAGTGGTGGGCCGGATTGCCGCGCACGTGGATCGGCTCGTGCTCGAGCGCCGGCCCGGTCTTGGCCTCTGGGGCCTTTTCGAGGTCGCAGGCGACGATGCCGATGTGGGTGCCGCGCTCATCGCCACGGCGGAGGAGTGGCTGCGCGCCAAGGGCATGACGCGCGCCCAGGGGCCGATGAGCCTGTCCATCTGGGACGAGCCCGGCCTCCTTGTCGACGGTTTCGACTCTGCGCCCGCGGTGATGATGGGCCATCACCGCCCGTCCTACGCGCAGATGGTCACGGCCGCCGGCTACGCGGGGGTGAAGGACCTCCACGCCTGGGAGCTCGACATCGCCAAGCCGTTCCCCGAGCTCGTGCAGCGGATCATCGCGGCCGGCGAGCGCAACCCGAAGATCCGGGTGCGCGAGGCCGATCCGCGCCGCATCGACGCCGAGGCGAAGCTCGTGCTCGGGATCCTGAACGAGGCCTGGTCGGAGAACTGGGGCTTCGTGCCGCTGACCGACGCCGAGATCGCCTTTGCCGCCCGGAAGCTGCGGCCGGTCATGTTCCCCGACCTCATCCGGATCGCCGAGGTGGAAGGCGAGCCGGTCGCCTTCATGTTCACGCTTCCGGACGTGAACGAGCTCACCCGCGATCTTGACGGCAGGCTCTTTCCCTTCGGCTGGGCGAAGCTGCTCTGGCGGCTGAGGAAGCCGAAGGTAAGGCGGATGCGGGTGCCGCTCATGGGGGTGCGGAAGCGTCTCCAGGGCACGCGCATGGCCTCGCTTCTGGCCTTCATGATGATCGAGTACACGCGCCGGGCTTCGGTCGCGAACTATGGCGCAACGCGCGGCGAGATCGGCTGGATCCTCGAGGACAATGAGCCCATGCGCGCCATCGCCAGGGCCATCGACGCCGAGATCACCCGCACCTACCGGATCTACGAGAAGGACCTCTAGGGCCGGGCTCAGTCGGCGAGGTCGACCCAGACGGGCACGTGGTCCGACGCCTTGTCCCGGGCGCGGACGTCGCGGTCGATCCCGGCGTCCAGCATCCGGTCGGCTGCCGCCGGCGAGAGGAGCAGGTGATCGATCCGCAGGCCCCAGTTCTTCGCCCAGGCGCCGGCCTGATAGTCCCAGTAGGTGTAGACCGTCTCGTTGAGGAAGCGGGCGCGGATGGCATCCGTCCAGCCCTGGACGAGGATGCGGCGGAACGCCGCCCGCGACTCGGGGCGGCAGAGCGCGTCGTCCGCCATCTCGGCCGGTCGCGCGACGTCGGCGTCGGTCGGGCAGACGTTCCAGTCCCCGAGCAGCACCACCGCCTGCTCGGTGGCAAGGAGGTCGCGGGCGTGGCGTTCGAGCCGTTGCATCCACGCCAGCTTGTAGGCGAACTTGGGGCCGGGCTGGGGGTTGCCGTTGGGGAGATAGAGGTTGGCGATGCGCAGCCCGCCGATGCTGGCCTCGATGAACCGCGCCTGTTCGTCCTCGGGGTCTCCGGGCAGGCCGCGGCTCAGCTCACCGAGCGGCAGGCGCGACAGGAGCGCCACGCCGTTGAAGCCCTTCTGGCCGTGGGTCTCGACGTGCCAGCCGCGCGCCTCGAACGCGTCCCGCGGGAAGCGGGCGTCCTCGCACTTGATTTCCTGCAGCGCCACGACGTCCGGTTTCGCCTCCTCGAGCCACTGGAGGAGGCCGGCAAGCCGTGCAGCGATGCCGTTGACGTTGAAGGTGGCGAGCCTCACACCGAGAAGCTGGTGCCGCACCCGCAAGACGAGGCGGCGTTCGGGTTGCGGACGGCGAAGGCGGCGCTGCCGAGCGACTCGACATAGTCGACGACGCTTCCCTCGACGAAGGGGAGCGAGGTCTGGTCGATGACGAGGGCAACGCCGTCGGTCTCGGCGACGAAGTCATCCTCCGCCCGGGTCTCGGCGAGGCCGAAGCGATACTGGAAGCCCGCGCAGCCGCCGCCCTCGACCGAGAGGCGAAGGGCAGGGGGCTTGCCCTGGCGCTCGGCAATCGCCCGGACGCGCGCCGCTGCAGATGAGGAGAGCGTGATCATGACTTCCATCTAGGCGCAGGCGCGCCGGGGCGGAAGGCCCGCCCGCGCCTCAGCGCTGGTCGATCGGCACATAGTCGCGCCGGGGCGAGCCGACGTAGAGCTGGCGGGGCCGGCCGATCTTCTGCTCCGGGTCGCCGATCATCTCGTTCCACTGCGCGACCCAGCCGACGGTGCGCGCAAGCGCGAAGAGCGCAGTGAACATCGAGGTCGGGAACCCGATGGCCGAAAGGATGATGCCGGAGTAGAAGTCGACGTTCGGGTAGAGCTTCTTCTCGATGAAATACTCATCCGAAAGCGCAATCCGCTCCAGCTCGCGCGCGACGTCGAAGATGGGGTCCTGGACGTTGAGCTTGTCGAGGACCTCCTTGGCCGTTGCCATCATCACCTTCGCCCGCGGGTCATAGTTCTTGTAGACCCTGTGGCCGAAGCCCATCAGCCGGAAGGGATCGTTCTTGTCTTTGGCGCGGGCGATATAGTGGGGGATGCGTTCGGGCCGGCCGATCTCGCGCAGCATGTTGAGCGCGGCCTCGTTGGCCCCACCATGGGCGGGCCCCCAGAGGCAGGCGATGCCGGCCGCGATGCACGCGAAGGGATTCGCCCCGGACGAGGAGGCGAGCCGGACGGTCGAGGTGGACGCGTTCTGCTCGTGGTCGGCGTGCAGCGTGAAGATGCGGTCGAGGGCGCGCTCGATCACCGGGTCCACGACATAGGGTTCGGCCGGGACCGCGAAGGTCATGCGGAGGAAGTTCCCCGTGTAGGAGAGCGAATTGTCCGGGTAGACGAAGGGCTGGCCAACCGAATATTTGTAGGCCATGGCCGCAATCGTCGGCATCTTGGCGATGAGCCTGTGGCTCGCAATCATGCGCTGCTTCGGGTCCTCGATGTCGGTCGAGTCGTGGTAGAAGGCCGAGAGTGCGCCAACGACGCCGCACATGATCGCCATGGGGTGGGCATCGCGCCGGAACCCGCGGTAGAAATTCATGAGCTGTTCGTGCACCATCGTGTGGCGGGTGATGGTGTAGACGAAGCGGTCGAGCTCCTCCTGCGTCGGCAGTTCGCCCTCGGTCAGGAGATAGGCCACTTCCATGAAGCTCGAATGCTCGGCGAGCTGCTCGATGGGGTAGCCGCGGTAGAGGAGAGTGCCGGCGTCGCCGTCGATGTAGGTGATGGCGCTCGCGCAGGACGCTGTCGAGGTGAAGCCCGGATCGTAGGTGAAGACGTCCGCCTCGCCGTAGAGCCTGCGGATGTCGATCACGTCGGGGCCGATCGAGCCGGAGAGGATCGGCAGCTCGTGCGTGCCGTTCGGAAGTTCCAGACGTGCCATCCTCGTCATGCCGCCCTCCGCCACCTTGTGCATCGCTTCATCCTTTCCGCGTCGCGCACGCATCGTCGATGCGCGCCAGGCTTTCGTCGCGCCCCAGAACCTCGAGGATGCCGAACACCGACGGCGAGACCGTGGTGCCGGTGAGCGCCGCGCGGATCGGCGCTGCGACCTTGCCGAGACCGACTCCGGCCTTCGTGGCAACCGCCTTGACGGCAGCCTCTAGCCCGGCGCGGTCCCACGCGGCGAGGCCGGCAAGCGACTCCCGCACGCGCCCGAGGAGCGAGCGCGCCTCGTCGTCTAGCAAGGCTGCTGCGGCTGCGTCCATGGAAATGGGCCGGCGGGCGAAGAGATAGAGCGACGACTCGGCCAAGCCGTTGAGGTCCTTGGCCCGGGTCTTGAGCTCGGGCATGCTGCGAAGCAGCAGTTCCCGCTCCCGGGCATCGGGCTCGCGGCCGAGTCGGGCGGCAATCCGGGGCAGGACCAGCGCGACCAGGCGGGCGTCGTCGGCCTGCCTCATGTAGTGGGCGTTGACGCTCTCGAGCTTGGCGAGATCGAAGCGCGCCGGCGAGCGGCCGATGCCCTCGAGATCGAACAGCCGGATCGCCTCCTCGCGGGTGAGGAGCTCGGCATCCCCATGGCCCCAGCCGAGGCGGAGCAGGTAATTCTCCAGCGCCTCGGGCAGGATGCCCTTCTCGTCCCGCCAGGTCTCGACCCCGACCGCGCCGTGGCGCTTGGAGAGCTTGGCACCATCGGGCCCGTGGATCATCGGCACATGGGCATAGACCGGCTCGGGCCAGCCGAGCGCGCGGATGAGGGCGAGCTGGCGGTGGGTGTTCGAGAGATGGTCGTCGCCGCGGATCACGTGGGTGACGCCCATGTCGTGATCGTCGACGACGACGGAGAGCATGTAGGTGGGCGTGCCATCCGAGCGGAGCAGGATGAAGTCGTCGAGCTCGGAGGCCGCGACCGTGACCGGCCCCTGCACCCGGTCGTCGACGGTGATGTGGCCGTGGAGCGGGGCCTTGAGCCGCACGGCGAAGGGCTTGCCCTCGGGCCAGTCGGTCCGGTCCCGCCAGCGCCGGTCATAGTGCGGCGGGCGGCCCTCGGCGCGCGCCTTCTCGCGCATCGCCTCGAGCTCCTCGGGTGTCGCGTAGCAGCGGTAGGCCCGGCCGGCGGCGAGCAGCGCCTCTGCCACCTCGACATGGCGGGCCGCGCGGGCCGACTGGAACACGACCGGCCGGTCGGGCTCGAGGCGGAGCCAGGCGAGGCTGTCGAGGATGGCGTCGATCGCCGCCTGGGTCGAGCGGGCGCGGTCGGTGTCCTCGATGCGGAGCAGGAAGGTGCCGCCGTGGTGGCGGGCGAAGAGGTAGTTGAAGAGCGCCGTGCGCGCGCCGCCGATGTGGAGGTAGCCCGTGGGGGAGGGCGCGAACCGCACGACGGGGGGGCGAAGATCCGTGTAGAGCGGCGCCTCGCTTGCAACCATGGCCAATCCGTCCGATGACGTCCGAAGGGTCGGCCAACCGCGGGTGAGGGCTCGTGGCGACCGTCGCCGACCGCCTGTTGCAGAAAAGCGCCGGAGCGCCAAGCGCCGCGACGCGCGAGGAGGGGAAAGCCGGGCAGGGGGTGCTGGCCGGGCTCGGCCGGCTGCTGGCCGCGGAGCGGGACCAGTGGCCGCTTCTCGTGCCCGTGGCCCTTGGCGCCGGGGTCGCTGCCTGGTTCCTCCTGCCCTTCGTCGCCCAGCGCCAGGCGGCGCTCGCGGCTGGGCTCGGCATGGCGCTCCTCGGGCTCGCGGCGGGGGGGCAGGCCCGGGCATGGCTCGTCGGCGCCGGCCTGCTCTTCGCCACGGGGCTTGCCGTTGCCGAATGGCGCAGCCTGTCGGTCGCAGCCCCCGTCCTCCACCACCGGGTCGTCTCGGCCGAGCTCACCGGCCTCGTCGAGGCCGTCGCGCCGCGGCGCGGCAGCGCGGAGGTGAGGATTCGGCTTCGCCGCGACGGCGATGGCGCCCGGTTCGACATCTCGGCACCCGCGGCGTCTGCGGCAGACGTGGCCCCCGGCGCGCGGGTGGCCCTTGTCGCGACCCTTGAGCCTCGGCGCCTGCCGATTCTCCCGGGCGGGTTCGATTCGGGGCGCCGCGCCTGGTTCGAGGGGGTGAGCGCCACCGGCCGTGCCCGCGGGCCCGTTCGGGTTCTCGAACCGCCGGAAGCGCCGGCCCCCGCCCTGTGGCTCGGGGGCTTGCGCACGGCCATCGACCGCTACCTGCTCTCGACGCTCGGGCCGGAGCGGGGCGGCGTGGCCTCGGCCCTCGTCACGGGAGGCCAGGGCGGCATTCCGGAAGCGCTGCGGTCGGCCATGCAGCTGGCAGGGCTGGCGCACCTCCTCACCGTCTCCGGCTTCCACATCGGGGTGGCGGCCGGCGCGGCTTTCCTTCTTGCGCGCAGGCTTCTCGCGCTCACGCCGGCCGCCCGGCGGCGCTCGCTCCGCGCCGAGGCCGCGCTTGCCGGCATCGTCGCGGCCTGGGCCTATGTGCTCCTGTCGGGTGCGCAGGTCCCGGCGGTCCGGGCCGGGATCACCGCGAGCTTCGTCCTTCTCGCCCTGGCCCTCGGGCGGGACCCCTTCTCGCTTCGGCTCGTGGCCCTTGCCGCGACGCTCGTGCTCCTGATCCGGCCCGAGTCGCTCGTCTCGGCCAGCTTCCAGCTGAGCTTCGCGGCCGTGACCGCCCTCGTGCTTCTCGCCAGCTCGGCCTGGTTCCGGCGCTGGCTCGCGCCTGCCGATGACGACTGGCCGGTCCGCTGGGCAAAGCGCGTGGGCGCGCTCTTCGTCTCCTCCCTCGTGGCCGAGCTGGTGCTCTCGCCGATCGCCGCCGCGCACTTCGGCCGCGCCGGGGTCTACGGCGTGGCAGCGAACATGGCGGCCATCCCGCTCACCAGCCTTCTCGTCATGCCGCTCGTCGCCCTCCATCTCTTGGCCGGGCTCCTCGGCCTCGAGGCCCTGACGGCCCCGCTTGCCGGCGCGGCGATCGACGCGCTTGCCGGCATCGCCACGCGCGTGGCGGCGCTTCCCGCAAGCAGCGTCGAGGTGGCGAGAGTGGGCCTCCTGCCGTTCGCGCTCGGGATCTCCGGCGCGATCCTCCTTGGCCTCCTCGCCGGGCCGCTCCGATGGCTCGGGCTTCCGCTTCTGCTGGCGGCGCCAGTCGTGCACCTTGTCGCCCCCCGGCCCGACCTCTTTGTCGCGGCTGACGCCCGGCAGATCGGCCTCGTTTCGCCTGATGGCACCCTCTTCCTCGGCCGCGGCACCGGGCGCAGCTTCACGGCGCGCAGCTGGGCCGAGGCCGCCGCGGCGCCCGCAGTCCGCCCCTTGCGCGAATGGCCCGGCGCCCGCTGCGGTGCGCTCGGCTGCCTTGTCGAGGCGCGGCCCGGCACCGTGCTGCTCTTCGTCCGCGCCGAAGAGGTGACCGACGAACCCGCGCTCGCCGCGCTCTGCGCCCGCGCCGACCTCGTCATCGGCCCCTCCCTCCCGCGTTCCTGCCGGCCGCGCTGGCAGGCGCTCGACCGCGACTGGCTCGTCCGGAAGGGCCCGCTCGCCATCACGCTTGCCACGCGCCGCATCCGCGCGCAGGCGGACATCGCCGGGGACCACCCGTGGAGCCCCGCCGCCCTTCCCGGCCGGCAGGAAAGGCTGATAGGGGGCAGCCGATGGACGGAGCCGCTGGCCGAGTAGACCTCCCGGTCGAGTCGCTCGATGCGGAGGCCGCAGCGCGCGAGGTGCGCCGCCTTGCCGAGGCGATCGAGCGCGCGAACCGCGCCTATTATCAGGAAGATGCGCCCGAGATTTCGGACGCCGCCTATGATGCGATGATGGCGCGGCTCGCCGCCATCGAGGCGCGCTTTCCGGAGCTTGCCTCCCCCGACAGCCCGACCCGTCGGGTGGGCGCCGCGCCCGCCGCGGGCTTCCGCGAGATCGTCCACGCCCGGCCGATGCTCAGCCTCGACAACGCCATGTCAGAGGCCGAGGTCCGCGAGTTTGCCGCGCGCGTCCGCCGCTTCCTCGGGCTCGCGCCCGATGCGTCGCTGGCGCTCACCAGCGAGGCGAAGATCGACGGCCTGTCGCTCTCGTTGCGCTACGAGGAAGGGACGCTCGTCTCGGCCGCGACCCGCGGCGACGGCACGCGCGGCGAGGACGTGACGGCAAACGCCCGGACCATCGCCGACATTCCTCGCGAGCTTCCCCCCCGGGCACCTGCCATCCTCGAGGTCCGCGGTGAGGTCTACATGCGCTGGGACGACTTCGCCGCGCTCAACGCCGCGCAGGAGCAGGCGGGGCAGAAGCCCTTCGCCAACCCGCGCAACGCGGCCGCGGGCTCGCTCCGCCAGCTCGACCCGGCCGTCACCGCCGTCCGCCCGCTTCGCTTCTTCGCGCACGGCTGGGGCGAGCTCTCCGCACCGCTTGCCGCCACCCAGTTCGAGACGATGCAGGCCCTGGCCGCGCTCGGCTTTCCCGTCTCCGACACCCTCGTCCGGGTGGACGGCGAAGAGGGGGCGATCGCCCACTGGCAGCTGCTCCTCGAGCGGCGCGCCTCGCTCGGCTTCGACATCGACGGCGTGGTCCACAAGGTGGACAGGCTCGACTGGCAGGAGCGGCTCGGTGCCGTCTCCCGCAGCCCGCGCTGGGCGATCGCCCACAAGTTCCCGCCCGAGCAGGCGCTGACCCGCCTTCTTGCCATCGACATCCAGGTGGGCCGCACGGGCGCGCTGACCCCCGTGGCCCGCCTCGCCCCGGTCTCGGTCGGCGGCGTGGTGGTGACCAACGCCACCCTCCACAACGAGGACGAGATCGCCCGGAAGGACCTTCGCGTCGGTGACCTCGTGCGGGTGCAGCGCGCGGGCGACGTCATCCCCCAGATCCTCGGCCATGCCACGCCGGAGGCTGAACATGCGGCGCTGCCGCCCTTCGCCTTCCCCGATCGCTGCCCCGAGTGTGGCAGCCTTGCGACCCGCGAGCCGGGCGAGGCCGTCCGGCGCTGCACGGGGGGGCTCACCTGCCCGGCGCAGCGGCTGGAGCGGCTGCGCCACTTCGTCTCGCGCCGGGCGATGGATATCGAGGGCCTCGGCGGCGAGCGCATCGCCCGCTTCGCGGCGCTCGGCTGGCTTCTGAGCCCGGCCGACATCTACCGCCTGCCCGCGCGCGAAGCCGAGATTGCAAAGCTCGAGGGCTGGGGCGCGCAGTCGGCCGCAAACCTTGTTGCGGCCATCGCCGCGCGCCGGGAAGTGCCGCTCGACAGGTTCCTGTTCGCGCTCGGGATCCGCCATGTCGGCGAGGTGACGGCGCGCGATCTCGCCCGCGCGCTCGGCGACTGGCCCCGGGTGGCAGCGCTTCTTGACGCGCTCGTCGCCCACGATCCGCCCCCGGCAGACGGCGAGAGCGCCGAGCGCCACGCGCGCCGCGTGGCCGCCGAGCGCGCAGCACTTGTCGGCGTGGCCGGCGTGGGGCCGGAAGTGGCAAGCGCCCTCAGGGACTTCTGGGCCGAGCCGCACAACCGGGACACGGTCTCCGACCTGCTCGGCTTCGTGACCCCGCTGCCCGTGCGGCTCGAGACCCGGGAGTCGCCCGTTGCCGGGAAGACGCTGGTCTTCACCGGCACGCTCGAGACGATGACGCGCGACGAAGCGAAGGCGGCCGCCGAGCGGCTCGGCGCCCGCGTGGCCGGGAGCGTCTCGGCGAAGACCGATCTGGTGGTGGCGGGCCGCGACGCCGGCTCGAAGCTGCGCAAGGCGGCCGAGCTTGGCGTCAGGGTCATCGACGAGGCCGAATGGCGGGCGATCCTCGCGCAAGCCTAGCTATTCTCTCAATGCATCAAACCTATCAAAGCCGATGCACTAAAACCTGACTTTCTCGCTCCCATATTGCGGTCAACGAAAGGAGCGAGACCATGACGCCACAGACCCAAGCCATCGCCCAGCCCGATCTTCGGGTGTGGGACCCGAACGGCCTCGAACGGCGGCTGCGCCGCCAGCGCCGCGTCAGACTGACGCTGCCGAGCGGCGTGCTGCCGCCCTTCCACGCCTGGCGGCCCTGACGGCGGCCGCCGGCCCTGCCCGCCGGGCGCTGCCCCGGCGGGCGAGGCACAGCACCGGCCATTCGCCGGCCAGGCGGCGCTCCACCCTGAAGCCCTGCATGCGGTAGGCGGCCTCCACCGCCTGGCGCTGCGGGCCGAGCAATCCGGCGAGCACCACGCGCCCGCCGGGGCGCACGGCTGCAGAGAGGGTGGGGGCGAGTGCCGCGAGCGTCGGCGCGAGGATGTTGGCCAGCACGAGATCGAAGGGCGCGCCGGCGCGAAGCTGCGCGGGCGAGACGCCCGCCGCAACCTTGAACCTCACCCCCTGCCCCCGGTTGGCGCGCGCGTTGGCCCTGGCCACGCGCACTGCGACCGGGTCGATGTCGCTTGCAAAGACGCGCGCGCGCCGGTCGGCGCGCGCGGCGGCGATCGCAAGGATTCCGGTGCCGGTGCCAAGATCGAGCACGGTCCCCAGGGGCCTGCGGCGGCGGAGCCTATCGAGGAGAAGAAGGCAGCCGCGCGTCGTGTCGTGCTGGCCGGTGCCGAAGGCGAGGCCGGCGCCGATCTTCAGCACCAGGCGCCCCGGCTTCGCCGAGGAGGCAGCGTCGGGGCTGACGTGGAACCTCCCGGCCTCGACCGGCCGGAGCCCGGCCTGGGAGAGGGTGACCCAGTCCGCCTCCGGCACCGCCTCCACCTCCGGCGCTGCCCCGGCAAGCGCTTCCAGCCGTGCAAGCAGCGCCGCATCCGGCGGAGCGTCGGTGTAGAGCTGGAGTTCCCAGCCGGCCTCCGTCTCGGCCGCCACGAGCACGGGGGCGGGCTCGATGCCGGCGAAGGGCTCGTCGATGGCGATCGCCGCCTCGGCTGCAGCCCGGGAGCAGGAGACGCGGGCGCGATGCCCGGTCATGCCAGGCGCTCCGCGACGGCGGCCACGGCGGCGCGCTCCCGCGCGGCGAAGTCGCCGCCGATTCGGAGGGGCGCGAGCCCGCGTGCCGCGAACTCGGCCTCGATGACGGCGTGAAAGCGGGCTCGTGCGTCCAGGGTACCGAACATCCGCACCGGATCGGCCACGAACGGCACGTCGGGAAGCAGGAGGAGGTGGAGGTCGGCCTGCGACGGGACGGCGGCAAGCGGGGGGTCGCGCGTGCCGAACAGCATGGTGGCCCAGGCCGTCGTCATGACGATGTCGGTATCCTCGACAAGGAGGGGAGGGCGCTGCGAGGCGGCTGCGGCGGCAGCCCGGCGGTGCCCCTCGGCGATGGCGTGGTGGTCAGCGAGCGTCAGCGGCCGGTCGAGGCCTTCGGTATAGGTGCGGCCGAACTCCGGCACGAGCGCGCCGCCGAAGCGGTCTGCCAGCCGGGCCGCGAGCGTCGACTTGCCCACCGACTCCACGCCCGAGAGCACCACTCTCAGCACGCGCGCTGCCCCTGGCACGCCCCCCGCGCCTTGCGGAGGTTGCGGCGGCGCCTGGCGGGGCTAGGGGAGGTGCATGGCGACACGGCCGGCCTCTCGGGAGGGAAGCGAGCCCCTGTCAATCCTTGACCCGGCCGGGCCCGAGGGGCGCGCGGCGCTTGCCAGGCTTCTGGCCCCGGCCCTCGGCGGCGCCGTGACGGTGCGCGAGGTCGTCGCGCTTTCGGGCGGCGCCAACAGCGCGACCTGGCGGGTGGAGGCGGAGGTCACGAGGGGAGGCGCGGCGCCCGAGGTGCGCTGCGTCATCTTCCAGCGCTCCGCGGGCCGGGGCGCGCAGGGGCTCCCCCGGCGGGTACAGGCGGAGGTGATGCAGCGGGCCGGGCGGGCGGGCGTGCCCGTGCCGCCGGTGCTTGCCATTCCGGATGATGCGTCGGGCCTTGGCGATTCGGTCGTGACCGGCTTCGTCGCGGGCGAGGCGCTGGCGCCGCGCTGGCTGCGGGACGAGCGGTTTGCAGAGGCCCGGGGCGCGCTTGCCGCCCAGTGCGGGGCAGCGCTTGCGAAGCTCCACGCCGTGCCGCTTTCGGCCTGGGCCGATCTGCCGCTCGGCGGCGGCAGCGGCGCCGAGCTGCTCGAGGGCATGTTCGCGACCTACCGGCGAATCGGGGTGGACGTGCCCGCCTTCGACCTCGCCTTCGCCTGGCTTCGGCCACGCATGCCGGAGACGCCGCCCACCTGCCTCGTCCACGGCGATTTCCGCGCCGGGAACTTCCTCGTCGACGAGGGCGGCCTTGCCGCCGTCCTCGACTGGGAGCTTCCGCACCTCTCGGTGCCGGAGGAGGATCTCGGCTGGCTCTGTGTTCAGGCCTGGCGCTTCGGCCACTGGCAGAAGCCGGTGGGCGGGTTCGCGACGCGCGACGCGCTGCTGGCTGCCTATCGCGCGGCCGGCGGCACGGTGGAGGCCGACCGGCTCTGGACCTGGGAGGTGTTCGGCAACCTCAAGTGGGGGATGAGCTGCCTTCAGCTTGCCGACGACCATGTCTCGGGCCGGGTGCCGAGCGTGGAGCGGGCCGCGATCGGCCGGCGGGTCTCGGAAGTGGCAGCCGACCTCGTCCACGCGATTGCGAAGGGGGACCTGTGAGCCACCCGACGGCAGTCCAGCTCCTCGAGGCGGTGGGCCTGTTCCTGAGGGAAGCGGAAGCCGCGCTTCCCGGCCGGCTCGGCTTCCACGCCAAGGTGGCCCGCAATGTGGTGGCCATCGTCTGCCGCGAGCTTGCCCAGGACCCTGACTCGGCGGAAGCGCGGGCGCTGGCAGCCTTTGGCGGCCCGGCGGCGGTGTCGGCCGGGCTCAGGTCGGGGGAGCTTGCGCCTGACGATCCCGCGCTCCTTGCCGCGCTCGCCGAGGCCGTCATTGCCCGGCTGGCGGTGGACAACCCCCGCTACCCGACGCTCGCGCGCCTCAGGGCGCCGGAGGACTCCTCATGAGCTTTCCGCCCGCCAACCACGACCCCTCGATCGACCCGACCGCTGCGCAGGTCCGCATGCTGCGCGACCGCGGTCCGGACGGCCCGATCGTGATGCTGAACCTCCTGAAGTTCCGCGCGCAGGCCGCCTATCCGGAAGGCCATCCCGACGCCGGCTCGTCGGGAGCCGAGGCCTATGCCCGCTACCAGCACGCCTTCACCGTGACCGTCGGGGCCACGAGCCAGGCCGAGGTGCTGTTCGAGGGGCCGGTCGATCAGGTGTTCATTGGCGACCCCGAGGCCGACCGGTGGGACAAGTGCCTCATCGTGCGCTACCCCTCGCGCCACCACTTCCTCGCGATGATGGCAGACCCCGCCTACCGCGATGCCCTCGTCCACCGCTACGCGGCGCTCGAGCGGACACTTCTTCTCCAGATGCATGGGAGCTAGCTGCGACGAAGCGGACGCTCCTGCCGGGCACTTCCTTGCGCTAGCTGCCAGCCGGGGCCATAGCCGGCAGGGATTCCGCTTTCGGGACAGGGCATGACGAACCGACCGCTCTCGCCGCATCTCTCGATCTGGAAATGGCGGCCCACCATGGCCGTTTCGATCTTCCACCGCATCTCTGGCCACGCGCTGGCACTTGCCGGGCTTCTCGGGCTGGCCTGGTGGCTGATTGCCGCGGCCTCGTCCGATGCCGCTTACGAGGTCTTCGTCCGCGTCGCCTCCTCGCCCGTCGGCTGGCTGGTCTGGATCGGGCTTTCGTGGATGGCAGCGCAGCACCTGCTCTCGGGCCTCCGGCACCTCCTGCTCGACGCCGGCTGGGGCTATGATCTCGGCACCGCGCGGGCGACGGCGATCGCCGTGTTCGTGGGCGCCCTCCTGCTCGCCGGGGGCTTCTGGGCGATCTTCTTCTTCGGGCCGAGCTACCGCTGATGGCGACGCGCTTCGTCTCGGCCACGGGGCTCAAGCGCGTGCGCGGGCTGGGTGCGGCGCATGCGGGTGTCCATCACTGGTGGCTCCAGCGCGCAACCGCGGCCGGCAACCTTCTGCTTGGCCTCTGGTTCGTCGCGAGCCTGGTCTTCCTCCCGGACCTCTCGCGCGCCACGGTCACCGGCTGGCTCGCGGAGCCGGTCAATGCCATCCCGATGCTGCTCCTCGTGCTCTCGACCGTTTGGCACATGCGGCTCGGCGTGCAGGTGATGGTGGAGGACTATGTGTCCGTTCCCGGGCGCCGGCGGCTCCTCCTCCTCCTGCTTGATCTCTACGCGGTGGCGATTGCCGCCACCTCCCTCTTCGCGATCCTGAAGATCGCCTTCGGAGCAGCGAATGGCTGACGCCTACAAGGTCATCGACCATGCCTATGATGCCGTCGTCGTGGGGGCCGGCGGCTCGGGCCTGCGCGCCACCATGGGGCTTGCCGAGCAGGGGCTGAAGACCGCCTGCATCACCAAGGTGTTCCCGACCCGCAGCCACACGGTGGCGGCCCAGGGCGGCATCGCGGCCGCGCTCGGCAACATGGGCCCGGACCATTGGACCTGGCACATGTACGACACCGTCAAGGGCTCGGACTGGCTGGGGGACCAGGACGCGATCGAATATCTCTGCCGCGAGGCGCCGGCCGCCGTCTACGAGCTGGAGCACTACGGCGTGCCGTTCAGCCGCACGCCTGACGGGCGGATCTACCAGCGTGCCTTCGGCGGGATGACGCAGAACATGGGTGAAGGCCCCCCCGCCCAGCGGACCTGCGCGGCTGCCGACCGCACCGGCCATGCGATGCTTCACGCGCTCTACCAGCAGAGCCTGAAGCACGACGCCGACTTCTTCATCGAGTATTTCGCCATCGACCTCATCATGGTGAACGGCGAGTGCCGCGGCGTGGTCGCGCTCTGCATGGAAGATGGTTCGATCCACCGCTTCCGCGCCCACGCCGTGGTGCTGGCGACCGGCGGCTACGGCCGGGCCTATTTCTCCGCCACCTCGGCCCACACCTCGACGGGCGACGGCGGCGGAATGGTGCTGCGCGCAGGCCTGCCGCTTCAGGACATGGAGTTCGTCCAGTTCCACCCCACGGGCATCTATGGCGCCGGCGTGCTCATCACCGAGGGCGCGCGCGGCGAGGGGGGCTACCTCACCAACTCCGCCGGCGAGCGGTTCATGGAGCGCTATGCGCCATCCGCCAAGGATCTCGCCAGCCGCGACGTCGTCTCCCGCTCCATGGCCCAGGAAATCCGCGAGGGCCGCGGCGTGGGGAAGGAGGGCGACCACATCTACCTCCACCTCGACCACATCGACCCGAAGATCCTGGCCGAGCGCCTGCCCGGCATCTCGGAGACCGCCAGGATCTTCGCGGGCGTCGACGTCACCCGCCAGCCCATCCCGGTCGTGCCGACGGTCCACTACAACATGGGCGGCATCCCCACCAACTACTGGGGCGAGGTGGTGACGCTGAAGGACGGCGACCCTGATACGGTGGTGCCGGGCCTCTACGCCGTCGGCGAGGCGGCCTGCGTCTCCGTCCACGGGGCGAATCGGCTTGGCTCCAACTCGCTCATCGACCTCGTCGTGTTCGGCCGGGCAGCCGCCAAGCGGATCGGCGCCACGGTTGCCCCCATGACGCCGCTGCCGCCGCTGCCCAAGGACGCCGCGGACTTCGCGATCGCCCGGCTGGACGCGCTCCGCCACGCCAAGGGGGGAAGCCCGACCGCGCAGGTGCGCCTTGCCATGCAGAAGACCATGCAGGCCAACTGCGGCGTGTTCCGCACGACGGAGGTGCTCGACGAGGGCTGCCGCAAGATCGATGCCGTCTACCAGCAGATGGCCGACATCGGCATCTCCGACCGCAGCCTGGTCTTCAACACCGACCTCATCGAGGCGCTCGAGCTCGACAACATGATCGGCCAGGCGGTCGTCACCATGCACTCGGCAGCCAATCGCAAGGAGAGCCGCGGCGCCCACATGCACGAGGACCATCCGCACCGCGACGACGAGAACTGGATGAAGCACACCGTCGCCTGGTTCCGCGACGGGCGGGTCACGCTCGACTACCGCCCCGTCCACACGCGGACGCTCACCGACGAGGTGGCCTACATCAAGCCCAAGGCGCGGGTCTACTGAGGGGCACGAGAATGGCAAAGCTGACCCTTCCCGCGAACAGCCGCATCTCCGGCCAAGGCAGGACCTACCCGGCGCCTGCGGGTGCCAAGCGCACCAAGACGTTCCGCATCTACCGCTGGTCGCCGGATTCGGGCGAGAACCCGCGGTTCGACCGCTACACCATCGACCTCGACGACTGCGGGCCGATGGTCCTCGACGCCCTCATCAAGATCAAGGGCGAGGTGGACTCGACGCTCACCTTCCGCCGCTCGTGCCGGGAAGGCATCTGCGGCTCCTGCGCCATGAACATCGACGGGTCGAACACGCTCGCCTGCACCAAGGCCATCGAGGACGTGAAGGGCGAGGTCACCATCACGCCGCTCCCGCACATGGAAGTGGTGAAGGATCTCGTGCCCGACATGACCCACTTCTACGCGCAGTATGCGTCCATCAAGCCGTGGCTGCAGACCTCGACGCCGACCCCCAACATGAAGGAACGGCTGCAGGCCCCTGAAGACCGGGCGAAGCTCGACGGCCTCTACGAGTGCATCCTGTGCGCCTGCTGCTCCACCTCCTGCCCCAGCTACTGGTGGAACGGCGACCGGTTCCTCGGCCCGGCCATCCTTCTCCAGGCCTACCGCTGGCTTGCCGACAGCCGCGACGAGGCAACCGGCGAACGGCTCGACGCGCTGGAAGACCCGTTCCGGCTCTACCGCTGCCACACCATCATGAACTGCGCGACGGTGTGCCCCAAGGGCCTCAACCCCGCGAAGGCGATCGCCGAGATCAAGAAGATGATGCTGGAGCGCGCCTGAGCGCGCAGCCCGCGCGGGGCTGGCCGCGGGCGGGGATGCCGAAGGGCAGGGCAGGGCGCGAGCGGCAGGGGGCGAAGGCGAGCGGGCGCGGCGGCCCCCGGCGGCTGGAGGACGCGGGCGGGGAGGGGTGCGGGGCGCAGGCCCCTTGGCAAGCGGCCTCCCGGGTCAAGGCCGGGCAAGAGGGGACGGCTCAGCCGTCGAACGCGCCGCCGCGCCCCGCGCCGGCCACGAACCGCGCAGCCCCCGCCACGGCCTCATCAGCAAGCGGCGCCATGCCCCCTTCGGCCTCGGCGAGGAGCGCTGCATCGAGCGAAAGCTCCCACTGCCGGTGGGCCGATAGCCGGTCCGCGCGCAGGCAGGCCTGCGGGAAGCGGGCGATCGCCGCTGCCAGCTCCTGCGCTTCGGCAAGCGCCGCGCCCGCCGGCACCAGCCGGTCGGCAAGGCCCCAGGAGAGCGCTTCCCGCGCCTCGACCGCCCGGCCGGTGAGAATCATGTCGAGCGCGCGGCCCTGGCCGACGATGCGCGGCAGACGTACCGTGCCGCCGTCGATGAGCGGCACCCCCCAGCGCCGGCAGAACACCCCGAAGACAGCGGTTTCCGAGACGATCCTGAGATCGCACCAGAGGGCGAGCTCGAGGCCGCCGGCCACCGCATGGCCCTCGACGGCCGCGATGACGGGCTTCGACAGCAGCATCCGCGTCGGCCCCATCGGGCCGGGGCCGGCCGGGTCCGGCACCGTGGCGGCCACCGCACGCAGATCGAACCCTGCACAGAAGGTGCCGCCGGCGCCGGCGAGCACCGCGACTGCGAGCTCGCCGTCGGCCTCGAAGGCCGAGAAGGCGTCTCGCAGGGCGTCAGCCGTTGAAGGGTCCACGGCGTTGCGCACCTCGGGCCGGTCGATCATGACCGTGAGCACGGGCCCGTCGCGTTCCGTCCTGATCGTCATGGTCCCAGTTCCTTGCGCTTGCCGGCGGCCACGGCTAGCGCAGGCGCCATGCCCGCGAAACTGGTGGAAGAAGGGCCCTGGGCGGGCTGGAAGTGCTGGCACGCCCGGCCCGAGGGTCGCTTCGTCGACCACCTCGGAGACGTCTACTACCGCGAGGCGGATGGCGAGGTGATCTCAGCCATCGAGACCGCGCGGCGCCACGCCAACGGCCTCGGCTTTCTCCACGGCGGCTTCCTCATGGCCTTCGTCGACGTCGCCATGTTCGCGACCATCCGCCACATGCTCGAGACCCAGGCGGCCGTCACCCTCCAGTCCTCGACCGACTTTCTGGGTGCAGGCCATGTGGGCCGGGTGCTCGAGGGCCGCGGCCACATCGTCAAGGAAACGGGGAAGCTCGTCTGGGTGGCCGGCACCCTCACCCAGGACGAGGGCGCGCACCTGGTGGCGCAGTGGCACGGCATCCTGAGAAAGGTGCCCCGGGCCGACCGGTGACGGGCCTGCTCGCCGCCTACCGGGCGCTGCGCGAGAGCGGCGAGCTTCGGCCGGATGCGGATCAGGAGGCAGTTGCCAACCACCTCGACCGGCTTGCCTCCGCGCTTGCCGCGCCGCCTCCGGGCCGGCTCGCCCGCCTGTTCGGCGCGAAGGCCGAGGCCGTGCGCGGCGCCTACATCTGGGGCGGGGTGGGGCGCGGCAAGTCGATGCTGATGGACCTCTTCTTCCGCAACGTCGAAGGGGTCACGAAGCGCCGGGTCCACTTCCACGCCTTCATGCTGGAGGTCCATGCCCGGATCGCCGCGCAGCGCCGGGATGACCCCGGCGACCCCATCCCGCCGCTTGCCCGTGTCCTCGGCCGCGAGGCGCGGCTCCTCTGCCTCGACGAGATGCAGGTGACGAACGTGGCCGACGCCATGATCCTCTCGCGCCTGTTCGAGGGGCTGCTCGCCGCCGGCGTCACCGTGGTGACAACCTCCAACCGCGCGCCGGCGGATCTCTACCGCGACGGGCTCAACCGCGAGCTCTTCCTCCCCTTCATCGCGCTTCTCGAGACCCGGCTCGACGTCCTGCGCCTCGACGGCCCCGTCGACTACCGGCTGGAGCGGATGGGCGGGCTTCCCGTCTACCACGTGCCGAACGGGCCGGAGACCACGGCCGCCATGGCCGAGCTCTTCTTCCGCCTGACCGACTTTCCGGTCGAGGATCGCGCCCGGGTGCCCTCGGCCACGCTTGCGTTGCCCTCGGGGCGGACGCTCCACGTGCCGAAGTCGCTCAAGGGCGTGGCGGTCTTCTCGTTCCGGAAGCTGATCGAGGGGCCGCATGGACCTGAGGAGTATCTCGCGATCGCGCAGGCCTATCACACGGTGTTCCTGGTCGGCGTGCCGGTGATGGGCCCCGAGATGCGCAACGCCGCCGCGCGCTTCGTCGCCTTCGTGGACGCGCTCTACGACTGGCGCGTGAAGCTGGTGATCGGGGCCGATGCACCGCCCGAGGGGCTCTACCCGGCCGGAGACGGCGCCTTCGAGTTCGCCCGCACCGTCTCGCGGCTCCACGAGATGCAGTCCGCCGCCTATCTCGCCGAAGGCCACGGCCTCCGCGCCTTCGCCTGAGCCTTCCGGTTTTGCGAGGCTTGCCCGGGCCTTCGCCTCGGCGCAGGCGGAAGCGCGATGCAGCGTCTCCTGTTCCCGGCGGTCGTCGGCCTCGTTCTCCTGCTGGCAGCGGCCGGAGGGCTCTGGTGGTGGCTCGAGGGCCGCCACGTCCGCACCACCGACAACGCCTATGTCGAGGCAGACATCGCCGTCATTGCGCCAAGGGTGCCGGGCTACATCGCCGAGGTGGCCGTCACCGACAACCAGCCGGTGCGCAAAGGGGACGTGCTTGTTCGCCTTGAGGATGCGGACTGGCGGGCGGCGGTGGCCCGGGCGGAGGCGGAGGTCGCGCGGATGGAGCGGCTGACGGGCGCAGCGCGCGCAAGCGCCAGCGCCGTCCGGTCGCGCATCGGCGAGGCGGAGGCGGAGCTGCGCGCGGCCGAAGCCGAAGTCGTGCGCGCCCGGGCCGACATGGCGCGCGCCGAGGAGCTGCTGAAGCGCGGCTTTGCCACCCGCGCCCAGGTGGATGCCAGGCGTGCGGAGCTGGGGGCTGCCGAAGCGCGGGTCGCCGAGCGGCGGGCCGCGCTTGCCGCCGCCAGGGCCAGCCGCACGGCCGCAACCGGCACCGCCGGCGGCGAGGCGGCCGGGCTTGCCGCGGCGGTTGCCGCGCTCGAGGCGGCGCGGGTCGATCTTGCCAACACGGTTCTGCGGGCGCCGCGCGACGGCGTGGTCGGGAACCTCTCGGCGCGCGTCGGCGCCTACGCCCGCACCGGCCAGCAGCTCCTGGTGCTGGTGCCGGTGGAGGAGGCCTATCTGGTGGCCAACTTCAAGGAGACGCAGGTGGCGGGCATGGTGCCCGGCCAGCCGGTCGAGGTGCGGCTCGACGCCTGGCCCGGCGTGCCGCTCGAAGGGCGGATCCTCTCCTTCGCGCCGGCCGCCGGCTCGCGCTTCTCGATCATTCCCCCTGAGAACGCGACGGGCAACTTCACGCGGGTGGTCCAGCGCGTGCCCGTCAAGATCGCGATCGCCCGGCCCCTGCCAGAGGGGGTGCGCCTGATCCCAGGGCTTTCCGCGCGGGTCAGGGTGGACATGCGCCGGGCCGCACGCCGGCCATGACCGCGGGCGAGGGCCTGCCGCCGCCGCGGCTCCTGTTCGCCTTCATGCTCATGGCGTTCGGCATGTTCCTCGCCATCCTCGACATCCAGATCGTCGCGGCCTCGCTCGGCGAGATCCAGGCCGGGCTTGCGGCCTCGGCCGACGAGATCGCCTGGGTGCAGACGAGCTACCTCGTCGCCGAGGTCATCATGATCCCGCTCTCGGGCTTCCTCGCCCGCGCGCTCTCCATCCGCTGGCTCTTCGCCCTTTCCTGCGCCGGCTTCACGCTGGCGAGCCTCGCCTGCGCGCTCGCCACCACCATCGAGGCCATGGTGGTTGCCCGCGCGGCGCAGGGTTTCCTCGGCGGCGCCATGATCCCGACCGTCTACGCCGCCTCGTTCATGATGTTCGGCCGCTCCCGCCAGACGGCGGTGACCGCCATGACCTCGTTCATCGTCACCCTCGCGCCGATCGTGGGGCCGGTGCTCGGCGGCTGGATCACGAGCCTCTTCTCCTGGCACTGGCTCTTCCTCGTCAACATCGTTCCTGGCCTCGTCATCACGCTGGCGGTTGTCCTTCTCGTCGACATCGACCGGCCGGCCTTCGCGCTCCTGCGCCGGATCGACCTGCCGGGGCTCCTGGCGCTCAGCCTCGTGTGCGGCGGCCTCGTCTATGTGCTGGAAGAAGGCACGCGGGCACAGTGGTTCGAGGATTTCTGGATCCGCACCATGACCGGGGTCGTCATCGCTGCGGCCCTGCTGCTCTGGCACCGGGTGATGACGGCGGAGGAGCCCATCATCCGGGTCGAGGCGTTTGCGAACCTCAACTTCACCGCTGGCGTCACGCTTGGCGCCATCTTCGGGATCGGCCTCTACGGCCTCGTCTATCTCTACCCCATGTTCCTCGGCCGGATCGCCGGCATGACGTCGGGGCAGATCGGCACCACCGTCTGGGTCTCGGGGCTCGCCATGGCGCTGACCGCGCCCGTCTCCGCCGTCCTCGCCAACCGGCTCGATCCGCGGGTGGTCGCCTCCTGCGGCTTCCTCCTGCTTGCCGCGTCCACCTGGATGACGAGCTTCGTGACCGTCGAGTGGCGCTTTGCCGAGCTGTTCTGGCCGCAGCTGCTCCGCGGCATGGGGATCATGTTCTGCATCCTCCCCATTTCCATCATCGCCTTCGCCACCCTGCCGCAGGCGCAGATCAAGGACTCGACCGGCTTCTTCACCCTGTTCCGCAACGTCGGCGGGGCCGTCGGGATCGCTCTCATCAACTCGGTGACGGCGGCCCGCTTCAACGACCACCAGGCCTGGCTTGCCGAATCGGCCACGAACGCTGCCCGGCCCGAGATCCTGGCGAGGCTCGAGCAGATGGCCGGCTTTGCCGCCAGCCGCGGGCTTGCCGACCCGGAGAACTTCGCCGTGCGCGCGCTCGCCCGCGAGGTGCGCCGGCAGGCGCTCACCATGGCCTATGCCGATGCCTTCCACCTGCTCGCCCTCATGTTTCTCGCAGCCGCCTTCGTGCCCCTGTTCCTGGCCCGGCCCGGCACCTTCGCCGACCCGTTGCCGGAGCCGGCGTGAGGGGCTAGTCGCCCGCCCGACAGCAAGAAGGGGACATCATGGCACGAGCGAAGATCGCGCTCATCGGCGCCGGCATGATCGGCGGCACGCTCGCCCACCTCGTGGGCCTGAAGGAACTGGGGGACGCGATCCTCTTCGACATCGCCGAGGGCACCCCGCAGGGCAAGGCGCTCGACATCGCCCAGTCCGCCCCCGTCGACGGCTTCGACGCAACGCTGCGCGGCACCCAGGACTATGCCGACATCGCCGGCGCCGACGTCGCCATCGTGACGGCGGGCGTGCCGAGAAAGCCCGGCATGAGCCGCGACGACCTGCTCGGAATCAACCTGAAGGTGATGAAGGCGGTCGGCGAGGGCCTGAGGACGCACGCGCCCGACGCCTTCGTGATTGTCGTTACCAACCCGCTCGACGCCATGGTGTGGGCGCTCCGCGAGTTCACGGGCTTCCCCCACGCGAAGGTGGTCGGCATGGCCGGCGTGCTCGATTCGGCCCGCTTCCGCCACTTCCTCGCCGAGGAGTTCGGGGTTTCGGTGAAGGACGTGACCGCCTTCGTGCTCGGCGGCCACGGTGACACCATGGTGCCGGTCGTGAAATACTCGACCGTAGCCGGAATCCCCGTCCCCGATCTCGTGCGGATGGGCTGGTCGACCGAGGAGCGGATCGCTGCCATCGTTGAGCGCACGCGGGGCGGCGGTGGCGAGATCGTGGGGCTCCTGAAGACCGGCTCGGCCTATTATGCGCCCGCCGCCAGCGCGATCGCCATGGCCGAGAGCTACCTCAAGGACCAGAAGCGGCTGCTTCCCTGCGCGGCCCACCTCACCGGCCAATATGGCGTGGACGATCTCTACGTCGGGGTGCCGGTCATCATCGGCGCGGGCGGCGTGGAGCGCGTGGTCGAGATCGACCTCGACGCCGAGGCCCGGGCCAACTTCGACGTCTCGGTCAAAGCCGTGAAGGAACTGGTGGCCGCCTGCCGGGCGCTCGAGCCGGCGCTGGCCTGAGGGGGCACGCATGAACATCCATGAGCATCAGGCAAAGGATCTGCTCGCGCGCTTCGGCGTGCCGGTGCCGAAGGGCGTGGCGGCCTTCTCGGTCGAGGAAGCGGTCGCGGCGGTCGATTCGCTCCCCGGCCCGCTCTACGTCGTCAAGGCGCAGATCCACGCCGGCGGGCGCGGCAAGGGGCGCTTCCTCGAGTTGCCCGAGGGCGCGAAGGGCGGGGTGAGGCTCGCGCGGTCGAAGGACGAGGTGCGCGCCCATGCCGCCGAGATGCTGGGCAACACGCTCATCACCGTCCAGACCGGGCCCGCAGGGCGCCGCGTCCAGCGGCTCTACGTGACCGACGGCGTCGACATCGACCGCGAGTTCTACCTTGCCTTCCTCGTCGACCGGGCATCGGGCCGGATCGCCGCCGTCGTCTCGACCGAGGGCGGCATGGACATCGAGAAGGTGGCCCACGAGACGCCGGAGAAGATCGTGACGCTGACGGTCGACCCGGCGACCGGCTGGCGGCCGCACCACGGCCGGCGGGTCGCCGCGGCCCTTGGGCTTGGCGGAGACCTCGCCGCGCAGGCGGCCGACCTCGCGGCCAAGCTCTACGAGGCCTTCGTCGCGCTCGACGCGAGCCAGATCGAGGTCAACCCGCTCGCCATCTCGGGCGACCGCCTGCTCGTGCTCGACGCCAAGATGAACTTCGATTCGAACGCGCTGCCGCGCCACCCCGAGATCGTGGCGCTGCGCGACCTCAACGAGGAGGAGCCGGCCGAGATCGAGGCCTCGAAGCACGACCTCGCCTTCATCAAGCTCGACGGCAACATCGGCTGCCTCGTGAACGGCGCGGGCCTGGCGATGGCGACCATGGACATCATCAAGCTCTCAGGGGGCGAGCCGGCGAACTTCCTCGACGTCGGCGGCGGGGCGTCGAAGGAGAAGGTGACGGCGGCCTTCAAGCTCATCCTCGCCGACCCGGCCGTGCGCGGCATCCTCGTCAACATCTTCGGCGGGATCATGCGCTGCGACACCATTGCGGAAGGGATCATCGCGGCGGCCCGCGAGGTCGACCTCAAGGTGCCGCTGGTGGTCCGGCTCGAGGGCACCAACGTCGAGCTCGGCAAGGAGATCCTCGCCGCCTCGGAGCTCGACATCATCCCGGCCGACGATCTCGGCGATGCCGCGCGCAAGATTGTCGCGGCCGTGAAGGGAGCCTGAGCGATGGCGATCCTCGTCGATTCCGAAACCCGCGTCATCACCCAGGGCTTCACCGGCCGGCAGGGCACCTTCCACTCCGAGCAGGCGCTCGCCTACGGCACGAAGCTCGTCGGCGGCGTCGCGCCGGGGAAGGGAGGCACCACGCACCTCGGCCTTCCCGTCTTCGAGACCGTGGCCGAAGCCAAGGCGGCAACCGGTGCAACGGCAACCGCCATCTACGTGCCGCCCATGGGCGCGGCCGATGCCATCCTCGAGGCGATCGCTGCCGAGATCCCGCTCATCGTCTGCATCACCGAGGGGATCCCGGTGCTCGATATGGTGCCGGTCAAGCGCGCGCTCCAGGGCTCGAAGTCGCGCCTCATCGGCCCCAACTGCCCTGGCGTGCTGACGCCCGAGGCCTGCAAGATCGGGATCATGCCGGGCTCCATCTTCCGTAAGGGCTCGGTCGGCATCGTCTCCCGCTCGGGCACGCTCACCTACGAGGCGGTGTTCCAGACGAGCGCGGTCGGCCTCGGCCAGACGACCGCCGTCGGCATCGGCGGCGACCCGGTCAACGGCACCAACTTCATCGACGTGCTGGAGATGTTCCTCGCCGACCCCGAGACCGAGAGCATCATCATGATCGGCGAGATCGGCGGCTCGGCCGAGGAGGAAGCGGCCGCCTTCATCGCCGACGAGCGCCGGCGCGGCCGCAGCAAGCCGATGGTGGGCTTCATCGCCGGGATGACGGCCCCGCCGGGCCGGCGCATGGGCCACGCGGGGGCCATCGTCTCGGGCGGGCAGGGCAGGGCCGAAGACAAGGTGGCCGCCATGGAAGCGGCCGGCATCCGCATCTCGCCGAGCCCGTCCGACCTCGGCCGGACGCTCAAGGACCTGCTTGCGGCATGACTGCCATGATGGAGGCATTCGCGCCGAGGTTCGGTTGAGCCCGTCGGGGCGAGCGGCTAGGCTTCTAGGCCCCTGCCGAGGTCCCTCCGATGTCTGACGACGCGATGTTCGAGTCCCCGCCGCGGCCGAGCTGGGCGCGGCACGACTGGCCGCCGCTTCCCGCCGACGAGCTGACCCTTGCGCTCGATGCCGGGCTCGGCGCCCTCGTCGACGGTGCGAAGGCGGCGGCTGCCGTCGCCCGCGCTGCGCCTTCAGCGCCTCCGCTCTCGGCGCACGAGGCGGCAGCCGACTCCATCAGGGCGGTGATGCTCATCCGCACCTACCGGGTGCGGGGCCACCTTGCCGCCCATCTTGACCCGCTGGGGCTTGCCGAGCGGCCCCTGCCGGCCGACCTCACGCCCGAGTTCCATGGGCTGACCGACCCCGACCGCGTCGTCTACCTCGGTGGCATGTTCGGCGGGATCGAGACCATCACGGTCCGCGAGCTGGTCGAGGTGCTGCGGCGCAACTACTGCGGCAACATCGGCCTCGAGTACATGCACATCAACGATGTCGAGGAGCGCCGCTTCCTCCAGGAGAAGTTCGAAGGCCGCGACAAGGAGATCCATTTCACGCCGGAGGGCAAGAAGGCGATCCTCAACAAGCTCATCGAGGCCGAGCAGTTCGAGAAGTTCCTGGCCCGCAAGTACGTGGGCACCAAGCGCTTCGGTCTGGAGGGCGGCGAGGCGGCGATCCCTGCGCTCGAATCGATCATCAAGGTGGGTGGTGCCCACGGTGTGACCGAAATGGTCATCGGCATGCCGCACCGTGGCCGCCTCAATGTGCTTGCCAACGTGATGAAGAAGCCGTTCCAGACGATCTTCCACGAGTTCTCAGGCGGCTCTGCCCACGAGGACGAGGTGGGTGGCTCGGGCGACGTCAAGTACCACCTCGGCACCTCGACCGACCGCGCGTTCGACGGCAACCGGGTGCACCTGTCCCTCACCCCCAACCCCTCGCACCTCGAGGCCGTCAACCCGGTGGTGCTCGGCAAGGCCCGTGCCGTGCAGGACCTCGTCGCCAGCGCGGCCGGCACCGACCGGGACGATGCCGCGCAGGACTCGGTGCTTCCCGTGCTGCTCCACGGCGATGCCGCCTTCGCCGGGCAGGGGATCGTTGCCGAGTGCCTCTCCTTCTCGGGCGTGCCGGGCTATTCCTCGGGCGGGGCGATCCACTTCATCATCAACAACCAGGTGGGCTTCACCACCTCGCCGGCCTTCGCCCGCTCCTCGCCCTATCCGTCGGACGTGGCCAAGATCGTGCAGGCCCCCATTTTCCATGTGAACGGCGACGACCCGGAGGCAGTCACCTTCTGCACCAAGGTGGCCACCGAGTTCCGCCAGCGGTTCAACCGCGACGTCGTCATCGACATGTGGTGCTACCGGCGCTTCGGCCACAACGAGACCGACGAACCGGCCTTCACCCAGCCGCTCATGTACGCGCGCATCCGCAACCACCGCCCCGTCTCGGAACTTTATGCCGAGCGGCTGATCGCGGAAGGGCTGGTGACGCCGGAGGACGTGAAGGACATGATCGACCGCTACGTCGCGGTGCTCGAGCGCGAGTTCGAGGCGGCGAAGACCTTCGTGCCTGGCAAGGCAGAGTGGTTCGGCGGCCGCTGGGCAGGCATTCACCAGCCCGGAGACCCGGTGACGGCGCGGCGCGGCGCCGAGACGGGCGTGCCCGTCGAGACGCTGCGCGATCTCGCCCGCCGGCTCCACGTCGTCCCCGAGGGCTTTGCCATCCACCCGACGCTCGCACGCATCATCCAGGCGCGCGACAGGGCGATCGAGGCGGGCGAGGGGCTCGACTGGGCCACCGCCGAGGAGCTGGCCTTCGCAAGCCTGCTTGCCGTGCCCCCGGTCCACCGGGTGCGGCTTTCGGGCCAGGATTCGGGCCGTGGCACCTTCAGCCAGCGCCACGCCGTGTGGGTGGACCAGCGCACCGGCGCGAAGCACGTGCCGCTGAAGACGCTGGGCGGCTTCTGCGAGATCCTCGACAGCCCGCTCTCCGAGTTCGGTGTCCTCGGCTTCGAATATGGCTATGCGCTGGCCGACCCGCGCTGCCTCGTGATGTGGGAAGCGCAGTTCGGGGACTTCGCCAACGGCGCGCAGGTGATGATCGACCAGTTCATCGCCAGCGGCGAGGCGAAGTGGCTGCGCGCCAACGGCCTCGTGCTCCTGCTGCCGCACGGGTTCGAGGGCCAGGGGCCGGAGCACAGCTCGGCTCGGCTCGAGCGCTTCCTCCAGCTCTGCGCCGAGGACAACCTGCAGGTGGCCAACTGCACGACCCCTGCCAACTACTTCCACATCCTCCGGCGGCAGATGCTGCGCGACTTCCGGAAACCCCTCGTCCTCATGACGCCGAAGTCGCTGCTGCGGCACAAGCGCGCCGTCTCGCGGCTCGACGAGCTGGGGGAGGGCACCAGCTTCCACCGCGTGCTCGACGACCTCGCCACGCCCGATCCGGACCGCGTCCGCCGGCTCATCCTCTGCTCGGGCAAGGTCTTCTACGACCTCGCCGAGGCGCGCGACGCCGAGGGCCGCGACGACCTCTACATCCTGCGGATCGAGCAGCTCTACCCCTTCCCTGGCGACATCGTGGCCGACTACGCCCGCCGCTTCCCGAAGCTCGAGACGGTGGTCTGGGCCCAGGAGGAGCCGCAGAACGCCGGCGCCTGGAGCTTCGTTGCCCCGCTCGTCGAGGTCGCGCTCGGCCGCCGGCCGGTCTATGCGGGCCGGGCCGCATCCGCCGCCACCGCGACCGGGCTTGCCCGCCGCCACGCCGCCGAGCAGACCAAGCTCATCGCGGAAGCGCTCGGCCATAGCCGCGCCGAGGTGCGCTCGGCCATCCGCTCGGCGCTCCGCGGCGGGGCGAAGGGCAGCGACGGCGTGAAGGCCGCCTGAAGGGGGACGAGCGATGGCAACCGATGTGCGGATCCCGGCGCTCGGGGAGAGCGTGACCGAGGCGAGCGTCGGCCAGTGGCTGAAGCAGGTGGGCGACCGCGTGGCGGCCGACGAGCCGATCGTCAGCCTCGAGACCGACAAGGTGGCAGTGGAAGTGCCGGCGCCCGTTGCCGGCGTGCTCGTCGAGCAGCTGGCCAAGGTGGGCGAGACGGTCGAGGTCGGCGCCCTCATCGCCCGCATTGCCGAAGCGGAGGGCGCGGCGAAGGCCGCCGACGCCGCGGAGGCCGCGCCGCCTGCCCCCGGCCCGGACGCCGCTCCGGCTGCCGCGCCCGCGCCTGCCGAGGCGGACGCGCCCGCAGCGCCTGCTGAACCGCGCCTCGCGCCGGCGGCCGAGCGGCTCATTGCCCAGTATGCGCTCGACCCGGCCTCGATTTCGGGCTCGGGCAAGGGCGGGCAGGTCACGAAGGCGGACGTGCTCGCCGCGATCGAGGCCGGCACCGCGCGCCGGCGTGCCGACGGGGTGCGCCCGGCGGGAGCAACGCCCGCGGCGCCCGCTGTGGCCGCGCCCGCCGCCGGGGCCCGCACCGAGGAGCGGGTGCGCATGTCGCGCCTGCGCCAGACGATCGCCAAGCGGCTGAAGGAAGCGCAGAACACGGCGGCGATGCTCACCACCTTCAACGACGTCGACATGACGGCGGTGATGGAGGCGCGCGCCCGCTACCGGGACCTGTTCGAGAAGAAGCACGGGGTGCGCCTCGGCTTCATGTCCTTCTTCGTGAAGGCGTGCGTGCTCGCCGCGCGCGACGTGCCCGCCGTCAACGCGCGGATCGACGGCGACGAGATCGTCTTCCACAACTACATGGATGTCGGCGTCGCCGTCTCGGGGCCCAACGGGCTCGTCGTCCCGGTGCTCCGCGATGCCGACCGGCTGGGCTTCGCCGAGATCGAGAAGGCCATCGCCGACTTCGGGGCGCGCGCCCGCGACGGCACGCTCCGCCTCGAGGAGCTGCAGGGCGGCACCTTCACCATCTCGAATGGGGGCGTGTTCGGCTCGCTCCTGTCCACGCCCATCCTCAACCCGCCGCAATCGGGGGTGCTTGGCATGCACCGGATCGAGGAGCGGCCGGTCGCGCGCAACGGACAGGTCGTCATCCGGCCGATGATGTATCTCGCGCTCAGCTACGACCACCGGCTCATCGACGGGCGCGAGGCCGTGACCTTCCTGGTCCGCGTGAAGGAGGCGCTCGAGGACCCGACCCGCCTTCTTGTCGATCTCTGAGGAGCTGCCCGTGGCCGACTATGACGTGCTCGTGATCGGCGGCGGGCCTGGCGGCTATGTTGCCGCCATCCGCGCCGCCCAGCTCGGCCTTAAGGTGGCCTGCGCCGAGAAGCGCACGACGCTGGGAGGCACCTGCCTCAACGTCGGCTGCATTCCCTCCAAGGCCCTTCTCCATGCCTCCGAGCTCTACGCCGAGGCAGCAGGTGGTGCGCTCTCCAAGTTCGGTATCTCCTTCAAGGGGGTGGAGCTCGATCTTGGCACGATGATGAAGGAGAAGGCCAAGGCCGTCCGCGAACTGACCGACGGGATCGCGTTCCTGTTCCGCAAGAACAGGGTGACGTGGCTCAAGGGTGCGGCCGCCTTCGAGGGGCCGAACGCGGTGCGGATCGGGGACGAGACGGTCACTGCCGACCACATCGTCATCGCGACTGGCTCGGAGCCCACCTTCCCGCCGGGTCTTGCGCCCGACGGCGAGGTCGTCGTCACCTCGACCGAGGCGCTCGACTTTCCCGAGGTGCCGCGCCGCCTCCTCGTGGTGGGGGGAGGCTACATCGGGCTTGAGATGGGATCGGTGTGGAAGCGGCTCGGCGCAGACGTCACGGTCGTCGAGTATATGCCCTCGATCGTGCCGGCGATGGATGCGGACATTGCGACGGAATTCGCGAAGATCCTGAAGAAGCAGGGGCTCGATCTTCGCACCGGAACCAAGGTTGCGGAGATCGCGCGCGAGGGCGGCAGGGCGCGCGTCACCCTCGAGCCGGCCGCGGGCGGCCCGGCCGACACGGTCGAAGTGGACCGGGTGCTCCTGGCCGTGGGCCGACGCCCCAACACCGACGGACTCGCGCTCGAGAAGGCGGGCCTTGTCACCAACGCGCGCGGCCAGATCGAGGTCGACGGCCAGTTCCGCACGGCCGTGCCGCACATCCGCGCCATCGGCGACGTCATCCCCGGGCCGATGCTCGCCCACAAGGCGATGGACGAGGGCCATGCAGTGGCGGAGTGGATCGCCGGCCGGGTCGGCCATGTGAACCCCGCCGTGATCCCGGCCGTCGTCTACACCATGCCCGAGGCAGCGAGCGTCGGGCTGACCGAGGCCGAGGCCCGCGCCGCTGGTCATGAGCTCCGCATCGGCACCTTCCCCTTCCTCGCCAACAGCCGGGCCAAGACCAACCGCGACACGGCGGGCTTCGTGAAGATCATCGCCGATGCCGCGACCGACCGGGTGCTCGGGGTCCACATCCTGGGCTCGATGGCCGGCACCATGATCGCCCAGGCGGCCCAGGCCATGGAGTTCGGCGCCTCGTCCGAGGATATCGCGCTCACCTGCCATGCCCACCCCACGCACAGCGAGGCGATGAAGGAAGCAGCGATCGCGGTCCGGGGCCCGGCGCTCCACATCTGAACCGGGCGGCCGCGCGCGCAAGGGGGCAGCAGGCAGGGCAGGGGGCCGCCGGTCGGGACTCCGGGAGGCAGCCCGCGCAGGCGGAGGGCGGAGGCGGGCTTGCGGGATCCGCGGCGCGCTGCCGCAGCCGCCGGAAATGGGGAGGATGACAGGCAGCCGGCCGGCTGCCACCGCGCGCGCCATGGCTCACCCCCGCTACCCGCACATCTTCACGCCGCTCGATCTTGGCTTCATGCGCCTCAGGAACCGGATCCTCATGGGCTCCATGCACACCGGCCTCGAGGACATCCCCAACGGCTTCCCCCGCATGGCGGCCTATTTCGCCGAGCGCGCGAAAGGTGGCGTCGGCATGATCATCACCGGAGGGATCGGCCCCAATGAAGAGGCGACCGGCGGGGGCGCCAAGCTCTCGACGCCCGAGGAGGCCGCGAACCACCGGATCGTGACGGAGGCCGTCCACGCCGCCGACCCGGAGGTGAAGATCTGCCTCCAGATCCTCCACGCCGGGCCGCTCGCCGGCACGCCGGCCTGCGTTGCCCCCTCGCCCGTCAGATCGCGGATCGGGCGCTACGTGCCGAACGAACTCGACGAGGCGGGAATCGAGAAACAGCTGGCCGACTTCGCCAATTGCGCGGCCATGGCGAAGCTCGCCGGCTATGACGGAGTCGAGATCATCGGCTCGGCCGGCTATCTCCTCTCGACCTTCCTTGTCGAGAAGACCAACCTTCGTACCGACCGCTGGGGCGGCAGCTTCGAGAACCGGATGCGCTTTCCCCTCGAGGTGGTGCGCCGGGTGCGCGCGGCAGTCGGCGAACGCTTCCTCCTCATCTTCCGCATCCCGGCCATGGACATGCTGGAAGGCGGGCTCTCGGGCGACGAGGTGATCCGCCTGGCGCAGGAGGTGGAGAAGGCGGGCGCCAACATCATCAGCACCCACTTCACCTGGCACGAGGCGCAGGTGCCCACCATCGCCACCATGGTGCCGCGCGCGGCCTTCGCCGAGGTCACGGGGCGCATCCGCCGCCATGTCGGCGTGCCGATGATCACCTCGAACCGCATCAACATGCCCGAGGTCGCCGAAGCGGTGCTCGCGGCCGGCCACGCCGACCTCGTCTCGATGGCGCGGCCCATGCTCGCCGACCCCGAGCTCGTCCTTAAGGCGCGCGACGGCCGCGAGGACGAGATCAACACCTGCATCGCCTGCAACCAGGCCTGCCTCGACCACACCTTCATGGGCAAGCTGACGAGCTGCCTCGTCAACCCGCGCGCCTGCCACGAGACCCTCCTGGTGCCCAGGCCGGCCGAGCGGCCACGCCGTCTTGCCGTCGTGGGCGCCGGTCCGGCGGGCCTCGCCTGCGCGACCGAGCTTGCCGCGCGCGGCCACAGGGTGACCCTCTTCGAGGCCGCGGGCGAGATCGGCGGCCAGTTCAACCTGGCCAAGCGCATCCCCGGCAAGGAGGAGTTCGAGGAGACCCTGCGCTACTTCCGCCGCCGGATCGACCTTCTCGGCATCGACCTCCGCCTCCGCACGCGCGCCACGGCCGACATGCTGGCGGAAGAGGGCTTCGACGAGGTGGTGGTGGCCACCGGCATCACCCCGCGCGTGCCGGACGTTCCCGGCATCGATCACCCCAAGGTGGTCGGCTACATCGACGTCCTCCTCGGCCGGAAGCCGGTGGGCCGGAAGATCGCCATCATGGGGGCTGGCGGCATCGGCTTCGACGTTGCCGAGTTCATCACCCACGCCGGGCCTTCGGCTGCGCTCGACGTCGCCACCTTCCAGAAGGAATGGGGGCTCGACTTCGCCAACCACCCGCCGGGCGGCGTCACCGGCCTCCAGCCGCAGGTGGCGAAGGCCGACCGCGAGGTCGTGATGCTCCAGCGCAAGGAGGGGCCGCTCGGCCGCTCGCTCGGCCGGACGACCGGCTGGACCCACCGGCTGACCCTTGCCCGTCGTGGCGTGAAGATGCTGGGGGGCGTCACCTACGTCCGCATCGACGACGCGGGGCTCCACACCCTCGTCAACGGCGAGCCGGTGCTGTTCGACGTGGACACGGTCATCGTCTGCGCCGGCCAGTTGCCCGAGCGCAGCCTGCACGAGGCGCTGCTCGCCCGCGGCATCCCCTCGCGCGTGATCGGCGGCGCCCACGAGGCGGCCGAGCTCGACGCCAAGCGCGCCATCCTCGAGGCGACCGAACTCGCGCTTGCCGCCTGAGCGGGCGACTCAGCGCGCCCGCGCCGCTTCCTTGAGCGTGGCGAGGAGCGCGGCGGCAGACAGCGGCGCAGCGCCCGCCTCGGCTGCCCGCACCAGCTCCACCATGCGGGCATTGACCGGCGCCCGCCGGCCGAGCCTTGCAGCCAGCCGGACCACCTCGCCGTTCAGATAGTCCACTTCCGTCCGCCGGCCCTTCGCGAGATCGTCGGCCATCGACGAGCGGGCGTGCGGGTCGACGCGCGTCCTGCCGCCGCCGGCCTGGGCGGCGACGTAGAAATAGAGCCGGTCGGGCAGGCTCATGATGGCCGGCATGAGCTCGAGCGGCATGGGTAGCGGATCAACCAGCCGGATCCCGGCACGCTTCGCAAGCGCCATCGCCTCGCGCATGGCCATGGCCCAGGCCTGCCGGTAGCCGCGCTGGCGCAGCTCCTCCATGAGGCTCGCGCCCGAGAGCGCGTTGACCGCGTTGTTGAGGTTGACGAGGAGCTTGCCCCACAGCACGCCGAGGATGTTGTCGGTCTCGCCGATGGGCACGCCCGCGGCCGCGAACCGCTCGAGGAAGGGCTCGAGGTCGGGGTGGGCCTCGACCGTGAGCCCGCCGACGCCGGTGCCGCGGTGGAAGCGTCCCGGCTCCGGCTCGGCGACGTTGAACGGCACCATGCCGGCAAGGACGGTGCGCCCGGGCAGGGCCGCGCGGAGCACCTCGGCGTTGGAGACCCCGTTCTGGAGCGAGACGACGACCGCGCGCGCCGGGGCATGGGCGGCGATCGCCGCGGCGGCCTCCTCGGTTGCCGCGGACTTGACGGTGACGAGCACGAGGTCGGCCTCGGCGAGGCCCGCCGGGTCGGTCGTCGCCTCGATGTCGCCGGGCGTCACGATGAGATCGAAGCCGTCCACGTCGGAGACGCGCAGGCCCTCGGCCGCCTTCCCGACCAGCGCCGGCCGGCCGACGAGCGTGACCCGGGCGTGGGGCGCAAGCCGAGCGCCGACATAGGCTCCGACGAGCCCCGCCCCGAACACCGCGATCCCCGGCAATCCGCTGCCCATTGCCCACACTCTCCCGCTTGCCTATCCCCATAGCGAAGGGAGGCACGCATGAAAGCCCTGGTCTGCACGCGTCACGGTGAGCCCGAGCTCCTCGAATGGCAGGAGCTGCCCGACCCCGTGCCCGGCAAGGGGCAGGTTCTGCTCAGGGTCGAGGCGGCGGGGGTCAACTTTCCGGAGACCCTCATCATCCGCAACCTTTACCAGTTCAAGCCGGCGCTGCCGTTCGTGCCGGGCGGGGAGGCGGCCGGAGTGGTCGAGGCGGTGGGGGAGGGGGTGTCGCGCGTCCGCCCCGGCGACCGCGTGATCGCGATGACGGGCACGGGCGCCTTCGCCGAGAAGCTCCTGGCCGCCGAGCACCAGTGCGTGCCCGTGCCCGAGGGGATGCCGATGGATCTCGCGGCCGGCGTCACCATGACCTACGGCACCTCGCACCACGCGCTGAAGCAGCGGGCGCAGCTGAAGGCCGGGGAGACCCTCCTCGTGCTGGGAGCGGCGGGGGGCGTGGGGCTTGCTGCGGTCGAGCTCGGCAAGCTGATGGGCGCGCGCGTCATCGCCGCCGCCTCGACTGCCGAGAAGCTGGAGCTTGCCCGCGCCCACGGCGCTGATGAGGGCATCAACTACGACACCGAGGATCTGAAGGAGCGGGTGAAGGCGCTGACCGGCGGCCGGGGCGCGGACGTCATCTACGACCCGGTGGGCGACCGCTACGCCGAGCCGGCCTTCCGCTCCATTCCCTGGAACGGGCGCTACCTCGTGGTCGGGTTCGCGGCGGGGGAGATCCCGAAGCTTCCGCTCAACCTGCCCCTCATCAAGGGCGCGGCGATCGTGGGGGTCTTCTGGGGCGCGTTCACCATGCACGAGCCCGACGTGCACGCCGCCAACATGGCGGAGCTGGTGCGCTGGTTCGCGGAAGGGAAGCTCCGGCCCCACATCTGCGCCCGGCTGCCGCTGGCCGAGGGCGGCAGGGCGATCCGGATGCTGATGGACCGCAAGGCGATGGGGAAGGTCATCCTTCTGGCGTGACGGAGACGCCCTCCGGAGGTGCCGCAGCATCGACGCGCCGGCACCAGGCGTCGAGCCGCGGGCGCGCGGCGCGCAGCGCCCGGCCCTCGCGGGTGCGGTCAAGCACGTTCACCATCACGCGGACAGCGAGGTCAGCGTTCGACAGCCGCGGGCCGGCGAGCCAGTCCGCACCCTCGAGCCATGCCTCGAGCGCATCGTAGAGCGCGGCGAGGTCGGCCACCACGGTCGCCTCGGCCTTCCGCCCGAGCCCCTGGGCGCGGGCGACCCTGGCGATCGCGCCGGGAATCGCACGGGCAAGAAGGCCGCGCGCGAGGCCCGTCTCGTGGGCAAGCAGGTCGTCCACGAACCACTGCCGGTTCTGCGGCCAGGGGCGCATGGTGAGGTCGTAGAAGTAGAGGCTTTCGTCGGCCCAGTCCTCGAGGAGCGTGGCGAGCGCCCGGTCCCGCGGCGCGTCGGGCTGGAGCCGCGGCTGGGGGAAGGCTTCGTCGAGGTAGCGGAGGATGTCGGTCGAATCGACGATGGTGCGCCCGTCGTGCACCAGCGCCGGGAACTTGCCGGTGGGCGAGACGCGGCGGTGGGCGTTGCGCTTCGAGACGAGGACCTCGACGACCTCGAAGGCCAGCCCCTTCCACCGGAGCGCCCGGCGGACCTTGTCGGCAAAGGGCGAGATCTCGAACTGGTAGAGGGTGATGGCCATCAGCCTTCGCCTTTGCTCGGAAGCCAGCGCCGGGCGGCCGCGTCGTCGCTCGCCCTGGCCTCCACCCAGCCGGCCCGCCCGCGCTTCCAGAAGGGGGCGGACGTCTTGAGCCAGTCCATGAGGAAGGCTGCCGACTCGAAGGCGGCAGCGCGGTGCGCGCTCGCGGTACCGACGAGGACGATGAGCTCGCCGACGTCAAGCGCGCCGAAGCGGTGGATGGCAAGCGCCCCCAGAAGCGGCCAGCGGGCGCGGGCCTCGGCGATGCGGGCGGCCATCTGCCGCTCGGCCATGCCCGGATAGTGCTCGAGGAACAGCGGCTCGTCGCGCACCTGGCCGGTGAAGAGCACGACCGCGCCCACGCCCGGCCCGAGCGCCGAGAGGCGGGCATGGGCGGCGGCCACGTCGAAGGGCGCGCGGCGGACCTCGGCCTCGAACATCAGCCCCCCGTGACTGGCGGGAAGAGCGCCACCTCGTCCCCGGGGCGGACCAGCGCGTCCCAGCCGGCGAAGTCCTGGTTGACGGCGGCGCGCAGCCGCGCCGGCTCGGCAAGCGCGCGCGCGTGGCCTTCGCTTCGCGCCCGCAACCGCGCGACGAGCTCGCCCAGAGGCAAGGGTTCGGCAAGCGGCAGCTGCTCGGCCTCGGCCCCCACCATCTCCCGGACCCAGGCGAAGTAGAGCAGGCGGACGGTCATGCCCTAGTCCATGTGCCGGAGGCCGGCGCGGAGATAGTCCCAGCCGGTGACGAGGGTGAGGCCGGCGGCCAGGAACAGGGCGGCAACGCCCACCTCGTGGACCGGAAGCCAGGGGAGGAAGCGCGGGCTGAACTGGCCGAGGAGCAGCGCACCGAGCGCCACCATCTGGATGGCTGTCTTCCACTTGGCGAGCTTCGAGACAGGGAGCGAGACCGAGAGCCCGGCCAGGAACTCGCGCAGGCCCGAGACGGCGATCTCGCGCAGGATGATGACGAGCGCGGGCAGCATGGTCCAGCCCTTGATGGCGTCGTTGTGGATGAGCATCACGATGACGCTTGCCACCATGATCTTGTCGGCAATGGGGTCGAGGAAGATGCCGAGCTTCGAGACCGTGCCGCGGGCCCGGGCCAGGTAGCCGTCGATGTAGTCGGTCACTCCGGCCACGCAGAAGAGAAGGAAAGCAAGGAGATAGGTGATCCAGTTGCCTTCCCACATGAGCAGCACGAAGAGCGGGACGGCAAGGATTCGCGAGAGCGTCAGCAGATTGGGGAGGCTGGACAGCACGGGGGCCTTCTAGGCAATCGCCCCCCGCCTCACAACCTGCGGGAGAATTCGATGAAGGTGAGCGAAGCGGTCGCAACGCGCCAGTCGGTGCGCGGGTTCCTGCCCACGCCGGTCGACCCGGCGGTCATCCGCCGGGTGGTCGAAGCCGCCGCGCGGGCGCCCTCGGGCGGCAACCTCCAGCCCTGGCACATCGACGTGGTGGCGGGCGAGCCGCTCGCCGAGCTCAAGGCGATCATGGCGAAGCGGGTGATGGAGGCCCCGGCGGGCGAGCCGACCGAGTATGACATCTACCCGAAGGTGCTGCCGAGCCCGTACCGCGACTACCGCTTCCAGGTGGGCGAAGCGCTCTACGGCGCGCTCGGCATTCCACGCGAGGAGAAGGCCAAGCGCCTCATGTGGTTCGCGCGGAACTTCCAGTTCTTCGGCGCGCCCGTCGCGCTCTTCTGCTCGGTTGCGAAGACCATGGGCCCTCCGCAGTGGTCGGACCTTGGCATGTATCTTCAGACGGTGATGCTGCTCCTGCGCGAGGAAGGGCTCGACTCCTGCCCGCAGGAATGCTGGGCGCTCTACCCCGAGACCATCCGCGCCTTCCTGAAGCTGCCGGAGGAGCGGATGCTCTTCTGCGGCATGGCCATCGGCCACCGGGACCCGGACGACCCGGCGAACGGCTTCCGCTCGGAGCGCGCGCCGCTCGAGGCGTTCGCGACCTTCCACGGCCTCTGAGGGCAGGGGGGCGCTCGGCCGGTGCCCTCCCGCGCGTGCCACGGAGTCGCAATTGTGCGTAAGCGCGGCCGGGCCTAAGTGCGGGGCATGAACGAGTCCACGCCGCTCCGCATTGCCCGCAAGCCCGAGTGGCTGCGGGTCCGGGCGCCCACGTCCTCCGCCTTCCGGGAGACGAAGGCCCTCATGCGCCGGCTCGGGCTCCACACCGTGTGCGAGGAAGCCGCCTGCCCCAACATCGGGGAGTGCTGGCAGCAGCGGCACGCAACCGTCATGATCCTCGGGGACACCTGCACCCGGGCCTGCGCCTTCTGCAACGTGAAGACGGGGATGCCCGGTCCAGTCGACCCGCTGGAGCCGGTGCACGTGGCGGAAGCGGCTGCCGAGCTCGGCCTGTCCCACATCGTCGTGACTTCGGTCGACCGGGACGACCTGCCCGACGGCGGCGCCTCGCAGTTCGTGAAGGTGATCGAGGCCATCCGCGCGCGGAGCCCTTCGACCACCATCGAGATTTTGACTCCCGACTTCCGCAACAAGGCGGACGCCGCCGTCGAGGCGATCGTCGCCGCCCGGCCCGACGTCTACAACCACAACCTCGAGACGGTGCCGCGGCTCTATCCCACCATACGCCCCGGCGCGCGCTACTACCACTCGCTGCGGCTTCTCGAGCGGGTGAAGACGCTCGACCCGTCGCTCTTCACCAAGTCGGGGCTGATGGTGGGGCTCGGCGAGCAGCGCCTCGAGATGCACCAGGTGATGGACGACATGCGTTCGGCCGGAGTGGATTTCCTGACCATCGGCCAGTATCTCCAGCCCACCCCGCGCCATGCGCCGGTCGTGGAGTTCGTGCCTCCGGCCACCTTTGCGGCCTACCGCACGGTCGCCGAGGCCAAGGGCTTCCTGCTGGTCGCGGCAAGCCCGCTCACGCGCTCGAGCCACCATGCCGGGGAGGACTTCGCGCGCCTGAAGGCCGCCCGGGAGGCCCGGCTGGCCCGGGCCAAAGCCCTTGCCTAGCCACCGGGAGGAGCGCTTCCTCCCCTACACGCCCGCGCAGCTGTTCGACCTCGTCGCCGACGTCGGTGCCTACCCGCAGTTCCTGCCATGGGTGGCGGCGACCCGCATCCGCGAGCGGAGCGAGACGCTGATGGTGGCCGACATGTCGGTCGGCTTCCGCGCCATCCGCGAGACGTTCACGAGCCGGGTCACGCTCGACCGCCCCCGCGCCATCCACGTGGACTATGTGAGCGGACCTCTCCGGCACCTCTCGAACGACTGGATCTTCGAGCCGGAAGGGGAGGGCACGCGGGTCCGGTTCGCGGTCGACTTCAGCTTCCGCTCGCGGCTGTTCGAGCGGCTGGCGGGCGCCGTGTTCCACGAGGCCTTCCGCCACATGGTGGCCGCCTTCGAGGCCCGCGCGCGCAAGCTCTACGGCGCGCCCCTCACGGGAGCAGCAGCCGCAGCGCAATGAGCACCGCCTGGCGGCGGATCTCGTCGCGGCCGAGGTCACCCATCTCGTGGACGTCGGCGAGATGCTCGCCTTCGGCCACGCCTCCCCCCGGCCCCCGCCGGGCGCGGGCGAAGACGACCGTCCCCACCGGCTTCTTCTCGCTCCCCCCGCCCGGCCCGGCAATGCCGGAGATGGAGACGGCGATATCGGCCCGGCTGCGCTCGATGGCGCCGGCTGCCATCGCCCAGGCGGTCGCTTCCGAGACGGCGCCGAGCGTTGCGAGGATCTCCTCCGAGACGCCGAGCATCTCGACCTTGGCCTCGTTCGAATAGGTGACGAAGGCGCGGTCGAACACGTCGGAGGCACCGGGCACCGCAGTGATTGCGCCGGCGGCAAGGCCGCCCGTGCAGCTTTCGGCAAGCGCGATCCGCCTGCCGGCCGCCCGGTTCTCGGCCACCACGCGCTCGGCGAGCGCCCGGACCTCGGAGTCGATCATGCGGGCTCCTGCGGCAAAAGGACGGTCGCCGAAGCCTGCGCCGCGATGCCTTCCCGGCGGCCGGCAAAGCCGAGGCCTTCGGTGGTGGTGGCCTTGACCGAGACCAGCGGCGCGTGCGCGGCCAGGATCTCGCCGATGCGCGCGACCATCGCCGCCCGGTGCGGCCCGACCTTCGGCGCCTCGGCAATGAGGGTCACGTCCACATGGGCGATGCGCCCGCCGCGCGCCGCAACCAGCGCGGCGGCGTGGGCGAGGAACCGGTCGGAGGAGGCGCCCTTCCACTGCGGGTCCGACGGCGGGAAGTGCTGGCCGATGTCGCCCGCGCCGATTGCCCCCAGCACCGCGTCGGTCAAGGCATGGAGCCCGACGTCGGCATCCGAATGGCCGACGAGGCCGGCCGCGTGCGGCACCTTCACCCCGCAGAGCCAGACGTGGTCGCCGGGGCCGAAGCGGTGCACGTCGAACCCCGTGCCCGTGGCCGGGATGCGGGCGACGAGCGCCTCGGCGCGGGCGAAATCGGCGGCGTCCGTCACCTTCATGGCCCGCTCGTCCCCTTCGACCAGCGCCACGTCAAGCCCTGCCGCCCGGGCGATGGCCACGTCGTCGGTTGCCGCAAGCCCTTGGGCGGCGGCGGCGCGGTGAGCGGCAAGGATCTCGCGGAAGCGGAAGCCCTGCGGCGTCTGGACCCGGTGGAGCCGCGCGCGGTCCACCTCGCCGTCGACCAGCCGGTCGCCGGTGCGGAGGCTGTCGACGACGGGCAGGGCGGGGCAGGCGCCCGGCCAGTCGGCGAGTGCTGCGAGCACGCGGTCGATCACGGCAGGCGGCGCGAAGGGGCGAGCGGCATCGTGGATGAGCACATGGTCCGGCGCCTGGGCCTCGGCGAGCCGCTCCAGCCCGGCCCTGACCGACTCCTGCCGCGTGGCTCCGCCCACCGCCGTCTCGACATCTGTCGCGCCGATCGCTGCCCGCGCCCGTTCCTCCTCGCCGGGCGCGATCGCCACGAGCACCCGGTCCACGGCCGGGTGCTGGCGGAAGGCGGAGACCGCATGGGCGAGCATCGGCCGGCCGAGAAGCGGCCGGTACTGCTTGGGCACGCCGCCACCGGCGCGGAGCCCCTGGCCGGCGGCCACGATCACCGCCGCCGCGCGCAGAGCGGGCCCGTGCGCTCCGCTCCCGCCTCGCTCGGGCGTCCGACCCATCTCCATGGGCCCGCCCATAGGAGCGCCAGCGCTTGCCGCAAAGCCCGAAACACCGTAAGCGGAGTGCCCGTTTTTTGGGCAGGTCGATGCACGCACCCTCTCCCCTCCGTGGCCCGCTCCGCGTCGGCCCGGTGACGCTCGCCTCGCCGGTCATCCTCGCGCCGATGACCGGCGTGACCGACCGGCCCTTCCGCACGCTGGTGAAGCGCTTCGGTGCCGGCCTCACCGTCACCGAGATGATCGCCTCGGAAGCGATGGTGCGCGCGACGCGCCAGTCGCTTGCCAAGGCGGACTGGGACCCCTCGGAAGAGCCGGTCTCCATGCAGCTCGCCGGCTGCGAACCGCGGGTGATGGCCGAGGCCGCGAAGCTCAACGAGGCGCGGGGCGCCGCCATCATCGACATCAACATGGGCTGCCCGGTGAAGAAGGTGGTGAACGGCCACGCCGGCTCGCACCTCATGCGCGACCTGCGGCTTGCCGCGCGGATCATCGAAGCAACGGTCCGTGCCGTTTCGGTGCCCGTCACGCTCAAGATGCGCATGGGCTGGTGCCACGACAGCCTGAACGCGCCCGAGCTTGCCCGGATTGCCGAGGATCTCGGAGTGCGGATGATCACCGTCCACGGCCGCACGCGCAACCAGATGTACGCGGGCGCGGCCGACTGGGCGTTCGTGGCCCGCGTCAAGGCCGCCGTCTCGGTGCCGGTCATCGTGAACGGCGACATCACCTCGCCGGCGGCGGCGCGCGCGGCGCTTGCCGCCTCCGGCGCGGACGGGGTGATGATCGGCCGCGGCGCATACGGCCGGCCCTGGCTGCTTGCCGAGGTGATGGCCGACCTCGCCGGGTCCCCGCAGACATTCGCACCCGACCTCGCCGGTCTTCGCGACCTCGTGCTCGCGCATTATGATGCCATGCTCTGCCACTATGGCGCTGCGGCCGGTGTGGGAATCGCGAGGAAGCACCTCGGCTGGTATACGAAGGGCCTGCCCGGCTCTGCGGACTTCCGCAACCGGGTGAACCAGATCGGCGAGCCCGCGGAGGTCGTCTCGGAAGTGCGCCGCTTCTTCGACGCGCAGCTCGCGCGCGGCGAAGGCGCGTCGCTTCCGCTCGCGGCCTGAGCCATGGGCGATGCCGGACCACCGGTGCCGTCCGCGGTCGAGCTTCTGAACGCGCTCCCGTCGCCGACCCTGCTCCTCGACGGCGAGGGCGGCGTCCTTCTCGCCAACGCAGCCGCCGAGGCCTTCCTCAACCTCTCCCAGGCCCATCTCGTGGAGCGGGGCTGGCGCGGGCTGTTCGCGGAAGGAAGCCCGGTCGTCACGCTCATCGACGAGGCACGCCGCACCGGCCAGGGCGTGCAGGCCTATGACGTGCCGGTCGCGTTCGCGATCGGGCGGGAGGTCTCGTGCGACCTCCTCGTCGGCCAGGCACAGCTCCCCGGCCGGTGGCTGACGGTCAGCTTCCAGCCGCGGGCGGTCACCGCGCTCGTCGAGCGGCAGATGGGCCAGTCGGCAGCGGCCCGCACGGCGGTCGGCGCCGCGGCAATGCTCGCGCACGAGATCAAGAACCCGCTCTCGGGCATCCGCGGGGCGGCCCAGCTGCTCCAGGAGACCGATGACCCCGAGGCCCGCGAGCTTGCCGACCTCATCGTGACCGAGGCGGACCGGGTGCGCGCGCTCATCGACCGCATGGAGGGCTTCACCGACGAGCGCCCCCGCCGGTTCGCGCCGGAGAACATCCACGCCATCCTCTCGCATGTGCGCCGCCTGGCCGAGACAGGCTTCGGCCGCGACCATGTCTTCGCCGAGACCTACGACCCGTCGCTTCCCCCGGTGCTCGGAGACCGGGACCGGCTGGTCCAGGCCATGCTGAACCTCGTCAAGAATGCGGTCGAGGCCTCGCCGCCGGGCGGCACCATCACGCTGCGCACCGCCTACCGCACGGGAATCCGCGTGCGGCCGGCCGGCAGCAGCGGCCGGGTCTCGCTGCCGCTCGAAATCGCCGTCATCGACGAGGGCGACGGCCCGCCGCCGCACGTCGCGGACCATCTCTTCGAGCCGTTCGTCACCGGCAAGCGCGGCGGCACGGGGCTCGGGCTTGCGCTGGTTGCCAAGGTGGTCGGTGACCATGGCGGGGTCGTCGAGTTCGAGCGCCGCGACGGGCGCACCATCTTCCGGGTGCGGCTGCCCGTGGTGCAGGAGCCGGCGGCGGTTCCTCCGCTCGCAGCCGAGACCGCGTGATGACACCGCCCGAGTCCGCCCCCGCCGGCACGGTCATCGTCGTCGATGACGATGCCGGCATCCGCACCGTGGTGCGCCAGGCCCTGGTTCGCGCCGGGCTCTCCGTCCGCACCGCCGATTCGGCGGCGGGGCTCTGGAAGCTCGTGGAGGCAGGGGTGGGTGACGTGATGGTGACCGACGTCCTCCTGCCCGACGCCGACGGGCTCGACCTCCTGCCGCTGGTGGCCGAGCGGCGGCCGGACCTTCCCGTCATCGTGATGAGCGCGCAGAACACCCTCTCGACCGCCGTGAAGGCAACCGAGAAGGGGGCGTTCGAGTATCTCCCGAAGCCCTTCGATCTCAATGAGCTGGCGCGGGCGGTGAAGAGCGCGCTCGAGGGGCGCAAGCGCAGCGGCGCAGCTGTCCGGCCCGTGCTTCCCGCCGAGACCCTGCCGATGATCGGGCGGTCGCCGGCAATGCAGGAGGTCTATCGCACCATTGCCCGGGTGGTCCCGACCGACCTTACGGTGATGGTGCTGGGCGAGTCGGGCACCGGCAAGGAGCTGGTCGCGCGCGCGCTCCACGAGCTGGGGCCGCGCCGGGCCGGGCCGTTCGTCGCCATCAACATGGCGGCGATCCCGCGCGAGCTTATCGAGACCGAGCTGTTCGGCCACGAGCGCGGCGCCTTCACCGGCGCCCAGACCCGGATGTCCGGGCGGTTCGAGCAGGCCCAGGGCGGTACCCTCTTTCTTGACGAAATCGGCGACATGCCTGCCGACGCCCAGACCCGGCTCCTGCGCGTGCTCCAGTCGGGCGAGTTCACGACCGTTGGCGGCACGCGCCCCATCCGGACCGACGTCCGGATCGTGGCCGCCACCCACAAGGACCTGCGGCGGCTGATCGAGGCGGGCCTCTTCCGCGAGGACCTCTTCTACCGGCTGAACGTCGTGCCCATCCGCCTGCCGCCGCTTCGCGCCCGCGTGGAGGACATTCCGGAGCTTGCCGCCCACTTCCTCGACCGGGCGGCACGCGAGGGGCTGCCGGCGAAGACCCTCGACCCCTCCGCCATCGCCTGGCTCAAGGAGCGGCCGTGGCCCGGCAACGTCCGCGAACTCGAGAACGCGATGCGCCGCCTTGCCGCGCTGGTCCGCGAGGACGTGGTGACGGCGGCGGCCTGCACGCTCTACCTCGATAGCGCGTGGGACCGGGCTTCGGGCGCGGAACCCGCCGCTTCCGCCGAGATTGTGCCCGACTCGGCGCGTCTGGCCGGCGCGTCGTTCGAGAGCGTGGTGGCGCGCTGGCTCGAGGCGCACGTCGTCGGGCGGGGCGAGCTGCCGCCGGATGGCCTCTATGACCGGCTGCTCGCGGAGTTCGAACGGCCGCTTCTCGAGGCGGCCCTGCTGCTGACCGGCGGGAACCAGCTCCGCGCCGCGCGCCTTCTCGGGGTCAACCGCAACACGCTGCGCAGGATGCTGACCGACCGGGGCGTTGACCCCAAGCCGCTGCGGCCCTGACGCCCCTTGTCGCTCTCCTGCAACGCTGTGGAAGGTTCCTGTGTTCCATCCGCCACGTCGCTCTGCTAGGCGGTGCGCGTGACCATCGTCGAGCCAGACCGGCGGGGGCCGCTTGCGCGGCTGTTCGCGAACCCGCGGCGCGTGGCGCTGCTCGAGCTGCTGCTGGCTGCCCTGGTGCTGGCGATCGGGGTGGGGTCCTACGCGCTGCTCACAGGCGGGCAGGTGCCAGCAACCGGGCTCTCGCCGCCGGCCGTGACGGCGCTTCTCGTCATCAACCTCGTACCGCTCATCGGGCTTCTGGTGCTCATTGCCCGCCGGGTGGCGCTGCTGCTCGCGAACCGGCGGGCCGGCATTGCGGGCGCCAACCTCCATGTCCGCCTCGTGGCCCTGTTCGCGGCGCTGGCGGCGGTACCCACCGTGCTGGTCGTGGTCTTCGCCTCGCTCCTCTTCCAGTATGGCGTCCAGTTCTGGTTCTCCGAGCGGGCGCGCACCGTCCTCGACAACGCCGACCAGGTCGCCCAGGCCTATGTCCAGGAGAACAAGGCCCGCATCCTCGACGACATCCTCGCCATGGCGAACGACGTCGGCGGCTATGCGGCGGAGTTCGGCCTCCCGTCCGCGCGCTTTGCCGAGGGGCTCGCCTTCCAGGTTGCGGCCCGCGACCTTTCGGAGGCGGTCGTCTTCGAACTGGCCAATGGCAGCCCGCGCATCCTCGCCGAGACCGCGCTCGCCGGCCCGCCGCTTGCCGAGCGGCTGAAGGGCCTCGATCTGGCCGGGCTGGGGCCAGGCCGTGCGCAGGTGATCGGGGCCCCGCGCGACCGGGTGGAGGCCGTGGTCCGGATCCCGGGGCCGGCGCCGCGGTTCGTCTACGTGAGCCGGAAGGTGGAGGCCCGGGTGCTGGAGCAGGTGGCGCGCACCCAAAGCGCGCTCAGCGACTACACCGAGCTGACCGAGCGCAGCCGAATCCTCCAGTGGCGCTTCAACCTCATCCTCGTCTTCGTCTCGCTCCTCATCGTCGCCATCGCCATCTGGCTGGCGCTGTGGCTTGCGACCCGGCTGGTCGCCCCCCTTGTCAGGATGGCCGAGGCCGCCGAGCGGATCGGCAAAGGCGACTTCGACGCCAGGGTGGAACCCGCGGGCGGCGGCGAGGAGATGCGGATGCTCGCGCGCGCGTTCAACCGGATGACGGCCCAGATCAAGGCGCAGCAGACGGCGCTGCGCGCGGCCTCGGAAGATGCGGAGAGCCGACGGCGGGTGCTCGAGGCCATCCTGTCCGGCGTCTCGGCCGGCGTGCTGGCGATCGATGCCGACAGCCTGATCCGGCTTGCGAACCGCTCGGCGCAGCTCTTGCTCGACAGCGACGCGCTCGTCGGCCGGCCGCTGGCCGAGGCGGTTCCGGCCTTCGCCCATCTCCTTGAGCGGGCGCGCAGCGACGGCACTGTCGACGGCGAGGTGACGCGCGAGACCGCCGGCCAGCAGACGCAGACGCTGGCCGTGAGGCTTACCGCCGACCCGGGGGAGGAAAGCGGCTACATCCTCACCTTCGACGACATCACCCAGCAGCTCGCCGACCAGCGCCGCGCCGCCTGGGCGGATGTCGCGCGCCGGATCGCCCACGAGATCAAGAACCCGCTCACCCCCATCGTGCTGTCGGCCGAGCGGCTCCAGCGCCGGTTCGCCCCGCAGGTGAACGACGGCCGCGAGACCTTCGATGCACTGACGGCGACGATCATCCGCCAGGTCGAGGATCTCCGGCGGATGGTCGACGAGTTCTCGGCGTTCGCCCGCATGCCGGGCCCCACCTTCCGCGAGGAGAACCTCGCCGAGATCGCGCGGCAGGCGATCTTCCTTGCCGAGGTGGCGGCACCCGCGATCCGCTTCCGGCTCGACGTCGCGCCCGACCTTCCGCCGGTGGTGTGCGACCGACGCCAGCTCGGCCAGGCCTTCACCAACCTGCTCAAGAACGCAATCGAGGCGATCGGCACCGGCGCGGGCGGGGCAGGCGAGAGCGAGGAGGAGATCCGGGTCAGCATCTCCGCGCGGGACGGGTGGCTGACCGTCACGATCGCCGATACCGGCTGCGGCGTGCCGGAAGCGCTGCGCGACCGCCTGTTCGAGCCCTATGTCACCACCCGCAGGAGGGGCACGGGGCTCGGTCTCGCGATCGTCAAGCGCATCGTCGAGGATCATCACGGGCGGCTCGAACTCGTCTCGGGTACGGGAACCCGGCCGGGCCGCCCGGGTGCGGTCGCGCGCATGGAGTTCGATCTTGCCGCCCTGGCCGCGCGGCGCGGTCCGGGCGGGGAGGCCCCGGCCCCAGCCACGGCCTCTTCCGCTTCCAGGGAGCCAGTCGTCTGATGTCGCTTGATGTTCTGGTGGTCGATGACGAGGCCGACATCCGCGCCCTCGTCTCCGGGATCCTGGAGGACGAGGGTTACCGCCCGCGCGTGGCCGGCAACAGCGACGAGGCGCTCGCCCTCATCGCCGAGCGGCGACCGGCGCTTATCGTGCTCGACATCTGGCTGCAGGGCTCGCGGCTCGATGGCCTCGAGCTTCTCGACGAGGTGAAGCGGCTCGACCCGTCGCTCCCGGTCCTCATCATCTCGGGCCACGGGAACCTCGACACGGCGGTGGCAGCCATCAAGCGCGGCGCCTGGGACTTTCTCGAGAAGCCGTTCCAGGCCGACACGCTGCTCCAGGCCGTCGCCCGGGCGACCGAGACCGAGCGGCTGCGGCGCGAGCTTGCCGAGCTCCGGCAGATCGCGCCGATCGACACCGAGCTCACCGGGGTCAGCCAGGCGATCAACGCCGTGCGCGCAACCATCCGCCGCGTCGCCGCGACCGGAAGCCGCGTGCTTGTGACCGGGCCCTCGGGCAGCGGCAAGGAGACGGCCGCGCGCCTCCTCCACCAGTGGTCGCCGCGCGCGTCGCGGCCGTTCGTGGTGGTGGCCGCCGCCAGCATGGCCCCCGAGCGGGTGGAGGAGGAGCTGTTCGGCCGGGAGGAGGGCGGGGCACTGGTGCGGACCGGTCTCCTCGAGCAGGCCGACGGCGGCACTCTCTTCATCGACGAGGTGGCCGACATGCCGGCGACCACCCAGGCCAAGATCCTGCGCGTGCTGACCGACCAGAGCTTCCAGCGCGTCGGTGGCTCCCGGCACATTCGCGTCGATGTCCGCGTGGTCTCGGCCACCGCGCGCGACCTCTCGAAGGAGATCGCCGCCGGGCGATTCCGCGAGGATCTCTACTACCGCCTCAACGTCGTCCCGGTCAGGATGCCGCCGCTCGCCGAGCGGCGCGCCGACATCCCGGTGCTTGCCGAGTATTTCCTCGCCCGGCTCGCGGCCGAGCGGCGGATCCGGCCCCCGGTGCTGGCCGAGGACGCGGTGGCTGCACTCCAAGCCTACGACTGGCCGGGCAACGTGCGCCAGCTTCGCAACGTCATTGAGCGCACGCTCATCATGGCCCCGGTCCAGGCGGCGGAACGGCTCGACCTGTCGATGCTGCCGCCCGAGATTACCGCCGAGCCGGCGCGCCTCGTGCCGGGCGAGGCGGCGCGGTCGATCATGGGCACGCCGCTCCGGGAGGCGCGCGAGGCCTTCGAGCGCGAGTATCTGCGGGTCCAGATCCGCCGATTCTCGGGCAACATCTCGCGCACGGCCGCCTTCATCGGCATGGAGCGCTCGGCGCTGCACCGCAAGCTGAAGGCCCTCGGGCTGACCGATCCGGGCGAGGCCACGGAAGAGCCCGTCTCGGGCGCGCGCGGGTCCGCAGCTCGCGACTGACCTGCTGGCGGCAGCCCGCCGGCTTTCTTGTCTCCGCGGCGACCACACCCTAAGTTGCAGCCGCGGCGGGCCATTCAGCCCGGCGCCAAGAACGAGGACGTGCCCATGGCCGACCGCGCCAACAACCTCCAGGACGTGTTCCTGAACGCCATCCGCAAGCAGAAGGCGCCCGTCACCATGTTCCTGATCAACGGCGTGAAGCTGCAGGGCGTGGTCACCTGGTTCGACAACTTCTCGGTGCTGCTCAGGCGCGACGGCCATTCCCAGCTGGTCTACAAGCACGCCATCTCGACCGTGATGCCCGCTGTCCCGGTGCAGCTCTTCGAGCCGGAGAAGTCCGACGACGAGGACTGAGCCTCCCGCCGCAGCCATGACCGACGTGGAGGGTGCCCGCGCGCTCGAGGGGCGCCGCAACCGGATCCTGCGCGGCTTCGACTCCGATCGCGGCACCAGCTTCGGTGCGCCCGCGATCGTCGTGCACCCTGCCTTCAGGGGGCGCCAGGCTTCTCCTGCCGGCCGATCGCCGGAGGCGCGGCTGGCCGAGATCGCGGGCCTTGCCGCTGCCATCCGCCTCGACATCCGCGAGGCCCTTGTCGTTCCGCTTCGCGCGGCAAGTCCCGGTCTCCTGCTCGGCAAGGGGCAGGTCGAGCGGCTGGCCACCCTCGTTGGCCTGCACGGCGCCGAAGTCGTGGTCATCGACGCGCGCGTGACTCCGGTCCAGCAGAAGAACCTCGAGGAAGCGCTGGGTGCCAAGGTCATCGACCGGACGACACTCATCCTCGAGATCTTCGGCGAGCGCGCGGCAACCGCCGAGGGGCGGCTCCAGGTGGAGCTTGCCCACCTCGAGTACCAGGCGGGCCGGCTGGTCCGCACCTGGACCCACCTCGAGCGGCAGCGCGGCGGCTTCGGCTTCCTCGGCGGCCCGGGCGAGACCCAGATCGAGGCGGACCGCCGCCTCCTCCGGGACCGGATCGCCCGGATCCGCCGGGAACTGGAGGAAGTGCGCCGCACGCGCGGGCTGCACCGGGCGCGGCGGAAGAAGGCGCCCGTGCCGGTCGTCGCCCTCGTCGGCTACACCAACGCCGGCAAGTCCACCCTGTTCAACCGGCTGACAGGCGCATCGGTGCTTGCCGAGGATCTGCTCTTCGCCACCCTCGACCCCACCATGCGGCGCCTTCGCCTGCCGGGGTTGGGCGAGGCCGTGCTCTCCGACACCGTCGGCTTCGTGTCCGATCTCCCGACCGAGCTGGTCGCGGCCTTCCGGGCGACGCTCGAGGAAGTGACCGAGGCGGACCTCGTGGTTCATGTGCGGGATGTCGCCCACCCCGAGAGCGAGGCGCAGGCCGACGACGTGCGCGCCGTGCTCCGCTCGCTCGGGGTTCTCGACGGTGGCACGCCCCTTCTCGAGGTGCTCAACAAGGCCGATCTCCTCGACGAGGCGGCCCGATCCGCGCTTGCCGGGCGGCCGGACCGGCTGCTCGTCTCGGCCACGACGGGGGAGGGCGTGGACCGGCTCGTCGCTGCCGTCGCTGCCGCGCTTGCGTCTGGCGCCCGCACCGAGACCATCAGGCTCCACCCCTCCGATGGCCGGCGGCGCGCCTGGCTGCACGCGCATGCCGAGGTTCTGGCCGAGGCGGAGGCCGACGGCATGCTCGAGCTCTCGGTCCGGATGGGGGAGGGCGCGCGCGCCCGCTACCGCGCGCTCTGATCCTCGTCGGCCGCCCCGGCGCCCTTCGCTGCCTGCCAGAGCCGTTCCTTCTCGGCAAGCGGAAGCCTGGCAAAGCCCGACGCCGTCTCGATTGCCCGGAAGCGCGCCTCGAACTTGTCGCAGGCCGCGCGCAGCGCTGCCTCGGGCTCCACGCCGAGCTTCCGGAGCCAGTTGACCGCCGCGAACAGGAGATCGCCGGCTTCCTCGGCGCGCGCGGCCGGGTCGGCCGCGGCCTCGAGCTCGGCCATTTCCTCGAGGAGCTTGGCCTTTGCGCCTTCGGCATCGGGCCAGTCGAAGCCGGTCCGCGCGGCGCGGCGCGAGAGCTTGTCGGCGCGGAGCAGCGCGGGAAGCGCTTTCGCCACGCCATCGAGCGCCGAGGCGCGGGGCCGTTCCGCCGCCTTGATGGCCTCCCAGGCAGTCACGACGGCCTCGGGCGTGGCGGCGGCGGCATTGCCGAAGACGTGCGGGTGGCGGCGCTCCATCTTGGCGCAGATCGCCTCGACCACGTCGGCGAAGGCGAAGGCCCCGGCCTCCTCGGCCATGCGCGCATGAAAGACGACCTGGAGGAGCAGGTCGCCGAGCTCGTCGCGGAGGTCGGCCATGTCCTCCCGGGCGATCGCGTCGGCCACCTCGTAGGCCTCCTCGATGGTGTAGGGGGCGATGGTGGCGAAGGTCTGCGCCCTGTCCCACGGGCAGCCGCCGGGCGCGCGCAGCCGCGCAATGATGGCAAGCAGCCGCCCGATGTCGCCTGCCTTGCGCGCGCTCATGCCGGCACCGCGGCCTCTTCCCGCCGGGCGGCGCGGCCCGCGAGGTGGAAGAGCAGGGGGTTGAGGAGGATCGAGAGAAGGGCCGCCGCCAGCACGAGGCCGTGCGCCTCGGCGGACAACACGCCGAGCGCAAGCCCCATGCCGGCGAGAACGAAAGAGAATTCGCCGATCTGGGCCAGCGCGGCGGCGGCGTAGAAGGAGTCGGAGCGCGAGGTGCCGAGCGCGCGGGCGATGAGGAAGGCGGCAAGCCCCTTGCCGATGACGATGATGCCCACCACGAGGAGCACGCCGCCGGGCCGGTCGAGGAGGATCCGCCAGTCGAAGAGCATGCCGACGGCAACGAAGAAGAGGACGGCGAAGGTGTCCCGCAGCGGCAGTGAGTTCTCGGCCACGCTTGCCGAAAGGCGGGTGCCGTTGAGCGCGACACCGGCGAGGAAGGCGCCGAGCGCGAACGAGGCATCGAACACCGTGTAGGCAACCCAGGCCACCCCGAGCGAGAGCGCAAGCGTGCCGAGCGAGAGCAGCTCGCGGCTGCGCGAATGGGCGACGCGGACGATGAGCCAGGGAAAGACGCGCGAGCCGACCAGCGCCATCAGGCCGACGAAGGCGCCGATCTTGAGGAAGGTGAGCGCAAGCGTCAGCCCGAGCTGGCCCTGGATCGCGCCTTCGGCATCGAAGGAGGCGACGAGCGCCGGCAGCGCGACGATGGCGAGCACGATGGCGATGTCCTCGACGACGAGCCAGCCGATCACGAGGCGGCCGGCAGATGAGTCGACCATCCGCCGGGCCTCGAGCGCGCGCAGCAGCACGACGGTGCTCGCCACCGAGAGCGAGACTCCGAGGACGAGGCTTTCCCTGAGGCCGAAGCCGAGGAGAAGCCGCCCGGCCGCAAGGCCCAGAAGGGTGGCGGTCGCCATCTGGACGATGGCGCCGGGCAGCGCGACGCGCCGCGTCTCCCAGAGATCGGCAAGCGAGATCTTGAGGCCGACCCCGAACATGAGGAGGATGACCCCGATCTCGGCCATCTGCTGGGCGAGCGCGATGTCTCCCACATAGCCGGGGGTGTGGGGGCCGACGGCGACGCCTGCGAGCATGTAGCCGACGAGGGGAGGAAGCCTCAGGCGCTGGGCGGCGAAGCCGAGCAGGAAGGCGAGCACGGTTGCCGCGACCAGCATGTCGATGAGGGCGTGGGCGTCCACATGCTGCTTATGGGGGTCGGGCGCGGGCTTGTCACGCGGGGGCGCGGGGTGGGGCGAAGGGACATGGCGAGGCGGCCTGCCCTTGGCGCCACGGCAAGTCTGATAATCTACATTATGTCAAGTACTCCTATGGGTCAGGCCAGCCCCAGCAGCCGCACCACCAGCACTCCGCCCGCGAACACCACCCCCCAGACGAGCAGCAGCTGGAGCGTCCGCGTGAACCCGAGCCGGGCGAAGAATCCCCGGTTGAGCCCCACCACGAGCAGCAGCACGAGGACGAGGTAGACAAGCGCGAAGGCCATCACGCGGGCTCCCACACGCGCCCGTCGTACCCCGGCGTCACGCCTTCGGGAAGCTCGGCAAGCAGCGCGTCATGGTCCATCGACTGGTCCATGTGGGTGAGCCAGGCGGCCTTCGGCCGGGCCCGCGCGATCCAGGAGAGCGTCTGCGCCAGGTGGCTGTGGGTGGGGTGCGGCTCGCGCCGCAGCGCATCGACGATCCAGAGGTCAAGGCCCTTGAGGAGCGGCCAGCTTTCCTCGGGAATCCCCGAGATGTCCGTGGAATAGGCGATCGCATGGCCACTGGCCTCGAAGCGGAAGCCGTTGCTCTCGATCGGCCCGTGCAGCTGCCGGAACGGCCGCACCACGAGCGCGCCGAAGCGGTGCGCCTCTCCCATCGCGCAGGCTCTTGCGACTGCCGGGTAGCCGTCGTGGCCGTGGAAGACATAGTCGAACCGGCGGGTCAGCGTGGCGGCGGTCGCCTCGTCCATGTAGCAGTCCACGCGGGCGCGCTGGACGTGGAACACCCCCCGAAGATCGTCGATGCCGTGGCTGTGGTCGGCGTGGTCGTGGCTGTAGAACACGGCCGACAGTCGCGAGACCCCGGCGTCGAGAAGCTGCTCGCGCAGGTCCGGGCTTGTGTCGACGAGCACGCGCTCCTCGCCGTGCTCGACGAGAATGGAGACGCGCCGCCGCCGGTTCCGAGGATTGGTCGGATCGCAGGCACCCCAGTTGCCGCCGATGCGCGGCACGCCCGAGGACGTGCCGCAGCCGAGCATGATCACCCGCATCAGACCGCCATCTTCCGGAAGAGTTTGAGTGTGTTCTCTGCGGTTCTTGCCATCAGCTCGTCGCTGGTCTCGTCGCGCAGGCCGGCCACGAACCGGGCGGTGGTCGCGACATGCGCCGGCTCGCAGACCTTCCCCCGGAAGGGAACGGGCGCGAGGAAGGGCGCATCGGTCTCGACAAGCAGCCGCCCGGCCGGGAGTTCGCGGGCGATGTCCTGCAGCTTTCCGGCCGAGCGGAAGGTGACGATGCCGGACAGGGAGATGAAGCCGCCGAGCGCGAGCGCTCGGCCCGCGAGCCAGGCCGAACCTGTGAAGCAATGGAGGAGGAAGGGAAAGGCCCCCTTCCCCGCTTCCTCTTCGAGCATTTCGACCGTGTCGGCCTCGGCCTCGCGGCTGTGGATGACGAGCGGAAGGCCCGTCTCGCGCGCGGCGGCGATATGGGCGCGGAAGCTCGCCCGCTGCCGCGCCCGGTCCGAGCGGTCGTAGTGGTAGTCGAGGCCCGTCTCGCCGATCCCGATCACGCGGGGGTGGGCAGCCGCCGCGATCAGCCGGGCGGTGTCGGTGTCGGGGTGCGCATCCGCCTCGTGCGGGTGGATGCCGACGGTTGCAAACACGTCGGCGTGGCGTTCCGCGCCGGCGATGACATCCGCCCACTCGGCCTCGCGGGTGGAGATGGAAATCATGGCCGTCACGCCCGCCGCCCGCGCGCGGGCGACCACGCCCGCCTCGTCTTCGGCGAGGCCAGGGTAGTTCAGGTGGCAGTGGCTGTCGATCAGCATGGCCCCCATCTGGGCGGAAGGCGCGCGGGTTGCAATCGCCGACCTCGCCTGTCCGGTTTCGCTTGCACTGCGGGCGCCCCGTGGCAAGGGAGGCGGCCGCGAAAGGACCCTCGCATGCTTCCCGCCCTGCTCTCGCTTGCCGGAGGCCTCGTCCTCCTCGTCGTTGGCGGGGAACTTCTCGTGCGGGGCAGTGTTCGCATCGCCGAGCGGCTTGGGGTCTCGCCGCTCCTCATCGGCCTCACCCTCGTCGGCTTCGGCACCTCGACGCCCGAGCTCGTGACCTCGGTCGAGGCCGCCCGGGTGGGCGCGCCCGGCATCGCGCTTGGCAACATCGTCGGCTCCAACATCGCGAACGTGCTGCTCATCCTGGGTCTCTCCGCTCTGCTTGCGCCGCTTGCCGTCTCGTCGGCCGCGCTCCGGCGCGACGGCTCCATGGTGATCGCGCTGTCGCTCCTGTTCGCGGCAGCCGGCTACACCTTCGGCCTCAGCCGCCCGGTCGGCCTTGTCTTCGTGATCGGCCTCGTCGGCTACATGGCCTGGGCCTATGCGCAGGAGCGCAACGTCGCGCGCGTGGAGGCCTCAGGCCACACCGCCGCCTACGACAAGGAGGAAGCGGTCGCCCGCCTCGACCCGGGGCTCGCCCCCAGGCAGGCGCGCACGGCGGGGCTTCTCGCCTCGCTTCTCGCAGCTGCCGTGGCGGTCGGCGGGCTCGCCATCATCATCCTCGGCGGGCGGGTGCTGGTGGCCGCTGCCGTCGACCTTGCGCGGCTGCTCGGGATGTCGGAGTCGGTCATCGGCCTTACCGTGGTGGCCGTCGGCACCTCGCTTCCGGAGCTCGTCACCTCGGTCGTCGCTGCCGTCCGCCGCCAGACCGACATTGCCGTCGGCAACGTGCTCGGCTCGAACATCTACAACATCCTCGGGATCGGCGGGCTGACCGGGCTTATCGCGCCCACGCCCTTCCCGCCCGAGATGCTCGGAGTCGACCTCGCGGTCATGGTGGGCGCGGCCGTGCTCCTGTTCCTCCTCGCGCTCGACCGCAAGGTGGTCCGCTGGGAAGGTGCGCTGATGCTTGGCGCCTACATCGGCTACACGGCCTGGCTCGTCTCGCGTTCGGGCTGAGGCGGCTCGACCCGCGGGAACAGCCCGACCGGTGCCGGAAGCTCCGCACCTGTCTGAAGGTCCGTGTCCAGGTCCTTGAACTCGCGCCTGTCTTCCGGCACGCCGAGAAGGTCGAGGAGGCGCGCCATGCGCTCGGGCATGGCCGGCTGGAGCAGGATGGCGCAGCGGCGGATCCCTTCCGCCGCGTGCCGCAGCACGCCGTCGGCGGCGGCCGGGTCGGTCTTTCGCAGGCTCCACGGTGCCCGCTCGGAGAGGTAGAGGTTCAGATGGCCGACCATGTCCATGATCGCCTCGAGCGCGAGGTCGGGGCGCACGGCTGCGTGCGCGGCGCGGCAGGTGGAAAGCAGGGCCCCTGCCCTCTCGGCGAGCGCCTTCTCCTGCGGACCGGCCTCTCCGTGCGCCGGCACGCGCCCTCCGGCCTTCGCGATCATCGACAGCGTGCGCTGGGCGAGGTTGCCGAGATCGTTGGCGAGCTCGGCGTTCACGCGCGCGACAATGGCCTCGTGGCTCCACTCCCCGTCCTGGCCGAAGGCGATGGCGCGCAGGAGGAAGAAGCGGAACGGATCCACCCCATAGTGCTCGGCAAGCGCCAGCGGCTCGACGACGTTGCCCGCCGACTTCGACATCTTCTCGCCCCGGTAGAGCACGAAGCCATGGCCGAAGATGCGCGCCGGGAGCGGCAGCCCCGCCGACATGAGGAAGGCCGGCCAGTAGACGGCGTGGAACCGCACGATGTCCTTGCCGATGACATGAAGGTCGGCCGGCCACCAGCGCTCGTAGCCGCTCTCCGGAAAGCCAGCGCCGGTGAGGTAGTTCGAGAGCGCATCCACCCACACGTACATCACATGCCCCGGCGCGCCCGGCACTGGCACCCCCCAGTCGAAGCTCGTCCGGCTGACCGAGAGATCCTTGAGACCCCTCTCGACGAACGCCCGCATCTCGTTGAGGCGGCTTGCCGGCTGCACGAATTCCGGCTGGCGCGCGTAGAGATCGAGCAAGGGCTCCGTGAAGCGCGAGAGGCGGAAGAACCAGCTCTCCTCTTCCATCCAGGCAACCGGCGTGCCCGTCGGGCCGACGCGCGTGCCGTCTGGCTGAACGATCGTCTCCTCCTCGGCGTAGAAGGCCTCGTCGCGCACCGAGTACCAGCCGGCGTAGCGGTCGAGGTAGAGGTCGCCGGCGTCGGCCATGCGCTGCCACAGCGCCTGTGCCGCGCGCACATGGTCGGGGTCGGTCGTGCGGATGAAGCGGTCACGCGAGATGGCGAGGCGGTCGGCCATGGCGACGAAGCGCTCCACCATGCCGTCCACGTAGCGGCGGGGGTCGATGCCGGCGGCGCGGGCGGCCTGGGCGATCTTGAGCCCGTGCTCGTCGGTCCCGGTGAGGAAGCGGACGTCGCGGCCGTCCAGCCGCGCGAAACGGGCGAGCCAGTCGGTCGCGACCGCCTCGTAGGCGTGGCCGATGTGCGGCGCACCGTTGGGATAGTTGATGGCGGTGGTGACGTAGTAGCGGCTCATGCGGCCGCCTTGCCCGAACCGAGGGCCAGCGCAAGCGCCCAGGCCATCATCACCCGGTCCTCGCCCGGGCGCATGGCGTCCCGCGCGAGGGCGACCACCTCGGCATGGCGCGCGATCCGCTCCGGGTCCGGCTGCCTCCGGGCCGCAAGGGCGGCAACCCGCGGTGCCAGCGCGCAGAGAAGCGCGAAGGCCTCCGCGCCGCCCTTGCCGGCGAAGCGTTCGGCGAAGCGCTCGGGCGGTTCGGTCTCGAGCGCGGAGAGGAGTGCACCGGCGCCGGCCTCGGCAAGCCGCAGCGCCTCGCCGGGAGCCCCCCCGCTCAGGGCAGCAAGCCGTGCCCGGTCCGCCTCGGCCAGCTCGGGCGCGCGCATCGCCAGGAGCGACCGCACGGCGGGTTCCGGCAGCGGAGGGAAGCGGAGCAGGCGGCAGCGGGAGCGGATGGTCGCCGGCAGGCGCCCGGGAGCATGCGCGACCAGCAGGAAGACGAGACCCTCGCCCGGCTCCTCGAGGCTCTTCAACAGCGCATTGGCAGCGCTGAGGTTGAGGTCGTCGGCGGCATCCAAGATGACCACCCGGTGCCGGCCGAGCGCCGGGTGGCTGCGCAGGAAGGGGCCGAGCGCCCGCACCTGGTCGACAAGGATGCCGCTTGCGGGCTTCTCGGGGTCGGGCGCGAGCACGCGGAGATCGGGGTGCGACCCGGCCGCGACCAGCGCCGCGCCACTGCCCTCGCCGAGAAGGCGTTGCGCCACGCGGTCGGCGAAGGCGCGCTTGCCCATGCCGCGCGGGCCGGCGAGCAGCCAGGCGTGGTGGAGGCGCCCGCCGGCCTCTGCCTGCGAGAACGCCGCCCACGCCGCCTCGTGCCCGAGAAGCTCCATGGCGGGGCTGGTGCCTGCCTTGCCTCGTCTCCGCAATCCCGCTTGCGCCCGGTCGGCTGCTGCCCTAGCCTGATCGCCCCCGGGGAGCCGCCGCAGGCGCGGCTGAGAGGCAGGCGGCAGGCCTGCGACCCGTCGAACCTGATCCGGGTCGCGCCGGCGGAGGGAGGGCTCCACCAGCTGTCAGCGCGAATCCGGGCCAGCCAGCTGGAGGAACGAATGGCTGACCGCCCTGCCCTGTCCGAAATCGGCGTGACGACCGGCCCGCTGCCGGCGTCGACCAAGGTCCATGTGCCCGGGCGCCTGTTCCCCGACATCCGCGTGCCGCTGCGCGAGATCGCGCTCTCGGGCGGCGAACCGCCGTTCCGTGTCTATGACACGTCGGGCCCCTACACCGACCCCGCCGCGATGATCGACATCCACGCCGGCCTCCCGCGCATCCGCGATGCGTGGATCGACGCCCGCGGGGACACCGAGCGCTACGAGGGCCGGCAGGTCCGCCCCGAGGACAATGGCCTGCGCCCCGGCGCGGCGGCCCGCGGCGAGAGCCGCCCGTTCGCCCACCCCAACCGCCGGCCGCGCCGCGCGAAGGCGGGCGCGGTGACGCAGATGGCCTACGCCCGCCGCGGCATCATCACGCCCGAGATGGAGTTCGTCGCCATCCGCGAGAACCTCGGCCGCGAGGCAGCACTCGAACGGGTGGCGGACGGCGAGAGCTTCGGGGCCTCCATCCCGGCCCATGTCACGCCCGAGTTCGTGCGCGACGAAGTGGCGCGCGGCCGCGCCATCATCCCGGCCAACATCAACCACCCCGAGCTGGAGCCGATGGCAATCGGCCGCAACTTCCTCGTCAAGATCAACGCCAATATCGGCAACTCGGCGGTTGCCTCCTCGGTTGCCGAGGAAGTGGACAAGATGGTCTGGGCCATCCGCTGGGGGGCCGACACGGTCATGGATCTCTCGACGGGCCGGAACATCCACGACACGCGCGAATGGATCCTCAGGAACTCGCCCGTCCCCATCGGCACCGTGCCCATCTACCAGGCACTCGAGAAGGTGGGCGGCGTTGCCGAGGAGCTCACCTGGGAGATCTTCCGCGACACGCTCATCGAGCAGGCCGAGCAGGGCGTGGACTATTTCACGATCCACGCAGGCGTCAGGCTCCCCTACATCCACCTGACTGCCAACCGGGTGACGGGCATCGTCAGCCGTGGCGGCTCGATCATGGCGAAGTGGTGCCTCGCCCACCACAAGGAGAATTTCCTCTACACCCACTTCCGCGAGATCTGCGAGATCATGCGGGCCTACGACGTCTCCTTCTCGCTGGGCGACGGCCTGCGCCCCGGCTCGATCGCCGATGCCAATGACCGCGCGCAGTTCGCCGAGCTCGAGACGCTGGGCGAGCTGACGAGGGTGGCCTGGGAGATGGACTGCCAGGTGATGATCGAGGGCCCGGGCCACGTGCCGATGCACAAGATCAGGGTGAACATGGAAAAGCAGCTCGAAGCGTGCGGCGAGGCACCCTTCTACACGCTGGGGCCGCTCACCACCGACATCGCGCCGGGCTATGACCACATCACGAGCGGGATTGGCGCGGCGATGATCGGCTGGTTCGGCACCGCCATGCTCTGCTACGTGACGCCCAAGGAGCATCTCGGCCTTCCCGACCGCGACGACGTGAAGGTGGGTGTCATCACCTACAAGCTGGCCGCCCACGCGGCCGACCTCGCGAAGGGGCACCCCGCCGCCCAGCTCCGGGACGATGCGCTGTCGAAGGCCCGCTTCGAGTTCCGCTGGCGCGACCAGTTCAACCTTTCGCTCGACCCCGAAACGGCCGAGGCCTTCCACGACGAGACGCTGCCCGCCGAGGGTGCCAAGACGGCGCACTTCTGCTCCATGTGCGGGCCGAAGTTCTGCTCCATGAAGATCACGCAGGACGTGCGCGACCACGCCGCCCGCCTCAACGCCGAGGAGATGCTGGCGATGGAAGGCATGGCCGAGAAGTCGCGCGAGTTCCGCGAGATGGGCGGCGAGCTTTACGTCCCGGGCGAACCTCCGGCAGCGACGGCCTGATCAGCTGCCCGGTTCGAAGCCTGGCGGCGCCAGCGCGAAGCCCTCGAAGCGGAAGCCTGGGGCCACGATGCAGGAAACGAGCGCCCAGCCCCCGAGCGGACGGCCTGCCTGCCACCAGCCGGCGGGCACCACCGCTTGCACCGCCTCGCCGGCCAGCACGTCGCCACCGAGGCGGATGGCGCGCACTGGGCCCCCCTCCCCTTCGGCCATGCGCAGTTCGAGCGGGCTGCCGCCGTGCCAGCACCAGATTTCGGTCGCATCCACCCGGTGCCAGTGCGAGCGCTGGCCCTCCTCGAGGAGGAAGTGGATGGCGGTCACCACGTCCCGCCCGCCGTCTGCTGCCGGCACGCGCAGCGTCTCGCGGTACCAGCCGCCCTCCGGGTGCGGCGCAAGGCCGAGCGCGGCAATGAGCTCCTTCGCCCTTCCCGTCATCGGATGAGACGCCCCATGAGCGTCACGAAGAAGGCCGTCGACCAGCCGATGAGGAGCAGGCCGTTGATGCCTTCGACCGCGGCGACCAGTCGCAAGGCGGGGTCGAGCAGCGCGTCCGAATAGCCGACGGTGCCGTAGGTCATCGCCGAGAAGAAGATCGCGTCCGCCAGGGTCGGCACGGCGCCCGCGCCCAGGAACAGAAGCGCGTAGAGCAGGATCTCGAGCCCGTGCACGAGGAACAGGCCCGCGACGAGCGCGACCACCATCGTCACCCCCTCGAGCGAGAGCGGCCGGATGTGCCGCTCCACTTCCTCGCGGGCCTCGCGGCGGAGCAGGCGGGAAAGGAGGATGAGACCCACGGCATGGATGGCGACCGTCGCCAGCACCAGCACGCCCGAGACGAGGAGCTGGAGCGGCAGGTTTTCGGTCACTGTCGGCCTCTCCGCTGCGCCACGGGCCCGGTCAAGAGCTTGCCCGCGGCAGGCGAGCGCCATAGGGACGAGTGCGGAGGAGAGGCCCATGCGAAACGTCCCCCTTGTGCTCGTCGCTTCCCTCTTGGCCGCGCCGGTGGTGGCGCAGCAGAAGCCGCCGCCGCAGAAGGTGGTGCCTCCGCCCACCCACTACTGGCTCTCGGCCGCCACCCAGTCGGGCTTCTCCATGTCTCCGGGTGCCGCAGCCGACATGGGCCAGATGATGCGCATGGCCTTGGGCGGCGGCGGCGCCGTCAAGATCCTGTCGCTCGATCTCGGCTCGCGGCTGCCGCCGAAGGGGGCGCCGACGGGCACGCACATGATCCCGTCGGGCATGCAGATGGGCCCCTCGCTTCTTCTGAAGGCCCCGCCGAAGGCGCCGCCGCCGCAGCCCGGCGTCCCTGAGGACATTCCGCCGTTCGAGCGGCCGAAGGGCCGCCTCCTCCTCTTCTGGGGCTGCGGCGAGACGGCGCGTCCGGGCCAGCCCGTCGTCTTCGACTTCGCGAAGATCGCGGAAGGGCAGATGCCCCCCAACCTCTTCACCGCCGAGACGGTGCGGATCGCCAACCCGCCCTCGGCCTCGCGTTACCCCACCTACGGCGGCTGGCCCAACGACGACCCGCCGAGCCGGAAGGGCATCCCCGCGAACGCCTCCCTGGTCGGGGACCACCGGGTGGTCGGCCCGTCCACGCCCGAGATCGCGTTCAGCCTGCAGCAGGACTGGATGGCGCCGCTGGTCCTTCGCCAGACCCCGCTTCCGAACGGGGCGCTCCGGCTCGACTGGAACACGCAGGCCGGGGCCACCGGTCACTTCGCCCAGCTGTTCGGCGGCAGCGAGCGGGACGAGGGCACCGTCGTCTTCTGGTCCTCCTCGGAGGTGCAGACCTTCCTTTCCGGCCTTGCCGACTTCGTGGCGCCTGCCGAGGCCGCGCGCCTCGTCCAGCGCCGCCAGCTCCTCGCCCCGGCCACGACCACCTGCACCGTGCCCCGGGAGGTGATGGCGGCCGCCGAAGGCGCGCTTCTGACCCTCGTGTCCCACGGCCCTGAGGTCAACATCATCCACCCGCCCCGCCCTGAGGATCCCAAGATCCCCTGGGTGCAGGAATGGGCGGTCAAGGCGCGGTTCGTCGCCCGCACCGGCGCCATTTCCGGCATGGACACGCCGGGGGGCGCCGTCGCTGGCAGCGCGTCGTCGTCAGGCAAGCCGAAGTGCAAGCCCGACGCCGCGCAGGACGTGGCGGCCGGCGTGGGTGGCGCGATTGCCGGCAGCCTTGGCCGCGGTCTCGGCCGGGCACTCGGCAGGTCGAAGCCGCGGGAGGACTGCGAGCCGTGACCTGGCTGGCATGATCACGCGCCCGTGAACGTCGAGACGGCGCCGCGCCAGCCGCCCAACTCGCTGGCCGCACGCGCCCAGCGCGGCCTCGAGCGCGCGTTCCTTGCGCTCCGCCCGCCGCATCTCCTCGACGAGATCGACCACCCCTCCATCCTCGCCCGCGTCGAGGCAGATGCCGGCTGGACCCCGCGCTACGCCTTCATGGTGCTCATGTCGGCCGGGATCGCCATCCTCGGGCTGCTCCTCTCCTCGCCGGCCGTCATCATCGGGGCCATGCTGGTCTCGCCGCTCATGGGCCCCATCATCGGCCTCGGCTTCGCGATTGCCGTCTTCGACTGGGCGCAGGTGCGGAAAAGTCTCCTCGCGCTGGCGGCCGGTGCGCTGCTGGCCGTGGCCTTCGCTTCCCTCATCGTGTTCCTCTCGCCGCTGACCGATCGCACCAGCGAGATCATGGCCCGCACGCGGCCGAGCCTGTTCGACCTCCTGGTCGCCATCTTCTCGGCGCTGGCCGGCGGCTACGCCACCATCCGCGGCCGCGGCGAGACCATCGTGGGCGTTGCCATCGCGACCGCCCTCATGCCCCCGCTCGCGGTGGTGGGCTTCGGCCTCGCCACGGCCGACTGGCCGGTCTTCACAGGAGCGCTCGCCCTGTTCGTGACCAACTTCGTCGCCATCGCGCTCTCGGCCACCATCATGGCCAAGTTCTACGGCTTCGGCTCGCGGCTGTCGCCCGAGCAGAGCCGCCGTCAGGGCTGGGGCATCCTGGCCGTCTTCCTCCTGCTCGCGATCCCGCTCGGCGTCTCGCTCCGGCAGATCGCCGAGGAGACCCTGTTCACGCGCACCGTGCGCGACGCCATCCTGTCCGAGTTCGGCAGGGAGGTCCGCATCGAGTCGCTCGACCCGGAGTTCGGCACGACGCCCGTCGAGGTCCGCGCCGTCGTTCTCACCCCCGCCTTCCGGGCCGACGCGGTGCAGAAGATCACGCAGCAGCTGGAGGGCCGGGTCGGCATGCCGTTCGCGCTCAGCCTGCACCAGGTGGTCCTCGACCAGGATCCGCGCACGCTTCGGCCAGCACTGGCCGAGGCCGGCCGGCCCGGGCCGGTCGAGCTGGCCGCTGCGGCCCTCAGGGACCAGCTCGCGCTGGCCACGGGCGCAACCGACATCACCATCGACCGCGACAGCCGCAGGGCGCTCGTCCGCCTGCCGGTCGGTCAGACGCTCCCGCTCGCCGAAGTCCGCAACCTCGAACGCCGGCTCGCCGCCCGCTACCCCGACTGGGAGGTGCGGCTCGTGCCACCCTTCGGCCCGCTTCCCCCCCTTGGCTTTGCCGCAGGCAGCGCAGAGCCGGATGCGGAGGCGGTCGACACGATCGGCTGGACGCTTGCGCGCTGGCGCATCCCCGAAGTCCGTGTCGAGGGGCGCGCGGCTTCCGACGAGCCCGCCGATCTCGCCCGTGCACGGGCGGAGGCGGTTGCGGAAGGGCTGGCCCGCAGCGGCGTCTCCGCAACGGGCGACGCCGCGCTGCGCGATGCCGCCTCAGGTGCGCTCGAGCGCGAGCGGGGCCGAGCTGCCCTGCGCACCGCAACCGTCATCGCCGGCGCCTGACCCCCGCCCAAAAGGTCAGGCGCCCTGCGCCCCTCCCGTCGGTACATTCCGCATGAGGGAGGGGTCCCGCCGGCTGCGGTGGCGGGAACCCGATGACGGCCGGGAACCAACCCGGGCGACAAGCGAGGGAGGATGGAATGGCTCCACGTGCCATGGAGGTGGCGCGCCTGCTCGGTTGCGCGGCGACGCTTGCAACGGCCGCGCCGGTTGCAGCGCAGGGGGGCGGCGCCGCACCGGGGCCGCAGACGGCTGCTGCCGAGACGGCCGGCCTTGCCGACATCGTGGTGACGGCCCGCCGGCGCGAGGAGACCCTCCAGGACATTCCGGTCGCAATCCAGGCCTTCGGGAGCGACCTCATCGACCGCCGCAACCTCACCTCGCTCGAGCGGATTGCCGCCGCCACGCCGCAGTTTACCGTGGGCCGGGCATCGAACGGCGCCGGCGCGCAGCTCACCATGCGCGGGGTGGGGTCGTCGGCCACCTCGATCGGGATCGAGCAGTCGGTCGCGATCGTCGTCGACAACGTCTATTACGGCCAGGGGCGCATCATCAACGAAGGCTTCTTCGACCTGGCGCGAGTCGAGGTGCTGAAAGGCCCACAGTCGCTCTTTTACGGCAAGAACGCGACCGCCGGCGTCGTGTCCCTCACCACGGCCGATCCGGGCCCGGAGCGGGAGATCATTGCCCGCATGGGCTACGAGTTCGCGGCGCGGCAGGTCGTCGGCGAGACCATCGTCTCCCTGCCCGTGACCGACCGGTTCGGTATCCGCCTCGCCTTCCGCGGCTCGAAGATGTGGGGCGGCTACTACGAGAACCGCGCCGAGGACTCGGTCTACACCACCATTGACGCTGCAACCTTCCAGGCGACGACCCACGTCGCGCCGGCCGCCGCGCGCGAACAGCCCCAGGAGGAGGAGCTGATCGGCCGCGCGACGCTGAAGTGGGAGCCCACGGAGCAGCTCGCGATCACGGTCAAGGGGTCTGGCGCCAACAACTTCACCATCGGCAACGGCTGGAACTATGCCGCCGTCAACTGCGTTGGTGGCTTCCAGACCAACAACCCCGCCTACCCCTGCCAAAGGGACTTCGTGATCTTCCAGAACGACTTTCCGCAGGCGCTGGCGAACAGCCTGCCGTTCGCCCGGCCCGACGGGCAGCTCTACAACCGCTACAAGTCATGGCAGGTAACCGGCGGCGTGACCTGGGCAGCCGAGCGCCTCACCCTCACCTCCATCACCAACTACAACTGGAACAACAACCGGTTCGGCTGCGACTGCGACTTTCTCGGCGCCGGCGTCTGGGCGACGGAGGACTCGAGCTTCTGGTCCTTCAGCCAGGAGGTGCGGGGGCTGACGACATTCGAGGGCCCTCTCAACCTGATGCTGGGCGGGCTCTACCAGAAGTCCGGCCGGGACTTCTATCAGGCCGTGGTCTTCGCCGGCTCTGAGGACTCGCGCGCTGCCCCCGAGAACCGCTTCATCTCCTACTCGAAGCTGTCCGAGACCGACGGCGAGACGGTCTCGGCCTACGGACAGCTCATCTGGAACGTCATCCCCGCCGTCGAGCTCACCGCAGGAGTGCGTTACATCCACGAGACGAAGGTAAGCTTCTTCACCCAGCCCTACGTCAACGCCTTCTTGACTGGCATCTTCCGGCCCCAGTCGGCAGCCGTCAACGGAACCGTCTTCGGGGACCAGACCTTCAACGACTGGTCGCCCGAGTTCACGGCAAGCTGGAAGCCGAAGGAGGGCTTCCTCGTCTATGGCGCCTACCGCTCGGCCTACAAGTCGGGCGGGTTCTCGAACAGCGCGATCAACTCCGCGCTGTCGAACGACCCAGCCGGTGACATGCTGTTCGACCCCGAGAAGGGCAAGGGCTGGGAGCTCGGCGTGCGCACAGAGTTCCTTGACCGCACCCTGCGCGTGAACATCACCGGCTACAATTTCCGCTTCACCGACCTTCAGGTGGACTATTTCAACCCCGAGGTGTTCGCCTTCGTGACCTACAACGCCGGCCAGGCGCGCTCGAAGGGGGTGGAGACGGAAGTGAGTTTCGCCCCCGCCTCGGCGCCCGGCCTCCTCTTCAGCGGCTCGGTCAACTACAATGTCGCGCGCTACGAGAACTTCGAGGCCCCCTGCTTTGCTGGCCAGAGCCCGGCGGAAGGCTGCACGCGCTTCGTCGGAGGGGTGCCGTTCCAGGATCTCAGCGGCCGGCCGACCGCCATGGCGCCGCGGGTCACCGCCAACCTCGGCATTGCCTATGACACCGAGGTTTCCCGCACGCTCAAGCTCGGCGCCAACTTCGACTGGCGCTTCAGCGACTCCTACATCACGTCGACCTTCGGCGACGAGCGCACGCGCCAGCCGGCCTACATGGTCATCGACGCCGGCGTCCGCGTGGCCACCATCGATGACCGGTGGGAGCTGGCGCTCATCGGCAAGAACCTCGGCAACCAGTTCTACGCGCTGGGCGGCGGCCCGGCACCGCTCACGGGTGCCAACACCGGCCTTCCCACCGCCATTCCGGGTGATATCCTCGGCTATGGTTCGGCGCCGCGGACGGTTCAGCTGCGCGCCGGGGTCCGCTTCTGATGCCGCGCTGTGGGGAGCAGCCCGATGGCCCTTGATGACCCAGCCCTCCCTGCCGCAGCGCCGGGCGAGGCGCGCTGCCCTGGCCCCTCCGCCCGCGACATCATCCGGGCCGACGGCTGCGAGGTGCCCGACGCGCTCGTCGCCGAGCGCTACGTCTTCCTCGGCGACTCCGACATCTCTTACGACCGCTACACCTCGCCGGCCGTCTTCGAGCGGGAAATGACGCACCTCTGGCCGCGGGTGTGGCAATGGGCCTGCCGCGAGGAGCATCTCCCCGAGGCAGGGGACTGGCTGGTCTACGACGTCGGCCGCCACTCGGTCCTCCTCGTGCGTGGGGCGGACGGCGTGATCCGGGGCTTCGTCAACGCCTGCCTCCACCGGGGCACGCAGCTGAAGCCGCCGGGCGCGAGCGGCTGCGCGCAGGAGCTGCGCTGCCCCTTCCATGGCTGGCGCTGGACGCTTGAGGGTGCGCTTGCGCACGTGCCCTGCCGCTGGGACTTCCCGCACGTGACGGACGAGGCCTTCGCGCTCCCGCAGGTGAAGGTGGAGCTCTGGGGCGGCTTCGTCTTCATCAACATGGACCCGAACGCGCGCCCGCTCGCCGAGCAGCTCGGGCCCCTTCTGGACCATTTCTCGGGCCGCTGGGATCTCTCGAAGCGCCGCATCGCGCTCCACATCCAGAAGGAGCTTCCCACCAACTGGAAGGCCGCGCAGGAAGCCTTCCTCGAGGCCTACCACGTGGTCGAGACGCACGCGCAGGCGCTCGCGACTGCGGGCGATGCCAACGCCTGCTACGACATCTTCTCCGACTACGTGACGCGCTTCGTCCACACCATCGGCACGCCGAGCCCGCACTTCGAGGGGCAGCTCACCGAGCAGGAGATCCTCGACCGCATGCGCCTTGATGGCGCCGTCGTGCCGGAAGGGCGCACCGCGCGCGCGGTTGCGGCCGAGAAGCTCAGGGCCGAGCTCGGCGCGGCCTGGGGAGTCGATCTCTCCGAATGGTCCGACAGCGAGATGATCGACTCGATCGAGTATCACCTCTTCCCGAACATGTGCCTGTTCCCCGGCGTGTCGCTCCCCATGATCTACCGGTTCCGGCCGATCGGCATGGACCCGGCACGCACCCTCTTCGACCTCGTCTTCCTGAAGCTCGTGCCCGAGGGCACCGGCCTTTCCTACCCGCCCGAACCGCATTTCGTGCCCGCCGGCGAGTCCTACGCCAGCGCGCCCGGCATGGATCCCGGACTCGGCGCGGTCTACGACCAGGACACCGACAACCTCGCCGCCCAGTGGCGGGGCTTCCAGGCCTCGCGCAAGCGCGGGCAGACGCTGGGCAACTACCAGGAGGCCCGCATCCGCCAGTTCCACATGACCCTCGACAGGATCCTTTCCGGTGACTGACCTTGCCGCCCGCCTCGACCGGCTGGAAAGCCGAAACGCCATCCATGACTTGGCCAGCACCTACATGCGCGGGCTCGACCGGCTCGATCTCTCGCTCACCCGCTCGGTGTTCCATGACGACGCGACCACCGACTATGGCGAGGGCTGGCGCGGCGACGTCGACGGCTTCATCGCCTTTGCCCACGAGGTGCTCTCGCGCCACGCCGCCAACCACCACATGATCGGCCAGGTTCGGATCGAGTTCGAAGGCGATGACCTCGCCTTCGGCGAAGTCTATTTCCAGGCCTTCCACCGGGTCGAGGAAGAGGGCGAGCCCAAGGATTTCTTCGTCGCCGGCCGCTACGTCGACCGCTACGAGCGGCGCTCGGGCGTCTGGAAGATTGCCCACCGCAGCGAGCTCGTGGACTGGGTGCGCACCGAGCCGGCGGCAGACGAGATCCTCTCCCGCCAGCCCGGCTTTCCGATGGGCACGCGCGCGCCTCAGGATCTCAGCTGCCGCCGCGCGGAGCTCAGGACGCGATGAGCGCGCGCGAGCTGCTTGCCGACCGGCTCGCGATCGCCGACGTGCTCGCCCGCTACGCCCGGGCGATCGACCGCTGCGACCTCCCGCTCCTCCAGAGCGTCTGGTGGCCCGAGGCCCTCTGCGATTATGGCAGCGGGCCGATGCCGGCCGGCGACTGGTCCGAGGCGACCATCGCCGCGCTCCGGCAGATGCTGCGCACCCAGCACTTCCTCGGCAACATGCTGGTCGAGATCGAGGGCGACGGCGCCACGGCCGAGACCTACTGCCGCGCCTACCACGAGGTGCCCGGGCCGGAGGGTGCCCAGGAGATGGAAGTGGGCGGGCGCTACCTTGACCGCCTCGAGAAGCGCGAGGGCGCGTGGCGGATCCTCCACCGCCGCTACGTCATGGACTGGAACCGGAACGGCCCGTCCACCTGCCGGTGGGATGGGCCGCTCTACGGCACGCTCACCCGGCGCGGCGCGCGCGCGCCCGACGACCCCCTCCACACCGGAGCCTGACATGGCCGAGCCGCTCGACCCCCGCGTGCAGGCGCTTCTCGACCGGGAGGCCTGCCGCGACCTCGTTCACCGCCTCGCGCGCGGCATCGACCGGTGCGACGCGGAGCTGGTGCGAAGCGTGTTCCACCCGGATGCGACCGACGATCACGGGCTCTTCCGGGGAACGGCCGCCGCCTTCGTGCCGTGGGTGATGGAGGTGCTTGCCGGAATGGTCCGCACCCAGCACGTCATCGGCAACATCCTCATCGAGCTGGACGGCGACGTGGCGCGCGGCGAGAGCTACTTCGTCGCTCACCATGTCCTCCCCGGCGAGGCGGGCGAGACCTTCATGGTCGCGGCGGGCCGCTACCTCGATCGATTCACGCGCCGCAACGGCACGTGGAAGATCGCGCACCGCCACGCCGTCTACGACTGGAGCAGCAGCGCCCCCTCCACCGACATCTGGGACCGCGCGCGCCTTGCCGACCACGCCTTCGGCGCCCGCGGCCCGGCCGACCCCTCTTACGCCCACTTCGGGGCCGGCTGAAGGCGCCGGCCCTGCCCGGTGGCGGCGCGGAGACTCAGCGGACCTGCAGCACCGAATAGGCGCGGGAGGTGAACCGCCAGGCGCCGTCCGGGTCGCGGCGGAGGTGATCGTCGTAGCGGCCCACCACGAGCCGCTCGGTGCCACCCACCTCCTTCATCACCTCGAGCATGTAGGAGCGGGAGGTGGCGGCATCGCCCTCAACCGCGACGGCGCCATGGTTCACGTACATGCCGACGGCCTCGAAGCCGGCCATGAGCTGGAGCCACAGCGCCTTGATGGCCGCCCTGCCCTCGGCCCGCTGGCCTGCCACTTCCCAGACGGCATCCTCGGCCCAGCAGGCCGCCCAGTCCTCCGCATCGCGGCGGAACACGGCATCGTTGTAGGCCTCGATCCGCTCGCGGATGGCGAGGCGATCGGCAAGCTCGCCCGTGAACCCGCTGATCACCCGCCCATCCTCCCGAAGTGCGCCTGCGGCACGCCGGCGGCATCATAGACCGGCTCGACCAGATCGCAGCGATACTTCCGCGACTGCGCTGCCCGGAGGCCGGACCGCCCGATGTGGTCGCGCATGGCGGCATAGCTCGGGTCGCGGAAATGGGCGGCAAGCGCCTCCTCGCTCTCCCACTCCTCGAAGACGTGGATGCGCCCCGGCGTCGCCGGGTCCAGCGCCCAGTCGTAGGCGCGGCACCCGGCCTCGGCCCGCGAGGCGGCGATCAAGGGCTGGGCGTCGAGGAGCGCCTGCTCCGCGCCTGCCGGATCGAGATCGATCACGGCCGTGATGAGAACCGGCATGCCCTCCCCTCCCCTTGCGGCCCCTTGCCGCCCTCTCGGTCCTTCGGTCCGTCGCTCCCGCGCCTCAGTCCGCCAGCCACTTCTCGAGGTTCTCGTGGAAGTAGCGGACCCGCCGCTCCTGCCAGGCGAGATAGTCGCGCCGGTAGCCGCGGGACTTCAGGCCGCGCTGCTGTGCTTCCCAGATCGCCACGTCCTGGTCGATCCCGGGGCCGCACGAGACCTCGCCGGCCTTGCCCTGCACGTGGGGCGCGGGCACCGAAAGATCGACCCACTCCGCCATGCTCTGCGAGTAGTAGCGCTCGGTCCCCTCGGGGAAGAGCGTCAGGTACCACATGTCGAAGTAGCATTTCTCCGGGTCGCGCTCGTGCGGCCGGGCGCGAAGCCAGATGTTCCCGTCGGGCTTCAGGCTGAAGGAAAGGTTGGGGAAGATGGTGTAGTGCCAGTGGTCGGTCAGCTGCTCGTCGCGGTAGGTCGAGAAGTCGAAGCCCTTCTCGGCACCCTTCTCGCGCTTGGCCTTCTGGAGCGCAGCGCGGATCTCGCGCGTCTTCCCGCCCCGGAACTGCTCGGGGTCGAGCCCCCAGAAGGCGAGTTCCTCGGCGAGATAGGCGAGCGTCTCGTTCTCGCCGCCCTGGAGCTGGCGGGTGGGCCCGGCGCCGGGCATGAACATCCGCGCATGGCCCTCGGGGTAGAGGTCGAACTGGCAGTAGTGATGGGAATATTCCATCACGAACTTGGTTTGCGGATGGACGAAGGGAACGTGGTAGCTCTCGTTGAAATTGTCCTGGACGAGCTTCCAGTTGAAGTTGCCCTCGATGGTGACCCAGTGGGTACGCACCATCTTCTCCATGGGGTAGGTCTCGATCTGCGGCACGATCGGCCCAAGATAGGTGCGAAGCGGCACGGCGTTCGGGTCCATGTTGATCCAGACGAACCCGGCCCAGAGTTCGCAGGGAATCTCGACGAGGTTGAGCCTGCCGCAGGGCGAGCCCTGGAGGAAGTCCGCCTCGTCGGGCACGGTCCGGAGCTTGCCGGCCAGGTCATAGGCCCAGCCGTGATAGGGGCACACGAGGCGGCGGGCGTTGCCCTGCTCGCCCGAGACCACGGGCATGCCGCGGTGCTGGCAGACGTTGTAGAAGGCGCGCACCTCGCCATCGTCACCGCGGACGCAGAGGATGGTCTCCGGGCCGAAGTCGGCTGTCAGCCAGTCGCCCCGGTTCGGCAGCTGGGCGACCATGCCGGCGATCTGCCAGGTGCGGGTCCACAGCTTCTCCCACTCCCGGTCTGCCCACTCCTTCGAGAAGTAGCGTTCGGGCGTGATCGGCGTGTTGCGGAACTCGGGCTCCCGCAACTTGGACATGTCGGCCAGCGGCCGCGCGACGTCAGGCTGCCATGCGATGGTTGCCATGCGCTGCTCCCGTCTTCCCTCTTGCGGAGACTAGGTCCTGGGCAACGCTCCGTCATCTGACACCGGTGATAGTTCGCAAGAAGGCCGCCTTGCATCCCCCCCGGCGTGCCGTCTGCTCCCTGCAAGCGGCCCTCCCGCCCCGCCCCTGTCCTTCCGGCCCGCACGCCCGGGCCTGACGGACGCCGCCAGCCGGCGCTCAGGCGGCCTTGTCGGTCCGCAGCACCTGCACGGGGGCCTTGCGCCCGGCCACCACCTCGGCATCCACCACGATTTCCTCGACGTTCTCGAGGCTTGGCAGCTCGAACATGGTGTCGAGGAGGATGCCCTCCATGATCGAGCGGAGGCCCCTGGCGCCGGTCTTTCGGTCGATCGCCTTGCGGGCGATCGCGCCAAGGGCGTCATCGGTGAAGCGCAGGCGCACGCCCTCCATGTCGAAGAGCTTCGCATACTGCTTGCAGAGCGCGTTCTTCGGCTCGGTGAGGATGCGCACGAGCGCCTCCTCGTCGAGATCCTCGAGCGTGGCGATGACCGGAAGCCGGCCCACGAACTCGGGGATGAGCCCGAAGCGGAGCAGGTCCTCCGGTTCGCAGGCGCGCAGCACCTCGCCCACCCGCCGTTCCTCGGGGGCGGCGACATGGGCGCCGAAGCCGATCGACTTGCCCTGGAGCCGATCGGAGATGATCCGGTCGAGCCCGGCGAAGGCCCCGCCGCAGATGAAGAGGATGTTGGTGGTGTCGACCTGGAGGAACTCCTGCTGCGGGTGCTTGCGCCCGCCCTGCGGCGGCACGCTCGCCGTCGTTCCCTCCATGATCTTGAGGAGCGCCTGCTGCACCCCCTCCCCCGAAACGTCGCGGGTGATCGACGGGTTGTCGGACTTGCGGCTGATCTTGTCGATCTCGTCGATGTAGACGATGCCGCGTTGAGCGCGCTCGACGTTGTAGTCCGAGGCCTGGAGCAGCTTCAGGATGATGTTCTCGACATCCTCACCCACGTAGCCGGCCTCGGTCAGCGTGGTCGCATCTGCCATGGTGAAGGGGACGTCGAGGATGCGGGCCAGCGTCTGGGCGAGCAGCGTCTTGCCGCAGCCCGTTGGGCCGACGAGAAGGATGTTCGACTTGGCCAGCTCGACGTCGGCGCCCTTCGCCCCATGGGCAAGGCGCTTGTAGTGGTTGTGGACGGCGACCGAGAGGACGCGCTTGGCGACCGACTGGCCGATGACATAGTCGTCAAGAACGCTGCAGATTTCCTTCGGCGTCGGCACGCCGTCGCGCGTCTTGACAAGCGCGGACTTCGATTCCTCGCGGATGATGTCGTTGCACAGCTCGACGCATTCGTCGCAGATGAAGACCGTCGGTCCTGCGATCAGCTTCTTCACCTCGTGCTGGCTCTTGCCGCAGAAGGAACAGTAGAGGGTGCTCTTGGCGTCGCCGCCGCCGGGCTTGCTCATGGACATCCTTTCACCGTCCCATGTTAGCGCCGTGAGCCCCTGCCGCAAGGGGGCGCGGAGCGCGGACGCGTGCGGTTGCGCTACCCGCAACGGAAGAAGGGCGAGGGGTGGTCCCCTCGCCCTTCCCTTGCCGCCGCTGGCGCGCGCGGCCTAGCGGAGCAGCTGGAGCACCGACTGCTGCTGCTGGTTGGCCTGGGCCAGCATCGCCTGCGCCGCCTGCTGGAGGATCTGGCTGCGGGCGAGGTTGGTGGTCTCGACCGCGAAGTCGGCATCCTGGATCCGGCTGCGGCTCGCCACCGTGTTGGTGCTGGTGGAAGTGAGGTTGCTGATGGTCGCCTCGAGCCGGTTCTGGACGGCGCCGAGCTCGGCGCGGTTGATGGCCACCGCCTGGAGCGCGGCGTCGATCGAGTTCAGAGCCTCCTGCGCGCCAGACTGGGTGGAGATGTCCACGTCCTTGATCCGCAGCCCACCGGACTCTGCACCGAAGGTTCCGGCCTCAAACCCAAGGTTACGGAAGTTGGTGTAGCCTTGGCTCCCGGCGTTCACGGTGAAGGACTTGGTGCTCTCCAGCGTCACGGTGCCATAGGCGACCGCTGCGCCCGTGTGAGCACCCGCCGTCACGGTGTAGGTCTCGCTCGACCCCCGGATCAGGGCAGACGTGCCAAGGCCAGCTGCGGCTGCAGCGACGCCGGTCCCGACCGAGATCGCAACGTTCCGGCCGTCCTGGGCGACGTACGACAGGCCCTGTCCATTGTCCTCCACGCGCACCCCCGTGAGACCCGTGTACTGGTTCACGGTCTGGATGAAGACGTCGCGGGTTGCGTCCGCGAGGATGTTGATGTCGATACCGTTGATCGTGAGCGTCCAGGCCGACGTGTTCGCCGTGTAGGCAGCGCCGTCGATTGCGACGGCGTTCGCCCGCGCAGTCACCCCGGTTTCGGCCGAGGAGGCATTGATGGCAGCAGCAATCGCGATCGCGCTGCGGTTCTTGGCGCTGTTGGTCGCCACCGTGTTCGAAACCGTGTCATCCTCAGCGCGGCTGGCACGGATGGTCACGCCGTTGATGACGAGGTCGCCAAGCGCAAGCGCTGCGCCGGCATTGACCGCCCGGGTGTCGCTGGAGGCCTGCGAGACACCGGCGACGAAGGTGCCCGCCTGCAGCCCGGCGCGGGACAGCTGACCCGGAGAGGCCGCCTGCGGGTTGGGCGGGCCGGAGATCACGATCGGACGGCCATTTTCCGAAAGAAGACTGTAGGTGCCGGTCTGCAGCCCGGGCCTGAGGCCGGTGGTGGCAGCAGTGAAGCTGCCGCTGGTCTGGGTCAGTGACACCTCGATGTTCCGGCCGTCGGCCGCAACCAAGCGGACGCCGAGGTTGTCGGCGCCCGTCTCGACGGCGGTCACCCCGGTCTGGCCGGAGATGGCGTTGATCGCAGCGATGACCCGTGCCCGGGATTCGGCAGCGTCGGCGGTGACGGCCACCGTCCCAGTCGTGACGCCGTTCACCGTGATGGTGCCCTCGCCGGTCGCAGCGGTCATGGCCGAGCCTTCCATCACGGTGCTGTTCACCACCGCGCGCACGCCGGTCTGTCCGCTCAGCCGGTTGATGGCGGCCGCCTTCGCAACGGCCGAAGCCTCCTTCGCCCCGGCCGACACGGTGTCGTCGGAAGCCAGCGACTGGCCGATCACCACCCCGTTGATGATGAGGTCGCCAGCTCGGAGCCGGCCATTGGTGACAGCATTGTCGCGGGTGGTGGCGACGTCCGTCGCGAAGACCTCGAAGCGCCCCGTGGCCGTCAGGCCCGGGGCCTCGCCGGTGCCGAGGTCGGACGTGCGGGTCGAGTTGATGCCAAGGCGCACCGTCTCGCCGGCGCGCGCGCCGGTCTGCAGGGTGAGCGAACGCGACGAGCCGTCGAGCAGGCGGATGCCGTTGAAGCTGGTCCGCGTGGCGACATTCTCGATCTCGCCGACGAGCTGTCGAACCTCAGCCTGGAGCGCAGCGCGGTCCTGGTTCGAGAAGGTCGCGTTCGACGACTGCACCGCCAGCTCGCGCATCCGCTGGAGCATGTTGGTGATCTCGCCCATCGCCGTTTCCGCCGTCTGGGCAAGGCTGATGCCGTCACCGGCGTTGCGCATCGCCATCGCAAGACCGCGTACGTCGGCGGTCATCCGCTGGGCGATGGCGAGGCCGGCCGCATCGTCCTTCGCGCTGTTGATCCGGAGGCCCGTCGAAAGCCTTTCCATGGCCCGGCTCAGATCCAGCTGGGCCATCCGGCCACCGTTCTGGGCCTTCAGCGCACCGAGATTGGTGTTGATGACGCTCATGTTCCCGTTCCCTTGTCCGTGGTCGGGCCCGCTGGACGCGAAGCCTCGGCGCCCTTCACGGCTTGACGGGGATTCGCTTAAGTTCGGGTCTTGACATGCCCCGTGCGCGCCTGTCGCTGCCTGCGATTCTCCACGAGGACCGGGAGTGCCTCGTTGTGGACAAGCCGGCCGGCCTTGCCGTCCACCCGGGGCCGCGCACGTGCGACTCGCTCGAGACCCGGCTCGCGGGCGCAGGCCTTGTCTGGAAGCCGGTGCACCGGCTCGATACGGACACGAGCGGCTGCCTCCTCCTTGCGAAGCGGCCGGCCTCGCTCCGGCGGCTGATGGGGGCCTTTGCCGCGCGCCAGGTGGAGAAGGTCTATCTCGCGCTGGTGGCGCCCGCACCGGAGGCGGCGAGCGGGGTGGTGAAGGCACCGCTCGTCAAGCGCTCGCGGCCCGGTACCGGCTGGCGCATGGACGTGGCGGAAGGCGGCCTGCCGGCAGTCACGCGCTGGGAAGTGCTGGCAAGGCGCGACGGCGTGGCCCTCGTGCGGTTCCGGCCCGAGACGGGGCGGACGCACCAGCTCCGCGTGCACGCGACGCGGCTTGGCGCGGGGTGCGCGATCGTGGGGGACGCCCGCTATGGCCGGGGCGAGCCGGGCGGGCTGATGCTGCACGCCCACGCGCTCGGGTTCGCCGGTGCGGATGGACAGTGGCGCGAGGTGGTCGCGCCGCTACCGGAGCGCTTTCGCGCGCGAGGCTTCGCGCTTTCCTGAAGGGGCCCGGCCCCGGTCCACCCCTCTTCCCGGCGCGCCCCAAGGTGCCCGGCCTCGGCTCCCCCTCCTCGCCTCCCCCTCCTCGCCTCCCCCTCCTCGCTGGCCGCCCTCGCTGTCAGCCGCGGCGCGCGGCGAGGGCCTGGAGTTCCTGGGCGATCATGGCGCCGGCGATGGCGTCGGCGTCGGGCCGGTAGCTGCCCGCCTCGATGGCAAGCCGGAGGGCCGCCACCCGCGGGGCGTCGACGGGCGGGCGGATGGCGAGATCGCGGGCAATGCCCCTGGCGCCGGAGACGGCGGAAAGGTCGAACGGTTCGCGTGGGCCGGAGACCTGCGGCCGCCCGACCGCGCCAGGCTTCGCAACCGGTGCCGGCCCGCCGCCGGTGGCGGCCCGCGCGGTGTCGGTGCCGCCAAGCTGGCTGAAGCCCTTGGAACCCTTGATACCTTCGACCATCGTCCGTCTCTGTGCCAGAAGCCGGAGGCCGACCGCGGACTCCGGCAGCCCATTGAACGGCAGGCGAGGCTTGGCGTTTAGCGACGAAGCGCCACCATTTCGCCATCGGTGCCCACGGTCGCCGGGAAGCGCTGGCCCGTGAGCCGGTTCCGAAGCATCACGCGCTCGCCCGGGCCGGCGCTGGCTTCAGCCACGGCCTCCACGGTCACGCGGAAGCCCGGGCCGTCGAAGCCGACGGTGACGACGTCGCCCCGGCGCACGGACGGCGCCGGTCGCGCTCCGGCCGGGGATGCCGCAGATGCCGAGCTGCTCGCCACGGGCGCAACCGCCTGCCAGCCGTTGGCCGGGCAGGCGATGCGGAGCGTGCGGCCCTCGGCGCCGGGGGCAAAGCGGAAGCCGCCGGGGCAGTCGGGGACGCGCAGGCGGGGATCGATGGCGACCGGCGCTCCCGCCGCGGCCTCGGCCTCGGCCCGCAGCGCGGCGGCGCCGTTGCCAGCGGCGGCCAGGCCCGGAAGCGCGGGGAGAAGCAGGAGGAGCGCGGCAGCAGGCAGCAGGCCGGCCTCGGCGGCGCGGCGGTGCGGCGGGACGGCGAGAGGCGAAGCGGGCATGCAGGTCCTCGGCAAGGCTCGGGTTGCGGATGCCATCAACCCAGCAAGCTTCGTGCCATGCGGCCGTCACTGGCGGGGGGCCGCGGCCGACGCTGCGCACCGGGACGGAGTTCGGCACGGGCGTGCCGCCGGCACCGGCATGTTCGTGCCGCCTCTGCGCCGGAAACGGGCCGCCATGCCTTGCTGCGCGTCCTGCCGCCGCGGTTGGCACGCTTCTTGCCGGTAAGCGGAGCGGCGGGGCCGCCGGTCATCCGGGCCGGGGCCTGTCGCCGAAACCGCGAGACGGCAGCCGGGCACGGCTTGTCGCCGCAGGGGAACGACGCGAGGGGCCGACCATGGATCGCCTCGACCGCTTCTTCGGTGTTTCGGGCCAGGCGCTCGAGGTGCGCAGCCAGCGCCTCGCCGTGCTCGCCTCGAACATCGCGAACGCGGCAACCCCCGGCTACCGCGCGCGTGACCTCGACTTTGCCGCCGTGCTCGCCGACCGTGAGGCAGATGGCCGGCTGCCGCTGGTGCGCACCGCAGCAGCTCACATCGACCCCGGCGCGCGGCCGGCCGAGCCGGCGCTCCGCTACCGCAGGCCCGTGCAGGGCGCCATGGACGGCAACAGCGTCGAGCTTGCGGTCGAGCAGGTGCAGTTCGCGGAGACGGCGCTGCGCTACCGCACCAGCCTTGCTTTCCTCGACTCCCGCATCGGCGCGCTCAAGGCCGCCATGCGGATCGAATGAGCCGGAGGAGACGGACATGAGCCAGCCCCTCAGCCTGTTCGACATCGCCGGGCGCTCGATGAGCGCGCTTCTCGTGCGGATGAATACGACCGCCTCCAACCTCGCCAACGCAGGGTCCGTCTCCGCCACCCGCGAGGGCGCGTTCCGGGCGCTGAAGCCGGTGTTCCAGACGCTCTACGACGGCGCGACCGGCCGGGCGACGGTGGGGATCGCCGGCGTGGTGACGGCCGCGCTCGAACCGGGGCGCCGCCACGAGCCCGGCCATCCGCTTGCGGACGCCGAAGGCTATGTCCACGTCGCTGCGGTCGACACGAACGCCGAGCTCGTCGAGCTGGTCGAGACGGCCCGGCAGTACCAGAACAACATCGAGGTGCTCGAGACCGGCAAGGCGCTCACCCTCGAGACGCTGCGGCTCGGCCGATGACCGCGCTCGCCATCCCGGGCCTGACCGCGCCTGCGCCGGAGCCGGCCGGGCGTACCGGTCCGCGCCAGCTCGGCCAGGAGGACTTCCTCCTTCTGCTCACGACCCAGCTCAAGAACCAGGACCCGCTCTCGCCCATGGACAACAGCCAGTTCGTGGCCCAGCTCGCCCAGTTCGCGACCGTCTCGGGGGTGACAGAGATGTCGGTCGGGCTCAACCGGCTGGCAGCCACGCTCGCCGGAGACACCCGGAGCTCGGCGCCGCTGTGGCTCGGGCGCGTCGTCGCAGGCGTCGACGGCGCCGAGGGCGTCGTCGCCCAGGTCAATCTCGATCCGGCCGGAAACCATGTGCTCGTGATGGCGGACGGACGCCAGCTTCCCATGCGCGACGCGCGCCTCATCGCCTGACCGGAAGGGAGACTCCATGTCCTTCTTCATCTCGCTCACCGGCCTCAACGCGGCCCAGACCGAGCTCGCGGCGCTCTCGAACAACATCGCCAACGTGAACACGACGGGCTTCAAGCGCTCGCGCGTGGAGTTCGCCGACATCGTGAATCGCTCGCCCACCCAGGCGGCGAACCGGGTGAATGGCGCGGGCGTCGCCATCGGCGCCGTCACCCAGCAGTTCGCCCAAGGGGGCATCCAGACCACCAGCTCCGCGCTCGACCTCGCGATCGGCGGCCCCGGCTTCTTCCTCGTGAAAGGCGGCGGGGACCAGGCGGACTCGCTCGCGCTCTCGCGCAACGGCGCCTTCCAGGTGGACGCCGAACGCTACGTCGTCGACAACGAGGGGCGGCGGCTCCAGGTGCTGCCCGTCACGCCCGACGGGTCGCCGACGGCGATCGGCCTCTCCGCCCTCCAGCCGCTCCGCATCCCCACCACCTCGGGCCTGCCGGTCGCGACCACGGCCGTCCGCTTCATCGCCAACCTGCCGGCAGCTGCGACCGTGCCGGTGCCCAGTTTCAACCGCGACAATCCCGCGAGCTTCAACGCCGCCACCTCGACCACCGTCTACGATGCGGCCGGCCGGGCGAGCCCGGTCACCCTCTACTACCGGCGCATCGAGAATCCCGACCCGGACTCGACCGACAAGATCTGGGAGGTGCGCGCCTTCCGCGGCGATGCGGAGCTGGTGCCCGACACGCCGCCCTTCCAGCTCGTGTTCGACGCCGACGGCGTGCTGGTCTCGCCGGCCGGGCCGATCGCGATGTCGGGGGGCTTCACCATCGACCATGCGGGCTCCACCCAGCTCGCCGAGCCGTTCAACGTGAGCTTCACCGAGCAGAACGGCTACGCGCCCGGGCGGCTCGAGGGCGTGGGCGTCGACCTTCGTGGCGTGGTGCGCGCGAGCTTCTCGAACGGCGAGGTCATCGCCATCGGCAAGCTGGCGCTCGGCAACGTACCCAACCCGCAGGGACTGAAGCAGAACGGCAACTCGAGCTGGACGCTCTCGCAGTCCTCCGGCCCGCTCGAAGTGGGCCAGGGCGGTCAGGACGGCTTCGGCACCATTGCCGCCGGGTCGCTCGAGCGCTCGAACGTCGACCTGACCGAAGAGCTCGTCGGCCTCATCAACGCCCAGCGCACCTTCCAGGCCAACGCCAAGGCGATCGACACGGCCTCGTCCCTCCTCCAGACCATCGTCAACCTGCGGAACAGCTGATGGACCGGCTGATCTACACCGCGCTCACCGCCATGCAGCGCGCGAGCGAGCGGCAGGCGGTGACCGCGCACAACCTCGCCAACATCGAGACTCCGGGCTTCCGCCGCGAGATGACGGCGATGCAGCAGGGCTACCTCGTCTCGCCCGCCGACGGCGCCGCGCTCTCGACCCGGGTGCAGGCCGGCGGCGAGATGCTCCACGATCTCATGCGCACCGGCCGTGTGGTGGTGACCGACCAGCCGCTCGACCTCGTCATGGAAGGCGGGGCCTGGCTCGCCGTGGCCGACGCCCGCGGTGCGGAAGCCTACACGCGGCGCGGTGACCTGCGCTTCGATGCCGAGGGTCGCCTGCTCACCGGCAGCGGAGAGCAGGTGCTCGGCGCCGATGGCGCGCCGGTGGTGGTGGCGGCAGGCGCCGGCGCGGTGCGCATCGCGGCCGATGGCGCCGTCGAGACGCGGCTGGCCGATGACCAGCCCTGGGTGGAGGTGGCGCGCCTGAAGCTGGTGTCGCCCGAGCCGGGCGCGCTCGCCCGCGGGAAGGATGGGCTGTTCCGCACCGACCCCCCGCTCGAGGCGGACCCGCTCGCCCGGCTCCGGACCGGCGCGCTCGAGATGAGCAACGTCGAGGCCGCGAGCGTGCTCGTGGAACTCGTCGAGCAGTCGCGCGGCTTCGAGATCCAGACCAAACTCCTCGCGGCCGCGAAGGAGATGGACGAGAGCGCCGCCCGCCTGATGCGGGTGGAAGGATAGGAGGCACAACATGCCAGGGGCACTGCACATCGCGCGGTCGGGGCTCGAGGCGCTCGACGCCCGCCTCCGGACCATCTCGAACAACCTCGCGAACGCCAACACGGTCGGCTTCAAGCGCGACCGCGCGGCCTTCGAGACCCTGCTCTACCAGACCGAGCGGCCGGCCGGCGCACCGGCGGGCGCCGACAACCGCTTCGGCATGGGCCTCGCGACGGGGGCCGGCGTGCGCGTGGCCGGCTCCGAGCGCGTCCACGCCCAGGGCGGCTTCACCCTCACCGGGAACGCGCTCGACCTCGCGATCGACGGCGAGGGGCTGTTCGAGGTGCAGCTTCCGGACGGCACCTCGGCCTACACGCGTGCCGGCGCCTTCACCCGCGACGGCGAGGGCCGGATCGTGACTCCGCAGGGCTACCGGATCGTCCCCGAGATCCAGATCCCCGAAGGCGCAACCGGCATCACCATCGCGCCCGACGGCACGGTGTCGGCCCTGAACCCGGGCGAGACCGAGCCGGCCGAGCTCGGGCGGATCACGCTTGCCACCTTCATCAACCCGGCCGGGCTCGAGCCGGTGGGGGAGAATCTGTTCCGCGAGACGGTCGCCTCCGGCGCTCCGACCGTCGGCAACCCCGGCGAGGCCGGTGTTGGGCGGATCCGCCAGGGCGCGCTCGAGGCCTCGAACGTTTCGACCGTGCAGGAACTCGTCGACATGATCGAGACGCAGCGGGCCTACGAGATCAACGCCAAGGTCATCCAGGCCGCCGACGAGATGATGCGCTATGTCAACCAGTCGGTCTAGGGCCCTCGTGCTGCTTGTCCTGCTCGGGGCGTGCAAGGCGGACCGCTTTCGCGAGCAGGTGGCCTACATCCCCCCTGCCCCGCCGGCACCGCAGCCGCCGCCCGAGGCGCGGGCGGCGACGGGCAGCATCTGGGCGGGCGCCGTCCACCGCGCTGGTCTCGGCACGGACCGCAAGGCCGCGCGCGTGGGCGATCTCCTCACCATCCTTCTCGTCGAGCGCACTGTGGCCGAGAAGGCGGCCGCGCAGACGGCGCAGCGCCAGTCGCAGCGGGCCATCGACATCTCGGGCTTGCCCGTGACCGATGCGGCGGAGCGGGCGCTCTCGGGCGGCAGCGACACGAGCTTCAATGGCCGCGGCGCGACCCAGCAGTCGAACCGCCTGTCGGGCGAGTTCACCGTGACGGTGACCGACGTGCTCCCCAACGGCACGCTCCGGGTTGCGGGTGACCGGCGCCTCCTCCTCACCCGCGGCGAGGAGCAGGTGCAGCTGACCGGCCTCGTGCGGCCCGAGGATATCGGGCCCGACAACCGCGTGCCCTCCACCCGCGTGGCCGACGCGCGCATCCGCTACTCCGGCACGGGCGAAGTGGCCGCCCAGGCCCGGCAGGGCTGGTTTGCCCGCTTCTTCGACCGGATCACCCCCTACTGATGCGCGCGCTCGTCTTTCTTGCCGCGCTCATCCTTGCGCTTCCGGCGCTGGCCGAGCGAGTGAAGGATGTCGCCCGTTTCCAGGGCGTGCGCGGCAACGCGCTCGTGGGCTACGGGCTTGTCGTCGGGCTCCCGGGCACGGGCGACGACAACCTCGTCTTCACCCTCCAGTCGATGCGCTCGGCCGCCGCCGCGCTTGGCGTGCGGGTGCCGCCCAACGCCAACGCCCAGCTGAAGAACAGCGCCGCCGTGATGCTGACGGCCGAGCTGCCGCCCTTCGCCAAGCCGGGCCAGCGGATCGACGTTTCGGTCGCGGCGCTGGGGCGGGCGAAGTCGCTGCGCGGTGGCACGCTGCTGCTGGCCGAGCTCAAGGGGCCGGATGGGGAGACCTACGCGCTGGCGCAGGGGCCGCTGACCGTCGGCGGCTTCGGCGCCGAGGGGGCCGATGGCTCCCGGATCGTCGTCAACACGCCGACCTCCGGGCGGATCCCGGGCGGCGCGATCGTCGAGCGGGCGGTCCCCCTGCCCTTTGCCGGCCCGGGGCCGGCCGGCGGGCCGGCGCCGCTCGTGCTCGACCTTCTGTCGCCGAGCTTCTCGCTCGCCCAGGCGATTGCCGAGGCCATCAACGCTGCCGAAGGTGCGCCCGTGGCCGAGGCGCTCGATGCCGTCTCGGTCGCGGTGCGGGCTCCGGCTGACCCGGCGGCGCGCGTGCGGCTTGCCGCCCGGATCGAGGCGCTCGAGGTCTCGGGCAGCGCGCCGCCGGCGCGGGTGGTGGTGAATGCCCGCACCGGCACCGTCGTCATCGGTGGCAACGTCCGGCTGCTCCCGGCCGCGGTTGCCCACGGCAACCTGACCGTCCGCGTGACGGAGACCCTCAACGTCTCCCAGCCGGCACCATTTGCGCGCGGCGGCCGCACGGTGGTGACCCCCCAGTCCGACGTCGCGGCCGAGGAGGAGCAGGTGCGCATGGCGGTGCTGGCGCCCGGCCCGCGCCTGCAGGACCTCGTGGACGCCATCAACGCGCTGGGCGCTGCTCCGGGAGATCTCGTCGCCATCCTCGAGGCGCTGCGCGAGGCCGGCGCGCTGCGCGCCGAGCTGGTGGTCATCTGATGCCCGGGCCCGTCTCCCTGCCCCCGCCCGGAGCGGCCGCAGCCGCCGAGCCGTTGCCGCGCAGCGCGCGCGAGGCCATGCTCGGCTTCGAGGCGCTGGTGGTGCAGCACATGCTCAGGGCCGCGCGGCCCGAGGCGCTGCGGGCGGATGGGCTCGCCGGCGCGCTCGCAGGCGGAGCCGGAGACTGGCAGGACCTCGTCGACCGGCACCTCGCCCGGCTGATCGCCGCGGGCCAGCCCTTCGGGCTTGCCCGCGAGCTCGGCGCGACCCTGGCCGCCAACGCCCCGGAGGCCGGCCGTGAGTGACCTCCTCGGCCTCTCGCTCTCCGGCGTGCGCGCCACGCGGATGGCGCTCGAGCAGATCGCCGACAACGTCGCGAACGCGGCCACGCCCGGGCACGTGCGCCGCAGCGTCCAGGTGGGTTCGCTCCTGCCTCCGGCCGCCCTCTCGCCGTTCGAGCGCGACCCCGTCGGCGCCGGCGGCGTCGAGGTGCGGGGCATCGTGCGCGCGGCGGACCTCATCCGCCAGGACAGTCTTCGCCGCACCGAGGGGGACGTCGCCATGCTGGAGGCGGCAGAGCGCTGGCTCTCGCTCGTCCAGGCGAGTCTGACTGGCCCGGCCTCGCTCGCCCAGCCGCTCTCCGAGCTGTTCGCAAGCCTTTCCGACCTGGCGGCGGACCCGTCGTCCATCGCCGTCCGGGCCACCTTCCTCTCCCGGGCGGATGCGCTCGCCGACCGCTTCAACGCCAGCGCCGCCGACCTCGGCCGCCTCGAGCGCGACCTCAAGGCCGATGCCGACGGCGAAGCAGCGCGGCTCGTCTCGCTCGGCCGGGCGCTCGCGGAAGTGAACCTCCAGCTCCGGCGGACCACGCCGGGAAGCGGCGCCGCGGCAGGGCTTGCCGACCGGCGGGACAAGCTCCTTGGCGAGATTGCGCAGGTGGCGACCATCGACGTGCGGCTCGATGCCCGCGGCATGGCGCAGGTCAGACTGGGCGATGCTGGCGGCCCGCTCCTGGTCGATGGTCCCAGGAGCGAAGCTGCGCGCGTGGTGCGGGCGCCCGACGGCGGCTTCGTGCTGCGCATCGGCGCCGCTGGCAGCGACGAGCCGGCGCCGCTGCTTAGCGGGGCACTCGCCGGCCTCTCCCTCGCCCGGACCCTGCTCGTCGAGGCCGGGAACCGGCTCGACGCACTGGCAGACCGGGTGGCTGCGGACATGAACGCCGCCCACATGGCAGGCGCCGATGCGACGGGCGCGGACGGGGAGCCGCTGTTCGCAACCACGCGCATGGTGGTCGACGCAGCGGCCGGCAACGGCGGTGATGCCCGCATCGCCGTGTCGCTGGCCGATGGCGCGGCGCCCGGGCCGATGCGGCTCGCCTTCAATGCCACGTCGGGCGAATGGACGCTCGCCCGGGCCGACCTCAGCGCCTCCGTCACCGGCACCATGCCGCTTTCCCTCGACGGCGTGACGGTCGAGGCGGCAGGGACCCCGCGCGGCGGTGACCTGTTCCTGCTCTCGCCGCGCACGGGTGCAGCCGGGATCGCGCTTCGCCCGCTTGCGCCCGCCCAGGTGGCGGCAGCGCCGCGCTGGCTTGCGGATGCCGCCCCGGGCAATGCCGGCGTCGCGCGCGCCGAGATTCGTCGCGGTCCTCCGCTCGACCCGCCGCCAGCGCCGCCGCTCGTTCTGCCGCTCGCGGTCGAGGTGCTCCCCGGCGGTCTTCTCGAACTGCGCGACGCCGACGGCGTGGTGGTGACAAGCGGCGCGGTCGGCGACTGGCTCGCCGGCGACGGTTTCGAGATCCGCATTTCCGGCCGCCCCGCCGAAGGCGACTCCTTTCGCATCCGGATGACCGAGCCGGGCCAGGGCGGCAACGCCAACGCCGTGGCGCTCCTCGCACTGCGGGAAGCCCGCGGGCCGCTAGGCACGCTCGAGGACAGCCATGACCGGCTCGTCTCGGGCATCGCCGTGCCGCTGTCCGAGACCCGGGTCCGGGAGGAGGCGGCACGTGCCAACCGCGACGCCGCCGCAGAAGCGCTGGCGCAGGCGAGCGGCGTTGACCTCAACCGCGAGGCGGCCGAGATGCTGCTCTTCCAGCAGGCCTACCAGGCCAACGCGCGGATCATCCAGACGGCGCGCGAGACCTTCGCCGCGCTGCTCCAGTCGGTGGGCACCTGAGACCGCCGGCGCGAGGAAGGGAGACGGGCGATGTTCGTGCTGGTCAGCGGACGGCAGGTGGCCTCGACGGCAGCCGAGCGGATGGTGGCGATCGACAACCGGATCGAGCGGCTGGAGGGCAGGATTGCCCGCGGGGAACGCTTCACCGAGCCTGCGGAGGACCCGGCCGGCCAGCTGCGTGCCGCCGCCCTCGCCCGGCTGGATGCGCGGCTGGTCGCCGAGCAGCGCGGCATCGACCGCGCGAGCAGCCGGCTCGCGCTGGCAGAGACCGCAGTCGCCGACGCCGGCCGGCTGCTCGTCCGCGCCCGCGAGCTCGCGCTCCTTGCCGCGAACGGCACAACCGGGCCAGCCGATCGGCCGGTGATCGCCGCCGAGGTGCGCGGGCTCCGGGACCAGCTGCTGGCGCTCGCCAATGCGCGCGATGAGGCCGGCCGCTTCCTCTTCGCCGGCGCGCGGGACGGTCTGCCCGCCTATGCCGAGGACGAGGAAGGGGTGGTCCGCTACGAGGGGTTCGGCACCGCCCACGGCGCGGAAGCGGCCGGGATCGAGGGCCTCGCCCCGCCTACGGGCCCCGAACTCTTCGGCACCGACGAGACAGGCGCGTTCGCCACGCTCGATGACCTTCTCGAGGCCCTCACCGAGCCGGACGACGTCCTCCGCCAGCAGGGCCTCGAGGCAGCGCTCGCCGCCCTCGTCGAAGACCAGGACCGGCTGGCGACGGCGCAGGCCCTCATCGGCACCGCCATGGCGCGGCTCGAGAGCGAGACCGAGCGTGTCGCGGCTGGGCGGCTCGAGGTGGCACGGGGGCTCGCCAGCGTGAAGGGGCTGGACCTTGCCGCCGCCTTCTCCGAGCTCGAGGCCCTGCGGCTGACGCTCGGCGCCGCCCAGGAGATCTTCCAGCGCGTGCACGGCACCAGCCTGTTCGACCGCCTCGGCTGAGGCGTCCCTCGGCCGCTGCCCGGCTAAACGGCGAACCGGGCGGCGCGTAAATGTCGGCAGCCCCTTCGCGACATCGGGAGTGCCGGCCGCATGATGGCCATCGTCGGACTGGTCGTGCTGCTGGTGATGGTGTTCGGCGGGTTCCTGCTCGCCGGCGGCAACATCGTGCCCGTGCTCGCCGCGCTTCCGGCAGAGATGATGATCATCGGCGGAGCCGCGACGGGCGCACTCATCATCGGCAACTCGATGTCGCTCATCAAGGAGGTGGGCAAGGGGGTGGCGCGGGTGCTCAAAGGGCCGCGCTTCACGAAGGCCGACTATCTCGGCGCGATCGCGCTCACGGTCAAGCTCATGCGGCTCTTGAAGACGGAAGGGGCGGTTGCGGTCGAGCCGCACGTCGAGACGCCCGAGTCCTCGTCGATCTGGGGCGAGTATCCGAAGCTCAGGGCAGACCACTTCTTCGTTCACCTGGTCACCGACACGCTGCGGCTCCTCGTGGTCTCGACGGGTACGGTCTCGAGCGTTGCCATCGAGGACGTGCTCGACACCGCGATCGAGACGCACCACCACCACGCCTCCAAGCCCGCCGAGGCGCTGCAGACGCTCGCCGACGCCCTGCCCGCCCTCGGGATCGTTGCCGCCGTCCTCGGCGTCATCAAGACGATGGGCGCAATCGACCAGCCGCCTCCGGTGCTGGGCGCGATGATTGGCTCGGCCCTCGTTGGCACCTTTCTCGGCGTGTTCCTGGCCTATGGCCTTGTCGGCCCGCTCTCGAACCGGCTTCGGCAGATCGAGGAAACCGACTCCCAGATTTACCAGGTTGTCCGCCGCGTCATCCTCGCCTCGCTCCGTAACCAGCCGCAGCCCATCGTGCTCGAGCAGGCGCGCACCGCCATCGCGCCCGAGTATCAGCCGAGCTTCACCGAGGTGTTCGAAGGGGCACGGGGCAAGTGAACGCCATGGGCCCGGCGCCCGAGCCGGAGATCCTCGTCAAGAAGGTCCGGGGCCGCAAGCACGCGCACCACCACGGCGGTGCGTGGAAGGTTGCCTATGCCGACTTCGTGACGGCGATGATGGCCTTCTTCCTCCTGATGTGGCTTCTCGGCGCCACCGACGAGGAGAAGCGCAAGGGCATCGCCGACTATTTCGCCCCCACCATCCTTCCCATGGAGCGCTCCGGCGGGTCGAACGGCGTGATGGGGGGGCGCTCGCTCGAGGAGCCGGAAGGAAATGCCCCCCACCCGCAGCTGTCAGGCCTGCGTCCGGCCACCCCCTTCCAGTCGAGGAACACGCAGAGCACACCGTCGGAGCTCGACCGCATGCGCGAGGTGGCGGAAGCGATCCGCCGCCGGGTCGAGTCTGACCCGGGCCTCAGGGATCTCGGCGACCAGCTGCGGATGACGGTCACCGACGAGGGCCTGCGGATCGAGCTCATCGACAAGGAGGACTATTCCATGTTCCGCTCGGGCACGGCCGAGATGGACCCGCGCGCCCGGGCACTCCTTGGGGTGGTGGCGGAGGCCGTGCGCGACGTGCCGAACCGGCTTGCCGTCCGCGGCCATACCGACAGCGTGCCCTTTTCGGGCGCGAACGGCATGAACAACTGGACGCTTTCCACCTACCGGGCCGAGGCGACGCGGGCCGTGCTGGCCAGGAACGGCCTCGGCGAGGAGCGGTTCAGCCGGCTCGAAGGGCTTGCCGATACCGAGCCGCTGATCCCGGAGAACCCGGCCGATCCCCGCAACCGGCGCATGTCGGTCACCGTGCTTCGCGAGGCGTCCGCTGCCCCCTCCGGCCCGGGGAAATAGCGGACGCGCGCGGGGGGGGGAGGGCGACGAAGCGGACCGCGGAGCGCGGCCGGGGCTTGAGGGGTGGTTTGCCGCGCGCCAGATGAGGCGCGTGCCCGAGACGCCCGATAGCTCCGACCGCTTCCTCGAGGCCGCGCAGACGGCCGTCGTCGCCCGCGGTCAGCCCGACCTCGAGGCAGGTCTTGCCGCCATCCGCGAGACCTGCCGCACGCTCGGCCGCCAGCCCGGCGTCTACCGCATGGTCGATGCGGCCGGTGACATCCTCTACATCGGCAAGGCGCGGGCGCTGCGGAACCGGGTGGCCACCTACACCCAGGTCGAGCGGCTGCCGCAGCGCCTGAAGCGCATGGTGGCGCTCACCCGGGGCATGGTGGTGGTGACCACCGGTTCCGAGGCCGAGGCTCTCCTTCTCGAGAGCCAGCTCATCAAGCGCCACCGTCCGCCCTTCAACGTGGTGCTGCGCGACGACAAGAGCTTCCCATTCATCGCGCTCGACGAGCGCCACGCCTTCCCCCGGCTCGCCAAGCACCGCGGCGCGCGGAAGGAGGGCGTGGTCTACTACGGGCCGTTCGCCAGCGCGGGCGCCGTGAACGCCACGCTCAACGCGCTCCAGAAGCTCTTCCTTCTGCGCTCCTGCACCGACAGCTTCATGGCCAACCGCAGCCGGCCCTGCCTCCTCTACCAGATCCGGCGCTGCGCTGCCCCCTGCGTCGGGCGGATCGACACGGACGCCTATGCGGCGCTTGTGGCCGACGCGAAGGCCTTCCTTGCCGGCCGTGCGAACGGAGTCCAGGAGCGGCTCAAGACAGCCATGCAGGACGCGGCCGCAGTCCGCGATTACGAGCGCGCGGCGGTCTACCGCGACCGGCTGAAGGCGCTCGCCACCATTCAGGGAAGCCAGGCCATCCATGCCGGCGATACCCGGCTCGATGCCGATGTGGTCGCGCTGGCGCGGGACCGGGGCGTCACCAGCGTCCAGGTCTTCTTCATCCGGTCCGGGCAGAACTGGGGGCACCGGGCCCTCTTCCCGGCGCACGCCGGCGACGTCGGCGAGGAGGAGGTCCTCTCGGCCTTCCTCGGCCAGTTCTACGAGGAACTTCCACCGCCGCCCCGCATCCTCCTCGACCGCCCGCTCCCCGATGCCGAGCTTCTGGCCGAGGCTCTGTCCGCCCGGGCGGGCCACCGGGTCACGCTCGTCGCGCCGCAGCGCGGCCGGCTCCGCGCGCTCGTCGAGCAGGCGCGCCGGAACGCTGCCGAGGCGGTCGCGCGACGCCTTGCCGAACGCGGCACTGCCGAGGCGAACCTTGCACGTCTTGCCGAGGCCTTCGGCCTGCCTGAGCCGCCGCGGCGGATCGAGGTCTACGACAACAGCCACGTCATGGGCACCCATGCCTTGGGGGCCATGATCGTGGCCGGGCCCGAAGGGTTCGTGAAGTCCGGCTACCGCAAGTTCAACATGAAGCCCGGCGAGGTGACTCCCGGCGACGACTTCGGGATGATGCGCAGCCTTCTCACTCGGCGCTTCCGGCGGGCGCTGGAGGAGGACCCGGCCCGCTCCGGCGATGCGTGGCCCGACCTTCTCCTGATCGACGGAGGCCGGGGGCAGGTCTCGGCGGCGCTGGCGGCGCTTGCCGATCTGGGGCTGGAGGACGTGCCGGTGGTCGGCATCGCCAAGGGGCCTGACCGGAACGCGGGCCGCGAGGTCTTCCACCTTGCCGACGGGCGCGAGCTGACGCTGCCGCCCGGCGACCCTCTCCTCTTCTTCCTCGAGCGGCTGCGCGACGAGGCCCACCGGTTCGCGATCGGTGCCCACCGGGCGCGGCGGACGAAGGCGATGACGGTCTCGACGCTCGACGAGGTCCCTGGCGTGGGCCCGGCAAGGAAGAAGGCGCTCCTCATGCACTTCGGCACCGCCCGGGCGGTGAAGGGGGCCAGCCTCGAGGATCTCCTGAAGGTGCCGGGGATCAACCGGGCGACCGCCGAGGCGGTGTGGCAGCATTTCCACCCCGCTGCATCTGCTGCCGACCTCTCCCAGTAATGCGAGTCACTCTCAATACTTGAATTTCCGCGTGTGTGACAGTCCGCACCTTCGTTTATCCCCAGGCTGTCACGGTTCCTTCACCTGTCCGTCACCTGTCATTCGCCGTGCCGTCACCAATGGCGATTAACCGGCCGCGGCCGGCGAGCGGTATGGGCCGCTCCCGCCTTGCTCGGAGATGCACGGATGAACGAGATGGTGTCGCTCAATCGCCGCGGGCTGCTGAAGGGCAGCGCCGTGACCGCCGCCATGGCCGGGCCGTTCGCGGCCTTCATCGCCAACGAGGCGCATGCAACGACCAACGGCCTTGGCGAGCAGACGGCGCCTGCGGCCAGCCCCTATGGACCGATCGCCCCGGTCCGCTGTCTTTCGACCGGTCTCTTCCTGCTCCAGCTTCCTCGGGGCTTCAGCTACCACAGCTTCTCGTTCCGCGGCGACCGCATGGACGACGGCCAGCGGGTGCCCACGAGCCACGACGGCATGGCGGTCGTGTCCACCGTGGCGACGGGCCGCACGGTCGAGCATGTCCTCATCCGCAACCACGAGCTGGGTGCGGGCTCGCTGCTCACGGTTCCGGGCAACCCGGGCGGTGTCTATGACGACGTGACGATCCCGGCGGGTCGGCCCGCGGGCGGCTGCACCGTGCTGCGCGTGCGCAACGGCCAGCTCGTCGAGCACAAGGCCAACATCGGCGGCACGCTTGTCAACTGCGCTGGCGGCGCGAGCCCCTGGGGGAGCTGGCTCACCTGCGAGGAGACCGAGACCAACCTCACCGGCTCGGGCGGGCGGCGCCACGGCTATGTGTTCGACGTCCATGCCGATCCGCTCCAGACGGTGGCCGAACCGATCCGCGACATGGGCCGCTTCGCCCACGAGGCCGTCGCCTTCGACCCCGTGACGGGCTACATCTACCAGACCGAGGATGCCCGGAACGAGGCGGGCTTCTACCGCTTCATCCCGAACGACCGGTCGCGCCGCTATGGTGCGCTCTTCGCCGGCGGCCGGCTGCAGGCGGCCAAGGTGGTCGGCGTCGAGCGGGCCAACCTGCTCGCGCTTGCCGGCATCCGCCCGAGCCAGGTCGAGCGGGTGGGCCAGACGCTCCAGATCGAATGGGTGGACATCGCCGACCCCGACGCAAGCCCGGCCGACTACACCGAGGTCGGGCCCGACAACCCCGACACCGGCACCCGCAACGTCTCCGGCCCGTTCCGCCAGGCGCGGGAGGCCGGAGCGCTCCGCATGAGCCGTGGCGAGGGCATCTGGTGGGACAATCGCACCCAGTCCTTCTTCATCACCGACACGAGCTTCGGCTACGAGAGCGGCGGTGCCCGTCGTGCCGGCCGGGGCCTCGGCTGCATCTGGCGCTACACGCCGAGCCGCAGCAACCCTGACCGCGGCACCCTCACCCTGGTCTATGCGGCAGCCGCGCGCGTGGCCGGCAACAACGTCGACAACATCTGCATCAGCCCGCGCGGCGGTCTCCTCACCTGCGACGACGGCTCCGCCGTGGTGGACGCCTTCGGCCCTGGCCAGCGGCTCATGGGCTATACCGCCCAGGGCCTGGCCTACATCTTCGCGAAGTCGAACGTCGTCTTCTCGAACGCGGACATCGCCGCGATCGGCCGCACTGGCCAGTTCGCCGCCGGCGACTATCGCGGGGCCGAGTTCGCGGGTGCGACCTTCGACCCGACGGGCCGGGTGCTCTACGTCAACAACTACACGCCGGGCATCACCTTCGCGATCACCGGGCCCTGGGGTCTCGGCAACCTCTGACGCCTTCCGGGCGGGGCGGCGACACGCTGCTCCGCCCCTTCCAACAAGGGGACATGATCATGACCAGACTCTCCGTCCTTCTCGCCGCCGCGGCGCTTGCCGCGCCGGCTTCGGCCGTGCAGGTCGCTGGCATCACGGCGCCCGGCGGCAATGGTGGCACGGTATTCGAAGCAACCCCCGGCACGCTCTCGATCGACTTCGCGCTCAACGCCTTCCAGCCCATCGCGGTCGACCTCCTGCTCGAGGCCGGGGACGAAGGCGGCATCTTCTTCGACTCGATCGTCGACGTCTTCACTGGGGTCACCCTCGGGCAGAACCTGAACGCGCTCGAGGTGACCCTTCTCGGCGGGCCGACCTTCTCCACCATTGGCAACGTCCAGGGCTTCTTCTCGAATGCCGCCGTCGGCGTGGCGCCGGACCGCACCGGGTTTCGCGCGCTGTTCCGTCCGTCGGGCGAAGCGGTCGGCGTGCTGCTGGGTGGGCTCCTTGGCACCACGAGCGACTTCGTGATCGCACCGGGGCAGCTCGGCCCGGGCAGCAGCTTCCAGCTCGTGCTGACGCCGGGCGCCGTTCCCGAGCCGGGCACCTGGGCGCTGCTCGTGACCGGCTTCGGGCTCGTCGGCTTCGCCCTGCGCCGTCGTCCGGGTCTCGCCCGCGCCTGACGGCCCCGCCAGCGGCTCCTCCGGGCCCGCCCTCCCCTCCCCGAGGGGTGGCGGGCCCCCTGGCTTGCGCTAGACGCAGGCGCCAAAGCCGGAGTCGCGATGATCACGCTCTACACCGCCGCCACACCCAACGGTCACAAGGTCTCGGTCGCGCTCGAGGAGATGGGCCTCTCTTACGAGGTGCGCGCGCTCGACCTCATGAAGGGCGAGCAGAAGCAGGAATGGTTCCTGAAGATCTGCCCCAACGGGCGGATCCCCGCCATCGAGGATGACGGCTTCCCGGTGTTTGAGAGCGGCGCCATCCTCGTCTACCTCGCCGAGAAGACGGGCATGCTCCTGCCCACGGATGTCAAGGGCCGCTCGCGCGTCCTCCAGTGGCTCATGTTCCAGATGAGCGGCATCGGCCCCATGATGGGCCAAGCCAACGTCTTCTTCCGCTACTTCCCCGAGAAGATCAAGCCGGCGATTGACCGCTACCAGGGCGAAGTCCGGCGGCTGTTCGGCGTCCTTGACCGCCAGCTGGCAGACCATGAATATCTGGCCGGGGACTATTCGATTGCCGACATCGCGACCTGGTGCTGGACGCGGACGGCGCGCTGGTCGGGCGTGGACCCCGAGCCCTTCGTCCACATGACCCGCTGGCACGAGGCCATCAAGGCGCGGCCGGCGGTGCAGCGCGGCCTGGCCGTGCCCGAGCCGGTGCGCGAGACCATGAGCGAGGAGGAGGCGGAAGCCTTCAGCCGGGCGGCGCGCCGCCTCGTCGAGACCGGCCGGGCCGAGGGGTCTGCCTGAGGCGCCCGCCAGCGCCCCCCTTTCGTCACGACAGGTTCACGCTGCCGTCATTCCGCAGTCATCTTGCGGTGGCAGCGCGCTGGCCACAACGAACAGGTGGCCAAGGGGATCTCAATGACAAACTTCTGCCGTTCCGCGATGTTCGCGGCTGCCGGGCTTCTGCCGCTCCTCCAGCTTGCCGCAGTGCCCGCCCGCGCTGCCGAGTCGGCCGCAGCGCCCGCCGCGGCACCGGGCGAGATCATCGTCTTCGGCGCCGGCGAAGTCCGGCAGGTGACGGAAGTGGGGCAGGAGGTGATGCGGCTCGAGGTGCCCGGCGCTTCGCCCTTCAAGGCCATCGAGCGGCTCCCGGGAGTCAACTTCCACTCCGCCGACCCCTTCGGAACCTACGAATGGTCCACCCGCATCACGCTCAGGGGCTTCAGCCAGAACCAGCTCGGCTTCACGCTCGACGGCGTGCCGCTCGGCGACATGAGCTACGGAAACACCAACGGGCTCCACATCAGCCGGGCGATCATCGCCGACAACATTGCGGTCACCCGCGTCTCGCAGGGGGCCGGAGCGCTGGCGACGGCCAGCACCTCCAACCTCGGCGGCACCATCGAGTTCGTCTCCCGCGACCCCGGCGAGACTCTCGCGCTCGATGCCAACGCTGCCTACGGCGCGTCGAACACGCTGCGCCTGTTCGCCCGGCTGGACACCGGTGCGGTCGGCCCGTTCCGCGCCGCGCTCTCCTACGCAGTGCTCGACGCCGGCAAGTGGAAGGGCGATGGCGCCCAGCGCCACCACCAGGCGAACCTCAAGCTGGTGGCCGACCTTGGGGAGCGGCTGACCGCCTCGGGTTTCCTCCACTTCTCCGACCGGCGGGAGAATGACTATCAGGACCTCTCGCTCGAGATGATCCGCCGGCTCGGCTACCGCTGGGACAATTTCGCGCCCAACTGGGATCTCGCCGTCCGGGTTGCCCAGATCGCCCAGAACCGCGGCGATGTCGGCGGCGGGCCGTCGAACCCGGCGGCCGGCACCGTCTATCCGGCGCCCATCACTTCGGTCGACGACAGCTATTATGACGCGGCCGGCCTGCGGCGCGACTGGCTCGCGAGCGTCGCACTTGCCTTCGACCTCGCGCCGGCGACGCTGACGCTTCGGCCCTACTGGCACCAGAACGACGGCCAGGGCATCTGGTACACCCCCTATGTCCGCACGCCGGGCGGCGCACCCATCTCGGTGCGCACGACCGAATACGACATCCAGCGCTTCGGGCTTCTCACCGACCTCGGCCTCGATCTCGGCGACCACCAAGTCTCGGCCGGCCTATGGGTCGAGGACAATGACTTCACGCAGGGGCGGCGCTTCTACGGCCTTGCCAACACCACCGGCCGGCCGTCGCGGCAGAGCCTCAAGTTCAAGCGCGATCCCTTCTTCACCCAGTGGCGCTTCGACTTCAACACCAAGACGGTGCAGGTCTATCTGCAGGACCGGTGGGAGCTTGACGAGCAGCTGTCGCTGACGGCCGGCTTCAAGGGCAACCGCGTCAGGAACCGCTCGGAGCGGCTGGTGCCCGGCACGTCTCCGGCGGCAGGCGAGATCGAGAGCGCCGACTGGTTCCTGCCGCAGGCGGGCCTGCTCTGGAAGCCGGCGGAACGGCAGGAGCTGTTCCTGAGCTACACCGAGAACCGCCGCGCCTTCACTTCGGCGGCAACCGGCGTCTCCCCTTTCGCCACCACCCAGGCCGGGTTCGACGCGATCCGCAACACGCTGAAGCCCGAGACGTCGAAGACGCTCGAGGGCGGCTGGCGCTTCGGCTTCGGTGATGTTGAGGGCGTGATGGCGGCCTATCTGGTCAACTTCCGCGACCGGCTGCTTGGAATCACGACGGGCGCCGGCATCGTCGGCAACCCGGTGGTGCTCCAGAACGTCGGCCGGGTGCGCTCGACCGGCTTCGAGACCGGGGCGGCGTGGAACCCGCTCGGCGACCTCCAGGTCTACGGCAGCTACGCCTTCAACCGCTCGACCTACCGCGACGACGTGGTGAACGCGGCCGGAACGGTGCTGGCGGAGATCGCCGGCAGGCAGACCGTCGACACGCCCAAGCACCTGTTCCGGCTGGACGTGGCGTGGGATGCGCCCCAGGGGCCGTTCGGCCTGATCGGGCTCAACTACACGTCCCGGCGCTTCTTCACCTTCACCAACGACCAGTCGGTGCCGGGCCGCGCGCTGGTCGACGCGTCTGCCGGCTGGCGCTTCGGGCCGGAGGCCGGCGCCCTCGAGGGCTTCGAGGCGATGATCGCCGTCACCAACCTTTTCGACAAGGACTATGTGGCGACGATCGGCTCGAACGGCTTCGGCAACCGCGGCGACAACCAGACGCTGCTGGCCGGCGCGCCGCGGCAGTGGTTCCTCTCGGTCCGCAAGCGGTTCGCGCGGTGATGGGCAAGGGGCTCGACCGCCGGACGCTTGCCGCTGGCCTCGGGCTCCTGCCGCTGGCATCGGGGGCCATGGCCGCCGCCCCCGCCCGCCATCGCCCGGTCGAAACGCGGCCGCTCGTCATCGCCCATCGTGGCGCCTCTGCCGAGCGGCCGGAGCACACGCTCGCCGCCTATGCGCTCGCGATCGAGCAGGGTGCCGACTTCATCGAGCCTGACCTCGTGATGACGAAGGACGGGGTGCTGGTGGCCCGGCACGAGAACGAGATCTCGGAAACCACCGATGTCGCGCGCCGGCCCGAGTTCGCGGCCCGGCGGACGACGAAGACCATCGACGGCGAGACGGTCACCGGCTGGTTCACCGAGGACTTCACGCTGGCGGAACTGAAGAGCCTTCGGGCCCGCGAACGCCTGCCGCAGCTGCGGCCCGCCAACACCCGCTTCGACGGCCAGGAGACCATCCCGACCTTCGCCGAGGTGGTGGCGCTGGCGAAGGCTGCGCCCCGGCCCGTGGGCGTCTATCCCGAGACCAAGCATCCGAGCTACTTCCGGAACCTCGGGCTTCCGATGGAGGAGGCGCTGCTCCGGGTGCTGGCCGAGGCCGGCTGGGCCGACGCCCGCGACCGCGTCTTCATCCAGAGCTTCGAGGTGGGGAACCTCGAGCGCCTGCGGACGCTGACGCGGCTGCCGCTCGTGCAGCTCGTCGCCGCGCGCGGCGGGCCGGCCGACCGGCCGGGTCAGACCTACGCCGCGATGCTGACCGATGCCGGGCTCAAGGCCATGAACGCCTATGCCGATGCGATCGGGGTCGAGAAGCCGCTCGTGGTGCCGCGCGGGGCCGACGGCCGACTCGGCCCGCCGACCGACCTCGTGGCCCGTGCCCATGCGGCCGGGCTTGCGGTCCATGCCTGGACCTTCCGGCCGGAAAACGTCTTCCTGCCCGAGGGGCTGAAGGGGCCGGGCGGGCCTGCCGGGCGCGGCGATGCGGCCGGCGAGATTCGGGCCTTCCTCGCGGCCGGCATCGACGGCCTCTTCACGGACTCGGTTCCGCCAGCGCGGGAAGCGGTTGCAGCGCGTCCGCCCGCCACCAGGGGTCGGTAGCGGCAAGCGCCCGCCAGTGCCGGCAGGCGCGGCCGAGCAGCGTGTCCGCCCTCCCCTTGCCTGCCTTGCCGAGACGGGCCTTGAGCGCCCGGAAGGCGGCCTGCTGGTCGGGCGGAAGGTCCGGCGCGAAGGCTTCCAGCACGGCGAGGTCGTTGATCTCCCCGAGATCCTCCTGGAGCCGCTTGAGGGCCGCAAGGAAGGGCCGCGCGCTCGCCCTATCGCCTGCAAGTTCCGTGCCGTAGCGCAGCTTCTTCAGATCCTTCCGGAGCTCGTGCCGCTCCTCCGGGTCGAGCACGGCAAGGCGGTTGCCGCGGTGGCGGACGTCCTTCCACAGCCGGTCGAGGCCGGGGGCGACCACCGCCTCGAAGGGAAGCGAAAGCCGCTCGCGGGCGCCCGGCCGCTGCCACCCGCCGAGCGCGGCAAGCCGCAGCAGCCGGATGGCGAACCCGGTGGCGCGGGCCGCGAGCAGGCGGCGGCGGACGGCCGCGCGCGTTGCTGCGTGCGATGCCCGGAGCGCCTCCGCGAGGCTTGCCTGCCCCTCCTCCTCGGCCAGCGCGAGGATCTGCGGCACCAGCACGTCGGCATCGCGCAGCGGGGAGACGAGGCGGCCGAGGTCGCGCGCGGTCTCGGCGAGCGCGCGGGCCTCCGCAGGGTCGAGGATCGGGCGGAACAGCCGCAGCGCCACCCGCAGGCGCCGCAGCGCCACCCGCAGCTGGTGGGGCCCCTCGGGCTCCTCGCTTACGAGCGTCGCGTGGAGGTTCCGGGCGATGGTCGAAGCGAGCGCGGCAAGGAGCCGCTCGAAGGCGTCGCGGGCGGACGTGCCGGGCGCGGGCGGCTCGGGCCTGCGCGCCAGGGGCCCCACCGCCAGCGGCGCGCCGCGGGCCAGCGCCTCGCCGCGGGCGGCCTTGCTCGGGAGATCGAGGCGCGCGGGGAGGGACGCGAGAAGCGCTTCGGCGCTTGCGAAGACGGCTTCGGGAGAGCCTTCGGCCAGCTCGAACTCCGCTTCCGAGATCGGCTCGGAGAGCGCGCCCGCGCGGATCTCGCCCTCGTCAAGCGCGAGGCGCACGCGGCCGTGGAGCGCCTCGAGCGCGACCTCGGCCCGCCGCACCCGGGTCTCGAACCGCGTCTCGAGCGGCGCATCGCCGGCATGGCCGGCGATGGCGGTTGCAAGCCCTGGCGGGAGCGAGGCGAGGTCGAAGCGCGGGTGCCGGAGCGGCAGCTCGGTCTCGCGGGCCTGCTGGAATCCACCCACGGTGGTGCGGGCCGACTTGACCGAAAGAAGATGCCGCCCGCCGAGGCTGCGGAGCCTCACGGCAAGGCCGGCGCTGGCCAGCCGCCCGTCTGCCGTGTCGAGGTAGCGGGTGACGACAAGGTGGCCGCGCTCCGGCGCGGCCCCGCGCGCGGCAAGCAGACGCCGCAGGCGGCGCAGATCGGCCGCCGCGAGCCCGGCCTTCAGCTCGAGTTCCACCCCGTCCATCGGCCGCAGAAGTAGGGTTGAAACAGAAGTGTCACAACCCGGCCTCAGGGGACGGCAGGGGCCGGCCGGTCAACGAGGATATTGAGCCGGGCAGCGACGACGAGGCGGTCCGGGCTGTCCTGCCAGGCCTCGGCGCGGACGTTGGCGACGCGCCGGCCGAGCCGCGTGATGGTGGCCCGGGCGTGGGTATCTTCCATCCGGCCCTCGCGCAGATAGTCGACGGTGACGTTGATGGGCTTGGCGGTGGCGCCGGGCTCGAGCGCCTCGAGCACCGCCCGGAGCGCGGCAAGCTCGAGCAGGCCAGCGAGAGCGCCGCCATGGATTCGCCCCGGCGCGCCGATGAGCGAGGGTGCGAACGGCATGGTGAGGCTGCCGTCCGGGTTCGGGACGATCCCTAACGTCGCGGCATAGGGCGGCAGGTCGGAAAGCACGGTCACGCCGCGGCCGTCAGCATGAATGTGCCCGCGACATGGGCGACCGGATGGTCCGGGTCGCCATCGTGGGCGATGCCACGGACGAAGGCGATTCGGCGGGTGAGCTTCAGGCACTCCGCGCGGCCCACCACCGTCCGGCCGGGTTCGGCTGGCCGCAGATAGTCGCAGCGCAGATCAAGCGTGGCGTGCGGCTGCAGCTCGGCCATGCGCATCACGACGGCAAGACCCGAGGCCGTGTCCATGAGGGAGAAGATGGCACCCGAGGCGATCACCCCCGTCTCGGGGTAGGCGACGAGGTGCGGGGCATAGGGCATCTCGAGTTCCGCCCAGTCGGGCCCGTGCGCCCGGTAACGGATGCCGAGCGCCGCCAGATGCGGCACATGGGCGAGAAAGCGGCCGATGAACGCCTTCTGCCGCTGATCGGCAGCGTCGGCCCCGCTCATGCCGCGAGTCGCGTGGCCGCCTCGCGCACCCGGGCGATCATGTTGGGAAGCCCCTGGGTGCGGTTGGAGGAGAGGTGCTGGCGGAGGCCGAGGCGGCCGATCACGCCCTCGAAGTCGGTGGCCAGCACCTCTTCGGCCCGCTTGCCCTGCGCGAGCGCGACGACCACCGCGACGATCCCCTTGGTGATGGCGGCGTCGCTGTCAGCCTGGAAGACGAGCCGGCCGCCCTCGGCAAGCGGATAGACCCAGACGTTCGCCGAGCAGCCCGGCACCTTCGTGGCCGGTGTCTTGAGCGCCGGGTCCATCGGCGGAAGCGTCTCGCCGAAGGCGATGAGGGCGCGGTAGCGGTCCTCGGTGTCGAGGGCGGCGTCCCATTCGGCTTCGAAGTCCTCGAAGGTCATGGGCCTGCCCTAGCGTCTCCGGACGGCTCCGGCCAAGGGGCCGCCGGTGTCATGTGAAGGAGGGCTCAGCCTTCGGCGATGCGCCGCCCCGGCTTCTCGCCTTCCTGGAGCCGGTCGATCTCGCGGGCGAGTTCGAGCGGCCGGTCGGTCGCGATGCGTTCCAGCACGCGCACGCGCTCCTCGAGTCGCTCGAGCCGCTGGCGCGCCTCGCCGTCGAGCGTGTCGCGGGACTTCTCGAGGAGATCGAGCTCGCGCATCTTCACGCTCCGCCAGTGGCGCATGACGATGGCCACGATCGGGATGAGAAGCGCGATGATCGGGATGAGCACGCCGAGTTCACGGAGCATGTGTTTCCCCTCTTCCAGGGTTGCCGGATGGTCTGGGCTCAGGAGTGGCGGAGCTCGTCGATCTCGCGGGCGAGCCGGCTGTTGCCCGACGTGATGCTCGCCTCGATGTCGCGCAGGCGCCGGTCGATGTCGCGGAAGGTGGAGCGCACCTCGCGGATGGTCCGCGAGGGGGCCGCGCGCGTCTTCTGCCAGAAGGCGCGATCCTCGGGGTCCACCTCGCCGGCGTAGAGCGCGTCGGGCTTGGCATCCGCCATCAGCCCGATGACGATGTAGAGGAGAACGAGGAACCCTGCGCCAAGCAGCGTGCCCATCACCATGGCCACGCGCACCCAGAGCACGTCGATTCCGGTGTAGTCGGCAATGCCCGCGCACACGCCCATGAGCTTGCGGTTGCGGGTGTCGAGGTAGAAGCCGGTACGACGCAGCATGTCAGATCTCCCGTGACGGGGCGCGCGGCCGGAGCGGGGTAACGCGCGGGGTGTCCACGGGCGCGGCGAGCGCCCGGTCGGCAGCGTGGATGCGCTCGATGGTCGTCAGACGCTCATCGAGCCGGCGGGCGAGCTCATGCAGCTCGTCGAGGAGCTTCTCGTCCTCGAGGGTGAGGCTCTTCGCCTGCTTCCATTTGGTGACATAGTGGAGGACAAGCCACGGCAGGCCGACGAACAGCGCGAGGACGGCCGCAAGCGGGATGAGAAGCTCGAGCTCCGTCATGGCTCAGCTCTCCCTTCCGGCGGCAAGCCGGCGTTTCATCGCCTCGAGCTCGGCCTTTACCGCATCTGCCGCCCGAAGTTCGGCAATCTCGTCGTCGAGCGACTTGCGCGGTGCGCCGAGGTCGTAGCTCTCGGCCCGGCCCTCGGCGAGATCCACGCGGCGCTCGAGGATCTCGAAGCGCGAGAAGGCTTCCTCCACGCGCTGGCCGCGGGTCATGGCTCGCACCCGCGCCCGGTTCTGCGCCGTCTCCAGCCGCGCCATGAGCGAGGTCTGGCGCGCGCGGGCCTCGCGGAGCTTGGCCTCGAGCTTCTGGATATCGTCCTCGTAGGCGGCGAGCTGCTCGGCCAGCACCTCCAGCTCCTGGGCAAGCTGCCCGGCCATCGCCGTCACCTTCTGCTTCTCGGTGAGCGCGGCCGCGGCCAGATCCTCCCGGCCCTTGGAAAGGGCAAGCTCGGCCTTCTCGGCCCAGCCGGCGGCCGCCTGCTCGAGCTTCACGATGGTACGGCGCATCTCCTTCTGGTCGGCGATGGTGCGCGCGGCCGACGCCCTCACCTCGACCAGGGTCTCCTCCATCTCCATGATGGCAAGGCGGATGGTCTTGGCCGGATCCTCGGCGCGGTCGAGCAGGTCCGACACATTGGCCTGGATGATGTCGCGGGCGCGGGAGAAGATTCCCATGGGCAAGGTCTCCTGGATGGCGGCGAGCGTGGACTGCCGCGCGGGCGATGAAAAGGGGCAGGGCGGCGCCGGGGAGGCAATCCGCGGCGCGATCGTGGGCGGGGGCAAGGCAAGAGGCGCGTCGGCGGCGTGGGTCATGGTCGTTCGCTCCTGTGGCAGTCCGCGGAATGCAAGCACCGTGCCAAGCGGGAATAGCGTTCGGAATCACGCAGTTGGTCATCGGGCTCGCGACACAGACCCGTGGAACGCGCCAAGGCTTGGGAATTTTCGCCAACCCGGGTAAAGGTCGTCCGTGCCTGCCAAGCCCACCCAGCTCGTCGGCCAGTCCTCGGCCTTCCTGGACGCCCTCGAGCGCGCGAGCGCCGTCGCCCAGCTCGATCGCCCGGTGCTCGTCGTCGGCGAGCGCGGGACCGGCAAGGAGATGATCGCCGAGCGTCTCCACCGCCTCTCGCCGCGCTGGGAGGAGCCGCTCGTCGCCCTCAACTGCGCGGCGCTGCCCGAAAGCCTCATCGACGCCGAGCTGTTCGGCTATGAGGCAGGCGCCTTCACGGGGGCCACCCGGGCGCGCGGCGGCAAGTTCGAGGAGGCCGACGGCGGCACCCTGTTCCTCGACGAGATCGGCACGCTGACTCCGGCCGGCCAGGAGCGGCTGCTGCGCGTCATCGAATATGGCGAGCTCATGCGCCTTGGCAGCAGCCGGCCGCTTTCGGTCGACGTTCGGGTGGTGGCCGCCACCAACGAGGACCTGCCCGCGCTTGCCGCGCGCGGCCGGTTCCGGGCCGACCTTCTCGACCGGCTCAGCTTCGAGGTCATCACCCTCCCCCCCCTGCGCCACCGGCGCGAGGACATTCCGCTGCTCGCCGACGCCTTCGGGCGGCGCATGGCAAGCGAGATCGGCTGGAGCGGCTTTCCCGGCTTCACCCGGGCGGCGATGGATGCGCTGCTTGCCCACGACTGGCCGGGCAATGTGCGCGAGCTGCGCAACGTGGTGGAACGCGCCGTCTACCGCTGGGCCGAACCCGACCGCCCCGTGGGCGCGATCGCGCTCGACCCCTTCGCCAGCCCCTGGCGCCCGCAGTCGAGCCTCCGGGAAGCGCCAGCCGCCGGAAACGAGGACGGGGCGGTGCGGCTTCCCGCCGACTTCCGCGCCTCGGTCGCCGCGCACGAGCGGCGCCTCCTCGAGGCGGCGATGACCGAGGCGCGGCACAACCAGCGCAAGGCCGCCGCGCTCCTTGGGCTTTCCTACGATCAGCTCCGGCACGCGCTCCGGCGGCATGAGCTTCTGAGCGGCGGGGCGGCGCCGCCGGCCTGACGGAACGGCCGCACCCGGCCTCCGCCCGAACGGGGCCCGGCGCCAGCGCTCAGGCCTCCGCGTCCTCCTCCGCAGCGGGTGGGTGGAGCCGAAGCCGCTCGAGCCTGCGGTCGTCGCCCGCGAGGATCTCGAGGACCCAGCCGTTGGGAAGCGCGATCCGCTCCCCGACCGCCGGCACGCGGCCGGCAACCAGCACCGCAAGCCCGCCAAGCGTGTCCACCTCGTCGGCCAGCTCTTCGGCAGTGAAGGTCACGCCGAGCCGCTCCTCGAGCTCGTCCAGCGGAAGGCGCGCGTCGGCCTCGAACCCGCCCGCCACCTCCCGGAGCGGCTCGGGCTCGGCCTCGTCGTGCTCGTCCTCGATGTCGCCGACGATCTCCTCGACGATGTCCTCGATGGTGACGAGCCCGTCGGTGCCGCCGAACTCATCGACGACGATTGCCATGTGAGTCCGCGTGCGTCGCATGTCGGAGAGGAGGTCGAGCGCGGGCTTGCCGGGCGGCACGAACAGCACCGGCCGCCTGAGCGGGTCGACGGTTGCCGGCGGCGGGCCGGCGCCGGCGAGGATGGCGAAGAGATCCTTCAGGTGGACCATGCCGGTCACGTCGTCGAGCGAGCCGCGGTAGAGCGGCACCCGGGTGTGGCCCGTCTCGCGGAAGAAGGCGACCGCCTCGGCAAAGCCGGTCCCTTCGGCCAGCGCGTCAATGTCGGAGCGGGGAGTGGCGATGTCGGCGGCGGTGCGGTCCCCGGCGTCGAGCATGTTGCGGAGCATCTCGCGCTCGCCGGCATCGAGGTCGTCGGCGGCCGCCGTCTCCTCGACATGCTCCTCGATTGCTTCCTCGAGACTCTCGCGCAGACTCGCCTCGCGCCCGCGCGACGGCAGCAGGGCCTTCAGCGCCTGCCACAGGCGCGGCGGCGCGGGCGGACTCGAAGGGTCTCCCATCAGCCGCGCGCCTCCGCGCGAGCGTAGGGGTCGGCGATGCCCAGGCCGGCAAGCACCCGCCGCTCGATCGCCTCCATCGTCTCCGCCCGGTCCTCGGCCTCGTGATCATGGCCGAGAAGATGGAGCGTGCCATGAACGAGGAGGTGGGTGACGTGGTCGGCAAGAGGGATGCCGGCCGCGGTCGCCTCAGCCGCGCAGGTCTCGAAGGCGAGCGCAAGGTCGCCAAGCAGATGGGTTCCCTCGGGCGCCTTGACGAGGGCGCGGAGCATCTGTGCGGAGAGCATCGGGAAGGAGAGCACGTTCGTGGGCCGGTCCTTCCCCCGCCAGTCCCGGTTGAGGGCGCGCACCTCGGAATCGTCGGTGAAGAGCACCGAGACCTCGAGATCGAGCGCAGGTGCCGAAAGCAGATCGCCGAGGCCCGCGCCCTCGAGCGCGGCCGCAACCGCGCGCCGGGCAATCGCCTCGGGCGCGACCTCGGCGTCCCAGTTGCCCCCGAGCACCTCGACGGCGACGTCAAGCACAGGGGGCCTCAGGCACCGGGGCCCTCGTAGGCCTCGACGATCCGCCCGACGAGCGGGTGGCGGACCACGTCCTTCGCGCCGAACCTGACCGTGCCGATTCCCTTCACTGCCTCGAGCCGGCGCACGGCATCGGCAAGGCCGCTGCCCGAAGGATCGGGCAGGTCGACCTGGTTCGGGTCCCCGCAGATGACCATGCGGCTGCCTTCGCCGAACCGGGTCAGGAACATCTTCATCTGGAGCGGCGTGGTGTTCTGCGCCTCGTCGAGGATGATGAAGGCATGCGAGAGCGTGCGCCCGCGCATGAAGGCAAGCGGCGCAATCTCGATCTCGCCCGAGGCAATCCGCCGCTCCACCTGCTCGGACGGCAGCATGTCGTAGAGGGCATCGTAGAGCGGGCGGAGATAGGGATCGACCTTCTCGCGCATGTCGCCGGGGAGGAAGCCCAGCCGCTCGCCGGCCTCGACGGCCGGCCGCGAGAGGATGAGCCGGTCGACCGAGCCGGAGACGAGCTGGGAGACGGCCTGGGCGACGGCAAGGTAGGTCTTGCCGGTACCCGCGGGCCCGAGCGCGAAGATGATGTCGGTGCTGGCGAGCGCCTCGACGTAGCGGGCCTGGGCGGCGTTCCGCGCGAAGATGGTCTTGCGCCGCGTGCGGATCGCAGGTGTCTCGCCCGTCGAGCCGGGAAGCAGGCCCTCGAGGGAGGGGGAATCCGTGGCGGCGATCGCAGCCTCCACGTCGGCGGGCTCGACCTGCTGGCCCCGCTCGAGCCGGCCGTACAGCGCGAGCAGCACGTCGCGCGCGCGGGCAATCGCGGCGGGCTCGCCCTCGACTGCCACCCGGCTCCCGCGGGCAGCGATGTAGACTCCGAGCCGGTTCTCGAGCGTGATGAGGTTCTGGTCGAACTGGCCGAAGAGCGCCCCGAGCAGGTTCGCCCGCTCGAACTCGAGCTCGACCCGTGCGCGGGGGGCGACCTCTTCGCTCCGCTGCGGAAGAGCCGGCCTGCCGGGCGGGCGCTTCATGCCGCCCGGCGGGCCAGCGTGCGCCCCGAAAGGCTGTTCGGGCCGGCCGCAGTGATGGCCACCGGCACGAGGGCCCCGGGCGCAAGGGAGGAGTCCTCCACCACCACCGACTGCATCCACGGCGATTTGCCGATCCACTGCCCGGGGTGGCGGCCGGGTTTCTCGACGAGGATCTCCGTCTCCGAGCCGACATGCGAACGGTTGAAGGCAAGCTGCTGGCTGGCAAGCAGCTTCTGGAGCCGCTCGAGCCGTTCGGCGGCAACGCCGGCGGGCACCTGGCCCGGGCGCTCGGCGGCCGGCGTGCCCGGTCGGGGCGAGTAGCGGAAGCTGTAGGCCTGGGCGAACCCCACCTCCTCCACGAGCGCGAGGGTCTCCGCGAAGTCCTCCTCGGTCTCGCCCGGAAAGCCGGTGATGAAATCGGAGGAGAGCGCGAGATCGGGCCGGGCGCGGCGGAAGGCTGCGACGAGGTCGAGGTAGAATTGCCGGCCGTGCTTCCGGTTCATGGCCGCGAGGATGCGGTCGGAGCCGGACTGCACCGGCAGGTGCAGGAAGGGCATGAGCGCGGGAACGCGCCCATGGGCGGCAACGAGAGCGGGGGTCACGTCGCGCGGGTGGCTCGTCGTGTAGCGCAGCCGCCGGAGCCCGGGAAGCGCCGCAACCTCCGCCAGGAGCCAGGCAAAGTCCCGGCCTTGGTCAAAGGGTTCTGCCCACGCGTTCACATTCTGTCCGAGCAGAGTGAGCTCGACCGCTCCGCTGGCGATAAGGGCGCGCGCCTCGGTGAGGATGTCGGCGGCCGGCCGCGAGGCCTCCGCCCCCCGGGTGTAGGGCACCACGCAGAAGGTGCAGAACTTGTCGCAGCCTTCCTGGATGGTGAGGAAGGCGGAGGCGCGGCGGCGCGGCGTGCGGGCCGGCAGGTGCGCGAACTTCGCCACCTCCGGCATGTCGGTGTCGATAGCAGGGCCCGATCGGGCGCGGGCCAGCAGCTCGGGCAGGCGGTGATAGGCCTGCGGGCCGACGACCACGTCGACCGCGGGCGCCCGGGCGCGCACCTCCTCGCCTTCCGCCTGGGCAACGCAGCCTGCAACGACGACCGTTGGGCGCGCCCGTCCTTCGGCTTCGGCTGCGGCGCGGATCCTCCCGATGTCCGAGTAGAGCTTCTCGGTTGCCTTTTCGCGGATGTGGCACGTGTTCAGGATCTCGACGTCGGCAGGCGCTCCTTCGCTGGCCGGAGCAAGGCCGGAGGCGGCAAGCAGCTCGGCCATGCGCTCGGAGTCGTAGACGTTCATCTGGCAGCCGTAGCTGCGAATGGCGAAGGTGCGGGGGCTCACGCGCGCCCCTCCGCGTCGCCGCGAACGAGGCGGCGGTAGCTCGCACCGATCACGGCCTCGCAGTGGCGGGCGAGGGCCTTGCGGTCGGGGAAGTCGGCCGGCCGGACGGGGGGATGGCACAGGATCTCGGCGCGGACCCGGCCGAGCCGGCTCACGTCGAGCGCATGCGGGGCAAGCTCCATGTCGCCGATCCAGGCGAGCTCGAGGAGGCGGTTGCGGGTGAGCGGCAGGCCGTTCAAGGCCGTGTAGGCGATGGTGACGGGCTGGACCCTCGCCTCGCCCGCGAGTTCGAGGCCCGCGAACAGGGTCGACTTGAAGGGATAGATGCGCACCCCGTCGTTCGACGTGCCTTCGGGAAAAAGGATGACGTTGCCGCCGGCGCGCAAGCGTTCCGCGACGACCCCGGCCTGAACGGCTGCGCGCGAGCGGCGCTCGCGCTCGACGTAGATGGTCTCGCGCAGGCCGGCGAGCAGATTGACGAGCGCCATCCGCCCCACCTCGTGCTTGGCCACGAAGGCGCCGTCGAGACGCGAGCCGAGCACGAGGATGTCGAGCCAGGAGAGGTGGTTGGCCACGTAGAGGACACCGCCGGAGGCAGGCTCGCCGCGCATCAGAACCTCGACCCCGAGCGCACGGGCGAGCACGCCGCAGTAGAGGCTCGGGATCCGCGAACGAGCGCCCGGCACGAAGTTCCGCAGCGCGACATAGGCGGGCACGAGCGTGCCGGTTGCTGCAATCGCACCTGCGAGCGTCTTGACCGGCCCGGAGGGGCGAAAGGGGGGTGCCCGCCGAGGCCTACGGGGCGGCGACGCTCCGGGCATCACAGCCGGCCGTTGCCTGAGGCGCGCCGACAGCATGGCGGGCGGCATGCGCAGCTCAGCCCTGCTCCTTCCGCTTCACGCCGTAGAGCTCGAGCCGATGGTCCACCAGGCGATAGCCGAGCCGCTCGGCAATCTCGGCCTGCAGCGCCTCGATCCGCTGGTCGGTGAACTCGATCACCTCTCCCGATTCGATGTCGATCAGGTGGTCGTGGTGCTCTTCGGGAGTTGGCTCGTAGCGCGATCGGCCGTCGCGGAAGTCGTGGCGCTCAAGGATCCCGGCATCTTCGAACAGCCGAACGGTGCGATAGACGGTGGCGATCGAGATGCCCTTGTCGATGGCCGAGGCCCGGCGGTGGAGCTCCTCCACGTCCGGATGGTCCTGCGACTCCGACAGAACCCGCGCGATCACCCGGCGCTGTTCGGTGATCCGGAGCCCCTTGGCTTGGCACAGGGCCTCGATGTCGATCGTTCCCGGCAAGACGAGCCGCACCCGTTCCAGAGAAGGGGCAACGCCCCTGCCGCGCCGTTCGCGGCAGGCGTCTTGATAGCCTCGCGACACGGCGGCGGCAAGGCGCGACCGACCGCCAGGGCCGGCCGCCCATGCTTTCAGCCGCCCCCTACTTCCGGCGGCCCGACGTGCGGCTGGTCCCGAGACCGATCTGCTTGGCGAGCGCGCGCCGCGCCTCGGCGTAGTTGGGAGCCACCATGGGGTAGTCGGGCGGCAGGCCCCACTTCGCCCGGTACTGCTCAGGCGTCATGCCGTAGGCGGTCTTGAGATGCCGCTTCAGCATCTTGAGCTTCTTCCCGTCTTCCAGACAGACGATGTAGTCCGGCTTGACGGACTGGCGGATCGGAACGGCGGGTTCGGCCTTCGGCTCCGGCGCGGCCTGCGGCCGGGCAAGTGCTGCCAGCGTGTTGTAAACGCTCTGAATGAGCTGCGGCACGTCGCCGACGGACACGCTGTTGTTGGCCACGTGACTCGACACGATGTCGGACGTCAGGGCGAGGAGGTCGTTTTCACCGATCGCTTCGGACATTTGCTGCTTTCCATCGAGACCGCGCGTCATGCGCTGGGAACGGAGCGTTCCACGGGGCAGACTCGCACCGCAGACCCGCCCCGTCCTTGCTCCTGCGCATCATTGACGCCGGATTGCAAGTCCTTTCGCAATCGCTGACTGTAGCCATGCAGAGAAGTCAGAGCCTATTCTGCGGTCATGCAAGCGATCGACTGAGGGTGATGGCGTTGGCAACCTCTCCTGCTACCGACCTGTAATAGAATGGCCTTGTCCCGACAGGTTCGAAGCCGAGCGACCGGTAGAGGCTGCGCGCGGCGCCGTTCGACTCCCGCACCTCGAGGAACATCCGCCGCGCGCCCATCCTCCGGGCCTCGGCCATCGCTGCGGCCACCAGCGCCGAGGCAAGCCCGGAGCGGCGGTGTGCCGGAAGCACGGCACAGAGCAGCAGCTCGGCCTCCCCGGCGAGCGCGCGGGTCAGGGCAAAGCCCAGCAGCTCTCCTGGCCCGCCGCGAACCACCAGCAGGAACACGCCGGGGTCGGCAAGCGCGCGGGCGATCTGGCCAGCACTCCACGCCTCGCGGAAGCGCGGGTCGAACGATGCCCGGGACAGCCGCTCGACGGCCGCGGCGTCCGCTGCCGTGCCAGGCTCCACGGCCGCCTGCTGGTCACGGGCGGTTGCCATCATGCAACCTCCCGTGCCTCGTGCGCGCGGACGTAGCGCGGCAGTGGCGGGCCGAGCCGGCCCTCCGGTACAAGGCCGCCGAAGCGGGCCCGCGGCTCCCGCTGCAGCGCCGGCACCCCCAGCACTTCGAGACCGGAGCCGGTCATCGCATGCGGCCAGGCGACAACCCGCGCCCGCGCCGCCTCGGCCGGCAGCGCCTCGGCAGGAGCAAGCGGCACGAAGTCACGAAGCGGCTCGAGCCAGATCTGCCCGCGGGGGGCAGCAAGGACCACGAGGAGGGGCTCCGTCATCCCGCTTGCCTCGGCCTCGGCGGCCACGAGCTGGCTCGAGGAGACCCCCCGCACCGGCACACCCCAGGCAAGCCCGAGCGCGCGCGCTGCCGCAATCCCCACCCGGAGGCCAGTGAAGCTGCCCGGCCCTGTCTCGACCCGCACCTCCGCTGGCCGGCGCTCGCCTGCGAGAAGGTCCTGCAGGGCCGGGACCAGCGCCTCGGCGTGGCCGCGCGCCAGCGGCTCATGGTGCTCGCCAAGCACGTCCGCGCCATCGACCAGCGCCAACGAGAGGGCGTGGCCGGTGGCGATGACGAGAACCGGCCCCGCACCTCCTGGTGCCGATGCCGTCAGAGGATCCGGCATGCCTCGGCGAAGGGGAGGCGCGGTGCGCGCGGGAAGACGTTCTCGCCGGTGCCGTGGCCGATCGCGCAGAGGAAGTTGGTCTCGACCGTGGTGCCGGCCCAGAAGGCGGCATCGACCGCTGCCTTGTCGAAGCCCGACATCGGCCCGCAGTCGAGCCCGAGCGCGCGTGCCGCCATGATGAGGTAGGCGCCCTGGAGGGAGGCGTTCCGGAACGCGGTCTCGCGGATGAGCTCGGGGTTGCCTGCGAACCAGCTGCGCGCATCGGTATGCGGAAACAGCTCGGGAAGCCGTTCGTGGAACGCGAGGTCCATGCCGATGATGACGGTGACCGGCGCACCGAGGATCTTCGGCCGGTTGGCGTCCAGCGCGCAGGCGGCAAGGCGCGCCTTCGCCTCCGGACTCTGGCAGAAGAGGAAGCGGGCCGGCGAGCAGTTCGCAGACGTGGGGCCGAGCTTCAGGAGATCGTAGAGCGCCTCGAGCGTGCCCTCGGGCAGCGGCTCCGGCCGCCAGACATACTGGGTCCGCGCCTCCCGGAACAGCTGGTCGAGCGCCTCGTCTGCAAGCGGCGCCGCCACGCTCAGACCGCCCTCACTTCGACCACTTCCGGCACATAGTGCCGGAGCAGGTTCTCGATTCCGCCCTTGAGCGTGGCGGTCGACGAGGGGCAGCCGGCGCAGCTGCCCTGCATGTGGAGGTAGACGACACCCCGGTCGAAGCCGCGGTAGATGATGTCGCCGCCGTCGCCGGCGACCACGGGCCGGATGCGCGTGTCGAGGAGCTCGCGGATCTGGGCCACGATCTCCGCATCCTCGGGGTTGTCGAAGGTCTCGGCCTCCGCCGTCTCGCCCACCACGAGCGGCGCGCCGCTGGCGAAGTGATCGGCGAGAATGCCCAGCACCTCGGGCTTGAGGGCCGCCCAGTCGGCGCCGCCGGGCGCCTTCGTCACCGTCACGAAGTCCTCGCCGAAGAACACGCGCTCGATATCACCAAGCGCGAAGAGCGCGCGGGCAAGGGGCGAGACCTCGGCGGCCTCGGGCGAGGCAAAGTCCAGCGTGCGGCTGCCGGCCACCAGTCGGCCGGGCAGGAACTTGAGCGTTGCCGGGTTGGGCGTGGTCTCGGTCTGGATCAGCATGGGCGGCGTCCTCTGCGTGAGCGTGTCATGTGGCGGAGCGCGACGCGCGCTTCAAGCCTCGCCGACTGCGCGTCTGATGGCGCGGGCAAGACAGTCAGCGGCCCGCGTCCCGAGCTCGGCCACGAGGACGGGCGGAACGGCAGCCGGCGTCTCGGCCGCCGTCGAGAGGGCGAAGACCGTGTCGCCGTCGAAGGGCGTGTGGATGGGCCGGATCGCCCGGGCAAGCCCGTCATGCGCCATGAGCGCCAGGCGCCGCGCTGCTGCCCGCGTGAGGGGCCGGTCGGTCGCCACCACGGCAAGCGTCGTGTTGGCAGGGGCAGCGCCGGCCTCGAGCGCCGCCATGGGCCGGCCCTTTGGCATGGGCACCGGCCCGGCATCGGGCGGCGCCCCGGCGCAGACCTCGCCGAAGCTGTTGACCGCGACCAGCGCCACCACCTGCCCCCCCGCATCGAGGGGGGCGGAGGCCCAGCCGAAACCGCCCGGGCGGCTTCCGGCGGTGGCGCCGAAGCCGGCGCCCACCCGGCCGATCGCGGGCTCCGGACCGGCGGCAACAAGCGCCGCGCGGGCAAGCCGGCGGTAGGGGGGCTCCGGCCCCTCGGCCCGGGCGAAGGCCTTGTCGCCGCCGTTCAGGAGATCGAACAGGATGGCGGCCGGCACCACGGGCACGTGAAGCGCGGCTGCGCCCTCCCCCAGCGCAAGCCCCCTGCCCTGCCGCGCCAGCGCAAGCGCCACCTCGTCGGCAGCGGCAAGGCCAAACACGCTTCCGCCCGCGAGCACCAGCGCGTGGGCGCGCTCGACAAGGTTTTCAGGGCTAAGCGCGTCGGTCTCGCGGGTTCCCGGGCCGCCGCCGCGCACGTCGACGGCCATCACCGCGGGCCGGTCGGGCAGGATCACGGTGACACCGGTGCGCGCCTCCGGGCAGTGGGCGTGCCCGACGGCGAGCCCCTCGAGCCAGGCGTCGGTCACGGCTTCAGGAAGCCGACGGCGGCATGCACCTCGGCCAGCGTCCGCGCAGCCACCGCCCGCGCGCGTGCGGCACCTTCGGCCAGCACGGCATCGATCCGCTCGGGCTCCGCAAGAAGCATGCGCAGGCGCTCCGAGACCGGCGCGAGCTCCGCGACCAGGGCGTCGGCCAGCACCGGCTTCAGGGCCGCAAAACCCTGGCCGGCGAACTCGGCGCACACCGAGTCGGCCGAACGGCCGGTCAGCGCAGCAAGAATGCCGACGAGGTTCTGCGCCTCGGGCCGGCCCTCGAGCCCGGCGGCGGCGGCGGGCAGTGGCTCCGGGTCCGTCTTCGCCCGGCGGATCTTCTGGCGGATCGCGTCCGGCGTGTCAGTGAGATTGATCCGCGACTGGTCCGACGGGTCGGACTTCGACATCTTGGCCGTGCCATCGCGGAGCGAGCGGATCCGCGGCGTCTCGGGCGGGATGATCGGCTCGGGCGGAACGAAAAGCTCCACCCCCATGTCGGTATTGAACTTGATGGCGATGTCGCGGGCAAGCTCCAGATGCTGCTTCTGGTCCTCGCCGACGGGGACGTGCGTTGCCTTGTAGACGAGCACGTCGGCGGCCTGGAGCACCGGGTAGGTGAAGAGGCCGACGGATGCCCCCTCGCGGTCCTTCCCCGACTTCTCCTTGAACTGGGTCATGCGGTTCAGCCAGCCCATGCGCGCCGTGCAGGAGAGAACCCAGGCCAGCTCGGCATGCTCGGCCACCTGCGCCTGGTTGAAGAGGACGGAACGCTGGGGGTCGATCCCGGCGGCGATGAGGGCGGCGGCGATCTCGCGGGTGGCGCGGCGGAGCTCGGCCGGGTCGTGCGGCACGGTGATGGCGTGGAGGTCGGCGATGAAGAAGAAGGCCTGGCCGCCGGGCTCCAGTGCATTCTGCATCCGCACCCAGTTGCGGATGGCGCCCAGCCAGTTGCCGAGATGGAGCCGGCCGGTGGGCTGGATACCCGAGACGATGCGCATGGACCTTCCTTGGTGACCTTCCCTGGTGGCGGCCTCAGCCGGTGGCGGCCGGGCGGCGGAGCGCGGCGAGAAGCGCGCGCGGCTGCCAGGCGCCGATCGCGCTGCCGAGACCGAGGTAGACGATGGCGCCGCCACCGACGAGGGCGAGCATCGCTGCCGCGCGCTCGGGCGCCGTGCCGGCGGCAAGCGGCATGAGCGCAGGCGCGGCGAGCAGAAGCAGGGCTGCGACTGCGGCGGCGGCGACGAGCATGCGCGGCAACGCCCGGCGAAACGCGGCGTCGGGCACGAGGCGACCCTTCCGGGCAAGCCCGCGGGCAAGGAGCGCCACGTTCAGCCATGCCGAAAGCGCGGTCGCAAGCGCGATGCCGACGTGCTGGAACGGCCAGATGAGGACGAGGTTGCCGACCAGGTTGGCGGCGATGGCGACGAGAGCGAAGCGCATCGGCGTGCGCGTGTCGCCGCGGGCGTGGTAGCCGGGGGTGAGCACCTTGACCAGGATGTAGGCCGGAAGGCCGAGCGAGAAGGCGGCAAGCGCGCGTGCCGCCATCTGCGCGTTCTCGGCCGTGAAGCGGCCGTGCTGGAAGAGCGCAGTGATGATCGGGTGGGCGGCCACCACGAGGGCGGTTGCCGCCGGGAGCGCGAGAAACAGCGCGAACTCGAGCGCCCGGTTCTGCTGGTGGAGCGCGGCCTCCTCGCGGCCGGCGCCGATGAGGCGGGCGAGCGTGGGTAGCAGCGCCACCCCCATGCCAACCCCGATGAGACCGAGCGGCAGCTGGTTCAGCCGGTCGGCATAGTAGAGGTAGCTGACCGAGCCTTCCGCGAGCAGCCGGGCGGCCAGCATGGTCGAGACGAGGAGGTTGAGCTGGGTGGCGCCAGCCCCGAGGGCGGCAGGCCCGATCCGGCGCAGGAGGGTGCGCACCTCCGGCGAGAGCCGGGGCAGGACGAGCCGTGGCGCCATGCCGGCGCGGCGGGCGAAGTGGAGAAGCCAGAGGAACTGGAGCACCCCGGCAACCGTCACGCCTGCGGCAAGCGCGCGGGCGGTTGCGACGCTCGTTTCCCCGCGGAACAGGGCGAGCGTGGCAATCAGGGTGAGGTTGAGAAGGATGGGCGCCGCCGCCATGGCCGCGAACCGGCCGACCGCGTTCAGGATGCCGCCGAGCAGCGCCACGAGGGACACGAGCATCAGGTAGGGGAAGGTGAGGCGGGTGAACTCGACGGTCAGCGCAAGCTTTTCCGGCCCGGCATCGCGGAAGCCGCCGGTCATGGCCCAGACGACCGGGCCGGCGGCCGCCAGCATGAGGGCGGTGAATCCGAGGAGGATCGGCAGCAGGAAGGCAAGCGCCTGCTCGGCGAAGGCGCGGGCCGCGCGGCCGCCATCCTCCCGTCCGAGCCGCTCGGCCGCCATGGGCACGAAGGCGGCGGAAAAGGCGCCCTCGGCAAAGAGCGAACGGAACAGGTTGGGCAGCCGGAAGGCGACGAGGAAGGCGTCGGCCGCAAGCCCGGCGCCGAGGAAACGCGCCATGAGAAGGTCGCGGGTGAAGCCCAGGATCCGCGAGACGAGGGTGAGCGCGCCGACCATCGAGGCCGCGCGGATCAGCGCCATCGCCGGCCGCTCCCGTGGCCCGCGCAGGTCAGGCGTTGCCGACGACGCCGCCTTCGCCGGCGCTGCGCCGGGCCTCGAGCTGCTGGATGTAGAGGCCGCCGAAGTCGATCGGGTCGAGCATGAGCGGGGGGAAGCCACCGTCGCGCACGGCATCCGCGATCACCCGGCGGGCGAAGGGAAAGAGGATCCGCGGCGCCTCGACGAGAAGGAAGGGCTCGATCGCCTCGCGCGGCGCGCCGGCAAGCCGGAACAGGCCGGCGTAGAGCAGCTCGACCGCGAACAGGGCCTGGTCGCCCTGACCCCTGGCACTGGCCGAGATCCGGAGCTCCACCTCGTACATGTCGTTCTCGCCCGCCCGGGCATTGACGTTCACCGAGACCTCGAGCTTGGGCTGGCCCTGCCCCTGGAGCGAGGCCGGCGCATTGGGGTTCTCGAACGAGAGGTCCTTCACATATTGCGCGAGAATCCCGGCCTGCGGCGTCAGGTCCGCGCCGTTCGCAAGCGCCTCGGCGTCTTCTGGCGTGATGCTGGCCATGCGGCCTCCCGTCCTCGCGTTCCTCGATCGCTGGCGGCGCTAGCAGCAGGGTCCCGCTGCGGCAAGCGGCCCCCTCGCCCTTTTCTCCCTGTCCCCCCGCCCTATCTTGTGCCAAGGTGTTGCAACCCGTCGGGCCACCGAGCGCGGGCGGGTCGCGCACGCGGCGCGCGAAGCGTGGAGACGGATGGCAGGGCACAGGGCGAGATGCAAAGCGGGCTCATCGAGATCATCTTCCTGGCCATGCTGGCGGGCTTCATCGGCCTCCGGCTCTACCAGGTGCTCGGCCGTCGCACCGGTCACGAGCGCCCGGTGGCCGACCCGTTCCGCGCCGGCACGGCCGAAGTCGCGCACCCGTCGGCCGCCGGCTCGGCGCGTGAGCCCGAGCCGCTGCAGCTCCCCGAGCTGCCAGCCGACCTCGACCCGAAGGTGCGCGCCGGTCTCGATGCGATTCGGCGTGCGGATCGCAGCTTCGACGTGGAGCAGTTCATCGCCGGCGCTCGCGGGGCCTACCAGATGATCCTCGAGGCCTTCTGGCGCGGCGACGAAGCGGAGCTCGCCGAACTCGTCTCCGACGACGTCTTGGAGAACTTCCGCCATGCGCTCGCCGAGCGGCGTGCGGCAGGGCTCACCCTCGAGAACCGCCTGCTCGAGGTGGACCAGGTGCGGATCGTCGATGCCCGGATGAACGGCTCCATGGCGGAGGTCACCGTCCAGTTCGACGCGGAGATCGTGGCGGTCACGCGAGACGCCACGGGCGCCATCGTCGACGGCAACCCGGATGCAAGCGTCGAGACGCACGATGTCTGGACCTTCAGCCGGCATGTGGCGTCGCCCGACCCTGTCTGGCTCGTCGTCGGCACCGACATCGCCGAATAGACGCGCCCATGCGGCGCGGGCTGGCAGTGGCGCTCGGCTGCGCGCTTGTGCTTGCAGCCTGTGCCAGCCGGAAGATGCCGGCGCCCGCGACTTCCTTCGCGGACGCGGGCGCGGCCGGGGCACTCGAGGCCTTCCGCGCCGCCTGTGCCCGCCTGCCCTCCTGGCGAGACCCCTCGGGCCTGACCCGGCCGGCCGACTGGCTTGACCCCTGCCGCGAGGCCGCAACCGTCACGCCTGCCAGCTTCGACCGGTTTCTCGCGGAGCGTTTCCGCGAAGTGCGGCTCGGCGAAGGGCGCGGCCTTGCAACCGGCTACTACGCCCCGGTCTTCCCCGCCCGTGAACGGCCGCGACCGGGTCTCGCTCCGGTGCTGGCACCCCCTGCGGGCCTCGACTGCACGAAAAGCCCCTGCCCCACCCGGGCCGGGATCATGGCCGGCGCGCTCGCCGGCCGGGCCGAGCCGCTGCTGTGGATGGACCCGGTCGACCTCTTTTTTCTGCAGGTCCAGGGCTCGGGCCTCGCCCGGCTGCCGGACGGGCGCCAGGTAAAGCTCGGCTTTGCGGGCCACAACGGCCACCCCTATGTCGCCATCGGGCAGGTGCTGAGAGAGCGCGGCGCCATCCCGCCGGGAAGCGGCATGGCCGGGATCCGCGCCTGGCTCGCCGCCAACCCGGCCGCGCGCGACGCGCTGCTGGCCATGAACCCGCGCTACGTCTTCTTCCGCCGCCTGCCGGAGGACGCGCCCTTCCCCGTGGGCACGCTGGGGAGCCAGCTGGTGGCCGAAGCGAGCGTCGCCGTCGACCCGGCGCAGGTGCCCCTCGGCGCGCTCGTCCGGCTCGAGACGCGGCTTGCCGATGGCACGCCGTTCCGGCGGCTGCTGGTCGCCGCCGACACGGGTGCTGCCATCCGGGGCGCAAACCGGTTCGACATCTACTTCGGCGAGGGCGAGGCCGCCGGGCGGCGGGCCGGGGCCCAGCAGGCGGAGGCGACGGCAACGCTCCTGCTGCCGAGAAGCGTGCCATGAGCCGGCGGCTGACGGCAGAGGAGCTCGCGCTGTGGCGGCAGGTGGCAGCGACGGTCAGGGCATGGAAGCCGCTGCCGGAGGTGCTCGACCCACCGGAACCGCGCCCGCCTGCCCGGCCCGACCGCGCCGGCGTGGGGGCAAGAAAGGCGCGGGCCGGCCCGGCCGGGCTGGCGCCGGCAAGGCCGCAGCGACCCACCGAGACTCTGGACGCAAGCTGGGACCGGAAGCTCGCCTCCGGGAAGGCCCGGCCCGACCGGGTGATCGACCTTCATGGTCATACGCGGGAGGAGGCCAGGCTGCGCCTTGAGCGGACCGTGCGCGCCGCCGCCGATCGGGGCGAACGGCTCCTCCTTGTCATCACCGGCAAGGGCGGCACGCCCGGCCCGGCGCCGGCGGACCTGATGGGAGACCGCCCCGGGCGCGGGGCCATTCGTGCGGAACTGCCGCGCTGGCTCGGCGCGCCCGAACTTTCCGCGCGGATTGCGGCGGTCAGGCAGGCCCCGGGCCGGCAGGGCGGCCCGGGGGCTGTCTGGCTGGTGCTCAGGCGCGCGCGGGCGCGAAGCGACGCCGGCGGGCGGTGACGGAACGGAGCTGCCGCAAGCATCGCAGAGGTGGGGCGTTCACGCTTCGGCCAGCCGGCCGGTCCGCATATTCCGGCAGCGCATGGCAGGGGTGGCGGGCGCCTACGCCATGCGACGGTCGTCAAGGCCTGCGCCAGCGCTTGCGACACCCTCGGTCGCGTGCTAGCGCGCCGTAGATGCCGGCGGGCTCCCCGCCGTGCGTTTCCGCAATGTGCCGGCATGCTGCGCACGGGCCGTCGCCCGGAAGTGCCGCCGGCAGGGCAGTCGAGGTGCGCGTGGGTACAGCCAACAGCCTGGCCGGGCGTTACGCGGCGGCGCTGTTCGACCTTGCCGAGAGCGCCCGGGCGCTCGACGAGGTGGCCGGCGCCCTTGGCACGCTGGAACAGGCCCTGGCGGAGGCGCCCGAGCTTGCCGCACTGGTCCGCGACCGGCTGCTGAGCCGGGCCGAGGTGGGCGCGGGTCTTGCCGCCGTGGCGGAGCGGCTCAAGCTCCCGGAGCTCGTCAGGAAGTTCCTCGGCGTGCTGGCGGCCAACGGCCGCGCCGCCCTCCTTCCCGAGGTCATCCGCGCCTACCGGGCGCGCCTTGCCGCGCACCGGGGCGAGGAGACGGCGCAGGTGATCGCTGCCCATGCGCTCACGGCAGCGCAGAAGAAGGCGCTCGCCGCCAAGCTCAAGGCGCGCACTGGCAAGGACATGGCGCTCGAGGTAACGGTCGATCCCGCGATCCTCGGCGGGCTCGTCGTGCGCATCGGCTCCGAGCAGATCGACGCTTCGGTCAGGACCCGGCTGGAACGGCTGGGCACCAGGATGAAAGGCCTCAACTGATGGACATTCGCGCAGCCGAGATCTCCCGCGTCATCCGCGAGCAGATCGCGGGCTTCGGCACCGAGGCGGAAGTCTCGGAAGTGGGCCAGGTGCTCTCGGTCGGCGACGGCATCGCCCGCGTCCATGGCCTTGACCGTGTCCAGGCCGGCGAAATGGTGGAGTTTGCCGGCGGCCTCAAGGGGATGGCCTTGAACCTCGAGGTGGACAACGTCGGCATCGTCATCTTCGGCGACGATACCGCGGTGCGCGAAGGCGACACGGTGCGGCGCACCAACGCCATCGTCGACGTGCCGGTGGGCAAGGGCCTCCTCGGCCGGGTGGTCGACGCGCTCGGCAACCCGCTCGACGGCAAGGGGCCGATTCCGGCAACCGAGCGGCGCCGGGTCGATGTCAAGGCGCCGGGCATCATTCCGAGGAAGTCCGTGAGCGAGCCGATGCAGACGGGCCTCAAGGCCTTGGACGCGCTCGTTCCCATCGGCCGGGGCCAGCGCGAGCTCATCATCGGCGACCGCCAGACGGGGAAGACCGCGGTCATCCTCGACACCTTCATCAACCAGAAGGCGGTGAACGCGACCGGCGACGAGACGCGGAAGCTCTACTGCATCTATGTCGCGATCGGCCAGAAGCGCTCGACGGTCGCGCAGCTCGTGCGCAAGCTCGAGGAAACCGGCGCCATGGAATATTCGATCGTGGTGGCGGCCACCGCGTCGGACCCGGCGCCTCTCCAGTATCTCGCCCCCTACACCGGCTGCACCATGGGCGAGTATTTCCGCGACAACGGCATGCACGCCGTCATCGCCTACGACGACCTCTCGAAGCAGGCGGTGGCCTACCGGCAGATGTCGCTCCTGCTGCGCCGCCCGCCGGGCCGCGAGGCCTATCCGGGCGACGTCTTCTACCTCCATTCGCGCCTGCTCGAGCGGGCCGCCAAGATGAACGACGCGAACGGCGGGGGCTCGCTGACCGCGCTTCCCGTCATCGAGACGCAGGCCGGCGACGTCTCGGCCTACATCCCGACCAACGTGATCTCCATCACCGACGGCCAGATCTTCCTCGAGAGCGACCTCTTCTACCAGGGCATCCGCCCGGCCATCAACGTGGGCCTCTCGGTCAGCCGGGTCGGCTCGGCGGCGCAGACCAAGGCGATGAAGAAGGTGGCGGGCTCCATCAAGCTCGAGCTTGCCCAGTACCGGGAGATGGCGGCCTTCGCCCAGTTCGGCTCCGACCTTGATCCTGCCACCCAGAAGCTGCTCGCCCGCGGCCAGCGGTTGACCGAGCTCCTGAAGCAGCCGCAGTACCAGCCGCTGCCGTTCGAGGAGCAGGTCGTCGCCATCTTCGCAGGGGTCAATGGCTTCCTCGACCCCATCCCCGTCTCCGAGGTGACCCGGTTCGAGGCGGGTCTCCTCGAGACCTTCCGCTCGAAGCACGCCGACATTCTCGCCGAGATCCGCGAGACCCGCGACCTTGGCGACGCCACGCGCGAGAAGGTGAAGGCCGCGATCGAGGGCTACGCCCGCACGTTCGTTGCCTGACACCCGGACGGCTGCGCCATGCCCTCGCTCAAGTCGCTGAAGACGCGGATCGCCTCGGTCAGGTCGACCCAGAAGATCACCAAGGCCATGAACCTGGTGGCAACCGCGAAGCTGCGCGGCGCGCAGGCGGCCGCGCTCGCGGGCCGGCCGTTTGCCGAAGGGGCAGCGCGCGTCATCGGCAACCTCGCGCTCAACATGGTGGGGCCCGAGGCGCCGAAGCTGCTCGCCGGCACGGGCCGCGAGCAGACCCACCTCCTCCTCGTCATCACCTCCGAGCGCGGCCTCTGCGGGGCCTACAACTCGAACATCGTCCGTCTCGCCCGCCGCAAGGCCGACGCCCTCCTCGCCGAGGGGAAGACGGTCAAGCTCTACGTGGTGGGGCGCAAGGGCCGCGCCCAGCTCGTGCGCACCCACGGGCGCCACATCGTCGCCACGCGCTCGCTCGAGGGGCGGAAGATGCTCACCTTCGAGGAAGCGAGGACGCTCTCGGATGACGTGGTGGCCCGCTTCCACGCCGGCGAGTTCGATGTCGCCCACATCCTCTTCGCCCGCTACCAGTCGGCGCTGACCCAGATCCCGACCGACGAGCGGCTGATCCCGGTCCGCCGGCCGGAGGTGACCGACACGGCCCGGCTTCCGGCCTCCATCGAGTTCGAGCCCTCGCCCGAGGCGATCCTGACCGAGCTCCTGCCGCGCTCGGTTGCGGTTCATGTCTACCAGTCGCTTCTCGAGAGCCGGGCCTCCGAGGAAGGCGCGCGGATGACGGCGATGGATGCCGCCAGCCGCAACGCCGGGGAGATGATCGGCCGGCTGACCCTCACCTACAACCGCACCCGCCAGGCGGCGATCACCAAGGAACTCATCGAGATCATCTCGGGCGCGGAAGCCCTTTAGGCGCTCCCCAGGAAGGACAGGTCATGGCAACCACCACCAACAACATCGGCCGCGTGACGCAGGTGATCGGCGCCGTCGTCGACGTCGCCTTCGAGACCGAGCTTCCCGAGATCCTCTCGGCGCTCGAGACGCGGGTGGAGGACCGCCGGCTCGTCCTCGAAGTCGCCCAGCACATCGGCGAGAACGTCGTCCGCACCATCGCCATGGACTCGACCGACGGCCTCGTCCGCGGGCAGGAGGTGGTGGACACCGGCGGCCAGATCCGCATGCCGGTCGGGCGCGAGACGCTGGGCCGCATCATGAACGTGGTGGGCGAGCCCATCGACGAGCGCGGGCCCATCAACGCGACGACGACCGCCCCCATCCACGCGCCGGCGCCCGCCTTCGTCGACCAGTCGACCGAGACCTCGATCCTCGTCACCGGCATCAAGGTGATCGATCTCCTCGCCCCTTACGCGCGCGGCGGCAAGATCGGCCTGTTCGGGGGCGCAGGCGTCGGCAAGACCGTCCTCATCCAGGAGCTCATCAACAACATCGCCAAGGGCCACGGCGGCTACTCGGTGTTCGCCGGCGTCGGCGAGCGGACGCGCGAAGGCAATGACCTCTACCACGAGTTCCTCGAAGCCGGCGTCATCGCCTCGGATGCGGACGGCAACGCCATCTCCGAAGGCTCGAAGGTCGCGCTCGTCTTCGGGCAGATGAACGAGCCACCCGGCGCGCGCGCGCGCGTCGCGCTTTCCGGCCTCACCATCGCCGAATATTTCCGCGATGTCGAAGGGCAGGACGTGCTCTTCTTCATCGACAACATCTTCCGCTTCACCCAGGCAGGCTCCGAGGTCTCGGCGCTCCTCGGCCGCATCCCCTCCGCCGTCGGCTACCAGCCGACGCTCGCCACCGACATGGGCGCGCTCCAGGAGCGCATCACCTCCACCAAGAAGGGCTCGATCACTTCGGTGCAGGCCATCTACGTGCCGGCCGACGACCTGACCGACCCGGCGCCGGCCACTTCCTTCGCCCACCTTGATGCCACCACCGTGCTCAGCCGGCAGATCGCCGAGCTCGGCATCTACCCGGCGGTCGACCCGCTCGACTCGACCTCGCGCGTGCTCGAGCCCGGCGTGGTCGGCAAGGAGCACTACGAGACGGCGCGCGCAGTCCAGAAGACGCTGCAGCGCTACAAGTCGCTGCAGGACATCATTGCCATCCTCGGCATGGACGAGCTTTCGGAAGACGACAAGCTGGTGGTGGCCCGCGCGCGCAAGATCCAGCGCTTCCTCTCCCAGCCCTTCCATGTCGCCGAGGTGTTCACCGGCACGCCGGGCGTGTTCGTCCAGCTGGCCGACACCATCAAGGGCTTCAAGGCGATCGTGGAGGGCGAGTACGATCACCTGCCCGAGGCCGCCTTCTACATGGTCGGCACCATCGAGGACGCGGTCGAGAAGGGCCGCAAGCTGATGGAAACGGCCTGATGGCGAAGTTCCACCTCGACATCGTGACGCCAGTGAAGCGGATCGACTCGGGCCAGGTCCACATGGTGGTGGTGCCTGGCACCGAGGGGGACTTCGGCGTGCTCGCGGGCCATGCACCGGTGCTCTCGACCATTCGTCCCGGCGTCATCGAGGTCTACCGCGAGCCCGGCGCCGAGCCGCAGCGGATCGAAGTGGATGGCGGCCTTGCCGAGGTGAACGAGGCGGGGCTCACCATCCTCACCGGAGACCTGTCTCTGACCGATTGACCCGGCGGTCCGCGGCCCGGCATGCCGCGGCAGCGCGAGCAGGGAGGGCAGGCATGGCAGAGGCAGCCGAACGGGTTTCCGCCCTCCCCCGCTTCGAGCGGTTTCTCTCGCTCTGGGTCCTGCTTGCCCTCGGCCTTGGCATCGGGCTCGGCACCGCCCTTCCAGGCCCGTTCCGGACGCTCGCCGGGCTCGAGGTCGCCAGGGTCAACCTGCCCGTCGCGCTTCTCATCTGGGCGATGATCTACCCGATGATGGTGGGGGTCGCGTTCGACGGCATCCGCCGGGCCTTCGCCCAGCCGACGGGGCTCGTCATCACGCTCGTCGTCAACTGGCTGGTGAAGCCCTTCACGATGGCCGCACTCGGCATCCTGTTCATCCGCCACCTGTTCGGCACCCTCATCCCGGCGGCCCAGCACGACCAGATCATTGCCGGCCTCATCCTGCTGGGTGCCGCCCCCTGCACGGCGATGGTCTTCGTCTGGTCCCAGCTGGTGCGCGGCGACCCCAACTACACGCTCGCGCAGGTGGGCGTGAACGATCTGGTGATGGTCTTCGCGTTTGCGCCCATCGTCGCCTTCCTTCTCGGCGTGACCGACATCGAGGTGCCGTGGGAGACCCTCCTTCTGTCCGTGCTGCTCTACGTGGTGGCACCCCTGCTCGCCGGAATCTGGACCCGCCGGCGACTGCTGGCCACTGGCGGACCTGCTGCAGTGGAGCGGTTCCAGGCTGCGGTCCGCCCGCTCTCGATCATGGGTCTGCTGCTGACAGTGCTTCTGCTGTTCGGCTTCCAGGCGGAGACCATCCTTGCCCAGCCGTTGCTCATCGCCCTCGTCGCGGTTCCCATCCTGATCCAGAGCTACGGCATCTTCGGCCTTGCCTGGGGCGCGGCCTTTGCGCTGCGCGTGCCGCACCGGGTGGCAGCGCCCTGCGCCCTCATCGGCACGTCCAACTTCTTCGAGCTCGCCGTGGCGGTGGCCATCTCGCTCTTCGGGCTGGGCTCGGCGGCGGCGCTTGCAACGGTCGTCGGCGTGCTCGTCGAAGTGCCGGTCATGCTGAGCCTGGTGGCGCTCGCCAACCGGGCGCGCCCGGCCTTCGACGCGCGCGCGCATGGCTAGGGCGGCTGCCGGCACGCTGCTCCTTGCGCTGGCCGCGCCCGCCTCCGCCGGCGTGGACGTGAGCGGCGCCATCCGGGTCAGGCCAGCCCTCGTCGACGGGCAGGTGAGGCCCGGGGCAGCGACATCGGAAAGCCTCGTCGAGCTGCGCACCATCGTCAACGCCGCCCTCTCGACCGGCGCCGTCACCTGGTTCGCCGAACTCAGGGACTCCCGGGCCCATGGCAAGCCGGACGACACGCGCCTTTCGGCAGCCGACGTGAACGCCCTCGAGCCCGTGCAGCTCAAGGCCATGCTCGACTTCGGCGATCTTGCCGGGCCGGGCACCAAGCTCCGGCTGACGCTCGGTCGGACCGGGATCGATCTCGGGGCGCGCCGGCTCGTGGCCCTCGGTGACTACCGCAATGCGGCCGACTTCTTCACCGGCGTCGACGCGACGCTCGAGACGCGTGGTGGCGCCGATCTCGAACTCTTCTGGGCGATGCCGCAGACGCGCAAGCCTGACGCCCGCGAGGCGGTGCTGGCGAACCGCCCGGCGCTGGACCGGGAGCGATTGGCGCAGCAGGTCTTCGGCGCCTCCGTGCTGGCGCCCGTCGGCAGCCGCGGCATCGAGCTCGGCTTCACCGCGATCGGCCTGCGCGAGCGGGACCGCCCGGGTTTCGAGACGCGCGACCGGCAGCTCTGGACGCTCGGGCCCCGCCTCGTGAGGCTGCCGGCGCCGGGCGCGCTCGATTTCGACGTCGAGGCCTATCTGCAGGGTGGCAGGGCGGCACCCGTGGACCGGCCCCGCGACGCCGCCGTCCCGGTCAGGGCCGGCATGGTGAGGGCCCTCGTCGGCTACAGCTGGCAGGGCGCGCTGGCGCCCCGGCTGGCGCTCGAGTTCGACCATGTCTCGGGCGACGTGCCCGGGGGGCGCTACGGCCGGTTCGACCAGCTGTTCGGTGCGCGGCGGTTCGAATATGGCCCATCGTCCGTCTACGGCGTGCTCGGCCGCGCCAACCTGACCTCTCCAGGCCTGCGCTTCACCATCGAGGAGCGGAGCGGGGCCGATGGCTGGATCATCGCCCGGGGGCTGTGGGCAGCCAGCGCCACCGACTTTTTTTCGACGACCGGAGTGCGCGACCCGAGCGGCGCGGCGGGCCGGTTCGCTGGCGTGCAGGTGGATGCCCGCGCCCGGCTGTGGCTGGTGCCGCGGACGCTGCGTGCCGACTTGAACGTGACTGGCCTCGCCCGGCGCGGCGTGCTCGAAGCGGCAGCACCCGGCCGGTCGAGCGTCTATGTCGCAAGCGCGCTCGAGGCCTTCTTCTGATGCCTCAGGGTTCGGCGAGCGTGCAGCTCGCCTGCACGCTGCGCAGGTTGAGGCCCACCCGCGTCGCCTCCGGATTGGCCCAGGCATAGGCCAGCGCGCGCGGATTTCCGGGCGCGTGGACGTAGAGCACGAGGCTGGGGCGGTTCGGCCCCGAGGGCCAGACCACGTTCCTGAGCCTCAGGTCGAAGCGCTGCGGTGCGGGCTCGTCGGTCTCGAGGCGCGCCATGCCGCCCTGGTCGTGGAGGGGGATGTCGCGCCGGCCCCACCAGCCGCCTGCGGCCTTCGGAATGGCGGCCCAGCAGGCGAAGGGACGGCCCCGGCGAAGCTCGGTGCCAGGGACCAGCGGTGCGCCGGCCTCGGTCTCCTGCGGCGTCAGCGCCCTGCCCTCTCCGAGCGGAGCGCCGAAGGCGTCGACCGGCGTGACCCGGCCCGCCTCCACGCGCAGGCCCACCCAGGCCGGGGCGGGCCGGCCCTCCTCCTCGGCGAACCGTACCTGCTCCTCGTTGGTCCACACTCCGGCGAGCACTGCGCCTGCCGCAAGGGCAGCCAGGGCGGCGCTCATTGCGGCCGCTTCGCCGCCCGCTCGGCCTCGATGAACTTGCGGAACTCGGTCCAGGTCGTGGCGTTGGGGCGCGCGTCATCGGCCGGGGGCGGCACGCGATACTCGGGATAGCGGCGGGCGATCTGGTCCTGGATGACCTTCGGCAGGGCCTCGATCCCGCCGACCACCTGGCCGGTCGCGTTGAAGACGAGGGAGCCAGGGCGCGAGCCCATCTCCATGAAGGGCATCCAGCCCGACAGCCGCACCCAGGAGACGGCAGCCCTGGCGTTGCGGGTCCGGGGATCGGTCAGCGCCTTCTCGTCGATGACGAAGTTGAAGATCTCCATCGCGTGATACTGGTTGCCGGCATAGGCCTGGAAATCGCCGCCGAGCGGGTTCTCGTAGAAGAGCGGCACCTCGATGTTCCAGAAGGCGCGGCCATCCTCGACCCGGAGCGGCAGGCGGTAGGGCGTGCCATCGGCCCCGCGCGGGAAGATGGGGCGCTGGTTCACCGGATCGTTCGCCACGTGGAAGATGCGGTTCACCTTGCCCGTCCAGGGGTTCTGCCACTCGTCAAGGACGGCGCCGGTCTTCGGATCGAGGTAGAACATGAGCTCGCGGCTGACCATGCGGACGCCGCGGCCCCGCGCCGGATCCTCCACCGTCACGCACTGGCGGATATTCATGCCTTCCACGTTCCAGAGGTGCCGGTCGGGCTCGCCCGGCACGCGCGACCAGACCCGGCCGGACCAGTGGTAGACCACCGGCTCAAGGTCGCGCGTGGAGCACTGGATCTTGCGGAACATCGCGATCTGGTCGTCGGGCCTGTCGAAGGCGAGGCGTTGTGCCGCAGCACCCCCCGCCCAGAGGCCCAGCATGGCTGCCACCACCCACATCCGCATGCGCGCGCTCCCGCTCTGGCTTGACAGCCAAAATGTCCGGACAAATAGCCGGGAGGTCAAGCGGGAAAGGAAGGACGATGCGCCCAGGCGTGATCGAGGTAGGACCGCAGCGCTACCGGGAGGTGTTCGGGCGCTACTACGAGGACTTCGTGGTGGGGGACGTGTACGAGCACCGGCCGGGGCGGACCATCACCGAGACGGACAACATCTGGTTCACCCTGCTGACCATGAACACCCACCCGGCGCACTTCGACGCCGAGTATGCGAAGAAGACCGAGTTCGGAAAGCCGCTCGTCGCCTCTCCGCTGACGGTTGCGATTCTCGTCGGCATGAGCGTCTCGGATGTCAGCCAGAAGGCCGTTGCCAACCTCGGCTGGAAGGAGATCAGGCTCACCGCCCCCGTGTTCGCGGGCGACACGCTCTACGCCGAGAGCGAGGTCATCGAGAAGCGGGAGAGCGCGAAGCGGCCCGAGCAGGGTATCGTGACCATCAGGACGACCGGCCGGAACCAGAACGGCGTCGTGGTCTGCGACTTCCTGCGCACCATGCTGGTCTGGAAGCGGGGTCATGGCCCCGCCGACAGCTGAGGAGGACGGCCCATGGCAACCGCCCACGACCTGCGCACCGTCGACCCCGCGTTCGAGACCCAGCTCATGGACTCGATCGACAAGTGGATCGCGCGCGACCTGAAGCCGGTGGTGATGCACCATGACCACGGCGACATCTGGCCGGAGGAGACGGTCCGCCAGATGACCGAGCTTGGTCTCTTTGGCGCGACCATCGGCCAGGAATGGGGCGGGCTCGGCCTCCCGGCCACCACCTACGCGAAGATCGTCGCGCGCATCGCCTCCTTCTGGATGGCGCCCACCGGCATCTTCAACTCCCACCTCATCTGCGCGATGGCGATCGAGAAGTTCGGAACGCCCGCGCAGAAGGCGAAGTGGTTGCCGAAGATGGCCTCCGGCGAGCTGCGCGGGGGCCTTGCGCTCACCGAGCCCGACGCCGGCACCGATCTCCAGGGCATCCGCATGACCGCCCGCCGCGACGGCGACCACTATGTGGTCAATGGCACCAAGACCTGGATCTCGAACGGGATCCACGGCTCGGTGTTCGCCCTCCTCGTCAAGACCGACCCGGAGGCGGAGCCGCGCCACCGGGGCATGAGCCTGTTCATCGCCGACAAGTCGCTCCCCGGCTTCCGGGTGGGCAAGAAGATCGAGAAGCTTGGCTACAAGGCGATCGACTCGGCCGAGCTCATCTTCGAGGACTGCCGCATCCCGGCCGACCAGCTCATCGGCGAGGTGGAAGGCCAGGGCTTCTACCAGGCGACCGGGGGCCTCGAGCTCGGGCGAATCAACGTGGCCGCGCGCGGCGTGGGGCTCGCCGAGGGCGCGCTGCGCCTCGCGACCGAATATGCCCAGGTGCGGCGGACCTTCGGCAAGCCCATCGCCGAGCACCAGGCGATCCAGCTGAAACTCGGCGAGATGGTCACGCGCGCCAGGGCCGCCCGCCTCCTCACCTTCGACGCGGCCGAGGCCTACGACCGCGGCGAGCGCTGCGACATGGAGGCCGGCATGGCCAAGTATTTCGCAAGCGAAGCGGCAGTCCGCAACGCCGAGGAGGCGATGCGGATCTTCGGCGGCTACTCCTATTCCAAGGAATATGAGATCGAGCGCTACTACCGCGATGCGCTTCTCATGTGCATCGGCGAGGGCACCAACGAGATGCAGCGGATGATCGTGGCCCGCCAGTGGCTGAAGCGGAACCCGGCGTGACGGGTGGGCCGCTGGCACAAGGTCTGGCGGAGGGGCACGCGTGACCCTGCCTCTTGCGGGCCTGCGCATCCTCTCCCTCGAGCAGTATGGGGCCGGGCCCTATGGCACCATGTGCCTTGCCCAGATGGGCGCGGAGGTCATCAAGCTCGAGCCGCCCAAGGGCGGGGACTCGAGCCGCGCGACCGGCCCCTTCTTCCTCGGGCCCGACGACAGCCTCTTCTACCAGACCTTCAACCTCTCCAAGCGCTCGCTCACGCTCGACCTCAAGACGGCCGAGGGCCAGGAGATCCTGCACCGGCTGGTCGCAACTGCCGATGCCGTCACCAACAATGCGCGCGGCGACCAGCCGGCGAAGCTGGGCCTCGACTATGCCGCGCTCGGCAAGGTGAAGCCGGAGATCGTGTGCGTCCACGCGTCTGCCTACGGACGCGGCAACGCGCGCGAGAGCTGGCCCGGCTATGACTATCTCATGCAGGCGGAAGCGGGCTTCCTTGCCATGACCGGCGAGCCGGATGCGCCGCCCACCCGCTTCGGCCTCTCGATGGTGGACTTCATGACCGGCCAGATGCTGGCCACCGCCACGCTTGCCGGAATCCTCGGCGCACGCGCGACCGGCCGCGGCGGGGACTATGACGTGGCCCTGCTCGAGGCTGCGCTCCACCAGACCAGCTACCCCGCCACCTGGTACCTGAACGAGGGCTACGAGACCGGCCGGGCGCCGCGCTCGGCTCACCCCTCCGTCACCCCCTCCCAGCTCTTCCGCACCGCCGACGGCTGGATCTTCGTGATGGCGCAGCTGCCCAAGTTCTGGGAGCGGCTGACCGACGCGCTCGGTGTCCCCGAGCTGAAGACGGACCCGCGCTTTGCCACCATGGAAGCGCGCCTGAAGCACCGCCCGCAGCTGACGGACATCCTCGACGGCGTTTTCATGACGAAGCCGACCGCCGCCTGGGTGGAGCGCCTCGGCGGCCTCTGCCCCGTCGCCCCGGTCCATGATCTTGCCCAGGCGCTCGACAGCGCCTTCATCCGCGCCCGCGGCATGGTGCAGGCCGTGCCGCACCCCGACCGGCCCGACATGAAGGCGCTTGCAAGCCCCATCATGGTCAACGGCGAGCGGCTCCCCGCCCGCCATGCGCCGAAGCTGGGCGCCGACACGGAGGCCCTTCTCGTGGAGCTCGGCTACACAGCAGCCGACGTCGCCGACCTGCGCGCGCGGGGCGTCGTGTGAGCGGACCAGGCGCGAGCGCCAAGCTCGCCGGCATCCGGGTGGTCGACCTGTCCCTCTTTCTTCCGGGCCCGATGCTGACCCGGCTCCTCGCGGACCATGGCGCGGAGGTCGTGAAGGTGGAGCCCCCGGGCGGGGACCCGGCGCGTGCCATGGGCCCCTTCGAAGCCGGCGAGAGCTTCTGGTTCCGGAACCTCAACCACGGCAAGCGCTGCGTCCGGCTCGACCTCAAGACCGAGGCCGGAAAGGCCGAACTGTGGCGCCTGCTCGAGGAGGCCGACGTGCTCGTCGAAGGCTTCCGCCCGGGGGTCATGGCGCGGCTCGGGTTCGGCTACGCGGCCGTCGCTCAGCGCAATCCCGGCATCGTCTACTGCTCCATCTCGGCGTTCGGGCAGGAGGGGCCGCTCGCCGACCACCCGGCGCATGACCTCGGCGCCTGGGCGCTCTCTGGCGCGCTTTCCGTCAACGTCGCGGCCGACGGCACGCCCGTCGTCCCGGGACTGCCGGCCTCCGACATGGCTGCCGGGCTTACCGGCTGCGCGGCGGTGCTGATGGCGCTCCTCGGCCGGGCACACACCGGCCGCGGCGACTTCATCGATCTCTCCATGTTCGGCTGCCTGCTGCCGTGGACGGCGCACATCGCCGGCGAGGCGGTGGTCGAGGGCCGGCCGGTCAGGGCGGATTGCCAGCGCTCGCTCGGCGGGCACGCCTTCTACAGCGTCTATCGCTGCGCCGATGGCCGGCACATCGCGCTGTGCGGGCGGGAGCCCAAGTTCGCGAGGACCCTTCTCGAGGCGCTGGGCCGGCCAGACCTCCTCGCCGTTGCGGAACAGGAGGCCGGCCCGGCCCACGCGCCGCTCCGGGCCTTCCTCGCCGAGACGTTCGCCACGCGCACACGGGACGAATGGGTCGCATGGTTCCACGGCCGGGACGTCGCCTTCGCGCCCGTGCTCGACTTCGCCGAGGCGATGCGCCAGCCGGCCGTGCGGGAAGCCGGGCTGCTCGTCGAGGCAGACGGGGCCCACCTGTTCGCCTCCCCCATCCGGTTCGCAAGGGGCGAGGCCGCCGCCTGACGCGGCAAACCGCCCACATCCGGCAGGCTTGCTAAGCCGCGCGGCCAAGGGCAACGGGCGAGCAAGGAGGTTCACCCATGCTCGACACCAGCCGCCGGACCGCGTTCGACGAAAGCCACGAGGCCTTCCGCGAACAGGTGCGGAAGTTCTTCCAGAAGGAGCTCGTGCCCCAGCTCGACCGCTTCGAGGCGGAGGGCATCGTCGACCGCGCCTTCTGGCGGAAGTGCGGCGAGGCCGGCATCCTCTGCCCGAACGTGCCCGAAGCCTATGGCGGCCTCGGCCTCGACTTCGGCTACAACAGCGTGATCGACGAGGAGCTGGCCTATCTCGGGTCCTCGGCGGGCATCACGCTCCAGAACGACATCACGGCGGAATATTTCGTCGCCTACGGCTCGGACGAGCAGAAGGCAAAGTATCTGCCGAAGATGATCTCCGGCGAGTGCATCACCGCGATCGCCATGACCGAGCCTGGCGCCGGCTCCGACCTGCAGGGCATCCGCACCACGGCACGGCGCGACGGCAACCACTATGTGATCAACGGCTCGAAGACCTACATCACCAACGGCCAGAACGCCGACGTGGTGATCGTGGTGGCCAAGACCGATCCCGACAAGGGGGCCAAGGGCACGAGCCTGATCCTGGTTGACGCCGACACGCCGGGTTTTTCGCGCGGGCGCAACCTCGACAAGATCGGCCAGAATTCGGCCGACACCTCGGAGCTCTTCTTCGAGGACTGCCGCGTGCCGATCACCAACTGCCTCGGCGAGGAGAACAAGGGGTTCATCTACCTCATGAGCCAGCTGCCCCAGGAGCGGCTGTCGATCGCCTGCTCGGCGATGGGCGGTGCCCAGCGCGCCTTCGACGAGGCGGTACGCTTCACCAAGGAACGCAAGGCCTTCGGCAAGACCGTGTTCGACTTCCAGAACACCCGCTTCGTGCTGGCCGACCTCAAGGCCAAGCTGCAGGCGGGCTGGGCGCACCTCGACTGGGCGCTGAAGCGCCACATGGCCGGCAAGCTTGACCCCTACGAGGGGGCAGCCGCCAAGCTCTATTCGACCGAGCTGCAGTGGGAGGTGGTTGACGCCTGCCTCCAGCTCCACGGCGGCGCCGGCTACATGAACGAGTATCCCATCGCCCGGCTGTGGCGGGATGCGCGCGTGCAGCGCATCTACGGCGGCACCAGCGAGATCATGAAGGAGCTGATCGGCCGCAGCCTCTAGCCGGGAGGTCGGCCTCCCGGTAGGAACGCGGACGTCTGGCCGGAAGGGTTGAGGCGATGGCGGGTCTTCGCGGCGTCTGGCGGTTCCTCATGGGCGTGAAGGACGCGCTCGCCCTCCTCTTCCTGCTGCTCTTCTTCGGCCTCCTCTGGGCGGCGGTCGCGTTCCGCGGGCCGGCGGTGAAGGTGCCGGATGGCGCCGCGCTCGTCATCACCCTCGATGGCACGCTGGTCGACCAGGCAACACCCGTCTCGGCGCTCGCTGCGCTTGACGGCGGGCGGCTCTCGGAAACCGAGGCCCGCGACGTCATCCGCGCCATCGACCTCGCGGCGAAGGACCGGCGCATCAAGGCGCTGGTGCTCGATCTCGACACTTTCCTGGGTGGCGGCCTCGCGAACCTCGAGGGCGTGGGGAAGGCGATCCTGCGCTTCAAGGCCGAGAAGAAGCCGGTCTATGCCTATGCCACGGCCTATGGTGACGACGGCTGGTTCCTCGCCGCGCACGCCGACGAGGCCTGGCTCAACCCCAACGGCGCCGTGCTGCTGACTGGCCCCGGCGGCACCGGCCTCTATCTCAAGGGCGCGCTCGATAAGCTCAAGGTGGATGTGGAGGTGTTCCGCGTCGGCACCTTCAAGAGCGCGATCGAGCCGTTCACGCGGGAGAACGCCTCGCCCGAGGCGCGCGCCGCCGACCAGATGCTGGCAGACGACCTCTGGGCGGCCTACCAGGCCGGCATCCGCCGCGCCCGGCCGGCCTTCGACGTGAAGGCCGCCGTCGAGTCGATGCCGGCCCGGATCAAGGGGTTGAATGGTGATCTTGCAACGCTTGCGAAGGACATGGGGTTCGTGGACCGGGTCGGCACGAAGCTCGCCTTCGTGGCGCGGGTGCGCGAGACGGTCGGCGCCGGCGACGAGCCGGACCGGGCCGACACGCTGAACGGGATCGGCCAGGCCGCCTATCTCGCCACCGCAGGGCCGGAAGGGGCGAAGGGCGATGTCGTCGCGCTCGTCCAGGCAGCGGGCCCGATCACCGACGGCGAGGCGCCCGAAGGCCAGGCGGGAAGCGAGAGCGTGGCCGACCTCATCGAGCAGGCGGTGGCCGACGAGCGGGTCAAGGCGCTGGTGCTCCGGATCGACTCGCCCGGCGGTTCGGCAACCGCCTCCGACGTCATCCGCGACGCGCTCATGGCAGCCCGGGCCAGGGGCAAGCCGGTGGTGGCCAGCATGGGGCCCGTGGCGGCCTCGGGCGGCTACTGGATCGCGACCGGCGCCGAGCGGATCTACGCCGAGCCCTCGACCATCACCGGCTCGATCGGCGTGTTCGGGCTTATCCCCACCTTCGGCCGGACGCTGAAGGACCTTGGCATCACGTCCGACGGTGTCGGCACCACCCCCTATTCGCGCCAGCCCAACCTCATCGATGGGCTGAACGAGCCCGCGCGCGACCTGGTGCAGACCAGCGTCGAGGACGTGTATCGCCGCTTCCTCGGCGTGGTGGCCGAGGCCCGCAAGATGGACGTGTCCGAAGTTGCGCCCATCGCCGAAGGCCGGGTCTGGTCGGGGAGCCGCGCGGTCGAACTCAGGCTCGTGGACGCGCTCGGCGGGCTCGATGCTGCCGTCGCCGAAGCCGGTCGCCTGGCCGGCATCAAGGGCGAGGTGGCGGTGAAGCCCTTCCGCCAGCCCCGCCCCTGGTTCGAGACCCTGCTGGAGCAGCGGCAGTTCGTTCGCGCCAAGGCCGGCGGCGATGCGCTCGGGCGGCTCGTCCTCGCCCAGCGGCTGAAGGCGGCAGGCGCGCTTGCCGCCAGCCTCGAGGCCGTTCGCGGCCCCACGGTGCAGGCCGCCTGCCTCGCCTGCGCCGGGTTTCGCCCGCTGGCCGCAGCCGAGCAGCGGCGTCTTGACCGGGCGCTCGCAGCGCTCGGCCTTTCAGGCTGACGGGCAGCGCCCCCGCCCCCGCTTAGCGCGCGAGCCCCTCCTCGGCCTGCGCCGCCGGCCGGGGGATCGCCGGTTCCGCGCGGGCGCGACGAACGTGGACTCGCCGCTCTCCTTCCGCCGGAAAAGCGACCGGTCCCTCCACCCGGCGGCCCTCCGCCTCGATCACCCACGGGCCTGAACCGCCGCCCGTGATCTCGACGCGGATGGCTCCGCTCCCGCGGCGGACCACGGCCTCGGCGCCCGGCCATTCCGGGGGGAGGCAGGGGGCGATCGCAAGCCGCTCCTCGACGAGGCGAAGGCCGAGGATCGATTCGACCCCAAGGCGAAAGGTCCAGCCGGCCGCGCCCGTGTACCAGGTCCAGCCGCCCCGGCCATGGTGGGGGGCAACCCCGCCGATGTCCGCGGCGCAGGCGTAGGGCTCGGTCCGGTAGCGCGCGGCTGCCTCGCGGTTGCGGCTGCGAACGATGGGGTTGATCCGGTCGAACACGGCCTTGGCGCCGGCCCCGTCCCCCATGCGGGCAAGCGCCATGCCGAACCAGGCAGCCGCGTGGGAATACTGCCCGCCGTTCTCGCGGATTCCGGGCGGGTAGGCGGCGATATAGCCCGGGTCCCGCCGGCCACGCCCGAACGGCGGGGTGAGCAGCAGCACGAGATCGTCGTCGTCGCGCGCGAGCTGGGCACGGGCGGCTGCCATCGCCCGGGCGGCGCGCTCGGGCTCCGCCGCGCCGGAGAGAACCGCCCAGGCCTGGGCGATGAGGTCGATCCGGCAGGCCTCGCTCCGGCTCGAGCCCCAGGCGATGCCGTCGTCGTCGATCGCGCGGAGATACCACGCCCCGTCCCAGCCTGCGCTCTCGAGGGCCTGGCGGAGCGCCGCGCGCCGCGCCGGCCAGGGCGCGGCCAAGTCGGGCCGATCGATCCGCTCCGCCAGCCGGCAGAAGGCGTCGGCGGTCGCGATGAGGAACCAGCCGAGCCAGACGCTCGTGCCGCGGCCGCGCGCGCCCACCCGGTCGAGACCGTCATTCCAGTCCCCGGTGCCGATGAGCGGAAGTCCGTCGGGGCCGATCTGCCAGCCGCGCGCGAGCGCACGCACCAGATGCTCGAGAAGGGGTGCCGATGGCCCGGCAGCCCAGGTGCCGTAGCGTTCGCGCTCGCCCGCCGCGAGCGGGGACCCCACGAGAAACGGCACCGGCTCCGAAAGGATGCCCGTATCTCCCGTCATCTCGACGTAGCTTGCCGCCGCGTAGGGCAGCCAGAGCAGGTCATCCGAGCAGCGCGTCCGCACGCCCTGCCCTCCTGGCGGGTGCCACCAGTGCAGCACGTCGCCCTCGGTGAACTGATGCGCCGCAGCCTCCAGAATGTGGCGGCGGGCAAGGCTGGGGTCGTGCCAGGCGAGTGCGAGGACATCCTGGAGCTGGTCACGGAAGCCGAAGGCGCCGCTTGCCTGGGAGGGGCCTGCACGGGCGTGAACGCGCGCCGCGAGCGCCTGGGTCGGCAGCCAGCGATTGACCATGAGGTCGAAGGCCGGGTCGGGCGTGCGGACCTCGACCGCGGCAAGCAGCCGGTCCCAGGCGTCCCGGGCGCGCGCGAGCGCGCGGGGCGCATGGTCCGAAGCTCTCCAGGCCCGGGCGAGCGCCTGCGCCTCTGCGACCGTGTCCCCGCAGCCGAGCAGGAAGATCGCTTCCCCTTCCTCGCCGGGGCCGAGGTCCAGGTGGATCTGGTAGGCCGCCGCGCAGTCACCGCCGCGGTTGCCAAGCACGGTGGCCAGCCCCCAGCGCCGGAGCGCGTCGGGCATGGCGCGGTCTCCCCGCGGCCCGAGGAAGGCGCTGCGCGAGGTCGTGAGCCCATGCGGCGGGCGGTCGCTGGTCACGAACGCGACGGCCTCGGCGAAGTCGGGCATCCGCCGGTTGCGGGCGAGGATGGCCGAACAGTCCGGATCCCACGCCGCCTCGAGCCAGGGAGAGGCATCGGCCGTGGCAGGCCCGAGAAGCCAGTCGGCGAAGAAGGTGGCCGTGAGGCGGCGGGGGCTCTCGGTCCGGTTCGCAAGCCGCAGGCGCAGGATCTTGACCGGCTCCTCGGGTGCAACCGCCACCGTGAGCTGCTGCGAAAGCCCGTGGTCCTCGCGGGCGAAGATCGTCTCGCCAGGGCGGTGGCAGACCGAGCCGGTGCCGGGCGCCGGAATGGGGGACCAGACCTCGGCCGTCACTTCGTCGCGGAGGTAGAGGGCCTCGCCCGCCGGCGCGAGCACCGGGTCCTGGACCCAGGCGGTCAGGCGGAACTCGCCGCTGTTGCCGGCCCAGGAGAAGCCCAGCCCGCGGTGGTCGACGAGGGTGCCGAACCGGGCGTTGGCGATCACGTTCGACCAGGGGGCCGGCGGCGGTATGCCCTTGATAATATAATCGCCCGATGGCGCGAGGAAGCCGCCGTGGCCGTTCGCAAGCACGAGCGGCGGCTCCTCCTCCGGCGGCCGCGGCATCTCCGGGGCGGGCTCGCCCAGGGGGGTGAAGGGCGGCAGCTCGGGCGCCCGCGGGACCGGCGGCAGCGCCTCGGAGAGGCGCTCTTCGGCGGCGTCCAGCACGAGGACTGCGGCGGCCAGCACGGCCTCGGCCAGTGTGGCAAATTCGCTCGAGACGATGTGGATGCCTCCGCGATGGCCCAGGCGATCGAGCACGCCACCGGCGCGCAGCTGCTGGAGGAGCCGGTCGCGCACGGGTTCGCTGTAGCCCTGTTCGCCGCCATGGAGGAGCACAATGTCCACGGTGACGCCGAGCGCGCTCCAGCGCCGGTATAGCCGGAGCATGACGGGAAGCAGCGGCAGGCCCCTGCCGTCGCCGCAGCGGAGCACCACCAGCGGGTGATCCCCCGAAATCCCGCCGGCCCAGAGGTCTGGCTGGCCGGGTCCTGGCTTCGGGAGAAGCATCGGCGGGGCCGCGAGGCGCAGCGGCTGCAGCACACGGGAGAGGAGCTGCTGCATTGCCTCCGGGTCGCCTGACCGGAAACCGAGCCGGGCGAGCTCGCGCGCGGTCGTCTTGCGGGCGGAGTCGATCGCCCAGTCGATGGCAGCGAGCGTCTGGTAGCGGTCGAGAACGGCCTCGGCCGCCGCCCTTGTGGAGGCGACAGCCGTCAGCACGGCGAGATCCACATGGCCGTTCGGCGGCAGGCGCAGTTTCACGGCGATCGCAGCAACGGGATCGAGCGTGAAGCCGGTGGTTCCCGAGAACGGGCCGAACGCCGGCAGGAACGGGTCCGCGCCTTGCCCGAAGAGTCGCGCGCGGTCGGTTTCGTGACCGATGGTGCGGACCGCCGGATCGTCGGCGATCACCCGCATGAGGAGGAGCGGCTCGCTCTCCTCGCTGCGGCGGGCGCGGCGCCTTGCGACCAGTGCCTCGCGGTCGGCGAGCCAGTCCGTCTCGACGAACATCCGGCTGAAGGCCGGATGCCGGGCATGGTCGGCGGGCGCGTCGATCACGAGCTCGCGGAACATCACGAGATCGATCTCGCGCGGCACCAGCTCCTCGTTGGTGAGCCCGACTCGGAGGCACTCGAGATCGTCGTTCGCAGCAACGGTCGTCTCAAGCGCGAAGCCGAGGCCGAGGCCGCGATCGCGGATGACGGCGCCGTGAGGCGTGCACGTGAGGGACCACGCGTCCGACTCCTCCGCCCGCGCGCTGCCGACCCCGGGCCGCCACGCTTCGCCCTGCACCCGGTCGACGAGGAGGAAGGGCAGGAACTGCTCCGCGCCGGTCCCGATGCCGGGCGTGCGGGCCATGAGCACGCCCTCGTGGAACAGCGCGAGCCCCCCGCGTGAGGCGAGCTGCACGCGCATGCGGCCGTTGCCGAAGATGTGAAGCGGTGAAACCTCCGGCTCGGGGACCGGCACCCAGGAGGGAAAACCCGGCTCCGCTGGCGCCTCGACGGCAGCCGCGACTTCGGCGACTGCGCCCGGGTCCGCGGGCGCGCTCCAGGGCGTGCGCTCGGCAAGCAGAAGGTCGAACACCGCCATCTCCGGATCGCTCGTGAAGAGCGTCACCAGCCAGTCGTCGAACAGGCCGTTCGCGAGCGCTGCCAGCCCCATGCCCTGGTGATGGGCCATGTACTCCCGGACCGGCAGGAACCGCTGGCCGACCGGCACGCGGCCTGGCGTGAAGTCGGCTGCTTCGAGAAATCCGTAGCGGCGCAGGAGCCCCATGCCGGCGAGGGCGCGGAGGTTGGCAAGGGCCGGGCCGGGCAGGACCGGAAAGGCGAGGAGGGTGGCATAGGGCGCGACGACCCGGTCGTCATCGAGGCCGCGGCGGATGCCGAGGCCCGGAACGCCGAACCCCTGGTAGTGATGGTGGCCTGAGACGTCGCGGGCGGCAAAGCCGGACTCCGAGACCCCCCAGGGCAGGCCGTGCCGCCGGCCGTGCGCGATCTGGACGCGGACCGCGGTCCGCTCCGCCCCGGCAAGAAGTGACTCGGGCGGGGGGCGCAGGAGGAGCCGCGGCATCAGATACTCAAACATCGAGCCCTGCCAGGAGGCGAGCACGAGCCCCTCCCGGGACCGGATCACCGGGCGGCCAAGCTGCGCCCAGTGTTCCTCGGGCACGTCGCCCTTGGCGATCGCAAAGTAGCTGGCGAGCCGGGCCTCGGAGGCGAGGAGATCGTAGACGTTGCGGTCGGGCTGGCCGACGGAAAGATTGTAGCCGATCCGGAACAGGCGGGCGGACTCGTCGTAGAGGAAGGCGAAGTCCATTTCCGCCGCAAGCGCCCGCGCGCGCCCTGCAAGGGCTTCAAGCCGGACATCGAGATCGCGCCCGGCCTCGGCAGCGGCGCGCAGCCGCGCGGCAAGCGGCCCGGCCTTGGCGGCACCGCCCTGCCCTTCCGCGTCCTCGAGCAGCGCCGCCGCCGCATCGAAGCAGGCGGCCCGCCCCGCGAGCGTCCTCGCGCCGGCCCGGGCGAAGATCTCGGCCACGGGCACGCCAAGCTCCGGCGGGAGGCCTGCCGCAAGCGCCTCCGGCTCGGGCCAGAGCGCAAGATCCCGCGCGAGCTCCTCGACGTGGGCGGTCGCGCGCTCGTACCAGGCCTCCACGTCGGCCAGCACCTCGGGCGAGGCATCGGCCCAGCCGGCAACTGCCTCGGCGAGCGACTCGCCGATCCGGGGCAGGAGCTGCGCGTGCACCTGCTCGGCGAAGCCCGCCCAGCGCCGCGGCTCGTTCCGCACCTCGGCGACCGTTTCGGCGAGGTTGAAAAGCGCCTCGCGCGCCGCAGCCGCCTCGGCGCGCGCCGCGCTGCCATCGCGTGCGTCTGCGATCTTCCCGCAGCTGCCGGCGAGGATCGAGAGCAGGTCCACGAGACCGTCGAAGCGCGCGGCGGTCACCACGGGCTCCTCGCGTAGCGCCCGAAGCCCGGCAGCAAGCGCGACCAGGCTCACGGCGAGATTGCCGCTGTCGACGGTCGAGACGTAACGCGGCTCGAGCGGCTTCAGCGTGCGAATGTCGATCCAGTTGAGGACATGGCCGCGATGCCGCTCGAGACGCTCGAGGGCCTCGAGGGCGAGGCGCGTCCGCTCGACGAGCGCCGGCAGCGAGAGGTGGCCGAAGCGAACCGCTGCGAGCGAGGCGAGGAACATCATGCCGATGTTGGTCGGCGACGTGCGCGTCACCTCCTCCTCGAGGCCAACCTCGTGGAAATTGTCGGGCGGAAGCCAGTTGTGCTCGGGCCGGACGAACGCCTCGAAGAAATACCAGGTCCGCCGGGCGACCTCGCGGAGAAAGCGGACGTCCCCCTCCTCGAGGCGCGGCCGCGCGACGACACGGGGGCGTGCGGTGAGGGCAGCCACGGCAGGGGCCGCAAGCCACGGCAGGAGGAGAGGGAGGGCTGAGGCGAGCGCGGAGGGGCGCAGCAGCGCCAGAAGCCCCCCGAGCGCGACCGCAGCCACGAGGCTCGCGCGAAGGGCTGAAAGCTGTGCGCGCGCCGGAGGCTCTGCGGCCGTGCGGCTGCGGACCTCGTCGGCGGTGCGCCATTCCAGAAGGCGCCGGCCACTCTTCAGCCGGGCGAGGGTGCGCAGGATGGCGTCGAGGGCGATCCGCGCCTCGTCGAGCAGGAAGGTGACGCCAAGGAGGTAGCGGCCGAAGCTCTCCCCGAATGGCCGCCACGGGCTCCGCAGGCTGAGAAGCAGCCGGCCGCGGGCAAGGCCGGTCAGGAAGTCCGTCAGCATGGCAAGGCCGGGCGCGAGGAGGACCAGCGCCGTCCACGCCAGCGGCGGTCCCGGAAGCCACAGCCAGCCTGCCACCCCAAGTGCGACGAGCGAGGGCGGCACGAGACTGCGGCGCAGGTTGTCGGCGATCTTCAGCCGGTCGAGCAGGGAGAAGGAGGTGGGCACCCGGCTGCCGTCGGCGCGCGGCACCCGAGGCGCCAGCCAGGGCAGGAGCTGCCAGTCCCCGCGGATCCAGCGGTGGACGCGGGCGGCCTGTTCGGCATGGCTCTCCGGCCACTGCTCGAAGACGACAACGTCGCTCACGAGCGCGGCCCGTGCGTGGAGGCCCTCGAAGAGATCGTGAGAGAGGATCCGCCCTGGCGGCACGCGGCCGGCAAGACAGGCGTCGAAGGCCGCGATGTCGTAGAGCCCCTTGCCGGCGAAGATGCCGGCTCCGAACAGGTCCTGGTAGACGTCGGACACCGCGCGGGAATAGACGTCGATGGTGGCATCACCGGCCTGCAGCCGGCCGTAGAGCGACTGGCCCTCGACCCCCGGCAGGGGTTCCACCCGTGGCTGCAGGATCGCGTGACCGCGGACGACGCGGCCCGTGCCGGGGTCGACCAGCGGCCGGTTGACCGGGTGCATCATGGTGCCGACGAGGCGCAGGGCCGCACCGGGCGCAAGGCGCGTGTCGGCATCGAGGGTGAGCGCCATCCGGCAGCGCCGGAGCCGGTCGGTCGCACCGACCCGCAACGGGAACGGTTCGACCGCGCCGTCAAGGACCAGCCGGTTGAATGCCTCGATCTTGCCGCGCTTGCGCTCCCACCCCAGCCATGCCTGCTGCGTCTCGCACCAGCTCCGCCGGCGGTGGAGGAGGTGGAAGGGGCCAACGCCGTCGCGCCCGGCATGGCGGCGGTTCAGCTCCTCGACAGCGGCTACGAGGGCTGCCTCGATCGCCGCGTCGTCGGGCATTTCGGGTGTCGGCGCATCCGGCAGGTCGGAAAGCAGTACGAAGGCGAAACGCGGGTCCCGCGAGGCCAGGAAGTGCTGCTCGAGCCGCTCGGCGAGGCGCACGGCATCCCGGGGGTCGCGCACCAGGGCGGGCACGAGGATGGCCGTCTCGGAGCCCTCAGGCAGCCCGTCGCGCAGGGCGAGCCGCGGCAGGGTGCGCGGAGGGACGACCTGGGTCACCGCCCAGTTGACGAGCGCGGTTGCCACCATGGTCGCCGGAAGCAGCGCAAGGAGAAGCCCAACCACCCATTGCCACGGGGTGGCCCCGTGCATGGCGAGCAGGAGCGCCGGCGGGGACAGCGCCAGGAGCATCGCAGCCGCGAGCGCGGCGAGATACGCAGGGAGGGCCCGGTCAGCGAACCACCGCGCCACCCGGATGCGAAGCGGCGGCCGCGCCCCGAGCTCGGCCTCGAGCGCGCGCCGGCCTGCGCCGGTCAGCCAGTGCCCGACATGGCCCTCGACAGCGCCGGCGGGTGCAGCGCGGGCATGGACGATCGCTGCGCGGGCCACGTCCGGCTCCTCGCGTCCCGACCAGACCGCGATCTCCTCGACGGCACGCCGGTAGCGGTCGCGGCTGTCGAACGTCATGCGCGCATGAACCCCCGCCGGGTCCTCGGCGAGCACCCGCTCCACGGGGCTCAGCGCCTCGAACAGATCCTGCCACGAGAGCCGGGCGGCAACCGCGAGCGCCGTCAGGCTCCGCGCCACCACCTCGTTCGGGTCGCCGAGCTGCTCCGGCACCGGAAAGAGGGGGGCGGGCGAGGACGGCAGCCCGGGAAACAGCGCCCGCAGCGCGTGCGCCAGATGGTCGAGGAGGCGGAGGCGCAGGGCAATCGGCAGCGCCCAGAGCTCGGCCGTCCGGAGCGGGACGTCGGCCTGGTAGCGCTCGAGAAAGCCCGCAAGCAGCGGTGCCGAGAGCTGGAGCCCGCTGGCGGCCAGAAAAGCCTCGGCAACTGCGACGATGCGCGGAACCGGCGCGTCTCCGAGCACGGGCGGTCCGGCGCCCTCAGGTGCCGCAAGGCCCGCCGGAAGGCAGGGAAGCTGGCTGCGGAAGGCGCGCGAAAGGTCGGTTCGGAGGCCCGCGACGACGCGACGCGCGACATAGAGGTTGTCAAGAAGCCAGGCGGCCGCTGCTGTCGCGTCTCCGCCAGGGCTTCGGGCGGCACGGGCGGCGGCGTCGAGAAAGGTCTCCCCGGCACCGGGCGCAAGCCACGCCGGGCGCGGAGCCCGCGCGGCAAGGAGTCGGCCGCGATGCGCCGCTGCCGTCGCTGCCGCAGCCGCATCGAGCGCCGGACCGTGTTCGGGAACGTCCGCCGCGTTCACGCAGGAAGCCGCTGGGACCCTGGCGGACTTTCCGGAGGCGCACGCGAGGCGACGCAGCCGGCGCCTTCCGCAACGACGATCAGAAGCGGCACGGCCGCGCGCGCGGCAAGATAGCTCGCGACACCGCCGAGCGGCAGGTCGGCCAGCTGGCTGCGGCTGTGGCCGCGGGCCGACAGCACCATCAGATCGACCGGGTCGCGGTCGAAGCAGGAGAGAAGCGCGGTCCGCGGGTCATCGCCGTCGAGAATGCGGGTGGAAACTGCCACACCCTGCGCCGCGAGCATGCGGCGCACATGCTCGAGGTGGCGCTCGGCAAGGGCCGTGGCGCGCTCGGCAAGCTGGCGGCGCAGGGCGAGGTCGCACAGCTCGGGCGGGAACTTGCCGTTGAACCGCAGCGGCTCGAGAACATGGAGAAGCCGGATCTCGGCACCCTCCCGGCGCGCAATCGCGGCGGCCGTCGGCAGCGCGCTCTCCGCCCACTCGGAGCCGTCGAGCGGCACGGCAATCAGGGGCGAGCGCCCCCGGGAGAAGGGCTGCACCGGCTCGGGGGGGAGCAGCAGGAGGCTCGTCTCGGGATGGTCGAGCACTTCGCGCGCCGTCGAGCCCAGGAGGCCGGCGGCGGCAGGACCTCGGTGCCGGGCGAGGACGATCACCCGGCTGCGGCGGTCATGGGCGATGCGGCAGATCTCGCGTGCCGGATTGCCCTCGACAACGAGGGCAAGCGGCGGAGCCTCGGCGTCTCCTGCCCCCCGGCCGCTTGCCGCAAGCCGGTCGAGCGCGAGCCGCGCCTCCCTGCGCCGCACCGCCGACGCCAGCGGATCGGCGGGGCGGGAGAGGGCGACACCCGGGTCGAGCACCTGGAGGAGGACGAGGGGTGCGTCCAGCGCCCGCGCCAGCGCCTGCCCATGCTGCAGGAGCACCAGGCCTTCCGACGGGCGCTCGATGCAGGCCAGCACGGCACCTTCCGGAACGTCGCGCTCGGAGGCCTCCACCTCGTGTGGTCCCGGGCCGGCCATGCGCCCAGCCGGCCGCGGACGCGGCGCGGCCGCCTCCCGCGCGCCTGGCCCCGGGCGAACGGCCGAGCGGAAGGGGGCGCCCGCCATCACCTGCTCAGCCCGAGAGCCCGCGCCAAGAGGTCACCTCTGGCGCGAGGGTCGCTGACGGAAGCACGGTCATCGCAACGTCGGGCATGGTGCGAACCCGCAGCAAACCGGTATCAGACCGGGGGTGGTGTAACAATTCCAGAAGGTGACAGGAAGCGTCAAGCATCGCAAGTCACTGCCGCGGCCCGGCCGGACCGACCCGGTGTCCGGCTCCCGGCGCCTTGCACGCCTTGCGCACCCTGGCCCATCCTTCCCCGGCTTGCTTCCCACCCTGAAATCCGCATGTCATGCAACCGTGACAGGCCTGTGACAGATTGCCGCCAGGACGAAGAGAGGGGGCGGAACGGATGGACGCCACGGTCTTCAGCAGCCGCACCTACGACCGCCAGTTCCTCGACGCCGCGAATGTGGGCGGGCGCCACCGGCTCCGCTATCTTGAGGCCCGGCTCGATTGCGACACGGCGCGACTCGCCGCCGGTTCGCGCGCGGTCGTGGCGTTCGTGAACGACCGGCTCGATGCCGAGGTGCTGCGCCAGTTGGCTGGGCTCGGCGTGGGCCTCGTCGCGCTGCGCTGCACCGGCTTCAACCAGGTGGATCTTGCCGCCGCGCGGGAGACGGGCATCCGCGTCGGCCGGGTGCCGGCCTACAGCCCCGCGGCCGTTGCCGAGCACGCCATCGCGCTCATGCTCGCGCTCAACCGGCACCTCTGCCGGGCCTATGGTCGAGTGCGGGAAGGCAATTTCGCGCTCGATGGCCTGCTCGGCTTCGACATGGCGGGCAAGACCGTGGGCGTCGTCGGCACCGGCGCCATTGGCCGGGCCGTGGCACGCATCCTCCTCGGCTTCGGCTGCCGCGTCCTTGCGACGGACCCCTTGCCCAATGCCGAGCTCGTTGCCGCGGGGGTGACCTACCTCCCGTTCGAGGACCTCGCCGCGCAGGCAGACATCGTCACGCTCCACTGCCCGCTGACACCCGAGACGCACCACCTCGTGGACGCCGCGGCACTTGCCCGCATGAAGCCTGGGGTCATGCTCATCAACACCAGCCGCGGCGCGGTCATCGACACGCGCGCCGTGATTGCCGCCCTCAAGAGCGGGCGGATCGGCAGCCTCGGCCTCGACGTCTACGAGGAGGAGAGCCACCTCTTCTTCCGGGACCTTTCCGACCAGGTGATCACCGACGACGTCTTCGCGCGCCTCCTCACCTTTCCCAACGTCCTCATCACCGGCCACCAGGGCTTCTTCACGCGCGAAGCGCTTTCCGTGATTGCCGAAACGACCATCGCCAACCTCGACCGTTACGAGGCCACGGGCGCGCCGGTTCACGAGGTCTCGGTGGAACGGCTGGCCGGAGCGGGGGACGACGCCGCATCGAGCGCGGCGAGGAGTTCGGACGCGAGCCGCGCCCGTTCGGGCGAGCCATCTGCCGCATAGTTGAGGTTCCGCCCGAGCCGGGTCAGCTCCTGGAACAGCCGCCGCACGGCGTCGCGGCTGGCAAGCGCAAGCGGCCGCTCGACCACCTGCATCACGAGTGCAAGGAGCGCCTGCTGGCGCGCAGGCGGCGCGGAGACGTCCACGGGGTCGAAGGCATCCTGCTGGAGGAACACCGAGTCGACGAACCGCGCCTTCTCGAGAAGCACGAGGTCCTGAAGCGCGATCCCGTCTTCGCCCGTCACGCGCAGGGTCTGGGCAACCTCCTCCCCGCGGCGCAGCAGCGCCCGGATGGCGGCGGCCTGGTCCGCGCGCGCCCGGTCGGCCGGGTCTTCGGCGCGGGCGGCAAGGGCCCCGGCGGAGCGCGACCAGGAGATGAGCGGGTCGATCGCGGGATAGGCCCGCCGGTAGGCCCGCTCGGCGGAGAGGCCGAGGAAGGTCTTGACCGCCGCCAGCGTGGAGCGCGTGACGGGCTCGTCGAAGTCGCCGCCGGCAGGGCTCACCGCGCCAATGATGGTGAGCGAGCCGACGGCGCCGTCCGCAGCGCGGATGCGGCCGCTGCGGTCGTAGAAGGCGCGGATGGTCGAGTCGAGATAGGCCGGGTAGCCCTCCTCGCCTGGGATCTCCTCGAGCCGCCCCGAGGTTTCCCTGAGCGCCTGGGCCCAGCGCGAGGTGGAGTCGGCAATGAGCAGCACGTCGAGCCCCATCTGCCGGTAATATTCGCCGATGGTCACGCCGGTGTAGATCGACGCCTCGCGGGCCGCGACGGGCATCGAGGACGTGTTGCAGACGATGACGGTCCGGTCGAGGAGCGCTCCGCCCCGGCGCGGATCCTCCATCCGCTGGAAGTCGCGGATGGTCTCCACCACTTCGCCCGCACGTTCGCCGCAGGCGACATAGACCACCACGTCGACGTCGCTGTAGCGGGCGAGCAGCCCCTGCAGCACGGTCTTGCCCGCACCGAAGGGCCCGGGAATGGCGGCCGTTCCGCCGCGCGCCACGGGAAAGAGCGTGTCGATGATGCGGATGGTCGTCACGATCGGCCCGGAAGGTGCAAGGCGCGTGGCAAGCCCCTGTGCCAGCAGGGCCTCGGGCAGGCGGCGGCGGACCGGCCAGTCCTGCGCGAGCCTGATGGCCAGGCGCTCGCCGCCGGGGCCTGCAAGCTCGGCCAAGACGTCCTCGACGGTTGCCGGCCCCGCCTCGATCCAGAGCAGCCTCCAGGTACCCTGAAGGTCGAACGGGGCCATGATCCGGTGGCGGATGCGCCGCTCTTCCACGACCCCCAGCACGTCTCCAGCCCGCACGGGCTCGCCGCTGCGGCGCGCCGGCGCAAAGGCCTAGCGCGCGGCCGGGTCGAGCGGGGGCACCTCGGCGCCGCGCGGAAGGAAGGTGCCGTGGCAAGCCGCGAGCGCCTCGAGCGGGCGCTGGAGGCCGTCGAACAGGCCGCCGAGCAGCCCCGGGCCGAGCCGGGCCGACAGTGGCCGATCGCCAAGCTCCACGACATCGCCGACGGCGACGCCGGCGGTGCTTTCGAAGACCTGGAGGTCGGCCTCGCGGCCGCGGATGCGCAGCACCTCGGCCATCAGCCGTTCCTGCCGCCCATCGGGACCGGGCCGGGCGGGCAGGATGCGCGCGGCCTGGTTCCGCACCAGCCGGGCGCCCGCCTCGGCCGCGACGGTCACGACTCCATCCTGCACCGCGACGATCCTGGCGCGACCGCTCATCGCCCGTCAGCCCGCCGCCGAGAGCCGGGCCTCGAGCGGCGCTGCGGCCGCCTCGAGCGCCGCGCGGATGCGCCGTTCGGCTGCGTCCGCGGAGACCGCGCGTGCCTCGCGCACGAGACTCCACTGGAGGACGTAGAGGATGACGGCAGCGAGATCGAACGCTGGCGGGAATGCGGCCGCGCGGAGCGCTTGGGCTTCGCGCAGGATGGCGGCGCGCCAGCGCTCGAACGGCGGGGGGGCTTCGGCCACCGCCTCCCGCGCGGCCTCTCCCGCTGGCCCTCCCAGGGCAAAGCCCGGGCGGTGCCACGCGCGCACGATCCGCACCGCCAGCGGGACAAGGCCCGGAAGCGCGAAGAGCGCAGGGTCAGGCGCTGGCGCGCCGGCTGCGCGCCGAAGCGCAAGCGCCGCAGCACCGCGCTGCTGCCACACGGCCTCGAGCGCGCTCCGCACACGCGGCGGGGCGACCGCCGCGGCCGCGCGCACGCGGGCGATGACCGCCGCATCGTCGAGCCCGGCCAGCCGGCCACGGTCGAACCCGGCGACGACCGTCTCGAGGGTTCCGCGCTCGGCGGGTGTGAGCGCTTCCAGCCGGCGCTGGAGGCGGACGCTTCCCACCGGCTCCACCCGCGGGTCGAACGGCCCCGGCAGGCGCGGCAGGCCCGCCACCACCCGCACGAGGCGCCCCTCTGGTGGCAAGGCCCGGATCAGGTGATGATCCCCTCGAACAGCGCGCGGAAGCGCGGGCGCAGATGGGCGAGCAGCGCTGCGGCGATCGCCTCGTCCGAGAGGTCGATCTCGATGCCGCCGTCGGCGAGCCGGACCCGAATGCCGGCCCGGTCGTGCGCGCCCGCACGCAGCTCCAAGCCCTCGCGCAGGGTCTCGGCAACCCCGGCCAGCACCAGGCGCGTGAGCGGGCTCCGGCGGGCCTCCTCGAGGTCAGCGCGCAGGTCCTCGAGGGTCTGCGGCCGGTCGGGAAGATCGATCTCCAGCCGGTCCGCGTGCGCGGTGCCGGCAGCCTCCCCCGTGCGCCTGACGAGCGCGAGGATCATGGCCGCGAGAAGCTCCCGGCTGTCGAGCGCCTCGTGCACCATGCGCCGCACGCTGTCGGAAAAGCGCTCGAGGAAGTCGGCGCGGAGCGCGAGCATGGCATCCCGTGCGGCGGTCCGCAGGGCCTCCTCGCCGCTCGCGCGCAGACGGCTCGCCTCGTCCCGCGCGCGCGCCACGAGCCCGGCCGCCTCGGCCTCCGCGTCTGCGCGGATCCGCTCGGCCTCGGCACGGGCTTCCGCCACGCGGGCCTCCGCCTCGCGGCGGCCGGCCTCGACTCCTCGTTCGCGCAGGTCGGCAATCAGCCGCTCCACCCCGCGCGCGATCTCGGGAACCTCGGGCGGCGGCGACCCCGGCGCCGTGCGGGCCGGTCGTGCCACGCGCACCCTGTCGTCGAGCGGGTCGTCGGTGCCGGGATCTGCCTCCGCCACGGCGCCCCCCTCAGAGCGTTCCGGCGAGATAGAGGGCGAAGACGAACACGAAGACCGCAAAGCCCTCGATGATGGCAGCCGGCGCGAGCGCAAGGCCCAGCACCTCGGGCTTGTCGCGGATGACGGTGATGGCGGAGGCGCAGGCCTCGCCCTGGCGGACGGCGGAGAGGAACAGCGCAAGCCCCGTGAGCGTGCCGATCGCGAACAGGGCCGGCGCATTCGCGGCCGTCACGGGGCGCGCAAGGGTGAGCATCGCGACGATGCCGTAGATGGACTGCGACGACGGCAGTGCGGAGACGCCGACGAACCGGCCGTAGCCGCCGTCGCTCTCCAGCATCGCGCCGATGGCGGCCTGGCCGGCGGTTGCGCAGCCGATGACGGAGCCGATCCCGGCCAGCGCCAGCGGCGCGAACAGGCCGATCCAGCCGAGCACGAGCAGCACTTCGGTCATGAGGGCACCCCGTGGCGGGCAAAGGGCCGGAACGGGCGCCCCTCGCCTGCTTCCGCCCAGCTACCGAACTCGATGTAGTTGAGCCGCAGGCCGTGGACCGTGCCGCCGACGATGGCGAGCGCGAGGTTGAGCCCATGGCCGGCCAGAAGAACGAGGCTGGCCGCAAGCAGCCCGAAGCCCGGGATGGCCGCGCGGAGGTCCGCGGCCAGCCCGTTGAAGGCCAGCGCCAGCGACGCGCTGGCAAGCCCGAGCGCGAACAGCCGGAGGTAGGAGAGGACATCCGCGAACAGCCGCGAGACCCCGGAGAGGGCGGCAAGCCCCGCCCCCAGCCGGCGCAGCAGATCCGCAACCGACCGGACCCGCCTTGGGTCGGAATGGAGAAGCAGCAGGAGGGTAGCAGCGGCGAGCGACACGAGCGAGACGGCGGCCGGCGCCTCCTGCCACAGGGCGACTGCGCCGGCGAGCAGCAGGAGCCAGCCGACCTGGGCAAGCGCCTCCGGCCGGCCGCGCAGCGACCAGAAGCGGCCAGCGATCGCAAGGCCCAGGTGGCCGATGCCGATCCAGAGGCTCAACCCGAGCATGGCCCGGAAGTCGGTGAGCTCGAGAAGCTGGAGCCGCGCGAGCCACGGGGCCGGGGGCGGCAAGCCGAACCAGGAGCCGGCCGCGACCCCCCAGGCCAGGGAAAGACCAACGACGGCAAGCAGGAGGGGCCGGAACCGGCGCGCACGGCCGCGACCCAGCCGCCGCCATGCGAAGGCCAGGACCGCCCCGAGCACGAGGGCATAGCCTGCATCCGAGACGATGATCGCGAAGAAGAGGGCAAAGCTTAGGAACACCGGAACCGACGGGTCCCAGCCGCGGCTGGGCGGTGCCTGGTAGAAGGTGACGAGGTCGGCCCCGGCGGCAAACGGCGGCGGCGGGTCGAGCCGGGTGGGCGGCACCTCATCCTCAAGCGGCGGCCGGGCAAGAAGCGCAAGACCGCGCGCGTCGGCGAGCGCCTCGAGCGCGGGCAGGTCCGCGGCTGCGGTCCAGCCGACCAGCACGAAGACATGCGCATCGGCAAGGGCACGGCGCGCGGCGTCGGCGCGGGCGTCGGCGTCGGCCGCCTCGGCGAGCGAACGGGCAAGAAGCCCGATCCGCGCGGTGAACGCCTGGCGGGCGAGCCGCGCCTCGTCGAGATCCGCTTCCACCGTCTCGAGCTCGCGGACGAGGTCGGCCAGCCGCCGCGAACCCACATGGACCCGTGGCGCGGGAACGAGCGACGGATCGGGCTCCTCGGGGCTCACGACCACGACGTAGCTCATGGTCGCCGTCCGGCTCACGCAGCGCCACGCAAACCCCTCGCGCGGCATTTCGGCCATCCGCCGGTTGGGGACGATGTAGAACCAGAGCCGGTTGCCGCCGAGCACCTCCGGGCTATCTGGGAAGGCGAAGTCGCCCCAGTGCGCGACATCGGCAATCCGCGCGGCAAGCGCCTCGCGCCGCTCCTCGAGCCGGCGAATGGCGCGCGCGTTGGCCACCACGTCGGCCACGAAGGCGGACACATCGAAGCCCGGGTCGCTGGTCCGCTGCCGGCGCCTGCCGGGCGTGCGCAAGAGGTGCCGGAGCGCCCGACGCGCGGCATCGCCTGCGGGAGCGGCGGGCGCGGGCTCCGCCGGTGCCGGCGCCAGCGGGTCGAGCTCGACGGTGCCAAGCGCCTGGAGGGCTGCGAGCGTGTCGGCAAGCGCATCCGCCGGCCCGGCCAGGACCACCCGGCGCATCGGCGCGATGCTCACGCGCGGCCCCCGTCAGGCGCACCAGGCCGACGCAGCGCGGCCCGCCGCGCCTTGGCGAGGCGTGCCGTCACCACGGCGGCCCGCCGTCTGTCGGCCAGCGCGAGCGCGACGCGCCGGATCTCGGCCACGTGCTCCGGGATCAGCACCTTCTCGACGACGTTGAGGCGGCGGGCCGCCTGTTTCGTGGCAGCCTCGAGACGGTCGTGCGTGACCCGCGCCGCAGCAAGGGTGACCCGCTCGGCGAGCGCGTCGGCCAGCGCGCGGTCCAACGCCGCGATCACCGGCGGGTCGGAGAGGCGCCCGGCCTGCACCGGGGTGACGCGAAGCCCCTCGGCCGCCACCGTGGCCACCCCGGCGACCGGCGGCCCCGCGGTTCCGGCAAGCGTTGCAGAAAGTCGGCCGGCAAGATCCCCCTCCTGTCCCTCGAGCATCGGAAAGGCCGTGCCGAGTCGGCGCAGCGTCGCCTCGTGGCCGGCGGCGAGCGCCGCGACCCGCCGCGCAGCGAAGGCGCGGGCGGCAAGGAGCGTGCGGTGCTTGAGGTCGAGCGCCGGCAGGACCTTTCGATAGGCCTCGAGTGCGCGCCGAGCCACGGCGAGGGCTGCGCGGTTGGCCGGAAGACGCATCAGCACTGCCTTTCCGCCACGGCGCGCGGCCAGTAGGTCTCGACCAGGCTTCGTCTGATGGCCAGTTCCTCGGGCGCAAAGCACTCGGCGAGCGTCTGCCAGCAGAGGTCGAGCGCGCGCTCGAGCGGGCACGCCACGCGGATGTCCATGAACCGCGCGCGGAACAGCCGGTCGAACGCGAGAAGCCGTAAGTCATGGTCGGAGAGCTCGAAGGCCATCGCCTGCTTCTGGCGGGCATCCTGGGCGGCGGCGTAAAGCCCGATCATCAGGTTGGTGACGGGCCCGTGATCCTCCCTCGTCTCCCGGCCGATGACGTGCTGCTTCAGCCGCGAAAGCGAACCGAACGGATCGATCATGCCATCGTGGAGGGAGATCTGCCCCTCGGTGATGTAGCCCGTGTTGTCGGGGCTCGGGTGGGTCACGTCGTTGCCCGGCATGGTGCACACGGTCACGATGGTGACCGAGCCGCCGTCCCGGAACAGGCAGGCGCGCTCGTAGCGGCGGGCAAGCTCGGAGTAGAGGTCGCCGAGGTAGCCGCGGTTGGCCGGCACCCGGTCCTGCGCCAGCCCCACTTCGGTCAGGGCATCGGCAAACGCGGTCATGTCGGTCATGAGCACCAGCACCCGCTTCTTCTGCTCGACGGCGAAGCGCTCGGCGACGGCCAGCGCGAGGTCGGGCAGGAGCAGCCGCTCGACCACCGGGTCGGAGGCGAGGTTGACGAACATGATGGTACGGCCCGCCTGGCCGGACTGCTCGAAGCTCTCGCGGGCGGCAAGGAAGTCGTCGAACATCATCGCGATGCCAGCGAAGACCACGATGTCCGCATCGGCCTGCGCGCCGATGCGAAGCAGCAGGGCCTCGTAAGGCTCGCCAGCGACCGAGAAGATCGGGATCTTCTGGCTTTCGACCAGGCAGTTGAAGAGGTCGATCATGGGAATGGCGGTGCGGATCAGCCGGTGCCCGAGTTCCCTCCTCACCGGGTTGGCCGGCGCCCCAAGTACCGGAATCGAGGGCTCGAGGTCGAGCGGCGGGCCGCCATCGATGAGCCGCCCCAGCCCGTCGAAGACGCGGCCCAGCGCATGCGGGGTGTAGAGCACCTCGGGCGGGGTGGCGAGGAAGCTGACGGCCGCTGCCGTCGAGAGGCCCGCGGCGCTGTCGAAGAGCTGGAGATGGACGAGGGGGCCGTCGATGCGGACGATGCGGGCGAGCGCGCGGCGCTCCCGGCTTCCGGAGGAGTGCCCGTCGAGCACGAGGGCGAGGTCGTGGAGTCGGGGCGCATGAGCCCCCGCCTCCGCACCCGGCCCCTCGACGACGAGCGTGTCGCCGACGATCGCGGCGATCTTCCGGAACCGGAGCAGACCGGCCACCGAACCGGCTGCTGCCTCCGCTGCCAGGTGGGAGCGCGCGCCCATCTTGGTCACGGGAGCGGCCGTCACTCGACCAGCATGAAGCGGATGGCGGCGCTGAAGCTCAGCGTCGGCTCCGTGTAGCCGTCGGGCAGCCGCCCGAAGTTCGGCACGCCGTTGGTCGCCTTCAGGATCGCCTCGTCGAGTGGCTCGTGGCCAGTGCCCTCGGCCACCCGCACGCGGACGAGCCGGCCGCGGCGATCGACCGTGAGCACCAGCACCGCCCGTCCTTCAAGCTGGTTCCGGAGCGCCGACGGCGGGTAGACGATGCGTTCGTGGATGAGCCCGACGGCCCGGTTGGCATAGGCCTTGAGCTCGGCGGGGGCGATCGGCGGAGCCGCGGGCGGAGTCGGCGGCGCCGGGGGCACCTCCGGTTCCACGACGGGCGGGGCCGGCAGCCCCCCGCCACCCTCGCCGATAGCGCTGGACAGCGGAGCGCCCTCTGGCGCGGGGGGCGGCGGAGCGGTCGGCGTGATGGGCGGCGCATCGGCCGCCCGCTCGGTGCGCGAGGGCTGGGCCACCTGGTCGGGCGGCAGGCCGGGGGGCAGCGGAGGCGGCGGAGCCGTCTCGATCCGCCCGCCGGGCGGGCCGAGCCGCACGTCGATTCGCGTCTCGGTCTCGGCAGCCTCGGCCAGCGCCCGCGCCCGCTCCCAGGCAGCATAGGTTTCGGCAAGTCCGAGGTGCGCGCCAAGCGCGACGGCGAGCGCCGCCCCCCACGCGCGACTCGTCAGCGTCTCGAGCTCGACGTCGCCAAGGGCGCTTTCGACCGTCCGGCTCATGGGGTCTCCACCAGCCCCGCGCCCTTAGTCAGCAGCACCACGTAGCCGGCGCCCGCCTCGCGAAGCTTCTCCAGCACTTCGATGACGACATTGGCCTCGGTCGCGCCGTCCGCCTTCACCTGAACGAGCGCCGCCGGGTTCTCCTGCAGGAGGGCGCGGATGGTGCGGATCATCTCGGGGTGGCTCAGCACCCGGCCATTGAGGCCCACGAGCCCATCGGCGCGGACGAGGATCACCGCCTCGCGTTCGTCGCCGAAGATCCGGCTTGCCGAGGCCGGCGGGGTCACCGGGAAGGCGTCGGTCGCCCGGAAGGTGCCCGCCAGCATGAAGAAAACGAGCAGGATGAAGACCATGTCGATGAGCGGCGTGAGGTCGATGAGCGCTTCCTTGGGCCGCTCGGGGCGGAACCTCATCGCCCGGCCTCCCGGTGGCGCGAGAAGGAGAGCTGCCGGGCGCCGCCTGCGCGCGCATCGTCATGGGCGCTCACCGTCTCCTGCAGCGTGGTACCGGGCGCCGGGCGGATGAGGAAGACGCGGTTGGGGTCGATCCGGGTGATGGCAGCAACCGCCTCCGCAAGCGCCGCGCGCGGATAGGGCCGGCCGTCGACGCGGATCGACCCGGGCTCCAGCAGCTCGATGACGACGGCCCCTTCGGCCGTGCGCGCCACCTCCCGGTCCTCCGGCGAGTCCACCCCGATCAGCCGGAACCGCGCCAGGTTGGTCGCCAGCATGAAGAAGACGAGGAGAATGAAGACCATGTCGATGAGCGGGGTGATGTTGAGGGCACCTCCGCCAAGCCTGTGCCGTACCCTCAGGCGCATCGGCGCGACCCCTGCGTCCGGCTTCCGCCCCTCACTCGGCGGCCTGGAGTTCGGCCAGCGGCCGTTCCGGGTCCTCCCGCAGGCCGAACCTGCGGTAGAGGTCGACCGTGAAGACCCGGGTTGCTGCATCTTCCGCGCGCCGCCCCACCTGGTCGACGGTGCGCTGGAACAGGCCGTAGCAGGTGGCCGCCGGAATGGCGATGACGAGCCCGATGACGGTGGTGAGCAGCGCCTCCCAGATGCCGCTCGAGAGGATGGCGGGGTCGACGCGGTCGCCGGCCCTGGCCAGCTGCTGGAACGCACCGACGAGCCCGGTGACAGTGCCAAGCAGCCCGAGGAGCGGGCTGATGGTCGCGATCAGGCCGAGCTGCGGCAGCCCCCGCTCGAGCGAGTCGAGCTGCGCCTGGGCGATCCGTTCCACTTCCTCGCGCACCGTCGCATCGGCCGCACCCGTTGCGCGGCCGGCAGCAGCGGCCTTCATGACGGCCGCGACCGGGCCCGTCTCCCTGGCGAGCGCCGCATCCGCCCCGGCAAAGTCGCCGCCGTGCATCATCCGCGCGACCGGGTCGACGAAGCCGTGAGACCACGCCCGGGCCCGCACGAACTGGACGAGCTTCGCCACGATGATGGCGAGCGCGATGACCGAGAGGGCCAGCTGCACGGGCACCACCGGGCCGCCGAGCTCGATAAGGCGGGCAATGCCGCCGAGCGGGCCCGAAGCGCCATCCTCTGCCGCCGTGGCAGCAGTTGCCCAGCCAGCAACAAGCGCTGCCCCGGCCAGCTTTTCCATGCCACACCCCCGACCGTTCATGCCGTTCGCCTCGGCAACAGTTATGGAAAAGCCATGTGACACTGTGGTGACGCCTTGACCGGTGGCGCGGGTCTTCGGCCAGGCCGTCCGCGGCCCCGCGTGTCGCCTTGCTCCGGCATTGACCGGAGGCGGGGTCTTCGGCCAGCGTGGCGTTGAGGGAAGACGCGAGGAAACGGGGAGGAGCGGGGCCCGATGCCGGCGGGGCTGGTGTCCGCCATCGTCGTTCTTGCCTACGGGCTGATGCTCGTGGCCGTGGCCCGCCGGGTCGACCGCTCCGGCCTGCCCCGGCCGGCCCTGTCGCTTGTCTATCCGCTTTCGATCGCGGTCTACTTCACCTCCTGGTCGTTCTTCGGGGCGGTGGGCACCGCCGCCGCCGACGGCTGGCCCTATCTTGCCATCTATCTCGGGCCGGCGCTCGCGCTGCTGTTTGCCCCGGGCTTCTTCGTACGACTTGCCGGCCAGGTCCGCGAGCGCCGGGCACTCTCGATCGGCGACTTCCTCGCCCAGCAGCACGACCGCAGCCGGAAGGTGGCCGTGCTGGTGGCACTCATCGCTCTCGTTGCCTCCGTCCCCTACATCGCACTGCAGCTGCGCGCCGTCGCCTCGACCTTTGCCGTCCTTGCCGGGCTCGAGCGATCCGGTGTGGCGGGCCTGATCACGGCCCTGGCGCTTGCGGCCTTCGCCATCCTGTTCGGTGCGCGCACGGTAGAGGTCGCTCGGCACAACCGCGGCCTCGTGGCTGCGCTCGCGCTCGAGTCCCTCGTGAAGCTGGCCGCGCTCCTCGCGCTGGGGCTCTACGCTCTCGTGCTCGTTTCCGGCAGCACCCCGCAGGCCTTGGCCGCCCAAGCCATGCTTGCCGAGCAATTTGCCGAAGGACCGGGCGCCGGCTTCTTCGCCGCCACCCTTGCCGCGGGCCTCGCCATCCTTTGCCTGCCGCGGCAGTTCTATCTCGGCTTCGTCGAGGCGCCCTCGCCGGAGGCCGTCAGAGACGCACGCGTCCCCTTCCTGCTCTACCTCGGCGCCGTCTCGCTCCTCGCCCTTCCGCTGGCCGCTGCCGGCCTCGCGATCCTCGGCCCCGCTGTCCCGCCCGATCTCTACGTGCTGGCGCTGCCGCTCGAGACCGGCGCCACTGCACTTGCCCACATCGCCTTCCTCGGCGGCTTTTCGGCGGCAACCGCGATGATCATCGCCGAGACGCTCGCGCTTGCCACCATGGCGACGAACGACCTTCTCGCCCCGCTGCTCCTGCAAAGGGATCTCGACCGACGCGGTGCCGACCTCGGGCGGCGGATGCGCCGCGCCCGGCGTGCCGTGATCGTCGCCATCATCGCGGCCGCATTCCTCTACGCCGAAACGCTCGAGGGCAGCCGCTCGCTGGCCACGATCGGCCTCGTGGCCTTTGCCGGTGTCGCCCAGTTCGCGCCAGGGCTCGTGCTCGCCTCCGCCTTCCGGGTCTCGAACGGGCCTGCGACCGCGGCCGGGCTGGGCGCGGGCGGTCTTGCCTGGCTCTTCACCCTTTTCCTTCCCTCCTTCGCGGGCCCGGCCGTCGCCGACCGGCTCGGCAATGCCACGGCAGGACTGCTCCATCCCCATGCCCTGTTCGGCCTGTCGTTCGGGGACCCGCTGGCCCATGGGCTCTTCTGGAGCCTCGGGCTCAACCTCCTCGCAATGGGAGCAGTGTTCGCCCGGGACCGCTGGCGGGTTCGGCGCGCGCTCGCCGGCGGGACCGGCCCAGCCGGCATCCGGACACTTGGTGACCTCCGCGCGCTCGCTGCCCGGTTCGTGGGCGAGGCCGAAGCGAACGCGGCGCTCGGGCCCGAGTTCGGGCCGGCCAGCGGTGCCATCGTGCCGGCTGCGGCCCGCCGAGCGGAGCAGCTGCTCGCCAGGGTGATCGGCACTCCGTCGGCGCGGCTCCTCATCGGCTCCGCGCTTGCCGGCGGCAGCCTCGACATGACCGAGGTCGTGCGGCTCCTCGACCGAAGCGGCCAGTCGGTCACGCTGTCGCGGACGCTGCTTGCGGCAACCCTCGAGGCAATCGACCAGGGGGTCTCGGTCATCGACTCCAGCCTCCGGCTCGTCGCCTGGAACCGTCGCTACCTGGAGCTGTTCGATTACCCTCCCGGCATGGTGGTCATCGGCCGGCCGGTTGCCGATCTCATCCGTTTCAACGCCGAGCGTGGGGAATGCGGCCCGGGAGAAGTGGAGGCGCATGTCGCGCGCCGGCTCTGGCATCTCTCGCGCGGCCTTCCCCACGCCTTCGAGCGGCAGCGGCCATCCGGACGCTGGATCCGCACGGCCGGGGCCCCGATCCCGGGCGGCGGCTATGTCATGAGCTTCACCGACATCACGGTCGAGAAGCAGGCGCAGGCCGAGCTCGAACGGCAGGTCGCCGACCGCACCTCAGACCTGGCCGCCGCCAACCGGGCGCTCGCCGCAGCCAAGGCTGCCGCCGAGGCCGCCACCCGCGACAAGACCCGGTTCCTTGCCGCCGCAAGCCACGATCTCCAGCAGCCGCTCCACGCCGCCCGCCTGTTCGCGGCAGCCCTCGAGCGCGATCTTGCCGCCGGGAGGCCGGCCGAGGGCATGCAGGCTCTCGTCTCCGGCATCGCCGGCGCACTGGCCTCGGCCCAGCAGCTGCTCCGGGCCCTGCTCGACGTCTCGCGACTGGATGCCGGCGGCATCCGCCCCCAGATTTCGGCTGTTCCACTCGGCGACCTCATGGCCGACCTCGAGCGGGAGTTCCTGCCGCTCGCCACGGAAAAGGGCCTTTCGCTCGTCGTTCGGGTGCGGCCGGCGATGGTCGAGACCGACCGGGGGCTCCTGGCCTCGGTGCTCCGCAACCTCCTCTCGAACGCCATCCGCTACACGCCTTCGGGGCGGGTCCTGCTGTGCGCCCGGCCCGAAGGCAGGGGGGTACGAATCGAAGTCCGCGACTCGGGGCCAGGCATCGCTGAGGCGGACCAGAAACGGATTTTCGAGGAGTTCGAGCGCCTTCCGACCACCGGCGGCACGGCGGGGGCGGGGCTCGGCCTCGCCATCGTGGACCGCATCGCCCGCCTTCTCTCGGCTCCGGTGCGTCTGCGCTCGGCCCCGGGGCGCGGCTCGACCTTCGCCATCACCGTGCCGCTGGCGAAGGCACGGCAGGAAGCCGAGTGGCAGGACGCAGGAACCGCCCCAGAGCCCGGGCGGCGTCCGCCCGGCGGTGCGCACATCCTCTGCCTCGACGATGACGCCGCCGCGCTCGACGCGCTCGTAGCCCTTCTCGCCCGCGAAGGCCTCGTCGCATGGCCGGCAACGACCGCAGCGCAGGCTCTCGAGACCGCGGCCGCAACCCCGCCTGACGCCGCCATCCTCGATCTCGACCTTGGCCCCGGGCCGACAGGGCTCGACGTGGCGCAGCGACTCCGGCAGCGGTCGCCCGCCATGCCGATCGCCCTCGTGACCGCCAGCCCCGACAAGGCCAACGGCGCCCGCCTTCGAGCACTCGGGGTGGCGCTGGTCTCGAAGCCGGCGGACCCTGCCACGCTTCTGGCAGCCCTCGCCCCGGCAGACGTCCGCGCTGCTGCGGAATAGGCGCTGCTGCGGCAGCGGCGCGCCGCGCTCAGCCGGGAAGCGCGAGGCCCAGGGCGCGGGCGGCCAGCACGGCCTGGGTGCGGTTGTGAACTCCAAGCTTGCGCATCAGCGCCGTCATGTGCCCCTTCACCGTTGCCTCGCTGATCCCGAGCTCGTGCGCGATCTGCTTGTTGAGCTGTCCTCTCAGCACGCCTGAGAGCACCCTCCGCTCGGTGGGCGTGAGTGTGCCGATGGTCTCGGCCATGGAAAGCTCGGTGGCAGGCCAGGCCACGGGCTCGGGATCGCCAGCCAGCGCCCGGGCGATCGCGCTTTCGATATCGGCGAGCTCGGCGCTCTTCGACACGAAGCCCACGGCTCCGAGGGCCCGTGCGGGGCCTGCCGCCCCCGGGTCGGCGGCGGAGACGACGAGGATCGGCACGTCCGGGCATTCGGCGCGAAGGGCAGCGACCCCCGACACCCCCTGGGCCCCCGGAAGCCCGAGGTCGAGGAGCACGAGGACGAGCCCGGGTGCCCCCCGGGCCGCCGCCACCGCCTCGGCAAGCGTGCCCGCCTCCACGACAGCGGCATCGGGCGCAGCCCCGCGCACGGCAAGCACGAGCGCCGCGCGGAATGCCGGGTGGTCATCGGCGACGAGGATGGTGGCGGCCATCCGGGAGCGTCCGCGGGCTGCCCCGGCTCCGCCCTTCAGGCCGCCCGCGCGGTCGCCTCGGCCCGGCCGGCAATCAGCGTGTCGACGACCGTCGGGTCGGCAAGCGTCGAGGTATCGCCGAGGTTCCCGAGCTCGTTTTCGGCGATCTTGCGCAGGATCCGCCGCATGATCTTGCCCGAGCGCGTCTTCGGCAGCGCGGGGGCGAACTGGATCACGTCCGGCGTGGCGATGGGCCCGATCTCGCGCCTGACCCACTGCACGAGCTCGGCCCGCAGCGCTTCCGAAGGCTCCTCGTTGGCATTCAGGGTCACGTAGGCATGGATGCCCTGGCCCTTGAGATCGTGGGGCATGCCGACCACTGCGGCCTCTGCCACCCTGGGGTGGGCAACAAGGGCGCTCTCGATCTCGGCCGTGCCCAGCCGGTGGCCCGAGACGTTGATGACGTCATCCACCCGGCCGGTGATCCAGTAATAGCCGTCGGCATCGCGGCGGCAGCCGTCGCCGGTGAAATACTTGCCCGGGTAGGTGGTGAAGTAGGTCTCGAAGAAGCGCCGGTGGTCTCCCCAGACGGTGCGCATCTGGCCCGGCCAGGAGCGGACGAGGCAGAGGTTCCCCTCGCAGGAGCCCTCGAGCACGCGGCCCTCGGCATCGACGATCGCGGGTTCCACGCCGAACAGCGGCCGCGTCGCCGAGCCGGGCTTGAGCGGCGTGGCGCCGGGGAGCGGCGCGATCATGGCGCCGCCCGTCTCGGTCTGCCACCAGGTGTCGACGATGGGGCAGCGCCGCTCGCCCACCACCCGGTGATACCAGTCCCACGCCTCGGGGTTGATCGGCTCGCCCACCGTGCCGAGCAGCCGGAGCGAGGCGCGGCTGTGGCGGCGCACCCAGTCGTCGCCTTCGCGCATCAGCGCACGGATGGCGGTTGGCGCCGTGTAGAAGATCTCGACCCGGTGCTTGTCCACCACCTCCCAGAACCGGCCATGATCGGGCCAGTTGGGGACACCCTCGAACATGACCTGCGTCGCGCCATTGGCGAGCGGGCCGTAGACCACGTAGGAATGGCCGGTGACCCAGCCGACGTCGGCCGCGCACCAGTAGACCTGCCCCGGGCGGTAGTCGAAGACGAGCTCGTGGGTGAGCGAGGCCCAGACGAGGTAGCCGCCGCTGGTGTGGAGCACGCCCTTGGGCTTGCCCGTCGAGCCCGAGGTGTAGAGGATGAAGAGCGGGTCCTCCGCCCCCATCTCGGCAGGAGCATGCGCGGGCGACTGGGCGGCGACCAGCGCTTCATATGCGACGTCACGCCCCTCCACCCACTGGACCGGTGCTCCCGTGCGGCCGACGACCACGACCTGCCGCACGCTCGGGCAGTTCGCGAGCGCCTGGTCCACGTTGGCCTTGAGCGGAATGGTGCGCCCGCCGCGCAGGCCCTCGTCGGCCGTGATGACAAGGGTGGAATCGCAGTCCTGGATCCGGCCGGCGAGCGCCTCGGGCGAGAAGCCGGCGAAGACGACCGAATGGATGGCGCCGATCCGCGCGCAGGCGAGCATGGCGACCGCCGCCTCGGGGATCATGGGCAGGTAGATGGTGACGCGGTCGCCGCGGCGCACGCCAAGCGACTCGAGCCCGTTGGCCAGCCGGCACACGGCTTCCAGGAGCTCGGCATAGGTGAGGGTTCGCCCCGGCGTTGCCGGATCATCAGGCTCCCAGATGATGGCGACCCGCTCGCCGTGCCCGGCGGCCACGTGGCGGTCGAGGCAGTTGGCGGCGACATTGAGCGTGCCATCCTCGAACCAGCGGATGCCGAAGTCGGCCTCGGCGAAGCTCCACTGGGAAACCCGGGTGAAGGGCCTGATCCAGTCGATGCGCTGCGCCTCGCGCCGCCAGAACCTGTCCGGGTCCTCGAGCGACTCCCGGTAGAGACGGGCATAGTCTCCGGGGCCAACCCTTGCGGTTGCGGCCCACGCGGGCGGTACGGGGTGCACGGTCTCGGTCATCGCTCGTCCTCCGCCTCATTCTCCCCGACAGCGCCAGCCCGGGCGCGCCGGAAACTCCCTCGGCCCCGGTCACCGCCGGGCTCCACGCGGCGATATTAGGAGCGGCAGCGGGAAAGGCGAACCCCCGACTTTGGTCGCACCCGACCAAGGTCGGGCTGTTCCCCACCCGACCTTCCCACGCAGGGTGAGCGGTGTCCGGAACCCGGCGGCAACAGCCCGGGACCGGCGAGGGAGAGAGACGCATGCCAATCCGCTCTGGCCTTGCCCTGCTGCTTGCGGGCGTTGCCACGCCGGCGCCCGCGCAGGACCCGGCCGCAATCGAGCGACGGCTTTCCGCGCTGGAAGCGGAACTGGCGAGCCTGCGCGCCGAACTTGCAGCCGCCCGCGCGGCCTCCGCCCCTGCAACCGTCAGTTCGGGGGCAAGTGCGAGCACACTTGTGCCTTCAGGCCCCGCTGCCGGGCGCGAGGGCAGCACGACAGCGGGGGCCGAGCAGCTGGCAGCGCTCGAACGGCGGCTGGAGACGGTGGAATCCCGGGAGGGCTTCCGGGTCGGCGGCACGACCTTCCGGGTCGGCGGCTATGTGAAGCTGTGGGCCGCCTACTCGCTCTACCGGGACGGCACCGTGCCTTCCGGCGCCCTCATCCGGGACTTCTGGCTGCCGCAGCAGGTGCCGGTCGGCGGCGAGCGCAGCACGCACTTCGGCGCGCACCTGAAGCAGACCCGGCTGTGGATGTCGGGCACGACCACGGCCGGCGGCTCGCCTCTTACCGGCTATGTCGAGGTGGACTTTCAGACCGCGCCCGGAACCCAGGGCACGGCGCGCACCACCAACGGCTACAACCTCGCCGTCCGCCGCGCGACGATCAGCTGGAAGGGGCTGACGGCCGGGCAGGACTGGTCCACCTTCCAGAACGTCGCCGCCCTGCCCGAGACGACCGACTTCATCGGCCCGACCGAAGGCACGGTCTTCGTCCGCCAGCCGCTGGTGCGATGGACGTTGCCGCTCGGGAGCCGCACGGGCCTCGCGCTTGCCGTCGAGAACCCGATCACGGCCACCATCACGTCCGACTCCCTCCAGCTCAAGGAGACAGACGAGGCAGTGGTGCCGGACTTTGTCGCGAGGGTTACGCGAAAGGAAGGTGCCGCCGAGCTCTCGCTCGCCGCCCTTGCCCACGACGTCACCGTCAACGACGGCATCACCAAGGACAGCGCCTTCGGCTGGGGGCTCTCGCTTGGCGGCAGGGTGCCGTTCGGCCCCGGCAACCGGCACGATCTCCGCTTCATGCTCACCGGCGGCGAGGGAATCGGCCACTATATCGGCCTCAACTTCGCCCCCGACGGCGTGTTCAGCGGCGGACGGGTCCACCCGGTGGGGGTGGTTGCCGGGTTCGGCGCACTCCGTTTCGCGCTCTCGTCGCGGGTACGAACCACGATCATGGGCGGAGTGCAGAAGGTAGACTTCCCTGACGTCGCCATCCCGGCCGGCGCCAGCACGAGCGCCTGGAGCATCGCCGGCAACGTCTTCGCCACCCCGCTCGACCGTCTCGATGTCGGTGTCGAGGTTCGCCACGGCAGCAGGCAAGTCGCCTCCGGGGCAAGCGGGGCGCTCGACCGCTTCGAGTTCATGACCAGGTTCAACTTCTGAGGGACGCGAGAGGAGAGATGCCATGACACCCCCGAGCCTTGGCGCCACCGTCGACGACGTCGGCGCCCTTCCCAAGCATCACGCACCGACCCAGAGCGAGAAGAAGGTCATCCTGGCCTCGTCGCTCGGGACCATCTTCGAGTGGTATGACTTCTACCTCTACGGGTTGCTCGCCATCATCATCTCGAGCCAGTTCTTCTCCGGCGTCAACGAGACGACGGGGTTCATCCTGGCCCTCGGCGCATTCGCCGCCGGCTTCGCCGTCAGGCCCTTCGGCGCCCTCGTCTTCGGCCGGCTGGGCGACCTCGTCGGCCGGAAGTACACCTTCCTCATCACCATGGGCCTCATGGGCTTTGCCACCTTCATGGTCGGCGTGCTTCCAGGCTATGCCACCATCGGCGTCGCAGCCCCCGTCATCCTCGTCATCCTGCGCATGCTCCAGGGCCTTGCGCTGGGCGGGGAATATGGCGGGGCCGCCACCTACGTCGCCGAGCACGCGCCCGACAGCAAGCGCGGCTTCTTCACCAGCTTCATCCAGACGACGGCCACGCTCGGCCTGTTCGCGGCGCTCCTCGTGGTGCTCGGCGTGCGCACGCTGGTCGGTGAGGACGCCTTCAAGGAATGGGGCTGGCGCATTCCCTTCCTCGTCTCGGTGCTGCTTCTCGGGGTCTCGCTGTGGATCCGCATGCAGCTCGAGGAAAGCCCGGTCTTCCAGCGGATGAAGGCGGAGGGCAGGCAGTCGAAGGCGCCGCTCACCGAGGCCTTTGGCCACTGGAGGAACCTGCGCCTCGTCCTCGTTGCCCTGCTCGGGGCAGTCGCGGGCCAGGCGGTCGTCTGGTACACGGGCCAGTTCTACGCCCTGTTCTTCCTCGAGAAGATGATGAAGGTGGACGGCGCGACCACCAACACGCTGATCGCCATCGCCCTCCTTCTTGCCACGCCCTTCTTCATCGTCTTCGGCTGGCTCTCCGACCGGGTGGGACGCAAGCCGATCATCCTTGCCGGGTGCCTGCTGGCGGCGGCCACCTACTTCCCGCTGTTCGATGCGCTCCAGAAGGCCGCCAACCCCGCCCTCTACGCGGCACAGGCGGCAGCGCCGGTCACCGTCGCGGCCGACCCTGCGACCTGCTCGACCCAGTTCGACCCCATCGGCAAGAACCGGTTCGACGGCAGTGCCTGCGACATCGCCAAGGCGTTCCTCGCCAGGTCCGGCATCAACTACCGCAACGTCGCCGCGACTGGCTCCACCGCCACGGTCACCATCGGCGACAGGACAATCGCGGTGGCGGACCCGGCGCCGCTCAGCGGGGATGCGCGCAAGGCCCTCGTCTCCGGCTTCCAGGAGGAGGCGAAGGCCGCGCTTGCGGCAGCCGGCTATCCCGACAAGGCGGACCCGTCGGCGATCCAGAAACCGACGGTCATCGCCATCCTGTTCATCCTCGTCCTCTACGTGACGATGGTGTATGGCCCAATCGCGGCGCTCCTCGTCGAGCTGTTCCCGACGAAGATCCGCTACACGGCCATGTCGCTCCCCTACCACATCGGCAACGGCTGGTTCGGCGGCTTCCTCCCGACCATCGCCTTCGCGATCGTGGCGGCGAGCGGTGACATCACCTCCGGCCTCTGGTACCCGATCATCGTCGCCGGCCTGACCGTGGTCGTTGGCCTCCTGTTCCTGCCGGAGACCTTCCGCCGCAACATCGACCAGTAGCGCCGGCGGAGACGCCCAATCCCAAGGGGGGCGGGGGGCGAGGGGCGGGGGGGGGGCGGTGGACGGCCACTGCCCCCATCCCGTTCAGGGCCCCTGCCGTTGAGCCGTCAGGCCGGCTTCACGGCCCGCGCCTGCTCCCGCCGGCGCCAGTCGACGAGGAGCACGGCCACCGCGCAGCTCGCCAGCCGGGTCTGCTCACTGTCGGCCCGGCTGGTCAGGATGACGGGCACGCGCGCGCCGAGCACGATGCCGGCAGCATCCGCGCCGGCAAGGAAGGACAGGCTCTTGGCCAGCATGTTGCCTGCCTCGAGGTCGGGAACCACGAGCACGTTGGCCCGGCCCGCAACGGGCGAGGCGATGCCCTTGATCCGCGCCGCCTCCGGGTCGATCGCGTTGTCGAGCGCAAGCGGGCCGTCGAGAAGGCCACCGCCGATCTGTCCGCGGTCGGCCATCTTGCAGAGCGCCGCCGCCTCGATGGTGGAAGGCACGTCGGGGTTCACCGTCTCCATCGCCGAGAGGATGGCCACGCGCACCTCGGGGAAGCGGAGCGCGCGGGCAAGGTCGATCGCGTTCTGGACGATGTCGCGCTTGGCGCGCAGATCGGGGGCGATGTTGACCGCGGCATCGGTGATGACCAGCGGCTCGGCATGGCCCCGCACGTCCATCACGAAGCAGTGGCTGACCCGCCGTTCGGTGCGCAGGCCGGAGTCGCGGGCGACGACCGCGCCCATGAGCTCGTCGGTGTGGAGGCTGCCCTTCATGAGCGCCTCCGCCCTGCCCTCGCGCACGAGCGCGACCGCCCGGTCGGCGCTGTCGTGGCTGTGCGCGGAGGCCACCTGCGGCACGGCGGAGATGTCGACGCCAGCCGCCTCTGCCGCGGCGCGGAGCCGCGCCGGCGGCCCGACAAGGATGGGGCGGATGAGCCCGAGATGCGCCGCCGCCATGGCGGCGGCCATCGAGACCGTGTCACACGGGTGGACGACTGCCGTCTCGACGGGGGGAAGGCGGCGCGCGGCCTCCAGAAGCCGCTGGTGCTGGCTTCGCGCCTCCTGACCCTGCGCCTGCTGGCCCTCGAGGCCTTCCGAATCATCTGCGCCCATGACGCGACCCTAGGCCGTCGCACGCCGTACGTCCCGCTGCCCGCGGGGTCTTGCCTCCCGGCCTCCGGCGCCTAGGTGCATGGGTGGCTCAGGTGGCAGCGGAAGGCCTTGCGGAGCCGGCGTGTAGGCGAGCACGGGGGTGCGGATGGACAGGCGGCAGCAGTTCCACATCTGGTACTGGATCGGGGCGGGGCTTCTCCTCCTCCTCTTCCAGGGCTGGTGGCAGGCGGCGACCACCACCGAGCGCATTCCCTACTCCCGCTTCCTCGAGCTCCTCGAGAAGGACCGGGTGGCAGCTGTCCAGATCGAGCCGGACCGCATCATCGGCCGCTACAAGGAGCCGACCGACGGCAAGCAGGTCTTCGTGACGACCATCGTGCCAGAGCCGCTCGCGCAGCGGCTCGAAAAAAGCTCGGCCGAGTTCGACGGCACCATCCAGAGCGGCTTCCTCACCAACATCCTCTCCTGGGTGCTGCCGGTCATCCTGTTCTTCGCGCTCTGGAGCTGGGTGTTCCGGGGCTTCGCCGAGCGGCAGGGGCTGGGCGGCCTCATGTCGGTCGGCAAGTCGAAGGCGCGCGTCTATGTGGAGAAGGACACGGGCGTCACCTTCGCCGACGTCGCCGGGATCGACGAGGCCAAGGCCGAGCTTCAGGAAATCGTCTCCTTCCTGAAGGAGCCCCAGCGCTACGGCCGGCTCGGCGCGCGCATCCCGAAGGGCATCCTCCTCGTCGGGCCACCCGGCACGGGCAAGACGCTGGTCGCCCGCGCCATCGCCGGCGAGGCGGGCGTGCCCTTCTTCTCCATCTCGGGCTCGGAGTTCGTCGAGATGTTCGTGGGCGTGGGGGCGGCCCGCGTGCGCGACCTCTTCGAGCAGGCCCGCAAGGCCGCGCCCTGCATCATCTTCATCGACGAGCTCGACGCGCTCGGCAAGCGCCGCGGAATCGGGATCGCCGGCGGCGGCCACGACGAGAAGGAGCAGACGCTCAACCAGCTCCTGACCGAGCTCGACGGCTTCGACCCGCGCGAGGGCATCGTGCTCCTTGCCGCAACCAACCGCCCCGAGATCCTCGACCCGGCGCTGCTGCGCGCCGGCCGGTTCGACCGGCAGGTGGTCATCGACCGGCCCGACCGCCGCGGCCGCGCGGCCATCCTCGAGGTGCACCTGAAGAAGGTGCGCCACGCCGGGCTCGACGTCGACGCGATCGCCGGGCTTACCCCCGGCTTTTCCGGCGCGGAGCTCGCCAACCTCGTGAACGAGGCCGCCATCCGCGCCACCCGCCGCGGTGCGGAGGCCGTCACCATGGAGGACGTGACCGCAGCGCTTGAGCGGATTGTCGCCGGCCTCGAGCGGCCGGGTCGGCTTCTCAACCGCCGCGAGCGCGAGACGGTGGCCTACCACGAGATGGGCCACGCGCTCGCGGCCGCGTCGCTCCCCGGTGCCGACCCGGTGCACAAGGTCTCGATCATCCCCCGCTCGATCGGCGCGCTCGGCTACACGATGCAGCGCCCCACCGAGGACCGCTTCCTCATCACCCGCGCCGACCTCGAGGACCGCATGGTGGTGCTGCTCGCCGGCCGCGCCGCGGAAGAACTCGTCTTCGGCGAGATCTCGACCGGCGCCGCCGACGACCTCGCCCGCGTGACCGACATCGCCCGCCAGATCGTCACCCGCTTCGGCATGCACCCGGCGCTTGGCCAGGCGGTGCTCGAGCACGAGCGGCAGAGCTTCCTCGGCGAAGGCCCGCCGGGGCTTCTGCCGCGCGACCATTCGGAAGCGACCGCGCGCGAGGTGGACCTGGCGGTCCGCGACCTCATCGCGACGGCCTACGAGCGCGCCAAGACCCTCCTCGCCGCGCGCCGCGCCGACCTCGAGGCCGGGGCCCGGCTGCTCCTCGAACGGGAGACCATCACGCCCGAGGACTTCCCGCCGCTCCGCCGCGCCGAGCAGGCACCTGCCGCGGAGCCGCAGGCGGCGTGAAGGGGCCCCGGCGTCGGCAACGCTAGCGGAAGCGCGCCACCCCCTCCGGCAGCGGCCCCACCTCGGGCAGCGCGAACACTCGGACGGTGGCGGTCGGCCGGTCGATGGCGAAGATCCGCCGGCCCTCCCCGGGCGCGAAGGCGAAGGCCTGGCCCGCGGCATCGATGTCGATCGTCGCCACGTGGACAAGCTCGGGCCCGGCGACGGGGCGGGCCAGCACGTAGAGCTCGGGCCTGGAGTGGCCGAAGAGGTAGAGGAGCCCGTCGGGCCCGATGGCACCTCCCGAGGCCGCCTGCGGCGCCATCCGCGCCCGCACGGCGCGCGGAATGAGCCAGCCGCCGGTCCGGCGGAAGGCGGCATCGGTCGTGACGATCGCGCCGTAGTCCGAGGACCTGAGGGGCACGCCGGTCGCATCCGAGTAGTGGGCGAAGCCGAGAAGCCAGCCCGCGCCGAACGGCTCGGCGAAGGTGAGCGAGCCCTCCTCCATGAGCCCCAGCGAATGGCTCCGCAGGTGGGCAAGCGTCGCCGCCGAGAACCACTCGACCGAGCTTCCCATGGGCACCTCGGGGTGGTTGGAGTTGGCGCACACCAGCTCCGCGCCGGTGACGGTGCAGCTGTTGAGATGCCGGACGAGGCCCCCGCGCGGGCCGGCCCAGCGGGCGACGAGCCCGCCGTCGCTGCGGCGATACTTGCCGATGGCGCTATTGACGACAGCGTAGAAGTGGTCGCGGTCGACGGCGACGCCCTGGCGGGCCTCGGCTGCGGCATAGACCCGTTCGAGCGTGGCGGAAAGGCGCGGCACGGCGCGCTCCGCTGCAGGAGGCGCCGGGTCGGAGGATGCCGGAGGCGGGCTCACGAAGACCCCGATGTGGTTGGCGACCGGCCGCTCGCGCCCCGGCACGCCGGTGTGGATGGGCCGCCCCAGTGCCACCGGCCCGCCCGGCCCGCGCGCCACCATGGCCGCCGAGCCGCCGCCGTCGAGGCTCATGGCCTCGGCCGCGCCGAGCTCCCGGAAGAGCGCCACGAGATCGTCGTGGCTCGCGCCCTCGCTCCAGCCGGGCTGGCGGCCATCGACCACCACCAGCCACAGCCGCCGGCCATCGGCCGAGAGCCCGAGCGCGGTGCGCGGCCCGGCGCCGGGCGCCGGCGGCTCCCGCGGCGGCTCGGCGAGGCGGGTGGCGCCGTGGAACCTGCCGTCGCGCCCCAGCACCGGCCGGGGCACCGCCTGCCCGCCGGCGAGCAGGCGGGGGCCGGCGGCCACTCCCTCGGGGAAGTCGGGCGGGCAGGCCTGGCCCGCCACGATCGCCGCGCGGCCGGGCGCGAAGCACGCCATCGAGTCGACCCGCGCATCAACCTCGTCCGGAGGCGAGACCTCGGCGCCTCCCGCACGCACCGCGCCCGACGCATCCGCCGCCTGGCCCGGCTGGGGCACGAAATCCGAGCCGCCGGGCGATCCGCCGACGAAGGGCAGGAAGTAGCTTGCGTTGACGGCCAGCACCGACCCGCTCTCGAGGAGGTAGCGGCTGACCGTCTTCGCCCGATACTCCATCCCGCCCGAGCGGTCGGCGGGCGTGACGCGCACGGCAAGTCCCGGAGCCCCGAGGTCGACCTCGGCCACGTGGATGGCCATCGGCCGGGGCTGCGCCCGGCGAAACAGGCGGTAGGTGACGCCGGGCGCGATGGCGCAGGGCATGGTCGCACCGACGCAGGCCTCGGCGCCGACCGGCCCCGAGACGGTGCCGCCGCCGCTCGCCGCGAGCGGCGCGGCGCCAAGGCCAAGCGCGACCGCGCCGAGGCAGAGCCGGGTGACGCTCACAGCCCGAACGCGGCGCCGATCCAGAACTGGCGTCCGAACCGGTTGATGTCGCGGGCGATGTCCTGGTTGGGGCCGGTCAGGTTCAGCCGCTCTGCGTTGGTGAGGTTGCGGATCTCGCCGATCACCTCGATCCGCGGCGAGACGCGGATGCGCGCCTGCGCATCCACCTGGTCGAACGGCGCCTCGGTCCGGTCGGCCGCCGGGTTCGAGGCGTTCACCGCGGTCTTGTAGGCGCCGATGTGGGCGTAGCTCACCCGGGCCTGGACCGGGCCGGACTCGTAGAAGATCGCGGCATTCGCAAGAAAGTCCGCCTGGCCGGGCAGCTGGTCGAGCCGGCGGCGGTTGACCGTGTCGCGGATGGTGATGCTGCCGTCGAGCACCGTCAGGTTCCCCTGCGCGCCGAAGTCGGCAAGGAAACCGGGGAGGAACCAGAGCCGGTTCACGATGGCGTTGAGCTCGACGCCGGTGACCTTCGCGTCCTCGGCGTTGCGCGGCTGGTTGACGCTGACGGTGGCGCCATCGATCACCTCGGGGGCAGTGAAGGTGAAGATCTCGTCCCGGATCTTCTTGTGGAAGACGGCGGCGGCAAGAAGGCCGCGGCTCTCGGGGAGGTAATATTCGAGGCTCGCCTCGTAGCTGCCTCCCCGGCGGCGCCTGAGGTCGGGGTTGGAACGGCTGATGGAACCGTCGGCATTGAGGAGTTCTGGCCCGGCAACCTGGTTCGGGTTGGGCCGGCCCACGGCCTGGAAGAAGGCCGCGCGCACCCGGAACCGGTCGGTCACGTCGAAGAAGCCGGTCACCGAGGGCAGGAGATCGTCATAGCCCGAGCGGCGGGTGAAGGGCGTGAATTCGTCCCGCCCGGCGACGGTGCGGCGGGTGAAGCCTGAGGAGCGGGTCGCCGTGTCCTCGAAGCGAAGCCCGGCGATGATCGCGTGCCGCGGGCCCCGGTGCCGCACGAGCCCGTAGGCCGCCGTCACCTCTTCCTTGAAGACCCAGTCGCCGCCGATGCTCTGGCGGTCGCTCGCGACCGGGTCGAAGCGGAACAGACCCGGGTTGGCGCGGAAGAAGGCAAGGAAGCCGTCGAAGTCCACGAAGAGCTGGCGGAAGTTGCCGAAGATGGGCCGGTAGCGGTCGGTCAGGAGGAACTGCGAGAGGAGGAGGTTGGTTCCCGTCGCCGGGTTGTAGAACTCCTGGGTGCGTGCGTTGTCGCGCGTCGTGTCGCGATACTTGAGCCCGGCCCCGAGCCCGAAGCCCTCGTCGCTGCCGCCGGTGTTCCAGCTCCAGTCGAGCTGCCCTTCCAGGACCTCGTCGGTCGAGTCGTCCTTGTAGGGGCGATACTGGGTGAAGCGGTACTGGGCCGGGTCGTCGAAGCGCGGCGTGATGTTCGACGCGATGGGCACGCCGCCCACGAGCGCAAGGTCGAAGGTGGCGGCCGGTGCGAGGAGGTTGAAGGCCACCTCGTTCGAGGGCTCGAGGAACGATGCCCGCGAATAGGAGAGGCGCCCGGCAACGCGGTGCCGGCTCTCGCTCTCCCAGGACATCCGGGCCTGGGCGACGTGGAGCGGCTTGCGGATGGGGAAGTCGTTGAACCGGACGAAGCTTCCGCCCGAGGTGTTGAGAAGCTGCTGCGAATGCCGGAGCTCGTTGTCATCCTGGCTGAAGTAGGTGTAGCTCGCCTCGAGCGCGAGCTCGGGCGAAGGACGGGCCTCGAGCTTCGCGGTTCCGCCGTAGCGGTCCACCGAATTGGGGTAGGTGGACCAGAGCAGGTTGGTGGTGCCGAGCGGCGGCGCGGGCGTCGGGCCGGTCGCGGGCGGCACGGCCTGCGGCAGCAGCCGCTCCTGGTCGCGCCGCTTGCGGCTGAAGCTGCCCGAGAGCGCCAGGCCGAACAAGTCGTCGCGGCCGAAGCGGGTGGTGAGCGTCCCGTCGAAGCGGACGTTGGGGCCATCGTCGCTCCGCCGGCCGAAGCCCTTGCCGGGCACCGCCTGGCTGTCGGAAACGCCGATGAAGACGTTACCGATGACGAAAAGGCCCGGCCGGTCGAAGGCGGAGCGGCTGACGAGATTCACGCTGCCGCCGATGGCATTGCCTTCCATGTCCGGCGTGCGGGACTTCAGCACCTCGAGGCCCGCGACCGCCGTCGAGGGAATCGCCTCCATGTTGAGCTGGCGGTTGCCGCGCTCGGCGGTCGCCATGGTCGCGCCATCGAAGCTGCCGATGGTGAAGCTCGGGTTGAGGCCCCGGATCGAGACATAGCGGCCCTCGTCCTCGTCGAAGACGGTCTGCACCCCCGGAAGCCGCCGGAAGCTGTCGGCGATGTTGTAGTCCGGCTGCTGGCCGATGTCGTCGGACTTCAGGAACTCGGCGACGATTTCGGAGCGGCGCTTGGCGTCGATCGCGCGCTCGTTCTGGGCGCGGAAGCCGGTGACGACGATCTCGGCGGCCTCGACCGCAGCATCGGCCGGGCGGGCGGCTGGCTGCGCCCCCGCCGGAAGCGCCGTGGCGACAAGCGAGGCAGCGGACAGGATGGGAAGACGTGCGGACATGCGGGCCCCCGTTCGAGCGTTGCGGGGGGCCGATAGGACGCGGGCGTGACGCTTTGCTTTCCACGCGCTGACTATTCCGTGACAGGCGGCCGCTTCAGCCCGCCGGCCGGAACCGCCGGGCCATCGCCTCGGCCTGAAACGCCGTAGCCAGAGAGCAGCGGCAGAAGCTGCGCTGCCGCTGCCGGGCAGGCCGCCACCGCAGACGCACCGGGCAGACCGCGCGCGCCGTCAGATGCGGAGCACGGAAAGCGCCTGTTCGCTGGTTTCCGGGTCCGTCCGGCCAGCCATCGCCTGACGGCCGCTCTCGAGCGCAACGAACTCCTCGCAGAGGCGCCAGGCGAACGCGATCACCTGCTCCACCACCACCAGCGTGACTCCGAGTTCGGCCCTGATCCTGCCGAGGGCAGCCCCGATCTCGGCCACGATGCTCGGCTGGATGCCCTCGGTCGGCTCGTCGAGGAGGAGGACGGAGGGGTTGCCCATGAGCGCCCGGCCGATCGCCAGCTGCTGCTGCTCGCCGCCGGAGAGAAGGCCCGCCTTGCGGCCGGCGATCGCTTCGAGGCGAGGGAACAGGCCGAACACATCCTTCGGCCCGAGCCCCGCCCGGCCCGCGAAGCGCCCGGTCTCGAGATTCTCCCTGACGGTCAGATGCGGGAAGACATGCCGCCCCTGGGGAACGAGACCAATGCCAAGGCGGGCCCGGCGATGGGAGCCGAGTGCCGTGATGTCGGTGTCCCCCAGCCACACTCGGCCTGCCACGATGGGGCAGCTGCCGGCAATCGCGCCGATGAGCGTGGACTTGCCCGCCCCGTTGCGGCCGACGATGGCCACGGCACCGCCCGGCGGCACGGCAAAAGAGACGCCGTGCAGCACGTCCGTCTCGCCACGCGCTGCGCGCAGATCGACGACCTCGAGGCCCGCGCCGCTCATGCGGCCTGCCCGAGATAGACCTCGGCCACAGCCGGATCCGCCCGCATCTGGGCGAGCGTGCCCTGGGCGAGGAAGCGGCCCTGGTGCATGACCGTGACGGGGCAGTCGAGCTGCTCGACGAACGCCATGTCGTGGTCGATGACGAGGATGGCGCGCTCCCGGCCAAGGAAGCGCAGGAGCTCGGCAGTGCGACGCGTTTCCTGAGGGCCCATGCCCGCAGTCGGTTCGTCAAGGAGGAGAAGCTCGCCGCCGGTTGCCACCACCATCCCGATCTCGAGCCACTGCTTCTCGCCGTGCGAGAGGGCGCCTGCCGGCACGTCGCGCTGGAGCTCGAGCCCGATCATCTCGAGCACCTCGTCCACAATCTGGGGCCGGTCGGTCGGCCGGCGGGAACGCAGCGCCTTCCACCAGCTCCGGGTGCGGCAGGCGGCAAGCCCGATGTTCTCCGCAACCGTGAGCCCGGCAAGCACGCCAGGCGCCTGGAACTTGCGGCAGATGCCGAGCGCCACGCGCCCGGCCTCATCAAGGCGGACGATATCCCTGCCCTTCCAGAGGATCCGGCCTTCGGTCGGCCGCACACGGCCGATGATGGCGTCGCAGAGCGTCGACTTGCCGGCACCATTGGGGCCGATGAGGACTCGGGTCTCGCCGGGGCCGAGCGTCATGCTGAAGCCGTCGATGGCACGGAAGCCTGCGTAGGAGACGACGAGGCCGTCGACCGCGAGGAGAGGCTCGAGCGGACTCACGGCCGGCGCCGCAGCCGCTGGCCGAGGCCGGCCAGCCCCTCGGGCAGGACGAGGACGCTCAGGATGAAGAGGCCGCCAAGGACGTAGAGCCAGAGGTCGGGAAAGGCGCTCGAGATCCGGTCGCGGGCGAAGTTGACGAGAAGGGCGCCGGCGATGGCCCCGGTGGGCGACAGCCGCCCGCCGACGGCCACCAGCACCACGAGTTCGATCGAGAAGATGATCCCCGCCTGCGCCGGCGAGATGACGCCGGCATGGAGCGTGTGGAGCGCGCCGCCCACGCCGGCCAGCACGGCCGCCGCGACGAAGGCGGCGAGACGCCACGGCAGGGGGTCGTAGCCGAGGAAGCGCATGCGGTTCTCGCCGTCCCGCAGCGCGCGCAGCGCAAGGCCGTAGCGGGACTGAAGTGCGTGGCGGACGGCCAGCCAAGCCGCCAGCAGGAGGAGGACTGTGACGAAGTGCAGGGCCGTACGCGCCTCGCGCGTGGGGAGGTCGACGCCGAGGAAGGTGCGGAAGTCGGTGAGGCCGTTGAACCCGCCGGTTACGGCCTGCCGGCCGATGATCAGCGTCACGAAGGCGAGCGCGAGCGCCTGCGTGAGGATGGCGAAATAGGGTCCGGTCACTCGGCGGCGCAGAAGCGACCAGCCGAGCAGGAGCGCGACGAGCGCCGGAAGCACCACCACGGCCGCAAGCGCAAAGACCGGGCTTTCGAACGGCCGCCACCACCATGGGAGACGTTCAAGACCGCTCCAGACCATGAAGTCCGGCAAGGCCGCGCCGTCGGTTCCCGCGAGCTTCAGGTGCATGGCGAGCGCATAGCCCCCGAGGCCGAAGAACAGCCCCTGCCCCAGGCTGAGAAGGCCGCCATGGCCCCAGAGGAGCACCAGGCCGAGCGCGGCGATCGCGAGCGACAGGAAACGCCCCAGGAGTGCGAGGTCATAGGGGCCGAGGACGGCGGGCATGAGGGCAAGCGCACCGGCCCCGACGAGGATGGCCGCGCGCGGCATCCCCCCGTGTTCGGGCACGAAAAGCCGCGCCGGCTCACGCATCGAGTGCCCGGCTCCGCGTGACGACCAGACCCTCCGGCCGCAGCTGCAGGAACAGGATGACGAAGAGGAGCATCACGAGCTGGGCGATGGCGACATCCACGACGACCTGGGCAAGCGCCGAGACGAGGCCGAGTAGGAGCGCCGCTGCCGCCGTGCCACCGAGGCTGCCGATGCCGCCCAGGATGACGACGAGAAAGGCAGGCACCACATAGGCCTGTCCGACGGTCGGCGTGACCGGACCGAGCAGGGCGAGAAGCACGCCGCCGAGGCCGGCAAGCCCCGCCCCGAGCGCGAAGACGGCAAGCTCCACGCGTCGGACGTCGATCCCGAGCGCTGCCGCCATCATGCGGTCCTGGCTGACGGCGCGAATGGCAAGCCCGAGCCGCGTGTGCCGCAGGGCAAGGTGGAGGACTCCGAGCACGGCTGCGGCGGCTGCCAGGATGAACAGTCGGCTTGCCGGCAGCGCCAGCCCATCCCCGTCGGCGGCGAGGCTCTCGCCTGCCGTTCCCGAAAGCCAGGCCGGCAGGGCCACCTCCACGCCGATCGGCCCGAACAGGTCGCGGGCGAGCTGCTGGAGGATGAGGGCCAGCCCCCATGTCGCAAGCAGCGTGTCAAGCGGGCGCGCCAGGAGATGGCGAACCACGAGCAGATGCACGATCGCCCCGGCTACGGCTGCGCCGACGGAGGCAACGAGCAGGGACACGAGAACCCCGGCGGCTGGCCCGAGGAGCGAGGTCGAAAGGAAGGCGAGGTAGCCGCCGAGCATCAGGAACTCGCCATGGGCCATGTTGATGACGCGCATGAGGCCGAAGACAAGCGCGAGCCCGAGCGCGGCCATCAGGTTGATGGACGCGACCGAAAGGCCGTTGAACAGCTGCGCTCCGATGAGGGCGTCCACGTGCGGCGCTCAGCCCGGGTTGCAGCTCTGCCCGGGAAAGGCGAGCGGGTCGAACGGCTCGGGCATGATGGGGCCGGGCGACGACCAGAGGATCTCGAACTGGCCATCCTGCCGGAGCCTGCCGACATGCGCGGGCTGGACGAGGCTCTGGTTGGCAGCGAAGCGGACCGTGCCCAGAGGGCTGCTGATGCTCTCGATTCCGACGGCGGCCTTGCGCACGACATCGGGCTCGAAGCTGCCTGCGGCCTCGACCGCCGCCTTCCACGCCCACACGTTCAGGTAGCCGTGGGCCATGGGGTCGGAAAGGGTCGCCTTCTCGCCGTGACGCGCGCGATAGGCCTTGATGAAGGCGGCATTCTCAGGGGTGTCAAGGCTCTGGAAGTAGTTCCACGCCGCGTAGCTCCCCGCAGCGACGGCCGGTCCCATGGCCTGGGCTTCCTGCTCGGCAATGGAGAAGGACATGACGGGCAGCTTCGTCGGCGGCAGACCGGCGCCTGACAGCTGCTTGAACAGCGCCACGTTGCTGTCGCCGTTCACCGTATTGAAGACGATGTCCGCCCCCGACGCCCGGATCCGGCTCACGACTCCCGAAAAGTCCGTGCCGCCGAGCGGAACATAGGCCTCGCCCACCACCTCGAGCCCGGCTGCCTCGATGTGGCGCCGCAGGATGAGGTTCGCCGTGCGCGGAAACACATAGTCGGAGCCGACGAGAAAGAAGCGCCGGTGGCCCTGTTCCCTTGCCCAGGCCAGCGCGGGCAGGATCTGCTGGTTGGGCTGCGCGCCCGAATACATGATGTTGCGCGAGCACTCGTTCCCCTCGAACTGGACGGGGTACCAGAGCAGATTGCCGGTGCGCTCGAACACCGGCAGCATCGCCTTGCGGCTGGCCGACGTCCAGCCGCCGAAGACGGTCCGCACCTGATCCTGCTCGATGAGCTTGGCGGCCTTCTGGGCGAAGATCGCGGGATCCGAGGCGCCATCCTCCACCACGGGCCGAATCTTGCGGCCGAGAACCCCGCCCGCAGCATTGATCTCGTCGATCGCAAGGAGGGTCGCGTCACGCACGGCGATCTCGCTGATCGCCATGGTGCCGGAGAGCGAATGAAGGACGCCGACGGCAACCGTCGCGCCGTCATCGGGGCCGGTCGCGCCAGCCGCATCCTTGGCCGTCCGCTCGCCGCAGCCGGCAAGCGCAAGCGCGGCAAGCGCGGCAAGACCCGCCGCCAGCCTTCGCCACGCCTTCGGACCCCGGGCGGACCCTTCTGCCACGAACCTCATGGGCGACCTCCGTCCACGTCTCGTTTCGTCTCGTTTCCGGGAAGAACCCGCGTAGGGAGGGGCAGCCAGAAAGGCACATGCGTCATTTGACGTAGCGGCCCTCCAGCAGGCTGGCGTAGAGACAGGCAGCCGCCTGGCGGGACGGGGCTCCCCGTCGGCGCGCGGACCACCATCCGCGATCCGCAGACGGCAGGCGCGGGGGGCAGGGAGACGGTGTCAGATGGCGTCGCGCGCAACCCCAGAGGTGCAGCAATCGTCGGCCGGGAGCGAGGGCGTGGCTGCTGCTGCCGGCGGCTTGGCGCGGCGCCTCGCTGCCCTTGTGCGCGATCCCTTCGTTCTCTTCCTGCTGCTCGCAACCCTGCTCTTCGCCGCCCACGCCACGCTTGCGGACCGCGACCCGGTCGTCATCACCGCCGAGCTCGAAGCGGCCCTTGCCGAGGAGCGCCAGGCGCTCTCGGGCCGCGCCCCCACGGCCGAGGAGCGCGCCCGTCTCGTCCGCGACCACGTGGCCGACGAACTCCTGTTCCGCGAGGCCGTCGCGCGCGGCTACCACCTGACCGACGGGGCCGTGCGCCGCAGGCTCGTCGACCGGATGCGCTTCGAGATTGGCGGGATTCCGCGGGATCCGTCCGAGGAGGAACTCGTCGCCCACTATGCCGCCAACATTGCGCGCTATCGCTCCGAGCCGCGCATCGCCTTCGAGCACGTGTTCTTCGCACGGCCACCGGCCGAGCCTGCCGTGGTCCTTGCACGACTGCGCGCGGGCGAGACCGTCACTGGGGACGATTTCTGGATGGGTCGGCGCTTTCCGCCCTATGGCGAGAGCATGATCCTCGGCATGTTCGGTCCCGACTTCCTGCGCATCCTGGCGACCGCACCGCAGGGCGAGTGGGTCGGGCCGGTCTCCTCGCCGCGCGGCACGCACTTCGTGCGCCGCTTCGAGAGCGTCCCTCCGTCGCGCCTGGCCTATCCTGACGTCCGCGAGCAGGTGCTCCTTGATCTGCTCGCCGAGGAAGCGCAGCGTGCGGTCGATGCGGAGGTGGAAAAGCTTGCAAGGGTGCACGGGGTGCGCGATGCGCGCTGACGTCATGCTGCGGGCCCTGGCTCTCCTGTTCATCGCCCTGTCGGCCCTCGTGCCCGGGACGGCTCGGGCGGACGGGTTCCTCCACGGCAGCTTCCTGCTGGTCGACGAGCGCGGCGACGGCCGTTACTGGCTCTCCGCCGAGCTGCCCGAAAGCGTGGCGGCACCGGAACAGCTCGGTCTCCCCGACACGTGCCACACGGAGACCACGAGCACGAGGCGCGAGGCCGGCCGCCTCGCGCTCGACTACCGGATCAGCTGCGCCGAGCCGCTCGATGCCGGGGCCATCATCACCGGCAACTGGGGGATCGACGGCGCGCGCTTCGTGACCATCGGCCCATCCGGCCGGTTCGAGCGGGTGCTGACGGCGAGCGACGGCGCCATGGTGCTGCCGGTCGGCGAGCTGGTGGCGGCCCCGCGCGGCGCCGCCGAGCTTTTCCGCGCGTTCCTGTGGCAGGGCATGCTGCACATCTGGCTCGGCTGGGATCACCTGGCCTTCGTCTTCATCCTGTGCCTGCTCGCCCGCGGGCGGCAGCTCCTCTGGCTGGTCACCGCCTTCACCCTTGGCCATTCGGTGACGCTCGTGGCCGCCTTCCTCGAGCTCATTTCCGTGCCCGTCCCGCCGGTCGAGGCCGCGATCGCCCTCTCGATCATGATCATGGCCCGCGAGGCCCTCCTGCTGGGCGGCACGGCGCCCGACGCGTCGCGCCACCGGCGCCAGATGGTCATCGTCGCTGCCTTCGGGCTCCTGCACGGCCTGGGGTTCGCCTCGGCCCTCGGCGAGCTCGGCATCCTCCCTCAGGAACGGCTCGTCGCGCTTGCCGCCTTCAACATTGGCGTCGAGCTGGGGCAGCTTGCGTTCGTCGCCGCAGTGGCCCTTCTTGCACCTTTGCTGCGGGGTCTGGCCGTGGCGCCGGCCCTCCGCACGGCGTCCCTCGTGGCGGTCGGTCTGCTCGGCGCCTGGTGGATGGCGGAGCGTGTCGCGGGCTTCGCGCTGGCCTGAGATAAGAGCCGCGCTCGCCGCCGGAGACCTCGACCGCTGCGCGCGGCGCGCGGCCGCCGCCGTTGCCAGCGACCCGTCGGACGCCGAGGCGCGCTTCCTGCTCGCCATGGCCTTCGTCGAAGGCGGCCGGGTTGCGGCGGCGCGCGATCTTCTGGCGGCTTCGGCATGCCTTGAACCGCACGACCTCGAGATTGCCGCGCAGCATGCACGCGTTCTTCTCATGCTGCGCGAGGAGCCCGCAGCAGAGGCGGAGGCCCGCCGCGCCTGCCGGCTCGAGACCCGAAGCGCCCCTGCCATGGCACTCGACACGCTTGGATGCGTGCTTGCCCGGCTTGGGGATCATGAGGCCGCCCTCCCCCTTTTCGAGGAAGCGGTCCGGCGCGCGCCGCGGGTGCCGGAGTTCCACTTCAACCTTGCCGCCTCCCTGAGCTTCTTCGGCCGGGTTGCCGAAGCACGCCGGGCCTACGAGGCCGTCCTCGCCCTCGCCCCGGGGGACGGTCGCGCCTGGCTCGGGATCACCGCCCTCGGCGAAGCCCGGGAGGATGACCTCCCCCCCCTCGAGGCGGCCCTCGCCTCCGCCCGCGACCCGCTCGAACGGCTGCGGCTGGGCCATGCCCTCGCCCGCCTGCTGCAGGGCCTGGGGCGCGACGCCGAGGCGTTCCGATGGCTCCGCACCGTCAATGACGAGCATCGGGCGCGCATGGGCTTCGACGTGGAGCGTGACGAGCGGCTGGCGTTCGTGATCCGCCGCGCGTTCGAGCGTCCCGACTTCTTCCCGGGCACGAGCAGCCTGCCCGATGCCCCGATCTTCGTCACCGGCCTGCCGCGGACCGGCACCACCCTCGTCGACCGGATCCTCGCCGCCCATCCCGACGTTATCTCCGCGGGCGAGCTCCAGGCCATGCCGGTCTCGCTCAAGCGGCTCGCCGGCACGCGCTCGCGCCACGTGATCGACCCGGAGACGGTGCTGGCCTCTGCTTCGGTCTCCCCACAGGAACTGGGCCAGGCCTATCTGGCCCGCGCGCGGGCGACGCGCGTCGGCCAGGCCCCCCGCTTCGTCGACAAGCTTCCGCTCAACTTCCTCTACATCGGCTGGATCGCGCGCGCGCTGCCGAAGGCCAGCATCCTGTGCCTGCGGCGCAACCCCATGGACAGCATCTGGAGCAACTACCGGCACCTCTTTGCGACCGGTTCGCCCTTCTACGGCTGGAGCTACGACCTCGAGGACACGGCGCGCTACTGGCTGCTGTTCGACCGGCTCATGGGCTTCTGGAAGACGTGCTTCCCCGGGCGGATCCTGGAGATTTCCTACGAGGCGCTCGTGACCGCGCCCGAAGCCGAAGTTGCGCGAATCCTCGCCCACTGCCGCCTGCCGTGGGCAGACAGCTGCCTTGCCTTCCACGAGAATGCCTCGCCGGTGGCAACCCCGAGCGCGCAGCAGGTCCGGCAGCCCTTCTTCCGGAGCGCAATCGGCCAGTGGCGCAAGGTCGAAGCCGAACTCGAGCCAGCTCGGAAGATTCTCGTCGCTGCCGGCGTTCCCGTGTGACGCCCGCGGCGGGCTTCAGAACTGGAATCTGGCCTCGAGACCGTAGGACCGCGGACGCAGAACGGACTTCGAGTAGTAGCGCAGCACCACCCCGTCGTTGACGCCGATCTGTTGGGTCGTCTGGCCGACGGACGTCACCGCATACTTGTTGAGGATGTTGTCTGCCCACAGACCGAAGCTCAGGGAGTCGGTCACGGCGTAGGTGAGCGCGCCCCGATGGACCCAGAAGTCCGGGATCTTCTCGCCGAACCCGCGCGCCCCCACCCGGGTCAGGATGTTGCCGCGATAGGTCGCCGTCCAGTTGAACGTGAGATCATCCCCGTTCGGCAGAGGCGTCGTGTAGGTGGCGCCAACCGCGGCAATGTGCTTCGCGGAACCAGGGAGACGGTCGCCGGTCTTGCCGTCAACCCGGGTTTCGAGGATCCCGTCCCCGTTGAGGTCGGCCGGGTTGATGACGATGATCCCCGGCGCATCCGCCGTGAGGCGCGCGTCGGTCAGACTGTAGCTCGCGTCGATCCTTAGACGATCGGTCGGGGCCGCGCTTGCCTGGAACTCGAGGCCCTTCGAGACCGCTTCCGCCCCGTTCCGGATGATGCCGAGCGCCCCGAACTGCGTGCGGCTGGAGATCTGCACGCCGTCCCAGTTGATGTGGTAAAGCGCGAGCGAGCCCGTCAGCCGCCGGTCGAAGAGCTGGTAGCGGATGCCGAGTTCCTTGTTCTTCGTCTCGTCAGGCCCGAACACGAGCTCGTCGGGCAGCGCGCAGATGTTCTGCACCGAGGTGTCGATGGGCAGAACGCACGGGGGCACGCGGTTCACGCCGCCGATGCGATAGCCGGTCGAATAGGTGAAGTAGGCGAGCAGGTCGTCGCTGAAGCGGTAGGAGGTGTTCGCCTTCCAGACCACGCCGTTGTCATCGGTGCTGCCCGAGCGGATGCGGCTTGGGTCGAACTGGATCAGCGGATAGGGCGTGCGCCGGCGGCCGCCGGGGAGCAGCGGAAGGTCGGTGCCTCCGGTTGCGAACGCGTTGTACTCGAACCACCTGATGCCGCCCGTCACCTGCCACTTCGGCGTGACCTGCCACGTTGCCTCGCCGAAGAGCGCAAGTTCCCGGGTCCTTGTGTTGACGAACGAGATGTACTCGAGGTCGTCCGGACGGAAGGTCACGCCCAGCCACCGCGTGTAGCCGGGCACATATTCGTCGCGCCGGTTGTTCCAGATGAAGCGGTTGAAGAAGAAGCCGGCGGTCCAGCTGATGGGCCCACCATGCGCCGAGACCAGGCGGACCTCCTGGTTGATCTGACGGTAGCGGGTGCGCGGATCGGCGTAGGACGAGAAGCCCGGAAACAGCTCGTAGTCGTAGTCGAGGTCGAGAAGGAGGTCGGTGTTATCGTTGAGGCCGACCAGCCGCTGGCGCGTCAACCCGGTCGAGGACACGAGCTTGGCGATGTCCCCGAGCTCGGCGTTGATCTCGAAGCCGATAAGATGGGTCTCGCGCTCCTGCGGCTCGAGGTAGCGGGCGGCCCGCTCGAACCGTCCGGTGCCGAGCACCCCGGCGCTGTTCGCCTGGAAACCGTCGGTCGTCGTGCGCTGATACGCATAGGTCACGTAGAGCTGGAACCGCTCCGACGACTGGAAGAGGGCCGTTGCCCGCGCGGAGAAGGTGCGCTCGAAGTTGACGTCCTTGAACGAATTGAAGTTGGCCGCGCGCTGCTCTGGCGTGCCGAGCGACAGAGGTGCCGGCTGCGGCAGCGAGACGCCGGGGACCTTGAGCACCACCGGATAGTCGATGAAGCCAGGCTCGAAGAAGTATCCCGCAACCAGCCGAAGCGCGACATGGTCCTGGATGATGGGCGTGTTGACGGCGACCCAGCCCTGGTAGCCGAGATCATCGCTTTCCGCCTGCGCGGTGCCGCGGGCATAGGCTTCGCCAGACACGTTCACCGGGTCGGGCCGGCGCGGCATGTAGCGGATCGCGCCGGCCAGGGTGCCAACGCCATACAGCGTCCCCTGCGGCCCGAGCAGCACCTCCACCCGGTCCATGTCGATGAACTTGAAGTCCTGGTAGAGGGGGATCTCGCCGAGGTAGATGGCAACGCCATTGTCGACGTTGTTGCCGAAGATCCCGGTGCCATCGGCCGAAAGACCCCTGAGCACGATTCGACCCGTGCTGCGTGGGCCGGTGTCGAGGATGGTCACCCCGTTCACGAAGCCCATGAGGTCGCGAATGTCGTCAATCCGCTGCCGCGCAAGCGTCTCGCTGCCGACGGCCGAGATGTTGATCGGGGCGTCCTGGAGCGAGACCTCGCGCCGCGTGCCCGTCACGATGATGAGCCCCTCGTCGGCCGCGGTGGCGGCGGCAGATGCCACCTGCGCCTCGACCGAATCCAAGGGAAAAACGATGGCTGCGGTGCCGAGAAGCAGCGCACGCGCGCCGCGAGGACCAAGTTGCCGGGAAATGCCGCTGCCGAAGCCGTGGATTTTTGCGCTGTTCTGCATGGCGGCAAGCTAGTGCTGCACTGCACCAGGACGGCATGGGGTGTTTGACGTAGCGCTTGGCAGGCCCGCCGGCGCGTGGTAGCGCAGCATCAGGCCCGCCAGCCAAGGAGCGTGGCCGAGCAGAAGGACCGAAGCATGCACACGAACATCGTCATGGCGGCGCTGGTCGTCGCCGGAGCGCTTGCCTTGCCGGCAGCAGCGAACCCCCTCGTCGGCGCCGAGCGCATGGTCGTCCGCGTGGATGACCTTGATCTTGGCACGGCCGCCGGCCAGGCCCGTCTCGAAAGCCGTCTGGCGCGGGCAGCCGATGCGGTCTGCGGCGACCGGGTCCAGCATGTCCACCTGGCGCTCGAACGCCAGGCCGCCGAATGCCGTGCAGCCGCGGTTGCCCGTGCACGCGGGGCACTGCCGGTCGCCGTTGCGGCGCTTGCGGGTCCTTCCGGGAATTAGGGCTGGCGACCCGTCGCGGGCGGCCCCTCGGCGGGACCACATGGCTGCTGCGCCTCGACCACATGGACGAGCCGGTCGAGGGGCATGGTCATGACTGCCTGCCACCGGATCATCGCGTCGCCTGACCGCTGGGCCGGTTCGAGTTCGGCCACGCCGGTCTCCTTGATGCAGTAGCGCAGGCCGGCGCCATCGCGGCGTCGCCTGATCAGGGCTTCGCCGTGCCAGCCGAGTCCTGCCGGCCGAGCGCCAACGCGCAGACTGCCCTGCCCAGGGCTTGCGGAGGTGGCCACCAGAATGCCGTCGACAACGCAGGGGCACGGCGCGCCCGGGCCGGCGAAGTAGGTCACGTCCAGCTCGCGCCGGGCGACACCGAGACGCTCGAGCGCATCCAGACCGATCCGGATCCCGACCGCAATCAGGACGCCGAACCCGCCATGCACCTGCGCGCCATGGGCGATCCAGGTCTCGGGAGAATGGGCAACGACCGGTGCCGATCGGAGGGAGGAGGCCGGAACCGGGAGCGAAGGGACGTCAGGCTCCGCTGCGCTGCCTGGTTGGGCGAGCGCGAGAAACCCTCCGACCGCCACGCTGCGGAGGGCGCGCGCCCACGCGCCAAGGCGCGCGGGCGTCACAGGCGGACCACCATGCCCGCCTGGGCGTTGATGCCAGGCATCGGGTAGCCAGGACGATAGGCATAGCGGGTGTCGGTCAGGTTCTCGACAGCGACGAACAGCTCGAACGGACCGAAGGCACGACCGGCCCGCCCGGAGACGAGGGTGAAGCCGTCAGTCATCACGGCGTTCACCGCTCCGAACGCCCGGCTCTGCGCCAGCACGCGCTGGCGCCCCTGGTGCTGAAGGTCGATCGCGAGCGTCCACGGCCCTGCGCGACCGGTCAGCCCGGCGCTCAGCGCCACGCGCGGCGCGTAGGGCACGGTCTCGGGCTCCGGCCGCAGATGGGTGAGGCCAGCGAAGACCGACCAGTCGGCGCCGAGCCCGACGCTGGCGCTGGCCTCCAGCCCGGAGATCCGTACGCCCCCGCGGTTCACGTAGCGGGGCGGCGGCGGCGGCGGCGGCACGAAGACGTAGCGGTCACGCCCGCGGTCGTCGAACCAGGCGAGGTCAAGGCGCACGGTGGGCGTCTCGTACCTGAACCCCAGTTCCAGGTGATCGACACGTTCCGGCCGCAGATCACGCCAGCTCTGGCCCAGCCCGGGCACGACGGCGGTTGCGAACACCACGACATCGAGGCCAGGGTAGCTGACCCCGCGCGCCCAGTTGACGCGCGCGGACAAGGGGCCGTGCGCGGCCACGAGGCCGAAGAAGGGAGCAGCGGAAGAAGGAAAGTCGGAATGGATGTGGCCACGGATCCCGGCCGAGGGCGTCAGGCGCAGCTCTGCGGCCTCGACCGTCTGGCTGACCGCGGCCCACGGCATGCCGATCGCGAAGGTGGGCGAGACGAAATCCGTGCCCGGGCGACCGATGGGGCGGAACCTCGTCTCTCCGCGAATCCTCTCGTAGTCGAACCCGGCCTCGAGGCTTGTCGTCGGCGCAGGCGTGACCTCGAGCCGCGCACGCAGGCCCGACCCGCGCCAGTCGGTGAGGGTGTCGCCCGTCGTCCCTGCCTGTCGCAGCCAGTGCCCGCGGCCGACCGTGCGATACCCCATCACATCGACGCCGACATGCTCCCCGCGGCGTGACACCGCGCCGGAGAGAAGGTCGACGCCGCTCTCGTAGCGCCCGTTCCTCAGGTCCGGACGGCCTTCGGGGCCGGGGTCCAGCGCGAAGCTTTCGGCGCGCATCCACGTGAGACGAGCCTCGAGCCCCCCCGGAGCCATCCAGCGCCCGCGCACGAGTCCGTTCGCGAGCCTGCCCTCGGCATCCGGCCGGTGCCCCCGGGAACGGACGAAGGCACCGCCCACCAGCCAGTCGAACGGGCCCTCGCGCCCGCGGTTCAGGAGTTCGGTGCGCGCCGTCGCGAAGGCGCCGCCGGCGGCGAGCAGTCGGGTCGCGATGCCGGGCATGGCCTCGTCCTCCGGCACGATCTCGACTGCGGCCACGCCGTTGCCGAAGCGGTGCGGCTGCGGCCCCTTGCGGACCCGGATCTCGCCCGCCGCCTGGATGGGAAGGATGTCCATGAGCGGGTGATTGAAGACCCCCATGTAGACCGGCGCGCCATCGAAGAAGGTCCGGAGATCGGCCCCGGGGCGGCTCTGACCGCGTCCGCGGATGAACACGCCCCCGCCGTCGGCGCCGCCGAAGGCGCCGACCGGATTGTAGCGCGAGATGACCACTCCCGGCGTTCGCCGAAGCGCGGACGGGAGGTCGATGGCATTGAGCGCATCCATCTGCGCGCGACCGACCACCGCGATGGTTGCGGCATGGCCGTCGATGGGCTGATCGGCGAGGATCGGCCGCGGCGCGGTCACCAGGATCTCCTCGCCCCGCTCCGGCTCCTGGGTGGCCGAAGACTGCGGGCCCGCCGAGACCGGCTGCGGCGAGACGAGAGCGATGCCCGCACCGACGAGGCTGCGGACAAGCCGGATCGATGGCGCTGTGCGATGCATGACACGCGGATGAGCATGGCATGCTTGCCTGCTGCCATCCGTCACGCATCCCCTTGACAGGCTGGCGTCAGGCCCAGCGAGGCAGCGCCCGTTCAACCGCCGAGCGTGCGCACGGCGATGGCGGCGGCTGCCGCGCGGGTCTCGACCCCCAGCTTCTCGAAGATCTGCTCGAGGTGCTTGTTGACCGTTCGCGGCGAGATGCCCAGGATCTCGCTGATGACCCGGTTGGGCTTGCCGTAGCTGATCCACAGCAGCACCTGCGCTTCCCGCTGCGTCAGGCTGTGGCGGGCCTGGAGTGTGGCGACCGCGCCGGCCTCGCTTGCGGCTACGAGGCGCACGAGAAGCTCGCGCCCCGAGGAGGGTGCGGACAGGCGGGAGAGCTCCAGGCTGCCGCCGTCATGCGCCAGGCGCACGGTCGCCCGATCGTCGCCCGCAAGCAGGCGCGCAGCGGCATCCGCAACTGCAGGCGGAAGTCCAGGTTGGCCCGAGTCCCAAGACGGATCGATAGCAGCAAGCAGCCGCCCCGCCTCCCGCGTGAGCCACAGCAGCCGCCCTTCTGGCCCCAGGGCCACGAGGTGCCGCCCGGCGATATCGAGCGCGTCGCGGGCCGAGGCCACGGAGCGCGCGTTGGCCAGATGCACCCGGATCCGCGCGCGCAGCTCGTCGAGATGCACCGGCTTGCGGACATAGTCGACCCCGCCAGCCGCAAGGGCGTCGGCCGCGTGCGCACCGTCCTCGAGGCCGGTCAGGAAGATGACAGGGATCGTCGCGCGCGCCGGGTTGCGCTTCAGGCGCCGCGTCGTCTCGAAGCCGTCGAGCCCGGGCATCACGGCGTCCATGAGAATGAGGTCGGGCCGGGCATGCTCCGTCACCGCGAGGGCCGAGGCACCGTCGGTGGCCACGAGCACTGTCATGCCATCCGCCTCAAGCGCAGCCGTCAGCATGCGCAGCGTGTCGATGGCGTCATCGACGAGCAGGATCGTGGCCGGGGCGGCCTCGGGGGTGGCGGTCATGCCCGCTGCTCCGCAAGCAGCGCTTGCCGGATCGCCTGCATGTCGAACCGGTCAAGGTGGCCGCGCAGCTGCTCGGCAAGGAGGCCCGCCTCCGGATGGCGGCGGGCGAGCTCGGCAATCCCGTCGGCGAGCGCGCGCACATGGCCCATGCGGGCCAGCCGGTCGAGGCTCTCGAGATGCGCGGCAAGGTCTTCGCCCATGGCAGGCGGCCGCCGCGGCCCCTGAACGCTGTTCCTTGCCTCCGGGGCGCCCGAGAGAAGCGCCCGCAGCAGGTCGAACGCGACCGGCTTGGTCACGAATGCATCGGCAAGCCCCGAGGCGGCACGCGGGTCGGACTCGGGGTGAACGCCAGAGACGATGATGAGCCGCATGCGCCTGCCGTTCGCCGCGCGCAGAGCCTCGGCAACCTCCCACCCCGAGCCGTCGGGTAGCTGGATGTCGAGAAGCGCAGCATCGAATGGCGTGCCGAGATGCGCCTTCGCGCTCTGGACGTCGGAGGCCGTCGTCACCTCGTGCCCGAGTGCGGCGAGCACCGTCTCGAGAAGGCGGCGCTGGGCGGAGTCATCGTCCACGGCAAGGATCCTGAGCGGCCGGGCTTCGGCCGCAGGGGCAGGTTCAGCAACCCTGCTCTGGCAGGCCGCGCCCGCCACCATGGGAAGCATGAGGCGAAGGACGAAGGTCGCGCCGCCGCCTGGCGTGTCCTCCACGGCCAGCTCACCGCCCATGATGGTGACGAGGGCAGCCGAGATGGCAAGGCCAAGCCCCGTTCCCTGCTGGCGGCGCACCGCAGGATCCGAACCGCGCTCGAACGGCCGGAAGATGCGTTCCCGGTCCTCCGGACGGACGCCGGGACCGGTATCGATCACGCGGAAGATCGCGATCTCGCCACGCCAGCCCACATGGAACCGGACGCTCCCCTCGCGCGTGAACTTGAGCGCGTTGGACAAGAGGTTGATCAGGATCTGGCGGAGCCGACGGTCGTCTCCGCGCACCAGCGGCGGCGGCGGGGACTCCACGGCAAAGACGAAGGCGAGGCCCTTGGCCTCGGCCTGGACGCGGAACATGTCGGCGACCTGCGCGACCAGCCGCGCAAGATCGAAGGGCTGGGGCGCGAGCCGGATCACGCCGCCCTCGATCCGCGAGATGTCGAGCAGGCCATCGAACAGGTTGACGAGATGCTCGGCGCCGTTCCGGATCACCCTGGCGGCCTCGACCGGTTCCACCTCGAGGCGCTGCTCGAGGAGCTGCGCATAGCCCATCACCGCATTGAGCGGGGACCGTGCCTCGTGGCTCAGACTCATGAGGTAGCGACTCTTGGCGAGATTTGCGGCTTCGGCTGCCTCGCGCGCCCGCTCCAGCGCCTTCAGGGTTTCGCCGTGGGCGGCAATCTCCTCGACCAGCCGGTCGATGTGGTGGGCGGTGTCCTCGCGCGCCTTCCGGTGGCCGTCGTGGCTGAGCACAGCGAACCAGGCAACAAGCCCGGCCGGGATGGCGAAGAGGAGGAAGGCCGTGGTGAAGGCGTCATGCGCCGAGGGGTGGAGCAGCCCGGCAAGTGCAAGAAGGCCCGCAACCAGGCCCAGGATCGTGCAGAGGAGCAGGAGGAACCGGGCCACGAGACCGTCGATCCGCGCGACCACGGCGGCAGGCATGATGGTGGCCAGCCACGTCCGGATCTGGTCCCCGGCGCGCGCGCCGGGCCGGCAGGAATCCGCGCAGCGCTGCTCCAGCGTGCAGCAGAGTGAGCAGATGGAGCCGCCGTGGAACGGGCAGCGCAGCGTGTCAGGCTCCTCGTAGGCGCCGCTGCACAGGGCGCAGGTCACCAGATTCGCCCCGCCGCCGCCTGTCGCCGCAGGCCGCCACTCCTCCCGCGCAAGGTACCAGCGCCCGCGCGTGACCCACGCCAGTGCCGGGGCAAGCAGGATCGCCGCCCCAAGCGCAAGGAGCGGCGCGAAGGCCTGGACCAGCGCGCCTCCAAGGCCTGCCCGCGCCCCGGCGCCCAGGAGGATCGCAAGCGCCATGGCGCCGAGCCCGACCGGATTCAGGTCGTGAAGATGGCCCCGGCGGAACTCGAGCGACCGGGGCGCAAGGCCGAGGGGCCGGGCGAGGGCAAGATCGCCGGTGAGCGCACCTACCCATCCGGCCGCGACGATGGCGAAGAGGGCAAGCACGTCGCCAACCGCTTGGAGGATGCCAAGCTGCATGACGAGCAGGGCGAGCGCCACGTTGAACACCAGCCAGACCACCCGGCCCGGGTGGTTGTGGGTGAGCCGGGCGAACACGTTCGACCAGGCGATGGACCCGGCATAGGCGTTCGTCACGTTGATCTTCATCTGGCAGACGAGCACCGTCAGGAGGGCCAGCGGCACCGCGAGCTCCGGCCCGGCGAGCGCGCGGAACACGTGGCTGTACATGGCCATCGGCTCGGTCGCCTGGGAAGGCGGGCTGCCCGAGCCGACGAGCAGCAGCGCCAGCAGGGCGCCGAGCAGCTGCTTCATCGCCGCGATGAGCGCCCACCCGGGCCCTCCGGCAAGCATCGCCGCCCACCAGCGCCGCCGCCCGATGCGCTCGACGGGCGGGAGGAAGCGCAGATAGTCCACCTGCTCGCCGATCTGCGGCAGGAGCGAGAGGAGGATGGAGAGCGAGAGGCCGAACCCGACGAGGCTCGGTGCCGTCTCCTCCCCCAGCCCGGTCCATGCCTTCCACGCCGCAAGCGACGGGCCGTGGAGCGCGAGCCAGAGCACGGGGGCCAACTGCAACACGAGCCAGAGCGGCTGGGTCACGGCATGGAACCCGGAAATGGCCCGCATGCCGTAGGCGACGATGGGAATGACGACGAGCCCCGAGAGGAGCGAGGCGAGCGGCAGCGAAAGGCCGGTCGCGGTGGAGAGGGCGGCCGCCAGGATGCTCGCCTCGAGCGCGAACAGGAGGAAGGTGAAGGTGGCGTAGACGAGCGAGGTGACGGTGGATCCGAGGTAGCCGAACCCGGCGCCGCGAGTCAGCAGATCGATGTCGACGCCGTGGCGGGCGCCGGCCCGGGCGATCGGCAGGCCGGTTGCCATGAAGATAGCGGCTGCCGCGGCAATCGCGAGAAGGGCATTGCCGAAGCCGAAGGCAAGCGCGATGGCCGCGCCGAGTGCCTCGTTCGCGAGGAACGCCGTGCTGCCGATGGCCGTCCCGGCCACGCGCCCTGGCGCGTAGCGACGGGCCGCACTGGCCGTGTAGCGCAGGGCATAGTCTTCCAGCGTGTCGCGGTTGACCCACGCATTGTAGCGGCGCCGTTCGCGCCGCACGCCCGAAGGGCCGACGACGGGGGCGTCCATCTCAGTCGCGCCGGGGCAGCCCGCCCTTCGTCACCACGAAATCGACGATCTCTGCCACCCCCTGGCCCGTCTTGAGGTTGGTGAAGAGGAACGGGCGGTCACCCCGCATCCGACGGGCGTCGCGATCCATCACCTCGAGGCTCGCGCCCACCAGCGGGGCAAGATCGATCTTGTTGATGACGAGGAGATCGGAGCGGGTGATGCCCGGCCCCCCTTTCCGGGGGATCTTGTCGCCAGCGGCCACGTCGATGACGTAGATCGTGAGGTCGGCAAGCTCGGGGCTGAAGGTGGCGGCCAGGTTGTCCCCGCCGCTCTCGACGAGGATGAGCTCGAGATCGGGGAACCGGGCGTTCATCTCCGCGACGGCGGCGAGGTTGATGCTGGCGTCCTCGCGGATCGCCGTGTGGGGGCACCCCCCGGTCTCCACGCCCATGATCCGCTCGGGCACGAGCGCGCCCGAGCGCACCAGGAACTCCGCATCCTCGCGGGTGTAAATGTCGTTGGTGATCGCGGCGATTGCCCAGCGCTCGCGCATGCGCTTGCACAGCCAGTCGGTGAGCGCCGTCTTGCCGGAGCCGACCGGGCCGCCGATCCCGACCCTCAAGGGACTGCCGGTCATGAGCGGAACAGCCGCGAATAAAGGGTTTCGTGGTGCATGCTCCATTCCTCGATGCGGATGCTGCTGATGCCAAGGTCTTCCGGCGCCGTCGCGAGGGCCCGTGCGCCCGCCCGGGAGAGGCAGGGGAACAGGTCGACGAGGGCCTGCTGGCCCTCGGTCTGCCCGAGTGGCACGAGACGGACGCCTGCCGAGACGAGGTTGGCGGCTAGCGCATGCAGGAAGGCCTGGAGCGCCGGGCCAAGCGGCACGCCATGGGCAGCCGCGGCAAGCCCGGCCACCACGGCCAGCGCGACCGGCGCGCCGGCCTGCGCCTCGGCGAAGGCCCGGATTGCCGGGCGGGGATAGGCGGCGAGCAGGATGCCGAGGAGCGCCCTCCCCTGCTGGGCATTCTCCTGCCGCGTCTCGGCCGTCGCGCGGAAGGCGAGCGCGAGCATGTTGAGGTCGGAGAGCCGGGCAGGGTCGGCAACTGCCCGATGCGCCGCAGCGAACAGCACCGCATCGACGAAGCCGCCGCCATGCATGACCACCGCCGCCACGAAGGCGCGAACGCCCGCGCGGTCCCTGACCGAGCCGTCTGCCACCGCCGCCTCGAGGCCCTGGCTGTAGCCAAACGCGCCGATCGGCAGCGCTGGCGACGCCCAAGCCAGCAGCAGGTGAAGCGCGCCGTCAGTCATCGGCGGCATCGTGGCGGCCGTGGCCGTGCTGCCCATGGCCGTGGTGCGCATGGCCGTGGTGGGCATGGCCGTGGTGGGCATGGGCACCCGAGTAGGCCCCACCCTCCGGCTGGAACGGTGCGACCAGGCGCTCGACACGAGCGCCGAGGCCCCGAAGCATCTCCTCGAGCACGTGGTCCGCATGGATCCGGAATGCCTCTGCGCGGAACTCGGCCGGCACGTGGCGGTTGCCGATGTGCCAGGCGAGCCGCGCCAGACCGCATGCATCGGCGGCGCGGACCTCGAGCAGCGGCTCGGCGGCCGCCCGCACGGCGACCATGCGGCCGTCGGCCAGGACCAGACGGCTGCCGTCCACCAGCGGAAGCGGCCGCGGCAGATCGAGCAGGATGTCCGTGCCGCCGTCGGTCCGGAAGGCGTGGCGGCGACGGCTGCGGCGGTCGAAATCGAGGGTGAGAACATCGTCGGCAGGGCCCTCTTCCGGCGGCCGGACGGCAACGACGCGAACCGGTCCTGTCTCCGCCCCCTGCCCTTCGGTCGCCTCGCACATGCCGCAACCCTAGAACAGGAAGTAGCGCTGGGCGAAGGGCAGGTCCGCAGCCGGCTCGCAGGCGAGAAGCTCGCCATCTGCCCGCACCTCGTAGGTCTCGGGGTCCACCTCGATGTGCGGGCAGGCGTCGTTCAGCACCATGTCCTTCTTGCCGATCCCGGAACGGACGTTCGCGACCGCAACGAGCCGCCGCCCGAGGCCGAGACCGGAGAGCGCCCCCTCGGCCAGGGAGGCCGCCGAGACGAAGTGGAGGCCGAGCGCCGAGGGCGCCCGGCCGAACGCGCCGAACATCGGCCGCATGACCACCGGCTGCGGGGTGGGGATGCTCGCGTTCGGGTCGCCCATCGGCGCGGCGACGATCACGCCCGCCTTCAGCACCAGCTCGGGGCGCACCGGGAAGAAGCCCGGCTGCCAGAGGACGAGATCGGCAAGCTTGCCAGGCTCGACCGAGCCCACCTCGGAGGCGATGCCATGCGCGAGCGCCGGGTTGATCGTGTATTTCGCGACATAGCGCTTCGCGCGGAAATTGTCGCAGTCGGGCGGGTCCTCGGGCAGCGGCCCGCGCTGCAGGCGCATCTTGTGCGCGGTCTGCCAGCAGCGGAGGATGGTCTCGCCCACCCGGCCCATCGCCTGGCTGTCGGACGACATCATCGAGATGGCGCCGAGGTCGTGGAGGATGTCCTCGGCCGCGATCGTCTCCCGGCGGATGCGGCTCTCGGCGAAAGCCACGTCCTCCGGGATCCGCGGGTCGAGATGATGGCAGACCATCAGCATGTCGAGATGCTCGTCGAGCGTGTTGATGGTGAAGGGCCGCGTCGGGTTGGTGGAGGAGGGAAGGACGTTGGGAAGGCCGGCCAGGCGAATGATGTCGGGCGCGTGCCCGCCGCCGGCGCCCTCGGTGTGGAAGGCATGGATGGTGCGCCCGCGAAAGGCAGCGATCGTGTCCTCCACGAAGCCGCTCTCGTTCAGCGTATCGGTGTGGAGGGTGACCTGGATGTCGTGCCGGTCGGCGACGGCCAGGCAGCAGTCGATGGCGGCAGGCGTGGCACCCCAGTCCTCGTGGATCTTGAGGCCGCAGGCGCCGGCCCGCACCATTTCCTCGAGCGCTTGCGGCGTGGCGGCATTGCCCTTGCCGAACAGGCCGAAGTTGAGCGGGAAGCCGGCGAGCGCCTCGAGCATCCGCGCGATGTGGAAGGGGCCAGGCGTGCAGGTGGTGGCCAGCGTGCCGTGGGCCGGCCCGGTGCCGCCGCCGAGCATGGTCGTGATACCCGAGGCCAGCGCATGCTCGATCTGCTGCGGGCAGATGAAGTGGATGTGGGCATCCACGCCGCCGGCGGTCAGGATCCGCCCCTCGCCGGCGATAATCTCGGTTCCGGGGCCAATGGGGATGCCCACTTCGGGCTGGATGTCGGGGTTGCCGGCCTTGCCGATGGCCGCGATCCGCCCGTCGCGGATGGCAACGTCGGCCTTCACGATCCCCCAGTGGTCGAGGATGAGGGCGTTGGTGATGACGGTGTCGGGAGCGCCCTCGGCGCGCGAGACCTGCGACTGGCCCATGCCGTCGCGCACCACCTTGCCGCCGCCGAACTTCACTTCCTCGCCCGGGATGGCGAAGTCCCGCTCCACCCGGATGACGAGCGCGCTGTCGCCGAGCCGGACCCGGTCGCCGGTCGTCGGCCCGTACATGCCCGCATAGGCCGCCCTTGCCAGGCGGGTCATCGCTGCTCCTCCCGGGAGGCATCTGGCCCAACGGGCCCCATCACCTCGCCCCGGAAGCCGAAGACGCGCCGCGCGCCCGCATAGGGAACGAGGGTGACGCGCCGCGCCTGCCCCGGCTCGAAACGGATGGCGGTGCCGGCGGGGATGTCGAGCCGGTGCCCCCGCGCCGCCTGCCGGTCGAACGCGAGCGCCGGATTCGTCTCGGCGAAGTGGTAGTGACTGCCGACCTGGATCGGCCGGTCACCCCGGTTCGCGACCTCGAGCACGAGGCGCGGCCGGCCGGGGTTCAGCAGGATCTCGCCGTCTGCAACCAGAATCTCGCCGGGGATCATGCGCTTCGCTCCCGGATCGGCCGATGGACGGTCACGAGCTTGGTCCCATCAGGGAAGGTCGCCTCCACCTGCACGTCGTGCAGAAGCTCGGCCACACCCTCCATCACCTGGTCGCGCGACAGCACGGCCGCCCCCGACTCCATGAGTTCGGCCACGGTGCGCCCGTCGCGCGCGCCTTCCAGCACATGCTCGGTGATGAGGGCGATGGCCTCGGGGACGTTCAGCCTGAGGCCCCGCTCGAGGCGCCGCCGGGCGACGAGCGCAGCAACCACCACGAGCAGCTTCTCGGTCTCGCGGGGAGAGAGCTGCATCAGCAGGCCCACACGCGCGGGAGGTCGCGGGGGAGGCCGAGGACCGCTTCGCGGAGCGCGCCTGCGGCCCGCGTCACTGCATCGCGCAGCGCCCGCGCATCCGCATCCCGCAGCCGGACGAAGAGCAGGTCGTCGAAGGCGCTGGCGCCGCCGCCGCCCGGCGGGACGAGCGCCCGGGCGAGCGGCAGGTGGGACGCCGCATCCGGCCCGGCATAGACGAGGGTTGCAAGTCCGGCCGCGCCGTCCAGCCGGAACCGGTCGGCGAAGGCTTCCGGATCGTCGTCCCCGATCGCCAGCGCATCATGGAGCACGAGCCGATCGTCGCGCCGAACCCGGATGACGTCAAGCACACGGCCGGTCGCGAAGGTCTCGCCACGGGCGCGCCGGCCGAACACGAGGCTCTCGACCGCCAGCACGCGCGCACCTGTGCTCAGGTCGAGCTCGAGCGCGCGCCGCAGGCGCGTCCCGTCGAACAGGATCGCCTCCTGGGCCAGCCAGTCGATGCTCGCGCCTGCCTCCACGCGAAGGCGGGTCGAGACCCGGATGTCGGGATCTCCGGAGCGCACCCGATAGAAGCGTTCGGCTGCCTGGGTAACCAGCGTGGCGGACGCACCCCCGCCCACCCGTGCGGCCAGCGTCAGCGTGTCCCCGCCCGTGAGCCCGCCTGAGGTTACCACCAGGACGGCCTCGTTATGGCCGGGGATCGACGGCTCGGGAAACAGGAACCGGGCGGGTGCGCGCTGGTAGAGCGACTGCAGTCCCCCCGCCGACCAGCCGATGCGGGCTTCTCCGGCCACGCGCGGAAGAGGTAGCGGCCGCGCGGCCGCCACCTCGGGTTCATGGCGCGCGCGGGGAGCGTGGGGCGGCATAGTCGGGGTCGATCGTCTCCCTGCGTCCGGCCCGCTCGCCGGCCAGCCCCGCCTTCGGCTGCCCGTGCTCGACCGTCAATTCCGAAAGATAGCCAGGCTCGCGGATCCCGGCGCGCCGCATCGCGACCCCGGTCAGGCAGGCGTTCAGGATGAAGTTCGCATTGAGCGCGGTGCGGTAGGTGGGATCGAGCATGGGCGCCACCTCGACCAGCTCGAAGCCCACGAGATCGTTTTCCGCACACAGGCGCCGGACGATGGTGATCGCCTCGCGCATGGTCAGCCCGCCGGGCACCGGCGTGCCCGTGCCCGGCGCATAGGCCGGGTCGAGAACGTCGATGTCGAAGCTGATGTAGATCTTGCGCCCACCCTCGCGCGCCTCGGCGAGCGCGCGCTCCATGGTGCCATCCCATCCGCGCTTCAGGATCTCCGCGAAGGTGTGGTAGCGCATCCCGTTGTCGCGCATCCACTCGAAGCCGTCCTTGCCCGGCCAGCCGCCCCGCAGGCCCACCTGAATGTAGTGGCGCGCGTCCACATGGCCTTCCTTGACCGCGCGGTAGACGGGCTGGCCGTGGGTCATGAAGTGGAGCGTGGCCTTGCCGGCATCGTAGTGCGCGTCGAGATGGACGACGCCGAAGCTGCCCTTGCCGTGCACGTCGGCGAGCCCGGCGACGTTCGCATACTGGATGCTGTGATCGCCACCGACGATGAACGGAATGGCACCCGTCCGGGCGATCTCGGCCACGCGCTCGCGCACGTGGCGCATGGTGAGCTCCGTCGACATGTTGTCGACGGCGATGTCGCCATAGTCCACAATGTTGAGCTCCCGGCCCGGGTTCACCATCGTGTACATGTCGTTCCGGGAGATTCCGCCCAGCATCCGCATGTAGGCGGGGGCGTAGCGGGCGCCTCGGTAGCCGGACCCCATGTCGAGCGGCGCGCCGACGATGGCCACGTCCACGCGGCCGGCCTCGAGATCCTCGGGATAGATGGCAACCGGCGCTCCGGCGAAGGTGGCGATGCCGCCGGAGAACTGGCTCATGTAGTAGGAAAGGTGGATGGGGCCGGGCTCGCGCTGCCGGTTGAGCGTTCGCGGCCGCATTGTCTTCCAGGCGTTGAATTCTTCCGACTCGATCGCGAGCGGGATCGCCGCGAGGTCCCGCGCGGGGTCGAACTTGCCCGCCTCCACCACGGCCATCATGCCGTCCACATAGGCCTCGACCTGCTCGAGGCTCCGCCCCTCCAGCCGCTCGATGAGCTTGCGGCGTGACCCGGCGATGCCCTCGGCCTTGTCGGAAAGGAGGAACTCCCGCTTGGCCGGCGGCAGGCGGTCGATGACCGCCTGGAGCGCGGCCGGGAAGGCAGGCCGGGCCGTGTCGGCGCCGAGCGCGCCGGCGCCCGCAAGCGCGACGAGCGCCATGGCAAGCAGGGACAGGCGGCGGGTGCTCATTTCGGTTCCCTTCGCTTCGGGCCCGGCTGCCATTCCGAGCTCACCGGGTGGAGGAAGCCTGGCTGGGTAATGCCCTTCCGGCGCGCCGCGATGCCCGCAAGGCAGGCGTGGACGATGTAAGCGCTGTTGAGGGCCGAGCGGTAGGTCGGGTCCATCGTGGGATCGAGCTCGACGAGCTCGAAACCGACGAGATCGGTCTCCATGCAGAGACGCCGGACGATGGGCACGGCCTCGCGCATCGTGAGCCCGGCGGGGACCGGTGTCCCCGTTCCGGGGACGAAGGCCGGGTCCAGAACGTCGACGTCGAAGCTGATGTAGATCCGGTTGCCATCCGCCTTGGCCTCGGCCAGCACCCGGCGCATCACCGCTTCCCAACCCGATTTCTCCACCTCCACCATGGTGTGGTAGCGCATGCCCTGGTCGCGCATCCATTCGAACAGCTCGAGGCTGGGGCCCTGCGCGCGCAGGCCGACCTGGATGTAGTCGCGGCCGCGGACATGGCCCTCGGCAATGAGGCGGTAGACGGGCTGGCCGTGGTCGATGAGGTGAGCGCGATCCCGCCCGGCGTCGTAGTGCGCGTCGAAGTGGATGACGCTCACCCGCCCCTTGCCGTGGACGTCGGTCACGCCCGCGATGTTCGAATAGGCGATGCTGTGGTCCCCGCCGATCGCGAACGGAAGCGCCCCGGTGCGCGCGATCTCCGCCACCATTTCCCGCACATGCTCCATCGAGCGCTCGGCCGACAGGTTGTCGACCGCGACATCGCCGTAGTCCACCATGCGGAGCACGGCATTGGGTGCCACCATGGTGTACATGTCGAGGCCGGCGCCCATCCGCGCGGTGCGCATCGCGGTGGGCCCGAGGTGCGCTCCGCGCGTGCCCGAGCCGAGGTTCAGCGGAACGCCGAAGAGCGCCACATCCACCTCGCCGGCTTTCAGATCCTCCGGCGTCAGCGCGACTGGCAGGCCGAAGAAGGTCGGAATGCCACTGCGGCCCTGCACGTAGCGGGCAAGCGAGAACGGACCGGGCGACCGCGGCGGGTCAAGCCCCGGCGGCCGACGAACCTTCCACGCGTTGAAGCCGCTCGCCTCGGGGTTGAGAGGGATGTTCGGGCGGTCCCGCTGGGCATCGAAGCGGCTTGCAGCCTCCGCCTCCATCAGCGCCCGGGCAAGCTCGGCGATCTCTCCCGGAGTCATCGCGCGAAGGCGCCGTTCAAGGCTGCCCTCGACCGGGAAATAGCGCCGGGCCGCCTTGGAACGCAGAAATGCCGCAGACTCTGCCGGCAGGCTGGCGAGCCCCGCCTCAATGTCGGGTGGCAAGCGGAGCGGCTGCGCCTCCTCCCCGGAGCGGGCGGGCAGGGCTGCTGCAATGCCGATCGCAGACAGGAGGCTGGCGCCCAGCCATGCAAGCCAAGCCGAGACCCCGCCACGCATGCTTCTTGCGTAGCGGCTCCGGGTGGTGCTGCGGCTACGTCAAATGCCGGATGCGCCTCGCGGGTCCGACCGCGTAGCGCGACACATCATGCAGAGTTGGCGACTGCAGATCGGCATGAGGTCTCTGCCCGGGGCAAGGCATGTCACCGTGCGGGCTGCCGCCGCAGCCCTGATCGCTGCGCTGCCGGCCAGTGCTGGCGCAGGGCAGGAGCCAAGGCCGGTTCTCGAGATCGAGGAGCCGGGAACCGAGGTCCTCGCCCCTTTCACGCCCCACCGGCTTTTCCTGTCGACGGGGGACGGCTTCACAATTGTCGACGGCCGGTCACGGAAGGTCGAGGGGGTGCTCTACGCCGGGGCCGCGCCCGTGATCGATGTCGCGCCCGAGGGGCGGCGGATCTTCGTTGCCGAGACCTACTTCAGTCGGGGGAATCGGGGTACGCGAGTCGACCTCGTCTCGATCTACGACGGACGCACGCTCGAACTCCTGTCGGAAATTCCGGTGCCCGGGCGGCTCATCGCTGGCGGCCGAAGCAACTATTTCGCGCTCTCCGGTTCGGGGCGCCGCGCCTACGTCTATGATTTCGACCCGGCGACAAAGGTTCACGTGGTGGATACCGAGCGCCGGCGGCTTCTTTCCACGATCGAGATCCCGGGCTGCGGGCTCGTCTATCCGGTGCGGGATGATGGCTTCGCAACGCTCTGCGCGGATGGGTCGATCGCCTTCGTGCCCGTGGATACCCGCGGGCGCGGCGAGATCATCCGTAGCGCGCCGGTGTTCGATGCCGAGCGCGACCCGGTCTTCGAGGAGAGCCTCGTGGACCGGCAGACGGGCGAGGGTCTCCTCGTCACGCTGACGGGGCGGGTGATTCCAGCCTCCCTCGGCCGGGAGATCCGCTTTGGCGAGCCCTGGAGCCTCCAGCAGGCAGCCGGGCTCGCACCGGCGACCACGGGCGTCCAGCACCGGACCTGGCGACCCGGCGGACGCCGCCCCTTCGCATTCCACCGGGCATCCGGGCGCCTGTTCGTCCTCATGCACGAGGGCAAGCACTGGTCTCACTACGATCCGGGAACGGAGGTCTGGGTGGTCGATGTCGGCGAGCGGCGGGTCGTGGCCCGCCACCCCCTGCCGACGGCCGGCCGGCTCGTCGGCGTCTCGGAAGGAGAAGATCCGCTGCTCTTCGTCGCGGGCGAAGGCGACTGGCTGTGGGTTCTGGAACCTGCGAGCGGGAAGATCCTCGGCCAGCTGCCGGAGATTCGGCGGCCGGGCATGATCCGGACTTCGGGGCTCTGATGCCATCGATGGAGCTTGTCCTGGCAGTCGCGGCGGCCGCCGGCATCGGTGCGGCCTCCGCGAGTTTCCTCGCCTCGGCCCGCGCCAAGCTGCGGGCCCCGCTCGCCTTCCGGACAGCCGTTCGTGGCTATGGCGTCGTCCCCGAAAGGAGCCTCACCACGGTCGCCGTCGCCGTCCCGTACCTCGAGGCCCTCGCTGCGGTGGGGCTCGTGGCCGCCCTCCTGGGCGGCGACGTTCGACTGGCTGCCCCCGCGATCGCCCTCGCCGTCGTCTTCGCGCTGGCCGTCGCGGCCGCGATCCGGGCCGGCCGATCGGCGATCGACTGCGGGTGCCGGCCGGGCCGACGCCGTCCGCTGGGGCCTGATCTGGTTGCGGGCAACCTGCTCCTTGCCCTCGCCCTCCCGCTCGCCGTCGGGCTTGTCGGGGCGCTTCCGGCCGCGCTTCGCGCCTTCTGCGCCTGCGCCGGGGCTGCCGGGTTTCTGCTGCTCGACTCCGTCCTTGGCATCTTGGCAGCACGCGCGCGAGCGGGCGTGGCAACTGCCGGGACCTCGGCGAAATGATCGAGGTCGTCGTCATCCTGCTGGTTTTGGCCGTCGGAGTGCTCGGGGTCGCGGTGGTGGCGCTGGCACGGCAGGTGGGTGTCCTTCACGAGCGGATTGCGCCCGTCGGGGCCCTCGTCGCCGACACCGGGGCAGCTCCAGGCGCAGTTGCGCCGGCAATCACCGCGCCAACGCTTGCCAACGGAGTGCGCACGATCGGCCCCGGGCAGATTGCGTCGCGGGGGCTGCTGCTGCTCTTCGTCGGCTCGGGTTGCCCGATCTGCAAGCGCGTGGTGCCGCTTGCGCAGGTGCTGGCGCGTGCCGAGCGCCTCGAACTTCTCCTCGTGGCGGATCCCTCCGATACGGGGCTCGAGCTCTTCGTCTCGCGATTCCGCCTGCCGCCCGAACGCATCCTCCTGAGCGAGGAAGCTGGCCGCACCTACGGCGTGGCCCAGCTCCCGACCGCCGCCCTCCTCGACACAGACGGCCGACTCATCGCGCGGGGGCTCGTAAACAGCCGGGAGCACCTCGAAAGCCTGCTCGAGGCACGCCGCCTCGGCCACCCCACGCTCGGGACATATCTCGCCGAGCGGCCGGCCACGCCGGTCCAGGCATGACGGAGAGGTCGCGATGAGAGACAGCGGGCACCTTGATCGGCTTGCCGAACGGCTCACGCGCCTGCTTGCCTCCCGGCTGTCGCGGCGCAACATCGTCTCTCGCCTTGGCGTGGCGCTCACAGCCGCCCCGGCCCTGCCGCTCCTGCCCTACGGGCGCGCCAGCGCGGAAACCGCCGAGGCCGAACTCACGGACATCCAGAAAGACGCACAGACCAAGGACGACACGCGCTGCACCTACTGGCGCTACTGCGCCATCTCAGGCTCGCTTTGCACCTGCTGCGGCGGCACCACCTCGCGCTGCCCACCGGGAAGCGAGCCGTCGCTCACGTCCTGGATCGGCACCTGCCGGAACCCGGATGACGGCCGCTTCTACGTGATTGCCTACCGCGACTGCTGCGGCATGGCGGCGTGCGGACGGTGCCGGTGCAGCCAGCATGATGAGGCATCCCCCGCCTACCGGCCGGAACTGAACAACGAGATCATCTGGTGCTTCGGCACGCGGTCGATGCAGTACACTTGCTCGACGGCCGCGATCGTCGGACTTGCCGAGTGAGGCTGCGCCTGCCCTGGCGGGCTGCAGGCTGGCGCCGCGCGGGCAGCTTCGAGGCTTGCCTTTTCGCCCTGCTCCCTGGTCTTCTGGGCCTCGCCGCGGCCCAGGCCGCCGCATCTCCAGACACGGGCGTGCGCGCTCTGGGCCGGGTCGAGACGCGCTACCTCCTGCGCTGCGGCGGCTGCCATGGCACGCAGGGACGGTCACCCGAGACGAACGTGCCCTCGCTCAGCGGGCAGGTGGGCTGGTTCCTCTGCACCGCGGAGGGCCGGTCCTATCTCCTGCGGTTGCCGAACGTCACCCGCGCGCCCTTGAGCGATGCCGAGCTCGCCGAGCTGATGAACTGGGTTGTCTTCCGGCTCGGCGGGGCTTCCGTGCCTGCCAACGCCCAGCCTTTCACCGCGGAGGAGGTACAGGCGGCTCGCGCGCGGCCCCTGCTCTCCACCACCCTTGTTGCCGACCGGCAGGAGATCGTCAGCTCGCTCATGCAGCGGTGCAGTGCCCCGGCGAGCCTCGCTGCCTACGGACGCAACAGGGGCGGGGGCGACGCGGTCTTGCGCGTGCGCTGACGCGTTCTGCCGGACGGCGGGACGGCCGCGCCCAAGCCCACGCTCCGGCGCCCGAGGCCCCGGCGCGATGGGGACGTTGACGAGAGCAGAGCTGTGTCCAGCTGCTCTGCTATCTCGAACAGTTCTCCGGCAAAGCCGACGCAGAAAAATGCCAGGGCTCCCATCGAAGAGATGCGTCCAGGCTGTCCAACGTGGCAAGGGAGGCTTCACGTCTTTTGATCCTGCCATTCGAAGGGCATCGACGCGGCAGCATGCGGCAGGAGCGCAAGGCCGAGCGAGGTTTTCCGGCTGCAGCTGCGCGGGCCTGCCCGGCTCGAGCGCGCGGAAGGGTCGGGGAATGGGTTCCGGTTCCGCTAGGAAGCCGGGCCCTTGCCCCCTTGCCGTTCTCGCCCGCGCTGGCCGGCAGGGCGAGTGGCGGAATCGTCTTGGCAGGCTCCTGTGGGAGCGCTCCGCCCCCGGTAGACGCAGGACAGCCTGCGCCAGTGCCTCGCCGAGATCGGCCGGCGCGCAGGCCCTCTCATCCTCCGCTTCGTTGCGGGCCATCCGCTCGAGGCGCGCGCAGCGCCGGGCCGCGCGCCCCAGGCCGACGTCCGGACCCAGGTGTTCGGGCTGGCGGCGGCCGTCGAGGGCGGGCTCGACCCGGGCGCCCATGTGCAGGCGCTCGCCGCGCGCCTTGCGATCATGTCCGGCGTGCGCGGGCGATGGCTCCTCCGCCCGATTCGCCGGGCGGAGGAGAAACGCATGACCAGCACTCCCAACACCAGCACCCCCGATCTCGTCGTTGCCAAGGTGAACCATTGGGCCGTGCCGGCCTGCGACACGCCTGTCTTCCTGCTCCAGGTGCCGCGCGGCGAGAGCCGGGAGCCGGCCCACCATCTGGTGCTCGCCGCCTGGGAGTATGACCCGGAGCAGGCGACCACCCAGGAGCAGGTGGACGACTGCGCGGCCGTCGCGGCCGCGTTCAAAGCGTTGGCCCCGACCGGCGCGGAGGCGCGGATCGCGGCTGCCAGCCCTCTCGCCGGGCTCTCGGTGACGCAGCGCCCCTGCACCACCCCGCCCGGGCTGCTGACGCGGCGGCGGCGACATGGGCGCCCTCCGGGGGGCTGCGCGGCCGGGAGCTCGGTTCGCGCGCTGGGCGTCACCCGCCTCGGTCTTCTGACCGGTCTTGACCGGCTCGGGCTGCCGGTCGCGCAGGCCGTCCCGCCGCTGGCGCGCGCCATCGGCGTGCACGCGGGCAAGGGGTTCGACCCGACCGCCGGTTCGTGGGCGGCAAGGTCCCCGCCGCTCTCCCGCTCCAGTGGGTAGAGGCCAAGGCGCTTGCCGGTGCGTCCTTCCGCGTGCCGCTCGCGCAGGTGCGGATGGACTTCACCGGCGCCCACCCGCTCACGGTCTCGAGCAACGGCAATGCCTCAGGGGAGACGCGTGCGGGGGCGCTCCTTGCCGGCCTGCTCGAAGTCATCGCGCGCGCCGCGATTGCCGCCTGGCTCGGGCAGGACCCGCTGGCGCGCGGGCTTGCCGCCCTGGCGCCGGACGGGCATGCCGACGCGGCCGTCCGCACCCTTCTCGCCCGCGCGAGGGACGCCGGCATCGGCGTGCGGTTCCACGCGCTTCCCAGCGCGGCCGGCGTACCGGTGGTCGCCTGCCAGCTCCTCGAGCTGCGGCCCGACCGGGTCGCCGGGCGGGTGGCCGTGGGGACGGCCGCGCGGCCGACGCTTGCCGGAGCGATCCGCAATTCGCTTGCCAAAGCAGCGCAGGTGCGGCGGACCCGGATTGCCGGGGCCCGCGAGGACCTGCCGACACCTGCAGCCGAGGACGCGGACAATGGCTTCGGCGCCCATCTGCCCTGCCGCCGGGGCTGGCCCGCAAGGGTCTCGCCCGCGCGGGGTTCCGGGAGTGCGACAGCGCCGACCCGCTGGCCTGGACGGTCACGCGGGTCGTGGCGGCCGGATTTGCGGATGTCGGCCATGTGGACATGCGCGTTCCCGGCTGCCCGCTGGCAGTGGTGAATGTGGTCGTGCCGGGAATGCGCGACATGCCGCCCCCGCCGGGACCGGGTGCAGGGCCATGACCGTCCTCGTCTTCGTCGGGCCGACGCTCGCCGGCGAGGCGCTGCCCGAGGGCTTCGAGGCCAGGCCGCCGGCAGCCGCCGGCAAGATGCTGGAACAAGCGCCCGCACAGCCTGCCACGCTGGGCCTCATCGACGGGCTGTTCGGGCGCGTCCGCAGCCCCTGGCACAAGGAGCTGCTGCACCTCATGGCCGCCGGCCACCGGCTCATCGGCGCAGCCAGCATGGGCATGTTGCCCACGCGCCCGCCGCGCTCGGCTGGCAGCCGGTCTCGGTCGCGCTCGTCGACGTGCGGGCCACTGCCGCCTGCGCTCGCCGCGCCGGGCTGCTTGCGGCGCTGCCGCGCGTCGAGCGGCAGCTGAAGCGCGCGGATGCGCGGGCGGCGCTGGCACTGGCGCTGCGGCCGCGCTGCCCGCGGCTGCCGCCGCTTCCCATCGCGCCCCCGCCCGACACCGGTGCGCTTGCCCGCATCCGCAGCGGCGACGGGCGGCAGGTGGGCGCATGACATTCGCGTGAAGCCGGGGCCACGCGGACGCGGCGGCAGGCAGGGTGGGGAGATGACCGAACCCCCTTCTCCGGGCCCGGCCGAGGGAGGTCCGGACCCTGTCTATTCCGCGACCGCCGAAGCGGAGGTGCGGTTCGCGCTCTTGGCCGCGCTCGGTGCCGGCGGCGGCCGCCACCCGCGGGACTGGCGCCAGGACACGCCGGCAGCGCTGCTGGAAGACGTCGGCCCGGCCGGCTGGCAGGTCCGCCTCCAGGCGGCGGCGCGAAACCTCGAGGATGCCGGCTACCGCTGCGCTGCCGCGACACCCGAAGCCGCTGCCGCGCTGTTCGGCGAGCCGCTCGCCGCCTCGGTTGCAGCGATCGTCGCAGGCCTTGGCAAGGTCTGGCCGCGCATGACACCGGCAGGAAAGGAGACGAAATCCCGAATGGCAACCTGTCGCGGGCGGTTGTCGGGCCAACCGTGCTTCTCTCGCCGGCGGCCGCGCGTCCTTCCGCAAGGTTCGGCGTCGCCTGAGTCGCCGCTCCTGATCGAATCTCATCTTCCGAAGGCGCTCATCGAGGTCTCCGGTGCCCTCATGGTGCGCGGCTGCGCCAACGACGACACCGCAACGCTCTGGGCAACGCTCGAGGCAACGTTCGTGGCAAAGCCGCTCGCGGTGCGCAGGCACGGCGTGCTTTCCTCCGTCAACGCCGCCTCGGCCAATCGCGGCCCGGAGGTCCTGGGCAAGATCGTGAAACTCTTTCTCAAGGCCGCGACCCTGGGCACGGCCGGATTCGCGCCGCGGAAGGCCATGACCTGCACCGAGGCGGCCATCGCCCTCATCAGGGAGGTCACGGCAAGGGAAACCCGGATCCGGACGCTTGAAGAAGAACAGGATCGCAATCCCTCCGAGGCACGGGCCGCGCACATCGCGATGCTCAAGAGCGAGGTCGCAGCGCCCCGGGCAACCCGGCTCCGTCTGCCTTGGACGGCTCTGTCGATCTTGCGCCTTCCCACCTGAGCGCGAACCCGGGAACAACGGTGGTGGCCTCGACGGGCCAAAGCGTCACGATCGTTCGCTCGGCCTTCGCGGAGGATCCGGCCACCCTGCTTGCCGGCTTCGAGCCTGCCGGGCAGATGACCGTGGCGGTGGCGCTTCCCAAGGCTCTGCCCCCCGACGCGCAGGAACACGCCGCTGCCGATGAGACGGCTGTGCAGCCAGCCAATCCCGAGGCCGCCGCGCTGGTGCTCCCCTCCCCGGCCAAGGTCGATGTCGTGGTCATGCTTGTGCTGCGCGCCACGGAGCCGAACGGCGGGATTGCGGCGTCGCAGGTGCTGGCCGATGTCCCGATGCGGCAGTGGGGCCCTTTGCAGCGCCTGCCGCTGCGGGCGGGCTTCGGCCGCACGCGGACCTTCCAGGCAGAGTTCGACGCCTTCGGGCAGCAAAGCGAGACAAGCGTGGCCACGACGTCGCGCGCGGCGGCCATCACGGGCGGCCCTGCCGGGATTGCCACGGATGCCGAAGCCTTCGCCACTGCCTACAGCCCCGCGGCACGCGAGAAGGCGAAACGCGATCGGCTGCCGGTCCAGCAGGAGCTCAACCGGCTGCGGGCCTGCCGGGAAGCGGCCGGCAAGAGCGACCTCTGGTGGGATTGCGATACCGTCCTTGCGCCGTCCGGAAAGGCCGGAACGCCCGCCCTATGAAGGCGGGCCGGCCGAGCCGACGAGGGTCGCCGGGCATGCGCCCGGTCCGTCGCCCGGGCGGCCGAGCCAGACATCCCAGCAGGCTGCGCGCGCCCGGTCGACGCCGACGCTCTCGACGCGGAAGCGCAGCCGCCGGCCCAGCGGATTCTCGGTCAGCCGCAGGGTGAGATCGGGCTGCATGGTGACGAAGCCGGCCCCCCGCGTCTCGGGGCAGTCGGCAAGGTCGAGATCCCCGCCTGCCGGGATCGCCAGACGGAGCGGTGCCCGCGCCAGCGCCTCGGCGCTCAGCTGCCGCACCTCGCCGTTCTGGAAGGTGTCGGGGCGGGCCTGGGCATGGCCGGGGCTGGAAGGCAGCAGGGCGGCGTGCAGGGTGGCAAGGCCGCCGATTGCATCCAGGGTACATATGGTCATCCTCCGTGTCTGCCGGCGAAGCGTGCCGGCGGGAGAACCATGCCCGAAGGCACCGCGGAAGAGCGTGCGCCTCATGGCCCATTCCCTGCGCTTTCACGGGAATTTCCGGATGCGCCGGGGCTTGCCGGACATGGAAGGCCTCCGCCGGAGGGGTGCTCCGGCGCGGGCCCGACCCTGCGGGGTGGTCAGGCCCTGACGGCAGCGCGCGGGCCGCGGCGGCGCAGCGCCGAGCCGATCACGGCGCCGGCCTCGTTCAGGGCGCGGACGGTTCCGGACGGGCGGAACGAGCGGCCGTGTTCGCGCCATCGCACCGTCGCGCCGTCCCGCACAGGACCATCGCTGCCCCATGAGCCGGACTGGCCGAGGATCACGCCAGCGTCGTTGATGTCCCTGCCGCTGTCAGACACATGGAAATCGCCGTTAGGCTCCACCAGCTTGGGATAGACCGTGAAAACATCGCCCTTGCTGTCTGAGCGCAAGGCCAGAGTTCCGTCTCCGCCGAGTTGAAAGAGACTGCCCACCATCACCCCATGGTTCTTCAGGCCCCAGCCGATGAACCGGGCGGAGGTCACGCCCGGGGGCAGTCCATAGCCAGTGCGCGGCGATGACAGCGCGCCCGCCGACCCGATCACCGCCTGGGCCTAGGCGTCGACGCCGCCCGACGTTGGGACAACGATCTCGCCGGCAGTGTTGAACGCCGCCGGCTCCGCTCAAGCCCCCGTCTCGATCACCAGACCCTGAGGCGGGCTGGCCTCCGCCGCCGCCAGCACGACCCGTGCTGCTCCACTCATCACCCGTTCCATCGCCTGCCTCCTGAGGCTCGTCCGCCTGCTTGCGAACGCGAGCAGCAAGACCGCACCGCAGGCGCCCTGCACCCGCCGGCCACGGATTTCTCACGGTCGTTTCACGCGTCCGGCTTCGCAGCGGCAGCGCCGCCCCGCCCGGGGTCGGCAGCGGGTCAGGCCTGCCCGTGCTCCATCCCGCTCCCAGCCGCGGTTTCCGCGGTTGCGATGAGCCGGGCGGTCCGCACGAAACTGTCGGGGTTGAGGGAGATGGAATCGATCCCCTGCGCAACGAGGAAGCGGGCGAAGTCCGGGTGGTTGCTCGGCGCCTCGCCGCAGATGCCAACCGGAATACCGCGGGCATGGGCCTTCGCGATGGCCTCGGCAATGGCGCGGGTGACGGCGGGATTCCGCTCGTCGAACAGGTCGGCCAGCAGCTCAGAATCCCTGTCGACGCCGAGGATCAGCTGGGTGAGATCGTTGGAGCCGATCGAGAAGCCGTCGAAGCGCTCGGCGAACGCCTCCGCGAGAAACACGTTCGCGGGGATCTCGCACATCATGTAAACCTCAAGGCCATCCTCGCCGCGGACAAGACCGTGACGGGCCATCTCCGCCAGCACGCGGTCGGCCTCCTCGGGCGTACGGCAGAAGGGGACCATCACGATGAGGTTGCGGAAGCCGATCTCGCGGCGCGCCATGGCCAGCGCCCGGCACTCCAGCGCGAACCCCTCGCGATAGGCCTCGTGGTGGTAGCGCGCGGCGCCGCGGAAGCCGAGCATCGGGTTTTCCTCGACCGGTTCGAACGCCTGCCCGCCGACGAGATGGGCATATTCGTTGGTCTTGAAGTCGCTCAGCCGGACGATCGCGGGGTGGGGGAAGAAGGGCGCGGCGAGGCGGCTGATGCCGCGGGCCAGGGTGTCGACGAAATAGTCGGCCGGGCTCGGATGGCCCGCGGCCAACGCCTCGAGGCGGCGGCGGTCGGCCTCGCCGAGCCGTTCCGGGTGGACCGCGGCCATCGGGTGCACCTTGATGAGGTTTGCGATGATGAACTCCATGCGTGCAAGACCGACGCCCCGCGCCGGCAGCCGCCACCAGGCAAAGCCCGCCGCCGGGTCCGCGAGGTTGAGCATGATGCGGGTGCGGGTCTCCGGGATCGTGGCGAGGTCGATGTCCTCGGTCTCGAAGGGAAGGATGCCCCGATAGACCAGCCCCCGCGCCCCGGAGGCGCACGACAGGGTCACGGCCTCGCCGTCCGCCAGGTCGTGGGTGGCAGTCCTCGTGCCGACCACCGCCGGGACCCCGAGCTCGCGGCTGACGATCGCGGCATGGCTGGTGCTGCCACCTCGGTCGGTGATGATGCCGGCCGCCCGCTTCATCACCGGCACCCAGTCCGGGTCGGTGTTCTCCGTCACCAGGATCGCCCCGTCCCGGAAGTCTTCGATCTCCGAGGCGTCGCGGATGATGCAGGTCCGGCCGGTGGCGATCGCACTGCCGACGGCAATCCCGGTCAGGACCGGCTCTGCCTTCGTCTGCAGCCGGAAGGTGCGCAGGACCGAGCCCGACCCGGCCGCGTGGACCGTCTCGGGCCGAGCCTGGACGAGGTAGAGCAGCCCGTTGCCGCCGTCCTTGGCCCATTCGAGGTCCATCGGCCGGCCGTAGTGGCGCTCGACGGCAACCGCCCAGCGGCCGAGTTCGCAGATCTCGGCGTCGCTCAGCACGAACGACTGGCGCTCGGCTGGCGTGCAGGGCACGACGCGGGTGCGGCTTCCCCCCTCGTCGGCATAGACCATGCGGATCGCCTTGTCGCCCAGCGCCTTCTCGATGATCGGCGCGGTGCCAGGGGTGTCGAGAAGGGGCTTGAACACGAGATACCGGTCCGGGTTCACGGCGCCCTGGACGATCGTCTCGCCAAGACCCCAGGCGGCGCTGATGCTCGCGACCTTCGGGAACCCTGTCTCGGTCTCGAGCGTGAACATGACGCCAGACCCGGCAAGATCGGCCCGCACCATCTGCTGGACCCCAACCGAAAGCGCGACCGAAAGATGATCATAGCCCTTCGCTTCGCGGTAGCTGATGGCCCGATCGGTGAAGAGGGAGGCGAAGCAGCGGAGGCAGGCGTCAAGGAGCGCAGCTTCGCCCCGGATGTTAAGATAGGTCTCGTGCTGGCCGGCAAAGCTCGCGTCCGGCAGATCCTCGGCCGTCGCGCTGCTGCGGACGGCGACGGCCGGATCGGAGGTTCCAAGCCGCTCCGCGAGCGCGGCGTAGGCGGCCCGGATGTCGGCAACGAGCGGATCGGGCAGGCGGCCCGCGAGGATCAGGGCCCGGATAGCGTGGCCGCAATCCTGCAGGCTCGTCTGCCCCGAACGAAAGCGCTCGAGGCGGGTGCGCAACTCCGGCTCGAGGCCATTTTCGGCAAGGAAGGCGCGATAGGCATCGGCCGTGGTCGCAAACCCGTCGGGAACCCTGACGCCGGCTGCGCCGAGCGCGCGGATCAGCTCCCCGAGGGATGCGTTCTTGCCGCCGACGATCGGGACGTCGCGGACCGACAGTTCGGCAAACCACCGGACGTTCAGCAAGCCTGGTTGCGCAGCCATCAGCTCGTCATCCTCCTGCCTGCATTCGAACACCCCCGCGCCGGATTGGACCGCGACCGGGTGTCCGGAGCCTCCCCGATATGGGTCACGGCGCCCTCTTCAACTAGCCGGTGATGGCGGAGGCGTCGGCTTCGGCGTCAGCGGTCGGAATGCTGCCGCTGGGCCCTGCCAGCCTGCGGCGATCGAAACGGTCAACCCGCATCTGCATCGCAGATTTGGGAACACGCCCGCTCCGCTTTCGGCACGCCCCTTGTCGTCGCGTTCGGGATGCTGTTGCTCGGGGACTGGATTTCGGCCCCGACCTGCCGCTCCGCCCGCTGCCGCTCCGCCCGCTGCCGCTGCGGCCGCTTGCCGGGACAGGAACGTGGGATGCTCAGAATCGGAACCGGATGCCCGCGGTTGGGCCGTGGGCCATGACATCGAAGCGGAAGGCCCGAAGTCCCTCGCCCGTCTCATACTTCATGTAGATGACGCGGTAGCCAAGCTTGGCCTGGACGCTTTCGGACAGGCGGACGCCAAGGGTCGGCCAGGCCTGCGCCGCGATGTCGGAGCCGGCGCCGAACCCGCCCACATCGGCGAGCATGGCGAGATCGACCGTGCGGGACAGCGGCCCGCGGACCCGAAGCCCGACCAGCGGGTCGACCCAGGTCTCCGAGTTCCGGACGGCCACGGGTGCGCCCGTGCGGGGATCGGTTGCCGAGATGTCAACGCCAAGGTCGTTCACCCGCACGCCTGCATAGGCCTCGGCAAAGCGGTGGATCCGGGCGAGCCCCATGACCGCATAGGCGCCCTGGTGGCCGCCGACCCGGTCGACCAGCCCGCGCCGCTCCATCTCCAGGTTCATGTAGGTGCCGTCGAAGGCGAGGCCGAACCGCCCGTTGTTGGCCTCGAGCAGGCCCATCACCCCCCAGTTCAGGTTGGCGAACAGGTTCCTCGGGCTGGTGGAGCCGCTGAACCTGACCGGCCCGATGCCGGTCGCGCCGTTCATGAAGGGCGCCATGAGATAGGGCTCGGCGGTGAAGGTCCAGCGCCGGCTGCCGGCTGCCGGCGCGGCGCTGGCTGGTGCCGAGCCCAGGATGATGAGGATGCAGGCCAGCAGCCGGAACGCAAACATTCGGAATATCCTTTTCCGATGCGCAGGCTTGTAATCTTAGCCTTACCGTGGCCTGATCACCAGAGCCACGACAGAATGAGAAGGACAGCCTGAGGTCCGGGAGGTCCCTGGGAAATCCTGGCGTTGAGCAAGCCCGGCGATGCCGGCCCGGCGCCTGGCGGCCGCTCAGACCCGGCCCCGGCGTGTTGCAGACGGAGCGGCTTCCGCCCAAACACGTCGGATGGAAGGTCGGGAGGCAGTTGAGCGTCGCCTGCTCGAGGCCGCGCGCAGCCTGTGTCACGAATCGGGTCTGTCAGCGCTGACCTTCCGCGGCATCGCCCGCAAGGCCGGGATGTCGGCGGGCGGGCTCGCCGGACGGCACGCCAGTCTCGACGCATTGCTCGCCTCGATCGCCGAGGCGGAGGTTCGGGACATGGCGGCCTGGCTCGGCGGGTGGCGGCTGCGCCTGCCTCTGGGCCAGACAACCGACGATGCCATGGTGGCGCAGGCGATCGAGGCGCTGCTCGACGACTGGGCGCGCAACCGCTGCGGCTCCGCCCACCTGCAGGCGGCGCTGCGCGTCTCCGCCCCGCTGCTGCCGGCTGCGCTCCGCACGAGCCTCGCCGAAATCGACCGGGTGCTGGAGCAGTTCCTGGCCGCGCTGTCGCAGGGCCACCCGGCATCGCCGGGCGGGCTTGCTGCGGTCCTTCACGCCATGCTGGTCGACGAGCTGGCCTTCACGCTGTGCATGGGCGATCTGCCCGCCTATCGCTGGCTTCGCTGGAGATGCCTCCGGCACCTTCTGGCTGGCCTCCCGCCGTCCGATCCGCCGGAACTGCCGGCCCTGCTTGCCGAGCTGGAAGCGCTTTCGATCACGGCCGAAGCCGACGGGAAGCCAGCCGAGGGCGTTGGCGGACTCGTCGCCGACTCCATCGCCGACCTTCTCGAAGAGGGCAATCTTGGCGCCATCTCGCACCGCAAGGTGGCCGCACGGCTCGGCATGGCGCACACGAGCGTTGCGCATCACTTCCCGACCGCGGCCGCCCTGATGCGGGCAGGGCTGACGGCCCTCTATCGTCGGATTCGCAGCGGCGCGCGGAACGACGTGGCGCTGGCCGAACGCGTGGCGCGCGCAAGCCATGGGCTGGCCCTTGCTGCTGCGAGGGATCCCTTCTTCCGCCCCTATGCCATCGACATGCGCTGGCGCCGGGGCGAGAATCTCTGGCCGCTTCTGCCTGCCATGATGGGCGATGGCAGCGCTCCCGGAAGCCATCGCCTGAACGCGCAGCTGATTTCCCTGACCTTCCTCGGCGCCTGTCTTTCCGCCGACGGGCTCCAGCCGGACCGGCTGCAGCGGCTGCGGCAGGCGCTCGATACCATCCGACGGGCCATGCCGTCCGTACACCCGTCCTGATATCGCATCAAAGTTCACGATAGAGCCATACAAGCGTCTTGGTGATGTAATCTGCGGCGCATAACGCGCACCCACCGAGAGTTCAGAGGACATTCCCGATGATTCGTTCGACCGCGACACGCGCGGCGGGTGCCGCTGCGCTGCTTCTCGCCGCACCTGCGTTCGCCCAGGACGCAACCGATCAGGCTCCCACTGCAGACGCAGCGGCGCAGGATGATTTCGACGTCATCGTGGTGACGGCGAGCGCGATCGGGCAATCGAAGTTCGAGACGTCCTACGCGATCACCAGCATCAGCCAGGAGGAGCTGGTGCGTCTTGCGCCGCTCAGCACCGCCGACCTCCTTGGCCAGATCCGCGGGATCTTCGCCGAGGCCAGCGGCGGCGAGGCCTCCAACGTCTATCGCGTCCGCGGCATCCCGAACGAAGGCAGCTTCCAGGCCTTCCAGGAAGACGGGATGCCCCTTTATCCCGAGTCTGCCGGCTTCTTCTTCACCGGCGATGGCATCCAGCGCACCGACATCATGACCGAGCGCTACGAAGCCGTGATCGGTGGCCCGGCACCCGTCTTTGCCACCAACGCGACCTCCATCTACAATCTCGTCACGCGGCAGGGGACGGACGAGCTGAAGGGCGAAGTGCGGCTGACGCTCGGCGACACCGGCCTCTACCGCGGCGAGGCGTTCCTTTCCGGCCCGCTCGGTCCGCGTACCTATTTCGCCGCGGGCGGCTTCTTCCGCTATCACGATGGCTACCGGAAGAACGGCTTCAGAAGCGACGAGGGCGGCCAGGTGCGGCTCAACCTCCGGCACGCGTTCGAGCGGGTGGAAGTCCGCGCGCACTTCAAATATTTCAACGACCGCAATGTCTTCTACCTGCCGATCCCGCTGGCCGACCCGCGCGATCCGAGCCGCTCGCTCAACGAGTTCGTCAACATCTTCACCGGCACGCTGAACACGCCCGCGCTTGCCAACGGGCGCGCGGTCTTCCGCTACACCAGCGCCGATGCCGGCGGCGCAGTCACCACCGAGAACCGGTCGCTCGATGACCTGCGCCACACCCGCTATGTGGCGACGGGTCTTGAGGTGACCTTCCGGCCGCTCGACGGGCTGACGGTCGTGAACCGCTTCCGCTACACCCGCGGATGGCTCGATTTCGACGCCATCTATTCCGCGCAGAACCCGCAGGATGCCAATCTGTTCGCTGCCGCCCGGCTGAACGCCGCGCGCGCCGCCTTCGGGCCGGGGGTCGCGCGGCTGGGCTATGCCTTCGCCGGCTCGCGCGGACGCGAGACCTATGATCCGGCGACCGAATCCGGCCTCGTGATCCCGCTCGACTATCGCGCCATCAAGAACCGCTTCGAGGCATTCCAGAACGACTTTCGAGTCACCGGCGAGGTGGAACTGCTCGGCCGGCACCAACCGACGTTCGGGCTCAACCTCGCGCTCTTCAACTCGGACTCCACCTGGCGCAGCCAGGCCTATCTCGCGCAGGTCCGCTCGCAGCCGCGGCTCATCGATCTCGTCGCCTTCGACGCGGCCGGAAACCCGGTCGGCTTCGTCACCGACAACGGCGTGCTCGCCTATTCGAACACCCTCATCTCCGGCCAGTCCAACGTCGACCAGTGGGACATCTATGCCGCCGACAGCTGGTCCATCACCGAGGACTTCACCCTCGAGGCGGGCCTCCGTCACACCATCTACGATGGGCAGGGCTTCTTCCGCGAGCCCCGGCCCTTCAACCTTGGAGACCCCACGACGCTTGCGGACAATGCCGCGCTCGGCTTCTCGGGCGCGAGAGTGCCAACGAAGGTCAACCACAGCCACACGGCATGGACTGCCGGCGCCAACTGGACGGTGAGCAATCGCGTGGGCCTTTACGCGCGCGCGAGCCGCGCGTTCCGCGGCCCGAACGAGTTCAACCTCATCATCCCGGCCATTCCGAACGTGACGTCCGCCCGGCAGTATGAGGCAGGGGCGAAGCTGAGGCTTCCGGACTTCTCGCTGTTCGCCACTGCCTTCTACAGCAAGTTCGACCCCTTCACCGCCACCCTGTTCGCGGAGAATCCCGACGGCTCGCTCGGCTTTGCCGCCTTTGTCGGCAGGGTCGTGAGCCCGGGTGTCGAGGCCGAGTTCTCGTGGCGGCCTGCGCGCATCTTCGCGCTCGACGGAACGATCACCTACAACCGGCCGCGCCTCGGCAACTTCGTGAGCGCCACCGGGGCGACCGTGGTGCGCGCGGAAGGCAATCTGCCAATCCGCCAGCCCGAGATCTACGGGAACATCCGCCCGTCGCTGTTCTTCGACGCCGGCGGCTTCGACATGACGCTCTTCGCGCGCTTCAACTTCATCGGCCGCCGTTTCGTCGATCTCGAGAACCAGACCGAGATGCCCGGCTTCCAGACGCTGCAGGCCGGCCTCAGCGCCTCGCGCGGGGGGCTGGCGCTGCAGCTGGTCGGCGACAATCTGACCAATGCCCGCGGCATCACCGAAGGCAATCCGCGGCAGGACCAGCTGTCAGGCCAGGGCGCGGCGACCGTGATCTACGGCCGGCCGATCTTCGGCCGGAACGTCCGCCTGGTGGCCAGCTATGCCTTCTGATCGACGCGCCTTCCGGGAAGGCCCCATGCCCATGCGGAGGAAGGCGGTGCAGGCCCGGCTCGTCTGGGTGGCGGCGGCGCTGGCAGCCGCGCCCGTCCTTGCGGACGAATCGGCGCTCCGCATCAACCAGATCCAGGTGATTGGCACGCACAACAGCTATGCCCTGCCGCCGGACCCCCGCGCGCTCGACCTCATGGCGCCGCGCGTGGATGCGCTGTTCGAGGCGATGCGCGAGCGGATGACGCCCGCGATGCGCGCAAGCTTCGAGGAGGAGCATCCCAACCGTGTCGAGGGGGGCATCCGCGCCAGCCTCGACTACATCCATCCGCCGATCGAGGCGCAGCTGCGGGCCGGCGCGCGCAGCCTCGAGCTCGACCTCTTCCCCGACCCCGAGGGCGGCCTCTATGCCGATCCGCTGCCCTACCGCGAGCTCCGCGCCAGGGGCGTCAAGGACCTTGCCCCGTTCCACGGCGCGGAACTGCGCGAGCCGGGCCTCAAGGTCTTCCACATGGCGGATGTCGATTTCCGCTCCTCCTGCCCGCGCTTCCGCGACTGTCTCCGGATCCTCAGGGCATGGTCGGACGCCAACCCCGGCCATGCGCCGCTCTTCATCCTGCTCGAGCCCAAGTGGGGCGGGCTCGACCAGGCGATCCCCGGTGCCGCCAAGGTCGCCCCCTGGGATGCGGCCGCCTTTGCCGAGGTGGACCGCTCGATCCTCGAGATCATTGGCCGCGACCGGCTGGTGACGCCCGACGACGTCCGCGGCCGCCACCGGACGCTCGAGGCGGCCGCGCGCGCCGGTGCCTGGCCGCGCCTGGCTGAGGCGCGCGGGCGGATGCTGTTCCTGTTCATCGTGCCGGGCCGCAACTTCGAGGCCTTTCGCCCCTATTTTGCCGGCGCGCCGTCGCTCGAGGGGCGGGTGGCCTTCGTCCAGGGCGAGCCGGGCATGGCGCACGCCGCCTTCGTGATGGTTGACAATGCGCTCGCCCGGCCCGGACGGATCGGGGAGCTGGTGCGCCAGGGCTATCTCGTCCGCTCGCGGGCCGACATCGACACGGGGGAGGTGCGCGCGAACGACACCACCCGCCGCGATGCGACCATCGCAAGCGGCGCCCAGATCATCCACACGGACTATCTCCTGGCACCCAACATCTTCGGCAACGGCTACCAGGTCCCGCCCTTTCCGGGCGGCTTCCGCTGCAACCCGGTCAATGCGAGGTGCGACGTCCCGGGCGACGCGACCCGCTGACTCCTGGGCCACCCTCCTCGATCCTCGCGCCCTCGCGGAAGCCGCACCAACCCATGCGGCCCGCGCTGCGCTGCGGCACCGGTCCGTCGCGGCTCTGCCCCCCGATGCGGCGGCCGGCGTTCGCTGGGCCGGTTCCGGCCGCCGGGCGGACCGAAGTTGCCAGCTGCGGGGGGCGCACTTCATCTGCCGAACGGTCGGGAATTGGAACGGGGGGCCAATGTGCTTTCGTTTCCCATCGCCCAGAGAGGTCTTCCGGCCCGATCTCCTGGCGTCTGCCCTCGGCTTCGGGATCGGTGCGCCGTGCATGACAAGTGCGGGCACTCGAACGATTGGGAAATTCGGATACTGTTCTGACGATCTTCCGCGGGTTGGAAGTGGAAGATCCTTAGGTATCGGCTGCGATCTCGAGCTCGAAGGGATGCTGACGGCCGAAGAGAGTCTTACCGATTGCGGGTCATCTAGCCGTCTCATTCACCGCGAGTCGGCCCTATGGCTTGCGCCCAAGTTCAGGCTTGGCACCTACTGGCCCTGCTGGCCCGCTTTGCAGCGCGTCCGCAGACGCCTGCCCTAAAGAAGCTGACCTCCATGGACGGCGATTCGCTGCCGACTTCCCGCCGACGTGACACTTCGCCCTTCTCCCACTCGTGGCTCGACAGCGGTGCAGGCGATAGCTCCGAACGCCGCCTTTCAATTTCAGATGACCCCGGTTGGTGCTTTCGGGACATTCCTGACGGTGATCGAGACCGGCTGCAGGCAAAGCCCATTGACCCCCGCAACGCAGCGCAATTCACAGCGGGAGGCGCCACTTGGCGTTGGACACGAGGCTTGGCTAGAGACAGGCAGGTCTCAAACAGGGTCCCACGGCAAGGTGCACAATTTTCTCGACGGATGGATCGCGGCCGGGCTCGCTTGGCTAAACACCTACTACACGCCGACAGTTGCCTTAATTGTCAGCCTTGGGATCGTTGGATGGACGATATGGCTAAGATGGGAACTGCGCCAGAAGACTACTCCTCTCATCAGCGCACTTCAAAAGGTAAATAAGTCCCTAGATCCAGTGCGTCAAGCCGCAGGGCCGGATGACGCACGTGCTGCCCTTGTGGACAACTACCATGATGTTGCAAAGGCCATCCTAGAAAGTGGGCATGCCGACCTTCGCCATGCCTGGGACGAGTTCGAGGAGAGTCTGGTCGACCCGTCTGCTGCTCCACTCAGCAGCACGGTTCATGCCAACGAATTCTTCGAACCCCTGGTGGAGCAGTCGCGCGGCCTCTTCTGGTGGGCCAACATCATGGTGGCGATCGGGCTTCTCTTCACCTTTCTTGGAATCATGGCTGCGCTCGGCAATACGGCTGTCGCGATGGAAGCGGCAGGCGATGCCGCCAACATGCAGCGTGCCCTCCAGGATCTGCTGAAGGTCACGGCCGCAAAATTCATGACCTCTTTTTTTGGGATTGGCGCGTCAATTGCGCTTCGCTCAGGCGACCATAGGCTGCAAGGGAGGATCCGTCGTGAAGTTGCGCTACTGGTCGATGCGCTGGAGCGCGGACTTGTCTATCTCCCTCCGCAGCGGATCGCGGCCAAGCAACTCCGCCAGCTCGAGCAGATTGCCGAAGCTCAAACCGTCTTTGCCCAGGATCTGGCCGCGGCCATCGGAGAGAAGCTCAATGAGCAGTTCGACCCGGTGGTGTCCGTGCTCGGGAAGATCGATAGCGGCATTCGAAATCTCAAGGACGAACTCGTGGGAGGCGTCGGCGGCGCGGTCGCCAACACCCTCAACGAGACAGCCGGCAGGGAAATGCAGGCTCTCGCTGCCGCGCTGTCCGCGATGAGCGAGCGACTGGGGAACATCCCCGAGCAGATTGGCGCGAGCGCTGATGAGGCCCACGCCCGCATCGAGAATGCGGCACTCATGTTCAGCCAGGCCTCTGGCGGCATGCAGGCGGCCTTCGACGAGCTTGGCCGTCGCATCCAGCAGATGGGGGCTGAGCTTGTCGAGCAGCAGAAGGCGGCGGCCCTAGAGTTGCAGAGAAGCCTTGCCAGAGAACGGGAGGAAGTCGGCGCTGCAGGCGAGCGGAGTCGCGCCGAGGTGGAGGCGGCAACCGAGGAGCTGCGGTCGCTCGTCAGCAGCATGGGGGGCACGCTCTCCGACCTCGGCAGCAAGCTGGCTGCCCAGGCGGAGCAAGACATCCTCCGTTCGGAACAGCTCCTCGCCCGAACCCGCGAGGCCCTCGGGGATGCGGCGGCGTCGGCGTCCCAGCGCTTCGTCGATGCTGCTGCTGACGCTGCCCGTGCTGCCTCGGATGCGACATCCAAGGCCGTCGAGGATGCCCTGCGGCAGCTTTCCGAACGCATCGACACGGCGAGCCGGGCGCTGGCCAGTTCGATCGAGGCCGGGGCCACGAAGGTGCAGGCCTTCGGCGGAAGCATCGAACGTGCCTCGGCCAGCGCGGACGCACAGGCGGCAAAGCTCGCAAGCGCGGGAACCGCTGCAGAGCGCGTGGCGGGCATGCTGGACTCCACCGCGCGCGAGACCATTCCGCTCCTGACCAAGGCTGGGGATTCGCTCGGCAAGATCGCCAATCCCTTCGAGAAGGCGGCGGTTGCGATCGAGCGGGGTGTCGAGGGCGTGCGGACCGCGCTCGAGGCGCAGGGAGCGCAGCTGAGCACGCAGGTTTCGGCGTTGCGGGAGATGGCGGCCCAGTTCGAGAGGACGGCCAATGCGGCGCAAGCGGCGTGGCAGAGCTATTCCGAGCGTTTCGGGCAGGTGGACGAAAGCTTGGGGAACGTGCTCCGCGGGATGGAGGCGGCTTCACGGGAGCGCGCCGAGATGATGGTGGAGTATGCGAACAAGCTTGACACCCAACTCGCCAGCGCGGTCGCGAAGCTGGCAGCGGCAATCGACGAGCTCGCAGATATCGCAGAGTCCTTGGTTCAGGGCAAGAAATAGCTTCGATTTGACTCATCATGGCGCGCCTGCGATCAAGACGAAGGACGGCTGCCGAGGAGGATGAGGGCTATTTCGTCAGCATGTCGGACATGCTGACAGGCCTTCTCTTCGTCTTCATCATCCTTCTTATGTTCTTTGTCTTCCAGTTCAGGAAGACGACCGAGGAACTGACGGGCGCCAACGAGGCCCGGCGCGTGCTCCTTGAGACCCTCGAGCGGGAACTCAAGGCGGAGAAGGTGGATGTGGAAATCGATCCGGCGAACGGGATTCTGCGCCTGCGCGGGGTGACAATGTTCGATCTCAATGCCGAGACGCTGACTCCGGAGGGTCTGAGATCGGTCCGGATCGTGGCAGACGCGCTGGCAAGACACCTGCCCTGCTTCACCGATACACCGAGGGTCGGCCCGCATCCCTGCGCGCGGGAAGAAGCCCAGCGGGTGGAGACTCTTCTGATCGAAGGCCACACCGACAGCCAGCGTCGCGGAATCAGCCGGGATACCAACATCGACTTGTCGGCACTTCGCGCGATCAACACCTATCTGGCGATGATCGAGAAGCAACCCAAGCTGGACGAGCTCATGACCCGCAATCCGAGTGGAACACCCCAGCGGATCCTGAGCGTGAGCGGCTATGGAGCGACTCGGCCGCTGGCTGGTTTAGAGGCGCCGACGCCCGAGAACTATCAGCGAAACCGTCGGATCGACCTGCGCTTCCTGATGGCGACGCCCCAGTCTTCCGAACGAGGCGGCCGCCAGCCATGAGCCTGCGCGATGCCATTGTGGAGGTTTCAGCAAGGATCCCGGGCTGGCCGCGGCTGGCATCCGATCCCATCGCGCTTCCGCGGGCTGTCCGGAACATCAAGAATCCACTCGAAAAGGCGCAGACCATGGAATCGGAGGAGGACGCGTTCCTGGCCCGGGTGACGGGCTGCCCACCCGAGGAACTTTCGCCGCGCGATGTACGCCGGGCACTCGCCCCGGCCTGGCGCTCGCTCGATCGGAAAGGGCCGGTGTCGCTCGAGTGGGTGCAGGAGCTCACCCGAACGGCGCTTGCCCTCGAGCGTCGGGCAGCGGACCGAGCCATCATCCACGCGTGGCTTGACGTCTTCCCGAGCTGTCAAGGTCGTGAGACCCTGGCAACAGCGGCAAGGGAGGCGGCCGAGCGGCGCGACTGGCCCTTTCGCGGCGCGGGTCGCAAGTTCGCACTCTGGGATCCCGCCGAGGGTCCACGCGAACTCGGGCGAGCGCTGCTGGCGAGCGAAGACCCGGAAGCACTCCTCGAGGAAGCAGCGATGGGGCCCGGCCGACGGACATCCGGCTTCGTACAGGCCGCCCTTGCCACGGTCTGCGATGATGTCGCGGAGACGAAGGGGAAACAGGCGGAGAGCGATTGCACGGCCCTGCTTGATCTGCTTGACCGCCTTGGTCCGGACGGCATCCTCCCGGACACACAGGCCAGGGCCGTCCGCGCGCTCCTTCGGCCGTGGCGCACCGCGCCGCCCGAGCAGGGGCTCAAGGTGCGCATTCAGAAGCGGCTGGTCGCAACCGTCGGCGATCCCCGGACCCACCCTGTCCGCTGGCACGGGGTCGAGGCCGCGTTGCGGGCCCTGGGCCATGCCGAAGACGCCGACACGCTCCGGCTGATCCTCAAGCGCTGGCTTGTTGCAGCGTCGTTCGAGATCTTCTTCCGGATCATGGGGCGAACAACGGAAGATCCGGTGCAATGGCGAGCCCGCGAGACGTTCTGGCGCCCCTATCTCGAGAAGGGCCATGTGGGAGAAGCCTGGTTCATCCTTGGTTCCGAAGCCGAACGGCAGGCCAAGGCCTATCGGGAGGAACTTGCCGAGGCCGGTGGCTTCGGCCGCTTCGACGCCGGAGCCAATCCCAGCCACTCCGCGCTGCTGATGACGATCGGCGACCTCGTGATCGGCGAGTGGACGCACAATGGCAGCTGTTGCTTCTGGCAGAAGAATGCCGTTCACCGTCCCGAACTCTACCGCGCACGCTATGACGGCACCTATCTTCGCAACTCCGAGGCCATGAGGGGAGCGGCCGAGTGGCAGGCCCGGAAGCTGTGCTCGGATCCCCTGTGGGAAGCGCATGCGCATCTCGGGCAATGGCAGCGGAGGTTCGCGGAGACGATCCGCAGGCTGACCGGAATCCGGCCCTGACACGCCAGGCATGAGCATCGAGTTCGTCGCGAGCTTCACCGCAACCGGCGACGCCCGGATCCAGATGCAACAGGTGTTGCGGCCGCCTGGACTGTTCAGCAAGTCGGCGCGACGCGTGGTTCCCACTTCGGAGTGGATCGAGATTCTCGCCTCTGACGCGGCCTACCGCCTCATCGACCTCGCGGCGCGCGGGGAAGCCGAGGACCTTGGGGATTCCATCGAGCTCCCTGCAGCCAGGGTCGCAGCGCTGGAGCAGGGGCTCGCGGCAGCCATCGGGCTTCCGCCACCAGCTCCCCTCGTGTTGCGGCTGCAAGGCAGGGGGCTTATCACACAGGATAACTTTGCCATCGACATGCGATGGACGCGCACCAACGGTCTCCCCGTGATGGTCAGAGTCTGCGGTGCGCAGGTTCGGATGGAAGGACAAGAGTTTCGCCTTCCGGAGCCGCTCTTCACGCTCAGCCGCACGGCGGCTGCTATCAACGCGGCGCCAAGCCTGAGCGAGAAGCAGGCCGCCTTCGCCGAGCTGCGCCGGATGCTGGAAGGGCATGCCGACGAGGCGATCCTCGATGGCGCGCTTCAGGAGACCCGTGTCGCCTTCGCTGCACATTTCTCGCTGTCGCTTGGCTCGTCGGCTTCCGCATTCGATTTCGACCCGGTGCTGTTCGCACCGAGAGTTGGCGCTGCTGCGTCGGAAGGTGCGGTCGTCGACGAAGAGGCCGACAATCTGCTTACTCCTGCCCAGGACAAGGCCTTCCGCCGTCTGTTCCGGCAGCGCGCAGGGCGCCAGTCTTCCTACCTCCTTCCCGACGGCCTGCTGCTGTTCATCGACCCTGAGCTTGCGAAGGCGCTTCGCGTGGTTAGCGAGAAGCAGCGGGCACCGGCCGACGAGCGACGGCGCTTCGCGATTTCGCCACGCCGGGTGCTGGCCGAGGCGCTTGGCAAGAATGAAGGTGCCTTCGAGGCGGCATTCATCGAGACCGCGCAATATTCCGAGCGTGTCATTGGCATCGATCCCTGGCGCAAGCCCGTCCTGCCCTGGATCAAGCCGCGCCCCAACAGCTGGCTCCCTGAGAAGATGGGGATTGCAATCGGCGACCCGCCTAACCAGCAGCTGATGGAGATCCCGCCGGGCGAGGCAAGTCCCGCAATTCCCGCGGTCGAGGCGGCCATAGAGGGCGGAAAGCCAAGTGTGTCTCTTTTCGGGGAGGATGTACCCGCAACCCGCGCCACGCTCGAGGCCCTTCGTTCCATTGCCGAAGTGGAGGCGGAGGCGGAACGGCTGAGCAGGACCAGGGAAGACGGCGCAGAACCGCCACCACGCCTGCGCGAGAAGCTGTTCCTGCGCGTCCGCGAGAATTTCGAGGACGTCGAGTATGCGCCACTCTGCGCTCCAGTCGGCGTGGTCGCTCCGCCAGCCGAAGTTCCGGCGGCCGTTCGGACGAGCCTGAAACCGCACCAGGTCGAGGGCTTCCAATGGCTTGCGCGCGCGTGGCAGAGCAATCGGCCGGGAGTGCTGCTCGCCGATGACATGGGCCTTGGCAAGACGCTCCAGGCCCTGGCCTTCTTCGCCTGGCTCAAGCAGGTCGAAAGGGTCACAGCGCCCATTCTGGTGGTGGCCCCGACCGGGTTGCTTGCCAACTGGCAGCAGGAGATTGACCGGCATCTGGAAACCGGCGCTCTTGGCCCGGTGGTCAAGGCCTACGGCCCAAGCCTTTCCTCCTTTCGGGTACTTCAGGGTACCGACATCGAAACCGGCGCCCCCCGCCTTGGTGTCGAGGAGTGGCGCTCGGGCGGCGTGGTGCTGACGACCTACGAGACCCTCCGGGACTATCATATGAGCTTCGCGCAGGTCGGCTTTGCTGTCGTGGCATTCGACGAGGCGCAGCGGATCAAGAACCCCACGGCGCAAGTGACAAGGGCAGCCAAGGCACTGCGGTCGCGCCTTGCACTCGCACTGACCGGAACCCCAGTCGAGAACCGCCTGCACGATCTCTGGTCGATCGCCGACGTCATCCACCCGAGTTTCCTTTCGACGAGCAAGGCCTTCGAGCAGGAGTTCGGGAGCGCTGACCTCGACAAGCTGCGCGAACTCAACACGCGCCTGACCTCTCCAGCCGGGACCTGGCCCCCCTTCATGCTTCGCCGCATGAAGAGCGACCATCTTGAAGGCCTGCCGCGCAAGCGCGTGATCGAGCGCGCAAGGCCGATGCCGCCAGTCCAGGCGCAGGCCTATGCCGCTGCCGTGAACCGTGCCGTCCTCATGCGCGGAACTGCGGGGCGCGAGGGTGTTCTTCAGGCGCTCGCCCGGCTGAGATCCATTTCCCTTGCACCCACCCTGCCGAAGCCGGGCGATGGGTTCGAGAAGGACTCGGCGCGCCTTCAGGCGCTGTTCGAAATCCTCGAGGACATCCGGCAGAAGGGCGAGAAGGCGCTGATCTTCTGCGAGTCCCTGGAGTTGCAGCCACTTCTCGCGGTCGAGATCCGCAGACGCTTTCGGCTCTTGAACCCGGTCTCCTGCATCTCCGGCGATGTCGGAGGCGATCAGCGGCAGGAGCTTGTCAACCGCTTCCAGTCCCGCCCGCCGGGATTTGACGTGATGATCCTGTCGCCGCGCGCCGGTGGGGTTGGCCTTACGCTGACTGCTGCAAACCATGTCATCCATCTCTCGCGCTGGTGGAACCCGGCAGTTGAGGACCAGGCGACCGACCGGGTCTACCGGATCGGGCAGGAGCGCGAGGTGACGGTCTGGCTGCCGATCGCGGAGCACCCCGTCTATGGCGAGGCGAGCTTCGACCGAAAGCTGGATGCGCTTCTGAAGCGCAAGCGCGACCTCGCCCAGGGCCTGCTGATCGAGCCCGAGTCGCCGGCTGATCCGGAGCAGTTGCTGGACGATCTGCTCGTGGAAGCGGAATTGGAGCCAGAGGAGCAGCCGGAGGCGACAACTACGCAGGGCCCGCCGCCGGCATCGCCCGCCGCCCCAGCCTCACCTCCAGCTCCGCAACTGCCGGGGCGAACCAACCATCGCGTCAAGAAGCGGCCCGGTGGAGATATTCCCTGGCAGCTGTTCGTCGAGCCGCTTCAGGCCAGTAGCGTTCGGAGGCTGGACATCGTCGACCCTTATGCCGCGGGTTCGCGGGCCAGTTGTCAGGCTGTTGCACAGTTTCTTGCGGGCCTGCGCGAAAGGCGGGTCAGCATCGATGCCGTCGATCTCACCTGTTTCGACAATGCCAGCCTGCCGGACGCGCGGTTCGGAAGCGATCGCGAGCAGCGCGAAACCCTGATGCGGGCCCTTCGGCAGTGCCGGCTGGAAGACCTGCGCGTCTATCCCCGGTTCGTCTCGAGGCGCGAACGGCCCTTGCACGACCGTTCGGTGACGGCCCGGCTGGATGATGGCACCGTCATTCTCTGGGACCTCGGCGGGGGGATCGACTATCTCTTCGATGCACGGCGCGAATGCACGGTTGCCCGGTGGATCAATCCGACGGACGGGATCTGATCGTCAGCCTTGCCGACTGAAACGAATATCGGATCCTTGAGCTGTGAGCTGGCACAGGTCAGCCCGTTGGCCAGCAGCCACGGGATGTTGGCCACATGCGTGATACGGAACAGCAATCCGCGTTGGGGCGTCAGGTTCAGCGCCAACTCGTCAATCCTGCCAGGCTGCGGTGATCACATAGCCATCGTTGGAGACGATGAGGTAGGCCCGCCGATAGCGTTCGAAGTGGCGCGCTTCGCGTCCGAGCCGCTTCGCGAAGCGGGCCCATCCCCGCCGGCCGAAGACGATCCGCTCGGCATTGCCAGGGGCCGGGTGCCGATCGCCATAGTCGAGCAGGGCCTCGATGATGAACTCGGGGATGCTCCGCTCTCGGCTTCGGCGAACCGCGTGGGCGGTGAGAGGGAGCGGCATGGCGCGGCGATCGGCGATCTTGTTGGTTGCAGGGCCGATCATTGGCCCTCCCCTTCCAGGAGGATGTCGAGCCCGGCCTCGGCCCACTTCCGGTCCGCCTCGCGCTTGGCTTCGGCATATCGGGCCTTCAGCCAGTCCAGCCTTTCGCCAGCCCGGTCATCCGCGCGCAGCTCCGCCGGGATGTCATGAAACCCGATCCATCCCACCGAAAGGCCGTGGATCGCATCCTCGTCCCCCTGGCAAAAGGCTGACAGGTCCGAGGAGCAGATCGTGTAGTCCGGCGTGCGGAAGCCGTCCCAGTCGTGGACGCCATCCTGCTCCCTCTCTTCGGGTGCCGTGATGGCAGCAAGCTGGGTGTTCAGGAAATGCACGAACGGATTCTCGCCATCCTCGCGCGTCAGGTCGAGCGAGAGCAGGTCCCTCTTGCGGATGGCTTCATCCTCCGCGTTCAGCAGGTCATCGAGTTCCACGCTGTTCGAGGCCACCGGTCCCAGGTGGGGCAGCTTCCCGTTCGCATCATCCAGCGCCCGGAACATGGCGAACACCTCGTCGAGCGCTTCGCGCCGCGCCTTGAGCGACAGGCCTGCCAGGATGTGGAACATCAGTGGCGCGAGTTCGAGAATGTGCGCAGCAGGCACCCGATAACGGCGCGCCACGAACGCGAGGGCATTCCGGTTCTGGACCGTCATCCGGTATCCCGTCGACACGCGCCGCGGTTCCCAGACGGTGTGGTGCTCGCCATTCTCGATCGGGGCCTTGCCGGCCAGCTGCTCGGGCGTGAGTTCGAGGGCTTTGGCAAGGCGGGTCACGGTCGTCTCGTTCGGCCGGCCCGCTTTGCCCTGCTCGATCTTGTGGATCTGGCTCTTGGAAAGCGCGGCCTTCCTGGCCAGCTTCTCGAGCGACAGGCCCATCTGCGTCCGCCGGGCCCTCAGGATGTTCGGGTCGATCATGGACTCAGCTCTCCGATTGGGATGATGCCCGGATACTGGCATGGAGAGTTGCCATGTTCCATACCGTTTATCGTGTCTGTGGTATGGAGTGATGCCTGTTTATGTCCACTCGGATTGGCGCCGGCCTGGGGCGGCGTCCTTTCGCACGTACCGGCCTTGCCGGAATGAGGCACTTCCAGTCGCGCCGGGGGCGGGACGCGTCCGCCTTTTCGTCTCCTCCCCCTCCCACCGAGTACGAATCACGGTCGCCTGGCGGCGTTCAGTCCCCGAAGACCTGGGCGGAGAGGCTGGCGGCGAGCTGGCCGGCGCTGGATTCGGCGGCGTCGAGCCGGCGGGCGAGCGCTTCGATCCGCGCCACCTGCTCCGCAAAGGCCTTCTGGAGGGGGAGCGGTGGGAGGCCGAATGTAAAGGCAGCGACCTCCTTCGTATTGATATTGTGCTGGATGGCAGAGGCCCGGCTACGTTGAAGAAGCCGACGTTTGCCGCCTTCGGTATTCATAAGCGCATGCAGCCACAGCGGAGAGATTCTATCCGGATCTAAGCGTATTCGCATCACGTGGCTGTCGTAGGCCCAACGCTCGTTACCCGGATAAACCACTGCGCATTTCCCTAGATGCGCCTCTGATCCAATCGCCCGCGCAAGCACGATGTCACCGTCTTGAAGGGCGTGCCTGTCTAGATTCTCTGGCGCAAGTTCGACAAATTTGCGATCAGTACAGTCAATTCGCCCCGCCTTGATGTTGGCAACCCGGATGTCAAGCCAACCTGTCTCATTGGCATTTGGTCTAATCATTGAGCCATAGCTTAAGGGGGCGCCAAGAACTGCGCCGAGTGTCACGTCTGGCCAGCCTTTGGGGTTGGTGGCGGGGTCGCCGAAGGTTTCGAGGAAGAGGGCGGGGATGAGGGCGCGGGCGCGCGCGCGGGCAGCCTCGATGCGGCGGCGCAGGCTCGCCGCCCGGTCGAGTATCGCCACGATCCGCCGCTGCTCCTCCAGCGGCGGGAGAGGGATCGGAAGCCGCTTCAAAGTTGACTTGTTGATTTCCTTGAATGTCGCGCCCGACGCCAGTTCAACCAGCCGGTCACGGGACCATTCCAGCCAGTAGGCCAGATACTCCGGCCAAATGTGGGGTCCGCACACTAGGTTAGCGAAGCCTTGGTTTGTGGTAACCGGCACCGTGTTTATGGCTGTGAAGCCGATCGTGGCCCGCGTGGTGAGAAGCACCGAGCGCGGCGGGATCAGCTTGGCACTACTGTTCTTTAACCCGAGTTCCGAGATTGCTTCGGCCCCGCGATCGAGGTAGCGCGCACAACCCTTAGTGACGTCGGTCGGCGTAATCCAAGGGATGTCGCCGCCAAAGTATTCAGGCCTCTCGCGCGACGGGGTGCCGCCGCCAATAATATCGCATAGCTCGCCCAAACGATGCAGCGGCCACCTGGTCACGCCTCGGCGCGCTCCGAAAGGTCCAGCTCCAGCGCCTCAAGCTCGGCCATCACTTCAGCGAGCTCCTCCTTGAGCTCGGCCAGAAGCTCGGCCGGCGGGCGGTGCTCGGCGGCTTCCCGCGCCTGCGGGCGGTAGCGGCTGGCCGAAAGATTCCACCCCTCCGCCTCGATCGCCGCCACATCGGCGAACCACCATTTCTCGGCCCAGGGTGCCGCCGGGTCGCGCCGCTGCCAGTCGGCCCAGAGCTCCTCGCGGCTGTTGAAGGCGGCGATGAGGCCGGGGAGATCGTCGGCCTCGATCGGCTGGTCGTGGTTCGCGTCCAGCCTGAAGCCGTCATTGTCAGCGTGAAGGAACATCACCCGCTCCGTCCGCCCGCCGCGGGCGAAGACGAGCACGCTTGTCTTGACGCCCGAATAGGGCTGGAAGACGCCGCCGGGAAGCGAGAGCACGGCTTCCACCCGGTTGTTCTGAAGGAGGATGCGGCGGATTTCCCGGTGCGCGCCGGTCGAGCCGAAGAGCACGCCCTCGGGCACGATGAGGCCGCACCGCCCCCCGGGTTTCAGATTGTCGAGCATGTATTTCAGGAACAGGATCTCGGTCGCGGTCGTGGTGCCGACCTTCACGTCATCGACGATCCGGTCGCGGTCCACCCGGCCCGAGAAGGGCGGGTTGGCAAGGATCACGTCATGGCCATCCAGCGGCAGGCCGAGCGCTGCCTTGCCGGCGCGGTCGAGGCTTGTGGTCAGCACGTTGCGCTTCAGGATCCGGACATCGGGAAGGCCCCGGAGCGCGAGGTTCATGGAGGCGAGGCTCACCATCTTCGGGTCGACATCATTGCCGTAGAAGGTGGCGGTGCGCAGCTTCCGCCACTGCGCATCCGACAGCCGATCCCCCAGGCCGCGTTCGAAGCGCTTGCCATCGAACTCCGCCTCCACCCGGCCAGCAGCAGAGGAATTGGCGAGGCGGATATGCTCATAGGCCGCAACCAGGAAGCCGGCGGTGCCTGCGGCCGGGTCGTAGACGGTCTCGCCGATCTTGGGGTCGACGAGCTGGACGATGGCGCGGATGATGTGGCGGGGCGTGCGGAACTGGCCAAGCTCGCCGGCCTGCTTGATCTGGCGGAGCACATGCTCGAACAGGTCCCCCTTGGTGTCGGGGTCGGCCTGGTCGAGGCCGAGGCCGTTCACCAGGGTGACGACCTGGGTCAGCACCGTCGGCTCGTCGATCGCAAGCCTTGCCTGCCCCATGAAGCCGAGGCCGAGCCGGTCGCCGAGGCTCGCGAAGAAGGGAAAGACCTCGTCGCGCAGGAAGGAGACGAGGCGTTCGCCCGAAAGCGCGTGCGCCCAGGAGGACCAGCGCATGCGCTCGGCAGGGATGGTTTCCACACCCTTCGCGGGCGCGTTCAGCGGGTTGCGGATGGTCCAGTCGCCAGCGAAGATGCTGGTGTAGGGCTGGCCAGTGGCGCGCGCCTGGCGCAGGTTCGCGGCATCGATCCCTTCGACCATGTAGAAGAAGAAGAGGAAGGAGAGCTGTTCGGCATTGCCGAGCGGGTCGGGATAGCCGCCGCCATAGAGATAGTCGCGGATCTGGTCGACCTTGCGGCGCATCTCAGGCGTGAAGGGCATCAGGCAGCTCCGGTTGCGTGGGGGCGATCGTGGTTGGGCACCTAGTCGGCCTGCCGGGCGGCCATATAGGTTTTCCACAGGTTCTCGATGATGCTGTCGGGAACACGGGCTTTGCGCATGGCCTGTTCCAACCTGCTGACAAACTCCTCTGACTGCACGGACTCGGGGGCGATATCCTTGATGACCACCTTTGTCTCGGGCTCGTCGAAGCAAGTTGCATCGTCCACCAGTTGCGCAGCGATCCAGGCAAGTTCCGCTTCCAGTTCGGCATCCGATGGCCGGCCCCAGCGCATTCGTTCCGGAGGGGGGCTGGCCAGCCACCGCGGCCTGAACTCGGCAATCACCTGCTGCACGATCTCAGCCTTTCGCGCATCCATCGCATTCTGCAGTGCGGACCGGTAGCGATTGAGATTGGTCTTCAATCGCTCGACACCCTTCTCGAAAGCGTCCTGATGTTGGCGCAGGATGATGCGGCCGTAGCCCTTGACCTCGAAGGTCCAGTTCTCGAGACTCTGGCGCTGCTGGTTCAGCCATTTCTCATCGATACGGACTTCCCGCTCGCGTCCGTCCGGATGGACGACATTGACGGGCAGCCGGAGGTCGAAATCCGCGAACGGCTTGAAGCGGCCCTCCACGCGCTTCCTCAGCTTCTCATCGATTATCCCGAGAAGTTCCTCGGGCCAAGGCACCGAGCGCGAAGCAAAGCGGCTGTTCCTGACCTCCAGCTCGACGTAGCGGGCCTGACTGCTGAAGACCCGGACAGCACGCGCCAGGTCGAACTTCTGCGGCGGGTTGCGCCGGAGATCGTTCGCGACCTCCTCGGCCTTCTCGGGCGTCAGTCCGACCTTGCCAACCTCAGGCGGGCCGTCGCCGGCTCCGACGGCTTCGGCCAGCTTCTGAGCCGCTGCTGTTCCGCCCAGGCGGATCGCATTCGGCTTCTGTCGCGACGTTGAGCCCGCCTCGACCAGCCTTGGCGTCGGCGACCAGACGATCATGGCCTCGTCGGTCACAAGCACGCCAATCCGAATTCCTTCCTGCTGACGGACCGCCAGGCCATGGGCAAGCATGCGATCGCGGATAAGGGCGAGCGCCGCCACATCTCCGAAGCCAAGCCGATAAACCTCCGGGTCGGCATCGAGAATGAGTTCAATCAAGGGTGACTGTGGTTCATCCAGCCGACCAACCAGGGCCTGTGCCACGCTCGCGGTCAGCGCCGGGGCCACCATCAGGATTCGGTGACGGGCGCCCGCGATCATTTGTGCCAGCACCTCATCGCTCGCGACATCAAAGAGGTTCTGGCCGGGATTTGGTTCCAGATTGTCGCCCATGTGCCCCCCCGATTTCCGTTCGCATACCTATAGAGGTTTGTGTTTTCTGTCAGGCTCTTCGGAGTGTTTCGACCCGATATCGCTGGATTGGAACAGGGCGTCGTTCATGGCAGCAAGCATCGCCTCCAGCTGCGCCTCGCCGCCGAAGACGGCAAGGGCGCGGGCATAGCCGCCGTTCAGTTGCAGCGAGCCATGATCGAACCGCCAGCTGTCGAACCGGTCGATGGTGGCGGCGTTGGCGAGGATCAGCTCCTTCACGAGATCGAGAAGGCGGGTCTGGTCGGAGTTGAACGGGGTGCCGGCGCGCCAGGCCTCGAAGGCGGCGCCAAGCTGTTCGGCGCGGCCATGCTCGGCATCCATGAAGGGGCGGCCATCGGCATCGACCGTCACCCATTCGCGCGTGGTGGGGTCGATCTCGTCGTGGATGTCGAGCGTGAGGAGCCGGCGGGGCGTGGGCTGGGGTGCGACCGGCGGGCGGACGACGATGACCCCGCCCTCCCCGGGCTGTTCGTCGTCGCCGTGCCAGAGGGTGACGCCGGTGAAGTCGAACATGGTGAAGCGGGTCTTGCCCTCGGCCAAGCGCGACCCGCGGCCGCGCATCTGCTGGTAGAGGATGCGGCTTTTGGTGAAGCGGGCGAGGACGAGATTGCGGACTTCGGGCGCGTCAAAGCCGGTGTCGAGCATGTTCACGCTGACGAGGATCTGGGGGAACTCTTCCTTCTTGAAGCGCTTGATGATGGTGGGGCCATCGACGCTGTCGTCGGCGCCAAGGCCAGAGACGACGAAATCGGCGTAGCGGGTGGTGGGCGAGGGTTTCCGGTCGGCGAAGGCGTCGTCGAACAGGCGGGCGAGCGTTTCGGCATGGCGCTTGGTGACGGCGAAGACGATAGTCTTGCCCCAGTCAGGCGCGCGGCGCACGCCATCGGGGCCCAAGTAGCCCTCTTCCATCACCTGGCGGAACTCGCGCACCATTGCACGGTTGCGCTCGGGGATGGTGAAGCGGCGCTCGAGCGCGAGCGGATCGACAAGGATGGGATCCTGATCGGCGAAGAGGGCTTCAAGCTCGGCGCGCGTGGCGTCGTCGGGCGCGTCCCAGTCGATCTCGTGCCGGTAGACCTGGAAGCCCTGCGCGGCGGCGGTCTTGGCGGTCATGGCGCGGTAGATCTCGTAAGGCACGAGATAGCCGTCCTCGATCGCCTCGCGCATCGTGTAGCTGTAGGTGGGCTTTTCGACCTCGAAGAAACGCAGCGTGTCGCGGATGGCGACCTTGTCCTCCTCGTCCACGTCGGCGGCATTCTCCATCACGCAGGGCGTTGCAGTCAGGCCGATCTTCACCCCATCGAAATGGTCGAGCGCGCGCCGCCACTTGCCGTAGATGCTGCGATGGCACTCGTCGATGAAGATGAGGTCGAAATAGCCCGAGGTGTAGTTCTCATACTCGTTCACCAGAGTCTGCAGGGTGACGATGGTGACACGCTTTTCGTCCTGGAAGCGCTGGCCGACCCGCGGGACGCGATAGGTGGGAAGGTGCGGCAGATGCTCGGCGAAGGCATCCTCGGCCTGGATGGCGAGTGTGTTGCGGTCAACGACGAAGAGGACCCGGCTGACCCAGCTGGCATCGAAGCAGCGCTTGATGAGGGCTGCGGCCGTGCGCGTCTTGCCGGTGCCGGTTGCCATCTCGACGAGGAGCTTGCGGCGGCCGAGTTCCATCTCGCGGCAGAGCACCTCGATGCAGGCCTGCTGATAGCCGCGGCCGGCGATGCGCGTGTCGATGGCGATGGTCGAAGGCGGCACGCGGACGGTGCGTATCGCCATGCGGCGGATGAGATCGTCCTGGCTGAAGACGGTTGCGACCTTGCGGAAATGGGCATCCCGGTCGCGATCGCGGAACCAGACCTCCTCGCCGTTGGCGAGGAAGATGAAAGGTACGCCGAGCGCTTCGGCGTAGCGAAGGCCCTGGGTCTCGCCGCTTGAAAGCGACACGCTGGTGCGCTTGGCCTCAAGGACGGCAAGGGCGCGGCCCTGGCGATCGAAAAGCACATAATCGGCCTTGCCGGCTTCTTTCAGCGGATATTCGAAGCGGACGCTGGTGCCATCCGTGAGCGCCCAGCCGGCATCCTTCAGGACCTGATCGATGCGGACCCGGGCAAAGGCTTCATTCGGCACGGATTGTGTCTAGCCCGTTGCGCGCCGGGCGGTCCAGCGACAGGTGGGCAGAGGTGGGCGCGTCCGAAGGGGCTTGTTCTGACGCCGGCTCGCGTGGTGATCTCTTGGTGAATTTCCTTCCCACTGCGCGTGGGCGGCACCCCCGTTCGGCAAAGCTCACCTCCACAATCTCCACGCGCCCCACGCCGCGACCAGCGCCGGGTGGTGCCTGTGGCTGGTGATGGGGGAGAAGCTGGTCCAGCCCTGGGAGGTGAGCTTTCGGGCGAAGACGAGGGCGTGGACGTGGGGCGGGGGCGGGTTCCGC
>NZ_JACHTM010000002.1 GCF_015354055.1 Thermaurantiacus tibetensis
GCTGCCGCGGCAGCGCCCGGCGCACGATCTCGAAGTCGATCCCCTCCGCCCGGATGTCCTGCCCCACCGCCCAGCTGATGACGGCGCGCATCCGCTGCAGCACCCGGCGCGCCGTCTCGGGCCGCGCGAGCCACAGGGGCGCGAGAACCTCGGCCATGTCGGCCCGGTTGAGCGACGCCACCGGCCGGTTGCCGATCCGCGGGAAGGCGTGGGTCTCGAGCGTGCGTAACCACTGGTCGCAGTGCTTGCCGTTGCGCCAGCCTGTCCGGTGCTCGGCGTGCACCTTGCGCGCGGCCTCAGCGAAGGTGATGCCCGCAACCGCGGCTGCCTTGCGGCTGGCGAGGGGGTCGACCCCTGCGCGGATCTGCTGACGCGCTGCAGCTGCCGCCTCGCGGGCCTCGCGCAGCGACACCAGCCGCTCGGGCCCGAACGAGAGGTCGCGGCGCCTGCCGTCGATGCGGTAGCGCAGCCGCCAGTAGCGCCGGCCGGCCCGGTCCACCACGAGCATGAGGCCGTCGCCGTCGGTGTAGCGCCCGGGGGCCGTCAGGCCCGCCACCTGCTTCGCCGTGAGCTTTCCCGCCAGCCGCTCCTCTCCCACCATGCGTCCCACCGCGAACGCGAGGCTTGGCGGGACGGCGCCGGATTGCATGAGGTACCGGGGAGAGGAGAAATGCAAGCCCCGCCAACGTGTTAGAGACAGCGTGAGACGGGCTGAAACGCGGCGGGAAAGAACGGATGGCGGAGCGGGAGGGATTCGAACCCTCGATGGGCTTTTGACCCATACTCACTTTCCAGGCGAGCGCCTTCGACCACTCGGCCACCGCTCCGGCGCAGCCCCAGCCCGCTAGAGGGGTTGCAGCCCCCGCGCAACCCCGGCCATGGGGGCGCATGGCGCGCACCCTCGCCTCGGTCATCGCCGAAAGCCTCGTGGCAGCCGGCATCACCCACGCCTTCTGCGTGCCGGGCGAAAGCTATCTTCCCCTCCTCGATGCCCTGCGCGACATGCCGCTGCGGCTCGTCACCTGCCGCCACGAGGCCGCCGCAGCCCACATGGCCGAGGCCGCCGGCAAGCTCGCGGGACGGCCCGGCGTCGCCCTCGTCACCCGCGGACCCGGTGCGACCCACGCCGCCATCGGCCTCCACACCGCCCAGCAGGATTCGACCCCGCTCCTTCTCCTCATCGGCCAGGTCGGCGACGATTGCGTCGGCCGCGAGGCCTTCCAGGAGATGGACTATCATCGCCTGTTCGGCTCGGTGGCAAAGCGCGTGGTCACCTTGCGCGAGCCGGCCCGCGCCGGCGAGCAGGTGGCCGCCGCCCTCGCCTGCGCCATGTCCGGCCGGCCCGGGCCGGTGGTCGTTGTCCTGCCCGACGACCGGCTGGCGCTCCCCAGCGATGCTGCCGCGGCACCCCCGGCGGCCGTGGAGCCCCCGGCGCCGTCGGCAGAGGCGCTTGCCACGCTCGCAGCCCTGCTGGCCTCCGCCAAGCGGCCGGTGCTGCTCCTCGGCGGGCCCGGCTGGCGCGAAGCCGATCGGCTGGCCGCCGAGGCCGTCGCCGAGCGGCTGGGGCTTCCCGTGGTGACCGCCTGGCGGCGCAAGGACCGGTTCGACAACCGCCACCCCCACTATGCCGGGGAACTCGGCCTCGGCGCCAACCCGGCGCTGGTCGCTGCCGTGCGCGAGGCCGACCTGCTCCTCGTGGTGGGCGCGCGCCTCACCGAGAACGAGACGCAGGGCTATGACCTTCTCGATGACGCCTTCGCATCCCGCGCGCTGGTCCACGCCTGCGCGGACCCCGACGCGCTCGGGCGGGTGTGGCAGCCGCGCCTTGCGATCCACGCAGCGCCAGGGCCCATGCTGGCGGCGCTTGCCACGCTTCCGCCCGCCAGGCGGCCCGCGTGGGTGGCGCGGCTTGCCGCCCTTCACGCCGCGTGGATCGCGCCCACGGCCGTTGCCGCCGGCGTGAACCCGGCCGAGGTCGTGCGCCTGCTCGGCGAGCGGCTCGGCCCGCATGCCATCGTCTGCAACGGCGCCGGCAACTTCGCCGCCTGGGTGCATCGCTTCACCCTTCACCGCCGCGTTGGCACGCAGCTTGCCCCCGTCTCGGGGGCGATGGGCTACGGCGTGCCGGCAGCGATCGCCGCAGCCCTCGTCGCGCCAGGGCGGCCCGTTGCCTGCGTGGCCGGAGACGGCGATGTCCTGATGGCCGCGGGCGAACTGGCAACTGCCATGCACGAGGGCGCGCGCGTGCTCTTCGTGGTGATGGACAATGGCCAGTATGGCACCATCCGCATGCACCAGGCCAGGCACTATCCGGGGCGGCCGGTGGCAACGGCGCTCACCAACCCGGATTTCGCAGCGCTTGCGCGAAGCTTCGGCCTCCACGCGGAGACGGTCGAGGACACGGCGGCGTTCGCACCTGCGCTCGAACGCGCGCTGGCGGCGCTCGACGCGCGGCCGGCCCTTCTCCACTGCCGCCTCGACCCGGCGGAGATCGCGCCCGGGCGCAGGCTGGAGCCGGGTGCATGAGCCTTCGGGCCGAAGAAGAGGCAGCGCTTGCCACGATCGACGGCGACGCCCTCCTTGCCGACGTGCTCGCTTGGGCGCCGGTCAACTCCGGCAGCCGCAACCTCGAAGGGCTCGCGCGCATGGCGCAGCTTCTGGCCGAGGCCTTCGCGCCGCTGGGGCCCGTCTCCTTCCGCGACCCCGCGCCCGCCACCCAGATGCTGGCAGGCGGCGAGGTGGTGCCCCTCCTCCATGGCCGCAACCTGCACCTCTCGACGCGGCCCCAGGCGGCGCTGCGGGTGCTGCTCACCGGCCATTACGACACGGTGTTCGGCGCGGACCACCCGTTCCAGGAGGTCCGCTGGCTTGAGCCGGGCGTGCTGAACGGGCCGGGCGTTGCCGACATGAAGGGGGGCATCGCGGTGATGCGCGCGGCACTCGCCGCCTTCGAGGCGAGCCCGTGGGCCGAGGCGCTCGGCTGGGAGGTGGTGCTCAACGCCGACGAGGAGGTCTCCTCCCCCGGCTCTGCGCCGCTTCTTGCCGAATGCGCCGCGCGTGTCGCGTGCGCGCTCACCTTCGAGCCGGCGCTGCCTGACGGCACGCTCGCCGGCGACCGGCCGGGCTCGGGCAACTTCTCGATCCATCTTGCCGGCCGGGCGGCCCATGCGGGCCGCGAACCCGAGAAGGGCCGCAACGCCGTGCTCGCCGCCGCCGACCTCGCGCTCCGGCTGGCACGGCTTGCGGCCCCTGACCTGAAGGTCAACGTCGCGCGGATCGACGGCGGCGGACCGAACAACATCGTGCCGGCCTCGGCGGTGCTGCGGGTCAACCTCCGCCCGGCGACCCGGGACGCCGAGGCGCGGGCCCTTGCCGCCATGGATTCCGCCATCGCCGAGGTGGCCGCCGCGCACGAGGTGGCAGCGCACCGCCACGGCAGCTTCGCCCGCCCGCCGAAGCCGCTCGACCCGCACCAGCTGCGCCTCTTCGCCCTGGTGCGCGAGGCGGGCGCCGACCTCGGGCTTGCGATCGGCTGGAAGCCCTCGGGCGGCGTGTGCGACGGGAACAATCTCGCTGCGGCTGGCCTCCCCGTGGTCGACACCATGGGGGTTCGGGGTGGTGCCATCCATTCGGCCGACGAGTTCCTGTTGACCGAGAGCCTCGCCGAGCGGGCACGCCTTGCTGCCCTCACCCTCATGCGCCTTGCCCGCGACGGGCTGCCGCCCGGAAGCGCCTGAGGGCGGCGGACTGCCGCGGCCCTGCCCGGCGCCCCTGGCACCGGCCGGGCGGCACCCCATATCTTGGGCATGTTCGATGGCGCCTCGCTTGCTGCGCTCGCGATCTCGCTCGGTGCCGTGCTGGTCGCGGCCTCGACGGGGGCCATCTTCCGCCCCGGCGCCTGGTATGCGGGCCTCGAGAAACCGCTGCTGACCCCGCCGAACTGGGCTTTCCCGGCCGTCTGGGGCCTCCTCTACGTGCTGATGGCGGTGGCCGCCTGGCGGGTGTGGGAGGCAGGCGGCACGGCGGCGCGCGGCGCGCTCCTGCTCTATGCCGTCCACCTCGTGCTGAATGCCGCCTGGTCGTGGCTGTTCTTCGGGCGGAAGCGCATCGACCTTGCGATGGCCGAGGTGGTCGTCTTCTGGCTCTCCATCCTCGCCGTCACGATCGCCTTCGCGCGCTTCGACCAGATCGCCGCCTGGCTCATGGTGCCCTACCACGCGTGGGTAACGCTGGCGGCCATCCTCAACTGGCGCTTTCTCGCGCTCAACGGCCCCCGGGGGGAGGGGCGGGCGGAGCGGGCGGCGGATGACCTTCGAAGCGCTTGGTCTCGTGCATCACCACCTGCGAGGTGATCCGCGCGATCGGCGCCGAGGCCGTCCATGACGCCGCAAGCGCGCGCCACTCCTCCATGCCGCCGACGCGGACCCGCAACAGATAGTCGGACCGGCCGCTGATCTCGGCGGCCTCGAGCACCTGGGGCTCGGCCAGGAACAGAGCCTCCACCTGCCGGAAGTCCGCCGGCTCGTGGCGCGCGAGCGTGACCTCGGCCATGAGCGTGAGGCCCGGGCCGAGCCGTGCCGCGTCTACCCGGGCGCCATAACCGGTGATGACGCCCGCCCGCTCCAGCCGCCGGACGCGGGCGAGGCACGCCGACGGGGAGAGCGCCACGCGCTCGGCAAGCGCGGCATTGGTGATGCGGCCCTCGCGCTCGAGGATGGCGATGATTCGCCGGTCGATCCGGTCGAGGGTCATGCGCAGGGCATCTTCCGGGCATCCTTGCAGAGCAGCGGGCGTTCGCCGCAGATCCTGCGGCGGGAGCCGCAGGAATTCGCTACACGCACGCCGCAGCTTGCGGCAAGACGCCGCCCATGGCGGACGTCTCGCTCGAGGACTGGCAGGTGCGCACCGCGCGGGCGGACGACCTGCCCGCGCTTGTTGCGCTTGCGCAGATGACCGGTGGTGGCTTCACCAACCTGCCGCAGGACGAGGCCGCGCTTGCCGCGCGCCTTGCCCGCTCGGAGGCGACGCTTGCGGCCGACGATGCTGCTGCGCGCACCGGGCTCACCATGCTCGTGCTCGAACACCGGCACAGCGGCCGGGTGGGCGGCACGGCCGCCATCTTCGGCGAAGTGGGCACCGACTGGCCCTTCTATTCCTACAAGATCACGACGATCGCGCTGAAGAGCCGGGAGCTTGGCCGCACCTTCCGCACCCGCGTGCTCCACCTCGTCAACGACTTCGACGGCGCGAGCGAAGTGGGCGGGCTGTTCCTCGCCCCCGATCTCCGGGCCGGCGGGCTCGGCCGCCTCCTCGCCCGCTCACGCTACCTCTTCATGGCCCGCCACCGCGCCCGGGTGGCGGACCGCTGCCTCGCCGAGCTCAGGGGCGTGATCCGCGAGGACGGCTCGTCCCCCTTCTGGGACGGGCTTGCCGGCCGCTTCTTCGGCATGGGCTTCGTCGAGGCGGACCGGTTCAACAGCCTGCACGGCAACCAGTTCATCGCCGATCTCATGCCCAAGTATCCGGTCTACGAGGCGCTGCTGCCTGAAAGCGCGGCCGCCGTGCTCGGCGTCGAGCACCCCGACGGCCGGGCGGCCCGGCGGATGCTCGAGGCCGAGGGCTTCCGTTTCAACGCCTATGTCGACATCTTCGACGGCGGGCCGACGCTCGACGTCGAGACCGACCGCATCCGCACCGTCGCGCTTGCCCGGTGCCTCGAAGTCGAGGCCGGAGCGCCGCCGGCGGATGCCCGTTGCGGGCTCGTCGGGTTCGGCCGGCGCGCGGGCTTCCGGGTGATGGCGCTCCCGGCCGAGACTACGGCCGGCACGGTCCGGCTGCCGGCGGCGGCCGGCGCCCGAGCGGGCGAGGAGGTGATCCATGCCCCCTTCTGAGCTGCTGCGGAGCATCCGCCCGCACGACGGCACGCTGCTCTGGGAAGGGCCGGTCGCAGGCCCCTCGGCCGTCGCCGAAGCCGTGGCCCGCGCCCGCGCGGCCCAGCCGGCCTGGGCGCGCACGCCGCTTGCCGAGCGCGCCGGGCTCCTCCGCCGCTTCGCCGAGCTGGTCACCGCCCGCACCGAAGACCTCGCCCGCACCATCGCCGAGGAGACGGGCAAACCCTTCTGGGAAGCGAAGGGCGAGGCCGCGAGCGTGGCCGCCAAGGTCGCCATCTCGATCGAGGCCTATGGCGTGCGCACCGGCACCACCGAACGGCCCTTCGCTGCCGACCCGGCGGGCGCCATGCAGGCCGTGCGCCACAAGCCCCACGGAGTGCTTGCCGTGCTCGGCCCCTACAACTTCCCGGCGCACCTGCCCAACGGCCACATCGTGCCGGCGCTGCTGGCGGGCAACGCGGTCGTGTTCAAGCCCTCGGAGCTGACCCCGGCGACGGGGGAGAAGCTTGCCGCGCTGTTCGCCGCGGCGGGACTTCCCGCCGGCCTCCTCGAAGTGGTGCAGGGGGGTGGCGAGACCGGCGCGGCGCTTGCCGCTGCCGACATCGACGGCCTGCTCTTCACCGGTTCGGCCGCGACCGGCGCTGCGCTCACCCGCCGATTCGCCGAAACCCCGCACCGGATCCTCGCGCTCGAGATGGGCGGCAACAACCCGCTCGTCGCCTGGGACGTCGCCGAGGCCGATCTCGACGCTGCGGCCCGGGTCGTCGTCCAGTCCGCCTTCCTCTCGGCCGGCCAGCGCTGCACCTGCGCGCGCCGGCTCATCGTCGCGGAGGGCCCTGGCGAGGCGCTCGTCGAGCGGGTGCTTGCCCTCGTCGAGCGGATGCGGATCGGCCCGCCGTTCGCCGAGCCGCAGCCGTTCATGGGGCCCCTCATCGACGGGCGCGCGGCCGCGCGCGTCGAGGCCGCCTTCGCCGCGCTCCCCGGTCGGGTGCTGCTGCCGATGTGCCGCCCCGACCCCGCCCTCCCCTTCCTCACCCCGGGCATCGTCGACACGACCGGCCATGCCGCGCCCGACGAGGAGATCTTCGGGCCCGCGCTCCAGGTGATCCGCGTGCGCGACTTCGCCGCGGCGATGGCGCAGGCGAACGCAACCCGCTTCGGCCTGGCCGCGGCGCTTCTGGGCGGGGACCGCACCCTGTTCGACCGTTTCTGGGCGGAAAGCCGGGCAGGAGTCGTCAACTGGAACCGGCCGACCAACGGCGCCGCCTCCTCCGCGCCCTTCGGCGGCGTCGGCTGGTCCGGCAACCACCGCCCGTCGGCCTTCTACGCCGCCGACTACTGCGCCTTCCCGGTTGCCGGGATCGAGGGCACGCGCCCGCACGCCCCCCTTGCCACGGGGCTCGACTGATGCCGGAACTGCAGCTCGACGGCCTCGTCGGCCCCAGCCACAACTATGCGGGCCTGAGCCTCGGCAACCTCGCCGCCACCCGGAACGCCGGTGCCGTGTCTTCGCCCCGCGCTGCCGCGCTCCAGGGCCTGGCCAAGATGCGGCTGGTGCTGGGGCTCGGGCTGCCGCAGGGCCTGCTCCTGCCGCACGAACGGCCGAACCTCGGCCTGCTCCGCGCCATGGGCTTCGCCGGCACGGATGCCGAGGTGCTGAAGGCCGCCCATGCCGAGGACCCGGCGCTCGTCGCCGTCGCCTGGTCGGCCTCGCCGATGTGGACGGCGAACGCCGCCACCGTGAGCCCTGCGGCTGACACCGCCGACGGCCGCACCCACCTCTCGGTCGCCAACCTCGCGACCATGGCGCACCGCGCGCAGGAATGGCCTGCAACGCTCGCCCAGCTCCGCCTTGCCTTCGCCGACCGGCGCCACTTCGCCGTGCACGGGCCCGTTCCGCCGAGCTTCGGCGACGAGGGCGCGGCCAACCACCTGCGCCTCGCGCCCGCCCACGAGGCGCCCGGAGTCGAGGTGTTCGTCCACGGCGTGAACGCCGGCGGCCGGTTCCCCGCGCGGCAGGACGTCAGGGCCTCGAAGGCGGTCGCGCGCCGGCACGGCGTTGCCGCTGCCCTCCATGTCGCCCAGGCGGACGCCGCGATCGAGGCGGGCGCCTTCCACAACGACGTGGTGGCGGTGGCGAACGGGCCAGTGCTGCTTGCCCACGCTGAGGCCTTTGCCGACCGCGACGCGCTTGTTGCGGCGCTTGCCGCGCGCGTGCCGGGCTTCTGCCTTGTCGAGGCGCCGGCGGACGAGATCAGCCTCGAGGAGGCGGTCGGCTCCTACGTCTTCAACGCCTCGCTGCTGACGGTTAGCGACGGCATGGCGCTGGTGCTGCCGAAGGAGGCCGAGGAGACCCCCCGGGTGTGGCGCTGGCTTCAGCGGGTCGTTGCCGACAATGCCAACCCCATCCAGGCGCTCCACGTGCTCGACCTTCGCGAGTCGATGCGCAACGGCGGCGGCCCGGCCTGCCTCCGCCTCCGGGTCCAGCTGTCGGAGACGGCGCTTGCCGCGGTCGACCCGCGCTTCCGCCTTGACGCGGCGACGCTTGACCGGCTCGAAGGGGTGGTCGCGCGCTGGTGGCCCGAGCGGATCGCGCCCGAAGAGCTCGGCAACCCCGACCTCATGGACCAGTGCCGCGCCGCGCGCCGGGCGCTGCTCGAGGCGCTCGGGATCGCGCCTGCGGAACTCGGCGAAGCCTGAGCCGGGCCGTCAGGCGCGCGGCCGGCCGATGGCCCGCCAGGCGGATGCGATCTCCTCGGCGGCGAAGCTCGCCGAGGCCAGCGCCCCCGGGCTTCCGTCCAGGAGCTGGGCGCGGAGCATGGCGTAGGCGCGCGCGAGCGCCTCGGCCACCTCGCCGCCGCGCGCACGATCGAGCGTGGAATCGAGCCCGTCGACGATGGCGAGCGCGCGCTCGGTCGCGCGGACGCGCCGCACCGCCTCGGCCTTGGCCGCGGCATCGCGCGCCTCGCGCAGCAGGGCGATCAGCCGGTCGAAGAGCATCATCACGAGCTCGTGCGGAGATGCGGCCGCGACCCGGGCCTCGAGGGTGACCGAGCGATAGTGCCGGAGGGCGGCGGTCCGGTCGCCCTCAAGGGCGTGGGGGCGGGAGCGGAGGAGCTGGTCGGCGGCGGGGAGGGGCATGGTTCGGGTCCTTCATGTCGGGCGATCAGCGGTCGCGGTTCGCGCGCCAGAGGTCGATCTGCTGCTGGAGGAAGGTCTGGGTGGCGCGGGTCCGGCCGACGGCGGTGTCCACGCCGGCGAACTGCCGGGTGAGCGCAGCCTCGAGCCGTTCCATCCGCGAATCGAGCTCGGCGCGGGCGCGGGCGATCGCCTGCGCCTCGCGGGCGAGCGCGGTGGGCTGGCCGGGGCGGCCGTTGACCGCGACGGCAAGCTGGACTCCGAGCTGGCGCAGCGGCCCGCCCGGCGTGAGGAGGCTCCCCTGGTCGGCAAGCGCGCGGACCATCCGCTCGACGGCGGCAGGGTGGTCGGCCACCATGCGCTGGAGGCGCGCCTCGTCGACCTGCACCGTGCCCTCGCGCGTCAGCCGGAGGCCAAGCTCGGCAAGCCGCGTCGGCGCATCGCCGTCGGGCGTGACGAGCGGGCGGGTGGTGAGCCCGGTCAGCGACTGGAGCACGCGCCGGGTGGTCGAGTCGGCAACGAGCGCTCCGGCGCTTGCGGTTGCCGTCTCGCCGCGGGAGAGTTCGCGGCCGATGCCCAGAAGCTCGGAGAGCGCGCCGGCGAAGTCGCGGACGACGGCGGCAAGCTCGCTTGCCGAGCGCTCGGCCGAGACCGTGACCGGAGCGCCGGGGGCCGCGCGCAGCAGGCTGAGGGTGGCGCCGTCGAGAAGATCGGAGACCTGGTTCGACGGCCGCCGCAGCGTCACGCCATCGACGACGAGCTCGGCGTCGGCCGCGCGGGCGTTGCGCGCAAGATCCCCGCCGCCGACGGTGAAGGCGAAGGCCTCGAGCGCGGGGTCTCCGCTCGCTTCCACGAGGAAGCCGGAGGCAAGCCCGGTGGTGCCGCGCAGCACCAGCCGCGAGCCGTCGACATCGGTCAGGATGCTGGCCGTCACTGGCGCGTTCGCAGCGCGCGCGGCGGCGTTGATCGCGTCCCTGAGGCCGGTCAGGCTGTCGTCCGCCGGGCCGATGGTGACGACGAGGTCGGGCGTGGCGGAAGGCGTGAAGCCGGTCGCAGGACCGGTGCCGTCGACCGTGCCGAAGCGGAAGGTGAGCGTCCCCTGGCCGACGGGCGCGGCCGGATCGGCTCGGGACGCGGAGGCGAGCACCTGGGCGGCGGCGACCGCGCGAACCTCGACGGTCTGCGGGGCAAGCGTGGTGCCGGGGGCAACCCTGAGGCTCATGACCGTCGGGTCGGACACGCGGGGGACGGCCGAGACGCTTCCCGCCTGCACCCGCTGGACGAGTGCCGTGTTCAGCGCATCGAGCGCGGAGCGGAACTGGCCGAGCGCGGAAATGCGCGCCTCCACGCGCTCCTGCCGGCGCTGGAGAAGGGCCGCCTGCGGCTCGCGCTGGGCGCGGACGAGATCCCTGACCAGGGTGGCCATGTCGATGCCCGAGCCGGCGCCAAGGGAGCCGAGGATGTTCATGCCCTCCCAAAACGGCGGGGGAGACTCGGCGTTTAGGCGTTTCGGAAGCGCTTCTTGCCGAGCTTTTCCTGCCCTGCTAGCAGCGCGGTCGGGGACCTGCGGGTCCGCGCTCTCGGCATCCTCCGCATGGCTCGGACCTTTCCCCGCTTCCCCTCCGGCACGGCGCCGGGCACGGGGAAGCGAGGCTTGGAACGGATGGCGCATCTCGAAAGGGCGAAGGTCAGGGTCGGGCGGCAGGTGGTGCGGCATGGTGTGCGCGCGCTGTCCGGCCGGGGCCCTCGCGCCCTGGAGCGAGCCGGACCCCCCGGCGCCGTCCGCCCGCTTGCGATCACCGGCGGGGCGCTCTGCCCTGCCCGCCACATGAGGCGCAGCGGCCCTGCCCTGCGCACCCGGAGACATTCTGATGACCACACGCATGCTGATCGACGCCCGCCACCCGGAGGAGACCCGGGTCGCGGTCGTCCGGGGCAACCGCATTGAGGAGTTCGATTTCGAGGCGGCCAGCCGCAAGCAGATCAAGGGCAATATCTACCTTGCCAAGGTGACGCGGGTCGAGCCCTCGCTCCAGGCGGCCTTCATCGACTACGGCGGGAACCGGCACGGCTTCCTCGCCTTCTCGGAGATCCACCCCGACTACTACCAGATCCCCAAGGAAGACCGCGAGGCGCTGCTTCGCGAGGAGGAGAAGCTGGCCGAGGAGGCCGGCGCGGACAACGGCGCCGGCGACGCGAACGGCGCGGGCGAGGGGGAGGAGAGCGAGGCGAACGGGCGGCCCGAGGAGCACGGCGCCTCCGACGAGGCGGCAGCCGATGCGCTCCGGCGGCGGCGGATGCAGCTTCGGCGGCGCTACAAGATCCAGGACGTCATCCGCCGCCGGCAGGTGATGCTGGTGCAGGTGGTGAAGGAAGAGCGCGGCAACAAGGGCGCAGCACTCACCACCTACATCTCGCTCGCCGGGCGCTACGGCGTCCTCATGCCCAACACCGCGCAAGGCGGCGGGATCAGCCGCAAGATCGCCAACGCCGCCGACCGCAAGCGGCTGAAGTCGGTGATCGCCGAGCTGAAACTGCCGCCGACGATGGGCGCCATCATCCGCACGGCCGGGCTCTCGCGCACCAAGGCCGAGATCCGCCGCGACTTCGACTATCTGACGCGGCTCTGGGACGAGATCCGCGAGAAGACGCTCGCCTCGACGGCGCCCACCCTCATCTACGAGGACAACGACCTCATCAAGCGGGCGATCCGCGACATCTACACGCGCGAGATCGACGAGGTGCTGGTGGATGGCGAGGCCGGCTACCGGCAGGCGCGCGCCTTCATGAAGCTGCTCATGCCGAGCCACGCGAAGAAGGTGCAGCACTATTCCGACCCGGTGCCGCTGTTCCTGCGTGCTGGCGTGGAAGGTCAGCTCGCGGCGATGATGAACCCGGTCGTCCAGCTGAAGTCGGGCGGCTACATGGTGATCTCGCAGACCGAGGCGCTGGTCGCCGTCGACGTCAATTCCGGCCGGGCGACGCGCGAGCACAACATCGAGGAGACCGCGCTCAAGACCAACATCGAGGCGGCCGAGGAGATCGCCCGGCAGCTGCGCCTGCGCGACATGGCCGGCCTCATCGTCGTCGACTTCATCGACATGGAGGTCGGCGCCAACAACCGGAAGGTGGAGAAGGCGCTGAAGGAAGCGCTGAAGGCCGACCGGGCGCGGGTGCAGGTGGGCCGGATCTCGCCCTTCGGCCTCCTCGAGATGAGCCGCCAGCGGCTGCGCACCGGCGTGCTCGAGGCCTCGACGGAGCCCTGCCCGCACTGCGGCGGCTCGGGCCTCGTGAGAACCGAGAGTTCGGCGGCGCTCTCGGCGCTGCGCCTCGTCGAGGAGGAGGCGGTCAAGGGCCGGGCGAGCCAGTTCCGCCTGCGCGCCGACCCGGCGGTCGCCGTCTACATCCTCAACCGCAAGCGCCGGGAACTGGCGGAGCTCGAGGGCCGCTACGGCATTGGCGTGGAGGTGGTGCCGGATGCCACGCTCGCCGGCGCGCGCCTTGCCGTCGAGGGCAGCGGGCCGCCCCCGGCCCATGCGCCGCTGAGCCAGGCGCTTCCCGCGCCGGCGCCGGCTGCCGACGTCGACGCCGAGGACGCGGACGAGGCGGACGAGGCGCGCGACGAGGAGGAGACCGCCGCGACGCCCGATGCCGCAGGCGACGGGCAGGCCGCGCCGGGCGGGGGCGAGACGGGTCGTGCCGAAGGCCGGAAGAAGCGCAGGCGACGGCGCGGCGGCCGCGGCCGACGCAACCGGCAGGAAGGCGAGGGGGGCGTCGCCATGGCGCCCGCACCCCAGCCGGCGGAGGCCGGGGCGGAAGGGGAGGCCGACGAGGCCCACGTTCCGGAGCCTTCGGAGCCGGCGCCAGCGCCCGCAGACGAAGCGGAACCTGCCCACGACGCCGGCGCCGAGCCCGCGCCTGCCGCGCCGAGGCCGGGGCGTCGCGGCCGCGGCCGGGTGGCGGCGCCGGTCGCGCCGGCCGAGGCCGAGGCGGACGCGGCGTCAGGCGCCGCGGCGGAGCCGGCCGAAGCGACCCAGCGGCCGCGGCGCGGGCGCAAGCCGGCGGGAGCCACGGAGGGCGAGGCGACCGCCTCCGGCGACGTGCCGGCGCCGCGGCGGCGCAGCCGCAAGGCCGCGGCCGAGCCGGAACCCCAGCCGGTCGCCGAAGTCGCCGACGCCGGGGCCGGGCCAGCACCCGAGGCCCCGCCGGCACCGGCAGCGGCGCCCGAACCCGTGGCTGCAGCGGAGGCGAGCGCACCCCCGCCCGCGCCCGCTGCTGCGGTCGAGCCAGCCCCCGCACCGGCGGCACCGGCCGCGCCGCCACCGCGGCGGGGCTGGTGGCAGCGCACCTTCGGCGGCTAGGGGCTACGCACACCGCAGGAGGGTCGGCCCATGGGCAGCTGGATCTGGACCATCGTCATCGGCTTCGTCGCCGGGCTCATCGCCCGCTTCTTCGCGCGCGACCCGAAGAACCCCTCCGGCTGTCTTGCAACGACCGTGCTCGGCGTCGTGGGCGCGGCCCTGTTCACCTGGATCGGCCAGCAGCTCGGCCTCTACGGCGAGGGCCAGACGGCCGGGCTCATCGGCTCGGTCGTGGGCGCGATGATCGTGCTCGCCGTCTGGCAGGCGCTCACCGAGCGCAGGCGCTGACCGGGCCGGCGCGTCCGGCCGGCGCGGCGGACCCGACCCGCTAGACGCGGCCCTCGAGATACGTGTCGAGGGTGGCGTGGAGGTGGCGGATCCGGCTTTCCTGGTAGCGGCCGAGCTCGACCCGGTCATTGGGCGAGGAGATGAGCCCTTCCTGGACGTGCGGGAGGTTTCCCATGTCCTGGTCGAACACGCCGCCGAGCCGGCCCCAGGCCGTGACCGAGGACCAGGGCTCGTCGTCCTTCAGGAACAGCATCTCGGCTGCGCGCGGCACCGGCTGGCCTTCGGGGGCCTTGGCGAGGATCCGCACTTCCATGAGCGTCGCGTGCTGGTCGGGCCAGGGGCGCCAGCGGTAGACAATGTTGGTCTGGTAGCCGCCCCAGGGCGAGAGGTTGGGGAAGACGTTGAACGTCCAGGCGTCGAGGAGTTCGCTGTCGGACGCCTGGTCGGCGCCCGGGAAGCCGGTGGCGCGCAGCGCTTGGCGGTTGCGGGCGCCGATGGCCTGGCGCGCCGTCATGCCGGGCCTGAGCTCGAGCGGCATCGCCTCGCCCGTCGTCCGGCCCGCACCTCCCGAGAAGGCCTCGAGGATGGCCTCCTCGGGAATGTCCCCGAGGTGCGGACTCGGCACGCCGAAGGGGGTGAGCGCCAGGCTCACATGGTCGCCCCAGACGGAGTAGCGGCTGTTCGAGTCGCCGGTGAACGGCAGGATCTGCGGGTGGGTGGTGATGCTGTGGAACGCCTCCATGAAGGCTTCCGCGACCACCTTCCAGTTGGCGCGAATGACCTTTGCGACCCAGATCGCCGTGAAGTTCCGTTCCTGCTGCCAGTGGGAGAAGAGCTCGGGGAGCGGCGCGAGATAGTCCTCGAGCGGCGGGGCCTTGCCGTCCCAGTTCACGAACCAGTAGCCCGCCCAGTGCGCGGCGCGCACCTCGGGGAGATGCATGGCCTCGTCCGAAAGATGCGCAAAGTCCCAGCGGCAGGGAATGTCCCTGAGACTGCCGTCGAGGTTCCAGGTGAAGCCGTGGAAGGGGCACTGGAGGTCGGCGGCGTGGCCCGCCTCGGTCCTGAGGCGCCGGCCGCGGTGGAGGCAGACGTTCCAGAAGGCCCTGACCGAACGGTCGGGCTGGCGCACCAGCAGCACCGACTTGCCGAGGTTGTCGTAGACGACGACGTCGCCCGGCTCGGGGAACTCCTCGTCGCGGGCCGCCATCTGCCAGACGCGCGGCCACATGTGGGCCTTCTCCGCCTCGAAGAAGGCCGCCGACGTGTAGCGCGAGGCGGAGAGCGGGGCAGTGCCGAAGTCGCGCCAGCTGTCGGCGCGGAGCTTCGCCGGCACGGGCGGATCGTCGCGCGCCAGGATGTCGTCGGCCGAAACGCCAGGGCAGCGCGGCAGGTCGGACGGGTTGCGGTCGGCCATGGCAAGCTCCCTCCCGTGCGTCCCTAACGCCATGCACCGGCGCCCGCCTTCCCCCATTTTGCAAGGTGGGGCGGTTCGCCGCTATGCCGGGAGGCGATGACGGACGCCTCCACCGACGCGCCTTCCGCCACGGCTCGCGGGCGGCGGCTGCACGGCCGGCGCAAGGGCCATGCGCTGAAGCCCCGGGCGGAGCGGCTGGTGGCGGAGGTGCTGCCCCGGCTTGCCGTCCCCGCCGAGGGGCCGCTCGATTCGGTCAGCCTGTTCGGGGCGCCCCGGCCGCTCGCGCTCGAGGTGGGGTTCGGCAAGGGCGAGCACCTCGCCTTCCAGGCGGCGCGGGCGCCGGAGGTGGGCTTCATCGGCTGCGAGCCCTATCTGAACGGCGTGGCCGGGCTCCTGTCGCACGTGGAGGACCGCGGCCTTTCGAACGTCCGGGTCCACATGGGCGATGCGCTCGACGTGCTCGAGCGGCTGGCGCCGGCGAGCCTGGTGGCCGTCTACCTCCTCCACCCCGACCCGTGGCCGAAGGCCCGCCACGCCAAGCGCCGGTTCGTCAACCCGGAGCCGCTCGATGCGGTGTCCCGCGCGCTGGCGCCGGGCGGGCTGTTCAGGGTGGCGACGGACCACCCGGTGCATCTTCGCCACGTGCTGATCGAGATGCAGAAGCGCCGCGACTTCCTCTGGACGGCGGAGCAGCCGGAGGACTGGGAGGCGGTGAAGGACGACTGGCCAGACACCCGCTTCGCGCGCAAGGCGCGGGCGCTGGGGCATGCAGTGTGGCGACTGGAGTATCGGCGGACATGAGACGGATCCGGACGCTGGTGACGGCCGCGCTCGTCGCGGCGATGGCGGGCCCCGTGCCGCCGGCGCAGGCGCAGCCGGCGGGCCTTTCGGCGGCGGAGCGGGCCCAGGGCGCGCGGGTGAGGGAGCAGATCCTGCGCGAGTTCGGCGGCAGCATCGAGGGGCCGCTTGCCGACTATGTCCGGCAGGTGGGCCAGCGGGTGGCGCAGGTGGCCTCCCCCGGCACGCGGCCCGGCGACTACACCATCACCGTGCTCGACAGCCCGATCCCCAATGCCATGGCGACGCCGGGCGGCTACCTCTACGTGACCCGGGGTCTCCTTGCGATGATGAACGACGAGGCGGAGCTCGCCTCGGTGCTTGGGCATGAGGCCGGGCATGTCGCCGCGCGCCACTCGGCGAGGTCGCAGCGCCGGGCGACCCTTGCCACCATCGGCGCAGTCGCAGCGACCGTTCTTACCGGCTCGGACCTCGTCGGCGCGGGCGCGCAGGTGCTTGGCGCCGGCGTGCTCGGCCAGTTCTCGCAGAAGCAGGAGTATGAGGCGGACACGCTCGGGCTCCGCTACATGACGCAGCTGGGCTACGACCCCTTCGCCACCGCCTCGATGCTCGCCGCGCTCGGCCGCGCGCAGATCGTGGAGCGCGGGACCTCGGCCGAACGCAACCGCGGCGCCTCCTGGTTTTCCACCCACCCGCTGACCGAAGCGCGCGTGGCGCGCGCCGAGAAGCTCGCCGCAGAGACGGGGGTGGCGCCCGGCAGCGGCCGGCGCAACCGCGACGCCTTTCTCGCCGCGATCGACGGCATGACCTGGGGCGATGCGCCCGAGCAGGGACTCGTCTCGGGGTCGAGCTTCCGCCACGCGAAGCTCGGCTTCGGCTTCGATGCGCCGGCCGGGTTCCGGCTCCAGAACAGCCCGTCGGCCGTGCAGGGCGTGGGGCCGGACGGCAGCCGGTTCGTCTTCTCCGGCACGCGGATCCCCCCGGGGGGCACGCTCGACGATGTCGCGCGCGATGCGTGGCGGCAGGTGGCCGGCGGGGTTCCCGGCAACGTGCAGGTGAACCGCACGCGGGTGAACGGGCTCGAGACGCTCGACACGCGCGCCCGCGTCTCGGGCCGGCAGGGCGTCGTTGATGCGGGCATCACCGTCTATCGCTGGGACGGTGACGGCGCCTTCCTGTTCGCAACGCAGGCCCCGCCGGGGCGGCTTGCCACGCTCGACCCGCTCATCGCCTCGTTCCGGCGCCTCTCGCGTGAGGAAGCCAGGGCAGTGGGCCGGGGCCTCCGGGTCGAGGTGGTGACGGTCCGCCCCGGGGACACGGTGCAGTCGCTCGCGCGGCGGATGGCCTTCCCCGACAACCAGCTCGCGCGCTTCCTCGCGCTCAACGGAATCGAGAACCGCCCGCTGGTCCCCGGCGAGAAGCTGAAGCTCATCGTCAATGGCTGAGGCGGGCGACCTCGGCTGCCCCGGCGCCGCGGGCACGGCCGGCCTGCCGCTCCTCCTCGTCGCCTGCGGCGTGCTGGTGGATGGCGAGGGCCGCGTGCTGGTCACCGAGCGTCCGGAGGGCCGGGAGATGGCGGGCCTGTGGGAGTTCCCCGGCGGCAAGGTCGAGCCGGGAGAGAGCCCGGAAGCCGCCCTGGTGCGCGAGCTGGCCGAGGAGCTCGGGATCCAGACGGCTGAGAGTTGCCTTGCGCCCTGCGGCTTCGCAAGCCACGCCTATGATCGCGCGCGGGTGGTGCTCCTCGCCTTTGCGCTCAGGAAGTGGCAGGGGGTGCCGGCCGCCCGCGAAGGCCAGCGGCTGCAGTGGCTGCCGGTGCCGGCGCTGTTCCGGCTGGCCATGCCGCCGGCCGACCGGCCGCTCCTCGGCCAGATCGCCGCCATCCTCTAGCCCTTCCCCCGGGCACCGTCCGGCCCGCCGCCCGCGCCTTCGCCGGCCGCCCGGAGGCCCCCGCGCGTGCCGCCGGAGCCGCGTCTGGCCTCAGCTGCGGTAGGAGGGGTCCAGCCGGTCCATCTTCCGCATGAGGGCCGGCCAGGCAAGCATGTCGGAGATGACCTCCATGCCGCGGCTCACCTGGCCTGCCACCTTCTCGGGCGTGCCCTGGGGCGGGCGGCTCACCAGTTCGGCGCCGCCGGCAAGCGCCAGCACCTGCGCCTGGCACGCGCGCTCGAGGAGATACATGCGCAGGAACGCCTGGCCCACGGTTGCCCCCACCGTCAGCGTGCCGTGGTTCCTGAGGATCATGGCGTTCTTCGTGCCGAGGTCGGCGACGAGGCGCTCGCGCTCGTCGAGGTCGGTCGCGACCCCCTCGTAGTCGTGGTAGGCGACATCCTCCCGGACAAGGAGCGCCGTCTGCGTCAGGGGCATCAGCCCGTCGGCCATGGCGGCGACGGCCTGGCCGTGGGGCGTGTGGAGGTGGAGCACGGCGTGCGCATCCTCGCGCGACATGTGGATCGCGGAGTGGATGGTGAAGCCCGCCGGGTTGGTCATGTAGGGCGTCTCCATCACCGGGTTCCCCTCCACGTCGATCTTGACGAGGGAGGAGGCGGTGATCTCGTCGAACATGAGGTTGTAGGGGTTGATGAGGAAATGGTGCTCCGGGCCGGGCACCCGCACCGAGAGGTGGGTGAAGATGAGGTCGTCCCAGCCATAGTGGGCGACCAGCCGGTAGGCGCAGGCAAGCTCCACCCGGAGCTTCCACTCCTCCTCCGAGACGCGCGCGCGCACATCCTCCGGCGTCTTCAGCTGCGTTGCCATGGCTCGTCCTCCCGCTTCGCAAGTGCCGGCACCTTCCGCCGGCACGCGTCCGAACAGTAGCGCACCTGCTCCCAGTCGCGCGACCATTTCTTGCGCCATGCGAAGGGGCGCCCGCAGTGCGCGCAGGTCTTCGTCGGCAGGTCGGCCTTGGCAGGGGCGCGCGGCATGGCCCCGCCCTGCCCGGGGAGTCGCACATCTGCAACCTTTGCGCGGCAGGGAGGCGGCATGACGCACCTTCTCCTTGACCGCCGCACCCTGCTTGCCGGCGCCGGCGCCGGCCTCGTCCTGCCCCGGCGTCTCTTCGCAGCGCCGCTTGCGGGCTTCACCCATGGCGTTGCCTCGGGCGAGCCGGGGCCGCGGTCGATGCTCTTCTGGACCCGATTCGTCGGCACCGCCGACCGGCCCGAGGAGCTCGAGCTCGAGGTCTCGACGAGCCCGCGCATGACCCGGCCGGTCGCCCGGGCGCGCGCGGTGGCCGACCCGGCGAACGACTGGTGCGCCAAGACCGCGGTCGAGGGCCTCGCGCCCGGCACCACCTACTATTACCGCTGGACGGGGCCGGCGAAGGCGCGGTCCATGGTGGGCCGCACGCGCACGCTTCCCGAGGGCGACGCCCCGCTCTTCCGCATCGGCCTCTTCTCCTGCTCGAACCTCCCCTATGGCTGGTTCAACGGCTACGGCCATGCGGTTGCCGCCGACGACATCGACCTCGTCGTCCATGTCGGCGACTACATCTACGAATATGCCCGCGGCATCTATCCGGAGGCGAAGGCAGCCGTGCCGGGCCGGCTGATCGAGCCCGCGGGCGAGACGGTGACACTCGAGGACTACCGCGCGCGCTACGCGAGCTACCGTGCCGACCCGGACCTTCAGGCGCTTCATGCGCTCTTCCCGTCGGTGACCACCTGGGACGACCACGAGGTGGCCAACGACGCCTGGCGCGACGGCGCGGAGAACCACCGGCCGCAGAGCCAGGGCCCCTGGGCCGCGCGCCTCGCCGCCGCGCGGAAGGCCTACCGCGAGTGGCTGCCGGTCTCGGATGCGGCTTATGCCCGCTACGACATCGGCCGGCTGGCGACACTCTTGCGGCTCGACACGCGTGTCGAGGGGCGCGACCGGCAGCTGTCGCTGACCGAGGCGCTCAAGGGCGCGACCGACATGGGCGCCGCGCTCGTCCGCTTCCGCGACGAGCAGTGGCTTGCCGGCAACCGCCAGCTTCTTGGCACCGCGCAGGAGGCGTGGCTGTTCCGCGAGATGGAGGAGGCTGCGCGCCGGGGCGCGCGCTGGCAGGTGCTTGCGCAGCAGGTCATCATGGGGAACCTGCGCGCACCGGCCGATGCCGCCGCCCTCATGCCGCCCGATCCGGACGGTCGTCTGAAGGCGCTGATGCAGGCGGGGGCGGCCGCGGCGCGGGTTGGCCTGCCGCTCAACATGGACGCGTGGGATGGCTACCCGGCGGCGCGGGCCCGGCTGCTCGCGGCTGCGCAGAAGGTGGGCGCGAACCTGGTCGTGCTGGCCGGCGACAGCCACAATGCCTGGGCCTTCGATCTCGTGAACGACTCCCGCCCGGCGGGCGTGGAGTTCGCGACGCAGTCGGTGAGCTCGCCCGGGTTCGAAAGCTACCTTGCGGGCGTCGCGCCAAGCGAGCTCGGCAAGGCGCTCATGGCGGCCAACCCCGGCCTGCGCTGGTGCGAGACCTCCCAGCGCGGCTACACCCTCGTGACGCTGACGCCACGCGAGGCGGTCGCCGAATGGCGCTTCACGGCACCCGTGACGGCGCGCGCGCCGAAGCTCGCCTCGCGGGCGCAGGCGCGCGTCTCGGCCGGCAGCAACCGGTTGCAGATCGCCTGACCCGCCTCTAGCGGCGGCGGGCATGATCCCCCGCTACACGAGGCCCGAGATGGCGGCCATCTGGTCGCCCGAGACGCGCTACCGGATCTGGTTCGAGATCGAGGCGCACGCGCTCGACGCGATGGCGGACCACGGCCTCGTCCCGCGGAGCGCGGCCGAGGCGGCCTGGCGCTGGTGGGCCTCGAACCCCGCCATCGACGTCGCCGCGATCGACGCCATCGAGGCCGAGACCCGCCACGACGTCATCGCCTTCCTCACCTGGGTCGAGCGGCAGATCGGGCCGGAGGCGCGGTTCATGCACCAGGGCATGACCTCCTCCGACGTGCTGGACACCGCGCTTGCCGTGCAGCTCGCCCGCGCGAGCGACCTGCTGCTTGCCGACCTCGACTCGCTCCTTGCCGCGCTCGAGGCGCGCGCCTTCGAGCACAAGCACACGCCCACCATCGGGCGCAGCCACGGGATCCACGCCGAGCCGACCAGCTTCGGCCTGAAGCTCGCCGGGTTCCACGCCGAGTTCCAGCGCGCCCGCGCCCGGCTGGTCGCCGCGCGGGCAGACGTGGCCACCTGCGCCATCTCGGGCGCGGTCGGCACCTTCGCGCACCTGCCGATCGGGGTGGAGGCGCATGTCGCGCAGAAGCTCGGGCTTGCGGTCGAGCCTGTCTCGACCCAGGTCATCCCGCGCGACCGCCACGCCATGTTCTTCGCAACGCTGGCCCTCATCGCCTCCTCGGTCGAGCGGCTGGCCACCGAGATCCGCCACCTCCAGCGCACCGAGGTGCTGGAGGCGGAGGAATGGTTCGCGCCCGGCCAGAAGGGCTCGTCGGCGATGCCGCACAAGCGCAACCCGGTGCTCTCGGAGAATCTGACCGGCCTTGCCCGGCTGGTCCGCTCGGCCGTCATGCCGGCGCTCGAGAACGTTGCGCTCTGGCACGAGCGGGACATCTCCCACTCTTCGGTCGAGCGCGGGATCGCGCCCGATTCGACGGTCCACCTCGACTTCGCGCTCGCGCGGCTCACCGGCCTCGTCGAGCGGCTCGTCGTCTACCCCGAGCGGATGGCGCGGAACCTCGCGCGCACGGGCGGGCTCATTCATTCGCAGCAGGTGCTCCTCGCGCTGACCCAGGCGGGGATGACGCGCGAGCAGGCCTATGCCGCCGTCCAGCGCAACGCGATGAAGGTGTGGGAAGCGGACGGCGCGCTTTCCTTCCGCGCGCTCCTCGAGGCCGACCCCGAAGTCGCGGCCCGGCTCTCGCCCGAGATGCTCGACCGGCTCTTCGCTCTCGAGCCGCACATTGCCAGGGTGGACGCCATCTTCGAGCGGGTGTTCGGCCGGCGCTGAGCGCCGGCTCAGGCGAGACGCATGCCCACGAGCGTTCCCTTCGTGCCGCCGGGCACGAAGCGGAAGCGGAACTGCGGCCAGCGGCTCTTCCACCGCGCGGCAACCAGCCGCTCGCCCGGCCGGGCGGCGTCGTCGAGCATGACGACACCGCCAACCGGAATGCGGTCGAAGAGCGTCTCGGCCGCACCTCGGGCCAGCGGGTGAACGGTCCAGGGCGGCCCGTCGACGAGAAGGAGATCGATCCGCTCGGGAAGACTGGAGAGCGTGTACCAGGCGCCCGGCCAGCCCGGCGGCGGCGGCCCGAGCGGCGCGACGCGGAGGTCGGCGGCAAGATCATGGCTCGCGAGCCAGTCCCTGACACTGGCCACGAACGGCGCGTGCTGGTCGAAGGAGACGAGGGTGCCGCGGCCCCAGAGGGCGAGCGCGCGGGCGGCAACGAAGCTGGTGGTGCCGGCGCCGAGCTCGACGACGACGTCGGGGCGATGGGCGCGGATGTGCTCGGCCAGCATGCGCAGGAAGAAGGCATCGGCTTTCCAGCTGCCGAGCGGCGGGAGGGCGGTCTCGGACAGCTCGAGGAGGGCAAGGAGCTCCTGTCGGGCGGCGGTCGGGCCGCCGGAGAGGCTGCGGAGCAGCCAGGGCCACTGGACTGCGCCGAAGGCGAGCGTTGCGAGCCGGTCGGAGAGGCGACGGGGCGCGGCTTCACTGGGGGTGTCGGAGGCCACGGGCAGGAAGGAGGTGCGTTGCGGAACGGTCATCGGCCTTCCCCCTGTCGCCCCCTGTCGGCGGCCGCGCATCGCGCCCGGATGGCCCGCGCCATGCCGCAGGCCACTGCGAAGTCAAGGCGACGCTGTCACGCCCCGGCCGGGGTCGAGATCAGTGGAGCTCGGCGCGTTCGGGCAGCACGCGGTCGCGGCCGGCGCGCTTGGCGGTGTAGACGGCGGCATCGGCGCGGTCGAGCAGCAGCTCCACCGTGTCCCCGGGCCGGGCCTGGGCGACGCCGGCAGAGAAGGCGACCTTGCCGAGCCGGGCGCCGTCGGAGGCACGGCGCATCACCTGGCGGGCGAGCGCGGCGCGGATGGAGTCGACCGCCTTGCAGGCGGCAGCCAGCGCCACGCCGGGGAGGATGAGGACGAACTCCTCCCCGCCGAAGCGGCCGGCCATGCCCCCGTCGGCCTTCTTGAGGCAGTGGGTGAGGAAGCTGCCGAGGTAGCGCAGCACCTCGTCGCCGATGGCGTGGCCCCACTGGTCGTTGATCTGCTTGAAGTGGTCGATGTCGATGAGGGCAACCGAGAGCGGGGCGCCGGAGGCCTGGGCGGCGGCGAGCGCCTGCTGGAGCGCTTCGATCATGCCGCGGCGGTTGAGGAGACCGGTCAGCGGATCGGTCTTGGCCTTGCGCTCGGCAGTCTCCAGGCGCTCGAGAAGCAGGGAATTCTCCCGGCTGACATGCTCCAGATCGGCCTCCAGCCTCCGGTTGGCCGCGAGCACCCGCGCGTTCGCGGCGCGCAGGCGCTTGATGCAGGCGAGGATCTCGGCGGGCGAGATGCTGCCGGCGGCGAGCAGGTCATCCTCGGCGAGGATCACGCGGTCATGGCGCGCGATCTCGTCGCGGCCGCTTTCCAGCCGTTCCGCCAGCTTCTGGGCCGCGCCGTGGGCGGCAGCCACCATGTCGTGCATCTCGCCGGCGGCGATCTCGCCGAGATGGCTCTTGCGCAGATCAAGGACGGTCGCGCGGGTGAGCCGCCCCGCCTCCATCGCGCGCTCGACGTCACGGCTGAGTGCGGCATCCTCGCCCCGAAGGTGCAGCCAGATCACCTCGTAGACGGGTGGCTCGGGGGACAGGCCGGTCTCGACGAAAATCTGGCGTGCAGCGTCGTAGAGGGCGAGGTCGGGGTGGCCGAGATCGCCGGAGTCCGCGTCCTCGAGCTCCGCCCGCCCGTCGAACCGCACTGCCTGGTCCACGCCGCCCGCTCCTGCCGCCCCGCCCCCCGCCCCTTCCTAACGGCATGGGAGGTGCGAGCTTGATTGCCTTGCAGGGGATTCTCGCGCGCCCTAGGGCTCGGACGGACAGGAGCGGGAGAGCGGCATGACGGCACTGGGCATGGACACGCTTGGCACGCGGGCGACCCTCGAGGTTGACGGCCGTGGGTATGGCTACTTCAGCCTGGCGAAGGCCGCGGAGCGCTTGGGCGACATCTCCCGCCTGCCCTTCTCCCTCAAGGTGCTGCTGGAGAACCTGCTGCGCTTCGAGGATGGCGGCACGACCGTCTCGGTCGCCGACATCGAGGCGCTCGCGGGCTGGCGCGGCGGCACGGGCGCGGAACGGGAGATCCAGTTCCGCCCGGCGCGTGTCCTCATGCAGGACTTCACCGGCGTGCCCGCTGTCGTGGACCTTGCCGCCATGCGCGATGCGATCGCCCGGCTCGGTGGCGACCCGCAGCGGATCAACCCGCTGGTTCCGGTCGATCTCGTCATCGACCACAGCGTCATGGTGGACGACTTCGGCAACCCGCAGGCCTTCGCCCGCAACGTCGAGCTCGAATATGCCCGGAACCACGAGCGCTACCAATTCCTGCGCTGGGGTCAGGAGGCGCTCCGGAACTTCCGGGTCGTCCCGCCCGGTACCGGCATCTGTCACCAGGTGAACCTCGAGTATCTGGCGCAGGTGGCCTGGGTCTCCGATGGGCCGGACGGCGCCCCGTTCGTCTACCCCGACACGCTGGTCGGCACCGACAGCCACACGACCATGGTGAACGGGCTCGGGGTGCTCGGCTGGGGGGTCGGCGGGATCGAGGCGGAAGCGGCGATGCTGGGCCAGCCGGTCTCGATGCTGATCCCCGAGGTGGTGGGCGTCAGGCTCGTCGGCGAGCTCGCCGAGGGCGTGACGGCCACCGACCTCGTGCTCACGGTCACCCAGATGCTGAGGAAGAAGGGCGTGGTGGGCAAGTTCGTCGAGTTCTGCGGGCCGGGACTCGAGTCGCTCAGCCTCGCCGACCGCGCCACCATCGCCAACATGGCCCCCGAATACGGCGCCACCTGCGGCTTCTTCCCCGTGGATGCGACGACCATCGCCTACCTGCGCTTCACCGGTCGCGACGATCACCGGGTCGCGCTCGCCGAGGCCTATGCGAAGGCGCAGGGGCTCTGGCGCGACGCGGCGACGCCCGACCCCGTCTTCACCGAGCTTCTCGAGCTCGACCTCGGCCGTGTCGAGCCGTCGCTTGCCGGCCCGCGCCGGCCGCAGGACCGGGTGCCGCTCGGCCAGGTGGACGAGAGCTTCATGGCGGAGCTTGCCGGCGGCTACGGGAAAGCCGGCGAGGAAGGGAAGCGGGTCCCGGTCGAAGGCGCGAACCACGATCTCGGCCACGGAGACGTGGTGATCGCCGCCATCACGTCGTGCACCAACACCTCGAACCCCAATGTTCTGGTCGCCGCCGGGCTCGTCGCGCGGAAGGCCCGCGCGCTCGGCCTGAAGCCGAAGCCCTGGGTCAAGACGAGCTTCGCGCCCGGCTCGCAGGTGGTCACCGACTATTTCGACCGGTCGGGCCTCACCGCCGACATGGACGCCATCGGCTTCAACCTGGTCGGCTATGGCTGCACCACCTGCATCGGGAACTCCGGGCCGCTGCCCGCGCCCATCTCGCAGGCGATCAACGCCCATGATCTGGTGGTGGCCTCGGTGCTGTCGGGCAACCGCAACTTCGAGGGCCGGGTGAGCCCCGACGTCAAGGCCAACTACCTCGCCTCGCCGCCGCTCGTCGTCGCCTATGCGCTCAAGGGCGAGATCCGCACCGACATCGTCGAGACCCCCATCGGCACGACCGACGGCGGGCGCGAGGTGTATCTCAAGGACATCTGGCCGACGAACGCCGAGGTGGCCGAGATGGTGGCGGGGGCAGTGACGCCGGAGATGTTCCGCCGGCGCTACGCCAACGTGTTTGCCGGCGACGCGCACTGGCAGGGCATCGCGGTGACCGGCGGGAACACCTACCAGTGGAACCCTTCCTCCACCTACGTGCGCAACCCGCCCTACTTCGAGGGCATGACGATGGTCCCCGAGCCGGTTGCCGACATCGTCGGCGCGCGGGTCCTCGCTTTCCTCGGCGACAGCATCACGACCGACCACATCTCGCCGGCCGGCTCGATCAAGGCCGACAGCCCGGCCGGGCGCTACCTCCTCGAGCGGCAGGTGAGCCGCGACCAGTTCAACAGCTATGGCGCCCGGCGCGGCAACCACGAGGTGATGATGCGCGGCACCTTCGCCAACATCCGCATCCGCAACCGCGTGGCGCCCGGCACCGAAGGCGGCTTCACCACCCATTTCCCGAGCGGCGAGGTGATGCCGATCTACGACGCGGCGATGCGCTATCGGGACGAGGGCACGCCGCTCGTGATCCTGGCGGGCCGGGAGTATGGCACGGGCTCCAGCCGCGACTGGGCTGCGAAGGGCACCCGGCTCCTCGGCGTGCGGGCGGTCATCGCCCAGAGCTTCGAGCGGATCCACCGGTCGAACCTGGTCGGCATGGGGGTACTGCCGCTCCAGTTCCTGGACGGCGAGGGCGCCGATGCGCTCGGCCTCAGGGGCGACGAGATCTTCACGATCACCGGGCTCGGCGCGCTTGCGCCGCGGCAGACGCTTGCCGTGCAGTTCCGCCGGCCGGACGGCAGCGAAGGGCGGTTCGAGACGCTCTGCCGGATCGATACGGCAAACGAGATCGACTATTTCTACGCCGGAGGGATCCTGCCGTTCGTGCTGAGGAAGCTCGCGGCCTGAGGGACGGGGCCGTCAACGCACGGTGCCGGGTGATGGCGGCGGGAGGCAAGGCCGGCGGCCGAGCACCGGTGCGCCGGGTGAGCCCTTCCCGCCCGGTCCGCCGCGGGCTCTGCGCTCCCGGCGGCGAACGGCCTTGCGCGCGCCGCCCGGGCCGCTCAGGCCCGCGTCAGGCGCTTGTACTGCAGCCGGTGGGGGCGGTCGGCCGCGTCGCCGAGGCGGCGGCGCTTGTCCTCCTCGTACATCTGGAAATTGCCCTCGAACCACTCGACGTGGCTGTTCCCCTCGAAGGCGAGGATGTGGGTGGCGAGCCGGTCGAGGAAGAAGCGGTCGTGGGAGATGACGACCGCGCAGCCGGCGAAGTTCTCGAGCGCTTCCTCGAGCGCGCGCAGCGTCTCGACGTCGAGGTCGTTGGTGGGCTCGTCGAGGAGGAGCACGTTGCCGCCCTCCTTCAGCATCTTCGCCATGTGGACCCGGTTGCGCTCGCCGCCTGAGAGCTGGCCCACCTTCTTCTGCTGGTCCGCGCCCTTGAAGCCGAAGGCTCCGACATAGGCGCGGGTCGGCACCTCGACCTTGCCGAAGTAGAAGCGGTCGTTGCCGTCGGAGATCTCCTCCCACACCGTCTTGTTGGGGTCGAGATGGTCCCGGCTCTGGTCGACGTAGCCGAGGCGCACCGTCTCGCCGATGGTGATGGTGCCAGAGTCCGGCTGTTCCTGGCCGGTGATGAGGCGGAAGAGCGTGGTCTTGCCCGCACCATTGGGGCCGATCACGCCCACGATCCCGCCCGGCGGGAGGCGGAAGGAGAGGTTCTCGAACAGGAGCTTGTCGCCATAGGCCTTGGTGAGGTTCCTGGCCTCGATCACCTCCTGGCCGAGACGCTCGGGGACGCGGATGAGGATCTCGCGCTCGCCGGGCCGGCGGACCTCCTGCTTGGCCACCAGTTCCTCGAACGCGGTGATGCGGGCCTTCGACTTCGCCTGCCGCGCGCGCGGGCTCGAGCGGATCCACTCGAGCTCGCGGGCAATGGCCTTGGCGCGGGCCTCCTCCTCCCGCTGCTCCTGCTTGACCCGCTTCTCCTTCGCCTCGAGCCAGGCGGAGTAGTTGCCTTCGAAGGGGATGCCCTGGCCGTAGTAGAGCTCGAGCACCCAGCCGACGACGTTGTCGAGGAAGTAGCGGTCGTGGGTGACGAGGATGACGTTGCCCTTGTAGGCCTTCAGATGCTGCTCGAGCCAGGCGACGCTCTCGGCGTCGAGGTGGTTCGTGGGCTCGTCGAGAAGAAGGATGTCGGGCTTTTCGAGGAGGAGGCGGCAGAGCGCAACGCGCCGCTTCTCGCCGCCGGAGAGGTTGGTCACGGGCCAGTCGCCGGGCGGGCAGCGGAGCGCATCCATCGCGATCTCGAGCTGGTTGTCGAGGGTCCAGCCGTCGACGGCGTCGATCTTCTCCTGAAGCTCGCCCATCTCGGCCATGAGCGCGTCGAAGTCGGTGTCGTCCTTCGGGTCCGCCATCTCGGCCGAGATGGCATTGAACCGGTCGATCATGTCGGCAACCGCGCGCACGCCGTCCATCACGTTCTCGCGCACGGTCTTGGCGGGGTCGAGCTGCGGCTCCTGCGGCAGGTAGCCCACGCGGATGCCTTCCGCCGGCCACGCCTCGCCCGAGAAGTCCTTGTCAAGTCCCGCCATGATCTTCATGAGGGTGGACTTGCCCGAGCCATTGGGGCCGATGATGGCGATCTTGGCGTCGGGGTAGAACTGCAGGTGAATGTTGTTGAGGATGGGTTTGGGCTGACCGGGGTAGGTCTTGGTCAGACCCTTCATGACGAAGCTGTACTGGCGGGACATGGGCGCTCGCTCGACTGGGGGATGCAGCACCGCATGTAGCGAGCGGGCAGCCCAACGCAAAGGGGCGGCGGTGCTGCCACCGCCGCCCCCTTTCTGGAATCAGGCGTAGCTCAGGCGATGGCCGTGGCACGCCGCCGGGCCGCCAGCCCCACGAGGCCGAAGCCCGCGATCAGCATGGCCCAGGTGGCGGGCTCGGGGATGACTCCACCGCCGCCGGTGTAGACGAACACGAGCTTCTCATAGTCGGAGGAGCCGTTGAGGCCGGCGATCGAATTGATCGAATAGCCGCCCACGAAGTCATAAGTGTGGACGCACATGCTGCCATTGGGCGGGGTGAAGCTGCATTCAAGCTTCTGGAAGCCGCCACCCGCAGGCGCGAAGCCCCAGGACCAGTTGTCGGCATAGAACCAGTTGGCGCCGTTGGAGGTGGTGAAGATGCCATTGTCGGCGGCACCCGTGTTGGTGAAGGCGTCGACCTTGGTGGTCTGCGCCAGCACGAGAAGCGTGCTGGAGCCGGTCTCGCGGCCGGCCAGCATGATGAGGCTGCCGGCGCCGCAGTTGGCGAGCGTGGCGGCTGCGCTCGACCCGAACGGCGTGCCCATGGTGGCGGAATAGCAGAGGCTCCAGCCGCCGCCGGTGACGGTGGCAAGCGGCACGTTCAGCTGTGGCCCGACGGGCAGGTAGGTGGCGAAGGCGGGCGCGGCGAGAAGCGCCAGAGTGAGAGCAGAAAGCTTGCGCATGATGGACTCCCCTTCGTTTCTGCGACAGCAGCCGGTCGACGTGCAATTTCCGTGCCAAGCTTCTGGCTTGGACAAGTGCTTGATTCTTCTCGGCGCGGCCCTGGCTCCCCGGCGCCTGCTGTCAGAAAATTTTACACAGCTGGACGATGACGCACGCGCTGGGGCGTTTGCGCCAGCCGCCGAACGGTCTAGAGCCGGTTGGCAATGACCGACCCCGTTGCTCCCGTCCCGCCGGCGCCCGGCGGGGACATTGCGCCCGTCTCGCTCGTCGAGGAGATGCGCGCCTCCTACCTCGACTATGCCATGTCGGTCATCGTGGCGCGCGCGCTCCCTGACGTGCGCGACGGCCTGAAGCCGGTGCACCGGCGCATCCTCTTCTCGGCCTTCGAGAACGGCTTCACCCCCGACAGGCCCTACCGCAAGTCGGCCCGGATCGTCGGCGACGTCATCGGGAAATACCACCCGCACGGCGACACGGCCGTCTACGACGCGCTCGCGCGCATGGCGCAGGACTGGTCGATGCGGCTGCCGCTCATCGACGGCCAGGGCAACTTCGGCAGCATGGACCCGGATCCGCCGGCCGCCATGCGCTACACCGAGGCGCGGCTCTCGCCGGCGGCGATGGCCCTCCTCGAGGACCTCGACAAGGACACGGTCGACTTCCAGCCCAACTACGACGGGCAGGAGCAGGAGCCGACCGTGCTTCCAAGCCGGATCCCGAACCTCCTCGTGAACGGTGCGGGCGGGATCGCGGTCGGCATGGCGACCAACATTGCGCCGCACAACCTCGGCGAGGTGGTCGACGCAGCGCTCGCCTTCCTCGACGATCGCAGCCTCTCGGCCCAGGCCCTCATGGCCCACGTGCCGGCACCCGACTTCCCGACCGGGGGGATCATCCTCAAGACCTCCGGCCTCGTCCAGGCGATGACGACCGGTCGCGGCTCGATCCTGGTGCGCGCGCGCGTCGGCCACGAGACGGCAGGCGGCGCGAACCGGGTCGTCATCACCGAGATCCCCTTCCAGCAGGGCAAGGCGGCGCTCGTCGAGAAGATCGCCGAGGCGGTCAAGGACCGGCGGATCGAGGGCGTGGCGGACCTTCGCGACGAGTCGAACCGCGAGGGAGTCAGGATCGTGCTCGACCTCCGGCGCGAGGCGGTGCCGGACGTGGTGGTGAACCAGCTCTACCGGCACACCCCGGCGCAGGGCTCCTTCCCGGTCAACATGCTGGCGCTGAGAGGCGGAAGGCCCGAGCAGCTCAATCTCCGCGACCTGCTCGAGGCCTTCCTCCAGTTCCGCGAGGAGGTGGTGACGCGGCGCTCGCGCTTCGAGCTCGCGCGCGCGCGCGAGCGGGCGCACCTGCTCCTCGGCCTCGTCGTCGCTGTCGAGAACCTCGACGAGGTGGTGGCGACCATCCGCGCGAGCGCAACCCCGGCGGACGCGCGCGCGGCGCTCCTTGCCCGAGCCTGGCCGGCCGAGCCGATCCGCCCCTATCTCCGGCTTGTCGACGATGCCGAGCTCGAGCAGGAGGGCGAGGCGCTGGATGGCGCGACCTACCGGCTGTCGGACGCGCAGGTGCGCGCCATCCTCGACCTTCGCCTCAACCGCCTGACCGCGCTCGGCCGCGACGAGATCGCCGGGGAGCTGAAGACGCTCGCAGGCCGGATTGCCGATCTGCTCGCGATCCTGGGCAGCCGGGCGCGTCTTCTCGACGTGATCCGGTCCGAGCTCCGCGCCGTGCGCGAGGCCTTCGCAACGCCGCGGCGGACCGAGATCGCCGAGGCCGACGATCTCGACGACGAGGACCTCATCGCCCGCGAGGACATGGTGGTGACGGTGACGGCGACCGGCTGGATCAAGCGCACCAACCTCATGACCTACCGGGCGCAGCGGCGCGGGGGCAAGGGCCGAACCGGCATGGCCACCCGCGAGGAGGACGTGGTGACGGAGCTGTTCGTCGCCTCGACCCACGCGCCCGTCCTGTTCTTCTCCTCGGCCGGCAGGGTCTATCGCCTCAAGGTCTGGCGGCTCCCCGAAGGCTCGCCGCAGGCGCGCGGCCGGGCCATGGCCAACCTCCTGCCGCTCTCCCCCGGGGAGACGATCACCACCGTCCTTCCGCTGCCGGAGGACGAGGCGGAGTGGAACCGGCTCCACGTCATGTTCGCAACCGCGCGCGGGCTCGTCCGGCGCAACAGCATGGACGCCTTCGCGAACATTCCCTCCTCGGGCAAGATCGCCATCCGGTTCGACGAGGGCACGGACGACCGCCTCGTCGGCGTGGTGCTCTGCCACGAAAGCCAGGACGTGCTGCTCGCCGCGCGCTCAGGCAAGGTCATCCGCTTCGAGGTCACGGCCGTGCGCGAGTTCCAGTCGCGCACGTCGACGGGCGTGCGCGGCATGGACCTCGAGGAAGGAGACGAGGTGATCTCCGTCTCGGTCCTGAACCGGGTGGGCACCACCCCCGAGGAGCGCGAGGCCTATCTGCGCTCGGCGCCCTGGAAGTCCGACCCGAAGCCGCTCGAGGGCCTCTCCCCCGAGCGGTTCGAGGAACTGCGCCGGCGCGAGCAGTTCATCCTCACCATCACGGCCAACGGCTACGGCAAGCGCTCCTCGGCCTACGAGTACCGGCGCACCAACCGGGGCGGGAAGGGAATCGTCGGCATCGACACCTCGGCCCGCAACGGCCATGTGGTCGCGAGCTTTCCCGTGGAGGAGAGCGAGCAGATCATGCTGGTGACCGACCAGGGCAAGCTCATCCGCATGCGGGTCTCGGACATCCGCATCGCCGGGCGGGCCACCATGGGGGTGACGCTCTTCCGGGTGGCGGATGACGAGCATGTCGTCTCGGCCGCGCGGATCCGCGAGAGCGACGAGGAGGGCGACGACGCCGCCACCCCGGAGGGCAGCGAGAGCGGGGCGGCCGCCGGGGGTGAGGAGGCCGGAGACGCCCGGGCGTGATCGTCCTCGGCCTCGAATCGAGCTGCGACGAGACGGCGGCCGCCCTCGTCGGCGCGGACCGGCGGATCCTTGCGAGCAGGGTGGCCTCGCAGATGGAGCTGCACGCCCCCTTTGGCGGGGTGGTGCCCGAGCTTGCCGCCCGCGCCCATGTCGAGCGGCTGGCCCCCATGGTCGAGGCGGTCCTCGCCGAGGCCGGCCTGCCGCTCGGCGCGGTGGACGCGATCGCGGCCACCGCCGGGCCCGGGCTCGTCGGCGCGGTCATGGTGGGGCTGGTGACCGGCCAGGCGCTGGCGTTCGCGGCAGGCAAGCCCTTCGTACCGGTCAACCACCTCGAGGCGCACGCGCTCTCGCCGCGGCTCGTCGCGCCGGATCTTGCCTTCCCCTACCTGCTCCTGCTGGTCTCGGGCGGCCACTGCCAGCTGCTCGCCGTGGAAGGCGCAGGGCGCTACCGGCGGCTTGCCACCACCCTCGACGACGCCGCCGGCGAGGCCTTCGACAAGGTGGGCAAGCTCCTCGGCCTCGGCTTTCCGGGCGGCCCGGCCGTCGAGCGGCTCGCGCGCGCCGGGGATCCGCGGGCCGTCCCCCTGCCCAGGCCCCTCGTCGGCGCGGCCGAGCCGCACTTCAGCTTCGCCGGCCTCAAGACGGCGGTGCTGCGGGCGGTTGCCGAGCGCCGGCACGCGCGCGCCGACATTGCCGCGAGCTTCCAGGCGGCGGTGACCGACTGCCTCGTCGACCGCACGGCACGGGCGCTTGCGGCCATGCCGGACGCAACCGCCCTCGTCGCCGCAGGCGGTGTCGCGGCCAACACGGCCATCCGCGCGGCGCTGGAGGCGCTCGCCGCCCGGCACGGCCTGCCGCTGGTGGTGCCGCCGCCGGCGCTCTGCACCGACAACGCGGCCATGGTGGCCTGGGCCGCGATCGAGCGGCGCCAGGCCGGGCTGGCCGATGACCCTCATGCCCCGGCGCGCGCGCGCTGGCCGCTCGACGCGGACGCGGAGCCGGTGCGCGGGGCGGGCGTAAAGGCGTGAGGACGAGAGACGGCATGAGCAGGGACATGAATGCCATCGTGACCGCCTTTCATCGCGTTGCCACGCTCTCGCGAGAGGAGGTCTTCGGCCCTCATGACGACCGGCCCATCTCCGACCCGGACAATGTCGGGACCGCCGCCCCGGGCTGGGTCGGCGAAGACTGGTCGGGGGACCTGCTTCTTGTCGGCAACTTTCCCGGCGGCGGGGGTGACCGATACGCCGGCAATCCGACCGACGCCGAACTCTACGCAGCCTTTCGGGCCTTCCGCGATTCCATCGAGGGGACGCCCCGCGTTGCGGCCTTCGAGCGCATGAGCCGGGTCTATCGCGAGGCGGAGAAGAGCCATGCCCTGTGGCGAACGGTCATCCGGGCCGTTCTCGGCGCAGCCGGGGTGCCGGAGGCACGCGCGGCCTTCATCAATCTGGTGCCGTTCCGCACCCGAGAGAATCGCCCGCCAGCCGCCGCCGCGCGGCGCAGGGCGTGGACCTTGGGCGTTCGAGCCCAGGGCGAGGCGCTTTCCCCGCATCGGATCGTGGCGCTTGGTGTCGCCACCGGCAAGGCGCTTGCCTCGCTGAATCCGCCGGAACTCCATTACGAAGTGATCCCGCGGGCCATTGGCGACACGCGCCTGCCGGCCGAGGCCGAGCCGGTGCTCCAGCGCCTTCGCGCCGGGCGGGCGTGAAGGCGTGATCGCGGTCATCGGCGCGGGCGCCTGGGGCACGGCGCTTGCCCAGGTGCTCGCAGGCGACGGCACGCCCGTGCTGCTCTGGGCACGCGAGCGCGAGGTGGCAGACGCCATCTCCGCGCGGCGGGAAAACCCGCTCTTCCTCCCCGGCCATCGGCTGCACCCGGGCATCCGCGCCACGCACGATCTCGGCGCCATCGCCCGCGAGGCAGCCGGCGCGCCGTGGCTGGTGGTGGTTCCTGCGCAGCATGTGCGCAGCATCCTCGGGCTCCTCGACTGCCGCGCCTCTGCCGCGCTCCTTCTCTGCGCCAAGGGAATCGAGGCGGAGACGGGCTTTCTCATGACCGAGGTCGCGGCCGAGGCGGCGCCGGGCGTGCCGCTTGCCGTGCTTTCGGGCCCGAGCTTCGCTGCCGACGTCGCGGCCGGCAAGCCGACGGCCGTGACGCTTGCAGCCGAACGCCTTGCAGACGCGGTCGAGCTTGCCCGCCGCCTCGCCCGGCCCGCGTTGCGCCCCTACGCCGGAGACGACCCCGTCGGTGCCGAGGTTGGTGGCGCGGTCAAGAACGTCCTCGCCATCGCCTGCGGCGTGGTGGTGGGCGCGGACCTCGGGGAGAGCGCGCGCGCCGCCCTCGTGGCGCGCGGCTTCGCCGAGATGACACGCTTCGCCGTGGCCCGGGGCGGCCGGGCGGCGACGCTTGCCGGGCTCTCGGGGCTCGGAGACCTTGTGCTGACCTGCGGCAGCCTGCAGTCGCGCAACATGGCGCTCGGCGCGGCGCTTGGGCGGGGAGAGACGGCGGCAGACGCGCTCGCCGGGCGGCTTTCGGTCGCCGAAGGTGTCGCAACCGCCCCGGTGCTGGCGCGGGAAGCGGCAAGGCTCGGGGTGGAGATGCCGATCTGTTCCGCCGTGGCAGCCCTGCTCGAGGGGCGGATGACGGCGGCGCAGGCGATCGAGGCCCTGCTGGCGCGCCCGCTGAAGGCCGAAGGCGAGGGCTGACGCGCGGCTGTCACGCAAGCGTCACCCCTTTCTCATTCGCCTGTCACACCCCCAACATATGGGGCGCCATGGTGCGAACGTCTACAAGGCAGGGGATCGGGCCTCGCAAGGAGGCGCGCTCATGCTGGCGCGGCCGCGGAGCGAGGGTGTCAGCGGCAGGGCCGCAGTGACCGCTCTCCGCGTCGAGGCGCTTGGCGTGCGGGTTTCGACCGGGGGCCCGGCCTGGATGGAGGAGGAGGAGCGCCCGCCGAAGCTCCGCTTTCGGACCGTGTTCATCTCGGACACGCACCTCGGAACCCCCGGCTGCAATGCCGACCTGCTCTGGGACTTCCTCCACTCGGTGAAGTGCGACACGCTCTACCTGGTGGGCGACATCATCGACGGCTGGCGGCTGAAGCGGGGCTGGTACTGGCCCACGCGCCACAACGACGTGGTGCGCCGCGTTCTCAAGATGGCGAAGAAGGGGACGCGGGTCGTCTACATCCCCGGCAACCACGACGAGGTGCTGCGGGACTTCGTGGGCCTCACCTTCGGCGACATCGAGCTGGTGGCCGAGGCCGTGCACGTGACGGCCGACGGCCGGCGGCTTCTCGTCCTGCACGGCGACGAGTTCGATGGCGTGGTGCTCTATGCCCGCTGGCTCGCCTTCCTCGGCGACCACGCCTATGCGCTGCTGCTTCGCCTCAACATCTGGTTCAACGCCGCGCGCCGGGCGCTCGGCCTGCCCTACTGGTCGCTCTCGGCGCATCTCAAGCACAAGGTGAAACGGGCGGTGGAGTTCATCTCCGCCTTCGAGGAGGCGGTGGCCCATGCCGCCGCCCTGAGGGGTGCCGACGGCGTGGTCTGCGGCCACATCCATTCGGCCGAGATCCGCGAGATGGGCGCCATCACCTACTACAACGACGGGGACTGGGTGGAGAGCTGCACCGCGCTCGTCGAGCACATGGACGGGCGGATGGAGCTCATCGACTGGGCCGCGCGCAAGCGGACGGAGGCTGCAGCCACGGCGCGGAGGCGTGCCGTCGCGGCGGTGGGCGGGTGAGCCCGCCGCTTCGCCTCGCGCTCGTCACCGACGCCTGGGCGCCGCAGGTGAACGGGGTGGTGCGGACGCTGCAGACGACGGTCGACATGCTGGAAGCCCGGGGAGCCAGCGTGCTGGTGATCTCGCCCGACCGGTTCCGCTCGCTCCCCTGCCCCACTTACCCCGAGATCCGGCTCGCGCTGGCGAGGCCCGGTGCCGTCGGCCGGCTCATCGAGGCGCATGCGGCGAACGCAGTCCACATCGCGACCGAAGGGCCGCTGGGGCTGGCGGCGCGCCGCCACTGCCTGCGCGTGCGCCGCACCTTCACGACGAGCTTCCACACCCGCTTTCCCGACTATGTCGAAGCGCGGACGGGACTGCCTGCCCGCTACGGCTGGCGCTACCTGCGCTGGTTCCACCGCCCGGCCCGCGCGATCCTGGTGGCCACGCCGACCTTGGCCCAGGAACTGGCGACCCATGGCCTCCGCCAGACGCGGATCTGGTCGCGCGGGGTCGATCTCGCCCGCTTCCGCCCCGGCCTGCCGGCGCCCGAGGCCTACCGCGGGCTTGCCCGCCCCATCCTCCTCAACGTCGGGCGGGTGGCGGTCGAGAAGAACCTCGAGGCCTTCCTTGCGCTCGAGACGCCGGGGACCAAGGTGGTGGTGGGTGACGGGCCGGCGCTGGCCGAGCTCCGCGCCCGCTTCCCCGAGGTGCGCTTTCTCGGTGCCCTCTCCGGCGAACCGCTCGCGCGCGCCTATGCGGGGGCAGACCTGTTCGTGTTTCCGAGCCGCACGGACACCTTCGGCCTCGTGCTGGTCGAAGCGCTGGCGAGCGGCCTGCCGGTTGCCGCCTACCCGGTACCGGGGCCGCTCGACGTGGTGGGCGACAGCGGCGCGGGCGTCCTCGACGACGATCTGGCAAGCGCCGTGGCGCTTGCGCTCCGCATCCCGCGCGCGGCCGCGATCGACCGGGCGCGCGCCTTCAGCTGGGAGGCGGCGGTGGATCAGTTCGAGGCCGCGCTAGAAGACTGCTTCGGCGTGACGCCGCGCAAGCGGCGCTGGCTGAGGCGCGCGCGGCGCGCGGAGGCGGAGGTGGCCTGAGCACGACTGCCGCTGCATCACCTTGCCGCGCCTGCGCCCCAAGCCAACCCCCTTGCCGGGAACCGAACGCCGGCCTTCCCGCTTCTGCACCAGCGCTCAGAATCTGAAGTTGGCCGAGAACTGGAAGGTGCGCCCGCGCTCGTAGAGGTTCTGGAAGATCCGCGAGTCTTCCAGCGCCTGATACTCCTCGAACCGGGTGTTGGTGAGGTTGCGCGCCTCGAACTTGAGCTCGACGGGCGTGCGGCCCAGCTCGAGCGCCTCGCGCCACACGAAGTCGAGCTGGAGGCCCGGCCGCTCCCTGTAGTCCGGCGTGCCCGAGGGCCCGCGCTGGGTGACCCGATCGCTCGCGTAGCCGATGAGGAGGGTCTGCTCCGAGAGCCGGTCCCGGTGGTTGAGGCCGAGCTCGAGGTTCGCGAGATGGTCCGACTGGCCCGAGAGCGGGATGCCATCGATGAACAGGGCTGACGCGGGCAGAACCTGCCCCTGCGTGTTGATGGTCGTGTCCCCCTCGCGGACGCGGATGCGCGAGCGGGTATAGGTATAGTTGGCGTTTACCAGCAGGCGCCGGGCCTCCAGGAGCCCGATGCCGAGCCCATCGAGCGGGAACTGCTTCACCACCTCGATCTCGCCGCCGACGAGCCGCGCCCGCGGCGCATTGGCGTAGGTGATGAGGAACGTGCCGCCGGATTCGAACGGCACCGTCTCGATCGGGTTGTTGATCCGCTTGAAGAAGCCGCCGAGGGTCAGCCGGTCGGACTCCCCGAAGTACCATTCGTAGCGGCCGTCGGCGTTCAGCAGCTGGCTGTCGACGAGGAACTGGTTGCCGAATGCGGTGCGGTCGGTGTCGATGTCGAGATAGGGCTGCGGCGCGAGCTCCCGGAACTGCGGGCGGGCGATGGTGCGCGAGCCCGACAGGCGGAGCTGCATGTCCTCCTTGAAGTTCCAGGTGATGGTGCCGCCGGGAAGGAAATAGCCGCGGTCGATGCGCGTCTGGGGGAGCGGCGGGTCGGTCGCGAAGACACCGCGCGGGTTCACGGTCTGGGTCGCGTCCTCGTAGCGGACCCCGCCGGTGACGGTGACACCGTCGAGCAGCTCGGCATCGAACTGAACGAAGCCGGCATGGACCCGGAGGCCTGCCTCGTAGAAGGTCGCCCCTTCCGCGCCGGAGACCTCGCGCAGCACCACGCCGTAGGTGTAGACGTTGAAGTCGGAGAGCAGGTAGTCGATCCGCTGCTGCGCCACTTCCAGCGGCAGCGCGGCGCCGTTGGCGCGCACGTAGCGGTAGTCGCGACGTTCGGATTGGCGCTGGTTGTCGAAGAAGCCGTAGCCGGCGGAGAGCGTGACGGGCCGGTCGAGCGGCAGCTTGTAGGCCGCGTCGAGGTTGGCGCCGATCACCTGGTCCTGAAGGTCGGAGAAGGCGATCCGCGCGAAGTTGCCGTTCTGGGTGAGGTCGTTGACGAAATCGTTCACGCGCGCGTCGAAGCGGTAGCTGTCGGAGCGCTCGTAGGGCGACTTGCGGCCGCTCTCCGCATAGGCCCCGCGGGCCGTCACGGAAAGATCCCCGAAGCGGAACTCGCCGACCAGCTGCGAGGTGAAGAGCTGGCGCTCGAACCAGCTCGTGAAGCTGCGCAGGATCTCGTCGTCGTCGCCGACGTTGACGGTGTCGAGACCCCGCTGCATCCGCGCTTCCTTGAGCGTGTCGCGGACGAAGAAGTTGGTGGCGCGGATCTTGTGCTCGCCGAACTCGAAGGCAAGCCCGAGAAGGCCGCTCACCTGGACGTTGTTGTCGGTCGAGAAGAAGCGGTAGTCCTGGTCGGGGTTGAGGCCGCGCTTGCCGTCTGGAGTCGAGGTCACGCCGAAGGCGGTCTGCTGAAGGCCGCCGCGGGTGCGCCAGCCATTGTCCCAGCTGCCGGAGACGACCATGCCGAACCGGTTGTCGCCCACGTCCCAGCTGTTCCCGGCCGCGAAGCCGAGGCTCATGTCGGCCGGAATGTTGGGGTTCTTCTGAATGAGGGTGGTCGGCGTGTTGACGAGGCTCGCGGTTGCCGCCTGGACGAACGGCAGGCCGAAGTCCGTCCCCACTTCCAGTCGGCGACCGGACCGGTTGGCGTCGCGGATGGCGGAGGGCAGTCGCCGGGTGCCGTCGTCGAAGCCGGTGAAGTCGGTGCGCGAGCCGAAGTAGGTATAGCCGAGCAGGCCCGTCGTGACCGAATTGCCGCCGATCGAGCCCCCGACCTCGAAGAAGCGCTCGGCGGGAATCGAGCGGGTCGTCAGGTTGATGACGCCACCGCCAAACTCGCCCGGGAAGCTCGGCGCGAAGGTCTTCTGGACGAGCGAGGAGGAGATGACCGAGGTCGGGAAGAGGTCGAGCGGCACGACGCGCTTGAGGGGCTCGGGAGAAGGCAGTGGCAGGCCGTTCAGAAGCGCGGAGGAGTAGCGCTCGCCGAGCCCGCGCACATAGACATACTTGCCGCCAACGAGGCTGAGGCCGGTCACGCGCTTCAGTGCGCCGGCGATGTCGCCCTCCCCGGTTCGCGCGATCTCGGCGGTTGAAAGCACCGAGACGATCGACGGCGTGGCGCGAATGACGTTCGGGATGCGCGTGCCGCGCACCACGATCTCGTCGGCCGCAAGACCACCGGCGCCAGGCGCGACGATTTCCGTCTCCTCCTGCGGCGGCGCGGGCGCCTCCATGGGGGGCGGAGTCTGTGCCAAGGCGGATGCGCCGGCAAGCGCAGTCGTCAGCAGGAGCAGGCTGCTGCGCGTGAGAAGGTCGGTCATCATGTCCCCCGAAGCTTGAACCGGACGAAGCGCGCGGGAGCGCCGGCGGCGCAGGGCGCAACCGACACTCCCGCCCGGCGCATCAGGGCCGCGGCCTCGGCGAGTCCTCGCAGGCCGGGCTGCCGGTGCCGCCCAGCCCGCAGGTCCACCCGGCGAACCAGCGGTCGTCCGCGTTGCGGAACGCGCCGATGTAGGTGGTGTTGACGAGATAGGGGTTGATCGACGCGACCGGCGTCGTGGTGACGGCAAGCTCGTTGGCGCCGGGGAAGAAGGTGCCGGTCAGCGTGCTCGTCCCGTTGAGTACGTTCCGGGTCTCGATGGCCGGCGTGACGTTGGTGCCGTTCAGGATCGCCGTGATCTGGTCGACCGTGATGCCGGTGCCGGCAACCGCCGTCGTCGGGCCGCAGGAGAAGAAGGTCGAACGGAAGACCGGCGGGCCCACCTTGTCGAGGCTCGCGTCCGGCGGGTTGATGGTGAAGGGGTTCGCCATCTGCACGCAGCCGGTGGTGGTGGTGGGGGCGACGATCGAGTTGAAGATCCGGAAGTCGGTGCCGCCGCGCTGGAGGATGGCGGCGGGCGGACGCCGGTGGATGAGGGTCATGTTGGCGAACAGCGGGTTCGACCTCGGCACGAACAGGTCGTTGCCCGAGGTGTCCGCCTCGATTGAGCGGTCGCCCCCGGCCGAGCGGCCGACCGAGAGCACGAACTGGTTGACCCCCTTGTAGCCGAAGTCGGTGTCGAGCGCGTCGTCGTCGGTGCCGGTGGCAATCAGATACTTGCCGTTCACGCGGCCGCCGAACCACTCGAAGGCGTCGTCCGAGCTGTTGTGGATCTGGACATGCTCGAAGACGGTACCGGCACCCACGCCGCCGAGCGTGATCCCGTTGAGCTCGTTGCCCGGCGCGATCTCGAAGCCCGGGTAGCGGACCTGCACATACTGGAGCGAGCCGGACGAATCGTTGATGTCGGCGCCGCCGTAGAAGGCGTTGGTCGTGCCCTCGATCTGGCTCTCGCAGTTGACCGAGCCGCCAGGGATGCCGGTGCCGATGCAGCGGTTGATCGGCGCCCGGCCGAGGAGGACGAGGCCGCCCCACTGGCCGATCGACTCCGGACCCGCAGCCCCCTCGATGTTGGCACGGCTGGTGAACACGATCGGCCGCGTGGCGGTGCCGTTGGCCACCAGCCGCGAGCCGCGGTTCACGAGAAGGAAGTCGGCACCGGAGGAACCGAAGATGACGACACCCGGCTCGATGGCAAGCGTCGCCGGCGAGCCACCGGCCCTGTTGCCGTCACCGCCGATGTCGCGGCCAACGTCGACCCGGCCGGAGAGCGAGTAGAGCGTGCCAGGGCGGAAGGGCAGCAGGAGGCTTCCGGTGATGACGCCGGAGAGCTGGCAGTTGCGGAAACCCACGATGAGGCCGACGTTGGTCGTTCCGGGCGGGCAGTCGGGTTCGGGGCCGGTTGGAGTCGGCGTCGGCGTGGGGGTGGGTGTCGGCGTGGGGGTCGGTGTCGGAGTCGGCGTGGGCGGCTGGACGATGATCCCCTCGCCCGGCGAGGCGATGTCGGTCGCGCCGGTGCAGGCCGCAAGCGCAAGCGCCGAGCCGATGAGGAGCAGGGTGCGGAGATTCGAGCCGCTGGCGTTCGACATTGGAGTCCCCTCTTTGCCGGATGGCAGAAACATGCGGTGCCCGACCGGCGTCCCGACGCCCCCGGACGCGACGCGCCCTACCGACGCGCCATGACGCTCGGATGACTCCGCCGTGACGGATTTGTTGCAGACGCCGCGCGGCGTACGGCTGCGGCGGAAACGCGCTCTCAGCCCTCGAGAAGCGGCAGGCCCTCGAGCAGGGCATCCTCGCAGATGCCCGGAACCTGCTCGCGGCCCGCCTCGAGGAGGACCGGGATCGCCAGCGGGCTCACGCGGGCGAGCGGCACATGCAGGAGATGCGCGCGGGCGCGGGCGAGGAGCGACTCGAGCCGGGCGATGTCGGTGATGCGCATCGAAGCCTCGGCCCACGCCGTCTCGAGAAGCAGGTGATCGGGCTCGTGGCGGCGGAGCACGTCGAAGATGAGGTCGGTCGAGACGGCAAGCGCCCGGGCCCGCCGCGGCCGGCCCGGCTCGCCGCGCGGCACGAGCCCCGAGACGACGGCGACGTCGCGAAAGGCGCGGCGGAGAAAGGGGGTTTCCTCGATCCAGGCGCGAAGCTCGTCGCCGACCACGCCGGCCGCGAGCAGGGCCGCCGGGTCTGCCACCTCGCGCCGGCCCCAGATGGCGACCGCGTAATCGGAGGCGACGAAGCCGGCCGGCATCAGGCCGGCGCGCTCCATGCGGCGGGTCAGCAGCAGGCCAAGCGCCTGGTGCGCGTTCCGCCCCTCGAAGCCGTAGAGCACGAGATGGTGGAGGCCTTCGCGCGGGAAGGTCTCGGCGAGCAGGCGGTCGGGCGGCGGCAGGACCGAGACCTTGCGCTGGAGCGCCAGCCACTCCCGGACGTCGGCCGGCATCCGTGCCCAGGTCGCAGGATCGGCCAGCATGGCCCGGACGCGCTCGGCGAGGTTGGTCGCAAGCGGCATGCGCCCGCCGACGTAGGTGGGGATGGCCGGCGGCCGGCGCGACAGGCGGGTGAAGAGCCCGTCCTCGCCGTGGCCGGTCACCTCGAGCGTCAGCCCGGCGAAGGCGAAGCTGTCGCCCACCGCGAGCTGGCTTGCGAACCACTCCTCGATGGTGCCGAGCGCGCGGCCGCGCCCCAGCCGGACGGCAACGGCGGGCGCCTCCACGATGACCCCTGCGTTCGCGCGGTGCTGGGTGGCAAGCCGGGGGTGGGCGAGGCGCCAGCGCCCGTCCGGCCCCTGCTTGAGGCGTTGGAACCGGTCGTAGACCCGAAGCGCATAGGCCCCGGTTGCAGCCATGTCGAGCACGCGTTCGAAGCGCGCGCGCGGAAGGGCGGCATAGGGAGCGGCGGTCCGCACCTCGGCGAAGAGGTCGTCGGCGCGGAACGGCGCGCCGGCCGCGACCCCCACCACATGCTGGGCGAGCACGTCGAGCGCGCCTTCCCGTGGCGGGTCGGTCTCGAGGTCGTGCGCCTTGACCGCCTCGACGGCGGCAAGCGCTTCCAGATACTCGAACCGGTTGCCGGGCACGATGACGGCCCTGGAGGGCGTATCGAGCCGGTGGTTGGCCCGGCCGGTGCGCTGGAGGAGGCGGGCCGCTCCCTTCGGCGCCCCCATCTGGACGACGAGGTCCACGTTCCCCCAGTCGAGGCCGAGGTCGAGGCTGGAGGTGGCCACCACCGCCCGCAGGCGTCCTTCGGCAAGCGCGGCTTCGGTCTTCGCGCGCGCTTGCCGAGCGAGCGAGCCATGGTGAATGCCGATGGGAAGCCCCTTCGCGTTCTCGGCCCAGAGGTCGCGGAACACGAGCTCGGCAACCGCGCGGGTGTTCACGAACACGATCGTCTGCCGGTGGGCCTCGATCAGCCGGAGCACTTCGGCCGCGGCGTGGCGGCCATTGTGGCCGGACCAGGGGATGCGGCCCTCGGGCACGAGGATGCGGATCTCGGGCGGCGCGCCGGCCTCGCCCGCGATGATGCGCGCCTGCTGACCCGAGGGGGCGAGCCAGCGCGCGAGCGCGGGCGGATCGGCAACGGTTGCGGAAAGGCCGACCCGGCGCATCGCCGGCGCCAGCGCCTGAAGCCGGGCTGCGGCAAGCGCGAGGAGGTCGCCACGCTTGGTGGGGGCAAGCGCGTGGATCTCGTCGACGATGAGCGTCTCGAGCCCGGCGAGCAGCTCCGGCGCCTCCGGCCAGGTGAGGAGGAGGGAGAGACTCTCGGGCGTGGTGAGCAGGATGTCGGGCGGGTCGCGCCGCTGGCGGGCCTTGCGCTCGGCCGGCGTGTCGCCGGTGCGGCTCTCGACCCGGAGCGCAAGGCCCATGCCGGCAATCGGGCCGGTCAGGTTCCGCGCGATGTCGGCGGCGAGGGCCTTCAATGGCGAGACGTAGACGGCGCGCAGCCGGTGCGGCCGGCCGGAGCCTTCGCGGGCCGCGGCATCGAGCACGGGGAGGAAGCCGGCGAGCGTCTTGCCCGCGCCGGTCGGCGCCACGAGGAGCGCGTGAGCGCCCGCCCGCGCGGCCTCCACCATGGCCAGCTGGTGAGCGCGGACCTCCCAGCCGCGCGCCGCGAACCATGCCTTAACCGGGGAGGCAAGGCCGGTCGGCCGCGGTTGCGGGCGGGGCGCCTGCCGCCTAGGACCCGGTCCATCCGTCACGGGAGAGAGAGATGCGCCGACCTGCCGTCTTCGCCAAGCTCCTCGCTGCCGCGGCCCTCGCCGTGCCGGGCATGGGCCACGCGGCCGAGGGCATGTGGATGCCAGGGCAGGCGCCGGCGCTGGCCGCGAAGCTCAGGGAGGCCGGGCTTGCCATTCCGCCCGAGCGGCTCGCAGACCTCGCCGCCGCGCCCATGGGGGCCATCGCCTCGCTGGGCGGCTGCTCGGCGAGCTTCGTCTCGCCTCACGGCCTCGTTGCCACCAACCACCACTGTGTCCTGGGCTCGATCCAGTTCAACGCCAGCGCCGGGCGCAACCTCATCCGCGACGGGTTTCTGGCCAAGACCCGCGCCGAGGAGCTCCCCGCGGCACCCGGCACGCGCGTGTTCGTGATCGAGGCGCTCGACGACGTGACCACGGACATGCTTGCGGGGGTGACGCCGAAGCTGACCGGTGCCGCGCGCATCCGCCAGCTCGAGGCCAACCGCAAGGCCCTCGTCGCGGCCTGCGAAGCGGAGCCTGGCATCCGCTGCGAGGTCAGGAGCTACTTCGGCGGCCGGCAGTACTGGCAACAGCGGATGCTCGAGATCCGCGACGTGCGCCTCGTCCACGCCCCGGCCGCGAGCGTCGGCAACTTCGGCGGTGAGGTGGACAACTGGCAATGGCCCCGCCACACGGGCGACTACAGCTTCTACCGGGCCTATGTGGGGCCCGACGGAAAGCCGGCGGCCTATGCGGCGGAGAACGTGCCCTACACCCCGCGCGCGCACCTCAGGATCGCCCGGGACGATCTGAAGGAAGGCGACTTCGTGCTGATCGCAGGCTTCCCCGGGGTCACCGAACGCTTCCGCACCGCGGCCGAGACCGAGGGCTGGTACGGCCGCATCTACCCGCGCCAGCAGAGGATGCTCGCCGACTATTCGGCCCTCATCGCCCGCGAATCGCGGAGCGAGGCCGACACCATCGCCTATGCCTCGATCAAGGCCGGCGCGGACAATTTCGCCAAGAAGATCGCCGGGCAGCTCGCGGTGGCGCGCCAGTTCGACCTCGTGGGCCTGAAGCGCGCGGAGGAGCAGCGGCTCGCCCAGTGGGCAGCGCGGCCGGCGAACCGGCGGACCCACGGGCTCGCAATTGCCAACTTCGACTCGCTGACCGCGCAGGCGCTCGCCGCCGACGAGGCGCGCCTCGTCAACGCAACCCTCAACCGGGCGCAGCTCCTCAATGCCGCGCGCACGCTCTACCGCTGGGCGAACGAGCAGATGAAGCCCGACGCCGAGCGGAAGCCCGGCTTCCAGGAGCGCGACCGCCAGGCGCTGGCCGACCGGCTCAGCCTCATCGACCGCCGCTATGTCGCCCGGATCGACCGGGCGATCCTCGAGCAGGCGCTGGCCGAAGTGGCGACGCTGCCGCCGGGGCAGCGCAACACCGCGCTTGAGGCGAAGATCGCCGAACTCGGTCTCGACCGGCTCTACGCGGAGACCCGCCTTGCCGACCCGAAGGAGCGTCTCGCCTGGCTCGACCGGCCGGTCGCAGACTTCATCGCCTCTGACGACCCGTTCATCCAGCTCGCGGTTGCGGCCTACGCGCAGGACATGGCGGCGGAAGCGCGGCGCAAGGACCTCGACGGGCGGCTCGACGCCGCGCGCACCGCGCGCATGGCCGCGGTCATGGCCCACGCTGCAAGCGAAGGCCGGCTGCTCTACCCGGATGCGAACGGGTCACTCCGCTTCACCTACGGCCATGTGCGCGGGCGCCCGGCCCGCGACGGCGAGGCCTGGACGGCCTTCACGACCGCGCGTGGCATTCTCGAGAAGGACACGGGGCGCGACCCGTTCGACAGCCCCCCTGCCCTGCTGGCAGCGCTCCGGGAAGGCAAGTGGGGCCCGCTCGCCTCGCCTTCGCTTGGCACGCTTCCCGTCAACTTCCTCTCCACCACCGACATCACCAACGGCAACTCGGGCTCGGCGGTCTTGAACGCGAAGGGCGAGCTGGTGGGCCTTGCCTTCGACGGCACGCTCGAGGGCATGCTGTCTGACTGGTGGTTCGACGAGGCGACCACGCGGACCATCTCCGTGGACGCCCGTTACATGCGCTTCGTGATGGAGCGGGTGGATGGCGCAGCCGGGCTGCTCGCCGAGATGGGTGTCGCGCCCTAGGCCGCTTCCCGCGGGGGCGGACGGCGGCGGACGATCACGAGTTCGCGCAGGAGCGCCACCCCGACGACGGTCAAGGGCACGGCAAGGATCACGCCGAGCGGCCCCATGAGGAGGCCGAAGGTGACGAGCGAGAAGATGGTGAGCGCCGGCGGCAGGTCGGCCAGCCGGCTCTGCGCCATGGGGGAGACGAGGTTGCCCTGGATCTGCTGCACGGCGACGATGACGATGATGGTCCAGATGCCCGTTTCGACGCTGATCGAGAAGCCGATGAGGATCGAGGGGATGGCGACGACGAAGGTGCCGAGGTAGGGCACGAACTCGCACAGGCCGGCAACGAGGCCGATGGCCGGCGCGCCCGGGATGCCGACGGCCGAGAGGCCCGCCCCGGTCGCGACCCCGACGAAGGCCATGCCCACCCCCTGCGCCCGGAGCCAGGCCTGGAGCGCCCCCACCACCCGGCGGAAGGTGCGGGCGAAGGCGAGGCGCGACGCCGGCGGCACCAGCGCCAGCGCGGAGCGCGTGTAGAGGCGGGGCTGGGCAGCGAGGTAGATTCCGCCCACGAGGATGATTGCCACCATCGAGAGCACGGTGCCGACGTTCGAGAGCACCGACTGGACAAGCTCGAACACCCGGGCGCCGCTGGGGACGAGCCCGGGGACCTCGGCGAGCACGCGGCGCCCGGCCTCGCTCGCCATCAGCATCTCCTGCGCGGCCGCAAGCGCGCCGGGAAGGGACTTGAGGAGAATCGCGAACTGGTCCGCCATCGCCGCGCCGAAGAGCGAGAAGGCGCCGACGATGAAGGCGATCGGCACCACGACGGCGAGCGTGAAGGCAAGCCAGAAGGGGAGCCCGAGGCCGCGCTTCAGGCTTGCCGCAAGTTCAGAGACCATCATCGCGACGACCCCGCAGGCGAAGGCCACGAGGAGGAGCTGCGAGAGCTGCCACAGGAGGACGGCAGTGCCGACGGCGGCCATGAAGAGGAGGCCGTTGCGGAACACGCGCGTGGCCTCCCCCGCCCGCGCGGGGCGCTCGACGATGGGCGGCGGGCGCAGCGCCTCGTTCATGACGCCGCCATGCCCCGAAATGGCGCGGGGGGGAAGGACGCCCGCGCCTTGCCGACCCGGGCGCGGACTCCGCCGCCGGGCCGGCGTCAGCCTTCGGCCAGCCGGCGGGCGCGCTCGGCGAGCAGCCGGAGGCGCAGCGCGTTGAGGCGGATGAAGCCCTCGGCGTCCTTCTGGTCGTAGGCGCCCGCATCGTCCTCGAAGGTGACGTGGCGCAGGGAATAGAGCGAATGCGGGGACTTCCGCCCCGTGACCGTCACGCTGCCCTTGTAGAGCCTGCACCGCACCGTGCCGGTCACATGGGCCTGAGAATGGTCGATCGCGGCCTGGAGCATCTCGCGCTCGGGCGAAAACCAGAAGCCATTGTAGACGAGCTCGGCATAGCGCGGCATCAGCTCGTCCTTGAGGTGCGCGGCACCCCTGTCGAGCGTGATCGACTCGATGCCGCGGTGCGCCGCGTGCCAGATGGTACCGCCCGGCGTCTCGTACATGCCCCGCGACTTCATGCCGACGAAGCGGTTCTCGACGAGGTCGAGCCGGCCGATCCCGTGGATGCGGCCAAGGTCGTTGAGGCGGGCGAGGAGCGCCGCCGGTGACAGGCCCTCGCCGTTGACCGCAACCGGGTCGCCGCGCTCGAAGTCGATGGTGATGGTCTCGGGCGCATCCGGCGCGTCCTCTGGGTTCGCGGTACGGGAATAGACGTAAGGGGGCACCTCTTCCCACGGGTCTTCCAGTACCTTGCCCTCGGACGAAGTGTGGAGGAGGTTGGCATCGGTCGAGAAGGGGGCCTCGCCGCGCTTGTCCTTCGGAATGGGGATCTGGTGGGCCTCGGCGAAGGCGATGAGGGCCTCGCGCGAAGTAAGCTCCCATTCGCGCCAGGGCGCGATGATGCGGATCCCCGGCTCGAGCGCATAGTAGCCGAGCTCGAAGCGGACCTGGTCATTGCCCTTGCCGGTCGCGCCGTGGGCGACCGCGTCGGCGCCAACCATCCGGGCGATCTCGATCTGGCGTTTGGCAATGAGCGGCCGGGCGATCGAGGTGCCCAGCAGATACTGGCCCTCGTAGAGGGCGTTGGCGCGCATCATCGGCATCACGAAGTCGCGCACGAACTCTTCCCTGAGGTCCTCGATGAAGATCTCGCGAACCCCCATGAGCTCGGCCTTCTTGCGGGCGGGCTCGAGCTCCTCGCCCTGGCCGAGATCGGCCGTGAAGGTGACCACCTCGCAGCCGTAGCTGGTCTGGAGCCACTTCAGGATGACCGAGGTGTCGAGGCCGCCCGAGAAGGCCAGCACCACCTTGCGCACCTCGCCCTTCCGATCCGCCATGCCCGTCTCCTGCCCTGTGCCGCCGGTTGCGTCCGCCGCGCCTAGCGGGCGGGACATGCGTGGGCAACGCCCGCGGGGCGCCCGCCTTGCCGGCGGCGGGAGGGGGGCGTAGAGGAGCCACGCAGATGGACCAGCGGACCCCGGCCCGGCATCGCCGCCCGCCTGCGCGGCCGCGCCGGTCGCTCGCGGCACGGCTGGTGCGAACGCTCCTCCTCGGCGGGTTTGCGGTCTTCGCGCTCGGGGTGCTCGCCCTTCTGGCCGCGGTCATGCTGACGGCGCAGTCGCTGCCGAGCTTCCGCGAGATGATGAAGAGCCCGCAGGGGCAGTCGGTCGTCATCCGCGCAGCCGACGGCACCGAGCTGGTAACGGTTGGCCCCAGCTTCGGCCGCTGGCTCGCCTATGACGAGATCCCGCCGCACATGGTGGACGCCATGATCGCGGTGGAGGACCGGCGCTTCCACTGGCACCCGGGGGTGGACCCTGTCGGCACCGCGCGCGCCTTCCTCGCCAACCTCCGCGCCGGCCGAACCGTCCAGGGCGGCTCCACCATCACCCAGCAGCTCGCCCGCAACCTGTTCCTGACCAACCGGCAGACATGGGACCGCAAGCTCCGCGAGGCCATTCTCGCGCTGGCGATCGAGCGCAGGTTCACCAAGCGCGCGATCATGGAACTCTACCTCAACCGGGTCTACTTCGGCGGCGGCGCCTACGGCATCGACGCTGCCAGCCGGAAGTTCTTCGGCCATTCGGCGCAGTCGCTCTCGCTTGCCGAGGCCGCGATCATCGCCGGCCTCGTCAAGGCGCCCAGCCGCTACGCGCCGACGGCCGACCCCGAGCGCGCCCGGGCACGCGGCGCGACGGTCGTCGAGACCATGCGCGACGCCGGCCTTCTTTCGGCCGAGCAGGCAGCGGCAGCGGACACCGCCGCCGTCCGCTTCGCGATCCCGCGCGACCAGGGCGACGTGCGCTACTTCACCGACTGGGTGCTGGCCCAGCTCGAGACGCTGGTCGACGAGGCGAGCGCCCCGCTCGAGGTGACGACGACGCTCGTCCCTGCGCACCAGAGGGCCGCCGAGGAGGCCGTGCACAAGGCGCTTCCTCCCGGCACGCAGGGGGCCATCGTGGCCATGCGCACGACCGGAGAGGTGACGGCCATGGTCGGCGGGCGGGACTATGCGACGAGCACCTACAACCGCGCCACGATCGCCCGCCGCCAGCCCGGCTCCGCCTTCAAGCTCTTCGTCTATCTCGCCGCGATCGAGAATGGCCTGACCCCCGAGACCCCGGTGCTCGACGCGCCGATCACCATCGGCAACTGGTCACCCCGGAACGACAACGGCCGCTTCCTCGGGACGGTGACGGCGCGTGAGGCCTTCGCGCGGTCGATCAACACGGTCGCGGTGCGGCTTGCGAACGAGGCGGGCTTCGGCACGGTTGCCGGCATGGCCCGGCGGCTCGGCATCACCACGCCCGTCTCGCGCGAGCCGGCGATGGCGCTGGGCGCCTCGGAGGTGACGCTGCTCGAGCTCACCGCGGCCTACGCGACGGTGGCCGCCGAGGGCCGCGAGGTGCGCCCGTTCGGGATCACCGCGGTCTCCACCGCCGACGGGCGCCTCCTCTACCGGCGCGAGGAGCCACCTCAGCGCATCCTCCTCGCCCCGCACGTGGCGGCCCACATGACCGCCCTGCTTCGCGCTGCCGTCGAGACCGGCACGGGCCGGGCCGCGCAGATCGGCCGGCCGCTTGCGGGCAAGACCGGTACCACCTCGTCGAACCGGGACGGCTGGTTCGTCGGCTTCACGCCGGAGCTGGTGGCAGGTGTGTGGATCGGCCGCGACGATGCGAAGGCGGTGCCCGGGCTTGCCGGCGGCCGGGCCCCGGCGCGGGCCTTTGCCGCCTTCATGGGCCCGGCGCTCGCAGGCGTGCCAGTCGGCGAGCTCAACACGGCCGTCGAGGAGAGCCTGTTCGGCCTCGAGCCCGATGCCGAAGTCTACGGGCTTTCCGAGGAGCAGGCGCCGCCAGCCCCACCCGTGGCCCAGCCGGACCCTGCGCCGGAGCCGCTCACCGAACGCTGGCTGGAAGACGCGCTCGCGGCCCCCTCCCCGGGCCCCTGAGGCCCGCGTCCATCCTGCGCCGCGAGCCGGCGCACCAGCTCGACCTTGCTGCCGACGCCGAGCTTCGCATACGCGGACGCAAGCTGGTTGCGCACGGTCCGGTGGCTCAGGCCCAGGCTTGCCGCCACGTCCCGGGCCGACAGGCCGGCAGCGAAGGCTACCGCGGCGCGGCGCTCCGCCGGCGTCAGGGGAGTCTGCGCCCCTGCATAGATGCTGAGGAGGCGCCCTCGCTGCCGGCGCTCCATGACGAACGCATGGTCGGCCAGGCGAAGCCTGCCGCCGCGCGCCACGAGCGGCAGCAGCGGCGCGGGCAGCAGCGGCCCCGACCAGGCGGGAAACAGCGCCTCCATGCGCGCGCAGAAGCCGGCGTCGCAGACGACGGCCCGGCCGGCCTCGTCCACGAGCGCCCGGCCATCGGCCTCGCCCTCGGCAAGGCGGGGAAAGTCGCCGAGCAGCCGCTGGCGGGCGGCGAGCACGAGGTGGGGCAGCACCTCCTCGAGGAGCGTGCGCTCGGCATCGCTGAACGGGGCCTCAGGGTCGGAGCGGAAGAGCATGACGAGCTCGCCCACCCTGAGCCTCCGGTCGAGCTGGGCGATGGCGAGGCTTCGGCTGATGCCGAAGCGCGCGCAGTAGAGGCGGTGGATGTCGGAGGCCCAGTGGTCCGCGATGGGGCCGAGATCCTCGTTGCGGAACGCCGTGCCCGGCGCTGCGGCCGCGGCCTGACGGAGCCGGTCGGCCTGCTGCCAAGGGGCGTAGGCCGCAAGCTGGTCGGAGGCGAAGTCGACTGCGTCCACGCTGAAGACCCGGGGCGGGGTCTCGCAGCCGGTGCCCCAGACCGCCGAGTCGAAGGGAATGTGCGGCCGGAGCGCCACGAGCAGCGCCTGCCGGCACCCGAGCGGCGGGGCCGCGAGGGCGGCGGCATGGAGCGCAAGCAGGGTCTGGCTGAGGGGGCCGGCCGGCACGTCGACGAACTCCCGGACACACTCGCCAGCAACCCTAGCAGGCGGAACGGCCGATGCCATCGCGCGCCTGCGCCGCATGGAGCATCCGCTCCATGGCTGGCGGGCCCGGCATCGCGCTACCTTCGGGGCAACAGGAGGTGTGTCATGCGTCTTTCCCGGAGTCTCTTCACAGCCTGCGTGCCCGCGGCGGCGCTGCTCACCCTTGGGGGCGCCGCCCCGGCCGCGGCCGGCGTGGTCCAATATCGGTTCCAGTTCTATGACATCTTCACCACGATCGAGGGCAATTCGGGCGAACTCGCCGGCTCCTTCGAGTTCGGCAGAGTCGGCTTCATCGATGCCAGCGGCCCCGAGGGCTACCAAACGCCGGACGACACTCGCTGCAGCGTTTTTCTGTTTACCGGGCCGGCAGAGTTCATCAGGTACTCCTGCGGGACCCACCAGCTGTTTGCCAGAGATTTTGGGGACCTCGTCTACTTCTGGCTGCTGGTGGGCGATCCCGACCCCACTCCCTACTACGCCGAGTTCCTGCTTCCGCCCGGGTCCTTCACGACGCTGGGCGAACACGAGATCACCGGCGGCGGCGGCGGCTGGCTGCTGGTGACGATGCGGGACAGCCCGCCGCCTCCGCCGCCGCCGGTCCCCGAGCCCGGCACCTGGGCGCTGCTGATCGCCGGCTTCGGCCTCGTGGGATCCGCGCTGCGGCGGCGCGCGCGTCGGGCGCAAGGGGTCGCCGAGGCGGCCTAGCCGTCCTCCACGCCGAAGGCGTGAAGCCAGGCGCCGTTGCGCCGGAGCCACTCCGTCGCCGGCTCGAGCGGGCCTCCGTGCAGCCGCTCGGCCGCAGCGTGGAACGCGCGCGAGTGGTCAAAGTGGAGCAGGTGCGCGACCTCGTGGGCCACGACGGCGCGGCGCACCTCGTCGGGCGCAAGCGCCAGGCGCCAGGAGAAGGCGATCCGGCCGTTGCGCGCACAGCTCCCCCAGCGGCGGACGGGGTCGCCCACCCGCACCCCGGTGATGGCAAGCCCCAGCGGCCGGGCAAGCGCCTCCGCCTCGGCAGCGAGGCGCGCGCGGGCGGCCTTGCGGAGCAGCGCCACCGCGCGCCGGTTGAAACCGCCGCCGTCGGTGCCCGCGACGAGGCGGTCGCCCTCGAGGCGGGCGCGCCGCCCCGGCTCGCCCTCGAGGCGAAGCTCCCCGCCCGCGAACGCCACGCGCATGCCGGGGCGAAACGGCATGGGCGGAACGAAGCGCCGGCGCACCTCGGCCTCGAGCCAGTCGCGGTTGGCCTCGATGAGGAGGAGCCCGGCCCGCAAGGGTGCCCGCGCGGGCAGCGTCAGGCGCACGGTGCGGCTTTGCGGACAGGGCCGGATGACGATGCGGCGCGACCGCGCATTGCGCCGGATGGCAAGCGGAATGTCGCGGCCCGCGAGCCGGAGGGCGCGGATTGTCATCCCCCCCCCCCCGAGAGCCGGCCTCAGTCGCTGTCGTTGGCGCCCCGGCCGCCGAGGAAGCGGTCGAGGTAGCGACGGGTGATCTGCTCCACCGGCATCACGACAAAGACGTCGACCGTGTTGAACTGCCGGTCGACGAAGGCGCCATCCCCCACCATGGCCCCGACCCGGAGATAGCCCTTGATGAGCGGGGGAAGCGCGCGCGCCGCCATGCGCGGATCATAGCTGCCGCGCGGCAGCCGGTCCATGGGCACATAGTGCGCGGCGAGCGCACGGGCGCGGAGCGGCTCGGGGGCGAGGTGGTGGTGGAAGAGGTAGGACAGCTCGGCCGCGTGGACCTCAGGATCGGTGCCGTGGAGCGAGGCGCAGCCGAACATGTAGCCGATGCCGTGCATGCGGAGGTAGCTGGCAATCCCGCGCCAGAGCAGCGCGATGGTGGTGTTGTTCCGCCACTCGGGCGCGACGCACGAGCGCCCGAGCTCGAGGAGCTGCCCGCCCTCTTCCGACGAGCGGAGGAGCGGCGAGAGGTCATATTCGCCGGCCGAGTAGAAGCCGCGGTGCATGGTGGCGACGACCTGTCGCAGCAGCCGGTAGGTGCCAACCACGTGCGGGCGGCCGTCCTCGCCGTGGTCGATGACGAGAAGATGGTCGCAGATGCTGTCGTAGGGGTCGATGTCGCGGCCGGCAGCGGCCACTTCCGGCGTGGGTCTTGCCCCCATCTCGCCGTAGAAGATCCGGTGGCGGAGCGCCTGGGCGGCCGCGATTTCCTCCTCCGACGTGGCGATCCGCACGTCGAGCCGCCCGTGGCGGTGGATGTGCGGCGAGGCCGCAAGCAGGTCCGCCGCCACCGCCGTCGAACCGAACGCCGAAACTCTCGCCATGATGCCGCCCTCGTTCCGGGATCCTCCGCGCGTGGCTAGCGGAGAAATATGACAGAAAGGCTGCTCGGCGATGACAGGTTGCCGCGTCGGGAGAGGCGGGTTCAGGCGGGGACGGGAGCGACGGACCCCGGCCGCGGTGGCTCATCCTCGCGCTGCATGAGCCACAGGAACAGAAGGACGCCCGGCAGCGCAAGAAGCGTTGTCAGCAGGTAGAAGTTCACGAAGCCCAGCGCCTCGATGAGGGCCCCGGCGGTGGTGCCCGAGAGGAAGCGGCCGAGGATGGAGGCCAGCGCGGAAAGAAGCGCATATTGCGTGGCGGTGAAGCGCAGGTTGCAGAGCCACGACAGGTAGGCGACGACTGCCACCCCGCCGATCCCGCTTGCGAAGTTCTCGAAGCCGACGGCCGCGGCCATGACGGGGTTGGAGTGGCCGACAAGCGCCAGCCCGGCGAAGGAGAGGTTCGAGACCGCCATCAAGACGAGGCTCGCGAGCACGCTCTTCATCATGCCGAGCCGCGTGTAGAGGAGCCCGCCCACGAAGATGCCGGCAAGGGTTGCGACGAGGCCGAAGCCCACGTCATAGGCGGCGACCTCGTCCTTCGAGAAGCCGAGGTCGTTCAGGAGCAGGCGGAGCGAGAGGTTGGCGAGCGTGTCGCCGATCTTGTGGAGGAGGATGAAGAGGAGGACGATCCAGCCGTTGGGGCGCAGCACGAAGTCGGCGATCGGCGCGACGAAGGTCTCGCGGAAGCGCTCGGCCAGCCGGCGCGGGTGCGGGGCTTGGGCGACGGCGGCGACGCGGGCCGGAGGCTCGCCAAGAAGAAGTGCTGCGGCAAGCGCGGGAAGTGCGAAGACGGTGGCAGCGGCATAGGCGGCCGGCCAGCCCATTCGTTCGGCAACCACCAGGGCAAGCGCGCCGGCGCCGGCCGAGCCGAGCCGCCAGCCATACTGGCTCATGCCCGAGCCTGCGCCAAGCTGCTCGGGTCTCAGGCTCTCGATACGGTAGGCGTCGATGACGACGTCGAAGGTGGCGCCGAGGAAGGCGACGGCGAGCGCGGCGGCCACGACCTGCGGCAGGTCGGCGACGGGGTCGGCCGCGCCGAGCCAGGTGACGGCGGCCATCACGGCGCCTGCGATGGTGACGAGCCAGGCCCGGCGCTGGCCGACGAGCCGGGCAAGCAGCGGTATGCGGATGCGGTCGACGAGCGGGGCCCAGAGGAACTTGAGGTTGTACAGGAGGAAGGTGAGGGCGAAGGCCGTGACCGCCCGCTTGTCGATTCCGGCTTCCGCAAGCCGGGTGGTGAGGGTGGAGGCGATCATCGCGAACGGGAACCCCGACGCGAGCCCGAGAAGGAGCGCACCGAGCGGGCCGCGCTCGAGGAAGGGGGCAAGGGCCGCGCCGAAGCGACGCGCAGGAGCGGGAGCAGCGTCCATCCCGCTCCTCTAGGCCAACCCGCCGGAAAGGAAAGCTTGCAGAGCCTGCGCGAACGGCGTTGGATGCGAGGCCCATGAACGCACCATTCGACGTTCCCCGACGCCCTACCGAGGGCCAGATTGCGCTTGCCGAGGCGTGCCGCGCGGCTGCGCCCGAAGCAGCCCCGGCCCGGATGCTGCACCTCGACGCGGCCCGCTATCTCGACCCCGCGCGCTTCGCCCGCGAGCGGTCGCACCTGTTCGGCCGCCTGCCGCTCTGCCTCGGGCCGTCCGCCATGCTGCCGGAGCCGGGCACGGCGATGACCCACGATGGTTTCGGGGCACCCCTCCTTCTCACCCGCAGCACGAACGGCCGCCTCGGCGTGTTCCGGAACGCCTGCCGCCACCGGGGCACGCGCCTTCTCGACGCGCCCGAGCCAGTGCCCCTGCCGAAGCTCGTGTGCCCCTACCATGCCTGGGCCTACGGGCTTTCGGGCCGGCTCGAGGCGGTGCCGCGCGCCGAGACTTTCCCCGGGCTCGAGCGCGACGCGCTCGGGCTGGTGCCGGTTCCGCACGCCGAGGCGGGCGGGCTCGTCTGGGTGGCGCCGTTCGAGGGGGCGGACTTCGCCGACGTGACCGGGCCGCTCGCGGCCGACTTCGACGCCCTCGGGCTCCCGGCCATGCACCTCTACGCGCGGCGCACGCACCGTGTGCAGGCGAACTGGAAGCTCGTGATGGACGCCTTCCTCGAGAGCTACCATGTCCAGCGCCTCCACGCCGGATCGATCGCCCGCTTCTTCGAGGATGGGGTGACCCGCGGCGACTTGGTGGGGCCGCACATGCGCTCGGCCGTGGTGCGCGTCGGCGGGCTCGACGGCGTCGACCTCGCCGACTGGGCAGCGCTCCGGCGGGTTGTTACCTACGCCTACCAGCTGCTGCCCGGCACCGTGCTTGTCGCCAGCCCCGACTATGTGAACCTCATGGTGCTGATGCCGCAGGCCGTCGACTGCACGCTCGTCGAGGACTTCATGCTGATCCCCGCGCCCCCGGCGACGCCCGAGGAGGAGGCGCACTGGGCGAAGAGCTGGGCGCTGCTCGACGGCCGGGTCTTTGGGACGGAGGACTTCGGTGCCGCCGAGGCGGGGCAGAAGGGCCTTGCCTCGGGGGCGGTGCCCGGGCTTCTTCTTGGCGCGCTCGAAGGCGGGATCGCCCGGTTTCACCACAGCGTCGATGCGCTCCTCGCCGGCTGAGCCCGGCCGCGCCCGCGTCGCTCAGGCGATGATGTCGGGGATGAGCAGGTCCTGGACGAGGCGGATCTCGTCCTTCAGCCGGAGCTTGCGCTTCTTGAGGCGGGCGAGCTGCAGCGCATCGGCCCCTGGGGCGCTGGCGAGCGCAGCGATTGCCGCGTCGAGATCGCGGTGCTCCTCGGTCAGGCGGGCGAGCCGGGCCCTGAGTTCGGTCTCGTCCAACAGGCGATGTCCTCCGGACGGGCGGCACGGCGGCCCCCTGCCGATCCTTGCCGAAGCGCGCGCACAGCCGTCAAGCGGGAGCGACTCGCAGCGCGGGCATTCCGAAGGCGCCCCCAGCCGTAGGGGCCGATGCTCGCCTGAGCCGCCACATGTGGGGGCTTTGCCGCAGGCCGCCGGGCGTGCTTAGCTTCCAAATCCGGCCGCCCGCGAGGCGCGCCGGACGGCCAGGAAAGGGCATGGGAATGACCAGTCCGCACCTTGACGCGCTGAGCACCCGCCACCGGATGATCGACGGCGAGATCGCTTCCGAGCTTCGTCGCCCGCTGCCCGATTCGGTACGCCTTGCCCGGCTCAAGCGTGAGAAGCTGCGGCTGAAGGACGCGATCGTCCGGGGCGACTGAGGACGTCGACCGGGCGCCCGGCCGAAACCGGGCCCGTGGGGGAGGTTGCGTTCCGGGCGACGCTCGGCTGGTCGTTCACTGCCCCGCCCCCTGCCGCGCCGCCCCTGCCGCGCCGCCCCTGCCGCGCCGCCCCTGCCGCGCCGCCCCCTGCCGCCCCGCCCTGCTCCCTTGATGCGTTCGGCCGCCAGCCCACGGTCCGCGCGGTCGCGGGTCAGTCGTCGCGGCTGACCTTCTCCTCGCGCTCATGGCGTTCCTGGGCCTCGAGCGTCATGGTCGCGATGGGGCGCGCCTCGAGCCGCGCAAGCGAGATCGGCTCCCCGCTGATCTCGCAGTAGCCATATTCGCCGGTCTCGATCCGCTCGAGCGCGGCGTCGATCTTGGCGAGGAGCTTGCGCTGCCGGTCGCGGGCGCGAAGCTCGATCGCCCAGTCGGTCTCGGAGGCGGCGCGATCGGTCGCGTCGGGCTCCTGCAGCGGCTCCGCGCGCAGCTGCCGCATGGTCGCCCGCGCCTCGGCCAGAATCTCGGCCTTCCACAGCAGGAGCTTGCGGCGGAAATAGGCAAGCTGCCGCGGGTTCATGAAGGGCTCCGCCTCGCTCGGCCGATAGTCGGGCGGCAGGTCGACAGCAGCGAGCGCGGCTTCCACCGCCTCGGTGTCGAAGACATCCGCCGCTTCGCCCTTCCGAGTGATGTCAGACATCCGCCCTTCCCCACGCGAAGCGCTACAGACGCCGGACAGACCGCCGCGCCGGATCACGTGCGGCCGCCCTTGGCGGCTGCGTCGCCACGATGTCCGGCATGCCCCCCGCGCGTCGGGATGACAGCGGCAGGAGAGCTGCCAGAACCCGCAGGGGGCTCTACCGCAAGTGCCGGAGAAGGGCAAGCAAAGTCTGACCTGTAAAGGACGATTTCGCGGGGGACAAAGCGGCGGACGGCCTGTGGACAGCGCGGGGGCAACGAGGCCACTGCCGCGCCTCACGCCATCGGCCTGCGGCAGCGTGCCGGAGTGCCGATCCGGGCGACGACGTCGGCCAGCGGCTCGACGACCACCGCCATCCAGTGCGCGTTCGCATGGAGGAGCGTGCCCGAGTCGACCAGGAGGCCCACGTGCCCCGGCCACCAGGCCAGATCGCCGCGCGCCCGCTCTTCCGGCGGAACCTCGGGCCCTGCATCGGCAACGAGCATGTCGCTGTCGCGCCGCGCGGGGCGGCCGCAGAGGCGCCAGGCCATCTGGACAAGGCCGGAGCAGTCCACCCCGGCGCGGGTCCGCCCGCCCCAGCGGTAGGGCGCCCCGAGGAACTGCTTCGCCACCTCCACCGGATCGGCCGCACCGCCCGCGGGCAGGAGGTGGCGGCGATGGACGAACTGGCCGGCAAAGGACCCGTCCGCAATCATGACGAAGGCTTCGTCGGCCTCGCGCACGTGAAGCCTCGACCCGGCCGGCAGCACACCCACCACCGGCGCCTTGACCGCCGGTGCCGCGAACCGCAGCGCGTCTCCCGGGCCGACCGTCGCGTCCCATACTGGGCCGGCAGGCGGGCCAAGCGCAGGCGCGAGCGCCTCCGTGCGGACGTAGCCGACGTAGCCGTCGGCCCGTGCCTGGCCCCAGGCCCAGCCGCGCGCCTCCTCGAGGACGGCGAAGGTCTCGCCGTGGAGAAGCTCGCTCGCCGCCTCCGAGTCCGCCTCCGGGCGGGTGTGGAGCATGGCCGATTCCGCGGCCACGCTGCGCAGCACAGGTGCCGCATAATGGGGCACCGCGACGAGCCCGGCGAGCGCGATGTCGGCAAGATCGGGGCGCCACGGGGCGATGCGAGGGTCCAGGGGCGACAGCGGCGCGGCGAAACGTCGCCCGCTGATACGGCTCCTCCGGCCCGCCATTCCGCTCATGCCCTCGCCCTCATCCACCCCCGAACCGCCGCGCGATGAGGCGGAAGGCGGCGAAAAGGCCCATCGCGGCCCCGCCCTTCGGGCGGCCCGGGCGGGCCGTCCCGTTCCACGCGTAGAGGTCGAGGTGCGCCCAGGGCACGGCGTCGGGCAGGAAATGGGTGAGGAACAGGGCGCCCGCAATCGCGCCGGCGAAGCTGCCTTCGGGCACGTTGCCGAGGTCGGCGACGGTCGAGCGGAGCATCTCGCGGTAGGGAGCCCAGAGCGGCAGCCGCCAGAGCGGATCCTCGACCTCGGTCGCTGCTGCGAGCAGGTCGGTGGCCAGCGTCTCGTCGTTTACGAACAGCGCCGGGAGGTCCGGCCCGAGGGCGACGCGCGCCGCACCGGTCAGGGTTGCGAAGTCGAGGATGAGGGCAGGCCCCGCCTCGCCGGCGAGCGTCAGCGCATCGGCAAGCACGAGACGGCCCTCGGCATCGGTGTTGCCCACCTCGACGCTGAGCCCCTTGCGCGTGGCGATGACGTCGCCCGGGCGAAGGGCGTTGCCGGAGACGGCGTTGTCGGCCGTCGCGATGACGAGAAGGACGCGGACCGGCAGGCGCGCGCCGATCACGAGGCGGGCGAGGGCAAGCGCATGGGCCGCGCCGCCCATGTCCTTCTTCATCAGCGCCATGGCGTTGCCAGGCTTCAGGTTGAGGCCGCCGGTGTCGAAGGTGATCCCCTTGCCGACGAGGGCGACGAGCGGGTGCTGCGGCTCGCCCCAGGCGAGTGTGAGAAGCCGCGGCCGCCGCGGGCTGGCCCGGCCCACGGCGTGCACCGCGGGCAGGTTCCGCTCGAGGAGAGCCTCGCCGGCGACCGCCTCGACGCGCGCGCCCGTGGTCTCGGCAAGCGCGCGCACCGCCGCCTCGAGCTCGGCCGGGCCCATGTCCTCGGCCGGGGTGTCGACGAGGTCGCGGACGAGCGCTGCAGCCTCCGCCTCGGCCACGGCCGGCGCAATCGCCGCCGGCTCGGGCACCAGAAGCCGGCGAGGCCCGCGCGCGTCGGGTGCCTTGCGGTAGCGGGTGAAGCGGTGCTGGGCCATGAGCCAGCCGTGGAGCGCAAGCGGGGAGAGCGGCCCGTCGAAGCGGTAGCTGCCCTCGGGAAGGGCGGCGGCAGCGGCAGCCAGCGTCCAGCGCCCCGGTGGGCCATCGGCAGGCCCGGTGCCGAGCGCGAGGAACCAGCCCTCCCCGTCAGGCAGCACGAGCGCCTGGTCGGCGCGGCCGCGGAAGCCTGCGCCATCGACAGCGGCCTGCGCGGCCGGGCCCAGCCGGGCGCGAAAGGCGGGAAAGCCCGTCTCGTTCACGGCACGGATCGCAACCGCGGCCTCGCCCCGGTCGGGCGCAAGCAGGGCGGAGAAGTCGGTCATGCGCGGTCAGGCACCGAGGAGCCGCGCGGCGAACGGCGCATGATAGGTGAGGACGCCCGCGGCACCGGCGCGGCGGAAGGCGAGGAGCATCTCGGGCACGACCGCCTCGCGCGCCAGCATCCCGGCAGCGACGGCGGCCTCGACCATCGCATATTCGCCCGAGACGCAGTAGGCGAAGACCGGCGCATCGAAGCGGCCGGCCACCGCCTTCACCACGTCGAGATAGGCAAGGCCCGGCTTCACCATGACGCTGTCGGCGCCCTCGGCAAGATCGAGGGCAACCTCCGCGAGCGCCTCGCGGGCGTTGGCCGGGTCCATCTGGTAGGTCGCCTTGTCCCCCTTGAGGCGCCCGGCCGCCCCCACCGCGTCGCGGAAGGGGCCGTAGAAGCCGCTCGCATATTTCGCGGAATAGGCCATGAGGTGAACTTCGGGGAAGCCCTCGGCCTCGAGCGCGCGGCGGATGGCGCCGATGCGGCCGTCCATCATGTCGGAGGGAGCAAGGATGTCGGCCCCGGCCCGCGCCTGGTTCAGGGCCTGGCCGACGAGCACCTCGACCGTGGCATCGTTCAGGACCCGGCCCGCAGCATCGACGAGGCCGTCGTGACCGTGGGCGGTGTAGGGGTCGAGCGCGACGTCGGTCATGACCCCGACGGCGTCGGTCGCGGCCTTGAGCTCGGCGATCGCGCGGCAGACGAGGTTGTCGGGGTTGAGCGCCTCGCGGCCGTCGTCGGTGCGCAGCTCACCTGGCGTGTTGGGGAAGAGGGCGATCGCCGGGATGCCGAGGCTTGCGGCTTCTCGCGCGATGGCGCCGAGGCCCGCCAGCGGGTGGCGCACGACGCCGGGCATGGTGGCGATGGGCTCAGGCTCGGCGCCAGCGGTCACGAACACGGGCCAGAGCAGGTTGGCAGGAGTCAGCACCGTCTCGCGCACCATCGCGCGAAGCCAGGGCGTGCGGCGGTTGCGGCGCAGCCGCGTCTCGGGGAAGGCTCGCATCTGGATTGCCGCCGATAGCCGACGCGCTTCCTGCCTGCTAGCCCCGCACCCATGCCGCTCTTTCCGGTGGACGAGCTGGAAGCCCTCCTCGTGCTGCGCGCGAAGGCGGGGCGCGCCATCAGCTACGGCGAGGTCTTCGCCTGGTTCGGCCTGCCCTTCCGGCGGTTCGACGTGGGCCAGCTCTGCGCCGCGCTCGAGGAGGTGGATGCGCGGCAGCGCGGCGCGGGCCGGCCCGAGTTGGCCGTGCTGGTGGTGCGGCAGGCGGACGGCATTCCCGGCCAGGGCTGGTGGCTTTCCAAGTCCCACGATCCGTGGGAGGGGCCGTTCGAGGGGCCCGAAGCGCGGCGGTTAGTGGAGGCGCACCAGGCCCGGGCGTTCGACTGGTGGAGGGAGGAAGATGGCTGAGATCCTGCTGGTGCACGGGGCCTGGCACGGCGGCTGGTGCTGGCGGCACGTGGCCGACGCGCTGCGCGGCGCGGGCTTTCGGGTGGTCGCCCCCACCCTCACCGGGCTCGGCGAGCGGGCGCACCTGCTCTCGGCCGAGACCGGGCTTGCCCAGCACGCCGCCGACCTCCTCGCCGTGCTCGACGCCGAAGAGATGACCGACGTGACGATCGTGGGCCATAGCTACGGCGCGCTTCCGGCCGCGCTCGCAACCGCGCATCCCGAAATCTCGCGCTACGTCTCGCTCGATGGCGTGCCGGTGGTGGAAGGCCAGGCGCTGACCCATGGCCTGCCTGACGAGGCCGTCGCGGCAGCGGAGGCGACGCTGGTGGACGGCCTCGCCCTGCCGGCGCCGGACCCTGCCACCTTCGACGTGCCCGAAGGCCATCCGGCCCATGCCTGGGCCAGGCGGCGGACGACTCCGATGCCCTGGCGCTCGCTCATCGAGCCATTGCCGCCGCTCCCTGCCCGCTTCGCCAGCCTGCCGAAGGCCTATGTGGCGGCAGCCGCCAACAGCATGGCCGGGCCGGCCGCCGGCCGCGCGCAGGCGGAAGGGCTCGGCTGGCAGATGGTGGTGATCGAGTCGGGGCACGACCTGCCGCTGACCGCGCCCGGCGAGACGGCGGCCGCCATCGCCCGGCTTGCGCGCGGCTAGGGCTGGCGCGGCCGGCCGGACCGCCAGCGGGCAAGCCCGGCCTCGATCTCGCGGGCGAGCGCCTCGCGCTCGGCCGCCGAGAGGAAGCTGCCGACGGCGAGCCTCCGGTCGCGGCTGGCGAGCCAGAGCCGGTTGCGCGAATCGGGGAAGCGCTCGAGCTCGACCCGGACGGCCAGCGGCTGCAGCCGGTGGCGCTGGCGGGCGCCGAGCGGGCTCACGCGGACGAGCTCGAGCGCCTCGGCATCAAGCCGGAGATGCTCGGCTGCCTCGCCCGAGCGGAAGGAGGCTCTGAGCGCCCAGCCGAGGAGCAGCAGGTCGGCAAGAAGGAACGGCAGGATCGGCCAGGCGCCCAGCAGCAGGAAGCGCAACGCAAGGAGCGCGAAGACGAGCCCCACCCCGCCCAGCACGAGAGGCACGTGGCGCGGGTTCATGGACCGGTTGGGCCAGAGGTGGAGGTCAAGGAAGAGGGGCGGCTTGCCGTCTGCCATGGGCTGTGGCCTAGCAGGGACATGGACGCTCCGCTACGCGGCAAGGTGACGAGACCGGCTCGCACGGCGCGGGACAAGGCCGGGCGAGAGGGCAGGAGCGCGCGCGGCGCTGGCGGGGGGGAACCGGCCGAGAGCCGCGCCGCGGGCGGTGCGAACGCCCGGCCGCTGTCGGCCATGCGGGTGAAACGCATCTTCGATGCCCTCGGTGCCGCCAACCCGGCGCCGGCAACCGAGCTCCACTACACCAGCCCCTACACGCTCCTCGTGGCGGTCGTGCTCTCGGCCCAGGCGACCGACGCCGGCGTCAACAAGGCGACGAAGCGGCTGTTCGCAGTGGCCGACACGCCCGAGAAGATGGTCGCGCTCGGCGAGGAGGGGATTGCCGCGCACATCCGCACCATCGGCCTCTGGCGGGCCAAGGCCGCGAACGTCCACGCGCTCTCGCGCCTTCTTCTCGAGAAGCACGGCGGCGAGGTGCCGCGCGACCGGGCGAGCCTCGAGGCGCTCCCCGGCGTGGGGCGCAAGACCGCGAACGTCGTTCTGAACGAGGCCTTCGGCGAACCGACGCTCGCAGTCGACACCCACGTCTTCCGCGTCGCACGGCGGATCGGGCTTTCAGCCGGAACGACGCCCGAGGCCGTCGAGCGCGATCTCGTGGCCCGCGTGCCGAAGCGCTGGGCGAAGGCCGCGCACCACCTCCTCATCCTTCATGGCCGCTACCTCTGCAAGGCGCGCGCGCCCGAATGCTGGCGCTGCCCCGTGGCGCAGGACTGCCGCTTTCCCGACAAGACCACGACCAAGCCCCAGAAGACGCCGCGCCGCGTCAAGCCCGCGTTCAGCCGACCCGCGCAAGGGAGCACTGGGGGGCAAGAGGAGACGACGTCATGAGCATCTCCCGCAAGACCGCAGCCAGCCTCGCGGCAGCACTGCTGGTCGCGACAGCGGCCTCGGCGCAAGGGCGGGCAGAGCGACGCGCGGCGCTGATGTCCGCTTGGGTTCCCGCCGGCGAACCGCAGGACTGCATCCAGCTCAACCGCATCCGCGAGACCCGGGTGCTCTCGGACCAGGTCATCGACTTCGTGCTCGACAACGGCCAGGTGTTCCGCAACACCCTTCCGGCGAAGTGCCCGCAGCTCGGCTTCCAGGAGAGCTTCGGCTACCAGACCTCGCTCAACCTGCTCTGCAACGTCGACATCATCACGGTGATCATCCCCGGCATCGGCCCCAACACGGGCGCAAGCTGCGGGCTGGGGCGGTTCGTGCCCATGAAGCCGGCCGAGACCGCCCGGAAGCGCTAGCCGCCCTCCCGAACGTGCCGGGTCACCACGCGGCCTCCTTCTCGGCCGCGCGGGCGGCAAGCTCGGCCCGGGACAGGCGCTCGGACGCGGACTTCAGCTGGCCGCAGGCGGCCATGATGTCCCGCCCGCGGGGCGTGCGCACGGGCGCCGAGATGCCGGCTTCGAAGATGATCGCGGAGAAGCGGGCGATCCGCGCGTCGGGCGAGCAGGCGTAAGGGCTTCCTGGCCACGGGTTGAAGGGGATGAGGTTCACCTTGGCCGGAATCCGGTAAGCGCGGATGAGGCGCACCAGCTCGCGCGCGTCCGCATCCGAATCGTTCACCCCGTCGAGCATGACGTACTCGAAGGTGATCCGCCGGGCGTTGTTGGCTCCCGGATAGGCGGCACAGGCCTCGAGCAGCTCGGGAATGCCCCACTTGCGATTGAGGGGCACGATCTCGTCGCGCACCTCCTTCCTGACCGCGTGGAGCGAGACGGCAAGGTTCACCCCGATCTCCTCGCCGGCGCGCGCCATCATGGGCACCACGCCCGAGGTCGAGAGCGTGATCCGCCGCTTCGAGAGCGCGAGGCCCTCGCCATCCATCACCACGCGCAGCGCATCGCGCACGTTGTCGAAATTGTAGAGCGGCTCGCCCATGCCCATCATGACGATGTTGGTGAGGAGCCGCCCCTCCGGCTTGCTCGGCCATTCGCCGAGCGCATCGCGTGCGAGAAGCACCTGCCCCACGATCTCGCCTGCGGTCAGGTTCCTGACGAGCTTCATGGTCCCGGTGTGGCAGAAGCGGCAGTTGAGCGTGCAGCCCACCTGCGAGGAGACGCAGAGCGTGCCCCGGTCGGCGTCGGGGATGAACACCGCCTCATACGTCTCGCCGCCCGAACGCAGCAGCCACTTGCGCGTGCCGTCCGCCGAGACGAGGGCATCCACCACCTCGGGCCGGCCGACGGTGAAGTGGCGGACAAGCGCCTGCCGCAGCGGCTTGGCGAGATCGGTCATGGCCGCGAAGTCGGTCGCGCCGCGGCTGTAGATCCAGTGCCAGAGCTGGCGCGCGCGCATCCGGGCCTCGCGCGGGGTGACGAGGCCGGCCTCGACGAGGGCAGCGGCGATGGCGGCCCGGTCGAGGCCGACGAGATCGACAAGGCCATCGGCGCGCGGCGCCGGCGCGCGCGGCACGGGCACCGGCTCGACCGGGCCGGGGATGGGCATGAGCGGCGTGTCCACGGCCGTCAGATAGGCGCTCGCAGCGGCGCGCGGAAGACCGGCCGCCGCCGGCATTCGCCATGTGATGGCGGAGAACTGTCAAAATGTTTGACAGAGCCGGACCCTAGCAAGCGCGCAACCCATTGATTTCACGCATGTGATGGCCTTGGCACGAAACTTGCACGTGTTCGCGCTGGTTTACAACGGAGGCGGAACAATGAAGCTGCATGGAGCCCTGGCCTCGGCGGCGCTGCTGGTGGCAGCGCCCGGGCTCGCTGCCGAGCAGAATGTCTGGTCGACGACCTTCGAGACGAGCGAGTTCGAGACCCCGGGGCCATTCCCATTCGGTATCCTTGCCGTCTCCTATGGGGGAAGTTCGATCCAGTCCGCGGTCGGCTTTCCGGGCATGGGCACGAAGATGCTGCGCAACGACACCAGCGGCACGACCACGCTACAGGTGTTCGGCCTTGGCGCCCACACCCATCTGCGCCTGAAGTTCGACATCGCCTTCATCGACAGCTGGGATTCGGTCAACGGCACGGTGGCGCCCGACATCCTCTTCGTCGACTTCGCCGGCCAGAGCTACCAGTGGACGGTGAACAACGCCTCGGGCACGGTGTTCGACGTGGGGCCGGGCACGGTCATCTCGACCGGGACCAATCTCGGCTACAATTCGGTATGGCCCGACACGGTGGTGCGCTACGAGTTTCTCTTCCCGCACACGGCGCTAAACTTCAGCCTTGCCATCCGCTTCGGCGGCGCCGGCTTCCAGGGCGGGCTTGACGAGAGCTGGGGGATCGACAATTTCGCCCTGTCGGCGATCTTCCCCTCGGGGGGCGTGATCCCCGAGCCGGCGACCTGGGCGATGCTGATCGCCGGCTTCGGCCTCGTCGGCGGCATGGCGCGGCGGCGGCGGCTCGCCCGGGCCTGACGGACCTCAGCGGGGGGGCGAGGGGCCGCGCCACCCGGGTGGCGCGGCTCCTTTCGCCGATGCCTGGGAGCCAAGGCCCGGGTGCGGCCTTCCGGGTCGATGTCCGCCCAAGCCCGCGCGGGGCGGCGTCCGGATTCGGTCAATGCCCCGGGGCAGCCGAGCCAATGGCGCTGGACGGTCGCAGCGTCCCGAAACCTGCCCGCTGGGAGCGGCTTGCGGCTGCGCTCAGGCGACCCGGGGCCCGATGCTGCCTGCCCCGGTGAGGAGCAGGGTCTCGGCGCCGTCGGCAATCCGGACGATCGAGCCCTGCGGCACGTCTTCGGCGATGGGCACGCCTTCGTAAGGCAGGCCACCGACGAGCAGGCCGCGCAGGACGCGCGCCGTCATGCCATGGCTGATGACGATCGCGGGCGCGCCGGCCATGTCCGCCAGCCAGTCGGCAAGGCGGGCGGCGATGTCGGCATAATGTTCGCCGCCGGGAATGGGCATCCGGAACAGGCGGCGCGCCTCGTCGAGGATGGGGCCTTCGCGCGCGATGATCTCGGCATAGTCGCGGCCGGTCCAGTGGCCGACCTCGATCTCGCGAAGGCGGGCATCCTGGCGGACGGCGAACCAGTCGATGCCGAGATGGTCGGCGACGATCGCCGCCGTCTGGAGCGCGCGCGGGGCGGGGGATGACCAGAGCGGCGGCACCGGCTCGCCCGAGGTGCGGAAATGGGCCGCAAGCGCTGCACCCATGGCATCGGCCTGGCGGATGCCGGCGAGCGTCAGCGGCGTCACCGCCGCGTTGCCCTGCATCCGCCGGGCGCGGTTGTGGACGGTTTCGGCGTGGCGGGCGAGATAGAGGGGCTCGGGCATTGGAAACGCCTCTCGCCGGGCGCTAGGGGCCGGTCAACGGCACGAATCGGCAAGGGAGAACGGGGTGGCCAACAAGGTCTTCGCGAACGCGGCGGAAGCACTCGAAGGGCTCCTGTTCGACGGCATGACGATCGTGGCCGGCGGGTTCGGGCTGTGCGGAATCCCGGAGAACTGCATCGCCGCCATCCGCGACTCGGGCGTGAAGGACCTCACCATCGTCTCCAACAATGCGGGCGTCGATGGCTTCGGCCTCGGTCTCCTGCTCGAAAGCCGGCAGGTCAGGAAGATGATCTCCTCCTACGTCGGCGAGAACCGGGAATTCGAGCGCCAGTATCTCGCCGGCGAGCTCGAGCTCGAGTTCTGCCCGCAGGGCACGCTTGCCGAGCGGATGCGCGCAGGCGGCGCCGGGATCCCGGGCTTCTACACGAAGACGGGCGTCGGAACGGTCGTCGCCGAAGGCAAGGAGCACAAGGAGTTCGACGGCGAGACCTACATCCTCGAGCGCGGGATCCGGGCGGATCTCGCCATCGTCAAGGCCTGGAAGGGAGACCGCTTCGGCAACCTCGTCTACCGGAAGACGGCGCGCAACTTCAATCCGATGGCGGCAACCGCCGGCCGGGTGACGGTGGCGGAAGTCGAGGAGCTGGTGCCCGACGGCGCGCTCGACCCCGACTGCATCCACACGCCCTCCGTCTTCGTGGACCGGCTGTTCCGGGGCAGCTTCGAGAAGCGCATCGAGCAGCGCACGGTGAGGGCGCGGCCGGCAGCCTGAGGAGGCGGTGATGGCGGCATGGGAGACCGGGCGGCCGGAGGCCAGGCGGAAGGCGGGGGCGGCCGCGCTCGGCCTTGCCCTGCTGCTTGGTGCCTGTGCGACAGCCCCCGCCGCGCGCCCGGCACCCCCGCCGCCGGCTGCGGCCGCGCCCGTCTCGCCCGCGCTTCAGGCGACCACCTGGACCTACGGCACGGCCGAAGCCGCGATGCTCGCCGAGGCCAGCTTCCGGGCGCTTGTCGACAAGGCGGAGTCCCGGCTCGGCAACCTCTACTTCGGCTCCGGGTTCGAGAGCGCGATCGTGCGCGAGGTGGAAGGCGGGCGGGCCCGCATGCGCGACTGCGACCTGACCTTCCGCCGCCCGGCCGTCGTCTTCGACATCGACGAGACGCTGGTGTGGAACATGGGCGCGCAGGCCGACCAGGTGCGGCGGGCAGCCGCCTTCGATCCGAAGCGCTGGGCCCGGTGGGAAAAGGACGGCGGCGACCGCCTCGTCGCGGTGCCGGGCGCGGTCGCGGCGGTCGAGGCGCTGCGGAAGCTCGGCATCACGCCGGTGTTCAACTCGAACCGCTCGGCAGCCCATGCGGCGGCAACGGTGCGGGCGCTCGCGCGGCTGGGCTTCGGCGAGGCGGTGCACGGCGACACGCTCTGGCTCGAGGGCGATGCCGACGGCAGCAGCCGCAAGCACGCGCGCCGCGTGGCGATCGCCGAGCGTTTCTGCGTGCTGGCGCAGGTGGGCGACCAGATGGGCGACTTCGCCGATGCCATCGACTTCGCCCCCGACGGCAGCCGCCGGCCGCCGGCCGAGCGCACGCGTGTTGCCGCGACCGTCTTCGGCCCGCTCTGGGGCGAGCGCTGGTTCCTCATCCCCAACCCCATGTACGGCCGCTGGAATGACCCGCCGCTGACGCTCGACGACGTGGTGCCCGAGGCGGCGCGCTGGACACCCAAGGAGGAAACCGATGCCCTGGACCCGTGACGAGATGGCCGCGCGCGCGGCCCGGGAACTGAAGGACGGCTTCTACGTCAACCTCGGCATCGGCATGCCGACGCTCGTTGCCAACCACGTGCCCGAAGGAGTCGACATCACGCTCCAGTCCGAGAACGGGATGCTGGGCATGGGCCCCTTTCCTTTCGAGGGGGAGGAAGACCCCGACCTCATCAATGCCGGGAAGCAGACGGTGACCGAGCTTCCGCGCACCAGCTACTTCTCGAGCGCCGACAGCTTCGCGATGATCCGCGGCGGCCACATGGACCTTTCCATCTTGGGGGCGATGGAAGTGGCGGAGAACGGCGATCTCGCCAACTGGATGGTGCCGGGGAAGATGGTGAAGGGGATGGGCGGGGCGATGGACCTCGTGGCCGGCACGCCGCGGATCGTCGTGATGATGGAGCATGTCGACAGGGCCGGACGGCCGAAGTTCGTGCCCCGCTGCACCCTGCCGCTGACCGGCAGGAACTGCGTCGACGTGATCATCACCGACCTTGCGGTCTTCGAGCGGCCGGACCGAAAGGGCAGCCCCTTCCGCCTCGTCGAGCTGGCGCCCGGCGTGACGGCCGACGAGGTGGCCGCGAAGACCAGCGCGGCCTACCTCGCCTGAGCCGGCCGGCGGCGGGTCAGACGCCGCCGAGCGCGCCCTGGCTCACCATGCACCAGAGCATGGGCAGCGAAAGCACCGTGTTGGTGCGGCTGAAGATCATCGCGGTCGTCGCCGCCTTGGCCTTGGTGTCGGCATCCGCCTCGACGATGCCGAGCGCCTTCTTCTGGTTGGGCCAGATCACGAACCAGACGTTGAACGCCATGACGAGCGCAAGCCACATGCCGAGCCCGATCACGCGGTAGCCGGGCGAGAGGGTAAGCGCCTCGACGAGATAGTTGTTGAGGAGCGCGATGACGAGGCCGGTCACCACCGTGAACAGCGCCGCCCAGCGGAACCAGAACAGGGCCTCCGGCGCGATGTACTTGGAAACGCCTGGCTTCAGCTCGGCCGGAACCTTGGGCATCGTCGGGATCTGCACGAAGTTGAAATAGTAGAGAAGGCCGATCCACATGATGCCGAGCAGCACGTGGAGGAAGCGGAAGATCCCGTTGACGAGGGCGGGATTGTCGCCGTGGAAGCCCCACAGCACGATGATCGCGAGAAGGCCGCCAAGCCCCACCGCGTTCCAGAGATTGCCCAGAAGCTTTGCCATGTGTCACTCCTTGCCCCATGAGGCCGCGCGCCGCGCCAAGGCCGCGCAAGCACGCGGAAAGCGGACCCCCTTAATCCCCTTTTCCGGGGGCTTGCAATCCTCGCGAGCGGCCGCGAGCGGGAGGCCATGCGCGGCGGGCCGATCCTCCTCTACCTCTTCGGCATCGCCGTCTTCTGCGCCATGGACGCCATCATGAAGGCGCTCGTGCTCACCAACCCTGCCGTCGCCGCCACCTTCTGGCGCTACATTGCCGCGCTCGTCTTCATCCTGCCCTTCTGGTGGCGCGAGGGGCGCCCGCCGGTGCGCCGGGACATGCTCGCGCCCCACCTGCTGCGCGGGGTACTGATCGCGGCCGCGGCCTATTTCTTCTTCTGGTCCCTGACCGTCCTGCCGCTCGCCGAGGCGGTCACCTTCGCCTTCGTGGCACCACTGATGATCCCGCCGCTTGCCGCCCTGTTCCTTGGCGAACGGCTGGAGGCGGGAAGCCTGCTTGCCATCCTCGCCGGCTTTGCCGGCGTGCTGGTGGCCGTCGGCACCGATGTCAGCGCGATCCCGCGCGAGCGCCTGCTCGGCGTGGGCGCGGTCCTCGTCTCGGCGGCGAGCTACGCCGGTTCCATCGTCCTCATGCGGGCGCGGGCCAGCCGCGACGGCCCCTCGATCCTCAGCATCCTCGGGGCCGTCATCCCGGCGGCGCTGCTGCTGCCCTTCGTCCTGCTGCTGCCCGAGGGGCGCGTGCCCGCCCCCGCGGACTGGCCGCTGGTGCTGGGGGCGGGCCTCGCAGGCGCGGTTGCGCTCCAGTTCATCGCCCGCGCCTATGCCCGCGCCGAGGCGCAGACGCTTGCCCCGTTCGAGTACACGGCGCTCTTCTGGGCAGCGCTGTTCGGCTGGATCTTCTTCGCCGAGCCGCTGTCGTGGCGGACCCTTCTTGGCGCGCTCGTCATCATCGCGGCCTGCCTGTGGCAGGCGCGGCGGGCCGTCGTTCCCGCGCCGTCGAGCCCGGCGGGCTAGGCGGCGAAGGTGCCGCGGGCATCGAGCCGCTCGAGCCAGGGCGGCACGAAGGCAAGCCCCTCGGGCAGCGGCACGCCGGCGGCCGGCGCGAAGCGGAGGAAGCAGCCGAGCGGAATGTCGGCAAGGCTGAAGCGGTCGCCGCAGACAAAGGCGCGGCCGGCGAGCAGCCCGTCGAGCACGCGCAGGCGGTCGGCCCAGTGCGCGAGCATCTCGGCCCCGGCGGCCTGCGAAAGCAGCGGGAGCCGGGGGCTGAAGAAGTCGCGCGCGACCGTGGCGCGGAAGCCGAGCGTGAAGGGCTCGATGACGAGGAGATCGAAACGGCGCAGCCACATCCGGGTCTCGGCCCGCTCGGCGGGCGTTCTGCCGAGGAGCGGCGGCTCCGGGTGAAGCTCCTCGAGGAGCTCGCAGATGGCGGTCACCTCGGTGACGACGGTGCCGTCGTCGAGCGCAAGCGCCGGGAGCTGGCCGAGGGGGTTGATGGCGCGGAAGGCCTCGCCCCGGTTCTCGGCCCCCATGATGTCGACGGGCACCCTCTCCAGCGCGATGCCCTTCTCGGCCATGAAGGTGCGCACCACCTGCGGATTGGGGCCGAGGCTGTCGTAGAGACGCATGGATCCTCCCTCCTTGAACTGCGTGCCGGCGGGCGCCTAGCAGCATGTCCGTGACACCCGCCAGCCTGCCGCGCACCCACTTCGCCCTCGTCTTCGCGGCGCTTCTCGTGACAGCGGCAGGCAACACCGCCCTCCAGTCGGTGCTGCCGGTCATCGGCCGGGCCATCCGGATCCCCGACATGGGGATTGCGCTCGTCTTCTCGCTCTCGGCCCTCATCTGGACCTTCTCCGCCCCCTACTGGGCGCTGCGCTCCGACCGGCGCGGCCGCCGGCTGCTGCTCCTCGTGGGTCTCGGCGGCTTCGGGCTCTCGATGCTGCTGTGCGCCCTCGTCATCCTCGCCGGCCTGCGCGGCCTCATCGCGCCTCTGGTCACCTTCGCCCTCTTCACGCTGGCGCGCGCGCTCTTCGGCGTGTTTGGCTCGGCCGCCAACCCGGCCGCCCAGGCCTTCGTCGCCAGCCGCACGACCCCGGCCGAGCGCACCAACGCGCTCGCGCTCCTCTCCTCGGCCTTCGGGCTCGGCACCATCGTCGGCCCGGCGGTCGCCCCCTTCTTCATCCTCCCTGGAGTCGGCCTCTCGGGGCCCATGTTCGCCTTCGCCGGCGTGGCCGCCGTCGTCGCCCTCCTCGTGCGCCGGGGCCTGCCCGACGACGACCCGACCCATGCCCCGCCGCCCGGCGGCGGCCGGGGGGCCGCAGCCTCCATCGCTTCGGTCGGCGGCGCACCCTCCTCGGCGCACGTGCTTGCCGCGGAAGCCGCGAGCGAATCGGGCGAGCGGCGGCGCGTCTCGGTGTTCGACACGCGCGTGCGCGCCTTCATGATCTACGGCTTTGCCACCGGCTCGCTCCAGGCGGCAACCGGCCAGGCGCTCGGCTTTCTCATCATCGACCGGCTCGCGGGTGGCGCCGCCGCAGGCGAGTCGGCCAAGCTCATCGGGCTTGCCTTCATGGCCGGCGCCGCCGCGACGCTCCTGGCCCAGTGGGGCATCGTGCGCCTCTTCGCCATGACTCCTTCGCAGCTCATGCGCTGGGGCGCGCTGGTGGCCGCCGCCGGCACGGCGGGGATCGCGCTTGCGCACGATTTCCATGCCCTCGTCATCGCCTTCGCCCTCCAGTCGGCGGGCTTCGGCATGACGCGGCCGGGCTTCACTGCCGGGGCGTCGCTTGCCGTCAACCGCGCCGACCAGGGCGCGGTCGCGGGCGCGGTCACCGCCGTCAACGGCGCCTGTTTCGTCGCTGCGCCGGCCATTGGCATCGGCCTCTACGAGCTTGTCCCGGCGCTCCCCTACTGGCTGGGCGCGGCCGGCTGCCTCGCGCTTGCGCTCTACGCCTTCCGCAACCGGCAGCTGCGCGACAGCGGCCCGCGCTGACGGCCGGCCATTCCTCTCACGCCCGCCTCAGGCGACGAGCAGCTGCCAGTCTTCCCGCCCGGCCATGACGGCGACGAGCCCGCGCGGCGCGACTCCGGCAGGCAGATCCGCCGCCGCGACGCCCGCCTCCGCCATCGCCGCCTGGCAGGCGGAGAGCTCGGCGCCAAGCTCCCGGAGCGCGGCCAGGCGGGGACAGTCGGTGAAGTCGGGGCCCTTCAGCAGCACCGCAACCGGCCGGCCGAGCGCGGCTGCAACCGCCGCCGCCTCGAGCGCGGCTGCGGCACGCGGGCCTTCGCGCGCGGTCAGGACGAGGAGCAGACCGGGCACGCCGGATCCTTCGGCACGCGGATGCGACGGAGGGACAGCGTCAGGGCGTCGAAGAGCGCAAGCTCGCCCGGCGGGCGGGCGGCAAAGCCGGTCAGGAGGCGGATGGCCTCGAGCGCCTGCAGGCTCCCCATCACGCCCGCGAGCGCGCCGAGAACCCCGCGCGCCGCGCAGGTCTCGCCCGGCCGGTCCTCGGCCGCGCCGGCAAAGCAGGCCCAGCAGGGCGAATCGGCCAGGTGGCCGGCGAAGACCCCGAGCTGGCCCTCGAACCGGCCCATGGCGGCCGCCACCAGCGGGAGGCCGAGGGCGACGCAGGCGCGGTTGACGACCGCGCGGGCGGCGAAGCTGTCGGTGCCGTCGAGCACGAGGTCATGGCCGGCAAGAAGGGCCGCGGCGTTCGCCTCGGTCAGCCGCTCCGCGCGCGCCAAGATGCACACATGGGGGTTGAGCGCGGCCAGCCGCTCGGCCGCCACCTCGGCCTTCGGCCGGCCGATGTCGGCCGTGGCGTAGAGCGTCTGGCGCTGGAGGTTGGAGAGGGCGACGCAATCGTCGTCCACGATGGTGAGCTGCCCCACGCCAGCGGCGGCCAGGCAGGGAAGTGCTGCCGAGCCGAGCCCGCCCGCCCCCACCACCGCCACCGCCGCGGCCTTGAGCCGCGCCTGGCCGGCGCCGCCCACTTCGGGAAGCACGATGTGGCGGGCGTAGCGCTCGAGCTCGAGGTCAGAGAGGGTCATGCCCGCCCGGTCGAGCCGAAGCCGCCCTCCCCCCGCGCGGTCGGCTCGAGTTCGGCCACTTCCTCGACCGCCGCGCGCACGACGGGGGCCACGACAAGCTGGGCAATCCGCATGCCGCGGGCGATCGCAACCGGCGCTGCGCCGAGATTGGCGAGGATCACCTTGAGTTCGCCGCGATAGTCGGAGTCGACCGTGCCCGGCGCGTTGAGCACGGCAAGCCCGTCGGCAAGCGCAAGGCCCGAGCGGGCGCGGACCTGGAGCTCGAAGCCCTCCGGCACCGCCACCTTGAGGCCGGTCGCGACGGCCGCGCGAGCGCCGGGGGCGAGCTCGAGGTCCTCGGCAGCACACACGTCCATGCCGGCCGCGCCGGCGGTCTGGTAGGCCGGAAGCGGCAGGCCCTGCCCGTGGGGCAGGCGGGCAATGCGGAGGACGGGCGCGCTCATGCGGGTGCGAACCAGCGGGCCAGGCGGTCGGCAAGCCGGGCGGCCACTTCCTCCTTCGTCCCTTCCGGCAGGCTCTCCACGCCCTCGGCCGTCACGAGGTGGACGGCGTTGCGGCTGCCGCCCATCACGTCGCCCGAGACGTCGTTGGCGACGATCATGTCGCAGCCCTTGCGCGCCAGCTTGGCCTTGGCGCGGGCAAGGAGGTCGTGCGTCTCGGCGGCAAATCCCACCACCCGCGCGGGGCGGTGCGGGCCCGGCGCGGCCAGGCGGGCGAGGATGTCGGGGTTCTCGACGAGCGCGAGGGCCGGCGCCACCTCCCCCTTGGCGAGCTTGGCCGCCGCCGGCTCGACGCGCCAGTCGGCAACGGCGGCCACCATCACGGCAAGGTCGGCCGGAAGAGCGGCGAAAACGGCGGCCTCCATCTCCCGCGCGGTCTCGACATCCACGCGGGTGACGCCCGGCGGCGTCGGCAGCGCGACCGGGCCGGCGACGAGCGTGACGCGGGCGCCGCGGGCAGCGAGCGCCTGGGCAATGGCGAAGCCCTGGCGGCCCGAGGAGCGGTTGGCGAGGTAGCGCACCGGGTCGATCGGCTCGTGCGTGGGGCCGGCCGTCACGAGGGCATGGCGGCCGGCAAGCGGCCCCGCGCCGGGTGCGAGCGCTGCGGCGATGGCCGCGAGAATGGCCGGGGGCTCGGGCAGGCGGCCCGGGCCATGCTCGCCGCAGGCCATGGGGCCGACATCGGGTTCGAGAACCGTCACCCCCCGGCGCCGGAGGGTCGCCACATTGGCCTGCGTTGCCGGGTGCTCCCACATGCGGACGTTCATGGCCGGCGCCACCATGACCGGCGTGTCGGTGGCAAGAAGCAGGGTGGAGGCGAGGTCGTCGGCGAGGCCCGCCGCCATCCTGGCCATGAGATCGGCGGTCGCCGGGCAGACGAGGACGAGATCGGCCGCGCGGGAGAGGCGGATGTGGCCCATCTCGGCCTCGTCGTCGAGGTCGAAGAGCTCGGTGTAGGCGCGCGTCTCGGCGAGCGCGGCGGCGGCAAGCGGGGTGATGAACTGCTGCGCCGCCCGCGTGAGCACGGGGGTGACGTGGCCCCCTTGCGCGCGGACGAGTCGGATGAGCTCGAGCGCCTTGTAGGCGGCAATGCCGCCGCCGATGACGAGAAGGAGGCGCCTGCCGGCGAGCATGCTCCCGCCCCTAGCGGCGCCGCTGCCGGCTGCCAATCGGCAGGGTCCGCTCAGCCGAGGAGCGCCATCGCGCCAGCCCCCAGCGCCGCACCGAGCGCCAGCCACGGCCAGCGGGCCGGCCGCGGCGGGGAAAGCGGCGGAAGCGGGATGGCGGGCGGAGCGGCGCCGTCGGGCGGCAGAAGGGCGAGCGCGCGCCGCGCCGCACCGGGAAGCGCGCCGATGAGCCCCGCACCGCGCAGCAGGCGGTCGGCAAGGCGCGCCTCGGGCCCAAGCTCGTCCCGGATCCAGCGCTTCACGTAAGGACTGGCGGCGTCCCACATGTTGATGTCGGGGTCGAGCGCGCTCGCCACGCCCTCCACCATCACCATGGTCTTCTGCAGCAGCAGGAGGTGCGGCTGCGTCTCCATGTCGAAGCTGCGGGTGATGGCGAACAGCCCGTCGAGGAGACCGCCGACCGAAATCTCGGAGGTGGCGCGGCCGCGGATGGGCTCGCCCACGGCCCTGAGCGCCGTCGCGAAGGCCCCGCGGTCGTGGTAGGGCGGCACATAGCCCGCCTCGAAGTGGATGTCGGCGACGCGCCGGTAGTCGCCGGTGATGAGCCCGTAGAGGATCTCGGCCAGATAGACCCGGGCGCGGCGGTCGAGCCGGCCCATGATCCCGAAGTCGAGGAAGGCGATGCGGCCGTCGGGGCAGAGCAGCAGGTTCCCCTGGTGGAGGTCGGCGTGGAAGAAGCCGCGGCCGATCGCCTGGGCCAGGAAGGCGCGCACGACGGTCCGCGCCAGCGCCGGCCGGTTGGCCCCGCTGGCCTCGACGGCGGCAAGGTCGGTCAGCTTGATGCCCTCCACCCATTCGAGCGCGAGCACGCGGCGGCTGGTGTAGTCCCAGATGACCGCCGGCACCCGCACGCCAGGCTCGGCGCGCACGGCATCGGCCAGCTCCGAGGCGTTGCCCGCCTCGCGCCGGAGGTCGAGCTCGGCCAGCGTCCACTGGCGGAAGGTGGCGATCACCTGCCGGGGCCGGAGCCGCGCGAACTCGCCGCCCAGCGCCTCCAGACGGTCGGCGGCCCAGGCGTAGCTCGCAAGCGCCGAGGTGAAGCGCTCCTCGATGCCGGGCCTCAGCACCTTGAGCGCCACCACCTGCCCACGGTGGGTGACGGCGCGGTGCACCTGGGCGATCGAGGCCGCGCCCGCCGGCTGGCGGGAGATCTCGGCGAAATGGGCGCGCCAGCCGCCGGGCAAGGCGCGGTCGAGCTCGGCCTCGATCGCCTCGAAGGGAGCAGGCTCGAGATCGTCCTGGAGGCGGCGGAGGTCGGCCGCCACCTCGGCGCCGACAAGGTCGGGCCGCGTGGCAAGCGCCTGGCCGAGCTTGACTGCAGCCGGCCCGCAGGCGCGCAGGCCGCCGGCGAAGTCCGGGGGGTCGGGCGCGAAGGCGCCAAGCCGCAGCAGCCGCGCGAGAAGGCCGAGCTCCGCCGGCACGTCCGGGTGGCGCTCGAAGGGCCGGAGCGCCCCGTGCCGGGCCAGCCGGCGGGCGTCTGCCAGAAGACGCAGCGCGTGGCGCGAGGCGAGGAGCAATCAGACCTTCCAGCCGCGGTGGATGGCAACTGCCCCGCCAAGGATGGGGGTGACGGCGACCCGGCGAAAGCCGGCGGCCTCGATCATGGCGGCGAAGTCTTCCATGCGCGGGAACCGGCGGATCGATTCGACGAGGTAGCGGTAGGCCTCGGCATCGCGGGCGACGGCAGCGCCGATCCGGGGCACCACCTGCATCGAGTACAGGTCGTAGAGGCGGGCGAAGCCCGGCCATTCGGTCGTCGAGAACTCGAGGCAGAAGAAACGCCCGCCCCAGCCGAGCACGCGGTGCGCCTCGGCAAGCGCCCGGTCGACGTGGGTCACGTTCCGGATGCCGAAGGCGACGGTGACGGCCGCGAAGGCCCCGTCGGCGAAGGGAAGGGCCTCGGCATTGGCTTCCACCCAGTCGAGCCCGGCGATGCCCCGCGCGCGGGCCCGCGCTTCGCCGACCGCCAGCATCTCGGGGTTGATGTCGGCCACCGTCACCCGGGCGCCCGCGCGGGCGAGGCGGAAGGCGATGTCCCCGGTGCCGCCGGCGAGGTCGAGGATGGCCTCGCCGGGCCGCGGGCGCACCAGCTCCACGAACCGGTCCTTCCATGCCCGGTGGAGGCCCGCCGACATGAGGTCGTTCATGAGGTCGTAGCGGCGCGCGACGCGCATGAAGACGTCCTTCACCCGCGCCGTCTTCTCCTCGGGCGGCACGTCGGCAAAACCGAAGGGGACGGTGGCGGGCGCCGGTGGTGGTTCGGTCATGCCTGCCCCTTGCCCGAGCTCAGGCCTGCTGTCACGGCGGCGCGGTGCCCGAGCTTCCCGAAGTCGAGACGGTGGTGCGCGGCCTCTCGCCCCTCCTCGAAGGGCGGCGGCTGGAGCGGGTGCTGGTGCGGCGGGCGGACCTGCGCTGGCCCGTGCCGCCGGACCTCGCAGCGAGGCTCGAGGGCGCGCGCATCCTCCGCCTCGCGCGCCGGGCGAAATATGGCCTCGCCGAGACCGACCGCGGCGACACGCTCATCTTCCACCTCGGCATGTCGGGCCGGTTCCGGCTGGACCCGGAGCCCCTGCTGCCGCACGACCATGTCGTCCTCGAGGCGGGCGGGCGGCGCCTTGCCTTCCACGACCCGCGCCGGTTCGGCTCGCTTCACCTCGCCCCCACGGCGGAAGCCGGCCGCCATCCGCTCCTTGCAGATCTCGGACCGGAACCGCTGTCGGACGCCTTCGACGGCACCCACCTCGCGCACGCGGCAGCCGGCCGGAGGGCCGCCATCAAGGCGCTGCTCCTCGACCAGCGGGTCGTCGCCGGGCTCGGCAACATCTACGCAAGCGAGAGCCTCTTCCGGGCCGGAATCGCCCCCGCCCGCCCGGCAGGCCGGATTGCCCTTGCCCGCCTCGAGTCGCTCGCAGCTGCCGTGAAGGCGGTGCTCGCCGAGGCCATCGCGGCCGGCGGCTCGTCGCTTCGGGACCATGTGGCGGTCTCGGGCGAGCTCGGCACGTTCCAGCACCACTTCCGGGTCTATGGCCGCACCGGCCAGCCCTGTCCGGCCTGCGGACGGCCGCTCCGGCGGTTCCTGCTCGGCCAGCGTGCGACCTACGCCTGCCGGCGCTGCCAGCGCTGAGCGTGCCCGCCGCTTGACCGGCTGGCGAGCGCCGGCTATCGGGCCGCTCCCGCGAGGCCGGCCGAGCCGCCCTCGCGCCTTCGGAGTGTGTGGAGCAGATGGCGAATACTCCCTCGGCCGAGAAGCGGATCCGCCGCAACGCGCGCCGCGCGGCGATCAACAAGGCCCGCCGGTCACGGATCCGGACCTTCGTCAAGAAGGTCGAGGCGGCCATCGAGTCGGGCGTCCGCGCCCAGGCGCTCGAGGCCTTCGCTGCGGCCCAGCCCGAGCTGATGCGCGGGGTCTCGAAGGGCGTGCTCCACCGGAACACCGCATCGCGCAAGATCTCCCGGCTTGCGAAGCGGATTGCCGCGCTGCCGGAGGCCTGACGCCGCGCCAGTCGGCGGGCTCCGTCATCCTTTCGTCATCAAAGCGTCATCCTGACGTCGGGGGCGTCATCCCCGCTTTGCGCCTTGCGCCAACGAGTTGCGGGGCGTTGCTGATACGTTGAGGCGGGCGCCGATTCGGCTGCTGCAATCCGAATGTCACATCTTCCGTGCGGTTTTTCAGGCACTTGGGGAATTCCCTCGGCGTGCCAAAGCCTTGGCCTGTCAACCGATTTATTTGCAGTTCCATGAATTTCTGACCCTTGCAGCCGCGCGCGGTTCTTTGGTTTAGTCGCAAGCGGCGGGCCCCCGCGCTGAAGCTGCAAGGCGGAAGCCGCGAATCGGGCTCCGGGTTCAGGAATGCCGAGCTGGTGAGGGGCGGGTCGGGTCGCCCGCTCCGTTCCGAAGGACAGGCTGCCGGAGCCATCCGGCAGCCGACGGGTTCGTCTGCCCGCACCTCGCGTGGGGGCGGGGAGGCAAAGTGGACGATGCGAGGGGACATGCGCGCACGACAAGGTCCGGAAAAGAGACCGGAAGCGGGAACGGAAGCCGTGGGTCGCACGGGGCGCGACACCAGGTCTCCGCGGCGATCCAGATCCGGGCCCTAGCGCCGCTTCCGGCCCGTGCGGGGACGCACGGGCGACATCCTCGCCGCCGGGTGCCACCGGCCGACCACATCTCCGTTCGGGAGTTCAGGCGTCCATGCCATATCAGGGGCAGTTGCGCAGCGCGTTTGCAGATGAGACCAGTCGAGTCCGGCCGGCGGGCGGAGGGGCGTCCACGCGCCCGAGCCCGCCGATGTCGCCGGGCTCGCTGCAGCATGGGCTCGACGCTGCGAAGCGGGCGCTTCGCCAGGCGCTGGGAGCCGAGACCTACGCCAGCTGGCTCGAGCCGCTCGCGCTGCTCCGAATCGAGGGCAGCTGCGCGGTGGTCGCCCTTCCGTCGCGCTTCATGGCCGACTGGGTGCGCAACCATTTCGAGGACGAGGTCCGCGCCGCCCTCGCCGAGTCGCTTCCGGGCGTGACAGGCGTCCGCTTCGAGTCCGCCTGCGCTGCCACGATCGGGCCCGCAGGCAGCGCCCCGGCGGGCGCTCCGGCGCCCGCCCCGGGGGGCGAACCCCTCGGCCTGCCGCTGTTCGAGCCGCGCTACAGCTTCGACCAGTTCGTGACCGGCAAGTCGAACGAGCTTGCCTTCAACGCCGCGCTGACGCTTGCCAGCGCCGTCGGCCAGAGCGTGACGGTGGGCTTCAACCCGCTGTTTCTCCACGGGCCGACGGGCTTGGGCAAGACCCACCTCATGCACGCGATCGGCCAGAGCGTGCTCGCCCGGCTGCCGTCGGCCCGGGTCGTCTACCTCTCGGCCGAACGCTTCATGGTCGAGTTCCTGGCCGCGCTGCGCGAGCGCGAGACCATTCGCTTCAAGCAGCAGTTGCGTTCCGCCGATCTTCTCATGATCGACGACGTGCAGTTCATCGCCGGCAAGGACTCCACCCAGGAGGAGTTCTTCCACACCATGAACGAGATCATCGGCGCCGGCCGGTGGCTCGTGATCTCGGCCGACCGCAGCCCGCAGAACCTCGAGGGAATCGAGAGCCGCATTCAGTCGCGCCTCGCCTGGGGCCTGGTTGCCGACATCAACCCGGCCGACTACGAGCTCCGCCTCAATATTCTCAAGGCCAAGCTCGCGGCCATGCCGGCCGCAGAAGTGCCGGACCCGGTCATCGAGTTCCTGGCCCGGCGGATCGTCGCCAATGTCCGCGAGCTCGAGGGCGCGCTCAACCGGGTGATCGCCTACGCCAACCTGACCGGGCGCGCGGTCGATGTGGATTTCGCCCGCGAGGTGCTCGCCGACGTGCTTCGCGCCCACAGCCGCAAGCTCACCATCGACGACATCCAGCGGCGCGTGGCCGAGCACTATCGCCTGAAGCTTTCGGACCTCGTCTCGCCCCGCCGGGCGCGCGAGGTGGCACGGCCTCGGCAGGTCGCCATGTATCTTGCGAAGCAGCTCACCCCGCGCTCGCTCCCCGAGATCGGCCGGCGCTTCGGCGGGCGCGACCACACGACGGTGATGCACGCGGTCAAGCGCATCGAGGCGCTGCGCGCGCAGGACCATGAGCTCGACCGCGACATCCAGCACCTGAAGCGGGTACTCGACGGCTGAGGGCGACGCTCGGCGCTGCGGTCGAAGCCCTGGCAGCGCTGCTGGCCGCACGGACGGGACATGCCGTGGGGCTCGGCGAATCTGCCCCCGGAGAGGGAGTCCGGCTGCGGCTCGACGTCGACGGCCTGTCGCCGGAGCCGGTGCCACGCCTGCAGCCCTCGACAGACCCCGGACGGCCGCCGGAGAGCCTCCTGCCCTGGGTGATCCGGCTTCGCCTCACGGCGGAGGACGGCGGAACCCTCCCTGCGCGGCTCGAGGCGCTGGAAGCAGCCGCGAACGCGCTCGCCGCGGCACCGCTGGCGGGTCAGGGCTGGCAGGGGCAAGCGCTCATCGACACGCCGCCCGACGGCGCCTCCGGCCCTGCCCTCCACATCGGGCTCCGGGTGATGGCGCGCTGAGGCACCTCTCGCCCGAAGCAGCGCCGCGCTGGCGCCTCAGGGCTTCAGTTCGCGCGCGAGCGCCTTCCGGGTCTTTTCGCCATAGGGCGGGCGGAAGCCGGCCAGCCCTGCGACATCGAGCTTCGGCTGGCGGTAGACGGCCCGCGCGTGGCTGAAGGTCCGGAAGCCGTCGAGCCCATGGTAGTGGCCCATGCCGGACGGGCCGATGCCGCCGAACGGCAGGTCCTCGGCGGCAACATGGAAGATGACGTCGTTGACGGTGACCCCGCCCGAGATGGTGCGGTCGAGCACGCGCCGCTCCTCGGCCGGGTCGGTCCCGAACCAGTAGAGCCCGAGCGGCCGGTCGCGGCCGTTGATCCGGTCGATCGCCTCGTCGATCGTGCGGTAGCGGACGATGGGCAGCACGGGCCCGAAGATCTCCTCCTGCATGACCGTCATCTCGTCGGTGACGTCGGCAAGCAGCGTCAGGGGCATCTTGTTGGTGTTCTGCCTCGTGAAGTCCTCGTTCGCTGGGTTCACCTCGATGACGCGCGCACCCATGTCCCGGGCGTCGGCGATCAGGCCCTCCAGCCGGTCCCGGTGCCGCTTCGAGATGACGCTGGTGTAGTCGGGGTTCGCGAGCATCGTCGGATACATGGCGGCGGTGGCGACCTTGAGGCCATCGATCACCTCGGCCTCCTTCTCCTCCGGCACGAGGAGCCAGTCGGGGGCGAGACAGATCTGGCCCGCGTTCATGAGCTTGCCCATGGCGATGCGCTGCGTTGCCTGGGCGATGTCGGCCGAGCGGGAGACGATGGTGGGGGACTTGCCGCCGAGCTCGAGCGTGACGGGGACGAGGTTCCTGGCTGCCGCGGCCATCACATGCCGGCCGATGGCCGTCGCGCCCGTGAAGATGAGGTGATCGAAGGCAAGGCCTGAGAAGGCCTTGCCGACCTCCGGCCCGCCGGTGACGACGGCGACTTCGCTCGCATCGAAGGCCTCGGCGATGGCCTGCTTCATCAGGTCTGACGTGGCGGGCGTGTACTCCGAGGGCTTGATCATCGCCCGGTTGCCGGCGGCGAGCACGTTGGCGAGCGGTGCGAAGGTGAGGTTTACCGGGAAGTTCCACGGCGAGATGATGCCGACCACGCCCTTCGGGACCCACTCGACATGGGCGCGCGCGCCAAGAAGGCCGAGCGGAAAGTCGAGCCGGCGGCGCTCCGGCTTCATCCACCGCTCGACATGGGAAAGCGCGTGGCGAAGCGGCTTCACCGAGGCCATGATGTCGGTCATGAGCGACTGCTCGGCCGAGCGGTGGCCGAAGTCGTCGGAAAGTGCCTTCACGAAGCCGTCCTTGTGGCGGATGACGGCGTCGATGGCCCGGCGCAGGCGGTCCTTGCGGACTTCGGCGGAGACGGGGAGTTCGGCGGTGAAGGCGGCCTTCTGGCGGGCAAGCAGCGCTTCCATCGCGGCGATGTCACGGGCGTGGGTCTCGGCGATGACGTTCATGGGGCTCCTCCTCAAAGGCGAACATAGGGCGGCCGGCGGCTGCGGCAAGCGCCACCCTGTCTCCTGCCCGGCCGGGCTCCGGCCCGGCGTCAGACGATGGTGGCGCCGCCGTCGACGACGAGGGCCTGGCCGGTCGTGAAGCTCCCGGCCCTCGAGGCGAGAAAGACGGCGAGCCCCGCGATCTCGTCGGGCTGGCCGATACGCTTGAGCGCCGAGCCGGCGGTCGCCTGGGCGAGGATGTCGGGATTTTCCCACAGCGCGCGGGCGAAATCGGTCTGGATGAGGCCGGGGCAGATCGCGTTGACGGTGACGCCCCGCGGGCCGAATTCGGCGGCATAGTTGCGGACCATCTGCAGGTCGGCGGCCTTGGAGATGTTGTAGGCGCCGATGACGGTCGAGGCCTTGAGCCCGCCGATCGAGGAGATGACGATGATGGAGCCCTGGCCACGCTCGAGCATCTGGGGCGAGAGCATCTGGATGAGCCAGTGGTTCGAGACGACGTTGTTCATGAGGATCTTCACGAACTGCTCGTCGGCAATTCCCGTCATCGGGCCGAAATAGGGGTTGGAGGCGGCGTTCAGCACGAGCGCCGTCACCCTGCCGAAGCGGGCGAGCGCGAAGTCGGCGAGGCGCCGGAGGTCGTCCTTCGACGAGATGTTGGCCGGGCAGGCAACTGCCGCCTCGCGGCCGACCGCGGCGTTGATCTTGGCAACCGCTGCGTCGCAGGCGTCCGCCTTGCGGCTGGAGACGACGACCTGGGCGCCATGTTCGGCCATGCGGTGCGCGATGCTCTTTCCGATCCCGCGCGACGAGCCGGTGATGACCGCGACCTGATCCGTGAGGTCGAAGAGACTGGGCATGGGCATTCCTCCGGCCATGCCCTTGCCGGGGCGGGGCGTCGCAGACAAGCCGGAGACGCGAGCGCTCGAACCGCGGCGTCACGGCATCCCGGGGTGCGCGCGGAGACGGAGGCCAGGCCGCCGGGAGGCTGCCCCGGCCTTCACGTCCGAAACGCGGCGGGCTGGCCTGCCGGTGGACGCTCGCAGACCGCGTCGTCAAGCAGCTGGGCCTGGAGCCAGCTCCGGGGGAGAGGTTTGCGCGCGGTGAGGACTCCCGTGGTCCCTCACATGATCCTCGGGCCGCGATGCAGCTGGCGACGGCAGGGAGATTCACCGGGTCACGCGCGCCGTGTCAGAGCAAGGCAGCCGGCCGTCGCACCGTCGAGGACGAGGAGGGTCGGGCCCGCGCCCCCGGCGGCCTGACGCCCGGCTGGCGGCTGCCACGGCGCGAGACGTGGGGAAGGTCCGGGCGCGAGGCGGCCTGCGGGCCTGCCGGAAGCAAGAGGAACGGCAGGATGTCGCCCCGCCGCCAAGACCCGGTTGCTCCTTGGCCGGAGCCCTTCTAACCGGACCAAACCGGCAGCGTGCCGGGGCAGCAAGGGACCGGAATGGCGAGCCACTCGACCGCTTCCACCGCCTGGCGCGCGACGGCGACGGTCTCGGCCTATTATGCGCTCTTCGGCGCCTTCATCCCCTGGCTCAGCCGCTGGATGGAGACGGTGGCCGGCTTCTCCGGCGAGACCATCGGCCTCGTCTTCACCATCTCGACCCTGGCGCGGATCCTCATCGGGCCGCTCACCTCGGCCTGGGCCGACGGCCGGCGCGACCGGCGCACCCCCATCGTCGCGCTCGGGGTCATCACGCTCCTCGCCTTCCTCGCCCTCATCCCGCGCGGGCTCGTGCTCAAGGACTTCGCGCTCCTGTTCGTGACACAGGTGACGGTGTGGGGCCTCATCGCCTTCCTCGAGGCGGCCCTGTTCCGCCTGACCGGCAAGAGCGAGGGGCCGGCCTATGGGTTCGCCCGGGGCCTCGCGTCGGCCGCCTTCATCCTCGGCAACTTCGGCGTGGGGCTCCTCATCGACTGGTTCGATGCCCGCGCCATCCTGGCCTGGATGATCGTGATGGCGGCGGTGATGGTGCTCCTCGCGACGCAGATGACGCCCGAGCCGCAGGAGCGCGAGGCGGGCCAGCCCTTCGCAGCGCGGCTCGCCGAGGGCCTCGCAATGCTGAAGCGGCCCGAGTTCTTCCTGCTCGCCTTCGCGGCCGGCATCATCCAGGGCGCGCACCAGTATTATTACATCTTCTCGAACCTCATCTGGCGCGACGCGCAGGGCTTCTCGGGCTTCACCATCGGCACGCTGCAGGCCCTCGGCGTCTTCGCCGAAGTCCTGTTCCTCATGTTCGTGGCGGGGCGGCTCGAGCGGGTCTCGCCCGCCACCCTCATCCTCCTCGGCGGCCTTGCCTCGGTGGTGCGGTGGGTGGGCCTCTCGATGGAGCCGGGCCTTCTGCTGCTGGTGCCGCTGCAGGTGCTGCACGCGCTCACCTTCGCCTTCACCTTCCTTGGCACGATGCGCGGGATCCAGCTGCTGTTCGGCGACGAGCGGGGGGCGACGGCGCAGATGATCTACCAGAGCCTTGCCAATGCGCCGGCAACCGCGGCGGCCAGCTACCTGGCCGGCCGGCTCTACGGCGCCGGCTTGGGTGCGGATGGCTACTGGAGCATGGCGGCACTCGGCGGCGTGGGCGCGGTGATGGCCGGGCTCCTGCTTCTCCGGCTCCGGTCAGGCGCAGGGCTGAGGAGAGCCTAGGCCTCTTCGTCAGGGTCAAGCCGGCGCGGGGCGGGCGGGTCGAGGTCGCGCCTGACGCGCGGGGAGCGGAGCAGGGCGTCGATGCGGGCGCCTTCGGCGAAGCTCTCGTCCACGCGGAACCGGATTTCGGCCGCGAACTTGGTGTTGACGGCGCGCGCGAGGGCCTGGCGGATTTCCCGGGCATGGGCCTCGAGCGCGGCGAGCACGGCGGCCTCGTCTGCCGCGGTGCCGCCCACCGGCATGATGTAGGCGGTGGCGTGGCGCAGGTCGGGCGAGACCCGCACTTCCGAGACCGAGACGATGCGGGATTCGAGCGCCGGGTCGCGCAGGGCGCCGCGGGCGAGAAGGTCGGCAAGGGCGTGGCGCATGGCCTCGCCCACCCGGAGCGTCCGCAGCGACCGGCCGGCGTCATCCACGCTGCGCTTCATGCCGTCCTCCATGGCCCCTGCTCATGCCGCCCCCTGCCGGTCCCGCCCAGAGACGCGCGGCCCTGCGCTCAGAGGCTGCGCAGGCGCTCCTCGATCTCGTAGGTCTCGATGACGTCGCCTTCGCGCACGTCCTGGAAGCCCTCGAGGCCGATGCCGCACTCATAGCCCTTCTGCACTTCGGTGACATCGTCCTTGAACCGCCGGAGCGAGGCAATCGAACCGTTGTAGACGATGACGTCGTCCCTCAGCACCCGGGCCTTGAGGTTGCGCTTGATGAAGCCCTCGGTGACGAGGCAGCCGGCGGCCTTGCCGAACTTGCCGGCCTGGAAGACGGCGCGGACCTCGGCGCGGCCGACGACGTTCTCGAAATATTCCGGCCCAAGCTTGCCTGCCATGGCCACCTTGAGCTCGTCGAGAAGGTCGTAGATCACGTCATAATATTTGATCGGCACGCCGGCCTGGTTCGCCACCTCGCGCGCCTTGGCGTTGGCACGGACGTTGAAGCCGATGATGAGGGCGCCCGAAGCGCGCGCGAGCGTGACATCCGATTCGGTGATGCCGCCCACGCCCGAGTGGAGCACGCGCACCCGGATCTCGTCCGTCGAGAGCTTGTTGACGGCCGCCACGATCGCCTCGACCGAGCCGTGAACGTCGGCCTTGACGACGATCGGGAACTCCTGCGCCTTCGCCTCCTTCATCGCCGAGAACATGCTCTCAAGCGTGGCGGGCGCGGCCGCGGTCCGCTTGGCGGTTGCCTGCTTCTGCCGGTAATCGGCGATCTCGCGGGCGCGGGCCTCGCTCTCGACGACGGCGAGCCGGTCGCCCGCTGCCGGCACGCCCGAGAGGCCGAGCACCTCGACGGGTGTCGAGGGCAGCGCCTCCTTCACCGTCTGCCCCTTGTCGTTGATGAGCGCGCGCACCTTCCCCCATTCGGCACCGACGACGAAGATGTCGCCCTGGCGGAGCGTGCCGCGGCGGACGAGGACGGTGGCCACCGGGCCCCGGCCCTTGTCGAGCTTGGCCTCGATGACGACGCCCTCGGCCGAGCGGTCGGGGTTGGCCCGAAGCTCGAGAAGCTCGGCCTGGAGAAGGATCTTCTCGACGAGCTCGTCGAGGCCGGTCTTCTTCAGGGCCGAGACTTCGACATCGAGCACGTCGCCGCCCATCGCCTCCACCTGCACGTCGTGCTGGAGGAGCGCGGTGCGGACACGGTTCGCGTCGGCGCCGGGCTTGTCCATCTTGTTGATGGCGACGATCATCGGCACGTTGGCCGCCTTGACGTGGTTGATGGCCTCGATGGTCTGCGGCATCAGCCCGTCATCGGCCGCCACCACCAGGATGACGATGTCGGTGACGGAGGCGCCGCGCGCCCGCATCTCGGTGAAGGCCTCGTGGCCGGGCGTGTCGAGGAAGGTGATCCGCTCGCCCGACTTCACCTGCACCTGGTAGGCGCCGATGTGCTGGGTGATGCCGCCGGCCTCGTGGGCGGCGACGTCGGTGCCACGCAGCGCATCGAGCAGCGACGTCTTGCCGTGGTCGACATGGCCCATGATCGTGACGACGGGCGGGCGAGGCTTCAGGTCCTCGGGGCGGTCGGCCTCGCCCTCGAGACCGATCTCGACGTCGGCGTCGGAGACGCGGCGGGCGATGTGGCCGAACTCGGTGACGAGAAGCTCGGCGGTGTCCTGGTCGATGGTGGCCGTGATCGTCGTCGGCATGCCCATCTTGAAGAGGGCCTTGACGAGATCGGCCCCGCGCTCGGCCATGCGGTTGGCCAGCTCCTGGACGGTGATGGCCTCGGGGATCTGCACCTCGCGCGGAGTCTTGGCCGAAGCCGCCATTCCGCCGCCGCCGTGGGCGCGCTTCTGCTTCTCGGCGGCGCGGCGGAGCGAGGCAATCGAGCGGGCGCGGATCCCGTCGTCGTCGCCGAGCGCGCGGGCGATGGTGAGCTTGCCGGACTGGCGCCGGTCATCGGTGCGCGAGCGCGCGGGCTTCTGCGGCTCGGAGGTCCGCCCTGGCACCCGGGCCCGGAGCGTCGCCGCACGCCGGCGGCCGGCCTCGTCCTCTTCCTCGTCCTCCACGGCGGGCACGACGATGGCGGGCGCCTCGGCGGCGCGCCGCGCCTCCTCCTCGGCACGGGCCCGCTCCTCGGCCTCGGCGCGCGCCTTCTCCTCCTGCCGGCGCCGTTCGGCCTCCTCGCGCTCGGCGCGTTCCCGCTCCTCACGGATCCGCGCTTCCTCGGCGCGCTGGAGCCGTTCCTCCTCGGCGAGGCGGAGCATCAGCTGCTGGCGCTCGCGCGGGGACAGCTTCGGGTTCTGGAGCGCCTTCTGGATCCGCGCGAGCTCGGGCGAGAGGGTCGGCACGACCGGGGCGGGGGCAGGGCGAGGCGCGGCCGCGGGCGGCTTCGGGGGCGATGGCCGGGCCTCCGGGGCCGGTTCGGACGCGGAAGCAGGCGCGGCAGCTGGCGCCGCCGGCCGGGCTGCCGGCTCTGGCGCCGCTGCCGGCTCCGGCGCTGCGGGGACGACAGGTTCAGCCGGCTTCGGCTGCGGCCGCGGGGCGAGCACCTCGACCGGCGCATCGGTGTAGACGGGCCGCGGCGGCGGGGGAGCGACCGGCTTCGCGACCGGGGCCCGGGCGACGGGGCCTTGCGCCCCCCGGGCCTCGGCCGCGGCACCGCCCGCGCCGACGAGAGCCGGCGCGCGCTCGACCGGCGCACGAGCGGGAGCCGCCGCCGGTGCGGCCGGAGCCCGCCCGGCGGGCGCGGCGGCGGCCGGCGCCGGCTCCGGATCACCGGGCTTGCGGAAGACGCGCGCCTTCTTGGTCTCCACCAGCACCTTGTGGGTGCGGCCGTGGCTGAAGCTCTGCTTGACCTGGCTCACCTCGGTCTTCTTGAGCCCGAGGGCAGGCCGGAGCCCCAGTTTCGGCTTCTCGTCTTCGCTCATTCCGATCCTTCGTTCGCTTGCGCGGCGCCCCGCGCGATGCCGGACTCCGCCCCCTCGCCCGGGTCCGCGCACGCGCCGGGCTCCGGCGGTGCCGATGTCCGTGCGTGCGGGAGCCGCCCGTAGGCACGAAGCCGCGCCAGGTCTGCCAAGACCCGCGCGGCCGCCCTGCCGTCCGTGATGCCGACGTGAACCATATTGTCACGGCCCAGCGCCCGGGACAAGCGCTCGCGCTCGATCGGCAGCCGGTAGCTCGACGGATTCGCCCGCCCGCCGCTGCGCAGCGCCTGCTCGAGCTTCGCCACCCCGTCGGCGGCCGCATCCCCGGCGTGGAGCAGGGCGACCAGCCGGCCGGCCCGGGCGGCGGCGTCGAGCTTCTCGGCGCCGAAGAGGAGGCGGCCGGCGCGATGCTCGAGCCCGAGACGAGCGAGGAAGCGCCGTTCGAGGCCGTCACCGATGCAGGCGGCGAGATCGGCCGGAACCGGGGGCGGCGGACGGCGCCAGGCGCGGGCGAGCGCCCGGGCAAGCGTGCCGCGCCGGACCGCCTCGGCGAGCATCGCGCCGTCGGCCGCAACCCAGGCGCCGCGGCCGGGCAGCCGAGCGGCGAGATCGGGGACGACCTGCCCGTCGGGCGCCTCGACCAGTCGGATGAGCGCCGCGCGCGGCGCCCGGGCGCCGGTCAGGATGCAGCGCCGCTCCGGCCCCGCGCCGGAGTCGGCGGCGGGGCTCAGGACAGCCGGAGAGGCGGGCGCCGGCTCATGGACGGCGGAGCGCATGCGCGCCTCCCGCCGGACCGAAGGGGGAAGGGGGCCGCCGCGTCACGCCGCGTCCTCGGCGAACCAGTGGGCGCGCGCGGCCATGATGATGGCGTTGCCCTGCTCTTCGGTCAGGTTGAAGGGGGCGAGCACGCCGGCGGGGATCTCGCGGCGCTTGTCGCCCTTGCCGATCAGCTCGTCGGTCGAGAGGTTGGCGAGGTCGTCGCGCGTGCGGATCCCCTTCTGGCCGAGGCGGACCAGCATCGCCTCGGTGAGGTAGGGCAGCTCGGCGAGCGCATCCTCCACGCCGAGCGCGCGGCGCTGTTCGCGCAGCGCCGCCTCGCGGCGCTCGATGGCCTCCTCGGCGCGGCGCTGCAGCTCGGCCGCGGTCTCCTCGTCGAGCCCCTCGATGGACGCGATCTCCTCCTGGTCGACGTAGGCCACCTCCTCGAGGCTGGTGAAGCCCTCGGCGACCAGCAGCTGCGCCAGCGTCTCGTCGAGATCGAGCTCGCGTTCGAAAAGCTCGGAGCGCTCGACGAACTCGCGCTGCCGCTTCTCGCTCTCGGCCGCCTCGGTCATGATGTCGATCTGGTGGCCGGTGAGCTGGCCGGCGAGGCGGACGTTCTGGCCGCGGCGGCCGATGGCGAGCGAGAGCTGGTCGTCGGGCACCACCACCTCGAGCCGGCCCTCCTCCTCGTCGATCACCACCTTCGTCACCTGCGCCGGCTGGAGGGCATTGACGACGAAGGTCGCGGTGTCCTCCGACCAGGGGATGATGTCGATCTTCTCGCCGGCAAGCTCCTGGACCACCGCCTGGACCCGGCTGCCGCGCATGCCGACACAGGCGCCCACCGGGTCGATCGAGCTGTCGCGGCTGACGACGGCGATCTTGGCGCGGCTGCCGGGGTCGCGGGCGCAGGCCTTGATCTCGATGACCCCGTCGTAGATCTCGGGCACTTCCTGCGCGAACAGCTTCTTCATGAACTCGGGGTGCGCGCGCGAGAGGAAGATCTGCGGGCCCCGGTTCTCGCGGCGGACCGACATGATGTAGGACCGCACCCGGTCGCCGACGCGCAGGACCTCGCGCGGGATCTGCTGGTCGCGGCGGATGACACCCTCGGCCCGGCCGAGGTCGACGACGATGTGGCCGAACTCGACCCGCTTCACCACCCCGGTGATGATCTCGCCCTCGCGGTCCTTGTACTCCTCGTACTGGCGCTCGCGCTCGGCGTCGCGGACCTTGGTCACGATGACCTGCTTGGCGGCCTGCGCGGCAATCCGGCCGAACTCGATGGGCGGCAGCGGGTCGATGATGAAGTCGCCGACCTTGGCCGACGGATCGCGGGCGCGTGCGTCGGCAAGGGCGATCTGCTTGAAGTGGTCGTCCACCTGCTCCACCACCTCGAGCACCCGCCACAGCCGGAGGTCTCCGCTGCGCGGGTCGATCTTGGCGCGGATGTCGTTGTCGGCGCCGTAGCGGGCGCGGGCAGCCTTCTGGATGGCTTCCTCCATCGCCTCGATCACGATCATGCGGTCGATCGACTTCTCGCGGGCGACCGCGTCGGCAATCGCGATGAGTTCGGCCTTGTTGGCGGCAATCGGTGTCATTGGCGTACCTGTCCGGGTGTTCGGGTTGACCTGCGGCCGTCTGGCGCTTCCTCGACGACGACGTCCGCGCCGCGCATGTCGAGCGGAGCGGTCGCGGCAATCAGCGCATCCGTCAAGAGCAGTTTCGCGGTGCGGATGTCGGCAAAGGGCAGCCGCACCCGCCCGACCCCCTCGGCGTCGAGCAGGATGTCCTCGCCCGCAACGCCGGCCAGCGCGCCCTGGAAGCGCTTGCGGATCGCCCCGCCGATCGCGATCCCGTGGGCGAGCTCGATGCGCGCCTGGTGGGGCACGAAGCGGTCGAAGTCGGCCAGCCGGGTGAGCGGGCGGTCGATGCCGGGCGAGGAGACCTCGAGCCGGTAGGGCCCGGGAATGGGGTCCGCCGCCTCGAGCACCGGCGAGAGCGCGCGCGAGAGAGCCGCGCACTGGTCGAGGTCGAGCTGGCCGGTCGCAGGGTCCTCGGCCATCACCTGGAGCGTGAGATCCCGCCCGCCCGACAGCTGCACGCGCACGAGCGCGAAGCCGGCAGCTTCCACCACCGGCTCGATGAGATGGCGAAGATCGGCGCGGTCGACAGCCATGTCCGAACGCCAACGGGCCTCCGCCCCCCCGGAGCCGATCTCCGGACGGTCCTGCATGAACGCGCCATGTAGGGGGCGACCCATCTATAGGGTTTTGCGGGCGCGGTTGCAACGGCGCGCCTGGCCCGGCAGAAGCGGCGGCCATGCCACCCCTGCCGCCCGACCCGCCGCTCGTCCTGGCGCTGCCCAAGGGCCGGATCCTCGCCGAGGCGCTGCCGCTGCTTGCGCGCGCCGGCATCCGGCCCGACCCGGCGGTCGCCGACGAGGCCAGCCGGGCGCTCCGCTTCGGCACCTCGCGCGCCGGGCTCGAGGTCATCCGGGTGCGCAGTTTCGACGCAGCGACATTTGTGGCCTTCGGCGCGGCGCAGCTCGGCGTGGTGGGGAACGACGTGGTGGCCGAGTTCGGCTATTCCGAGCTTTACGCGCCCCTTGACCTCGGCATCGGCCGCTGCCGGCTGTCGCTCGCCGGCCCCGCCGGCCGTGCCGTCGAGCTCGCCACGCGAAGCCATGTCCGCGTGGCCACCAAATATCCGGCACTGGCCAAGGCCTGGTTTGCCGCGCGCGGCATCCAGGCCGAGTGCATCCGCCTGAGCGGCGCGATGGAGCTTGCGCCCGCCATGGGCCTCGCCCCGCTCATCGTCGACCTCGTCTCGACCGGCCGGACGCTTGCCGAGAACGGCCTCGTCGAGCACGCCGTCCTGCTCGAGGTGACGTCGCGCCTCGTCGTCAACCGGGTTGCGATGAAGACCAACCCCGCCGTCGGTGCGCTCGTCGACGCCGTCGCTGCCGCGGTGGCCGGGGCGCGGGCCGCCGAGGCCGCCTGAAGCCCCGTGCGGCGGCTGCGCACGCGAGACCCCGGCTTCGCGGCGGCCTTCGCCGCGCTGGTTGCCGACACGCGCGACGGCGGGACCGACCCCTCCGCCGACGTGGCGGCCATTCTCGGCCGGGTCCGCCGCGAGGGCTTCGCGGCGGTTGCCGACCTCACGCACCGGTTCGACGGCATCCGCCTGACCGAGGCGGATGCCGAAGTGCCGGCTGCCGAGCGGGCGGCCGCGGCCGCGCAAGTGGCAGCGCCCGTCCGTGCGGCGCTTGCGCTCGCGGCCGAGCGGATCCGCGCCTTCCATGCCGAGCTCCGGCCGGCCGACCGCGCGCTGACCGATGCCGCGGGCGTGCGCATGGGGGTGCGCCACACACCCGTCGCCCGGGCCGGGCTCTACGTGCCGGGCGGCCGCGCCGCCTACCCTTCCTCGGTGCTCATGAACGCCATTCCGGCCGCCGTTGCCGGCGTCGGCGAGCTGGTGATGGCAACGCCCGTGCGGGGCGGGGCGCTGGTTCCGGAGGTGATGCTGGCGGCCGAGCTTGCCGGAGTCGCGCGGGTGTTCCGCATCGGCGGCGCCCAGGCGATCGCCGCCATGGCCTGGGGCGTGGGCCCGGTCCCGCGCTGCGACGTGATCGTGGGGCCAGGGAACGCCTGGGTCGCCGAGGCGAAGCGCCAGCTCTACGGCGAGGTGGGGATCGACATGGTGGCGGGCCCGTCGGAAGTGCTGGTGGTGGCCGACCGGAGCGCGCCTGCTGCCCTCGTCGCAGCCGACCTCCTCGCCCAGGCCGAGCACGACCCGGCCGCCCAGGCCCTTCTCATGACCGACAGCCCTGCCCTTGCCGATGCCGTCGAGGCCGAGGTGGAGCGGCTGCTGCCGACGCTCGCCACCGAGGCAGTCGCCCGCGCGAGCTGGGAGGCGCATGGCACCGCCATCCTTCTCGAGGATCTCGCCGAGGCGCCGGCGCTCGTCGATGCGCTCGCGCCCGAGCACCTGCAGCTGATGGTGGCAGAGCCTCGGCCGCTCGCGGCCGCCATCACGAACGCGGGCGCCATCTTCCTCGGCGCGATGACCCCGGAGGCGATCGGCGACTATGTCGGCGGGCCGAACCACGTGCTCCCCACTGGCCGGCGCGCCCGCTTCGCCTCGGGCCTCTCGGTTGCGGACTTCCTGAAGCGCACCACCTTCCTCGAGGTGCCCGAGGCCGCCTTCGGCCCCTTGGGCGAGGCGGCGGCGGCGCTTGCGGAGGCCGAGGGGCTTTCGGCCCACGCGCTCTCGGTCAGGCTGCGGCTGGGAAGGCCTGGTTGAGCGCCTGCTGGAGCTCGCGCCCCACCGGAAAGCGGCTGCTCGGCAGATACTGGAGGAGCAGGACGACCGCGTAGCGGCGCACCGGGTCGACGTGGAACAGCGTGCCCGCAGCACCACCCCAGCCATAGACTCCGGCCGGGGTGCCTGCAGGGTCGGCGGCGCGGGTGTCGAACAGGGTGACCGAGCCGCCGGCCCCGTAGCCCGCCGGAGGCATGCCCGGGCCCGGCTGCCAGAAGACGCCGGGCTCGAGGAGGTTGCCCATGGCAAGCCGGGCGATGCCGGCGGGCAGCACCCGGCGGCCTTCGAACAGGCCGTCGTTGAGGAGCATCTGGGCAAAGGCGGCGAAGTCGCGCGCGGAGGAGACAAGGCCCGCGCCGCCGGCAAGGAGCGTGGGGCGCTGAAAATAGTCGCTCGCATCCGGGCCATCGACGCGCGTGGGCCGGTCGACCGGCGTCATGGTGGCAGGGTCGACCCAGCCGTAGGCGGCAGCGAAGCGCGCGCGGTCCGCCGGAGGGACGACGAAGCCGGTCGACGCCATGCCGAGCGGGCGGAACAGGCGGCGCTCGAACAGCCGGTCGAGGGGCTCGCGCTCGCGCGCCTCGAGCATGGCGCCGACGAGGTCGAGGCCGACGGCGTAGCGCCAGGCGGTGCCGGGCTCGAACATGAGGGGAAGCGTGGCCAGCCGCGCGGCGAAGGTGGCAAGGTCCGGCGGCGGCGCATCGCCTTCCCGAAGCGCAAGGCTGCCCGTCGGGGCCAGGCCCAGGCGGCGGTAGGCCTGCTCGAGCGGGCCGTCGCCGGAGATGGTGTAGGAGAGCCCCGCCGTGTGGGTGAGGAGGTGGCGCAGCCTCATGGGCCGCTCGGCCGGGCGCGAAGCCAAGTCCTTCGCCGGGTCGAGGAGGACCCGCATCTCCCGGTAGGCAGGGAAGACCTCGGCCACGGGCATGTCGAGGCCGAGGATGCCCTCGCCCACCGCCTGCATGGCGGCCATCCCGGTCACGCACTTCGTCATGGAGTAGATGCGGAAGAGCGTGTCGGCATCGACGGCACGGCGGCCGCCGAATTCGGTCACGCCGGTTGCCAGATAGTCGGGCCGGAACCGCCCTGGCCTGACGAGGGCGAGGATGGCGCCCGGCACCCGGCCCTCTGCCACCTGGCGGTCGAGGAAGGCCTCGAGCGGGGCATAGCGGCTGCCGGCGCGGGCGAAGGCGGGCGCCGGTGCGGCAGCTGTCGCGAGTGCCGCGAGGAAGGCCCGGCGGTCGACCTGCCCGAACCCGCCCATGCCGGCGGTCAGCGTCCCTCCTCCCATGCGTCAAGCCCCCCTTCGATCCGGTCGAGGAGCGGCCCGGCGGACCCCAGCCGGGCGCGCTCGGCGGCGACGATGGCACGGAACAGCCGCGCCTTCCAGCCATCGGCCGCAGCCCTTGCCGGGTGGTCGCCGGGCACGGCCGAGAGCAGGATGTCGACGAGCCGCTCGGCCGCATTGAGCCGGCCCCAGAGATAGTCGTTCTCGCGCCAGGCGCGGCTGAAGAAGGCGCCGAAGGCGTTGAGCCGCCAGCCCATGAGCTCGGGTGCGACGCCGCGGGCCGAAAGCAGCGCCATGTCGTCGGGCGAGATGCGGTCCACCTTGATGGCATCGAGGCTGTCCGGGTTGCCGTCGCCAAGCAGCGGCAGGAGCACGCTGTCGTAGAAGGGGTAGCCGAGCCAGTCCCGCACCACCGCGCGCCGCACGGGGCCGGGAAGGCCGGGGGCAGCGAGCGCCTGGAGGAGGGCGGAGTCGGCCGCGCGGTCGAGGGCCTCGAGCGCGAGATCGGCGGCAAGCCCCTCGAGCGCGGGCGCGGCCGCGGCGAAGTCCCCGGCCAGGAGCGCGCGGGCGGCGGCGCGGGTGCCGTCTGACAGGCGCGCAGCGGCGGCGGGCGCGGCATAGGTGGCGTCAGCTGCATAGGCCGCGGCCTTCAGCGCCTCGAGCGCGCGGCGGCTCGTCTCGTCGTGGGCCGCCTCGATGTGGGCGTTGAGCCGCCGGACGAGGAAGCGCAGCTTGCGCACCCGGTAGCCGAGGTCGAGCCGGTCCGGGTCCACGAGCGTGCCGCCGCGGGCAAGCCGGTCGGCGAGGTCACCGGGTGCTGCGGCGCCGGGCGCTGCGGTTGCGAGAAGGGCGGCGGCGTCGGCCAGCACCAGGGTGCGGCGCAGACCCCGGTAGGCGGCATGGGCGTAGCCCGCCTCCCTGGCGGCAAGCCGGGCAACGTGGCCACGCGCCCGGGCAAGCCGGGCAGGCGTCAGCGGCAGCAGCAGGAAGCGCGGGCCGACCGCCCGTGCGACAGCCGCCTCGACGTCGGGGGTCATGTCGTCGATGACCGCGCGGGTGCGGGCCGCGGCAGCGGACATGCGGGCGATCGTCTCGAGGTTGTCGCGGATCGGCTGTTCGCGGGGGATCTGGGCGAGCGCGCGGAGCATCGCCGTCAGGAACCCGGGCGGGCGGTTGCGGCCGAGCCCGCCGCCCAGCAGGTCCACGCCCGGCTTCGGGTCGATGTAGACGAAGCGCCGGTCCACCTCGCGGTAGGCGGGCTTGGCGCGGATGGCCTCGATCGCGGGGCCGAAGGGCGCGTTGTCGAGCACGCTGCCGTCGATGAGGAGCACCTCCTCGGCCGGCCGGTCGCCCTTGAGCTGGGTTTCGGCGAGCCACGCCCGGTCAGGCCAGTCGGCGCCCGTCTCGGCTGCGCGGGCGTCCACCTCGGCCAGCGAGGCGGCCGGAAAGGCGCCGGGAAAGGAGGAGGTGGCGCGCGCGGCAAAGACGAGGCTCAAGCGGCTCGCAAGCTGGCGGGGCGGCGCGCCTCCCTCCGGCCCAACCCGTGGGGCAGCGCCGGCGACCGGCGGCGCGCGGAAGGCGAGGATGCGCCGGTGCTCGGTCTCCTCGACGACCGGGGGGGAGTGGATCGGAATGGCCGTGCGGGTGCCGAAATAGTCGGTGACGGTGACGAAGAGGTCGAAGCCGAGCGTGGCCGGCAGCAGCGCGGGGCCGCGCGACCCCGTTTCCATGGCGGCGAAGGCCTCGTCGAGCATGGCCACCACGCGCGGGCCCGAAAACGGCGGCTTGAACCAGCGGCTCCGCACGAACCGGCCGAGCTTCTCGGCCACCTCCCGGCCCGTCCGGTCGGAGCGGAGGGTGGCGAGCGTCTCCGAGCGCTTCCGCGCGTACCAGGCGACCGGCTCCTTGTAGAAGGCAACGAAGCGGCTGCCGGGCCGCGCGTCGGGGTCGAGCAGGCGGTCGATGTCGGCCCCGTCGAGCCACATGTCGGTGACGGGGTCGAGGTCGAGCCCCTGGACGATGGCGGCGCCGAGGAGGATGCCGTTGATCCCCCCTGCGCTCGCGCCGGCGATCACGTCCACCACGACGCGCAGGTCGACGGCGGTGCCGAGCGCGTCGAGGAGTGCGCGCCAGACCGGCTCGCTGTCGCCGGCGGCAAGGCTTCGGCCCGCCTGACGCGCTTCGCTCGCCCGGAGCAGCTTCCAGAGCTCGCGGGTGACGCCGTGCATGTAGATGACGAGACTGATCCCGCCGTAGCAGACGAGGGCGAGGCGGAGCTCCTTCTCGCGCATGGGCGGCCCGGGCCGGGCTCAGTAGTCCTCGAGAACCTGGTCGGGCGGCCGGTGGCCGTCGGCGAACACGCGGATGTTGGTGATGACCTTTTCGCCCATCTCCTGCCGCGCCTCGAAGGTGGCCGAGCCCATGTGCGGCAGCAGCACCACGTCGGGGCGGCCGAGGAGCCCGGGGTGGATCGCCGGCTCGTGCTCGAACACGTCCAGCCCGGCGCCGGCGATGTGCCCGGCCTCGAGGGCGGCGACGAGCGCTGCCTCGTCGATGAGCGTACCGCGCGCGACGTTGATGAGGAAGGCGTGGCGCTGCATGAGCTTCAGGCGCCTGGCGTCGATGATGTGGTGCGTCTCGGGCGTCTCGGGGCAGTTGAGCGACACGATGTCGACCCGGGCCAGCATCGCGTCGAGGGTCGGCCACCAGGTGGCCTCGAGCGGGCCCTCGACCGCCTTCGGCAGCCGGTTGCGGTTGTGGTAGTGGATGGAGAGGCCGAAGGCCCGCGCGCGCGCCGCCACCGCCTGGCCGATCCGCCCCATGCCGACGATGCCGAGCCGCTTGCCGGTGATGCGGTGGCCGAGCATGCCGGTCGGCGACCAGCCGGTCCAGCTGCCGTCGCGGATGATCCGCTCGCCCTCGGCAATCCGCCGCGGCACGGCAAGGATGAGCGCCATCACGAGGTCGGCGGTGTCGTCGGTGAGGACGCCCGGCGTGTTGGTGACGGTGATGCCCCGGGCGCGGGCGGCTGCGAGGTCGATGTGGTCCACCCCCACGCCGAAGTTGGCGATGAGCTTCAGCTGCGGTCCGGCTGCGGCGATGAGCCCGGCGTCGATCGTGTCGGTGACGGTGGGGGCGAGCACCTCCGCCTCGGCGACGGCAGCAAGAAGCTCCTCGCGCGTCATCGGGTGGTCGTCGAGGTTCAGCGTCACGTCGAAGAGTTCGGCCATGCGCGTCTCGACCGCCTGCGGCAGCCGCCTCGTCACGATCACCCGCGGCTTGTGGTCGAACTTCGTGAAGCGCGGGGCAGCCATGGGGCGGACGATAGGGGAGGCCCTTCCTCCCTTGCAAGCGCCGGCAGGGCCGGCCTATTCGGCGCGCCGTGCGAGCCATGCGGGTCATTCTCGCTCTCTTCCTCGCCCTCGCGCCCGGGCTTGCCGGTGCCAGGGCGCAGCCGGCGGGGGTGCAGCCGGGGGGCGCCGCAGGCGCGCCGGCGGGAGGCGCGGACCCGGCGAAGATGAGCCCCGATGCGCGCCGGAACCTCTCCGGCCTGCCGGTGCCGCGCTTCATGTCGCTCCGGGCCACGCGCGCCCACCTGCGCGCTGGCCCCGGCACCGCCTACCCGGCGCGCTGGACGCTCCTGCGCCCCGACGGCCGGCCAGGCGTCCCGCTCGAGGTCATCGCCGAGTGGAACATCTGGCGGCAGGTGCGCGATGCCGAGGGCGAGACCGGCTGGGTCGACCGGGCGATGCTGTCGACCGAGCGGACCTTCCTCGTCACTGGCGAAACGCGCACGCTCCATGCCCGGCCCGACCTCGCCGCGCCACCGGTGTGGCGGGCCGCGCCCGGCGTGGTCGGCCGGATCGTGACCTGCGCCGAGCGCTGGTGCCGGATCGAGGTGGAGGGGCGGTCGGGGTGGATCCTGCGCGAGCAGGGGTTCGGAACCTACGCCGGCGAGGCGGTCGGCGGGTGAGCCGGCTCGCCTGGGCGCTCGCCGCCACCGGCTGGGCCATGGCCGCGGCGGCGCTCGCGGCCGCCGGCCGGGCGCGGCGCACGGCAGAGACCGACCCGCTCACCGGGCTTCCCAACCGGCGCGGACTCGCCCGGGCGTGGCAGCGGGCGCGAGGGGACGCCTCGCTCCACTTCCTCGACCTTTCGGGCTTCCGGGCGGTCAACGGGGCACACGGGCACGCGGTCGGAGACCGGGTGCTTGCCGAGGTGGCGCGCCGGCTTGCCGCCGCGCTCCCCGCCGGGGCCATGCTCGCCCGGCACGGCGGCGACGAGTTCGTGGTGCTTGCCCCCCCGGAAGCCGACCCGGCGCCGGCGCTCGCGGCCGCGCTTGCCGCGCCGGTGCGACTTCCCGACGGCGGTTCCGTCACGCTGGGGCTCTGGCTCGGCGCGGCGCCTGCCGGCAGCGGAAGCCTCGAGCGCGCCCTTGCCGCAGCGGTCGCCGACATGCGTCGCCGCCGGCTGGCCGCTTCAGCACCCGTTCAAGCCGCCTGACCGAGACTTGGGCCATGTCTCGCCAGGCTCTCGCCGCGCTTGTGCTTGGCACGCTCCTCGCGGTTCCCGCCGCGGCGACCGGCCCGTGGGACCACGCTGACCGCTGGGGGGCGGGCGGCTGGCAGAACGGCCGGGTCTACCCCTCCGCGGCGGACTGGTGGGGCCGGCCGGCACCTGCCCTCTCCGCCTTCATGGCCCCTCTTGCCGGCTACGGCCGCTGGGTGGCGCACCCCGGCCTCGGCCGGGTGTGGCTGCCGCGCGTGGGCCACGGCTGGCAGCCCTACCGCTTCGGTCACTGGATCCGTCATGCGCGCTGGGGCTGGACCTGGCAGGCCGACGAGCCGTTCGGCTGGGTCGTCTTCCACTACGGCCGCTGGGGCTTCGACCCGCGGCTCGGCTGGTTCTGGGTGCCGGGCACTGCGTTCGCGCCGCACTGGGCGGATGTCCGCTGGTCAGCCCGCTGGCACGCCTGGGCGCCGCTGCCGCCGCCGGGCTGGGCCGGCGGGGGGAGCTGGACCTGGGGGCCGCGCGGCTGGGACTTCGGCTACCCCGGCTGGGTCCACGCCCCGCGCGGGGCCGCCTTTCGGCCCGGCTGGCAGCCGGCGCCCCGCCCGCCCCGGGCCGCATTCGAGCGGATGACGCCCAACGCGCCGCTGCCGGTGGCGGCCACGCCTCCGGCCGCCCTCCTGCCGGACCGCGCCCCCGCCTGGTCCGACTCCGCGCCCGCGCGGGAACCGGCACGCCTGCAGGGCGGCCGCGAGGGCTGGGCCCGTCCCGTGCCCCCGGCGCGCGTCACGAACGGCTGGCCCGAGGCCGGCGGGATCGCCGATACCGAAGCACCGAACCGCCCCGGGCTGGCGACCCCGCAGCCGCTGCCAGCCCCCGCCCCGTCCGCGGCGCCCCCCGTGGCCGCGCCCGCCCCGGGCTGGGCCGCGCGGCCGCCGGCCGCGCGCACACCGGAGATGTACCGGCCCTCTCCCGGGCTGCGCGGCGGCTTCGAGGAGGGAGCGGGCGCGAACGAACCCTGAAGGGCCAGTCCCGCCACGCAGGCGCCTTTCTCCGCATCTTGCTCTGCATTGCAGGCTTGTGATAATTCGAGCTTGGCGACTCGTCGGGGAAAAGCGGCATGGGCAAGGCTTCTGGAGCGGTCGGCTGGATGCTTGGTGCCGCCATCGCGCTCGCGCACCCGGTTGAGGCCGGCGTGCACATGATCACCTGGACTCCGTCAGGAAGCGAGACGCTCGAGGTGCGGATCGGCGGCCTCGCCCCCGGCGACCCGGTGGACGTGACGACAAGCTTCGTCTGGCAGTGGGCGAGCTACTGGTGGGAGGACCGGTTCGAAGACGGCTGGGTGCTCTGGGGCAATGACTATTTCGGCGGTGACGGCTTTGACCTGCTGCCCGGCCAGCCGGTGTGGCGAAGCCTCGTGCTCGAAACCTCCGGCTACGGCAGCGGAGTGATTCTCGGCGCGTCGCTCGGCGCTTACCTCAGCCGAAGCGCCGACGAGGCGTTGCTCACCCTGCGGTGGCGCAGCCGCGCGCGCGATGTCTGCGACTCCATCCCCGAGCGGCGGCGCGTGAGCTTCGCCACCTGCGGCGCCACCTTCTGGCCCGGGCCGGAGGAGCTCTGGAGTCAGATCGACATCATGACGGGAAGTTCGCCTTCGTTCGTCGAGGTGCGGACCCTTCCGTGGACGGGCCCGGCACTGCCCGAGCCGGCGACCTGGGCGATGCTGGTGGCGGGCTTCGGCCTGGTGGGCGGGGTGTTGCGGCGCCCGAGGCGGAGGACGGCTGCCGTCGCCTGAGGCTTGCGCGCCGCCCGCCGCCCCGGCACAGTCGCGTGCAGTGGGTGCGGCGTTCGACGAGATGTTCGGCCACGGGGGCTATCCGGAGCGGGTGGACCCGCAGGCGGTTCGGCCCGCCTACGCCCAGGTGGCCGCCTGGCTCGCTGCCTCGAGCCAGGAGCTGCTCGAGACCCGCCGCCGCCAGGCCGAGCTCTTCTTCCGCCGGATCGGCATCACCTTTGCCGTCTACGGCGACCCGGATGCCGACGAGCGGCTGATCCCCTTCGACATCATTCCCCGGATCATCTCGGCGGAAGAGTGGGCGGTCGTCGAGGAGGGGCTGAAGCAGCGGGTCGCGGCGCTCAATGCCTTCTGCGCCGACGTCTACGGCGCCCGCGAGATCCTGCGGGCTGGCGTGTTGCCCGAGGACCTGGTGTTCGCGAACCCGCAGTTCTGTCTCCACCAGCTCGGCTTCCGCCCGGCCGGCGGCGTCTGGGTGCACATTGCGGGCATCGACCTCGTCCGCACCGGCCCGGGCGAGTTCCTCGTCCTCGAGGACAATGCGCGCACCCCCTCGGGCGTCTCCTACATGCTCGAGAACCGCGAGGTGATGCTGCGGCTCGTGCCCGAGCTCATCACCGGCGAGACGGACGAGGGCGGCGTGCGCCCCGTCGAGACCTACCCCGAGCAGCTCTATGCCACGCTCCGCTCGGTCGCCCCGCCCGGGTGCCGCGGGGAGCCGACGGTGGCGCTCCTGACCCCCGGCCTCCACAACAGCGCGTACTACGAGCACAGCTTCCTCGCCGACAAGATGGGGGTGGAGCTGGTCGAGGGTTCCGACCTCTTCGTCCACGATGATGTGCTCTACATGCGCACGACCGCCGGCCCGGCCCGCGTGGACGTGCTCTACCGGCGGGTGGACGACGCCTTCCTCGACCCGCTGGTCTTCCGGCCCGACTCGCTTCTCGGCATCCCCGGCCTGGTCCGCGCCTGCCACGCCGGCAACCTCACCCTCGCCAACGCGATCGGTACCGGCATCGCCGACGACAAGGCGATCTACAGCTACATGCCCGAGATCGTCCGCTTCTACACCGGCCGTGATCCCATCCTCCCCAACGTGCCGACCTGGCGCTGCCGGGAGCCCGAGGCACTGGCCGAGGTGCTCGACCGCCTGCCCGAGCTCGTCGTGAAGGAAGTGGACGGCTCGGGCGGCTACGGCATGCTGGTCGGCCCGCACGCGACTGCCGCCGAGGTGGAGGCCTTCCGCGCGAAGCTTCGGGCCGATCCGGCGAAGTTCATCGCCCAGCCGACGCTTGCCCTCTCCACCTGCCCGACGCTGACCGATGCCGGCATCGCGCCGCGCCATGTCGATCTGCGCCCCTTCATCCTGACTGGCGCGCACGGCGTTACCGTGATCCCGGGCGGGCTCACGCGGGTCGCCATGCGGGAAGGCTCGCTCGTCGTGAACTCGAGCCAGGGCGGCGGCACCAAGGACACCTGGGTGCTCGGGCCCGGCACCGATGCCCGGGCTTCCTCCTGATGCTCTCGCGCAACGCCGCCAACCTCTACTGGCTCGGCCGTTACGTCGAGCGCGCGGACTATCTGTGCCGGCTGCTCGATGCCACCATCCGCCTGGCAGCCCTTCCGGCCACCCACGGCGGCGCCGGCACGGCGTGGGAGGCGGCGATCCTGTCGGCAAGCGCCGCCGAGGCCTTCGCATCCACCGGGCGGCGGATGACCGACACCGAGGTCTCCCGCTTCCTCGCCGTCGACCCGGCGAACCCGAGCTCCATCCGCTGCTGCCTCGAGCGCGCCCGCACCAACGCCCGTGCGCTGCGGACTGCGCTCACCGCCGAGACCTGGGAGGCCATCAACGCCGCCTGGCTCGAGGTGCAGCGGTTCGGCACGAGCGTGGGCGAGACCCTGACGCTCATGCGCCTCGTCGAGACAGTGAAGCAGTCCCTCCTCGCCTTCGACGGTGCCGCCCACCGCAACCAGCTGCGGGAGCCCACCTACTGGTTCATGCGGCTCGGCACCTCGATCGAGCGGGCCGACAACACCGCCCGCCTGCTCGACCAGAAGTATCACATTCTCCTGCCGCGAACCGAGCCCGTCGGCGGCAGCCTCGACTACTTCCAGTGGACCACCATCCTGCGCACCGTCTCGGCGCTCACCGCCTACCGCTGGGTCTACCGCGATGCGGTCAAGCCCTGGCTCGTGGCCGACCTTCTCATCCTCCGGAAGGCCATGCCACGCTCGCTCGCCGCCTGCTACGAGGACGCGGTCTTCTACCTCGACCGGCTCGCGCTCGACCGCGGCCGGCAGGGCCCCGCCAACCGGCTCGCGGTTGCCGGGCTGAAGCGGCTGGAGGCGGAGACGATCGACACGCTCTTCCAGCGCGGACTCCACGAGTTCCTCCTCCAGTTCATCGCGGACAACAATGCGCTGGGCGATGCGATCGCCGAACAGCATCTGTTCTAGCCTCTGGTGGCGGGCGGCGCGGACGGGCATGGGGCGGCCGTGCGACTCCTGATCGACCACCGCACCGTCTACCGCTACGAGGGGCCGGCCTCGGCCATCGTCCAGGTGCTGCGGCTGACCCCGCGGCCGGGCGACTCCCAGGCGATCCTGCGCTGGCGGGTGGACGTCGAGGCAGACGGCGCGATCAAGCCCTTCACCGACGCCCACGGCAACCTCGCGCACATGTTCTACGCCGATGCGCCGCTCGCCGAGCTCGCCATCCACGTCGAGGGCGAGGTGCTGACGACCGACCGCGCCGGAATCGTGGGCGCCGGCGAGGAGCTGGTTCCGCTCGGCGTCTATCTCCGCTCCACCCCGCTTACCACGCCTGACGCAGCGCTCGCTGCGTTTGCCCGCACCATCCAGCACGAGAGCCCGCTTTCGCAGGCACACATGCTCATGGAGAGCATCCACCGGCGGATGGCCTTCGACCCCGACGTGACCCACCCGGCAACCGATGCCGCCACCGCCTTCCGGCTCGGCCGCGGGGTCTGCCAGGATCTCTCGCAGGTGATGGTCACGGCCGCGCGGCTCCTCGGAATCCCGGCGCGCTATGTTTCGGGGCACTATGCCGCCCCCGACCACCCGGAGCAGGAGGCGGCCCACGCCTGGGCCGAGCTCCACCTGCCCGGGCTTGGCTGGGTCGCGTTCGACCCCACCCATGGCATCTGCGCCGGCGAGGGCCATGTGCGGGTGGCCGTCGGCCTCGACTCGCTCGATGCCGCTCCCGTGCGCGGCACCCGCCGCGGCGGCGGGGCCGAGCGCCTTTCCGTGCAGGTCCACGGACGCGCGGCCCCTGCGGCCCCACCTGCCGACGGCGCCGAGCCCGACCTCTTCGCCGGGCAGGAGCAGCAGGAGCAGCGGCAATGACCTACTGCGTCGGCCTCCTCGTCAAGGAAGGGCTGGTGATGCTGGCGGACACTCGCACCAACGCCGGCATCGACAACATCTCCCTTTACCGCAAGCTCCGCGTGTTCGGCGAGGAAGGCAAGCGGATCGTCGCCATTGCGTCGGCCGGGTCGCTCTCGGTCACCCAGGCCGCCATCAACAAGCTGCGCGAGGGCGTGCGGATCCCGGGACGCGAGGGGCTCTTCTTCGTCGAGACCGCGCCCACCATGTTCCGCGTGGCCGAGGTGGTGGGCCATGCGCTGAAGCAGGCGCGCCACGAGATCGACGAGACGGTCGACAGCGAGGCGGTGCAGACCGGGGCCTCCTTCCTCGTCGGCGGGTCGATCGGCGGCGGCGCGCCCTCCCTCTTCCTGATCTACGGCGAGGGCAACTTCATCGAGTGCGGGATCGAGACCCCCTATCTCCAGATCGGCGAGCTCAAGTACGGCAAGCCGATCCTCGACCGGCTCCTCCTCTACCGGACGCCACTCAAGGAGGCGCTGAAGCTCGGGATCCTGTCGATGAATTCGACCATCAAGTCGAACCTGTCGGTGGGCCTGCCCGTGGACCTCCTCGTGCTGAAGCCCGGCCACTCGGCCGCCATCACCTTCCGGATCGAGGCCGGCGACCCCTATTACGAGGAGCTGGGCCTCAGGTGGCAGCTGGCGCTCCAGGAAGCCCTGGATTCGATCCCCGACCCGCCCTATCTCCCGGCCGACGGCTGAGCTCTGTTGCCCGGCCGCCACAGGACGCTCGGGACTGCGCGCAAGGCCCCGTTGCGCCCCCGCTTCCCCGTTTCGGTTGCATGACAGGAGGCCTAGTCTTCCCCCTCGACTTCGAGAGGGGTGCCAACCATGCCGTCGACTGCCTTCCGCTCCGCGGCGCTTGTCCGGGTCTCGCTTCCCGCCCTGCTGCTCGCCGCGCCGGGCGCCTTCGCACAGCAGCCGTCCCCCACCACGGTGGCCGAGGCGCCCGAGGCGGCCGAGACCATCATCGTGACCGGCAGCCGCGTGGCACGCGACCCCAATGCGGTCGCGCCCATCCCGATCCAGTCGCTCACCGGCGAGGAGCTGCTCCAGACCGGCAACACCGACGTGACCGCCGCGCTCCGGCAGATCCCGGCCCTGATCTCCTCGGGCACGGTTGCAGACTCGATCGAACGGGGCGCCGGCGGGGTCGGCCAGGCCACCCTCAACCTCCGCCAGCTCGGCTCCAACCGCACGCTCGTCCTCGTCGACGGCCGCCGCCACGTCTCCGGCGTGCCCGACCGGCAGGCAGTCGACGTCTCGACCATCCCGCCCTCGCTCATCGAACAGGTGGAAGTGCTGACGGGCGGCGCCTCGGCGGTCTATGGCGCCGATGCCGTGACCGGCGTCGTCAACTACCGGCTGCGGCAGAACTTCGAGGGGCTCGAGGTCGAGGGCCAGGCGGGCACCTCGTCCAAGGGTGACGGGCAGGGCTACCGGATGTCTGCCACCTGGGGGAAGAACTTCCGCGAGAACCGCGGCAACTTCACGCTTTCGGCCGGTTTTGCGGAAGACAGCGAGGTGCTGCTCTCCGACCGCGCGTTCACCCGCGACAACGGCCGGGGCAACAACTCGACGACCTACGCCAACCCGGCGCTCCGCTTCCAGAAGGGCGACATCGACCCGGCGACGATGCCGAACTTCGCCCGCTTCTACCGGATCGGCGGGCCGGGCCCGCGCGCCACGCGGATCAGCTTCGGCCCGCCCATCCCGCTTCCCGGCACCGCCATCTACAACCAGGTGTTCGCCGACGGCCGCACGCCGACGGCCGCCGAGCAGGCGCTCATCGACCGCGCGCGCAACGCCCCCACCCGCGTCATCGGCCGCCAGCCGGTCTTTGCCATCTCGGCCAACAACGGCCTCCTGTTCCGCGCCGACTACGGCTTCTGGCGGGCCGACATCAACGGCAACGGCATCAACGACTGCAACGAAAGCTACATCGGCTGGACCGGCTTCGGCGGCGGCGGCTGCTACGTGACCAACCCCGACGGTTCGGTCCGCATCTTCCAGGACGGCATCATCTCGACCGCCTCCAACCAGTTCGGCGGCGACGGCGCGGTCGAGCGCGGCGATGCGACCTCGCTCCTGCCGGCCTCGCAGCGGCTCTTCGCCAACTCCACCGGCCGCTACGAGTTCTCGCCGGCGGCCGAGTTCTTCTACGACGCGAAGTACGCCCGCAACCGGACGACCAGCCGCTCCAACTACAACACCTTCTACGACAGCCTCTACATCTCGCCGGAAAACCCGTTCGTGCCCGCGGTGCTGCTGCCCGAGGTGATCGAGTCGGGCGGCCTCCTCGTCAGCCGCGACTTCCTCGACCTCGGGCCCGGCATCACCTCCTCGCTGCGCGAGACGCTGCGCTTCGTCGGCGGGCTGCGGGGAGACCTGGCCGAGCACCTGCGCTACGAGGTCTCGGGGGTGTGGGGCCAGACCAAGTCGCGCACCACCTTCTCGAACTCGGTCCTCTACGACCGGCTGTTCGCAGCCCTTGACGTGGTGCGCGGACCCGGCGGCAACCCGGTCTGCCGCTCCGAGCTCGACCCGACGGCCGTGCCGCCCGGCTCCGACGTCTTCCCGGTCATCGAGAGCGGCTTCTTCACCTTCCGCCCGGGCCAGGGGCTGTGCAAGCCGGCCAACATCCTGCGCGGCGCCTTCTCGGTCAGCCCGGAGGCCGTGGACTTCATCACCACGCCCACGACCGACCGCGCCAAGATCAACCAGGCGGTCATCACCGGCTTCCTCTCGGGCGAGAGCACCCGCTGGTTCTCGCTCCCCGGCGGCCCGGTCAGCTTCGTCGTCGGCGGGGAGTACCGGAAGGAGCGCTCCGAGAACATCCTCGACGATCTGGTCAAGGGCCTGCTCCCGCCCGGCTCGCCCGCCGGCCCGGCCGGCACCTTCATCGGCGACATCTCGGGCAACAAGTCGCTTGTCTTCGACGCCCAGAACCAGGTGTTCGACTCCGGCGGCAGCTTCGACGTGAAGGAAGTGTTCGGCGAGGTGCTGCTCCCCGTCTTCAAGGAGCGGCGCTTCTTCCACGACCTCTCGATCGGCGGCGCCGTGCGCTACGCCGACTACTCGACGGTGGGCGGCGCGCTCACCTGGAACGTCAACGGCAGCTACGCGCCCATCCCCGACATCCGCTTCCGCGGCACCTATAGCCAGGCAATCCGGGCGCCCGACGTGTTCGAGCTGTTCAGCCCGCAGCAGGGCGCCACCTTCCGCCCGCTCGACCCGTGCAACGCCTCCGAGATCGCCCGGCTCAAGTCATCCGACCCGGCCCGCGGCGCGATCCGCGAGCGCAACTGCCTCGCCGCCGTCACCGCGGCCGCCAGCGCGCTCGGAATCACCAACCCGGCCGCCTTCCTCGCGAACTACGAGGACCCGCTGACGGCCCGCTTCGGCGGCACCTCCGGCGGCAACCCCAACCTCGAGGAAGAGACCTCCCGCAGCTGGACGGCAGGGACCGTCATCCAGCCGCGCTTCATCCCCGGGCTCACGCTCTCGGCCGACTATTATTCCATCCGGATCGAGGACGCGATCGCAGCCGTCTCGGCGCAGGACATCGTCAACACCTGCTACGACCTGCCCACCTTCCCCAACCGCTTCTGCGATCTCTTCGAGCGGCGGGTGCGCCCGCAGGACCGGGGCACGCCGACGGCCTTCGGCTTCCTCTCGCTCACCCAGACGCAGATCAACTTCGGGAAGATCGAGACCTCCGGCGTCGACTTCTCCGCGAACTACCAGTTCGAATGGCGGAACAACGGGTTTGCCATCGGCTTCACGGGCAACTGGGTGGAGAAGCTCAACCGCTTCTTCGACCCGGTGCGGACCGATTTCGTGAACCCTGGCCTGCTCGAGACAGGCGCGCCGCGCTGGGCCGGGCTTGGCACCTTCGCGTGGAACCGCGGGCCCTTCACGCTCGGCTACCGCCTCCAGTGGATCGGCCGTCAGGCGATCGCCAGCGCGATCCAGATCGAGCGGCTCGACGACGAGTTCGGCCCCGCAGGGCTTGCCCCGCACTACTTCATCCATGACGTGAACATCGCGCTCGAGGTGAACGAGAACATCACCGTGAGCGCCGGCGTGAACAACCTCATGGACAAGGAGCCCTACCTCGCCAGCCGCGCCTACCCGGTCTCGGGGCTCGGCCGGTTCGTGTTCGTGGGCGCCCGCGGCAGGTTCTAGGGCGAAGGCACCCCCCGCGAGGCAGCCGGCCTTGCCTTGCGGGGTGCGGGCCGGCGGGGGCAGCGGCCGGGGCACGACAGGTTCGGAACCCGGTCCGCGGGGCGGCGCGAGGCAAGCCGAACGGGACCGGACCCGCCTGGGGCGCTGCCCGCCGCTGCCCGCCGCTACTGGCGAAGCAGCTCGCGCGCCACGATCACGCGCATGATCTCGTTGGTGCCCTCGAGGATCTGGTGGACGCGGAGATCGCGCCACAGCCGCTCGATCGGATAGTCCATGAGATAGCCGTAGCCGCCATGGAGCTGGAGCGCCCGGTCGACGACGGCCGAGCCGACGTCGGTTGCGAACCGCTTGGCCATGGCCGCGAACTTCGTCTTGTCGGCCGCGCCCGCCTCCACCTTCGCGGCCGCGAGGTAGAGGAGCGCGCGCGCGGCCTGGAGCTCGGTCTCCATGTCGGCCAGCTTGAACTGGGTTGCCTGGAAGTCGACGATGGCGCGGCCGAACTGCTGGCGGGTGCGGGTGTAGGCGATCGCCTCGTCGAGCGCGCGCTGGGCGCCGCCCAGCGAGCAGGCACCGATGTTGAGCCGGCCGCCGTCGAGCCCGGCCATGGCGATGCGGAACCCCTCCCCTTCCGCCCCCACCCGGTTCTCGACCGGCACGCGCACATGGTCGAAGTGGACGAGGGCGGTCGGCTGCGAATGCCAGCCGAGCTTCCTCTCCTGCGCGCCGAAGGAGACGCCTTCCATGCCCTTCTCGATGACGAGGCAGGAGATGCCGCGCGGGCCATCCTCGCCCGTGCGCACCATGGTGACGTAGAGGTCGCTCGCCCCGCCGCCCGAGATGAAGGCCTTGGAGCCGGTGACGACATAGTGGTCGCCCTCGCGCACGGCGCGGGTCTTGAGCGAGGCGGCATCCGAGCCGGAGCCCGGTTCGGTCAGGCAGTAGCTGGCGATCGCCTCCATGGTGACGAGCGCGGGCAGGTAGCGCCGCTTGACCGGCTCGGCGCCGAAGCGGTCGATCATCCAGCTCGCCATGTTGTGGATGGAGATGAAGGCGGAGGTGGAGGGGCAGCCGTGGGCCATGGCCTCCATGACCAGCGCCGCCTCCACCCGGCCGAGTCCGGTGCCGCCCGAGGCCTCCGAGACGTAGATGGCCCCGAAGCCGAGCGCGCCGGCCTTGCGGAGGGTCTCGAGCGGGAAGATGTGCTTCTCGTCCCAGAGCGCGGCGTGGGGCGTGATTTCCTCGGCGGTGAAGCGGCGGGCCATGTCCTGGATGGCGCGCTGGTCGTCCGTCAGCTCGAATGGGTGCATGGGGCCGGCCCCTAGCAGCGGACGGGCTCTTGCGGGAGCGTCAGAAGCGAGAGGGAGGCGCGTTGACGCGGCAAGGAGGCTCGCCTATGGCCTCGCGCCAGACTGCCGGGGCGGATCACGCCCGCGGCCCATGACCGACGTGAAGGACCCGCGAGATGAAGCGCACCTATCAGCCGTCGCGGCTGGTTCGCAAACGGCGCCACGGCTTCCGCGCCCGCATGGCAACGCCCGGCGGCCGCAAGGTGCTCGCCAACCGGCGCGCGCACGGCCGCAAGAAGCTCAGCGTCTGACGGGTGCGGCAGCCGCCGGCTTCCGGCCGCTGCCGGCCATCACGCGCCGCGCCGATTTTCTCGCCGCCAACCGCGGGGTCCGCATCGTGACACCTGGGTTCATCCTCCTCGTCCGGCCGAACGGCCTCGGCCGGATTCGCGCGGGCTTCACGGTCAGCCGCAAGCTTGGCGGCGCGGTGGACCGCAACCGGGCGAAGCGGCGGTTGCGGGAGATGGCGCGGCTCGTCCTGCGCGACCATGGCGTGCAGGGATGCGACCATGTGTTCATCGCCCGCCCGCTCGAGGCCGAGCGGCCCTTTGCGGCCCTGCTTGCCGATGCGCGGGCAGCGCTTGCCCGGGCGGCCGGCCGGGTGGCCGCATGAGCGCACAGCCCGCGCCGGCGCGGCCAGGCCCGGTCGGGTGGCTGCTCATCGGCCTTGCCCGCGCCTGGCAGCTCACCTTCTCGGCGGTGCTTCCTCCCTCCTGCCGCTTCACACCCTCCTGCTCGGCCTATGCGATCGAGGCGGTCAGGGTGCACGGCGCCGCGCGCGGCGGCTGGCTCGCCATCCGGCGGCTTGCCCGCTGCCACCCCTGGGGCGGCATGGGGCACGACCCGGTGCCGCCGCCCGATCACGAGGGCCAGACGCGGTGAGACGCGCATGAAGGAGGAAAGCCGCAACCTCGTCCTCGCGGTGGTGCTCTCTGCCATCGTGCTGTTCGGCTGGCAGTTCCTGGCCGAGCGCTACTTCCTGCCACCGCCCCCGCCGCCGCCCGCGGCCGAGGCGCCAGCCCCCGCGGTCGCCCCGTCCGCGGCGACCGACGGGCCTCTGGTGCCCGAGGCGGCGATCCCCGCCCCTGCCGCCCCTGCCGTCGGCCTGGCGCCGAAGACGGTCGCGCAAGCCCTCGCGGCCTCGCCCCGGGTTCCGATCCGCACGCCGCGACTCTCCGGCTCGATCAATCTCGTCGGTGCCAGGATCGATGACCTCGTGCTCACCGACCATCGCACCGGCCTTGTGCCAAACGCGCCACCGGTACGGCTGTTCGCCCCCTCGCCCGGGCCCGGCGCCTACTTCGCCGGCTTCGGCTGGGCGGGGCCGGGCGCGCCGCCGGCCGATGCCCGCTGGACGCCAAGCGGCGACGTGCTCGCGCCCGGCCGGCCGCTCACCCTCAGCTGGACGAGCCCCGCCGGCGTGACCTTCGAGATCCGCCTCGAGGTGGACGAGAACTTCCTGTTCACCGCCACCCAGCGGGTGGTGAACGGCAGCGGCGGCGCCGTCGCGGTCCGCCCCTACGGCTTCGTGAACCGCACCGGCACGGGGCCCGAGCGCGACGCCTTCAACCTCCACGTGGGACCCATTGCCGTCATCGACGGCAGGCTGCTCGAGAGCGACATCAGCTACGACCGCCTGCGCGAGCGCGGGCCGCAGACCTTCCGGACGACCGGCGGCTGGCTCGGCATCACCGACAAATACTGGCTTGCCGCGCTCATCCCCGACCAGAAGCAGCCGCTCGACGTGCGCTTCACCCACGCCGCGGAAGGCGACCGCTTCCAGACCGACTTCGTGGCCCCGGCGGAGCTCGTGGCCCCCGGCGCCGCCGCCGAAAGCCGTGCCCATCTCTTCGCCGGCGCCAAGGAGGTCGATCTCCTGAACCGGGTGCGCGACGAGCTCGGTGCGCCGCTCTTCGACCGCGCGCTCGCGTGGGGCTGGTTCTGGTTCATCGCCCAGCCGATCTTCCGGCTGCTCTCCTTCTTCCACGGCCTGTTCGGGAACTGGGGCCTCGCCATCATCGGGCTTACCCTCGTCGTCCGCCTGCTCCTCTACCCCATCGCCAACCGGCAGTATGCCTCGATGGCGAAGCTCAAGGTCTTCGCGCCGAAGATGAAGGAGATCCAGGAGCGCTACAAGGACGACAAGGTGCGCCAGCAGCAGGAACTGATGGAGCTTTACCGGCGCGAGAAGATCAATCCGCTCGCGGGCTGCCTGCCCATCCTGCTCCAGATCCCCATCTTCTACGCGCTCTACAAGACGCTTCTCATCGCCATCGAGATCCGCCACCAGCCGCTCGGCCTCTGGATCCGCGACCTCTCCGCCCCCGACCCGCTCACCCCGCTCAACCTCTTCGGGCTGCTTCCCTTCCAGCCGCCGGCGGTGATCGCGGTCGGCATCCTTCCGATCCTGCTTGGCGTCACCATGTGGCTCCAGTTCCGCCTGAACCCGACGCCCATGGACGAGGTGCAGAAGCTCGTCTTCTCGTGGATGCCGTGGATCTTCATGTTCCTGATGGCGCCGTTCGCAGCCGGCCTGCAGCTCTACTGGATCGTCAACAACATCGTCTCGATCGCCCAGCAGTGGTGGCTGAACCGCAAGTACGCGAGCCCGGCGCCGGCCCCTTCTGGCGGCAAATGACCGGGACGGCGGGGGAAGACGTCGGGCGAGAGGCGGAAGACGCGGAGGCCGAGGAGGCCGCGCGCCGGCTCTTCGCCGGCCCCGTCGCCTTCGAGCTCGGCGCGCCGCGCCTCGACCTGCTCCCGGCCGACGGGCTCCCCGAAGTTGCCTTTGCCGGCCGGTCGAACGTCGGGAAGTCCTCGCTCTTGAATGCGCTCGCCGGCCGCGCGGGGCTTGCCCGCACCTCCAACACCCCGGGCCGCACCCAGGAATTGAACCTGTTCCTCGTTGGCAGCCCCCCCGTCTTCCGCCTCGTCGACATGCCAGGCTACGGGTATGCCGAGGCACCGAAGGACGTCGTGGCACGCTGGACGCGGCTCGTCGGCGACTATCTCGCCGGCCGGCCCACGCTGCGGCGGGTGCTTCTCCTCATCGACTCGCGGCACGGGCTGAAGCCGGTGGACCGGGAAGTGATGGCACGGCTCGACCGGGCGGCCGTCAGCTACCAGCTGGTGCTGACCAAGACCGACAAGGCGAAGGACGCGGGCGCCGTGGCACGGGAAGTGGCGGCCGAAGCGCGGGGTCACGTGGCGGCCCACCCGGAGGTGCTGGCAACGAGCGCGATGAGGGGCTTCGGCATCGCGGCGCTCCGGGTTGCCGTGCGTGCGGCAATCCTGCCCTGAAGGTGGCAAAAAAGGGGCGAGCATCCGGCCGTGATTGCTGCTAGGCGGGCATGATGGAGTGGACGGGATGATCGCGCTCAACACGCTTCGCTTCGGCTCGCGCGAGCTGCTGCCGCTGATCGAGGGCGGCAAGGGCATTTCCGCCACCAACCACCGCTCCTCCGGCGCCTGGGCGGCAACCGGCGGGATCGGTACCGTTTCTGCCGTCAACGCCGACAGCTATGACGAGAACGGCCTGCCCATCCCTCAGGTCTACCGGGAGAAGACGCGCGTCGGCCGGCACGAGGAGCTCATCGCCTACGCGATAGAGGGCGCGGTCGAGCAGGTGAAGCGCGCCTTCGACATCGCCGCCGACGAGCTTCGCGCAGGCCGCGGCGCGCTCAACATCAACATTCTCTGGGAGATGGGCGGTGCCCAGCGCGTGCTCCAGGGCGTGCTCGAGCGCACCCGCGGCCTCGTCAGCGGCGTGACCTGCGGCGCCGGCATGCCCTACCGGCTTGCCGAGATCGCCGCCTCCTACGGCGTCAACTACTACCCCATCATCTCCTCCGCACGCGCCTTCCGGGCGCTGTGGAAGCGCGCCTATTCCAAGGCGGCCGAGTGGCTTGGCGCCGTCGTCTACGAGGACCCGTGGCTCGCCGGCGGCCACAACGGCCTCTCCAACGCCGAGGACCCGGCGCAGCCGCAGGACCCCTACCCGCGCGTGCGCGAGCTTCGCGCCACCATGCGCGAGAGCGGCATTCCCGATGACGTGCCGATCGTGATGGCCGGCGGGGTGTGGTACCTGCGCGAGTGGGCCCACTGGATCGACAACCCCGAGCTCGGGGCCATTGCCTTCCAGTTCGGCACCCGGCCGCTCCTCACGCAGGAAAGCCCCATTCCCGACGCGTGGAAGGCGAAGCTCACCCAGATCGAGGAGGGGGACGTCATCCTCCACCGCTTTTCGCCGACCGGCTTCTACTCCTCGGCCGTGCGCAACGACTTCCTGAAGGAGCTCGAGGCGCGCTCCGAGCGCCAGATCGCCTTCTCGACCGAAGCGGCCGGCGACCACCAGTTCGTGCTCGACGTCGGCGTGGCGCGCGGGCGGACCTACTATGTCACCCGCGACGACCTGCTGCGCGCCCGCGGCTGGGCCGGCCAGGGCTATACCGAGGCGCTCAAGACCCCCGACAACACGCTCGTGTTCGTCACGCCCGAGAAGAAGGCCGAGATCCGCCGCGACCAGGCGGACTGCATGGGCTGCCTCTCCCACTGCCAGTTCTCCGCCTGGAAGGACCATGGCGACCACTCCACCGGCCGTCTGGCCGACCCGCGGAGCTTCTGCATCCAGAAGACGCTGCAGGACATCGCCCACGGCGGCGACCCGGAGCGGAACCTGATGTTCGCCGGCCACTCCGCCCACAATTTCCGCACCGACCCCTTCTACTCCAACGGCTTCATCCCGACGGTGCGCCAGCTCGTCGACCGTATCCTGACAGGGGACTGAGCCCGGGCCCCCGGGGGCGGGAGGGGAGGCACGCAGCAGGGGCCGGGGAGGCGCAACCGGCGCCGCAGGGGATGGCGGCGGATGCGAGGACTTGCCGCCGGGCGGGGAGAGACCGACCATGGCCTCCATGAGTCGCCTGCCGTTCCTCGTCCTCCTCCCATTCCTCGTCCTCCTCGTGGCCGGGCTCGCGCCGGCCCGCGCGGAGAACGCGCCCCCCGCCCCCGCACGGGCCGAGGCCCCCGCGCCGCGGACCGAGACGGTCGCGCTCGAGACCCCGCTCGGCACCATCCGCGTTGCCGTCGAGGTGGACCGCGCGCCCGTGACGGCGGCCAACTTCCTCCGCTACGTGCGCGAGAAGCGGCTTGACGGCGCGAGCTTCTACCGTGCGCTGAAGCTCACGTCCGACGGCAGCCACGGCTTGATCCAGGGCGGCATCCGGAACGATCCGAAGCGGGTGCTGCCGCCCATCGCCCACGAGCCGACCTCGCGGACCGGGCTCTCGCATATCGACGGTGCCATCTCGATGGCGCGCGCCGCCCCCGGCACGGCAAGCGGGGACTTCTTCATCATCGTCGGCGGCCTTCCCGCGCTCGACGCGCAGGCCACGGGCGAGGGGGACACGGCGGGCTACGCCGTGTTCGGCCGCGTGGTCGAGGGGATGGAGGTGGTGAAGGCCATCCTCGACTCCCCGGTGGACCCGAGCGCCGGCGAAGGCGCGATGAAGGGCCAGATGCTTGCCGCCCCGGTCAGGATCGGGCGCGCCATCCGCCTGCCCTAAGACCTGCCTCGGGAGCGCCAACTTCGGGAGTCTGCACTTCACGGCGGCGTCTCGACGCGATCCCGACCATGCCGAAGCCAGCCACAAGAAAGGCCCAACTGGTCGGCTCTGGCGTCGCCGAGAAGCCTTGCGTGGCGTTGGTGACGGCACCCGCGGTGGTGAAGCGGCGCGCCCCGTTGCCGAGGCTGTAGACGGCTGGCGAACTGCTGGACAGTCCCGTTGACCGGAAGCCGGTCTCGGGATCGAAGATGAACGGCGTTGTCGAAAACCACATTCCCGGAAGCTCGGCAACCTGCCCGTCGACGATCACGAACGAGTCGCCGAGCGAGACGGAAGGAAGATGCTCGAGCCAGATGGTCAGGTCGACAAGACTGTAGAGCAGGTCGCCGGTGCCAATGATGCCATCGCCGTTCGTGTCGGCGAAGAGGGGCGGGACGAGCACCTCGCGGGAGGCCCCCGACCTTCCGGTGGAGTGTGCCGAATGCGTCGACAAGGATGAAGCGACCGGTTGCCGGGTCGCGGACGATGGCCTCATTCATGAGGTCATTCGCAGCCCCACTCATCGAGGGCGAGGACTCATCTTCGGCGAACCGTGGCTCAGGCGGGCTTGGCCGCAACTCCGCGCTTCAGTCGGTGATGCGCTGGCGCACATCCGGCAGTTTCGGATTGCGAGGAACGAACATCCGCACCTCATCCCTTACAAAAATGCTCCATCCACCATCGATGGCAGTGAAATCGCCTCCGGGCGGGGCCCCAACCCATCCCGCGCGCAGGGGTATGCCGGTGGCGTCCTTGCCATCCTTGTCGGTCTGCCAGATCTCCGCATAGGCGAAGGTGTAGACCGTGCGTTCCACCACCCGGCCACCGCCGGGTCGCGGAGACACGAAATCCTCCGCAATGACGGGACTGGCGGCCAGCGACACTCCTGCGACCGGGAGACGCGGGCTCACAACGGTATCGGCATTCATCCGACACGCTCCGTCGGGAATATGGCGCAGGATGCGCCCACAACTCTGCCCCCAAGCCAACGTCTCGATATTTTATTTGTATCGGAGTTGGTCAATCGGAGAAATCTCCGGTGCATCTGTTGCGGGTTGACAGACATCCCTCCCGTGTCGTCAGATTGGCGCGGGAGAGGGGACATGGAGAACGACGTCTGGGACCATGAGGTCTGGCCGGCCGAGCCAGTGCGCGAGGACATGCGGGCCGAGCTTCTGGCCGGCGTGGCGGGGCTTGCCGTCGTCGCGCTGGCGATGCTGTTCCTCCTCGACCTGGTGCTGGGCTGGCACGCCGGCAGCTGAGCGGCTGGCAACAGGGCCGTCGCAGATGATTGCAGGAGGTTGACGCCGGGCGCCTGGCAATGGCTAGCAGCGCGCCGGAAAGGCGCGACATGGCTGACGAAACCCCGAGCAATCCCACCCTTGCCGACTGGGAAGCGCTGGCCGCGAAGGAAGTGAAGGGCCGCGACCTCGTCTGGCACACGCCCGAGGGCATTGCGGTGAAGCCGCTCTACACCGAGGCCGACCTGCCCGCGCTCCCGCCCGGCCTCCCTGGCTTTCCACCCTACACCCGCGGCATCCGCGCCACCATGTATGCCGGGCGGCCCTGGACCATCCGCCAGTACGCCGGCTTCTCGACCGCGGAGGAGAGTAACGCCTTCTACCGCCGCAACCTCGCCGCCGGCCAGATGGGCCTCTCGGTCGCCTTCGATCTTGCGACGCACAGGGGCTACGACAGCGACCACCCGCGCGTGGTGGGCGACGTGGGGAAGGCCGGCGTTGCCATCGACACCGTCGAGGACATGAAGATCCTCTTCGACGGCATCCCGCTCGACCGCATGTCGGTCTCGATGACGATGAACGGCGCGGTGCTGCCCTGCATGGCCTTCTACATCGTCGCAGCCGAAGAGCAGGGCGTGCCGCGGGCGAAGCTCGAGGGGACCATCCAAAACGACATCCTGAAGGAGTTCATGGTCCGCAACACCTACATCTACCCGCCCGAGCCCTCGATGCGGATCGTGGCCGACATCATCGCCTACACCGCGCGCGAGATGCCGAAGTTCAACTCCATCTCGATCTCGGGCTACCACATGCACGAGGCTGGGGCGACCGCGGTGCAGGAGCTCGCCTTCACGCTGGCCGACGGCATGGAATATGTGCGCGCGGCGATGAAGCAGGGGCTGCCGGTGGATGCCTTCGCTGGCCGGCTCTCCTTCTTCTTCGCCATCGGCATGAACTTCTTCATGGAAGTCGCCAAGCTCCGGGCCGCGCGCCTGCTCTGGTCGGGCATCATGCAGGGCTTCGGCGCGAAGGACCCGAAGAGCTGGATGCTCCGCACCCACTGCCAGACGAGCGGAGTCTCGCTCCAGGAGAAGGACCCCTACAACAACGTCATCCGCACGACGGTCGAGGCCATGGCGGCCGCGCTCGGCGGCACCCAGTCGCTCCACACCAACGCGCTCGACGAGGCGATCGCGCTTCCCACCGACTTTTCGGCGCGGATCGCGCGCAACACCCAGCTCGTCCTCCAGGAGGAGACGGGGATCACCCGCGTGGTCGACCCGCTCGGCGGCTCCTACTATGTCGAGTGGCTCACCCAGGAGCTGGCCGACAGGGCCTTCGCTCTTATCCAGGAGGTCGAGGCGATGGGCGGCATGACGGCTGCCGTCGCCTCCGGCTGGCCCAAGGCCGAGATCGAGAAGGCCGCCGCCGAGAAGCAGGCCGGGATCGACTCGGGCGAGACGGTGATCGTGGGCGTCAACCGCTTCCAGCCGGCCAATGACGACGTGCCCGAGCTCCTCGAAGTGGACAACCGCGCCGTGCGCGAGGCGCAGATCGCGCGGATCCAGAAGGTGAAGGCCGGCCGCGACCCGGCGCGCGTCGAGGCCGCGCTTGCCGCGCTGGCCGAGGGCGCGCGAGGCAATGCGAACCTGCTGGCCCTCGCAGTGGAGGCCGCCCGCGCGCGCGCGACGCTGGGCGAGATCTCCGACGCGCTCGAGGGCGTGTTCGGCCGCCATGTTGCCGAGGTGAGGACGGTGACCGGCATCTACGGCCCGCGGCTTGCCCGCCACCCGCTCACCGCTGCGGTGAAGGAGGGGATCGCCTCGGTCGCATCCCGGCTCGGCCGCACCCCGCGCGTGCTCATCGTCAAGATGGGGCAGGACGGCCACGACCGCGGCGCCAAGGTCGTCGCCTCGGCCTATGCCGACCTCGGGTTCGAGGTGATGGTGGGGCCGCTCTTCCAGACTCCGGCCGAGGCGGCGGCACTCGCGCTCGACTTCGGGGCCGACGTGGTGGGGGCCTCGTCGCTTGCCGCCGGCCACAAGACGCTGATCCCGGAGCTCGTGCAGGCCCTCAAGGACTCCGGCCGGCCCGACATCCGGGTGGTCGCCGGCGGGGTCATCCCGCCCGATGACTATGCCTATCTGAAGGAGAGGGGCGTGCAGGCCATCTTCGGCCCCGGCACCAACGTCGTCGAGGCGGCAGCCGAGCTCCTGCGCCTGCTTGGCCACAACATGCCGCCTGCCGAGGAGCTTGCGGCCGCCGAGTAGCGGCGCTCAGGCCTCCTGCAGGCGGACGCCGAGGTCGGCTTCGGCGAGCGCGGCGAGATCGGGCGCGAGCGGCGGCGGCGAGAGGTCGAGCCCGTGCCCCAGCCGCTCGGCGATGGCGGTGAGGCCGGCAATGCGGGCATGGGCCTTGCTGTTCGCGCCGATGAGGTGCCAGGGCGCGAACGGGCTCTCCGTCCGCTCCAGCATCTCCTCGATCGCCGCTTCATAGGCCCTGCGCTGGCGGCGGTTGCGGAAGTCCTCGGGGCCCATCTTCCAGCGCTTCCACGGGTTCTCGAGACGCTCGCGGAACCGCTCGTCCTGCTCCTTCTGGCTGATGTGGAGGAAGAGCTTCACGATGACCGTGCCGGTCGCCGCGATCATCCGTTCGGTCTCGACGATCTCGCCATAGGCGCGGCGCCATTCCGCCTCGCTGGCGAACCCCTCCACCCGTTCGACGAGGACCCGGCCGTACCAGGTGCGATCGAAGATGGTCCACGTCCCCGTGGCCGGCAGACGGCGCCAGAAGCGCTGCAGCCAGTGCTCGGCCTTCTCCTGCGCGCTCGGGGCAGCGATTGGCACCACTTGGAAGAAGCGGGGGTCGAGCTCGGCGGTCAGGCGCTTGATGAGGCCGCCCTTGCCGGCCGCGTCCCAGCCTTCGACCAGGATCAGGCCGGCCCGACCGGCGCGGCGGCAGGCGATCTGGAGCGCATAGAGCCGGAGCTGGAGTGCCCTGAGACGGGCCTCGTGATCCTCGGGCGGCTTCGGGTGGGCGAGCGAATCGAGGCGGCTCACGCCGCCCGCACGCGCGCCGGAGCTGGCGAGGTCTTCCGGGGCGCCTCCGCCCGGGCCTTGGCGAGCTTCTTGAGCAGCATGTCGCGCTTCAGGCGCGAGAGATGGTCGATGAAGAGCACCCCGTTCAGATGGTCCATCTCGTGCTGGAGGCAGGTGGCGAGAAGGCCGTCGAGCACGGCCTCATGCTCCTGCCAGTGCTCGTCGCGCCAGCGCGCGCGGACGACGGCCGGCCGTTCCACCTCGGCATACTGGTCGGGCACGGAAAGACAGCCCTCGTTGTAGACCGAGCGCTCGGCCGAGGGCTCGAGGATCTCGGGGTTGATGAAGACGCGCGGGTTGCGGGTGCCCTTCCCCTCGGCGTCAGGCGGGCCGTCGCCCAAGTCCATCACCAGAAGCCGGAGCGGCACGTCCACCTGCGCGGCGGCAAGCCCGATTCCGGGCGCCGCGTACATGGTCTCGAACATGTCGGCGATGAGGGTGCGGATCTCGTCCGTCATCGCCTCGACGGGCGCGGAGACGCGCCGCAGCCGTGGGTCGGGCACTTCGAGGATGGGGCGGATGGCCATGGCGGCAATCTAGGCGCGCGCGGGAGCGGTGAAAAGCCCCGCCTCAGAGCGGCCGGCGCAGCCGGAGCGCCTGGGCAAGCGTCCCTTCATCCAGGTGGTCGAGCTCGCCGCCGACCGGCACGCCATGGGCGAGCTGGCTCACCCTGACCGGATAGCCTTGGAGCCGGGCTGCGACATGGTGGGCAGTCGTCTGCCCTTCGAGCGTGGCGGCAAGCGCGAGCACCACCTCGGAGACGCCGTCGAGCCGGGCGAGGAGCGGCGCGATCGCGAGATCCTCGGGGCCGACGCCGTCGAGCGCGGAGAGCAGCCCGCCAAGCACATGAAAGCGGCCGGGGAAGAGGCGCGCGCGCTCGAGCGCCCACAGGTCGGCAACGTCGGCCACGACGCACAGGAGCGCCGGGTCGCGCTTCGGGTCGGTGCAGATGCGGCAGGGGGTCGTCACGTCGAGGTTGCCGCAGACGGGGCAGCGGGCGAGCGCCGCATCCACCCGGGCCAGCGCCTCGACAAGGGGGGCGAGGAGCCGTTCGCGGTGCTTCAGAAGGTGGAGCAGCGCGCGGCGCGCCGACCGCGGCCCGAGGCCCGGCAGGCGCGCAAGCAGCGCCTGGGCCACCTCAAGCGCATCGGCAGCAGGCTTCGCGGGCTCGGCTCCCATTGCTAGGGCCCTGCCATGCGCCTCGCCTTCATGGGAACCCCCGAATTCGCCGTGCCGGCGCTCGATGCGCTCGTCGAGGCCGGCCACGAGGTCCGCGCCGTCTACACCCAGCCGCCGCGCCCCGGGAACCGGGGCCGGATCACGCCGTCGCCGGTGCATCGGCGGGCGGAGGCGCTCGGCCTTCCCGTCCGCACGCCCGAGCGGCTGCGGAGCCGGGACGAGGCCGAGGCCTTCGCCGCGCTCGACCTCGACGCCGCGGTTGTCGCCGCCTACGGCCTCCTCCTGCCGCGCACCATTCTCGAGGCGCCCCGCCACGGCTGCTTCAACATCCACGCCTCGCTCCTGCCGCGCTGGCGCGGGGCGGCACCCATCCAGCGCGCCATCATGGCCGGCGACGCCGAGACGGGCGTGACCATCATGCGGATGGAGCCCGGCCTCGACACCGGCCCCATGCTCCTCAAGGCCGCGACACCCGTCGACGGCAAGACGGCCGGCGCGCTGGCCGCCGAGCTCGCCGCCATGGGCGCACGGCTGATGGTGGACGCGCTTGCCCGCCTGGGCGAGATCGAGCCCGAGCCGCAGGACGCGGCGCGCGCCACCTACGCGCCCAAGATCGACAAGGCCGAGGCACGGATCGACTGGCACCGCGACGCCGAGGCGCTCGAGCGGCTGGTCCGGGCGATGGAGCCGTCGCCGGGCGCCTGGTTCGAGGCAGGCGGCGAGCGCGTCAAGCTGCGCGCAGCGGAAGCGGAGACCGGCACGGCTGCCGCAGGACCTCCCGGACGCGTTGACGATACGGGCCGGGTGACCTGCGGTGCGGGGGTGCTCCGCCTCCTCACGGTGCAGCCGGCAGGCCGTGCCGCCATGTCGGCGGAGGCTTGGCTGCGCGGGGCGCGCCTCGGCCCCGATCCGCGCCTCGCATGACGCGCTTCCGGCTCACCCTGGAGTGGGACGGCAGGGGCTTCATGGGCTGGCAGCGCCAGGCCCATGGCCCGTCGGTCCAGAAGGCGCTCGAGACCGCGCTCCACGAGGTGACGGGCGAGGCCGCCACCTTCCACGCCGCCGGGCGAACCGACGCCGGCGTCCATGCGCTGGCCATGCCGGCCCATGTCGATGTCGCGCGGGCGATCACCCCCTTCCGGCTGATGGAGGCGCTGAACGCGCGCCTGCGGGCCCAGGGCGCGCTGGTGGCGGTGCTCGCCTGCGAGGTGGCGCCGCCCGGCTTCCATGCGCGCTTCTCCTGCATCGGCCGCGCCTATGTCTACCGGCTGGTGATGCGGCGGGCTCCGCTCACGCTCGAGGCGGGGCGCGCGTGGCGGGTGCCGCGGTCGCTCGACCTCGACTCGATGCGCGCCGCTGCGGCGTTGCTGGTCGGCCGGCACGACTTCACGACCTTCCGTTCGGTCCACTGCCAGGCCAGCTCGCCGGTCAGGACACTCGACCGGCTCGACGTCGTTGCAACCGACGCCGAGCGGCTGGAGGTGCGGACAGCGGCGCGCTCCTTCCTCCACCACCAGGTCCGCTCCATGGTGGGCGCCCTCGTGCTGGTCGGGCTCGGCCGATGGAGCGTGGCCCGGGTGGGCGAGGCCCTGGCCGCGCGGGACCGCAGCGCGCTCGGGCTCAACGCGCCGCCAGACGGCCTGCATTTCGCTGGCGCCCGCTACCCGGACCTGTCGGAAGATTTTACAGTTGCCGCAGCCGCGTTCGGCACAGCGCGTTGACCTGAAACTGTTTTCGGTTTTGGCATGGTTCTTGCATATAAACCGCGCTAGGGGGAACAGCGACAGGCGTGGACACCAGCATGCGCGAGACCAGAGGCCCGAGCGGACGCACCGCGCTCCTCGTCTGGCTGGTCGGCCTCGCGCTCGGCGTGGCCGCCGGAGTGGGCACCGCCAAGCTCCTGCTCCCTGCCCGCGACGGCGGCGTGCTGCCCGAGGGCCAGTCGATCAGGGACAGGCTCTTCGGCGACTAGCCGCCGTCGACGAGCCGCTCCCGGGCGGGCGGGTGGCCGAGGAAGGCCTCCGGGCTCGCCGTCCGCCCATAGGCGCCGGCCATGAAGACCGCGATGAGGTCGCCCACCTCGGTCGCTGACAGCTCGACCTTCTCGGCCAACCGGTCGAGCGGCGTGCACAGGCAGCCGACGACGGTCGCGACTTCCGGCGCACCGCCGGCACGCGAGGCGTTCGCGATCGGGTAGTTGCGCCGCACGCCTGCGCCGAGGTTGCCAGTGGCGGCCAGCTGGTGGTGCATGCCGCCGTCGGTCACGAGGAAGAGGGTGCCTGCAGACATCTTCCGGTCGACGACTCGGGCGAGATAGACTCCGGCTTCGGCCACGAGATAGCGGCCGAGTTCGATTGCAAAGACGGTCTCGGCAAGTGCAGGTGGCGTACGGGCGAGGGTGCGGCGCAGCGCGTCTCCGACGGCCGCCAGGTCGAGCGGCCGGTCGGCAGGAAAGTAAGGCACGCCAAAGCCGCCGCCGAGGTTCAGGAACCGCACCCGCCCCGCCACGTGCGGCGCCAAGGCGGCGGCGAGGGCAACTGTCGCCGCCTGGGCTTCGGCGATCGCCCGCGCATCGAGGTTCTGCGACCCTGCGAAGACGTGGAGGCCAAGGACGTCGAACGCAGGGTCAGCCATCGAGGCCAGCACGGCGGGCGCGTCGACTGCATCGACGCCGAAGGGGCGCGCGCCCCCGCCCATCCGCATGCCGCTGCCGCGCAGCTCGAACGGCGGGTTGACGCGAAGCAGCACCCGCGCCCGCCGCCCCAGCGACCTGGCAATCGCCAGCGCGCGGGCCGCCTCGCCGGCGGATTCGATCGAGAGCACGGCACCTGCCCGGATGGCAGCCTCGAGCTCACGGTCGCGCTTGCCGGGCCCGGCGAACCCCACCCGCTCGGCCGGCATGCCAGCGGCAAGGGCCGCGGCAAGCTCGCCCTCGGAGGCCACGTCGAAGCCATCGACGAGGGGCGCGATCGCCCGCAGCAGCGCAGGCATGGGGTTGGCCTTGACGGCGTAGTGCAGGCGAACCCCGGCCGGCAGGGCCGCGCGCACGGCCGTGATCCGCTGGCGGACAAGTGCCATGTCGTAGAGGAAGAGCGGCGTGTCCCCGGCGTCTGTCACCCAGGCCTCGGCCGGCCGGCCGGCCACGAGGAGCCGGCCTTCGGCGTCGCGCCCGAAGCCCGGCGGGATACGGGCGTCGAGACCGGTCATGCCCCGTGGTCCGCGCGGAGCCGAACGCGGTCGATCTTGCCGTTGGGCGAGAGCGGGAAGGCCGGCAGCAGGCGGATGTCGGAAGGGGCGAGATGCGCTGGCGCCTCGCGGCGGAAATGCGCCGCAAGCCGGGCGCGGACGGCTTCGTCTGAGAGCCCTTCGGCGGGCACCGCCAGCAGGCGGATGCGCATGCCGGCCTCGGCATCGGGAATGCCAAGCGCCATCGCGGCGCTGACCGCCCCGCTCGCCATCGCCAGCTCCTCCACTTCGGTCGGCGAGACGCGCATCCCCATCGTCTTGATCATCTCGTCTTGGCGGCCGACGAAGCGCAGGAGCCCGCCCGCCTCGCGGACGACGGTGTCGCCCGACCACACCGCCATGCCGCCGTAGCGGGAGGCCGCAGGCGCGGGGCGGAAGCGTTCGGCCGTCCGCTCCGGGTCGCCCCAGTAGCCGCGGGTGACGAGCGGCCCGCAGTGGACGAGCTCTCCCGGCTCGCCGTCTTCCGCGACGCTGCCATCGGGGCGCACGACGAGCACCTCGGCATCGGGGATGGCGCGACCGATGCTCCAGGGGTGGCTGTCCACCAGCTCGGGCGGCAGCGTCGTCGAGCGGAAGGCTTCGGTGAGCCCGTACATGAGGTGGAGCCGCGCGGCAGGGAAGCGCCGGCGTAGCGCGCGCACCGTCGGCTCGGGCATCCGCCCGCCGCTCGCCGAGAGGGTGGCAAGGCGGGTCTCCGGCCAGTCGAGCGCGGCAAGCTGCACCCAGAGCGGCGGCACGGCAGCCAGCTGGGTGGCACCATGGCGGACGGCAGCGGCCACCACGTCGCGCGGGGCGAGATAGTCGAGGAGGATGACCGAGGCGCCGGCGAGGAAGGCGGTGCTCAGCTGGGAGAAGCCGAAGTCGAAGGAGAGGGGGAGCACGGCGAGCACGCGGTCCTCAGGCGAGGTCCCGAGGTAGGAGGCGACGCTCCGTGCGCCCACGAGGAGGTTGGCGTGGGTCACCATCACGCCCTTGGGCCGGCCGGTCGAGCCGGAGGTGTAGAAGAGGAGCGCAAGCGCGTCGCCGCCGGGTGCCTGCGGAGCCGGCGGCGTACCGGGCGCGGGCTCCGGCCAGCCCGCCTCGAGGGTCAGCACCGGGCACGGCGGCTCCCCGCCGAGGAGCGCAGCCCGCGGCGCGTGGGTGAGGAGGAGGCGCGCGCCCGAGTCGGCGAGGATGTGGGCAAGCTGCGGGCCCTTCAGAAGCGGGTTCACCGGCACGCCGATGCCGCCGGCCCGCGAGATGGCAAACAGGGCCACGACCGCCTCGGGGAGCTTGGGCAGGAACAGGGCAACCCGGTCTCCCGGGGCGATGCGCGCGGCGAGCGCCGCGGCCAGCGCCTCCACCTTCTGCCGGAGCTCAGCATAGGTCATGCCGCCGCCGCGCCAGTGGAGGGCGGTCGCCTCCGCCGGCGGGCGGTCGAGCAGCTGGTCGAAACGCTCTGGCAGAGGCCCAGTCACGGGTCGTAGGGGTTGCGGCTGCTGCGGAACGTCATGCGGATGGGCACGCCGGCGAGGTCGAAGTCGGCCCGCAGCGCATTCTCAAGATGGCGCCGGTAGCTGCCCGGGAGCAGGTCGAGCCGGTTCCCGAAGAGGACGAATCCCGGCGGCCGGGTGCGGGCCTGCGTGATGTAGCGCAGGCGGATGCGTCGGCCGCCCGGTGCGGGCGGCGGCGTGCGGGCGATGGTCGCCTCGAACCAGCGGTTGAGCCGCGAGGTGGGGATTCTCTGGCTCCAGCGGGTGCGGGCGGCGAAGGCCGCCCGGACGAGCGCGTCGAGCCCCTTGCCGGTCAGCCCCGAGACGGCGAGGAGCGGCACGTCCTTCACCTGCGACAGGCCCTCGGCAAGCGCCGCGCGCACCCCGTTGAAGAGCCGGCTCTGGTCCTCGGCAATGTCCCACTTGTTGAGCGCGACGAGAAGCGCCCGCCCCTCCTCAACGACGCGGGCGGCGATGCGGAGGTCCTGGGCCTCGAGCCCGCGGGTGGAGTCGAGCAGGAGCACGACGACCTCGGCAAAGTCGACGGCGCGGTCCGCATCCTCAAGGGCAAGCCGCTCCAGCCGGTCGTCCACCTTGGCACGGCGGCGCTGGCCGGCGGTGTCGATGAGGTGGACGGGCCGGCCCTCGAAGCTCCAGGGGATGCGGATGCTGTCGCGGGTGATCCCGGCCTCCGGGCCGGTCAGCAGCCGCTCCTCGCCGAGCAGGCGATTGATGAGGGTGGACTTGCCCGCATTCGGCCGGCCGACGATGGCAAGCCGGAGCGGTGCCGCCTCGGGGTCGGCGGGCGCATCCGGCCGCGGCGCCTCGGCTGGAGGCGGAAGGTAGGGGGCCACGGCCGCGAACAGGTCGGCAAGGCCCTCGCCGTGCTCGGCAGAGATGGCGACCGGCTCACCGAGGCCGAGCTCGAAAGCCTCGGCGAGTCCCGCCTCGGCCGCCCTCCCCTCGGCCTTGTTGGCGACGAGCACCACCGGCACGCGCGCCTCGGCCCGAAGCCAGCGCGCGAAGTGGCGATCCCCCTCCGTCAGGCCCGCGCGGGCGTCGACCACGAAGAGGGCGACGTCGGCATCTGCCAGCGCCGCGGCAGACTGCGCCCGCATCCGCCCCTCGAGGCTCTCGACCTCGGCTTCCTCGAGCCCGGCGGTATCGACCACGGTCACGACGAGGTCGAACAGCCGGCCTTCGGCCTCCCGACGGTCGCGGGTGACCCCCGGGCGATCGTCGACCAGCGCCAGCCGGCGGCCGACGAGCCGGTTGAAAAGGGTGGACTTGCCCACGTTGGGCCGGCCGAGGATGACCAGCTTCGGCAGACGCCGCCCGGGTGCGGGAGCCGCGCCGGGCATGGCTAGCGGAAGGCCTGGACGCGGCCGTCGTCCGTCAGGACATAGAGGATCATGTTGGCGACGACCGGCGGCAGATAGGCAGGCGCTCCCAGCCTGCGCTCGGCGACCTGGCGGCCATCGGCCGGGTCGAGTTCGACCATGCGGCCCTGCGAGGAGACGAGGAGGAGCCGGTCTCCGGCGAGGATCGGGCCGGCCCATTCGATGGCGCCGCTGCGCTTCTTCGGCTTCTCGAACCTGGCAAGCTGCGTCACCCAGCGGATCTTGCCGTCACCCCGGGTGAGCGCCACGACCTGCGCTTCGGTGGTGACGACGAACACGAACTCGCCGGCAACCGCCGGCGTGGAGACTCCGGCAAAGCTCCGTTCCCACACGCGCTGGCCGGTGGCGAGCTCGATCGCGACCATCCGCCCGCCGTGGCCGATGGCGAAGACGCGGCCACGGTCGATGACCGGCGAGGCGACGATTGCCGAGAGCGCCCCGAGCGCGGTGGTGCGCCCGGTGCGGGCAAGCTGATCCTGCCACACGGTCCGGCCGTTCTCGACCCGGAGCGCAAACAGCTCGCCCGACGAGAAGCCGGCCACCACCGTGCCGAGATCGACAGCCGGCGCGCCGGGGCCGAGGATGGCAGCGGGCTCGAGCGTTGCCGTCACCTGCCAGAGCTGCTCGCCCGTGGTGGCAGAGAGCACGGTCAGGCGGTTGTCGTGGGTCATCACCAGCACCCGCCCCTCGGCGATCGTGGGTGCACCCCTGAGCGGCGTGCCGATCGCGACACGCCACAGCTCGGCGCCCGTCGCCGCATCAAGTGCGACCGCCTCGCCGGTCCCGAGGGTCGCGAAGACGCGGTCGCCCTCGAGACTCACGCCCCCGCCGAAGGCAGGGCGGGCAGCCTGGCGGCGCGCGGAGACCAGCCGCCGTTCCCAGAGCAGGGCCCCGGTGTCGGCAACGAAGGCGCGGACGAGGCCTTCGGTGTCGATCGTCACCATCCGGTTGGCGAGGATGACGGGGGTGGCATTGAGGCGCCGCGTCGCATCCGAGCCGCGGCCGATCGAAACCCGGAACAGGGGCGTGGCGGCCGGACCCAGGGCGACACGGCCCATGGCCTTGGAGGCCGACCCGCCCGCCTGGCTCCAGGCCGGGTTGACCTGCGCCGGCGGCAGCACGACCTCGAGGTCGCGCAGCTCCGGCTCCGCCTCGACCGATCGCTCGAAGTCGAGCACGGAGATGCGCTCCCCGATGGTCTGGCTGGCCGGCGGGGCCTTGCGGAACAGGCCGCGCCGCTCGCCGCGAGCGCAGCCCGCCAGCACGAGCGCCGCCATGACGAGGACAAGGAGAGGCCGCACGGCCATCATTCGCCGGCCTTCTCGGCGGAGGCCGGGCTCCCTTGTCGGGCATCGGCCCGCGCTGCCGGGGCGAGGTCGTCCGCCAGCGCACTCGTGTCCTCGCCCAGCATGGCGGCCATCTGCTCGGCCCGGGCGCGCTGGGTCTCGGGAGCTTCCGCCGTGCGGGCGAGCCGCAGGAAGAGTGCTGCCGCCTCGGCCTCGCGGCCGGCCCTGAGATGCGCGGCTGCCGCGATCTCGGCCACCGCCGGGAACCAGGGGCTGTCGCCCTCGAGCCACGGCCGCGCACGCGCGAGGATGTCCTCGGGCGGTAGCGAATCCGCCTGCAGCCGCAAGGCCTTCACCGTCGCGAGATCTCGCAGGGGCTGGGCGACCGACGCATCGGCCGCTACCGCCTGAAGGAGGCCGATGGCCTTCTCCGGTTCGCTGCGCAGGGCGGCAAGCCCGGCCTCGGCAACGGCGGCAAGCGCCCGCTGGCCCGGGCTTCCGGCCGCACGCACCTCGGCGAGCGGGGCATCGGCGGCCGCGCTGTTCCCCGCCTCGATGGCGCGAAAGGCCGAGACCAGCTTCTCGGTTACGGCCTCCCGGCTGCGCGCGGTTTGCTCGCGCCAGAAGAGGACGCCAGCAAGCGCCACCAGCCCCACCCCCACGGCAAGCAGGAGCCAGCGCCCCCAGTCGCGCAGGAACTTCTGGAAGACGTCGCGGCGATATTCCTCGTCGACCTCGCGCAGAAAGGGATCATCGTCGGCGCGGGCCGCAGGGGGCAGGGGCGTTTCGGCCAATGTCTCTTTCCTGTCGCGGTCCGACCGGCCTCCTAGACCGCACGGCGTGCGAAGCGCAATGTGCCTTGCCCGGACATGAACTGGCCGCTCAGGGCTTCGGCCGGTAGATTTCCGCCTCGGCGGGGAAGCTGCGCGACCGGACGGCAGCGGCATAGGCTGCCGCCGCGGCGTCGATGCGTTCGGCCAGACTGTCGAAGCGCCGCACGAAGCGCGGCACCCGCTCGAACATGCCGAGCATGTCGTCGATGACCAGCACCTGCCCATCGCAGGCGGCAGACGCACCGATGCCGATGACGGGGCAGGCAACCGCTCCTTGGATCTCGCGCGCAAGCGGCTCCACCACCCCTTCCACCACCAGAGCGAAGGCGCCCGCCGCAGCAATGGCGCGGGCGTCCCCCAGGATCTTCGCGGCTTCCGCCTCGCTGCGCCCGCGCGCGCCATAGCCGCCGAGCGCGTTGACCGCCTGCGGGGTGAGCCCGACGTGGCCGACAACCGGGATGCCGCGTGCGACGAGAAAGCGGACGGTGGGGGCAAGCACCTCGCCCCCCTCGAGTTTCACGGCAGCCGCCCCCGTCTCGCGCAGCACGCGGGCGGCCGTCGCGAAGGCCTGCTCGGGCGAGGCCTCGTAGGTGCCGAAGGGCAGGTCGACCACGACGACGGCGCGGTAGCTTCCGCGCACCACTGCCGCGCCATGGGCGATCATCATCTCGAGCGTCACCCGGACCGTGGTGTCGAGCCCGTAGATGACCTGCCCGAGGCTGTCGCCGACGAGGAGCATGTCGCAGTGCCGGTCGAGGAGCTGGGCCATGCGCGCGGTATAGGCCGTCAGCATCACGACGGGCTCGGCCGTCTGACCCGCCACCTTGCGCGCGGCGATCGCCGGTACGGTCAGGCGACGCACCGGCTCGGGCACCGGGTGGGCGCGCGAAGTTGCGGTATCGAGCGTGTAGGTGGTGGACATGCGCGCTCCTTGCGGCCGCGCGGCCGAGAGCGTCAATCCGGCGACCGCTCCTGCCGCCGCCGTTCGCGCGCGGCGGCCTGCGCGCGGTCCTCCTCGGCCTCTTCGGCCGTGGTGGTCGCCGCGTCCCAGCCGGTCTCGACGACGGTGCCCACCGCCTTCCCCGTCGTCTTGACGACCCCGGTCGCAGCGCGGCCGACGAGGCACCCGGCGAGAAGCGGCGCAAGAAGCAGGAGGAAGAGCGCCGGCCTCATGCGGCGAGGGGGCTCCCGTCTTCCTTGCGGAAGTCGACCGGAGGCGGGCGGTCGAGCAGCGGCAGCACCGCTTCCGACGGCCGGCAGAGCCGCACCCCTTTCGGCGAACAGACGATGGGCCGGTTGACGAGCACGGGGTGCGCCACCATGGCGGCGAGCAGCGTCTCGTCGTCGGCTTCGGCGAGGCCCTCGGCTTCGGGGACGTTGGCCCGGAGCGCTGCCCGCGGCGTGAGGCCGGCCGCGGCAAAGAGGCCGAGGAGCTGCGGCCGGGTCCAGCCCTCCTTCAGATACTCGATGACGACCGGCTCCACGCCGCTTGCGCGGATGATGGCGAGCACGTTGCGCGAGGTGCCGCACGCCGGGTTGTGGTGGATGACGATCATCGCCCGGCCCCTAGCGCGGGCCGCGCGCCGCGTCACGCCTCCGCGCCTCGCCCACCCCCTTCCGCGACCCCAGGCGCCTGGCCCTCGCCGGCCCGCACCTTCGACTCGTTGGCCGCTGCGCCGAAGATGCCCTTGGCCATGAGCGACGTCTCGGCATCGCGCCGGGCCTGGTAGACGGCCGCGCGGATGGCGTGGACATGGCCATCCTCCGGTGCGGCAGCGGCGGCAAAATCGACGAGGTGGCAGGCGAGGCGCAGGTCCGAGGACAGGAGGGCTGCGGCCCGCTCGGCCAGCCGCCGTGGGCCGCCGGCGAGCGCCGCCAGCTCGCCTGCCAGCGCGCGCACCGGCGCAGGCTTGAGATTCGCCGGCTCGCCATCCCACCAGCCGCCGTAGAGCCGCCAGATGTTGCGCACCACGAACTCGGGGTCGTCGTAGACGGGGGCGAGCCACGGCTTCTCGAGGAGCGCGGGATCGACCTTCACGGCATGGAGAATGTCGTCGAGCCGCGCACCCGCGTTCATCATGTCGAGCGTCTGCCGGACGAGCGATTCGAGCGCGCCCGCCACCTCGAGGAGCACCCGGCGGATGCGCGCCGCACCCGCGATGGGAAGGCCATGGGCCGGCAGGAAGAGCTCGGCCCCCATGCCGGCCATCTCCCGGAGCGCCGCTGCCCATTCCCGCGGGTAGCGCTGCGCTTTCTGCGGGTTGCCGGCGTTGGGGAAGGCCCAGATGAAGAAGTCGCCGGCGCAGATCGCCCGGTGGGCCGGGATCCACGCCCAGCTGTGGTCGTCGGTCTCGCCCTTCGCGTGGCGCAGCTCGACGGCAAGCCCGCCGACCTCGAGGGCAAGACGGTCGCGGTAGAGCGTGTCGGGCTCGGGCGTGGTCTCCGGCAGGAATCGCGCCGCCCCGGCAAGGTCGTAGCCGCGCCTGCGGAACTGCCCGAACTGGCGCGCGTTGATGGCGTGGTTCCAGCCGTCGGTCAGCCGGTAGCGGGCGAAGCGCGCCGGCACATTCTCGTGTGCGACCACGCGCGGCCAGCGCGCCCCGCGCGCCTCGGCATCGGCAAGGAAGGCCCCGGCACCGCCCACGTGATCGATGTGGCCGTGGGTGAAGACGAGGGTCGCGAAGGGGTCCTCTCTCCAGCCGCGCACGGCCTCCACCACGCGCGCCCCGCCCCATTCGTTCGAGGTGTCGAAGACGAGGAGCCCCTCGTCGGTTGCGAACAGGATCGCGTGGCTGAAGGCCTCGACCATCGCGATGCCGTCGGCGAGCTCCGAAAGCTCGTGGGTGATCCGGTTGAGCGGCCCCGCCGCGCCGAGGGCCACCTCGCCGTCAATCACCCGGCGCGAGAGTTCCAGAAGATCCGCCACCGCGCCTCCCCGATCTGCCTTGCGCATGCGCCTTCTAGCGGGCCGGCGCAAGCTTGCCGCACTTACTCCCACTCGATGGTGCCGGGCGGCTTCGATGTGATGTCGTAGACCACCCGGTTGATGCCCCTGACCTCGTTCACGATCCGCGTGGCGACCGCGGAGAGGAACTCGGGCGCGAAGGGGTAGACATCGGCCGTCATCCCGTCGACCGAGGTGACCGCCCTCAGCGCCAGCGCCCGGTCGTAGGTGCGGCCGTCGCCCATCACGCCGACCGAGCGCACCGGAAGCAGCACGGCAAAGGCCTGCCAGATGGCGTCATAGAGGCCGGCATTCCGGATCTCCTCGATGAAGATGGAATCGGCCTCGCGCAGCAGGTCGCAGTCGGCGCGCGTGACCTCGCCCGGGATTCGTATCGCAAGGCCGGGGCCGGGGAAGGGGTGGCGGCCGACGAAGGCCTCCGGCAGCCCCAGCTCGCGGCCCAGCGCCCGCACCTCGTCCTTGAAGAGCTCGCGCAGCGGCTCGACGAGCTTCAGCTTCATCCGCTCGGGAAGGCCGCCCACATTGTGGTGGCTCTTGATGGTGACCGAAGGCCCGCCGTGGGCGGAGACGCTCTCGATGACATCCGGGTAGAGCGTGCCCTGGGCGAGGAACTCGGCCCCTCCGAGCTTTCCCGCCTCCTCCTCGAAGACGTCGATGAAGGTGGCGCCGATCGCCTTGCGCTTGTCCTCGGGGTCGGTCTTGCCGACAAGCGCGGCGAGGAAGCGGTCGGAGGCCTCCACCGCCACCAGCGGGATGTTGTAGTGGTTCCGGAACAGCTCGACGACTTCGGCCGCCTCCCCTTTCCGCATGAGCCCGTGGTCGACGAAGACGCAGGCGAGCTGGCTGCCGATGGCCTCGTGGATAAGGACGGCGGCTACCGCCGAGTCGACCCCGCCCGAAAGCCCGCAGATCACCCGCCCCTCCCCCACCTGGGCGCGGATGGCCTCGACCTTGGCGGCGCGGAAACCCGCCATGGTCCAGTCGCCAGCCGCGCCGCAGATGGTGCGGACGAAGCGGGCGATCAGGCGCGCGCCGTCGGGCGTGTGCACCACCTCGGGGTGGAACTGCGTGCCGTAGTACCGGCGCTCCTCGTCGGCGACGAGCGCGAACGGCGCCCCTTCCGAGCGGGCCAGCACGCGGAATCCCTCGGGCAGGGCGGTGACCCGGTCGCCGTGGCTCATCCACACCTGGTGGCGCGTGCCCGGTGCCCACAGGCCCTCGAGGAGGGCCGAGGTCTCGACAACCTCGACATGGGCGCGGCCGAACTCGCGGGCGTGGCCCTGCTCCACCCGGCCGCCGAGGGCGGCGACAAGAGCCTGCTGGCCGTAGCAGATGCCGAGCACGGGCAGGCCGGCGCGAAGAAGGGCAGGATCGAGCGCGGGCGCCTCGGCCTCGGTCACGCTGGCAGGTCCGCCGGAGAGGATGATGCCCCGGGGCGCAAGGCGCCGCAGCCCTTCCGCCGCCTTCGCGAACGGCACGATCTCGCAGTAGACCCGCGCCTCGCGTACACGGCGGGCGATGAGCTGGGTCAGCTGGCTGCCGAAGTCGACGATGAGGATGGAGTCCATCGCGCGGGCCTAGCGGGCCGGCTCAGCCGGCGGAAGGGGCCAGGCTCCCGAGGGCCGCGCGCCATGGTGCCGGAAGTGGCACAGGCCGCCGGGTCGCGCGGTCGACGTAGACATGGACGAAATGGCCCTCGGCCGCAGCGTCGGATGCGCCTTCGGCGAACAGCCCGACATGCCAGGTGACGGACGAGGTTCCGAGCCGCGCCACGGCGATGCCGGCCTCGACCATCTGCGGAAAGGCGAGGCTGGCCGCATAGCGGCAGCCGGTCTCGACGACGAGCCCGATGATGGCACCGGCGTGGATGTCGAGGAGGCCGGCCTCGACGAGCCAGGCGTTCACCGCCGTGTCGAACCAGGCGTAGTGGACCACGTTGTTGACGTGGCCGTAGACGTCGTTGTCGGCCCAGCGGGTCGGGATTTGGCGCCAGGCCCGGTAGTGCGCCCGGGGCCGAAGCGGGGCACGGGCGCTCACAGCGCGGCTTCGTAGAGGCGCCGCGCGTCCGCCTCTTCGATCGGCACGGGGTTGTTGACGAGCAGCCGCTGCTGCTTCTGGCTCTCCGCCGCGAGCAGCGGAAGGTCGGCTGCCGTCACCCCTACGTCGCGCAGGCGAAGCGGAAGGCCGGTGGCGGCACACAGGTCGGCAAGCCGGTCGATGAAGGCCCGCGCCCGCTGCATCGCGCCGGCAGCGGGATGGCCGGGGGCGAGACAGTCGAGCAGCTCGGCATAGAGCGGGGCCGCGGCGACGAGATTGTGGCCGAGCACGGGCGCCAGCATGAGCGCGTTGGAATGGCCGTGGGGCACATGAAAATGCCCGCCGAGCGGGTAGGCAAGGGCGTGCACGCCGCCCACGGGCGCGTTCGCGAAGGCCACGCCAGCAAGGTGGCTGCCCAGCAGCATGGCCGCGCGGGCCTCGAGGTCGTCGGGCGCGTCGCAGGCACGCAGCAGGTTTGCGGCCAGCAGCCGCAGCGTCTCGCGCGCCAGCGCGTCGGAGAGCGGGTTCTTGAGCCGCGCGGACGTGAAGGCCTCGATCGCGTGGACCATGGCGTCGATGCCCGTGGCCGCTGTGACGTGCCGCGGCAGGCCGAGCGTCAGCGTGGCGTCGAGGAAGGCAGCGTCGGCGAGCAGATGGGGCGAGACCACTCCGCGCTTTTCCGTCTCCCCCACCGTGATGATCGCGATGCCGGTTGCCTCCGAGCCGGTGCCGGCGGTGGTTGGCACGAGGAGGAGCGGCAGCCGCGGGCCTTTCGCCTGGTCCACGCCCCAGGCGCCTTCGAGTGGCTCGCCCGAACCAAGGAGGAGCGCGGCGAGCTTGGCGACATCCATCGGGCTTCCGCCCCCGAAGCCGACCACCGAGACGACTCCGCCTGCCCGGCCCGCGGCAACGGCCGCGAGCACCGTTGCCTCCGGCGGGTCTGCCTCGACGTCAGCGAAGACGACGGGGTCATGGCCCGCCTTGCGCAGGCCTGCGAGGGCCGGGCGGGCAAGGCCGAGGCCGAGGAGCTGTCCATCCGTCACGAACAGGACCGGCCCGGGCGGAAGGTGCGCCGCGAGGCTCTCGGCCACGCCCGGCCCCGCCACCACCTCGGGACCGTAGCGGAAGCGCAAGCCGCGCATGGGCTACTCCTGTGGCGCGCGCCCGCCCCAGGTCAAGCCATCGTTGCGCGGTCGCAGCCGAGGGCGCACCCGCCCCGGCGCCTCAGGCCGCCTCTTCCGCGGTCTCGCGGGGCCCCGAGTCCTGTCCGCGTGCAGCAGGGTCGCGGTCGACGAACTCGATCACCGCCATCGGCGCCTGGTCGGAGGCGCGGAAGCCGGCCTTGAGCACCCGCGTATAGCCGCCCGGCCGGTCGGCGTAGCGGGGCGCAAGCACGTCGAACAGCTTGCGAAGCTGCACATCGTCGCCGAGCCGCGCGTGAGCGAGACGCCGGTTCGAGAGGCCCCCGCGCTTGGCGAGCGTCACCAGCTTCTCGGTGTAGGGCCGAAGCTCCTTCGCCTTGGCGAGCGTCGTCACGATCTGCTCGTGCTTGATGAGCGCGGCCGCCATGTTGCGCAGCATGGCGGTGCGGTGGGCGGTGGTGCGCCCGAGCTTCCGGTGGGCGAGGCGATGACGCATCTCTTCTCTCCGTTCGTCGCGGAGGCCGCGCCCAGGGGCGGGTACCTCCGGCCACGCCCCGCTTGCCCCCGGAGCGCACTGGGGTTGGCCTCGGCGGCCCTAGAACTCCTGCTCGAGCTTCTTCGCCAGTTCCTCGATGTTCTCCGGCGGCCAGCCCGGGATTTCCATGCCGAGCCGAAGGCCCATGGACTGGAGCACTTCCTTGATCTCGTTCAAGGACTTGCGGCCGAAGTTGGGGGTGCGCAGCATCTCCGGCTCGGTTTTCTGGACGAGGTCGCCGATGTAGATGATGTTGTCGTTCTTGAGGCAGTTGGCCGAGCGCACCGAAAGCTCGAGCTCGTCCACCTTCTTGAGGAGATTGCGGTTCAGGAGGATGCTCGTGGGCTCCTCTGCCGGCACGCCGGGCGCCACGGGAACCGGCGCCGTCCTGACCGCCGGCTCCTCGAAGTTCACGAAGAGCTGGAGCTGGTCCTGAAGGATTCGCGCCGCGTAGCCGACCGCGTCATCCGGGGTTACCGACCCGTCGGTCTCCACCGTCAGCGTCAGCTTGTCGTAGTCGAGCTCCTGGCCGACCCGGGTGTTCTCCACCTTGTAGGCCACCTGCCGGACCGGCGAGAAGATCGCGTCAACCGGAATGAGGCCGATGGGCGCGTCCGCCGGGCGGTTGGCGGCCGCCGGCACATAGCCCTTCCCCGTCTGGACCGTGAGCTCCATGTTGAAGGTCGCGCCCTCGTCGAGCGTGCAGATGACGAGATCGGGGTTGGCGATCTCGATGTCGCCCGAGGTCGCGATCTGCCCCGCGGTGACGGGGCCCGGGCCGGTCGCCGCGAGCGACAGGCGCTTGGGCTGGTCACCCTGCATCTTGACGACGATCTGCTTCACGTTGAGGACGATGTCGGTCACGTCCTCGCGCACGCCGGGAAGCGAGGAGAATTCGTGCAGCGCACCGTCGATGCGGATTGCCGTGACCGCCGCGCCCTGGAGGCTCGAGAGCAGCACCCGCCGGAGCGCATTGCCCAGCGTGAGCCCGAAGCCGCGCTCGAGCGGCTCGGCCACGAAGGCCTTGCGATTGGGGGAGCCGACCTGACGCACGTCGAGGCCAAGCGGCTTCTTGAGTTCCTGCCAGTTCTTCGCGAAAGCTGCCACCACGCCCGTCTCGCCTTTCCTGCTTCTCCGTCCTGCTGCCTGCCCCGTCCTGCTGCCTGCGCCGTCCTGCCGCGCCGACGTGCGCACGCTCTGGCGGGGCCGATCGCCTTGCCATCCGCGCCAGCCGGGCCCCGGCCGGCCGGGCGGCGGTCAGACCCGCCGCCGCTTGGGCGGCCGGACGCCGTTGTGGGGGATGGCGGTCACGTCGCGGATCGACGTGATCTGAAAACCCACGGCCTGCAGCGCGCGCAGCGCCGACTCCCGGCCCGAGCCCGGCCCCTTCACCTCCACTTCAAGGGTGCGCACGCCATGCTCGGCTGCCTTCTTCCCCGCATCCTCGGCCGCCACCTGGGCGGCATAGGGGGTGGACTTGCGGCTGCCCTTGAACCCCATGGTCCCGGCCGACGACCAGGCGATGGTGTTGCCCTGCGCGTCGGTGATGGTGATCATGGTGTTGTTGAAGCTGGCGTTGACGTGCGCCACGCCAGAGGTGATGTTCTTGCGCTCGCGGCGCTTCAGGCGCTGGGGTTCGCGTGCCATCACTTCTTCTTCCCGGCGATCGGCTTGGCCTTGCCCTTGCGGGTGCGCGCGTTGGTGTGGGTGCGCTGGCCGCGCACCGGAAGCCCCTTGCGATGCCGAAGGCCCCGGTAGCTGGCGAGATCCATGAGCCGCTTGATGTTCATGGCCACCTCGCGGCGGAGGTCACCCTCCACGAGATAGTCGCGGTCGATCGTTTCGCGGATGGCCAGCACCTCGGCGTCGGTCAGATCCTGGACCCGCCGCTCGGGAGGAATGTCGAGCTTGGCGGTGATCTCCTTCGCCTTGGTGCGGCCGATCCCGTGAATGTAGGTGAGCGCGATCTCCACGCGCTTGTTGGTGGGGATGTTGACCCCGGCGATCCGTGCCACAGACTGCTCCTGCTCCACGAGGGCCCTGGGCGAGGCACCTCATCTCACTGCGTCGCCCGACTCCCGGGCCGGACGCGCCGCGCAGCGGAACGAATCCGCGAGGGGCGCCGACAGGAGCGGGAATCAGGACGCGTGCGCCTAGGAAGCCCACGCCTCCCTGTCAAGCCGGAAAAACCCAGGCCGTCGCGCTGACCGGTTCGTCAGGCCGGAAGCAGGGCGGCAATCTCCCGCTCCACCTCCTCGATCGGCGCCATGCCGTCAACCCGCGCCACGAGCCCGCGCGCCTCGTAGACGGGAAGGATGGGCGCGGTCTTGGCGCGATACTCGGCCATCCGCGTCCGGACCGTCTCCTCGGTGTCGTCGGGGCGGCGACGGAATTCGGTGCTGCCGCACACGTCGCACACGCCCTCCACACGCGGCCGCTTGTTGCGGTCATGGTAGCCCGCGCCGCAGCGGGCGCAGGAGAAGCGGCCGGTGATCCGGTCGACGAGCGCGTCCTCGTCGACCGCGAGCTCGATCACGCGGTCGAGGTGGCGGCCGTGGGCGGTGAGCAGCGCATCAAGGCTCTCGGCCTGGGCCAGGGTGCGCGGGTAGCCGTCGAAGATGATGCCGGTTGCGCACGGCGTCTTCGCAAGCGCCTCGTCGATGAGGCCGGAGACGATCGAGTCGGGCACGAGCTCGCCCCGCTCCATGATGGCGCGCGCCTCGCACCCGACCGGCGTTCCGGCCTTGACAGCCGCGCGCAGCATGTCGCCGGTCGAGAGCTGCACCATGCCGCGCGTCTCGATGAGCCGCTGCGCCTGGGTGCCCTTGCCTGCGCCGGGAGGGCCGAGGAGGATGATGACGGGACCGGCGGATGCGCGATCGCAGGACGGTGTCGCGGCACCCGTCACCGGCCGCGTCCCCGGAGCTTCGCCTTGCGGATGAGCCCCTCGTACTGGTGGGCAAGAAGATGCCCCTGGATCTGGGCGACCGTGTCCATGGTGACGTTGACGACGATGAGAAGCGAGGTGCCGCCGAAGTAGAAGGGGATCGCGAGCTGGGAGATGAGCAACTCGGGAAGAAGGCAGATGAAGGTGAGGTAGATGGCGCCCACCGCCGTGATGCGCGTAAGCACATAGTCGAGATATTCTGCCGTCTTCTGCCCCGGGCGAATGCCGGGGATGAAGCCGCCATATTTCTTCAGATTGTCGGCCGTCTCCTCGGGGTTGAAGACAACGGCAGTGTAGAAGAAGGCAAAGAAGATGATGCCCGCCGCATAGAGCGCCATGTAGAGCGGCGCGCCGTGCTGGAGGGCGGTTGTGACGGTGAGGAGGATGTCGCCGCCGGCGCCCGTCGCGCCCTCGCCGGCGAACTGCGCCACCGTGAGCGGCATGAGCAGCAGCGAGGAGGCGAAGATCGGCGGGATAACGCCCGGCGTGTTGAGCTTCAGCGGCAGGTGGGACTTGTCCCCCTGGAACATCCGGTTGCCCACCTGGCGCTTCGGATACTGGATGAGAATCCGGCGCTGGGCGCGCTCGACGAAGCAGATGAAGGCGATGACGGCGAGCGCACCGACGATGACGAGGAGCAGGAAGCCCACCGAGATGGCCCCGGTGCGCGCCTGCTCGAACAGGCCGCCGAGCGCCACGGGAAGCTGGGCGACGATCCCCGCCATGATGATGAGCGAGATGCCGTTGCCGATGCCGCGGCTGGTGATCTGCTCGCCGAGCCACATGAGGAAGAGCGTGCCGCCAAGCAGCGAGATGATCGTCGAGATGCGGAAGAACCAGCCCGGATCGATGACCGCGGAAACGCCGGAGGAAGCGCCCCAGCCCTCGAGGCCGACGGCGATGCCGTAGCCCTGGAAGATGGTGAGGATGACGGTGCCGAAGCGGGTGTACTGGTTGAGCTTCTTGCGGCCGGCCTCGCCTTCCTTCTTGAGCGCCTTCCACGGCTCGTGAATCGAGCTCATCAGCTGCACCACGATGGACGCGGTGATGTAGGGCATGATGCCGAGCGCAATGATCGACATGCGCTCGAGCGCGCCGCCGGAGAACATGTTGAAGAAGTCGAGCACGCCGCCGGCGGTGCGGTTGAACAGCTGGTCGAGCGCGACCGGGTCGATCCCCGGCAGCGGCACGAAGGAGCAGAGCCGGAAGACCACGAGCGCACCGAGCGTGAACCAGATGCGCTTCTTGAGATCCGTCGCCTTCGAGAAGTTGGCGAAGCTCAGATTCTGGGCGAGCGTGTCGGCAGCCGTTGCCATTCCCTAGGTCCTTGCCGTGCGCCGCGCGTCCCGGCCCCGGATTGCCAGCGATGTAGGCACCGGGCGCCCCCCTGAAAAGCCTCAGCCCTCGGCGCTGTCGCGGGCGCGCGTCTCGGTCACCGTGCCGCCCGCCTTCTCGACTGCCGCCCTGGCCGCGGCGCTGGCGCCGGCAACCGTCAGGTCGAGCCGCGCCCGGAGCTCGCCGCGCGCCAGCAGACGCACGCCGTCGCGCACGTGGGTCACGATGCCCGCAGCCTTGAGCACCTCGGCATCGACCGTCTGGCCCTCGGCGAGCCGGCCGGCATCAACCGCCGCCTGCAGCGTGCCGAGGTTGACGATGGCGTAGGAGGGGCGGTTCGGCGCGTTGAAGCCGCGCTTGGGCAGCCGCATGTGGAGCGGCATCTGCCCGCCCTCGAAGCCCTTGATGGCCACGCCCGAGCGGCTCTTCTGGCCCTTCTGGCCGCGCCCGGCGGTCTTGCCGAGCCCCGAGCCGATCCCGCGGCCGACGCGCGTGCGACGCTTCCGGGCGCCCGGATTGTCGCGCAGTTCGTTGAGCTTCATCGCCTGTCCTTCCTCGTGGCCGCGCGCCTCAGCCCTCGACCGGCTCGACGCGCACCATGTGCTTCACCTTCGCGATCATCCCGCGCACTTCCGGCGTGTCGGGCAGTTCGCGCGTCCGGTGCATCTTGTTGAGGCCGAGCCCGATGAGCGTCGCCCGCTGGTCCTTGGTGCGGCGGATGGGGGAGCCCACCTGCGTCACCTTGAGCTTCTGTGCCATCGCGTGTCTCCTCAGGCCACCTGCGCGCCCGCCTCGGCCTCGGCCTCCTTGGGCGCGATGTCGCCGCGGCGGGCGAGGAGCTCGGCCACCTTCTTGCCGCGCCGCTGGGCGACCGACTTGGGGCTCGCCTGTTCGGTGAGCGCCGCGAAGGTCGCCCGCACCATATTGTAGGGGTTGTTGGTGCCGACCGACTTCGCGACGACGTCGGCCACCCCGAGCGATTCGAAGACGGCCCGCATCGGCCCGCCGGCGATGATCCCGGTCCCCTGCGTCGCCGAGCGGACATAGACCTTGCCGGCGCCGAAGTGGCCGAAGCCGTCGTGGTGAAGCGTGCGGCCCTCGCGCAGGGGGATGCGCACCATCCCCTTCTTGGCGGCCGCCGTTGCCTTGGAGATGGCCTCCGGCACCTCGCGCGCCTTGCCGTGGCCGAAGCCCACCCGGCCCTTGCCGTCGCCCACCACCACCAGCGCCGCAAAGCCGAAGCGCTTGCCGCCCTTCACGGTCTTCGAGACACGGTTGATGTGGACCAGCTTCTCGATGAGCTCCTGGCCGTCGTCGGCAAGCGCGGGCTCTCGGCCCCGGCGCCGGTCGCCGCGGTCGCCCCGCTCGCCGCCCCGGCCGCCACGGCCGCGGCCGCGCCGCTCGCCCCGGTCGGGCGCGACCTCGCCCGCCTCGGCGCCTTCGGGAAGGATGTCGTCTGCCATCGTCAGAACTCCAGTCCGCCCTCGCGGGCGGCTTCGGCCAGGGCCTTGACCCGGCCATGGAACAGGAACCCGCCGCGGTCGAACACGACCGCGGTCACACCGGCCGCCTTCGCCCGCTCGGCGAGCGTGCGGCCGACCGCCGCCGCCGCCGCCACCGTCGCGCCGCTCCCCTCGAAGCCCTTCTCGAGGCTCGAGGCCGCTGCGACCGTATGGCCCCGGCTGTCATCGATCACCTGCGCATAGATGTGCCGGCCCGAGCGATGGACCGAGAGCCGCGGCCGGCCGCCGGACTTGGCACGCAGCGCCGTCCGCACCCGCCGCCGGCGCCGCTCGAAGAGGGAGAGGTGCTGGCCCATTACTTCTTCTTCCCTTCCTTCCGGAAGATGAACTCGCCCCGATACTTGATGCCCTTGCCCTTGTAGGGCTCGGGCTTGCGCCAGCGGCGGATCTCGGCCGCGACCTGGCCGACCTTCTGCCGGTCCGCGCCCGAGATCTCGATCGTCGTCTGGTCGGGCGTCCGGGCCGTCACCCCCTCGGGCAGCGCATACTCGACGTCGTGGCTGTAGCCGAGCTGCAGCTTCAGCGTCGAGCCCTGCGCGGAGGCGCGATAGCCCACGCCCGAGATCTCGAGCACCTTGGTGAAGCCCTGGGAGACGCCCGTCACCAGGTTCGAGACGAGGGTCCGCTGCATGCCCCAGAAGGCGCGCGCGCGCTTGCCGTCGTTGGCGGGCGTCACGCGGATCTCATTGCCCTCCACCTCGTAGCGGATCTCGTCGGCAAGCCGCATGGCGAGCTCGCCCTTCGGGCCCTTCGCGCGGAGCTCGCCGCCATCGATGGCGACCGTGACACCCGCGGGAATGGGAACCGGCTTCTTTCCGATGCGCGACATGGTCAGAACACCTGGCAGAGAACTTCGCCGCCGACCTTCTCGACCCGCGCTTCCGCGTCGGAGAGAACGCCCTTGGGCGTGGAGACGATGGTGATCCCGAGGCCGTTCTTCACCCGGGGCAGGTCCTTCACGCCCGAGTAGACGCGCCGGCCCGGCTTCGAGACCCGCTTCAGCTCGCGGATGGCGGGCTGGCCCTCGAAATACTTGAGCTCGATTCGCACCGTCGGCGGGCTGCCGGGCCGCTCCTCGCGCGTCCAGCCGCGGATGTAGCCCTCGCGCTGGAGCACCTCGAGCACGCTGATGCGCAGCCGCGACGCCGGCGAGACCACGCTGTCCTTGCGCGCCGCCTGGCCGTTGCGAATGCGGGTGAGCATGTCGCCCAGGGGGTCGGTCATGTTCATGGAAGCCCGTCCTTACCAGCTTGCCTTGGTGACGCCGGGGATAAGCCCCTTGTTGGCCAGCTCCCTGAGCTGCACCCGGCACAGCCTGAACTTGCGATAGTAGGCGCGGGGCCGCCCCGTGAGCTCGCAGCGGTTCCTGACACGGGTCGGGTTCGCATTGCGCGGAAGCTCGGCGAGCTTCAGCCGCGCCAGCAGCCGCTCCTCCTCGGGCCGGCTCTCGTCATCGGCCACCGCCTTCAGCCGCGCGAACTTGGCGGCATAGCGCTTGACCAGCATCTTGCGCCGCTCGTTCTTGTTGATGGAACTCAGCTTCGCCATCGTCCGCTCTCCTCAGGCCGCCTCGCGCGCCGGCGTTTCGCCGATGAAGGGCATGCCGAACGCGGCAAGGAGCGCGCGCGCCTCGGCATCGGTCCGGGCCGTCGTCGTGAAGATGATGTCCATACCCCGGATCCGGTCAATCTTGTCGTAGGAAATCTCCGGGAACACCAGCTGCTCCTTGAGCCCCATGGCGTAGTTGCCGCGGCCGTCGAAGCTCTTCGGGTTCACGCCCCGGAAGTCCTTCACCCGCGGCAGCGCGATCGTGATCAGCCGGTCAAGGAACTCGTACATGCGGTCGCGCCGCAGGGTCACCTTGCAGCCGATCGGCATGCCCTCGCGCAGCTTGAACGAGGCCACCGACTTCTTCGCACGCGTGATGACCGGCTTCTGGCCGGCGATCGCCATCATCTCGGCGGCCGCCACCTCCACCTTCTTGCGGTCCTGCGTGGCCTCGCCCACCCCCATGTTGAGGGTGATCTTCTCCAGCCGCGGCACCGCCAGGCGGTTCTTGTAGCCGAACTGCGCGATGAGCGCAGGGACCACCCGCTCCTCGTAGAGCCGCTGCATCCGCGGCTTCATCCGTTCCTCAGCCATCGATCACCTCGCCCGAGCCCTTGAGGACCCTGACCTTCCTGCCATCGCGCACGGCAAAGCCGACCCGCGCGGGCTTCCCCGTCTTGGGGTCTTTGAGCGCCACGTTCGACACGTGGATGGGCGCCTCGAAGCGCTTCAGGCCCCCTTGCGGATCGGCCTGGGTCGGCCGCTGGTGGCGCGTCACCATGTTGACGCCCGAGACCACCACCCGCCCCTCCTTCGGGAGCGCGCGGATGACCTCGCCTTCCCGGCCCTTGTCGCGGCCGGCAATCACGATCACGCGGTCGCCCTTCCTGATCTTCGCGGCCATCAGAGCACCTCCGGCGCCAGGCTGATGATCTTCATGTGGCCCGAGGCCCGAAGCTCGCGCACGACGGGCCCGAAGATCCGGGTGCCGATCGGCTCCTGGTTCTTGTTGATGAGGACGGCTGCGTTCGAGTCGAAGCGGATGACCGAGCCGTCGGGCCGGCGGATGTCCTTCGCCGTGCGCACGACGACGGCGCGGTGCACGTCGCCCTTCTTCACCCGCCCCTTGGGCTGCGCCTCCTTGACCGAGACGACGATCACGTCGCCCACGCCGGCCGTGCGGCGCTTGGACCCGCCCAGCACCTTGATGCACATCACCTGCTTCGCGCCCGAGTTGTCGGCAACATCGAGCCTGGTCTGCATCTGGATCATGTCAGGCCACTCCTTCCGCAGGTGCGTCCGCCGCTTCGACGGCGCGCGCCCCCACCTTGCCGATCACGCGCCACGTCTTCAGCTTGGAGATGGGCGCGCACTCCTCGATCCGCACCACGTCGCCCACCCGGTAGGCATTCGCCTCGTCGTGGGCGTGATACTTCTTCGAGCGGCGGATGATCTTCCCGTAGACGGGGTGAGGCACCCGCCGCTCGACGAGCACCACGACCGTGCGGTCGGGCTTGTCCGAGACCACGGTTCCCTGAAGGACACGCTTGGGCATCAGCTGGCTCCCTGGCCGGCGTGCCGCGCAGCAGCGCGGGCGCGGGCCGACTGTTCGGTCTTGATGCGGGCGATGGTGCGGCGCACGTCCCTCACCCGCGACGGCTTCTCGAGCTGCTGGGTTGCCGCCTGGAAGCGGAGGTTCAGCTGCTCGCGCTTGAGCTCGGCAAGCCGGCGCTCGAGGTCGGCATCCGACAGGCTCTTCACATCCTCGCGTGCCATCCTCAGCCCTCCCTCGCCTCGCCGAGCCGGACGACCATCTTGGTCTTGATCGGCAGCTTCGCCGACGCCCGCTCGAAGGCACCGGCGGCCACCTCCTGGCTCACGCCGTCGAGCTCGAACATGATCCGCCCCGGCTTTACCCGGCAGACCCAGTATTCGGGCGAGCCCTTGCCCGAGCCCATCCGCACTTCGGCCGGCTTCGACGAGACCGGGATATCGGGGAAGATGCGGATCCACAGCCGCCCCTGCCGCTTGATGTGGCGGGTGATGGCGCGGCGCGCGCTCTCGATCTGGCGGGCGGTGATCCGCTCGGGCTCGAGCGCCTTCAGGCCGAAGGCGCCGAAGTTGAGCGTGGCACCGCCCTTGGCCTGGCCGTGGATCCGCCCCTTGTGGGCCTTCCGGAACTTCGTCCGCTTGGGTTGCAGCATCGTCTTTCGCCTTCAGTCGAGGGAGGGCCCTCCGATAAGGCGACGGGGAACCGTCGCCTACCGGGCCGGGCGCACTCCCGAAGTCTGGGATTCGAGCATCAGCCGGTCCTGGGCCATCGGGTCATGGCCGAGGATCTCGCCCTTGAAGATCCAGACCTTCACCCCGCAGACGCCATACGCCGTGTGGGCCTGGGCTTCGGCATAGTCGACGTTGGCCCGAAGCGTGTGGAGCGGCACCCGGCCCTCGCGATACCATTCGGTCCGCGCGATCTCGGCGCCCCCGAGCCGGCCCGAGCAGGTAATGCGGATGCCTTCCGCCCCCAGCCGCAGCGCCGACTGCACCGCCCGCTTCATCGCCCGCCGGAACGCGACCCGGCGCTCCAGCTGGTCGGCCACCCCTTGCGCCACGAGCTTCGCGTCGATCTCGGGCTTGCGGATCTCGACGATGTTGAGCGTCACGTCGCTCTTCGTCATCGCGGAGAGCGCCTTCCGCAGCTTGTCGATGTCAGCGCCCTTCTTGCCGATGATGACGCCGGGGCGCGCCGCGTAGATGGACACGCGGCACAGCTTCGCCGGCCGCTCGATCACCACCCTCGAAATCGCCGCCTGCGGGTGCGTCTTCATGATGTAGTCGCGGATCTTGAGATCCTCGAGCAGCAGCCGGCCATACTCCGGGCCGCTCGCGTACCAGCGGCTGTCCCAGGTGCGGTTGATCTGGAGGCGAAGGCCGATCGGCGAGGTCTTCTGTCCCATGCCCTTACGCTCCCGCCTCGTCCATCTCGCGCACGACGATCCTGAGGCGCGAGAAGGGCTTCACGATCCGCGCCGAGCGACCGCGGGCGCGCGTTGCGAACCGCTTCATGGTGAGCGCCTTGCCCACGCTCGCCTCCTTCACGAACAGCCGATCGACGTCGAGGTTGTGGTTGTTCTCGGCGTTGGCGATCGCCGACTGCAGGCACTTCTTCACATCGACCGCCATGGCCTTCTTCGAGAAGGTCAGGATGTTCACCGCCTCCTCGGCCTTGCGGCCGCGGATGAGGCCGGCCACCAGGTTGAGCTTGTAGGGGCTGCCGCGCACGGCGGCCGCCACGGCAAGCGCTTCCTTCTCGTCCACCTTGCGGGGCTTCACGGGCTTCGCCATCGCCTACCTCTTCGCCTTCTTGTCGGCGGCATGGCCGTGGAAGGTTCGCGTGGGTGCGAACTCGCCGAGCTTCATGCCCACCATGTCCTCATTCACCGACACGGGGATGAACTTGCGGCCGTTGTACACGTTGAACGTGTGGCCGACGAACTCGGGCACGATCGTCGAGCGCCGCGACCAGGTCTTGATCGGCCCGCGCGCGCCCGCGCGCACCTTCTTCAGGAGGTGCAGGTCGACGAACGGACCCTTCCAGACGGAACGTGCCATCCCCTACCTCTTCTTCTTCGCGTGGCGGCTGCGGATGATCATCTTGTCGGTCGCCTTGTTGTGGCGCGTGCGCGCGCCCTTTGTCGGCTTGCCCCAGGGCGTCACCGGGTGCCGGCCGCCCGAGGTGCGGCCCTCGCCGCCGCCGTGCGGGTGGTCCACCGGGTTCTTGGCAACGCCCCGCGTCAGCGGCCGCCGCCCCAGCCAGCGGGCGCGGCCGGCCTTGGCCAGGTTCTGGTTGGCGTTGTCGGGGTTGGAGACCGCCCCCACGCTCGCCATGCAGTCGGCCCGGACGTAGCGCTGCTCGCCCGAGTTGAGGCGGACAATGACCATCCCCCGGTCGCGGCCCACCACCTGGATGAAGGTGCCGGCTGCACGCGCAAGCTGCCCGCCCTTGCCCGGCTTCAGCTCGACATTGTGGACGATGGTGCCGACCGGCACCTGGCCGATCTCCATCGCGTTGCCCGGCTTCACGTCGCACTTCCGCGCTGCGACCACCGTGTCGCCCGGCGCAAGGCGCTGGGGTGCCAGGATGTAGGAGAGATCCCCGTTGCCGTAGCGGATGAGGGCGATGAAGGCCGAGCGGTTCGGGTCATACTCCAGCCGCTCGACGGTCGCCGGGTCGTCCCAGCGCCGGCGCTTGAAGTCGACCAGGCGATAGCGCTGCTTGTGACCGCCGCCGATGCCGCGCGAGGTGGCATGGCCCATGTTGTTGCGGCCGCCGGTCTTGGTCTTGCCCTCGGTCAGCGCCTTGACGGGCTTGCCCTTCCAGAGGCTGGAGCGATCGACGAGGACGAGGCCGCGGCGGGCGGGGCTCGTGGGGTTGAAGGTCTTGAGCGCCATCGCCTCAGACTCCCGTGGTCACGTCGATCGACTGGCCGGGCGCCAGCGTCACGAACGCCTTCTTGACGTCGGAGCGCACATAGGGGCGGCCGCGCCAGCGCCCGGCCTTGCCCTTGGCCACCAGCGTGTTGACCGCGGTGACCTTCACGCCAAAGAGCGCCTCGACGGCCGCGCGGATCTCAGGCTTCGTCGCGCCGCGCGCCACTTCGAACACCACCTGGTTGTGCTCGCCCACGCGCGTGGTCTTCTCGGTGATGAGCGGCCGCCGCACCACGTCATAGTGGCGGAGATCGACGGCCTGCGCCTTGTCCTTCGCCATGGTCAGGCCTCCTTCGCCGGCGCCGCCCCGCGGGCGAGCCGGGCCTCGAGCGCCGCCACCGCCGCACGGGTCAGCACGAGGTGGTCGTGGTTCAGGATGTCGTAGACGTTGGCGCCAACCGCCGGCAGCACGTCCACCTTGTGGAGGTTGCGGCTGGCCAGCGCGAAGTTCACGTCGACCGCCGAACCGTCGACGAACAGCCCGTTCGAGACCCCGAGCTTCGCGAGCCCCTCCTTCAGCACCTTCGTCTTCGCCGCCTCGAGCGCCAGGTTGTCGACGACGAGGAGCTTGCCCTCCTGCGCCTTGGCCGAGAGCGCGCACTTCAGGCCGAGCGCCCGGATCTTCTTGTTGAGCGACGGGTCGAAGTCGCGCCGGCGGGGGCCATGCGCCTTGCCGCCGCCGATGAACTGCGGCGCGGCGCGGTTGCCGTGGCGGGCGCTGCCCGAACCCTTCTGGCGGCCGAACTTCTTGCCGGTGCGGTCCACGTCGCCCCGCTCGCGCGCGGCGCGCGCCGTCGCCCGGCGCTTCTCGAGCTGCCAGGTGACGACACGATGGAGGATGTCGGCGCGCGGCGCGATGGCGAACACCTCGTCCGCAAGCTCGATGTCGCCAGCGCTCGACCCCGCGAGCGTCTTCACTTCGACCTTCATTGTTCCTCGCCTCCGGCCGGCGCCTGGCCGGCATCCCCGGCCGCCGCCACGGCCTCCGCAGGCGCTGCAGCCGCCTTGAGCCCCGCCGGGTAGGGCGCGCCCTCCGGCCGCGGCGCCTTCACCGCATCGCGCACGAGAAGCCAGCTGCCCTTGGCCCCCGGCACCGAGCCGCGCACGAAGAGAAGGTCGCGCTCGGGATCGGTCATGACGATCTCGAGGTTCTGCTGGGTGCGCCGGCGGTCGCCCATGTGGCCCGCCATCTTCTTGTTCTTGAACACCCGGCCCGGGTCCTGGCGGTTGCCGGTCGAGCCGTGCGAGCGGTGCGAGACCGAAACGCCGTGGGTCGCGCGGAGGCCGCCGAAGCCCCAGCGCTTCATGGCGCCGGCAAAGCCCTTGCCCTGCGTGGTGCCCGTCACGTCCACCATCTGCCCCGGCACGAAGTGGCTTGCCGAAAGCGTTGCCCCCACCGCGACGAGCGCGTCAGGCGCCACCCGAAACTCCGCGAGCTTCGCCTTGGGCGCCACCTCGGCTGCGCCGAAGTGCCCGCGCTCGGGCTTGGTGAGCGCCTTCGCCTTGCCCGCGCCCGCACCCACCTGGAGCGCGACATAGCCGTCGCGCTCGGGCGTGCGCTGCGCCACCACCTGGTTCTCCTCGAGCGCCAGCACCGTCACGGGGACATGGGCCCCGTCCTCGGTGAACAGGCGGGTCATGCCCACCTTCCTGGCGATCACGCCGGTCCGCATCGTCCGTCCTCTCGCACAGAGGCCCCGTCAAGGCGCCGTCTCCGGCTCCTCTCGGGGGCATGTTCCGCGGGGCTTCCCCCGCCCTGTCGCAGGGGTCTCAGCCCTGCAGCTTGATCTCCACGTCCACGCCCGCCGCAAGGTCGAGCTTCATCAGCGCATCGACCGTCTGCGGCGTCGGCTTCACGATGTCCAGAAGCCGCTTGTAGGTCCTGACCTCGAACTGCTCCCGCGACTTCTTGTCGATGTGCGGGGACCGGTTCACGGTGAACCGCTCGATCCGGGTCGGGAGCGGAATCGGGCCCCGCACGTCGGCTCCGGTTCGCTTGGCCGTCTCGGCGATCTCGTTCGTCGCCGTGTCCAGCACCCGGTAGTCGAATGCCTTCAGCCTGATCCGGATGTTCTGCGTTTCCATGGTCCTGCCCGATCCTCGCGCCCGCGTCGTATCCGCAGCCGTTCCGCCTGTGTCGAACCCGTCTGGTCAAAAAGCGACCGGCCGGCCACCGAACGATTCGGCGGCCAGCCGGCCTCTTCTTCCTACTACTTGACGATCTGCGAGACAACCCCGGCGCCGACGGTCCGGCCGCCCTCGCGGATGGCGAAGCGCAGGCCCTGGTCCATGGCGATGGGGGCGATGAGCTTCACGCCCAGCTGCACGTTCTCGCCCGGCATCACCATCTCGGTGCCCTCCGGCAGCTGGACAGTGCCGGTGACGTCGGTCGTGCGGAAGTAGAACTGCGGCCGGTAGTTGGCGAAGAACGGCGTGTGCCGGCCGCCCTCGTCCTTGGAGAGGACGTAGACCTCGGCCTTGAACTCGGTGTGCGGCGTGATCGAGCCGGGCTTGGCGAGCACCTGGCCGCGCTCCACTTCCTCGCGCTTGGTGCCGCGCAGCAGCGCGCCGATGTTGTCGCCGGCGCGGCCCTCGTCGAGGAGCTTGCGGAACATCTCGACGCCCGTCACCACCGTCTTGGCGGTGTCGCGGATGCCGACGATCTCCACTTCGTCGCCCACCTTGACGACGCCGGTCTCCACCCGGCCGGTCACGACCGTGCCGCGGCCCGAGATCGAGAACACGTCCTCGATCGGCATGAGGAACGGCTTGTCGAGCGGCCGCTCGGGCTGCGGGATATACTCGTCGACCGCGCGCATGAGCTCGAGGATCGCCTGCTTGCCGATCTCGGGCCGCTTGTCCTCGAGCGCCATCAGCGCCGAGCCCTTGATGATGGGGATGTCGTCGCCCGGAAACTCATACTTGGTGAGCAGCTCGCGCACCTCGAGCTCGACGAGCTCGAGGATCTCGGGGTCGTCCACCATGTCGACCTTGTTCATGAAGACCACGAGCGCCGGCACGCCCACCTGGCGGGCAAGGAGGATGTGCTCGCGGGTCTGCGGCATCGGCCCGTCGGTCGCGGAGACCACGAGGATGGCGCCGTCCATCTGCGCCGCCCCGGTGATCATGTTCTTCACATAGTCCGCGTGGCCGGGGCAGTCGACGTGGGCGTAGTGGCGCTTCTCGGTTTCGTACTCGACGTGGGCGGTCGAGATGGTGATGCCGCGCTCGCGCTCCTCGGGCGCCTTGTCGATCTGGTCGTAGGCGGTGTAGGTCGCGCCGCCGGTCTCGGCCAGCACCTTGGTGATCGCCGCCGTCAGCGACGTCTTGCCATGGTCGACGTGACCGATGGTGCCGATGTTGCAGTGCGGCTTCGTCCGCTCGAACTTCGCCTTCGCCATTGTCCTGTCCTCTTCACTCCACGCTTTGTCGACCCCGATTGCGAGACAAGGTCAGGCCAGCTTCGCCTTGACTTCCTCGGCCACATTGGCGGGGACTTCCTCGTAGTGGCTGAACTGCATGGTGTACTGCGCGCGGCCCTGGGTCATCGACCGCAGCTGGTTGACGTAGCCGAACATGTTGGCCAGCGGCACGAGGGCCTCGATCACCTGCGCGTTGCCACGGGTGTCGGTGCCCAGGATCTGGCCGCGCCGGGCGTTGAGGTCGCCGATGCAGTCGCCCATGAACTCCTCGGGCGTCACAACCTCGACCTTCATCATCGGCTCGAGGAGCTTGATGCCCGCTTTCTGCGCGGCCTCGCGCATCGCGCCGCGGCCGGTGATCTCGAAGGCGAGCGCCGAGGAGTCGACGTCGTGGTAGGCGCCGTCGACCAGCGTCGCCTTGAAGTCGATGATGGGGAAGCCGATGAGGGCGCCCGACTGCGCCACTTCCCGGATGCCCTTCTCGACCGCCGGGATATACTCCTTGGGCACGTTGCCGCCCTTCACCTCGTCGACGAAGATGACGCCCGAGCCGCGCTCGCCGGGCTCGACGACGAGCTTCACCCGGCCGAACTGGCCGGACCCGCCGGTCTGCTTCTTGTGGGTGTAGTCCACCTCGACGCGGCGGGCGAGCGCTTCGCGGTAGGCCACCTGCGGCGCCCCGACATTGGCCTCCACCTTGAATTCCCGCTTCATGCGGTCGACGATGATCTCGAGGTGGAGCTCGCCCATCCCCTTGATGATGGTCTGGCCGCTCTCCGTGTCGGTGGTCACCCGGAAGCTCGGGTCCTCCTGCGCCAGGCGGTTCAAGGCAATGCCCATCTTCTCCTGGTCGGCCTTGGTCTTGGGCTCGACCGCCACCTCGATCACCGGCTCGGGGAACTCCATCCGCTCGAGGATGATGGGGGCGTTGGGCGCGCACAGCGTGTCGCCCGTCGTCACTTCCTTCAGGCCGACGAGGGCCACGATGTCGCCCGCATTGGCCTCCTTGATGTCCTCGCGGTTGTTGGCGTGCATGAGGAGCATCCGGCCGATCTTCTCGCGCTTGTCCTTGGTCGAGTTGAGCACGGTCGACGCGCTCTCGAGCGTGCCGGAATAGATGCGCGCGAAGGTGAGCGTGCCGACGAACGGGTCGGACATGATCTTGAAGGCGAGCGCCGCGAAGGGCGCCTTGTCGTCGGCCGGCCGCTCGTCGGGCGTGCCGTCGGGCTTCACGCCCTGGACGGGCGGGATGTCGAGCGGGCTCGGCAGATAGTCGACGACGGCGTCGAGCAGCGGCTGCACGCCCTTGTTCTTGAACGCCGAGCCGGTGAGCACGGGCACGAACGCGAACGAGATGGTGCCCTTGCGGATGAGGCGCTTCAGCGTCTCAACGTCCGGCTCCTGGCCTTCGAGATAGGCCTCCATCACCTGGTCGTCCTGCTCGACCGCGGTCTCGATGAGCTCGGCACGCGCGGCCGCGGCCTTCTCCTTGAGCTCCTCGGGGATGGGCTGGAACTCGTACTTGGCGCCGAGCGACTCCTCGAGCCAGATGATGGCGCGGTTCTCGACGAGGTCCACGAGCCCCTTGAAGTCGCTCTCGATGCCGATGGGAAGGTAAAGGACCAGCGGCCGCGCGCCGAGCCGGTCGCGGATCATCTCCACGCAGCGCTCGAAGTTGGCGCCCGTGCGGTCGAGCTTGTTGACGAAGCACATCCGCGGCACGCGGTACTTGTCGGCCTGGCGCCACACCGTCTCCGACTGCGGCTCGACGCCCGCCACGCCGTCGAACACGGCGATCGCGCCATCGAGCACCCGCAAGCTGCGCTCGACCTCGATGGTGAAGTCGACGTGGCCGGGCGTGTCGATGATGTTGATCCGGTGGTCGCGCCAGAAGCAGGTGGTGGCAGCCGAGGTGATGGTGATGCCGCGCTCCTGCTCCTGCTCCATCCAGTCCATGGTCGCGGTGCCCTCGTGCACCTCGCCGATCTTGTAGGACTTGCCCGTGTAGTAGAGGATCCGCTCGGTCGTCGTCGTCTTGCCGGCGTCGATGTGCGCCATGATGCCGATGTTGCGGTAGCGCTCAAGCGGGTGGCTGCGGGGCATGGTCTAGACCTCCGGCAAGGCGTGGCGGGGCAGGGGTTACCAGCGGTAGTGCGAGAAGGCGCGGTTGGCCTCGGCCATCCGGTGCGTGTCCTCGCGCTTCTTGACGGCCGAGCCGCGGTTGTTCGAGGCCTCGATGAGCTCGGCCGAGAGCCGGGCCGACATGGTCTTTTCCGAGCGGTTGCGCGCAGCCGCGATCAGCCAGCGGATGGCAAGCGCCTGGGCGCGCTCGGGGCGCACCTCGACCGGCACCTGGTAGGTCGCCCCGCCGACACGGCGGGAGCGGACCTCGACCATGGGCTTCACGTTGTCGAGCGCCTCGTGGAACACGTCGAGCGGCGCGCGCTTCAGGCGCGCCTCGATCGTGTCGAGCGCGGAGTAGACGATCGACTCGGCGACCGACTTCTTCCCTTCCATCATGACCAGGTTCATGAACTTGGTCAGCACCTGGTCCCCGTAGCGGGGGTCGGGCAGGATCTCGCGCTTCTCGGGGCGACGACGACGGGACATGGGCTCCTACCTTCTCACTTCGGCCGCTTGGCGCCGTACTTCGAGCGCGACTGCCTGCGGTCCTTGACCCCTTGGGTGTCGAGCACGCCGCGGAGCACATGGTAGCGCACGCCCGGCAGGTCCTTCACCCGGCCGCCGCGAATCAGCACGACCGAGTGCTCCTGCAGGTTGTGGCCCTCGCCCGGGATGTAGCCGATGACCTCGAAGCCGTTGGTGAGCCGGATCTTGGCCACCTTGCGGAGCGCCGAGTTCGGCTTCTTCGGCGTCGTCGTGTAGACGCGCGTGCACACCCCGCGCTTCTGCGGGCAGGCCTCCATCGCGGGCACCTTGTTGCGCGCCCGCTGGGGCTCGCGGCCCTTGCGAATCAGCTGGTTGATCGTCGGCATGCGCGTCCTTCGAACCTTCACCCAAAGCAAACGAGCCCTCCCCGTGCCGAGGGAGAGCCCTCCACGTTGCCGTGGCCCGCTCAAGGGTTGGGAGAACCATGACGGCGCGGCGCACCGCGCCACGACCTTCCGGACGGAAGCTGCGTTTAGGCCATGCCTACGACCAGCCCGTGAGCGAGCGCGGCCCATAGCGCCGCACCCCCGGCGCGTCAACTGCCGGCTCCCCGCCCTCGGCCTCCTGCCGGCCGAGGAGCTCGGCAATGGCCTCCGCGCTTCGCGCCGAATGGAACAGCCAGCCCTGCAGCGCGCAGCAGCCGACCCGCCGCGCCACCTGAAGATGGGCATCGGTCTCGATGCCCTCGGCCACGACCTCGATGTCGAGCGCGGAGGCGATGCGGGCAGTCGCCTCGAGGATGGTGACGCTCTGCGGCCGCTGGACCGCCTCTTCGACGAGGCTGCGGTCGATCTTGACCTTGTCGAAGGCGAACCGGCGCAGGAAGCCGATCGACGCATAGCCGGTGCCGAAGTCGTCGAGCGAGAGGCGGACGCCGAGCGCCCGGATGCGGTCGAGCATGGCCGCCGCGCGATCCGCGTCCTCGACGAGGCAGGTCTCCGTCAGCTCGAGTTCCAGCCGCGCGGCGGGAAAACCGGTCCGGGCGAGGATGGCCGCGATCTCCTCGGCAAGCTCGGGGTTGCGGAGCTGCGCCGCCGAGACGTTGACGGCGAGCCGCAGCGGCGCCCAGGGGAGCGCATCCCGGCAGGCGCGCTCGAGGACGAAGAGGCCGATCGCGTTGATGAGCCCCGTCTCCTCGGCCACGGGGATGAAGACGGCCGGGCTGACCCGGCCCAGGCTCGGGCTCGACCAGCGGAGCAATGCCTCGACCGCAACAATGCGGCGGCCGCTCGCGTCCATGAGCGGCTGGTAGACGAGCTCGAACCCGCCCGTCTTGAGCGCGTCCCGGAGCTCCTGCTCGATCCGGTGGGCATCGGCCTGCCGCTGGTCGTGGACGTCAGAATAGACGACCATCTGTCCCCGCCCCCCGCGCTTGGCCGCATACATGGCCACATCCGCCCGGCGCAGGAGCTCGCTTGCGTCCGCCTCTCCAAGCGTGCCGTGCGCAAGACCAATGCTCGAGCCGATCGAGAGCGTGATCTCGCCGATCCGGAACGGCTCCTCGAGCACGGCGAGCAGGCGCCGGGCGATGTCCTGCCCGCGCGCAAGACTGTTGGGGCCCGAGACCACCACGGCGAACTCGTCCCCGCCGAGGCGTCCGACCTGGCCGTCGGCGCCGCAGATGGCGGTGAGCCGGCGGGCGAAGGCTAGAAGCAGGTGGTCCCCGGCCATATGCCCGTAATTGTCGTTGACTGCCTTGAACCCGTCGAGGTCAAGCATCGCGACGGTCACGCTTCCGCCACCAAGCAGACCCCGCCCAAGCGCGTCGCGGATGGCGCGCCGGTTGGGCAGGCCGGAGAGCCCGTCGAGCAGCGCCTGGCGCGCAAGCTCCTCGGCCTGCCGCCAAGCCTTGCGCACGCCTGCCAGGCCCAGGAGGAGGAGAAGCGCGCCGACCCCGGCCAGCCATGGCAGGAGTTCGGCGAGTGCCCGCTGGCCGACCGGCGTGCCCGTCCAGGTGAGCCAGGCCAGCGGCTCGCCATCGTCCCGCGGCAGCCGGAGGGCGTGAGCGCGGTCCGTGGGCGGGTCGAAGGCAAGCCGCAGGCCCTTGACCTGGAGAGTCCTTTCGAGCGACTCGAGTTCCTCGGCACCCACCTCCTTGGCGAAGACGAGGATGTCGGGGCCTGCTGCGGGAACTGTCGCTGCAAGCTCCGCGGACTCGGGAAGCACCACGTCGCGGCCGACGAAGAAGAGCCGGTCCCCGGCGCGCAGCAGGCCGCTTGCGGCATGGGGCAGGTCCGGCAGGCGCGACCGCATGGCCAGCTGGTCGGCCGAGGGCCTTGCAATCCGCTCCGCCGGCAGGGGCGCACCGCCGGCGTAGCCGAGCCGCGGCGTGCCATCCGCCCGCAGCTGGAGCGCGACGTCATAGCCGCGGCCGTCCCGCGTCACGTAGGCAAAGCTTTCCTCGAAGAAGGGCGTGAGCGCCTGCGAAACGTAGCTCGCCCGCGCCATGTCGTTCCAGTAGGCGTTGTCGTGGACGAGCGCTTCCATCGCCTCGAGCTGGAGCTCAATGGCGGCGTGGAGCGCGCGGCGCGTCCGCTCGCTCTCGAGCCCATCCACCGTCAGCGTGTAGTCGCGGACAAGGCCGAAGGCCGCGCCAGCCACCAGCAGCACGAGGAGCAGGTTCGGCAGGACCACCCGCAACGCCTCGCGCCGGAACGAGGCGCCCTGCCCCAGGGATTCCGTCATGCCCGGAAGTTACGGCACGACCATTGGCCGTTTTCAGCGTGGAAAGGCGCTCTGGAGCGGGCGTTCCAGCGTGAACGCGCGGAAGGGCTGTGACGGTCAGCGGCGGTCGGCCACCATCGTCCCGCCCTTGATGACGACGGCAACCCGCTCGAGCTCGGTCACGTCGGCGAGCGGATCGCCGGCCACCGCCACCATGTCGGCGAAGCGGCCCGGCGCGATCTGCCCAAGGTCGCCCGTCTTCTCGAGCGCTTCGGCGGCGTTGACGGTTGCCGCGCGGATCGCTTCCAAGGGCGTCATCCCGTAGCGCACCATGACCGCGAACTGGCGCGGCGCCTGGTCGTGGGGCATGACGCCGGCATCCGAGCCGAACACCATGCGCACGCCCGCGCGATGGGCCTTGCGGAAATTCTCGCGCTGGGCGTCCGCCACCTCGCGGTCCTTCCGGAGATTGTCCTCGAGCACGCCGTATTTCCGGCCCTCGGCCTGGGTGAATTCGGTGTTGTAGATGTCCATCGAGAGGAAGGTGCCGCGTTCCTTCGCAAGCCGGATGCCCTCGTCGTCGATGAGGCTCGCGTGCTCGATCGTGGTGATCCCGGCGCGGATCGCCGCCTTGATGCCCGCAGTGCCGTGGGCGTGGGCGGCGGTCGTCAGGCCCCACATGCGCGCTTCCTCGACGATGGCGCGAAGCTCCTCCTCGCGCTGCTGCTGCTGGCCCACCTCGGTGTTGCGGCTGAAGACGCCACCGGTCGCGCAGGTCTTGATGACCTCGGCACCGAACTTGCGCGCCTCGCGCACCCTGGCGCGCAGCGCCTCGGGCCCGTCGGCGATGCCGGCGGCCTTCTGCGCAAGGCTCGGGGGCAGCCAGTTGTTGTCGCAGTGGCCGCCCGTTGCGCCGAGCGCATGCGTTGCCGGGACGATGCGGGGGCCCGGGATGCGCCCGTCGTCGATCGCCTGCTTCAGCGCCACGTCGTCGTAGCGGCCCGAGCCGACGTTGCGGACGGTCGTGAAGCCGACCTTGAGCATTGCCTCGGCATTGGCCGCGCCGACGAGGGTCCAGTAGCCGTCGGTCTTGAGGAACCGGTCGACGCGGCCGATCCGCGGATCGCTCGTCAGATGGGTGTGCATGTCGATGAGGCCGGGCAGCAGCGTCAGGCCGGGAAGGTCGATCCGCTTCGCATCGGCCGGGGCCCTGCTGCCGTCGGTCGAGACGATCCGCCCGTCGGTGACGACAATGACCGGGTTCGGGACCATCCGCCCGGAGACGACGTCGACCATGCGTGCCGCCGTGATGACCACCGTCTCGGCGGCTGCGGGCGCGGCGAGCATGACCGCCGCGAGGGCGACGAGGGCGCGGGTCACCCCTGTGCCCTTCCGCGCGCCATCACCGCCGCGCGGCGCTGCTCCACCTCCTCCGGGCTGACGGCGCGGTTGGCGACCCGCGCGCGCCCGGTCTCGAGCGCCAGCGCCTCCCCGAACGGCAGGGCGAAGCCGTCGTCGATGAGGGCCTTGTAGGCCGAAAGGAAATGCGGATCGATCGAGGCCATGTCGGCGGCAAGCCGGCGCGCAGCCGGCAGCAGCTCGCCAGCAGGCAGCACCCGGTTGACGAGGCCCCAGCGCTCGGCGGTGGCGGCGTCGAGGAAGTTGCCGGTGAACGACAGCTCCTTTGCCCGCGAGATGCCGATCAAGCGCGAGAGCTTCTGCGAAAGCCCCCAGCCCGGCATGATGCCGACGCGCGCGTGGGTGTCGGCGAAGCGGGCATTCTCGGAAGCCAGGAGCACGTCGCAGGCGAGCGCCAGCTCGAAGCCGCCGGTGATGGCAACCCCGTTGATCGCGCCGATGACCGGCTTCCGGCACTGCTCGACTGCACGGCAGGGGTTGGCATCGGCGGTGGTGCCGGTCGCGTCGTCCATGGCGGCCGGGTCGGCCCCCAGTTCCTTGAGATCGAGCCCGGCCGAGAAGGCCCTGGTGCCAGCACCCGTCAGCACCACGGCGCGCACGTCGGCGCGCGCGTCCATCTCGCCCATCACTCGCGCGAGCTCCGCCCGGAGCGCGCGCGAGAGCGCGTTCATCGCCTCCGGCCGGTTGAGCGTGACGACCGCCACGCCATCCGCGACCTCGACCTCGACCAGCGCCATGCCGTTCCTCCCCGCCCTGTCTGCCCGTCCTAGAGCGGCCGGGCAAGCGCCGCCAGCCCTGCGGAGCCGCCGATCGCGACGGCCGTGACGACGAGCGGCACCGCGGCCGGCCAGCCGCGCCGCACGCCGCCGATGGCCAGCACGATGCCGGTCTTCCAGAGCGTGTTGGCAATGGCCGCGAAGGCCAGCAGCAGGCCGCCCGTCCGCGGGGCCACGGCATCGGCCGGAAGCTGCGAGAGGACAAGGATGGCGGCATCCACGTCGGCGAGCCCGGTCACGGCGAGTACCGCGCCGATGCCGAGCCCGCCCACCTGCCTGAGCAGCCAGCGCGAGAGGAGGACGAGCCCGGCGACGAGCGCGGCCAGCCCGAAGGCCGGCGCGAAGTCGAGCGGGTTGCCCAGCCGGACCGGCCCGGCGGTGCCCGTGCCACCGGCACTGCGGACGAGCCGCAGGGCGAGCAGCACCTGGACGGCAAGCGCAGGCAGGAGGACGAGGGCCAGCGATGGCAGGGCCCCAAGGGCAAGAAGGCCGGTGAGCACCAGCATCCGCGCGAGCATCACGGCCGAGGCAAGCGAGATGCCCGCAGCAAGAGCGGCCGAAGGCGCCTCCGGTTCGCGCAGCCTTCGGGCATAGGCCGCGGTCACCGCTCCGGAGGAGACGAGTGCGCCCACCGCGGCGGTGACGAGAAGCCCCTTCCCCGGCCCGAGCCGCCGGGTGAGCGCGTAGCCGACGAACGAGAGGCCGAGTACGAACACCACCACCAGCCAGAGCTGGCGCGGGTTCCACGCCTCCAGCGGCCCCATCGACCGGTCCGGCATGAGGGGCAGGATGACGAGCGCGACGATGGCGAAGCGGGCCACCGCCTCCATCTCGGCGCCGCTGATGCCGCGCAGCAGCTCATGGAGCCGCCCGCGCGAGGCGAGGATGAGGGTCATGACCGCCGCGACCGCCAGCGCCTCCACGCCCCGCCCCGAGGCGGCGAGCCAGCCGAGCCCGAGCGTGATGAGCCCGGCAAGCGCGCCAGTGGCCGACCGGCCGTGCGGCTCGGCACTTGCGCGGACATAGCCGGCCACCACGAGCGTCACGCCGCCCGCCACCAGGATCACGGCAAGCGGCTGCGGCAGGAGCGCGGCAAGCCCGCCGGCCAGCCCGAGCAGCCCGAAGGTACGGAAGCCGGCGACGCGCGTGCCGGCCTCGGCCGCGCGCGCCTGCCAGCCGCGCTCGAGCCCGACGAGAAGGCCGACGGCAAGCGCCAGCGCAAGGGGCGCGAGATCGGGGAGACGCTCCACGCCGGACCCCTAGCAGAAGGTGAAGATCTGATGACAGCCGCGTGCGCAGCGCCCGCCGGCCATCACGCGGGGTAGTGGGGCTCGGGCCGCTCGAGAAGACCCTCCCAGTGGACGAGGCTGGGACTGGGCGGGAGAGGCACGGGGCGGCCGGCACGGAAGGCCCATTCGCCGCGGTCGCAGTCCGCGGCGCGGACATAGCCGTTGATGAGAAGGCGGCGGGCGTGGCCGCTCCGGTTCGCGCCCGAGGCGTGGACGGTAAACGGCGACCAGAGCGCGAGATCGCCGGGCGCAAGGTGGAGCGGAACCTGCGCGGCCGGGTCGAGCCCTGCGGCGACAAGTTCGGAATCGTCGAGGGCGCGGCCGAGCACCGGGCCGGCCTGCGCCATGCCGAGCTCGCCGAGCAGGTGCGAGCGCGGGATCACGCGCAGGCAGCCGCTCGCCTCGTCGTGCGGGTCGATGGCAAGCCCGGTCTGGACATAGCTCGTCGCCAGGTTCCGGAAGGCCTCGCGCGGCCGGCGCGAGCGGCTGTCCTGGTGCCAGGCGAAGTCGGCGCCGGCTCCTTTCGGCTTCCAGTGGATCTGGTGGATGATCTGCTTGAGGTCAGGCCCGAGCAGGGGCGCAAGGAGGTCCGCATAGCGCGGGTGGGTGCGGAAGGCTTCGAGGCCCGGGTGGTGCCACACGGGCCACTGCGCCATGCGCAGCGCCGGCGGCGGACCCGGGCGAGTGTCATAGTAAAGGTTGCCGTGGCGGAACGGGCGGCCGTGGGCGAGCGCCTCGGCCTCGACGGCCTCTGCCAGCGCGGCAAGCGCGGCGACGGCCTCCCCGTCGAGGAAGCCGCGCACCACGGCATAGCCCTCGGCGCAATAGCGCGCGGCGACGGCCTCCGGGTCCATGGCCCGGTTCCTAGCCGGCCGACGTTGCAGGCGAAAGGCAGTCCCTGGAGCCCCCGGAGCGCGCCTTCAGAGCGTGCCGTGGCAGTGCTTGAACTTCTTGCCCGAGCCGCAGGGGCAGGGGGCATTGCGCGGCACGATCCGCTGCCAGGTCTCCGGGTCCTCGGGCACGAAGGCGGGGCCATACTGGGCTGCGACCGCGCGGGCGGACTCGAGCTCGTCGGGCGAAAGCGCATCGCCGAGTGCGAAGACGTTGGCGGCGGCACCTGCCGCGCCAAGGGGCCCGAGCGCCGGCATCCCGGGGCCGGGGCCGGCGCGGGGCCGGTCGAGCGAGAGGAAGTCAGGGAGCTCGGGCATGGGCGGCGGCTCTGGGAGGCGGAACTCGGCCAGCGAGAGCAGCCGGGTCACGTCCTCGCGGACGTTTCTCAGCATCCGCTCGAAGAGGGCGAAGGCCTCGCTCTTGTACTCGTTGATGGGGGTCTTCTGGGCGTAGGCGCGCAGGTGGATGACCTGGCGCAGGGCATCGAGGGTTGCCAGATGCTCCTTCCAGTGGTGGTCGAGCGACTGGAGCAGGAAGCTCTTCTCGATCTGCACCCACGTCTCGGGCGACACCTGGGCGATCTTGGCCTCCATCTTGGCATCGAGCGCCGCGTTCAGCCGCTCGATGAAGATCTCCTGGTCGACCGCTTCTTCCTCCATCCACGCGGCGATCGGCACGTCGAGCGCGAGCGTCTCGGAGACCGCCTTGCGGAGCCCCTCGACGTCCCACTGCTCGGGGTAGGTGCCCGGCGGACAGTGGGTCTCGACGATGTCGGCCACCGTGTCGCGGCGCATGTCGAGCACCACGTCGGAGACCTTCTCGGAGTCCATGATGTCCGCGCGCTGCTCGTAGACCACCTTGCGCTGGTCGTTCATCACGTTGTCGTACTCGAGCAGCTGCTTCCGGATCTCGTAGTTGCGCGCCTCGACCTTCTTCTGCGCGGTCTCGATCGCCTTCGAAATCCAGGGGTGGACGATCGCCTCGCCGTCCGCGAGCCCGCCCTTCATCACCCGGTGCAGGAGGTTCTGCTGGCCGAAGATGCGCAGGAGGTCGTCATCGAGGCTCAGGAAGAAGCGCGACAGCCCCGGATCCCCCTGGCGGCCCGAGCGGCCGCGCAGCTGGTTGTCGATCCGCCGGCTCTCGTGGCGCTCGGTGCCGAGCACGAAGAGGCCGCCCGCCTCGCGCACCTTCTCGCGCTCCGCCATCACCTCCGCCCGGATCTCGGCGATGCGGGCGTCGCGCTCCGGCCCTTCGGGAAGGCCGGCAAGCTCGTCTTGGATGCGGAACTCGACGTTGCCGCCGAGCTGGATGTCGGTGCCGCGGCCGGCCATGTTGGTGGCGATGGTGACGGCGCCGAACCGGCCGGCCTGGGCCACGATGTGGGCTTCCTGCTCATGGAAGCGGGCGTTGAGCACGCTGTGCTCGACTCCGGCTTCCTTCAGATAGGCCGAGAGCTTCTCCGACTTCTCGATCGAGACGGTGCCGACGAGCACGGGCTGGCCGCGCGCGCTCGCCTCCTTGATGGCGCGGACGATGGCGGCATATTTGTCCGCCTCGGTCTTGTAGAATTCGTCGTCCTCGTCGCGCCGGCGCACGGGCACGTTGGTCGGGATCTCGACGACGTTCAGCCGGTAGATGTCGTGGAACTCGGCGGCCTCGGTCGCGGCCGTGCCGGTCATGCCGGCAAGCTTCGGGTAGAGGCGGAAGTAGTTCTGGAAGGTGATGGACGCGAGCGTCTGGTTCTCGGGCTGGATCTCCACCCCCTCCTTCGCCTCGACGGCCTGGTGGAGCCCTTCCGACCAGCGCCGGCCTTCCATCATGCGGCCGGTGAACTCGTCGATGATGATGACCTTGCCGCCCTTCACGATATAGTCCGTGTCGCGGCGGAACATGATGTTGGCCCGGAGCGCCTGGTTCAGGTGGTGGACCACCTGGGTGTTCTCGAAGTCGTAGAGGTTGGACCCGACGAGGAGCCCGGCGGCCTCGAGCGCGCGCTCGGCCACCTCCGTCCCTTCCTCGGTCAGGATGACCGACTTCGACTTCTCGTCCTTCTCGTAGTGCTCGGGCTTCAGCGTCTTCACCAGCCGGTCGACGGCGATGTAGAGCTCCGACTTGTCCTCCGTCGGCCCCGAGATGATGAGGGGCGTGCGCGCCTCGTCGATCAGGATCGAGTCGACCTCGTCGACGATCGCGTAGTGGAATGGCCGCTGCACCATCTGGTCGCGGCTGTATTTCATGTTGTCGCGGAGATAGTCGAAGCCGAGCTCATTGTTGGTGGCGTAGGTGATGTCGGCCGCATAGGCCGCCTTGCGCTCGGCATCCGTCAGGTTGGGGATGATGACGCCGACCGACATGTCGAGGAAGCGGTAGATCTGGCCCATCCACTCGGCGTCGCGGCGGGCGAGATAGTCGTTGACCGTGACGACATGGACGCCCTTGCCGGTCAGGGCGTTCAGATAGACGGCAAGGGTCGCAACGAGCGTCTTGCCCTCGCCGGTCTTCATCTCGGCGATCTCGCCGCGGTGGAGCACGATCCCGCCGATCAGCTGCACGTCGAAGTGGCGAAGCCCGAGGGTGCGCTTCGAGGCCTCGCGCACGGTCGCGAAGGCCTCGGGCAGCAGCCGGTCGAGCGGCTCCCCGTTGGCCAGCCGCTGGCGGAAGGCCGCCGTCTGGCCACGCAGCGCCTCGTCCGTCATTCCCTCGAACTGTGGCTCGAGCGCGTTGATGGCCTTCACCAGCGGCTGGAGCGATTTCACGTAACGGTCGTTCGACGAGCCGAAGATGGCCTTGGCGACCTTGTTCAAACCGAGCATCAGGAGCCTTCATCGCCACGCGGCGCACGCGCGCCCGCATGCTCCGCGAGATAGGCCCGGGGAGGCCAGGGGTCAACGCGGGGAACGGGCCTTCACCATGCTGCCGGGCGGGACTGCCCGCCAGGAGCCGCGCCGGAACTTCCTGTCAGGCGAGGGCAGTCTGCCGCCGACGCGCCGCGACGCCCACGAGGCCGAAGCCGGCGATCATCAGCGCCCAGGTGCCGGGCTCGGGGATGCGCCCGACCACGCCCGCGAACCGGACGTCGCCCGACGACGTGAAGGTGAGAAGGCCACCGGAGGTCGGCACATCGACGAACTGGTGCAGCGCGAAGACGCCGGACCCGGTCACCGGGCCGAAGCTGGCCGAGAGGTCGACCGGCGCGCCAAGGTAGAAATCGAAGAGGTCGAGCCCGCTGTTGAGGAATGCCGACCGCGAGAAGAAGACCGCCAGATTGGTGTAGTTGAGCCCGAGACGGGTCGCCTCCACGATGACGAGGCCGGACGCGGAGGGGATGTCGACCACCGCCGAGACGAGGGGATCAAGGACGTCGGCATTCGGATCCGGATAGAAGTCGGCCAGGTTCCCGGTCAGCGTGATGGTGAACGCACCCTGCCAGTCCGATGCGTTGAGCTGGCCCGTCCCCGACCCCGTGATGGTGTAGACGGCAGTCGTCGCCATGACGGGAGCTGCCGCAAGAAGGGTGCCGACCACCGCCACACCCGCCAGGATCCGCATGGCCATTGTGCTCTCCTTTCCCTGCCGAACTTTCCCCGTCCTCGTTAAGCAAGACTCGTGCCAATCGCCCCGTAGAGCGGGAGGGATTGGTTTTCAGAGCGTTAGCGCGAAGCGACTCCCGCCAGCAGGCTTGCGAGCGTAAAAAAATCTGACAGTGGCGGCCGAGACAGCCCTGCGCACCCCGAGCGGTTCCGCTGCGCCCCAGGCTGCGCTACGGCGCGCGCCATGCCCGTCTCGCCGCTTGCCCGCCCCTTCCCGGAGCTCCCCGACATTCCCGGCGCCCGGATCGCCACGGCCCGCGCCGGCTACAAGGCGTGGGCGCGGGACGACCTTCTCCTCATCGCCTTCGACCCCGGCACGACGGTCGCCGGTGTCACCACCCGCTCGCAATGCCCCTCCCCGGAAGTCGAGACCTGCCGCCGCCACCTGCCCTTCGGCGCAGCGCGTGCGCTCGTCGTGAATGCCGGCAACAGCAATGCCTTCACCGGTGCCGCGGGCCGCGCGGCGAGCGCCGCGCAGGTCACGGAAGTGGCGCGCCTCCTGTGCTGCTGGCCGCGCGAGGTGTTCCCGGCCTCGACCGGGGTCATCGGCGTGCCGCTCCCGGCGGAGCGCGCCATCGCCGGCGTGCGCGCGGCCCATCAGCGCCTGGGCTCGGGGGACTGGCTCTCGGCGACACGCGCCATCGGCACCACCGACACCTTCGAGAAGGCCGCGTGCCGCGAGGCGCTCCTCGGCGGCACCCGGGTCACGCTCGTCGGCATCGTCAAGGGCTCGGGCATGATCGCCCCCGACATGGCGACCATGCTCGCTTTCGTGGTGACGAATGCCTGCGTCGCGCCCGCCTTCCTCCAGGAAGCGCTCGCGGGGGCCAATGCCGCAAGCTTCGCCTGCATCACCGTCGACGGCGACACCTCGACCTCCGACACCTGCCTCGCCTTCGCGACCGGGCGCGCCGGAAACGTGCCGCTCACCGGCTGGGACAGCCCCGGGGCGGACGCCTTCGCCGTGGCCCTTGCCGATCTCTGCCGCGAGCTCGCGCTTCTCGTGGTGCGCGACGGCGAGGGGGCGAGGAAGCTCATCGAGGTGCGCGTCACCGGCGCCGTCTCGGACGCAAGCGCGCGGCGGGTGGCGCTCAGCATCGCCAACTCGCCGCTGGTCAAGACCGCGATCGCCGGCGGCGATGCCAACTGGGGCCGGGTGGTGATGGCGGTAGGCAAGGCAGGCGAGCCGGCCGAGCGGGACCGGCTTGCCATCCGCTTCGGCGGCGTGCTGGTGGCCGCCGATGGCGCCGTGGTGCCCGGCTACGACGAGGCGCCGGTTGCCGCCCATCTCGCCGGCGAAGAAGTGGAGGTGGAGGTTGACCTTGGCCTCGGCGACGGGCGCGCCACCGTCTTCACCTGCGACCTGACGGACGGCTACATCCGCATCAACGCCGATTACCGGAGCTGAGCCGAGGAGGCCGACCCGTGCGCCCCATCCTTCACCACTACGCGGCCTCGCCATGGGCGGAGCTGGTGCGCCTCGCGCTTGGCCTCAAGGGCATCGCCTGGGGGTCGGTCGAGGTGCCCGCCATCTGCCCGAAGCCCGAGCAGGAGGCGCTGACCGGAGGCTATGTGCGCACCCCCGTCATGCAGATCGGCGCCGACGTCTTCTGCGACACGCTTGCCATCCTCGACGCGCTGGAGGCCCGCTGGCCCGAGCCCACGCTTTACCCGGAGCCGCTCGGACGCGGCCATCGGGCGCTTGCCATCGAAGCGGGCGGCGCCACCTTCCTCGCCGCCGTCGGCGTGGCGCTCGGGCCGATGGCCGAGGCCGCCCCGACTCCCGAGACCGCGGCCTTCTGGGCCGACCGCGAGCGCCGCTTCGGCCTCAAGCCCGAGGCCTTCCGGGCGATGCTGCCGGCCCTGCGCGAGGCCTTTGCCACCCATCTCGAGCGGCTCGAAGGCATGCTTGCCGACGGGCGGCCGTATCTGGGAGGCGATGCGCCGGGCCACGGCGACCTCGCGCACGCGATGCTGCTGTGGTTCGCTGCGCGCGGCGCGCCGGTCGAGACGGTTTCGGAGCCGCTCGCGCCCTGGGCGGCGCGGGTGCTGGCGCTGGGCCACGGCGCACCGCAGCCGATGTCGGGCGCCGAGGCGCTGGCCGAAGCCCGGGCGTGCGCCCCTTCCGTCTTGGGCGACGGCCCGCGCGTGCGGGTGTCGCAGGCAGGCTCGGCCGACCCGCCGGTCGAAGGCCGGCTCGTCCACGAGGATGCAGACGGGTTCACGCTCCTGCGCGAGGGGGACGAGGTCGGCCTTGTCGCCGTCCACTTCCCCCGCGAAGGGCAGATCCTCGCGCGCGTCTAGAGCGCGGCTTCCACCCAGCGCTTCAGCGCCGACTTGGGCTCGGCGCCGAGCTTCGTCGCCACCACTTCGCCGCCCTTGAAGATCATCATGGTCGGGATCGAGCGGATCCCGAACTTGAGCGCCGTCTCCGGCTCTTCGTCGATGTTGACCTTGGCGACCGTCAGCCGGTCGCCGAGCTCGTCGGCAATCTCCTCGAGCGCGGGCGCGATCATGCGGCAGGGCCCGCACCATTCCGCCCAGAAGTCGACCAGGACGGGCTTCTCGGACTTGAGGACGTCGGTTGCAAACGAAGCGTCGGTGACGGTGAGCGTGGCCATGCAGTCTCTCTCCTTCGAGGCCCGATATGGCCGGCGGGCCGCGCGGTTCAAGCCTCGCCCTCCCGCTCGCCTGGAGGCCAGTGGGCGGCGAGCAGCTCGGGCGGAAGCCAGTGGATCCTCGGCCCCGCGGTGTAGAGAAGCGCCGCCTCGATCCGGCGGCCGGGGAAGGCGGCGGCGAGGACCGCCCGATAGGCCGCCATCTGCCGCAGGTGCGAAGGGTGCGCCTCCTCGGCGCGAGCTGGCACGGCAAGCCCCGTCTTGAAGTCCACGACGAGCACCCGCTCGGGGGTGACGAGGAGCCGATCCACCGTGCCGGAGACCGTGAGGCCGTCGACATGGCCCGCGATCGGCGCCTCGGCGAGGCTGTCGGGACCGAACAGCGGCGCGAACACGGGGTCGTTGAGCACCGCAAGCGCCTCGGCGACGAGCGGCGCCGGCTGCTCTTCGCCCATGGCCTCGAGCAGGCGCAGCGCGAAGGCTTCGCGCGCGGGCGGCGGCACGCCGGGAAGCCGCTCGAAGAGGGCGTGAAGGCGGACGCCGCGTGCCGCGGCCGCGCGCTGGGCGTCGGAGGGCGGCGGCTGTGGCGCGGAGTCGGGTGCGGGATGCGAGGGCGTGAAGGGGCGCGGCGGCGACGGCTCGGGGAGCGGGTCGGTCCGCGTCCAGGCGGGGACGGGCGCGGGCGGAGGTGCCGGGGAGCAGGCCGCGCCGGCTGACGGCCACTGCCCCTGCTCGAGACGCAGGTGGCGGCCGAGGTCGGAGGACCCGCTCCACGCCGCGCCTTGTCCCTCCATCGCCCGGCGGATCCGGTCGTGCCAGCTGTCGAAGGCCTCGGGCTCCGTCTCGCGCTTCGCGGCTTCCTTCCGGGAAATCTGGCCGGCCACCAGCAGGACCTGCTCGGCCCGGGTCAGCGCCACGTAGAGCAGGCGGTTGCGCTCGGCGCGCTCGGCCGCCTGCTCGGCCTCGACGAACGGCGCGAGCGCTGAGGGCAGCCGGTCGGCCCTGCCGAAGACGAGGGGAAGCTCCGCCCGGCCGGCGGCGTCACGCCAGGTGAAGGCGTCGATGCGCGGCCTCCCCTCGGCCAGCGCATCGGCCAGCACGACGATGGGCGCCTCGAGGCCCTTGGCTCCATGCACCGTCATCAGCCGGACGAGGCCGGGGCTCGAATCGGGGTCGCGCTTCAGCGGCTCGTCGCTTGCCGCGAGGTGGGCGAGAAAGCCCTGGAGCGTGGGCGGGCGGTCGGCCTCGAAGGCGAGCGCCTCCGCGAGCAGCGCGTCGATCCCGTCGTCGGCTTCCGGCCCCAGCCGCGCGCGGAGCGCCGCGCGCCCGCCTTCGGCGAGCACCGCCTCGAGGAAGGCATGCGGGCCGGCGAAGTCGGCACGCGCAAGCGCGTCGCGGAGCCGCCGCTGCGCGGCCGCGTGGGCCGGGTCGGCGGAGGCAGCGAAGGCCTGCCACAGCGTCTGGCCGGGCTGGCGGAGGCGGCGCAGCGTCTCGTGGTCGAGCCCGCCGAGCGGCGAGGTCAGCACCTCGGCAAGCGCCAGATCGTCGGCTGGCTGGAGGACGAAGCGGACGAGCGAGAGGAGATCGCGCACGGCAAGCGGCTCGGCCAGCCGGGCACGGTCCACGCCTGCAACCGGAAGGCCCTCGGCATGGAGCGCCCGGACCAGCATGCCCATGAGGTCGCCGCGCTTGCGCAAAAGGATCAGCACGTCGCCGGGCCCGGCGGGGCGGGCCGTCCCGTCGCGGCCGGTGAGCGTCAGCCGATGCGGGCTGTCCGCACGGACCATGGCGGCAACGGCTGCCGCGACCTTCGCGGCGAAGTCCGGGTCGGCCGGCTCCTCGCCCTCCTCCCCGCCGTTCGCGCCGCTTTCCGCTGCCGCCACATGCGGCGGGAAGAGCAGCACCCGGCCGGGCAGGTCGGCGCGCGCTGCCTCGTGGTGCGGCAGCGGCGCCCCCTCGGGCAGGCCGAGCGCGCGCGGGCCGAGACTGCTGAGCACCCGGTCGACGAGCGCAAGGAGAAGCGGGGCCGAGCGGAAGTTGCGCACCAGCGGCACGTCGCGCGTGGGGCGGCCGGCTTCAGCCGTCTTCTTGCTCCAGCGCGCGCGCACCTCGAGGAAGACCTCCGGGTCCGTGCCCTGGAAGCGGAAGATCGCCTGCTTGAAGTCGCCGACGACGAAGCGGGTGCGGACCGTCTCGCCGTGCTGGCCTTCGCCGGCGTCGAACTCGCTCGAGAGCCCCTCGACGAGGTGCCACTGGTCGGCGTTGGTGTCCTGCGCCTCGTCGACGAGGACGTGGAGGATGCGCCGGTCAAGCCGCTCGGCGATCGCGTTCGCCATGCCCTGGGCGTGGACGAGATCGGCGGCGAGCGCCACCATGTCGTCGAAGTCGATCGCCGCCTCGGCGCGCTTCAGGGCGGCGTAACGGGCCGAGACCGCCATGCCGAGCCGGAGCCACGCGCCGGCGTGAGCGACGAAGGCGCGGGCGCGGAGCAGATCGATCAGCCGCTCGGTGGCTTCCAGCAGCCGCAGGACCGGCTCAGCAAGTGCCGGCACCTTCTCGATCTCCCGATCGAGCTTGCGCGGCTCGCCGGCCTTGGTGCGGACGCAGGCAAACAGCTCCTCGATGGCCTCCACCCGGCCAGCGGCGTCCCGCGCGAGCCAGGCGCGCGCCCGCGCGGCCTCGGCGCGCTTGGCATCCGTATTCAGCGCCTCCATCGCCAGAGCGAAGGCCTCGGCCGCCCCATCGTCGAAGGCGGGCGGCACGACGGCGTTCTCGAGGATCTCCTGCCACGAAGGCTCCGGGGGCACCCCGACGAGCCCGCGCAGGAAAGCCTCGGCGCCGCCGGCCTTCTCGACCTCGGCATAGCCCCGCGCGGCCCGCACCAGGTCGCCGAGCTTCTCCTCGATGGCGCTCTCGCCCGCCTCGACTGCGAGCCGCTCAAGATCGGGCCGAAGCGCGGAGTCCGCCATGGCGTCGGTGAGCGCGCGCCGCCTGAGCGCCGCCGCGCGCCGCTCGTCGAGCGGATCGGCGCGCGGCGGAAGCCCGGCCTCCACCGGAAAAGCGGCGAGAAGCGACTGGGCAAGCCCGTGGATGGTGCGGATCTCGAGGCCCTGCGGCGCATCGAGCACGCGGAGCAGCAGACCGCGCGCCCGCGCCCGAAGCGCGGCGGAAGGCGTCTCGCCGAGCTGCGCGAGCGCCGCGTCGAGCGTGGCATCGTCATGCCGCGCCCAGGCAGCGAGCGCGTCGAACACGCGCGCCTGCATCTCGGCAGCAGCCGTGCGGGTGAAGGTGATGGCGAGAAGCGACTGCGGTGGCGCGCCGGCGAGCAGCAGGCGGAGGATGCGGTCGGTGAGCGCCCGGGTCTTGCCCGTGCCCGCCGAGGCGTTGACCCAGACGTGGGCCTTGGGGTCGGAGGCGAGATGGTGGCGCGCGTTCGCCGGGTCGAGCCGCGTCACAGCCATTCCTCGACCCGGGCAAGCTGGTCGTAGGTGCGGTACTGCTCGGCAAAGACCGGCACGAGCTTGGGCACGAAGGCCTCGTCGCCAAGGAGAAAGCGGGCGAAGAGCTGGCGGAGGTCCTGCGCGAAGGTGGCGCGCTCGATGGTCCACTTGGTCCCGACCACCGTCCCTTCCTCCTGGCCGCCGGAAAGCTTCCAGTATTCGAGGAGTCCGACCTCGCCATGGATCTCCCTGCTTCCGCCGGCTTCGACGAGCAGCCGCAGCAGCGGCAGCTGGCGGGCCATGCGGTCCTCGAAGGCCTTCCGGGTCGGCGGCTTGCCCGTCTTGTAGTCCACGATCCGCAGGCGGCCGTCGCCGTGGATGTCGATGCGGTCGGCCTTGCCCTCGATCCGGATCCCGCCCCAGTCGGCGGCGAGCTTCACTTCCGCCTCGAACCGCTGCCAGCCGGCTTCCCGCTCGGCTGCCAGCCGTGCGCGGACCCACGCCACCATCCGCCGGACCCGAGGGCCCCAGAGTGCCAGGAGCGCCGGGTCCCCGCCGAGCGTCGCGAGTTCCTCGGCAACGAGGGCGTCCGGGTCGGCCGGCGCCTCCCTTACCAGCCGCTCGAGGATACGGTGGACCACGGTGCCCTTCACCGCCGCATCGGCCTCCTGCTCCAGCGGCTTCAGCTCCTCGAGGCCCAGCATCCGCCGGGCGTAGAAAGCGAAGGGGTCGGCGGCCAGCATGTCGGCCTCGGTCACGCGCAGCAGGCGCGGGCGCTCGGCCGCCGGCGGTGCGGGGCATGGCCGGGGCAGCCGGATGGTGCGGCCCACGCCATCGAGCGCGAGCGCCGCCTCGAGCTCGAAATCCCGGGGCAGCGGGCCGAAGGCCGCCTCGAGCCGCAGCAGGAACCGCGACCTGACCGTGGGGCCAGCGGCATCGCGGCGGGCGCGGGTGAGGAGCAGCGCCGGCGCCGCAACCGCCGAGAGGAGATCATGGGCCTCGAGGCCGACCCGGGCCTCGGGCGCAGCAAGCCCGAGACGGCGGCGGACCGCGGGCGGCAGCCACGGGTCCGGCTGAGGGAGCGCGGGCCAGCTTCCCTCGTTGAGGTCGCCGAGGATGAGGAGGTCGGCATGGGCGAGCCGGGCCTCGAGCGGCCCCAGGATGGCGAGGCGCGGGTGCTGGCGCCAGGGCGGCCTGACGGCCACGTCGTCGAGGAGCGCGCGGACCAGCGCCGGCGCTTCCTCCGGCCCGACCTCGAGGGCTGCAGCGTCCGGGCTCTCGGCAACCGCGGCCACCAGCTCGCCGAGCGCCCGGCCATCGGGCCCGGACCAGAGGCGGTCCCCGGCAAGGGCCGCAGCCACGTCGGCCAGCACCCGAACGAGCTCGGCAAGCGAAGGCTTGCCCGCTTCGAACAGCGCCTCGAGCGGAGCGAGGCGCGGCGCGGCCTGCCCGGCCCAGAAGTCGCGCGCGGCGCTCCCGCGCCCCCCGGCAAGGCGGGCGGCGATGCCGGCAAGGCCGGGCGCGGGCGCCGGCCCCCGCAGCGCGAGGTCGAGCGCCCGCGCGCCCGCCAGCCACGCCGCGCGCGCCTCGGGGCTCGTGGCGCCAGCAAGCGGGTGCTTGAGCGCGGCGAGCAGCGGCACGGGCCGGAAGCGCTCGGCCGAAGCGTCGAGGAGGGCAAGCAGGAAGGCCCCCGGCGGCCGGAGCGCCAGCGGCTCGCCGGCGCTGTCGTCAATGGCAAGGCCCCAGCGCCGGAGCGCGGCCGCCACCCGGCGGGCAAGCGCGCGCGAGCGGGTGACGAGCGCAGCCGTCTGCCCCTGCGTCTCGAGCGCGCGGCGCAGGGCAAGGGCGATGGCGAGCGCCTCCTCCTCGGGCCCGCGCGCCTCGAGAAGCGCGAGCCCCGGCGGCGGGTCACCCCGCGCCGCGGGCAGAGCGCCCGAGGCGGGCCGGAAGGCGGCAAGCAGGGCGCGCGCGCGGTCGCCTGCCTCCGGCCCCAGCCACGCGGCCTCCGCCGGCTGCACGCCCATCGCATCGAGGAGGGCGTAGAGCCCATGGAGCGGGTGGGTGGGCGCCGCGCCGATCGCCGCCCAGTCCTCGGGGGAGACATGAGGGTCGAGGCCCGGCAGGATGACCTCGCCCTCCGGCAGCCGGGCAATCGCGCGGAGAAGGCGGGCGACGGCGGGCGGCGCTGCGGCGAAGCCTGCCGCCACCACCGGGCCGGGCGGCGCGCGCGTCCACCTCTCGGCAAGACCGGCCAGCAGCGTCTCCCGCCGGGCGACGGGGTCGAGAAGCCCCCGGTCTTCGAGCGCGCCCGGCCAGTGGTGGACGATCGCCTCGAGCACGACAAGGCGGCGGGCGCGATGCGCGGCAAGGCCCTCGGCCTCGAGTTCCGCGAGCTGCTGCGCGGTGACGCCGTGGGCGGCGAGCAGGTCGAGCACGCGGGCAAGATCGCGGGCCAGCCGGTCGGCAGCGGGTGCGCTTCCGGCCTCTCCTGCGAGGTGCTGTGCAAGCGCGAGGCGCCGCGCCAGCGGCGAAACGGCAGGGCGCAGCGGCTCGGCGCCTTCCTCGAGCAGGCGGTCGAGCGTCTCCCCCGCGTCGATCTCGCCGATCGCGGCAATCCGCGGCAGGAGGAGCGCCCGGCCGCCCGTCGCGGCGAGGAAGGCTTCGACCAGCCCGCGCCGGGCCCGCGCCGAGGGCAGGAGGATGCGGAGGCGGGCGAGGCCGAGCCCGGTGCCGTGCGTGTCGAGACAGTGGCGTGCGAGCGCAGGCAGGAACGGCGTGCCGAAGGCGACGGTGCGGATGCGCGGGCCGGCGCCGGCGGGCGCTGGCAGGCTCTCCTCAGAGCCGGGCAAGAAGCGCCTCGGCCTCGGGAACGGCCGCTGCCGTGCCCACGTCGAACCACAGGCCCTGATGCACCACGCCACAGAGCCGGCCTTCTGCGGCCGCGCGGTCCCAGAGGAGGTTCATCGAGAAGGGGCGGAGCGTCTCGCCGGCGAACAGCCGGTGGGACAGCATCTGCAGCCCGGTGAAGACGAAGGGGGCCACCCGGCCCGGCCGCCGTCGCGAGAGGCGGCCGCGCGGGTCCATGTGGAAGTCGCCCGTTCCGCGGTGGCAGTAGGCGCGCGCCAGCGGGACCATGAGGAGGAGCGCGTCCATCTCGGCCGGGTCCCAGCGCTCGGCAAGCAGCTTCACGGCCGGTACCGGGCCATCCACCCAGATGTTGTCGGCGTTCATGGCGAGGAACGGGTCGGGCAGCTGCGGCAGCGCCTTCAGGATGCCTCCGCCGGTCTCAAGCAGCTGGGCGCGCTCGTCGGAAACCGTGATGGCAAGCCCGGTGTCGCGGGCGGCAAGGTGCGCCTCCACCCGGTCGGCCATGTAGTGGACGTTGACGACCGCGCGGCGCACCCCGCCGGCGCGGAGCGTGGCGAGCGCGCGGTCGAGAAGCGTGCGGCCCGCCACATCGACGAGAGGCTTCGGCCGCGTGGCCGTCAGAGGCCGCATCCGCCGGCCGAGTCCGGCGGCAAGCACCATGGCCCCCTCCGGCACGCGCGCGCCTGCCTCGGGCGCTGGCGCTGGAGCGCGCACGCGGCTAGCCACGGCACCAGTCCGCGCGCAGGTGCCGCGGCACGTGCGCGTCGAACCAGGCGCGCACCGGTGCGAGAGCCGGGTGGGCGAGGTTGCGCTCGACGAGCCGCCACACGCGGGGGAGCATCTCGACATAGCCGCAGCGGCCGTCGCGGTCGCGCAGGCGCACGAAGATGCCGAGGATCTTCACGTTCCGCTGGGCGCCCAGCACCTCGTAGGCGCGGCGGAAGCCAGCCGGGTCGGCGATGCCGCCGCGCACGACGAACCGCTCCACCATGGCCGCCTCGAGCCGCGGGGACACGTCGCGCCGGGCATCCTGCAGGAGCGAGACGAGATCATAGGCCCGGTGGCCGGCCAGCGCGTCCTGGAAGTCGAGGAGGCCGAGGCCGGCGATCCCCTCGGCATCGTCGAGCAGCATCAGGTTGTCGGCGTGGTAGTCGCGCAGCACGAGCACCGGGGCCTGCGCGGTCTCGGCGAGGACATCGCCCCAGACCGCGTCCCAGGCGGCGACGTAGGTCTCGAGGTCGGCCGTGACGCCGGCCGCCCGCAGATACCATTCGGGGAAGAGCAGCACCTCGCGCAGCAGCTCGGCGCGGTCGTAGGGCCGAAGCTCGGCCGGCGGCGGCACCCGGTGGAGCGCGACGAGAACGTCGACGGCGCGCGCATAGACTGCCTCCTCGCGGTCGGGCTCGCGGGCGAGCACCGGCCCCATGCGCCGGTCGCCGAAGTCCTCGAGAAGGAGGAGGCCGCGGCCGAGATCCGCCGCCATGGGCCTCGGCGCGCGGAAGCCGTTGGCGAGCAGCCACTCGGCAACGAAGAGGAAGGGCCGGCTGTCCTCGAGGTCGGGCGGTGCGTCCATGAGGACGGCGGTGCGGCCCCGGTCGGTCACGCGGAAGTAGCGGCGGAAGGAGGCGTCGCCGGCAAGCGGCACGACCTTCGCACCCGCCCAGCCATGCCGTTCGAGGAAGGCAGGAGCGGCAGACGGCGGGTTCATGCAGTCCTCATGGCGCCGCGCCTCGTCAGCGAGGCAGCGGCCAGCGCCCGTTCCATGCCGGACCGGCGGTCCAAGTCAAGCGGCGGAGCGGGCCGCCGGCGCCATCGAGGTGGAGGCGGAGCGCGTCCGGGAACCGGCCGGGAGCCAAGCGCTCGGGCCACTCGAGGAGGAGCAAGCCCTCCTCGAGCGCCTCGTCCAGCCCGAGGTCGTCGAGCGGTGCGCCGGCCTCGAGCCGGTAGAGGTCGGCATGGACGACGGGAAGCCGGAGCGGCGGCGCGGGATAGGGCTCGACGAGGGTGAAGGTGGGGCTTGGCACCTCGCCCGCGTGGCCAAGTGCTGCGAGGATGGCGCGGGCGAGGGTCGTCTTGCCCGCCCCGAGGTCGCCGGCCAGCAGCACGACGTCTCCGGCCTCGAGCACGGCGGCAAGCCGGGCCCCGAGTGCGCGGAGCCCGGCCTCGTCGAGCACGAGGGCTTCCTCAGTAGCGGTAGTGCTCGGGCTTGAAGGGGCCATGCTCGGGCACGCCGATGTAGGCCGCCTGCTTCGGCGTGAGCTTGGTCAGCTTCACGCCGAGCTTCTCGAGGTGAAGGGCCGCCACCTTCTCGTCGAGATGCTTGGGGAGCACGTAGACCCGGTTCTCGTAGGCCGCGCCGTTGGTCCAGAGCTCGATCTGGGCGAGGACCTGGTTGGTGAAGGAGGCCGACATGACGAAGCTCGGGTGGCCGGTCGCGCAGCCGAGATTCACGAGCCGGCCCTTGGCCAGGATGATCAGCCGCTTGCCGTCGGGGAACACCACCTCGTCCACCTGCGGCTTCACTTCCTCCCAGCGGTAGTTGGCAAGCGCGCTGATCTGGATCTCGCTGTCGAAGTGGCCGATGTTGCAGACGATGGCGCGGTCCTTCATCGCCCGCATGTGGTCGAGCGTGATCACGTCGACATTGCCGGTCGCCGTCACGAAGATGTCGCCGCGCGGCGCCGCCTCCTCCATGGTGACGACCTCATAGCCCTCCATCGCCGCCTGGAGCGCGCAGATGGGGTCGATCTCGGTCACCAGCACCCGGGCGCCGCCGTTGCGCAGGGACGCGGCCGAGCCCTTGCCGACATCGCCGAAGCCGGCCACCACCGCCACCTTGCCGGCGAGCATCACGTCGGTCGCGCGGCGGATGCCATCGACCAGGCTCTCCTTGCAGCCGTAGAGATTGTCGAACTTCGACTTGGTGACCGAGTCGTTCACGTTGATGGCCGGGAACGGCAGGTGGCCCTTGCCGGCGATCTCGTAGAGCCGGTGGACGCCGGTGGTCGTCTCCTCCGACACGCCCCGAATGGCTTCCTTGGTCTTCAGGAAGAAGCCGGGCGAGGCGGCGGCACGGGCGCGGATCTGGGCGAAGAAGGCCTCTTCCTCCTCGTTCCCGGGCTCGGGCAGCGGCTCGCCGGCCTCGAAGCGGGCGCCCTTCAGGATGTACATGGTGGCGTCCCCGCCATCGTCGAGGATCATGTTGGCAGTCGTCCCGGGCCACTGGAAGATGGCATCGACGAAGCGCCAGTATTCCTCCAGCGTCTCCCCCTTGTGGGCGAAGACCGGGATGCCCCGGGCCGCGATCGCGGCGGCCGCCTGGTCCTGGGTGGAGAAGATGTTGCAGCTGGCCCAGCGCACCTCGGCGCCCAGGTGCACCAGCGTCTCGATGAGGACGGCCGTCTGGATCGTCATGTGCAGGCAGCCGGCGATGCGCGCACCCTTCAGGGGCTGCTTCGCGCCATATTCGGCCCGCAGCGCCATCAGGCCCGGCATCTCGGTCTCGGCGATCGCGATTTCCTTCCGGCCCCAGTCGGCAAGGCCGAGATCGGCGACGGCAAAGTCGGTGAAGGCGGGCTTGGCTTGGGTGGCCACGTCGGTCTCTCCTCGGGCTCGGGTACGAAGCCCCTAGCGCTCCCGCGCAGGACTTGCAACTTTCTTTAAATGAGGTTCCCGTCGGTTCACCTGACGCGCAAGCCCGCTTGCGTTGCGGCGTCACCCGCCTAGGTTGGGGATGGAGGTCGCATGTCCCGTTTCGTCACGCCCGCCCTCGCCCTCTCCCCCACGCCCGACGAACAGGCCGCCCAGGCCTTCGTTTCGAGTCTCAGGAACCATGTGCTGAACCCGCTCGCCGCGGCGATGAAGGCGCGGTTCGAGGCCGAGATCGCGCCCTCCCTGCCCGAGGGCGCCACCGGCCGAGACGTGCATGCGGCCATGCGCGGCGACCGGCTGTTCCGTTTCTATTCGGCAGCGCGGGTCAAGGCGCAGGACATGGTGTGGGCGAGCGTGCGCCCCATCATCGACCGCGAACGGAGATCTCTTGCCGACCGCTTCCGGGCCCTTGCCGCCGACCGGACGACGGCCGGCACGCTCACCCTCGATCCCGGGCTCCCCATTCCGAAGAATGTGGCAGCGCTCGATGTCCACCGGATGCCCGGCAACTACCATCTCGATGCCGGCGCCGACGATCTTGCCGCCGGCGCGCTCTACGAGAACGGGCTTGCGGTCTTCTCCTTCGGGCTCATGGGCGAGACGCTCGACGACATCGGCCAGTCGATCGCGCTCTGGCTCCGCCACCGGCTGCCGGACTTCGCGCCGGATGCGGTGCTCGATCTCGGCTGCTCGGTCGGCCACCAGACGCTGCCGTGGAAGCGCGCCTACCCGGACGCGCGCGTGACCGGCATCGACGTCGCGCCGGCCTGCCTGCGCTACGCCCATGCCCGGGCGCAGGCGATGGGGGTCGAGGCGCACTTCGTCCAGGCGGATGCGACGCGGGCTCCGTTCCCGGACGCGAGCTTCGACCTCGTGTTTTCCTCGATGTTCCTGCACGAGCTGCCGAAAGCCGATATTCGCGCGGTCTTCCGCGAGGCGCACCGGCTGCTCCGGCCCGGGGGGCTCATGCTCCACTACGAGCTGCCGCCCAACGCCAAGCTCTCTCCCTACGACGGCTTCTATCTCGACTGGGACAGCGACTACAACAGCGAGCCCTACTACCGGGGCTACCGCGACCTGGTGCCGGCCGACGAGGTCGCCCGGGCCGGATTCCACGGCTTCTTCGAGGCCAGCGTGCCCTCGCTCGGCTGGTATGGGGCGGATGCCATCGTCGCGGCTGCGGATGCCGACCGTGCCGAGGCGTCCGACCGGCTGGGGCGGCTCGGCGACGGCGTCACCTGGTATTGCTACGGCGGCTTCCGGGGGCCGGCCGCGTGAGCGACTTCCCGCCGCTTCCCCAAGAGGCGCGGGGCAAGCGCCCGGTCTTCTTCGACGACCCGGCCATCGACACGCTCCTTGGCATGCTGCTTGAGCTCGCCCAGGCGCACTGGGTCGCGCGCGAGCGGCTGGCCCGGCTCGAGCACTGGGCCGCGCACGCGGTGACATCGGCCACCGTGCCGTTCGACGATTGCTATGCGCTACCGGCGGAGGCGGCAGCCCGGCTCGCTGCCGAACGCGACTCCTTCGTCGCCCGGCTCTTCGCCCCCGTCACGAAAGGCTGAAGCGCCGCTCCCGAATCGTGCTCCTGTCGTCTATGCTGCGGCGCACGCGCCCGGATCGGCTGCGGCGCACGCGCAGGGGGGGCAGCCCATGGAACCGGACATCCGCACGATCGAGCGCGAAGTCACGAGCTTTTCCGACCGCTATCTTCCGGTCGCGGTCGACTTCGGCCTCAAGGTGCTGGGCGCGCTTGCCCTCTACATGGTGGGCCGCTGGCTCATCGGGATCGGCGTGCGCGCACTCGAGCGGGTGCTGACCGCGCGCAACTTCGACGCGACGCTCCAGCGCTACATCGCCAACATCCTCAATGTCACGCTCAACATCGTCCTCGTCGTCGCCATCCTCGGCTATTTCGGGATCGAGACGACGAGCTTCGCGGCACTGCTGGCGGGCGTCGGGCTTGCCATCGGCGCGGCCTGGTCGGGGCTTCTCGGCAATTTCGCGGCCGGCGCCTTCCTCATCATCTTCCGCCCCTACAAGGTGGGCGACTATGTGGTTGCCGGCGATGTCGAGGGGACGGTGACCGAGATCGGCCTGTTCAACACCGTCATCACCACGCCCGACAATGTCCAAGCGATCGTCGGCAACGGCAAGGTCTCGGGCGAGGTCATCCGCAACTTCTCCGCCCATGCCCACCGCCGCGTCGACCGCACGATGCAGCTGGCCCATGGCGTGGATCCGCTTGGCGTTATCGCGGCGCTGCGGCCGCGGCTCGCCGCCATCCCCAACGTGCTCACCGAGCCCGCGCCTACCATCGAGATCCTCGACTTCAACGAGCTGGGGACCGTGCTTGCCGTCAGGCCCCACTGCCACACCGACCATTACTGGCAGGTCTGGTTCGACACCAACCGCGCGATCGTCGAGACGGCGGGCGCGCTCGGGCTGCCGCCGCCGTTCAATGTCGAGCGCGAGGAGACCTTCCCGCGCGCCGCCTGAGGGGTGCTCAGTCGCCGAGGAGATGGCGCTCCCAGAACAGCAGGCTGGTCCAGAACTGGTAGTCCTGGTTTTCCTTCCGGCGGAAGCCATGGCCCTCGTTGGCAGCGACGAGGTGCCACGCCTCGCGGCCGTTCGCCCTGACCGCCGCCACCATCTGGTCGGCTTCCGACGCCGGCACGCGCGGATCGTTCGCTCCCGTCACCACCATCAGCGGCACGGCGATCCGGTCGGCCCGGCCGAGCGGCGAGATCTCCTTCAGCTTGGCGCGCTGCTTCGGGTCCGTCTCGTCGCCATACTCGACGCGGCGGAGGTCGCGGCGATAGTCGGCCGTGTTCTCGAGGAAGGTGACGAAGTCGGAGATGGCGACGACGGCAAGCCCGGCGCGCCACAGCCTCGGATAGAGGGTGAGCGCGGCATAGGTCATGTAGCCCCCGTAGGAGCCACCGGTGACGCCGATCCGGCTGCCATCGATTCCCCCGTCGCGGGCGAGGTGGCGGACCATCGCCTCGATGTCCCTGACCGAATCCTCGCGCTTCCAGGGGCCATTGTCGAGACTGACGAAGGTCTTGCCGAAGCCGGTCGAGCCGCGGACATTGGGATAGAAGATGGCGATCCCCCGCGCGTTCAGGAGATAGTTGTTGCGGCCCTGGAAGCCGGGCCGCGACTGCGCCTCTGGCCCGCCATGGATGTTGACGAGGAGCGGGCGCGGACCCGGAAACTGCGCCGGGTCGGGGCGGTAGAGGAAGCCGGTCACCTCGCGGCCGTCAAAGCTCTTCACCCGCACGAGTTCGGGCTCGACGTTCCGGGCCGGGTCGAGCCCGCCGGTTTCGGAAAAGGTCCAGCGGCGCAGCGCGCCCTCGGGCGTGAGACTCCAGCCATCCCCCGGCGAGCGGGCGGAGGAGAGGGTGAAGCCGAGCTCGCCCCAGGGGGCGAACTCGACGCCCGAGATGACACCTACCGGAACCTCGGGTTCGAGGAGCAGCGCGCCGGTGCGCGAATCGAGCACCCTCAGGCGCGAGATGCCGGCCTCGTTGGTGACGACCGCAACGCGTGCCCCGTCGGCCGAGACGGCGAACTCCTCCACATCCCATCGGGCCGGGGCGCCGAGCCGGGTGAAGACCCCGGTTGCCGGATCGACGACCCCGAGCGCGCGAAACTCGCCGAACCGGTCGGAGGTGGCGAGGATCCGGCCATCGGGCGTGACCCGGGCGCCACCGTAGCTCACATTGCCGCGGTCGCGGGTGACGGGGGTGACGAGGCCGGTCTCGAGGTCGAGCCGGTGAAGCTCGGACTGCTCGATCGAGACATAACGGGCGACAAGTGCCGACCTGCCGCCGGGGAAGAAGTCGAGGAAGGCCCATCCGCCGCCCTGCCGCTCGGCAACCAGCCGGCGCGAGGCAGGGTCGCGCGGGTCCATCACCCAGAGGTCGGTGTCGCGGCCGTTCCTCGCGTTGGACGCGAAGCCGACGAGCCGCCCATCCTTCGACCAGGTGGCGCCGGTGTTGCGGCTCTTCCCGTCGGTCAGGAGCTGCATCCGCCCCTCGGCCAGGCGGAAGAGCTGGAAGTTCTCCGCCCCGCCGACGTCGGCCGCGGCCAGTAGCACGTCCCCGCCGGCGGTGCCGGGCGCGAAGCTGCCGCCGGCCACCGGCTCGGGCTCGAAGCTGAGCTGCCGGCGCGCGGCACCGGGCCCGGCGACGAGGTGGAGCTGGTTCGAATCCCCGAACCGGGTGGTGATCAGCATCCCCCGCGTCGCCGGGTCCCAGCCCTGGAAGCTCGCGGTGCGGAACTCCATCCACGGGCGCACCCGCTCGGCAAGCGCGGCCGGCACCTGCGGCACGCCATCGAGCCGGAGTGCCGGCGGCGGCGGAAGGTCGCGCGCGATGGCCGGGCCGGCGAGGAGCAGCGCGGCGAGCAGGGCGACAGGGCGGCGGATGTGAAGCATGGTCTCTCCCTCGCGGTGATGCGCGGCTTGGGCTAGCAGCGTGGCCGTGGCTGCTCCACCCGAATTTCCCCGGGAGCCCTTCGCCCTGTTTCCACGTGGCGGCAGGCAGGGCCTGCTGTTCGCCGGCCCCGTCGAGATCGTCGAGGCCCGCACAGTCGCGGAGGTGGGCCCGGCGCTGGCCCGCGCCCGGGCACTGGCGCGGCGAGGGCTCCACCTGGCCGGCGGCCTTGCCTATGAGGCCGCTGCTGCCTTCGAGCCGCGCGCGGCCCTTGCGCTCGCCCGGCACATCGCCGCGCTGGACCAGCCGCTGCTGTGGTTCGGTGCGTTCGCCGCCCCGCGCATGGTCGCGCTCGCTGCGCTGCCCGGATGGGAGCGACCGGCCGACTGGGGCCCGCCGGTGGCGGCCATCGGCGCGGACGACCACGGGGCCGCTGTCGACCGACTCCAGGCCCTGATCGCCGCCGGCGACATCTACCAGGCCAATCTCACCTTCCAGGCGGAGCTTCCGGTCTCGGGCCACCCGGTGGCGCTGTTCGCCCGCGCGCTTGCCCGGGCACCTGCCCCCCATGCCGCCCTCGTCTTCACGGGCCGCCACTGGTGGCTCTCGCTTTCGCCCGAGCGCTTCTTCGCGCTTGCCGATGGCGTGCTGCGCGCCGCGCCGATGAAGGGCACCGCCGTTCGCCCGCCGCTGCCCGAAGCGGACCAGGCCGCGGCCGAAGCCCTCGCCGCCGATCCGAAGAACCGCGCCGAGAACCTGATGATCACCGATCTCATCCGGAATGACTGCGCGCGGGTTGCCGTGCCCGGAACGGTCCGGGTGCCCGCCCCCTTCCGGATCGAGAGCCTCGCTTACGTCCATCAGATGGTCTCGCACGTCGAGGCCGGGCTTGCGCCCGGGCGGGATGCGTTCGACTGCCTCGAAGCGCTCTTTCCCTGCGGGTCGATCACCGGTGCGCCCAAGCTGCGCGCCATCGAGGTGCTGGCCGGGATCGAAGCGCGACCGCGAGGCATCTATTGCGGCGCCATCGGCACCATTGGCCCCGGTGCGGTCAACGCCGACTTTGCCGTTGCCATCCGCACGCTCGTGCTGGCGGCCGACCGCCCGGGGGTGGCGAGGCTCGGCCTCGGCTCCGGCATCGTCGCCGACAGCCGGGCCGAGGACGAATGGCGCGAGTGCCTGGCCAAGGCGCGGGTTCTCGAGCGGCGCACGCCGCTCACCCTCATCGAGACGATGCGCCGCGAGGCCGACGGCCGGGTGCCACTTCTTGCGCGTCATCTCGCGCGGATGGCGGCCTCGGCCGCGCGGTTTGGGCTTCCGTTCGACCGGGACGCGGCCGCGCGGCTGCTCGCGCGTGTCCCGCCCCGGGGAGGCCCCGAGCGGCTGCGGCTCCTCCTCGGCGAGGACGGGCCGATGGCGCTCGCTGCCGGCCCGGCCCCGCCTCCGCCGCCGCAACCGGCCCCGGTGACACTCGTGCCGCTTCCGGTGCAGCCCGAGGACTGGCGGCTGTTCCACAAGAGCTCCGACCGCGCCTTCTACGACGCGGCGCGCCGGGCGGCGGGGAGCTTCGAGGTGATCTTCCTCCGCCCCGACGGGCTTGCAACCGAAGGCAGCTTCACCAGCCTCTTCGTCGAAGACGGCGGCCGCCTGCTGACGCCGCCGCTCGGCCGCGGTCTGCTGCCCGGCGTGCTGCGCGCCGAGCTCCTGGCCACCGGCCGGGCGGTGGAAGCCGACCTTCCCGCAGACGCGGTGCGCAAGGCCGGGCGCGCGGGGCGCCTCTTCCTCGGCAATGCGCTGCGCGGCCTGTTCCCCGCCGTGGTGGCCAGCTGACATCTTGCCCCGGTGCTGCCGTTCCTCCTAAGCGACCGCGCCCTTCGAACCGCCGGGACCCTGCGCCATGATCCTCTCTGCCGCCATCGGCCGTATCCAGCCCTCCGCGACCGCCGCCGTCACCCGCCGCACGGCCGAGCTCAAGGCCCAGGGGCGCGACATCATCGGGCTTGGCGCCGGCGAGCCCGACTTCGACACGCCTGATCACGTGAAGGACGCGGCCATCGCCGCGATCCGGCGTGGCGAGACCAAGTACACCATCGTCGACGGCACGGCCGAGCTCAAGGAGGCGATCCGCCTCAAGTTCCGCCGCGACAACGGGCTCGACTACGCGCCTGACGAGGTGACGGCCAACGTCGGCGGCAAGCACACCATCTTCAACGCCCTCGTGGCCACCCTCGACCCCGGCGACGAGGTCATCATCCCCGCGCCCTACTGGGTCTCCTATCCCGACATCGTCCAGTTCTGCGGGGCAACGCCGGTCATCGTCCCCTGCCCGGCCGCCTCGGGCTTCAAGATGACGCCGGCACAGCTCGATGCCGCGATCACACCCAGGACGAAGTGGCTCATCCTCAACTCGCCCTCGAACCCGACCGGTGCGGCCTACACCGAAGCCGAGCTGAAGGCGCTTGCCGACGTGCTCCTCGCCCACCCCCATGTCTTCGTGATGGCCGACGACATGTACGAGCACATCGTCTACGACGACTTCCGGTTCGTGACACTGGCGGCCGCCGAGCCGCGCCTGTTCGAGCGCACGCTCACCGTCAACGGCGCCTCCAAGGCCTATGCCATGACCGGCTGGCGGATCGGCTTCGCCGGCGGGCCGAAGCAGATCATCGCCGCGATGGCGAAGCTCCAGTCCCAGTCCACCACCAACCCCTGCTCGATCGCCCAGGCAGCAGCCACCGCCGCGCTCACCGGCCCGCAGGACTTCCTGAAGGAGCGCGCCCGCGTGTTCCAGACGCGGCGCGACCTCGTCGTCTCCATGCTGAACCAGTGCGAGGGTCTTTCCTGCCCGCGGCCCGAGGGCGCCTTCTACGTCTACCCCGACTGCGCGCCCCTCATCGGCAGGCGCGCGCCGGACGGCCGGGTGATCGCCTCGGACGAGGACCTCGCCACCTGGTTCCTCGACAGCGAGGGGGTGGCACTCGTCCACGGCGGCGCCTTCGGCCTGTCGCCCGCCTTCCGCATCAGCTACGCGACCTCGACCGAGCTTCTCGAGGAGGCCTGCCGGCGGATCCAGCGGGCCTGCGCCGCGCTCGCCTGAAGCGGCCTTCCAGGCAGCAAGCAGCGGGCTTGCCCGCGGCCCGGCGACGCCCCACAGCGCACGCCATGCCATCTGCCCGCTGTCTCCTCGTTCCGGTGCTCGGCCTCCTTGCCGCCTCCGCCGCGCCTGCCCAGCCGCACCGCGCCCGCTGGACGGTCGAGCCCGACGCCTCGCCGCCAGTGCTGCAGTTCGGCCCGCCGGACGGAGGGCGAGGGACGCTCCGCTTCAGCTGCACGGCCGACGGAACGCGCCTGTCCATCACCGTGCGCGGCGCCCCGCGCGGGCCTGCCGCCGGGGCGGCGAGCTTCCCGACCCGGCTCACCCTGTTCCTCGGCGGAGCGGAGTGGAGCCTCTCGGCCGAGGGCACGCGCCTTCCCGACAGGACGAGCCGGGTGGAGGCGCCCGTTCCCGACATGGCCGAGCTCTTCCCGGCAATGTCGCGGCAGGGCCGGCTGGTTGCAGTCACCTTCGCCGGCCGGACGATGGCCCCCGCGCCCGACCCCGATCTCGTCGCCCGCTTCCGTGCTGCCTGCGCGGCCGGTCGCTAGAGGCTGGCGAAAAAGCGCTCGAGGGCGGCATTGACTGCCTCGGGCGCCTCCTGCTGCACCCAGTGGCCGACGCCCGGAATGAGCGTGGTCCCGCGATAGTCGGTGCAGAAGGCGCCCGGGTCGGCGTAGAGGTCCATGCCTGGCACGAAGTGGCGCACCACGTCCGCCTCGCCGGCGATGAAGCAGGCGGGTTGCGCGAGCGGGCGGCCCTTGACCGGCTCGCGCTCGGCAAAGTCGAGGTCCTGCGCCCGGTAGCGGTTGATGGGGCCGCGCCAGCCGCCCCTGCGGAAGGCCTCCACGAAGACCGCCATGTCGGCCTCGGGCATCCAGTCGGGCAGCCGCTCGGGCGCGGCAAGCCCGTCGAGCAGGCCGGCCGACGGCGGCTTGTTCATGAGAAAGGCAAGGTCGGTGCCGGCCGCGGAGAGGCCGAAGTAGATCTTGTGGAGCGCAAGGCGGTCGGCCGCGAGTTCGGCTTCGGCGCGCCCCTCCTCCTGGAAGTAGAGCTGGTAGAAGAAGCGGTCCTTGTAGATCTGCCGCGCCATGTCGAGGAACGAGACGTCGCCCATCGGCACGTAGGGGACGGAGAGGCCGGCCACCGCCGCCACCTTCTCCGCGTGGCGCAGGGCGGTCGCGTAGACGATGGGCGCGCCCCAGTCGTGGCCGACGAGCACCGCGCGGCCGCCGAGCGCGTCGATGACGGCGGCGATGTCCCCGGCGATGACGGACAGCCGGTAGTCTGCCACCGCCTCCGGCTTGTCGCTTTCGCCATAGCCGCGCACGTCGAGCGCAGCGATGCGGCGGCCGGCGCGGGCGAAGTGGGCGAGCTGGTGACGCCAGCTGTGCGCAAGCTCCGGCCAGCCGTGGACGCAGAGGATGGGAAGCGAGCCTGCATCCCTCGGGCCGTCAGCCACCACGTGGAGCGACACCTCGCCGTTCTGCACTCGGAAGCGTTCCATGGCCCCTCTCCCTCGTCCCGCGGCAACCGGCCGCGCCCCGCGCCATGCGCGGCCTTGCGTCGGGAGTCACCCCCGTTTGCGGCCGCGCGTATAGGAGAGGCCATGCACGTCCGTCGAACCCCGTCCTGGGCTCTCCCCGAGCGCGAGGTGACCCCCGAGGCGCTTTACCTGAACCGCCGCGCCGTTCTGGCCGCCATGGCCGCCGTCGGCGCATCCCCTGCTGCCGCCTCGACCGACCCCGAGAAGCTGGCGCGGATCGCCACGAGGCGCACGCATGACGCCGGTGAGCCGCCCACCCCGCTTGCCGATGTCGCCGGCTACAACAACTTCTACGAGTTCGGCCTCGACAAGGGGGACCCGGCGCGCAACGCCGGCACGCTCCGCCCCAGCCCCTGGACGGTCAGGGTCGGCGGGCTGGTGAAGAGTCCGCTCACGCTCGATGTCGACCGCTACATCGCCCGGGCGCCCTGGGAGGAGCGCATCTACCGCTTCCGCTGCGTCGAGGGCTGGTCGATGGTGATCCCCTGGGTGGGCGTGCCGTTCGCGAGCCTCGTGCGCGCGGTCGAGCCGCTCGGCAGCGCCAAGTACGTCGCCTTCCGCACGCTGGCAGACCGGGAGCAGATGCCGGGCCTGCGCCTTCCCGTCCTCGACTGGCCCTACCGCGAGGGGCTTCGGCTCGACGAGGCGATGCACGAGCTCACCCTGCTTGCGGTCGGCGTCTACGGCCGGCGCCTGCCCAACCAGAACGGCGCGCCCATCCGACTCGTGGTGCCGTGGAAATACGGCTTCAAGTCGGTGAAGTCGATCGTCGCCATCGACTTCGTCGAAACGCAGCCGGAGACTTCGTGGAACATGGCGACTCCGCGCGAATACGGCTTCTACGCCAACGTAAACCCGAACGTCGACCATCCGCGCTGGAGCCAGGCGCGCGAGCGGCGGATCGGCGAGTTCCGCCGGCGCGAGACGCTCCTGTTCAACGGCTACCCGGAAGTGGCCGGGCTCTATGCAGGCATGGACCTGAAGCGCTTCTTCTGATGCCGCAAATCCCCCTCCTCAGGGCCGCTGCGCACGGGGTGATGGCCATGCCGCTCGTGCTCCTCCTCTGGGGCTGGGCGGAGCTTCTCGCCTGGAACCCCGGCTCGCGGATGCTGACGGCCGAGCCGGTCGCCTACACCCACAACGCGCTCGGGCTCGCGGCGCTCCGGGCGCTCCTTGCCAGCCTCTCCTGCACGCCGCTGCGGCGCCTGACGGGCTGGGGCGGGGTGATGGCGCTGCGCCGGCTCTTCGGCCTGTGGGCCTTTGCCTACGGGGCGATGCACCTCCTCTTCTTCCTCTTCGCCGAGCTCGACTGGAGCCTCCCTGCCCTTGCCGCCGAGACCGCCAAGCGCCCCTTCATCCTCGCCGGCATGGTCGCGTTCCTCGCCATGGCGCCGCTCGCCGCCACCTCGACGGCGGCTGCCATCCGCTGGCTCGGCGCCCGCCGCTGGCAGGCGCTTCACCGGCTCGCCTACGTCGCCGGCGTTGCCGCCTGCGTCCACTTCCTCCTGAGGGTGAAGGGATTCCAGTGGGAGCCCTGGCTCTACCTCGGGGGGCTTGCCCTCCTCCTCCTCGTGCGGCTGGTGCCGCGCGGGCGCCGCGCGCTCAGGACCAGCTGACGCAGCGCCAGCCGCGCGCAGCAGCAAGGCGCGCAAGCGCGGGGGAAGGCGAGACGGCGACGGGCTCGGTCGCCATGGCAAGGAGCGGCGCATCGGACACATGGTCCGAGTAGGCGCGCAAGGCATCCGGCCTCCGGTCGCCGAGCCAGGCGCGGAGCCTGCGCGCCTTGGCCTCGCCGTAGCAGTTCTCGCCCGCGATCCGATGGGAGAGGTGGCCGCCGTCGATGACGTTCTCGGTCGCGATCACGTGAGGGATGCCCCAGCGCCGGGCAAGCGCCTCGGCATAATAGCGGCAGGAGGCGGTGGCGAGGACCAGCTCGAAGCCCTCGGCGCGGTCGGCCGCGATCCGGGCCAGCGCATCGGCACGCTCGGCCGCGGCGCCGAAGGCGGCAGCGAAGGCTTCGGCCGCGGCCTCCACGCGGCCTCGAGGCACCCGCGCGCCCATCAGCAGCCGCTGCATCGCCTCCTTGAGGCCCTTGCGGCCGAGGAGCGGGTAGAGCGCAAGCGGGCCGAGGGCGAGCGGCAGCAGCATGAGCCGCCACGGCGCCTCGCGCCGGGCCCAGAAGAGGAGCCAGGGAAGCCAGCTCGGCCGGCGGGTGATCGTCCGGTCCATGTCGTAGACGGCGAGCTTCACCGGGCGCCGCGCGGGTTGGTTGCGCGCCACGTGGCCGGCGGGATCCGCTGCTCGGGCGGCAGCGCCCAGAGGCCCCGGCCCTCCCGGCGGGCGGCTGCGTGACCGGCGCGGACCTCGGCATCCGCCCCGTACTGGCGGACGGCCCAGGCATTGCCCGAGCGCGTCATCGCCGCGTTGACATAGGTCCCGCCCACCCAGAGCTTGCCGACGAGGCGGCCGTAGCGGTCGCGATCGACGACGACGACGGTCACCTCCCGGCCCTGCACTAGCCGGCGAAGCGCCGCGCGCGCCGAGGGGCCCCAGGGCTGGCCCAGCTCGGGCGCATCGATCCCGGCGAGCCGGATCTCGCTCACCCGCTTCTGCGGCAGGCGCTCGACCACGAGCGAGTCCCCGTCCTTGACCCGGAGGACGAGAGCCTGGAACCGCTCGGCCCGGAGCGGGGTGGCAGCGAGGAGCAGCGCGAGAAGGAAGGCAAGGAAACGGGCCACCGTTGCAGGCCTTGCATTCGCGCGCCGTGGCGGGCAACCTTGGCGAACGCCATGGCAACGCAGCAGGCCGACGCCGGCGACGGCACGCGGAGCGAGCCGCGGCGCGTGGTGCTCGCGGGCGCACTCACGATCGACCGGGCCGCCGGCCTCGAACGCCTGCTCGCAGAGGAGCCGGAAGGCGCGCTCGAGATCGACCTCGCCGCGGTGACCCGCCTCGACACCGTCGGCGCCTGGCTCGTCCACCGGGCCCTGCGCGACCGTCCCGGCAGCCGGGTGACGGGCGCCAGTGCCGATGCCCGCCGGCTGCTCGCCGAAGTGGCCGAGGCTGACCAGCCGTGCAGCATCCGCCCCGACACGCGGCCGGCCTGGCTGCGCGAGCTCGAGAAGGCGGGTGCGGCCGTCATCGCCGCCGCGAGCACCATGGGCGCCGGCCTCGGGTTCGTCGGCACCGTCCTTCTGGTCACGGTCCGGACCGCCGTCTCGAAACGCGGGATCCGCTGGCACGCGGTCTCGCGGCAGATGGAGGAGACCGGCATCGACGCGCTCGGGATCGTCGGGCTGATGAGCTTCCTCATCGGCATCGTCATCGCCCAGCAGGGGGCCGTGCAGCTCGAGCAGTTCGGCGCCCAGATCTACACCATCAACCTCATCGGCCGGGCGACGTTCCGCGAGCTTGGCATCCTGCTCACCGCCATCATGGTCGCCGGCCGCTCGGCCTCTGCGTTCGCCGCGCAGATCGGGACCATGAAGCTCAACGAGGAGGTGGACGCGATGCGGACCATCGGCCTCGATCCCGTCGAGGTCCTCGTGGTCCCGCGGGTCGTCGCCCTCACCGTCATCATGCCGCTCATCGGCTTCTACGCCTCGATTCTCGCCATCATCGGCGGCGGGCTTCTCTGCTGGACCGTGCTCGACATCCCGCCGGCAAGCTATGTCCAGCGCATCCGCGAGGTGGTGCCCATGTCCGACTTCTGGATCGGCATGGCCAAGGCGCCATTCTTCGGCGCGGTCATCGCCATGACCGGCTGCTTCCAGGGCATGCAGGTGGTGGGTACGGCGGAATCGGTCGGCCAGCGCACCACGATGGCAGTGGTGCAGTCCATCTTTCTCGTGATCGTGCTCGACGCCTTCTTCGCGGTCTTCTTCACCGCGATCGGGTTCGTCTGAGCCATGGCCGAAGCGCCGTCCCCGGCTGCCACGCCCGGCGCCGCGCCGGTCATCTCGGTGCGCGGGCTCGTCAACCGGTTCGGGTCGCAGCTCGTCCACGACGGGCTCGACCTCGATGTGATGGAGGGCGAGATCCTCGGGGTCGTCGGCGGCTCGGGCTCGGGCAAGTCGGTTCTCATGCGCTCCATCATCGGCCTGCAGACGCCCGTGGCCGGCCACATCACCGTGTTCGGCGAGGAGATGACGGACCCGTCTCGCGACCTCCTCGCCGTCTCGCGGCGCTGGGGCGTGCTGTTCCAGGCGGGCGCGCTCTTCTCCGGCCTCACCGTTGCCGAGAATGTCCAGGTGCCGCTTCGGGAGCATCTCGCGCTCTCGGAGACGCTCATGGACGAGATCGCCGCCTACAAGATCGCCATGGTGGGGCTTCCCGGCGAAGCGGGCGCCAAGTATCCGGCCCAGCTATCGGGCGGCATGCGCAAGCGCGCGGCGCTCGCCCGGGCGCTGGCGATGGACCCGGCGCTCCTGTTCCTCGATGAGCCGACGGCCGGGCTCGATCCGCCGGGTGCCGCCGCCTTCGACGAGCTCATCGCGACGCTCAGGGACACGATGCGGCTTACGATCTTCCTGATCACGCACGACCTCGACACCCTGATGCGGATCTGCGACCGGGTCGCGGTCATTGCCGAGAAGCGGGTGCTCGCCACCGGCACGGTGGCCGAGCTGACCCGGCTCGACCATCCGTGGATCCGGGACTATTTCCTGGGGCCGCGCGGGCGGGCAGCGGCAGGCGCCCGGCTGGCGCACGCAGGCGCGAGGGGGAGCTGAGGTGGAAACGGAGCGTTCGACCGTCATCGTCGGGGCGGTCACGCTCGCGCTCGTCGTGGCGCTGTTCGCCTTCATCCTCTGGCTTTCCAACTACTCGACCGGCGGCCAGCGCCAGTACGACCTCTTCTTCCGCCAGTCGGTCGCCGGCCTCTCGGTCGGCTCCACCGTCTCCTTCTCGGGCGTTCCCGTCGGCCAGGTGGAGCGGATCGCCCTCATGCCCGAGAGCCCCGAGTTCATCCGCGTGCGCATCTCGGTCGGCGAGGATGTCCCGGTCCTCGAGGGCACCACGGCCGTGCTCCAGGCCTCGGGCTTCACCGGCGTCTCGGTCATCCAGCTCCAGGGCGCCATCCGCGGCGCCCCGCCCATCACCCAGCCCGGGCCGTTCGGCGTGCCCGTCATCCCGACGCGCCCCTCCGGCTTCGGCCAGATCCTCGAGACCGCGCCCGAAGTCGTCGAGCGGGCCTCGGTGCTGGTGGCGCGCCTCAACGAGGTGCTCTCCGACGAGAACCGCGAGAACTTCGCCCGCATCCTCGAGAACCTCGACCGCACCTCGACCGAAGTGGCGAAGGAGGCCCCCCGGCTCGGGGCGACGCTCGAGGAGGCGCGGAACAGCCTGCGCTCTGCCGGCCTCGCAGCGGAGCGCGTCGCAGCCCTTTCGGACGCGACCGCGAAGCTCGTCTCGGCCGACGGCCAGGCCGCGCTGGCCGAGCTCCGGAATGCCGCCCGCGCCACCAACGCCGCCGCCGCGCGGCTCGACCGCGTGCTTGCCGCAGCCGAGCCGGGCGTGGCGACGCTTGCCTCCGACACCGTGCCCGAGCTCAACCGGCTGCTGGCCGAGCTCCGGGGAACCGCTGCCAGCCTCGACGCGCTGGCCGACCGCGCTGCAGGCGACCCGCAGAGCTTCCTCGCCGGGCGGCCGCTTCCCGACTACCAGCCGAAGGGCCCGTGATGCGCCACCTCCTGCCCCTGCTGCTGCTCGCCGGCTGCGGCCCGCTCGTCCAGGTGGGCGCGCCCGCGCCGCCGCCGGCGGCCCTTCTCACCCTCTCGGCCACGGGTCCGGCGGCAAGCCCGGCCGGCCTCGCCCCCGTCGCCATGGGAGAGGCGCTCACCCTTCTCGGTGCCAGTGCGCCTGCGAGTCTTCAGACAACCCGCATTCCGGTGCAGGTCTCCGAGACCGAGGTGCAGTATCTGAAGGCCGCCCAGTGGGCCGAGCCGCCGGCGCGCCTGTTCGTGCGGCTGCTGGCCGACACGCTGGCCGGCGCCGGCGTCGCCGTCGTCGACCGGCGGGTGACGGGGCGGGCGGCGCCGCGTCTGCTCGGCGGCGAGCTTGCCCTGTTCGACGTCGACGTCCGCGGCGGGAGCCCGCGGGTCCGCGTCCGCTACGACGCGACGCTTGTCGGTCCCGATGGCCTTCGCCAGCGGCGGTTCGAGCGCGACGCACGGGTGACCGCGGTCGAGCCGGGAGAGGTGAGCCGCGCGCTCAACGCGGCCGCTAATCTGGTCGCCGCTGACGTCGCCGCCTGGGTGCAGAGGGCAGGAGGGTAGCGGCGGCGGTCCTGTCGGTGGCGCGGGTGGTAGCGGGGGCGGGACTTGAACCCGCGACCTCAGGGTTATGAATCCTGCGCTCTCACCAGCTGAGCTACCCCGCCGCGAGGCAGTGGCCGATAGTGCGCAAGGAGGGCGCGGTCAACGGTTGCGCGCCGGCGCCGGTCGGCCTAGCCGGCCCGCATGAGCGGAAGGGAGGGAGAATGGCGAGAACGCTCGTCGCGGCAGTCGCGGCACTGGTCGCGCTGATGCCGGCCAGGGCCGGCGAGTGGGCGCTCGCGCTCCACGGCGGGGCGGGCGTGATCGAGCGGGGCCGGTTCGCCCCCGGCGAGGAGGAGGCCATCCGGCAGGCGCTCGGCCGGGCGCTCGAGCGCGGCCGCGCCATCCTCGCCTCCGGAGGCACGGCGGTCGATGCCGTCGAGGCCGTGGTGGTCGCGCTCGAGGCCGCGCCCCAGTTCAACGCCGGCGTGGGCGCGGCCCTGACGAGCGCCGGCACGACCGAGCTCGACGCCGCCATCATGGACGGCGCAACGCGCCGGGCCGCCGCCGTGACCGGCGTCATGACGACCGAAAGCCCGGTCCGGCTGGCGCGGAAGCTCATGGAGACCGGCCCGCACGTGTTCCTGGCAGGCGCGGCGGCCGACGCCTTCGCCCGCGCTCACGGCCTGCCGCAGGTGGAGAATGGCCACTTCATCACCCCAGCGCGGCGGCGGATGCTGGAGGAGATTCAGAAAGGGGGAGCTAGCGCCGCGTTCGACCTCACCCTCCGCTTCGGCACCGTGGGCGCGGTCGCCCGCGACCAGGCCGGAAACCTGGCGGCCGCCACCTCGACCGGGGGGCTCACCGGCAAGGCACCGGGGCGCATCGGCGATTCGCCCATCATCGGCGCCGGCACCGTCGCCGAGAACGGCGCCTGCGCCGTCTCCGCCACGGGTTCGGGCGAGATCTTCATCCGCGCGCGGGCCGCCGGCCAGATCTGTGACCGCATCCGCTTCGGCGGCCAGAGTGCTGAGGCCGCGGCCAACGCCGTGATTGCCGACATCGGCAGCCTCGGGGGCGACGGCGGCGTCATCGTCGTGGACGCGAACGGCGAGGTGGTGTTCGCCATGAACGCGCCCGGCATGTACCGCGCCGCCGTTACCTCCCGGTCGGCGCCGGTCGTCCACATCTACGCCGACGAGTGAGCGTGCATGGCAGGCGTGCTCATCGTCGGTGCAGGGCAGGCGGGCGCCTCGGCAGCGATCGCGCTGCGCCAGCGCGGCTTCACCGGCCCGGTGACGCTGGTCGGCGCCGAGCCCGACCCGCCCTACGAGCGCCCGCCGCTCTCCAAGGAGTATCTGGCCGGCGAGAAGGCGGCAGACCGGCTGCTGCTGCGCCCGCCGGCCTTCTGGGAAGACCGGGGGGTGACGCTGCGCACCGGTGTCACCATCGGCGCCATCGACGTCCGCAACCGGCGGGCGACGGCCACCTCGGGCGAGGACTTCGGCTACGACCGGCTGATCTGGGCGGCCGGAGGGCAGGCCCGGCGCCTCGCCTGCCCGGGCGGCCCGCTCGCCCACGTCATCCGCACCCGGGCGGATGTCGATGCCCTGCGCGCAGCGCTTGCCGACGCCCCGCGCATCGTCATCGTCGGCGGCGGCTACATCGGCCTCGAGGCCGCCGCGGTGCTGGCGAAGCTGGGCCATGCGGTCACGGTGGTCGAGGCGCTGCCGCGCCTGCTTGCGCGCGTGGCAGGCCCCGAGGTCTCCGACTGGTATCTCGCGCTCCACCGCAGCCACGGCGTGGACGTGCGGCTCGGCACCGGGGTGGTCGCGATCGAAGGCGACGAGCGGCCCGCGGCGGTCCGGCTGGACGGCGGCGAGCGGCTCGCAGCCGATCTCGTGATTGCGGGCATCGGCCTCGTCCCCGAGGTGGAAGCCCTGCGCGCGGCCGGCGCCGACTGCCCGAACGGCGTGCGCGTCGACTCCCGCTGCCGGACGTCGCTGCCCGGCATCTCCGCCATCGGCGACTGCGCGCTCCACCCCAATCCCTTCGCCGGCGGCGCCGAGGTCCGGCTCGAGTCGGTCCAGAACGCCTCCGACATGGCGAAGTGCGCGGCCGCCGAGATCCTCGGCGGCGACGGTGCCCCGCCCTACCGGGCGCTGCCCTGGTTCTGGTCGAACCAGTATGACGCGAAGCTCCAGACCGTGGGGCTCTCCGCAGGCGCGGATGCCCGGGTGGTGCGCGGCGACCCGGCCTCGGGCAGCTGGTCCCTCGTCTATCTGAGGGCTGGCGCAGTCATCGCCCTCGACTGCATCAACGCGCCCCGAGACTATATGGGCGGGCGCGGGCTCGTCGAGCGGAGCGTTTCGGTTCCGCCCGAGCGGCTCGCCGACCCGTCCGTTCCCCTGAAGGCACTGGGAGAGGCGGCATGACCCACCCGACGACGGCGAAGCTCAAGGCGCGACTGCGCATTCCGGTGATTGGCGCGCCGCTCTTCATCATCTCCAACCCCGACCTCGTCATCGCCCAGTGCCGGGCGGGCATCATCGGGTCCTTCCCCTCGCTCAACGCCCGCCCGCTGCCGCAGTTCGAGGAATGGCTCGAGCGCCTGTCGACCGAGCTGACCGAGGCCGACGCGCCCTACGCCGTCAACCTCATCGTCCACAAGTCGAACGACCGGCTTCTCGCCGACCTCGAGCTCTGCGTGAAGTACCGGGTGCCGGTCATCATTACCTCGCTCGGCGCGCGGGAGGACGTGAACGCGGCCATCCACTCCTATGGCGGCGTGGTGCTCCACGACGTCATCAACGATCGTTTCGCGCGGAAGGCCATCGAGAAGGGCGCCGACGGCCTCATCCCCGTGGCGGCGGGCGCGGGCGGCCATGCCGGCACGCTCTCCCCCTTCGCGCTCGTCCAGGAGATCCGCGAATGGTTCGACGGCCCGGTCGCGCTCTCGGGCGCGATCGCGACCGGCGCGGCGGTGCTCGCGGCCGAGGCGATGGGCGCGGACTTCGGCTACATCGGCTCGGCCTTCATCGCGACGAAGGAGGCGCGCGCCGACGAGCGCTACAAGGAGATGATCGTCGACTGCCGCGCCGAGGACATCGTCTACTCCGACCTCTTCACCGGGGTGTGGGGCAACTACCTCAAGCCCTCCATCAGGAACGCCGGGCTCGACCCCGACAACCTGCCGCGTGGCGACATCTCCACCATGAACTTCGGCAGCGGCGGGAACACCGAGGCGAAGGCGTGGAAGGACATCTGGGGCTGCGGCCAGGGCATCGGCGCGGTCAAGGCCGTGGTGCCTGCCGGCGAGCTCGTCGACCGGCTGGCGCGCGAATATGCCGAGGCGCGCGCGCGGCTCCTGGGGCAGGAGCCGGTGGCGCTCGCCGCGGAGTAGCCCCGCCCCCTGCCTAGGCACCGCCTGGGGTAGGAGGCAGGGGAAGTACGGGGGTCCGACGCTGGCGGCGCGGTGCGTCCGGCCGGGGATGCGCCGGGCCGCGGAAGGTGTCAGGAGGGCCCGGCAGGGGCCGCCGCGCGCGGTCAGCCGAGCCGGTCGGGCTCCGGGCAGGCCATGGACGCGTGCTGGCGGGATGGCGGACGCGCAGGTCTTGCAACCTTCCCTCGCCTGCCCCATGTTCGCCCCATGGTCAGGCTTGTCTTCCTTGTCGGCGCCGTCCTGCTCGGCTCGGCCGCGCAGGCAACCGTCAACTACCTCGCGTCCTGCTGCCTCTGACACCCTGAGGGCTCCCCGAGGGAGCCCTCGCGGGCAGGTCAGCCGACGCGCTCCGCCCGGGCGCCGGGGGCTGCAGCGGGCACGAAGCTGTGCGGGCCCACGCCCAGCCACAGCAGGATCGGCGCACCGATGTAGATCGACGAGAAGGTGCCCACCACCACGCCGATCAGCATCGCGATCGCAAAGCCGAACAGCACCTCCCCGCCGAAGACGACGAGGGTGGCAAGCGCGATCAGCATGGTGAGCGAGGTCACCACGGTGCGGGCGAGCGTTTCGTTGAGCGAGAGGTCAAGCAGCGGGATCATGTCCATCTTGCGGTATTTCCGCAAATTCTCGCGGATCCGGTCGTAGACGACGATGGTGTCGTTGAGCGAATAGCCGACGATCGTCAGCACCGCGGCGATGATGGGCAGGTTGAACTCCCACTGGAAGAGGGCGAAGAGACCGAGGGTGACGGCCACGTCGTGGACGAGGGCGACGAGCGCCCCCACGCCGAACTGCCACTCGAAGCGGAACCAGATGTAGACCGAGATCCCGAGCATCGCGAAGAGGACGGCAAGCGCCGCCTGGCGGATGAGCTCGCCCGAGACCTTGCCCGAGACCGTCTCGACCCGGCGGAACTCGACGCCTGGGTAGGCGGCGCGGAGCTTCGCCTGCACGTCCGCCACCACCTTCTGCACCGCCTCGTCGTCGCCCGGAGGCAGCGGCAGGCGGATGGCGACGGTGCGCGGGTCGCCGAAGGCCTGGAGGTTGCCCTGCCCGGCCCCCATGGCATTGACCTGCGCGCGCAGCCGGTCGAGGGGCACCGGCTCCTCGAAGCGCGCCTCGATCATGAGCCCGCCGGCGAAGTCCACGCCGAAGTTGAGGCCGCGGAACGCGACCAGCAGGATGGCACCCACGGTCAACAGGATCGCGAGCGCGAAACCGACGTTGCGGTAGCGCAGGAAGGGGATGTTGGTGCCGTCTGGCACGAGCTTCAGGAGGCGCATCGGGAAGGTCCTAGAGGGCAAGCGCGGCCGGCCGGGCGGCCCGGACCCAGCGCGCGACCATGAGGCGGGTGACGGTGACGGCCGTGAACACCGACGTCACGATGCCGATGGTGAGCACGACGGCGAAGCCCTTGACCGGGCCTGAGCCGAACCAGAAGAGGAGCACGGCGGCGATCACGTTGGTGACGTTGGCGTCCATGATGGCGCGGAACGCCTCGCGGTAGCCCGTCTCGATCGCCGTCACCACCTTCCGGCCCTTGCGCAGCTCCTCGCGGATGCGCTCGTTGATGAGGACGTTGGCATCGACCGCCGCGCCGATGGTCAGCACGAAGCCGGCGATCCCAGGCAGCGTGAGGGTGGCGCCAAGACCCGACATGATGCCGAGGATGAGAAGGCCGTTCAGGACGAGGGCGATGACCGAATAGACCCCGAACCGCCCGTAGGTCGCGATCATGAAGGCCGCGACGAGGACGACGGCGAGGATGCTCGCAAGCGCGCCGGCGCGGATCGAGTCGGCGCCGAGGTCGGGGCCGACGGTGCGCTCCTCGATGACCTTGAGCTCGACCGGAAGCTTGCCCGAGCGGAGCAGGATGGCGAGGTCGTTCGCGCTCTCGGTGGTGAAGTTGCCCTGGATGATCCCCGAGCCGCCGAGGATGGGCTCGTTGATGCGCGGCGCCGAGATCACCTGGTTGTCGAGGATGATGGCAAAGGGCTTGCCCACATTCTCCTGCGTTGCGCGCCCGAACCGCCGGCCGCCGGTGGCATCGAAACGGAAGGAGACAACCGGCAGGCCATCCTGAAAGCTTGGCTGCGCATCGACGAGCTGGTCGCCCGTCACGATCGGCCGCCGCTTGACGACGACCGGCGGCCCCTCGACCGAGGGCAGGATCTGCGAGCCCGGCGGCGCCCGGCCCTCTGCCACCGCCGCCGGGTCGGCCTCGGTGTCCACCAGCTTGAACTCGAGCCGCGCGGTCTTGCCGATGAGCGCCTTCAGCTGCTCCGGATCCTGAAGGCCGGGCACCTGCACCACGATCCGGTTCGCGCCCTGGCGCAGGATGGTGGGCTCGCGGGTGCCGAGCTCGTCGATCCGGCGGCGGATCACCTCGACCGCCTGCGCCATGGCGCTGTCGGTCTCGGCGGCGAGGCCGGCCGCCGTGGGGGTCAGGACGACGCGGGTGCCGTCGCGCACCTCGACGTCGAAGCTGCGCTGACCGGTGAGGCCGCCGACCGGCCGCGCAAGGCCGCGCATGAGCTCGACCGCGCGGTCGAGATCGGCAGGCTCGCGCACGGTGAAGGTGACGGCGCCGTCGCGGGTGCCAAGGTCGGTCACGCGGATCGGGCCGCCGTCTGCCTGGCGCAGCTCGGCGCGGACCGTCTCCTCGAGGATCTCGAGGCGCTGGCGGCGCACGTCGGCCGGGTCGGCCTCGAGCAGGATGTGCGAGCCCCCGCGAAGATCGAGGCCGAGGTTGAGCTGGCCGCCCGGCACCCAGGAGGGGAACTGGGCCACGAGGCTGGCGGGCAGGAAGTTGGGCAGCGCGAACAGGAGCCCGGCGAGGATGACGCCGAGGATGCCGAGCACCTGCGGGCGGCTGAAGTCGAGCATCGGCGGCTCAGGCCTTGGCGTCGTTGGCGGCAGCCGGCGCCCCCTTCGGCGTGACCGAAGTGAGCGTGGACTTCACCGCGCGCACGCGGACGTTGGGGGCAAGCTCCACCTCGACTTCGCTGTCGGTCACCTTCGTCACCTTGCCGACGAGACCGCCGCCGGTCACCACCTCGTCGCCGCGCTTGACCGCCGCCACCATCTCGCGGTGTTCCTTGAGACGCTTCTGCTGCGGGCGGATGATGAGGAACCAGAAGATCACGAACAGGAGGACGAGGGGCACCACCTGGATGAGGAAGGCGCCCGCGCCCCCGGCGGGGCCGGCGGCAGCCTGGGCGAAGGCAGGAGATCCGAACATGGAGCGCTCTCGATGGCTGAAGAAGCGGGGGCCTTACACGCGCCCGACGGCTTTTTCAAAAGGGCCGGGCGCATGACGGGGGAGCCCGCGCGCCTGCCGCTCCGCCGGAGCGACCGGATCGAGGCGGCGCTCCACCGGATCGCCGCGGCGCTCGACCGCCTCGCCCCCGCCCCCGTGACCGAGGCCGACCCGCAGACGGCGCGCGCCATGCGCTGGGACGGGCAGCACCTCTTGGCCGTGCCGCCGGCCCCGACGGTCCCGCTGGCGCGGTTCGTGGGCGTGGAGGCGCAGATCGCGGCGCTCCGGCGCAACCTCGCGAGCCTGGCTGCCGGGGGCCCGGCGCACGACATGCTGCTCTGGGGGGCGCGCGGCATGGGCAAGTCCGCGCTGGTCCGCAGCCTCGCTGCGAACATCGGCATCGCGCTCGTCGAGACTCCGGCAAGCGCCCTTGCGACTCTGCCGGCGCTCTTCGCCCGGCTTGCGCCGGCACGCGGCCCATTCCTGGTCTTCGTCGACGACATCGCCTTCGACGGCCTCGACGAGCGGGCGCGGGCGCTTCGCTCGCTGCTGGACGGCGGCGTTGCGGCCCGGCCCCCGCACGTGCGCCTCGCCGTCACCTCCAACCACCGCCACCTCGCCCGGCGCGAGGCGGCCGAGGCCGCCCGCCACGCGCGCGACGCCGAGGACGACGCGCTCGCGCTCACCGACCGGTTCGGGCTGGTCCTCGGCTTCCACGCGGCAAGCCAGGAGCAGTATCTGGCGATGTGCCGGGGCTATCTCGCGGCCGAGGGGCTTGCGCTCGACGAGGTGGATGCGCTGGCGTTCGCACTGGCGCGGGGCGGGCGCTCGGGGCGGACGGCGTGGCACTATCGCACCGAGGTGCTCACGCGGCGCGCGGCGGCATCGTCCAACTCTTGATACTGCGAACGGTTCGCAATATGGATGCGGTCAGGAAGGAGATGGCCCCGTGCTCAGCCGATTCGCCCCCGCCGTGGCCCGCACCGACGCCAACGCCGAGGGCCGCCTCACCCGCGCGCTCCGGCTCTGGGTGCTGCTCGCCTGCCGCAGGGCCAATCCCCGGGCTGCAGTCGCCCCCGTCCTCGGACCCGCGGTTCCCGCCTTCGCTGCCTTCATGGACCTCGCCGTCTCGCTGTGGCCGGAGCCGCTTCTCGTCTTCCCGCCCTGCGCAGCCACGCTCTCGCCGGACGAATCGGTGCTCCTCGGGCTGCTTCTCGCTGCCGCCGAGGCCGACAGCGCGGCAGCCGACCGTATCGCTGGCGACCTGCTCGACCCGGCGGCCCGCGCGCGGCTGTTCCAGGCGGCCGCGCGGGTGACGGACGCGCTCGCTGCCGCCTAGGCGGCGGGGGGCGGGGCGGGGCCTGCGGGCGGCGGGCCCTCCACGAGCTCGGTGGCGACGCTCCACCAGCCGGCAGGCACCCGCGCTGCAGTGACGCCAAGCGCGAAGCAGGTGGCGCCCGAGCCGCTCATACGGACGAGGCGCGCGCCAGGCAGCGTCCGGAGCCAGGCCAGCACCTCGGCGATCACCGGCTGGAGCGCGATCGCGGGCGCCTCGAGGTCGTTGCGCCCGGCGAGCGGATCGTTCCCGAGCGGCCCGCGATCGATGCCGTCCCAGGCCCGGAACACCGGCCCGGTCGGCACCGGCACGCGCGGATTGACCAGCAGGATGGGCATGCCGGTCATGGACGGCGCGCGTGTCAGCCGCTCGCCCCGGCCCTCGCCGCGCGCGGTCACGCTCAGGAGGCAGGCCGGCACATCGGCGCCGAGCATGGCGGCGAGCGGCAGGAGGCCGGCCGGCCCGAGGCCGGTGCCGCAGGCGCGGTCGAGCAGGCGCAGCGCTGCCGCTGCATCGGCGCTGCCGCCGCCAAGTCCGGCCGCCACCGGAACGCGCTTCACAAGGTGAAAGCGGAAGCGGCGGCGGGTGCCGGTGGCGTCCGCGAAGGCCCGGGCGGCGCGGAGCACCAGGTTCTCCTCCTCCGGCCCGGCGAGGCCCGCCATCTCGCCTTCCACGCGCAGACCCCAGTCCGCGGCAGGCTCGGCCGTGAGCGTATCGCCGAAGCGGGTGAAGGCGAACAGCGTCTCGAGCGCGTGGTAGCCGTCCGCCAGGCGGCCGCGCACGTGGAGCGCGAGGTTGACCTTGGCAGGCGCCGCCTCCGCGAGCGCCGGGTCGCGTCCGGTCATGGCTGGCCCTCAGCGACGGGCGAACGCGGCCTCTGCGGCAGCGAGGTCGAGGCCGACGGCGAGCTTTCGCTCGAGGCGCGCGCGGAGCTTCTCGTCCGGCTCGAGCGCGAGCGCCGACGTCCAGACATGCCGCGCCTCGATCCGGCGGCCCACGCGCCAGAGCGCATCGCCGAGGTGGTCGGCAACCGTCGGATCGTGCGGCTCGGCTGCCCGCGCCTGTTCAAGGAGCTCGACCGCCTCCGCGAAGTGCCCGCGGACGAACTTCGACCAGCCCATCGAATCGATGATGGCGCCGTTGTCGGGCGCCGCCTTGAAGGCGCGGGCGATGAACGCATCCGCCTCGTCGAGCGACTGCCCGCGGTCGAGCAGCGAGTAGCCGAGGTAGTTGAGGAAGACCGCGTTCTCGCCCTGGAGCTCGACGGCGCGGCGCAGGTCGGGCTCGGCGGCCGCCCAGTCCCCGGCCTGCTCGAGGGTTGCCCCCCGCAGAAACCAGACCCAGGCCGTCTCGGGGCTGGCAGGGTCGGGAAGGCGCGCGATGGCCCGCGACAGGCTCTCGGCGGCTGCCCGATAGTCCTTCGCCTCGCGCTCGACCTCGGCAAGCCGCACCCAGTCCTCGAAGCCGGCGCCCGGCTCCTCGGCAAGCGCGGCAAGCCGGGCGCGGGCGCCGGCAAGGTCTCCGGAAGCCGCGAGAAGCTGGGCCCGGCGGACCCGCGCCGAGCGGGCATAGGGTCCGGCGGTCACCCGGTCGAGGCTCGCGATGGCAAGCGCGTGGAGGCCGTGGCGGCCGAGCATGTCTCCGGCCACCAGCCATGTCTCGGCCATCTGCGGGGCGACGAAGGTCGCGAAGCGCGCGAAGGCGAGCGAGGAGGGCTGCGGCCGGTCGCGGCTGGCGTCGGCTGCAAGCCGCATGAAGAGGAGCGCAAGCCCCTCGCCCGGAGACTGGACGAGGCCGCCGAGCCGCCGGCCGTCGAGCCCGGGCGTGGCGGCAAGCCGCGCGCGGGCGTCCGCGAGCAGCGGGTCGGCCGGCGGCCCGCCCCCCAGAATCAGCACGGCCTTCTCCCGCCAGGCAGCCGCCTTCGCAGGCTCCGCGCGCGCAGCCTCGAGCGCGGTCGAGGCTGCCTGCAGCCGCAGGCGCGGCACGCTCGCCCCCTCGGCCGCGACGATCCGGGCATAGACCTCCGCCGCCTCCGCGTAGCGGCCGGCCAGCGCAAGGATGTGGCCCTGATGCTCGAGGAAGTAGGAGCGCGCGAGCGGGTTCCCCTCGGCACCGGTGAGAGGTGCGAGCGCCTCGTCCCACCTGCCGCGCGCCGCCCGGCTCCACGCCTCGAGCAGGGTGGAGATGACCGGCGTGGCCGCCCCCGGCGGGTCTCGGAAGCCGGCGCGCGCGGCGTCGAAGCCGCGCCAGTCCCGCGCGGCCGCTGCGGCGCTTGCGCGGGCAAGCGCCACGACCGGCGCGCCGAACCCGAAGCGGGAGGCCGCGCCGGGCTCGGGCGGATTGGCCGCAAGCTCGTCGGCAAGCCGGGTCATGGTGCGCAGGTCGCCCGAGACCAGCGCCGCCTCGAAGGCGTTGAGCCGCAGCTCGGGCACCTCGCGGTCGGTCGCCAGCGCGACGCCGAAGTTGGCCGAGGCGCGCGCAAGATCGTCCTCGCCCGCTGCCACCCGGCCGCGCAGGTAGGCGGCAAGCGCTGCATCCTGCCGCGCAGTCGCGAGCGCCGGCGCGGCGGGCGCAAGGCAGACGAGCACGGCAAGGAGACGGGTGCGCATCCCAAGCATCATGCCGGAGCGAGGCGCGCGCGAAAAGGGCTAAGTCTCAGGCGTCGATCTCCTCGGCGTCCACGGCGGCGGCGTGCGCCTGGATGAAGGCGAAGCGGTGCTCCGGCAACCGGCCCATCAGCCGCTCGACGAGCTCGCGCACGGCGTGCTGCTCCTGGTGGGTGGACGGCAGCGTCACGCGGATGAGGGTGCGCCGCGCCGGGTCCATCGTGGTCTCGCGCAGCTGGGAGGGCAGCATCTCGCCGAGGCCCTTGAACCGCCCCACCTCGACCTTCCGCCCGCGGAAGCGCGTGGCGAGCAGCCGGTCCCGCTCGGCCTCGTCGCGGGCATAGACGCTCTCGCTGCCGGCGGTCAGGCGGAACAGCGGCGGCTGGGCGAGGAACAGGCGGCCGGCAGCGACGAGGCCCGGCATCTCGCGGAAGAAGAAGGTCATGAGGAGCGTGGCGATGTGCGCGCCATCAACGTCGGCGTCGGTCATGATGATGACGCGCTCGTAGCGGAGCGCCGCAAGGTCGAAGCGCTCGCGGGTGCCGCAGCCGAGCGCGAGCGCGAGGTCGGCGAGCTCCTGGTTCTCGCGCACCTTGGAGGCCGCCGCCGAGGCGACGTTCAGGATCTTGCCGCGGATGGGGAGGATCGCCTGGGTCTGCCGGTCGCGCGCCTGCTTGGCCGAGCCGCCCGCCGAGTCGCCCTCGACGATGAAGAGCTCGGTGCCCTCCGCTTCCTGGCGGACGCAGTCGGTCAGCTTGCCCGGCAGCCTGAGCGCCCGGCGCTGCACGGCCGTCTTGCGGGCAACGTCGCGCGCCTGGCGCCGGGCGAGCCGCTCCTCCATCCGGTCGAGCACGTGGGCGAGGAGCGCCCGGCCCCGCTCCTGGTCTTGCGTAAGCCAGTGGTCGAGCATGTCGCGGATCGCGCCCTCGACCAGCCGCGCCGCCTCCGGCGAGGTGAGGCGATCCTTGGTCTGCGACTGGAACTGCGGCTCGGGGATGAAGAGGGAGAGCATGACGATGGCGCCGGCGAGCGCGTCCTCGGCGGTCAGCTCGGCGGCCCGCTTCTGGCCGACGAGCCCCGCGAAGGCCTTGAGCGACTTCGTGACCGCGGCGCGGAAGCCTGCCTCGTGCGTGCCGCCGTCGGGCGTTGGGATGGTGTTGCAGTACCAGCTCGCCTGCCCCTCGCCGGCCACCGTCCAGTGCACCGCCCACTCGAGCTGACCCTGCCCGTCGGCAAAGGCGAGCCGCCCGGCGAATGGCTGGTTGGTGACGGTGGCGTCGCCGGCCACCGCTTCGGCGAGATGGTCGGCAAGCCCGCCAGGGAAGAGGAAGGTCTGGCTCTCGGGCACCCGTTCGGAGGCAAGGCCCGGCGCGCAGCGCCAGCGGATCTCGACTCCGCCGAAGAGATAGGCCTTGCTCCGCGCGAGGCGCCACAGGCGCTCGGGCGAGAATCGCGCGCCCTCGCCGAAGATCTGCGGGTCGGGACGGAACCTGACGGTGGTGCCGCGCCGCGCCGGCGCCGGACCCACCGTCTCGAGCGGGGCCAGGGGCACGCCGCGGGCGTAGCGCTGCCGGTAAAGGGTGCGGTTGCGCGCCACTTCCACCTCGAGCGACTCCGAAAGCGCATTGACGACCGAGATGCCGACGCCATGGAGTCCGCCCGCCGTGCGGTAGGCCTTGCCCGAGAACTTGCCGCCCGAGTGCAGCATCGTCAGGATGACCTCGAGCGCCGAGCGGTCGGGAAAGCGCGGGTGCGGATCGACCGGGATGCCCCGGCCATTGTCGCTGATGGCGAGCGTGCCGTCAGACTCGAGGGCCACCTCGATCCGAGTGGCGTGCCCCGCCACCGCCTCGTCCATCGCATTGTCGAGCACCTCGGCGGCGAGATGGTGCAGCGCGCGGGCATCCGTGCCGCCCACGTACATGCCTGGCCGCCGCCGCACCGGCTCGAGACCTTCGAGCACTTCGATCTGGTGGGCATCGTAGCCCGACGGATCCGGAGCAGGGGCGGCGAAGAGGTCGGTCATTGCCAGGGAACCCTAGCCCGGTCGGGGGGCGAGGGGAATCGCCCGCGCGGAACATCGGGGGAACGAGTTGCGGGCAATGTGGCTCAACCGCCACAGCCGACGGCCGAGGCGCCGGATGCGCCACCTGACGAACATTCCGGCTTGTGCAGCGCACAATCGGCAGGCATGTTGCGAGACAAGAGGGTGGGACACGCCCCGCGAGGGAAACCCGGCGCGCAGGAACCCGCGGCATACCTGTCGATTCGCTGGGAGAACAACATGAAGAGACATCGCTTCGGGGGTTCAGGCCTCTTCGCGCTCGCAACGCTTCTCGCGGCGAGCCCGCCGGTCCGCGCGCAGGACGCGGAGGCGGAAAAGCCGTTCACGCTTTCGGGTTCGGTCACGCTCGTGTCCGACTACCGCTGGCGCGGCGTCACCCTCTCCAACCGGGACTGGGCGATCCAGGGGGGGCTCCAGGTCAGCCACAGCTCGGGCCTCTTCATCGGCACCTGGGCCTCCTCGATCTCGCCCTACGGCGGCTCCACCACCGAAGTGGACGTCTTCGGCGGCTGGTCGGGCAACCTCGGGCCGCTGTCCACCACCGTCGGCCTCTACTCCTACCTCTACCCCGGTGGCGTCGGCGTGAACTTCTTCGAGGTCTATGGCTCGCTCGGCTACCAGATCGGCACGCTGTCGCTGACCGCCGGCCTCAACTGGGCGCCGGACCAGGGCAATCTCGCCGGCTCGAGCCGCTACCTGTTCGGCTCGGCCGCCTTCCAGATCCCGGAGACGCCCATTACCGTGAAGGGATCGATCGGCTCCGAGCGCGGCTCCGTCGTCGTCGACAACACCGGCCAGACCCGCAGGAAGTTCGACTGGCTGATCGGTGTCGACATCTCGGGCTCGGCCATCGGCTTCGACCCGCTCACCATCGGCTTCGCCTACTCGGGCAACGACCTGCCCGATCGGGGACGCAACGGTCTCAACAGCTACGCACGGAGCGGCTTCGTCTTTTCGATCGGCGCGAGCTTCTGACGCTTCCGTTGCGGCCCGGGCACGCCCGGACCGCCAGGCGCTACTCCGCCCCGGCCTTCGGCGCCCGCTTGCGGGTCGGCTTCGGCTCGCTCGCGGCGGGCGCGTCGGCCCCGCCCTCCTCAGCCTCCGCCGCCTTCGCCCGCGCCGCCCGCTTCGGCTTCGCCGGCTCGGCGCGGGCATCGGCGTGGTCGCAGTCAGGGCCGTGGACATGGCCGGGCTCCCCGTGCGCCGGCAGGCGGGAAAGCGGCGTCTCGTCCTCGCTCGCGATGGCCGCCTCGAGCTCGGCGCGCGTCACCCGGCGCTCGGTGATGGCCGCCTTCGCGAGCAGATGGTCCACCACCTTCTCCTCGTAGAGCGGCGCGCGCAGCTGGGCCGCGGCCATGGGGTTCTCGGCGAAATATTTGCGCACCTCCGCCTCCTGGCCCGGGTAACGCGCCGCCTCCTCGGCAACCAGCCGGTTCATCTCGGCCTGGGTGATGCCGATGCCCGCCTTCTGGCCGATGTCGGAGAGGAGCAGCCCGAGCCGCACCCGCCGGGTGGCGATGCGCATGTAGTCGCCGCGCTCGGCCTCGGCGGCCGCGCGCTCCTCCTCCGACATGCCTTCGGTCAGCTGCGCCCAGATGGTCTGGAACTCGGCCTCGACCATCGAGGGCGGGACGTCGAAGTCCACCTGCGCTGCCAGGTGGTCGAGGAGCTTCCGCTTCATGTAGGTGCGCGTGAGCGGCGCGAGCTCGCGCTCCAGCTGCTCCTTCAGAAGCTCCCTCAGCGTCCCGAGCCCGTCGAGCCCGAGGTTCTTCGCGAGCGCATCGTCGACGGCCGGAATCTCGGGCACCCGGACTGCCGTGACCGTGACCGCGAACTCGGCCTCCTTCCCCGCGATCGCCGGCGCGGGATAGTCCGCCGGAATGGTGAGCCTGACGGTGCGCTCCTCGCCGGCGATGGCCCCCTCCAGCTGCGCCTCGAAGCCCGGAATGAGCCGTCCGGAGCCGAGCGCGATCTCCATGCCCGTGCCCGTGCCGCCCTCGAAGGGCTCGCCGCCGACCGTGCCGCGGAAGTCCATGACGACAAGGTCTCCGCGCCGCGCGGCATGGCCGGGTTCGGCCTCGACGAAGCGCTTCTGCTGCTCGGCCAGCCGCGCCAGTGCCGCCTCGACCTCGGCCTCGTCCACCTCGACCACCAGCCGCTCGAGCGCGATGCCCTCGGTCAGGACCTCGGGCACCTCGGGCAGGATCTCCATGTCGACCGAGACCACGAGGTCCTCGCCGTCGTCCGGCAGCCGGTCGAGGTCGACCGAGGGCTGCATCGCCGGGCGCAGCTGCCGCTCGCCGATGAGCGCCTTCAGCCCCTCGTCCACCGCCTCCCGGATGGCCTCCTGCCGCAGCGCTGCCCCATGCATCCGGCGGATGAGGTTGCCCGGCACCTTGCCCGGGCGGAAGCCCGGCATGCGGACGCGCGGCGCCACCTCGGCGACCGCGTTCTCGACCCGGGCGTCAATGTCGGCTGCGGGAATGCGGAGCGAGAAGCCGCGCTTCAGCCCCTCGTTCAGGGTCTCGGTCACCTGCATGATCTCATCCTCGTCCTGGGCCCGGTCTCTGACCCGATCTCCGCTCTCCGGCCCGATCTCCGCCACCGCCGCGCCGGGCCTCCGCTGCCAGCCTCCGTGCCCGCGCGACCGGCCCCGTCGCCCGGCTCCGCACCCCGGGGCACGCCAGCCGGATGGTGCGGGTGGAGGGATTCGAACCCCCACGTCAGGGACACCGGAACCTAAATCCGGCGCGTCTGCCAGTTCCGCCACACCCGCGCTCGCAGACCCGAGGCAAGCGACCGGCGCCCCTATCGCAAGCACGCCGGGCGAGGCAAGCCGCAGCTGCAGCGCCCCCGCGCGCCTTGCATCCTCGCAGAAAGGACAGTATAGCTGACCAATCGGGAGACTCGCCATGAACGTCGCCACCGCCCTGCGCGAGGTCAGCCTCGCCGACCGCTACGACCTTTCGGCCGAGCGGATCTTCCTGTCGGGCACGCAGGCGCTGGTGCGGCTTGCCCTCGTCCAGCGCGCGCGCGACGCCGCCGCCGGTCTCGACACGGCCGGCTTCATCTCCGGCTACCGGGGCTCGCCGCTCGGCGGCCTCGACCAGGAGCTGTGGCGGGCAAAGAACGAGCTCGCCGCCAGCAACATCGTCTTCGTGCCCGGAATCAACGAGGAGCTGGCCGCAACCGCCGTCTGGGGCGCGCAGATGGCCGCGCTTAACCCGCGCGCGAGGCACGATGGCGTGTTCGGCATCTGGTACGGCAAGGGGCCGGGGCTCGACCGCGCGATGGACGTGATGAAGCATGCCAACGCCGCCGGCACCTCGCGCCATGGCGGCGTGCTTGCCATCGTCGGCGACGACCATGGCGCCAAGTCCTCCACCCTTCCCCACCAGTCGGACCACAACTTCCTCGCCGCCTTCGTGCCCTTCCTCGCCCCGGCCTCGGTCCACGAGATCGTGGAGTACGGCCTGCTTGGGCTGGCCATGAGCCGCTTCGCGGGCACCTGGGTGGGCCTCAAGGCCACCGCCGACACGGTCGAGACCTCCGCCACCGTCGACACCGCGGCCGAGCGCCGCGCCATCGTCTTCCCCGACTTCGCCTTCCCCGAGGGTGGAGTCCACATCCGGCCCAACGACATCTGGCGCGAGGAGGACACGCGCCTCCAGCGCTTCAAGGGCTTCGCCGCCCAGGCCTTCGCGCGGGCGAACGGAATCGACCGCCTCGTCTTCGACAGCCCCCGCCCCCGCTTCGGCATCCTGACGACGGGCAAGGCCTACACCGACACGCTGGAGGCGCTCCACGCACTCGGCATCGACGCGGCCGTCGCCCGCGACATCGGGCTTCGCGTCTACAAGGTGGGCATGCCCTGGCCGCTCGAGCCCGACGGCGTGCGCGCCTTCGCCGAAGGGCTCGAGGAGATCCTCGTCATCGAGGAGAAGCGCGAGTTCATCGAGCACCAGCTGAAGTGGCAGCTCTACAACTGGAAGCCCGACGTGCGCCCGGTGGTGGTGGGCAAGCACGACGAGGCGGGCGAATGGCTGCTCTCGCCCGACAACGAGCTGACGCCAGGCATGATCGCCCACGTGATCGCCGCGCGCATCAGCCGCTTCCACGCAACCGACCGGGTCAGGGAGGCGCTTGCCTACTTCGCCCGCCGCGAGGCGCTGGCGAAGGCCTTCGCGCCGCCGCTCAAGCGCTCGCCCTGGTTCTGCTCGGGCTGCCCGCACAACACGTCGACCAGGGTGCCCGAGGGCAGCCGCGCGCTCGCCGGCATCGGCTGCCACATCATGGCGCTGTGGATGGACCGTGCCCAGACCTTCACCCAGATGGGCGGCGAAGGCGTAACCTGGGTGGGCGAGGCCCCCTTCGTCGACGAGCCCCATGTCTTCGCCAACCTCGGCGACGGCACCTACGAGCACTCCGGCATCCTCGCCATCCGCCAGGCGATCGCGGCGAAGGTGAACATCACCTACAAGATCCTCTTCAACGATGCGGTCGCCATGACCGGCGGCCAGCCAGTGGAGGGCGGTCTCACGGTCGCGCGGATCGCCCGGCAGATGCTGGCCGAGGGCGCAGCGAAGGTGGTGGTGCTGACCGAGGACGTCGGCCGCTACCGCGGGGCGGACCACATGCCCGCCGACGTGCCGGTGCTCGACCGGAGCGCGCTCGAGACCGTCTCGAAGGAGCTCCGGGAGACGCCCGGCACCACCGTCATCATCTACGACCAGACCTGCGCGGCCGAGAAGCGGCGGCGCAGGAAGCGCGGCCTCATGCCCGACCCGGACCGCCGCGTCGTCATCAACCCCGAGGTCTGCGAGGGGTGCGGCGACTGCTCCGTCCAGTCGAACTGCGTCTCGATCGAGCCGCTCGAGACCGAGCTCGGACGCAAGCGGCGGATCAACCAGTCGAGCTGCAACAAGGACTTCTCGTGCCTGAAGGGCTTCTGCCCAAGCTTCGTCACCGTCTCCGGCGCGACCCTGCGCAAGCCTGACCCGGCCGCCCTTCCGCTTGCCGCCATTCCCGAGCCGGCCCCGGCACCGCTCGGCCACGACCACTCGATCCTGGTCACCGGCATCGGCGGTACCGGCGTGCTCACCGTCTCGGCGCTCCTCGGCATGGCCGCACACATCGCCGGCCTTGCCTCGACCACCGCCGACATGGCGGGCCTCGCCCAGAAGGGCGGCGCGGTGTGGAGCGCAGTCCGGATTGCCGCCAGCAACGACGCGCTGCTCTCCCCGCGCATCATGACCGGCGGGGCCGACCTGCTCCTTGCCTGCGACTCGGTCGTCGCCGCCGACCGGGCCGCCGCCGACATGCTCTCGACCGCCCGGACCCATGCGGTTGCCAACGCCGACATCGCGCCGACGGCCGACTTCGTGCGGAACCGGGATTTCGACTTCCGTGCCGCGCTCGTGCGCCGCCAGATCGAGAAAGCGGCGCGCAGTGCCGACTTCGTGCCCGCCGAGCGGATCGCGACCGAACTCCTCGGCGACGCGATCGGCGCCAACATGCTCCTCCTTGGCTACGCGGTGCAGAAGGGCCTCGTCCCCCTGCCGCTCGCGGCCATCGAGAAGGCGATCGAGCTGAACGGCGTCGCGGTCGGCTTCAACCGGCGGGCGCTCTCGCTCGGCCGGCTCCTTGCGCATGCGCCCGAGCGGGTGGAAGCCCTGCTCCGGCCCGAGCCGCAGCCGCTTTCCCTCGACGCTGGCATTGCCGCGCGCGCAGCCCGGCTCGAGGCCTGGGGCAACGCCGCCTGGGCGCGACGGTACACCGCCCTCGTCGAGCGGGTGCGCGCGGCCGAGGCAGCCGTCGCGCCCGGTTCCACCGCGCTGACCGAGGCGGTCATGCGCGCGGGCCACAAGCTCATGGCTTACAAGGACGAGTATGAGGTGGCGCGGCTCCACCTCGCACATCTCGAGCCGCTGCTCGAGGCAAGCTTCGCCACCCGCGCGTCCCTCACCTTCCACCTTTCCCCGCCCCTCCTCGCCAGGACCGACCCGGCGACCGGCCGGCCGCGGAAATACGCCATTCCTGGCTGGCTGGCGCTTCCGGCCTTCCGGCTGCTGCGCGCGCTGAAGCCGCTCCGCGGCACCGCGCTCGACCCCTTCGGCCGCAACCCGGAACGCAGGAGCGAGCGCGAGGCGGTCGCGGCCTACGAGGCCGAGGTGGACCGGCTGCTCGCGGACCTCTCGGCCGAACGCCTGCCGCTTGCCGTGGAGATCGCCCGCCTGCCGCTCGACGTGCGCGGCTTCGGCCCGGTCAAGGCGGCAGCGGCGGAGGCCGTGGCAAAGCGCCGGGCCGCGCTCTGGGCCCGCTGGGACTCGCCCGAAGGCGCGGCCCGCGCCGCCGCCTGATCCGGACCCCGCAGGCGGGTGGCATCGCCCCCAGCTGGAATTCACCTTGCGCCAGCGGGGAGGCGGAAGACATGAAGCGCGTGGCCGGGCGTTCGATGGTGGCTTTCGCCGCGCTTCTCCTTTCGGCCGGCTGCGGCAACCTCGCGGCGCCGCCCCCGCCCCCGCCGCCCCCGCCCCCGCCGCCGGCAACGACCGTGCCCGGTGCCGGGCCACCCGCAATGGCCCGGCCCCCGGGCGGCTCGGCCGGAAGCGCGCCCGAAGACGCCGGGCCGCCCGCACCGGTTCCGGATGCGCCGCGTCCGGCCACGCCGGCGCCGGCCCGCCCTGCCCCTCCCGCCAGCAGCGGCACAGAGCTTCCCTTCTGCGACATCGTCAAGGAGCGGATGCCGGCCGAGGACTGCGCCATGCTCCGGAACGTGGCGCGGGGCACCGGCGCCTTCCGGACACCCGAGCGAATGCGGAAGGGAGACCGGGACAGCGTCACGCTCATCGTCTCGCGCACCGCAGGCAGCGACGCGCCCGCGCGCGCTCGCCGGCGTGCCCGGCAGGGAAGGCCGCTTCGCCCCTGCAGTCGGCCGCTACATCGAGGCGAGCCTGCTGCCCGGCCCCGGCCTTGCCGTCGCCATCGATCCCGCAACCCCGGCGCTCCAGGATCTCTACGCCAGCGACCAGGCACTCTGGCGCTGGACGGTGACTGCCGAGGAAACCGGCCGCCACGACCTCACCAACCGCACCCGGGTGATGACGAAGCGGGCGGACGGCAGCTTTGCCCCGCGCGGCACGCCCTTCACCGATTCGCGCACCGTCGAGGTCTATGTTGCCGGGACCGCGGCGATCGAGGAGACGGCGCGCGAAGCGGACCGGGCAATCAAGTCGGTGACGGAGCCGACGGGCGCGCTCACCACGCTCTTGAAGGCGCTCGCCGGCCTCGTCGCCGCCGCCGGCGCGCTCTGGCTGGCCCTCAAGACCTTGGGCAGGGGCAAGGCTGACCCGCCGCCCGGTTCCTGATAGACGGCGCCCATGACGCGCGGGCGCCGCACGATCCTGCTCGAACCGAACGGCCCGCTGCTCGTCGTCGGTCTTCTGCTGCTGCTCCTTGGCGCGGCCATCCCGGGCGTCGGGCTCTTCCTCGTGCTGTTCGGCCTGCTCCTCGTCTGGACCGCCTTTTCGGGGGGCCGCAGCCGGAAGCGCCTCCAGCGCGACGACAGCGGCGCGGATGGGGGCGGCGGCGGTGCGTCCTCCGGGAGTGGCGGCTTTGCCGGCGGCGGCGGCACGTTCGGCGGCGGCGGCGCATCGGGGGGCTGGGGCGATGGCGGAGGGGACGGAGGCGGCGGTGGCGACTGACCCGGCCCCCGCCCCGTTTGCCGGCTGCCAGAAGGTGCCCGACCGGCGCCTCACCCTCTACATCCGCCGGAACTTCCTTGACCCCGAAACCTGCGCCGCCCTCGTCCACCGGATCGACGCCGACCGCCGCCCATCGCTCGTTGCCGACTCGAACGGCGATCCGTTCTACCGCACGTCGGAGACCTGCATGCTTGATCCGCAGGACCCGCTCGTCGCCCGGGTCGATGCCATGCTGGACGCGATTGCCGGCCAGCCGCACGCCCACGGCGAGCAGATCCAGGGCCAGCGCTACGGCCCGGGGCAGGAATTCCGCTGGCACACCGACTATTACGAGCCCGACGGGCCCGACTTCGAGCGCTTCTGCCGGGTAGGCGGCCAGCGCACCTGGACGCTCATGGTCTACCTCGACGTGCCCGAGGAAGGCGGCGCCACCCGCTTCAGGCGGATCAACAAGACGATCCAGCCCGAGACCGGCAAGCTCGTCGCCTGGCACAACCTCGATGCCCGCGGCCGGCCCAACTTCGAGACGCTTCATGCGGGCATGAAGGTCTACCGGGGGGTGAAGCACGTCATCACCAAGTGGTACCGCGAGCGGCCGCTGACGGCCTGACCGCCCTCCCGCTATGGGGAGGGTCGCAAAGGCGGGCCGCCGCTCCTAGTCGGGCCTTTGAGGAGGCACCATGGACTTCGACCTGTCGGACGACGCCAAGACGCTGCGCGAGGCCGCGCGCAAGTTCCTCGCCGCCGAGGCGGGCCCCGCCATCGCGCGCAGGGCGATGGAGGGCGACGCCCCCCATGACGCGGCGCTCTGGGCGAAGGTGGTGGAACAGGGCTGGCCGGCAGCACGCGTTCCGGAGGCCTTCGGCGGGCTCGGGCTCGGCGCCGACGAGGCCTGCGTGCTCGCCGAGGAAGTCGGCCGCAGCCTCGCGCCCGTGCCGCTGCTTTCCACCATGGCGGTCATCGAGGCGCTGCTGCTCGCCGGAACCGAGGCGCAGAAGGCGCAATGGCTGCCGAAGCTTGCCAGCGGCGAGGCGATCGGCTGCCTTGCCTGGAGCGAGGGCGCGAAATCCCCGGCGCAGATGCCGGACGCGCGGCTCGACGACGGCAGGCTGACGGGCGCCAAGTCCCCCGTTGCCGACGGCCGTTCGGCAACGGTCGCCGTGGTGACGGTCGCAAGCCCCGACGGCCCGGCGATGGCGCTGGTCCCGCTCGAGGCCCCCGGCGTGACGGTCGCGCCAGCCGAGACGCTCGATCTCGTCCGCCGCGCGGCGACCCTCACCTTTGCGGGCGCCGCTGCCGAGCCGCTGGGCATGGCCGGCGACTGGGTGACGCTTTCCGAGCGGCTCGCCGTGCTCCACGCCTGGGAAGCTCTGGGGACGGCGGCAGCCGCGATGGAGATGACGCTCGCCTATGCGAAGGAGCGGCAGGCGTTCGGTCTCCGCATCGGCCGCTACCAGGCGGTCAAGCACAAGCTGGCCGACATGTACATCAAGGGCGAGCTCGCCCGGGCGCACGCCATGCACGGCTGCTGGGCCTGGGGCTCGGACGCGCCCGAGCTCGCCCAGGCTGCGGCAGCAGCGCGCGTTGCCTCGCTCGATGCGCTGCGCTTCACGGCCGAGGAGTCGGTGCAGCTCCACGGCGGCATCGGCTTCACCTGGGAGCACGACTGCCAGCTCTACTACCGCCGGGCCCGGCAGATCGCAGGCGCGCTGGGTTCCCGCGCCCACTGGGCCGACCGGCTCGTGCGCGCGCTGGAACTCAGGAACCGGGCCGCGGCCTGACTGGGAGGAAGCCCGGCCACGGCCGAGGGAAGACGAGACGACGGGAAGGAGGACGCCATGGACTTCAACGACACCCCCGCCGAAGCCGAATATCGCGCGAAGGTCCGGGCGTGGATCGAGGCGAATGCGGCCGAGTATCTCGAGCCGCCGGCCGCGCCTTACGGCCTCGACGAGTTCGTCGCCCGCTCGAAGGCGTGGCAGGCGAAGAAGCATGACGCCGGCTACGCCGGGCTCACCTGGCCGAAGGAAGTGGGGGGCCAGGGCCTCTCGCCCATGCACCAGATCATCTTCAACCAGGAGGAGAGCCGCACCTACGTGCCGACCGGTCTCTACTCCATCGGCCTTGGCATGTGCATCCCGACCGTGTTCACCCACGGCACGCCCGAGATCATCGCCCGCTACGTACCGAAGGCCCTGCGCGGCGAGGAGGTCTGGTGCCAGCTCTTCTCCGAGCCCGTCGCCGGCTCCGACCTCGCCTCGATCCGCACCCGGGCGGTGCGCGACGGCGACGAGTGGGTGGTCAATGGCCAGAAGGTCTGGACCAGCTTCGCCCACCGCTCCGACTTCGGCATCATCGTGACGCGCACCGACTTCGACGCGCCCAAGCACAAGGGGCTCACCATGTTCATCGTCGACATGAAGGCGCCCGGTGTCGAGGTGCGGCCCATCCGCCAGATGTCCGGCTCCTCCGACTTCAACGAGGTCTTCTTCACCGACGTCCGCATCCCCGACAGCCATCGCCTGGGCGCGGTGGGGGATGGCTGGAAGGTGGCGCTCACCACCCTCATGCACGAGCGCCTGGCCGTCGGCGGCAAGCCGCGCCACGCGCCCGGCTACCGCACCCTTCTCGAGGTGGCGAAGGGCATCGAGACCGACACCGGCCCGGCGATCGAGCGGGCCGACGTGCGCCAGCGGATCGCCGACACCTACATCGCCGACGAAGGCGTGAAGCTCACCCAGATGCGCGCGCTCTCGGCGCTCTCGAAGGGCGCGATCCCCGGCCCCGAGCAGTCGATCGCCAAGGTGGTCGTGGCCAAGACCATGCAGGACATGTCGGCCTTCGCCCTCGATCTCGCCGAGGGCGCCGGGCTCGCCGTCACCCCCGGCTCCGATCTCGAGCGGCTGCAGCAGAGCTATATGTGGTCGGCGGGCCTGAGGATCGCCGGCGGCACCGACGAGATCCTGCGCAACATCATCGCCGAGCGGGTGCTGGGCCTGCCCGGCGACCTCCGGCCCGACAAGGACACGCCCTTCAGCCAGCTGAAGCCGCTCTGAGCGGGCCGCCCCGGTCGGGACGCTGCCGCGAAGGGGCGTCCGGCTGCGTGGCAAGGCGCCCCCTTTCGCCCTGAAGATCTGCCGGCAGTGGCCGTGACAGGGGTCGGAGGTCTCCCATGCCCCCTGCCCTGCTGCTTCTTCTGCCTGTCCTCGCCGCCGCGCCGGCCGCCGCGGTGGTCGTCGTCACCTATGAGGCCCCCGGCGTCCAGAATTCCACCGCCACCTTCGACTTCATGGGGGTCGAGACCTTCGAGTCCCGCCCGCTCGGCCCCGGCCAGACCTTCACCACCAGCTTCGGCGGCAGCGCCATCACCGGCACCTACCGCAACGTCCAGATCATCCCGGCCGACCTCTGGGGCGGCGCCGGGGGCAGCGGCCGCTATCCGGTCAACTTCGGCACCGCTGAGTACGAGCTCGAGCTCGCGACCAGCCGCCCGGAGGGCGTGAACTACTTCGGCTTCTGGCTGTCCGCGCTCGATTCGCGGAACCTGCTCCGCTTCTATGACGGGCCCAGCCTCTTCTTCACCTTCACGCCTGCCGACGTGCTGGCCAACGTCACCCCCCAGCACTTCTGCAACCCCAACGCGCCCTTCGGACGCGCCTGCCACGAGCCGTTCGTGTTCGTGAACTTCTTCATGACCGGCTCCGAGCGGCTGACGCGGGTGGTCTTCACCAACAGCGGCGGCGGCACTGGCTTCGAGAGCGACAACCACACCGTGGGCTACTTCACGCACATGAGCGGGAACGCGATTCCCGAGCCCGGCACCTGGGCGATGCTCATCGTCGGTTTCGGCCTCATCGGCCTTGCCATGCGCCGCCGCCGCGACACCTTGAGCGCCGGGGCCTAGGGCTCCGCCGACCGGCGCGCGAAGCGCATCGAGACGGGGCGATGATCGCTCGTGGTGAGCGCCGCCGGCAGGCCGGCGTTGGCCTCGTGGTGCGCGCCATGCTCGACAAGGCCGCCGTGGCGGATGGCGCGGAAGGGCGCGGCGCAAGGCCGATCCGGCCCGGTGAAGGCCTGGGTGAAGAGGATGTGGTCGAGCAGGATCTCGGGGCGCCTGCGGGGATCGAGCGTGTCGCGGAACCGCGCCGTCCAGCGCTGCTCGTCGGCCATGTCGAAGAGGGCATGGTTGAGGAAGCGCGAGGCGAAGAACACGTCCCCCTGGATGTTGGTGACAAGATCGTGGAGCATGAACTGCCGCTCGATCCGCTCCTTGCCCGGACCGTCGTTGAGGTCGCCGGCCACGATCGCGGCATGCTCCGCATCCTCGAGGAAGCGGGCATCGAGATAGGCGCGGACATTGGCCGCCTCGGTTGCAAGCTTGGCGCGCGCCTCCACCACCTTCGCGACAAACTCGGGGTGCTGCGCGAAGCCGTCGGGCGCGAGAACCCCGCGCGGCGGGGACATGCCGATGTGCTTCGACTTCAGGTGGCAGCCGATGATCTCGAAGCGGAAGCCCTCGATCTCGACGAGGAGCACCTGCGGGCTGCGGTAGTGCTGGTGCATCCGCGCCGGGTCGTAGGAGAGGCTCGGCCGGCCGTCGGGCCCCGTTTCCTTCACGAAGCGCGGCATGGCGACCGGCCAGCGGGGGCCGTTGCGGCCGCCGAAGAAGCCGCCCGAGCCGGCCTCGGTCAGCCCGATCCAGCGGTCGAGGTGGAGGAGGCGTGCCGTGGCACCCAGCCGCTCGTGGAGGAGGAACCACAGCCACTGCCGGCCCTGGATGCCGTAGAGCCGGTCATCGCCGCGGGTGACGAGCCGGTAGGCCGGCGCGACGCGCTCGATGAACTCGGCCGCGCGCGCCTCGCCCCGGGGCCCCTCGCCAACGAGGAGGATGTCGGGGTCCATCAGCCGGATCTGGGCAGCGATGGCCTCTGCCCTGAGGGCCGCGGCCGCCCCCGGCTCGCCCGGCCTGCCGAGCTCGGTGAGAAGCGTATCGGCCCAGGCGATGTTCCAGGCCGTGAGCTTGAACCCGTCCACGACGCACTCCCCCTTCCCCCAAACGGAGCCGCTATCATCCGCTTCTGACCGAATCATGACAGGGAAATGGCACGGCAGACGCGCGCGAGCGTGCGACGGACCGAGCCGGGACGGGTTGCAATCGCCGGCTGGACAGCGCATTTAACAATTGGTGCCACCATGGAGGTCGCACGAGGGTCCAGGGTTGAGCGGTGGCGGAAAGACGCCCGGGCGGCGGAGCCGGAGAGGGGTTCCGTCGCCCGGCATCGGCGCCCTGCCCGTCATGCCGTCGCGCCCCGTCTCGCCCCCTTGCACTTTCGCTCAAGCAGGGTGACATTCCAGTCGTAACCCGTCGGGACCGCCCCGGCGGCCAGCTGGAGACCCGCATGCCCTCCTTCTCCCGCGATCTCGAAACCACCCTCCACAACGCGCTTGCCGAAGCCAGCCGCCGCCGCCACGAATATGCGACCCTCGAACATCTGCTGCTTGCACTGATCACCGACGCCCACGCCTCGGTGGTGATGAAGGCCTGTGGCGTGGACCTCGACGAGCTCTCGGCCCAGGTCACCCGCTACCTCGACACCGAGCTCGGCAGCCTGCGCGCCGACTCGAGCGTCGACCCCTCGCCCACCGCCGGGTTCCAGCGCGTCGTCCAGCGGGCCATCCTCCACGTCCAGTCGTCGGGCCGCGAGGAAGTGACGGGCGCCAACGTGCTCGTGGCCCTCTTCTCGGAACGCGAGAGCCACGCCGTCTACTTCCTGCAGCAGCAGGACATGACGCGCCTCGATGCCGTCTCCTACATCAGCCACGGCATCGCCAAGGCACCGGGCATGTCGGAGCCCAAGACTCCGCGCGGCGCGGAGGAGGAGCAGCCGCGCGAGGAGAAGAGGGCCGACGGCCGCAAGCAGCCCGAATCCGCGCTGAAGCAGTTCACCGTCAACCTGAACGAGAAGGCCCGGGCCGGGCGGATCGATCCGCTCATCGGCCGCGAGGCGGAAGTGGACCGCACCATCCAGATCCTCTGCCGCCGGTCCAAGAACAACCCGCTCTACGTCGGCGACCCGGGCGTGGGGAAGACCGCCATCGCCGAGGGCCTCGCGCGCAAGATCGTCGAGGGCAACGTCCCCGACGTGCTGAAGCCCGCCGTCATCTACGCGCTCGACATGGGCGCGCTGCTCGCCGGCACCCGCTACCGCGGCGACTTCGAGGAGCGCCTCAAGAACGTGGTCGCCGAGCTCGAGAAGCTTCCCCACGCCATCCTCTTCATCGACGAGATCCACACGGTGATCGGCGCCGGCGCCACTTCCGGCGGGGCGATGGACGCCTCCAACCTGCTCAAGCCCGCGCTTTCGGGCGGCACGATCCGCTGCATCGGGTCGACCACCTACAAGGAGTTCCGCAACCACTTCGAGAAGGACCGGGCGCTCCTGCGCCGGTTCCAGAAGATCGACGTGAACGAGCCCTCGGTGGAAGACACGGTCAAGATCCTGACCGGTCTCAAGGCGGCCTTCGAGAAGCACCACAAGGTGCGCTACACGCCCGATGCCATCAAGTCGGCGGTTGAACTCTCGGCGCGCTACATCAACGACCGCAAGCTCCCCGACAAGGCGATCGACGTCATCGACGAATCCGGCTCGGCGCAGATGCTGCTGCCCGAGGCCAAGCGGAAGCGCGTCATCGGCGTGAAGGAGATCGAGGCGGTGGTCGCGACCATGGCGCGCATCCCGCCGAAGTCGGTCTCGACCGACGACAAGAAGCTCCTCCACACCCTCGAGCAGGACCTGAAGCGCGTCGTCTTCGGCCAGGACACGGCGATCACCCAGCTGGCCTCGGCCATCAAGCTCAGCCGCGCAGGCCTTCGCGACCCCAACAAGCCGATCGGCTCCTACCTCTTCTCCGGCCCCACCGGGGTCGGCAAGACCGAGGTCGCGCGCCAGCTTGCTGCCCTCCTCGGCATCCCGCTCCACCGGTTCGACATGTCGGAATACATGGAGCGGCACTCGGTCAGCCGGCTGATCGGCGCGCCGCCGGGCTATGTCGGCTTCGACCAGGGCGGCCTCTTGACCGACGCGGTCGACCAGAACCCGCACTGCGTGCTCCTCCTCGACGAAATCGAGAAGGCCCACCCCGACCTCTTCAACATCCTCCTCCAGGTGATGGATGCCGGCAAGCTGACCGACCACCACGGCAAGACGGTCGACTTCCGCAACGTCATCCTCATCATGACGACCAACGCGGGTGCCGCCGACATGGCGCGCGAGGCGATCGGCTTCGGCGCGGTCAGCCGCGAGGGCGAGGACCAGGAGGCGATCAAGCGGATGTTCTCGCCCGAATTCCGCAACCGGCTCGATGCCGTCGTCGCCTTCGACTATCTCCCGCCCGAGGTCGTCGCCCGCGTGGTCGACAAGTTCATCCTCGAGCTCGAGCTCCAGCTTGCGGACCGCGATGTCCACATCTCACTCTCCGACGAGGCGAAGGCGTGGCTCACCGAGCGCGGCTACGACAAGCTCTACGGCGCGCGGCCCATGGCGCGCCTCATTCAGGAGGAGATCAAGCGCCCGCTCGCCGACGAGCTCCTGTTCGGCAAGCTGGTCCACGGGGGTGAGGTGCGGGTACACCTGAAGGACGGAAAGCTCGCGTTCGAGATCACGCCGGCAGCCCCGAGCCGCAAGACGCGCAAGGGCCGCAGCGCCCGCCGGACACCGAGCGAACACAAGGCCTGACGCCCGGAGAGGCGCCGTGCGGGCGGCAGGCCGTCCCGCCGCACGAAGGCCCGGCGCATAAGCGCGCGGCTCGTCGGCGCGCCGTCGCTCCTTGGCATGACCGCGTCAGAAGCGCGGGCCGGTCCCGTCCACGGACGCCCGGGCCGCGTGCCTTGGCTGGCCCCGCCCCCTGCCCCGGCGGCGGGGCGATCGCGGGGCCTCAATCTCCGTTCGGAAAACCGGCGTTATCTTCCTGCTTGCAAACCAAGAACTTGTTCATGGTTCTCACCTTTCACGAAAATCCAAGGTAAATACTTCTAGCAGACTACGCTAAAGACTGTCAGAATTACGTTCGCGCTCACGACGATTGTTCTTTATTGGCACCATCCGCCGCCGTCTCCAGAGCAGGGCGGAAGCGTGACAGATCACGTCACGCAACTGCTTCAGACTGTTCGGCAGGAGACGATCCATGAAGCCCATCTTTCTGGGAACGCTGGCGGCTGCCCTCGCTGCTCCCCTCATCACCCCCGCGCCAACCCACGCGCAAGCGACGCTCGCCGGCGCCACCGTCATCCACTGCTCGGAACTGCCCGGCGTCCTTCGTACCGCCCCCGCCAATGCGGTCGTTCAGATCCACGGCACCTGCACCAACATGGCGCTCAGCGGCCGCACGCTGCCGATCACCATTCTCGCCACGGGCCAGCGCGGCCCGGCGACCATCATCGGCCTGCGCATGAACGGCATCAGGAACCTCACCTGGATCGGCGGCACGATCGAGGCGATCGGCGGCCTCGAGCCGGACGGAAACTGGATCAACCAGCGGGGTCTGAGCGTCGACGGCGGCGAGAACCTCAGCTTCAGCGGCGTCACTTTCCGCCACGCCATGCGCGCTGCCACCTTCACCCGCTCGAACAACGTGACGGTCGCGAACTCGCTGTTCACCCGGCTTCTGTCCGATGGCATCAACCTTGCCGGGGTCCAGGGCGCGGTCATCCGCGGCAACCGCTTCGAGAACTTCTCCCCGCGCTGGTCGACCTGCTGGCGGGACGGTGTCCGCATCGGCTCGAGCCCGATTTCCCGCAGCGCGTGCACGGCGCTTGAGGGCACCTGGCGCGACGGCGACCATCCGGACTGCCTGCAAATGTGGAACTGGGCAGGAAGCCCCCCGCTCAGGGACATCCTTGTCGCCCGCAACGTCGTGCACGCGCCCGGGCTTGGTGCCTGCCAAGGGCTGACCATGCACGGAACCTTCAGCGCCGAGCGAGTCCGCTTCCTCGACAACACCGTCCGCACCGATCACGCGCACGGCATTGCCCTTGCGCACTGCACCGATTGCGAGGTCCGCGGCAACCTGATCGAGGGGATCGAGCGGTTCGGCCTTCCCTACATCACCCAGCGGGCGGAGTTCCCGAACCCCGGCACCGTGGCGTGCAACAACCGGGTGATCACGAACCATCCGCTGAAGACCTTCGGCACCCAGCCCTGCTCCTGACGAGCTTGATCCCTTCCGCCCCGGGCCCGCCCTTCCCTTGGAAGGGCGGGCCTTCCGTTCGGCTCCGCGGGCAGGCATACGGGGGCCTTGCAGCGCCGGACGCTCTGGCGCAGGCGGGCACCATGCGTCCCCCGGCCGCCTTCGTCGTCGCCCTCCTCGCTGCCGCCCTTCCTGCATCCGCAGCCGCGCGCGGCCCGCTCGTTATGGCCGGCGGCGCGATTGCCGACACCAACGCGGCACTGGTCCGCGCCGTCCTCGACCGCCGCCCCGCGGGCAACCCTGCCATCGCCATCGTGCCGGCGGCTTCCGGCGTGCCTGCCGAGGCGTTTGAACGCACGCGCGCCCTGCTCCTGGCCCATGGCGCTGACCCTTCGGACATCCGCCTCGTCCGCATCGCCGCCGCCGACGACCCGGCAACGCCGGAAGACGAGACGCAGTGGGCGGAAGGTGGCGCGAGCGACGCGGAACTGGCGAAGATCGCCGACGCCGGCGCCATCTGGTTCACCGGCGGTGACCAGGCAGTGCTGGCAAGGCTGCTCCGGGCGCCCGACGGCCGAGACACCCCCATGCTCGCCCTCATCCGCCGCCGCCACCGCGAGGGAGCGGTGATCGCCGGCACGTCGGCGGGCGCAGCCGCCATGTCGGATCCGATGATCGCCGGCGGCGACCCCCTCGCCGCAGCCGCTGCAGGCCGGCAGGGGGCCGGGTTCGTCGATCTCGCGCCCGGCCTCGGCTTGCTTGCCACCGGCCTCGTCGACCAGCACTTCAACGCGCGCGACCGGCTGCCCCGGCTCGTCGCCGCGCTGATGGCGCTCCCGCCGCGGGCGCGCCTCGGTTACGGCATCGACGAGGACACCGCGCTCGTCGTCGCGGGGGGCCGGCTCGCGGTCGTCGGCAGCGGCCTCGTGACCGTCGTCGATGCGCGCCGGGCCCGACCGGAGCCGGGAGCGGTGCTCGGCGTACGCGGCCTCTCGCTCCGCTTCCTCGCCGACCCGGCCCGCGCCCCGCCGCGCTCTCCCCCGCCCGCCGCGCCGACGCCCTGAAGGCCAGTGGGCGCGTCAGCGGGCCGGGCGCCACATCGGCTGCATGAGCGGGCTCGCACCGATCTGGATGTCGCGGACCACCCGGAAGCCGAAGCGCTCGTAGAGCGCGCGGTTCCTGGGATTGCTGTTCTCGAGATAGGCGGGGAGACGGTCGCGGTCGAGGCGGGCGAGTGCCGCCTCCATCAGCGCCGAGCCAAGGCCCCGCCCCTGCGCCACCGGGTCGACTCCGATGAAGGGCAGATACCAGTGGGGCACCCCGGGGTGCGCCTCGGCCATGGCGGCGAAGAAGGCGGGCGCGTCGTCCGGCGGCATCACCCCGGCGTCGGCGAAGGCCATGGCCAGCGCGCCCATGTCGGGGCCGTGGCCGGGCGGCAGCCACAGCGCGACAGCGCGCCCATCCTCGGTCGCGAGGGCCGTCCCGAGCGAGAGCGCTGCGCCGCCCATGTGCTTGAGCACGTGCGGGAAGAGGCGCAGATACTGGGCTCGGCCGGGCAGGACCCAGCGCGAAACCGGGTCGGTCGCGAAGGCAGCCACGAGCGTTGCCATGACCGCGTCGGCCTCGTCCGCGCCGGGGTGGCGGATGGTCATCGCCCTAGCGCCGCGACACGCGCAGCACCTGGCCGTCGGGCGCGTCGGTGGCGAGCCAGACCGCGCCATCGGGTGCCACCGCCACGTCGCGGATCCGCGCGCCTGCCGCCTTGAGCAGGGACTCCTGGCCCAGCACCTGCCGCCCGTCGGGAGACAGCCGCACGCGGCGGACCTCGCGGTCGACGAGGGCGCCGACGAGCAGGTCTCCTGTCCATTCGGGGAACATGGCACCACGATAGACGGCGAGCCCCGACGGCGCGATCGAGGGCGTCCAGTCGAGGAGCGGCTCCTCCATGCCCGGATAGCGCCGATAGGGCGAGATGGTCGCGCCCGAATAGTCGCGGCCGCGGGTCGCCACCGGCCAGCCATAGTTGCGCCCGGGGACGAGGATGTTCACTTCGTCGCCTCCGCGCGGGCCATGCTCGTGAGCGTAGACCAGCCCGCGCACGGCATCGAAGGCGAGGCCCTGCGGGTTGCGGTGGCCGAGCGTCCAGATCTCGGGAAGCGCCCCCTCCGTGCCGGCGAAGGGATTGTCGGGCGCCGGCCGGCCTGCCTCGGTCAGGCGCATCACCTTGCCAAGCGGGCTCGTCCGGCGCTGCGCGTCCTCGCGGAAGTCGAAGCCGTCGCCGGTGGTCAGCAGAATGGTGCCGTCGGGCAGGAACAGGAAGCGCCCGCCATAGTGGACGAGGCCGCGCTTCGCTGGAGTCGCCGTCCAAAGCACCTCGAGGCCGACGAGCCGGTCCCCCTCGAGCCGGGCGCGGGCAAGCCGGGTGCCGTTCGCGCGGGGGGAACCGTGAGCATAGGAGAGATAGACGAGGCGGTTCTCGGCAAAGCGCGGATGAGGGCGCACGTCGAACAGGCCGCCCTGGCCGCCCGTCAGCACCCGCGGCACGCCGCGGATGCGCATCACCCGGCCGCCGGCAATCCGAACCAGGCCGCCAGCGCGTTCGGTGACGAGGGCACTGCCGTCGGGCAGGAAGGCAATCGACCAGGGGTGGTCCAGCCCGCCGGCGACCACCTCTGTCCGGAGCGCCTGCGCTGCTGCCGGAGCCGCGAACAGCAACAGCAGCCACAGGATGATGCGCATGGGGCCCCTCGCCGCCGGTTTGACCTTCCGCTACACGAGGGCCTGCGGCAGGGGCAAGGAGGGCCGATGGCGGGCATGGCAGCGGAGAAGGCGGGCGGCATGGCAGCGCGCTGGGGGCGGCGCCTCCTTGCCTTCGCGGCGGCGGTTCTCGTCACGCTCGCAGCGATGAGCCTTGCCCACAGCCTGATGGTGCAGGCCGCGCTCGCCGACCTTGACGTCGCGCTCCCCCTTCCCGTGCGCCTTTCCGGAATCGCCCGGGACCTCCTCGGCCTTGCCCCCACGCTCGCGCCGGTGATCGCCGGGGCCCTTCTCGTCGCCTTCGCAGTCGCCGCGGTCCTGCGGCGGCGCGTGGGCAAGCTCCTCTCCGCGCTCGCCTACCCGCTCGCCGGCTGGGCGGCGACTACCGCCTTCCTGCTCGGGCTGCGCCTGGCCTTCGGCTTCTCGGCGCTTGCCGGTGCCCGTACCGTGCCCGGCTTCCTCCTCATGAGCCTGGGAGGCTTTGTGGGCGGCTTCGTCTTCGCGTGGCTGGTCGGCCGTCGCCTGCCCCCTTCTGTTGCCTGACGGCCACACTATATCCTTGGCAAACAGGAGCAGCAGCACATGAATCTCGAGAAGTTCACGGAGCGGGCGCGCGGGTTCCTCCAGGCGGCGCAGACCATCGCCATCCGTGAGGGACACCCGCGGATCGGCTCCGCCCATCTGCTGAAGGCCCTGCTCGATGACGAGCAGGGCGTGGCGGCCGGGCTCATCGCCCGCGCCGGGGGAGATGCCGCCGCGGCCCGCGCCGAGGTCGAGCGCCAGCTCGCCAGCCTGCCGAAGGTGTCGGGAGCCAACCAGGTGGGGCTCGACACCGATGCCGTGCGCGTGCTCGACGCGGCCGAGCAGGCCGCAGCCAAGGCCGGGGACTCCTTCGTGACGGTGGAGCGGCTGCTGCAGGCCTGCGCGATCCAGACCGGCACCGAAGCGGGCCGGGCCATGCAGGCGGCACGCGTGACGCCGCAGGCGCTCGAGCAGGTGATCCAGGCCCTTCGCAAGGGCCGCACCGCGCAATCGGCTACCGCCGAGGACAGCTACGAGGCCTTGAAGAAATATGCACGCGACCTGACGGCCGCCGCCCGCGAGGGCAAGCTCGACCCCGTCATCGGCCGCGACGAGGAGATCCGGCGCACCATCCAGGTGCTCGCCCGGCGCACCAAGAACAACCCCGTCCTCATCGGCGAGCCGGGGGTGGGCAAGACCGCGATCGTCGAGGGGCTCGCCCAGCGCATCGTCAATGGCGACGTGCCCGACGGGCTCAAGCAGAAGTCGCTCTTCGCGCTCGACATGGGCGCCCTCATCGCCGGGGCCAAGTATCGCGGCGAGTTCGAGGAGCGCCTGAAGGCCGTGCTGGACGAGGTCCGCGCGGATGAAGGCAACATCCTCCTCTTCATCGACGAGATGCACACGCTGATCGGCGCGGGCAAGTCGGAGGGCGCGATGGATGCCTCGAACCTCTTGAAGCCCGCCCTGGCGCGGGGCGAGCTGCACTGCATCGGCGCGACCACGCTCGACGAATACCGGAAGCATGTCGAGAAGGACCCGGCGCTCGAGCGGCGCTTCCAGCCCATCTACGTGGGCGAGCCCTCGGTCGAGGACACGATCTCGATCCTGCGCGGGCTGAAGGAGAAGTACGAGCTGCACCACGGCGTGCGCATCACCGACAGCGCGATCGTGGCGGCAGCCACGCTCTCGAACCGCTACATCTCCGACCGCTTCCTCCCCGACAAGGCGATCGACCTCATGGACGAGGCTGCCTCGCGCCTGCGGATGGAGGTGGAGTCGAAGCCCGAGGAGATCGAAGCGCTCGACCGCCGCATCATCCAGATGAAGATCGAGCGCGAGGCGCTGCGGAAGGAGACCGACCCTGCCTCGAAGGACCGGCTCGCCACCCTCGAGGCCGAACTCGCCCGGCTCGAAGGCGAAGCCGCCGAGCTTTCGGCCCGCTGGGCGGCCGAGAAAGAGAAGCTCGCAGCGGCGACGCGCCTCAAGGAGGAGCTCGAGGCTGCCCGCCTCCAGGTGGAGCAGGCGCAGCGCAATGGCGACTACGCCCGCGCCGGCGAGCTGACCTACGGCATCATTCCCGACCTCGAGCGGCGTCTGGCCGAAGCCGAGAAGGCCTCGGCCGAGGCGATGGTGCGCGAGGAGGTGACGGCGGAAGACATTGCCCAGGTGGTCTCGCGCTGGACGGGTGTGCCGGTTGCCAAGATGATGGAGGGCGAGCGCGAGAAGCTCCTTCACATGGAGGAAGGGCTTGCCGCGCGCGTCGTCGGCCAGGATGACGCGGTGCGGGCGGTGGCGCGCGCGGTGCGCCGCTCGCGCGCGGGGCTCAAGGATCCGGGCCGGCCGCTCGGCTCCTTCCTGTTCCTCGGGCCCACCGGCGTCGGCAAGACCGAGCTCACCAAGGCGCTGGCCGAGTTCCTGTTCGACAGCGACCAGGCGATGGTCCGCATCGACATGTCGGAATTCATGGAGAAGCACTCGGTCGCCCGGCTCATCGGCGCGCCTCCGGGCTATGTCGGCTATGACGAGGGCGGCGTGCTCACCGAAGCCGTGCGCCGCCGGCCCTACCAGGTGGTGCTCTTCGACGAGGTGGAGAAGGCGCACCCGGACGTGTTCAACGTGCTCCTCCAGGTACTCGACGACGGCCGGCTGACCGATGGCCAGGGCCGCACCGTCGACTTCTCGAACACCATCATCATCCTCACCTCGAACCTCGGCTCGCAGTACATCGCCGCGCTTCCCGACGGCGCCGACGTGAAGCAGGCCGAGCCCCAGGTCATGGAGGCGGTGCGGGCTGCCTTCCGCCCCGAGTTCCTCAACCGGCTCGACGAGATCATCCTCTTCCACCGGCTCGCGCCGCAGCACATGGGGAAGATCGTCGACATCCAGCTCAGGCGCGTGGAAGCCCTGCTCAAGGACCGCAAGATCCGCCTCGACGTGACCGAGGCGGCGCGGGCGTGGCTCGCGCGCGTCGGCTATGACCCGGTCTATGGCGCCCGGCCGCTGAAGCGCGCGATCCAGCGCCACCTGGTCGACCCGCTTGCCGACCTGCTGCTCTCGGGCACCGTCCCCGACGGCACGACCATCCGTGTCGAGGACGCCGACGGCGCGCTGCTCCTGGTGCCGGAAGTCGAGGCGGAAGTCGTGAGCCGGGCGGCCTAGGCCCGCAGCCCTTCCCTAGTTTCCGGGGTTGGAGAGGGTCGTCCCCCGCTCCTGCACGTCGCGCGCGTTGCCGCGAGCGTTCTCGGCCAGGCGCTTCCACTCGGCGTTGGTCTTGCAGACGCGCTCGCGCTTCGCACGATTGCCGATCGCGGTGATCGTCTCGCAGCGCACATAGTCGGGATGGCTGCGGTCGAGCTTCGCCGGCGCGGGCTCCTCGGCACGTGCAGGCATGGCCAGCAGGCACAGGGTGGCGAAGACGGGAACGCGCAACGGGAGCCCTCCGGTTGGGATGGCGACGCCCCTCGCGGACGCAGGGCCCGGCTGTCAAGCACCCGGGCAGCGAAAAGGGGCGGGCCCGCTGCCAGACCCGCCCCCATCCCCGATGAGACGCCCCGACTAGAAGCGAAGGTTGAGACCGAGGCGATACTTCCGGCCGATGGCGTCGTAGGTGGTGGGGTAGGTGTTGCCGCTGTTGAAGGCGGTCGTGCCCACCGTGTTGCCGACGACCGGCGGATCCTTGTCGGCGAGGTTCTCGACCGAGAAGGTCACCCGGACATTCTCCCCGATCTGCTGGCCGATGGCGAGGTCGATGTAGTTGTAGGCGTCGATCGACTCGTAGGCGTCGAAGATGGTCGCCTTGTTGACCAGCGGCTCCAGTTCCACCGCCCCGATGTAGCGCCAGCGAAGCGAGATGTCGGTCCCGGTCTTGAGGCTCAGCGTCGGCCGCACCTGGAACGACAGGTTCGGCAGGATCGGGCCGCACGAGATCGAATAGTAGCCGGCGCACTCGCGGTTGGGCGAGGTCGGGGTCGCCTGGAACTTGTTCGAGATCGTGTAGTTGCCGATCATCGAGATGCCGAAGGTGTGCTCGCCGATCGGTGCGCGCCAGCTGAGCGACCAGTCGATGCCGTCGGTCGCGATCTTGCCGAGGTTCGACGAGCCGAGGAACGGACCGAAGGTCGTGTCGTTCGGGCCCGAGAGGCTCCCGGTCAGCGGGTTGCGCCGGATCGAGAGGCAGCGCGGGTCGCGCGGGTCGGACTGGCCGAAGCAGCCGTCGATCACGTCCGCCTGCGAGGGCGAGCTGATCGCATCGGCCACCCGGATCTTGTAGTAATCGATGGTGGCCGTGAAGTTGGCAAGGAAGCTCGGCTGGAGCACCACGCCCGCCGTCCAGGTCGTGCCGATCTCGGGGTCGAGATCGGGGTTGCCGCCCGAGGTGGCATTGATCTGGCCGGCGATCGGCGCCGGGATCGTGCCGATGAGGCTGAGCGGCGCGCCGACGAGACGGAGCTGCTCCTCGCAGAGGGCGCGGACGGTCGGGTTGCCGAGCGGAAGCGCCAGCTGGCACGGGTCCACCGTCCGGTTGGTGAGGAAGGTGACCTGCGGCTGGAACAGCTCGCCGAGGTTCGGGGCGCGCACGGCGCGGGCGTAGTTGCCGCGGATCCGGACCCCCGGCACCGGCGACCAGCCGCCGCCGGCGTTGTAGGTCCAGTTGGTGCCGCTCGTCGAATAGTCGGAGAAGCGGGCACCGCCCTCGATGGTCAGCTCCTGGATGAACGGCTTGTCGGCAACAAGCGGAGCGTTCACTTCCACGAAGAATTCGCGGGTGTCATACTGCCCGCGGATCGGAAGGGCCGGCGCGCCAGCGCCGAGCACTTCGCCGGAGATGGCCGAGAGGCCGTCGCCGCCGGTTGCGCCCTTGTACTTCCGGTATTCGCCGCCGAACGCGAAGGCGATCGGGTTCGAGGCCCAGGGCGTCGTGTAGCCGATGTCGCCCGTGAGCGTGCCCTGGATCGTCATGAACTGCTGCTTGTTGAAGCTGAAGGTCGCGACGTTCAGGAAGTTGAACATGGCCGGCGTAATCGAGCCGTCGGCGCCGAACAGGTTGATCGGCACGCACCCGTTCGACGTGTCGACGCAGGTGTTCCGGTCACGCGCCCGAAGCGCCTGCTGGAGACGCGAGCGCAGGCCCTGACCCTGCGACGTGTTCGTCCGCTGGGATTCGCCGTAGGAGAAATAGACGTCCCAGTCGATGTTCTCGGTGAGCGGCCCGCGCGCGCCGGCGGTCACCTGGAACATGTCGGTGTTGAAGTTGGTGCGGCGCGGACCGGCTTCGGTGAAGCGCCGGCCGATCTGGATCGGCCGCTCGATGTAGCCCGGCGCGTTCGGATTGGTGACCGTGGCTGCGACGGCGCAATCCGCGGGCGAAATGCCGTAGCCCGCGCAGAGCTGCTCGCGCATCGTCGGCGTCAGGAATGGGTTCGAGATGGGCAGGTTCACCGTCGAGAAGAAGGTGCCGGAGGGCGCGATCTGCTGGTCGACGATCGACTGCACATACTGCGCCTGGGCATAGACCTCGACCCGGTCGGAGATCTCGTAGTTGCCCTTGACGAAGATCGAGTAGCGCTCGAGCGGCGTCTGGTAGACGTTGAGCGGGTTGAAGTTGTAGTTGGTGGTGCGCCCGAGGTCGAGCCGGCCCGCTTCCGGGTTCACGGCTGCAGTGAACGGGAAGAGGATGGTGGCCGGCGTTGCCGTCGCCGAACCCTGGGGCCGCCCGGTGGTCGACGACAGGGATTCGAAGCCCCACGGGCGGTCGCCCTGGAGCACGGGGTTCGAATCCGAGTAGCCGATCGAGAGCACCACATTCCCGCGGCCGTCGTCGAAGCTCGCGCCGAGCGTGAGGTCGGTCCGGAAGATCCGCCCGTCACCCTCTTCGGCGAGACCGATGGTCGAGGTGCTGTCGACGCCGGTGAAGTTGCGCCGGGTGATGAAGTTGACGACGCCCGCAATCGCGTCGGCGCCGTACTGCGTGGAGGCACCGCCGGTCAGCACGTCGACCCGCTCGATGAGGGCGACCGGGATGTTGTTGAGGTCGACGACGCCCGCCGTCGTCGCCGGCACGACGCGGCGGCCATCGAGGAGCACAAGGTTCCGGTTGGCGCCGAGGCCGCGCAGGTCGATCTGGGCCGAGCCGTTGGTGCCGTTGTTGACCGCCGGGCCGATGTTGGGGGCCACGCCCGGCAGTTCGCGCAGGAATTCCTCGGCCGCGAGCGGCTGGCGGAAGGTGATCTCGGTCTCGTCGATGACCGAGACCGGGCTGGACTGCTCGATGTTCGGCCGGACGATGCGGGTGCCGGTCACGATGATGGTGTCGGACGCTTCCGCCGAGGCCGTGCTCTGGGCAACGGCGGGCGCCGTGAACGCCCCGATGGCAAGCGCAAGCGAGGCCACCCCGCCCCGGAGCGCCACGCGCGTGACATAGGTCATGATCTGATCCCCTTCCCGATCCGGCGCGAGGCGCCGGCGCAAGCGGCAGCGGAGCCCTTCCGGCTGCCTTCAACGCCCGTCCTATCTCCGAACTGCCGCAAAGCTGTAAAGCGGCCGACGCATGACCGACGCGCGGAGGCCAGGGCGCTGTGGCGCGCCCGCAACAGTTCGGGTCAGCGCGCCTCGACCAGGAGCGCCGGGTCGAGCCGGATCTCCTGGAACGGCGCCTGACCCTCTCCGGCGCGGAGCAGCGACAGGCCCCAGTGGAGGTGCGGCCCCGTCGAGCGGCCGGTGCTGCCGACGGTGCCGAGCACGTCGCCGGCGCGGACGGCATCCCCTGCCTTTACCCGCAGCTCGTGGAGATGGATGTAGACCGAGACCAGCCCGGCACCGTGGTCGAGGAGCACGAGGTTGCCCTCGATCAGGAACGGCCCGTCGGCAAGCCGGACGATGCCCGAGGCCGGCGCCCGGACCGGCGTTCCCGTGGGTGCAGCGATGTCGAGCCCCCAATGCGGGTTGCGCGGCAGCTCGCCGAAGATGCGCTGCGAGCCGTAGACCCCGGTGATCCGCCCCGAGACTGGCAGGCGGAACTGCTCCCGCCAGCCGCTCGCCTCTCCCGGCCGGCTCGCGATCACCCGCTTGGCGGCGATTGTGCGGGCAATCTCCGTCTCCCGCCGCACCACCCATTCGGGCGAAGGGGCATCCGTGGTGCCGAGCGCGGGCAGCCGCTGGACCCGGAAGGTGCGCGGTGTAAGCGGAACATCGGTCACGAGGAGCGTGCCGTCGGCTGCGCGGGCGGTGAGGCGAACCGTGCCTGTTTCGTCACGACCGAAGCCCAGGAGATGGACGCCCGGTGCCGCCGCCGGCACGGCCACGCCGTTCGCGCGGAAGTCGCGCGCGCCGGGCGGCAGCTCCACTCGCACCAGCCCGCCAGGGGTGAAGCGGCCCTCGATGCGGAACGGCGCGGCGAGCGCAGGTGCTCCCAGCGCGAGAAGCAGCCCGGCTGCCAGAACGTATCGGCGCCTCACAGCAGCCCGAGGGCGCGCGCCTCGCGGTAGCGGCGGTTGGCAACCTCGGCGTCGCGGTAGGCTTCCTGCAGCTCCCGGCTCCAGTAGCGCAGCGAGGCGAGCGGAATGGGCTCGCCGGTCACCGCACAGACCACGTGGTCGCCCTGCTCCAGCACTTCGTAGGAACCGGGCAGGTAGCGCAGCCGCGCCCGTCGGCCGGCGGAAAGGTTCAGCATCCCCTGCACCTCACGTCGTTCGTCTCCTCGGCCCGCCCATCGCCAGACCCTCAGAACAGCCGGCCCTGAGCCGGCGCCTGCGGCCCGCCCACCCTCGCCTCCACCTCGCCGTCGCGCAGGCGCAGGCGAACATCTCCCGCCTTCCGCACGGCAGGAGCGTCGGGAAGCAGCCTGCCATCCGGGCCAAGCACCAGCGCGTAGCCCCGCGCAAGGGTTGCATCGGGCGAGAGCGAGGCGGCGAGCCGGAAGGTGGCCTCGAGCGCCTGCCGGCCCCGCTCCAGCCGTGCCAGAAGCAGCTCCGGCCGCAGCCGGCCGGCAACCGCCGCGTGCCGCGTCCGCGCGCGGGCGACGCGCAGGCCAAGCGCACCGGGAAGCGCCGCGCCAGCCCGGTCGCACCGCTCGCGCGCCCGCCCGGCAAGGGCCCGCACTGCCCGCGGCAGCCGCTCGGCGGCGTCGTCAAGCCGCTGGCGGCGGACCTCGAGGAGCGCGGCCGGCCGCGGCAGCCGGGCCCCGAGGCCGGCGACGCGCTCGGCGAGCAGGCCGTGCCGGCGGGCGATGGCCTGGCGCAGGCGGAGCCCCGTCTCCGCCACCCGGAGCTCGAGGTCCGCGCGCACCGGCACGGCCATCTCGGCAGCCGCCGTGGGCGTGGGCGCGCGCCGGTCGGCCGCGAAGTCGATGAGCGTCGTATCCGTCTCGTGGCCGACGGCCGAGATGAGCGGGATCGGCGATTCGGCTGCCGCCCGCACCACCTCCTCGGCGTTGAATGGCATCAGGTCCTCGATCGAGCCGCCGCCGCGCGCCACGATGAGGAGGTCGGGCCGACGCTCAGCGGGCAGGCGGGCGAAGCCGCGGATGGCCGCGGCGATGCGCTGCTCCGCGCCCTCGCCCTGCACCGGCACCGGCCACAGCAGCACCTCGCGCGGAAAGCGGTCGGCAAGGCGATGGAGGATGTCGCGGATGACGGCGCCGGTCGGCGACGTGACGATTCCGATGCGCTCGGGCAGGAACGGCAGCGGCCGCTTGCGCGCAGCGTCGAACAGGCCCTCGGCGGCAAGCCGCCGCTTGCGCTCCTCCACCTGCGCCAGCAGCGCTCCCACGCCTGCGGGCTCGAGCCGCTCGACCACGATCTGGTAGCGCGAGCGGCCGGGGTAGGTGGTGAGCCGCCCCGTTGCCACCACCTCGAGCCCGTCCTCCGGGCGGAAGGTCAGGCCCTGCGCCGTGCCGCGCCACATCACGGCGTCGAGCACGGCGTCGGCGTCCTTCAGCGCGAAGTAGAGGTGGCCCGAGCCATGGCGCTTGAAGCCCGAGATCTCGCCCCGCACCCGCACCAGGCCGAAGGCGGCCTCGACGGTGCGCTTCAGGGCCGCCGACAGCTCGGAGACGCTGAGCTCCGGAATGTTCGCAGGCGCGCTCGCCATGCCCCTGCCTAGCCCGGACGCGGACGACCCGCCAAGGGCCTCCCACGGGCACGCGCTGCCGGGGCTTTTCGCCACGCCCCGCCTCGCCTAGGCGCCGCGGCCATGGACAGGCCCACGGACAGGTTGCGCGTTCTTCTCCTCGGCAGCGGCGGGCGCGAGCATGCACTGGCCTGGAAGCTGGCCCAGTCGCCGCGCCTTGGGTGGCTGCTTTCGGCCCCCGGCAACCCCGGGATGGCCGCGCTCGGCATGGTGGAGCCCGGGCTCGACATCCTCGACCCGGAGGCTGTCGCCCGCTTTGCCCGGGACCGCGGCGTCGACCTCGTGGTGGTCGGCCCGGAGGCCCCGCTCGTCGCCGGCGTTGCCGACGCGGTGCTTGCAGCCGGCATCCCCGTCTTCGGGCCCTCGGCAGCGGCCGCCCGGCTCGAGGCCTCCAAGGCCTTCACCAAGGCGCTCTGCGACGAGGCCGGAATCCCGACCGCCGCCTGGGCCCGCTTCGACGCGCTTGCGCCAGCACTCGCCCATGTCCGCCGCTGCGGTGCGCCGATCGTCGTCAAGGCCGATGGCCTTGCCGCCGGCAAGGGCGTGACGGTGGCGGCCACGCTGGCCGAGGCCGAGGCCGCGCTCGAGGCCCTGTTCGCCTCCCCCGGCGCCGGGGTGGTCATCGAAGAGTGCCTCGCAGGCGAGGAGGTGAGCTTCTTCGTGCTGGCCCATGGCACCGATGCCGTGCCGCTTCTTGCCGCGCAGGACCACAAGCGCCTCGGCGAGGGCGACACCGGCCCCAACACCGGCGGCATGGGGGCCTATGCACCCGCTGCGGTCTTCACGCCGGCGCTTGCGGCCGAGACGATGGAGCGCATCATCCGCCCGACGCTCGCCACCATGGCCGCGCGCGGCACCCCCTTCTCGGGCGTGCTCTTCGCCGGGCTGATGCTGACGGCCGAGGGGCCGAAGCTCGTCGAATACAATGTCCGCTTCGGCGACCCGGAGTGCCAGGCGCTCATGCTCCTGCTCGAGAGCGACCTGCTCTCCCTCCTTCATGCCACGGCCACCGGCCACCTCGCCGGCGCGGAGGTGCTCTGGAAGCCGGGCAAGGCCATCGCCGTGGTGGTGGCAGCGCGCGGCTACCCCGGGGCGCCAGCGGCCGGCGGCGAGATTTCGGGGCTCGAGGGGTGCGGCGCCACCGTCTTCCACGCCGGCACCCGGCGCGAGCGCGGCCGGCTGGTGGCGGCCGGCGGTCGGGTGCTGACCGTCGGCACCCACGCCCCGACCCTGGCCCAGGCGGCGCAGCAAGCCTATGCCGCCATCGAAAGGATCAGCTTTGCCGATGCCTGCTTCCGCCGCGATATCGGCTGGCGGGAGCTGGCCCGGGAGGCGGGCGGGAGAAGCGCATGACCGAGATGGCAAGCCGCCAGAGGCAGTTCGAGGGCACGGATGCCGTGCGCGAGGCCCATCGCTTCGACGAGCGCGCGCTCGCCCAATGGATGGCGGCCAACGTCGAAGGCTACGAGGGGCCGCTCGAGGTGCGCCAGTTCAGGGGCGGGCAGTCGAACCCGACCTACAAGCTGGTGACGCCAGGCCGGTCGTACGTGCTGCGGCGCAAGCCGCCGGGCCAGCTGCTGAAGTCCGCCCACGCGGTCGACCGCGAGTATCGCGTGATCTCCGCGCTCCACCCCACGGGCTTTCCGGTTGCCCGCCCCTTTGGCCTCTGCACGGACGACTCCGTTATCGGCACCTGGTTCTACGTGATGGAGTGCGTGGAAGGCCGGATCGTCTGGGACGGCACCTTCCCCGACGTGCCCCGGGAGACCCGCCGGGCCCATTTCGAGGCGATGTGCGACACGCTCGCCTGGCTCCACACCATCGACCCCGACGCCGTCGGCCTCGGGGACTTCGGCCGGCCGGGCAACTACTTCGCGCGCCAGATCGCACGCTGGTCGAAAAGCTACCAGGAGGACATCCCCGACGCCGGCCGGGTCGAGGCAATGGATCGGCTGGTGGCCTGGCTTCCGGACAACATTCCCGAAGGCGACGAGACCGCCATCGTCCACGGCGACTACCGCTGCGACAACATGATCTTCCACCCCGCGGAGCCGCGCGTGCTCGCCGTGCTCGACTGGGAACTCTCGACGCTGGGCCACCCGCTCGCCGACTTCTCCTACCATCTCATGATGTATCGCATGCCGCCGTCGGGCACGGTGGGACTGGCCGAGGCGGACCTAGCCGCCCTCGATATCCCGACCGAGGCGGAATATGTGGCCCGCTACTGCGCCGGCACCGGCCGCGACCCGGCCGAGGTCGCGGCGATCATGGACTTCTGCATCGCCTACAACATGTTCCGCCTGGCGGCGATCGTCCACGGGATCCGCGGGCGGGTGGCGCGCGGCACGGCGTCCAACCCGCACGCCAAGGCGATGGCGGCCACCGTCGAGCCGCTGGCCGAGCGGGCGTGGGAACAGGCGCTCAAAGCCGGCGCCCGCTGACGGAAGGGGGGGAGGCCGGGGCGGCTCGCGGCAGGCGGCCGGGGCGCGACCAACGCGACGTCGGCCGGGTTGGCGAGGAGAAGCCGGGAAGCGGGTCGCGACGGAAAGTGGGCCGAAACGGCGGGGAGCGTTGCCCGGAAGGATGGGGTGAAGGGCGGTCGGCCGCCGCGTCAGCTCGCGCGGATGAGCCTGGGCAGCGTTTCGGCACCGCTCCGCTTGGCAATCACCAGCCGGGTGATCCACGGCGCGCCCCGTGCCACGAACTGGCCCGGGGTCATGCCCACGAACTGGCGGAACTCGCGGATGAAGTGGGACTGGTCGTAGAAGGCGGTGCCGGCCGCTCCCTGCCAGCCCTGCTCCGGCTCCAGGCCGAGGCGGACCGCTGCCTGGAGCGTGCGGTACTTGCGGGCGAGGAACTTGGGGCTCGCGCCATAGACGCGGCCCACCACGCGCTCGACCTGCCGGGACGACATGCCGAGCCGCTCGACAAGGACGTTGACGTCGGGCGACGGTGTCTCGACGAGCCAGCGGTCGGTCGTCCGCGTGAGCCAGAGAGGGGGCGTGCGGGCCCGGGCGGCGAGCCCCTCGAACATCGCATCCGCAGCCGCCACGAGCGCCCGATCGTCGCGCGCGTCGCGCATCCGCTCGACGGCACGGCCAACCAGCGCCGGAGCCAGCCCCGAGAGGTCCTCGAGTCGGTCGGCGTAGGCGGCGGCCTCCTCGCCGACGAGGGCCGCCCAGCCGGCGGGCAGGAGCCCGGCGCCGATCAGGCGGAAGGGGCCGAAGGCGTGGAACCGGATCGCTGCCCCCGAGGGGCCGGCAAGGCTGGCAGCCGGCATCGGCTGGAACAGCCGGTTGCCATAGGCGATGCTGCCGTGACCGGCGACGACGAAGCGCGCCTGGGCGAGCTCGGCACGAAGCACGTCATGCATCTCCGCTGCCGGGAACTCGAAGACGTAGTAGCTCGAGAGGAAGGCGCGCAGCGACGGCGCCGGCGGGTAGTAGCGAAGCGCGATCCCGGGCGCGCTCACCCGGCCCTCGCCTGCGCGAGAGTCGCCGTCAGCCAACCGCTCCGCAGCCTTGCCATCGCGACCCCTTAGCTTCGTCGTCTGGGCCGGGCCTTCCTGCGCGTGTCGCCGGCAAAGGTCAAATCCGCGAGACTGCGACGCAGCAAAAAGATGCCCCGGGGGCCGGCAAGGCCGCACCGGGGCCGGAGAGTGGGGGCGGGGCCGACGGTCGCGGCGGACGACCGCCGCGGCTGCCGGACCCCGTCCCTGGGTCGCAGCGTTCATATAGCGCATCTCGGGTGGGAAGGATTGTAGAAATCCGACAAGCCCGCCATCGCGACCGTTCGATGCGCACTCTCGTCTCCCGCCTGCTGCGCCAGCTCGAGCCCGAACGCGCGCACGCGCTTGCCCTTGCGGGCATCGAGGCCTTCGGGCTTCCCGATGCTCCTCCCCCGCCCCCGTCGCTCGCAACCCGGTTCGCCGGGCTCGCCTTCCCCTCGCCCATCGGCCTCGCCGCCGGGTTCGACAAGGATGCGCGCGTCTGGCAGCAGATGCTGCGGGTGGGCTTCGGCTTCGTCGAGGTCGGCACCCTCACCCCGCGCCCCCAGGCCGGCAACCCGAAGCCCAGGGTCTTCCGCCTCGCCGAGGACCGCGCCGTCATCAACCGCCTCGGCTTCAACAACGGCGGCATCGCGGCCGCCCTGCCCCGGCTCCGCGCGCACCCGCGCATGGGCGTCAACGTGGGCGCCAACCGCGACAGCCCGGACCGGGTGGCCGATTATGCCGCCGCCGTCGCTGCCGTGCGCGACCGGGCCGCCTGGATCACCCTCAACATCTCCTCGCCCAACACGCCCGGCTTGCGCGGCCTCCAGGGCGAGGCGCTGCCCGAGCTGCTCGCCGCTGCTGCCGAAGCCCGGGGCCCGGGCGGCCCGCCGCTCTTCCTGAAGGTGGCGCCCGATCTCGACGAGACGCAGATGGACGCGATCGCCGCGGCCGTGCTTGCGGCACCCGTTGCCGCCCTCATCGTCTCGAACACGACGCTTGCCCGGCCCCCGGGCCTTCGCTCGCGCCACCGGGGCGAGGCAGGCGGGCTTTCGGGTGCACCGCTCTTCACGCCCTCGACTGCCGTGCTGCGCGGGTTCGCACGAAGGCTGCGCGGCCGCCTCCCGCTCGTGGGCGTCGGCGGCGTGGCAACTGCGGAACAGGTCTACGCCAAACTCCGTGCCGGCGCCTCCGCCGTCCAGCTCTACACCGCGCTCGTCTTCGAGGGCATCGACCTTCCGGCACGCCTCAACGCCGGGCTTGCTGCCCTTCTCGCGCGCGATGGCCTGCCGCAGGTCGCAGACGCCGTGGGGCTCGATGTCGGCACAGGTTGAGCGCGCCGGCCGCCGGCCCTATGCGAGGCGGCGGATGCTCTCGCGCCTCTTTCCAGGCCTTCTGGCACTTGCACTCGCGGCCTGTGCCCCCCAGCCGCGCCCCGCGCCTCTGCCGTCCGCCGAGACCGCGGCCGGCATTGCCACCTACGAGCCGCAGTGGGGCCAGCGGGTCCGCCCCGTTGCCTCCGCAACCGGCCCCGCGGTCGTCTCGGCGGCTGACCCGCGCGCGGCCGAGGCAGGTGCCCTCATGCTGGCGAAGGGCGGCACCGCCGCCGACGCCGCGGTCGCCACCATGATTGCGCTCACCGTCGTCGAGGGCCAGGCGAGCGGCATCGGCGGCGGCGCCTTCCTCGTCTGGCACGACCCCGCCACAGGCGAGCTTGTCACACTCGACGGCCGCGAACGCGCGCCCGCCTCGGCCACGCCCGACCGCTTCCTGAAGCCCGACGGCACGCCCATGAGCTTCCGCGAGGCAGTGCCGGGCGGCCGGTCGGTGGGCGTGCCCGGCGTCGTCCGCCTCGCCGCGGAGATGCACCGGCGCTGGGGCCGGCTGCCCTGGGCCGAGCTGTTCCAGCCGGCGATCGCCATGGCCCGCGACGGCATCATCATCTCCGAGCGTTTCGCCCGCTTCGCCACCTTCCGCGCCGACCTGCTGGCGGCCTCGCCCGCCGCCGCGGCGGTCTTCCTCGGGCCCGACGGCAGGCCCTGGCCGGAAGGCCACCTGCTGCGCCAGCCGGACCTTGCCGCAACCCTCGAGACGATCGCCCGCGATGGCCCCGACGCCTTCTACACCGGCCCGATCGCGGCCGCGATCAGCTCCGCGGTTGCGACCGCCTTCGCCAACCCCGCCGTTCTCACGGCCGAAGACCTCGCTGCCTACCAGGTGACCGAACGCCCGCCGCTCTGCGGCCGCTACCGCGGCCGGCGCATCTGCTCCATGGGCCCGCCGTCGGCCGGCGGCATCGCGCTTCTCCAGATCCTCGGCCAGCTCGAGCGCTTCGACCTTGCCGCCCGCGGGCCCGACGACCCCATCGCCTGGCACCTCATTGCCGAATCGATGCGGCTCGCCTTCGCCGACCGGGAGGCGTGGACGGGGGATGCCGACTTCGCCCCCGTGCCGGTCGCCGGGCTGCTCGCGCCCGACTATATCGCCCGCCGCTCGGCGCTCATCCGGCCAGACCGGGCCATGCCGGCCGTCACCGCCGGCACCCCTGATGGCGAACGTCCAAGGGCGATGCGACGGCTTGCCGACGTGCCGGCCACCTCGCACCTCGTCGCCGCCGACTCCGCCGGCCGGCTGGCGAACGTGACCTCGACGATCGAGGCGCCGTTCGGCTCCGGTCTCCTCGTCGGCGGCTTCTTCCTCAACAACGAGCTGACCGACTTCGACTTCTCCCCCACCCGCGACGGCCGGCCGGCGCTCAACCGGGTGGAAGGGGGCAAGCGCCCGCGCTCGTCGATGACGCCGACGCTCGTCTTCGCCCCCGACGGCCGGCTCGAGGCAGCGGTCGGGGCAGCGGGCGGCGCCACCATCATCGCCCAGGTGGCCCGGGCGGTGATTGCCATGATCGACTGGGGCATGCCGGTGGACCAGGCGCTCGCCGTGCCCGGGATCATGGCCGACCGGCGCGGCATCCGCTACGAGGCCGGCTCGCGGCTTGAGGGCATGGCCGCCACCTGGAAGGCCCTCGGCCACCAGGTCGAGCCCGCGACGCTGCCGCTCAAGGCCAACGCCGTCGCCCGGGCCGGCAGCGGCTGGATAGGCGCGGCCGACCCCCGCAGCGAGGGGGCGGCGATCGCCGCGCCGCTGGCCGGCGCAGGCGCAAGCCAACCACGCGGAGGGGGAGCATGAGCCGGCGTGACGACATCCTCGAGGCCGAGCGGCTGCGGGCCGCCCAGCGCGCCGAAGGCCGCGACACCGAGCGCTGGAACAACCTCGTCCAGATGTTCTTCACCCAGGCGGTCCGGCAGGGCGACGCGCCGTTCCTGTTGCGGAAGGCAGAGGGCGCGTGGCGCAGCCTCTCCTACGCCGAGGCCGCGCGGCAGGTGGCAAGCCTTGCCCGCGGGCTCCGGGCGATCGGGGTCCAGCGCGGGGACCGGGTGGCGCTCGTCTCGGAGAACCGGCCCGAGTTCGCCCTCGCCGACCTCGCGATCATGGCGGCGGGCGCCATCACCGTTCCGACCTACACCACCAACACGGTGCGCGACCACGCGCACATCCTCGCCAACAGCGGGGCCTCGGCCGCCATCGTCTCGACGGCGAAACTCGCCCGCGGCGTCGTCGAGGCTGCGCTCCAGACCGGCACCTGCCGCACCTTCGTCGGCATGGAGCCGCTGCGGCGGGTCCAGGCCGAGGCGCTCGCGTTCCACGACATGGCCGATCTCATTGCCCGCCATCCGGCCGCGCCTGCCGAGGTGGCAGCCGAGGCCAGCATGGGGCGCGCCGACCTCGCCTGCCTCATCTACACCTCGGGCACCGGCGGCGCGCCGCGGGGCGTGCGCCAGCACCATGGCGCCATCCTCCACAACATCGCGGGCTGCATCGAGATCATCCGCGCCGACTTCCCCGACACGGGCCGCGAACGCTTCCTCTCGTTCCTGCCGCTCAGCCACGCCTACGAGCACACGGCCGGCCAGTTCCTGCCGATCGGCCTCGGCGGCGAAATCGCCTATGCCGAGGGGCTCGAGAAGCTCGCCGCCAACATCGAGGAAGTCTCGCCCACCATCATGGTGGTGGTGCCGCGCCTGTTCGAGGTGCTGCGCGCGCGGATCCTGAAAGCGATCGAGAAGCAGGGCGGGCTGGCGCCGCGGATGCTCGCGCTCGCGGGCCGGCTCGAGGCGAAGCGGCAGACCCGCGGCCGCCTCGGCCTCCTCGACCGGCCGGCCGACCTCCTCGTCGAGCGCACGCTCCGGCGCAAGATCCGCGCCCGCTTCGGCGGCCGGCTGAAAGCCATGGTCTCGGGCGGGGCGCCGCTCAACCCCGAGGCGGGCCGCTTCTTCTCCGCGCTCGGCCTCACCATCCTCCAGGGCTACGGCCAGACCGAGGCCGGGCCCGTCATCAGCTGCAACCGGCCGGCGGCAAAGCTCAAGATGCACACGGTCGGCCCCCCCTTGCGCGACGTCCACGTCGAGATCGCCGAGGATGGCGAGATCCTCGTCGCGGGCGAGCTCGTCATGCACGGCTACTGGAACAACCCGGAGGAGACCGAGCGCGTGCTCGTCGACGGGCTCCTCCACACGGGCGACATCGGCTTCCTCGACGACGACGGCCACATCGTCATCACCGACCGCAAGAAGGACATCATCGTCAACGACAAGGGCGAGAACATCGCGCCGCAGAAGGTGGAGGGCATGCTCACCCTCCAGCCCGAGATCGCCCAGGCCATGGTCTACGGCGACAGGCGCCCGCATCTCGTGGGTGTCGTGGTGCCTGACCCCGAGTTCGTCGCCGAATGGGCGCGGACCCAGGGCATCGACCCCGAGAGCGCCCGCACGTCGCCCGAGCTGCTGCGCGCCGTCCAGGCCGCGGTCGACCGGGTCAACGCCCAGCTCACCGTCACCGAGAAGGTGCGGCGCGTCATCCTCGCCGATGCGCCGTTTTCGGTCGAGAACGCGCAGCTGACCCCGTCGATGAAGATCCGCCGGCACGTGCTCAAGGAGCTCTACGGCCCGCGGCTCGACGCGCTCTACAAGGCCTAGGCGTGACAGCGCCGGCGGAAGTGGAAGCGGAGGCGGACGCAACCGAGCCGGCGAAGGCGGTGCCGCGCTACGCCTACGTCGTCTTCCAGGGGGGCGGGGCGGCAGGCGTGGTCCACGTCGGCGCGCTCCGCGCCCTCCAGGCCCTCGGCATCCAGCCGCTCGGGGTGGCCGGCGCATCGGCCGGCGCCATCGTCGCTGCGCTGGTTGCCGCAGGCTACGGGCCCGATGCAATCGTCGCCCGCGACGCCCGGTGCGACTGGAACATCTTCCGCCGCAACCAGGAAAGCCCGATCTTCCTGCTCGGCAATCACGACTGGCTCCTGCTCCGGCTCCTCCTGCCCCTGCTCCTCGTCTCGCTTGCGGTCGGGCAGCTCGGCACCCTCGCCCTCCTCGTGGCCGCAGGCAGCGTCACCTGGCTCGCGAGCCGCATCATCTTCCTGCGCGGGGGCATGCCGGCGCCCCTCCGCCTCCTCGTCCGCCTCGCCTGGTTCCCGAGCGCGCGCGGCCGCGACTTCCTCGAGATGCTGCTCTCCCGCGCGCTCGATGCCGCCAACCCGCGCTGGCGCACGCGCGACCAGGCGCGCGAAGCGCCGTTCGTGCGCTTCATCGACCTCATCGACGACCGCTTCCTGCCGCTGCGCGTCATTGCGACCGACATCGATTCGGGCCGCATGCAGGTGTTCGACGCGACCCGCACGCCCTTCCACTCGGTCGCAGATGCCGTCATCGCCTCGATGAGCATCCCGCTCGTGTTCCCGCCTGCCCGGGTGCGCGAGGACCGGGCGGGCGCCGCGCCCGGGCCCCGCTTCGTCGACGGGGGTCTCCTCTCCAACCTGCCGGTCGCCGCGCTCGCCAGCCAGCGCCGGAGCAGCGAGCGCCTGCTCGGCCTCAGGATTCCCATCATCGCCTTCGCGATCGAGGAGCCGGGGAGCCACAAGGGGGAGCAAAGGCTCTGGATCTGGCGCTACCTCCCCCGGGTGCTGCGCACCGGCATCTTCGGCAGCCAGGCCGAAGCACTCGCCCTCATTCCGGGCGTCATCGTCGTGAAGCTCGCAACCGACATCGAGCTCACCCGCTTCGACCTCGACCGGACGACGGCGCAGGACGCGATCGCCGACGCGGAGGACCGTGCGAAGCGGGTCCTCTCGTGGCGGCTCGTCGAGCGGCCGCAGGCGGCGAGCGCTGCGCTCGCCGCCTTCGCCGCCGAGGTCCGCAAAGGACTCGACCCTGCCGATGCGGGCGCCCACCTGCGCGCCAGCCTCTACCGCCTGACCGACGACGAGGAGCTGGCCGTCGCCGAATCCTGGAACCGGGAAGCGGATGCGGACGCGGTGCTGAGCCTCGGCGGCTTCTCCCCCGTGGCGCGGGCGGTGGTGGCGGCCGAGGGGCCCGCGCACGTGGTAGTAAAGGGCCTGGGTCCGGACGCCATGTTCATGCGGGCCGACGAGCACCGGCTGCTCCCCGACTGGTTGCACGGCCAGCTCGGCTTTCCCATCTTCACCGACAGCGGCGGGAGCCGCCGGCTTGCCGGGCTTCTCCTCGTGGAAGCTGACCGAAGCCTGGAGGCCGTGCTAGGGAACGAGGTGCGGGCCGCTGGGCTTCAGGGGCGCGCGCAGGGGATGGCGCCGTTCCTTGCCGACGCGCCGCCGGAGGCGGAGGCGAAGGTGGAGGCGGAGGCCGAGTCGCGGAAGGAGTGAGCGCAATGGCGGAGACGGACAAGGAGCCTCCGACCCTCGACGCGGCCGAGCTGACCGGCTGGCGCCTGCCGCCGCGGCTGGCGAAGGGCCAGCGCTTCGTCGCGACGATGGCCGCCCAGCGCCACGACCCGGAGCACGCCGAAGCCTACGCCGACCTGCTGAAGGCCCAGGCCGAGCAGCTGGACAAGGCCGCGGGCACCGCGCCGGACGACGGCGGAAGCTGACGCGCACCGCCCCGCCCGCGGCGCGGGGAGCCCCTTTAGCGAACGGCTCGGTGCCCGGCAGGGCAGCCCGCCGGAACCGGGGACGGGGAAGGCGGAAGAGGCCGCGGGCCACCGGAGGCAGGCGGGGCGAGGAGCGCCGGGGAGGCCAGGCAGCGCGGTGCGCCCCGAGGCCGCGCTGGGGCAACAAGGTCCTAGCGCGGAGAGCGCTTGGCGAGGATTCGCTGGAGCGTGCGGCGGTGCATCTTGAGCCGCCGCGCCGTCTCCGAGACGTTGCGGTCGCACAGCTCGTAGACGCGCTGGATGTGCTCCCATCGTACCCGATCCGCCGACATCGGCTCGGCAGGGGGCTCAGGCTTCTCGCCTTCGGGCGCAAGCAGCGCGTTCACGATGTCCTCCGGGTCGGCCGGCTTCGCCAGATAGTCGATGGCGCCTTCCTTGACCGCCGCCACGGCGGTCGCGAGGTTGCCGTAGCCGGTGAGGATGATGACGCGGGTGTCCTCGCGCGCCTGTCGCAGCTCGGCCACGAGATCGAGGCCGTTGCCGTCCCCCAGCCGCAGGTCGAGCACGGCGTAGTCGGGCTTTAGCTGGGGGATGAGGCTACGCGCCTCGGCAAGACTCGCGGCGGCCGTCACGGCAAAGCCGCGCCGCCCGAGGGTAAGCGCGAGCCGCTGGCGGAAGGCGGTATCGTCGTCTGCCAGAAGCAGCGTGCCATGGGCCGCGGGCTGCGCCTCGGTCAGGCTGGTGTCCATGGGCGTTCCTCCTTCGCTGGCGTGGCCACCTCGATATCGGCGCGCGCCCAGCGGATTTCCACGCGCGCGCCGCCCTCGGGCGCGTTCGAGAAGGCCAGCCGCGCCCCCGTCCGCTCGAGCAGGGTGGTCGCGATGAAGATGCCGAGCCCGGTGCTTCCCGAGCCGGAAAACGACGGCCCGAGAAAGGGTTCGCCGAGGCGCGGAAGCAGCTCTTCCGGGAAGCCGGGGCCGTCGTCGACAATCGTCACCCACAGTTCCTGCGGCGATTCGCCACCCGAGATCCGCACGACCGATTGGGCGTGGCGGAGCGCGTTCGACACCAGGTTGCCAAGCCCGTGCAGCAGCTCGGGAGAGCGGCGGACCACCGGCCCGCCGCGCGGCGGCCACGGCACGTCGATCGCAACCGGCACGCGCGTCGGCTCGAACGGCTCGACCACTTCGCGGAGCAGCGCCGGCAGGGGCACCTCGGGGAAGGGGTCCTCCGCCTCGGCGCGTGCGGCGATCCGCTCGAGGATGTCGCGCGCGCGTGCCACTTCCTGGGCGAGCAGGCGGACGTCGGGCCCGATCGCCGGGTCGTTCCCCAGCGCCTCCTCGAGGTCGCGGGCAATGAGCGTGATGGTGCCGAGCGGGCCGCCGAGCTCGTGCGCGGCGGCCGCCGCGAGCGAGCCCAGCGCCCCCATGCGGCTCTCCCGCTCGAGTGCGGCCTGCGTGGCAACGAGCGCCGCCTGCCGGCGCCGCGCCTGCGCCGAGATCTGCCACGCGTAAGCGGAGAGGAACACCATGCCGAGGCCGATCGCCATGAAGATGCCGAGGTGATAGAGCGGCGGGAAGTGGATGCCCCCGTCCTCCCAGGGCAGCGGCAGGGCGCGCTGCCAGAGCAGGGTGAGGAGCCCGAGCGCGATCAGCACGAGAAGCGCCGTGGCCCGCAGCGAAAGCAGCGTCGCCGAGATGGTGACCGGCACCAGGAGCCACAGCGCAAAGGGGTTGAGGAGCCCCCCGGTCAGGAACAGCAGCACAGAGATCTGGAAGAGGTCGAAGGCGAGGTTCCAGAAGGCGCTGGCGCCGTCGAGACGGTCCTGCGCGCGGTAGAGCCAGATGAGCCCGAGGTTGAGCGAGACCCCGGCGGCAACGGCTGCGAGCACCGGCCACCACGGGATCGGGAAGCCGAACCCCAGCCCGACGACGAGGGTGGTGGCCAGCTGGCCGAGGGTCGCCGCCCAGCGGATCCGGATGAGCGTGCGCACCTGAACGCCGGGCCGGTCAAGGCCGAGCGGCCGGGCCCCGCGCGGACGCGCAGGCGTCGGCTCCGGCGTCACGCGCGTGCCTCCGTCAGAGGGTGGGACCGGTCACGGCGCGGCGCTTGGCTGGCGCCTCGGCGAGGAGCTTGCCGACCGGCCCGGCACGCGGGTCGGCGGCGGCGATGTCGCGGGCGCTGAGGCCGGTCTGGTGCTCGGGGATGTCGGGGTCCGCGCCCATCGCCAGCAGCAGCTCGACGGCCGCGGCGTCGCGCAGCTGCACCGCCCGGAAGAGCGCCGTCTGGCCGCGCGCGTTGGTCAGGTTGGGGTTGGCCTTGAAGGCGGCAAGGAGCCGGATTCCGTCGGTGAAGCCGCTCTGCGCGGCGACGATGAGCGGCGTGTTCCCCTCGCGGTCGCGGGCGTTCACATCCGCCCCCGACTCGATCAGGAACCGCATCCACGGCGCATCGCGGCGGCGCGTGACGATGTGGAGCGCGGTGTCGCCGCTGTCTCGGTCCCGCGTGTTGATGACGACGCTGCCCGGCTTGTCGATGAGGCCCTTGGCGGCAAGCACGTCGCGGTCGCGTACTGCCTTCAGGAAGTTGAACGCATCCGAGAACTGGGCGGCCGCCGGCGCGGCGAGAAGGAGGAGGAGGAGGAGGGCGATCGGTCTTGGCATGGCTGGTCTGCTGTGGAAGGCTACCGCAGCGCATCCGGATACTCCATAGGGCTGGCCAATGGCCACCCGTTCGCTGAAGCTGCCTGCGCTTGCCATCCTCCTCGTTGCCGCGGCGCTTGCCGTCGCGCTCGTCCTCCTGCGGCCGGGCGGAAGCGCCAAGGGGAACCTCGCCGGCAGCGCGATCGGCGGCGAATTCTCCCTCGTCGATGAGACGGGGCGGCGTGTCACCTGGTCGGGCCTCGCCGGCCAGTGGCGCCTCGTCTATTTCGGCTACACTTTCTGCCCCGACGTCTGCCCGGTGGATGCCGCCAACCTCGGCGCCGGTCTCGCCCTGTTCGAGAAGGAGGCCCCCCGCCGGGCCGCGACGGTGCTGCCGCTCTTCATCACCGTCGACCCCGCGCGCGACACGCCCGAGGCACTTCGCGCGTTCACCGCCAACTTTCACCCGCGGCTCCTCGGGCTCACCGGCAGCGAGGAGGAGATCGCAGCGACCCTCAAGGCCTTCCGCATCTATGCGAAGAAGGTGCCAGGTGCGAGCGAGGGCGCCTACCTCGTCGACCACATGGCGGTCATCTACCTGTTCGACCCCGAGGGCCGCCCGGTGGCGTTCCTCGCCGGCCCCGAGGCGAAGCCGGAGGCGGTGCGGGCGATGCTTGCCGCGCACGTGCGCTGATGGCGGCGCTGCGCCAGCGCTTCTGGGAACGCTTCGGCCTGGCCGAGCTCACGCGCGCCGAATGGGAGGCGCTCTGCGACGGCTGCGGCAAATGCTGCCTCCACAAGCTCGAGGAGGAGGAGACGGGCCGGCTGTTCCGGACCAACGTCGCCTGCCGGCTGCTCGACCGCGAGACCTGCCGCTGCCGCGACTATGCCAACCGAAAGGCGCGCGTGCCCGACTGCGTCGAGCTCCGCCCCGAGCTCGTGCCCACGCTCGACTGGCTGCCGCGGAGCTGCGCCTACCGTCTCGTCGCGGAAGGCCGGCCGCTGCCGGCCTGGCACCACCTCGTCTGCGGCGACCCGGAGGCCGTGCACCGCGCGGGCGCTTCGGTGCGCGGCTGGACGGTGTGCGAGACCGAAGCCGGCGACCTCGAGGACCACATCGTCGGCGAGTCGCCGCGCCCGGCGGAACCCGGCGGGCTCAGCGCCTGAAGATGAGCCCGACCGCGACGAGAAGCGCGCTGCCGGCCAGCCAGACGGCCACGACGAGCGCCTGGCCCGCCACCCCGGCCTCGCCGAGCGCGTCGGCGAGCGGCTGGACGTCGGAGGCCGCGTAGCCCGACCAGCGGGCGAGGTCGAACACCAGCCGGCTTCCCTGCCGCATCCCCAGCAGCAGCAGCAGGGCGACGAGGGTCCACGGGACGAACAGCAGGCCAAGCGCCGCCCAGGGTCTCATCCCTCCGCCTCGACCCGGCGGACGAGCAGCTTGTCGATCTTGCGCCCGTCCATGTCGACCACCTCGAAGCGGAAGCCGTGCGCGTCGAAATGCTCGCCAGTCTCGGGGATGTGCTCGAGCGCGGCCAGCACGAAGCCGGCGACCGTCTCGTAGTCCCTCTCCTCGGAGAGCGTGAACCCGAGGCGCTCGGCGAGCTCGTCGGCCGGCATGCCGCCAGCCACCAGCAGGCTGCCGTCCTCCCGCGTCACGATCGAAGGCTCCTCGCCCTCGTCGAGGTCGGAGCGGAACTCGCCGGCAATCGCGGCCAGCAGGTCGGATGGAGTCACGATCCCCTCGAAGTGGCCGTATTCGTCAACCACGAACGCCATCGGCACGCCCGAGTCCCTGAGCGCGGTCAGCACCGCCATCGAATCCGCGACATCCGGCACCACCGGGGCCTTGCGCATGAGCGCGCGCAGATCGAGCGGGCCGCCGGCAATGAGGGCGGCGAGCACGTCGCGCGACTGGATGATCCCGATCGGCCGGTCGACCGCGCCCTCCGCCAGCACCAGCCGGCTGTGCGGGGTCTCGCGAAGACGCGCGCGCACCACCTCCTCGGGCGCATCCGCATCGAGCCAGTCCACCTCGACCCGGGGCGTCATGACGCCCCGGGCGCTCCGGTCGGCCATGCGCATGATGCCGGTGATGAGCGCGCGCTCCTTCTCCTCGATGACGCCGGCGCTCTCGGCTTCCGCCACCACCGAGCGCAGCTCCTCCTCGGTCACCGTGGTCTCGGCCTCGCGGCTGACCCCGAACAGGCGGAAGACGAGCGCGGTCGAGGAATCGAGGAGGGAGACGACGGGTGCGAACAGCCGGGCAAGCGCCGCCATCGCAGGCGCGACGCGCGCGGCCGCCCGCTCGGGGGCCTTCAACGCCAGCTGCTTGGGCACGAGCTCGCCCACCACGAGGGAGAGATAGGTGACGACGATGATGACCACCGAGAGCGCGACCGGGCCGGCAAGCGCGGCCGGCGCGCCCAGCGCGGCAAGGCGCTCGGCGATGGGCCCTGCGAGGCGCGCGCCCGAAAAGGCGCCGTTGGCGATGCCAACGAGGGTGATGCCGACCTGCACCGCCGAGAGGAACCGGCCGGGCGCCTCGTGGAGCGCAAGCGCCGTTGCCGCCCCGCGCACGCCGCTTCGCGCCAGAAGCTGGAGACGCGGCTTCTTCGAGGAGACGATGGCAAGCTCGGCACCCGCGAACACCCCGTTGAGGAGGATGAGGGCAAGGATGAGGGCGACGTCGCCCCACGGAAAAGCGGACATGGCGCGGCGCTCGCGCTTATGCCGTGTCGGCCGGCCGCGCACAATCGGCCGACGCGGGGCTCCCGGCATCGCGAGGCCGCCACTTGGCAGCGCCGCGCCAATGCGCCACGGCGCAGGCCATGCTCCACCACGTGCGCCACCGGGGCGCAGGCCGCGGCCTGCCCTTCCTCCTCGTCCACGGCTGGTGCTCGGACCATCGGGCGATGGCGCCGGTCGCCGCAGCCTTCCCCGAGCGCGAGGTCGTCTCCGTCGACCTTCCCGGTCACGGCGCCAGCCCTCCGGGGCCCGAAGTCTCCATTCCCGCCCACGCCGAGGCGCTCCTCGCGGTCGCGCCCGCGCGCGCCGTCGTCATCGGCCATTCGATGGGCGGCCAGGTGGCGCTCGCGTTCGCTGCCAGGCACCCCGAGCGGGTGGCGGGCGCCGTCCTCCTCGACCCGGCGCACCTCCTCGCCAGCGACCGGGCGATGGAGACGGGCCGCGCGCTTGGCCAGAAGCTCGCGCGCTTCCCCCCGGCCGAGGTCGTGACCGCCTTCGCCCGCGGGATGCTGACCGGGCCGCTCGACCCGGAGGCGGAGGCCGCCTTCGACGCCTTGGTCGCAGCCATGGCGGCCACCCCCGCCACGCTCGCCCGCGCCGAGTGGGACGCGATCCTCGCCTGGAACGGGGACGGTGGCGCGCGCGCCGCGCTCGCGGCCCTCGAGGTCCCGACGCTCGTCATCGGCTGCGACCGGCCGGTGAACCGCCTCTCGGACCTCGCACGCGCCTCGCCGCGGGTGGCAACGGGGCAGGTGGCGTGCGCCGGGCACATGCTTCAGTTCGAGGCGATGCCGCAGGTCGAGGCCATGATCCGCCGCTGGCTTCGCCGCGCCGGCCTGGAGTAGAAGGGGGCCGTCCCCACCGGGGGGACAAGAGAGGAGAGCACATGGAGACCCGCACCCTGACCGCCGCCGGCGCGATCGCAGCGCTGCTGCTGGCCGGCGCCTGCACCACCAATCCCGACACCGGCCAGCGGCAGATGACCCGCGGCGGCAAGGGTGCGCTCGCCGGCGCGGCAGGAGCCGCGCTCATCGGCGGCGCCATCGGCGGCCGCACCGGCGCGCTCGTCGGCGCCGGGGTCGGCTCGATCGTGGGCGGCGCGGTCGGCGGCTACATGGACCGGCAGGAGCGCGAGCTGCGCGCCGCCACCGCCAACACCGGGATCGAGGTCGAGCGCCGCGGCGACGAGATCCAGCTCACCTTCCCGGACAACATCACGTTTGCGACCGGCTCGGCGATGGTGCGCCCCGAACTGCGCTCCGAGCTGCAGCAGGTGGCGAGCATCCTCAACAGCTACCCCTCGACCATCGTCGGCGTCTTCGGCCACACCGACAACACCGGCTCGGCCGCGCTCAACCAGCGCCTGTCCGAGGAACGCGCCCGCGCGGTCGCCGACACGCTCATCGGCTTTGGCGTCAATCCGGCGCGGATCGAGACCCGCGGCTTCAGCTTCAACCAGCCAGTCGCCTCCAACGACACGCCCGAAGGCCGGGCGCGGAACCGCCGGGTCGAGATGCGGCTCATCCCGGTGACGCAGGAGCAGATCCAGGCCGGCCGCCTGCCCGGCTGAGCCCTGCCGCTCAGCCGCGCAACACCGCCCCGAGCTTCGCCGCGGCCGCCTCGACCGCCTCCGCAAGCGCGGCAAGGTCGGCCTCGGCGAGCGTGCGCTCGCGCGGCTGGAGCGTGACACCGATGGCGAGGCTCACCTGGCCCTCGGGCACGCCGGGGCCGGTGAAGCGGTCGAAGAGCTCGACCTCGGCGACGAGCGCGCGGTCGGCCCCCGCGACGGCCCGGAGCAGCGCCTCGGCCGGCAGCGTCTCCGGCACCAGGAAGGCGAAGTCGCGCCGGACCGGCATGAGCGGGCTCGGCCGGTAGGGCGGCCGCTTCCCGCGCGAGGCCGGCACGGCATCGAGGAAGAGCTCGGCTGCGGCAACCGCACCGACGTCGCCGGCGAGCGCCGGGTGCAGCTCGCCGAAGGCGGCAAGCACGGCCTTGCCCAGCACCAACTCGGCCGAGCGCCCGGGATGGTACCAGGCGGGCCCGGGCTGGCGCGTCGCCAGCCGCTCGACCGGCGCTCCTGCCGCCGCCAGCGCGGCAAGAGCTGCCGCCTTGGCATCGAAGGCGTCGGCCGGCCGGGCTTTGCCCGTCTTCCAGTGGCGGGGCTCGGCGTCGCCCGCGAGCAGGAGCCCGGCCGTCGGCCGCTCGCCTTCGGCAAGATAGCGCCGGCCAAGCTCGAACAGCCGCACGCTCCGCTCGCCGCGCGCCATGTTGCGCCGGGCCGCGGCAAGAAGCCCGGGCAGGAGCGACGGGCGCATGACGGCCAGCTCGGCCGAAAGCGGGTTCACAAGCCGATGGGCCGCGCCGCCGAACCGCTCCGCCTCGGCCTCGGCGATGAAGCTCCAGGTGACGGCCTCGTCGAGCCCGCGCGCGGCAAGCGCCCGGCGCACGCGCCGCTCCTGCATCTGCGCCGGAGTCGCGACCGGCTTCGCCACGCCAGGCTCCCGGGGCAGCGGCACGGCCGCCACCCGGTCGAGTCCGACGAGCCGGACCACCTCCTCGACGAGATCGGCCGGCCCCTCGACATCGCGCCGCCACGAGGGCACCCGCACCGCCCAGTCCCCTGCGAGGTCCCCGTCCACCGCGAAGCCCAGCCGCGCGAGGATCTCCCGCTGCTCGGCGGCAGGCACGTCGAGGCCGGAGAGCCGCGCCGTCGTCTCCGGCGCGAAGCGGATGACCCGGTCGAGCGCAGGGGGTGCGCCCACGCAGGCTGCCTCGGAGACTTCGCCGCCGCAGAGCGCCTGCATCATGGCAACCGCGAGATCGAGGCCGGGGCCGACGAAGGCCGGGTCCACTCCGCGCTCGAAGCGCGCGCGCGCGTCCGAGACGATGCCAAGCGCCCGGCCGGTGGCGCCGATGCGGGCCGGGCTGAACCAGGCGGCCTCGACCAGAACATCGGTCGTTTCCTCCGAGACGCCCGAGTCCATGCCGCCCATGATGCCGCCGATGTCATGCACCGCCGCCTCATCGGCGATCACGCACATGCTCTCGTCGAGCGCGTAGGTCCGGCCGTTGAGGGCGAGGAGCGTCTCGCCCGGGCGGGCGCGCCGCGCCGTGAGGCCACCCCGGAGCCGCGCGATGTCGTAGACATGCAAGGGCCGGCCGAAGCCGAGCGACATGTAGTTGGTCACATCGACGAGTGCCGAGACCGGCCGGAGACCGGCGCGCGTGAGCAGATCCTTGAGCCACTGCGGCGAAGGCCCGTTCCGCACCCCCCGGAGCGCGCGGGCAAAGAAGGCCGGGCAGCCTTCGGCATCCTCGATGGCGATCGGCACCGGGCAGGGGAAGGCCGGCGCGAGCGTGGGAACCTCCGGGGCAACCAGGCGGCCCAGCCTCGCGGCAGCAAGGTCGCGGGCGATGCCGAAGATGCCCATGCAGTCCGCCCGGTTGGGCGTGACCGCCACCTCGATGACCGGGTCGTCGAGCCCCGCCCAGCGCGCATAGGCCGCGCCCACCGGTGCGTCCTCGGGCAGCTCGATGATGCCCTCATGGTCGTCGCCGAGCTCGAGCTCGCGCGCCGAGCACATCATGCCCCGCGACTCGACTCCGCGGATGGAGGAGACTTTCAGCGTGAGGTCGATGCCCGGCACATGGGTGCCGGGTGGCGCGAACACCCCGACGAGCCCGGCGCGGGCGTTCGGCGCGCCGCAGACCACCTGCACGGCCTCGCCGATGCCCGCATCCACCGTCAGCACCTGGAGCCTGTCCGCCTGCGGGTGGCGCTCGGCGGTCAGCACCCGGGCGATGGTGAAGGGGGCAAGGCGCTCGGCCGGGTTGGCGATGCCCTCCACCTCGAGCCCGAGCCGAGTCAGCGCATCGGCAATCGCGGCAGCATCCGCATCCGTCTCGAGGTAGCGGCGAAGCCAGGAGAGCGGCACCTTCATGGCGCCATTCCGCCTGAGAGCGTCGGCACGTCGAGCGCGCGGAACCCATGGTGCCGGAGCCACCTGAGATCCGCGTCGAAGAAGGCCCGCAGGTCGGTCATGCCGTATTTCAGCATGGCCAGCCGGTCGATCCCGCAGCCGAAGGCGAAGCCCTGCCACTCCGCCGGGTCGAGCCCGCAGTTGGCCAGCACCCTGGGGTGGACCATGCCGGCCCCCAGAATCTCGAGCCAGGAGGCCGCGCCGCCCACCTGGAGCCGGCCGCCTTCCCAGGAGCAGCCCACGTCCACCTCGACCGAAGGCTCGGTGAAGGGGAAGAAGCTGGGCCTCAAGCGCAGCACCACGTCATCGACTCCGAAGAAGGCCTTCACGAAGGTCTCGAGCGTCCACTTCAGATGGCCCATGTGGGTGTCGCGGTCGATGACGAGACCTTCGACCTGGTGGAACATCGGCGTGTGGGTCGCGTCAGAGTCCGAGCGGTAGACGCGGCCCGGCGCGATGATGCGGATGGGCGGGCGGCCGCCCGTCATGGTCCGGATCTGGACCGGCGAGGTATGGGTGCGCAGCACCCGGCCGGGCGGGTCGCCGGCAAGGTAGAAGGTGTCGTGCATCGCCCGCGCCGGGTGCTCGGGCGGGATGTTGAGCGCCGTGAAGTTGTGCCAGTCGTCCTCGATCTCGGGCCCCTCGGCCACCGCGAAGCCGAGGTCGGCGAAGATCTCGGCCAGCTCGTCCATCACCCGGGAGATGGGGTGGATCGACCCTTGCGGCTCCGGCGGCACCGGCAGCGACATGTCCATGCGCTCGGCTTCCAGGCGGAGGGCGAGCGCCTCGGCCGCGAGTGTGCGTCGCCGTGCCTCGATTGCGGCAGAGAGTTCCTCGCGCAGCGCCTGGACGCGCGGCGCCGCGGCAAGCCGCTCGCCCGCCGGCATCCGCCCGAGTGCGCGGAGGAGGGCGGTCACCGTGCCCGCCCTGCCGAGCGCGGCGACCCGCACGGCTTCCACCGCCTCGAGCGTCTGCGCTGCCGCGAGCTCGGCCAGGTGCCGCGCGCGCAGCGCGTCCACGTCTTCGCTCATGCCCGGGCCCCCGCCGAGCCGTCGCTCAGGCCGTGGCCGGCGCGGACTCCAGCGCGCCCTTCACCTGCCCCACGATCCCGGCGAACACCTCGGGCTCGTGGAAGGCGATGTCGGCGAGCATCTTGCGGTCGAGCTCGAGGCCGGAGAGCTTCACCCCGTGCATGAAGCTCGCGTAGGTGAGCCCGAAGTCGCGGACGGCGGCGTTGATCCGCTGGATCCAGAGCCCCCGGAAAGTCCGCTTCTTCACCCGGCGATCGCGATAGGCGTACTGGCCGGCCTTCTCGACTGCCTGGCGGGCCACCTTGATGGTGTTCTTGCGCCGGCCATAGTAGCCCTTGGCCTGCTCGAGCACCCGCTTGTGCCGGGCGCGCGCGGTCACACCGCGCTTCACGCGTGCCATGTCGGATCTCCTACTTCAGCCCGTAGGGCGCCCACAGCTTCACGGTGGGCGTGTCCGCGTCCGACAGCACGGAGGTGCCACGGTTCTGGCGGATATACTTGCCGTTATGGCTGATGAGCCGGTGGCGCTTGCCGGCCACCCCGTGCTTCACCTTGCCGGTGGCGGTGATCTTGAATCGCTTCTTGACCCCGCTCTTGGTCTTCAGCTTGGGCATTTTCCTCTCCTTGGCCGGAACGGCCTGCCTTTCGGTCGCCGCGGCAGCCCAGGGTGGCCGGGCGACCCGTGTCTCCGGGAAGCGCGGCCGCCTAACCGAACGCCGCGCGGAACGCAAGCGGTACGGGCGCCTGCGGCGGCAGCTGCGGCCGCAGCGGCGTCGGGCGGATCGGGGCCGGAGAGGCCGGCGCGGGGACGGGGCCGGGTCAGGCCCGGCCGGCGTCAGCCACCAGCATCGCCGGGTCCACGCCGGCCTCGCGGAAGCCGCGCGCCCAGCGCTCGGCGGCCGGGGTCTCGAAGATGAGGGCGAGCGACCCGGGGCAGCTGAACCAGCCGTGGCGCGTGAGCTCGTCCTCGAGCTGGCCCTCGCCCCACCCGGCATAGCCGAGCGCTGCCACCCACTGCCGCGGCCCCCGGCCCTCGGCGATCGCCGCGAGCACGTCGCGCGTGCCGGTCACCGCCCAGCGGCCGGCGACGAAGCGCGTGTCCTGCCCCGCGAAGTCGGGCGAATGGAGCACGAAGCCGCGCTGCGGCTCGACCGGCCCGCCGGCGAGGATCGGCGCATCGGGCGCCACCCCGGGGTCGATGTCGAGCTGGGCCATGAGCTCGTGGAGGGAAATCTCCTCGAGCTCGGCGTGAAGGCACAGGCCGAAGGCGCCGCCGGGGTCGTGCGCGCACATGGCGATGACCGACCGTTCGAACCGCGGGTCACCAATCCCGGGCATCGCAAGGAGGAACTGGCCGGCGAGGTAGGGCGGGTCGGGCATGTCCTGCATCTCAAGGTAGCATCCTAGGGCGCGCCTCCGCGCCTGAACAGGTGGCACGCGCGGCTGCGCTCGGGCATAGGCCGGTGGCCCGATGGCACGGAGGAGATTCGGCAGATGACGATCCAGAAAGGGGACAGGGTCCCCAGCGCCACCCTCATGACGATGACCGAGGCCGGCCCGCAGCCGGTCGAGACCGACAAGCTGTTCGCCGGCCGCACCGTCGCCCTGTTTGCCGTGCCCGGCGCCTACACGCCGACCTGCTCGGCCAAGCACCTGCCCGGCTTCATCGAGAAGGCGGACGAGCTCAGGGCGAAGGGCGTCGACGAGATCGTCTGTCTCGCCGTCAACGACGTGTTCGTGATGGGCGCCTGGGGCAAGGCCGCCGGGGCCGACGGCAAGGTGACCATGCTGGCCGACGGCAACGGCGACTTCACGAAGGCGCTCGGCCTCGAAATGGATGCCTCGCGCTTCGGCATGGGCCTGCGCTCGCAGCGCTTCTCGATGCTGGTGAAGGACGGGATCGTGACCGAGCTCAACATCGAGGAGCCGGGAGCCTTCAAGGTCTCCTCGGCCGAATTCCTCGTGGGACAGCTCGGCTGAGGGAGGCAGACGATGGTGACCGTGACCGATCTCGAATATCATGACGGTGAGACCCGCTGCCTCGGCGTCCTCGCCGTGCCCGACGGCGCCGGGCCCTTCCCTGGCGTGGTCGCCGTCCACGAGGCGTGGGGCCTCGGCCAGCAGGTGCAGCGGCGGGTGCGGATGCTGGCCGAGCTCGGCTATGTCGCGCTTGCCGCCGACATCTTCGGCGAGCGGCACATTCCGGCAGCTCCGCCGGAAGCCTTCGAGATCATCGGCAAGTGGCTCGCCGACCGGGCGGCGCTTCGCGCCCGCGCGGGCGCGGCGGTTGCCGCGCTCAAGGCGCATGCCGCCTGCGACGGCCGGATTGCCGCCATCGGCTACTGCTTCGGCGGCTCGACCGTGCTCGAGCTCGCTCGTGGCGGCAACCCGGACGTGAAGGGGGTCGTCTCCTTCCACGGCGCGCTCGACACGCCGATGAAGGCGGAAGCCGGCAAGGTGACGGCGAAGATCCTGGTGTGCCATGGTGCGGAGGATCCGCTGGTCCCCCACGAGCAGCTGAACGGCTTCCTGGCCGAGATGGCGGCTGCGGGTGCCGACTGCCAGACGATCTGCTACACGGGCGCCATGCACAGCTTCACGAACCCGGAAGCCAATGGCCAGCTCATCCCCGGCGTCATCTATCACGAGCGGACCGACCGCCGCTCGTGGCAGGCGATGCAGGACTTCTTCGCCCGCGAGGTCTTCGCCTGAGCCTCGCGCCTCGCCCGCGCGACTGGCCCTCGGGGTCAGCCGCGCGGCAATGGCTGCCGTTCTTCTCGATGCCGAGCAGCATGCGCCGCTCCGCGCTGCCGCGAAGCGGGAGGCGGAGATGGAGGCCGCCTGGGCGGCGCGCCATGCCGCCACGCTTCCCATGCTCGAGCAGCGGCGGCGCTGGCTGGTCGCGCTGCGCAAGGCCCAGGGCGAGCGCTGCGCCTACTGCGGCTGCACCTTCGAGGCCGGCACCGACCGGCGCGCAACGATCGACCATGTGGTGGCGCTCGCCCGCGGCGGGCCGGACACGCGCGAGAACTGCGTCGCCGCCTGCCAGCGCTGCAACACGCTGAAGCGCGACATGGACGCGGAGGTCTTCCGCCGCTGGCGCCCCTGGCTTGCGGGCGAGACGCGCGAGCCGCCGCCGCGGCTGCCCCCCTGAGACGAAGTCTGGCCCGGCTTCCGCGCGCCCGGCCCGGTCAGTCGCGAAGCAGCTCGTTGATGCCGGTCTTGCTGCGGGTCTGCGCGTCCACCCGCTTGACGATCACCGCGCAGGCGAGGCCCGGGCCACCCGCCGGGTCCGGAAGCGTGCCCGGCACCACCACCGCATAGGGCGGCACCTCGCCGCGCGTGACCGCGCCCGTCGCCCGGTCGACGATCTTGGTCGAGGCACCGAGGAACACCCCCATCGCGATCACCGCGCCCTCGCGGACGATGACGCCTTCGGCCACTTCCGAGCGGGCGCCGATGAAGACGCCATCCTCGATGATGACGGGCGCGGCCTGCAGCGGCTCGAGCACTCCGCCGATGCCCACGCCGCCCGAGATGTGGCAGTTGGCGCCCACCTGCGCGCAGCTGCCCACCGTCGCCCAGGTGTCCACCATCGTGCCCTCGCCGACACGCGCACCGATGTTGACGAAGCTCGGCATGAGGACCGCGCCCGGCGCGACGAAGGCCCCGCGCCGCACCACCGCGCCCGGCACCATCCGGAAGCCAGCTTCCGCAAAGCGGGCCTCGTTCCAGCCCGCGGTCTTGAGCGGCACCTTGTCATAGGCCGGGGCCGGGCCGCCCGAGACCACTGCGTTCCCCTCGAGCCGGAAGGAGAGGAGCACCGCTTTCTTCACCCACTCGTGGACCACCCAGCCGCCGTCGCGCGGCTCGGCGACGCGGAGCGTGCCCGAATCGAGCGCGTCGAGCACTGCCTCGACGGCCGCGCGCGCAGGGCCGCGCGTCTCGGGCGTGAGGTGCGCGCGCTCCTCCCACGCCGCCGCGATGGCCTGCTCGAGCGCCTCCGTCATGCCGCAAGCTCCGCGAGGAAGTGGGCGAGATCATGTGTCTCGAAGTCGACGAACGCGGGCGAATGGCCGTGCGCCCCCCGCTCGGACCCGTTGTTGACCCAGAGCGTCGTCATGCCGCGGGCCTTGGCCGGCATCAGGTTGTGGGCCATGTCCTCGGCGAAGAAGCAGCGCTCGGGCACGAGTCCGAAGCGCGCCACGAGACCGTCGTAGGCGCGCGCGTCGGGCTTGGGGTGATAGGCCATGGCGTGGATGTCGTGGATGGCCTCGAAGCAGTCGAGGATGCCGAGCGCCGAGAGCACCCGTTCGGCATAGGGGAGGTCGCCATTGGTGAAGACAAAGCGCCGCCCCGGCAGGGCCTTCAGCGACGCGGCCAGAGCCGGGTCGGGCGCCAGCACCGAGACGTCGATGTCGTGGACGTAGGCGAGAAAGTCGTGCGGGTCGACGCCGTGACTCAACATCAGCCCCCTCAAGGTCGTTCCATGTTCGTGGAAGTAGCGCTTCTGGACCGCCCGAGCCCCCTCCCGGTCAAGCCCGAGAAGGCGCCCGACATAGGCCTCCATCTTCCGGTCGATCTGGGCGAACAGGTTGACGGACGCCGGATAGAGGGTGTTGTCCATGTCGAAGAGCCAGCTCTCCACATGGGCGAGCGCCGCGCGGGGGTCGGTGCGGAGGCCGGGCGCGGGTCCGTGCATGCGGGCCCTTTGGCAGGCGGACGCGAGGGAGTGAAGCCATGACCGACCGCGGCAGGACGAGGCGGATGCTGGCGCTGCTGCTGGCGGGCAGTGCGCTTGCCGCCTGCGCATCGGGCGGGGGTTCTCCGCCCCCGGTCGCGCCGGCAGCGGTCCCTCCGCCGCCGCCCCCGCCCCCGGCCCCGACTCCTGCGAACAGCCTCGACACGCCCGAGTACCGCCGCACGGGAACAGCGACGGGCGCGAACGTGCTCCCCGTCTGGGCGGCCGGCCACGAGGGCCGCGGGGTGACCGTCGGCCTCGTCGACACCGGAATCGCGCTCGACAGCCCCGAGTTCGCCGGCCGGATCGCGCCCCAGAGCCGCGACGTGACTGGTGCCGGCCGCAGCATCCGCGACGACGACGGCCACGGCACCGCCGTCGCCGCGGTGATCGCCGCCGCCCGCAACGACCGCGCGATCGTCGGCATCGCCCCGCAGGCGACGATCGCCATGATGCGCGGCGACCGCGCCGGAAGCTGCTCGACCGAAGCCGGCTGCGGCTTCACCGACAGCTCGCTTGCCGCCGGCATCAATGCGGCCGTCGATGCGGGCGCCAAGGTGCTCAACATCTCGCTCGGCGGCTCCTCCGGATCCTCGGCCGTGCGCGCCGCCTGGGCACGCGCGACGGGGAATGGCACCATCCTCGTCATCGGCGCTGGCAATGATTCGGCAGCCGAGATCGACCCCCTGCCCCGCTCGGCGCTCGCCGCCGCCAACCCGGCGCTCGTCATCGTCGTCGGCGCGGCGACGGCTGCCGGCGAGATCGCGAGCTTCTCGAACCGCGCGGGCGCCGCCCAGAACAACTATGTCCTGGCGCCCGGCGCGGCCGTCCGCAGCTTCGACCATACCGGCCAGGAATTCCTCTACTCCGGCACCTCGCTCGCCGCCCCGGTCGTGGCAGGGGCGGCCGCGCTCCTTGCCGGCGCCTTCCCCAACCTCTCAGCCGCCCAGATCGTCGAGCTCCTGCTCATCACCGCCGATGACCGCGGGGCACCCGGAATCGACCCGGTGACCGGCCGCGGCCTTCTCAACATCGGCCGCGCCTTCCAGCCGCAGGGCCCGACCACACTCGCCGGGAGCCGCACCCCCGTCTCGCTGACCGCAAACGGCAGCCCTGGCCCGGCGCTCGGCACGAGCTTCGGCACCGCGCTCGGCCAGATCATGGTGGAGGACGGCTACGGCCGGCCCTACACGCTCGACATCGGCGCGACGCTTGCACCCTCTTCCCCCGCGCGACTCGGCGCCGCGCTTCTCGAAAGCCCGGCCGCGGCCGCCTCGGCGTCCCTCTCCGTCGGGGCGGCGACGCTCGCGCTCACCGGCACCGCCCGCCGCCACCTGCCCGGCCTTCCCCCCGGCGCCGACCCGGATGCAGGTCTCGGCCTTGCCCACCGCGGCCTGGGGCCCTTCTCGGCCGCCGCGCGCGCCCGCCTGGCCGATGCGGGCCTCACACTCGCCGCCGGCCCCCTCCGGCTTGCCGCCGGCAGCGGGATCGCGGCACCACCGCTCCCGGGCGAAGGGGCCGTCCCCGCGCTGGTGGCCACCGATGCGCTTGGCCTCTCGCCGGCACAAGGGATGCTGCGCGAGCGCCTCGTTGCCGAAACCCGGGTCGGCCCGCTGTCGCTCGCCCTCGGGCGGACCCGCAGCGTCCAGCCCGGCCGGCGGCCCGGCGAACCGGCCGGCGGAGACGCCAACACCACGCGCACGAGCCTCGCGCTCGCGGCAGAGCGGGGCGCCGTCGAGGTCGCGGTCCAGCTCGCCACCGAAACGGAGGAGGGTGGCCTTCTCGGCAGCCGCCTCGGGCCTGCCTTCGGCATTGCCGGTGCCGAGGGCCGCGTCCTCGGCGGCGCCGTCGCGGTCGATCTCGCCCGCATCGGGCTTGGCCCCGTCGCGCTGCGACTCGCCGCCAGCCGCGGCTGGCACGCGCTCCGGGTCTCGGGTGCCGGGCTCGTCGATGAGGCGTCCGGCCTCGGCTCCTCCGCCTGGTCGGCCGGGCTCGAGGCCCCGCTGGGCCCGGGCCGGCTCGCGCTCGCGGCCGCCGCGCCGCAGCGGCTCGACCGCGGCACGCTTCGCATCAGGCCGGCGCCGGGCGACTCGCGGCTGGTCCTGCTCGGCGGGGGTGCCCGCGAGCTGGCGGTCGAGGGCAGCTACGCGTTCGGGCCGCTCGCCCTCTCGCTCTTCCACCGGGCGCACGCCGGGCACCAGGAGGGCCTCGCCGACACCGGCGCAGCGCTCCGGTTCCGCCTCGGCTTCTGAGCCTGTCCCCAGCCCGTCCCCACGCCATCCCCCACTCTGCCCCCAGCGGACTTGCGCAATCGTCCGGTCCCGGCTTGCGTCCGCTTGCCCATGCGCGCGAGAGAGCGGCCATGGCCACCCTCCTCCGCCTGCCTGACGAGACGGCGCCCGCGGGGCCCCGCCAGCCTCTCAACATCGACGCTGAGAAGGCCCTGCTCGGCGCCCTTCTCGTCGAGAACCGGCTGCTCGAGGAGCTCGGCGTGCCGCTCGGCGAGGACCATTTCGCCGAGCCGCTCCACGGCCGGATCTTCGCGCGCATCCGCAGCCTCGTCGACCAGAACATGCTGGCAAGCCCGGTCACGCTGGCCCCGCTGTTCGCGAACGACCCGGCGCTTGCCGAGCTCGGCGGCCAGGCCTATCTCGCAAGCCTTGCCGAGGATCCCGCCGTCGTCCTCCTCGCCCGGGACTGTGCGCGGCAGGTGCATGATCTTGCGCTGCTGCGCGCCCTCATCCGCCTCGGCACCGAGATGGTCAACCGCGCCTGCGACACGTCGGAGGCCATCGCGCCGCGGGAGCAGATCGAGGCAGCGGAAGCGGACCTGTTCCGGATCGCGGATGCGGGCGACATCTCGGGCGGCGCCCAGTCCTTTGCCCAGGCCGCGACCCGCGCGGTCGACATGGTTGCGCGCGCGAAGCGCTCGGGCGGAAGCATCTCGGGCGTCACCACCGGCTTCTCCGGCCTTAACCGCACGCTCGGCGGCCTCCAGCGCTCCGACCTCGTGATCCTCGCCGGCCGGCCGGCCATGGGGAAGACGGCGCTCGCCACCAACATCGCCTTCAACGCCGCCTGGCGCCGCGCGCTCGACGAGGAGGAAGGCCGCAACTCGGGCACTGGAGCAGCCGTCGCCTTCTTCAGCCTCGAGATGTCGGCCGACCAGCTCGCCGCCCGCATCCTCGCCCAGCGCGCCGAGCTCAACAGCGAGCGCCTCCGGAAGGGCGAGATCGCCCAGGAGGAGTTCAACCGCCTGGCCCGCGCGGCCGAGGAGCTCCAGCACCTGCCCCTCTTCATCGACGACACGCCGGCGCTGACGGTCGCGGCGCTGCGCACCCGTGCGCGGCGCCTCAAGCGCCAGCACAAGATCGGCCTCATCGTCGTCGACTATCTCCAGCTGCTCCAGGGCACCTCGCGCCAGGCCGACGGCAGCCGGGTGATGGAGGTGAGCGAGATCACCCGGGGCCTGAAGACGCTGGCGAAGGAGCTCGACGTGCCGGTGCTCGCCCTCTCCCAGCTCTCGCGGCAGGTGGAGGCCCGGCCCGACAAGCGCCCGCAGCTTGCCGACCTGCGCGAGTCGGGCACGATCGAGCAGGACGCCGACATCGTCCTCTTCGTCTTCCGCGAGGAATATTACCACGCCCAGAAGCGCCCGTCGGACCCTGCCTCCGACGAGTTCCGCCGCTGGCAGGAGGAGGAGTATCGGCTGCGCGGGCTGGCCGAAGTCATCGTCGGCAAGAACCGTCACGGCGCCACCCGCATCATCGACATGGTGTTCATGAGCGAGTTCGCGAGCTTCGGCGACGCCGCCGACGAGACCTGAGCTTCCCTTCCGCCCCCCGCCTGCTACCCGGCCGCCATGGACTTCTTCTCCGACAACGCCGCGGGCGTTCACCCGGCCGTCGCGCGCGCCTTCGCCGAGGCGGCGCCGGCCGTGCCCGCCGCCTATGATTCCGACCCCTGGTCGGCCCGGCTCGATGCCGCCTTCTCGGCCCTGTTCGAAGCCCCCGTGCGGGTCTTTCCCGTCCCCTCCGGCACCGCCGCCAACGCGCTCGGCCTTGCCGCCATGGTGCCGCCCTGGGGCGGGATCCTCGCCCATGCCGAAGCCCACATCGAGGTGGACGAGGCCGGCGCCGTCCCCTTCTTCACCCACGGCGCCTCGCACATCCTGGTGGCCGGACGTGCCGGGAAGCTCGATGTCGCCGGGCTCGAGGCCGCGCTCGCCCGCCGCCGCGGCGACGTGCACCAGGTCCAGCCGGCCGCGCTCACGCTCACCAACGCCACCGAGGCCGGCACCGTCTATACGCCCGCCGAGGTAGCGGACCTCGCCGGCTTCGCCAGGGCGCGCGGCCTTCGGGTCCACATGGATGGCGCGCGCTTCGCCAATGCCGTCGCCCGGCTCGGCTGCGCCCCCGCCGATCTCAGCTGGCGGGCAGGCGTGGAGGTGCTGAGCTTCGGCTGCATCAAGAACGGCGGCGGCACGAGCGAGGCCATCGTCTGCTTCGCCGCGGACCTCGCCGAGACGCTGCCGGTCCGCCGCAAGCGGGCCGGCATGATGCCATCGAAGGGCCGGCTCGCTGCGGCACAGCTCCTCGCCCACCTCGAGGGGGGCCTGTGGCTCGAGACCGCGCGCCGCGCCAACGCGCTTGCCGACCGGCTCGCTGCGGCCGCGGGCGCGCGCCTCCTCTGGCCGGTCGAGGCCAACAGCCTGTTCCTGCGCCTCGCGCCGGCGGAGAAGGCCGCGCTGCGTGCTGCAGGCTTCGGCTTCTACGACTGGGAGCTCGCCGGCCCCGAGGCCGTGCGCCTCGTCGTCCGCTGGGACCAGGACGAGGCGGCGGTCGCGGCACTCGCCGCGGCGCTTGCCGCGCTCGGCTGACCGGCTCCGGCTGCTGCCGCCCGTGCCCGACCGCCGCGCCGCGCTCCAGTTCCTCGCCGTCGTCCTCGTCTGGGGGACGACCTGGATCGTCATCAAGGACCAGCTGGCAGCCGTTCCCGTCAGCTGGTCGGTGGCCTACCGGTTCGCCATCGGCGGCGCGGCGCTCCTCCTCTGGTCGAGGCTCCGGGGCCTGCCGGTGGCCGTGCCGCGCGCGTCCCTTCCCTTCCTCGCGGCGCTGGGCCTCATGCAGTTCGTCCTCAACTTCAACCTCGTCTACCGCTCGGAGCTCCACATCCCCTCGGGCATCCCGGCGGTCGCCTTCGCCCTCCTCATGGTGCCGAACGCCCTGCTTGCGCGGCTCTTCCTCGGCCGCCGCGTCTCCCCCCGCTTTCTCCTCGGCTCGGCGCTCGGCATCGTCGGCGTCGGCCTCCTCTTCGCCCGCGAACTTGCCCTGCCCGCCGGGGATGGCGACGCACGCCTCGGGCTCCTCCTCGTGGGCGGTGCGGTGCTCTCCGCCTCGGTCGCCAACGTCATGCAGGCAAGCCCGGCCGCCACCCGCTTCCCGCCGCTCGCAGGTCTCGGCTGGGCCATGCTGATGGGCGCCGGGGTCGACGCGGTCTTCGCGCTTGCAACCGTCGGCCCGCCTGCCTGGGACCCGCGGCCAAGCTACGCCGCCGGCCTGCTGTTCCTTGCCCTGGCGGCAAGCGCGCTCGCCTTCGGCCTCTACTTCGACCTCATCCGCCGGATCGGCCCCGCCGAGGCCGCCTGGACCGGCGTGCCCATTCCGGTCCTCGCCATGGCCATCTCGACCGCGCTCGAAGGCTACCGCTGGACTCCGCTCGCCGCGCTCGGCGCCGCACTCGCGCTCGCCGGGCTGGTCATCGCGCTCGCAAGCCCGCCGCCGCGCACGGCTCAGGCGTAGCGGCCGCGCAGGTACATGAGGGGCGCGCGCTCGGGCGCGGCGCGGAAGCTCTCGATGAGGCCGACCAGCACCACATGGTCCCCGGCAGGCCAGTCGTGCGCGAGCGCGCAGGCGAAGTTGGCCGCCGCGCCCTCGAGCAGCGGCACGCCCGACTCGGCCTCGACCCAGGCGCCTTCCGCGAACCGGTCCACCCCGCGCCGGGCGAAGCGCTCGGCAAGCGCCCGCTGGTCGCCTGCGAGCACCGAGACTCCGAAGCGCCCGGTCTCGCGGATGGCGGGAAGGCTCGAGACGCCCGCCGCCGGGCAGACGAGCAGCATCGGCGGGTCGAGGCTGACCGAGGCGAAGCTGTTCGCAGTGAAGCCGAAGCGCCGTCCTCGTGCATCGACCGCGGTCACGATGGTGACGCCGGTTGCAAAGCAGCCGAAGGCATCCCGGAGCGCGCGATGATCCGCCATTGGCGCCTGAAAGCGGCCCGCGCGGCCAAAGGCAAGCCGGGCGGGCCGGCTACGGCCGGCGCGCCCCGGCGCCGATAGCCTAGCGGCCCGAGAAGCTGGCCGGCCGCTTCTGGAGAAAGGCCATCACCCCTTCAGCGAAGTCGGCGGTGCGGCCGGCCTCGAGCTGGTTGCGCCGCTCGACCATCAGCGCCTCGGTCAGCGTCTTGTCCATGCAGTCGCGAATGCCGGTGCGGATGAGGGCAAGCGCGCGGGTGGGCCCTTTCGCGAGCTTGCGTGCGATTTCGGTTGCCCGCGGCATGAGCTCGGCATCGTCCACGACTTCCGAGACCATGCCCCATTCGTAGGCCTGCTCGGCCGGGATCCGCTCGCCCAGCATCATCATCCGCGTCGCCCGCGCGCGGCCCACCATGCGCGGCAGCATCCAGGTGGAGCCCACGTCGGGAACGAGCCCGATGTTGACGAAGGCCTGGAGGAAATAGGCGGAGCGCGCTGCCACGATGATGTCGCCGGCAAGCGCATAGGAGCAGCCGGCCCCGGCCGCCGCGCCGTTGACGGCGGTCACGAACGGCACGGGGAGCGCAAAGAGCCGCTCGAGGAGCACGTTGAAGTGGGTCTCGAGCACGGCGCCTGCATCCACCGGGCCGGAGCGCCCCCCGCCCCCGCCGCCGGCACTGCCGCCGGCCAGGTCAGCGCCCGAGGAGAAACCACGGCCGGCGCCGGTCAGGAGGAGGCAGCGTGCCGAGGACTGGCCGTCGCGGATCTGGTCTACCGCGCGGATCATCTCGGCAATCACCCCGGTGTGGAGCGCGTTCAGCCGGTCGGGCCGGTTGATAGTGAGCGTGGCGACCCCGTCCTCCTCGCTCCAGAGGATGTGCTCGAACTCCATGCGGTCTCCCCTTGGCCCGGTTGCGCCGCGCGGCTTAGGGCGGCAGCAGCCCGCCTTCACCCGGCAAAAGCGGCAGCCTCAGCGCCGTGCCGAGACAAGGAGGAAGGCGGGCACGTCGTCCCCGAAGCCGTGGGCGGCCTCCGGCTCGGCGGCACGGGGCTCCGAGGCGGGTGCGGCAGGGGCCGGGCGCGTGCCGCCCGCAGCGCGCTTCGCTTCGCTGCCGCGCCGCCTGCCGCGGCCGCCGTCACGCGCTGCGGCAGATCCGGCTTCTCCCTCTTGCGCCTTCTCGCTCTTCCTCCCCTTCCCGGCGCGCCCGCGGCCCTTTGCCTTGACCGGCGGAGCCTCCGCCCCCGCGTCGCCGCCGCGCGCCTCGTCTCCTTCGGCACCGGCGCGGCCCTCCCCCTCGCCCATGCGCGGGATCTTCAGGCCGGTCAGCTTCTCGATCGCGGCGACGGCCTCGGCGTCCTCGGGCGTCGCCAGCGTGATGGCCGTGCCGGTGGCGCCGGCCCGCCCGGTTCGCCCGATGCGGTGGACATAGTCGTCCGGGTGCCAGGGCACGTCGAAGTTGAACACGTGGGACACGCCCTTGATGTCGAGCCCGCGCGCGGCGACGTCGGAGGCAACGAGCACGTCGATCTCGCCGGCGCGGAAGCGCTCGAGCTCGCGGATCCGGTCGGCCTGCTCCATGTCGCCGTGGATCTGGCCGGCGCGGAAGCGCGCCCGCTTCAGCTCGCCGGCAAGCTCCCTCACCGTCGTCTTGCGGTTGCAGAAGACGATCGCCGTCTGCACCTCCGGCGCCCTGAGGAGGCGGATCAGCGTCGCGCGCTTGTCGCGAGAGGCAACCGGCACGAGCTTCTGGGTGATGTCGGCGTTGGTCGTGGCCGGCCGCGCCACTTCCACGAGCTTCGGGCTCGTCATGAACCGGTCGGCCAGCGTCTTCACCGGCCCCGGCATGGTCGCCGAGAAGAGGAGCGTCTGCCGCTCGGGCCGGAGCAGGGCGCAGATCCGCTCGACATCGGGGATGAAGCCCATGTCGAGCATCCGATCGGCCTCGTCGATGACGAGCACTTCCACGCCCGAGAGCAGCACCTTGCCGCGCTGGTGCTGGTCGAGCAGGCGCCCCGGAGTCGCGATCAGCACGTCCACCCCCTTCTCGAGCGCCCGGTCCTGGTCGCCGAAGGCGACCCCGCCGATGAGAAGCGCCATCGAGAGCTTGTGATGCTTGCCGTACTTCTCGAAATTCTCGGCCACCTGCGCGGCGAGCTCGCGCGTCGGCTCGAGGATGAGCGAGCGCGGCATGCGCGCCCGGGCCCGGCCTTCGGCAAGGATGTCGATCATCGGCAGCACGAAGCTTGCCGTCTTGCCGGTCCCGGTCTGGGCGACGCCAATCAAGTCCTTGGCCATGAGGATCTGGGGGATGGCGGCGGCCTGGATGGCGGTCGGCTCGGTATAGCCGGCCTCGGCTACGGCGCGGAGAAGGGGCTCGGAAAGATGCAGGTCGGAGAAGGGCAAGGGCAACGCCTTCGCGGGAACGCGTCCGCCTCTAGCGCCGGTTTCATCGAAGCGAAAGGCCGGGCAGCAGGATGCTGCCCGGCCCGGCCCTCGCCGAACGCTAGAAGTTGAAGCCGACCGCGATGCCGTAGCGCCGGGGCTCCAGCGTGAAGACGTTCGTGAAGAGCCCCGAAGAAGGGTCGGTCACATACTGGCCGGTGATGGCGTCGCTGTTGAACGCGTTCTGAAGGAAGCCGCGGATGAACCAGCGGTCGTTGGGCGCGTTGAACTGGATATTCGCCGAAAGGATGTCGTAGGAGGGCACCCGGTCGATCGGCAGGTTGAACGTGCGCGAATAGATCTCGTCGGTGAAGCTGTAGTCGGCGCGGATCACTGCGTTCCAGCCCGAGCTGCCCAGCGGCAGCGTATACTGCGCCCCCAGGATGACCTTGAACTCGGGCGAGTTCGGCAGCTCGTTGCCGTCGAGGCGCACGGGAACGCCGGCCGGGAGCGTGCGGTTTGCGCCCTCGGTCACCACCGGAATCCCGGCACCGAGCGCGGCATCGCGCAGCGCGTTGCACAGCGAGAAGGCGCCCGTCGTGTTGGTCGCCGGCACCGGCACTGGCGGCCTGAGGCCGACGGCCGCGTTGAACCCGGCGACGAAGGCGTTGGCCAGCCCCGGGTTGCCCGGCACCTGGAAGACGCAGTTGGCGCCACCGGCCAGATCCTTGATGATGACGGCGTCGTTGCGCCCGCCCGAGGGATCGCGCACGTCGACGAGGCTCAGCTCCTTCACCTTGGTGTGCAGCCAGGAGACGCTCACGTTGAACAGCCAGCGCGGGGTGGGCGCCACGATGAACTCGCCCTCGATCCCGTAGATGGTGGCATCGGTGTTGTCGTTGAAGCTGGTGCGGTTGATGATCCGCGAAAGCTGCAGGCCCTTGTAGTCGTAGTAGAAGCCGGTGAGGTTGGCGCGCAGCTGGCCGTTGCGGAAGGTGTTCTTGGTGCCGATCTCGAAGGCGTTGATGAACTCGGGCTGGAAGGTGGCGGGTGCCGTGAACAGGGTCGGGTCAAATGGCGGGTTGATACCGCCCGACTTGTAGCCGCGCGAATAGCTGAAGTAGACGAGCGTGTCGTCGGTGAAGCTCGTCGTCGGCTTCCAGTCGATGACCGCCCGGCCGGTCACCGCGTCGAACTTCGCCGAGGCCTCGCGGAAGGGCTGCGGCCCGGGCCGCGACGGGTCGGCATCATAGGCCGCCCGGAAGATCGGAGTCTCGGTGAAGTCCGGCGTGCCGTAGGGTACCGGCAGGTTGTAGAGGAAGGCCCTGTCGCGGACGAACTTGTCGTCGTTCGAGTAGCGCACACCGCCGGTGAAGCGCAGGTTGTCGGTCACGTCGAAATAGACTTCGCCGAAGATGCCGTAGGCCTTCAGGCGATAGGTGTCGGTCTCGGAGTTGAAGAAGGGCGAGGCCAGCCCCGAGGTCGGGCCGCCGTTCGCTGCGCCGAGCACGATCGCGCCATAGTCGAGGCTCGACGAGTTCACGAAATAGTCCGAGCCCGCCTTGTTGCGGATGTAGATGCCGCCCAGCAGGAAGTTGATGCGGCCATCGAACTTCGATTCGACGATCGCCTCGCCGACCCACGCCTCGGCGTGGGTGCGGCTGCTGTCGAAGTTGGTGTCGTTCGCAGCACAGCGCTCGATCTCGTTGTTGATGAAGCCGACATAGCGGCGGTTCGGCGACGAGACGCATATGGTGTTGCCCTGGAACAGCCGCGCCGCCCCTGCCGCGAACAGCGGGAAGTTCCGGAGCGCGAAGATGCCGCCACCAGGCGCGAAGTTGAACGGGTTGCCGGCAATGAGGTTGTAGTCGGTCTCGGACTGGTGGCGGCCCTTCACCCAGGCGCCGGAGAGGTTCAGGGTAAAGCTGTCGCCCAGTTCCTGGCGCGCCTTCAGCTGGACCCAGGTCGATTCCGAATGCCAGCGCGGCTCGAAGTCGATGTTCACCACGCGCAGGTCGCGCGGGTTGACCACGCCGAAGTGGTTGTCCGGCCCGTAGACCGAGGCGATGCCGAAGGGCGCGAGCGCTCCGCCCGAGATGGCGCCGAAGAACTCGCGGCTGCTGATGGTGCCGCCGAGCGTGCCGTTGGCGTTGACGCTCTCATATTCCAGCCGGTCGGGAAGGCAGCCGAGCACGCCGGTCGGGTCGCGGTGGCAGAGCTGCTTCTGGATCCGCGAGCGGTTGGAATCATCCTCGAAGCGCTGGGCGATGATGTCAACCGTGGTGCGCTCCGAGGGCTCCCACCTGAGCGTGCCGCGGATCGAGAACTGGTCGCGGCCGTCGATCCGGTTGCCAGTGAAGATGTTCTCGGTGAAGCCGTCGCGCTTCAGGAAGTTGCCGGCGAAGCGCAGGCCGATGGTGTCGCCCACCGGCACGTTGACCATCGCCTCGGCACGGATCGAATCGTAATTGCCATACTCAAGGAGACCGCGCGCCTGAAACTCGCGTAACACGGGGCGGGCGGTCACGGTGTTGAGCACACCCGAGGTGGCGTTGCGGCCGAACAGCGTGCCCTGCGGCCCGCGCAGCACCTCGATCCGCTCGATGTCGTAGAACTCGGCCTCGAACAGGTTGGGACCGATCGGGATCTCGTTGATGTGGATGCCGAGCGAGGTATCGCCCGAGGTCGCGACGGCGGCATCGCCGACGCCGCGGATGGTGATGTTGACCGTGCCGCTGAAGTTCCCCTTGGTGAAGGCGACGTTGGGCAGCGAGAGCTGGAGATCCTGGGCCGCGTTGATCTGCTGGCGCTCGATCAGCTCGCTCGAGAAGGCCGTGATCGCGATCGGCACGTCCTGCAGGCTCTGCGCCTGGCGCTGGGCGGTCACGATGATCTCGCCGATGCCGGTGGTCTCCGCCACCTGTGCCTGGCCGGCCGCAGCCGCCGCCAGCGCCGTGCCCGCAAGAAGCCGCGCTGCTGCCCTGGTGCCCCACCGTCCGTTCATGATCCCTCTCCCTCGCCTCGCGGCCGACCGTTCGGCCGAAGCCCTCCCGGGAAGGCATGGCGGGCGCAACGGACACTGCCGGCGCCGTTCGCAGCGCAGAAACTCCCACCGCGTCCCTCCCCAGGGCACACGCGGTACCAAAACAGCCTCCTGCGCGCTTGTCCAGCCGCTGCTCGAGACCAGGCCCGGCAGGGCAGCGCAGCCGGTCAGCTGTTGCCCATTCGCCACAGGACAGGCTTGGCGGCGCCGTCCCGCCGCCCGAGGTCAGCGGGGCGGCCGCGCGGGCCGCATCGGCGCGATCGCGGAGATCTCGCAGGCAGCACCGCTGCGGCCCTGCAGCCGGTCGCGCGAGGCGCACAGCCGGCCCTCGTCGTCGGCGCGGAAATAGAAGCCGCCATAGTAGCCGAGGTGCGGGCACGGCCGCCCGAAGGTCAGCTGGAAGTGCTGACCCTTGCGGTCGATGAGCTCGAGCGTCTTCGGGTCGATGACGATGGCGCCCGCGATCGCGGTCGCGTCGATGCAGGCCCGCTTCGACGGCTTGCCGGCAACCCAGGCGTCTGTCGTGCTCGCGGGCGAAAGCGGCTGCACCGGCACGCCGACGATCTGCCCGGCCGCGGGAAGCCCCGCGACTGCGACAGACGCCGCCAGCGAGCGGATGCAGGCGGACGAACGGCAGATGGACACGGCCCGAGGGCGTCGCGCCAACGGCTTGAACGACGACTGAACCCGCCGCCGCGAACGGTCCGGAAAGGACCTAGCGAGCCGGCTTCTCGAACAGGAGCGTCATCCGGTCGCTCTCGCCAATGGCCAGATACTTCTCCCGGTCCTGGTCCTTGAGCGCGAGCGTCGGCGGAAGGGTCCACACGCCGTTCGGCCAGTCGGCCGTGTCCTTCGGGTTGGCGTTGATCTCGGAGCGGCCCACGAGGCGGAATCCGGCGGCCTCGGCAAGCGCGATCACCTGGCTTTCCTTCACATAGCCCCCCTGGTTGGCCCCGGGCAGGTTCGGTCGGTCCTCGCGCTGCCGGTGCTGCTCGACGCCCAGCCGGCCGCCCGGCTTCAGCACCGTGTAGAAGGCGCGGAACGCCTCATCCGCCGTGCCGTTCCCGAGAAGCCCGTGGATCGAGCGGAAGGTAACCACGAGGTCGACGCTGTTGGGCGCCGCCATCGAGGCCATGATGCCGGGGCCAAAGTTCACAACGTTCACCTGGCCGAAGATGTCGCGGTTTGAGAAGCGCTCGACGAAGGCGGCGCGCGCCTTCGCGGCCGCCGGGGAAACGGTCGGGTTGTTGAACGCGGCGATGTACTGCCCGCGGCCCTTGAGAGCAGGGGCCAGGATCTCGGTGTACCAGCCGCCGCCGGGCGCGATCTCCACGACCGTCATGTCGGGCCGGAAACCGAAGAAGAGCAGCGTCTCCTTCGGGTGGCGATACTGGTCGCGCGCCCGGTTCGCCTCGGAGCGCCAGGGCCCGGCGATGGCAGCATCGAGCGCGGCCGCCGCCTCGGCCTCGGTCGCCCGCCTCGCTTGCGCAGGCGCGGCGAGGACGGCAGGGGCCGCCAGCGCGGCGGCAAGGAGAAGGGTGCGAACCATGAGCAGCTCCGAAGACTGGACCGCGCGCTCCTTAGGCGGCCGGGCCGCCCGCTCCAAGCCCTGAGGGAGGGACAGCTGGCGCTCGACCCGCTGCTGGCCGCGGTCACTGGCCTCGCGGGGGCGGCCACCCTCGGCTGCGCTCTCGCCGATCGCCGGCGGACCATCGGCCCGCTCGCGTTCCTTCCCTGGGACTACCTGATGATCGCCTCGGGCCTCGTCTTCTTCGTGGCGCTCGCCCGCCTTCTCGCAGGCCTCGCCTCCCCCTAGTCCTCGAGGCGGAACTCGACGGTCGTCACCACGCGAACCTTCTGGTTCGGCGTGTCGGTCCCGGGCCCAGGGTCGCCGTCGCGCCCGGTGATGGTGAAGAGCCCCTGGGTTGCCGTGCGGATGCCGCCCACCTTCGCGCCCGAATCGGCGGCGAACTGGTCGGCCGCCTCGCGCGCAGCCTTCGTCGCCTCGGCGATCATCTCCGGCTTGATGTCGTTGAGCTTGGTGAAGCTGTAGGTGAGCTGACCCCCGTCGCCATCGAGCGCCACGCCGGCGCGGATGATGTCGGCCTGCGCCGCGAACGCCCGCTCCATCCTGGCAACATCGGTGGTGCGCGCCTGGAAGCGCTGGCGGATGGTGATGTTCATCACGCCGCGCTGGCCATCATACCACTGGTTGACGCCCGCGCCCCGTGCCGCGATCTCGGCCGGGGCAAACCCTTGGGCGGCAAGGAAGGCCTTCAGGGTCTCGGCGTCGCGGTCGGCCCGCGCCTGCACTTCGGCGAGGTCCGTCCCGGCAGCCTGCGTCACCAGGGTCCAGGTGGCAAGGTCCGCCTCTACGTCGCGTTCGGCAACACCGCGCACCGTGACTCCTGCCGCCGGCTCCCGCACCCGCCCCAAGCCGCTGCCGATGAAGAGACCGGCCGCGGCGAGGCCGACGCCCACCAGCGCGCCGGCAATCAGCGTCTCGCGCCCGCCCGCCATGCCCGCCTCCCTCGCCGGTCGCCTGCCGCTCGCCCTGCGCCCGACGGCAGCCTAAGACAAGCCATGCCGCGCGCCGACTTCCGATTCGCCTTCCGCCGCCGCGTCCGCTACGCCGAGGTCGACGCCCAGGGCGTCGTCTACTTCGCCCGCTACCTCGAATGGGCCGACGTCGGCGTCGTCGAATACTGGCGGCGAGCGGGCATCTTCGAGCGGACCGCGATCAGCGGCGGCGAGGCCGAGTTCCACGTCGTCCGCGCCGAGGTGGACTATCGGGCCCCCATGCTTCTTGATGAGGAGGTGGACATCTGCGTGGCCGCCGGCCGGATCGGCCGCACCTCGGCCGAGTTCCTCTGCGAGCTCCATGGCCTTGCGAACGGCGAGGGCAATGACGATCTTCGCGCAGCGATCCGCCAGGTCCAGGTGCATGTGGCAGAGGCCCGCGGTCGCCCGGCGCCGGTGCCGGAGTGGATCACCGCCGCGGTCGAGGCGCTCGAGGGCCGGCGGCTCAAGGAGGGCGCATGAAGTATCTCCACACCATGCTCCGCGTCTCCGACCCGGAGGAGACCATCCGCTTCTTCGAGATCCTCGGCCTGAAGGAGCTTCGCCGCTACGACAATGAGGCCGGGCGCTTCACCCTCATCTTCCTCGCCGTCCCCGGCAACGAGGACGCCCAGATCGAGCTCACCCACAACTGGGACGAGAAGGGCTACACCGGCGGCCGCAACTTCGGCCACGTGGCCTACGCCGTCGACGACATCTACGAGGTCTGCGACCGGCTCGCGGCCGCCGGCATCACCATCAACCGCCCGCCGCGCGACGGCCGCATGGCCTTCGTGAAGACGCCCGACGGAATCTCGATCGAGCTTCTCCAGGCAGGCCGGCCGCTGCCGCCGCGCGAGCCCTGGGCCTCTGCCCCCAACATCGGAACCTGGTGACATGGCCGCCGGCACCCTCCCCGAGGTGCTCCGCGTGCCCGTGCTTGCCGACAACTACGTCTGGCTGTTCGTCTACGCGCCAGGGCGCTGCGCCGTCGTCGACCCCGCCGTTGCCGGGCCCGTCCTCGACGCGGCAGCCGATGCCGGGCTTGCCATCACCCACATCCTCAACACCCACTGGCACCCCGACCATGTCGGCGGCAATGCCGAGATCAAGGCCGCGACCGGCTGCACCGTCATCGGGCCCGCGCGCGAGGCCGAGCGCATCCCCGGCCTCGACCGCGCCGTCGACGAGGGTGACACGGTGACGCTCGGCGCCCACGAGGGACAGGTGCTCTTCGTCGGCGCCCACACCGCCGGGCACGTCGCCTACCATTTCCCCTCCGCGAAGGCGCTCTTCTGCGGCGACACGCTGTTCGCCATGGGCTGCGGCCGGCTGTTCGAGGGCACGGCCGAAGACATGTTCAGGGCACTCGGCAAGCTGAAGGCCCTCCCCGCCGATACCCGCGTCTTCTGCGCCCACGAATACACGCTCGCCAACGCCCGCTTCGCCATCACCGTCGAGCCCGACAACGCCGCCCTCCGCGCCCGTTTCGCCGCCGTTCAGGAGGCCCGTGCGAGGAATGAACCTACGGTTCCGTTCACGCTCGCCGAGGAGCTGGCCACCAACCCCTTCGTCCGCGCGGCGGACGTGGCGGAACTGGGGGCCCGGAGGAGAGCCAAGGATGCGTTCTGAACCCCTTGTGCTTGCGCTGGCACTGGCCCTCGCCGGACCGGCCGGGGCGGTCGACCGTGCCGCCGAGCGCGCTGCCGAATCCGCGCGCGTCGCCGCACTCCCCGAGACCGATCCACCGCGGCGCTGCATGCTGCTCCGCAATATCCAGGAAACCCGCCTCATCGACCAGAAGACGCTCCTCGTCCGCGAGAGCGCGTCGCGCTGGTTCCGCGTCACCCTCCCCGAGCCGTGCCCGGCCATCGGCGACAACCGCATTGCCGTGTGGCGCGTGCCCACGGGCCAGGTCTGCGCCGGAGACCCGTTCGACTTGGTCGACCCCATCGGCAGCATCAGCTACGGCTTCTGCACGCTGGGCGCCTTCCAGCCGGTGGACAACGGCCGCCTCGCCTCCCGCTGACGGCGGGCGCGAGGCGATGGGCACGGCCCGCGCGGCGCGCGCTTCCGCTTGACAGCAGCTCGCCCCCGGCCCTTGGAGCCTCGCCCATGGCCTCCGCCCCCGCTCCGGCCCCCGCTGCTCCGGCCGCTGCCCCCGCTCGCGCACCCGTCGTCACCCGCTTCGCGCCCTCGCCCACCGGCCGGCTCCACGTCGGCAACATCCGCACCGCCCTCCTCAACTGGCTGACGGCCCGGAAGCTCGGCGGGCGGTTCCTGCTCCGCCTCGACGACACCGACGCCGCCCGCTCGACCGAGGCCTTCGCGGCCAGCATTCGCGAGGATCTCGCCTGGCTCGGCCTCCACCCGGATGGCGAGGTCCGCCAGTCGGACAGGCTCGCGCGCTATGCCGAGGTGCTGGAAGCGCTCGCCGCGGCAGGCCACGCCTACCCTGCCTACGAGACGCCCGAGGAACTGGAACTCAAGCGCAAGGTCCAGCTCGCCCAGGGGCTCCCGCCCGTCTACGACCGCGCCGCGCTGGCCCTGACCGCAGCGGACCGCGCCCGGCTCGAGGCCGAAGGCCGCCGGCCCCACTGGCGCTTCCGCCTCTCCCCCGATCTTCCCCACCGCTGGGACGATCTCGTCCGCGGCCCCTCCCACATCGACCCGGCCTCGCTCTCCGACCCCGTCATCCGCCGCGCCGACGGCAGCTGGCTCTACATGCTCCCTTCCGTCGTCGACGACATCGACATGGGGGTGACCCACGTGCTCCGCGGCGAGGACCATGTGACGAACACGGGAATCCAGCTGCAGATGTTCGCGGCCCTCGGGCATCCGCCGCCGGCCTTCGGCCATGCGCCGCTCCTGACCGGCACCGAGGGCAAGCTCTCGAAGCGCCTCGGCTCGATCGGCGTTGCGGAGTTCCGCGCGGCCGGCATCGAGCCGCTTGCAGTCAAGGCGCTGCTTGCCCGGCTCGGCACCAGCCTCCCCGTCGAGCCGGTCACGTCCGATGAACCGCTCATCGAGACCTTCGACCTCTCCCACCTCGGCCGTGCCCACCCCCGCTTCGACGAGGCCGAGCTTCTCGCGCTCAACGCGAAGATCCTCCACGCCCTGCCCCACGCCGCGGTCGCCGGCCGCGTGCCGCTCTCCGAGGCGGAGTGGCTTGCCGTCCGCGGCAATCTCCGAACCCTTGCCGAAGCGGCGGAGTGGAAGGCGGTCATCGACGGGCCGGTCGCCGCGCCGCCCCAGCCGGAGGAGGCTGCCTACCTCGCCGAGGCGGCACGCCTTCTTGAGACGCTCGAGATGGGCCCCGAGACCTGGGGCGCGCTCACCGCCGCGCTTGCCGAGCGCACCGGCCGCAAGGGGAAGAGCCTCTTCCTGCCGCTGCGCCTCGCGCTCACCGGCCGCGCCTCCGGGCCGGACATGGCCGCGCTCCTCCCGCTGATCGGCAAACACGAGGCGCTCGCCCGGCTGCGCGCCTGAGGGGCGGCAGCCTGTCGCGCCTCCCGATTGCGCGAGGTCGCATCCCGGCGCGGCGACCCGAACTCGCAGGTCCGGCGGCCACTCCGGCCGCCCTGCCCAGGAGGTACCTGATGAAGACCCTGCTCATGGCGGCAACTGCCGCCGCCCTCGCCCTTGCTGCAACCGCCGGCCGTGCTGCCGACATCGTCGAGACTGCCGTCGCCGCCGGCCAGTTCAAGACGCTCGCTGCGGCCCTCGGCGCGGCCGGCCTCGTCGACACGCTGAAGGGCCCCGGCCCCTTCACCGTCTTCGCCCCCACCGACGACGCCTTCGCGAAGCTTCCGGCCGGCACCGTCGAGACCCTGCTCAAGCCCGAGAACAGGGCGCAGCTGACGGCGATCCTCACCTACCACGTGGTGCCCGGCCAGACGATGTCCTCCGCGCTCGCCGGCAAGACCCTCGAGGTCGCAACCGTCAATGGCGCGAAGGTCAGGATCGACGGCACGAACGGAGTCAAGGTCAACGAGGCGACGGTGACCGCGCCCGACATCGCCGCGTCGAACGGGGTCATCCACGTGATCGACACCGTCATCCTGCCGCCGGCCCGCTAGGCGGCATGGCCCGGCCGGACCGCGTCCGGCCGGGCGTCGACGGAAGGCTCAGCGCGGGCTCATGCGGATGGCGCCGTCGAGACGCACGTCCTCGCCGTTGAAGTAGCTGTTGCGGCACATCTCAAGCGCGAGGCTTGCATATTCCTCGGGCCGGCCCAGCCGCTTCGGGAAGGGCACCTGCGCTGCGAGCGCGGCCTTCACGTTCTCCGGCGCGCCCTGGAGCAGCGGCGTGTCGAAGATGCCGGGCAGGATGGTGTTCACCCGGATGCCCTCGCTCGAGAGGTCCCGCGCGATCGGGAGCGTCATGCCCACCACACCGCCCTTCGAGGCCGAATAGGCCGCCTGGCCGATCTGACCGTCCTCGGCAGCGACGCTCGCGGTGTTTATGATGACGCCGCGCTCGCCGAAGTCGTTGAGGGGCGGGAGCGTCATCATGCCGGCGGCAGACTTCGCGATGCAGCGGAAGGTGCCGACGAGGTTGATCTGGATGATGAGGTTGAAGGCCTCGAGCGGGAAGTGGCGGATCTCGCCCGTCTGCTTGTCGCGGAAGGCGGTCTTGATGGCGTTGCCCGTGCCCGCGCAGTTGACGAGGATCCGCTCCTGGCCGAGGGCCGCGCGCGCCTTCGCGAACCCGGCGTCGACCGAGGCCTCGTCGGTCACGTTGACCTGACAGAAGACGCCGCCCACCTCGGCGGCCACGGCCTCGCCCTTCTCGGCGTTCAGGTCGAAGATGGCGACCTTCACGCCTTCCTTCGCCAGCGCCCGCGCGGTTGCTGCGCCAAGGCCCGACGCCCCGCCCGTCACCACTGCCGTCAACCCCTGGAGTTCCATTCTGCAGTCTCCCTTGCTTCCAGTGCCATGAGCCCTAGGCGCGGCCCGGCGCCCCTGCCCCTCCCGAGCTTGGGAGGGCCTCAGGTGTCGGGCGAGCCGCTCGGCCGCGCGGAAATCCGCGCCAGCCGCTCGCGAAGCGCAATGAAGACGGTCGAGCCGAGGATGATCGCCCCGCCGGCAAGCGTCAGCGCATCGTAACGCTCGCCGAAGAGGAGGATACCGGCCAGCGTGATGAGCCCGAAGCGCACGAAGTCGAAGGGCATGACCGCCCCTGCCTCGGCGGCGGCGAAGGCGCGCGAGAGGGCGAGCTGGCCGGCCGCCGCGCAGGCGCCAAGCGACACGAGAATCGGCCACAGCCGCGCCTCCGGCCACGGGCCGAAGGGGATGGCGACGAGAAAGGAGACCGGCAGCATCAGCACGAACGACCAGGCGGCGACCGCGCGCGGGTCGTCGGTGCCGGTGAGCGCCTTGATGGCCACCAGCGAGAAGGCGGTGGCGAGCGCCGAGACGACGGCGGCCCAGAGGCCGGCGGTCATCTCGGTCGCGCCGGGGCGCAGCACCAGGAGCATGCCGGCAAAGCCCAGGAGGAGCGCCGCCGAGCGCCACAGCCGGATCCGCTCGCCGAGGAAGAGCACGGCACCCACGGTCGCGAACAGCGGCGCCGTGTAGTTGATGGCAAGCACGGTCGCGAGCGGCGCGTTCGCAACCGCATAGAAGGTGGCGTAGGTGGCAACGAGCCCCGAGGTCGCGCGGCGGACATGGGCGGGCGCGCGGGCGGGCCGCAGCAGGCCGGGCGTCGCGAGCAGCATGGGCAGAAGCCAGAGCAGCCCCATGAGGTTGCGCCAGAAGACGATCGCAAAGGGGTGCATCGCCTCGGAGGCGAGGCGGATGAAGACCCAGAGCCCGGCGAAGGCGACGCAGGCGACGACCATCCACGCCGGCCCGACAAGGCCGGAAGGCAGAAGGCCGGGTGCCCGCAGCCGGTCCACGGCCTCAGTGGGCGAAGTGGCGCAGGCCGGTGAAGACCATGGCAAGCCCGCGCGCGTCGGCCGCTTCGATGACCTCGGCATCGCGCACCGAGCCGCCGGGCTGGATGACGGCGGTCGCACCGGCCTCGGCGACGGCGACAAGGCCGTCGGCGAAGGGGAAGAAGGCGTCCGACGCGACGACGCTCCCCAGCGTGCGCGGCTGGGGCCAGCCGGCAGCAGCGGCCGCCTCCTCGGCCTTGCGGGCGGCAATCCGCGCCGAGTCGAGCCGGCTCATCTGCCCCGCGCCGATCCCCGCGGTCGCCCCGTCCTTCGCGTAGACGATGGCGTTCGACTTCACGTGCTTCGCCACCGTCCAGGCGAAGCGGAGGTCGGCGAGTTCGGCCGCGGTCGGCGCCCGCTTCGTCACCACCCGAAGCTCGTCCAGCAGCCGGTCATCGCGGGTCTGGGCAAGGTAGCCGCCGGAGATGCTGCGGAGCAGGAGCCCGGGCCGGGCCGGGTCGGGGAGGGGCAGCAGGAGAAGCCGGAGGTTGGCGCGCTTCGCCAAGACGCCGCGGGCTTCGGCGTCGGCTTCGGGCGCGATGACCACCTCGGTGAACAGCTCCGTGATCGCCCGCGCTGTCGCGCCATCAAGCGGCCGGTTGACGGCGATGATCCCGCCAAAGGCCGAGACGGGGTCTGAGGCGCGCGCCGCCCGCAGCGCCTCCTCGAGGGTGGCCGCGGTCGCGACGCCACAGGGGTTCGCGTGCTTGACGATGGCCGCCGTCGGGCCCGCGTCGCGGAACTCCGCCACCAGCGCGAGCGCCCCCTCGGCATCGTTCAGGTTGTTGTAGGAGAGTTCCTTGCCCTGCACCGGTGCGGCGCGCGCGAGGCCGCCCTCCTCGCCCGGCGCGGCATAGACGGCGGCCGACTGGTGCGGGTTCTCGCCGTAGCGGAGCCTCGACACCAGCCGGGCCGCGAGCGGCAGCACCTCGGGGAAGGCCTCTCTCTCGCCGGCCGCAAACCACGCCGCGATCGCCGCATCATAGGCGGCGGTCAGGCGGAAGGCCTTCGCCGCCAGCCGCCGCCGCGTCGCGAGCCCAAGCGCCCCGGCATGCGCGGAAAGCTCGGCGACGAGCGCGGGGTAGTCGGCCGGGTCGGTCACCACGGCCACGAATTCATGGTTCTTGGCCGCCGAGCGCAGCATGGCCGGGCCGCCGATGTCGATGGTCTCGATCACCTCGGGCGCGGGCGCCCCGCGGGCAACGGTTGCCTCGAACGGGTAGAGGTTGACGACGAGGAGGTCGATCGGGGCGATCCCGTGCGCGGCCGCCGCGGCCTCGTGCGCCCGGTTGCCGCGCAGCGCGAGAAGGCCGCCGTGGACGGCCGGGTGGAGCGTCTTGACCCGGCCGTCCATCATCTCGGGAAAGCCGGTGAGCTCGGCCACGTCGCGGACAGCAAGCCCCGCGTCGCGGAGGGCGGTCGCGGTGCCTCCGGTCGAGACGAGCTCGATGCCATGGCCGGCGAGCGCCCGGGCCAGTTCGACGAGGCCGGTCTTGTCGGAAACGGAGAGAAGCGCGCGGCGCACGCGCACAAGGTCGGTCATGGGGGCCCCCGGCATTCGCGAGAGGCGTTCCACCTGCCGCAGCCGGCCGGCGGCGGCAAGCGCCGGTGAGCCATGCACGGCGCCCGGACTTGGGCGCGCCCTCAGCCGTGCGCCGAGCCGCGCGACTGGCGACGGAACGCCCAGGGGATGGCCGGAAGATGTACGCGGGTGACGCTGCCGGCAATCACGAGCTGGTTGGTCGGCCGCACCTCGCCCTGCCAGTCGACGGCGATGCTTGGCTCGATCCGCAGGTGGAACCCCTCGGGCAGCCTGCAGCGCAGCGCCCAGGCCGCCGCCTCGCGCGGCCTCGCGCCGGCGAGCCGCACGAGCGCGCCGTCTCCCGCGCCGGTCAGCGAGACGACGGTACCCGGCGCCAGGTGGAAGCGGATGGCAAGCGGCAGCGGCTCGCCCGCACCGATGCGCCGAAGGCCGGGCGCGGGGAGGAGGACATCCTCGCCGCGGAGATCGGCGCCATCTGCCGCAAGCCACAGCCTGCGCCGGTGGAGGAAGCCGAAACGCCCCCGGTAGCCATCGTGCACGGCCTCGACGAGCTGCCCTTCGGGCCCGCTTCGCCGTTCGATCGCAACCTCCTCCACGCCGCCCCGGCGGCGGGCGCCGCTACCGGCCAGCGGCGTGGAATTGGTATCGGCAAGAACGAGCGCCGAATGCGCCGCCGTTGCCCGCAGGCCCTCGGCCAGCGCCTGGGGCAAGGCAAGCGCGGCAATCCCGTCGGGGGCGGTGGCGAAGGCCCCGCCGCAGGAGACAAGGAGCGGCGCGCCTCCGTCCGCCACGGCAATCGCGAGCGTCGAGGCGTGCGGCGCAAGCGCCTGGCGGGCGGCGGGCGGCGGGCCCGCGTCCATCACCACGACCGTGGCGCCCGCCTCGAGGCGGACGAAGCCGCCGGAGAGCACCGGGCCACCGCAGGGGCGGACCCCGAGCCGCGCGAGCTGGGCCGGGCTCGGTGCGCCGCCATGCCAGGGGGAGACCTGGCCGCCGCCCATGGCGAGGGCCCCCAGCCGGCGGCGCACCGCCTCCAGCCCGCCGGCAACGGCCGCCCCCTCGTTCAGGCCGCGCGCCGCGTAGAAGGCGGCAAGCAGCAGCAGAAGGTCGCCCACCGCGCCGAGCTCGAGCGGCCCGCGCAGGGCCGCGACGCCTTCGTCATCGAGCAGGGCCGAAAGCAGCGGTGCGAGCATGGCCTCGGCCCGTGCCTGCCGCTCGTCCTGCCCGGGAAGCAGGAGCGCGCCGCCGAGAAGCCCGGCCACCGCCTCCAGCCGCGGCAGGCCATCGGGCAGGCGCCGCACCGCCTGCTCGAGGTGCCTGGTCCAGCGTGCGATGCCGTTCAGCACCGCCGAGCGGTGGACATGGTCATGCCGGGGCATGAGGAGCGGCGCGTGCGCAATCGCCATGAGCACCCGCCGCCCTGTCACGTCGGGCGCCCAGGCCTCGGCGTCATAGTCGGGGAAACGCTCGAGCCAGCGCCGCGCCAGGCGCTCGATCCGCTCGGCCTCGGCAGGGCCCTCGGGCGGTCGCGCCGCCGCATCCCGAAGCCAGCCCCACCCGTGCAGCCAGCGCCGCCAGGGGGCGGGCGCATCGGGCGAGTCAAGCGCCCCGGAAGAGAGGGGCACGCCGTAGCCCGAGTGGAACAGCCGCCCGGCCGCAAGCCGAGCCCCCCGGTCGGGGTCGCCCGGCACCGGGTCGACCGGCACGGCCAGAAGCTTGAGCGGGAAGCGGCCCTTGAGCCGCATCCGGTGAAGGGGGCTCCTGAACCCGGCCTCGGCCAGGCGGTCGCCGATCCGCTCCACCAGCGAGGGCCCGCGGTCCTCGCCCGACCGGCGGAGGAACAGCCGTTCCTCGCCCGCCTCCCCGTCCGCCTCCCCGTCCGCCTCCCCGTCCGCCATGTGGCCCTCAGCCGCGCAGGGCCGCGAGGTTCCCGGCATAGGCCTCGCGCCCGCCGCGGAACGCCGCCGTGCCCGCCACCAGCACCGTCGCCCCGGCGGCCACGACGGAGGCCGCCGTCTCCGGGCCGATCCCGCCATCCACCTCGAGCGCGATGGCCCGGCCCGTGCGGTCAATCATGCGCCGCAGCGCCGCAATCCGCGGCAGTGCGCCCTCGATGAAGGCCTGGCCGCCGAAGCCGGGGTTGACCGACATCACCAGTACGAGGTCGACCATGTCGAGCACCGGCTCCACCGCCTGGAGCGGGGTGGCCGGGTTCAGCACCACGCCCGCGCGCTTGCCGAGCGCCCGGATCCGCGCGAGCGTCCGGTGCAGGTGCGGCCCAGCCTCGGGGTGGACGGAGAGAATGTCGGCCCCCGCCTCGGCGAAGGCCTCGACCAGCGCGTCCGCCGGGCTCACCATGAGGTGCACGTCGAACGGCTTGGCCGACCAGGGCCGCAGCGCCTTCACCACCATCGGGCCGATGGTGAGGTTCGGCACGAAGTGGTTGTCCATGACGTCGACGTGGATCCAGTCGGCGCCGGCAGCGTCGATTGCCGCCACCTCCTCCCCCAGCCGCGCGAAATCCGCCGCGAGGATGGACGGCGCGAGCAGCACCGGAGGCTTCGGGTCCATCCCCCTCTCCTAGCGGCGGCGGGCGCAGTCCGGAAGCCGGGCGGCGGCTGCGGCCCGGATGGCGCGCCGCTCCGGGTCAGAGGCGGTCGGCCAGCGGGCGATCTCGTCCGGCGTGCGCCCGCAGCCGACGCAGATGCGCCGCTCGAGGCGGCAGACGTTTCGGCATGGCGAGGGCACCTGGCTCGGCTCGAGCAGCATGGGCCTGTCTTGAGCCTGTCACGCGACGCGGGCAAGCCTTTGGGCCATGCTCGACCGCCGCACGCTCCTCGCCACCGCCGGTGCCGCGCTTGCCGCCCCCGCGCTCGCCCGCCTCGCCGCACCCGTGTCCTTCGTCGACTTCCCCTTCCCGTTCGGAGTCGCGGCGGGCGACCCCGACGACCGGGGCTTCGTCATCTGGACCCGGCTTGCCCCGAAGCCGCAGGAGCCCGACCGCGGGCTCGGCAACCGGCCGGCGCTCGTCCGCTACGAGGTGTCGGAGAGCCCGTCCTTCTCGACCCTCGTGGCCGAGGGTGAGGTGGTGGCGCGGCCGGAGCTCGGCCACTCGGTCCACGTGACCCTCGAGACGCTGCGCCCCGACCGCGTCTACCACTACCGCTTCGTGGCCGGCGGCGAACGCTCGGTTGCCGGGCGCGCGCGCACCCTGCCCGCGCCGGGTGCGGAGGTGGCCGAGGTGCGGCTCGGCGTCGCCGGCTGCCAGGACTATCAGTCGGGCCTCTACACCGCCTTCCGGCACCTCGCCGCCGAGGACTGCCACGCCATCTTCCACTATGGCGACTACATGTATGAATACGGCCCGCGCGCGGCCGTCTTCTCGTTTGGGCTCGGCCAGATGGTGCCGACGGTGCGCCGCCACGACGGCCCCGAGACCTTCTCGCTCGACGACTACCGCCGCCGCTACAGCCAGATTAGGCTCGACCTCGACCTCCAGGAAGCGCACCGCTCGGCGGCCTGGCTTGCGAGCTACGACGACCACGAGGTGGTGAACAACTGGGCCGGCGACGTCCCGCCCGAGGAGGACCTGCCGGCCGATCTCTTCCTGCTGCGCCGGGCGGCGGCGATGCAGGCCTGGTACGAGTTCATGCCGGTGCGCGCCGACGCCTTCCCGCGGAACGCGCTCTCGGGGCCCTGGCGGCAGTACCGCTTCGGCCGCCTGCTCGACGCGCGCCTCCTCAACACCCGCGCCTTCCGCACCAACCAGCCCTGCGGCGACCGGTTCGGAAGCCTCTGCCCCGAGATCCGTGACCCCAAGGCCGAGATGCTGGGCCGCGCGCAGGAGGACTGGCTGGTCCGGGGCTTCGGCGAGGCGCGGTGGAACGCGCTCCTCCAGCAGGTGATGATGATGAACCTCGAGCGCGGCCGCGAGCCCGAACCGCGCGGCGTGAACGTCGACAGCTGGGCGGGCTATCTCGCCCCGCGCGACCGGCTGCTCGGCCGGCTGGAGCGGGTGCGGAACCTCGTGGTGCTGACCGGTGACGAGCACCAGCACTGGGCAGGCGAGGTGCGCCGGTCCGGCGCGCGGCCCGACAGCCCGGCGCAGGCGGTCGAGTTCGTGACCACCTCCATCTCCTCCGGCTCGGACGGCCCGGGCACGCGGCCCGAGCACGCAGAGGTCCTGCGCCGCAACCCGGGTCTCGCCTATGTCCGCGACGAGCGCGGCTATGCAGTGATGACGGTGACTCCCAAGGCCTGGACCTGCGACTTCCGGGTGGTGGACACGGTGCGGGCCCCGGGCGGGCGGCTCTCCACCCACGCCCGCTTCCGCGTGCCCGACGGCGAAGCCCGGCTCGAGCGCGCCTGAGCGCGCGGCACGCCGCGGCAGACCGCCGGAGCGCGGAGACCGGCTTCGGCCCGGAGCATGCGCGGGCGAGGTTCGCTGCGGCCCCGCCGCCTCCCTTGGCCCCGGCCGCTCCCGGCGCCGGCTCCGCCGCCATGCCCGCTCCGCGCGGCGTGCGGCATCGCCCCCGCCGTTGCCGTCACTCCTCCCGCGCGGCCGGCCGCACCACCTCGACGCTGACGCCTTCGAGCCCCGCCGCGCGCAGCGGCAGGAGGAAGCTGTTGCGCAGCGCCTCGGCGCCGGCCGCCTCGGCAAGCCGCATGAGCTCGGGCGTCCTCGCCTGGGCCATCAGCTCGCGGGCGATCGCCTTCCGGTTCATCTCGTCTGCCATCTGCTCCACGCCGGTGACGGCGGCGAGCAGCCCCTTCTCGGTATAGATGCGCATCCGCTCCAGCCGGATCACCGGGTCGAGCGGCTCGACCGGCGGCATGCGGACCGTGAGCGTCCGGGTTGCCTGGTTCCAGCCAAGGTCGGCATCGGTCAGGGCCGAAAGGTCGATCGCATAGCGCACCTCGCCTGGCACGATGAGCGTCCTGGTGATGGCGGTTCCCGGCACCGCCAGGTCGAGGAAGGTCTTCTGGACCGTCGAGGTGACGTCGGCCGTCACCCAGGCCGCGAACACGAGGAGCTTCTGCTCGCGCCTCACCGCCTCGAGCGTCGCCGCCACCACCGTCTCGCCCCGCACCGCCGCGCCCGGCAGCAGGCGCGCCCGCAGCGCTGGCTCCGCCAGCAGCAGGGCCGCACCCGCGGTCGCCGCCACCACCAGCCCGGCAAGAAACGCGGCCGCCGCCCTCACGCCCGGCGCACCCAGGTCTCGCCCTCCCCGCGTTCCACTTCCCCGCGCGCGGCAAGATCAAGGAGATGCGCCAGCACCGACCGGCCCGCCGCGCCCCACAGCCGGCGGTCGACGGCCGCATACATGGCCTCCACCATCTCCGGGACCGTCCGCGGCCCTCGCGCAAGCTGGGCAAGGATCTGCGCCTCGCGCTGGCGGCGATGGGCAATCAGGTGCCTGACCCAGCGCTGCGGCTCCTCGACCGGCGCGCCGTGCGCGGGGTAGTAGCGCCGGTCGTCCCGGTCCAGCAGCTTCGCAAGGCTCGCCATGTAGGCCGCCATGTCGCCGTCGGGCGGCGCCACCACGGTCGTCGACCAGCCCATCACGTGATCGCCGGTGAAGAGCGCACCTTCCTCCTCCAGTGCAAAACAGAGGTGGTTCGAAGTGTGGCCCGGGGTTGCGACCGCGCGCAGCGTCCAGCCCGGTCCTGAGACCGCCTCGCCGTCGGCGAGCACCCGGTCGGGGGCATAGCCGGCATCGAACCCGGCGTCAGCCCGCGGGCCGTCGTCGGCAAGCATCAGCGGCGCACAGCCCAAGACCGGCGCCCCGCACGCCGCCTTGAGCGGCACTGCGCCGGGCGAATGGTCGAGGTGGGTATGGGTGACGAGCATGGCGGCGATGGTCTCGCCCTTGGTCGCTTCGAGGATGGCGGCGATGTGCGCAGCGTCCGCCGGGCCGGGGTCGATCACCGCCACCTCGCCCCGCCCGACGATGTAGGTGCCGGTGCCGGTGAAGGTGAAGGGCGAGGGATTGCGCGCCAGCACCCGCCGCACGAGAGGCGAGAGCGGCTCGGCCCTGCCGTAGGGCGCCTCCGCCACGAGCTTCTCGAACGCCTCGTTCACCCCGCCGGCCTAGGGGGCGGCGGAGCGGCCATCAAGCGCGCCGCAGCCGGAGCATGAGCGGCAGCACGGGTCGCGCGTCGTAGCCGGCCGCCGCCGCGGTCTCGAGGAGCGACTCGGGTTCGGCACCGGCCGCCGCCTCGGCAAGGGCCCAGAGGAGGGTCGAGCGGGTGCCGGAACGGCAGAAGCCGAGGACCGGCCGGTCGGCAGCCGCGAGCACGGCTCTGAGGGCCGCCACCTGCTCCAGCGAGAAGCCGCTGTGGTCGACCGGGATCTCGGTGTAGCCGAGCCCGACGGCGGCCGCCGCGGCGGCAATCTCGGCCCCCGTCGGCTGGCCCGGCACCTCGCCGTCGGGGCGGTTGTTGACAATGTGGCCGAAGCCGGCCGCGGCGATCGCCGGCACGTCTTGCGGAGTGATCTGCGGGCTTGCCGAGAAGCGGTCGGTGAGCCGGCGGATGTCGGCGGTCATGCTGCGGACCTGAGGTCGGGCGGGGTGGCCTCGGCGACGAGCGCCGGGACGAGGGTGTCGAGCGGCAGCGTTTCCTGCCGCTCCTCGCCGAGCCGGCGCACCGCGACCGTGCGCTCGGCCGCCTCGCGCCGGCCTACCACCAGCATCACCGGCACCTTCATCAGGCTGTGCTCCCGAACCTTCAGGTTGATCTTCTCGTTGCGAAAATCGGTCTCCACCCTGAGCCCGGCCGCAGCAAGCGCCGCTGCGACCTCGCCAGCCCAGCCGTCGGCATCGGAGACGATGGTGGCCACCACCACCTGCACGGGGGCCAGCCACATCGGCAGCCGCCCGGCATGGTGCTCGAGGAGGATGCCGATGAAGCGCTCGAACGAGCCGAGGATGGCCCGGTGCAGCATCACCGGCCGGTGGCGCGCGCCGTCCTCGCCGATGTAGCTTGCATCCAGCCGTTCGGGAAGCACCGTGTCGGTCTGGATGGTGCCCACCTGCCAGGTGCGGCCGATGGCGTCCTCGAGGTGGAACTCGAGCTTCGGCGCATAGAAGGCCCCCTCGCCTGGCAGCTCCTCCCAGCCGTGCTCGGGCGTGTTGCGCCCGGTCGCCGCCACTGCGTCCCTCAGCGACTGCTCCGCCCAGTCCCACATCGCGTCCGACCCGAAGCGCTGCGCAGGCCGGAGCGCGAGCTTGATCGCGTAGCGCGCGAAGCCAAGGTCGCGATAGACCCGGTCGAGCAGGTCGATGAAGGCCGCCACCTCGGAGACGAGCTGATCCTCGCGGCAGAAGATGTGGGCGTCATCCTGGGTGAACTGGCGCACCCGCATGAGGCCATGGAGCGCGCCGTGCGGCTCGTTGCGGTGGCAGCAGCCGAACTCCGCCAGCCTGAGCGGCAGGTCGCGGTAGCTCTTGAGCCCCTGCCGGAAGATGAGCACGTGGGCCGGGCAGTTCATCGGCTTCAGCGCCAGGAACTCGCCCTTGCCCGAGACGATCGGCTTCCCATCCTCCGTGGCCGGGATCTCGTCGGGGACAACGAACATGTTCTCCCGGTACTTGCCCCAGTGGCCCGACTGCTCCCACTGCCGCGCGCTCATGAGCTGGGGGGTGCGCACCTCGAGATAGCCGGCCGCGTCGAGCCGCCGGCGCATGTAGGCCTCGAGCTGGCGGTAGATCATCCAGCCCCTCGGGTGCCAGAAGACCGAGCCGTGCGCCTCCTCCTGCAGATGGAAAAGGCCCATCTCGCGCCCCAGCCGGCGGTGGTCGCGCTTCGCGGCCTCCTCCAGCCGGGCGAGGTGGGCCTCGAGCTGCTTCCGGTTGAGCCAGCCGGTGCCGTAGATGCGCGAGAGCTGCGGGTTCCGCGGGTCGCCGCGCCAGTAGGCCCCCGAGACGCGGGTCAGCCGGAACGCCTCCGGGTCCAGCCGGCCGGTCGACGGCAGGTGCGGGCCGCGGCACATGTCCATCCAGTCGTCGCCCGACCAGTAGACGGTGATCTCCTCACCCTCGGGAAGCTGGGCTGCCCACTCGGCCTTGAAGTGCTCGCCCTCGGCCTTCCACCTGGCGATCAGGGCATCGCGGTCCCACACCTCGCGGCGGAGCGGCTTGTCGGCGCGGATGATGCGCCGCATCTCCTCCTCGATGACGGGGAGGTCGGCCTCGGTGAAGGGACCGCGCCCGGGCGGCGGAGCGAAGTCATAGTAAAAGCCGTCCTCGGTGGCGGGCCCGAAGGTGATCTGGGTGCCCGGGAACAGCCGCTGCACCGCCTCGGCAAGGACGTGCGCATAGTCGTGGCGGACGAGCTCGAGCGCATCGGCCTCGTCCTTCGCCGTCACCAGCGCAACAGAGGCGTCGTGCTCGATGGGCCGCTCGAGATCGACCAGCTCGCCATCGACCCGGGCGGCCAGCGCCGCCTTCGCAAGCCCCGGCCCGATCGCCGCGGCAAGCTCGGCTGCCGTCGTTCCGCGCGGCATCTCGCGCGCGGAGCCGTCGGGGAGCGAGATGCGGACATGGGCCGTCACGGGCGGGGTCTCCGGAACCTTCGACCCCTTCGGCCCTAGCGGCCCATGCCCGCCTCCGGCAACCCCGCCGGCCGGCTCATGCCATGCCGACACCGGTCAGCAGGGCGATGAGCGGGAAGCTCGCAAGCAGGATGGTGACAACATGGATCATGGATCGTCTCCTCGCCGCCCGGCGCCAGACGATTCCGGCACCCGCGGCACCGCCTGTCTCGCCCATTGCCGCCTCGACCAAAATTGCAGAACTTTGGTGATCGGCTATAGGAAAATCCGTGAGCCGGCCGCCCGACTGGAGCCTCTACCGGAGCTTCCTCGCCGTCATCGAGACCGGCTCGCTCTCCGCAGCGGCCCGGGCGCTCGGCCTCACCCAGCCCACGCTGGCCCGCCATGTCGACGCGCTCGAGGCGGAGATCGGCCGGGATCTCTTCGTCCGCACCCCCAGGGGCCTTGTCCCCACGGACGCCGGTGCGGCGCTTCGGCCCCACGCCGAGAGCGTGGCCCGTGCGATCGCCGCCCTCCACCGCACGGCGACCGCCGGCGCGGGTGACGCGAGCGGCGTGGTCCGCGTGACGGCAAGCGAGATCATCGCGGCGGACTGGCTTCCACCGATCCTCGCCCGTCTTTCCCTCAGCCATCCCGGAGTCCGGGTCGAGCTTGCCGTCAGCAATGCCGCCGAGAACCTCCTCGAGCGCGAGGCGGACATCGCCGTGCGCCTCTTCGCGCCGCGCCAGACCGCGCTCGTCGCGAAGCGCCTGCCGCCGTTCCGGCTGGGCTTCCACGCCCACCGGGCCTATCTCGCCCGGCGCGGCACGCCCGAGACCCTTGCCGATCTTGCCGCGCACGATCTCATCGGCCCCGACCGGCTGCCCATCGACCTCGCGGACTTCGTGGGGAAGGACGCGCCGGAACGGACCGCCTTCCGGCTTGCGACCGACAGCTTCGCGGTGCAGCTGGCCGCCGTCCGTGCAGGGGTCGGGATCGGCCTCTGCCTTGTCGAGGCGGTGGCGGGAGAGCCGGATGTCGTGCCGCTTCTCGCCGCCACGGTCCGGCCCGAGCTGCCGCTCTACATCGTCATGCACGAGGACCTGAAGACGAGCCCGCGCTGCCGCGCCGTGTTCGATGCCCTCGTCGAGGGCCTCGGTCCAGGCCGCCGACCGCGCCCCGCTCCCCCCGTCGCACCCGCAACGGCCTAGCCGCGCGCCGGGCCGTCCGACCGGTGCGCCTCCCCCCGAGGCCCGCCTCCCCCTGCGCCTCCCCCCGAGCCCCGCCTCCCCCCGAGCCCCGCCTCCCCCCGAGCCCGCCCTGCCCGCCGGGCCGGGCGCAGGCTAGGCGGCCGGACGCGGCTCCGGATCGCCGCCGAAGCCGGCGGACGGGCGCTTGCCCGCGCGCGGGATCCCGGCGACGCCGCCGGTCACCACCGCCGGCTTCGCCTTCGCCGGGTCGAGACGGTCGATCTTCTCGCCGGCCACCACCTTCTTGATCTCCTCGCCCGTCAGCGTCTCGTACTCGAGAAGCGCATTGGCCAGCGCGTGCAGCTGGTCGATGTTCTCGGTAAGGATCTTGCGAGCCCGCTCATAGCCCTCGGTCACGAGGCGCTTGATCTCGGCGTCGATCAGCTCGGCGGTCTTCTCCGAGACATTCTGCTGGCGCGTCACCGAATGGCCGAGGAACACCTCCTCCTGGTTCTCGGTGTACTTGAGTGGCCCGAGCTTCTCCGACATGCCCCACTGCGTGACCATCGCGCGGGCAAGGTCGGTCGCCATCTGGATGTCACCCGAGGCGCCGCTCGTCACCTTGTCGGCGCCGAAGATGATCTCCTCGGCCACCCGGCCGCCCATGGCGACGGAGAGGTTCGCGTACATCTTGTCGCGGGCGAAGGAATAGCTGTCGCGCTCGGGCAGGCGCATCACCATGCCGAGCGCCCGGCCGCGCGGGATGATGGTCGCCTTGTGAATGGGGTCGGAGGCCGGCTCGTGGAGCGAGACGATGGCGTGGCCCGCCTCGTGGTAGGCGGTCAGCTTCTTCTCCTCCTCGGTCATCACCATGGACTTGCGCTCGACGCCCATCATCACCTTGTCCTTGGCGTCCTCGAACTCGGCCATGGAGACGAGCCGCTTGCCCCGCCGCGCGGCAAGGAGGGCGGCCTCGTTGACGAGGTTGGCAAGGTCCGCGCCCGAGAAGCCCGGCGTGCCGCGGGCGATCACGCGCGCATTGACGTCGGGGGCGAGCGGCACCTTGCGCATGTGGACCTGGAGGATCTTCTCGCGGCCCTCGATGTCGGGCCGGCCGACGACGATCTGCCGGTCGAACCGGCCGGGCCTGAGCAGCGCCGGGTCGAGCACGTCGGGCCGGTTGGTCGCCGCGATGATGATGATGCCCTCGTTCGACTCGAACCCGTCCATCTCGACGAGCAGCTGGTTCAGCGTCTGCTCGCGCTCGTCGTTGCCGCCGCCGAGCCCTGCGCCGCGGTGCCGGCCGACTGCATCGATCTCGTCGATGAAGATGATGCAGGGCGCGTTCTTCTTGGCCTGCTCGAACATGTCGCGCACTCGGCTCGCGCCGACGCCCACGAACATCTCGACGAAGTCCGAGCCCGAGATGGTGAAGAAGGGGACGTTCGCCTCGCCGGCGATGGCGCGGGCGAGCAGCGTCTTCCCCGTGCCCGGCGGGCCGACGAGCAGCGCGCCCTTGGGGATCTTCCCGCCGAGGCGGTGGAACTTCGACGGGTCCTTCAGGAAGTCGACGATCTCCTGCAGCTCCTCGCGGGCCTCGTCGATTCCGGCCACGTCGTCGAAGGTCACGCGGCCATGCTTCTCGGTGAGGAGGCGCGCGCGCGACTTGCCGAAGCCCATGGCACCCCGGCCCTGGCCGTTCTGCATCTGCCGCATGAAGAAGATCCAGATGCCGATCATGAGGAGGAAGGGCAGTGCGCCCACCACGATCTGCTGCAGCAGGCCCGGCCGCTCCTCGGGCACGGCATCGAAGCGGACGTTGCGCGTGCGCAGCCGCTCGATGAGCTGCATGTCGCCCGGGTTGTAGGTGCGGAAGCTGGTCTCGTTGGTGAGCGTGCCGGTGATCTGGCGGCCGGAGATGGCCACCTCGCGGACCTGGCCTTCGTCGATCTTCTTCAGGAACTCGGAGTAGGCGATCTCCTGCCCGCCGCGCTCGCTGCGCGAAGGGCCCTGCACCACCTGCACCACGAGGACGAGCGCGAAGAGGATGCCCGCCCACAGGAGCAGGTTCTTCATCATCGGCGAGGGCGGCTTGCGCGGGTTGTCGGCCATGGGGTCTCCGTTTCCGAGGCCGAATGTAGGCAGCGCCGGCGGCCCCCGCAATCGGAGTCTCGCGGGCTTACCATGCCGCGGCCCTTTGCCCGGGGCGGCCGTCAGCGCGCGCGCCAGCCGAGCGCGAGGAGAAGGTAGAGGAGGAGCCCGGCCGGCCCGGCGAAGAGGGTGAGGGCGAGGCAGGGCAGGAGCACCCAGCCCGGCATCCGCCGCCGGCCCGCGTCCTCCGCTTCCCAGCTGCCGACGAAGAGGTCGAAGGCCAGAAAATGAACCCAGCCGCCAAGAATGGCCTCGCGGCGGGAGAAGAGCGCCTCGACGCCAGCGAGCGTCGAGAAGCCAGCGCCTTCAGGGAGGCCGGGGCCAAGGGCGACGCCGCGGGCGAGCAGCACGACATAGAGGCCGGCAAGCCCCGCCGCCACGAGGCGGGCGGCAAGGACGAGCGGCGCACGGGCGCGCAGGAACCCGGCGACGGCAAGGATGGCCCAGCCGAGGAGAGCAGCCGCACTTGCGAGCGAGAAGAGCATCTCGGCATTGGCCATGCGCCGCGTCTGCCCTATCGGCCCGGCAATGTCGACCCGCCCGGCCGCCACGCCCCTCACGCGCCCGCCGCACCCGCCGCTCGCGCCGCGCGTTGCGCCAATGCTCGCAGCCGGCGCCGCCGAGGCCTTCGCCATCCTCGACCGGGCACGCGACCTTCGCGCCGAGGGGCGCGAGGTCATCGCGCTCTCGATCGGCCAGCCCGAGGATCCGCCGCCCGCGGCCGCCATCGAGGCCGCGCGCGCGGCGCTCGCGGCCGGGCGCACCGGCTACGCGCCGCTCCTGGGCGAGCCGGCGCTGCGGGCGGCCATCGCCGCTGCGCGGGGCGTTTCCCCGGACGAAGTGGCCGTGCTCCCCGGCGCCCAGGCAGCGCTCGCGGCGGTCCTCCACCTCGTCTGCGGCGAGGGCGACGAGGTGCTCTCGCCCGACCCGCACTATGCCACCTACGCCGGGACCGCCGCCGCCGCCGGCGCGCGGCTGGTGGCCGTGCCCATGGCGCCGCCCGGCTTCGCGCTCGATGTCGGCCGGCTGGCCGCGGCAGTCACCCCGCGGACGCGCGCCGTGCTCGTCAACACGCCGGCCAACCCCACCGGCCGCGCGATCGACGCCGAAGGCTTCGCCGCGCTCGCGGACCTCTGCTCTGGCCACGACCTCTGGCTCGTCTCCGACGAGGTCTATGGCGCGCTCACCTTCGGAGGGCCGCACGTCTCGGCGCTCCGCCACGGGCCGCGGGAGCGCACCATCGTCCTCGACAGCCTGTCGAAGAGCCACGCGATGACGGGCTTCCGCATCGGCTGGGCGATCGCGCCGGCTGCGCTGATGCCCGCGTTCGAGGAATGGTCGGCTGCCGCGATCTTCGGCGTGCCGCCGTTCGTGCAGGATGCAGCGCTCGCCGCCCTCGCGCTGCCGGAGGATGCGCTCGGCCCCTACCGCGCCGGCTTCGCCCGCCGCGCCCGGCTGGCCGCCGCCCTCCTCGGCAACCTGCCCGGCTGCACGCTGGCTCCGCCCGACGGCGGCATGTTCGCCTTCCTCCGCGTCGGCGGCGACGACATCGCCTTCGCCCGCGCTCTCCTCGAGGAAACGGGGGTGTGCACGCTGCCCGGCTCCGCCTTCGGCAGCGCAGGCTCAGGGCACCTGCGCCTCAGCCTCACGGCAGAAGACGCGCGCCTTGCCGAGGGGCTCCGGCGGGTGGCGGGCTTCGTCGCGAGGCGCTCAGCGCGCGGCTGACGCGGACGCCGGCGCCGCGAGGCCCCGGTTCCGGAGCAGCGCGTCGGCGGTCGGCATCCGGCCGCGGAAGGCCACGTAGCTTGCGGCCGGGTCGCGGCTGTTGCCGACACTCAGGATCTCGCGGCGGTAGCGGTCGGCGACCGTCCGGTCCCACGGGCCGCCGGCCTCCTTCCAGGCGTCGAAGGCGTCGGCTTCCAGCACCTCGGCCCAGGTGTAGGCATAGTAGCCGGCGGCATAGCCCCCGCCCTGGAACAGGTGGGTGAAGTGGGCGAGGCGGTGGCGCATGCCGACCGATTCGGGCACGCCGAGCCGGGCGAGCGTGGCGGCCTCGAAGGCCCGGGGGTCGAAGTCGGCGGGGATGTCGGCCAGCAGGTGAAGCTCCATGTCGACCATCGCCGAGGCGAGCTGCTGGACGGTCAGGAAGCCCTGGTTGAAGGTGCGGGCGGCCAGCACGCGCTCGAGCAGCGCCTGCGGCATCGGCTCGCCACGGGCGTTCTTCGCGAAGCGGGAGAGGATCTCCGGCTCGGTCACCCAGTGCTCGAGCACCTGGCTCGGGAACTCGACGAAGTCGCGGTAGACCGCCGTGCCGGCGAGCGAGGGGTAGCGCGTGGCCGAGAGCAGGCCGTGGAGCGCGTGACCGAACTCGTGGAACAGCGTGTCGGCATCGTCGAGCGAGAGGAGCGCGGGCTGGCCGGCGGCCGGCACGACATAGTTGCAGTTGTTGACGACGATGGGGGTGGCGCCGGTGAGGCCGTTCTGGGTGCGGATCTCGTTCATCCAGGCGCCCGGGCGCTTGGTCGGCCGCGTGAACCAGTCGGCATAGAAGAGCCCGACGTGGCGGCCATCCGCCTCCTTCACCTCGAAGACGCGCACGCCTGTCGCATAGCCCGGGATGTCGGGGCGCTCGGCGACCTTCAGGCCGAAGAGACGGTCGACCGTCTCCCAGAGCGCCTGGACCATGCCCTCGAGGGGCAGATACTGCTTCAGCTGCCCCTCGTCGAAGGCGAAGCGCTGCTGGCGGACCTTCTCGGCGTAGAAGCGCCAGTCCCAGGGCTCGATCCGGTTGAGGCCGTCGGCAGCGGCCAGCTTCAGGAGCTCGGCTTCCTCCTCGCGGGCCCGGGCGAGGCCCGCATCGAGGACGGCGCGCGAGAGGGCGAGAGCTGCCTCCGGCGTCTTCGCCATGCTCGTTTCCAGCGCATAGTGGGCGTGGGTGGGGTAGCCGAGCAGGCGCGCCCGCTCGAGCCGGAGCTGGAGCGTTTCGCGGATGAGGGCGTTGGTGTCGTTGGCGTTGCCGTTGTCGCCGCGCATGACGAAGGCGCGCCAGACCTTCTCGCGCGCCGCGCGGTTGGTGGCGAGCGTGAGGAACGGTTCCACGTCGGAGCGGGTGGAGGCGACGAGGTAGCCGGCCTGCCCCCGCGCGCTTGCAGCTGCGGCGGCCGCGGCCTTCGCATCCTCCGGCAGGCCCGCCACTTCGGCCTCGGTCAGGAACAGGTCGGAGGCCTTCTGGTCGGCGACGAGCTTCTGGGCGAAGGCGACTCCGAGCGCCGAGAGCCGCTCGTCGATGGCGGCGATGCGCTGGCGCTCGGCGTCGCCCAGCGCCGCCCCGGCGCGGACGAAGTTGCGGTGCGTGACCTCGAGGAGGCGCGCCTGCTCCGGCGTGAGCTTCAGTCGGTCCCGTTGATCGTGGAGCGCCTTCACGCGCCGCCACAGCCGCTGGTCGAGGTAGGTCTCGGACCGGAAGCGGGCGAGCATGGGCTGCACCCTGCCCTCGATCGCCTGGATCTCGGGTGTGCCATTGGCGCCGGTGACCGTGAAGAACACCGCCGTCACCCGCGAGAGGGGCAGGGTCGCGCGCTCCATGGCCTCGATGGTGTTGGCGAAGGTCGGCCGCGCCCGGCTGGTCGCGATGGCATCGAGCGCACGGCGGGTCTCGGCCATGGCCGCGGCAATCGCCGGCTCGTAGTGCTCCGGCCGGATCCGGTCGTAGGGCGGCGCGCCGTAGGGCAGCGTCCATTCGCCGATCAGCGGGTTGGCGGCGGCGGACTCGGTGGCATCGGCTGCGACGGGTTCGGCAGCGGCGGGCGCGGCGGCCAGCGCGAGGGCAAGGGCTGCGACGGATGCGCGCAGGGCCATGGGGTCAGTCTCCTCCGTGTCGGGGGCCTCGGGGGGCATGGCCACGCTCCTGACAGGCGGCGGCGGCAGTGTCGAGCCCGTGGCACTCGGCTCTGCCGAGTGCTGCCGGATTTCCCCTACCACCTCAGGGTCTTGCCTCCGCCGCCGTTCTCTGGAAGCATCGCCATGACAGGGCCATGACAGGAGCAACCTGACAGCGCGATGAAGGAACAGAAGTCCGGCGGAGCGGAGCACCCAGTGCAAGGGAGACGATGATGACGGATGTCGGACAGGGATCGCACCGGGGGTCGGACCGGGGCGCGGATCCGGATTTCGTGCAGCGCCTGGCGGGCCACGGGCTCCTGACGGCCGAAATCCATTACTGGATGCCCGACCACCCCTCCCTCCTCCAGCAGTTCGTGTGGCAGACGCTCGACGTCGCACCGAGGTTCCCGGCGCTCGCGCGCTTCCTCGACCACTGGCGCCGCGAAGTGGAGGCAACCATCCACGAGATCCGGATTGCCCATGCCGCGCTGCTGAAGCCGGCCGAGGTGCGCCTCGTGGACGGGATCATCCGCCTGCACTGAGCCCCTGAGCCGCACGGGGAGCACCCCGCGGGCTGGGCCGGCCAGGAGGGGCAGGCGCGAGGGCAGAAGCGAGGGCGGAGGCGAGGGCGGGAGCGAGGAGCAGGCGGGCCGGAGTGGCAGGGCCCGTCCCCCGCCTTCCTGCCGCCTTCGCGGCACGCGCCCGGCGGCAGCGGTGCGGCGGCAGGGGCGGCAGCGGTGCGGCGGCAGGGGCGGCAGCGGTGCGGCGGCAGCGGCAACGGCGAGGGCGCCAGCGGCAGGGGGGCGCAGTGTTCCGCCCCCGTCAGCCCGGCCGCCCCCCCTCAGCCCGGCCGCGCTCCCGTAAGCCGGTAGAAGATGCCGCTCTCGTCCTCGCCGGTCAGCTCCAGCACCCCCTCCACCACGAGCGCGTTCTCGATGTCCACCGGAAAGGCGGTATCGGCCTTCACCTCGATGAACTGGGTGGGCCCGGCGTGGAAGTGGAAGGGGCACCCGGGCGGATAGGCGAGAAGCACGAAGTGGCGCTGCCGCGCCGCATTCTCGAGCGGCATCATCCAGCCCGCCACCCGCACCCGCTTGCCGGCAAGGGCTCTCACCGCCGGCGGAAACACCGGCTTCGCGCGGATGTAGCCCTGCGCATCCGTCCGCGTCGTCTCCTTCGTCGATTCGAGGAGCTGCCACGACACCCCGCCCTTCGGCGTCGGCGCCGGCTTCCAGACGTCCTCGACCGGCGCCCGCCCGCCATCCTGGAAGGCAAGAGCCGGCGCGGCCGCCGCGAGGAGGAGGAGAGCGAGCATCTGGCGCATGTGCCGCCTATTGGGCCCGGGCGAGCGTTGCCGCAAGGTCGGTGCGGAACCCGGCAGCCGCCGGCACCAGCGCGGCGAGCGCGCCCAAGACGAGCGCCCCGGCCAGGATGCCCCACTCGCCCGGGTGGAAGGCAAGCCCCGAAAGGCCGATCCCGCCCAGCGTCGGGAAGGCCCGGGCGGCAGCCTCCACCGCTGCGTGCCCGATGAGGAGGCCGAGGAGGGCGCCCGCCGCCGCCACCAGCAGCCCCTCGGCGAGGATGGTGCCGAACACCCGGGCCGGCGACGCCCCCATCACCCGGAGCAGCGCGAGGTCGCCGGCGCGCGCCCGCGCGGCCGAAAGCAGCACGGTGAAGATCGAGAGCGCGGCAGCCGCGGCAATCAGAAGCGCAAGCGCGCGCGCCCCGGCAATCGCCCCGTCGAAGAGGGTGAGGAAGCGGGCGGTCTCCTGCGCCGGCACCGCGGCCTGGAGCGCCGTCTGGCGGTTGATGGCCGCGGGCAGGCGGATGGCGGCGGCCGGCGAGGCATAGGAGACCAGCACCGCCGTCACCTCCGGCGCCGGCCCGCCCCGGGCCGCAAGCGGCGAGGCAGCGCCGCCTTCCGTCCCCGCCGGGTCCGCCTTCACCGCGTGGGCATGGTCATGGTCGTGGGCATGGCCATGGTCGTGCGCATGGCCATGGTCGTGCCCGTCGTCGTGCGCATGGGCAGAGCCGGGCGCCTCGTCGTGGGCGATGCCGTGCACGTCCCACACGCTCTCGACCGAGGTCAGGATCAGCCGGTCGGCGACCGTCCCGGTCGGCGCGAGGATGCCCGTCACCACGAAGGGGGCGTGGTCGTGCGCCATCGCGCCTTCCTCGTCCGCGCCGAGGCCGTGGCTGCCGAGAAACTTCTGCCCGAGGCGCGCGCCGGTCCGCCGCGCCACCTCGGCGCCGATCACCGCCTCCATCGGCGCCTCCCACAGGCGCCCCTCGACAAGCTTGGAGCCATGGAGCGCGAGAAAGGCCGGCTCGGTCCCCACGATCCGGAACCCGCGAAAATTGTCGCCGAGCGCAAGCGGGATGGCCCGCGCGACGCCAGGGTCGGCGCGCAGCAGCGCCAGCGTCTCCACGGGCACGTTCCCGGTCGGCTGGTCGAGGTGGTAGACTGCGGAGAGGATGAGCTGAAGCGGCGAACCCTTCGCGCCCACCACGAGGTCCACGCCTGCGGCATCGCGGGCGAACCGGTCCTCCACCCGCGCCGAGACGAGGAGGAGGGCAACGAGCGAGGCGACCGCGAGCGCCAGCAGGAGCACGTTGAGCGCCGTCTGGCCGGCGCGGTCCCGCAGATAGGCAAGGGCAAGCCCGATCACGTCGCAGCGTCTTCCGCGAGGCGGCCGTCGGCACCGAGCACCAGGGCTCGGCCGAACAGGGGCTTCAGGCGCGCATCGTGCGTCACGACGAGAAGCGCTGCCCCGGCCTCGCGCGCTGCGTCGAGCAGCAGCGTTGCCGCAGCCGTCGCCTGGGCGTCGTCGAGCGCGGAGGTGGGCTCGTCGGCGAGCAGCAGCCGCGGCTCGGTCACCAGCGCCCGGGCGAGCGCCGCCCGCTGCGCTTCCCCTTGCGAGAGCGCCCGCGGCAGCCGCCCGGCAAGCGGTGCCAGGCCCAGCCGCTCGAGCAGGCGGGCAATCCGTCCCGGGTCGGGCGGCAGCCCCGCGAGCCGGCGGGCAAGCGCGAGGTTGGCATGGACCGAGATGGCCGAGACCAGCCGCAGAGACTGGAAGACGATCGCGGTGGTGCGACGGCGGAGATCGTCGCGCGCCGCGGGCCCGAGCGCGTGCATGGGCTCGCCGTCGAGCAGGATGGTGCCGGTCTCAGGGGTGAGAAGGCCGGCGACGAGCTGGAGGAGGGTCGACTTCCCCGAACCGGAGGGGCCGAGGAGGAGGCACGCCTCGGCAGGCGCCAGCGTGAAGCCGAGCGGGCCGACACCGCCGCCGCCCGGGTGGCGGAAGGACAGGTTCTCCACCTCGAGAAGCATGACCGGCGCGATAAGGTATCGGCACGGGGCCATGCAACCGCCAGCGGTGGCCCTCCTGCCACAGGGACGGCCGGCGCGCGCCGCGACGCCCGCGCCGGCTCTCGACATTTCCGCGCCGCCCCGTCAGGCTCCGGGCATCAGGCAGGGAGCATCCATGGAAGGCGTCATCGACCGCGTGGTCAACCTCAGCGACTTCATCTGGGGGGGCACCTGGAACGGCGCGCAGGTCCTCCCCTTCCCGCCCATGGTGGTCATGCTGCTCGGCACCGGGCTCTTCTTCATGGCGGGCCTGCGCTTCTACCCGCTGCGCCGGCTCGGCAGCGCGGTCGCCGGGCTGTTCGGGCGCGACCGCCGGGGAAGCGGAAGCGGCGAGATCTCGCCCTTCGCCGCGCTCTCGACCGCCCTTTCCGGTCAGGTCGGCACCGGGAACCTTGCCGGCGTGGCGACCGCCATCTCGCTTGGCGGGCCGGGCGCCATCTTCTGGATGTGGGTGACGGCGCTCATCGGCATGGCGCTCGCCTTTGCCGAAGGCGCGCTTGCCATCCGCTACCGCGAGAAGACGCCGGAGGGCCACTGGCGCGGCGGGCCCATGACCTACATCATGATGGGCCTCGGGCCCCGCTGGCGCTGGCTTGCCACGCTCTTCTGCATCGGCACGCTGTTCTCCGCCCTCGTCACTGGCAACGGCATCCAGGCCAACAGCGTTGCCGACTCCATCAACGAGCTGACCGGGCTCGACGATGCGATCGGCGGCGCCATGGTGGCTGCGCTCGTCTTCGTGGTGATCGTGGGCGGCATCCGGTCGATCGGCGCGGTGGCCGAGCGCGTCGTGCCGCTGATGGCAGGCGCCTACATCCTGATGGCGCTTCTCGCCATCCTCCTCGACCTCCCCTCCATCCCCGAGACCTTCTCGCGCATCTTCGCCGGCGCCTTCAGCCCGCAGGCGGCAACCGGCGGCTTCGCCGGCGCTGCCATCATCATGGCCATCCGCGCCGGAGTCGCCCGCGGCCTCTTCTCGAATGAGGCCGGCCAGGGCTCGACTCCAATCGCCCATGCGGTCGCCATGACCGACGATCCCGAAACGCAGGGCCGTTTCGCGATGATGGGCACCTTCATCGACACCATCGTCATCTGCACCATGACCGCGCTCGTCATCCTGACGGTGGAGGGCCGCTTCACCCACGCGCTTCCCGACGGCACGGTCGCCGTGGTCCCCCACGCGTGGCAGTCCGACCTCTCGGGCTTCGCCATGACCTCGGGCGCCTTCGCCGCCGCCTTCCCCTTCCCCGTGGCCGGGATCCCGCTCGGCACCCTGGTCGCCGCGGTCGCGCTCGTCCTCTTCGTCTTCACCACGCTCCTCACCTGGTCCTACTATGGCGAGCGGGCCATCACCTTCCTCTATGACCAGGTGCCGGGCGCCTCGGCCGCGGGCGAGCGGCGGCTGCACCTTGCCTGGCGCATCCTCTGGTGCCTCGCCATCTGGGTCGGCTCCTTCCAGGACCTCACGCTCGTCTGGCGCCTCGGCGACATCGCCAACGCGGCCATGGCGCTGCCCAACCTGGTCGCGCTCCTCGCGCTTTCGGGCGTGGTGTTCGCCCTTGCCCGCGGGGACCGCCGCGCCGGCCCGGAGCATCCGCTGAAGCCGGTCAAGTCCCGGCTCTAGCGCCGCGCGCCCTACGCCAAGGCCCTAGCGCAGCCAGGCGGACGCCCGTGGCCGGGCATCCGGCCGGCCGGGCTCGAGGAGGGAGTAGACGACCGCGTTCTCCGTCACCCGCTGCACGTAGGAGCGGGTCTCGGCGATCGGGATGGCCTCGATCCAGTCGATGACGGCTTCCGTCCCCATCTGCCGGGGGTCGCCGTTCTGGGCGATGAAGCGCCGCGCGTTGCCGATGCCGGCATTGTAGGCGGCGGCCGCCAGCATCCAGTTGCCGAGATTGTCCCGCCGGAGCCCGAGATAGTCGCTGCCAAGGAGGATGTTGTAGGCCGGGTCGGTGAGGAGGCGCCGGGCCTCGAACGGAAGCCCCAGGCGCTTCGCGACATCCGCGGCGGTCGCCGGCATCAGCTGCATGAGGCCGCGCGCCCCGGCCGACGACAGGGCGAAGCGGTCGAAGCTCGACTCCTGCCGGGCGATCGCGTGGGCGTAGATGTAGCGGTCGGCGGGAACGGAGGCCGGCAGCCGCGGGTAGGCAAGATCGAGAAGCGAGAGGTCCCCGCCCGGCCGCGCCTCGCGCCAGAGCCAGACGGCAAGGTCCGGCCGGTCGAGCCGGAGGCCGAGCTCGGCTGCCGCCCGCCGCTCGGCAGGCGTGGAGACGGCAGCCGCGAGCGCGCGCACGAAGGGGGACTGGCGCTCGCCATCGCCCATGCGCCCGAGGAGAACCAGCGCCCGCGCAAGCGGCAGCGCCTCGACCGCCGCACGGATCTCCGCCGGAACCGGAGCCGGTGCGACCCGCGGCAGCACCGGCGTGCGCCCCAGCGCCTCGGCGGCGAGCTGGCCGTAGAAGCTGTCGAAGTGCTGCGCCGCCCGCTCGAAGGCCGCCGTCGCCGCCGCCGAGTTGCCCCGCGCCTGCTCCGCCCGCCCCAGCCAGTAGTCGCCGCGCGCGCGGCTGATGGGGGTCTGCACCAGCTGGCCGAAGCGGGCGAAGTGGCGCGCGGCCTCCTCCGGCCGACCGTTCGTCCGCAGCGCAAGGAAGCCGGCCAGCCACTCGGTGTCGGAGAGATCGACCCTCACCCCAAGCGGCAGCGCAAGGCTCTCGCTGCCGATCGTCATGCCGTGGCTGGCGAGCAGCCGCTCGGCAAGCCGCGCGTCGCCGCGCCGCCAGGCGGCGCGGCCGAGCGCGAGCCGCCGCTGCAGCCAGGTGCGGGGCGCCGTGATGCTCTCCGGCGTCACCCTGGCGCCGGCAAGCAGCGCCTCGGCGTCCGCAAGCCGGCGGTTGCGCTCGAGCCAGAGCGACCGGTCGTGAACGAGGCCGGCATGCTCGCGGAACTTCGCCGGAACCGAAGCCGCGCGCGCCTCGGCATCGGGCGCATTGGTGCGCAGCGCAAGGCGCGCCGCGGCGAGCGCGCGCTCGTCCTCGGGCAGGAGCGGCAGCATCCGGGCAGCGGCGGTCGTCTGGCCGGCCCAGAGCAGCGCGTCCGCGCGCGCCGCATGGTCGGCTGCGGTCAGGAACGGTCCGAACCGGTCGAGGAGCGCGCGCTCGAGCGGCTCGGGCACCCCGGTCGAGACCCAGGCGGCGCGGGCCTGCTGGCGGGCAACGACCTGCCGCTCGGGCTCGAGGGTGAGGAGCGCAAAGCGCGCCCGCCCGGCTGCCGTCTCGGGCTGGACGGCGGCGAAGAACGCGCGCGCCTCGCTGTCGGAGGTGAGCGCCGGGTCGGCCGCCTGCACCTCGGCACGGCGGCGGATGTCGGCGTGGTTGGGAAAGCCGGGGTTGGCAGCAAGCCAGGCGGCCGTCTCGGGAAGCGGCAGGCGCGTGGCGGGGCTCCGCGCGCGGCGCAGCCAGTCCCAGGTGGCGAGCGCCTGGGCAAGCGGCGTGGGCGCACCGGCTGGCGGCGCTGCCGCGCCCATGTCGTTGCGCTGGAAGGCGGCGGCAAGCCACGCCTCCTCGCTCCCTTGCGCGGCCGCCGGAGCACCGAGGGCGAGGGCAGCGGCAAGAACGGCGGAAACGACGGGAAGGCGCATCCGTTGCGAAAGCATCGGCAAGGCTTTAGGCGGGCTGAACCGGCCGCGCCACTGCTGGCGCCCCTGCCCGCCACGCCCTAGGACCCGACGCCCATGCCCTTCCTTTCCGGCTCCCTCCCCGCGCTCGTCACGCCGTTCCGCGATGGCCGGGTGGACGAGGCGGCGCTTTGCGACTTCGTCGAGTGGCAGATCGCGGAGGGCTCGGCGGGGCTCGTGCCCTGCGGCACCACGGGGGAGTCGGCCACGCTCTCGATCGAGGAGCACGACCGCGTCGTCGAGCTCACGGTCCGCGCCGCGCGCGGCCGCGTGCCGGTCATCGCCGGCTGCGGCTCGAACGACACCGCAGTGGCCATCCACCACGTCGCGCGCGCCGCCGCCGCCGGCGCCGATGCCGCGCTCGTCGTCTGCCCCTACTACAACCGCCCCGGCCAGCGCGGGCTCCTTGCCCACTTCCGTGCAGTGGCGGACGCAAGCCCGATCCCGGTCGTCATCTACAACATCCCGGCACGCACCGGCATCGACATGACGAGCGAGACGATGGCCGAGCTCGCCCAGCACCCCCGCATCATCGGCGTGAAGGAGTCGACCGGAGACATCAACCGCATCTCCGAGATCCGCGAGCTCTGCGGCCGCGACTTCCTCATCCTCTCGGGGAACGACTACATGACCCTCGGCATCATCGCCCACGGCGGCCACGGCGCCATCTCGGTCACCGCCAACGTCGCCCCGCGGCTCAACGCCGAGCAGGTGAACGCCGCGCTTGCCGGTGACTTCGCGACTGCGCTCGCCCTCCAGGACCGGCTGTGGCCACTCCACACCGCCCTCTTCGCCGACCCCTCGCCCGGCCCCGTCAAGCATGCGCTGGCGCTGCTGCGGGGCATGTCGCCCGAGGTCCGGCTGCCGGTGCCGCTGCCAGGCGAGGCCGCGCGCGCGGCTGTCGATGCCGCGCTCGCCCGCGCCGGCATCGCGCCCTGAGCCGCGCTGCCATGGCCCGCCCGAAGCCAGCGCCGGTCAAGGCGCGGATTGCCGCCGAGAACCGCCGGGCCCGCCACGAATATGACATCGAGGACGTGTTCGAGGCCGGCATCGTGCTGACCGGCACCGAAGTGAAGGCGCTGCGCGCCGGGGAGGCCAGCATCGCCGAGAGCTACGCCGAGGTCACCGGCGAGGAAGCGTGGCTCGTCAACGCCAACATCCCCGAGTGGAGCCACGGCAACCGCTTCAACCACGAGCCGCGGCGGCCGCGCAAGCTGCTGCTTCATGCGCGCGAGATCGCCCGCCTCCACGGCGCGGTCGCCCGCGAGGGCATGACGCTCGTGCCGCTCTCGATCTACTTCAACGCCCGCGGCCGGGCGAAGGTGGAGCTGGCGCTTGCAAAGGGCCGGAAGCTTCACGACAAGCGCGCGGCCGAGCGCGACCGGGACTGGGCGCGCGAGAAGGCCCGGCTGCTCCGCGAACGGGGCTGAGCAGCTGCAGGGGCGGCGCGCCAGCCATGCGGGGTCGGCCCTTCCGTCCAGGCAGGCAAGGGACTATCTCCGCGGCGTGATGGACTGGGTGCTGAAGCGTTTGCCCACGCGCGAGGCGCTCGAGCGCAACCGCTTCCTGCGCCCCTTTGCCCACAAGCTGACGAGCCCCCTCATCTGGCGGTTCAACCGCCGCGGCGTCGCCCGCGGGCTGGCGCTCGGCCTGTTCGCCGCCTTCGCGATCCCCATTGCGCAGACGCCGTTTGCGGCCGCCTTCGCCTTCGGCGTCCGCGCCAACCTGCCCGTCGCCGCCCTTTCCACCCTCGTCACCAATCCGGTCACCTTCCCGGTCGTCTACGTCCTCGCCTACCAGGCCGGAGCGTGGCTGCTCGACTTCCGCGCCGAGGCCGACCGCGTGCTGGGCGCCACCGACAACCCGCTCGACCGATGGGTGACCCTTATGATCGAGACGGTGGGCACCACCTACCTCGGCCTCATCCTCTTCGCCGTGGCCGCAGCCGCGATCGGCTACGTCGCCGGCCAGCTCGGGTGGCGCCTCTGGATCGCCCGCAAGTGGCAGCGCCGGCGCACCCTGCGGCGCCGCAGCGCCGCGGTCGAGCCGGCCTGACGGGCACGCCCATGAGTAGCGGCGACGACCCCGACGCGCGGGCGAAGCTGGTCGCGGCCAAGCAGGCCTGGGCGCGCGCCGGCCGGCTGCTCACCGGCAACCCCGACCCGGACCGTTCGCTCCGCCTGCCCCCGGGCCAGCGGCTCGTCACCAGCTGGCCGGTGCTCGATCTCGGAATCCAGCCGCACGTGCCGCTTGCCGAATGGCGGCTCACCATTGACGGCGCGGTCGCCAACCCCGTCACCCTCGACTGGGAGGCCTTCCGCAGCCTGCCGCAGACAGAAGATGTCTCCGACGTTCACTGCGTGACGCAGTGGAGCCGCTACGACAACCGCTGGACCGGGGTTCGGACCTCGGTCATCCTCGATCTCGTGAAGCCGCTGCCGTCGGCCGCCCACGTCATCCTCCACGGCTACGACGGCTACACCACCAATCTCCGCCTCGAGCACTTCGCCGAAGACGACTGTTTGCTCGCCCATTCCCATGACGGTGTTCCTCTCTCGCGGGAGCACGGCGGGCCGGTGCGCGCGGTCATCCCGCGCTACTACTTCTGGAAGAGCGCCAAGTGGCTAAACCGAATCGCGTTTTCGGCCGTTGACAGGCCGGGCTTCTGGGAAGTGCGCGGCTATCACAATGTCGGAGACCCCTGGACCGAGGAGCGCTACGGCTGAGAGGCCAAGGGCCGCGGCCTCGCCCGGCCGACGGCGAGGGGGTGGCGCCGGCCGGACAGCGCGGCGGGGGGAAGGGCTCCGGGGAGAAGCCGTCGCGGGAGAGCGGACGAAGGGCGCGGGCGGAGGCGCGGCCGCGGAGCCGCTGCGGATGCAGGGGGTCGGCCTGCTCGCCGCCGGCCTCGCCCACGATCTCAACACCATGCTCGGCGGGATCCTCGCAACCGCCGAGCTGATGAGCGCCCGCCTCCCTCCCGACGACGAGCTTGCCGCCGACCTGGGGGAGATCATCGGCCAGGCCGAACGCGCCGGCGCCCTCATCAGGAAGCTCCTCGCCTTCTCGCGCCAGGAAACGCTCCACCCCTGCCGGCTCGACCTCGCGGCCCTCCTCGGCCGGATGGAGTCGATGCTCCGCGCGCTGCTCGGCCGCCACATCGGGCTGTCGCTCCCCAGCCGCCGCGGCGCCCTGGTCGAGGCCGACCCGCAGGCGCTCGAGCGGGTGGTCATGAACCTCGTCACCAACGCCCGCGACGCGATCGGCGCGCGGCCCGGCCACATCGCCATCACGCTCGCGCGCACGGCCGCGGACGACCTCCCGCCCGAGGCGCGGAGCTTCATGCCGAGCCGGGACTATGTGGCCCTCTCGGTCAGCGACGATGGCCCCGGCGTGCCACCCGAGCTTCGCGCCCGCATCTTCGAGCCCTACTTCACCACCAAGGGCGAGGGCGCGGGCACCGGGCTCGGCCTCCCTACCGCCTACGGGCTCGTCAAGCAGTCGGGCGGCTTCCTCCTCCTCGACGACGCCCCGCGCCGCGGCGCCTGCTTCACCGTCTACCTGCCCGCACTTCCCCCCGAACCCGCCCGCGAGGACCAAGGCCCGGTCGCCAGGCCGCTCATCCTGCTTGCCGAGGACGAGGAGCTGCTGCGCACCTGCGCCCGGCGCGGCCTCGAGCAGGCGGGCTATGCGGTCATCGCCGTCGAGGGCGGCGAGGCCGCGGAGGCCGCCTTCGCCCGGCACCCGGAGGTGCGCGCCCTCGTCTCCGACGTGCGCATGCCGGGCCTCGACGGCATCGCGCTCGCGCGCCGGCTGCGCGCCCGCCGCCCCGGCCTCCCCGTGCTGCTGGTCTCGGGCTACGCGGATGCCGGCGCCCGCGAAGCCCTCGAGGGGCTCGACGTCACCTTTCTCCCCAAGCCCTACCGTCTCGCCGATCTCCGCCGCTCGCTCGAGTCGCTGGTCTAGCAGCGCCCGGGGGGCGAGCCCTGGAGTCAAGGCGCCCGGGAGGCGGGGGCGGAGGCGGGGGCCTTCCCTTTCGCCCTTTGTTCCGATACGCCCAGATCCCAAGGGTCGCTCTGGCGAGGCGGAACGGAAGATGGAACGGGAAAAGGCGCTGGAAGCGGCACTGGCGCAGATCGACCGCGCGTTCGGCAAGGGCTCGGCCATGCGGCTCGGCAGCCGCGAGACGCTCGAGATCGAGGCCATCTCGACGGGCTCGCTCGGCCTCGACCTCGCGCTTGGCATCGGCGGGCTGCCGCGCGGCCGCGTCGTCGAGATCTACGGGCCGGAAAGCTCGGGCAAGACCACCCTTGCCCTCCACGTCATCGCCGAGGCGCAGAAGGCCGGCGGCACCGCCGCCTTCGTGGATGCCGAGCACGCGCTCGACCCAGTCTATGCCAAGAAGCTGGGGGTGGACACCGACAATCTCATCGTCTCCCAGCCCGACACCGGCGAACAGGCGCTCGAGATCACCGACACGCTCGTCCGCTCGAACGCGATCGACGTGCTCGTCGTCGACTCGGTTGCAGCCCTCGTGCCCCGGGCCGAGATCGAGGGCGAGATGGGCGACAGCCACGTTGGCCTCCAGGCCCGGCTCATGAGCCAGGCGCTCCGGAAGCTCACCGGCTCCATCTCGCGCTCGCGCGCCATCGTCATCTTCATCAACCAGGTGCGCATGAAGATCGGGGTGATGTACGGCAACCCCGAGACGACGACGGGCGGCAACGCGCTCAAGTTCTACGCCAGCGTCCGCCTCGACATCCGTCGCACCGGCCAGATCAAGGACCGGGACGACATCATCGGCAACACGACCCGGGTGAAGGTGGTCAAGAACAAGGTGGCGCCGCCCTTCCGCCAGGTCGAGTTCGACATCATGTACGGCAGCGGCATCAGCAAGACCGGCGAGATCCTCGATCTTGGAGTCAAGGCTGGCATCATCGAGAAGTCCGGGGCCTGGTTTTCCCACGAGTCCGTGCGCATCGGCCAGGGCCGGGAGAACGCCAAGAAGTATCTTGAGGAGCATCCTGACGTTGCCGCACGGATCGAGGCGGCCATCCGCGCGAACGCGAGCGGCGTCTCCGAGGCGCTGATGGCCACGGCCGACACCGCCGACGAGATGTAAGAGGGCTGCACCCGGCTGCGGATTGGCAGTAGCCTTTCCGTCATCATTCTGCTATGCATGAGGCTTCCGGAAGCCGGCGTCGGGCATGCGAGCCCGGCTTGGCCCCTCCGGAGGCATCCGCAGCCGGCCCGGCTCCGCCAGGCTGGCCCGTTGTGGAGATCAAGGAAGCCCTGAGACTCCGCGCCCTGCGCCACCGGAACGCCAGTCGCCGGGTTCATGGTTCCCGGGCCGACCGCCGGGCCTTCGGAGGCGCGACCCGCGCAGGACCAGTAGGAAAGGACGGACATGGCAGCATCCCGGTCGCTCGCGTTCCAGGTCGGTGACACGGTCGTCTACCCCAAGCACGGGGTGGGCCGCGTGATCGAGGTGCAGACCAGCGAAATCGCGGGCGCGAAGCTTGAGCTCTACGTGCTCCGGTTCGACAAGGAACGGATGACGCTCAAGGTCCCCGTCAACAAGGTGGAGGCCGTGGGCATGCGCAAGCTCTCCTCGGAGGCGACGCTCATGAACGCCTTCCAGACGCTCAAGGGCAAGCCCAAGATCCGCCGGATCATGTGGTCGAGGCGCGCCCAGGAATATGAAGCGAAGATCAACTCGGGCGATCTCGTCTCGATCGCCGAGGTGGTGCGCGACCTGCACCGCGCCGAGGACCAGCCGGAGCAGAGCTACTCGGAACGCCAGATCTACGAAGCGGCCATCTCGCGGCTGGCCCGCGAGCTCGCGGCGATGAAGAACATCGACGAGCCGGCGGCGCAGAAGGAAATCGAGCAGGTCCTGAAGGCGGCCTGAGTCGGAGACCGGAATCGGAGACCGGCGGCGGGCCGACCGGCAGCGTCGCACCGCCAGGCCCGCCGGCCACCTCCCGCGACAGTCTTGGGCAGGCAGGCGCTGGAACTCGGGCCGGCGCAGCGGTCGGCGCCGCCAGCGGCGGGAGAGCCCCGGGTGCTTCCCCGGACGGCGCGCGCCGTCAGATGAGCCGGATCTCGCGCAGCCGCTCGAGGAGATAATCGTTCGCCGTGATGGGCGGCATCTCCGGGTTCGGCACCAGCGGCGCGATCAGGTAATCCGGCCGGAAGTGCAGGAAGAAGGGGGTGGAGTAGCGCGGCACGTGCCGCCGCTCCGGCGCGGGGTTCACGACCCGGTGGGTGGTGGAGCGGAGGAGCCCCCCGGTCTGGCGCTCGAGCATGTCGCCGACGTTCACGACGAGCGCGCCTTCCGGCGTCGTCACGTCCAGCCATTCGCCCTGCCGCGTCAGCAGCTGGAGCCCCGCTTCCTCGGCCCCGAGCAGCAGGGTGATGACGTTGATGTCCTCGTGCGCCCCGGCGCGGAGGTTCGGGGCATTCGCGGGCACCGGCGGGTAATGGAGCAGCCGGAGCACGCTGTTCCCTTCCCGGACTGCCTCGTCGAAGACGTCAGGCGCCTGCCCGAGATGCACGGCAATCGCCTTCAGGACGCGCAGGCCCACGGCCTCGAGCGCCGCAAAGAGCGCAAGCGCCGCCGGGCGGAAGCCGGGCTGGCCCTCCGGCCAGACGTTCGGCGGCATGAACGGCCGGAACCGGTGCCCCTCGGGAAGCTCCCGGCCCACATGGTAGAATTCCTTGAGATCGAAGAGGTCCGAATCCTTTGCCGTCTCGATCCCGAAGGGTGTGTAGCCCCGCGCACCGCCTTGGCCAGGCACATGCGCCGCCAGTTTCTCCTCCAGCGGCCGGGCGAAGAAGGCCCTTGCCTCGGCCATCGCAGCCTCGACGACCTCTGGCGGAATGCCGTGCCCCTCGACAATGGCGAAGCCCGTGGCCGCGAAGCTCTCGCCCAGCCGCCGCGCAGCTTCCTCGAGATCCTCCTCGACGAGCGCGAGCGGCACGGGTGCAAGCGGGCTTTCGACCATGGTGGAAGCGCTAGGCTCCCTGGCGCGCCCCTGCAAGCGCGGGTGGACGCGACCGGGGCGGCCGTGGCAGGTGCCCGCCGATGGTCCGTGCCCGCATCTTCCGCGTGGTTGCCCCGCTCCTCGCCCTTGCTACCGCGACGCTTGCAGCACCGGCGGCCGCCGACGCCTGGACGCTCGCCGCCGGGGCCGAACTCGCTGCCGCGATCGACGGCGCGGCCGCGCACGGCCTCGATCCGGCCCGCTACGGACGCGACGCGCTGTGGCAGGCCCTGGGCGCGGCCGATCGGGACCGCATCGCCGCGCTCGCACCCGCCGCCTTCCGGCGCCTTGCCGCCGACCTTCTCGCCGGTGCGGCGCCGGCCGAGGCCCGCCGCCACTGGCACATTGCCGGGCCCATTGCCCGGCCCGAGACGCTGGACGCACTGATGACGCAGGCGCTCGGTGGGCGTGGCGTGCAAGCAACCCTCGACTCCCTGCCGCCCCGCCACGCCGCCTATCGGGCACTCCAGGCGGCGCTCGCAACCGCCGACGCGACCACGAGGGAGACCCTCGCCGTCAACCTCGAGCGCTGGCGCTGGATGCCGCGGGACCTCGGCCAGCGCCATCTCCTCGTCAACGTTCCTGCCTTCGAGGCGCGGCTTGTGGAAGGTGGCGAGGTCACGGCCACGCACCGCGTCATCGTCGGCAAGACCGGAACGCCCACGCCCCAGTTCTCGGCCCTCGTTACCGCCGTCATCCTCAACCCCGAGTGGGTGGTGCCGGCGAGCATCCAGCGCGAGAGCGTCAACCGGCTCATGGCCGCCAACCCCGCGCGCGCCCGCGCGCTCGGCTACGTGCGCACAGCAACGGGCGTCACCCAGCTGCCCGGCCCCCACAACCAGCTCGGCCGCATGAAGCTCAGGATGCCCAACCCCTTTTCCGTCTATCTGCACGACACGCAGGCGAAGGCGCTCTTCGAGCGGAAAATCAGAACCTTCAGCCATGGCTGCATCCGCACCGACCGGCCGCTCGAGCTTGCCGAGCGCCTGCTTGCCGGGACCGCCTGGGACCGGGCGGCGATCGACGCGGCGGTCGCGACGGACCGCACGGTCGAGGCGCCGCTGGCCGCGCCGGTTCCGGTGTACGTGGTCTACTTCACGGCCGAGGCCGCGCCCGATGGCACGCTCCGCCTCCTGCCGGACGTCTACGGCCGCGACGCGGCGGTCGCGGCCGCGCTCCTGAGCCCTCCGCCTGCCGCTTCGACCGCTCAGGCCGCCGCCGGAACCCCGGCAAGCGCCGACTGCGCCGCCTGAGCGCCCGGGCCGGGCGCGCCCAGGAACCGCCCCGAGAGCAGCAGCCGCCCCGGGCCGAGCCGGGTCAGCACCAGGTCGAGGTCTTCCGGCGCCACGGCGAAGCAGCCGTGGCTGCGGCCGATCTTGCCCTGCGCCCGGGCGATGGCCGGGCTCACGTACGAGGCGGCGTGGACGACGATGGCCCGCGCCTCGGCGTTGCTGTTGCTCGGCTCGAGGCCGCAGAGGCGCATCGACCGGCCGTGCCGCCCGACGTAGTGCGCGCCCGTCAGGAAGCAGCCCTCGGACGACGCGTGCGACTCGGCCTCGTTGGAGAAGCGCTGGAGCACGCCGGTGTGGCCCGGGTCGGAGCCGCGGCCGTGGCTGACCAGCAGGGCAGACACGCGCCCCGCCTCGAGATCGACGAGGAACAGCCGGGGCGCGCGGGAGGGCAGGGCGAAGTCCGCGATCCCTACCCGGTCGCCAAGCGGCCGCTGCGCGCCATGGCGCGCGAGCACCTCGCGCGCAAGCTCGACGAACAGCCGGTCGCGGCCGGACATCGGCGAGGCAGCCAGAGGCCGCACGGGGGCGAGGCAGGCAAGCGCGCCCGCAAGCCCGAGGAGACCGCGGCGAGAGATGGATTGCAGTGCCGGAACCACGGCCTCTTCGCAGCACGCCGCATGTCGCGGCAGCAAGACTGCGGGCAGCTCAGGCGAGACCGAGCGAGGCGAGTTCGCGACGAAGCGCGGGCGGCAGCGGGTCCGGCGAGTCGAGATCGGGGGGCGCTTCGGCCGGATCGAGGTAGCGCCAGCCCTGATGGGCGCGGCGTGGGGTGGGCTCGACCGCCACGATGTCGAGCGCCAGCCGGATTTCGACGCCCGGCCCGTCGGGCGAAGGGGCGATGTCGAGGATGGCCTGCCGGGCGACGAGCGTATGGGCGACGATCCAGTAGAGCGAGCCACCGGCAAGCTCCGCCGCCCGGCGCGGGAAGCGGGCACTCGAGACCCGGCCGACGCGGCGGCCGTCGGGTAGCCGCAGGGCGAACCGCTCGGCCGCGGCGGCGATGTCGGCAAGCGTCCGGCAGGCGAAGGCCACGCGGGTCAGGTGAAGCGGCATGACTTTCCGCTCGCGACGCGGACGGGCTGCGGTCAAGGGCCGGGATGTCGCGCCCGGCCCGGGGGGTGACGGTGCCCGCGCGCGTGTCTCGCACCGTTCTCCTCGTGCCCGCCCTTGCCTTCGGGCCAAGGCTGACGCACCATCGGGGCGGGGACAAGGAGAGGGAGACCATGGCTGCGGCAGTCACCATGACCAGGGCCGGGCATCTCGAGGCCGGCGATCTCAGGGCCGCGCTCGCGGCAGGCTGGGCGGACTTCCGGGCCCAGCCGCTGTTCGGCCTGTTCTTCGCGGCCGTCTACGTGGTGGCGGGTGTCCTCATCGCCCGCGGCGTGATGGCCCGGGGCGGGCTCACCTGGCTCCTCGTCGCGGCGGCCGGCTTTCCGCTCATCGCGCCCTTTACTGCCGTCGGCCTCTACGAGGTGAGCCGGCGGCGCGAGGCCGGGCTCCCGCTGCGCTGGCCGGCAATCCTCGGTGCCGTGCGCGGCCGCGGCGATGACCAGCTCATCCTCATGGGCGCCTTCCTCTTCGTGCTGTTCGGCTTCTGGGTGGTGCTCGCGCGCGGGGTGCTCGCCATCTTCCTGGCCGATGCCGGCATGGCGGGGCTCGGCAGCGACGCGGGCGCCTTCCTTTCCTCCGGCCCTGGCCTTGCCATGCTCGTGGTCGGCAGCGCGATCGGCGGGCTCATGGCCTTTGCCGTCTTCGCCATCACCGTCATCAGCCTGCCGATGCTGGTCGACCGCGAGGTGGACGTGATCACCGCCATCATCACGAGCGTCCAGACGGTGCGCGCCAACCCGGGCGTGATGCTCGGCTGGGCCGCGCTCATCGCCCTGCTCCTGTTCGCGGCGATGCTGCCGATGTTCCTCGGGCTTCTCGTGGTGCTGCCGGTGCTGGGGCACGCGACCTGGCACCTCTACCGCCGCGCGGTGCCCGCCCGCGGCGCCTGAGCGAGCCACCGCGCCGGCCGCGTCCGATCGCCGACACCGCCGGAGCGGGTAGCGGGAATCGAACCCGCGCGTTCAGCATGGGAGGCTGACAGGCTACCACTACATCATACCCGCGTCCGGCAGCCGAGGCCTAGCTAGGAGATGGACGCGGCCCCGGTCAAGCGCCCCTCCCCAATCGCGCAGGCTGCAGAGACCCAGACTTTCATACATCGTCGTATGAAAAGAGTCGGAGCCAACATGGAGGCCACGCGCCCATCCGCCTGCCCGCCCGAGCCCTCGGTGCAGGCCATGCTCGATGCCGAGACGCGGCCCGTCCCGCCTGCGCTGCGCGACTGCGGCACGGCGCGCGTGCCCGCCCAGCCGATCGACCGCAGCCGCTACACCGCGCCTGCCTTCGCCGCCCGCGAGGCCGCGCTGCTCTGGCCGCGCTGCTGGCAGATGGCCTGCCGCCTCGAGGACATCCCGGAACCGGGCGACTATGTCGTCTACGCGGTCGGCCGGCTCTCCTTCCTCGTCACCAGGGTCTCCGCGACCGAAGTCGCCGCCCATGTCAACGCCTGCCTCCACCGCGGCCGGATGCTGCGCGAGGCGGATGGGCATGCCGAGGCCTTCCGCTGCCCCTTCCACGGCTTCACCTGGAACATCGACGGCAGCTGCCGCGCCCTCGTCAACGGCTGGGACTTCCCCCACGTCGACCGCGCGGCCTTCCGCCTGCCCCGCGCCCATGTCGCCACCTGGGGCGGCTTCGTCTTCCTCAACCCCGCGCCCGACCCGGAGCCCTTCGACCGCTTCCTCGAGTTCCTCCCCGCCCACTATGCCACGCGCGGCTGGGACCTCGGGGCGCGGGTCAAGGCGGTCCATGTGAAGAAGCACCACCGCTGCAACTGGAAGGTGGCGCTCGAAGCCTTCATCGAGAGCTTCCACGTCACCGAGACCCACCGCTCGGCGATGACCTATCTCGGCGATGCCATGACCCAGTACGATGTCTGGGAGGGCTGCCGCACCACCCGGATGATCTCGCCCCGGGGCCTTGCCAGCCCCAACGGCCCGCCGCTCACCGAGCTCGAGGTGTTCCGCGCCGGGATGCGGCCCGCGCTTGGCGCAAAGGCCGACACGCTCGAGCTTCCCCCCGGCATGAGTGCCCGCGCTGCCCTTGCCGACATGCGCCGCCGGGCGCTCCTCGCCGAGGGGCTCGACGTGGCGGAGGCAACCGACTGCGAGCTCATCGACACCATCCAGTATCATGTCTTCCCCAATCTCGTGCTCTGGGCGGGCTGGGGCTCCTACCTCGTCTACCGCTTCCTCCCGGGCGCCACGCCCGACTGCTGCACCATGGAGGTCATGTTCCTGGTGCCCCCGGCGCCGGGCAGGACCATCCCCGTCGCCCGCGAGGTGACCGAGATCGGCCCGGACGAGAGCCACGCCGCCGCGCCCGAGCTCGGCGGCTTCGCCGCCGTGTTCGACGAGGACATGTCGAACCTCGCCGCGCTCCAGAAGGGCCTCCACGCGATGGCGAGCCCGGGCCCCGTCACCGGCCTCGTCCAGGAAGCCCGGATTCGCCACTTCCACGCCTGCCTCGATGCCTTCATGGCCGAAGCCGAGGCGGGATCGCGGGCATGACCGCCCCCTTCACCCCCCGTGCGCCCGGCTTCATGGCCGCCCCCCACGAGGCCTACCGGGCGCTGCGTGCGAAAGCGCCCGTCTTCCACGAGCGCGAGACCGGCATCTTCTACGTGCTCGACCATGCGCTTGCCGTCGAGGTGCTGCGCGCGCCGGAGCGCTTCTCGAGCGCGGTCGATCGCGCCGGCATGCGCGCGGGCGGCCTGCCACCCGAGGTGATCGAGATTCGCAAGCAGGGCTGGCCGCTTGCGCCCACCCTCTCCCACAACGATGGCCCCAGCCACGATGCCTTCCGCGCGCTGGTTGCGCCGCTCTTCCTGCCGCGCGGGCTCGCCCGCATCCGCCCCTTCATCGAGACCCGGGTGGCCGAACTGGTCGAGGCCCTGCCGGCTGCCCAGCCGGTCGAGTTCGTCTCGGCCCTTGCAGTCCCGCTGCCCATCGCCGTCATCGGCGAGCTTCTCGGCATGCGCCACCTGGGAGACGAGACCCTCAAGCGCTGGTCGGACGCGTTCGCCGACGAGCTCGGCTTCCTGACCTCCGATGATCGCGCAGTCGAGATCGCCCGCGAGACGCTCGCCTGCCACCGGGCGATGATGGCGCTCGTCGAGGCGCGCCGCGGCGGCGCGGGCGAGGATGCCATCACGCTCCTTGCCAATGCCGAGGTCGAAGGCCGGCCGCTTGCGCCGGGCGAGATCCTCTCGCTGCTCACCCAGCTGCTCGTCGCCGGCAACGAGACGACGACGGCGACGCTTGCCTTCGCCCTGCTCCGGCTCGCCCGCACGCCCGGGCTCTGGTCGCGCCTCGCCGCCGATCGTGCCCTCTTGCCCCGCTTCGTTGAGGAAGTGCTGCGGCTCGACTGCCCGATCCAGGGCCAGTTCCGGAAGGCCGTCGCCGACGAGACCCTCGGCGGCACCGCCATCCCCGCCGGCAGCCTGCTCCACGTCCGCTTCGCGTCCGCCAACCGCGACGAGGCCGTCTTCGGCCCCGATGACGACTCCATCCGCCTCGACGGCCGCGCGCCTGCGCCCCACCTCGCCTTCGGCATGGGCCTCCACTTCTGCGTCGGCGCGGCGCTGTCGCGCCTCGAGCTGGCCATGGCGCTCGAGGCCCTTCTCGACCGCTTCTCGGGCGTCGCGCTCGCCGAAGGTGCCGAGCCGCTTGCCTTCCGCACCCATTTCCACCACCGCAACCTGCTTGCGCTCCCGCTCGAGTTCCGGGCATGAGCCTGCGCGGCCGCCAACCGCTCCCCGACCTTCCGGACGCCACCTCGCCGCGCGCGGGCGAGTTCGCCAAGAGCGGGCGCACCCGCCGCCGGATCCTCGACGCGGCCATCGCGGTCCTGGCCCGCTCAGGCTACGCCGGCCTTTCGATCGCCGAAGTGGCCGCCGAGGCCGGCCTGTCGCGGCCGGCGATGATCTACCACTTCCCCACCCGCCGGGCGCTGGTCGAGGCGCTCGTCGCCCACGTGACGCGCGAGCGCGTCCGGCTCTACGAGGAGGGGGTGGCAGGGCTGCGCGACCGGCCCGACTTCGCCGAGCGCGCCGTCGACCTCGCCTGGGAGCAGGCCGCATCGCCCGTGTTCGCGGCCTTCGCCGAGCTCGCCCAGGCCGCCCGCACCGACGCCGAGCTCGCGGAGTTCTTCCGCCCCGCCATGGCGGCGTTCGACGACGCCCGCCGCGACGCCGCCGGGCGAATCTTCCCTGACGATCTGCGCGCGGTTGCCGGGTTCGACCTCGCGCGGGACGCGGTCCGGTTCCTCGTCGAGGGCGTCACCCAGCAGGACGGCATCGTCCGCGACCGCAGCCGTCGCCTTGCTGCGCTGCGCGCGTTCACGCGGCTTCTCGTCACCTCACCCGAGGGCCGCGCGCTTCTCGCGCGCGCTCTTGCTGCCGCCGAGGAGGGCGGCCGCTGACCTCGCCCGCCGCGCCCGGCTGGCCCGCGCCGCGGCTCGCCTGGGGCGTGCTGGCGGTCCTCGCCGCCGCCAACATCCTCTCCTACCTCGACCGCATCATCGTCAACCTGCTCGTCCAGCCCATCAAGGCCGACCTTGGCATTTCCGACACCCAGTTCGGCATGCTCCAGGGCCTCGCCTTCGGCCTGTTCTACACGCTCCTCGCGCTTCCCATCGGCCGCCTCGTCGATTCCCGGCCGCGCAAGATCATCATCGCCGCCGGGGTCTTCGTCTTCAGCCTCTGCTCGCTCCTCTCGGGGCTTGCCAGGAGCTTCGGCCAGCTGTTCGCCGCCCGCGTCGGCGTCGGCGCCGGCGAGGCTTCGCTCGCACCTGCCGCCTTCTCGATGATCGCCGACCTGTTCCCGCCCGAAAGGCTCGGCCGCGCCATGTCGGTCTTCACCATGACCGCCTTCATCGGCATCGGGCTTGCCTATGTCGCCGGCGGCGCGACCGTGGCGCTCGTCGGCGCGGCCGAGTTCGCAGGATGGCCGCTCCTCCCCGATCTCGCTGGCTGGCAGCGCGTCTTCGTCCTCGTCGCCATCCCCGGCCTGCTGCTCGCTCCCGTCATCCTGGTCATGCCCGAGCCGGCGCGGCGCGGCCGCGGCCGCGAGGGTGCGGTCCCGCTGGCTGACGCCGCCGGCCACGTCCTCGCCCGTCGCGCCGCCCTCCTCCCCTTCTTCGCCGGCTTCGCCTTCATCACGCTGTCGAGCTATGCCTCGGCCGTCTGGACTCCGGCCCTCTTCACCCGCGCCTACCAGTGGACTCCGGCCGAGGTCGGCCTCGGCTACGGGCTCGTCACCCTCCTGCTCGCGCCGCTCGGCGCGCTCGCCGCCGGCCGCCTCTGCGACATGCTCGCCGCGCGCGGCGTCACCGACGCGCCGCTTCGCGTCGCCGCCTTCGGCTACCTCGGCACCGGCCTGTTCGGCGGGCTTGCACCCCTCATGCCGTCTGGCGAACTCGCGCTTGCCATGTTCGCGCCATCCGTCTTCCTCGGCACCATGCCCTACCCGATGGCGGCAACCGCGCTCCAGCTCGCCACCCCCAACGAGCTGCGCGGCCAGGTGAGCGCGCTCTACATGCTCGTCATCAACACGGTCGGCCTCGGGCTCGGCCCGGTCATCGTCGGCGCGCTCTCCGACCAGCTCTTCACCGGCCCCGATGGCGTCCGCTACGGCCTTGCCCTCGTCAACGCCGCCTGCGCGCCGCTCGCCATGGCAGCCCTGCTGCTGGCGCTCCGCCCCTATCGCGCCATCCGGGCGGCCGCGGCGTGAGGCGCGCATGAGGCTCTCTGGCAAGGTCGCGCTTGTCACCGGTGCTGCCGGCGGAATCGGCGCGGCAATCGTCGCCCGCTTCCGGGCCGAGGGCGCCCATGTGCTTGCCACCGACCGCGCCGAAGCGCCCGGAATCCTCCCCCTCGACGTGACCGATGCCGCGCAGTGGCAGGCGCTTGCCGCGCAGCATGTGGCCCCATTGGGGCGCCTCGACATCCTCGTCCACAACGCCGGCATCTCCGGTTTCACGCCGTTTGCCGAGCTTCAACCCGAACGCTGGCAGGCTTTCCTCGATGTCCACGCAACCGCCGTGCTCACCGGCACGCAGGCGCTGCGTCCCTTGCTCGAGGCCGCGCCGTCGGCTGCAATCGTCGCCATCGGCTCGACGCTCGCGCTGCGCCCCGCTGCCCCCTTGCCTGCCTATGCCGCGGCCAAGGCGGCGCAGCGCAACCTCGTGAAGGCCATCGCGCTCGACTTCGCGGCCCGCGGCCTGCCCGTCCGCGCCAACCTCGTCCACCCTGGCTCGACCGAGACGCCGATGATGGCGGCCAACCTCGCGGGCGACCCCGAGGGCCGGGCCCGCCGCATGGCCGCCCACCCGCTCGCCCGCGCGCTCGGCCGGCTCGTGGCGCCAGAGGATGTGGCGAACGCCGTCCTCTTCCTTGCCTCCGACGAGAGCCGGTTCGTCACCGGAATCGACCTCCCGGTCGACGGGGGTGCCACCATCTAATAGTGGACGCGCTTGATCTGCCCGCCGTCCACCACGATGTTCTCGCCATTCACCCAGGAGGCCGCCGGGGAGACCAGGAAGGCGGCCAGCCGCGCCACTTCCTCGGGCGTGCCCAGCCGGCCTTCCGGAATCGATTTCCGCACCATCTCGAAGAAGGCCGGGTTGGCCTTCTCGGCGCGCTGCCAGCTCGACCCCTGGTAGTAGATGGAGCCGGGCGAGATGCAGTTGACGCGCACGCCCTTCGCCCCGAGCGTCTGCGACAGCTGCTTCGCGTAGACGATGAGCGTCGCCTTCATCACATTGTAGGGCTGCACCACCGGGAAATGCTCGAGCGCGGCCGTCGTCACGAGGAACAGCGCCGCCCCCTTCGCGTCCACGAGCGCCTCGCCCACCGCCTCCATGCCCCTCACCGCGCCCATGAGGTCCACCTCGAAATTGGCGCGCCACTGGGCCTCGCCCTCGAGACCCGCCTTGGCCGAGACATTGGGGATGAACACGTCGCAGCCGCCGAGGAAGGCCAGCGCCTCGCCGAGGAAGGCGCGGTAGGCCTCTGCATCCCGCACGTCGAGCACCCAGCCCTTTGCCCTCGCCCCCCGCGCCCGGTAGTCGGCCTCGGCCTCTGCCACCGCCTCGGCAGTCCGCGCGCAGAAGGCAAGCTCCATGCCCTCGGCCACCAGCTCGCGGGCGATCGCCTGCCCCAGCCCGCGGGTCGCGCCGGTGATGATGAGCCGCTTGCCGGCAAGGCCAAGGTCCATGGCGGTTACGCTCCTGCTGGTTCGGGGGGCAGCGGGTCGAGCCCGGCCTCGGGCGCGATCTGAAGCCCGTTCAGGATCCAGGCGATCGTCAGGAACTGGCCGGCGAGCCAGAGGAAATCGACCAGCGCCGCGGGCTCGTGCCGTGCGGCAAGCATGGCCCAGGTCGAATCGCTCACCCGGTTCTCGGCCATCAGCTCGTCGACGGCGCGGATGAGCGCGGCCTCGGCCGGGGTCCAGTGCGCGCTTGCCGCGCCTTCCACGATCGCCGCGATGTCCGCCTCGCTCATGCCCACCCGCCGGGCGACCATGGCGTGCATGCCCCACTCGTAGGCGCAGCGCGCATTCCATGCCACGCGCAGGATCACGATCTCCCGCTCCCGCGCCGGCAGCCGGTTGCCAAGCAGCACATGCTCGGCCCAGGGCATCCACTTCAGCAGACTCTCGGGCGAATGGGCGAGCGTGCGGTGGAGCCGGTAGGGCCAGGCCGCAAGCACGGGCGCGAGCGCCTCGGGCAGCTCGGCATCGGCAAGCGCGGGAAGGCGCGGGGCGGTCACGCCGCGGCCTCGAGCGCGCCGGCCTCCACGCCCGCCGCCCAGGCAAGCCCGCGCGCGACAAGCGTGCGGAACTGCGGCACCACCCAGGCGCCTTCCTCGCGCGCCGGCAGCACCGCGGCCCGGTGCGGCGCATCGTAGAGGCCACGGCGGTGGCCGAGCGCGAGATGGAGGATCTCGCCCTGGCCGAAGCGCCGCAGAGTCATCAGCGGCCGGAGGTCCGGCCCCGTCGTCCAGTCGGCGCGCGCGAAGCCGGGCGCATGGCCTGAGAAGCGCGTGCCCAGCAGCACGACCACATCCTCGGAGAGCTCGGAGAGATAGAGCTCGTCCGTCACCTCGAACGGGCCGATCCCGTCGGTGAGCGGGTGCGGCAACACCGGCTCCACCCGGAAGGGGCCGATCGGTGGGTGGGCCTGGAAGGCCGAGCCGAAGAGCGCGAGGAAGGGATGCGAAAGCCCCTCGCAGTAGACGCCGTCCGGGCGCCACGCGAGGAGCGAATTGGTGGCATGGAGCGCGAACCAGCGGCCGCCGCCAGCGACGAAGCGGGCGAGGCGCGCGAGCGCCGAGTCCGACGGCGCGACATTGCAGCTGTAGGAGACGAGGAAGCCCGGCGGCGCGAGCTCGCCGCCGTCGAGGAACTCCTCGAAGCCCGCCGAAACCCGGAGCCTCAGCCGCGGGTCGCGCGCGGCCAGCGCGAGAAGGTCGAGCCGCACCGCGTCGAAATCATGGCTGCTGCCTCCAGCCACCAGATGCCCGTCGATCCGGCGCTGCACGGTGCCGCCGCCAGCTCCACAGTCTGCTGTCATTTTTTGCGGCTACCCGGGTGCGATGCGATTTCCATACTGGCCTGTATAAAACTTCGGGAGCGATCGCGCTCCTGGCGAGGGAGACAGGTTGGGCGGCCACGGTTCGTGCCGGCCATCCTGGCAAGGGAGACGGCCATGGCGCGCTTGGGGCAAGGGTGGATTCTGGCCGGGGCATCGCTGGTGCCGCTCGCGCCGGCGCTGGCGCAGGAGGCGGCGGCCGATCCGCTCGCGCTCGACACCATCGTGGTGACGGCGCAGCGCCGCGCCGAGGCCATCCAGGACGTGCCGATCGCGATCACCGCCTTCGACCAGCGGGCGATCGAGCGGCTCAACGGCCGCGACATCCGCGATCTCGCCGGTCTCATCCCCAACCTCATCATCTCCGAAGTGGCGATCGGGCCGTCGCTCTCGCAGATCTCGATCCGCGGCGTGAACTCGCAGGATCCGGAGAAGAGCTTCGATCCGGCCGTCGGCGTCTTCGTCGACGGAGTCTATCTCGGCACGTCGGCCTTCAACCTCCTCGACACCTTCGATCTCGAGCGGCTCGAGGTGCTGCGCGGGCCCCAGGGCACGCTGTTCGGCCGCAACACGACCGGCGGCGCGATCCAGGCCTTCCGCACCAGGCCCACCGGCGAACTTGGCCTCCGGGCGCGGATGATCATCGGCACCGCCGACCGCACCGACGTCAACGCGGTCCTGAACCTGCCCGCCATCCGCGACATGCTCTCGGTCAAGATCGCCGGCTATCTGCAGCAGGATGACGGCCTGTGGGAGAACCCCGCCGGTGGCGCGACCGGCGCCAAGGACCGCTGGGGCCTCTCCGGCACCGTCATGCTCCGCGCCGGGCCCGGCGAGCTGCGCGTCACCTGGGACCATTTCCGCGACGAGAGCGAGCTCACGCCCTATTTCCCGCGCGGGATCTCCACGATCGACCCGCTGCCCTACCGGCTCACCGGCACGCCCCCGGTCCCGGCCACGGTCACGCCAGCCTTCGGCCCCGATCTCCTGTGCCTGCGCGGCACGCCGGCGCTCGACTGCGACAACCCGGCCGACCGCCGCAGCCGCGTGACCGACCCCCACTTCCAGAACTCGCGTCTCAACGCGCTCACCGTCAACGCCGATCTCGAGCTCTCGGAACGCTTCGCACTCGAGACCGTCTTCGGCTGGCGCCACTCGACCGAGGATGTCTACATCGACTTCGACGGCACCCAGCGCACCGCCTTCAACGTCTTCCGCACCCAGGATTTCGAGCAGATGTCGGCGGAAGCCCGCATCGTCTCGTCGCTTTCCGGCCCGGTGCAGTTCGTCGCCGGAGTCTTCTGGTTCAACAGCCAGTACAGCTTGCGCCAGGCGATCAAGCTCGACCTGGCGCTGGCCGGCGTTCCCGCGCCTCTCGGCGTCCTCTACGCCAATGGGTCGGGCGACGAGGATTTCCACCGCGCCGGCACCACCGCCCTCTATGCCCAGGGGGACTGGAACATCACGCCCACCCTCACGCTCACGCTCGGCGGCCGCGCCAGCTGGGACAAGAAGCAGATCTCGACCTTGTTCTATGGCGCCGCGCTGCCGCCCACGGCGCCCTATTCGATCCTCGATGGCATCATTGCCGGCCGCCCGCTCACCTCGAGCGGCAGCGCCAGGGCCGACTGGTTCGAGTTCACGCCGCGCGCCGCGCTCAACTGGAAGCCGGCCGACGGCATCCTCCTCTACGCCAGCTACTCGCGCGGCTACAACGCCGGCGGCTTCTCGGCCCGCGCCGGCACTGTCAGGGACGTGACCACGCCCTTCGACCCCGAGTTCGTCAACGCCTATGAGGTTGGCGCCAAGGCCGATCTCCTCGCCGGCCGCCTGCGGGTGAACGGCGCGCTGTTCTGGAACGACTACAAGGACAAGCAGGAGGAAGCGATCGAGCCCGCGCCGCCCCCCAGCTTCACCTCGACAACGGTCAGGAACGTCGCCTCTGCCCGGCTGCGCGGCTTCGAGCTCGAGGCCAATGCACTGCTTGCCGACTGGTTCCGCCTCGATGGCTCGCTCGGCTACCTCGACGCGCGCTACCGCTCCTTCCCCACCTTCGCGGGGAGCGGCCAGTGGGTCTCGGTTCGGCCGCAGCCGGCCGGCACGCTCATCGCCGCCGACTTCTCGCCGCTGGCGCTGCGCCGCGCCCCGAAGTGGACGGGCTCCCTCTCGCCCACCTTCTTCCGGTCGCTTGGCCGGGCGGACCTCTCGGTCAACGGCCTCATCCGCCACACCAGCGCCCAGTTCAGCGAGATCCTGAACAGCCAGCGCGGCCGCATCCCGCCCGTCTGGCTCTACGATGCCGCCGCCACCGTCAGCTTCGGCGGGCCCGACAACAACCGCTACCGGGTGATCGCCTTCGGCCGCAACCTGTCGAACGCGCGCCCCATCGCCTCCTTCACCAACGCACCCGTCGACTTCTCGACCATCACTGCCGGCCGCATCTGGGGGCTCGAGTTCACCTTCGACTACTGAGGCGGCGCCGCGCCGTCTGGCCCGGCGTCGCTGTCCTCAAGCGGCGGGCCGGGAATCACATACCGCTCCTCGAGCCAGTCGAGGAGGTCGCGGTCGCGGCAGGCCGCCGAGCAGAAGGGCGCGTGCGCCTCGACCGCGACCTTCCGGCAGCGCGGGCAGCGGAGGGGCCCGTCAGGCGACATGCCCGTCGCCCGCCGCCGGGTCAGCCACGAGCGCGACCGGACGCCCGGCCGCGCGTTCGACCGCTGCCACAAGTTCCGGCCGGTCCCGCAGCAGGCGGATGACGGCGGGCCGCGCCACCAGCCTGAGCGGCCCCGGCCGCGGATCGCGAAGCGCGTGCACCAGAAGCGCGAGTGCGGCTGTGCGGTCACGCTCGAACATGGCCCGGTCGAGGAGCGAGGGCCGCAGACGCGGGCGCACCACATGGAGGAGGCCGAAGCCGCTCACCGCGCTCCGCTCGTAGGCCATCCCCGTCATCGCCGCATCGAAGGCGGCGGCGGCGGCCTTGCGCCATCCGCTGCCCGGCCGGGTGGGAAAATCGACGGCGATTGACCCGCCGATGCCGAAGCGGCGGATGACGGCCGCCACCGCCCGCGCCGCCGCCTCGGGGTCGGGCCGGCCGTCGATGTCCACGGCGAGGAGCGCAGGCGTAGGCGAAAGCAGCAGCCGCCCGCCGGGAATGCGCACCTCGCCGGTCTCGGCCTCGGTCCAGTGCGCCTCCCACGCTTCGGCGACGGCCTCGGAAAAGCCCGCGCGAACCGCCAGACCCTCGGCCCGCAACCGCGCGGCAAGCGACGGCGCCGGCGCCAGCGCCGCTCCCGGCCTTGCCAGGCGCAGCTTGGCCGGCCGCCAGCGTCCGGCCTCGGGAATGGCCGCGCGCACCACCTCGAGCCGCACCGCCGCCCCCTCGGGAAGCGCACACGGGCCCTCGAGAAGGCCGGTCTCGCCGGCCAGCCGCACCGTGGCGCGCCCGTCGAGCATGGGGCCGATCCGCCCCTCGACGATTGCGCCCGGCTGGATACCATCGAAGGCGCGGGCCACGTCCATCGCCACGATCGCGCCCCCCTCCACCACGGCGGCGCGCGTCTCGCCGGGCCGCTCATCGAGGAAGGCCTCAGCCATGGCATCTTGCGATGCCTGCAGCAGCAAGCAGCGGCGCCACTGCGGCAAGCGGCAGACCCATCACGCCCGAGAAGCTGCCGGCGAGGAAGCGCACATGCGCCTCGAACCGGCCCTGGATGGCATAGCCCCCCGCCTTGCCCTGCCATTCCCCGCTTGCGAGATAGGCGGTGATCTCGGCCGGGGTCAGACGCTTCACGGCCACGAGGGTGCGGTCGAGCCGATGCCGGGCGCGGCCCTCGGCATCGATCACGGTGACCGCGGTCAGCACCCGGTGCCGCCGCCCCGACAGCAGCCCGAGGAAGGCGCGCGCCTCGGCCTCGGTCTCCGCCTTGCCGAGGATCCGGCGGCCGACGGCAACGGTCGTGTCGGCCGCCAGCACCACGGCGCCCGGGTGGCGCGCGGCGACCGCGGCTGCCTTCTGCGCCGCCATCCGCGCCACATAGGGCTCGGGCCGCTCGCCCCTGGCCGGTGTCTCGTCGATGTCGGCAGGGTCCACGCAGTCGGGCACCACGCCGAGGCGCGCCAGCAGCTCCAGCCGACGCGGGCTCGCCGAGGCGAGAACCAGCCGCGGGGCCGTCATGCCGCGCCGCCCTCAGGCGGCCTCACTTGAAGCGGTAGGTGATCCGGCCCTTGGTCAGATCATAGGGGGTGAGCTCGACCAGCACCTCGTCGCCGGTGAGCACCCGGATGCGGTTCTTGCGCATCTTGCCGGCCGTGTGACCGAGGATCTCATGGTCATTCTCGAGCCGGACTCGGAACATGGCGTTCGGCAGCAGTTCAACCACCGTGCCGCGCATCTCGAGCAGTTCTTCCTTCGGCATACACCTCAGTTGATCACGACTGCCGGTTTCGACCCCTGGAGCAGTGCCAACCGGCCGGGCACAAGCACTGCCATGCGGCGGTCACGCGCCACACCGATTGCAAGACATGGCCCAGAAACGTCCGGAATTCAAGTCGCACGCCGCTGGGCCGGCTGCCGCCCCCCGCCCCGCTTCACGATTCTTGACGATTCCATACAGGAAGCCGTCGCACGCCAAGGCTAGAGAAGATGCAGGAGCGAATCCGAGGTTGGAGCGATGTTCCTGCGCGCTTTGCTGATCGGCTATGTGGCGGGTCTTCTCGGCACCCTCCTGCTCGCGCCTGCCGAGCGCGAGGAAGAGCCAACGGTTGCCGCGGCGGCCCAGCCGCAGAGCCAGGGCGACCCGGAAGGCCGGCTGAGCCTGCTTCGGTTCGACCTGCCGGCCCGCTAGGGCGCAAGGCCGAGCACGTCGGCCATGCGGTAGCGGCCGGGCGCCCGGCCGGCGAGCCAGCGCGCGGCCGCCACCGCCCCGCGCGCGAAGATCGCCCGGTCCTCCGCCACATGGCCCAGCACCAGCCGCTCGCCAGGCCCGAGGAACAGCACCTGGTGATCCCCGGCGGCAGTCCCCCCGCGCAGCACCGCGAAGCCAACCCCGCCTGCCGGGCGCGGGTCTCCGAGGCCGTCGCGCGGCGGCAGCCGCACGGCCTCAAGGCGGGCGCCACGGCCGCGTGCCACCGCCTCGCCCAGCATCAGCGCCGTGCCCGAGGGCGCGTCGCGCTTGGCGCCGTGGTGGAGGTCCAGGATCTCCGCGTCCCAGCCGGGAAGCCGGGCCGCGGCCTCTTGGACCAGCGCGACCAGAAGGTTGACCCCGAGCGAGGTGTTGGCCGCCTGCAGCACCGGGATGCTGCGCGCAGCCGCGTCGATCGCCGCATGGTGCGCGGGAGACAGGCCGGTCGTGCCGATGACGAGCGCCACCCCTGCATCCTCGGCCGCGCGGAGATGCTCGGCGAGCGCCTCGGGCGTGGTGAAGTCAACGAGCACGTCGGCACGGTGGGCAACGGCGGCCGCGTTGGCCGCCACCACGAGGCCGTTGCCGAGCGCAGCGCCGCAGGCGGGGTGGCCGGGCCGCTCCACGCCGCCGGCAAGCTCGAGGTCACCGGCCGCCAGCACTTCGGCAATGACCGCACGCCCCATCCGCCCGCCCGCTCCCAGAACCCCGATTGCCAGCCGCTCCCCGCGCATCGCCGTCTCCTCGCGCCCTCCCTCGGCGAGGCGCGGGGCGGGCGCAAGTCTCCCCTTCCCCTCCCCGCGTCCGCGCCCTAGCGTCCAGCCCATGTCCTATCCGCGCATCGTCATCCTGACTGGTGCCGGCATCTCGGCCGAATCGGGCGTGCCCACCTTCCGCGGGCCTGATGGCCTCTGGGAAGGCCACCGCGTGGAAGACGTGGCAACGCCCGAGGCCTTTCGCCGCAACCCGGCGCTGGTCCAGGCCTTCTACGACGCCCGCCGGGCCCGCCTCGCCGAGGTCCGGCCCAACGCCGCCCACCTTGCGCTCGGCCGCCTCGACCGCGAATGGCCGGGAGACCTCCTCATCGTCACCCAGAACGTGGACGATCTCCACGAGCGCGGCGGCGCCCGGCGCCTTCTCCACATGCACGGCGAGCTGCTCTCGGCCTGGTGCACCGCCTGCGACGCACGCCACCGCTGGACGGGGCCGCTCGCCGGCTTCCCGCCCTGCCCGGCGTGCAGTGCCCGCGCGCTCCGGCCCGACATCGTCTGGTTCGGCGAGATGCCCTACGGAATGGACCGCATCCTCGACGCGCTCGCCGCCTGCGACCTCTTCGTCGCCATCGGCACCTCGGGGCAGGTCTATCCGGCTGCCGGCTTCGTCGAGACGGCACGCGCGGCCGGCGCCCGCACGCTCGAGCTCAACCTCGATCCATCCGCCATGTCCGAGCGGTTTCACGAGCGCCGCCTCGGCCCCGCGGGAACCCTCGTTCCCGCCCTCGTCGACGAGCTGCTGGCCCGCGCGCCAGCCTAGCCCTCGTCCCCCGCCGCCGCCTCGATCGCCTCCATCTCGGCGTCCGACAGGCCGAAGTGGTGCCCCACCTCGTGCACGAGCACATGCGTCACCAGCGCCTCGAGGCTGTCCTCGCCGTCGGCCCAGGCGTCGAGCAGCGGCCGGCGGTAGAGGAAGATGGTGGGGGGCAGCCGGCCGGTCGCCTCGGCGCCTTCCGAGCCCACCGGGTGGCCCTGGTAGAGCCCGAGAAGGTCGAACGGGCTGTCGAGGTCCATCGCCTCCATGACCTCCTCGTCGGGAAAGTCGGCGACGTGGAGCACCACGTCGGCAAGGTGCGCGCGAAAGGCGGGCGGCAGCCGCTCGGCCGCGGCCAGCGCCAGGGCCTCGATTTCCGCCGCCGTCGGTGCCATGGTCGGCATGCGTCACCTCCTCTCCGCCTCCTAGCCCAGGGGAACAGCCATGGTCGAGAAGCTGGATGCCGCCGCCCGCGCCGCCCTCGCCACCGAGCTGCCCGGCTGGACGCTGGATGGCGAGCATCTGCGGCGCAGCTTCCGCTTCCGTGACTTCTCCGAGGCCTTCGCCTTCATGACCCGCGTCGCGCTTCTTGCCGAGCGCCACGATCACCACCCCGAATGGTCGAACGTCTGGAACCGGGTGGAAATCGGCCTCAGCACGCACGACGCGGGCGGCCTCTCCGCGCGCGACGTCGCGCTGGCAAAGGCCATCGACGCGCTCCTTTGAGCAGCGCCCGGGCAGCCGCCGCACGGCGCGCGCAGCGGTTTTCGAGAGCTTGGCGCCGCGCCCCTGCGTGCTAGGCGCGCCCTCGAGGAAGCGCCCCGGCGGCGCCAGCGGAGGCCCCATGACCCAGCCCTTCCCCGACCACCCCTATCTCACGGGCTACTACCAGCCCTTCGGCGCCGAAATGGACGCCCCCGACCTCGTCATCGAGGGCAGGCTCCCGGAAGGCCTCGCGGGCACTTTCTACCGCAACGGGCCCGACCCGCTTCACCCGCCCAGGGAGGGGGACCGCTACCATGTCTTCGACGGCGACGGCATGGTCTACGCCATCCGCATCGGCGATGGCCGCGCCTCCATGAAGAACCGCTATGTCCGCACCCGCAAGTATGAGCTGGAGCGCGCCGCCGGACGCCGCCTGTTCGGCGTGTTCGGCAACCCGCGCTTCAATGACCCGTCGGTGAGCCCGATGGAGTACAACACGGCCAACACCCACATCTGGCCCCACGCCGGCGCCCTCTATGCACTCATGGAAGGCTGCCCGCCAACCGCGATGGACCCCGACACCCTCGAGACGAAGGGCTACGAGACCTTCGGCAACACGGTGACCGGCCCGTTTACCGCCCACCCCAAGACCGACCCGGCCGATGGCGCCATGCACGCCTTCGGCTGCGGGGCGAAGGGCCCGGGCTCGACCGCCATCCGCTACGACATCGTCGATGCGCACGGCGCCAAGCGCCACACCGCCTGGCTCGACCAGCCCTATGCCTCGATGATGCACGACTTCGCGCTGACCGAGCGCCACGTCGTCTTCCCGTGCCTGCCCGTCACCATCTCGCTCGAGCGGGCGATGCAGGGCCTTCCCGTCGCTGCCTGGGAAGATGGCAAGCCCGCCGCCTTCGGCATCATGGCGAAAGGCGGCAACGGCGGCGACGAGGTCCGCTGGTTCGAGACCGACCCCACCTTCGCCTTCCATGTCGCCGGCAGCTTCGACGACGGGCAGGACATCGTCATCGACGTCGCCGGCTCGAAGCGCGCGCCGCTCATGCCCTCCGCGGACGGCACGCTCCCCTCGCACCAGGACACCCGCTTCACCTTGAAGCGCTGGCGGATCGGCGGCAACGGCAATTTCCGCGAGGAGGAGGTGGACGGCCTCGACATCCAGTTCCCGCGCATCGATGACCGGGTGCAGGGCCGCCGCTACCGCAAGGCCTTCGTCAACGGCACGGCGCGGCCCACCGCCGGCCGGATCGACGGCTTCGACATGATCGCCGCGATCGACGTCGAGACCGGCCGGCGCGACGGCTTCTCCTTCGGCGAGGGCGCCTACTGCGGCGAGCCCGTGTTCGTGGCCGACGGGCCCGGCGAAGGCGAGGGCTGGCTCCTTGCCCTGGTGTGGGACAGCCAGAAGAACGCAAGCTTCCTTGCCGTGCTCGATGCCAGGAACGTGGCCGCCGGGCCGGTCGCGAAGATCCACATGCCGGCGCGCGTGCCGGGCGGCTTCCACTGCCACTGGCGGCCGGCGGCATGAGCGGGCACGACACGGGCGGGGACGGCATGACAGAGGCGGACCGCGCGAACCTTGCAACCGCCAGGCGGCTCTACGAGGCCGCGGCCCGGGGCGACTGGGCGGCAGCCGAAGCCGAGCTTCATGAGGCACTCGAGATCCACGAGGCCGAGTCGATGCCCTACGCCGGCGTCTACCGCGGCCGCGATGCGCTCCAGCGCCTCTCGGCCATCGTGTACGGCTATTGGCCGGGCACGCGGGTCGAGCGGCTCGGCATGGCCGCCGGCGACGGCCGGGTCGTCGTCTTCTTCCGGATGCTGATCGACGCGCCGGACGGCCCCCTCGCCCACGACATCGTGGAAGTGAACGAGTTCCGCGACGGCAAGGTCGCCGTCATCAGGCCCTTCTACTGGGACACGGGCGCGATGGCCGCGCTCGCCCGCCGCTTGGCACAACAGGGAGATCAGCATTGACCAAGCCCGAATCGGTCGGCCGCGAAGTTCTCTACGAGGTGGTGGACGGCCATGTCGGCCTCGTCCGCCTGAACCGGCCCGACAAGCGCAACGCCGTCAACGGCGACGTCGCTGAGGCGCTCGACTGGATCGTCAAGGCAACCGAGGCCGACGAGGCGGTCCGGGTCGTCATCCTCGGCTCCACGTCTGATGGCGCCTTCTCCGCAGGTGCCGACCTCGCCGAGATCTCCAAGGGCCGCGGCCACCTCCTCGGCACGAAGGACGGCGGCTTCGCAGGCCTCGCCCAGGCGGCCCGCACCAAGCCGTGGATTGCCGCCGTCAATGCGCCGGCCCTCGCCGGCGGCTGCGAGATCGCCCTTTCCTGCGACATGATCGTCGCAGCCGAGACGGCGCGCTTCGGCCTGCCCGAAGTGAAGCGGGGGCTTTACGCGGGCGCCGGCGGCGTCTTCCGCCTCACCCGCCGGCTGCCGATGAGCATTGCGCTCGAGCTCGTCGCAACGGGGGACCCCATCGATGCGCCGCGCGCCTACGCGCTCGGGCTCGTCAACCGGCTGGTGCCGGCAGAGAAGGTGCTCGACGAGGCGATGGCCCTGGCCAAGGCGATCATGGCGAACGCGCCCCTGTCGGTCCGGGAGTCGCTCAGGGTTGCGCGGATGAGCTTCGACCACCCGGAATCCGAGCTGTGGCAGGTCTCGAAGGCGGTCTCGGCGCGCGTCTTCGCGTCGGAGGACGCGCGGGAAGGCCCGCTGGCCTTCCTCGAGAAGCGCGCGCCGGTCTGGAAGGGCCGCTAGGCAGCCGCGCCCGGCACCCCATCCGGGAGGAAGCGCGGCAGCACCCGGCGGAACCACTCCACCCCCTGCGCGCCCATCGCAAGGCCCCGTTCGCCGAGGATGAAGGCCGGAACCCCGGTCACCCCCATCTCGGCGAAGCGGGCCTCGAGGCTGGCGACGGCATCGGCGAACCGGCCCGAGGCGAGCACGGCGGCGGCTTCCGCCCGGTCGAGCCCGGCGGCGTCTGCGGCATCGGCCAGCACGCCATGGTCGGCGAGGTTCGCTCCCTGCCCGAAGTGGGCGTCAAAAAGGGCGAGCGCGAGCGCCGTCTGCCTGCCCGTGTCGCGCGCCCAGAACAGCAGCCGGTGGGCGTCGCGCGTGTTCCACATGCGGGCCGGAACCCCGGGCCGGAAGGCCACGCCCACCCCGGCGGCCACGTCCGCCATGGCCGCGCGCGTCTCGGCCATCCGCTCGGCGCTCGCGCCATATTTGCGGGCGATGTGGCTGGCCACCTCCTCGCCCTCGGGCGGCATTCCGGGATTGAGCTCGAACGGGTGCCAGCGGAGGTCGGCCTCGACCCCGAGGTCGGCGAGCGCTCTCTCCAGCTGGCGGAAGCCGATGAGGCACCAGGGGCACACCACGTCGGAGACGATGTCGACGCGCAGCACGCGCGGCCCTTCCCCGCCCGGCGCGGCCATCAGATGTCCACCACGATCTTGCCGAAGTGCGCGCCCGACTCCTGGTGGCGGAAGGCCGCGCCCAGCTCGGCGAGCGGGAAGTGCCGGTCGATCACGGGCCGGATGCCGTTCGCTTCCACCGCCTTCACCATGTCCTGCTGCTCGCGCCGGGTGCCGACCGTGATGCCGATGAGCCGCACCTGCTTGGCCATCAGCTGCACCGTCGGCACGGGGCCCGCATAGCCGGCGAGCACGCCGATGAGCGAAATATGCCCGCCGATCCTGACGGCCGCGATCGATTCCGGAAGCGTCCCTGCCCCGCCGATCTCGACCACATGGTCCACCCCGCCTCCGGTCAGCCTTGCTGCCGCCTGCCCCCAGTCGGGCACGGCCCTGTAGTTGAGGAGATGGTCGGCCCCCAGCGCTTTCAGCCGCTCGAGCTTGGCGTCGGAGGAGGAGGTGGCGATGACCGTCGCACCCGCGGCCTTCGCGAACTGGAGCGCGAAGATGGAAACGCCGCCGGTCCCCTGCACCAGCACCGTGTCGCCGGGCTTGATGCCGCCCTCGGTCACCAGCGCCCGCCAGGCGGTGAGCCCGGCGCAGGTGAGAGTGGCCGCCTCGGCGTGGGACCAGCCCTTCGGCGCACGGGTGAAGGCGGTGGCGGGCGCCACCACCTCCTCGACTGCATAGCCGTCGGCCCCGTCGCCAGGCACGCCGGCGAAACCCCCGGGAATGGCGCGCCCGTCGAGCCAGTTGGGGAAGAAGGTCGAGACCACGGCGTCGCCCACGGCAAACTCGGTCACGCCCTCGCCCACTGCCACCACTTCGCCCGCCCCGTCCGACAGGGGGATCCGCCCGTCGGGAGTCGGGATGCCGCCCACAACCACGATGTAGTCGTGGTAGTTCAGGGACGAGGCGCGGATCCGGACGCGGATCTCGCCCTTCCCCGGCGCGCCCGGGTCCGGCACCTCCTCCAGCCGGAGACTGTCGATTCCTGCCGGGTGCCGCAGCCGCATCGCCTTCATCTGATCCTCCCTCCTCAGGCCCTTGCCGTCACGATCCAGACTGCGCCGGGCAGCCACACGGCGCCGTCGCGCACATGGGGGGCGAGCGCGTCCCTGACCGCGCCTTCCACCTTCGGCGCCAGCTCCGGCTCCTCGCGCAGCACCGCCCCCAGCGGCCCCACCTTCAGCATGAGCGCCACCGTGGTATCGAGGTCGTTGCCGCCGATCTCGGCGTCATGGGGCCGGATCGCGAGCCCGGCAAACCCCGCCGCGCCGAGAATGGCCTCAAGGCGCGCCGGGTCGGCGAGGGCGAAGGGCCCCGGCGCCTCCGGGTCGGGCGGCGGCATGGGCGGCAGCAGCGGCATGGCCGCTGCCAGCGGCACCCGCATCCAGCCATTCTCGGCGAGCGCCCGCCAGCACACGAAGGCCAGCCGCCCGCCCGGCCTGAGTGCCCGGCGGATGTTGGCGAAGGCCTCGACCGGCTGGTCGAAGAACATGACCCCGAAGCGCGAGAAGGCAGCATCGAACCCGCCGTGGTCGAAGGCGTGGGTCTGCGCATCGGCCTCGACGAAGCGGAGATTGGCAACGGCAGCGCCGCGCGCCTCGGCGATGGCAAGGAGCGGCCGCGAGACATCGACGCCGACCACCCGGCCAGACGGCCCCACGGCTTCGGCAAGCGCCAGGCTCGTCGCGCCTGCCCCGCAGCCCACGTCCAGGACGCGCTCGCCCGGCCGGGGGCCGAGCGCCGCGAGCGCCGCTTCGCCCAGCGGCAGGATCTGCCGCTCGAGCGCCTCGACGGAGCCCGCCCAGGCCGCCCCGCCAGCCTCGTTCCAGAAGGCGATCTGCGCCGCGTTCGGCCCTGCCTCGTCGTCCTCCATGCGCCGCTCCCCATTTTCGCCAGCGACCGGCCGGCACAGGCGTGCTAGTCTCAAGACGAACGGGAGCGGGAGAGCAAGCCATGCACGATCTGGTCATCCGCGGCGGAACGGTGGTGGACGGCACCGGAAAGCCGGCCTTCGCGGCCGACGTCGCGATCGACGGCAGCCGCATCACCGCGGTGGGTACGAACCTCGGCCGTGGCCGCGAGGAGCTCGATGCGAAGGGCCTCGTCGTCGCCCCCGGCTTCGTCGACATCCACACCCACTATGACGGCCAGGCCACCTGGGACCCGGAGATGGCCCCGTCGGCCTGGCACGGGGTCACCACCGTCGTCATGGGCAATTGCGGCGTCGGCTTCGCGCCCGCCCACCCGGATCGGCACCAGTGGCTCATCGGGCTCATGGAAGGGGTGGAGGACATTCCCGGCACCGCGCTTGCCGAGGGCATGACGTGGGACTGGGAGAGCTTCCCCGAATATCTCGATGCGCTCGAGAAGCTGCCGCGCACGGTCGATGTCGGCACCCACGTGCCCCACGGCGCGGTCCGCGCCTATGTGATGGGCGAGCGCGGAGCCCGGAACGAACCGCCGACCGAGACCGACATCGCCCGCATGGCGGCGATCGTCGAGGAGGGCCTGCGCGCCGGCGCGCTCGGCTTCTCCACCTCGCGCACCATCCTCCACAAGTCGGTGGATGGCGAGCTGGTGCCCGGCACCACCGCCACGCCGGAGGAGCTCCTCGGCATCGGCCGCGCGATGGGCCGGGTGGGCCATGGCGTCTTCGAGATGGCCTCCGATCTCCGCCGCGAATGGAACGAGTTCGAGTGGATGGGCCGGCTCTCGCGCGAGACCGGGCTTCCCGTCACCTTCGCCGCGCTCGAGAGCCCGGCCAAGGAGCTGCCGCTTGCCGAGCAGCTCGCCGCCATGGAGGCCGAGAATGCGAAGGGCGCGCGCATCGTCGCGCAGATCGCGCTGCGTGCCACCGGCATCCTCATGAACTGGCGCGGCACCGTCCACCCCTTCCTCTTCAAGCCCGCCTGGGCCGAGATCGCCCCGCTCCCCTGGGAGGGGAAGCTCGCGCGCTTGCGTGACCCCGCCTTCCGCGCCCGCATGATCGCCGAGGAATCGGTCTTCCCCGAGACCGACGTGGCGGGCCTCCTCATGATCGTGGCCGGCGGCTGGTTCCTCCAGTATCGCATGGGCGAGGGCTTCGACTACGAGCCGCCCCGTAGCGAAAGCCTCGCCGCGCTGGCCGCAGCGCAAGGGCGTTCGGGCGCCGAAGTCGCCTACGACCTCCTCATGGAAGAGGAGGGCAACGGTTTCATCTACCTGCCCCTCCTCAACTATGCCGACGGCAATCTCGACTTCCTCGAGCCCGTCATCCGCCGCGCCGACACGGTCAATTCGCTTTCCGACGGCGGCGCCCACTGCGGCACCATCTGCGATGCCGCCTCCCCCACCTTCCTCCTCCAGCACTGGGTGCGCGACCGGAAGTCCGGCCGCATCCCGCTCGAGCTTGCCATCCGCCGCCAGTGCCACGACACCGCCCGCCTCTACGGCCTCGACGACCGCGGCGTCATCGCACCCGGCATGCTCGCGGACCTCAACGTGATCGACCTCGACCGGCTGAAGCTGGGCCGGCCCTGGCTCGCCTTCGACCTTCCCGCGGGCGGCAAGCGCCTGCTCCAGAAGGCCGAGGGCTATGTCGCCACCCTGAAGTCGGGGGTGGTGACCTTCCGCGATGGCGCGCCAACGGGCGCCCGGCCCGGCAGGGTCATCCGCGGTCCGCAGCGCGGGCCCATGGCACTCGCCGCCGAGTAGGGGCGACGGGCTGGCACGCGGGGACGCGCGCGAGGGGCTCGCGACGCCGGCGTTCCGGCCGGCGCCGCACCGCGCGCTCTGCACCGACTGCGGCGTCTCGCGCCTTGCCAACCCGAGGGCCTGCGCGAGCGCCTGCCAGTTCATCCGCCCCGACTATGCCGCATCCGAACGCGCGGTCCATGGCCGGGCGCGCGACACGTCGACGGACGAACTCTTCTTCGGCCCGGTCCAGGCCATGCACCGCGCCCGCCTGAAGGCGCCGCGGCCCGGCGCGCAGTGGACGGGGATCACCACCCGCATCGCCGAGCGCCTGCTCGAGACCCGCGCCGTCGATGCCGTGCTCGCCATGGTTCCCGACCCTGCCGACCGCTGGAAGCCGGTGCCCGCCCTCATCACCGAGCCGGCCGCCATGGCGGCGGCGCGCGGCATGCGCATGGGCTACGCGCCCCTCCTCGCCCTCCTCGAGCCGGCACGCGATCGCGGCCACCGCCGGCTCGCCGTCATCGGCATCCCCTGCCAGGTCCATGCGCTCCGGAAGATCGAGGCCGGCTTCGGCTTCGAGGCGATCTTCGTGATCGGCACCCCCTGCTCCGACAACACCACCACCGAAAGCTTCCACCGCTTCCTCGCCCTCCTGTCGCCAAGGCCCGAGACCATCTCCTACCTCGAGTTCCGCGCCGACATGATGGTCGAGCTCCGCTTTGACGACGGCCGGAAGACGCTCATCCCCTTCCTTGAGCTGCCGATCGCGGACTTGCCGGCCGACTTCTTCCCGCTCACCTGCCGCACCTGCGTCGACTACACCAACGCGCTCGCCGACTTGACCGTCGGCTACATGGGCGGCGAGGGCGAGCAGTGGCTCCTCGTCCGCAACAGCCGCGGCGCCGAGCTGCTTGCGCTCCTCGGCGACGAGATCCTCCTCTCGCCCGTGACCGACCGGGGCGACCGCATCCCCCATGTGAAGGCCTTCCTCGAGAACACGCGCCGCGCGGCCGGCGGGCTCCCCCTGCGCCGGATGCCGAAGTGGCTGCGCCCGCTCGTCGGCCGGCTCATGCCCCGCTTCGCGCCGAAGGGCCTCGAATTCGCCCGTGCGCGGGTCGAGATGAAGGCGATCGAGACGCTCCTCCACCTTGAGCGCCACGCGCCCGCAAAGATGCGCCACATGGTTCCGCCCCATGTCCGCGCCATCGCCGCCCGCTACGGCCTCAGGTCGCCGCAGGCGGCAGCCGGTCAGCCCGGCACCACCGCCTCGACAAGCGCCCGGGCATCCGCCGCGGGCACGCCGGCGCCGTAGAGCGCGGGCCTGGCATCGGCCGAGAGCCGGCCGGCGCACCAGGCGGCCGCGAGCCGCTCCTCCCCGAGCCGGACCAGCGCGGCGGCCACCAGTGCCAGCGCAAGATCGATGACGAAGGCGCGCGCCGTCCCCTCGTGGAGCGCTCCGGGCGCCCGCCACGCGGCCAGCCGCTCGAGGTGCGCCGCACCCGCCGGGTGGAGGCCGGCAAGCCCGGCAAGCTCGGCCTCGACTGCCGCGAGGCTCTCCGGCTCCCGGCCGATCGCCCGGAGCACGTCGAGCGCGATGACGTTGCCCGAGCCTTCCCAGATCGCGTTGAGCGGAGACTGGCGGAACAGCCGCGGCATCGGCCCTTCCTCGACATAGCCTGCGCCGCCCAGGCACTCCATCGCCTCCGCCACGAAGCCCGGCTGCCGCTTGCACAGGAAGAACTTGGCAACCGGCGTGGCGAGCCGCGCGAAGACGGCAGCGCGCTCGTCGCCCCGGGCAGCGTCGGCGAAGGCGGCCGCCAGCCGCAGCGCGAGCGCCGTCGCCCCGGCGCTTTCGAGCGCGAGGTCGGCGAGCACGGCGGTCATCGCCGGCTGGTCCACCAGCCGCTTCTGGAAGGCGGAGCGGTGGCGGGCGTGCCACACCGCCTCGACGAGCGCGGCCCGCATCCCGGCGGCAGAGCCGGCGACGCAATCGAGCCGGGTCTCCTGCACCATGCCGATGATCGTGGGAATGCCGCGCCCCGCCTCGCCCACCTGCCAGGCGAAGGCGCCGTGATACTCGATCTCGGAGCTCGCGTTGGACCGGTCGCCGAGCTTGTCCTTGAGGCGCATGACGTGGAAGGCGTTCCGGCTGCCGTCGGGCCGCCAGCGCGGCACGAGGAAGCAGGTCAGCGCATCGTCCAGCCGGGCGAGCGTCAGGAAGGCGTCCGACATCGGTGCCGAGCAGAACCACTTGTGCCCGACGAGACGGACGCCCTCGCCATCGGGCTCGGCCACCGTGGTGTTGGCGCGCACGTCCGAGCCGCCCTGCTTCTCGGTCATCGCCATGCCGAGCGTCACGCCGGCCTTGTCCGAAGCCGGCAGGGCGCGCGGGTCGTAGCGCCGGGCGAGGATGCGCGGCAGGAAGGCCGCGGCAAGGTCGGGCGCGTGGCGGAGCGCGGCGACTGCCGCATGGGTCATCGACATGGGGCAGACGACGCCCGCATCCGCCTGAGTCATGAGATAGAGGAGCGTCGCGTGGAGCAGGTGCCCGCCGTCCTCCTCCCAGGCGGCCGAGGAGACCCCGCCCTCGAGCCCCAGCGCCATCAGCCGGTGGTAGGCCGGGTGGAACTCCACCTCGTCGAGGCGGTGGCCGTAGCGGTCGAACGCCCGGAGCTGCGGCGGGTTGGCGTTGGCAAGGCGCGACTCCTCGCGCACCTCGGCCGCCCCGCAGGCGCGGGCGAAGGCCCCGATCCGCTCCCGCCAGCGCGCCCCGCCGAAGGCGGCGAGCCCGCGGGCCAGCACGGGGTCGCCCTCCAGCAGATCCTCGTCGCCGCGCGGCGGCGGCTGGTTGAACACCTCGTGGGTCGCAAGGCGCGCGTGCGGGCGAAGCGGGTGCATGGGCTCTCCTGCCCGACGGCCCATGCGCCCGCGCGGCGCCGCGGGCAACCCCCGTCGACGCCCCACCCCGGACGGGACGCTGCGACGGCCGCTAGGCCCCGATCACGCCCCCGTCCGCGCGCTCCACCACCACGACCGAAGGCCGGGGCGGCATGTCGGGCTGGAAGTCCGGCCAGCGCGTCGCCGGGTCGTGGAAGGTCGACTCGCGCGCAAAGGGCGCCCATTCCTTCGTGCCGTCGGCGCCCGGGTGCTGCACCGAGAGGAAGAGGGTGCGCCCGCCGCGGGCGAAGCGTGGCCCGCACAGCTCGGCGCCGACAGGCACGCGGAAGAACATCCGCCCCACTCCGCGTTCGGGGCCCTCGGTGCCGAGCGCCCAGAGGCCGTCGGCCGTGCCGGTCAAGGGCCAGGCATTCCCCTGGTCGGAGGCGACCCACAGCCGCCCCATCGGGTCGAACGCGCAGTTGTCGGGCGAGGCGAACCAGCCATTCGCCGACGTGCCCGCCCCCCAGCGCGCGCCTGCTGCCGGGTCCGCAGGCGGCCCGCAGAGCACCAGCATCTCCCAGCCGAAGCGGTCTGCGGCATGGTCGCCGCCCGGCGCCACCAGCTCCAGGATCTGGCCATAGGCATTGGCGAGCCGCGGGTTCGCCGGATTCGGCGCAGTCCGGTCGCGGTTGTTGGTGAGCATCACGTAGACGCGCCCGTTGGTGGGGTGCGCCTCCACATCCTCCGGCCGGTCCATCGGGGTCGCACCCACGAGGTCGGCGGCGCGGCGCGCCTCGATCAGCACGTCGGCCTGCGAGCGGAAGCCGTTGGCCGGCGTCAGCGGCCCCTCGCCGAAGACGAGCGGCCGCCAGTCGAGCCCGCTCTCGTCGAACACGGCAACCGAAAGCACGCCCTCGTCGAGCAGCCGTCGGTTCGCACGCCGGTCGCGCGAGACCCGCCCTTTCGAGACATAGCGGTAGAGATATTCGTTGCGCGCGTCGTCGCCCATGTAGATGACAAGCCGGCCGTCGCCGTTCACATGGGTCTCCGCGCCCTCGTGCGAGAAGCGGCCCAGCGCCGTCCGCTTCACTGGCATGGCGCGGGGGTCGAGCGGGTCCACCTCCACCACCCAGCCGAAGCGGTTGGCCTCGTTCGGCTCCCGGCCCATGTCGAAGCGCGCGTCGAACCGGCCCCAGGGGTAGCGGTCGCCACGGCCGCCAAGGCCGTAGCGGCGGAAGGCCCCGGCCTCGGGATGTCCTTCAGGGAGCGTCCCGGTGAAGTAGAACTGGAAATTCTCCTCCGCCGTCAGATAGGTGCCCCAGGGCGTCATCCCCCCGGCGCAGTTGCCGAAGGTGCCGATGACCCGCGTGCCAGACGGGTCGGCGGCGGTCCTGAGGCGCTCATCCCCGGCGGCGGGGCCGGAGATGGCAATGGCGCTGTTCCAGGCCCTGACCGCCCGGTTGCGCGGCGAGACCCGATGCCGCCAGCCGTCCGGCCCGCGCTCCACCTCGACGACCGAGCAGCCGGTTGCCGCCTGCTCGAGCGCGGCGTGGCGCGCGGTGTAGCGCGCCGGATCGAACCGGCCGGCCGCGTCGAACAGGTCCGGGAACATGAGGGTCGGGATGGTGTATTCGTGGTTGACGCAGAGCAGCATCCGCTCGCGCCCGCCCCGGTCGGCGAGCGGAAGCACGCCGATGAAGTCGCAGTTCATCCCGAACTGGCCCATCTGCGCCTCGGGCGTCTGTGCGCCCGGCGCGAAGGCGGGCGCACCGGGCAGGATCGGGTCCCCCCAGCGCAGCAGCACGCGCGCCACATGGCCCGGCGCCACATGGTGGGTTGCGTCCACGCCGTGGGCGATCTCGTCGAAGCGGAACGGCGGCACCGCACTCCCGGCCGCCACCCCGGGCGCCGTCGCAAGGAACCCCGCCGCTGCCGCTCCGCCGAGGAAGCCCCGCCGGCTCAGCCGGGCCTCCACGATCTCCGCCAGATGTCGCCTCATGACGCCGCCCTATGGCGGACTCCCGTGAACCTCCAGTGACAGCCGGTCGCGCGCCTCAGCGTGCCGCAAGCGCCTCCTTCAGGCCCGGCGCGAACTCCGCCCCGTGCGGCACCTGGGCCGAAGAGGCCACAACCGTGGCCCCGATCGGCTCGGCGCGCCCGCCGACGCAGGCCTCCAGGAAATTCTCGGTGATGGCCATGAAGGCGATGTTGTTCGCCGGCACGGCAAAGCCATGGCCTTCGTCCGGGAACAGCACATAGGTCACGGGAATGTTCTTCGCCTCCATCGCCGCGACGATCTGGTCGCTCTCGGCCTGCTTCACGCGCGGGTCGTTCGCCCCCTGCCCGATCAGCAGCGGCCGCTGGATGCGGTCGGAGTAGGTCAGCGGCGAGCGCTCCTTCAGCCACGCCTGGCCCTCGGGCGTTTCAGGATCGCCCATGCGCGCGATCAGCTGCTTCCTGAACGATTCCCAGTAGGGCGGCACGGTCGACAGCAGGGTCATGAGGTTCGACGGGCCCACGATGTCGACGCCGCAGGCAAACTCGGTCGGCGTGAAGGCAAGACCGGCAAGCGTCGCATAGCCGCCGTAGGAACCGCCCATGATCGCCACCCGCTTCGGGTCGGCCACCTTGCGATCGACCGCCCACTTCACCGCATCGAGCAGGTCGTCGTGCATCTTCCTGCCCCACTCGCCATCGCCGGCGCTGGTGAAGGCCTTGCCGAAGCCGGTCGAGCCCCGGAAGTTCACCTGCAGCACGGCATAGCCTCGGTTGGCCAGGAACTGCACGTCGCGGACATACCCATAATGGTCGCGCGCCCAGGGCCCGCCATGCACCAGCAGCACCATCGGCAGCGGCTCTTTCGGCGGATCGCCCGCGCCCACCGGCAGCGTCAGGTAGGACACCAGCGTCCTGCCATCGCGCGCGCGGATCTCGACCGGCTGCATGGGCGCCAGCGGAAGCCCGACCAGCTCGGGCCGGCTCACGAACATCAGCGAAAGCGTGCCCGCCTTTCGGTCGTAGAGATAGGTGGCCGAAGGCTTGTCGGAATTATCGGCCTGCACCGTCCAGCGATCGTCGGCATCGGTGCGCGACCGCAGCAGCCAGTTGCCAAGCTGCCCGTTGAGGCGATCGATATCGGCCCTGACGGCCGGGTCGAGCACCTTCCACTCGGGCTTGAGGTACGTGAAGGACACCGCCTCGAGCCTGCCCGACGTCGGATTCACCAGCGCGAGATCGACGTCGGCGCGGGGATCTTCCGCCAGCAGCTTCATCCGGCCCGTCGCAAAGTCCATGGCAAAGGCGGCCGCCGTGTCGCGCTTGCGGCTGTCGAGCCAGTAGAGCGTCCTGCCATCGGCCGTGAAGTTCAGCGGCCGGGTCGTCTGGCTGTCGTCCAGCCCGTGGGACAGGAAAGGCTTTGCCTCCACCGTCGTGCCGCTCATGCGGAAATAGTCCTGCCCGCCCTCGCGGTTGGGCCCGATCGCCACCCGCAGGTTGAGGTCGTCGTCGGCGATGAAGCCGGCATAGCCGTCGTTCTGCATCACCAGCGTCAGCTTGCCCGACTTCAGGTCCAGCGAATGCACGTCGTGCCAGCGCGGGTCGCGGGTGTTGAGGCCGACGAGGATGCGGTCCTTCAGCCGGTGCGAAGTGCCGACGACAAGCGCCCGGGTCTTCGGGAAGGGCGTGAAGTCGCGCGCCGGCCCGCCAGCCACGGGCACGCCGTAAAGGTGGAAATCCTCGTCGCCGCCGCTGTCGTTCACATAGAGGATCATCGAGCTGTCGGGCGCCCAGAAGTGCTGGAGGATGGGGCGCACCTTCTCCGCCGTCAGCACGCGCGCCTTCCCGGGCGCATCGACGGGCGCCACCCAGACGTTGAGGACGCCCTCCGACGGCGCGATCCACGAGAGCCACCGGCCGTCGGGCGAGATCAGGCCCTGCGCCCTGGTCGGGTTGCCGAACAGCCGCGCACGTTCAATGAGGGGAGTCTCGTCCATTCGGGCTCCGGACGACTGGGCAGGCAGGGCATGGGAGGCGAGGGCAGCGGCGAGCAGGACTGCCCCGGCAAGACGCAGGCTCCGCAAGGGGCTCTCCCAGGTCTGGCACGCCGGCCCCCATGAGCCGGGTGCAGCCGCCGGCATAGCGATGCCCGAGGAGAGGCTCAAGGACAGAAGAGAAGGGCCGGGAGGTCGCCCTCCCGGCCCCGTCCTCGTGCATGGTCCCGTCGGTCGGGGTCCGGCACGCCTTCCGCCGGCCAAGCCGCCGAAGCGGCCTTCCGGACCCGCCGGCCGGGCCTGCGGCGAGTCCGGCGACGATGCCTCGCGGCATCGCGCCGGCCGCCTTCGGCTCAGAAGTCCATGCCGCCCATGCCGCCCATGCCGCCGCCGGCACCGGCCGCCGGCTTGTCCTCGGGCAGCTCGGCAATCGTCGCCTCGGTCGTGATGAGGAGACCGGCCACGGAGGCCGCGTCCTGGAGCGCGGTCCGCACCACCTTCGTCGGGTCGATGACGCCGGCCTTCACCAGGTCCTCGTAGACCTCGGTCTGGGCGTTGAAGCCGAGGTTGGTGTCATTGGATTCGAGGAGCTTGCCGGCGACCACCGCGCCGTCCCAGCCGGCGTTCGCCGCGATCTGGCGGACCGGCGCCTGGAGCGCCCGGCGGATGATGTCGATCCCGCGGGTCTGGTCCTCGTTGGCGCCCTTCAGGCCCTCGAGCGCGCGGGTGGCATAGAGAAGCGCCGTGCCGCCGCCGGGCACGATGCCTTCCTCGACCGCCGCGCGGGTCGCGTGCAGCGCGTCGTCCACGCGGTCCTTGCGCTCCTTGATCTCGACCTCGGTCGCGCCACCCACCTTGATGACGGCGACACCGCCGGCGAGCTTGGCCAGCCGCTCCTGCAGCTTCTCGCGGTCATAGTCGGAGGTGGTCGTCTCGATCTGCGCCTTGATCTGCTCGACCCGGCCCTTGATGGCCTCGGCCGAGCCGGCACCGTCGACGATGGTGGTGTTGTCCTTGTCGATCACCACCTTCTTCGCCCGGCCGAGCATGGCGAGCGTCACGTTCTCGAGCTTGATGCCGAGGTCCTCGGAGATCATCTCGCCGCCAGTCAGCGTCGCGATGTCCTCGAGCATCGCCTTGCGCCGGTCACCGAAGCCGGGCGCCTTGACGGCGGCCACCTTCAGGCCACCGCGCAGCTTGTTGACGACAAGGGTCGCCAGCGCTTCGCCTTCCACGTCCTCGGCGATGATGAGAAGCGGACGGCCCGACTGGACCACTGCCTCGAGGATCGGGAGCATCGCCTGCAGGTTCGAGAGCTTCTTCTCGTGGATGAGGATGTAGGGCTCCTCGAGCTCCACCTGCATCTTCTCGGCGTTGGTGATGAAGTAGGGCGAGAGGTAGCCGCGGTCGAACTGCATGCCCTCGACCACGTCGAGCTCGAACTCGTGACCCTTGGCCTCCTCGACCGTGATCACGCCTTCCTTGCCCACCTTCTCCATCGCCTCGGCGATCTTCTCGCCCACCTCGCGGTCACCGTTGGCGGAGATGATGCCCACCTGGGCGATCTCGGCGGAGCCCGAGACAGGCTTCGAGCGCGCCTTGAGCTCTTCCACCACCTTGGCGACGGCAAGGTCGATGCCGCGCTTCAGGTCCATCGGGTTCATGCCGGCCGCGACCGACTTCAGGCCCTCGCGCACGATCGCCTGGGCGAGCACGGTCGCCGTCGTCGTGCCGTCACCGGCCACATCGTTGGTCTTGGAGGCCACCTCGCGCACCAGCTGGGCGCCGAGGTTCTGGTACTTGTCCTTGAGCTCGATTTCCTTGGCGACCGTCACCCCGTCCTTGGTGATGCGCGGCGCGCCGAAGCTCTTCTCGATGACGACGTTGCGGCCCTTGGGCCCCAGCGTCACCTTCACCGCATCGGCAAGGATGTCGACCCCTTGCAGGATGCGCTCGCGGGCGTCACGCCCGAACTTCACGTCCTTGGCTGCCATCTTCCGTTCCTCTCAAGTCGCGTTCGCGGCGGTGGGTTCCAGCCCCCGCCGGTTGTCGCCTCACGGCCCGGCGTCGTGCCGGGCACAGCCGCTCAGGCGGCCTTCCGGACCTCCGCGGCCGGCGTGATGATGCCGAGGATGTCGCTTTCCTTCATGATCACAAGGTCTTCGCCGTTGATCTTGACCTCGGTGCCCGACCACTTGCCGAAGAGGATGCGGTCGCCGACCTTGACGTCCATCGGGATCCGCTCGCCGTCCTCGTCGCGGGCGCCGGCGCCGACGGCCAGCACCTCGCCTTCCTGCGGCTTTTCCTTGGCGGTGTCGGGGATGATGATGCCGCCGGCGGTCTTCTCTTCCGCCTCGATGCGGCGCACCAGCACGCGGTCGTGCAGCGGGGTGAATGCCATTGGTGTCCTCCAGGCTTTCGAAGGGGCCGGCGGCGGCGCCACCACGCCCCGGGGATACTGCTGGCACTCACTCCCTGCGAGTGCCAACGCCAATCCAGTTAGGCGCAAGGCCCCCGCGGGTCAAGACGCCGCACGCTCGCGCTTCCGCGAAATTTTGATGACAGCCCGGCAAGCGCCCGCGTGCGCCCGCCGCCCCGCCCAGGCCGGCCGCCCCCGAAGGCCCGCTTCGCCTGCCAGGCGAGCAGCCATCACTCCTTCTTGATGAGCTTCCCCACCCACAGCACCAGCAGGATGCCGGCCAGCCAGCCATAGAGCGTCAGAAACCATGTCCAGGCCATCAGCGCCCGCCCGCCGGTCAGCCATTCGCCCCGCTCGTCCTGGAGCCGCAGCTTCCATTCCGGCGGGCGCCGGAGGTTGCTGATCGGCATCATCACCTCGAGCGCGTGGGCCGGCGCCAAGAAGGTGTCGTAGGCGGGCACCTCCGGCCCGCAGCCATCGCCTGCCGGGCAGGGCAGTTGCGTGGCCGCCGCGGTCGGCTGGATGAGATAGGCAGGCGCGCTCCACCACTGGCGCGACGGGTTGGCCTTAAGCCAGAAGACGGCGGTGCTCAGCGCATGGACCAGCAACGTCGCAGCCACGAGCGGCCCGGGCCGGTAGCCATAGCCGATGGACTTCCCGTAGAACCCGTGCAGCGCCCGCCTGAGACTCCACCGCCCGCCGTGCCGCCCGGCCGCCCGCTCAAGGGCCTCCTTCTCGATGAGCACGGCGCGCGCGGCATCGGCGTGGCCCATCTCCCGCAACACCTTCGCGCAATGCTCCCACGGCTGCGGCCGGAACGCCTCGCCCAGATGCGTCGGCACCTGCCGCTTCAGCCAGGCGATCCGCATGGCGGCATCGGTGCTCGCCTCGCCGGCAAAGCGGTCGTACTGGAACCCGTCGAGGATCAGGCCGCCGTCCGCCGTCTCCCAGCTCGCGGCGTTATCGACAAGGTTCGCGACCTTGAGCGCCGTCAGGTCGAGCTGGCCTTGAACCCTCGCGACGTCGCGCCAGACGAGCGCGCCGCGAACTTGGGCGGCCTGGCAGAGGAACGCCCTGCCCTTCGGGTTCTCGAATCGCCCGCCGCTGCACTCGAGACTGCAATCGATGCTGGCCCCGATCAGCCGCACTTCCCCGCGGGCGTGAAACCCCTTGTCCAGAAACACGCTGCCCCCGATCCTGGCCCCGTCGGCGCCGAGCACGACGCCGCCGGGGCTTTCAAACCGCCCGCCGCGGCACGTCAGACTGCCACCGATGCTCGCCCCCAGCAGCCGCACTTCCCCGCGGGCGTGAAACCCGTCGTTCAGGAACACGCCACCCCTGATCTCGGCCCCGTTGGCGCGGAGGTCCCCTGCCAGCCTCGACCCGCGCAACGACAGGAGGGGCAGCCGAGCCCACCCAAGATCGACCAGGCCAAGGCGGCACGCTTGAAGCTGAAGCGGCGCCGTCAGGTCGCAGTTCCGGAGTTCGAGGTCACCGTCGATCCACGCGCCGACAAGCTGAATTCCCCGCTCGTGCACCGGGTGGCCGTCGTCTCCCCCAAGCGCGAGGAACCGGACCAGCCCGGCGCGGATGCGGGTGCCCGCCGTCATCGCGCCCGGCACGGCTTCGCCTAGCTCCGTTGGCTCCCCTCGGCGGCAATTCTCGACCAGCCGCTGCTCGACTTCGGAAACCGGCAGAAAATCCTAAAGAGAGCGCCCGAACGCCCGCACCCTTGGCTCCCCGTTCCCCTCGGCCACGAATGGACCCTATCGCCTGCCCGCTGCCCGGGACATCCCCGTCATGCAGGGTGCGCGGCCGGCCTCGGGCACCTGCCCCTCAAGTGCACCTGCCCGCCAGATCAGGGAAGGTTCGCTCGCGACAGGAGGTCGCGTGGGTGCGCGGGCATCCTGCAGGGGGCCGCAGCGTCAACCGCAATGCCGGCAGGTGCCCGCGAGGCCCGCGTGCCGGCTGCCTTGCCAGACGGCGGGCCGGGCGCGCGCCTCAGCCGCCCGCCGCGAGCGCGACCTGCGCCTGCGCTGCGCCCGTCTCGGGCACCAGCTCGCCGGTGCGGTCGCGGATCTCGGCAATCCGTGCGGCCACCGTCTCCGGTGTCATGTCCTCGGGCGCCACGTGGATGCCCTTGGTCAGCGTGACATGGGCGGCCTCGAAGCCGCCACCGCCCGCGTTCAGCACCACCGCCGTCGGCGCCTCCTCGCTTACCAGGTAGAGGGCGGCCGGCGAGACCGTCTCCGGCCCCATCCGCTCCAGAAGGGCCGGCGGCAGCAGGTCTTCCGTCATCCGCGTTGCCGCGAGCGGAGCGATGGTGTTCACCTTCACGTTGTACTTCATGCCCTCGAGCGCGAGGGTCTTCATGAGCCCGACGAGGCCCATCTTGGCCGCCCCGTAGTTCGACTGGCCGAAATTGCCATAGAGGCCGGTCGAGGAGGTGGTCATGAGGATGCGGCCATAGGCCTGCTCGCGCATCCTGTCCCACACGGCCTTGGTGCAGATGACCGAGCCCATGAGATGCACCTCGAGCACGGCGCGGAAGTCCTCGAGCGTCATCTTCGAGAAGGTCCGGTCACGGAGGATCCCGGCGTTGTTGATGAGGATGTCCACGCGGCCCCAGGCCGCGACCGCCCGCTCGACCATGTCGGCAACCCCGGCCTCGTCGGTGACCGAGGTGCCATGCGCCATCGCCTCGCCGCCGGCGGCGCGGATCTCCTCCACCACCGCCTCCGCCATGGCGGCGGAGCCGCCGGTCCCGTCGCGCGCGCCCCCGAGGTCGTTCACCACCACACGGGCGCCCCGTGCGGCGAGATCGAGCGCGTAGCGCCGGCCGAGGCCGCCGCCGGCGCCAGTCACGATGGCGACGCGATTGTCGAAACGGATCATGTCTCACCCCTTCTCTTGTGGTCGGGGCGGGCCATAGGGGCCGCGCGCCGGGGAAGGAAGGGTGTCAGCGCGTCGTGCCGCCGACCGGTGCGCCGGTGCCGGCCGCCACCGTCACGCCATCGGCATCAAGCGCGTATCCGGCCGAGCGGACGGTGCGGATGAGGTCGGGCAGGTCTTCGCCGTTGATCGCCTTCCTCAGGCGGCGGATGTGGACGTCGACCGTCCGCTGCTCGACGTAGACGTCGCGGCCCCACACGGCGTCGAGCAGCTGCTCGCGGCTGAACACCCGGCCGGGGTGCTCGAGGAAATGGCGAAGCAGCCGGAACTCGGTGGGGCCGAGCTGCACGGGAACGCCGTCGCGGGTCACCTTGTGGGCGGTCGTGTCCATCACGAGGCCGCCATATTCGAGCTGCCCGCCCGAGAGCGCCGGCCGCAGCCGCCGGAGCAGCGCCCGCACCCGGGCCACCAGCTCGCGCGGGCTGAAGGGCTTCGTGACATAGTCGTCAGCGCCGGTCTCGAGGCCTCGCACCCGGTCCCCCTCCTCGGCGCGGGCCGTCAGCATGATGATGGGAACGCCCGCCGTCTCGGGTTCGCGCCGCAGGCGGCGGCACACCTCGATGCCAGAGAGGTTCGAGATCATCCAGTCGAGAATGATGACGTCGGGCCGCTCGTCCTCGGCGAGCGCCAACGCCTCCTCGCCGTCATGCGTTGCAATCACCTCGAAGCCCTCCTTCTCGAGGTTGTAGCGGACGAGCTCGACGAGGTTGCTGTCATCCTCGACCAGAAGGATCCTGGCGCGCATCGGTCACCTCAGGGGTTGTCGGTTCGGGGCTGGATGAAGAGGGGGGTCTGGTCGGCCTTCGGGCGCTCCACGAGATGCTGGCCCGTTACCTGGAAGTGCACCATCTCGGCGATGTTGGTCGCGTGGTCGCCGATCCGCTCGATGTTCTTGGCGATGAACAGCAGGTGGGCAGACGGCGTGATGTGGTGCGGGTTCTCCATCATGTAGGTGAGGAGCGAGCGGAACAGCGAATTGTAGAGATCGTCGACCGAGGTGTCGCGCATCATCACGTCGAGCGCGAGGCGGGCATCGCGCTCGACATAGGCGTCGAGCGCGTCCTTCAGCATCGAGGAGGCGAGCCGGCCCATCTCGGGAATGATGGCGACCGGCTGCACCGGCGCTGCCGCCGCCATGGAGGAGGCGCGCTTGCCGATGTTCTTGGCATAGTCGCCGATCCGCTCGATGATGGCGGAGATCTTGAGCGCCGCCACGAGCTCCCGCAGGCCCTCGGCCCCGGGTGCAGTGCCGGCAATGATCGCCACCGCCTTCGCCTCGGCTTCCGCCTCCATCCGGTCAAGCTCGGCATCGGCCTCGGCCACGTGGAGGCCGAGGTCGCCGTCGCGGCGGACCAGCGCATCGATCGCGGTTGCGATCTGCGCCTCGGCAAGCCCGCCCATCTCGGAGACAAGGGTGCGGAGCTCGTCGATCTCCTCGTCGAAGCGTCCCGAGGGGCGGGGCGCGTCGGGCCCGGTTGCCATCAGCCGCGCCACCCGGCGCCGGGTCGGCCCCGTGCCCGTAGCGCCCGCCCGCGCGCCAGCCGCAGCCCGACGCCGCGCGGCCAGCCGCGAACGGCCCGCTCCTCCACCCGCCCGGCGTTGCGCCTTGCACCCATCGCTTTGCACCTCCCCGCCCTAGGAAAGCCCTGTTTGGCCCCCATTACACTTTCGTTTCCGTTTTATGACGCGCCTCGCCGCCCCGGTCCGGCGTCGCCGCGCCCCCCTCCTCGCCGCCCTCGGCCACCCGCTCATCGATCCGCTTCGGCACCACGGGCAGCGTGAACGAGACGGTGGTGCCCTCGCCCTGGCGGCTCGAGATCTCGAGCCTGCCGCGGTGCCGCTCGACGATGTGCTTGACGATGGCAAGCCCGAGACCGGTGCCCCCCATGGAGCGCGACCGGCCGGTGTCGACGCGATAGAAGCGCTCGGTCAGCCGCGGCAGGTGCTCGGGCGCGATGCCGTCGCCCACGTCCTCGACGCTCACGCGGACCATCTCCTCCATCCGCGCGCTGGCTGCCACCGGGGCCGCGGAGAGCCGGATGGGCGTGCCCGAATGGCCGTACTTCAGGGCGTTCGAGACGAGGTTGTGCAGAACCTGGAGGATCTGGTCGCGGTCTCCCACCACCTGCGGCAGGCCCTCCGCCACGTCGATGAGAAGGCGCCGCCCGTCCGCCTCGAGCCGCATCGCGAGCGTCTTCCCCACGTCGGCGAGAAGCGGCGCCAGATCGAGCGGGGCCTGCGGGCGGACATATTTGTCAAGCTCGATCCGCGAGAGCGACAGGAGATCGTCGATGAGCCGGCTCATCCGGGCCGATTCCTTCGCCATGATCTCGAGGAAGCGCCGGCGCGCCGGCTCGTCCTCGGCCGCCGGCCCGAGCAGCGTCTCGATGAAGCCGGAGATGTTGGCGAGCGGCGTCCTCAGCTCATGGCTGGCGTTGGCCACGAAGTCCGCCCGCATCCGTTCGGCGAGCCGGGCCTGGGTGATGTCGGTGAAGGTGACGAGATAGCGCTCCTCCCCGAGCGCGACCACGCGCACGCGGAAGGCGCCGTCGGCGTGGCCGAGCGCCCCCACCTCCCGGGTGGCTGGGCTCTCGCCGCCCATCGCCTGCCGCAAGGCGTCAAGCACCGCCGGGTGGCGCACCGACTGGCGCACGTCACTGCCTGCCACCCGGGGGCCGAACAGCGTGCGGGCCTGCTCGTTCGCCGCCGCCGCCCGCCACGAGCCCGAGACCACGATCGCCGGTTCGGCCAGCGCCGCAATCGAGACGAGGTCGGAAGAGACCGGACGCGCGCCGGATTCCGCTTTGGCCGTCACCTCTCCCTCGTCGCGCATCGGGGTGCGGGACGCAACGTGATAGCGACGCAGTGTGACAGCGGGAAGAAGGCCGAGGCCCGACAGCGCGCCGATGGCGGCAACCGTGGCACCATCGGACCCGGCACGCCAGGCAAGCCACGCGGCAAGCCCTGCCCCCGCAAGCGGCGCGGCCAGCATCCACATGGCCCGAGCCTAGAAAAGCGGGCCTGAGCCTGTCCACCCTTGCCGTGGCAGTCCGGCCGGACGCACGCGGATGCCGAAGGCGACCGAGGCGGTCGGCAACCGCCTGCCCCACCCCGTCCTCCTGTTCCTGCTGCTCTCCCTCGCCCTCGTCGCGGCCAACATCATCGCCGTCTTCGCCCGGTCCAACCCCGGAACCCTCTGGGCCCACCACGGCGGCGACTCGCCCCGAGGTCGGGCCGCGTCAGCATCCCCCTCCTCATGGGCGCGGCGGTGCTTCCCGCCTTCCAACTGCTTGGCATCCCCATCAGTCCCGGCGTTGCACCCTTCCGTGCCAGGGCGCCGCTCAGTCCCGGCTGAGCGTCTCCAGTTCGTACCAGGTCGCCATGTCGCCGCCGACGCCACCCTTCACGAACAGCCGGTCGGCGTCTGCCGTCACCCACATGTCGTAGGGCGGGTGCGGCTTGCCACCCATGCCGGGCCCCTCGTCGTCGACGAACCGGAAATGGTGGCAGCGGAAGCGCCCGGCCGGGCACTCGGCCTCGGCATCGCCCACATATTCAAGGCCGATCCGCACTTCGGCGACCATCGGCGGGGTCGCGCCGCGATGGTCGGGGGAGGGAAGGAGCGCGCGGATGCGCCGCCGGTGCGGGCCGCGGCCCACGTCCATGCATTTCGTGAGATAGGCGTCGCCGGCAATGGGGTGGGTGCCGAAGCCGTCCAGCCCCTCGCCGATGGGGAGCTGCTGCTCCAGCCGGCCGATCGAGGGGCCGTGGCTGCGGCACGAGACCGTGCCCGCCGCCCAGTCGAAGGCAACGAGACCCGAGCCCATGAAGGCCCCGCCGACATCCAGCCGCACCAGGCAGTCGAACGGCCGGCCCTTCTCGTCGAGCGAATAGACGATGTGCCTGAGCACCGCGGGCTCCGGCTCGGCGATCTCGCAGCGCGCCTGGAGCGTCACCCGCCCGTCCCGATGGTGGGTGAAGGCGAAATCCTCCCGGCCGCGCCACTGGCCCTCGTGGCCCGGCTTGTTGCTGGTGTAGCGGATCCGGCCCGAGATCGTCCGGTGCGGCATCGCCCAGCCGCTCATGCCGCGGCCTTTCCGAACTTCGCGACGACCGCCGCGCCGAGCTTCTCCATCAGGTCGAACAGGCCCTCAGGGTCCCGCCGCTTCATGTCGAGAAGCGCCATCTCCATGCCTCCCTCCGCCCCCACCGGGATCTCCCGCTGCCCTTTCGCAAGCCCGTCGAGGATGGTGGCGGCAGCCTCGTCGGGCGTGATCCCCTGGTCCACCTCGTCGGCCCCCTCGCCCCGCGGCGTGCCGTCGGCGGTCAGCGCCCGCGTCGCAATCGGGGTTGCCACATAGCCCGGCACGATGGTCGAGACCTTCACGCCGCGGTGCGCCACTTCGGTCCGGAGCGCGTCGAAGAAGCCCATGAGCGCGTGCTTCGCCGCACAGTAGCCCGTGCGCTGCGGCGAGCCGACCTTGCCGGCGACGCTCGCCACCGCCGCGATGTGCCCGTGGCCCCGCGCGAGCATCTGCGGCAGCACCAGTTTCGTCAGCGCGATGGGCGCGAAGAAATCCACTTCCATGATCGTGCGGTAGACCTGGAAGTCGGTGTCCTCGGCGAGGCTGCGCTGCGAGATGCCGGCGTTGTTGACGAGGAGGTCGACTCGGCCCGCGCGTTCGACGATGTCGGGAAGGGCGTTGATGTCGGTGGCCTCGAAGGGCAGGAGCTCGGCATTGCCGCCGGCGGCCTCGGCCACGGCCTCGAGCGCGGGGACCTTCCGGCCCGAGAGGATGAGCTCGGCCCCGGCCCGGCCGAAGGCCCTAGCAAGCGCCGCCCCGATGCCGGAGGAGGCCCCCGTCACCCACACGCGCTGACCGGCGAACGCCATCAGACGAACTGCCAGATGCCAACCACCGGCGCCTGCATCAGGCTCGGGTGGAGGAAGGTCATGACGAGCCAGAAGAGGATGCCGCCCACCAGCGGCACCACGCCCGGCCACAGCGCAGAGGCGGGCTGCTTCCCCGCCACGATCGCCGCGAACGGCACGAAGCTCGTGCGCGCGGCATACATCTTCCAGTCGGCGCCAAGCTGGCGCGCCTTCTTGCCATCCTGGAAGGCAGCACCCACGAGCGCGAGCGTCCCGATGCCGGCGGCGAGCACCAGGGTTGGCGCGTCGCCCGCGAGCCAGCCATGGACCAGCGCCCAGAGGCCGAAGGCCCACATCATGGGGTGCCGGGTCCAGCGCAGAACCCCCGTCGGCCCTTCGTTCCCGGGCCGCTGCGGCACGCCGGCGAGCGCCCGGTTGGCTGGCGTCAGCGCGCCGACGAACAGGATCGAGGCGAGGAGCATCACGAGGTTGGCGGCATGGTAGGCGCCCACACCCGCAGTCCAGAGCGGCGCATCCTCGGGCAGGCCCTTGTAGACCTGGACTGCGCCGATGAGGAGGGCGAGCGAGAGCAGCGAGTAGCCGATCCGGAAGCCGGTCTCGCCGAGCCTCAGCACCAGCGAATCGCGCAGCGGCGGAGTCGCAAGCCCGATGTGGGTCACGACGAACGCTGCCATCAGCAGGATGAAAAGCCCCATCGCCAGCCTCCCCGCCCCTTCTGCCAGCCCTGCCGCCTGCGCGAAAGCCCCCCGGTACCGGCTGGTGTGCGCACCCCGCCCAGCCGGCGCGCCTCAGCGCATCCAGGCCTTCGGCAGCCCCGTCTCCGGCTGGCCGGGCCGATAGCGCCGGGCGAGCTTCGTCTGCCGGCTCTCCATCGGCTGGGCGACCCCGGCGATGAACACGGCCTCGGGCGCCGAGGAAAGCTCGAGCGGGTCGCCCGACCAGATGACGACATCGGCCCGGGCGCCCGGCGCAAGCCGGCCCATGTCAGCGAGGCCGAAGATCTCCGCCGGCGCCCGGCTGATGGCAGCGAAGGCCTGGTCCCAGGAGAGGCCCACCCCGCCCGGGAGCCGCCCCTGCGCCACCAGGTTCCCGGCATATTGCGGCAGGAGCCGGGGCTGGAAGCTCGCATCGAGGTCGGGCGTGCCGAGCGCGACCGTGACTCCGGCCACCACCATCCGCCCCACGTTCGACATGGTGGCCCCGATCGTCTCGAACCGGCCGGGCAGATTGTCCATGCCGAGGGTGATGACGGGCACGCGGGCGCGCGCCAGCTCGTCGGCCACCATCCAGCCCTCGGCCGCCTCGACGAGCACGAGCCGGACGCCGGGATACCGGTTGCGGAGAGTCAGCACCTGGCGGATGTCGGATGCCCGGTTGACGCGCACGAGAAGCGGCTGCGCGCCGGTCAGCACCGGGACCAGTGCCTCGGCATCGTCGCGGGTGACACGGAGATCGCGGTGCTGGTCCCGCATCGGCGAGACCAGCCCGTTCCTCAGGCGCTGCGCCTCGTCGAGCGCGTTCAGGATCTCGGCCCAGGCCGCAGGCCTGGAGCCGCCTGCGATCCGGCTGCCGAGCTCGCCATAGGCGACATGCTGGAAGGCGCGCGGGCGAATGGGGCGCCCGTCGCCGAGGCTGATGATGGCGCCTTGCCCTGCGAAGATCGTGCGGCCCGGGAAGGGCGCCGTGACGGCGGCCGTCACCCCCTCGATCCGGGTGATGGCGATCGCCGTCTCTTCCGGGTCGAGCCCCGCCTCGAGCGCGAGCGCGGCCGAGACGGGCGCGGTGCGCGCCACCGTCTCGTTCGCCTCGTCGACCGCATGCACCTCGACCGCGCCCAGCTGCGAGATGCCGGCGATGATGCCGGGCGTCACCCACTTGCCCGCAGCATCGATGACACGATAGCCTGTCGGCGCGGCCGCGCCCGCCGGCAGCACCGCCTCCACCCGGCCGCCCGAGAGGAGCACCGTGCCGCCCTCGACCGGCGCACCCGTGTTCGTCACGACGCGGCCGCCGGCGAGTGCCAGCCGCTCCTGCGCTGCCGCGGGCGCGGGGAGCAGGACGAGGAGCGCGGCCAGAAGACCGAGGGCGCGCCGCCTCACTTCACATCCCCCTCGCCCGGGTGCCCCAGCTCGAAGTCGGAGACCGGCCGCCGCCGCGGGTCGAGCGCGTCGTAGAGGAGCGCGCCATCGACCCACACCTTCTCGGGCCGGGAGTAGACCGAGAGCGGGTCCCCGTTCCACAAGACCACGTCGGCCTGCTTGCCGGGCTCGAGGCTTCCCACCTTGTCGGCGATCCCCAGCGCCTTCGCCGCGTTGATGCCGATCCAGGTCCAGGCCTCCTCGTCGCGGATCTCAAGGCCCATCCGCCGCCCGTCGGCGAGCGCCTTCGCCGTCTCCTGGTTCAGCCGCTGGATGCCATGCGCATCGTCGGAATGGGTGATGGCACACCCCCCGGCCGCGTGGACGAAGGGCAGGTTCTCGCGGATGCCGTCGTAGCTTTCCATCTTGAAGCCCCACCAGTCGGCCCAGAGCGCCGCGCAGATGCCCTCCGCGGCGAGCAGCGGGGCAATCTTGTAGGCCTCGACCGCGTGGTGGAAGGCGGCAACCCGGTAGCCGAACTCCTTCGTCATGCCGATCACCATCGCCATCTCGTCGGCCCGGTAGCAGTGGTTCTGGACGAGGATCTTCCCCTCCAGAACGTCGGCCAGAGTCTCAAGCTGGAGGTCGCGGCGGAACTGCGGCGAGGGCCGCGCCCGGTCGGCGCGGTATTTCTCGGCATTGGCCCAGGTCTGGCGCATGAGGGCCACATTCCCCATCCGTGAGCCCGGCATCTGCGAGCGGCTGCCATAGACCCGCTTCGGATTCTCGCCGCAGGCCATCTTCAAGGACCAGGGCGCGCCCGGCATCAGCATGTCGAGCGCGGTGACGCCGGGCACGTTCTTCAAGGTGACCCCCCGCCCGCCGAACAGGTTGGCCGATCCGGGCAGCACGTGGAGAACGGTCACTCCGCCGGCAAGGGCTCGGGCAAAGCCCGGGTCCTGCGGCCAGACCGCGTGCAGCGCCCAGACCTCCGAGCGCACCGGCCCGGTCACCTCGTTGCCATCGGAATGGGCCTGGACTCCGGGCGAGGGATAGTTGCCGAGGTGCGAGTGGACGTCGATGATGCCCGGCGTCACCCACTTGCCGCGCCCGTCGATGACGGTTGCCCCCTCGGTCGGCACCTGCGGCCCCACTGCCGTCACCCGGCCGTTCTCGAAGCGGATCGCGCCGCCATCGACGCGGCCGCCCCTGCCGTCGTAGATGGTGACGTTGGCGATGACGGTCGGCACGCCGGGGAAGGGCCGGTAGGTCGAGGCGAAGGCGGCGTCCGCCGGCACCCCCTTCGACACGGGGGCGGCTGCAGGCGCCGCAGGCCGGGCTGCCGCGCGCCCTTGCCGCTCGCCGGTCGTTGCGCAGGCGCAGAGGAGCGCGCCTGCAAGCACCACCGTGCCGAACGTCTTGAACCTTCCCCTTGTCGCCACGCGCTCTCCTCTCTCCCCCGACGCGGCTGCGTCCCCGCCTCAGGCCCCGCGCGCCTCGAGCCCCGGGGCCCCGGACACCGGCGCCGTCTCGGGCGATTCCTCGTCCCTGAGCGTGTCGAGGTGCATCCAGCGCTTCACGAACGGCGCCACCACCAGGACCGCCACGCCGACCCCGATGGTGATCCAGCCGATCTGGTCATAGACGGCAAGCGCGCCGGCCCGCGTCATCTCGCCTTCCTCGCCGCCGGTCGCCCGGCCGATCAGCCCGGCGACGAAGTTGCCGCCGGCAGAGGCGTAGAACCATGCGCCCATGACGAGGCTCGCCATGTGCCGGGGTGCCAGCCGGTTCATGGCGGAAAGCCCCACGGGCGAGAGGCAGAGCTCGCCCGTCGTCTGGAAGAGGTAGAGGAGGAAGATGAAGATGACAGGCACCAGCGCTTCGGGGCCCGCCGCCTTCGCGCCCCAGACGAGAAGCACGAACGAGAAGCCCACCTGGAGGAGCGCAAGGCCGAACTTGGCCGGCGTCGACGGCTCGAGCCCGCGCCGGCCAAGGAAGGTCCAGAGGCCGGCGAACAGCGGCCCGAGCAGGATGATGTAGATGGGGTTGATCGACTGGAAGAGGGTGGCGGGCACGCCCTGCCGGTCCACGTAGCGGTCGGTAAACAGGTTGATCGAGCCGCCGGCCTGCTCGAAGAGGCCCCAGAAGACCGGCTGGAGCGCGATCAGGAACAGGATGGCATAGAGCCGCTCGCGCGCCTCGCGGTCGAGCCGCGAGGCCTCGAACAGCACGTAGCCGAGGAGAAGGGTGCCCCCGGCCAGGAGCAGCTGGCCGTAGAAGCCCTGGTACTGGATGAGGAGCCAGATTCCGGCCACGGCCCCCAGCGAGGCGAGGTAGATGACCCATTCGAAGCGCAGCCCGCCCACGCGCCGCGCGAGCGCTGCCGGGTTCGCGCTCTCGCCCTTGCCCTCGAGGAGCGGCCGGCCGGCCACGAAGACGAGGAGGCCGAGGAGCATCCCCACCCCGGCGGCGCCGAAGCCCCAGGCCCAGCCGTAGGTCTCGCCAAGCCAGCCGGCGACGATGGTGCCGAGCGCCGCGCCCACGTTGATGCCGATGTAGAAGATCGTGTAGGCGCCGTCGCGGCGCACATCGGTCCGCGGGTAGAGCTGGCCGACGATGACCGAGATGTTGGCCTTCAGGAACCCCGAGCCGACGATGATGAAGGCCAGCGCCGCCCAGAAGATGGCGATGGCCGGGTCCCCCTGCCCCCCGTCGCCCTCGAAAGCCATGAGGAAGTGGCCCATGGTGAGCAGCACGGCGCCGTAGAGCACGGCCTTGCGCTGGCCGAGGTAGCGGTCCGCAAGCCAGCCGCCGAGCACCGGGGTGATATAGACGAGGCTGGTGTAGGCGCCGTAGACCAGCGCCGCCTCGCCGTCCGAGAAGAGCCAGTGCTTGGTGAGGTAGAAGATGAGGAGCGCGCGCATCCCGTAGTAGGAGAAGCGCTCCCACATCTCCGCGAAGAACAGGACGAAGAGCCCGCGGGGGTGGCCGAGAAGGGTGCGCTGGCCGGCTTCGGCCACGGCGGCGGGCGGTGCCATGCCAGCCACTCTTGCGCGGCGGGGCCGGTCCCGGCAAGCCCTCCCAAATCTCCGATTGCATGGCCGTGGCGCGGCGGCCACAAGGGCGGCACCTCCGGGCACGAGAAGGAGCCTCCATGCGCTTTTCCGGCACCTCCGCCTATGTCGCGACCGACGACCTCAAGGTCGCGGTCAACGCCGCTGCCACGCTGCGCCGGCCGCTCCTCGTCAAGGGCGAGCCCGGCACGGGGAAGACGGTGCTTGCCCAGGAGGTGGCGAAGGCCTTCGACGCCCCCTTGATCGAATGGCACATCAAGTCGACCACCAAGGCCCAGCAGGGCCTCTACGAATATGACGCGGTCTCCCGCCTGCGCGACAGCCAGCTCGGCGACCCGCGCGTCTCCGACATCAGGAACTACATCCGCCGCGGCAAGCTGTGGGAGGCCTTCACCTCGCCCACCGTCCCCGTCCTCCTCATCGACGAGATCGACAAGGCCGACATCGAGTTCCCGAACGACCTCCTGCAGGAACTCGACCGGATGGAGTTCTTCGTCTACGAGACAGGCGAGACCGTCAGGGCCACCCAGCGCCCCATCGTCATCATCACCTCCAACAACGAGAAGGAGCTGCCGGATGCCTTCCTCCGGCGCTGCTTCTTCCACTACATCAGGTTCCCCGACCGGGAGACGATGGAAGCCATCATCCGCGTCCACTTCCCCGACATCGCAAAAGAGCTGGTGCGGGAAGCGCTCACCATCTTCTACGACATCCGCGAGGTGCCCGGCCTCAAGAAGAAGCCGTCGACGTCCGAGCTTCTCGACTGGCTGAAGCTCCTCATGCACGAGGATCTGCCGGTCGAGATGCTGCGCGAGCGCGATCCGAGGAAGCTCATCCCCCCGCTCCACGGCGCGCTTCTGAAGAACGAGGCCGACGTGATGCTCTTCGAGCGGCTCGCCTTCATGGCCCGTCGCGAGGGCGCGCGGAACTAGGTCGGCCCGTGTCCCCCCGTCAGCGCATGCTCCGCGGTGCCGCGGCGCTCGGGGTCTTCGTCCTCGCCACGGGCTGCCAGACGCTCGGCACCTTCCCCGACCCGGCCACCGCGCTCTCCGGAAACTGGGAGAACGACGCCCAGTTCGCAGCCGCCGATCCGGCGCTCCACCGCCCGCCCGCGGCCGGCACGCCCTACGAGTGGCTCGACCGCCAGCACGCCGCGTTCCGCATCGTCGAGGCCCCCGCGCTCGCCGGCACCGGCGGCACCGTCGTCCACCTCCTCTGGCGGAGCGGCGGCCCCGACGGCCCGATGAGCCGCGAGCGCCTCTGGGTCTTCCGCCGCGACCGGCGAAGCGGCCGCCTCGTCATGGACTTCTTCCTGCCCGCCATGCCGGGCGGCCTCGGGGATGCCGCGGCCGACGGCTACCGCGTGCGGACGCTCACCTCCCGCGACGTCATCGGCTACCCCGAGGCCTGCACGCTGCCCGTCCGCCGAACGGCGCGCGGCTTCGTCGCCCGAATTCCCGCGGGCTGCACCGTGACGGCACAGTCGGGCCGCACCATGACCCTGGCGGCCGAGATCCGCCTCGACGGCGACACGCTGACCTACGCCGAGGAAGGCGTGCTCCCCGACGGCAGCGTCGCCTTCAGGGTGCCGAACCCCGGCCCCTACGTCTTCCAGCGGCGCTAGCGGCGCATCGCGAGGCGAAGCGGCCGCTCGGGCGCCCAGCGCAGCTCGGCATCCCCCTTCGCCTCCACGAGCAGGAAGGCCCCCTGCCCCAGCGGGCGGAGCACGCCGTGGGAGACCTCGCGGACCTTCGCGTCGAGCACGAAGTCGCCGATGCGCTTGGCGGTCAGCGCCCGGTCGATCTTGCCCATGAGGGCCTCGAAATCGCGCGTGAAATTCTGCTGAAGCTCGCCCGCGATCGCCTCGCGCACCGGCTCGGCCTGGACAACCGCGAGCAGGAGCCGCCCCTGCGCCCCCTCGAGATCGCCCGTCACCTCGAGGTTCGAGACCTCGACCTGTCGCGAATTCGGCGCATTGCGGACGTCGCCGGTCAGCCAGACCAGACCCCTGGCCCGCACCACCCCGGCGCGGGCCTCGAGCGGCAGGCCGACGGCCACGCGCCCGCCCTCGGTGCCGTAGAGGGTCGGCCGGCCGAAGCGGGCGTCGACTTCGCCGAGCACGGGGACGACGATGCCCTTCGCCGCCGCCTTCGCAAGCGCTTTGCCGAGCACGCCTTCCAGAACCTCCCAGTCGGCCACCACGGGGGCGACCAGCCGGAAGCCGTCGGCGGCAAGGCGCGCGGGCGGCGGCAGCGGCCCCACCGGCGGGTCGGGCGGCCGGTGGCCCACGAACGTCTCGGTGGTGGCCTCCACCACCAGCGGCAGGGCAATCCGCCCGCCCCGCACCCGAAGCGCGCCGACCGCGGCGGCGCGCGGGGTCACCCGCATCCAGACCTCGGGGTTCTCCCGGTTGAGGAGGATCGAGGTGTGCGCCTTCGCCCAGCCCTCGGCCATGGCCGCGCGCGGGTGGAGCTTCTCGATCTCCGCCGGCAGCGCCGCCTCGATCCGGCGGGCGAGCTTCGCAAGCTCCGCGTCCACCTGGTGGCGGAAGGTGACGCGCGTCGGCCCCAGCCGCATGCCCGGCGCCTCCTCCCAGCGCCAGCGCAGGTCCACCTGCGGTACCGGAGTCCAGTCCGGCCCGAGGGAGAGGCGGACGCTGGCGTCCACCACGGCGCGGGCCGTGGCCGTGGGCGTATCGACGACCCCGAGGATGTCGCGGGCGCGGATCTCGCCGGCAAGCGGCATCGAGAGTTCAAGGACGCTCCCGCTGCCCGAGACGCGGATGGGCCCGCGCACCACCTCCCCCACCAGCCGGCACGCGATCTTGGGCGGGAGGCAGCGCTCCCGCACCTCGTCCACCGCATAGACCGTCCGCGGCACGGCGGCCTCCAGGGCGGCGCGCACCTCCGGCAGCCCGGCCTCGAGCACGAGGCCCACGCGCGAGACCTGCGGCGTGATCACCGGCTCCGCGGCCGCGCGCGGCGGCGCGGGCGTCGCGAGCTGTCCGCAGGCGGCAAGCAGCGGCAGGCCGAGAAGCAGGAGCCGGGAGCAGGGCATCCAGCGGCCGCTAGCGGCTGCCCGGCCCCGCGCGAAGTCCTTTCCGCGGCTGCCCCCCTCCCCTACATCCAAGCTCAATGGCCATCGCGATCCGCACCAGCCTCGAGGAGATCCCGCTCGGCCGAGACTTCGTGCCGAACCGCCCGGCCCGCCCCGAGAAGTCGGAGGGCGGGCGGCGCTTCCGGCTCGTCTCCGACTATGCGCCGGCCGGCGACCAGCCGGCGGCGATCGCCGAGCTGGTCGCCCAGGTCCGCGCCGGCGAGCGCACCCAGGTGCTGCTGGGCGTCACCGGCAGCGGCAAGACCTTCACCATGGCGAAGGTCATCGAGGAGCTGCAGCGACCGGCGCTCGTGCTCGCGCCCAACAAGATCCTTGCTGCCCAGCTCTATGGCGAGTTCAAGTCCTTCTTCCCCGAGAACGCGGTCGAGTACTTCGTCTCCTACTACGACTACTACCAGCCCGAGGCTTACGTCCCCCGCACCGACACCTACATCGAGAAGGAAAGCTCGATCAACGAGCAGATCGACCGCATGCGCCATGCGGCGACCCGCGCGCTCCTCGAGCGCGACGACGTGCTCATCGTGGCCTCCGTCTCCTGCCTCTACGGCATCGGCTCGGTCGAGACCTACTCGGCCATGACCTTCAGCCTCACCAGGGGCCAGACGGCGGACCTGCGCGAGATCGTGCGCAAGCTCGTCGCCCTCCAGTACCGGCGCAACGACCAGGCCTTCGCCCGCGGCTGCTTCCGGGTGCGGGGCGACACGCTCGAGCTCTTCCCCTCCCACTACGAGGACATGGCCTGGCGCATCTCCTTCTTCGGCGACGAGATCGAGGCGATCACCGAGTTCGACCCGCTCACCGGCAACCGCATCGCCAGCCTCGACCGCATCAAGGTCTACGCCAACTCCCACTATGTCACGCCCGGCCCCACGCTCGCCCAGGCGGTGGACGCCATCCGCCACGAGCTCGCCGAGCGGCTGAAGGAGCTCGAGGCCGAGGGCCGTCTCCTCGAATACCAGCGGCTCGAGCAGCGCACCCGCTTCGACCTCGAGATGATCGCCGCCACCGGCTCCTGCGCCGGGATCGAGAACTACTCCCGCTTCCTGACCGGCCGCCTGCCCGGCGAGCCGCCGCCCACGCTTTTCGAGTATCTGCCTGACAACGCCATCCTCTTCGTGGACGAAAGCCACGTCACCATCCCGCAGGTGGGCGGCATGGCCCGCGGCGACCGGGCGCGGAAGGTGACGCTCGCCGAATACGGCTTCCGCCTGCCGTCGTGCATCGACAACCGGCCGCTCAGGTTCGAGGAGTGGGACCGGATGCGCCCGCAGACCATCTGCGTCTCCGCCACCCCCGGCCCCTGGGAGCTGGCCGAGGCCGGCGGAGTCTTCGTCGAACAGGTGATCCGGCCGACCGGACTCGTCGACCCGCTGGTCGAGGTCCGCCCCGTCGAGGACCAGGTGGACGACCTCATCGCCGAGGCGAAGGCAACCGCCGCCAAGGGCTACCGCACGCTCGTCACCACGCTCACCAAGAAGATGGCGGAGGATCTCACCGAGTATCTCCACGAGGCGGGACTCAAGGTGCGCTACATGCACTCCGACGTGGAGACGCTCGAGCGCATCGCCCTCATCCGGGATCTCCGGCTCGGCGTCTACGACGTGCTCGTCGGCATCAACCTGCTGCGCGAGGGGCTCGACATTCCCGAGTGCGGTCTCGTCTGCATCCTCGATGCCGACAAGGAGGGCTTCCTCCGTTCGGAGACCTCGCTCATCCAGACGATCGGGCGGGCGGCGCGCAACGCCGAGGGGCGCGTCATCCTCTACGCCGACGTCATCACCGGCTCGATGGAGCGGGCGCTCGCCGAGACCGAACGCCGCCGGGCCAAGCAGCTCGCCTGGAACGCGGCCCACGGCATCACGCCCGAGACGGTCAGGAAGGCGGTCGCGGACATCATGGGCCATGTCGCAGCCAAGGACCATCTGACGGTCGAGATCGACGCGGAGACCCCGCACCTCGTCGGCCACAACCTCGCCGCCCACATCGCCGAGCTCGAGAAGCGCATGCACGCTGCCGCAGCCGACCTCGAGTTCGAGGAAGCCGCACGCCTGCGCGACGAGATCCGCCGGCTCGAAGCTGGCGAGCTTGGGCTCGCCGCGCCCCCCGCGGCGCCCGTCAAGCCTCAGGCGAAGGGCGGCAGGCCCGGCACCCGCACCGACCGCTGGGGCAAGGCGAGGGCCCGGCGGATGAAGGGCCGGCCCTGAAGCTCCCCGGGTCGGGCGGCCCCGGAGCCTCAGATCTCGAGCGACGCCGCCTCACCCCAGGCAAGGCCGGAGGCGGCCGCCGCACGCCGGGCGATCTTCAGCTTTTCCTCCCGCGAGACATGGGTGCCGAGGACGTGCCCGGTCGCAAGCCTGACGTGGCCCTTCACGCCAAGGTCGGGCCGCTTCGGGTAGATGCGCTCGGGCGCATCGGCGATGTGCGCCCGGGTTCGGGTGCCCACGGCGGCGATGATCTGCTCCACCTTGCCCGGAAAGCGCCGGAACAGCTCGTTCAGGAACCCGGCAAGGGCCTCGTTCTGGGTTCGGGCGGAGGCCTGGCGGTCGAGAACCCTCCAGCCGAGCCGGCCAGCGCCGGGAGGAGGAGGGCTTGGCGGCGGCGCAGGCGGCTGGGGCAGAGGCGGCGGCACCGGCTGGCCGCCGTTCAGCGTGGCGACGAACGCCTCCAGGGCAGCCTCGCCCGGCACATGCCCGCACAGCGCCTCGGTGCGGTCGCGCAGCAGCTTGAAGAGGATGTCGCGCTCGCGAAGCAGCTCCGCCCAGGCCCTCGGGATCGTCTCGGCCGCGATCCGCTGGCTGGCATTGCTCCGGTAGTCGCTCAGCGCATCCTGGAGCGCAGCGCCGCTCGTGACGCGATCCTTGGCCAGGTCGCGGACGAGCCGCGCCTCCGCGTCGTCCACCGTCCGCTCGAGGAGATCGAGCTGATGGACCTTCCGGTCCTCGAAGCTGCCGGGCTGGCCCGGCACGTAGACGCTCCAGACCCGGCCGTCGGTCAGCACGGCAAGCTGCGCGCCCTCGTGGAACGCATATTCGAAGAGCTGCACGTCGGCCGCGGCTGCCCTGCCGACCGCCTTCACCTCGACGAACACGCCCGGCTGGCGGGGCGAGCCGAACAGGGCGAAGTCCACGCGGCCTCTGCCCGTCTGATGTTCGGGCCGGACTTCGGACGAGTTCGAGTCATCCCAGCCGAGCTGCCGCAGGATGGGGACGACGATGCTGGTCGAGACGGCCTTCTCGTTCGGGTAGAGACCGGTCCTGAGGCCCGCCACGATCCGCGAAAGAAGCGCCTTCATTGCCGGGCGTTCAGCCGAAATCTTGCGCGCCTGCAAGCTCGCCCTGCCGCCGCGACTGCCCTCCCCTGCCGCGTCGCCCGAGCGCATCCCTGCTGCTGGCCCAGGCGCCCCCGGGGCCGAAGCTGGCAGGCTCAGCGGTCGGGCGCCAGCCGGTTCCAGCGCGGGTAGCGGCAGTTGGGTTCATCCTTCGGGCAGGGCAGGCGCGGCGGCTTGCCGCTGCCGGGCAGCGCCCATTCGAGCCCCATGCGCACGGCCGGCACATAGACCGAGCCATGGTCTTCGCCCTCGAGCACCCGCGACTCGACCTCGAGCGAGGGGTAGCGCCGGGCCTTCAGTGCGGCCACGAACGCCTCCTGGTCCTCCACCATGGCGTTGAGCGCCGCGCCGAACGGCTCCGGGTCGGGGTCCTCCACCGTCTCGAGGCTCCCTACGAGGAAGAGGGCCTTCGCCGGCAGGTCCCGGTTGAGGGTCGCATAACCCCGCTCGCGCGCCAGCATCAGGCGGCGGTCGTACCAGAGCGAGGGCGAGATCAGGATGTAACGGGCGAACATCTCCGGCTTCGTCAGCAGCACGTGCACCCCGAAGAGCCCGCCGTAGCTGTGGCCGAGGTAGATGCGCCGGGCCGGGTCGATGCGGAAGCGCCACTCGAGCTCGGGCAGCGCCACCGTCTCGAGGTGGCGCCGGTAGGCCTCCGCCTCGCCGTAGACAACCGGGCGGCCGGGCATGTCGGAGACCGCGTCGATGTCGCCGTGCCTGGTGGGGGTATAGTCGCGCCGCCGGCTGTACTGCCCCGTGTCGCCCTCGGCATAGCCGAGGCCGACGAGGATCGCGGGCTCGAGCCCCCGGCCGCCTGCCGAAAGCCGCGTCACCATGCCGGCGATGAGCGCGGTCGACTGCGGCGCATCGGTGTAGAAGAGGGCGGGATAGCGGCGCTCCGGCGCCTTCTCGTAGCCCGGGGGCAGCACCACGACGTAGCGGTAGCTCCGCCCGAGTTCCGGTGCCGGGATGGAGACGACCTCGCTCCCTGGCAGCGGCCAGGGCTCGGCCGCCGCCGGCACCGCCAGCAGGAGCACAAGGAGCAGCCGGATCACAGGCTGTTCTTGTAGATGCGCCCATCCTTCATGATGAGGGCGAAGTTCCGCTCCGGGTCTCCCAGAAGGTCGATGTCGGCGATCGGGTCGCCGTTCACCAGCAGGAGATCGGCGAGCGCCCCTTCGCGCACCACCCCGAGCTCGCCCGGATAGGGGCTCCGCGGGCCCGAGAGCGCGAGGAGCTGGGCATTGTCGTGCGTGACGAGCTTCAGGATCTCGGCTGGCGTGAACCACTGCCTGAGTGCGAGAAGGTTGGCGTTCTGCTCCCTGTTGAGCGCCGGCTCGAAAAGGAAGTCGGTGCCCCAGGCGAGCCTGACGCCCAGCCGCTTCGCCGCTTCGAACACCCGCGGCTGGCCCTCGATCACTGGCCGTCGCTTCTCGGCGCGCAGCGGGCTCATGTCGGGCGTGGTGGGGCGCAGCACCTGGAGCGAGAGCCAGACGCCGCGGTCGCGCATCAGCCGCAGCGTCTCTTCCGAGGCCATCTGGCCATGCTCGATGCACTTGACGCCTGCCTCGATCGCCCGGCGGATCGCCCGGTCGGTGTAGGCGTGGACGGTGACGTAGCTGTTCCAGTCCTCGGCGGCCTCGACTGCGGCCTTCAGCTCGTCGAAGGTGTATTGCGCGACATCGACCGGATCATATTCGGACGACGTGCCGCCGCCGGCCATCAGCTTGATCTGGCTGGCGCCGAAGCGGAGGTTCTCGCGCACCGCCGTCAGCACTTCGTCGCGGCCGTCGGCGATCCAGCCGGCGCCGAACGCCTCGGCGCGCGACATCCGCCCGGTGAAGCGGCGCGGGCCCTCGCTCGGCAGCCGATAGTCGCCATGGCCCGCCGTCTGGCTGACGGTGGGCCCTGAGGGCCAGATGCGCGGGCCCTGCCACTTGCCCGAATCGATCCCGGCCTTCAGCGCAAAGACCGGCCCGCCGACATCGCGCACGGCGGTGAAGCCGCGCATCAGCATCTCCCTGGCCGAGCGCGCCGCCATCTCGTCCGCCTCAGCCGGCGTGAGGTCGGGGGCCAAGAGCGACTTCATCGTCATCGAGGTGAAGTGCATGTGGACATGCGCGTCGATGAGCCCGGGCATGAGCGTCCGGCCCCGCCCCTCGATGACCTGCGCATCCGCTGCTGCCACCTGGCCTGGTGCGATGCGGGCGATCCGGCTGCCACGCACCAGCACGTCGGTCGGGGCCGACAGCCGCGGCGACGTGCCATCGAACACCCGGACGTTCCGGAACAGCACCTCGGCCGGCTTCGGCTCCTCGGCCGCCGCTGCCCCGCCCCACGCGACGAGCAGGGCGACGCCCGCCCTCACCAGCGCACCCATCCTGCCCATGTGCCTCGCTCCCTCGGACCTTCCGCTCCCTAGCGGAAGCGGTTGTCCTTCGGAAAGCCGGTGGGCGCCATCCGGCCCGCGCCAGCCCGGGCGCCCAGCCACGGCCCGAGGTCGCTCTCGGTCCGGATGCGCCCCGAGCCCCCGCCCATCGGCCAGGAGAGGCCGTCGGCGAGCCGGAGCGTGATGGCGTCGCAGACGCCGCCGTCGCGGTACTTCTGGAGCGTCACGCCCTGGCCCTTCTCCTGCTCGGGCACCTCGGCCAGCGGCATCACGAGCAGCTTCCGGTTCTCGCCCACGATCGCGAGATGGTCGTGGCCCGGGCCCACCTCGCGCGCCACGAGGAGGCGCGCGCCGGCCCGCGGCGTCATCACCTGCCGGCCCTTGCGGGTCTCGGCCACCAGCGCGGAGGCAGGCGCCACGAAGCCGCGCCCGTCGCTCGCCACGAGCAGCCAACGCGCCCCTTCGCGCACCGGGCCGGCCGCCACCGGCTGCTCTCCCGCCGGCCAGTCGACCATGAGGCTCACCGGCTCACCGAACCCGCGGCCGCCGGGAAGCGCGTGGGCCTCGAGCGTGAACGCCCGCCCCGAAGGCGCGAGAAGGAGGATGCGGTCCACCGTCTCGGCGTGGAACCAGAGGTGGAGCGAATCCCCCTCCTTGAACCTGAGCGCCGAGGAGTCGCCGAGGTCGGCGTGGCCCCTGAGGCTCCGGACCCAGCCCTTGGCCGAGAGGATCACGGTCACGGGCTCGCGGGCGACGAGCGCCTCCTTCGGAATCGCCACCGCCTCGCCCGCCTCCCCGAAGCCGGTGCGCCGCCGCCCGAGCGGGGTCTCCGGCCCATATTCGCGCGCGAGTGCCGCAAGCTCGGCCTTGAGCGCCTTCGTCTGCGCGGAGGGCGAGGCCACCAGCGCCTCGAGCCCTTCGCGCTCGGCGAGCAGCCGGTCGCGCTCGCGGCCGATCTCCATCTCCTCGAGCCGGCGGAGAGCCCTGAGCCGCATGTTGAGCACCGCCTCGGCCTGCCGGTCGGTGAGCGCAAAGCGGACCATGAGCGCCGGCTTCGGCTCCTCCTCCTCGCGGATGATGCGGATCACCTCGTCGAGGTTGAGGTAGACGGCGAGGAACCCCTCGAGCAGCTCCAGCCGCTCGGCGATGGCAGCGAGGCGATGCCGGCTGCGCTTCACCAGCACGTCGCGCCGGTGGTCGAGCCAGGCGGTGATGGCCTCGCGAAGCCCCAGCACCCGCGGCGTCCGGTCGGGGCCGAGCACGTTGAGGTTGAGCGGCACCCGTACCTCGAGGGCGGAGAGGCGGAACAGGCTCTCCATGAGCGCGGCAGGCTCAACGTTGCGCGACTTCGGCTCGAGGACGATGCGGATCTCGGCGTCGCTCTCGTCGCGCACGTCCTCGAGCGCTGCGACCTTCTTCTCGGCGATGAGCTGGGCGAGCTCCTCGATGAGCTTGCCCTTCTGCACGCCGTAGGGGATCTCGGTGACGACCGCCGCCCAGGTGCCGCGGCCCTGCTCCTCCACATGCCAGCGCGCCCGCAGGCGGAAGCCGCCGCGCCCGGCGGCATAGGCCTCGGCGATGGCCGCCGGCGGCTCGACGATGACGCCCCCGGTCGGGAAGTCGGGGCCGGGGAGCCGCGCGAGGAGCTCGGCGAGCGGGGCCTCGGGCCGGTCGAGGAGAAGGGTCGCAGCCGCGGCAAGCTCGGCCACGTTGTGTGGCGGAATGGCCGTCGCCATGCCCACCGCAATGCCCTGCGCGCCGTTGGCGAGCAGGTTGGGGAAGGCGGCGGGGAACAGTTCCGGCTCCTCCTCCTCGCCGTTGTAGGTGGGGCGGAAGGGAACCGTGGCCGCGTCCACGTCCTCCATGAGGAGCATGGCCGCGCGGGTGAGGCGCGCCTCGGTGTAGCGCATGGCGGCCGCGCCATCGCCGTCGACGTTGCCGAAATTTCCCTGCCCCTCGACGAGCGGGTAGCGAAGCGCGAAGCCCTGGGCGAGGCGGACGAGCGCGTCGTAGACCGACTGGTCGCCGTGCGGGTGGTAGCGGCCGATCACGTCGCCCACCACCCGCGCGCACTTCTTGAAGGCCTGGTCGGGCGCAAGCCGCAGCGCGCGCATTGCCCACAGGAGCCGCCGCTGCACCGGCTTGAGCCCATCGCGCACGTCGGGGAGCGAGCGGGCAGTGATGGTGGAGAGCGCGTAGACGAGATAGCGCTCGGCAAGCGCCGCATCGAGGGGGGCATCAAGCACGGCGGGCACGGGCGGGTCGCTCACGCCGGGCGCCTCAGGCCGAAAGCCCCATGCGGGCGAGCGCCTCGCGGCGCAGCGCTTCCGCCCGCGGCCGCTCGGGGAAGACGTGACGGGCGAGGAAGTGACCGGTGAGCGCGAAGCCGGCCGCGCAGGCCTCCGCATCCGGCGCAGGCATGCCCTCGGCCTCCGCCTCGCACAGGAAGCCGGGGAGCGGCAGCAGCCGGCGCGCCCAGGGCTGCCCCTCGGCGGCCGCGGCCGAGACCGCGCGGCCCGAGCGCGGGCTCACGAACGCGAGGCCGTCGCGCCGGCCCGAGAGCGCACAGACGCCGAGGTCGAGCCCGAAGCCGAGCGCTGAGAGGAGGTCGCGTTCGAAGCGCACCATCGCCGCCGGCCAATCGCCGCCACCGGTCATGCGGTCAAGGAGCGCGTCGAACCGTTCCGCGAGCGCCGGGTCGGGCTCGCCCTCGGGCAGCGCGCCGGCCAGCAGCTCGACGAGATAGGCAAGCGCTGCCGCGGGCGCGGGGTCGAAGGCGAGGAGCGCGCGGCTCGCCTCCACCTCGAGCGTCGCGGTCGGCAGGCGCTCGCGCAGGCGGCCGCGCAGCACCAGGCGGACGCGGTTGCCCGGCGCGAGGTCAGCCCGGCGGGCGCGGCTGCGGGCCCCGTGGACATAGGCTGCGACCAGCCCCTCGCGCAGCCCGAGGAAGCGCACCACGGCGCCATGCTCGCCATGGGGCAGAAGGGTCAGCACCAGCGCCGCGTCGTGCCGCTCCATATGGCCCCGTGAGCGTGTCTGCCCCTCAGCGCCGCGCCCCGGGCCGGAGCCCGAGGGCGCGCAGCACGGAAGGGTTCTCCGCCCAGCCCGGCATCACCTTCACGTGCAGGAACAGGTGGACCCGAGTGCCGAGCGCCTCGCCGATCGCCGCCCGCGCCGCCTCGCCGATGCTGCGGATGCGCCGGCCGCGCTCGCCCAGCACGATCGCCCGCTGGCTCTCCCGCTCGACGAGGATCTGCTGGCGGATGAGGACCGAGCCGTCCGGCCGGGTCTCGAAGCTCTCGGGGAGTACCGCGGAGGCATAGGGCAGTTCGGCCCCGAGCTGGAGGAACAGCTGCTCGCGGGTGAGCTCTGCGGCGAGAAGCCGCTGCGGCGCATCGGTCAGCTGGTCCGCGGGGAACAGCCAGGGCCCCTCCGGCACTGCGGTGGCCAGGGCCTCGCGGAGGTCGTCCACGCCGTCGCCGGTCAGCGCCGAGATCATGAAGACGCGCGCGAACGCATGGGCCGCGGCAAGCTCGGCCGCGAGCGGCAGCAGCCGCGCCTTCGCCACCAGGTCCACCTTGTTGAGGACGAGCCAGGCCGGCGCGCCCGCCGCGCCCGGAAGGGTGTCAGGCAGCGCGGCCCGCGCCGAGTCGACGAGGAGGAGGCGGATGTCGGCGTCGCGGGCAGCCGCCTCGGCCTCGGCCACCATGGCGCGGTCGAGCTCGCGGCGGGGGGCGAAGAGGCCGGGCGTGTCGACGAGAAGAAGCTGCGCCGGCCCGGCCAGCGCAATCCCCATGAGGCGCGTGCGCGTCGTCTGCACCTTCGGGCTCACGATCGCGAGCTTCTGGCCGACGAGGGCGTTGACCAGCGTCGACTTGCCGGCGTTTGGGGCGCCGATGATGGCCACGACGCCGCAGCGCGCGGCCGCGGGCGGCGCACCGCCGGCGTCAGCCACCGAGCCGCCCGAGGAACAGCTCCGCCGCCCGGGTTTCCGCCTCCTGCTTCGAGCCGCCGCTGGCTTCGACGGCGGGCAGGTCGCCCACCGTCAGCCGCACGTCGAAGCGCGGCGCATGGTGCGGCCCGCTGCGGCGGACCAGCTCGTAGGCCGGGGGCGCGAGGCTCCGGGCGAGCGCCCATTCCTGCAGCGCCGACTTGGGGTGCTTCGCCGACTCCACGTGCGTGAGCAGCCGGTCCCCCCAGGCCCGGAGCACCAGCGCGCGCGCGGGCTCGGGGCCGGCGTCGGCGAAGACCGCGCCGATGAGCGCTTCCATCACGTCGCCGAGGATGTTGTCGCTGTCCGCCCCGCCGTCGCTGCGGGCCTGCTGGTTGAGCCGCACGCGCTCCGGCACGCCAAGCGCGCGCGCCACCGCCGCGCAGGTCTCGCGGCTGACGAGGCGGTGGAAGCGACGCGTGAGCTCGCCTTCGGGGGCGGCGGGGAAGGCCTGGTAGAGATGGTCGGCCACGAACAGCCCGAGCACGCGGTCGCCGAGGAACTCGAGGCGCTCGTAGTTGTCCGCGCCCACGCTCCGGTGGGTCAGCGCCCGGAGCAGCAGCCGCGGGTCGGCGAAGTCGTGCCCGAGCACCTCCCGGCTCCACGCGGCATCGTCAAGGCCGGACGCATCTGCGGCCTCCCCCAGGGGTCCCGGCAAGCGGCCCGGGGAGGTGTCCGCCGCCATCACTCGATGGACCCGATCCGCCGCCCGTCGGGCTTGCCGCCAGCGGACGGAAGGATCCGCTCGGCCCGGCCCGCCAGCCGCCCGTGCGGAACCATCCCCACGCCCCCTGCACCGGGCTGCGCCCGGCTGTCGGCGCTGTCCGCCCGGTTGTCGCCGAGCACGAAATAATGGCCCTCGGGCACCCGGGTCTCGGGCATGTCCGGCCCGGCCGGGCCGATCCGCACCGTCCAGGCCCGCGTGCCGATGCGCTCGCGGCAGAGGCCAGGCGCCACGGGCTCGCACGGCACCGGCGCCCCGTCGAGCCAGAGCTGCCCCCCACGGATGGCGACGCGGTCGCCTCCCACTGCCACCACCCGCTTCACGTGATCGATGCCCAACGCCGGGTCGGCCACGAAGAGCACCACGTCCCCGCGCTCCGCCGCCCTCGACCCGAGCCGCGCGACCGGAGCGGCGCTTTCGGGCGAGGCCTCGCCCACCGCCACCCGGGCCGCGAGCAGGCGCAGGAGCGGAGCCGGGAGCGACGCCAGAGACCAGCCGTAGGCAGCCTTGTCGACGAGCACCGTGTCCCCGGGGAGGAGCGTCGGCGCCATCGACCCGCTCGGGATGGTAACAGGCTCCGCGACAAGAACGCGAACGCCGAGGGCTAGCGCTGCCGCCACGGAGACCAGGCCGAACAGCCGACGGGCAGCGCGGCCGATGCGCCGCCCCCTCGCCGCGTGCGCCCGCCGCGCGACCTCGGCCGGGTCCCGCGCGGGGGCGAACGGCGGAGGGTCGATCAGCATGTCGGGATACGGGCGCATCGCAACCTGCGGTTGCTCCGCGCGCCTTCCGTGTCAAGCACGACACGGCGGTTCGGCGCGGCGCGCCTTCGGCTCGGCTTCTCCTCGCCCCGCGCCCCGGCTAGGGGGCGCCATGCCCGGCCCGGACCCCGCCACCCTCCAGCGCCTCGCAGGCCTCGCCGCCGCCCAACCGCCGCTCGCGCACCGTCTGGCCGAGGGCCATGCCGACCGGATCGCCGCCTGCGGCCTTCATGCCGAACTGTCGCGCCTCGGGCTCGGCGCCGAGGTGGTGGAAGCGCTCGCCGCGTTCGCGGCGAGCCGCGGCGCGGCCGCCTTCCTCGCCGCGGTTGCGGCCGGCGCACAGGTGAACCCGAGCGAGGGCCGGGCCGCCACCCACATGGCGCTGCGCGACCCTGCAACCCGCGCTACCCACGGCGGTCACGCTGCGCTTGCGGCGGAGGCGGAGCGGTTGCGCGCCTCCGGCCTCACCCACCTCATCCACCTCGGCATCGGCGGCTCGGCGCTCGGGCCCGCGCTCCTCCTCGACGCGCTCGGCACCGGGGGCGACGGTCCCGAGGTCCGGGTGGTGTCGAACGTCGACGGCGAGGCGCTCGCGCGGGCCACGCGCGACCTCGACCCGCGGCGAACCGGGCTCATCTCCGTCTCCAAGACCTTCACCACCCGCGAGACCCGCCTCAACCTCGAGAGCGCCTGCCGCTGGCTCGCCGCCGGCGGGGTGGCAGACCCCATGGCCCGGGTCACGGCCGTCACCGCCAGCCCCGGCCGGGCCGCCGCAGCCGGTGTCCCCGCCGCGCAGATCCTCGCCTTCCCCGAGACGGTGGGCGGCCGCTACTCGCTCTGGAGCGCGGTCGGCCTGCCGCTGGTGGTGCGGTGCGGCTGGCCGGCCTTCGAAGCGCTCCTCGACGGCGCCCACGCCATGGACCGGCATGTGCTGGAGACCCCCTTCGAAGAGAATGCCGCGCTCCGGCTTGCCACGGCCGACTTCTGGTTCGCCCGGGTGCTTGGCCGGCCCACCCGCGCCGTCTTCGCCTACGACGTCCGCCTCGCGCTCCTGCCCGCCTACCTCCAGCAGCTCGAGATGGAGTCGAACGGCAAGTCGGTCACGGCAGACGGGCGCCCGGTCGACGGCCCTACCGCGCCCATCCTCTGGGGCGGCACCGGCACCGATGCGCAGCACGCCGTCTTCCAGCTGCTCCACCAGGGCACCCACGCCGACCCGGTCGAGTTCGTGGCGGTCGCCACCCCTGGCCACGGCCTCGACCCGGCCCACCACGCCGAGCTGCTCGCCAACTGCCTGGCGCAGGGGGCGGCACTCGCCCTCGGCCGGCCCGAGGCCGCCGACCCGGCGCGGCGCATCCCCGGCAACCGGCCGAGTGCGACCATCCTCATGGACCGGCTCACGCCCGACCGGCTCGGCGCCCTCCTCGCGCTTGCCGAGGCCCGCACCGTCGCCCTGGCCGCACTCTTCGGCATCAACCCGTTCGACCAGTGGGGGGTGGAGCTCGGCAAGGAACTGGCGCAGGCCATCGGCGCCGGCGCCGGCCCGCCCGACCCCGCCACCGCGGCTTTGCGCGCCTTCATCGCCGAAGCGGCAGCCGGCCCGGGTCAGGCAAGCGCGGCGTAGACGAGCTGTCTCAGCTCCCGGCGCACCGGCCAGGTCGAGGAGGGGATGAGCTGGGTCATGAACAGGACCGAAAGCTCCTCGGCCGGATCGCACCAGAAGAAGGTGCTCGCCGCCCCGCCCCAGAACCAGTCCCCGTCGTTGCCCGGAAGACCCGTCCGCACCCAGTCGACGGTCGTCGCGAAGCCGAGGCCGAAGCCCACGCCGGCATAGCCCGCTTCCGAGAAGAGCGAGCGCGACAGCGCCGGCAGGTCGGCGCCCCCTGGCAGGTGGTTCGCGGTCATCTGGGCGAATGTCCGGCGGCCGACGAGGTCGTGCGCGCCGGTGCGCAGCGCCTCGACGAAGGCAAGATAGTCGGCCGCCGTGCCGACGAGCCCGCCGCCCCCCGAGACGAACGATGGCGGGGCGAGGAACGACGAGGTCTCGGCCTGGTCCTGCACCGCAATCCCCCCGCCCTGCTTCGGCTGGTAGCAGGTGGCGAGCCGCGCCTCGCTGCCAGGCTTCACGAAGAAGCCGGTGTCCGCCATGCCGACGGGCCCGAGGATCCGATCCTCGAGGAACTCGGCGAAGGGCTGGCCCGAGACGGTCTCGACGAGCCAGCCGCAGACATCGGTCGCCACCGAATAGTTCCACGCCTCGCCGGGCGAGAACTCGAGCGGGATCGTCGCCAGCGCCTCGATCATGCCGGCAAGCGTGCCGCGCTTCTCGATCTCGCCGATGCCCTTCTGCCGGTAGGCGGCATCGACGTTGGTGCGGAGCTGGAAGCCGTAGGTGAGCCCGGCGGTGTGGCGCAGGAGGTCGATGACCTGCATCGGCCGCTTCGGCGGCACCGTCACCCAGCCGGTCCGCGCCGTGCCGCCGGCGAACACACCGAGATCCTTCCACGCCGGGATGTGGCGCGACACCGGGTCGTCGAGCGCGATCCGCCCCTCCTCGACAAGCATCATGAGCGCGAGCGAGGTCAGCGGCTTCGTCATCGAGTAGATGCGGAAGATCGTGTCCTCCGCGAGGCGCCGCCCCGCGCCCACGTCCGCCAACCCTTGCACGGAACGGAGCGCCACCTCGCCGCCGCGCGCCACGAGGAGCAGCGTGCCCGGAAGCCGCACGGGTGCCACGTAGCGTTCGGCAAGAAAGCGGTCGATCGCCTCCAGTCGTCCGGCCCGGAACCCGTGCGGCATGTTCGTCCCCTCGCTTGGCCTCGGCGCGGCGCTCGGCTAGCAGCAGGGGCGGCCATGGCAAGGCCCGGCGGCCCACATGGGCGGTTAGCTCAGCCGGCAGAGCGTCCCGCTTACACCGGGAAGGTCGGCGGTTCGATCCCGTCACCGCCCACCGCCCGACCGGGTTTCGGTCCGCCCCCTGGCCGTTGCATCGCAACAACAGTTGCCCGCCATGTCGGCGGCGCTGCCGGCGGCTGTCACAGCTCCTTCACGAAGTCCGGCCAAAGGCGTCGCAAGGCAACTTTCCGGGGGCGGCGTGCCTGTCCCCGCTGAGCGATTCGGGAGTTCCCATGGCAGCCACGCGTCCGCCGGTCCTTCTCGGCCTCCTCCGCGCCACCGTCGCGCTCTCGGCCGTCCTCGCACCCCTTGCGCTTGCCCCCGCGGCGCTCGCGCAGGACGTCACCGGCACGATCCGCGGCCAGGTGACCGACGATTCCGGCGCCCCGATCGCGGGCGCCACCGTCACCATCGTCCACGTGCCCACCGGCACGCGCTCGGTCGTGACCTCGGATGCCTCGGGCAGCTTCAGCGCCGCCAACCTGCGGATCGGCGGTCCCTTCCAGGTGACGGTCGCAGCACCCGGCTTCGATTCGGCGACCGCCACCATTACCAACGTCGTCTCGGGCGAGCCGCAGCGCCTTGCCGTCTTCCTTGTTCCCGAGGGCCAGACCATCGAGGTGACCGCGGCGCGGGCGCGGGAGAGCTCGATCTCGCTCCAGACAGGCGCCGCCTTCGTGCTTTCGGCAGACGACATCCGCGACGTCGCCACCGTCAACCGCGACGTCCGCACGCTCGCCGCGCGCAGCCCCTATGTCGTGCTTGATCCCACCAACGGCACGGGCGCCATCTCGATCGCCGGCCAGAACAACCGCTTCAACCGCATCACCGTCGACGGCATCGCCTTCGGCGACCCCTTCGGCCTCGAGGCTGGCGGCCTTGCCTCGGCGCGCGGGCCGGTGCCGCTCGATGCCATCGGCGAGTTTACCGTGCAGGTCGCCCCCGTCGACATCCAGCAGGGCAACTTCCAGGGCGGTGCGGTCGACACCGTGCTGAAGTCGGGTACCAACCGGCTCGGCTTCACCGGCTTCTGGTCGCTCAACGACGACAGCCTCTCGGGCAAGAACACCCGTGGCACGAAGGTCAACCGCGACTTCACCTCGCGGATCTGGGGCGTCCAGCTGACCGGCCCGATCATCAAGGACAAGCTGTTCTTCGCCGTCACCTACGAGCAGCTTGACAACTCCACGCCCGCACTCGTCGGCCCGGCCGGCGAGGGCTTCGGCAACACCCTCAATTCGGTGACACGCGCGAACATCACCCGGATCCAGCAGATCGCCCGCGGTTCGCGCTACAACTACGACCCGCTCGACGTGCCGACCAACGTCGAGGAGGATGACAAGAAGCTCGTCGCCAAGCTCGACTGGAACATCACCGACGACCACCGGCTGGCGGCCACCTACATCTACAACGAGGGCAACCTGCTTGCCGGCCAGACCGGCCTTGCGCAGGTGGGCGCCGTCAACGAGACGCTCTCGCTGCAGTCGAACGCCTACAACCAGGGCTCCATCAACCACTACGGGGTGCTGCAGCTCAACAGCGACTGGACCGAAGCCTTCTCGACCCAGGTGCGCTTCAGCTACAACGACTACACGCGCCTCCAGGTGCCCTACAACGGCCGCGAGTTCGGCCAGTTCCAGGTCTGCCTCGCCCCCGGGCCGACCACCGGTACGCCCACCCCGCCCTGTCCGGCGGGCACCGGCCGGATCCAGTTCGGCCCCGACATCTCCCGCCAGGCCAACGAGCTTGACGTCAAGACCTGGGGCATCGAGTTCCTTGCCCGCCTGCGGCAGAACAACCACGACGTGAAGGCGATCCTCGAGCGCCGCACCCAGAGCTTCAACAACCTCTTCGCCCAGAACGTCTCGGGCAACTGGCGCTTCGACTCCATCGCCGACTTCGAGGCGGGCCGCGCCAACAACCTCTTCATCGCCACCCCCGTGCGCGGCGACATCGACACGGTCCGGGCCATCTTCACCAACGTCCAGTGGACCTTCGGCGGCCAGGACAGCTGGGACGTCCGCCCCGACCTCACCTTCGTCTACGGCTTCCGCTACGACCTCTACGAGAGCGGGGACCGGCCGCTCTTCAACCAGGCCTTCGCCGACCGCTACGGCTTCGCCAACAACGCGACGCTCAACGGCCGTGGCATCCTCCAGCCCCGCTTCGGCATCAACTGGCGGGCAGACGACCGGCTCACGCTGCGCGGCTCGGCCGGCCTGTTCGCCGGCGGCTCGCCCAACGTCTGGATCTCGAACAGCTTCTCGAACCCCGGGCCGCTCCTTGCCTCCACGCTCGTCATCCGCAACGCCAACGGCACCTTCTCGATCCCCGGCATCCCGGGGCTTACGCCCGCGCAGGTGGCAGCCCTCGGCTCCGCCACGCTCGACAACGTCCGCGGCGGCCAGTTCATCCCGGCCGAGCTCCTCACCCTGCTCCGCGCCCAGGGGCCGGCGCTGGCCACCACCAACGCGCTCGACCCCGACTTCCGGCTGCCCTCGCAGTGGCGGATCTCGGGCACCGTCGACTACCGCCTGAACGCCGGCCCGCTCGGCGACGACTGGCGCCTCGGCGGCGACATCATCTACTCGCGCGTGCGCGATGCGCTGACCTGGACCGACCTGCGCTCGGTCCGCAACACGGTGCAGCCCACGCTTCCCGACGGCCGGCCCCGCTACCAGCCCTTCTCGCCCACCTCGGGCAACAACCAGGACGTGTTCCTCACCAACACCGACAAGGGCTACAGCTGGAACATCATCGCCCGCCTCGACAAGCGCTGGGAGTCGGGTCTGGACTTCGGCTTCGCCTACACCTTCCAGCGCGCCAAGGACGAGAACCCCGGCACCTCCTCGGTCGCGCTTTCGAACTACAACAATGCCGCCTCGGCCGACCCGAACAACGCCGCCTACGGCACCTCGATCTACCAGCGCGACAACGCCTTCCGGGTGAACCTCGGCTACCAGCGCGAATTCTTCAGGAACGCCGCCACCCGGATCGACCTCTTCTTCAACTCGGTGGCCGGACAGCGCTACAGCCACACCTTCCAGGACCCGACGCCCAACCGCTCGGCGGTCTTCGGCACCACGGGCACGAACAACCGCTACCTCCTCTACGTGCCGAACGTGTCGGCGATCGACGCCGACCCGCGTGTCACCTACAACAATGCGGCCACCTTCGAGGCGTTCCGCAACTTCGTCCTCAACTCGGAACTCGCCGACTACCAGGGCCAGATCGTTCCCAAGAACCTTGGCCAGTCGCCGCGGTTCAACAAGCTCGACATCTCTGTCGCCCAGCAGATCCCCTTCTTCCGCGGCTCGCGGATCGAGGCCTTCGCCGACTTCGAGAACTTCCTCAACATGATCGACAGCGACCTCGGATCGCTCCGGCAGGTCGCCTTTCCCTACTACGCCACCATCGTGAACGTGGCCTGCCAGGGCACCACCTCGCTCACCGCGCCCTGCACCCGCTACGTCTACTCGAACTTCCGGGACCCGGTCTTGACCAACTTCGTCAACATCTCGACCTGGGCGGTCCGGCTCGGCGTGCGCTTCACCTACTGAGCGCGTCTGGCGCGGCAGGGCCCGGCCGCTGCCCGCGGCCGGGCCTTTTCTTTGCCCGCTCGCACCGCTAGCCGGGCGCCACGCGGGTGTGGCGGAACTGGCAGACGCGCCGGACTCAAAATCCGGTTCCGGCAACGGAGTATCGGTTCGATCCCGATCACCCGCACCAGCTTTCTGCCGGGCCGGCCGGCAGCCGCCACACCAACCCTGCCGTCCGGCCCGGGTGCGGGCGGCCGCGCAGGGCGGCCTGCTTCGAGCCCGACCGACGGCGCTTCCCGTCCGGCCCGGGGGCTTCCCTCCCGCCGGGGCGGCCGCCAGCCGCCCATCCTCCCGGCCGGCACGGTTGCGCGCCCGCCCGCGCTCCCGTATCGGCACGCATACAGCATGCTCGCCCGCCGCTCCGCCCTCCTCGGCCTTGCCGCCCTCGCCGCCGCGCCGGCCTTCGCGCAGCGCGCCTCCGGCCCGCCGGTGGCGGCTGCTGCCGACCTCCAGGCCGCCATGCCCGAGCTGGTCGCCGCCTTCACCCGCAGGACGGGCGCGAGCGTCCGCGTGACCCTCGGCTCGTCGGGCAGCTTCGCCCAGCAGATCCTTGCCGGCGCTCCCTTCGAGCTGTTCCTCTCCGCCGACGAGGGCTTCATCGCGAAGCTGCACGCCGCCGGCCGCACGCTGGACGAGGGCCGCCTCTACGCCATCGGCCGGATCGGCCATGCCCAGCCGCTCGGCTCGCCGGTCCGGGTCGACCCGGAGCTTGCCGGCCTCGCCGAGGCACTGAAGGGAGACCGGATCCGCCGCTTCGCCATCGCCAACCCGGTGCACGCCCCCTATGGCCGCGCTGCGCGCGAGGCGCTGACCCGCGCCGGCCTCTGGGCGGCGGTCGAGCCGCGGCTCGTCCTTGGCGAGAATGCCGCGCAGGCCACCCAGTTCGCCGTCTCGGGCGCAGCCCAGGGCGGCATCATCCCGCTCTCGCTCGCCCGCGCGCCGGCCATCGCGCCGAAGATCCGCTTCGCCCTCATCCCCGCCGACTGGCACGCCGAGCTCCGCCAGCGCATGGCGCTCATGAAGGGCGCCGGCGCCACGGCGCGCGCCTTCCATGACTTCCTTGGGCAGGCCGAGGCGCACGCGATCCTGCGCCGCTACGGCTTCGTCCTGCCCGGCGAGTCTCCCTGATGGACGGCGAAGCGCTCGCCCTCTCGCTCCGGCTGGCGGGGGCCACGGCACTCGTCCTCCTTCCCGTCGGTCTCTGGCTCGGCCGCAGCCTCGCCTTCGGCCGGCTGAAGGGCATGGGGCTCATCGAGGCGCTGGTCACGCTGCCGCTCGTTCTGCCGCCCACCGTCCTTGGCTACTATCTTCTCCAGTCCTTCACCGGCACGGCGCCGCTCGGGGCGCTCTTCGAGGCGCTCCTCGGCCACCCGCTCGCCTTCAGCTTCGCCGGGTTGCTCCTTGCCTGCATGGTCGCCAACCTGCCGTTCGCCGTGCAGCCGATGCAGCGCGGCTTCGAGGCGATCCCGCGCGAGGTGCGCGAGGCGGCCGCCGTCTCGGGGCTTTCGCCGCTCCGCGCCTTCCTGAAGGTCGAGCTGCCGCTGGCGCTTCCCGGCATCCTGACCGCCATGGTCCTCACCTTCGCCCACACCATCGGCGAGTTCGGCGTGGTGCTGATGGTCGGCGGCGCCATCCCCGGCGAGACGCGCACGGCAGCGATCGCCATCTACGATTCGGTCCAGGCCTTCGACATGCAGACGGCAGGCCGGATGTCGGCGCTCCTCCTCCTCCTCTCGGTCGGCGCAATCCTCGCCGTCCAGTCGCTGGGCCGGCGGATCCAGGCGCATGGCTGAGCCGGGGCTGGCGGTCGCGCTCCGCGCCAGCACGCCCATCCCGCTCGATCTCGCCTTCGCGGTTGCCCCCGGCGAGCTGGTGGCGCTCGTCGGGCCCTCGGGCGCGGGCAAGTCGAGCGTGCTGCGGTCGATCGCTGGCCTCCACCATCCGGCCGAGACCCGCGTGACCTGCGCCGGCGAGATCTGGGCCGACAGCGCGGCCGGCCTCAACCTCCCTCCGCACCGGCGCCGCGTGGGCCTCCTGTTCCAGGCCTATGCGCTGTTCCCGCATCTGTCCGCCCGCGCCAATGTCGAGGCCGCGATGGGCCATCTCCCGCGCAGCGAGCGGCGGGCGCGCGCCGAAGCGCTGCTCGCCCTCGTCCACCTCGAGGGGCTCGGCGCGCGAAAGCCCCACCAGCTTTCCGGGGGCCAGCAGCAGCGCGTGGCGCTCGCCCGTGCGCTTGCCCGCGAGCCCGCCGTGCTCCTCCTCGACGAGCCCTTCTCCGCCGTCGATCGCCGCACCCGCCGCGCGCTCATCGCCGAGCTTCAGGCGCTGCGCGCGTCCATCCGCGTGCCCACCCTCCTCGTCACCCACGATCTCGACGAGGCGCGCGCGCTTGCCGACCGGCTTCTCGTCCTCGATGGCGGCCGGCTGCTGCAGGAGGGTCCGCCCGAGGCGGTGCTGGCCGCGCCCGCCTCCGAAGCGGTCAGGGCCGCGCTCGACCTTCCGGCTCAGCCGGACGGAGGCTCCGGCTTCAGCCGGCCGAGGAGCCCCTCCGCTGCTGGTCCGGCGGCCGCCTCGAGGGTTGCGACCAGCGCGCGGTAAGAGGCGAGCACGGCGCTCCCCTCGTCGGTCAGCTCGGCGCCCTGGCGCCCGCCGGGGTGGGTGCGGACGAGCGGCGCGGCAAAGCAGCGGTTCATCGTGTCGACCATCAGCCAGGCGCGGCGGTAGCTGAGGCCGAGCGCGCGCCCGGCCGCGGAGATGGAGCCATGGGCCGCGATCGCGGCGAGGAGATCGGCCTTGCCCGGCCCGAGCGCAATCTCCTCGCCGCGCATCAGCTGGGCCTTGAGCTTCAGCCTGCCGGCGTTCCCCGCCACCTCAACCTCCCGCCCTTCCATGCCTCGCCGAAATGCCGGGTGCAATCCACCCGACCGGCGCTAGAAGGGCAGCAGGAGCGGCAAGGGAGGCAAGCGATGGATCTCGGTCTCAGGGGCAAGAAGGTCATCCTGTCGGGCGGGAGCCGCGGCATCGGCCGGGCGAGCCTCGAGCTCTTCGCCGACGAGGGCTCTGACATCGCCTTCTTCTCGCGCAACCCCGACCAGGTCGAAGAGACCCGGGCCAGCCTCGCCGCGCGCGGCGGCAAGGTCCATGCCGAGGCGCTCGACTTCACCGGCGTCGAGGTCTACCGCGATTTCCTGAAGCGCGCGCTCGACGCGCTCGGCGGCTGCGACATCTTCGTCCACAACGTCTCCTCCTCGGGCGCCGGTGCCACCGGGGACTGGGAGAAGACCTTCCTCCTCGACATCCGCGGCGCCGTCGAGGGCGTGGATGCGCTCACTCCTGCGCTCGAGGCCTCGGGCGCGGGCTCCATCATCTTCATGTCCTCGACCGCGGCGGTCGAGACCTTCCTCGTGCCGCAGGCGTTCAATGCGCTGAAGGCCGCGCTCATCACCTATGCGAAGCAGCTCTCGCAGGCCCTCGGCCCCAAGGGCATCCGGGTCAATGTCGTGACCCCCGGCCCCATCAAGTATCCGGGCGGCAACTGGTCGATGATCGAGACCGCCATGCCCGATTTCTACAAGGCAACGCTTGCGGGCTTCGCGCTCGGCCGGTTCGGCACGCCCGAGGAAGTGGCGAAGGCGGTCGTGTTCCTCGCCAGCCCGGCCTCCAGCTACACGACGGGCACCAACCTCGTCATCGACGGCGGCTACACCAAGCGCGTCCAGTTCTGAGCGCCAGCGGGCGGCCTGCCGGGCGAGGGACCGTTTGGGACGCCCAAACGGGTCCGCCGGCATCCGCGAACGGAGCGGGGAGGGGCGAGGGGCATGCCCCTGCGACCCGCGTCCCTGGCCCTTGACGCTCCCCCGGCCGGCGGCAAGGCGCGCACATGCCTTCCGTCGCCCCGCCGTCTCCTGCGCCAGCCGCCCCGCCCGGCCCGCTTGCCGGCGTCCGCGTGCTCGATCTCTCGCGCGTGCTCGCCGGCCCCTGGGCGACGCAGGCGCTCGCCGACCTTGGCGCGACCGTCTGGAAGGTCGAGCGCCCGGGCGCGGGCGACGACACGCGCGGCTGGGGCCCGCCCTTCCTGCCCGACGCCAGCGGGGACGCCTGCTACTTCGCCGCCGCCAACCGCAACAAGAAGGCGCTCGCGATCGATTTCGGAAAGCCCGAAGGCGCTGCCCTCATCCGCGCGCTCGCGGGCCATGCCGACCTTCTCGTCGAGAATTTCCGCACCGGAACCCTCGCCCGCCACGGTCTCGACCCGGCCGAGCTGCGCAAGGCCAACCCCCGCCTCGTCACCTGCTCGATCACCGGCTTCGGCCAGACCGGGCCGCGCGCGAAGGAAGCGGGCTATGACTTCCTCATCCAGGGCATGGGCGGCCTCATGTCCCTGACCGGCGAGCCCGGCGGCGGCCCCTTGCGCGCCGGCATCCCGGTCGCCGATCTCGCAACCGGCCTCTACGCCACCATCTCGATGCTCGCCGCGCTTCACCATGCGCGCGCCACCGGCCAGGGCCAGCACATCGACGCCGGCCTCCTCCAGGCGCAGGTGGCGATGCTCGCGAACCACTGGGCGAACTGGCTCAACGCCGGGCGGGTGCCGCAGCGCTCGGGCAACGCGCATGCCACCGTCGTGCCCTACCGCGACTTCCCGGCCGCCGACGGCACGCTCATCATCGCCGTCGGCTCCGACCGGCAGTTCGCAGCACTTGCCCGCGTGCTCGGCCGGCCCGACCTCGCCGGAGACCCGCGCTACGCGACCAACGCCGGCCGCCAGACCCATCGCGCGCTCCTCGAGGCCGAGATCGCGGCGGAAACGGCGAAGCGCCCGCGCGAGGCGCTCCTGGCCGCGCTGACCGAGGCCGGCGTGCCGGCCGGCCCCATCAACAGCCTGCCGGAGGTCTTCGCTGACCCGCAGGTCGAAGCGACCGGCCTGGTCGCCACCGTTGCGCGGGCCGACGGCACGCCCATCCATGTGGTCGGCTACCCGCAGCGCCTCTCGGCGACGCCCGCCAGCGTCCGCTCCGCCCCGCCCCGGCTCGGCGAGCATACGCGCGCCATCCTCGCCGAGGTGCTGGGGCTTGCCGAGCCCGAGCTCGCCCGGCTCGAGGCATCCGGCGTGATTGCCGCGGCGCGATAGGCGTCAGACCAGCTTCGCCTCCAGCGGATGGCGCGGCGAGGGCGGCACTTCAGGGCCGTAGCCGACACGCGCGAGCATCTGCACATGCCCGCCCTCGGGCACCAGCAGCGCGTGCAGGCGGGCATGGACATCGGCGACTTCGGGATATTCCTGCAGCGCCTGGCTCACCGGGTGCATGGCAAGGCCGAGCGAGGTGGCGGCGAGGTTGGCCCGCACATAGACCCGGCCGGCGCGCAGCTGGCTCTCGCGGTCGTTGCGGTCGGTCACCACCCAGAGGAAGGCCGGGGTTGCGGCATGGCTTGCGCGAAGCTGCCGGGCGCCGGTCTCGAACATGGCCGAACCCGGCTCGGCGAGCGCCTCGCGGGTCATGAGGCCGACTGCCGCCGCCGCCTCGACGGCGGGGCCGGTAAGCGCGATTCCATCGGGCGAGGCGTCCACCTCGCGCGCGCCGATCCGCATCAGGCCCACGGTCTCGCGATGGACCCGCGGCGTGCCAAGCTCGATCGCAAGCGCCTCGAGCACCAGGTCGCGGATGGGTTCGACGAAACGGGGGGTGGTGGTGCCGCGCACCCGCCAGTCGAGCCCGTTCGCGGTCAGCTGCCGGAGCTCGCGCCGGTCCACGGGGCGCGACAGGTCATAGGCTGCCTTGTTCGAGCGCCGGGCGGCGACATGGGCGAACAGCGGGTCGGGCGGCAGCCCCGCGCGCGGCGCGAAGGTGAGCTGCGCCACCGGCCGCGCATCGAGCCCGCCCTCCCGGCCGCCGGGCGGCGTGCCCTCGGGGAAGGGGACGATCTCCATCGCGACTCCCCGCGCGGCCGCCGCCATGCGGGCGAGCTCGAGGAAGCAGCCGAAGCCGATGGTCAGCTGCCGGTCGAACGGGTCGGCCTCGGGCAGCCGCTGGTCGAGGTCGCAGTAAAGCGTCGCCGAGTCCTCGCCATCGAGCCGGATGCGCCAGGGCTGGAGGTTGTGCGCGCTGGGGGCGAGGATGGCGTGGCGGAACGCATCGAGCCGCACGTCGGCGGGCGGCGGGCCGGCGAGATCCCAGGGCGCGGTCGCCGTCTCGGGTACCCGCGACACCCGCCACCACGCACCCGCGCCGACGAGCGCGAGCCCGCCCGCGCCTGCGAGGATGACCGTGCGCCGAGAGACCGCCATGCCCGGGGCGATAGGAAGCCCGGGCGGCGAGGGCAACCTCAGGCGGCGTCCCCGCAGCGGGTCAGGATGAGCGGCGTGCCTTCGAGCGTGCGCTGCACCGGGCACTTCGCCGCCACGTCCAGGAGCTTCTTGCGCTGCTCCTCGTCGAGCTCGGGGCCCTCGATCGTGACGCACTTCTCGAACACGTCCTGCCGCGGGCTCGCTGCACCCGGCCCGCCCTTGCGGTGGCGGATCTCGACGGCCACGCGCGTGAGCGGCCAGCGCTCGCGCAGCGCATACCAGCGCACCGTCATCGCCGTGCAGGCGGCGAGCGCTGCGACCAGAAGATCATAGGGGTTGGGCCCGAGGTTGCCGCCGCCCTCCTCGACCGGCTCGTCCGCCAGGATGGTGTGGCCGCGCACGTCAATGGCCAGCGCATAGGCGCTCGCCCCCGTCTCGGCGCCGTGCGCCACGATCTCGCCTGCGCTCATGTCCTCTCCTCCACCACCCGCGCCTGCCCGTGCCGGGCCAGAAAGCCGTTCACCTCGCGCCGCAGCGGCCCGGCGAGGAGATAGATGCCGATGACATTGGGCACGGCCATCAGGAAGAAGGCCGAGTCCACCATGTCGAGGATCTGCCCCGGCTCGAGCAGCGCGCCAAGCGGCAGCGCCGCGCAGTAGGCGGCCTTGAAGCCGAGTTCGTGCCAGCGCGAATGGCGCGTCAGGAACTGGAAGGCCTCGGCGGCGTAGAAGCCGTTCGCGAGCACGGTCGAATAGGCGAAGAGAAAGACCACGACGGCGAGGATCGCGGGTGCGCCGGGAATGACGGTGGCAAGCGCCGCCGAGGTCATGGCCACGCCCGTCAGATCCTCCATGTACATGCCGGTCACGACAAGCGTCAGCCCCGAGAGCGTGCAGATGACGACCGTGTCGACGAACGGCTCGATGAGCGCGACCATCCCCTCGCTCGCCGGCTCGCGCGTGCGCGCCTGGACGTGCGCGACAACGGCCGTGCCGATTCCGGCCTCCGAGGAATAGACGGCCCGCCGCATCCCGATGATGAAGACGCCGACCGCCCCGCCGGCCACGGCGACCGGATCGAAGGCCTGCGCGACGATCTTGACCAGCGCCTCGGGAAGCGCGTCGAGGTTGGCACCGATCACGGCCAGGCAGGCGGCGACATAGAGGAGGCACATGGCCGGCACCAGCCGGCCGGTCACCCGGCCGATCCAGCCGATCGAGCCGAGGAGGACGAGGGCGATCAGCACGGCGAAGCCAAGGCCGAACAGGGCGGGCGCCTCGAAGCCGAAGGCCGCTGCCGCCTGGATCTCGGCCTGGTTCACCTGGAAGAGCGACATGCAGCCCACGATCATGAAGACGGCGTGGAACCGCGCCAGCCGCCGGCCGAGCCGCGGGAAGCCGATCGAGGCGAGACCGCGCATCAGCGTGGTGGCCGGCCCGCCCACCACCCGGCCGCCGGCCAGCTCGTCGCGGAACATGAGCCCCAGCGTCACTTCGGCGCACTTGAGCGCCATCGCGAAGAAACCGATGACGACCATCCAGAAGATCGCCCCGGGCCCGCCGGTCGCGACCGCCACGGCGACGCCGGCGATGTTGCCGAGCCCGACGGTGGACGCAAGCGCCGTCGAAAGCGCCTGGAACTGCGAGACTCCCCCGGGCGCGGAGGCATCCTGCCGCTTCCCGAACAGCGCGCCCCAGCCGAGCGCGAAGCCGCGGAGCTGCGGCACGCCGAGCCAGAAGGTTGCAAAGACCATCGCCGCGGCGAGCCACAGCACGATGAGCTGCACCGGAACCCCGGCGACGGGAATCGAGAAGAAGACGATCGCAGCCAGACCCTCGATGGCGGCGGCGGCGATCTCGACGAGGGTCATCGCGCCGCACCCTAGGCCGGCGCGGCGCGAACACCAACCTCCGCTGCGCTTCCGGGCGTCTGGCACGGGTGGCTTGCTTGTCTCACGCGCCGGGGATAGCGCGCGCCGGCATGGGTGACGCGTCGCTTGGCTGGGGCAAGGGGCGGGCAGGGCCGGCGCGCCGCCTTGTCCCTTCCGTGCTTCTGGCCCTTGCCGCCCTGCCGGGCCTTCCCGCCCTGGCGGCGGAGCCGCCGCCGCGCGATGTCCCTTCGCCGGTTGCCGGGCAGCCGACGCTCGACCCCGAGCGCTGCGACGGCCGGCCGGTCCTCATGATCGTGCGCGGTCTGCTTGCCGACCGCGAGCGCCTCGCCCGCTATGCGGAGGCGCTGCGCGCCTCGGGCCTCTACCCCGCGCTCGACGGCTATTATCTGAACGACCCGCGCCGGGTGGACGTGTTCGAAGGCGACCCGCCGGCGAACGAGTCGATCCTCGTCGTGCGCTTCCCCTGCCTCGCCCACGCGCGCGCCTTCTGGTATTCGCGCGAATACCAGGAACGGATCCGCCCGCTCCGCCTCGACCCGCCCGCCGGCAGCTTCACCGTCACCGTCCACCCAGAGCTGCCGCCGCCGCCCTACATGGCCGGCCGGGTGCAGCCGCCCGCCTATGCCAGCACGCCCGGCCCGGAGGTGGCGGCCGCGATCCCGCAGGTGCCGCGCTGATGCACCCGGCCCGCCTCGCCTGCACGACCGCCGCGCTCGGGCTGCTGGCGCTGTCTGTTCCGGCCTCCGCCCAGACCGCCGACCCGGCCGCCCGCGGGCGCCTGCTCTTCCTCCAGTGCCGCGCCTGCCACACGCTCGCTGCCGGCGAGCCGCACAAGGTGGGCCCCAATCTCCACGGCCTGTTCGGTGCCGCGGCTGCCAGCCGGCCGGGCTTTGCCGCCTATTCGAAGCCCCTGCGCGAGTCGGGGATCCTCTGGGACGAAGCCGCGCTCGACCGCTTCCTCGCAGGGCCGGGCCGGGCCGTCCCCGGCACCACCATGGCGTTTGCCGGCCTCCCGAAGCCCGAGGACCGCGCGGCCGTCATTGCCTATCTCAGGGCCGCCACCCGCTAGCTTGCGGCCGGCCTACGCTTCGGCCCGTTCATCCTGTTGACAGGTTCGCGCGAAGGCCGCAACTTGTCCGGACAAATCCGGCGAAGCCGGAACACTTCGGGCCAGGGAGACGGGGATGCTGGAGGATCATGTTTCGGTTCGGGGCGCCGTTCTTTCCGGCGTGGCTGGCGTTGCCCTCCTGCTCGGCGCGCTGCCGGGCGCAGCGCCGGCTGCTCACGCGCAGGAGACGGCATCGGCCTCCGGCTCCCCCAACGACATCATCGTCACCGCGCGCAAGCGCGAGGAGCGGTTGCAGGATGTGCCGCTCTCGATCACTGCGGTCAGCGCCGACACGATCGAGCGGCAGACGCTGCGCTCGGTCAACGACATTGCCGACCTGACCCCGGGCCTTTCCTACCGCCAGGCCTTCGGCCGCAACTTCGACCGCCCCGTCATCCGCGGCATGTCGAACATCCAGGGCGCGCCCAACGCCGCCTTCTTCCTCGACGGCGTGTTCGTCCTCGGCTCGCTCTCCGCCTACAATCTCGACACGCTCGAACGCGTCGAGGTCATCAAGGGCCCGCAGGCGGCGCTGTTCGGCCGCGCCACCTTCGCGGGTGCCATCAACTTCATCACCCGCCAGCCCGACAACGAGTTCCGCGGCCGGGCAGCGCTCAGCCTCGGCGAGGATGGGCTTCGCGAGCTCTCGGCCTTTGCCTCGGCGCCGATCCTGCGCGACCGGCTCTACGCCGAGATCAACGGCCGCGTCTGGCGGTTCGGCGGCCAGTACGAGAATCTCGCTGATCCTGCCGAGAAGCTCGGCCGGGAGAAGTCCAACTCGGTCGGCATGACGCTGCGCGCCACGCCCAACGAGACGCTGAACATCGTCGCCCGGGTCCACTACATGGAGGACCAGGACGGGCATTTCCCCATCGCACTGCTTGGCCGTATCCCCGGCCAGACGCTCCCCGTCCCCGGCGAGCTCGTCAACAACGGCGCGCTCAACTGCTTCCTGCCCGAGATCATCGGCGTGGGCCCGGCGCCGGCACGCCGGCCGGTCGCCCGCACCCGCACCCGCGGCTATTTCTGCGGCGAGATCGGCTCGCTCGACCAATATTCCCTCAGCACCAGCGTCTACCGGGCCGCCGGCTTCCCCCACGCGCTCGACCGGCGCACCATCCGCACCAGCCTGCGCATCGACCAAGAGCTCGGGGACTGGACGCTGGTTGGCATCGGCGCCTGGAACCGCTTCCGCCAGACGACCGCCGTCGACCAGGACTATACCGAACGGCGCGTGCTCGGTTTCGAGACCATCACCGGCTCGGGCGCGCGCGACGTCTCGGGCGAGGTCAAGCTGCTGAGCCCTGCCGATACGCGGCTGCGCGGCCTGGTTGGCGCCTACATCTACCGCGAGCGCAGCCTCGGCGACAATTTCAGCGCCGCACTCACCTTCCCCGGGCCTCCGCCGCGGCCCTGGGTCATCGGCGACGACCCGGCCCGCATCGTCCGCAACGCGGTCTTCCGCAACAACGTCGACAACTGGGCGCTGTTCGGCCAGGTCCAGTTCGACCTGTTCGAGGGCCTCACCCTCTCGGCCGAGGGCCGCTACCAGGAGGATGATCTCGAGACCATCGGCACCTCGACGGCAACCGTCGGCACCACCACCTTCCGCCGTAACATTCGGGCGCCGCTTGGTGTTGCCACCTACAAGAGCTTCCTGCCGCGCTTCACCGTCGACTACCGCCTCTCCGACACGGTCATGGTCTACGGCGTGGCGGCCAAGGGCAACAAGCCCGGCGGCTTCAACTCCGGCGCCTACAACGCCATCTACGACGACAGCGAGGTCGCCCGCCTCGTCGGCCTCGGCCTCGACACCTTCAGGGAGGAGGAAGCCTGGAGCTACGAGATCGGCGCCAAGACCGAGCTGTTCGACCGCCGCCTCACCCTCAATGGCGCCTTCTACTACATCGACTGGAAGAACCAGCAGCTGACCGAGACCATCCAGGTCCAGCGCCGCGACGGGGTGCTCGGCTCGCTCTCCTTCACCTCGAACGTCGGCCGCTCGGAAGTGAAGGGCTTCGAGCTCGAGAGCGCCTGGCGGGCGACCGACTGGCTTTCGCTCCGCCTCGGCTACGCCTTCATCGACGCGAAGATCAAGAACTTCATCGCCGACGACCAGGCCGACCTCTACATCACTGCGGCCGATCTGGCCGCGCTCAACGCCCGGGCACCGCTGCCCCCCTTCCAGGCGCCGGGCTCGCCGGGCTATGCCGACTATCTCGCCGCGCTCGCGGCGGCCGCGCCGGCCCGCTTCGCTGCCGTCAACGAGCTTCTTGCGCTGCGCGGCAATGCCCGTGGCAACACGCTGCCGCGCTCGCCCAAGCACCAGCTGACGCTGGGAGGCGACGCCGACTTCGAGCTTGGCAACCGCGTCTCCGCCTTCCTGAGCGCCAACCTTGCCTATGAATCCCGCCGCTTCATCCAGGTCGACAACCTCGGCTGGTCGGGCGACAGCTGGAATCTCAACCTCCGCGGCGGCCTCGAGCGCGACGGCTGGAGCGTCTCGGTCTTCGTCACCAACGCCCTCAATGATCGCACGCCGGTCGACATCCTGCGCTCGATCGACACTGGCCAGACCTTCTTCCGCCCGGCGCTGCGGCCCGGCGAAGCGATCGCCTTCCTCCTCGGCCAGAACGTCTCCTCGGCCAACATCCGCGACTTCGCGGTGACCCCGCCGCGGCTGCGCAACGTCGGCGCCACGCTCGCCAAGCGGTTCTAAGCGCGTGAAGGCGCTCGCCGCGGCGGCCCTCCTTGCCGTGACCACCGCGGCACGGGCCCAGGGCACCGACCAGCCGCCGGCCGAGCGCGACCTCATGGTGATTGCCCGCTGGCTCCCGGGCCAGTGGGATTCCATCGAGCAGGCCTATTTCGAGGGCCGCCGCAACCGGCCCGGCGGCACCGAGGCCGACGCCGTCACCCACCCCCGCCAGGCCCTTGCCATCGCCGCCGACCCGGCCGACCCCCGCGCCTTCCGCGTGACGCGCGGTACGGCCACCGAGACCTGGCGCCTCGTGCCCGCGGGCGATCTCGTCCGGCTCGAGACCGACCGCCCCGGCGTCTGCCCCCTGCTCCTCCTCCGCGAGGCGGGACAGTTCGGCGGCAGCGCCGCCCCCGGCTGCCGCGGCGAGCGCCGCACCCTGCTCCTTGCCGAGGGCGTGCTCCTCGAGGGGCCGGGGGACGACCGCGCCCGCCTCGCCCGCTTCCGCCGCGCGCGCAGCTTCACCTGCCATGTCGACATCCCCGGAGTCGGCGGCGGCCGCGCCATCCCCTTCCGCCGCCACGGGCCCTTCACGCTTCCCGACCAGGGTGGCGAGGCCGTCTTCACCACCGCCGAGGAGCCCCCGCGCACGCTCGCCATCCGCCTGAGGAACGTCGCCTGGGCCTACAACAATGCGCCGGGCGTCTTCACCCGCAATTCGCTCACCCTCTATGTCGCCGAAGTGGAGGACGGCGCCCGCCGTGAAATCGCCTATGGCTGGACCGAGCCAAGCGCGGGCCGCATCGGCCTCAACCTGAAGCAGCTGCTCGTCAACTGCGCGATCGTGCCGCCCGAAGCGGCGGAGCCGGAGTTCTGACCATGCCCGACCGCCGCACCGTTCTTGCCGCCGGCGCTGCGCTCGCCACCGCTGCCCTTGCCCCCGGGCGCGCTCTGGCCGCCGCCTCCGCCTCCGGAACTGCCGAGACGGCCGACGTCATCGTCGTCGGCGCCGGCCTTGCTGGCCTCGAGGCCGCGCTCGTCCTTGCCGAGGCGGGCGCGCGCGTCCTCGTGCTCGAGGGCCGCGAGCGCGCCGGCGGGCGGCTGTGGACCCTCGACGACGTGCCCGGCCGGCCCGAGGCCGGCGGCAACGGCATCGGCAGCGGCTATGCCCGGCTCGTCGACCGCGCCCGGAGCCTCGGCCTCGCCCTCGTCGACGTGCGCGAGCGCACCGAATTCACCGCCGACTCGACCGTGATCGGCCTGCGCGGCGAGCTCATCCCGCTCGCCCGCTGGGAGAGCCATCCTCTCAACCCCTATTCGGGCGAGATGCGGGCGCGCCCGCCGTGGAGCGTCAGCTTCTCGGCGCTCCGCCCCTTCAACCCGCTCCCCGAGGCGGCCGCCTGGCGCGACCCGGCGATGGCGGTCCACGACCGCCCGGTTGCCGCCCTCCTCCTCGAGAAGGGCTGGAGCGCGGACTCTCTCCGCCTGGGCTTCGCCACCAACCCGAGCTACGCCAACTCCGCGCACGACATGTCGGCGCTCATGTGGTTCCACATCTTCCGCAACGCCGAGCTCATGTCGGCTGCCGGGCCCGGCGCCTTCGCGATTGCCGGCGGCAACCAGCGCCTGCCCGATGCCATGGCCCGCGCACTCGGGGAGAAGGTGCGCTTCGGCACTGTCGTCCGCCGGATCGAGGCGGACGACCGGGGCGTGACCCTTCTCGCGGAAGACGGCCGCAGCTTCCGCGCCGGGCAGGTCATCGTGACCCTTCCGGCAAGCGCGCTGCGCCTCGTCAGCTTCTCGCCAGCCCTTCCGCCGCTGCAGCAGGAAGGAATCGACCTCCTGCCCTACAACCGCGTGTTCCAGGCCCATTTCGTCCCCCGCCGCCGCTTCTGGGAGGAGGATGGCCTGCCGCCCTCGATGTGGACCGACACGCTCGCCGGCCGCTTCGTCGCGCTGCGCTACGGGCCCGACCGGCGCGAGGTGACGAGCCTCGTCGCCTTCGTCTCGGGCTTCCAGGCCGACCGGCTGGACCGGATGGAGCCGGCTGCCGCCACCGCCGCCATCCTCGCCGACCTCGCCCGGCTCCGCCCCGCGACCAGGGGGGCGCTGCGCCCGCTGCGTACCCTCTCCTGGGCGCGCGACCCGCTTGCCGGCGGCGCCTATGCCTGCTGGGCGCCGGGCCAGATCGCCCGCTTCGCCAGCGCGCTGCCGAAGGCGGCGGGCCGGATCCACTTCGCCGGCGAGCACACCGCCGAAGTCGCCCGCGGCATGGAGGGCGCGATGGAATCCGGCCAGCGCGCTGCGCTTGAGATCCTGACTGCCTGAGAGAGAGCCCCCATGGACCGACGCGACGCCCTCCACCTCCTCGGCCTCTCGGCCGCCGGCCTTTCCGCCGCGGCGCTCGCCGCCGTGCCTGCCGCTGCCGCACCCCGCCGCGCACGCGGTCCGGCCCCCTCCCTGCCGCTCGACGACCCGCGCTTCCACATGCTGACGCTTGCGAAGCTCCAGGGCGATCTCTCGGGCCGCCCGCTCTACGGCTACAGCCGCGGCAAGGTGTTCGGCCTGACGCCCGGCGAGGGCCTGCCGATCGCCGACTATGGCCGCCGCCTCTACGATTACGAGGGGGGCAGCGTGTCGCGCTCGCGCCTGCTCCCCGACGGCAATGTCGAGACGGTCTCGCGGAGCTTCCTCTTCTATACCGACCCGGAGACGGGCGCCTATCTCTCCGAATGGACCAACCCGGTCACCGGCCGGACCGTGCCGGTCCCGCCGTTCCGCGGCGGCATCTCGGGCTCGGTGCTCACGCCCACGGGGCCGAAGGTCAGCGCCAACTTCACCATGGAGTCGACCGTCTTCGGCCGGCCGCCGCGGCTCGAGTTCGTGACCATGGGCGATGTCACCTTCGTCAGCCGCGTCGCCTTCACCCGCTGGACACCCAAGGGCGCGACCAGGGCCCGCACCGAATATACCCAGGACGACTGGGTGGTCGCAACCGCCGACCTCCTCGACCCGAAGCGCACCAGCCTTCCCGCGACCAGCGCCTGGACCAGCCAGACCGAGTGGCAGACCTGGCTCGAGATGCCGCCCGGCACGCCCGGCGCCCAGCTCTGGCGCGCGGTCGGCATGAAGACCCACCGCCTCGAGGATCTCCCGCCCGCCTTCCTCGCTGAGGTCGCAGCGAAGCACCCGGGCATCCTCACCGATCCGCTCGAGTTCCAGCCATGACCGACCCGCTTGCAGACATCTCCCGCCGGACGCTTCTCACCGGCCTTGCCGCCGGCACGGGGGCCGCTGCCCTCCCGACCGCCCCCGCCTCTGCCGCCATGGGGCGCGGGCCCGATGCCATCTCGGTGCGCGCGGACGGCACCTACGAGACGGTGCCGCTCGCCCGGCCGGTGGTGCGGCTCGGAATCGTCCAGAGCCGGGTCCGCCCGATCGACGGCACGAGCGCGGCCGCCGCCCGCCGCGGCCGGGCCGAGAACCTCGCCCACATGCTCGAGCTCATCGACGCCGCCCAGGCCTATGGCGGCGGCGCCGACCTCCTCTTCTTCCACGAATTCCCGATCACCGGCTGGTCCTGGGAGTGGGACCGGCGGCAGGCGCTCAACGTCGCCATCGACATCCCCGGCGAGGAGACCGAGGCGATCGCCGCGCGCGCCCGCCGCCATGGCTGCTGGATTGTCTTCGGCTCCTACGCCCGCGACCCGGACTGGCCCGGCCACCTGCTCTCCATCACCACGCTCATCGACAGCGAGGGCCGGATCGCCGACAAGCACTGGAAGGCGCGCAACATCATCGGCGTCTTCGCCGGCTTCGAGCTGTTCACCACCACCATCCACAATGTGCTCGACCGCTATGTCGAGATGTATGGCCGCGACGCGGTGGTCCCCGTCACCCGCACGCCGCTCGGCAACCTCGCCACCACGTCCACCCAGCGCGAGTTCGAATATGTGCGGGCCATGGCGATGAAGGGCGCGGAGATCATCCTGCGCACGGCGAGCGGCGGCTTCTCCGAGCTCGATGTCCAGGCCACCAGCTACTACAACGGCGTCTACACCGCCATCTGCAACAACGCCATCTCGCCCGGCATCCGCGGCTTCTTCGAGGCCGCCGGCGGCGGCGGCTCGGCGCTCTACGGCCCCCGCGGCGAGGTGGTGGCGAAGGCGAAGACCCAGGTGGAGGAGCTGGTGCTCGCGCCCATCCCGATCGCCGAGTTCCGCGCCCGCCACCGCCAGCCGAACGTCCACACCGATCTCGTGCTGGCCGAATACCAGGCGCACCGCTCCCGCCATGCCCCCGGCCTCTTTCTCGGCACCCTTCCGCCCGACGGCAAGGCCGCGCTCGACTATCTCTCCCGGCAGAGCCGCTGGAACTAGGGGTCAGCAGGCCGAGGCAGTGCGCGCGACAAGCTCGACGAGGAGGCCGTCGCCGCCGTCGAGCACCAGGCTCCGGCGGCAGCCGGTGCCATCGGGCACGTCGGCCGGCCCGGCGCGAACCGCAACGCCCGCCGCCCGCGCGGCTTGCGCCCGAAGGCCAAGATCGTCGGCCACCTCGAAGCTCCACATGGCAAGCCCGCGCGCTGCGAACCCTCCCGGCGCCACCGCCGGCCGGGCATTGGCCTTGAGGCGCATCAGGATGACATAGCCGCTCGCCGCGCCGGGGGCGAACCACTGCTGGAAATCGAACTTCGTGCCGGCGGGAAGGCCGAGGCCGCCCTCGGGTCCTGCGCTCTCGAGCTCGACCTCGCGCCGCTTCTCGAAGCCGACCACCGAGCCCAGAAGGCGCGCGGCCGCCTCGAGGTCGGTGACCATCGCGCCCGAATAGGCCGGCCCGCCCACGCCTGCCTGATGGTCGATCGGCCCGACGGGGGCCATCTCCCCGCGGTCGATGCCGAGCGCGTAGAGGCCTTCGGGCGCCAGCAGATGGACTTCGCCCACCGTGTAGGTCGTGCCGTCGCCGCGCGGCAGGGTGATGTTGGTGAGCCCGGCCGAGGAGCGGAAGCCGAGCCCCTCGATCCGCTCGAGGAGCGCTGCGTTGCCGGCCGAGGGAAAGCCGAGCGAGAGCCCGCCGGGAAGCCTTGCGTCGTGCCCCGGCCGCGCTGCCGGCGCTTCGGGCCCCAGGCGCACGGCCCGCACCCGCGCTGCACCCGGCACGCCGGGCCGCGTGCAGGAGAGGAGCTCGACCGGGCCGTCGCCCGCTAGCCCATGGTGGCGGCGGAAATGCGTCGCTGGCTCGCCGTCGAGCCGGGCGCGGGTGCAGGCCATGCGAAGCCCGTCGCCGAAGAAGCGCGCGACCGCGTCGAGATCGGCAACGGCGAGCGTCACTTCGGCGAGCGGCGAGACCTTCGCTTCCACGCCCGCCCGTGGTGCCAGCGGATCGGCCTGCGAACCGGGGCCCCCGCTCCCTGCCGCTCCGCCCTGGGCCGCGGCCGCAACCGAAACGGCAGAGGCAAGAATCACGGCAAATCCCCCGAAGAGCGCAGCCACGCGCCGCGCGTTGCCGGAACGGCGGCGGCGACGCAAGCGCGCGGAACTGGCACCGGCCGGGAAGAGGCCCTAGGTCTCCCCCATGCGCCCGCCCGCGTGGATCGCCATCGAACCCCACGGCCTCCACCTGCCGGCCGCCGACGTCTGGATCGACCCGCCGCGCCCCGTCGCCCGCGCGCTCGTCACCCACGGCCATGCCGACCACGCGCGCGCCGGCCATGGCGAGGCCTGGGCCACGGCCGAGACGCTCGCCATCATGGCCGCGCGCGGCCAGGCGCCCGCCACCCCGCACCCCCTTGCCTGTGGCGAACGGGCGGACTTCGCCGGCGTTGCCGTCTCCCTCCACCCCGCCGGCCACATCCTCGGCTCTGCCCAGATCCGCCTCGAGGGGCCCGACGGCACCGTCATCGTCGTGACCGGAGACTACAAGCGCGTCCCCGACCCCACCTGCGCGCCCTTCGCGCCCATCCCCTGCGACATCCTCGTCACCGAGGCGACCTTCGCGCTGCCCGTCTTCCGCCACCCCCCGCCCGAGGGCGAGGTCGCCCGCCTGCTCACTGCCCGCGCCGCCAACCCCGATCGCGCGCTCCTCGTCGGCGCCTATGCGCTCGGCAAGGCGCAGCGCCTTGTTGCCCTGCTGCGCGCGGCCGGCCACCGGGCCCCCATCTATCTCCACGGCGCGATGGAGCGGCTGATGGCGCTCTACGCCGCCCATGGCATCCCGCTCGGCGATCTCCGCCCCGTTGCCGGAACGCCGAAGGACGAACTTCGGGGCGCCATCGTGCTCGCTCCGCCCTCGGCCCTTGCCGACCGCTGGTCGCGCCGCCTGCCCGACCCGCTCGTCGCCATGGCCTCGGGCTGGATGCGGATCCGAGCCCGCGCCCGCCAGCGCGGCGCCGAGCTTCCGCTCATCGTCTCCGACCATGCCGACTGGGACGAGCTCACGGCGACCATCGCCGAGCTTTCCCCCCGTGAGGTCTGGGTCACGCACGGCCGTGACGACGCCCTCGTCCACTGGTGCGAGACGCGCCAGCTCCGCGCCCGCGCGCTCCACCTCGTCGGCCGCGAGGACGAGGCGGACTGAGCCGACCCCAATGCAGCGCTTCGCCGCCCTGCTTGACGCGCTCTCGACCGCGCCGCAGCGCAGCGCCAAGCTCCGTCTCATCGGCGACCATCTCGCCACCACGCCCGATCCCGACCGGGGCCTCGCGCTCGCGGCGCTCACCGGCGGCCTCGACCTTCCCGCGGTCAAGCCGGCCCTCGTCCGCGCGCTTGCCGAGGCGCGGGTCGATCCCGTCCTCTTCCGCCTCTCCTACGACTATGTGGGCGACCTCGCCGAGACCGTCTCCCTCCTCTGGCCGGGCCCGGTGCGCGGCGAGCCCCCGAGCCTTGCCGAGGCGGTCGAACGCCTGCGCGCTGCCACCCGCGCGACCGCGCCCCAGGTGCTCGCCGGACTCCTTGACCGGCTCGACCCGTCGGGCCGCTTCGCCCTCCTCAAGCTCGCGACCGGCGCGCTGCGGGTGGGGGCGGGCGCGCGGCTTGCCCGCGTGGCGCTCGCCGAGCGCTTCGGCCTTCCCGTCGCCGAGGTGGAGGAAGTCTGGCACGGGCTCGCCCCGCCCTACGAGGCGCTCTTCGCCTGGGCCGAGGGGCGCGGCCCCTGGCCCGAGGCTGGCCCCGGCGCCGGCTTTCGGCCCTTCATGCTCGCCCACCCGCTCGAGGCGCCCGCGGCGCTCGACCTTGCCGCGCACGCCATCGAGTGGAAGTGGGACGGAATCCGCGCCCAGGCGGTCTCGGCACCTGGCGAGCGCCGGCTCTTCTCGCGCGACGGCAACGACATTTCCGCCGCCTTCCCCGACCTCGTCGCCGCGCTCCCCGACACCCCGCTCGCGCTCGACGGCGAGCTTCTGGTGCGCAGCCCCGATGGCACCCCGGCCGGCTTCCATGCCCTCCAGCAGCGCCTGAACCGCAAGGCGCCCGATGCCCGCCTGCTCCGGGAGCTGCCGGTGTTCCTGCGCGCCTACGACCTCCTCGCCGAAGGCGGCGCGGACCTGCGCCCGCTCCCCTGGGCGGCGCGCAGGGCAAGGCTCGAGCGGGTGATCGCCTGCCTTCCCCCCGACCGTTTCGACCTCTCCCCCCTCGTTCCCGTGGCCGATCACGCCGCGCTCGCCGAGGCCCGCGCCCGGCCGCCGCATGCCAGCATCGAGGGGGTGATGCTGAAGCGCCGCGACGCGCCCTATCTGGCCGGCCGCGTGACGGGGCTGTGGTGGAAGTGGAAGAAGGACCCGCTGACGGCCGACTGTGTGCTGATGTATGCCCAGCGCGGCCACGGCAGGCGCTCGAGCTTCTACTCCGACTTCACCTTCGGCGCCTGGGGGCCGGACGGCACGCTCCTTCCCGTCGGCAAGGCCTATTTCGGCTTCACCGACGAGGAACTCGCCTGGCTTGACAGGTGGGTGCGCGAACACACGGTCGCCCGCTTCGGCCCGGTGCGCGAGGTCGAGAAGGCGCTCGTGCTCGAAGTGGCCTTCGAGGGCGTCGCAGCGAGCGCCCGACACAGGTCGGGGATCGCGCTGCGCTTCCCGAGGATCGCCCGCATCCGCGCCGACAAGCCGGCCGCCGAGGCCGACACGGTCGAGCGCATTGCCGCACTCGCCCGCCCCTGACCGGCCCCTGCCCATCCAATTGCTGACCGGACACGCACGGGGCGCCGGTTGTCGGTCCTCCGATCAGCTTTCCGCAGCGCAGAACCTTTCATGATGCCGAGGGTGCAGCCGACCGCGCCTGCGCCGTCTCCACCAGAAAGAGGGCCACAGTTCCCGCCATGTTCACGGCCAGAGCGGCGTGACGCGGAGCGACCTTGAAGGGCCGTCTTCCGTTCGGCGCGTGCGCATCGCTCACGCGATTGCGCAGCGTGGCGAGCCCCTCGACGACGCTGATGGCGCTGCCAAAAATTCGCCTGACGGCCTCTTCGGTGTCTTGCGTTGGAGCCAGGTTCAGTCGTTTCGCGACCAGCCGATACAGCTTCGGCAGGTCGTCGTTCGGAGCGTAGGACGCATTTCCTTGCTCGTCTTCGAGGATGTGCTTGCAGACCGTCTCAAGCAGCGTTCGGGCCATGGTGATGGCGCCCGTCGGATCGGATTCGCGGCGGGTAAGGGCCTTGTTCCATGCAGCAGTGACCGCCTCGGCATTGAATGCGGTAAGCGTGTCGGAAATGACCGAGTCGGCCAGTGGTACACCTCGCTCCAGCCGTTCGATGAGCGGGGCGAACTGTTCGCGGACGAACCGCCGACGCGGCTCCCATTGAGGAGCGAGGTCTTTAAGGAACGCCCACATCGCGCCGGTGTCCTGCGCCGTGCGGACGAACGGCGGCACCAGTTGGGCAACGTCCGGGTCGTTCATCAGCTCCCGGCGCAGCAGCCGATAGACGGCGTCATCGATTCGCTTGGCTCCCTCGCAGAGGGCGACCAACCCATTGCGGAGGACCATTGCCCGCTCCAGTCGATCGGCTGGCAACTCCGAAATCTGGCCTGGCGCAGGGGCACTAAAGACGTCATCGATGCTCATGCCCAGCAGACTATCTGGTTTCGCGCCGTGCGTCTTCCCTGCCGCGACATCAGCCTCCGAGGCCCTCAGCCCACGCGCCGCTGCGATCTCGCACAGGCTCAGCGCACGCGTTCGAGCGAAGACGGCGGGGCAGGAGAGCGCGCATGCGCAAAAGCCGCATCAATGCAACCGGACAAAAGTCTGCAAGATACCCAACGCCTCGCCGAACTGGGCGCCACAGGGTCAACGCCCGGTCAGGCCGCGCAACGCCCGGCCCGACGCCCGCTCGGCTGGGCGCGTACAGCCCAGCCCCCTTCAGCCGAGGCCGAAGGCGAGCACCCAGAGGCCGAGCGCCGCAAACACCCCTGCCGCGCCGAGGCGCACCCACCTGAGCGGCACCACGCGCGTGATCCGCTCGCCCAGCCACACCGCCGGCGCATTGGCCAGCATCATCCCCAGCGTCGTCCCCGCCGTGACCGCGACGACCGCCTGGTAGCGCGCGGCAAGAAGCGCGGTTGCCACCTGCGTCTTGTCCCCCATCTCGACGAGGAAGAAGGCGAGCGCCGTCGTCCAGAACACCCCGCCGTCGCGCACGCGCGGTTCGTCGGCCCGGTCGGGGACGAGCGCCCAGGCGGCCATTAGGAGGAAGCCGAGCCCGACCGCGCGGCCGAACCACGGCCCGGAAAGCCACTCCGCCGCCGCTGCTCCGACGGCTGCGGCGAGCGCATGGTTGAGAAGCGTGGCCGCGACGATCCCGCCGAGGATCGGCCAGGGCCGGCGGAACCGCGCGGCGAGCAGGATGGCAAGGAGCTGCGTCTTGTCGCCGATCTCGGCGAGGGCGACGAGGCCCGTGGAAACGAGGAAGGCTTCCATGGCGGGAACGCTCCGGGGCCGGGGGACGGGCGACGACGGGCGCGCCCGCCGGCCCGTGGCAGGCACCCCCGCCGTCGGTCTCGCCAGGCCCTCCGGCCCTCCGCGCCATGGCCGCCCGAAAGGCCGGGACGGCCAAGCCTGTTGACGCGGAGCCGGGGCACCACGCCCCGTCGGCTACTCCCCGAAGACCCCCGTGCCCTAGGCCCGCCCGTCGGCCAACGCAAGGGTTGACACCGAAGGCCGACAGGCCCATGTGCCGCGGGCTCCGGCCGGACCGGAGTGTCTCGACAGAGAGCGTGATGGACGAAGGCTCGAGTTTGGGCGCGGAAGCGCCCGTCAGCAGCGAAGCTCCCGGCGCGGGCCGGACGAGCCGCGAGGTGCGCGCCTAGAGCCACCCCGGCCACCCCCCGCACGGGAAGCGGAAAGGAGGTGGCCCATGACGAAGGTCGTGCAGTTCCCCCATGGCGCCCGCGCGGCGCCAGCAGCCCGCCTCGAGATGCGGTGGGAGGCAACGCCTGGCGGGCTCGTCTGCCGCTGGGTCGAGGTTGCCCACCCCTGGTTCGCGCCTGCCGCCGCGCGGCCGCTCGCACGCGCGCCCAAGCCTGCACCACGGCGTCTCGCGGCCCGGCTCGCAAACCGGGCGCTCGCCCGCGCGGCTGCCTGAGGAGACCGGCCATGGATCCCGGACCAGCCCGGCCGGCCGCGCTGCCCTTCGGCGCGGCCGGCGCCCTGACGCAGCCCCGGCGGGACGGCTGAGCGCCGCTCCTGCCGGCTCCTCCCACGGACCGCCAGGAGACCCCCATGGAAACCACCACCCGGATCGCCGAGGACGCGCTCCTCGCCCTCCTCGCCGCCGGCGACAGCAAGGCCATCCGCGCCGCGCTCGAGGACATGCCCCCGGCCGACATCGTCGACACGATCGCCGGGCTCGAGGCCGCGCAGGTCGCCGCCGTGCTGGCCGCCCTTCCGCCCGACGTTTCGGCCGGCGCCTTCGGCTACTTCGCGCCCGCCCAGCAGGTCGCGATCGCCCGTGCCATGCCGCGCGCCGCGCTGCAGCGGCTGTTCACCGACATGCCGCACGACGAGCGCGCCGACCTCTGGAAGTCGCTGCCCGAGGACGAGCGCGACGCGCTTCTCCCCGGCCTCGCCGCTGCCGAGCGCGAGGACATCCGCCGGCTTGCGAGCTACCCGGAAGGGACGGCCGGGTCGATCATGACCTCGGACTACGCCCGCCTCGCGCCTTCGCTCACCGTGCGCGAGGCAATCGAGGCGCTCCGCCGCGAGGCGCCCGACCGCGAGACCATCTACGACGCCTACGTGACCGACGAGGACCGCCGCCTCGTCGGCGTCGTCTCGCTGCGCGACCTGCTCGTGAGCGCCGACGACCAGCGCGTCGCCGACATCATGACGACCGACGTCGTCTTCGCCCGGGTCGACGACAGCCGCGAATCGGTCGCCGAGAAGATCGCCGACTACGACCTCCTTGCCATTCCCGTGATCGATTCGTCCGACATGCTGGTCGGCATCGTGACGGTCGACGACGCGCTCGACGTCGCCGAGGAAGCACTCGCCCGCCGGCTCACCCGCTTTGGCGGCACCTCGGCCCTTGGCGGCCCCGACATCGACATGGTCAGCTCGAGCTTCTGGACCATGTTCCGGGCGCGCTACGTCTGGCTCGCCTTCCTCACCGCCTTCGGCATGATCTCCTCGCTCTTCGTCGCCGCGCAGGAGGAGATCCTCGCCGAGGTGATCGTGCTCGCCGCCTTCATCGCCCCCATCATCGACATGGGCGGCAACACCGGCAGCCAGTCGGCCACGCTCGTCATCCGCGCCATGGCGCTGGGGCAGGTGGATTCCGTCTGGCGCGACGTGCTCAAGATCCTGAAGCGCGATGTGCCGGTCGCCGCCGCGCTCGGCATCGGCGTGGCCGTTCTCGAGCTGGTGCTCGCCCTCATTTTCAAGGAAGGCCTGCTTCCCGAAGTGTTGTGGGTGGTGGGGCTGTCGATGCTCATCGTCACGGTTGCCGGGTCGCTGTTCGGGGTGACCATCCCGTTCCTCGCGCGGGCGCTGAAGGTGGACCCGGCGACGCTCTCGGCGCCGCTCATCACCTCCGTCATGGACCTCATCGGCGTCGTCATCTACTTCGGCATCGCGAGCGTCTTCCTCGCCGACCTCCTCGGCGGCTGACGGGCAAAGGGGGAATCGACCATGCGCTTCCTCGTCCTTGCGGCGCTCGCTGCCGCCTGCCCCGCGCGCGCGTCGGGGCCCTACGCCACCGACGACTCCTTCGTCACGCCGGCCGGCGAACGGCAGGTCGAGACCTGGGGCTCCGTGACGGCCGGCGGGCACCGGGTCTTCTTCGTGCCCGCCTTCACGCCAAGGGCCGTGCCCTTCCTCGAGTTCTCGGCCGCGCTCGAGACCGAGCGCCTCTCGGGCGCGCGCGACTCGGCCGTCGGCGTCCAGGCCAAGGCGCGCCTTCTGCCCGAGCCTGCGCAGGCCGGCGCGATCGGCCTGTCGGTTGCGGGGGGCGCGCGGGTCCCCACGCGCAGCGAGGATACGGAGGCCTTCGCGAACGCCGCGCTGAGCTGGGCGGCCACGGGCTCCACGCTCGTCCACCTGAACCTCGGCTGGAGCGGCTTCATCGCGCGCCCCGAAGGCGGCGTCACCTGGGGGGCGCGCCTCGAGCAGACGCTCCGCCCCGAGCGCCTCGTGCTGCACGCCGAGCTGTTCGGCGCCGGCGCCGGGCGGCCGGGGATGCAGCTGGGGCTTCGCCCGACGCTGCGGCCGGGCAACATCGATCTCGAGTTCGTCGCCGGCCGCAACCTCGGCGGCGAGCGCGCCACCTGGATGACGCTGGGGGCTGCCTTCCGCTTCTAGCCTTCGGAGTTGCGCCCGTCGCCGGGCTGCTGGCAGCGGTACCAGGTGCTCCCGTAGGGCCCGAATCGGGGAAGGCCATGGACGAGACGCTCGACGCCGCGCTGAACCTCCTCGTCGCCGTCGGCCTCGGCGCGCTCGTCGGCCTCGAGCGGCAGTGGCGGCAGCGGCTCGCGGGGCTTCGAACCAACACGCTCGTCGCCCTCGGCGCCGCCAGCTTCGTCCTGTTCGCCGACCTCTTCCCCGGCGAAGCGAGCCCCACCCGGGTTGCAGCGCAGGTCGTCTCCGGCATCGGCTTCCTCGGCGCCGGCATCATCTTCCGCGAAGGAGTCAACGTCCGCGGCCTCAACACGGCGGCAACGCTGTGGTGCTCGGCGGCGGTCGGCGTGCTCGCCGGCGCCGGCGCCTGGGAGCGCGCCGCGGCCGTCGCGGCGCTCGTGATCGCGGTCAACGTCGCGCTCCGCCCGGTGCTGCGCTTCATCCAGTCCCAGCCTGTGCCCGAGCCCGAGGGCGACCGCTGCTATCTCGTCACCGTCGTCAGCCGCGGCGAGGCCGAGGCCCATGTCCGCGCCCTCCTCCTCCAGGGCGTGTCCAGCGCCGGCCTCCGTCTGCGCCGCCTCGACAGCCAGAACATCGAGGAGAGCGACCGCATCGCCGTCGAGGCGGAGGTGGTGAGCGAGGGCAGGGCCGATGCCCCCATCGAGCAGATCATCGGCCGCCTTTCGCTCGAGCCGCAGGTGACGGCGGCGCGCTGGCGGCTTTCGCCAGCACCCGCCGAATGAGGGCCGCAGGTCCCTGCGGGCGAGCCAGGCGGCCGGACCGGCCCGCCTGCCGAGGCGGCATCCGCCGCGTCTTCTGCACCCCCGCTGGCGCCCTTGCCCGAGCGTTTTGCGGCCTCCTCCTCCTTCTCGCGCTGCCCGCCCGCGCCGGCTGGGTGGTGGCCGAATCCGCCAACTTCCGCCTGTTCGCACCCCTAGGCGCGGACGAGGCCGCCGCCCGTGTCGCCGAGCTCGAGGACTATCGCGCCCTCCTCGTCCAGGCCACCGGCCGCGCCCTGCCCGCCGGCCTGCCCCGGCTAGATGTCTACCTCGTCCCCGATCTTGCCGCCGTGGTGCCGGGCCAGCGGCTCCCCCCCGGCATCGCCGGCTTCTACCGGGCGACCTTCGGCGGAATCGCCGCCTTCGTCTCGACGGCCGCCGGCGCCGCCCAGGCCCGCACCGTCCTGCTCCACGAATATGCCCATCACTTCATGTTCGCCGACACGCGCGTCGCCTACCCGGCCTGGTACGTCGAGGGCTTCGCCGACTATTTCATGACCGCCCGCCTCGCGCCCAACCGGATCGAGTTCGGCCACCCCGATCCGCACCGGCTCCGCTGGATCGACCAGGGCCAGTGGCTGCGGCCGGAGGCCCTGCTCCGCGCCGCCTTCGACCGGCAGGATCCCCGCCAGGCGGAACTCTTCTACGCCCAGAGCTGGCTCCTCACCCACTGGCTCTTCCGCACGCGCGACGGCCCGGCGAAGCTCCGCGCCTACCTCGCGCGCACCGGCCGCGGCGAGGACCCGGTCGAGGCGTTCCGGAGCGAAATCCTGCCCGATCTCGACAGGCTCGAGCGCACGCTCCGGCGCTACCGGGAAGACCCCCGCGCCTTCGCCTTCTTCCGCGCGAAGCGCGCGCCGCCCGCGCAGGTCCCCGTTGCCGTCCGCCCGCTTCCCTCCTCGGCCGAAACCCTCCTCCTGCCGCGCGTCGTGCTGGCCGAGCCGCTCGACCCGCGGCTTGCGCCGGCGCTCCTCGTCCGAGTCCGCACCGAGGCCGCCCGCTTCCCGGAAGACCCGTTCGCCACGGCAACTCTCGCGATCGCCGAACTCCAGCACGGCGATGCGCGCAAGGGGACCGCCCTGCTCGATGCCCTCGTCGCCGCCTCGCCCGCCGATCCCGAGCTGCTGCGCTGGCGCGCGGCCGCGGCGCTCGCCGTCGGCGAGGGCGAGGCGCGGGCCCGCGCCTTCCTCGCCCGCGCGCTGGCCGCCGACCCGGCCGACTGGCGGGCGCTTGCCATGCTTGCGGGCACGCTTCCGGCCGGCGCGCCGGAGCGCTCCGAGGCCATCGCCCGCGCCTGGGCCCTCGCTCCGCAGGTGCCCGCCAACGTCCTCGCCCACGCCCACGCGCTTGCCGAGGCGGACCGGCTGAGCGAGGCCGAGGCCGTGCTGCAGCCGCTCGCCTGGAGCCCGCACGGCGGCGCGCTCGCCGGGCTGGCCGAACGGCTCCGCCGGCACGCCGCCCAGGGCGACCGGGCCGCCTTCCTTGCCGCGCTTGCCATCGGCGGGCCGGCTCAGCTGCGGTAGCGGATCAGCCCCTCCTGGACGACCGAGGCGACGAGCGTGCCGTCGCGCGCGAAGATCCGCCCTTCGTTCAGGCCGCGCCCGCCGCCGGCGACATGGCTCGCCTGGTCGATCAGGTGAAACGCCGCGGGCCGGTAGGGCCCATGGAACCAGATGGCATGGTCGAGGCTCGCCGCCTGAAGCTTCGGGTCGGTCCAGCTCACGGCATGCGGCAGGAGGCAGGTGTCGAGCAGAGTCATGTCGGAGGCATAGGCAAGGAGACACGCGGCAAGGCGCGGGTCGTCGGGCACCTCGCCATCGGTCCGGAACCAGTGCTGCGCGCGCGCCGGGCGCGGCGTCGGGGCAAAGGGGTCCACCGGGTTCACCGGCCGGAAGTCGAACGGCCGCTCGCGCGTCGCCCAGAGCGTCCGCCACGGCTCGGGCGTCCGCTCCCGGTTGCGCGCCTCGAGCTCGCGCTCCGAAAGCAGCGTCTCGGGCGCCGGCGCCTCGGGCATGGGCGCCTGGTGGGCGAAGCCGGGCTCTTCCCTCTGGAACGAGGCCGTCATCGAGAAGATCGGCCGGCCATGCTGGATGGCCTGCACCCGCCGCGTCGTGAAGCTGGAGCCATCGCGCTCCCGCTCCACCCGGTAGAGGATGGGCACCTTCGGTTCGCCCGGCCTCAGGAAATAGCTGTGGAGCGAGTGAACCGGCCGCTCGGCCGGCACGGTACGCTGCGCGGCGGCAAGCGCCTGGGCCACCACCTGCCCGCCATAGACGCGGATCCAGCCCGGGTCGCCGTTCGTCCCGCGGTAGAGGTCGACCTCGATCTCCTCGACATCGAGCAGTGCGACGAGCCGCGCAAGTGGCGTCATGGCGTCCCCCTTGTCCGTTGCAGGCCTCCCCTTGCCGGGCCGGCCGCGCGGGGCAAGACCCGGCCCCCGCCCCGCGCCGGCCGCGCCTCGGCGCCGCGCCCCCCTGCGCTCCGCCTTGCGCCCCGCACGCGGAGAACATAGACCGAACACATGCCGGCCCTCTCCCTGCGCGAGAAGCTCGAGATCCTGGCAGACGCCGCCAAGTACGATGCCTCCTGCGCCTCCTCCGGCACCAGCCGCCGCACCGCGCTCGGCGGCCGCGGCATGGGTTCGACCGAAGGCATGGGCATCTGCCACAGCTACGCGCCCGACGGCCGCTGCATCTCGCTCCTCAAGATCCTGCTGACCAATTTCTGCCAGTATGACTGCGCCTTCTGCATCAACCGGCGCAGCTCCTCCGTGCGCCGTGCCCGCTTCACCGTGGACGAGGTCGTCCGTCTCACGCTTGGCTTCTATGCCAGGAACTACATCGAGGGCCTGTTCCTCTCCTCGGGCATCATCCGCTCGCCCGACTACACCATGGAAGAGCTCGTCCGCGTCGCCCGGACGCTGCGCGAGGAGCACGACTTCCGCGGCTACATCCACCTGAAGACCATCCCCGACGCCTCGCCCGAGCTCGTCCGCGAGGCCGGGCTCTACGCCGACCGGCTGTCCATCAACATCGAGCTGCCGTCGGCCGAGTCGCTCCGCGCGCTCGCGCCCGAGAAGGACGCCGGGCGCATCGAGGGCAGCATGGCCGTGCTTGGCGAACGCATTGCCGAGGCGCGCGACGCAAGCCGCCGCTTCGCCCACGCCCCCCGCTTCGCCCCTGCCGGCCAGTCGACCCAGATGATCGTCGGGGCAGATGCTGCCGACGATCTCGCCATCCTCGCCACTGCCGACGGCCTCTACCGCCGCCACGCGATGCGCCGGGTCTACTACTCCGCCTACAGCCCGATCCCAGACGCCAGCGCGAGCCTGCCGCCTTCACCGCCGCCGCTCGCGCGCGAGCACCGGCTCTACCAGGCCGACTGGATGCTCCGCTTCTACGGCTTCACCCTGCAGGAGATTGCCGCAGCGGCACCCGGCGGCCGGCTTCCCCTTGAGCATGACCCGAAGCTCGCCTGGGCGCTCCGCCACCGCGACCGCTTTCCCGTGGATGTGAACCGGGCCCCGCGCGAGCTGCTGCTGCGCGTCCCCGGCCTCGGGCCGAAGGTCGTCGGCCGCATCCTCTTGAGCCGCCGCCACCGCACGCTGCGCTGGGCCGACCTTGCCCGCCTCGTTGCCTCGCCGGCGAAGGTGAAGCCCTTCGTCACCACGCCCGACTGGCGGCCGACCGCGCTCCTCGACACGGCCGACCCGCTCGCGCCGCCGCCGCGCCAGCTCTCCCTCTTCGGCTGAGGCGGATGCGCCGCGTCCGCCTCGCCCACCCTGCCGACCTCGAGGGCTTCCGCCACGCGCTCCGCGCCCTCGTCGCCGAGGGCACGCCCCCCGCCGAGGTGCTGTGGGAGACCGGCCCGCAGGAGGCCCTGCCGCTCGCCGAGGCGCCGGGCCTGGCCGATGCGCCGCCGCTCGCCGTCCCGCGCCGCTTTGCGGAACTCGCCGAGGCGGTCGTCTGCCACTCCGATCCCGCCCGCTTCGCCCTTCTCCACGAGGCGGCGCTTCGCCTGCGCGCCGACCGCCGCCTCCTCGAGGACCGCGCCGATCCGCTCGCCGACCGGCTCCTCGCGCTCGAGAAGGCGGTCGGCCGCGACATCCACAAGATGCGCGCCTTCGTCCGCTTCCGCGAGCTCGCCGACCCCGAGGGCCCCCACTTCGTCGCCTGGTTCGAGCCCGAGCACCATATCCTCCGGGCCAACTGCGGCTTCTTCATCCGCCGCTTCGCGAACCACCGCTGGACCATCCTGACCCCCGAGGCCTCGGCCCACTGGGACGGCGCGCGGCTCCACATCCTCCCCGGCGCGACGAAGGCCGACGCGCCGGGAGAAGACCCGCTCGAGGCGCTCTGGACCGGCTACTACCGGTCCATCTTCAACCCCGCGCGCCTCAAGGTGGCCGCCATGGCAGGCGAGATGCCGAAGAAATACTGGAAGAACCTCCCCGAGGCCGCCGCTATCCCGGGGCTGGTCGCGGCGGCGTCCGCCCGCACGGCCGAGATGCTCGAGGCCGGGCAGCCCGCCGACCTTGCGGGGCTTGCCGCCGCTGCCGCCCGCTGCACCCGCTGCCCGCTCCACGGCCCCGCCAGCCGCACCGTCTTCGGCGAAGGCCCGGCCGATGCCCGGCTCATGCTCGTCGGCGAGCAGCCCGGAGACCAGGAGGACCTCGAGGGCCGCCCCTTCGTCGGCCCCGCCGGCCAGCTCCTCGACCTCTGCCTCGCAGAAGCGGGGATCGACCGCGCCCGCGCCTACGTCACCAACGCGGTCAAGCACTTCCGCTTCGTGGCAACCGGCCGGCGGCGGCTCCACCAGTCGCCCGATGCCAGCCACATCGAGGCCTGCCGCTGGTGGCTCGACCAGGAGCTCGCCCTCGTCCGCCCCGCGCTCGTCGTCATGCTGGGCGCCTCGGCCGGCCGGGCGCTCCTCGGCCGGCCCGTCACCGTGGGGCGCGAGCGCGGCCGCGAACTCGGGCTTCCCGGCGGCTGGCGGGGCTTCCTCACCGTCCACCCGAGCTTCCTGCTGCGGATCGAGAACCCCGAGGCCGCCGCCGCCGAGCGCGCCCGCTTCGTCGCCGACCTCCGCGCTGCGCAGGCGCTGGCTCAGGCGCGCGCGGCGTGAGCTTCCGCTGCCCGGAGCGCCGCGGCCGCCGCATCGATCGCGGCCACCCGCGCGGCAATCCGTGGTGCCATCGCCGTCTCCAGCATGGCCCGCACCTCGGGCCGGGCGGTCGCCGGAGTCCCGCCGGCGAGCGGCGCCGGGTCATATTCGAGCGCAAGCTGGATCGCCTCGGCCACATCCGGCCCGCAGATCTCCCTGACCAGCCGGAAGGCAAAGTCGATCCCCGCGGTCACCCCGCCCGCCGTCACGAACCGGCCGTCCCGCACGCAGCGCTCGGCCGCGAAGGTCGCCCCGAACTTCGCGAGATGCTGCCCCCACGCCCAGTGGCAGCCGGCCCTGACCCCCCTGAGCAGCCCCGCCGCCGCCAGCACGAGGGAGCCGGTGCACACGCTCGAGACCCAGGTCGCCCCCGCCGCCTGCGCCCGGAGCCAGCCGAGCACCTCGGCATCGTTCATGAGGTCGGTTGCGCCGTAGCCGCCGGGCACCACCAGCACCTCGGCCTGCGGCGCGTCGGCGAACGTCACGCTCGGCACGAGCGCGAGGTTGCAGTCCGACATCACCGGCTCCGGCCGCTTCCAGGCGAAGTCGAGCCGGGCATCCGGCATCCGCGCCAGCACCTGAGCCGGCCCGGTCAGGTCCAGCTGGGTGACCTCGGGATAGAGAAGGAAGACGACCCGCATTGCAGCCCCCCCTGCCAGACCCTCCCTCGCCGTCCCCCCGAACCTCGGTGCAAGGCCCGCAACCCCTGCCGGCTGCGCCCTCCCGTCCGGATCCGCAGGGCCTGACGGCCGGCATCACCCGCGGCGTCTGCCGCCTCTTCTGGCTCAGCGGCTTCGCGCCCGTGCGTGAAGTGACGCTCGCCAACGGCCGCCGCGCCGACGTCCTCGGAGTGAACCCTAAGGGAACGCTCTGGATTGCCGAAGTCAAGACCTCGCGCGCCGATCTTCTCGGCGACTGCAAGTGGCCTGCCTATCGTGACTTCTGCGACGCCTTCCTGTGGGCGGTACCCGAGGATCTTGCCCCGCTTCTCGATGCGCCTGCCTTTCTTCCCGAGGAGGCTGGCCTCGTCGTGGCCGATGCCCACGGGGCAGCGCTCGTCCGGCCGCCGGTCGCCCGCCCGCTTGCCGCGGCCCGCCGCCGCGCCGTGACGCTGGCGCTTGCCCGCACCGCGGCCGAACGCGCCCACCGTCTCGCCGACCCGGGCTTCGAGGGGTTCGCCGCCCGCTAGCCCGCCGGCCGGGCGTGCGGCGCACCGGCGGCCAGCGCTCCGCACTGGCACCCTGCGCCTTCGGCGGGAATCGTCTGTCCGGTCGCGCCCACGTTCGCAGGCCAGGCCCGCGAAGCGGGCCCGCCGGCCGGCCGCGCCTGCGGCGAAGCTGGCAGCGAGGCTCCGTCTGGCGCCAGCCGCCTTCGGCTTCAGTCCTCCGGCGCGATGGTCACCTTGAGGCCGTCGAGCTCGGCCGAGAAGCGGATCTGGCACGACAGCCGCGACCGCTCGTTCCGGTGGTCGGAGCTGTCGAGGAGGTCCGCCTCGTCGGCATGCGGCGGGCCAACCTTCTCCATCCACGCCGGGTCGACGTGCACATGGCAGGTCGCGCAGCTGCACGAGCCGCCGCACAGGGCGAGCAGCTCGTCGAACCCGTTGTCGCGGATGACTTCCATCACCGAGAGGCCGGCGTCGCCCTCGACTGCGCGCTCGTTGCCCTTGCGGTCGACGACGATGAGGGTCGGCATGGTCACTCCCGTGGTTGGAAAGGTCGCAGGTGCAGTCCATAGCGGCGCGCGGCGGCCGCGCAAGCCGCTGAGGAAGGAGAGGATGGGGCTCGAGACCGCACGGCTCGCAGAAGGCATCCGGGCACTGGCTGAAGTCGAGCCCGCCTTCGCCGAAGCGCTCGCCCGCCACGGCCCGCCGCCGCCGCGCCAGCGTCCGCGCGGCTACGGCAGCCTGCTCCGCGCCATCGTCTCCCAGCAGGTCTCGACCGCGGCCGCCGCCGCCATCTGGAACCGGCTCGCCGCCGCCTTCGGCAACCTCGAGGACCCGGCCACCATCGCCGCCGCCTCGGTGGACGCGCTGCGCGCGGCCGGCCTCTCCCGCCAGAAGGCGGCCTATGCGCGAAGCCTCGCCGCCCACGTGGCAGAAGGTCGTCTGCCGCTCCACGCCCTGCCAGACGACGACGAGGCCGCCATCGCCCTCCTCACAGCGGTGCGCGGGCTTGGCCGCTGGTCGGCCGAGATCTACCTCCTGTTCGCCGAAGGCCGGCCCGATGCCTTCCCCGCGGCCGATCTCGCGCTCCGGGTGCAGGCCGGGCGCCTGTTCTTTGCCGGCGCGCGGCCGGGCGAGGCGGCGCTGCGCGCGCGGGCCGAGGCCTGGCGACCGCACCGGGGCGCCGCGGCCCATCTCCTCTGGCACTGCTACAGCGCCCCGCCCCTCTGATGCCCGACCTCATCGTCTCCGCCGCCAATGCCCGGGTGAAGCGCCTCCGGGCGCTGAAGGACAAGAAGCACCGCCGTGCCGAGGGGCTGTTCCTGGCCGAGGGCCTCAGGATCGGCATCGAAGCGCTCGATGCGGGCTGGGCGCCGCAGGCGGTGGCCTACGCGGCCGACCGCGAGGACCACCCGCTCATCCGCCGTCTGCTGCGCGCCTGCCGGGGAGATCTTCTGCCCTGCACGCCCGCAGTGCTCTCCACGCTTTCGGGCAAGGACAACCCCCAGGCCGTGGTTGCCGCCTTTCCCATCCCGTCGCGCAGCCTTGCCGACCTGCGCCCAGGCGCGCGCCTGCTCGCGGCCGAGCGGCTGCGCGACCCGGGCAACCTCGGCACCCTGCTCCGTACCTGCGATGGCGCGGGCGCCTCGGGCATGATCCTCATGGGCGACTGCACCGACCCCTACTCGGTGGAAGCGGTGCGGGCCTCGATGGGGGCCATCTTCACCGTCCCCGTGGTCCATGCCAGCCTGGCCGATGTCCTCGCCTGGAAGGCGCGCCACGGCGCCACGCTGACGGGCGCCGCCCTCCACCCCGCGGCGCGGGACTATCGCGCCGTCGCCTACGGCCGGCCGGCCCTCCTCCTTCTCGGCAACGAGGCCGAGGGCCTGCCGCCTGCCCTTCTCGAGGCCTGCGACCAGCTCGTGCGCATTCCCATGCGGGGGCGCGCCGACAGCCTCAACGTCGCCATCGCCGGCGCGCTCCTCCTCTACGAGACGCTGCGCGAGGAGGCGCCCGCCCCGCCCGCGCCTGACACGGGCGGTCCGCCCGGCTAGAAGGCGCGCATGCCCCGTGCTCTTGCCGCCGCGCTCCTGCTCCTCCTCGCCGGGGCGGCGACGGCCCTTCTGCTCGCCCGGGCGGGCCGTGACGAGGGCACCCCCGCGGTGGCGCCGCCGCCCGCGGCCTCCCCGACCGCCGCCCCCTCCGCCGCCGCAGCCCCGGTCCCCGCACCCGAGGCGATGACCGATGCCGCGCTCCGGGAGGCTGCGGACTCGGTGCTGGCCGCGCTTGCCACGCGAAACGGCGCGGCACTCGCCACACACGTCCACCCGCAGGGCCTGCGCGTTTCGCCCTCCGCCTTCGTCGACCGGGAGACCGACGTCCTCCTGTCGCCGGCCGAGGTTGCCCGCATGTTCGAGGACCCGCGCCCGCGACGCTGGGGCTTCGCCGAGGGCTCCGGAGACCCGATCGACCTTTCTGCCGCAGCCTATGTTGCGCAGCATGTCCCCGCGGCAGAGGCGCTTGCCCAGCGTCGCGTGACGCTCGACGGCACCGCCTGGCAGAGCAACACGTTCAACAACATCGCGCAAGTCTATCCGGGCGCACGGGTCGTCGAGTATCTGGTGGAGGCGGATGGAGACCCCGAGCTTGCCGACTTCCGCCGGCGGGCGATCCGCCTCGTGTTCCGGGAGGCGGAGGGTGCGCCGCGCCTGGTCGGCCTCGTGGCCGACGGCTGGAGTCCTTGACGGCGCCCCGGCCCGATGGGATGGTTAACAAAATCTCGGGGGAATGACGATGACCGGTCCGGAGGACGAGCCGAGCGCAGACGCCGAAGACGTGTTCCGGAACGCGGGTGAAGGCGAGGTCGAGACCAGCGCCGACGAGGAGCTTCCGGCCTCCGTCGGCGGGGAGGCCTGATGGCCTTCGAGCTGACCTGGATGCCTGCCGTGCTCCGCCAGGCCGGCCTCAAGGTTGCCGAGGTGGACGGCTGGGTGAACCGCGGCCGCGGCCCCATGCCGGGCGCGCGCGGTGTCATGTGCCACCACACCGCCGGGCCCGCCCAGGGCAACATGCCGTCGCTCCGGGTGCTCGTCAGCGGCACCCCGGCCATTCCGGGCCCGCTCTCGCAGCTCGGCCTCGGGCGCGACGGCACCTATTACATCGTCGCCGCCGGTCGGGCGAACCACGCGGGCGTCGGCGAATGGCGCGGGATCACTGCGGGCAACGCGACCTTCATCGGGATCGAGGCGGAGAACACCGGCTTCGAGCCCTGGCCGGCCGTCCAGCTCGATGCCTACCGGCGCGGCGTCGCCGCCCTGCTGCGCCACATGGGGGCGCCGGCCGAGATGTGCGTCGGCCACAAGGAATATGCGCGCCCGCTGGGCCGCAAGCCCGACCCGCACACGATCGACATGAACGCCTTCCGCGCCGAGGTGGCCGCACTCCTGGCCGACGGCGTGCCGCCGCCGCTGCAGATCCCGCCCGCGACCGCCGACGGGCGCCCGACGCTGCGGCGCAGCAATCCGCGCAACCCGCCGTTCGTCGTGAAGGAGCTGCAGCGCCTGCTTGGCATCACCGGCGCGAACGTGGACGGCGTCTTCGGCCCGATGACGGAAGCCCGGGTGCGGGATTTCCAGCGCCGGCACGGCCTGGTGCCCGACGGAATCGTCGGCCCGAAGACCTGGGAGAAGCTCTTGGCCTGACGAGAAGCGGGAGTTGCCCGGCGGCGCCCGGCCGGGCGAGAGGCGGCCGCATGTCCTGGATTGCTCTCCACCAGATCTCGCCCACCGCCTTCGAGCTTCCCCTTGCCCCGCCGGTCTGCGTCGGCCCGCCGGACCGCCTGTTCATGTTCGGCGGCGTGGGGCTTGGCGCCGCGCTCCGGGCGCTGGAGACGGTGACGGGCCGGCCGGCGATCTGGGCCACGGCCCAGTATGAAAGCTACGCACGGCCGGGAGAGACGGTCCGGTTCGACGTGTCCGAACGGGTGCGGGGCAATGCGGTGAGCCAGGCCCGGGTCACGGCCACCGCCGGCGACCGCGAGATCCTCACCGTCGTCGCCGCCCTTGGCCGGCGGGACCTCCCCGCGCGCGGGCAGTGGACCCTCGCCCCGCGCGTGCCGCCGCCCGATGACTGCCCGCCCCGCGCCCTCTGGCCCGGCCGCCACCCCGACGACATCCATGCCCGCGTGGACTTCCGCATCGCCCGCGGGGCCATGCACGGGCCCGGCGCCGGCGGTGCCCGGGTGGAGGACGGGAACATCCTGCTCTGGGCGCGGCCGGCGCCGGGTGCGGGGCCCATCGACACCGCCTTCGTCTGCGTGGTGGCAGACTATGTGCCAAGCGGCGTTGGCCCGGCACTCGGCCGTGACGCCGGCGGCAACAGCCTCGACAACTCGATCCGCTTCCACCGCATGGTCGAGACCCGCTGGCTTCTGTGCGATGTGAAGATCCACGGCGTCGCCCATGGCTTCGCCCATGGCCGGATGCACATCTTCGCCGAGACCGGCGAGCTCATCGCCACCGCCTCCCAGTCGCTGATCCTCCGCCTGTGGGACGTGTAGGAAAATGTTCCACGTGGAACATTTTCCCTGCAGCCTAGCGCACGGTCGCAGCCGACTGGCGGAACAGCATGGCCTTCTGTTCCTCGGTCATCTCGCCCGTCTCGAACATCGGGTCCTTCGCCTTGGCATAGGCGCGTTCCGTGGCAGGACGCGCCCGGATCGCCGCGATCCAGCGCGCGAGATGCGGCATTTCCGGGCCTTCGGCGACGATCCGGTCGGCGAGCACGGCCCAGGGGTAGGCGGCCATGTCGGCGATCGAATAGGCATCGCCGGCAAGGAAGGCGCGGTCCGAAAGGCGCCGGTCCATCACCTTCAGCAACCTGAGCGACTCGTTGGTGTAGCGCTCGATCGCATAGGGCACGGGTTCGGGCGCGTAGTTGCGGAAGTGGCCGGCCTGGCCCATCATCGGCCCAAGGCCCGCCATCTGCCAGAAGAGCCACTGCAGCACTTCGGCGCGCGGCTGGCCCGAGGCGGGCAGGAAGGCGCCGTGCGTCTCGGCGAGCCACAGGAGAATCGCCCCGGATTCAAAGAGATGGATGCCGGTCTCGCGGTCGACGAGGGCGGGCATCCGGTTGTTGGGGGCGATCTTCAGGAACGCGGGGTCGAACTGCGCGCCAGTTCGGATGTTGACGGGCACGAGCCGGTAGGGAAGCTCGAGCTCCTCGAGGAACAGCGTCACCTTGTGCCCGTTGGGGGTGGGCCAGTAGTGGAGATCGTAGCGCGGCTCGGGCATGGGGCGGGCTCCGGCTGGAAGGAGAAGCCAGCGGCCCATAGGGAAGTTTGCGGAGGGATGCGATGGCAAGCGTGGCGGAGATCGAGAAGTTCCCCGGCTGGACGACCGAGACGATCGACGACCGGATCGTCAACCCCCATCTCTACGCCGAGCCCGAGCAGCTGTTCGCCGACTATGCCGCGCTCCGCCACCGGCCCGGCCTCCACTTCGCCCGCCCCCGCGGCTACAGGCCCTTCTGGGCGATCGTGCGGCATGCCGACATCGTGGCCGTCTCCAAGGCGAACGACCGCTTCATCAACCGCGAGCGCACCTACCTCTCCCCCATCGAGGGCGAGCAGTGGACGCTCCAGGTCTCGGGCGACACCCACCTCTTCCGCACCCTCGTCGATCTCGACGACCCCGAGCACCGCAAGCTCCGCCAGATCACCCACGCCTGGTTCCAGCCCGGCGCCGTGCGCCAGAACCTCGAGGGCAAGATCCGCGAGATCGCGCGCGAGCATGTCGCGCTCATGCAGGCGAAGGGCACGGAGCTCGACTTCGTGAATGAAGTCGCGCTCTTCTACCCGCTTCGGGTCATCATGATGATCCTCGGCGTGCCGCGCGAGGACGAGCCCCTGATGCTGAAGCTGACGCAGGAGCTGTTCGGCGCCATCGACCCCGATGTCGTCGCCCGGTCGCGCAACATCACCGAGGCGGCCGGCTACTGGGGCGGCTCGGGCAACCCGCAGGTGGACCTGTTCAAGATCGCCGCCATCTTCTTCGATTATTTCGGCAAGATGCTGGCCGACCGGCGCGCGCATCCGCGCGATGACGTGGCCAGCGTGATTGCCAACGGCACGATCGACGGCGCCCCCATCCCCGAGCGCGAGGCGCTCTCCTACTATGTGATCACCGCGACTGCCGGCCACGACACGACGAGCTCGTCGACTGCGGGCGGCTTCTGCGAGCTGGCGAGGAACCCGGCCGAGTTCAGGAAGGTCAAGGCCAATCCCGGCCTCATCCCGCTCTTCGTCGAGGAAAGCATCCGCTGGACCACGCCGGTCAAGCACTTCATGCGCACCTGCGTGGAAGACACCGAGGTGGGCGGCTCGCTCATCCGCAAGGGCGAGAGCCTCGCCATGTTCTACTGGTCGGGCAACCGCGACGAGACGGTGTTCGCCGACCCGATGGTCTTCAGGGCCGACCGCGACCCCAATCCGCACATCGCCTTCGGCCATGGAGTCCACATCTGCCTCGGCATGCATCTTGCGCGCCTCGAGATGCGGATCCTGTGGGAGGAGCTGCTGCCGAAGCTGGCGAGCGTCGAGCTTGCCGGCGAGCCGAAGCTCTCGATCGCCAATTTCGTGAGTGGGCTGAAGACCCTGCCGGTCCGGGTCAGGTGGGCCTGAAGGACGAGGGCTGGCGCTGCGAGCCGGCCTCCTACCCGTTCCGCGCCTCCCTCCAGACCCGCTATGGCGACATGGACGCGAACGCGCACCTCAACAATGTCGCGATCGCGCGGCTGTTCGAGGAAGCGCGCCTGCGCTTCCACATGGCGGTGCGCGCCGAGGCGTCTGCAATCGACCCCGCGGGCGTGATGATCGCCCACATCGCCATCGACTATCTGGCGCAAGGCAGCTACCCGGCCGAAGTCGAGGCCGGAGTCGGAGTCGAGGCCATCGGAAACCGCAGCTACCGGCTTGCCATCAGCCTGTTCCAGGAGGGCCGGGCGATGGCGCTCGCGACCTGCGTGATGGTCCACCGGGACGGCATGGGCGAGGCGATGCGGGCGGCGCTGGCGGCTCGCGCGGTGAGCGCAGGCTAGGCGCGCAGGAGGGCAGTCGCTGGAGGCGGGCGCGGACAGGACCTGGCCCGCAGCACATGCCATCCCTCCCATTGCCGGCCGCGCGCCGATGCCCTTCCCCCGCGCCCGGCAGGGGTCTCAGGCCGCGCCGTGCGCCACGTCCGGCCCCTAGGCTCCGCAGGTCGAGGCCCGACGGCGCGCGGCAAAGGGTCCGCCGGAGACGGTCTTGCGAACCGTCACTCGGCAGCCGCGAGGGCGGGCGCGGGCTGGCTGAGCGGGTGGGCGAGGCGGGCGACCATTTCCTTCGGGCAGACCTGCCAGAGGCGCGCACGGGTGCCTGCCCAGTCGAGGAGGAGGCCTTCCGCGTAGCGCGAGCCCGTCTCGGCCACATGGCGGGCAACGAGCCCCTTCACCACCTCCTCCCAGTGGGCCGAGGCGAGGCGCTGCCAGACGACCGAATCCGGGTTGACCCGGCGCTCGAAGCTGCCGTCGGTGTCGAGGACGAAGGCCATGCCGCCCGTCATGCCGGCGGCGAAATTGGCGCCCACGGGCCCGAGGATGACCGCCGTGCCCCCGGTCATGTATTCGCAACCGTTGGCGCCGCAGCCCTCGACGACGGTGGTGGCACCCGAGTTCCTGACCGCGAAGCGCTCGCCCGCCTGGCCGGCAGCGAACAGCTCGCCAGCGGTTGCGCCATAGAGGCAGGTGTTGCCGATGATGGCGTTGGCGTTCGTCGCCAGCGGCGAGGAGACCATGGGCCGGACCACGATGGTGGCGCCCGAAAGGCCCTTGCCCACATAGTCGTTGGCATCGCCGAACACCTCGAGCTTCACCCCCTGGACGGCGAAGGCGCCCAAGGACTGGCCGGCTGAGCCGCGCAGGCGCACGGCGATGTGGCCGGGGGCAAGGCCGGTCATGCCGAAGCGGCGGGTGATCTCGGCCGAAAGCCGGGTGCCGACCGCGCGGTGGGTGTTGCGGACCGTGTAGGTGAGCTGCATGCGCTCGCCGCGCTCGAAGAGGGGCTGCGCATCCTTCAGGATCTCGGCGTCGAGGCTGTCGGGAACCGGGTTCCGGGTGAAGCCGGCCGGCGGCGTGCGGAGGTGGTCGGGCGCATCGACCTTGGCGAGGATGGGGTTGAGATCAAGGTCGTCGAGGTGCTCGGCGCCGCGCGAGACCTGGGTCAAGAGCTCGGTGCGGCCGATGACCTCGTCCAATGAGCGCATGCCGAGCGAGGCCAGGATGTCGCGCGTCTCCTCGGCGATGAAGCTCATGAGGTTGACGACCTTCTCCGGCGTGCCGCGGAACCTGGCGCGCAGCGCCTCGTCCTGCGTGCAGACGCCGACGGGACAGGTGTTCGAGTGGCACTGGCGCACCATGATGCAGCCCATGGCAACCAGCGAAAGCGTGCCGATGCCGAACTCCTCCGCGCCGAGGATGGCCGCGATCACGATGTCGCGCCCGGTCTTGAGGCCGCCATCGACGCGCAGGCGCACCCGGTGCCGCAGGCCGTTCAGGGTCAGCACCTGGTTCACTTCGGTGAGGCCCATTTCCCAGGGCGTCCCGGCGTACTTGATGCTGGTCTGGGGCGAGGCACCCGTGCCGCCGACATGGCCGGAGACGAGGATGACGTCGGCATGGGCCTTGGCGACGCCTGCGGCAACCGTGCCGATGCCCGCCTGCGAGACGAGCTTCACGCAGACGCGCGCCTCGGGGTTCACCTGCTTCAGGTCGTAGATGAGCTGGGCCAGATCCTCGATGGAGTAGATGTCGTGGTGGGGCGGCGGCGAGATGAGGCTGACGCCCGGCGTGGAGTGGCGCAGGCGCGCGATCATCTCGGTCACCTTGAAGCCCGGAAGCTGGCCGCCCTCGCCGGGCTTCGCGCCCTGCGCGATCTTGATCTCGATTTCGGTCGCGGCGTTCAGATATTCGGCCGTCACGCCGAAGCGGCCCGAGGCGATCTGCTTCACCGTCGAGTTGGCGTTGTCGCCGTTGGGGTAGGGGCGGAAGCGGGCGGAATCCTCGCCGCCCTCGCCCGAGACGGCCTTGGCGCCGATGCGGTTCATGGCGATCGCCAGCGTCTCGTGCGCTTCGGGCGAGAGCGCGCCAAGCGACATGCCGGGGGTGACGAACCGCTTGCGGATACTCGTGATCGACTCGACCGCATCGACCGGCAGGGGCGGCCGCGTGGGGCGGAAGTCGAGAAGGTCGCGCAGATAGATGGGCGGGAGCTTCCGCACCCCTTCGGAGAAGCGGCGGAAGAGCGAGTAGCTGTCGGTGGCGACGGCTTCCTGGAGGGTGTGGATGAGCGGGGCCTCCCAGGCGTGGGGCTCGCCACCGGCGCGGTAGCGGTAGAGGCCACCCACGGGAAGGGTCGCAACGCCCGCGCGGAAGGCGAGCGCGTGGCGGTCGCGCGCGGACTGGAAGAGCGACGCGAACCCCTCGCCCGAGATCTTCGACGGCATGCCGGGGAAGAAGTCCTCGACAAGCGCGCGCGAGAGGCCGACCGCCTCGAAATTGTAGCCGCCGCGGTAGCTCGAGATGACGGCGATTCCCATCTTGGCCATGATCTTGAGGAGGCCGTCGTTGATGGCGGTGCGGTAGCGCTCGAGGCACTCGGCGATCGGCCGGGTGCCGAACAGGCCCTTCGCGTGGCGGGCGTGGATGGCCTCCTCGGCAAGCCAGGCATTCACCGTGGTCGCGCCGATGCCGATGAGGACGGCGAAATAGTGGGTGTCGAGGCACTCGGCCGAGCGGACGTTGATGGACGCGAAGGTCCTCAAGCCCCGGCGGACCAGGTGGGTGTGGACCGCGGCGGCAGCGAGGATCATGGTGATGCCGGCGCGGCTCGGCGACTGGTGCTCGTCGGTCAGGAAGAGCTGGGACTTGCCGCGGCGGACCGCCTCCTCGGCCTCGGCGCGGACCCGGGCGATGGCGGCGCGAAGACCCGCAGGGCCGTCGGCAACTTCGAAGGTGCAGTCGATCTCCTGCGCCGAGCTGCCGAAGTGGCGGCGGAGATGGTCCCATTCGGCGTTGAGCAGCACGGGGCTTTCGAGCACCATGACTCCGGGCTGGCCGTTCTCGCAGTCGAGGATGTTGCCGTGATTGCCGAAGCGGGTCTTCAGACTCATCACCCGCCGTTCCCGGAGCGAGTCGATCGGCGGGTTCGTCACCTGGCTGAAGTTCTGGCGGAAGAAGTGGCTCATGCAGCGCGGGTTGGCCGAGATGACGGCCAAGGGCGTGTCGTCGCCCATGGAGCCCACGGCTTCCTTCGCGTCCTCGACCATGGGCGCGAGGATGAGCTCCATGTCCTCGAGCGTGAGCCCCGCGGCGACCTGCAGGCGGCGGAGCCGGTCGGCATCGAGCCGGGGAGCGTGGACCAGCCCGCCCTCAGGCAGGGTGGAGGCGAAGTCGGTGAACTCGGCCACCCAGTCCGCGTAGGGGTGAAGCGCAGCAATCCGGTCGACGAGGTCACGGTGGCGGTAGAGCCGGCCCTCCTCGAGGTCGACCGCGATCATCTCGCCGGGCCCGAGCCGGCCCTTGGCGCGGATCCGGTCCTCAGGGAGCAGCACCATCCCGGTCTCGGAGCCGACGACGAGGAGACCGTCCTCGGTCTCGACGGTGCGCATGGGGCGGAGCGCGTTCCTGTCCATGCCGGCCACCACCCAGCGGCCGTCGGTCATGGCGAGCGCGGCCGGGCCGTCCCATGGCTCCATGACGCTTGCGAACCAGGCGTACATGGCGCGGTGGGCCTCCGGCATGTCGGCATCATTGCCCCAGGCCTCGGGCACCAGCATGGCCTTGGCCTCGGGCGCCGAGCGGCCGGCGCGCACGAGGGCCTCGAACACGGCGTCGAGCGCAGCCGTGTCGGAGGCGCCGGCGGGGATGAGCGGCTTGATGTCTTCCGAGGCGTCGCCGAAATTGTCGGCGGCCATCTTGATCTCGTGGCTCTTCATCCAGTTGCGGTTGCCGCGGATGGTGTTGATCTCGCCATTGTGGGCGAGGCAGCGGAACGGCTGGGCGAGCCACCACTGGGGGAAGGTGTTGGTGGAATAGCGCTGGTGGTAGATGGCGAACCGGCTCTCGAAGCGCGGGTCGAGAAGGTCGGGGTAGAAGGCCGACAGGCTCTCGGCGAGAAACAGGCCCTTGTAGATGACCGACCGGCACGAGAGCGAGCAGATGTAGAAGCCCTGGATCTGGGCCTCGACGATGCGCCGCTCGATCCGGCGCCTGAGGATGTAAAGCTGCTTCTCGAACGCCTCGCGGCCGGCGGCGCTCGTGTCCTCCGGGCCGGCAATCAGGATCTGCTCGATCTCGGGGCGGGTCTCGGCAGCCTTGCGGCCGATGACCGAGACGTCGACCGGCACCTGCCGCCAGCCGTAGATGGCGTGGCCGCCTGCGATGATCTCGGCCTCGACGATGGTGCGGCAGGTCTCCTGCGCGGCGAGATCGGTGCGGGGGAGGAAGACCATGCCGACGGCCGTGAGGCCCGGCCGGAGCTTCTGCCCGGCGCGTGCCACGCAGTCGTGGAAGAAGGCGACCGGAAGGTCGAGGTGGATGCCCGCGCCATCCCCGGTCTTGCCGTCGGCATCGACCGCACCCCGGTGCCACACGGCCTTCAGGGCCTCGATGCCCGCCTCGACGACGCGGCGGCTGGGCCTTCCGTCGATGGCGGCAACGAGGCCCACGCCGCAGGCATCGCCCTCGAACTCCGGACGGTACATGCCGGTCTCGGCCAGGAGGCGGCGGGCGGCTTCGAGGGACGGATCGAACATCGGCAGGGCCTTCAGGCAAGCGGGCGGGCGGGCATGGGCAGGGCGGACCTCACTTGGGCTTCGCCTGCTCGGGGAAGAGCTTGCGCAGCTCGGCGTCCATCTTGGGCGCGAGCGCCTGCTGCGCCGAGGCAAGGCGCGCGCCGAACTGCTGGGCCATCTGCTTGTTCACCTCGGCCTGGAGCTGGGGCTGGAGGCGGAGCAGCTTCTGGCCCGCGGGCGTCCGGTAGAAGGCGGTGATGGCGGCAAGCTCGGCGGGCGTGAAGGCGGCGGCATAGGCCGCAATGGTGGCCTTGCGGGTGGCCGGCACCATCTCGCGCATGATGGGCCCTACGGCATCGGCCTGCATGGCCCCGATCCGGGCGATGCCCTGGTTGAAGGCGGGCTGGTTCTTGGCCGCCTCCATCTGGAAGCGCGGGTTGCCGGCGAGCATGGCGCGCACGGCTGCGCCTTTGCGCATCTCGCCGAGCTGGGCCTCGAGCTGCTGCTGGGCCTGGGCGAGCGGCGAGATGAGGTCGACGAGCGCGGTGGCGGCGGCGGTCGCATCCTGCGCGGCGGCAGGCGCCGGCACGGCAACGGGCGCAACCAAGACGGCGGCAAGCGCCGCGACAGGGAGGGTGCGGGAGGTCATCAGGCAGCTTCCTTCGCGCCGCGGGATGCAGCGGCAGCCAGATACTGCGCGATTTCGGCCGCCGCGTCACGCGCCTCGCGCATCGCCCAGACGACGAGGCTGGCACCGCGCACGATGTCGCCGGCAGCGAACACGCCCGGCAGGCTGGTCGCGAAGCCACCCGAGGTGCGGATGGTCCCCCAGCGGGTGACGGCAAGCTCGGGCTCGGCGAAGGCGGCCGGCAGGTCCTCGGCGTCGAAGCCGAGCGCCTCGATCACGAGATCGGCGGGCAGGGTGAAGACGGCTCCCGGCTCGGGCTCGGGGGCGCGGCGGCCCGAGACGTCGGCAGCGCCAAGGCGCATGCGCTGCGCGCGGACCGCCCGGACCGGGCCGTCCGCGCCCTCGCCCTCGAAGGCGAGCGGCGCGGCAAGCCACTGGAAGACCACGCCCTCTTCCTCGGCATGCGCGACCTCGCGGGCCGAGCCGGGCATGTTCGCCCGGTCCCGGCGGTAGAGGCACGTGACCGAGGCAGCGCCCTGGCGCACGGCGGTGCGCACGCAGTCCATCGCGGTGTCGCCGCCGCCCACCACCACCACGCGCCGACCGCGGGCGTCGAGTTCGCCCGAGTCGAAGCGCGGCACGGCATCGCCCAGCCCCTTGCGGTTGGAAGCGATGAGATAGTCGAGCGCCTTCACCACCCCCGGCCGCCCGGCGCCCGGAACGCCCGCCTCGCGGGCCCGGTAGACGCCGGTTGCGACGAGGACGGCATCGTGGCGGGCGCGGAGCGTCTCGAAGGCGATGTCGCGGCCGACCTCGGTTCCGAGGTGGAAGCGGACGCCGCCCGCCTCGAGCCGGGCAACCCGGCGCATCACCACCTCCTTCTCCAGCTTGAAGCCCGGGATGCCGTAGGTGAGGAGGCCGCCGGCGCGGTCGTGGCGGTCGTAGACGTGAATGGCGTGGCCCTCGCGGCGCAGCAGCTCGGCGGCCGTGAGGCCGGCAGGCCCGGCGCCGATGATCCCGACCGACTGGCCGGTGGCCGGGCCCGGCACGAGGGGCGCGACCCAGCCCCTCTCCCAGGCGGTGTCGGTCAGGAACTTCTCGACCGCGCCGATGGTGACGGCGCCGTGGCCGGACTGCTCGATGACGCAGCTGCCCTCGCACAGCCGGTCCTGCGGGCAGATGCGGCCGCAGACCTCGGGCATGGTCGAGGTGGCGGCGGAGAGCTCGTAGGCCTCCTGAAGCCGGCCTTCGGCGGCCAGCATGAGCCAGTCGGGAATGTTGTTGTGGAGCGGGCAATGGACCTGGCAGAAGGGGACGCCGCACTGCGAGCAGCGCGCGGCCTGCGCCTCCGCCTCGGGTTCCGGCCAGGGCGCGCTGATCTCGGCGAAGTCATGGGTGCGCTCGGCCGCCGGCCGCTTGGCAGGACCGGCCGCGGGCCGGTGGACGAAGGCGAGCATGGGCGTGTCTGCCATGGCGGGGACCCCTTGCGGACGGACGCGCTCCCTAGCAGCCACGCGCGCCGCAGGCTACCCCATAGGTCATATGTGCTGACCTTTCTATGCGAGGCGCCGAGCCTCCGCGTCGACGACCGGTTGCGCGGTGCGCATTTTCGTCCCGTTCCGGACCTACCTGGCCCAGAGCCAGACCAGCGCGAGGGTGCCGAGCGCAATCCGGTACCAGGCGAAGGGCGCAAAGCCGTGGCGGCTGACGAAGCCGACGAGCGAGCGGACCACCATGAGCGCAGCGAGGAAGGCGGTTGCGAAGCCGATGGCAATCAGGCCCAGATCATCGAGCGAGAGGCGCTCGCGCTCCTTCCACAGCGCGTAGACGGTGGCGCCCAGCATGGTGGGAACGGCGAGGAAAAAGCTGTATTCGGCAGCGGTGCGGCGGTCGAGGCCCATGAGGAGGCCGCCCATGATGGTCGCGCCCGAGCGCGAGACGCCAGGCACCATGGCGAGGCACTGGACGAGCCCGACCCCGGCGGCAAGGCCGGCCGGCATGGTCTCGACCGAGGTCGCGCGCACCGTCTTCACCAGCCGCTCGATCATGAGGATGGCGAGCCCGCCGAGGATGAGGGCAACCGCGACCACCTCCGGGTTCTCGAGCAGCGCGCGGATCCCGTCATAGGCGAGGACGCCGATGACGACCGCAGGCGCGAAGCCGAGGAGGATGTTGCGGGTGAAGGCGACGGCGCCGCGCTGGAGCGACAGCAGGCCGACCGCCACGCCCCAGAAGCGACCCCAGTAGGTGAGGATGACGGCGAGGATGGCACCGAACTGGATGGCGACCTTGAAGGCGACCGAACCCTCGCCGGTGAAGCCGAGGAGCTCGGAGGCAAGGATGAGATGGCCGGTCGAGGAGACGGGGAGGAACTCGGTCAGCCCCTCGAGAATGCCGAGGAGGATGGCCTGGAGAAGCGGGCTCAGCTCCACGCGGCAGAATCCGGCCGGGGGCGGCCGAAGCGGCCGCCCGGGCGGTAGCGCTCGAGCCACTGCGGCGCCGCAGCCGCAAGGGCCGTGGGTGTGATGCCGAGCTCGGGGAGCCCGGGGAGCGAGGGGTCTGCCACGTTGTCGCGACCGAGCATCTTGTACTGGTCCATGGTGAGCGGCGCGCCGGGCAGCCAGCCGAAGCTGGCGATGAGACGGGCGACGGCATCCGGCACTTCGACGAACGGCTTGGCATGGCCGGTGGCACGCGCGAGGAAACGAAGGATCTCGCGCATGGTCATGATGTCGGGCCCGCCGAGCTCGTAGGTCTCGCCCGAAGGAGCCGGCACCAGGCCCTCGAACTGGCGGTCGAGCGCGGCGATGATGGCATCGGCCACGTCGACCACGTAGACGGGCTGGAAGCGGGTGTCGCCGGCGATGACGGGCACCACGGGCGCGCTCGCGATGAGAGCGGCGAAGCGGTTGGTGAAGCCGTCGTCGGGGCCGAAGACGAGGCTCGGCCGCAGGATGGCGGCCGAGGGCATGGCGGCGCGGACCTGGCGCTCGCCCTCGGCCTTGCTGCGCCCGTAGGCCGAGGGCGAGGCGGGATCGGCGCCGATGGCCGAGACATGCGCATAGGCGCGCACGCCGGCGGCCGCGGCAGCGCGGGCGGCGGCACCCGCACCCTCGGCCTGAACGGCCTCGAAGCCGTAGCGGCCGGAAGGCGCGAGGATTCCGACTAGGTTCACCGCAGCATCCGCCCCCTCCATGGCAGAGGCAAGCGTGGGCGGATCAAGGAGGTCGGCGGCGCGGATCTCGATCTGGCCGACGTCGGCAAGCGGCTTCAGGCGCATGGCGCGCGCGCGGTTCCTGACCGCGACGCGCAGCCGGTCGCCGCGGCGGGCGAGGCGCTCGACGAGGACGCGGCCGATGAACCCCGAACCGCCGACGATGGTGACGAGCCGCTGCATGGACGGGCTCCTAGCGGCGCGCCCTTCCCCCGGCAATCAGGGCGAGCGGTGGCAGGGCAGGCATGAGGGCGCGGGCGCGCCGTTGACGGGCCGGGGCGCGGAGGGTAGGCGTCGGCGCTCGCGGGCCGCGCGCCCGGCGCCCCTTGCCCAGGTGGCGGAATTGGTAGACGCGCTGGTTTCAGGTACCAGTGGCCTTGCGGCCGTGAAGGTTCGAGTCCTTTCCTGGGCACCAGTTTTGTCTCATAAGCCGTTGCTGCCGCACAGCTTTGAGAAGCTGTCTCGGGCTTGCATCCACAATCCTTCTTATATCTGGCACGCCCGTGAATCGGTGAACGCATGGCAGGCCACGCTTCAGCGAGCGCCATCGTTCCCGGCCGACAACAGGACGCGACGGGCGGCAAAGCGAGCCCATCCCTGTCCAGCGCGCTAGCAAGCCTTGCCTTGCCGGTGTTCGCCAAGCTGGTAACAATCGGCGAAGAATGGCGGCGCTCTCTGAACAGGATATCTGCACCCAGCGGATCACGCCAGCGTTGGTCGCCGCCGGATGGGATCTCGCTCTTCAGGTCCGGCAGGAAGTCTCCTTCACCAAGGGCCGGATCATTGTTCGCGGCAAGCTCGTCTCGCGCGGCAAGGGCAAGCGCGCCGACTATATCCTCTACATCAAGCCGAACATTCCCCTGGCCGTCATCGAAGCGAAGGACGGCAGCCATGCGGTCGGAGACGGGATCCAGCAGGCGCTCGACTATGCCGAAACTCTCGGCATCCCCTTCGCCTTTTCCTCCAACGGCGCGGGCTTCGTCTTTCACGACCGGACCATCGCCGAAGGGCCAAGGGAAAGAACGCTCGCAGCCGATGCTTTCCCGAGCCCCGCCCAACTCTGGCATCGCTACCGCATCTGGAAAGGGCTTACGGACGAAGCGGAAGCCATCGTCCTCCAGAACTATTTCGACGACGGGTCCGGCAAGGAGCCGCGCTACTATCAGGTGAGCGCCGTGAACGCCGCCGTCGAAGCCATCGCCAAGGGGCAGAAGCGAATCCTGCTGGTGATGGCGACCGGCACCGGCAAGACCTACACCGCCTTCCAGATCATCTGGCGCCTGTGGAAGGCCGGCGCGAAGAAGCGCATCCTGTTCCTGGCCGACCGCAATATCCTCGTCGACCAGACGATGGTGAACGACTTCAAGCCATTCGGCCCCGCAATGGCGAAGCTCTCGACCAGCGCCAAGACGATCGAGCGCGCCGATGGCACCACCACCGACTTGACCACCGCCGTGAGCCCTTCTCGGCTGATCGACACAAGCTACGAAATCTATCTCGGCCTCTACCAGGCCATCACCGGGCCGGAGGACCGGCAGAAGCTCTACCGGGAGTTCTCCCCCGGGTTCTTCGACCTCATCGTGATCGACGAATGCCACCGCGGCAGCGCAGCCGAGGATTCCGCCTGGCGGGAAATCCTCGAATATTTCTCGGGCGCCACCCAGATCGGCCTGACGGCGACGCCCAAGGAAACCGAATATGCGTCCAACATCGCCTATTTCGGCAAGCCGGTCTTCAGCTACTCGCTGAAGCAGGGCATCCGCGATGGCTTTCTCGCTCCCTACAAGGTGATCAAGGTTCACATCGACCGCGACTTCGGCTACCGCCCCGAACAGGGCCAGCTCGATCGCGACGGCAATCCGGTCGAGGATCGCATCTACAACGTGAAGGATTTCGACCGCACCCTCGTGCTGGACGCGCGCACGAAGCTCGTCGCCGTCAAGGTCACCGAGTTCCTGAAGGAGAGCGGCGACCGGATGCAGAAGACGATCATCTTCTGTGTCGACCAGGAACATGCGAGCCGGATGCGCCAGGCGCTTGTCAACGAGAACGCCGACCTCGTCGCCCAGAACAGCCGCTACGTGATGCGCATCACCGGCGACGACCCCGATGGCCAGCGCGAGCTTGGCAACTTCATCGATCCCGAAAGCCCCTGGCCCGTCCTTGTCACCACCTCGCGGCTTCTTTCCACCGGCGTCGATGTGCAGACCTGCCGCCTGATCGTGCTCGACCGCGAGGTCGGCTCCATGACCGAGTTCAAGCAGATCGTCGGCCGCGGCACCCGCGTCCACGAAGACAGCCGCAAATTCTACTTCACCCTGATGGACTTCCGCGGCGCCACCAGCCATTTCGCCGACCCGGCCTTCGATGGGGAGCCGGTGCAGATCTACGAACCCGGCCCCGGCGATCCCATGACCCCGCCCGATGCCGCGCCCTGGGCCGATGCCGACGATCCCGACGGCCCCATTCCTGCCGAACCCTCGCCAGACGAAGTGATCGTCGATGGCGAGGCTCCACCGATGCCCGACGGCACCGGCCGGCGCCCCAAGATCTATGTCGATGGCGTTTCCGCCACCATCGTCGCCGAGCGGGTCGAGTATCTTGACGAGAACGGCAGGCTCATCACCGAATCGCTCCGCGATTTCACCCGCCGTGCACTTCGCCGCCACTTCGCGAGCCTCGATGCCTTCCTCAAGCGCTGGAACGGCGAACAGCGCAAGCAGGCGCTCTTGGAAGAACTGGCGGCCGAAGGCCTTCCGCTCGACGCCATCGCCGCCGAACTCGGCAAGGATCTCGATCCCTTCGATCTCGTCTGCCACATCGCCTTCGACGCGAAACCCCTCACCCGCCGCGAGCGCGCCGAGCAGGTGAAGAAGCGGGACGCCTTCACCCGCCACGGCGAGCAGGCCCGCGCCGTGCTGGCGGCCCTCCTCGACAAATATGCCGACGAAGGCATCCTCACCCTCGACGATACCAACATCCTGCGCCTGGCGCCATTGAATGCGCTTGGCACACCGGTGCAGCTGGTGAAGGCGTTCGGCGGCCGCGCCGGCTTTGATTCCGCCGTCCGCGAGCTCCAGTCCCAGCTTTACGAAGAGGTCGCCTGAATGTCCGTCCGCACCACCGTCAAGGCGATCCAGGATATCATGAGGAAGGACGTCGGCGTCGATGGCGATGCCCAGCGCCTCAGCCAGATGGCCTGGATGTTCTTCCTCAAGATCATCGACGATCAGGATCAGGAACTGGAACTGCTGCGCGATGACTACAGCTCGCCCATTCCGCCCGATCTCCAGTGGCGGGCCTGGGCCGCCGATCCGGAAGGGCTGACCGGCGAGGCACTGCTCGCCTTCGTCAACGATCGCCTGTTTCCGCGCCTGAAGGCGCTTCCCACCGTCGCCTCCGCCCGACACCGCCTCGTCCAGGGCGTGTTCGAGGATGCCTACAACTACATGAAATCGGGCCAGCTGATGCGCCAGGTGCTGAACCGCATCTCGGCGATCGATTTCAACAACCTCGCCGATCGCCAGCATTTCGGCGACATCTACGAACAGCTGCTCGCCGATCTTCAGTCCGCCGGCAACGCCGGGGAATATTATACGCCGCGCGCCGTCACCGCCTTCATGGTGCAGCAGATCGATCCGAAGCCCGGCGAGATCCTGTTCGACCCGGCGTGCGGCACGGGCGGCTTCCTCACCTGCGCCATCCGCCACATGCGCGCCAGATATGTGAAGCGCCCGGAGGACGAGGCGCGGATGCAGGCATCCTTGCGCGCCACCGAGAAGAAGCCGCTGCCCCACATGCTTGCCACCACCAACATGCTGCTGCACGGCATCGAGGACGCGAGCTTCATCGCCCACGACAACACGCTCGCCCGCCCCTACATCAGCTGGGAGGCGAAGGACCGGGTGGACATCATCCTCACCAACCCGCCCTTCGGCGGGAAGGAGGAGGACGGGATCGAATCGAACTTCCCCGCCCATTTTCGCACCCGCGAAACGGCGGACCTGTTCCTGGCGCTCATCATCCGCCTGCTGAAGCCCGGCGGCCGCGCCGCGGTCGTGCTGCCCGATGGCACGCTGTTCGGCGAAGGCGTGAAGACGCGGCTCAAGGAGCATCTCCTTGCCGAATGCAACCTCCACACCATCGTCCGCCTGCCCAACAGCGTGTTCCGCCCCTATGCCTCGATCGGCACCAACCTGCTGTTCTTCGAGAAGGGCAGGCCGACGGAGACCATCTGGTTCTGGGAACATCGGGTGCCGGAAGGCCAGAAGGCCTATTCGATGACGAAACCGATCCGGCTCGAGCATCTGGCCGACTGCGCGGCCTGGTGGGGCGGCCCGGCGCGCGAGGGGCGGGCCGAGGGCGAACGCGCCTGGAAGGTGAGCGCGGAAGACGTCAGGGCGCGCGGCTACAACCTGGATATCAGAAACCCCCACACCGTCGCCGGTGACCATGGCGACCCGCAAGCGCTGCTCGCCGAGCTCGACCGGGCCGAGGGCGAGGTGGCGGCGCTCCGCGCCAGGCTGAAGGCGATCCTCGAAGAGGCGCTCATCCGATGAACGCCGAACGCCTTCTGGCGCTCTACGAGCGGGTGGCGGATGCGCCCGACGCCATCGCGCGCTTGCGCCGCTTCGTGCTCGATCTCGCCGTGCGGGGCAGGCTGGTGCCGCAGGACCCGAACGACGAGCCGGCCTCCGAACTCTTGAAGCGCATCGCCGCCGAAAAGGCGCGGCTGGTGAAGGCTGGAGAGATTAGCAAGGCGAAGGCGCTGCCACCCGTTGATGATGATCCATTTGTGTTGCCGGCCAACTGGCGATGGGTCCGCATACGCGAGATTGCCAGTGACCGCGGTCAGCGCGTCCCCGACCGTGATTTCACCTATATCGACGTAACCTCTATCAACAAAGAAGTCGGGGTCGTCGCCAATCCGAAGATTTTATCGAAGGATGGAGCCCCAAGTCGTGCTCGCAAGGCTGTCAGAAAAGGAGACGTTCTTTATTCTTGCGTGCGCCCATACTTGCTGAATGTCGCGGTTCTGGACCAAGATTTTGACCCAACCCCTATTGCGAGCACTGCGTTCGCAGTTCTGAACGGCCACGGCTTGGTGGAGCCGCGATACATATGGATCGTCTTGCGCAGCCCCTTCATGGTGGAGTGCGTTGAAGAAAGTCAGCGCGGCCAGGCTTATCCGGCAATCAACGATGCCGATTTCGCTGTCCTCCCTTTCCCCCTCCCGCCACTTGCCGAGCAGCGGCGGATCGTGGCGAAGGTGGAGGAGCTGATGGCGCTGCTCGACCGGCTGGAGGCGGCCCGGCAGGCGCGCGAGGCGACGCGCGACCGCTTCACCGCCGCCACGCTCGCCCGCCTCACCGCGCCCGAACCCCAGCCGGCAGGCGAAGGGGAGGAACCCGCCACCCCGCCCGCCGCCGACGTCGAAGGCCAGCCCCGCACCGCCGGCCCCGCGCCGGCCTGCGGCGCGGGCCCCGGCCCGGCCCGCTTCGCGCTCGATGCGCTTGGCCCCCTCACCACCCGCCCCGACCAGGTGAAGGCCCTGCGCCAGACCATCCTCAACCTCGCCGTCCGCGGCAGACTCGTGCCGCAGGACCCGAACGACGAACCGGCCTCTGAACTGCTGAAGCGCATCGCCGCCGAAAAGGCCCGGCTGGTGAAGGCGGGGGAGCATAGGCCGGACAAGCTTTCATGGGCAGGGGTTGAGGCAGAGATTGACTCTAGGCTGCCCACTAATTGGGCGTGCGCATGTTTGGCGGAAGTGACGTTCTGTCTCGACCATCGCCGTGTGCCCGTGAACGGGGCCGAGCGAGATGCCCGGATAAGAGGAAGAAACCAGAGAGATTTGTTTCCCTATTACGGCGCCACGCAGCAGCAGGGGTGGATCGACGACTTCCTGTTCGATGGTGAGTTTGTCTTACTTGGTGAAGATGGCGTTCCGTTTGACGACCCGCTCCGCGCAAAGGCATATGTCATCAGGGGTCGCTGCTGGGTGAACAACCATGCTCATGTATTCCAACCGGTGCTGGTCCTGCCAGAGTTCGTCGCCCATTATCTTAATGTGTTCGACTACTCCGGCAGGGTGATGGGCGCAACGAGAGCCAAACTCAACCAAGCTCAGGCATTGACGATCCCTGTCCCCCTCCCGCCACTTGCCGAGCAGCGGCGGATCGTGGCGAAGGTGGAGGAGCTGATGGCGCTCTGCGACGCACTGGAAGCCGCCCTTGTCACCGCCAGCACCACCCGCACCCGCCTGCTGTCCGCCCTGCTGCACGAGGCCCTCGCCCCCGCCCCTGCCGAACGGGAAGCCGCGCAATGAGCGTCACCGTCACGCTTCTGCACGCCCATCCGCAGACCCGGGTCGACACGATGATCCGCGACCGGCTGGCGCGCTGCCGGGAGGCGCAGATCGTCTCCGGCTTCGCCACCCCAGACGGCATCGATGCGCTGCGGACATCCGCATCCGCGGGCAGGATCTCGCGCCTCGTGCTGGGCGCGGCAACCTTCCAGGCCTTCGAAGCTCTGGACACGCTGATCGGGGCCGGCCTCTCCGCACAGGCGGCGCGCGTGCACCTCGGTCACACCCGCAAGACGGGCGGCCGCAAGCACCCCTTCGCGCGGATGCGCCCGATGCTGCACAGCAAGGTCTTTCTGTTCGACATGGCCGATGGCTTGGCGGCCGCCCTCGTCGGCTCGCACAATCTGACCGGCTTTGCCCTTCGCGGCCTCAACGGAGAGGCAGGCCTGCTGATCGAGGGACGCGCGTCTGAACCGGTCTTCGCCGATCTGCGAGCCCACGTCGCCGAAAGCTTCCGCCAGGCGGTGCCCTACGACACGACGATGAAGGAGGCCTATGCGCGCTGGTACGCGGACTATCTCGACCAGCTGCGCATCGAGACAGGCGCCGTGCCGCGCGAAGGCGAGAACCGCCGGACGATCATTCTTCTGGCAGAAGCGGCACCCGGCGCCCGGCCTGGCCCAGGGCAACGGATCTACTTCGAACTCGACCGGCGGATCGAGGAGGTGAAGGCCATCGAGACCGAGGTTCACCTGCACCTCTTCCCGCACCTGCCCTCCTCGCCGAGCGGTGCGCTGGTCAGTCTCCAGAACGCGGCCACGTCTCTCGTCGGCAACGTCGAGGCGATCGATTCCGATGCCGGTTCGGCGGAAGTGAAGGCCGACTGGTTCATCGGAGACAGCCGCAGCCCGGTGCTCACGCCCACGTCTCGCCCCTTCCGCCCAACGCTCAGCCCCGGCAAGCAGCAGGTCCGCGCGCAAATCGGGGGCGAGCTCAAGAGCCGCTTCGAATATCGCTTCGAGCGGGAGGCAGCGACGTGGGAGCCACTGCTCGGCCCGGAGGTTCTGACGGACGAAGCGGGCAAAGAGCGGTGGAGCCCGGTGGTCGGCTTTGAAGCAGCCGGCCGGGCTGAACCGGAGCGAAAGCTGTTGCCGCAGAGGGAGATGTTCGAGGCGCTTCCCGAGATGTCGCCGGACTCGGGCTCCTTCATCCTGTTCTCGAGAAAGCGGATCAGGCGGCAATAACCGGAGAAGCAGGATGGTCTTGCGGAAGATCGGCTGTCTCGAGATGGAGCACATCGGCTCGATCGAGCCGGAGCGGGAGAACTGTGGCAATCCGCTCGAACTGTTCCCGCAGGCGCGCTATCGAAACGTCAATCAGCTGCCGTTCACGCCTCTGGTGAGGGGCCCTGCTGCCGGTTCCGCATCGGCCGGGGACGCAGCGAACCCGGGCTTTATGTGCTGACCGTCGACCAGTTCCCCGTCTATGCTGGCGAATGCGATCATGTCGGCCAGCGCTGGGGGCCAAGGGGTTATGGCAATGTGTCGCCGCGGAACGGCTTCAAAGGCGGGCAGCCGACCAACTGCCGGATCAACGCCGCGATCCTGAAGGCGGCCAAGGCTGGAAACCAGATCGACCTTTGGTTCACCCGCTTTTGCAGCACGCGCGCAGACCGCCGGGCGGCGGAAGCGCGCCTGGTCCGGTGCCTCAATCCCGCCTGGAACAAGGCCAAGCGAACCTGAACGGACGGCGATCCCATGCCCATTCACCACAGCATCTGGCGCGTCGGCCAAGGCCCTGCGCCCCTTCCGAAGAAAGAGATCGCCAGCGAAGCCTTGCTGGAAAGCATGATCGTTGCCGAGCGAGCGATCCTGTCGCCCGAGTGGATGATCATCGGCCGGCAGCAAGAAACGGGGCATGGCGGCCGGATCGACCTGCTCGCCCTGGCGCCCGATGGCAGCGCGATCCTGATCGAACTGAAGAAGGGCAGGACGCCACGCGAAGTGGTCGCGCACGCCATCGACTATGCCGCCTGGGCGGAAAAACTGGATGCGCAGGCGCTTGCCCAGATCTATGGGCGCTTCAAGCCTGGCGGGAACCTTGCGACCGACTTTCAGGCCCGCTTCGGTCAGCCGCTGGACGAGGAGAGCCTGAACCAAAGCCACCAGATCGTGATCGTGGCCGCGGAACTGGACGCCAGCAGCAAGCGAATCGTCGGCTAGCTGAATGCGCGCGACATTCCCATCAATGTGATGTGCTTCCAGGTGTTCGACTCCGGGGAAGGACAGCTGCTCAGCCGCGCCTGGCTGCTGGACCCCGTGGACACCCAGCTTGCGGCCTCCTCAGGTAGCAGGAAGAGTGAGACGGAACCCTGGAACGGCGAATACCATGTGTCTTTTGGGAGCCCGGAACACCGAAACTGGGAGGAGGCCCGACGTTTCGGCTTTATCAGCGGTGGCGGCGGCCCTTGGTACAGCGGCACGCTCAACCTGCTGAAGGAAGGCGACCGAGTCTGGGTCAGAATCCCCGGGAAGGGTTATGTAGGCGTCGGCAAAGTGACAGGCCCGCCGGTGCGCGCGCGAGACTTCGAGCTCCCCGGCCCGGACGGCCAGATGATGCCAGCGCTGGAGGTTCTGAACGGCGCCTCCTACCACCGCGAGCATGTGGATGACCCTGAAAAGTCCGAGTACTTCGTTCCAGTGCAATGGGCGGTGACCGTTCCAGAAGAGCGCGCGATCGACGAACCGGGGTTCTTCGGGAATCAGAACACCGTCTGCGCACCGAAGACGCCGAAATGGCGGCACACGATCGAGCGCCTGAAGCTGGCCTTTCCCGATTTCGACAAGGTGGGATAGTGGCGAGGGCATCATCCAGCACCGGAACGGACGGCTCTGACTGGTCCGAGGCCGAGAATGACGCCATCGTCGCCGACTATTTCGCGATGCTGGCCGACGATGTGGCGGGCCGGCCCTACAACAAGGCGGAGCACAACCGGGCGCTTCAGGCGCGGATGGGCCGGAGCAAGGGCTCGATCGAATTCAAGCACCAGAACATCAGCGCCGTCCTGAAGGGCCTGGGGGAGGACTGGATCCCGGGCTACAAGCCGGCGTTCAACTTCCAGATGTCGCTCGTCGATGCAGTGGTGCGCTGGCTGGCGCGCAACCCGCAATGGCTGGAGCGGACGGCAGCGCGACCCCATGGCATGCACGCGGCCGTTTCCGAGGGGGCCATGCTCTGGATCGGCCCACCGCCCACCCGATCCAACACGCCGCCGCCGCCGGAGCTCGAGCAGATGAGTGCGCTGGCGGCGAAGTTCGACGTGGCCGGCCGTGATGCGCGCAACCGGGTGCTGGCCCGGGCGGGGGAAGAACGGGTGCTTCTGCACGAACGCGCCAATCTGAGCGCCCACGGCCGCCAGGACCTTGCGAGCAAGGTGCGATGGGTGGCTGAGGAAGAGGGAGACGGCGCTGGCTTCGATATCGCCAGCTTCGAGCTCGACGGCCGCGCCCGGCTGATCGAGGTAAAGACGACCAACGGCTGGGAACGCACACCCTTTCATATCAGCCGCAACGAACTGGCCGTCGCCGACGAGCGGCGGGCCGAATGGTGTCTCTTGCGGCTGTGGAACTTCAGCCGCGATCCGAGGGCGTTCGAAATCCGCCCGCCGCTCGATGCGCATGTGTCGCTTACGCCTGCGAGCTTCATGGCCAGCTGGCACTGACGACGGGCCAAGCTGCCGGCCCGGCCCCTGTTGCGCGCCCACGGGTTGGGCGGTCAAGGCCCGGGTCGCGGGCGGCTTGCGAGGTGGGGAAACGGACGGGCTCGGCTGGGAGGAACAGGCGTCAGCAACGTTCCTGGCGTAGGAACCCGTTCGGCGTTCGCAGAGCCCGGGAACCACATCTTGCGGCCGCGGCTGCGGTACGCCCTCGTGGACCTGAACCCGCCTCGATCGTGGCTCGAAAACCGGGGCGTATAGGACGACCTTCAGTCGATTCTACCGGGGATGGTCACACCGTGGGCACGCGCCCGTGCAGTCTTACTAGCTGACTAATCGGAAATATTCTGTATTCACTAGGACTCTGCCGCGGGACTGGGCCGGGACAGGGTTCCCTACAGGCGCGGGACTTGGGCAGGACTGGTGCGGGACTGGACGTCCTGAAGGCGCGGTGTCGGGCGAAGAGCTTCGGGGGAACCGATTGTCAATGGGTTCCATGGCGGCGCTTTCAGAGCCGGAGCGCGGCTACCGGGGGGCATGACGATGCTCCGAACCTTAGGCTGAACGGCCCAGAGGCGAGACCATGGGCCTCGCTGGAAGGTCCGATCGGTCCTTGGAAAGCGTCCCCGAGGATGGACTTGGCGCCTCGGGACCTTGGCGCTTGCGGACCGGTTGGAGGCTAGCACGACCGTCTCCAACGGGGCCCGCGCGATCGGAAGCAGGCGTGCGTCCGGTCTCCCGCGCGGGAACGCGGCGGTCCGGAGACTTCGGCCGATGGGGCTGCGAAACGGCTGCCTGTCCTTGCGCCCATGACCCTGAAAAGAGCGGGGCACGCGGAGCCAGGCGAGGCGCCGCGCTGGGTTCTGTCCGCGTCTCCCTCGAGGTCGGATTGGCCCGGCGGCATGGAATCTCGGGAGGGCCACGACGCCGTCGATGCGCGACCCCTCACGGGGCGCGTCTGCCCCCTCGCTCATACGCCAAGACGAGGGCGCTCGGCTTCGCGATCCGCGGCGGCTGCTGCGGTGTCCGGCCCTGCAGGCACGCGCGGCTTCTGACCTTGCGAAAAAGGCGATGACGTCGCCGCGGCGCCATGGCAAGGGACACGTCGGGCCAGCGGCCAAGGCCGATGTCACGCTGGCGGCCGTCCATGCGGACCCGGAGCACCCAGGGGCGGCCGTTGCCGCGCACCCGGAGCGCGAGGCCCGAGCCCGCCCCCTCGAAGTGCCAGCCCTCGGCCGCGGTCTCGACTCGCCGTGCCGAAAGCCGCCTGCCCATGCCCCGCGCCTCCGCCTGTCCACGCAGCAGTCCATACACCTGCATGCGTTTGGGGCATGATTCAGGACAGCTTGGAGCCAGGGGAGAGGCTAGGCCACTGGGACGGCGTGTATCCAGATACGCCAGTGCATGGCTGGAGACCAGGGTTCGGTGCCGGCAAGCGGCAGCACGGCGTCCGTGCGCGCGGCAGGCGCGACGTCTCGGGGGTGGGGTGACGCATGCTCCGACGCTCCTGCGCGAGCACGGTCCCGCCTTCGGGGTTCTCGCCGCGTGCGGCTGCCACAGCCAGCGTTCGGAACGCGGCCGGCCGCTGCGGCGCGGCACCGGTCAGGACGCCTGACCTCGGCCAGACAACCTCCACCGACAAAGAGTGACGCCGATCAGGCATCGGGGACGACATCCCGCGGCCCTGCGCTGCGGGCCGCGCGGGCCGCGCTCGCGGGCTCGCCCGTGACATGACATAGGAAAGCGTCTTGACATTTCTAGACGTCAGACCCAGATTCGCGCCATGGGTCTTGCAACCGATCTCCGCCTCCACGCCGGCTTCGAGGGCCAGCTCCCCGAGTTCGCGCGCCTTGCAAGCCGGCTCGCCGACCTTCTCGGCATCGGCCGGCCGCCGGGCCTGCGCGGCCGCCCCCCGGCCGAGGACGGCATCTCCGAGCGCCTCGTCCGCGACTATCTGCGCCGCGGCATCCTGAGCCCCACGCGCACCAACCCCGAGACGGGCCGCGGCGGCATCTACGGCTTCCGCCACCTCCTCGAGCTTCTGGCCGCCCGCGTCCTCCTCGCCGACGGCTGGCCGCTCGACCACATCGCCGCGCATCTGCGCGGGCTGGGTGAGGCGGAGCTTCTTGCCCTCATCCCCGGCCAGCCGACGGACAACGCGGCGCTCGCGCTCGCGCGGCGCTTCCGGGCGATGGATCGGCCCGCGAAGGGGGAGGCCTTCGCTGCGTCTCTCCCGCCGTCCCCGGCTTCGCCGTGGGACGAGATGCGCGATCTCCTCTCGGCTCGCGCCCGCCTCCGCGCCGAGCTGCCGGCCGTGCTGGTTGCCATCGGTGCCGACCCGGGCGCCCTTACGCGCCGCGAGGTCGCCTGCCTCGAGATTGCCCCCTGGCTCACCGTGCTCATCGACCGCGACCGCCTCCGCCGCATCACTGCCACGGAGGCCGAGGCCATCGGCCGCGCGGTCGCCGCCGCTCTCGTCTCCCCCACCCCGGCAAAGGAAGGACCGCCGCGATGACCCTGACCCTCTCTCTCCAGCCCCGCCGCCCGGCGCTGCTCGCCGGCCTCGACAACGCGCTCGAGGTGCTGGCGCGTGCCGAAGCAGCCCCCGCTCCCGAAGCGGGCGGCCACCGCCGCCGCCTCGACCTCGCGCTCGTCATCGACCGCTCGGGCTCGATGGCAGGCCAGCCGCTCGCCGAGGCGAAGCGTCTTGCGGCCGAGATGGTGGCCCGGCTCGACCCGCGCGACCGCATCGCCATTGTCACCTACGACGACGAGGTGCAGGTGCCCGTGCCCTCGCGCCCCGTGGGCGAGCGCGCCTCCATTCTCGCTGCCATCGCCGGGATCGAGGCGGGCGGCTCCACCGCGCTTCACGCCGGCTGGGCGGCCGGCGCCGAAGAGGCCGCGCGCGCCGTTGCCGAGGCCGATGTCGCCCGCGTCCTCCTCCTCTCCGACGGCTGCGCCAACCATGGGCTGACCGACCCGGACCGGATCGCCGCCCACTGCCGGAAGATGGCCGAAGCCGGGGTCTCCACCTCCACCTACGGCCTCGGCCGCCACTTCAACGAGGAGCTGATGCACGCCATGGCGGCCGCTGGCGGCGGCATCGCCCGCTATGGCGAAACAGCGGCCGACCTTGCCGAGCCGTTCGAGGAGGAGTTCGACCTCCTCCAGGCGCTGGCGGCCCGCCGGGTGCGGCTGCGGCTGCGCCCCGGCCCTGGCATCGCCTGCGAGATGCTGAACGCGCTCGGGGAGGGGCCCGACGGCTGGCGCCTGCCCGATGTCGCCCACGGCAGCGAGGCCTGGGCGGTGGTGCGGCTGCGCGTGCCGGCGGCCTGCGTGCCCCAAGCCGGGGCCGGGCCGGTGCCGCTCCTTTCGGGGGAAGTCACGTTCCTCGACTCGGACGGCCGGGAACAGGTCTCCCGGGCGCGGCTGCTCGCGCTCCCCGTGCTCGCACCCGCCGCCTTCGCGGCGGTCGCCGAGGATCCACTCGTTGCCCGCCGGGCCGGGGAAGTGCGGTTCGCCCGGATCGAGGCGGCGGCAGCCGCTGCCGCGCGGCTGGGTGACTGGGCGGAAGTGGACCGGCTCCTCGCCGAGGCCCGCGAAGCTGCCGAGGGCCAGCCGTGGCTCGAGGCCTCGCTTGCCGCGCTCGAGGCGCTGGGGCGCCGCCGCGAGCGCGAGCGCCTGGCGAAGGAGGCCTTCTATGGTGCTGCCGCCCGCATGGCCCGCCTGGCGGAGTCCGGGGATGCCGAGGATGTCTTCTCGCTCGACCTCGAGGCCGTGAAGCCCGGCTTCCTGCGCCGGAAGATCATGCAAGGGCGGGATTCGCGCCGCCCGCGTGACGAGCGCTAGGCCCTGACGGCAGGGCGGGGGGCGGCCCTGCCGCCCCCCGCCACCGGGGCCGCGGCCTCAGGCGTGGAGGTCGAAGCGGTCGAGCTCCATCACCTTGACCCAGGCCTTGACGAAGGCGTCGACGAACATGTCCTCGGCGTCGTCCGCGGCATAGGCTTCGGCGAGCGCGCGGAGCTGGGCGTTCGAGCCGAAGATGAGGTCAACGCGAGTCGCGGTCCACTTCGCCTCGCCGGTTGCCCGGTCCTTCGCGACGAAGGTCCCGTCGGGCAGCGCCTCCCAGCGCATCGCGGTCGAGGCGGCGAGGAGGTTCCGGAACACGTCGTTCGAGAGCACCCCCGGCCGCTCGGTCAGCACCCCGTGGCGGCTGTCGCCGACGTTGGCGCCGAGCGCCCGCATCCCCCCCACCAGCACCGTCATCTCGGGCGCGGTCAGCGTGAGGAGCTGGGCCCTGTCGACGAGGAGCTCCTCGGCCGACCAGTCGGGCGCGCCCTCCGGCCGCGGCCCGAGGTGGTTGCGGAAGCCGTCGGCCCAGGGCTCGAGCACGGCGAAGGAGGCCGCGTCCGTCATCTCCTCGGTCGCATCCGTCCGGCCCGGCGTGAAGGGCACCTCGACGTCATGGCCGCCAGCTCTCGCCGCCGACTCGACCGCGGCCGAACCGGCGAGCACGATCAGGTCAGCCAGCGAGATCTTCCGGCCGCCCGGCGCCTCCGCGTTCCAGGTCTCGCGGATGCCCTCGAGCACCTTCAGCGCCTTCGCAAGCTCGGCGGGCTCGTTCACCGCCCAGTCCTTCTGCGGGGCAAGCCGGATGCGCGCGCCATTGGCGCCGCCGCGCCGGTCGGAGCCGCGGAAGGTGGCGGCAGAGGCCCAGGCAGTCTTGACGAGGCGCGAGACGGAGAGGCCCGAGGCGAGCACCCGGCGCTTCAGCTCCGCCACGTCGCTCGCGTTGACCAGCGGATGGTCGACCGGCGGCACCGGGTCCATCCAGATCCGCGGCTCCTTCGGCACTTCGGCACCGAGGTAGCGGGTGATGGGCCCCATGTCGCGGTGGGTCAGCTTGAACCAGGCCTCGGCGAAGGCCTCGGTCAGCTCCTCCGGGTGCGCGAGGAAGTGGCGCGAGATCTTCTCGTAGGCCGGGTCCATCCGCATGGCCATGTCGGCGGTCGTCATGATGGGCTTGTGGAACACGCCGGGGCGGTGCGGGTCGGGCACGGTGCCCTCGGCCTCGGGGTTCTTCGGAGTCCACTGCCAGGCCCCTGCCGGGCTCTTGGTCAGCTCCCAGTCGTAGCGGAACAGGTTCTCGAAATAGCCGTTGTCCCAGCGGGTGGGGTTGTTGGTCCAGGCGCCTTCGATGCCGCTCGTGATGGTGTCGGGGCCGCGACCGGTGCCATGGCTGTTGAGCCAGCCCATGCCCTGCGCCTCGATCGGCGCGGCCTCGGGCTCGGGCCCGACGTTGCCGGCCGCGGGGGCTGCACCATGGCACTTGCCGAAGGTGTGGCCGCCGGCGGTCAGCGCCACCGTCTCATAGTCGTTCATGGCCATGCGGGCGAAGGTCTCGCGGATGTCGCGGCCCGCCGCGATCGGGTCGGGCCGGCCGTTCGGGCCTTCCGGGTTCACGTAGATGAGCCCCATCTGGACCGCCGCGAGCGGCTTGGCGAGCTCGCGGTCGCCGTGGTAGCGCTGGTCGCCCAGCCACTCGGTCTCCGGGCCCCACCACACGTCGCGCTCGGGCTCCCAGATGTCGGCCCGGCCCCCGCCGAAGCCCACGGTCTTGCCGCCCATGCTCTCGATGGCGCAGTTGCCGGCAAGGATCAGCAGGTCCGCCCAGGAGAGCTTGCGGCCATACTTGGCCTTGACCGGCCAGAGCAGGAGGCGCGCCTTGTCGAGGTTGGCGTTGTCGGGCCAGCTGTTCTCGGGCGCGAAGCGCTGCGTGCCCGAGCCTGCACCGCCGCGCCCGTCATGGATGCGGTAGGTGCCGGCGGCGTGCCAGGCCATGCGGATGAAGAGCGGGCCATAGTGGCCCCAGTCGGCCGGCCACCAGGCCTGCGACTGGGTCATGAGCGCCTTGATATCGGCCTTGACGGCCGCGAGGTCGAGGCTGAGGAAGGCCTTGCGGTAGTCGAAGGCGGGGCCGAACGGGTCCCCGGCCGGCGGGTTCTGGTGCAGGATGGAAAGGTCGAGCTGGTTCGGCCACCAGAGCTTGTTGGCAACGGTGTAGAGGATGGTGCCCTGGCTTCGGCCCATCGGACAGGTCGCTTCGATATTCATCGGTGCTCCTCCTCCTTCGAGTCTTGAGGAGCTGTCTTCTCGCCCATTGACTCTCATCTGTCCAATCGATTGACAGAGACAGAGTCATCGAAAAAGGCCATGATGTTGGCGGTCATCGGCCGATGGCGCTTGCGACTGGCGGGCATCAGCTGCCCTGATCGCTCCGGGTTTCGGTTCGAAGACGAAGGATGCGCTGGTGCCCCTCCCGATCCCGGGAGCCCAAGCCGGTGATCTGGCGATCCCGCCGGTGGTCGTGCGCGCCGGCGCGGTGCTGCGGGTCCTCCTGGCCTAGAGCCCAGACCCCGGCCCCTTCGTGGAAACCTCCGCGAAGTTCGAGGCCCGCCTCCCTCGGGCTGCCGAGCCCGCGATCTCCGGACCCTGCAACACCCCCGGTCTCATCGTCCGCCTGTGTTGCCCGGGCGGATGAATTCCCCAGTTCGCGGCTTTTTGGGTCGTGGGCTCAAGGTGGGGCAGCCGCAGTCTGCTGCAAGCGAGCCTGGCCATTCGCGCGGGAGGCTGCGCCCAGCCCGTCATGGCGAGTGGCGATGCGGCGGACCCGAAGGGCGACGAAGCCCATTCCGTCAGGCGGCAGAGCATGACGTGGACGCGACCCCGGTGCTTGTCGCCGCGTGCGTCACGCGGGAAGGGCCGCCTTTGATCGCGTGCGCCGAGGATTGCCGTGACTGCTCCCTGCCCGTGCAGGGTGTCGTGGATGCGATTGGCGCTGTCGCCCCGGTCGACGTGTCGCCCTTCATGCCGATTGTCGCGCCATGGGCAGGCCCACGCCCCGGATGTCGGAGCTGTTGCCCGCAGTGAGGCCGAAGCCGAGCGCCCGCCCGCGCACAGCAGCGAGCGCGCGGAGTGTCGCCGTCCCGCCACCACGCCAGACGCCCGTGGCTTGGCCCTGTAGGCCGTTCCCGGAGGACTTCCTCCGGACTCTACAACCACGATCGCGACATCTGCGAGGAGCTGCTGCTTCCGCCGTGTCCGCCGCATGAGGGGGGCGCCGTTCGGAAAGGGCTGCCCAGGTCTGGTCCAGGGAGGTCGCGGCGCTTGGTCGTCCGCTCGCCCCACCCCGCTCGGGCCTACGCCCTGACCCCCGGCAACCCAGCTGGCTCGGCCTTCGCTCCAGCCGGGGCTGGCACGCAGTCAGGCGTCGGCCATGCCCCGGCCCACCGGGCTCTGGCGGATGACGGCAAGCCCTTTCCGCCGGTTCTCCTCGAGCTGGCGGTGCAGCTCCTCGATGGGCGGCGCCCAGAGGAAGCCGAAGCTCACCGTCCCCTCCTTCGACTGGACGACGTGGTGCAGCCGGTGGGCCTGGACGATCCGCTTCATGTAGGCCGAGCGGGGCACGTACCCCGTCTCGATCCGGCGGTGGACGATGATGTCGTGAAAGCCGAAGTAGATGAGGCCGTAGCCGGCAATCCCGATACCGATCCAGGTGGCGAGATCGCCCCAGCCGAGGAGCGAGCCGGCGAAGATGAGGAAGATGGAGGGGATGGCGCCCATGACGCCGAACCAGTCGTTCTTCTCGAACCGGCCGGTGCGCGGTTCGTGGTGCGACTTGTGGAGCGACCAGAGGACGCCGTGCATCACGTAGCGGTGGGAGACGATGGCGACGAGCTCCATCAAAAGCGTGGTCGACAGCGCCACCAGAAGCCCGGCCCAGACGGGCATGTCGCCGTGAAACACCTGCATGGCTCAAGCCCTAGAGGATTGGAGGGGAGGCTTCCAGACCCGGGTTGCCGCACCCTGCCCGCGGCGGCGGCCGCGCCCTGCCGCTGCACCCTGCCGGTCGACAGTGGATGGCTGGTGCTGCCGGCGAGGATCGAACTCGCGACCTCAGCCTTACCAAGGATGCGCTCTACCACTGAGCTACGGCAGCAGCCCGGCCCCGGCCAACCGGCGGACGCGCGCCCTTGGCCGAACGGTGCCCCGCCTGTCAAGCAAGCGCGGGAGGCACAAGCGTGCGGCACCCTCAGGCGCCAGGTGCGGCAGGAAGGTCGAGCGCGACCATCAGGCCCCCGAGATCCTCGCTCCGGGCAAGGCTCACCGAACCGCCGTACATGCCGGCGATGTCGCGCACGATCGCAAGGCCGAGGCCGGTGCCGGGCTGGCGGGTATCGAGCCGGGCGCCACGCTCGAACAGGTGCCGCTCGACACCTTGGGGAATGCCCGGGCCATCGTCCTCGACCGTGACGAGGAGTCGCTCGCCCGCCTTGGCGACCGTCACGAACACCCGCCCGCCGCCATATTTCGCGGCATTGTCGACGAGGTTCCCAACCATTTCCTCGAGGTCCTGCGCCTCGCCGCGGAAGCTGGCACCGCGGTCGCCGGCGATGTCGATGACGACGCCGCGGTCGGCGTAGATGCGGCCGACGGCGCGCTGCAGCCGCTCGAGCACTGGCCACACTGGCGCGCGGGCCTGGGCATTGGCCCGCCTGGCCGAGGCGCGGGCGCGGGCGAGGTGGTGATCGATGTGGCGGCGCATGGCGAGCGCCTCGCGGCGGACGGTGGCGGCCAGATCCGGACTTTCTGCCGCCGCCTCGTTGAGCAGAACCGAGAGCGGCGTCTTGAGGGCGTGGGCAAGGTTCCCGGCGTGCATCCGCGCGGCCTCGGTCATCGCCGCATTGTGGTCGAGAAGCGCGTTGAGCTCGGCGACAAGGGGCGCGATCTCGGGCGGCACACCCGCCTCGGGCGCGCGGGCGAGGCGCCCGGCGCGAATGTCGGCGATGGTGGCCGACATCCGCCGAAGCGGCAGCAGGCCAACGCCGGCCTGGAGCGCAGCCAGCGCCACGAGCCCGAGGGCGAGTGCCCCGAGCGCCAGCCAGAGCGTCCGGCGCAGGATGGCGATCTCGGCATCGAGCGTGGCAGCCGAGGCGGCGACGGCAAAGCGGAAGACGGTGGGCGACCCGGGGATGATGGCATCCTGCTCGACGAGCCGAAGCGGCTCGCCCTCGAAGCTCTCGTCGCGCGAAGTGCACAGCGTGAGGCATGCCTTGTCGAGGTCGAGCGCGAGCGTGCGGTCCCACAGCGAGCGCGAGCGGAAGTCGCTCTTCCCCTTGGCCGAGACCTGCCAGTAGCGGCCCGAGTAGGGCTCCTCGAAGCGCGGCTCGGCCGGCGGCCGGTTGAACCTGACGTCGCCCCAGGGGTCGAGCTCGGCTGCGGCGATCATGATCGGCAGGGTCTCGGCGAGCTGGGCGTCGAAGTTGCGCACCAAGGTCGTCGTCATCAGCCGGTCGAGGGCGAGGCCGCCGACGAGGGTGAGCCCGGCGATCCAGGCGAGCGAGAGGAGGAGGATGCGCCGGCTGATCGAGCCGGGCAGGCGCGGCCGGCGCTCAGCCCTCGAGGCTGTAGCCGAGACCGCGGATGGTGGTGATGAGATCTGCTCCAAGCTTCTTCCGGATGCGGGTGATGAAGACCTCGATGGTGTTCGAGTCCCGGTCGAAGTCCTGGTCGTAGATATGCTCGATGAGCTCGGTGCGCGAGACCACCTTGCCCTTGTGATGCATGAGGTAGGAGAGAAGCTTGTACTCCTGCGCCGTGAGCTTGACCGGCTCGCCGCCCTTGGTCACGCGGCCGGTGCGGGTGTCGAGGGTGACGTCGCCTGCGGTCAGCTGGGCGGAGGCGTTGCCGCTGGCGCGGCGGATGAGGGCGCGCAGGCGGGCCACCAGTTCCTCGGTCTCGAAGGGCTTGGCGAGATAGTCGTCGGCACCGGCGTCAAGCCCGGTCACCTTGTCGGACCAGCTGTCCCGCGCGGTCAGCACAAGGACGGGCATGCGCCGGCCGGCCGCGCGCCACCGGCGCAGCACCTCGAGCCCGTCGATCTCGGGGAGGCCAAGGTCGAGCACCACCGCGTCGTAGTTCTCGGTCTCGCCCAGGAACAGGCCTTCCTCGCCGTCCGGGGCCTGGTCGACGGCGTAGCCGACCGCCTCGAGGTTCCGGCGAAGCTGCCGGGCAAGGGTGGGTTCGTCCTCGACGACCAGAACGCGCATGCTGCCTCCTTCCGCCCCTTCCTCCGTCCCCGCGCCTTCTCCCGGCTTCCGCCTCCCGCCTGCGAACCCCGCTGCCCGCCGCCGCTACTGCCGCAGCGCCACCAGATTGCCGGACCGGGAGTCGAGATCGACCCACACCACCTCGCCCGCCGGGCGGCGGAACTTGAACCGGTAGACGAAGCTGCCGGTCTCCACCCCGAGGAAATCCCCCCGGCCATAGCGCTGGGCCCGGCTCATGAGAACGTCGAGCGGCAGAATCTCGCCCCGCTCGCGTCCGGTGCGGGCCATGTCCTGGTCGCTCACCGGCCGGGCCGGCTCGCGCCCGATCGCGGCGGCACCCTGCTCCTCGGCCCCGGCCGGCGCGGCCACGGGGAGTACAGCCCCGGCCACCAGCACGGCGAGGATGAGTCGGCTCGGTCGCATGGCTCTCCTGCTGCGGCCAGGGCCGTGAACACCCTCTGAACTGGCCGCGGGCACACGCCGCGCCGGGCTTGGCAGGCGCTGGAGCTTCGTGCCACGGGGCCGACCATGGCGCCACCGCTCGTTGCCCTCGAGGACATGTCGCTCCGCCAGGGAGGAAGCCTCCTGTTCGACGGGCTGTCGCTCCAGGTGGGCCCGGCCGACCGGCTCGCCCTCATCGGCCGCAACGGGGCCGGCAAGACGACGCTCTTCCGCCTGCTCGACGGCAGCCTCGAGCCCGACCGGGGCCGGCGCATCGTCCGGCCCTCGGCACGCGTGGTCACGCTCGCCCAGGACCTGGCCATGGACGGGTTCAGAACGCTCGCCGACTTCGCCACTTCGGGCGCAGGCGCGCCGCCGGCGCACGCGGTTGCCGCCGTTGCCGACCAGCTCGGCCTCGATCTCGGCCGCCCGGCGGCCACCGCCTCGGGCGGGGAGCGACGGCGGGCCGCCATCGCCCGCGCGCTTGCGAGCGCGCCCGATCTGCTGCTCCTCGACGAGCCCACCAACCATCTCGACATCTCCGGCATCGCCTGGCTTGAGGCGTGGCTGGCGCGCTACGCTGGCGCCTTCGTCGTCATCAGCCACGACCGTGCCTTCCTCTCCCGGCTGACGCGCGCGTGCCTGTGGCTCGACCGCGGCCGGCTGCGGCGCCGCGAGGTGGGCTTCGGCGGGTTCGAGGCCTGGTCGGAGGAGGTGCTGGCCGAGGAAGCGCGCGCCGCCGAGCGGCTCGACCAGAAGCTCGCGCAGGAGCTCGAGTGGCTGCACCGCGGCGTGACGGCGCGGCGCCGCCGCAACCAGGGCCGGCTCGCGAAGCTCGAGGCCCTTCGGGCCGAGCGCCGGGCGATGCTGGGGACACCGGGGGTCGCGAAGCTCGGGCTGAAGGCCGACGAGGCGAAGGCGCGCATGGTCATCGAGGCCGAGGGCGTCTCGAAGACGCTCGGCGGCCGCACTGTCATCCGCGACCTCTCGATTCGCATCCTGCGCGGGGACCGGATCGGGATCGTGGGGGCGAACGGGACGGGCAAGACCACGCTGCTGCGGCTCCTGACCGGGGACCTTGCGCCCGACTCGGGCACGATCCGGCGCGCGGCAGGCCTCACCGGAATCGCGATCGACCAGCAGCGCGCGCTTCTCGACCCCGCGAAGCGCGTGCGCGATGTCCTTGCCGACGGCAGCGACTGGGTGATGGTGCGAGGCGTGCGCACCCATGCGCGGGGCTATCTCAAGCAGTTCCTCTTCCCGCCCGACGCGCTCGACGCGAAGATCGGCAGCTTCTCCGGCGGGGAGCGGGCGCGGCTGCTGCTGGCACGCGAGTTCGCCCGCGAGGCGAGCCTCCTCGTGCTCGACGAGCCCACCAACGACCTCGACCTCGAGACGCTCGACCTCCTGCAGGAGGTCATCGCCGACTTCGAGGGCACGGTGCTCCTCGTCAGCCACGACCGGGACTTCCTCGACCGGACGGTGACGATGACCTGCTTCCTCGACGGCTCGGGGAAGGTGGAGCTGGTGGCCGGCGGCCACGCCGAGCTCGAACGGCTGCAGCAGGGCAGAGCGCAGGAGCCGCCCCCGCGCCGGTCGGCCCCGCCTGCCTCTGGCCCTTCCCTGGCAGCCCCGTCCGCGGCGCGGGCGGGGGCACAGGAGCAGGGGCGCAAGCTCTCCTTCCGCGACCGGCACGACCTCGAGCGGCTGCCGGCCGAGATCGCCCGGCTCGAGGCCCTTCGCGACCGGCTCGAGGCGGAGCTTGCCGACCCGGGCCTCTACGGCCGCGCGCCCGACCGGTTCGCTGTGCTGGGCGAGGAACTGGCCGCGGTGCGCACGGCACTCGCCCGCGCCGAGGACCGGTGGCTGGAGGTTGCCGCGAAGGCCGAGGCGCTCGGCGGCTGACACCGCTGCCCCCGCGCGGCGCCCCCGCCAGACCGCCACCCCCGCCCAAAGCCCTCGCCCGCCGGCCGCCCCCGTCGGCGTGTCCCCGCGTCCGCTCCCCGCGCACGCGGCCGGCGCCGGGCCGCCCGCAGGCGTCCCCTCCCTTCCCCTTCGTGCCTCGAGGCCCCCCGCATGCCGTCAGGCGAACTCGGCGCCCGGCGGGATCTCCTGGGGCGGCAGGAGCGAGGGGCCGGGCCGGTGCAGCGGCGCGCGCGCGCCGTGGAGGCGGACGAAGTCCTCGACGACGGGCGCCACGATCTCCCGCCAGCGGCGGCCGTTGAAGATGCCGTAGTGGCCCGCCTCCGGCACCATGAAATATTCCTTGCACCGGGAGTCCAGGTTGCGGGCAAGGCCGAGCGCGGCCTTCGTCTGGCCGAGCCCGGAGATGTCGTCGCGCTCACCTTCGATCGCGAGAAGGGCGACGTCGGTGATGGCGCCGGGGTCAACCCGGAAGCCGCGGTGGACGAACTGGCCCTTGGGCAGGAGGTGGCGCTGGAACACCTCGTCCACCGTCTGCAGGTAGAAGCGGGCGTCCATGTCGCAGACGGAGAGATACTCCTCGTAGAAGCGCTTGGTGGCCTCGGCGCTCTCGTCGTCGCCCTGGACGAGGTGCTTGAACATCTCCCAGTGGGAGACGAGGTGGTTGCCGAGGTTCATGGCCATGAAGCCGGCCAGCTGGAGGAAGCCGGGGTAGATGCGCCGGCCGCGGCCCGGGTAGGCCAGCGGCACCGTGGTGATGACGTTCTGCTCGAACCAGGCGAGCGGCCGCTCCATGGCGAGGCGGTTGACGGCGGTGGGGGCCTCGCGGGTGTCGATGGGCCCGCCCATCATGGTGAGCGTGTAGGGCCGGCCCGGGTGACCGGCGGCGGACATGAGGCTGACGGCCGCGAAGGCCGGCACCGAGGGCTGGCAGACGGCAAGCACGTGCGGGCGCTCGCCACGCGCGGCGAGAAGCGCAATCCAGTCGATGAGATAGTCGATGTAGTCGTTGAGGCTGAAGAGGCCGTCCGCAAGCGGCACCAGCTTGGCGTCGCGCCAGTCGGTGATGAAGACGTCGTGGTTGGGGAGCAGCCGCTCGACCGTGCCGCGGAGCAGCGTGGCATAGTGGCCCGACATGGGGGCGACGACGAGGACGGTCGGGTCGTAGCTTTCGACCGTGGGTCGTGCGAAGTGCTTCAGCTGGCCGAACGGGCGGCGATCGATGATCCGCTCCTCGACTGGCACGCGCCAGCCGTCGATGACCGTTTCGGTGAGGCCGAAGGCGGGCTTGCCGCGCGGCTTCATGGCGTGAGCGAACACGTCGAGCGCGGCCGCGGCCACCGGCGCGCCACCCGTGTAGGCCAGCGGGTTCAGGAAGCTCGTCATCCAGCCCGACCCGATCCGGGCAGCGGCGGTCGCGCCGGCGAACCAGCCGCGGGACACTTCGTAGGCGTCGTAGAGCATGCCTTCAGACTTCCGGCTCGCTTGTGGCCGGCGCGCATGCCCGCTCGCCGACCCTCGCGGCCGGCCGAAGCCCGGCAGACGCGCCGACCCCTGTTGCGGTGCGGGAAACCGGCAAGGATCCTCGCCCGGCCTGCGCCGCACCAACGTTCTGCCGAAGGTGGGGCAGGAATGACCGGATGTCCACCCTCTTTCGGTGCGGATGTGGTGAACGCCCTGGGCAGGGCCGTTGCGCGGAAGCTTCACTGCGCTGCAGAAATGTGACGGCTGGCGGATTCGCGAGCACCCAGCGCCGCAATCGACGCTAGACGGGCGGCAATCGCCGGTCCCGCGACAAGAGCACGGCCGGCCATGAGGGAGAGGTCCATGCGCACTCACGCTTTCGCCCGCGCGCCCTGGCGCGCGCTCCTGCGGGCCGGAACGCTCCTGTCCGGCCTCGCCGCCACCCTGCCTGCGGCCGCGCAGGACGCTGCGGTTCCAAGCGCGCTCGAGGAAATCATCGTGACGGCGACGCTGCGTGCCGAGTCGATCCAGGACACGCCGGTTTCCGTCTCGGCGATCCCGCCCACCCAGCTCGAGCGCGCAGCCGCGCCCGACATCCGCGACCTTGTCGGCCGGGTGCCGAACCTCGTCATCGACCCCGTCAACGCCGGCCCTTCGGCGGCCGCCATCTCCATCCGGGGCATCAGCTTCGAGGACATTGAGAAGAGCTTCGACCCGGCCGTCGGCGTGCTCGTCGACGGCGTCTTCCTCGGAACCAACACCGGCCAGCTCCTCGACTTCTTCGACTTCGAGTCGATCGAGGTCCTGCGCGGGCCGCAGGGCACGCTGTTCGGCCGCAACACGACCGCCGGCGTCATCAACATCCGGCGCAGCAAGCCGACCGGCGAGCTCGGCATGAAACTGCTCGCCACCTTCGACGACAACGGCCGCCGCGACGTCCGCACCGTGGTCAACCTGCCCAAGATCGGCGACTTTCTCAGCCTCAAGGCCTTCTGGTTCCACAACCAGGCCAACGACTTCTACGACAACAAGATCCTCGGCCGGGACTATGGCGGTCGGAACTACGACCAGTATGGCATCGCGGCGCGGATCCAGAGGGGCGCGCTCGACGCGGTGCTCATCTACGAGCGGGTGGACGAGGTGTCCGAGATCGACACGACCCCGCTCGGGCGCACCGGCGTCGACCTCATCTGTGCCCCCATTCCCGGGCTGCCCCCGGGCTTCCTGCCACCTCGCAACCAGTGCGACCGCACGACCGAGGCGCAGCTCTACGAGACCTTCACCAACGTGCCGGGTGTTGCGAAGAACAAGGGCGATGCCTTCACCGCCAACATCGAGATCGACACGGACCGGTTCGTCATCACGTCGATCACCGGCTACCGCACGAGCGACGAAAGCGTCCGTCAGGACTTCGACTCGACCTCGGTGAACTTCTTCGACACGCTGCGGGTTCAGGAATACAAGCAATTCACCCAGGAGATCCGCGCAGCAGGCAACATCACGCCAACAATGAACTTCGTCGTGGGAGCCTACTACTTCTTCGCCAACTACAAGCTCGACCAGACCACCTTCTTCGGCCCGTTCCTTCAGTTCGCCGCAGGGCTTCCGCCCACCGGCGGCAACCGGGTCGATCACAACAGCTCGTCCATGGCAATCTTCGGCGACGTGCAGTGGCGGGTCACAGACGCCCTCAGGATTACCTTTGGCGGGCGCTACAACTGGGACGACAAGAACTACGTCAACGACTATCTGAAGACGGGTCTGCCGCAGTTCATCGCCAGGCCCTCGGCGAGCTGGGAGCAGTTCCAGCCCAAGGCGTCGATCGACTACCGCTTCGCAGACGGGCAGCTCGCCTACTTCGCCTTTGCCCGTGGCTACCGCGCGGGCGGCTTCAACGGCCGGGGTCAGACCGCCTTCTCGGCCAACACCCCTTACGACCCGGAGACCGTCAACAGCTACGAGCTTGGCCTCAAGACGAACTGGCTCGACAACCGGCTGACGATGAACCTTGCCGGGTTCATCACCAAGTACAACGACAAGCAGGAGGAGATCGTACAGCCAGCGCCGCCCCCGGCGGGACAAGAGACGATCGTCGCCAACGCGGCCACTGCGACCATCTCGGGCATCGAGTTCGAGTTCCGGGCGCTTCCTTTCGATAGTCTCAATCTTTATGGTTCGGTCGGCTGGCTCGATGCGCGCTACGACAGGTTCAACAGCCTCATCGGGGGCGTGGTGACGGACATTTCCAACCGCGACCTCCGGCGCACGCCCAGCTGGTCGGCCTCGATCGGCGGCGACTGGACGCTTCCCGTCGGCGGCGACGACCGCGAACTGGTGCTCTCGGCTGCGTGGCGCTACGTCGGCAAATATCAGACGACGATCGTTGGCGCGTGGTTCGACCCGACGGTCAATGACCCGCGTGGCCTTGCGGATGCGCGCAACATCGTCGACGCCAGCGCCACTTACTTCTTCGACCTGGGCAAGGCACGGATGCGGGCGTCCATCTTCGGGCGCAACATCCTGAACGACAAGGGGCTTCAGTCCGCTCTTCCGGTGGCCGGGCTGTTCACCTTCGGGGCTGCACGGCCGCTTCGCACCTTCGGCGGCGAAATCGGGTTCGATTTCTAGACCCGTGCGGCGGCGCGACCTTCTCCGCGGTCTCGCCGCCGCGCCCCTCCTCCGGCCGCCAGCCGTCTTTGCAGGAGACCGGCCCGGGGACCCGCCGTTCCAGACCCGTTCGGCCGCACTGGGTGCGAACGGCATGGCCGCCACCGCCCACCCGCTTGCGAGCCTTGCGGCGGTCGAAGTGCTGAAGGCCGGCGGCTCGGCGGTCGACGCCGCGATCGCCGCCAATGCCATGCTCGGCGTCGTCGAGCCCACGGGCTGCGGAATCGGGGGTGATCTCTTCGCCCTCGTCTGGGACCCGGCGGAACGGCGCCTCCTCGGGCTCGATGCTTCGGGCTTTGCCCCGGCCGGGCTCGACGTCGACGCACTCGTCCGCCGGCACCGGGCACGGGGCGCCATCGACCCGCTCGGCATGGATGCCGTCACCGTGCCAGGCGCGGTCGCCGGCTGGGCCGCGCTCCACGCCCGCTTCGGCCGGCTGCCGCCTGCCGTCCTGCTTGCCCCCGCCATCGCCGTGGCCCGCGAGGGAGTGCCCCTCGCCCCCGTCATCGCCCGCGGCTGGGCCGCCAACGTCCGCGGCTTCGAGGCCGGCCGTGCGCGCATAGAGGCCGCCGACCTTGCCTTCGCCCTGTTCGCGCCCGCCGGCCTGCCGGCCGAGGGCGACCGCTTCACCAACCCGGACCTTGCCGCCACCTACGAGGGCCTCGCCCGCGACGGCTGGACGAGCTTCTACCGGGGCCCCTTCGCTGCCGACCTCGAGGCACATTTCCGCGCCCACGGCCGGCCGATGCGCGCGGCCGACCTCGCCGCCATGCAGGCCGAATGGGTCACGCCCATTTCCGCGCCCTATCGCGGGGTGCGGCTCTGGCAGATCCCGCCGGCAACGCAGGGGGTGACCACCCTCCAGATGGCCCGGATCGTCGAACGCTTCCCCATGGCCGAGCTTGCCGAGGCGGACCGCCTCCACGTTCTCGTCGAGGCCAAGAAGCTGGCCTTTGCCGACCGCGCCCGCTTCCTCGCCGACCCGCGAAAGGTCCGGGTGCCGGTCGAGGCCCTCCTCTCCGACGCCTATGTCGCCGCCCGCGCCGCACGCATCGCCATGGGCAGCGCGCTGCCCGATGACGTGCCTCCCGGCGACCCGGAGGAGCATTCGGACACCAGCTATCTCGCGACCGCCGATTCCTCCGGCATGATGGTGTCGCTCATCCAGTCCAACTACCGGGGCATGGGCTCGGGCGTGGTGGTGCCGCGCCGCGTGCCCGTGCCCGGCGGCCGCGGCACCTGGGGCTTCATGCTCCAGAACCGGGGCGCCCAGTTCTCCCTCGACCCCCGCGCGGCCAACGCCATCGCGCCAGGCAAGCGGCCGTTCCACACCATCATCCCGGGCTTCGTGACCCGCCCCGGCCCCGCCCATGACGCGCCGCTTCTCGCCTTCGGGGTCATGGGCGGAACCATGCAGCCGCAGGGCCAGGTGCAGGTGCTCGTGAACCTCGTCGACCTCGGGCTCGACGTGCAGGCGGCCGGTGATGCGCCCCGCGCGCGGCACCTCGGCAGCCCCGACCCCGGTGACGGGCGGGAAGCGCGGGCGGGCCTGTTCCTCGAGAGCGGGTTCGGCGCTGCCACGCGGGCGAGCCTTGCCGCGCGCGGCCACGTGCTGCTCGATGGCCACCACGACGTCGGCGGCTACCAGGCGGTGCTGCGCGACGCCGCCCGCGGCATCTACCGCGGCGCCTCGGAGAGCCGGAAGGACGGGATCGCGCTGGGCTACTGAGGCGGATCGCGCGGCACGCCGGCGCCGGGCAGCCGGTCGCCGATGAGGGCGAGCCCGCCGATCCAGGTCCAGGCGAGCATCATCGTCGTGCCGCCGATGGGCGCAAGGGCAGCCACCCACCGCGGGGCGCCGAGCGCCAGGGCATCGAGCACGGTTGCGAAGACGAGGGAGCCGAGGGCGAGCCCCCAGGCGCCGATCCGGCCTTCGCGCCCGGGCCGCCAGGCGAGCACGGCGAAGACCGCTGCCGCATGCGGAAGCTGGAAGAGGACGCCCGTCATGATCCAGTCGCGCGCCTGCCCCGGCGGCAGGCCGTGGACTGCGAAGGTGCCGAAGGTGAGGGCAAGGATGGCGTTGAGCGCCGCAACCGCCGGCAGCCAGCGCGCCCGCCCCGCCCGCATCAGCGGCCGACGCCGGTGTAGCGGAAGCCGTGCCGGGCCATCTCCTCGGGCCGGTAGATGTTGCGGAGATCGACGACCACGGGCTGCCGCAGCAGCCGCCGCACGCGCGCAAGATCAAGGGCGCGGAACTGGTCCCACTCGGTCACCAGCACCATCGCATCGGCCCCGTCGAGCGCGGCATAGGGGTCTGCAGCATAGGTCACGTCGGCGAGCACATGGCGGGCCTGCTCCATGCCGGCCGGGTCATGAGCGACGATCCGGGCGCCGGCGTCCTGCAGCGCCTGGATGATGGCGATCGAGGGGGCCTCGCGCATGTCGTCGGTGCCGGGCTTGAAGGTGAGCCCGAGGATCGCGAGGGTCAGCCCCCGCACGTCGCCGCCGCAGGCCTGGATCACCTTGCGGCCCATCGCGCGCTTCCGGAGGTCGTTCGCCTTGACCGCGGCCTCGACGATCCGGAGCGGCACGCCATGGTCCTCGGCGGTCTGGATGAGCGCCCGGGTGTCCTTCGGGAAGCAGGAGCCGCCGTAGCCCGGCCCGGCGTTCAGGAACTTGGCGCCGATGCGGTTGTCGAGGCCGATGCCGCGCGCCACTTCCTGCACGTTCGCGCCCACCTTCTCGCAGAGGTCGGCCATCTCGTTGATGAAGGCGATCTTGGTGGCGAGGAAGGCGTTGGCCGCATATTTGATGAGCTCGGCGGTGCGCCGGCGGGTCACGAGGATGGGCGCCTCGTTCAGGAACAGCGGGCGGTAGAGCTCGCGCAAGGTCGCCTCGGCGCGCGGGTCCTCGATTCCGAGGACGATCCGGTCCGGGCGCTTGAAGTCGCCGATGGCTGCGCCCTCGCGCAGGAACTCGGGGTTGGAAGCCACCGCGACATCGGCATCGGGGCGGGCCTCGCGGATGATCCGCTCCACCTCGTCGCCCGTGCCCACCGGAACCGTGGACTTGGTGACGACGACCGTGAAGCCGGCGAGGTTGGCGGCGAGGTCGCGTGCGGCGGCATGCACGAAGCTGAGATCGGCATGGCCATCGCCGCGGCGCGAGGGCGTGCCCACGGCAATGAACACCGCCTCGGCTCCGGCCATGGCCTCGGCGAGGTCGGTGGTGAAGGCGAGGCGGCCGGCCCGCACGTTCGCAGCCACGAGATCCTCGAGGCCCGGCTCGTAGATCGGCATCTCGCCCATCTTCAGCCGCTCGATCCGCCCCGCGTCGACATCGACGAGCGTGACCACGTGGCCGAAGTCGGCGAAGCAGGCACCCGAGACGAGGCCGACGTAGCCGGCACCGATCATCGCGACGCGCATGAAGCCCCCTTTGCGTGCATGGGCCCGCGCCTAGCCGAGCGCCGCGCTGCTTGCCAAGTTGCCAAGCGCCGCCCGCCTAGCCGGCTGCGGAGGCGGACGCCGCCTGCACGACGAGGAGGTCGAGCCGGTCGAGCGCGTCCTCGGCGGCGAGAAGCCGGCGCGCATCCTCGAGCCAGGCGGCGCGCTCGGGGCTCTCCGGCTCCGCGGCAACGAGGGCGATGGCTGCCGGCAATTCGCCTTCGGCAAGGCGTGCGCGGGCGCGTGCGAGCGGCGGCGAGATGGGCTCGCGCGCGGACCGCACCTCGACGAGGCCCGTCAGCCCGCGCCACAGCCTGCTCCAGAACCCGGTCTCGCGGTCCGGCTGCCGGTTCCCACCCGGCTGGCTGTCCGGTCCGGCGGAATCGAGCGCCTCGAGCCGCGCGGCCAGCGCCGCCCGCCCGAGCGGCGCCCTGCTCCAGGCCACGAGCGCCGCCACCGCCGAGGGCTCGCGCGTCTCGAACTGGCGGCGAAGCAGCGGATCGAAGGCGCCGAGCGGCCGGCCGCGCTCGACAAGCCGCCGCACCGCAAGCACCGTGAAGATATCGCGGGCCTCCGCCGTTGCCGCGGCCACGGCGCCGCTCGTCACGCCGGCCGAGGCGAGGTCGGCCGCCAGCGCCGACACCCGGCCCGCTGTCGTCGCTTCCGCCTCGGCAAGCCGCCGGGCCTCGGCCTCGAGCGCCTCGAGGCGCGCCAGAAGCGGGGCCAGGGCCGGTGTGATGGCGGTCTCCGCGACCGGCCGGGCAGCCGATGTCGCGGCGCCTTCCGCCAGCCGCGCCTCGAGCGCGGCCACGCGGGCCGCCAGCGCCTCCGCCTCGGAGGGGGCGGGCCGGACGGCCGCCGGCGCGTCGGCGGAGGGAGCGGCCGGCGCGAGCGGGAGGCGCGCGCGCCAGCCCGGCACCAGCGCGACCGCGGCAGCCAGCAGGCCCAGAAGCAGCAGCACCCAGGCGCCGGCGCGCCAGCGTCCGCTCGGGCGTCTCTCCTCCGCCGAGGCGGTCGGCTCCGCGCGGGGCTCCCGCCCGGCGCGCAGCGCCTCGAAACCGTCTTCGCCGGGGCCGTCAGCCATGGGCGCCTCCCTGAGCGCCTTGCCACAGCCGGCGCGCAGCCGCCAAGACCTCGGCCGTGGTGGGGCGACCGGCAACGGCAAGCGCCCGCCACCCCGGCCCTGCAGCCGTCGCCACGGCCGCAGACAGCGCCACCACCGCGACCGCCTCCGGCACCAGCCCGGCCGCGCCGAGGCGTTGGCGGAACAGGCGGGCCGTCCGCGGCGAGAACAGGAGGGCGATCGCACCCTTCCCGAGCGCGTTCCGCGCCGCCGCCGCAAGCCGGCGGACCGGCTCGGCCCGGTAGAGGACGAGCGGAGCGATCTCGATGCCGGCCGGCGGCCGAAGCGGCCGGCTGTCGCTGCCCCGGGCGTGGAGGATCCGCCGGTGGCCGGCCGCCACCGCCGCCTCGAGCGCGGCCTGTCCGTCGGTGTCGGTTGCCGCCACGCGAGAGAAGCCGGCAGCGCGCGCCGCCGCCGCCGTCGCCGGACCCACCGCGAAGACGGGAAGGTCCGCCGGCAGTTCCGGGCGGGCCGCCCGCAGCAGCGCGGCACTCCTGGCCGAGGTCAGCAGGATCGCCTCGGGCGGCGCGCCCGGAACTGCCGGTGTTACCGGAAGCGGGCGGATGCGCAGCAGGGGCGCGGCGACTGCCTCGAACCCGGCGGCCTGAGCCGCCGCCACGGTCGCGCTTGCTTCCGGCTCAGGGCGGGTGACGAGGAGCGTGGGGTGCCCGGTCATCCGAGCGAGGCGCGGATCGCCGGGGTCGCCTGCGCGAGCAGCGAGTCCGCAACCGCTCTGCCCAGCGCCTCGGCCTCCGCCCGGGTGCGGACAGCCGCCTCAAGCCCGGCGTCCACCCGGTCTTGTCCGTCCGGGCTGTAGAGCTCGGCACCGAGCTCGAGCCTGCCCTCCGCCACCGGCCGGGCATGGACGGCGATGGCGGTCCGGCACGAGCCGCCAATCCCGGCAAGCACGGCGCGCTCGGCGAGCGCGGCGAGATGGGTTGCCGGATGATCGATTCGGGCGAGCGCCGAGAGGGTTTCGGTATCGTCGGCCCGGGCTGTGATGCCCACGATCCCCTGCGCGGCCGCGGGCAGCCAGTCCTTGGGATCAAGCGCCACACCCGCTGCGATGCCCAGCCGTTCGAGCCCGGCGGCGGCGAGGAACGTGGCATCCACCGCGCCTTCCTCAACGCGCGCAAGCCGGGTGGCGACGTTGCCCCGGAGCAGCACGGCCGAGACATCGGGCCGGCGGGCGGCAAGCTGCGCGGCCCGGCGCGGCGAAGACGTGCCGACGCGCGCGCCCGGCGGCAGGCCTGCCAGCGAAGCCGCGCCGACGAGCCTGTCGCGCGGGTCGGCGCGCGGCAGCACGGCCGCGAGCACCAGACATTCCGGAAGCCGCGTCTCCACGTCCTTGAGCGAATGGACGGCGGCGTCGATCCGGCCGTCGAGCAGCGCCGCATCCAGCTCCTTGGTCCACACGCCCTTGCCGCCGAGCGCGGCCAGGGGCCGGTCGCGCACGCGGTCGCCCTCGGTCTCGACGGTGACGAGGCCGGAGGAGACGCCGATCGCGGCGAGCGCCCCGGCCGCGAGGTGCGCCTGGGCGAGCGCCAGCGGCGAGCCGCGCGAGCCAAGGCGCAAGGAGACCGGCGGGGAGGCCATTCCGCTTCTGTTCAGGCACGGCACGGCAGGGTCAAGCCTGTTCGGAATGGGGCTGGCGCTTGCCACGCCCTAGCATCGGCCATGCCTTTTCCGATGGTCGCAGCCTGACACCTATTCGTCATGCAAGGGCTTGCTTTTCGATGAACGCTGTTGCAAGGGCGCCGCGCTTTGGTCCGGGGCGCTCGGCGCGTGGGTCGATCACCAGAAAGGTCCAGACGAGACCGGGCGAGGCGAAACTCGGGCACTTTTGCCCTCAACGGAGGTCAGGAATGAACAAGGTTCTCTCGCTCGCTGCGATTGCGAGCCTCGCGCTGGTCGCCGCCTGCGGCGAGAAGAAGGCGGCCGAAACCGCGACTGACGCGGCGACCGAAGCTGCAGCCGCGGCCGACACCGCCGCCGACGCTGCCGACACCGCCGCCGAAGCGGCGGGCGACGCTGCGGCCGCCGCGGCCGGCGCCGCCGGCGACGCGGCTGCTGCCACGGCTGACGCGGCTGCCACGACGGCGACCGACGCCGCTGCGACCGCGATGGACGCTGCCGGTCAGGCCGCGAAGGACGCCGCTGCCGAGATGAAGCAGTAAGCGCGGCGGAGCCCTTGCACGAATGCGAGGGGCCGGGTGGCGACACCCGGCCCCTTTCGCATGGGGGCGGCCGCGCCACTCGGGCTGGCCTGCTCCCGCAACGCTGCCCGGCTCAGATCTCGACCTGGCTGCCCAGCTCCACGACCCGGTTGGTGGGCAGCCGGAAGAACTCCATGGCCGACTCGGCGTTCCGCAGCATCCAGGCAAAGAGCTTCTCGCGCCACAGCGCCATCTCCGGCCGCTCCGAGGGCAGGAGCGTCTGCCGGGCAAGGAAGAAGCTCGTGTCCATCATCCGGATCTGCGGCCCGCAGGTCTCGACCTTCGCAAGCGCCGCCGGCACGTCGGGCTGCTGCATGAAGCCGTAGCGCAGCACCATCCGGAAGAAGTTCTGGCCGAGGTCGATGACCTCGATCCGATCCTCCTCGTCCACATAGGGCACCTCGTCGATGACGACGGTCAAGAGGATGATCCGCTCGTGGAGCACCTTGTTGTGCTTCAGGTTGTGGAGGAGCGCCGGCGGCACGCCGCTGGCTGCCGAAGTCATGAAGACCGCCGTGCCCGGCACCCGCGTCGCCGTCCGCGCGGCCGACTTGATGAAGATCTCGATGGGCATCGCCGCTTCCTTCAGCCGCTTCTGCATGAGGAAGCGGCCACGCGCCCAGGTGGTGAGCAGGGTAAAGGCGATGATGCCAATGAGGAGCGGGAACCAGCCGCCTTCGGGAATCTTGGTGAGGTTCGCGGCGAAATAGGCGCCATCGACGATGAGGAAGAGGAGGATGGCAGCACCCGCCAGCCACCGGTTCCACTTCCACACCTGGGTGACGAGGATGGCCGTCATGAGCGTCACGATCATCATCGTGCCCGCCACCGAGATGCCATAGGCCGCGGCCAGCTTCGAGGACGAGCCGAAGCCCAGCACCAGGAGGATGACGAGGACGAGAAGCCCCCAGTTGACGAAGGGGATGTAGATCTGCCCCTCGGCGCGTTCCGAGGTATGGAGGATCCGCAGCCGCGGCAGGAAGCCGAGCTGGACCGCCTGGCGGGTGATCGAGAAGGCCCCCGAGATGACCGCCTGGCTGGCGATGATCGTGGCCAGCATGGCAAGGAACACCAGCGGCAGCCGCAGTGCCTCGGGCGCGAGCAGGAAGAAGGGGTTGCGGATGCTCTCCGGATCGCGGAGCAGAAGCGCGCCCTGCCCGAGGTAGTTGAGCATGAGGGCGGGAAAGACGATCCACAGCCAGGAAAAGGCGATCGGCCGGCGGCCGAAGTGGCCCATGTCGGCGTAGAGGGCCTCGGCGCCGGTCACCACGAGGAACACCGACGACATGGCGAGGAAGGCGAAGAGGCCGTCGTTCAGGAAGAAGGCGACCGCATGGTGCGGCGAGAGGGCCTCGAGAATCTCGGGGCGCGAGGCAATCGAGAGCGCCCCGAACGTCCCGATGGTCAGGAAGTAGAGGAGAGTGACAGGCCCGAACAGGGCGCCGACGCGCGCCGTGCCGCGTGCCTGGAACAGGAACAGGCCGAGGATGATGGCGAGCGCCACCGGCAGCACCAGCGGCTGCAGCCGTTCCTCGACGACCGTGAGGCCCTCCACCGCCGAAAGCACCGAGATGGCGGGGGTGATGATGCTCTCGCCGACGAAGAGCGACGTCGCGAGGACGCCCAGGACGATGACGAGGCCATACCATCGCCTGCCCTGGCCGTGGCGCATGAGAAGCGCCTGCAGCGCAATCGCGCCGCCCTCGCCGCGGTTGTCGGCCCTGAGGATGATGCCGACATATTTGATGGTGACGATGAGCATCAGCGTCCAGAAGACGAGGCTGATGACGCCGTAGACGTGGAAGGCATCCACCGGGAGCGGGTGGTGGCCGATGAAGGTCTCGCGCAGCGCGTAGAGCGGCGAGGTGCCGATGTCGCCGTAGACCACGCCGAGCGCGCCGAGCATGAGCTTCGGCAGGCCATCCCCCTGATGGCCGGGGGACTGGCTGGCCGCTCCGGCCGTCGCGTTCTCGCTGGTCAAGCGCTCATACCGTGCTGCGGCGCGTCATGCCCCTCGACGACAGGCAGCGGCGCCTAGCACGGGGGCAGGGGGCGGGCAATGCGGCGCACGCCCCGCGGCCATGACAGCCCTCGCCGAAGGTTCAGGCGAAGGCGTAGGGGCCGCCCTTCGCCAGCGCCCGGGCATAGGCCGGACGGGCCTGGAAGCGGGCCACCCAGGCGGCGATCGCGGGGAAGCGCGGCAGCATCCCTTGCGCCTTCGCGATCTCGCCGAGGAAGCTCATCTGGATATCGGCGCCGGTCAGGCGGTCGCCGACCAGCCAGTCCCGGCCCCGGAGCGAGGCCTCGATGAAGCCGAAGTGATTCGCCGTCTCGCTCTCGATGCGGGGGTGGAGGGGTGTGCCCGCTTCGCCCAGGCGCGAGACGTAGAGGCGAAGCATGACCGGCAGCATGGCCGACCCTTCGGCATAGTGCAGCCACTGGAGATAGCGGTCGTAGTCCGCCGAGGCCGGGTCGGGCACCAGCCGGCCCCCGCCCCTGCGCCGCAGGAGGGTCTCGACGATGGCTCCGGACTCGATCAGAAGCTCGCCGTCCATCTCGACGACCGGGCTCTTGCCGAGCGGATGGACCGCCTGAAGCGACGGCGGGGCAAGCCGGGTGTCCGGATCGCGGGCGTGATGGACGATGGCGTAGGGCAGCTCGAGCTCCTCGAGCAGCCAGAGGATCCGCTGCGACCGGCTGTCGTTCAGGTGATGGACGGTGATCATCGCGCGCCTCCTCCGGCAGGTGCGGCCGCTTCGGGCGGCATGGCGCGCTCGCCCACCCCGAGGAAGGCCATGGTCTCGGCAGCTCCGATCATCCGCGTGAGCTCCTCCGCCCAGGGGGCATCGGGCGGCGTCATGGCGGCAAGCTCGCGCCACACGGCCAGCGCTTCCTTCGGCCGGCCGGCCTGGAGCCAGGCAAGACCCAGGAAGTAGCGCGGCGCCGGGTGCGTCGGGTCCAGCTGCGAGGCGCGGTCGAAGGCCAGCCGCGCGGCCGGCACCACCTCGCCCTCGGCGTGGGCGACGAGCGCGACCCCCTGCTGCACCCGGAGGTTGACGTCCTGCGGAAGCGCGGCGGTCGCCACCTCCATCGCCTCCACGGCCTTCCCCGTCTCGCCGGCAGCGATGAACGCGTTCGAGAGCCGGATCCAGGCCTCGACGTCTGTCGGGTCGGCAAGCAGGGTGGCGCGCGCGCGTTCGCGGGCGTCTGCCGCGCCTTCGGCGGCCGTGGGCGGCGGCGCAGGCGCAGCGGCAAGCCCCGGCCGCCCCTCGAGCGCATAGCCCGTGACGCCCGCTGCGGTCGCGGCGAGGACGAGGAGCGCAGGCAGCAGCCGGCTCACCGGAAGAGCCTCCGCACCACGAGACCGCCGACGAGGAGCGCCAGCGCCGGCACCGCCCAGAGCGCCAGCGTGTCCGGCCGGGCGGGCGGGCGGAAGCTCACCCAGTCCCCGTAGCGGGCGATCAGGTCGGCGCGCACCGCCTCCGGGCTTTCGCCTGCGGCGATGCGGCTGCGCACGAGCGCCCGCATGGCCTCCGCCTGCTCGGCGTTCGAATCGGCGATCGACTGGTTCTGGCAGGTGAGGCACCGGAGCTCGTGCATGAGGCGCATGGCCTGCGCCTCGGCGGCCGGGTCGGCAAGCGGCGTCCTGCCAAGCGCCGGATCGACCGGCGGCGGGGCAGGCGCCGCGGCGGCAAGCAGCAGGGCAAGAAGCGCGACCCTCACCGCCACCGGCGCGCCTCGCGCAGGATCTCCGCCACCTGCTCGGGGCGAATCTCGCCCTGGTGCTGGAGACGGATGACTCCGCGGCCGTCGACGAGGAAGGTCTCCGGCACGCCCGAGGAGCCGAAGGCGATCGCCGCCTGCCCGTCCCGGTCGAGGCCGATGCGGCGGAACGGGTCCCCGTGGCGGGCGAGGAAGGCGCGGATGTCCTCGGGCGAATCGCGCAGCGCAATGCCGTGGATGGGAATGCCGGCATCGGCGAGCGCCTTGAGCTGCGGCGCCTCCACCCGGCAGGGCAGGCACCAGCTGGCGAAGAAGTTGACGAGCACCGGCCCCTCGCCTCCCCCGAGGTCGGTGCTGGCGAGGCCCGGTCGGTCGCCGAGGCCCGGAAGCGCGAAGGCCGGCACCGGTTTGCCCACCATGGCCGAGCGGATGGTGGCCTGCTGCGGCCGGCCGAGGTTGGCGGCGAGGAACAGGCCGAGCGCGGCGAGTGCCAGCAGCGGCAGGAGGCGCGCCGGTGACACGAGGGCCTATTCCGCGGGCAGCGGCACAGGTGCGGCGCGCGCCGCGGGCCGCCGGCGGCCAAGCTGTGCGAACCGGAGCGCACCGCCGAGTGCGAGGACGCCGCCCGCGGCCATGAGGAGCGCACCCCACCAGATGAAGTGGATGAGCGGCTTCACCCAGAAGTGGATCTGCCAGCGGCCCGAGCCGTCGGGCTTGCCGAGCACGCCGTAGAGGTCGCCGGCGCGCCACATGGCGATTCCCGCCTCGGTCGTTTCCATGGGCGGCGACGTGTAGGTGCGGGACTGCGGCCGGAGCGTGGCGACCGGCGCGCCCTCGCGCTGAACGGCGAGCGTCGCCTCGAGCGCCGTCCAGTTGGGGCCGGCCTTGGGCGCCACGTCCTCGAGCGTCACGGTGAACCCGGCAATTTCGAAGCCCTCGCCGACGCGGAGCGAGACGAGGGCTTCGCGCTGGAGCGCGCCGCTCGCCGTCGCGCCCAGGATCGTCAGCGCCACGCCGAGGTGGGCGAGCGCCGTGCCCGCCCGGCCGAGGGTGAGGCCCCGGCGGGCGAGGAGCTGCAGGCTGGCCACGGCAAGCCAGGCCGCGGCAGCGAAGCCGAGGAGCGTCAGCACGCCGGTCACGCCGAGGAGGCCGAGCATGGCGAGCGCCGCGAGCGTCGCGAGGAGGCCGGGCAGGAGCAGGCGCCGGCCGAGCCCCTTCGTCGCCCCGCGCTTCCACGCAAGGAAGGGCCCGACCCCCATGAGGACCGCAAGGAGGAGGACGAGGGGCACGGTCGTCGCGTTGAAGTAGGGCGGCCCCACCGAGATCTGCCGCCCGTTCCAGGCCTCGAGCGCGAGCGGATAGAGGGTGCCGATGAAGACGATGGCAAGAAGCGCCATCAGCAGCAGGTTGTTGACGACGAGCAGCCCCTCGCGGCTCGTGGCGGCGAAGCGGGCGCCTTCGGCGACCTTCGGCGCCCGGAGTGCCCAGACGAGGAGCGCCCAGGCGGTGAGCCCGACGAGGAGCGCGAGGAGGAAGAGACCGCGCGTGGGGTCGACCGCGAAGGCGTGGACCGAGGTGAGGAGCCCCGAGCGGACGATGAAGGTGCCGAGCATGGAGAGCGCGAAGCCGGCGATGGCGAGCATCAGCGTCCAGTTGCGGAGCGCATCCCGGGTCTCGAGCACGCGGATGGAGTGGAGGAGCGCGGTCGCCGCCAGCCACGGCATGAGGGCGGCGTTCTCGACCGGGTCCCAGAACCACCAGCCGCCCCAGCCGAGCTCGTAATAGGCCCACCAGGAGCCGAGCGCGATGCCGAGGGTGAGGAAGGCCCAGGCAAGCGTGACCCAGGGGCGCGTCGCCTTCGCCCAGGCGGGGCCGACCTTGCCGTCGAGGAGGGCGGCAACGGCAAGCGCGAACGCGACGACGAGGCCAACGTAGCCCAGGTAGAGCGTGGGGGGGTGGAAGGCGAGGCCCGGGTCCTGGAGGAGGGGGTTGAGGCCGAGCCCTTCCGGGGGCGCCGGGTCCAGCCGCGCGAAGGGGTTGGACGCGAACAGGAGGAAGGCGAGGAAGCCGAGCGCGACGACGCCGAGGCTGCCGAGCGTGCGGGCGCGGAAGGCGGGCCCGAGCGGCAGCGGCACGAGCGCGACCGCAAGCCCGGCAAGCCCGAGGATGAGCACCCAGAGAAGCATCGAGCCCTCGTGGTTCGCCCAGACGCCCGTCACCTTGTAGAGGAGCGGCTTGGCGGTGTGGCTGTTGGTGGCCACCAGCGAGACCGAGAAGTCGGAGACGAGGAAGGCGTGGGTCATCGCCGCATAGGCGGCGACGAGGAGCAGGCCGTGGGTGACCGCGGCCGGGCGGGCGAGCCCGGCAAGCGCGGCATGGAGCGGCGCGGCGGCCATGACGAGCGCGGTGGCTGCCGCGAGCCAGAGGGCGAGGTGGCCGAGCTCGGCGGGGCTCGGGATCATCCCGCCATCATTCGGAAAGCGAGCCGGTGCGGTGCATGGCGCCGGCGGCGCCCGCGCCCCCCGCCCGGCCCAGGCTCTTTGCCACCTCGGGCGGCATGTAGGTCTCGTCGTGCTTGGCGAGCAGCTCCTCGGCCGCGAAGCCGCCATCCGGCCCGAGGCGGCCGGTCGCCACCACGCCCTGGCCCTCGCGGAACAGGTCGGGCACGAGGCCGGTGTAGCGCACGCGCGTCTCGCGCGCGCCGTCGGTCACGGTGAAGACGAGGGTGAGGCCATCGTTCTCGCGGCTGACCGAGCCGTCCTTGACGAGGCCGCCAAGGCGGATCCGGGCGCCGGGCGCGGGCGGGTTCGCCGCGAGGTCTGAGGGGGCGTAGAAGAAGGTCGCCTTGTCCTCGAGCGCCGGGATGGCAAGCAGGCCGGCGCCGACCACGGCGGCAAGCGCTAGGCCAGCGAGCACCAGCCGCTGGTTCCGCGCGCTCCGCCGGACTTCGGCCGCCACCTTCACTCCTCCCGCTCGGCCCGGCGCATCCGCCGCCAGGAGGCGAGCGCCAGTCCGCCGATCACGACGAGGGTGACGAGATAGGCCGCGACGATGAACGGCAGGTGATTCATCTCGCCCCGGTCGCCTTCCCCCGACCGTCAGCCCGCCAGCGCCGCACGGCGGAGCTGGCGCATCGCCCGCTTCTGCTCGGCAATGAGCGCGCGCATCCGCATGAGGACGATGGCCGCGAAGAGGAGCGCGAAGCCGGTGGCGGAGAGGAGCAGTGGCTGCAGCATTTCGGCGTGGATCGACGAGCCCGACAGGCGGATGCTCGCCGGCTGGTGCAGCGTGTTCCACCACTCCACGCTGTACTTGATGACCGGCAGGTTCACGACGCCAAGGATGGCGAGGATCCCGGCTGCCTTCGCGCCGCGCATCCGGTCCTCGAAGGCGTGGATGAGGGCGATGACGCCGAGGTAGAGCAGGAAGAGCACGAGCATCGAGGTGAGCCGGCCGTCCCACACCCACCAGGTGCCCCAGGTCGGGCGGCCCCAGAGGGAGCCGGTGGCAAGGCACACGGCCGCGAAGGCGGCGCCGACCGGTGCCACGGCCCTGACGGCGAGGTCTGCGAGCGGGTGGCGCCAGATCCGGGCGGCCAGGGCCGCAATGGCAAGCCCGGCGTAGCCCCCGAGCGCCAGCCAGGCGGACGGCACGTGAACGTACATGATGCGGACGGACTCGCCCTGAAGATAGTCGGCCGGAGCGAGGAACAGGCCGGTGCCGAGCCCGGCCGCGAGGAAACCCAGCGCCGCGGCAAGAAGCCAGGGGAGCGCCTGGCCGGCGACGCGGCGGAACCGGTGCGGGTTCGCAAGGTCATGCCAGCTCGACGCGCTGCGGACGGGCTCCATGCACTTTCCCTAGCAGCGGGCGCGGGGCCCTGTCAGCAGAAACCGGCGCCGCAGGGCGCGCGCGGCTTCCGCGCCTGTCGCCCGCTGCTCCAGTCCCTGCGAGGGCGGTGCCCTCTCAGCCGTCGCGGCGGCCGAAGAGCCCGGCAATCCGGTCCTTCAGATCGTCGAGGATGCTGCCGTCGCCGTCCTTGTCGAGGGCAGCCGTCCACTCGGCCCAGAGGCCGGAGAGGCCCTTGCCCTCCACCTCGGACTTCAGCTGCTCGAAGAGCGCCGTCACCTTGTCCGCGCCGACGTCGACCTTCGCCGCCACCTCGGCGATGAGGGCGCGCGCATCGGCCGTGCCCTCGGCCGTGCGCGCCCTGATCGCCTCGCGGATCTCGGCGAGCTTCTCGGCGGTGACCCCGCTTGCCTCCGAGAGTCGGGCCTGGACGGCCTCCACCGTCTCTCCGGTTTCGGCGCTGATCTTGGCGATGAGGCTGTTCAGGTCCATGGCATGTCCTCTTGGCGAGCCCTTCCCATCCCCGAGTTGCGGCTTCGTGACAAGGGCTTCAGGGACAGGGGCCTCAGCCGCGCGCGAGGCGCAGCGCCGCGCCGGCCGCGAGCGGCGCAAGCGCGGCAAGGAGAAGTGCTGCGGCGAGCAGCAGCCGATCGGCCCCGGCGGCTTCGCCTTCGCCCGCGGCACCGGCGCCGAAGACGAGCACGGGAAGTGCCAGCGGCACGGCGAGCAGGGCCGCAAGCCCGCCGCCGCCCCGGGCGCCGACCATCAGCGCGCCGGCGGCCGTGGCGACGGCGGCGAGGCCGAGCGTGCCGGCCGCGAACCGCGGTGCCGTGGCCAGCAGCAGCGCGGGCGGCGTGGCGAGAAGCGCGCCGGCGATCGGCAGGGCGAGAAGCAGCGGAAGCCCGAGCACCAGCCACTGGGCGAGCATCCGCGCGAGCGCCACCGTCTCGGCGGCAATCCCGCGCACGGCATACTGGTCGAGGGTGCCGTCGGCCGCGTCGGCCGCGAACAGGCCGGCCACGGGGAGCAGGCTCGCAAGAAGCGCCCCTACCCAGAGGACGGCCACGGCCGAGCGGGCAAGAAGCGCGGGCTCCGGGCCGAGGGCGAAGGCGAAGACGATCGCGACAAGCAGGAAGAAGGCGGGCGGCAGCAGCGCCTCGCCCGGGCGGGCGGCCACCCGGGCGAGGTCGCGCCGGACGAGCCGGACGAGAAGCGAAAGCCCCCCCACCCCGGCTCAGGGCTTGCGGAACAGGGCGTCGGCGGCCGAGCGGAACCGGGCCGCGCCCTCGAGCTTCGCCCGCGTGCGCGCGATCTCGGCCTCGAGGGCGGCAATCCGCGCCTCGAGCTCGGCCACCGAAAGCCGGTCGAGATCCTGGGCGGCAAGCAGGCGCAGAGGGTCATCCGCGCGGCGGGGCAGGTCGTCGGGCTCCATGACGGCTCTTTCGGCCGAAGCCGCCCCCTGCCGCAAGCCCCGGACGACCGGGCCCTCGCGCTTGCGCGCGGGCTGAGGGGCTGCTTTCAGGCGGCCGCACCAGTGGAGGACGGCATGGCGACCGCGGCCGCGGAGACGGAGCGCAGGCTCCCGGAGACGATGACGGCGATCGATCCGGAGGGCCCCGGCGGGCCCGATGTGCTCGTGCCCGTGACCCGGCCGGTGCCGGAGCCGGGGCCGGGCGAAGTGCTCATCCGGGTCCACGCCGCAGGCGTGAACCGGCCTGACATCCTCCAGCGGCTCGGCCTCTACCCCATGCCGCCGGGCACCACGACCATCCCCGGCCTCGAGGCGGCCGGCGAGGTGGTCGCACTCGGCCCCGGGGTTTCGACGCTCCGGATCGGCGACCCGGTGAGCGCCCTCCTCATCGGCGGCGGCTATGCCGAATATGCCGTGGCACCCGAGGGCCAGTGCCTGCCGGTGCCGCCGGGCATGCGCTTCGTCGAGGCCGCCGGCCTGCCCGAGACCTACTTCACCGTCTGGTCCAACCTGTTCGAGACCGCAGGCGCGAAGCCCGGCGATTCGGTGCTTGTCCACGGCGGCACGTCGGGCATCGGGGTCACCGCCGTCGACCTCTGCAAGCTCTTCGGAATCGACGTCTACGTCACCTGCGGCTCGGGCCAGAAGTGCGCGGCCGCCGAGCTGGTGGGGGCGACCCGCGCCATCGACTACAATGCCCGCGACTTCGCGGCCGAGATCCGCGAGCTGACTGGCGGGCGCGGCGTCGACATCGTGCTCGACATGGTCGGCGGCGACTATGTGCCGCGCAACCTCGTCTGCCTCACCGAAGGCGGCCGGCACGTCTCGATCGCCTTCCAGCGCGGCCAGCGCGCCGAGATCGACCTCGGCCTCGTGATGCGCAGGCGCCTCGTGCTCACCGGCTCGATGCTCCGCCCGCGCGACGTCGCGTTCAAGGCCCGCATCGCCGCCGCGCTGCGCGAGAAGGTCTGGCCGGCCTTCGCCGACGGGCGCCTGAAGGCGCGGATCGACAAGACCTTTCCGCTCGCCGAGGCGGCCGCTGCCCACCGCCACATGGAGCAGGGCCGGCACGTGGGCAAGATCGTGCTGACCGTGGTCGAGTAGACGAACGCTGCGCCCCCGCCTCCCCTCGCGAGCGGGCAAATGCGGGAGGTTGACCGGCGGCAGCCCCCGCCGCAGCGTTCGGGCATGTCATCCGCGACCGCCACTGCCGTCCGGCCCGCCGTGGCCGCTGCGCGTCTCAAGACCGAGCTTGCCGCGCTCGGCGCCACCACCGAGGTGGGCTTCGCCGAGGGCGGGGCTGAAGTGGCGCGCCTGCAGGCGCTCGCCCTCGAGCTCGAGGCGCTCAATCCCACGCCCGAGCCGGCCCGCGCCCAGGCGCTGCTGAAGGGCCGCTGGCACCTGCTCTACTCCGGCCTCGGGCTGCTGCGGGAGACCACGCTTGCCCGCTACAGCTTCGGCCTCCTGCCCAAGGTGCCGATCCACGTCGTCGAGATCTTCCAGGAGACCGACCCGGCGACCGGTCACTATGACAACATCGTCCACTACCTCGACTGGAGCGGCGAGCCGGGCACGCTCGTGCTTGCCGGCGACTATCGGGTGGAGGACGACAGCACGATGGACATCCGCTTCGACCGCGCCATTCTCGCAACCGCGGCCGGGCGCAGCATCCACCCGTTCGGGGGCGGCTCGGTCGGGCCGATCCAGGCGCGGATCAGCTACCTCGACGACGGCTTCCGCCTGATGAGGGGCGTGAACGGCAGCCTCTACGTGCTCGAGCGGCTCGACCCGCAGCCGATGCGCTGGACCCGCGACGGCTGAGGGCGCGCCCGGCCGGGGGAGGCGCGGTCGGGAGGGGCGGGACACGCGGGGAGAGCAGCGAGGCAGTGCCGCGCAAGCGAAGGGGGCGAGCGGGAGGGCGGGCCGAGGCGCCCTACTTCGGGCTGGCGGCAGGCGCCGCGGGCGCTGCCCCGGCGCGGATCCGCTCCATGGCCGCCCGGCCTTCCGCGCGCGTCACCTTGCCGTCGCGGTTCTGGTCCATCATCCGGAAGCCCTCGGGCGGCCGGCCAGAGGCCTTCCACTCGGCTGCCGAGATCACGCCGTCGCCGTTGGCATCGACTGCGTCGAAGAACCGGCCGGGCTGGGCTTGGGCAGCCGTCGCGAGCGTTGCGGCAAGAAGGGCGGCAACGGGCATGCGCATGGAGCTCTCCGGGGCTGGTCAGTCGAACAGGGACGAGACCGAGCTCTCGTCGGCAATGCGGCGGATGGCCTCGCCGACGAGCGGGGCGATGGTGAGCACCCGGATCTTGCGCGCGGCAAGAGCCGCCTCGGGGGTTGCGATCGAGTCGGTCACCACCAGCTCGTCGAGATCCGAGCCCTCGACGCGGGCGACCGCCCCGCCGGAGAGCACGCCGTGGGTGACGTAGGCCGAGACCGAGGTAGCGCCCGCCTCGCGCAGCGCGCGCGCCGCGTTGCAGAGTGTCCCCGCCGAGTCGACGATGTCGTCGATGAGGATGCACGAGCGGCCGCTGACCGAGCCGATGATGTTCATGACCTCCGACTCGCCCGGCCGCTCGCGGCGCTTGTCGACGATGGCAAGCGGCGCGTTGTCGAGCCGGCGGGCAAGCGCCCGCGCGCGGACCACGCCGCCGACGTCGGGCGAGACCACGGTGAGGAGCTCGCGGTCCTTCGGGTGCCGGGCATCGATGTCGGCGGCGATCACGGGGGCCGCATAGAGGTTGTCCACGGGCAGGTCGAAGAAGCCCTGGATCTGGCCGGCGTGGAGGTCGACGGAGAGCACGCGCGAGGCGCCGGCAACCGTGATGAGGTTGGCAACCAGCTTGGCCGAGATGGGGGTGCGGGGCCCCGGTTTCCGGTCCTGCCGGGCGTAGCCGAAGTAGGGGATGACGGCAGTGATGCGGCGGGCCGAGGCGCGGCGGAGCGCATCGATGCAGATGAGGAGCTCCATCAGGTTGTCGTTGGCCGGCGCCGAGGTGGACTGGATGACGAACACGTCCTCGCCGCGGACATTCTCGTGGATCTCGACGAACACCTCCTCGTCGGCGAAGCGGCGGACGCTCGCGTTGGTCAGCGGCACCTCGAGATAGGCGGCGATGTCGCGCGCAAGCTTCGGATTGCTGTTGCCGGCGAGAAGCTTCATCCGTGTCCCCTTGGGGTCCTTCTAGCGCCTGGGCGGGAAAGGGAAAGCGTCAGCGGGCGAGAAGGAAGCAGGTGACGGGAAGAAGGACGATCCCGAGGAGGTTGAGCCACAGGCCGCCGCGAGCGAGGTCGGCCACCCGGATTCGGCCGCTCGCGAAGGCGATGGCGTTGGGCGGCGTGCCGGCGGGCATCATGAACCCCCAGGAGGACGCGAGCGCCGCCGGCATGGCAAGCGCAAGCGGCGGGGCCGCCCCGCCGGCCGCAACCGCCGCCACCACCGGCATGAAGCCGCTGGCGGTTGCCACGTTGGAGGCGAACTCGGTCACGAAGACCATGAGGGCCACGAGCAGCATGGCGAGGAGCAGCGGGTGCAGCGCCCCGAGGCCGTCGAGCCGGGTGCCGAGCCAGGCGGCAAGCCCGGTGGCGGTGATCGCCTCGGCGAGCGCCAGTCCGCCGCCGAACAGGAGCAGCACCTCCCACGGCAGGTGCGGAAGGTCCTCCTTGCCGAGCAGGCGCCCGCCCCTGCCATCGGGCACGACGAGGAGCAGGAGCGCCGCCACCATGGCGACGACGGCGTCGTCGACAGCGGCAAGCCCCAGCGGCTCGCGCACGAGCGGCAGCACCACCCAGCCGGCAAGCAGCAGGGCAAGCACGGGCAGCAGGCGCGTCTCGGCCACTGACAGGGGGCCGGGTCGGCCGATGGCGGCCGCCACCAGCGCCTGGTCCACCGGCGCGCGCGAGAGCCCGTGGAGCCGGGCAAGCAGCAGCGCAGCCAGCGGAATCGCGAGCGCGACCACGGGCAGGCCGAAGCCGAGCCAGGCGAGGAAGCCGATCTCGGTGCCGAGGGCGCGGTTGAGGATCCCCGCGGCGACCGCGTTGGTGGGCGAGCCGACCAGCGTGCCGAGGCCGCCGATGGTCGCCGCCCAGGCGACGCCCAGCACCAGCGCGCGCGCGAAGCCGGCCTCTGCCGCAGCACCGCGCGCGGCCTCGAGCGCGCCGATGACGGCCAGCGCCACGGGGAGCATGATGAGCGCGGTCGCAGTGTTCGAGACGATCATCGAGGTGAGGGCGGTTGCTGCCATGAAGCCGAGGAGGAGGCGGCGCTCGCTGCCGCGCGTGCGGGCAGCGACGCCAAGCGCGATCCGGCGGTGGAGCCCGGCCTTCTCGATGGCGCGCGCGACCATCGCCCCGCCGAGCACGAGGAAAAGGATGGGCGACCAGTAGCTCTGGGCCACCTCCGCCGGCGAGGCTTTTCCGAACAGCGGCAGGAGCACGAACGGCAGGGTCGCCGTGGCGGCGATGGGAATGGCCTCCGTCACCCAGAGGATCGCCATGGCGAGCGCCACCGCGGCCACCAGCCAGCCCTCCGGCGACAGGCCGGCCGGCACCGGCAGCAGCCGGAGCAGCAGGAAGGCCGCAGCGGCCGCCACCACCCCGCCCGGGATGGCACGCGGACGGCGCGCGCTCATGCCGCCCCTCGAGCCTGGCCGGCGCCGGCCGTGTTTACACTGCGGCGGCCGCGCCCTAGGCGCAGCCCGGCAGGGCAGGCGGAGACGGCATGGCGGAGACGATCGGCGCACGGCTCGAACGCTTCCAGGGCGTCGGGCCGGGGTTCGACCTGCTGCGGGTCGTGCTCGCCTCGGGCGTCGTCGTCTGGCACTGCTTCCCCCTCACCACCGGCAACGCCCGGCTGATCGATGCCACGCCGCTGTGGTTCCTTGTCAATGTGTTCGTGCCGATGTTCTTCGTCGTCTCCGGCTTCCTGGTGACGGCGAGCGCCCACCGGGTGAGCCTCGTTCCCTATCTCCTGAATCGCGTTGCGCGCATCGTGCCTGCCCTCTTCGTCGTCGTCACCCTCTCCGCCCTCGTCATCGGCCCCTGGTGACGTCGACGCCCCTTGCCTCCTACTTCGCCGATCCGCTGGTGCCGCGCTACGTGCTGAACACGGTCGGGCTCGTCGCCTACCGGCTTCCCGGCGTGTTCGAAACGCTGCCGACGCCCTCGGTCGTCAACGGCAGCCTGTGGACCGTGCGGTTCGAATATGCCTGCTACGTCGGCCTCGGCGGGCTCGTCCTCCTCGGCCTCGCCCGGCGCTGGTGGCCCTATGCGCTGGCCTACCTCCTCCTCCTGCTCGTGGCCGTCTGGCTGGCGGTCGCCCGGGCCGCCGGGGCCGAGGCGGGGGCAACGCTCCCCATCGGCGAAGGCATCCTGCCGCAGGCGATGAAGGTGCTGCCCTACTTCCTCCTCGGCGGCCTTCTCTACGTCCTGAGGGACCGGGTGCCCTTCGATGCCCGCCTCGCCGCGCTTGCCGCGGCCGCCATTCCGGCGGTGGGGCTCGTCGGCGAGGCCTCCTGGCTCAAGGTTCCCCTCTTCTGGCTCGCGCTCGGCCCCGTGCTCGCCTATCTCACCGTCTGGCTCGGTCTCGCCCGTCTGCCGAAGCCGGAGATCCTGGGCGGCGGCGACTTCAGCTACGGCATCTATCTCTTCCACTTTCCCATCCTCCAGCTTCTGGTGCTGTGGACGGGGGTGCGGGACTGGTGGCTCCTTGCCCTGATGGCCGCGCTTCCGGTGCTGCTCGTGGCGGCCGCCTCCTGGCACTTCGTCGAGAAGCCGGCCCTCGTGCTGCGCAAGCGCTTCTCGCTCGCCGGCCGCCGCGCTGCCGCCTGATCCGGCCTCGCCGTCTTGTCAGGATGGAAACCGTCCGATAGCTTCCCGAAATCCGCGGGGGCGGAGGCTCCTTCCTCAATGGAGGGGACCACCATGCGCAGTGCCTTGGCCGCGGCACTTCTGGCCGGCTCGATCCTTGCCACCCCGGCGCTCGCCGGCGTTCTCGTCGTCACCGGCGACACAACCGGCAAGCCCACCTGAAACCGCCCGGTCGCCGGCAATCCGCCGGTGCCGCCGCTGTCGGGCGTTGGCACCAACGTGCCCTACGAGGTGACCGAGTTCACCGTGACCGCCGATGGCCTCTATCCCTTCGTGAATCTCGGGATCAACCCGGTCAACTGGGACAACTACCTCCACCTCTACCGGGACAGCTTCAACCCGCTCGCCCAGTTCACCAATCTTCTCGCGGGCAACGATGACCTGGGCTTCATCGGCCGGTCCGGGTTCGACTTCGGCCTGTTGGCCGGCGTCACCTACTTCGCCGTGACGAGCGGCTTTTCCAATGACGACTTCCGTCAGTGGGAGATGACCATCCGCGGTCCGGGCGACATCCTGCTCGCTGGGGGCGGAGTCATTCCCGAGCCCGGCATCTGGGCGATGATGATCGCCGGGTTCGGTCTCGTCGGCGCGGGTCTCCGCCGCCGTCGCGTGGTCGTCGCGGCCTGAGTCCTTTCCTGCGCCCGCCCGGTGCCGGACGCGGGCGTCAGCGGGGAATGTCGTCGGGCGACCGCCCCGGCCGGGCCCGCCACCGCGAACAGCGCAAGGCCCAAGGCGTCTGCCCGGAGCAGCGCCCGCCAGCGGCTGAGGGCGAGATGGGCCGTGAAGAGATGGCCGCCGACACGGCGACGCACAGCATCAGATAGGCCGGCTCCCGCACGCAGAAGACCGGGAGCCTGAGCTGCAGATCGCGAAGGGTTCCGCCGCCGATCCAGTCGAGGCCAGCCGACGACGGAGATGGCCAGCACGAACGGCATGCCCTCCCATGGCACACCGACCGCCTGAGGCAGCAAGGTGCCACGCTGGCCGGGCATGCCGCGCTCTGGCCGGTCATCGGGTCCGGGCCGGCCCTTCCGGGGGACCGGGGACCTAGGGCGCGGCGCGCACCTCGAGCGGCAGGCCAAGCGCCCGGAGCTGCGGCTCCACCACCTTCGCGTCGCCCACCACCACCCACTGGAGCCGCGCCGGATCGAGGAGGGTGGCCGCCGCGCGCGTCACTGCCGCCTGGTCAAGCGCGCGGTAGCGGGCAGGAAGCTGCGCATAATAGTCGTCAGGCCGGCCGAGCACCGCCATGGTCTCGAGCGCGCCGAGCACGGCGCCCGAGGTCTCGAACTCGCCCGGAAGCGCGTAGACGTTGGAGTTGATGGCGCGCGCGAGATCCTCGGGCCGCACCGGCTCGGGTCCTGCAAAGGCCTGGACATTGCGGATCAGCGCGGCGATCGAGTCCCCGGTTCGGTCGGCCTGGACGGGTGCGAGGATCCGGAAGGCCATCTGGCCGACGACGGGCGCGACGGCCGAGCGCACGCCGTAGCTCCAGCCCTTGGCCTCCCGGAGGTCCATGTTGAGGCGCGAGGTGAAGCTGCCGCCCAGCGTCTCGTTGGCAAGCGCAAGGTCGAGCCGGTCGTCGCGGCCGGTCACTGGCAGCGGCTGGCCGGCCGCGATGAACGCCTGCGGCGAGTTCGGCCGGTCGAGGAGGAGGATGCGCGGCGCCTCCGGCTGCCGGAGGGGGGCTTCCGGCACCGCGCCGGCGGGCACGGGCGGCGCCTGCCAGTCGCCGAAGGCGCGCTCGAGCTCGGGAAGAAGCGCGTCGAGCGTGGTGTCGCCCACCACGAAGAGGGTCATGCGGTCGGGCCGCACGAAGCGGGCGTGCCAGTCGAGGAGATCCTCGCGCGTTGCGGCCCTGAGCCCCTCTGCCGTGCCGAGTCCGGAGGCGGGAAGCGCGTAAGGGTGGCCGGGGCCGTAGACGAGGGGCGCGAGCGCCCGGCCGGCCAGCGCGCCGGGGTTGGCTTCTTCCTGCGCGAGCGCCGCAAGCCGGATGGCACGCAGCCGCTCGACCTCGGCCGGGGCGAAGGCCGGGTTGCGGATGATGTCGGCCATGAGGGCAAGCGAGGGGCGAAGGTTCGGGACGAGCGCGGAGAGGACGACGCGCGTGCGGTCCGCACCCGAGCCCACGGCGATGCGGGCGCCGAGCCGCTCCTCGGCCTCGACGATCTCGCGCCCGGTGAGGTGCGTCGTGCCCTCGCGCAGCAGCGCCAGCATGAGGCCCGCGGTGCCCGGCCGGTCGGCTCTGTCGGCGGCGTTGCCGGCCGCGAAGCTCGCCATCACCTCGACGACGGGCACGGCGTCGCGCCGCGCGAAGACCACGGGAATGCCGTTGGAAAGCCGCGCGCGCGCGATCGCGGGAAACGCAAGGCCCTCGCGCCGCTCGACCGGCGGCAGCTTCGCCCGGTCGGGCGTGGCCGCGCTCGCCCCGGGCGCGTCGGCCGCGGCCGGCGGCACGCCGGACTCGCCGACAAGGGCCAGCTCGCGCGCCCCACGCTCGCCGGGAAGGGTGGCGAGGCGGAAGCCGGGCGAGGCCATGTAGCGCCTTGCTGCCGCGCGCACCCGCGCGGGCGTGGCAGTGGCGAGCTCCTCGAGGCGCCTGCGGTAGAAGCCCGGGTCGTCGGCGTAAAGCGCACCCTCGGCCAGAGCCACCGCCTTGCCGCCGAAGCCGCCGACCTGCTCGAGCCCGCGGATCCGCCCGGCAACCGCGACGGTTGCCACCCGCCGCACCTCGTCGGCCGTCGGCCCCTCGCGGCGGAAGGCGGCGAGAAGCTCCTCGACCCTGGCTTCGACGACCGCCGGGTCCACGCCAGGCTTCACGTCCACGCCGATGACCAGCATGGAGGCAAGGCGGAAGGGCAGCACGCTGCCCGACACTCCGACCGCGAGCTGGCGGTCGCGCACGAGGTCGTTGTAGAGGCGCGACGACGGGCCGCCTGCGAGCACGGCGGCTGCGACCGCAAGGTCAGTGGACGCCGGGTCGAGGAGGCCCGGCGCGGTCCAGGCAAACAGCAGCCGGGCGTTGGGCACCCGGTCGCGGATGATGTCGCGCCCGTTCGCGGGCGGGGGAAGCGGCGCTGCGGGCCGCACCGGCTCGGGCCCGCGCGGGATCGCCCCAAACCAGCGCGTCACCTTCTCGCGGGCGGTTGCCGCATCGATGTCCCCGGCAAGGACGAGGACGGCGTTGTTGGGGCCGTAGTGCTGGCGGAACCAGGCGCGCACGTCCTCGAGGCTTGCCGCGTCGAGGTCGGCCATCGAGCCGATGGTCGAGTGACGATAGGGGTGGCCCGGCGGGAACAGGCCCTCGGCAAGCGCGTAGAAGGTCAGGCCATAGGGCTGGTTGTCGCCCTGGCGCTTCTCGTTCTGGACCACCCCGCGCTGGTTGTCGAGCTTGGCCTGGGTGACGGCGGGAAGCAGGTTCCCCATGCGGTCGGCCTCGAGGAAGAGCGCGAGGTCGAGCGCGCCGGTCGGCACGTTCTGGAAGTAGTTGGTGCGGTCGTACCAGGTGGTGCCGTTGTAGCTGGTGGCCCCCACGTCCTCGAGCGGCTCGAAGAACTCGCCGTCCCAGTTGCCCGAGCCGTTGAACATGAGGTGCTCGAAGAGGTGGGCGAAGCCGGTCTTGCCCTTCGGCTCGTCGGCCGAGCCCACGCCATACCAGACCGAGACGGCCACCATCGGCGTCTTTCGGTCGGTGTGCACGATGACGCGAAGGCCGTTGGGCAAGGTGAACTGCTCGTAGGGAATGTCCACCCGGCGGACGAGCTCGGCGAGCGGCGCCGGCGCATCGGCAGCAGGGCCGGCGGCAGATGCCGCGGCCCGCGTTCGGGCTTCGGCAGAGGGCGCGAGGCCGGCGGCGACGAGCACGGCGGCAAGCACGGCGAGGCAGAAGGGGCGGCACATCGGGAGTCTCTCCAGTGGGGGCGTCAGGCTTCGGGCCGCGGCGGGCCAGCGTAGCGCTTCTCGAGGAACCGGCCCTCCACCTCGAGCGCTTCGAGGCGCTCCTGGGCAAGACGGTGGTTGAGGCGCTCGAGCTCGGCGCCGACGAGGCGCAGCCCCTCGCGCAGGTGGAGCGAGGCCTCGGGGTCGCGCGCGCGGACGCCTGCCGGCACGGCCTCCCAGGTCTCGATGAGGCGCGGGAGGTGGTCGGCCATGAGCCGCCGCGCCTCGGCCACCTCGGGGCGTTCGGGCGGAAGCGCGGCAAGCTCGGGCCCGAGCGTGTCGAGCTGGTAGAGGATCCGGTCCAGCTCGCGCCGCGCCGGCGCGGGAAGGAGCGGCCGCTTCCCATCGAGCCACTGGTCGAGCCGGGGGGCGAGGTCGCGCGCGGCCACGCCCTCGAAGCGGGGCCGCTCCTCGGGGCCGGGGCTGCCCGGAAGGCGGACGACGACGAGCGTCGCGAACAGCATGAGGAGCGGGACGATGAGGAGGCCCCAGAAGCCGAGCGGCATGACGAGGCCCGAGAAGGCGAAGGCGCCGATCACGATGGCGACCCAGCTGCCCACCACCCATAGCAGCTTGTTGACGATGCGCCGCACCTTCCGGCGCCGGCGCACGCGGCGGACCTCGCGCGACTCCGAGCGCGCGCGCACGCCCTCGAGGAGGAGTTCCGCCTTGAGGAGCGCCTGCTCCGACTCGCGCGCGGTTGCAGGAGGGCGGCCGGGCACGTCAGCCCTTCAGCGGCTCGAACGGCGACTCGGCGCCCTGGGCCGCCCCTTCCGCCCGGGCGATGTAGCCGCGCGACTTCTCCACCTCGTCGGTGAGCGCGTCCACCGTCTGCTTCATCGAGGCCAGCGCCTGCATCTTGAACTGGTCGATCGAATCCATGGTGGCGTAGATGTTGGCGAAGGCCTGCTTCAGCGTCTCGAGCGGGATGGTGGACGAGGCCGCCTGCTTGTGGATCTCGCCCGTCTGGGTGCGGAGCATCGTGCCGGTGGCGTCGATGACGTTCGCCGTCGTCTGGTTGAGGGCGGTGATCTGGTCGAGCACCAGCTTCTGGTTGGTGAGCGCCTGGGCGACGGTGACGGCGGTGCGCAGGGCGGCCACCGTGGTTGTCGAGGCGCGGTCCACGCCCTTCACCAGCTCCTGGTTGTTCTTCTTGACGAGGTCGAGCGCGAGATAGCCCTGCACCGTGACCGCCATCTGGGTCAGGAGATCGGTGGTGCGCTGGCGGGTGTAGAAGAGCGCGGATTCGCGGATGGCCCGGGCCTTCTCCGGGTCGGTCGCCTCAAGCTCCATGGCCTTCGCCTCGAGTTTCGCATCGAGCGTCTTCGAGACGTGGATCATCTGCTCGAGCTTGCCCATCGTCTCCCAGAGCTTGCGCCGCTCGACGTCGATCGCGGCGTTGTCGCGCAGAAGCTCGTCCTTGCCGCTCGCAAGCCGGTCGAGGATGGCGGCGATGTGGCTCTGCGCCGACCGGTAGCTGTCGAAATAGGCCCGCGCCTTGCTGCCGAAGGGGATGATGCCGAAGAGCCTGCGCGGCGCAAGCAGCGAGCCGCGCTTCGCCGGGTCGAGATCCTCGACCGTGCGGCGGAGCTCGGAGAGATCCGCGCCGATCCTGGTCTCCCGGTCCATCGCCTTCACCGGCCGGTCGAGGAAGCGGTTCGAATGGCCGGCGGCCTCGGCGATCTGGGCGCGGCCGAGACTGGCAATCGCATCCACGCGCTTGCCGAACTCGGGGCTGTTGGCGTCCTGGGCGACGAGGTCGGCGACGAATTCGTCGACCTTGGCCTCGAGCTTCGTCTTCTCCGCATCCGAAAGGGGCACGAGCCCTGCGGCCTTCTCGGGCTCGACGGTCATCACCGGTGGCGGGGCCTCGAGCGTGAGCCTGGTCTCGGTCGTCATCCGTTCGTCCCCTTGGCAGGCGCCGCCTCTCGGGGCTCCATGTGGCCCTTGCCGGCGTGTCCGCAAGGGGCGGTCCCGGCGCGCTGCGGCAGGCACAGCGACCGCTCGAGAAAGGCGAGGATGGTCGTCCACATGTGGGTGGCAAGCGCCGGCTCGCGGATGGCGTGGGTCTGGCCGGGGTAGACCATGGTCTCGAATGGCCGGCCCGCTGCCTGGAGCGCGGCCATGAGCTTTGCCGAATGGTCGAAGACCACGTTGTCGTCGGCAAGGCCGTGGAGGAGAAGGAGCGGGCGCGCAAGGCGTGCGGCATCCGGCACGATCGCGCTCGCGTCATAGGGGGCAGGGTCGCGCGCGGGGTTCCCGAGGTAGCGCTCGGTGTAGTGGGTGTCGTAGAGCCGCCAGTCGGTGACCGGCGCGCCCGCCACTCCGGCCGCGAAGGCCTCCGGCGCCTTCGTCATCAGCCTGAGCGCCATGTAGCCGCCGTAGGACCAGCCGTAGACCGCCACCCGGTCCGGGTCGACGAAGGGCTGCTGCCTGAGCCAGGCGAGCCCCGCGAGCTGGTCCTCCACCTCGACCGTGCCGAGCCGCCGGTGGATGGGGAATTCGAAGGCCGTCCCGCGGTTGGCGCTGCCGCGGTTGTCGATCTGGAAGACGACGAAGCCGCGGCGCACGAGATACTGGTGGAGCATCGCGCCCCACTGCCGCCGCACCCGCTGCACGCCGGGGCCGCCGTAGACCTCGAGAAAGACCGGCGCCCGCGCGCCCGCAGCAAGGCCGGGCGGCACCAGCATCATCCAGTGCAAGAGCTGCCCGTCGGCAGCCTTGAGGGTGCCGAAGCGCGGCAGCACATGGGCCTCGGCATAGGGGGCGTAGGGCGTGTCCTCGAGCCGGTTCTCGGCGATCCAGAAGCGGCGCACGCCTTCGCGGTCCACGAGCGAGACCTGCGGCGGCTGCGCCGGCGACGAGGCGGTCACCAGCGCAACCGTGCCGCGCTCGTCCATCACCGCCTCGGCCGACATGCCGGCGGGCGAGATCCGGCGGGGCCGGCCGCGCCCGTCGAGCCTGACGGCATAGAGCGCCTTCTCGAGCGGCGTCTCGAAGAAGCCCGTCACGAAGGCGAGGCCGGCTCCCTCGTCGACGGCGAGGAGCTCGTCCACCACGTGCGGCCCGCGGGTGATCTGCACCAGCCGCCGGCCGTCGAAGCGGTAGAGATGCGAGAAGCCGTCGCGCTCGGAGGTCCAGAGGAAGCCGCCGTCGCGCAGGAGCTTCAGGTTGTCGTGGAGGTTGGTCCAGGCCGTCGCGGTCTCGGAGAGGATGCGGCGGCTCCGGCCGGTGGCGGCGTCCACGTCCAGCAGGTCGATCCGGCTCTGGTCGCGCGGCTGCGTCTGGACGAGGAGGCGCGAGGGCGACGCCCAGGTCACCCGGGCGAGGTAGATGTCGGGGTCCGGCCCGAGGTCGACCATCACGGGCGCGCCCCCGTCGAGCGCGCGGATCTCGAGCGACACCCGGGCGTTGGCCGTGCCGGCGAAGGGGTAGCGCTGCGCGGTCACGCGCGTGCCGTCGGAGCCGATCGCCGCCCTGACGGCCGTGGCGACGGCGCGCTCGTCCACCCGGGTCACGGCGAGGCGCGCGGAATCGGGGGACCACCACTGCCCCGTCATCCGCTTCATTTCCTCCTGGGCCACGAACTCGGCCTGGCCGTAGAAGACCGGCCCCTCCCCCTCCGTCGTGACGGCGCGCTCGCTGCCGGTCGCGATCTCGGTCACGAAGAGGTTGGCCCCGCGCGCGTAGGAGACGAAGCGTCCGTCGGGCGAGAGCTTCGCGTCCACCTCGCTCTCCTCCGAGCGGGTGAGGCGGCGGGCCGGGCCGTCAAGCGGCTGGAGCCAGAGGTCGCCGTCGAGCGGGACGAGAAGGGCGCGGCCGTCGGGCGCCCAGCGATACTCGACGATGCCGCGCGCACTCGCGAGGCGCGCACGCTCGCGCCGCTGGAGCTCGGCCTCGGAGAGGCTCGCGGGCGCGGGCGAGAGCGCCAGGCTGTCGACCGCGAGACGCTCGGCGCCGGTTGACACCTCGCGCACCCAGAGGTCGGACCTGAGCGGGTCCTCGGCGCGGGGCTTGAGGTAGGCGACATGCCGCCCGTCGGGCGAGAGGGTGAGAGCGCGGGGCACGGTGCCGGAGAGCGGCGGGCTTGCGAACACCCGCTCGAGCGGGAGGTCGCGCGCGGTCGTGGCATTCCCCATCAGCATTGCCCCCACGAGAAGCCCGAGTGCCTGCCGCATCCCTTCCCCTTCGCGCGCGCCCGGGCCGGATGCGCCCGGCCATCCGCGGCTCTTGTGACGCCTCGTGCGGGTCTCGGCAACCGCCGTGCCGCATCGGGCCGCGCCACCGAAGGGGCGTTTGGCACGTGCCGCGCGAGGCTTGCGCTGCCCGGCCGCCGCTGCTAGGCGCCCGGCGCTACCCGAGGCGGGGCGTGCCCCGCGCTCCCCTGACGTGCGGTCGTGGCGGAACTGGTAGACGCGCAGCGTTGAGGTCGCTGTGGCCGAAAGGCCGTGGAAGTTCGAGTCTTCTCGACCGCACCATCCATCGACGGGTTGCGAGGCGCCCTGCGCGCGGGCGGGATGGCAGGGGGCAACGCAGCTATTCGGCCGCGCGGGCGCGGGCGAGAAGGGGCGCGAGGTAGCGCGCGGTGTGGCTCCGCGGCTCGCCGAGAAGCGCCTCGGGCGTTCCCGCCGCCACGAGCTCGCCGCCGCCCGAGCCACCCTCGGGGCCGAGGTCAAGGATCCAGTCCGCCGTCTTGATGACGTCGAGGTTGTGCTCGATGACGACCACGGTGTTGCCCTGGTCGACAAGGGCGTGGAGCACCTCGAGGAGCTTGCGCACATCCTCGAAGTGGAGCCCCGTCGTCGGCTCGTCGAGGATGTAGAGGGTGCGCCCCGTCGCCCGGCGGGAGAGCTCCTTGGCCAGCTTCACCCGCTGCGCCTCGCCACCGGACAAGGTCGTCGCCTGCTGGCCGACGTGGATGTAGCCGAGACCCACCTCGGCGAGCACGCGCAGGCGATCGCGGATCGGCGGCACCGCCTCGAACAGTCGCACCGCGTCCTCGACCGTCATGTCGAGCACGTCGGCGATGGAATGACCCCTGAAGGTGACCTCGAGCGTCTCGCGGTTGTAGCGCCGGCCCCGGCACACTTCGCACTGGACGTAGACGTCGGGCAGGAAGTGCATCTCGATCCGGACGACGCCGTCGCCCTGGCAGGCCTCGCAGCGGCCGCCCTTCACGTTGAAGCTGAAGCGTCCCGCCTTGTAGCCGCGCGCCCGGGCCTCGGGGAGCTGCGCGAACCAGTCGCGGATGTGAGTGAAGGCCCCGGTGTAGGTGGCGGGGTTCGAGCGCGGGGTGCGGCCGATGGGGGACTGGTCGATGTCGACCACCTTGTCGAGGAACGCGAGGCCCTCGATGCCGTCGTGCGCGCCGACGGGCGTGCGCGCGCCGTTGAGGGCGCGGGCGGCGGCAGGCCAGAGCGTGTCGATGACGAGCGAGGACTTGCCCGAGCCCGAGACTCCGGTCACGCAGGTGAAGGTGCCGAGCGGGATCTCGACGGTCACCCCCTTCAGGTTGTTGGCCCGTGCGCCGCGCAGCACGAGCCGCTGGCCGTTGCCCGGGCGGCGCCGGGGAGGCACGGCAATGGCACGGCGGCCGGCCAGATAGTCCCCGGTGAGGCTTCGCGGGTTGGCCACGATCTCGGCCACCGTGCCTTCGGCCACCACCTCGCCGCCGTGCCGGCCGGCCCCGGGGCCCATGTCGACGATGTGGTCGGCAGCGCGGATGGCATCCTCGTCGTGCTCCACCACGATCACGGTGTTGCCGAGGTCGCGCAGGCGCTTCAGCGTTTCGAGCAGACGGTCGTTGTCGCGCTGGTGGAGGCCGATCGAGGGCTCGTCGAGCACGTAGAGCACGCCCGTCAGCCCCGAGCCGATCTGCGAGGCAAGCCGAATGCGCTGGCTCTCCCCGCCCGAGAGCGTGCCGGAGGCGCGGTCGAGCCCGAGGTAGCCAAGGCCGACGCTGACGAGAAAGCCGAGCCGTTCGTTGATTTCCTTCAGGATCCGCTCGGCAATGGCGTTCTGCCGGGCGGTCAGCCGATGGGGAAGGGCGCGGAACCAGTCGGCTGCCTGGGCGACCGAGCGGCGCGTCGCCGCGCTGATGTCCTCGCCGGCCACCTTGACGCAGAGCGCCTCGGGCCGGAGCCGCGCGCCGCCGCACGCCTCGCAGGGCGCTGCCGACTGGTAGCGGGCCAGCTCCTCGCGCATCCATGTCGACTCGGTCTCGCGGAAGCGGCGGTCGAGGTTCGCCAGCACCCCTTCGAACGGCTTTTCCACCTCGTAGCGCCTGCGGCCATCCTCGAAGACGAGGGGGATGGCCCTGCCGCCGGTGCCGTGGAGGATGGCGTGGCGCGTCGCCTCGGGCAGCTGCGCCCACGGCGTGGCGAGCGAGCCGCCATAGGCGCGCACGAGAGAGGCCAGCACCTGCATGTAGTAGGGCGAGGGCGGCGACGACTTCGCCCAGGGGACGACGGCCCCATCCTCGAGGCTGATGAGGGGGTTTGGCACGACGAGGTCGGGATCGAAGAACAGCTTCTCGCCAAGGCCGTTGCAGCTGGGGCAAGCCCCCTGCGGCGCGTTGAAGGAGAAGAGGCGCGGCTCGATCTCGGGCAGCGTGAAGCCGGAGACGGGGCAGGCGAATGTCGCGGAGAAGAGCAGGCTCTCGCCCGAGTCGACGAGGTCGACCGTCGCGAGGCCATCGGCCAGCCTGAGCGCGGTCTCGAAGCTCTCGGCCAGCCGCTGGGCAAGCCCCTCGCGCACCACGAGCCGGTCCACCACCACGTCGATGTCGTGCTTCAGCTTGCGGTCGAGCGCGGGGGCCTCGTCGATCTCGACGATGGCGCCGTCGATGCGGACCCGCTGGAAGCCCGCCTTCTTCCACTCCGCGAGCTCCTTCCGGTACTCGCCCTTGCGGCCGCGCACCACGGGGGCGAGCAGCAGGAGGCGGGTGCCCTCGGGCAGCGCCATGACGCGGTCGACCATCTGCGAGACGGTCTGCGCCTCGATGGGCAGGCCGGTTGCGGGCGAGTGCGGCACGCCGACCCGCGCCCAGAGCAGGCGCATGTAGTCGTAGATCTCGGTGACCGTCGCAACGGTTGAGCGCGGGTTGCGGCTGGTGGTCTTCTGCTCGATGGAGATGGCCGGCGAGAGGCCCTCGATGTGGTCGACATCGGGCTTCTGCATGAGCTCGAGGAACTGGCGGGCGTAGGCCGAGAGGCTCTCGACATAGCGCCGCTGGCCCTCGGCGTAGATGGTGTCGAAGGCGAGGCTCGACTTGCCCGAGCCGGACAGGCCCGTGATGACGACGAGCCGGTCGCGCGGCAGGTCGACGTCGATGCCCTTCAGGTTGTGCTCGCGCGCGCCACGCACGCGGATGTGCGTCAGCATCGGGCGCGCACCGGAAGGAAGGGGGTTCGACTCATGGCCGCCTGCGTTCCATCGCCGTTTCCGATTAGGGGGACGGAGGCAGGATGCGCCAGCCCGCCGGCAAAGGCCAGCGGCTACCGGTGACGCAGGCGCGGATGACGGAGCCGGTGCCGCCGGGCGCGACAGGCCCGGCGGCCGGAGCCGCTCAGGCGGCGAGGGCGTCGCGGCGGCGACGGAGCGCGCCGCCCACCAGGCCGAAGCCGGCGATCAGCATCGCCCAGGTCGCGGGCTCGGGGATGACTCCCGCCGCGCCGATCTGGATCTTGTCGAAGGCGCCGGCCTCGTAGGCGATGGGATTGAAGAACGTGCCGCCATCGGTGCGGACCTGCAGGCGCACCTCGTCGAAGGTGGCGCCGGAGAAGCCGTACCAGACCCCGCCGCCCAGGTACACCGGGACAGCGCCGGCAACGCCGGTCGCGATCGAAACGCCGCCCAACAGCACATCATAGTAGAGGACGGGCGAACCGCCGAACCAGCCGCTCCCGGCGAGGAACTGGACCGCATCGACGGGCCCGCCGAAGGTGAGCCTGGTGTAGCCATTGCTGCCGCCATCGGGATACCAGCTCTGGTTGCCCTCGAGGACGGGGCCGGTGAACCAGATGCTGCCCGGAGTCCCCACATAGGTCGCGGTGATTCCATCCTCGGTGTAGCCCGAGGCGCCGGGATAGCCGACGCTCGGTGCAGCGAGCTCGAAGGTGTTGGTGGCCGTGACCGTGCCGATGAACGGCGCGGTGTGGACGGTGAGCGCATGGGCCGAGGTGGCCGCGGCGACGAGCGCGACGGCGGCAAGCAATCTCCGCATCTTCTGTTCCCCTGTTTGCGGTGGCACTTCGCCAGCGGCAGAAAAGGTTATGACGGTGCCGGCGCCCAGTCAAGTTTTATTCACGCGCGTTAAGGATGAGGGTGGACAGGATCTTGCCGACCGTCGCCGGGCGGGGCCCCGTCGCGCGCGTCCGCCCTCAGGCGAAGACCACGGTGCGGCCGTTGTCGAGGAAGATCCGCTGCTCGGCGTGCCACTTGACCGCGCGGGAGAGCACGCTCGCTTCCGTCTCGCGGCCAAGCGCGGCCATCTCGGCAGCGGTCGTCTCGTGCGTCACCCGGCGGATGTCCTGCTCGATGATCGGGCCCTCGTCGAGCGCCTCGGTCACATAGTGGGCGGTTGCGCCGATGAGCTTCACGCCCCGGGCATGGGCCTGCTGGTAGGGCCGGGCGCCCCTGAAGCTCGGCAGGAAGCTGTGGTGGATGTTGATGCAGCGGCCGGCGAGCCGGGCAGCAAGACCGGGCGAAAGCACCTGCATGTAGCGGGCGAGCACGAGGAGTTCGGCGCCCGTCTCCGCCATCAGCGCCTCGAGCGCGGCCTCCTGCGCGGCCCGTGTCTCGGCCGTCACGGCGAGATGGTGGAAGGGAAGCCCATGCCACTCCGTCACGGCGCGGAGATCCGGGTGGTTCGAGACCACCCCGGTGATGCGGATGGGGAGCTGGCCGATCCGGGTCTTGTGGAGAAGGTCGAGGAGGCAGTGGTCGGCCTTCGAGACCGCGACCAGAACCGGCAGCTTCGCGGCCTGGTCGGCCAGCGTGAAGGCAAGCCCGAGCGAGTGCACGAATGGTGCGAGGAGGAGGGGAAGCCGCGGTGCTGCGTCCGCGGTTCCGGCAAGTTCCATCCGGACGAAGAAGATGCCCGTCTCGGGGTCGCCCCACAGGCGCGCCTCGCGGATGTCCCAGCCGTCGGCGGCGAGCGCGGGGGCGACCTCGGCGAGGATTCCGGGGCGGTCCGGGCAGGTGAAGCGGAGGATGCGGCGGGCGGCGGCCATGGCACCGGCCATGCCCGCGCCGGGCGCAGGGGGGCACGGGCATTTCCGCGAGGATTGCCGCGCCGATTGCCGCGCAGCGCGGGCCGCACTCTCCGGCGGAAGGAGGCGCGCAGCCCCGCTGCACCCGCTCAGGCGGCGAGCGCCTCGCGGCGGCGACGGAGCGCGCCGCCCACCAGGCCGAAGCCGGCAACGAGCAGCGCCCAGGTGCCGGGCTCGGGGATGACTCCCGCCGCGCCGATCTGGATCATGTCGAACGCGCCGGCCTCGTAGGCGACCGGGTCGAACGCCGCGCCGCCGTCGTTGCGGACCTGGAGACGGACCTCGTCGAAGGTGGCGCCCGAGAACCCGTACCAGAAGCCGCTGGAGCCGAACACCGCCCCCCCCCGGCGATGCCGGTGCCGATGGAGACGCCGCCGAGGAGCACGTCATAGAAGAGGAAAGGCGCGGGATCGAACCAGGCGTATCCGCTGCCGACGAGGAACTGGACGGCGCTGACCGGCCCGCCGAAGGTGAGCCGCGTGTAGCCATAGCCGCCGCCGTCCGGATACCAGGTCCTCGCGCCGTTCAACGGGAAGCCGAAGGTGATCGTGCCGGGGCGCCCCACATAGGTGGCGGTGATGCCCTGCTCGGTATAGCCCGCCGTGCCGTCGTAGCAGCAGCCGGCAGGAGCGGCTTCGAAAGCGTTGGTGGCGGTCACCACCCCGATGAACGGGGCGGTGTGGACGGTGAGCGCATGGGCCGAGCTGGCCCCGGCGACGAGCGCGATGGCAGCGAGTGATCCTGCAAGCGGTTTCATGAGCCCCCCGATCGATGCCGCCCCTTCGGCATCAAGTATCAACGGTATTGGCACAACTCCGGCGAGTCAAGTTTCGGCGGGTCCATGCAAGGGCATGGCGTTGACCGCCGCGCGGGTGGCCCGGTCGGTCCGCGTGCCGCGCGCATTTGCCCGCCAGAGCTGCTAAAGGCCTTCCATGCGCCGGATACTGGCCCTGCTCCTCGTCGCGGCCTGTGCCGCGCCGGAGGCAGGCCCGGCGCCGGAGGTGCGGATGGTGGAGGCGGTCCACGGCTACGCCCGGCTCATCGGACCGGGAGAGGCAGACGATGCGCGCGTGCTCGCCGCGCTCGCTGCCGTGCCGCGCGCCGCGTTCGTGCCGGGCGCGTGGCGCCACGCGGCAGATGAGGACCGGGCGCTTCCCATCGCCCATGGCCAGACGATCAGCCAGCCGACCATCGTCGCGCTGATGACACACCTCCTCGCCCTGAAGCCCGGGGGCAGGGTGCTCGAGGTCGGCACCGGCTCGGGCTACCAGGCGGCCGTCCTCGCGGAAATGGGCGCGCGCGTGTTCTCGATCGAGATCATCCCCGAGCTTGCCGCCGAGGCGGCCGAGCGGCTGGAGCGGCTCGGCTATGGCACGGTTGCGGTCCGCACCGGCGATGGCGGCCTCGGCTGGCCGGAGGAGGCGCCGTTCGACGCCATCATCGTGACGGCCGCTGCCCCCCGGGTGCCGCCGGCGCTCGTCGAGCAACTGAAGCCGGGCGGGCGGATGGTCGTCCCGGTCGGGCCGGAGGGCGGGATCCAGCGGCTCATCCTCGTCACCCGGGCGGAGGATGGAGCGGTCTCCGAACGGACCGTGACGGACGTGCGCTTCGTACCGCTGACAGGCGCGGAAGCCAATGCCGGCTGACCCTCTCGGCTTGCGCAGGAGACCGGGCGGCGCGGAGGGGCCATGGCGGTCGCGGTTCTTCAGCCGGGAGACGGAGGAGGTGACATGTTCAGCCACGTGATGGTGGGCGCCAACGACCTCGAGGCTTCGAAGGCCTTCTACGACGCCATCCTCGGCGCGCTCGGCCACCCGCCCGGCTTCGCCGACGGCAAGGGCCGCGTGTTCTGGATGACGCCGACCGGCATCTTCGCCATCACCATTCCGATTGACGGCAATCCCGCCTCCTGCGCCAACGGCGGCACGATCGGCTTTGCGGCTGCCTCGCCGGAGCAGGTGGACGCCTGGCACGCGGCCGGCGTGGCGGCGGGCGGCACGTCCATCGAGGATCCGCCGGGCGTGCGCGAGGGCCCGATGCGCCTCTACCTCGCCTATCTGCGCGACCCCGCCGGCAACAAGGTCTGCGCGCTCCACCGCATGGGCTGAAGGCGGCGATGACCGCGGGGAGGGCGATGGTGCTGCGCCGGGTAGGCGGCCCGCTGGTCGCCGAGGCCCGCGCGGTCCCCGAGCCCGGGCCGGGCGAGCTCCTCGTGGAAGTGGCCGCCTGCGGCGTGTGCCGCACCGACCTCCACATCCTCGACGGCGAGGTGCCCGCGCGGCTTCCCGTGGTGCCGGGCCACGAGGCGGTCGGGCGCGTGGTAGCGCTGGGGCCCGGCGTCGAGCCCGGCCGCAACGGCGTGCCCGAGACGCTGGCGGAAGGCGCACGCGTCGGCATTCCGTGGCTGGGCGGGGCCTGCGGTGCCTGCCGTTTCTGCCGCGACGGGCGCGAGAACCTCTGCGATGCCCCGGTCTTCACCGGCTGCCACCGGGACGGAGGCTATGCCACCCACGCGCTCGCCGACGCCCGGTTCGTCCTTCCGCTTCCCGACGGGCTCGATGACGCGCACGCCGCGCCGCTGCTCTGTGCCGGCCTCATCGGCTGGCGGGCGCTCGAGGCTGCCGGTGACGCCGCGCGCCTCGGGCTCTACGGCTTCGGGGCTGCCGCCCACCTCGTGGCGCAAGTGGCGATCTGGCAGGGCCGGGAGGTCTTCGCCTTCACCCGGCCCGGCGATGCGGCCGGCCAAGCCTTCGCGCGGCGCCTTGGCTGCAGCTTCGCCGGCAGCAGCGACACGTCGCCGCCCGAGCCGCTCGATGCCGCGATCCTGTTCGCCCCCGCAGGCGAACTCGTGCCCCGCGCGCTCGCCGCCGTGCGCAAGGGCGGCCGCGTCGTCTGCGGCGGGATCCACATGAGCGACATCCCGACCTTCCCCTATGCGCTCCTGTGGGGCGAGCGGGAGCTTCGCTCGGTTGCCAACCTGACCCGTGCCCATGGCCACGCCTTTCTCGCTGTCGCCGCGCGGGCCGGGCTCTCCCCCCACGTCGAGACGCTCCCCCTCGCCGAGGCCGACACCGCGCTGTCGAGGCTCCGCGCCGGGCAGGTCGAAGGGGCCCTCGTGCTCCGGCCCTGACACCCCTTGCGCCCCGGGGCGGGCGTGGCACACTCCGGGCCCGTGGGGGCGAAGCAGCTGATCCTGGCAGAGTTCCTGCCCTACCGGCTGTCGGTGGCAGCCAATGCCGTCGCCGACCGGGTCGCCCAGGTCTATCGCACCCGCTTCGGCCTCCGCATCCCGGAATGGCGGGTGCTCGCGGTGGTGGCCGAGGGTGCCGCAACGCAGGCCGAGCTGGTCGAGAAGACCGCCATGGACAAGATGACGGTGTCGCGCGCGGCGAAGGCGCTCGTCGCGCGCGGCCTCCTTGCGCGCACCCGCGCGAAGGACCGGCGGACGCTCGCTCTGGCGCTGACGCCGGAGGGCGAGCGGCTCCACGCCGAGGTGGCACCGCACGCGCTCGCCATCGAGGCCGAGCTGCTCTCCGGCTTCACCGAGGCCGAGCGGGCCATGCTCATGGCGCTTCTGGCCCGCCTCGCGGCTTGCGCCAGACCGTAACTTGTGTTACGGGAACCGCCTTCCCGGGAAGGAGAGGCCACCATGGCGACGGCCGCGCGCGACAGCGACCCGCAGGACAACCCGCTCGGCCTCGACGGCTTCGAGTTCGTCGAGTTCACCGGGCCCGACCCTGACGCGCTCGGCCGGCTTTTCGAAGCTCTCGGCTTCACCCATGTCGCCACCCACCGCTCCAAGAACGTGCGCCGCTACGCGCAGGGCGACATCAACTTCCTCCTCAACGCCGAGCCCGAAGGGCAGGTGGCGGAGTTCCGGGCGAAGCGCGGGCCCTCGGCCAACGCCATGGCCTTCCGGGTGAAGGACGCGCGGTTCGCCTTCGAGGAGGCGGTGCGCCGCGGAGCCGAGCCGGTCGAGGGCAAGATCGGCCCGATGGAGCTCAACATCCCGGCCATCCGGGGCATCGGCGGGGCCAACCTCTACCTTGTCGACCGCTACGGGGCCGCCGAGATCTATGACGTGGACTTCCGGCCCGTGCCGGGCGCTTCGCGCAATGACCGCTCGGTCGGCCTCCACACGCTCGATCACCTCACCCACAATGTCGCCAGGGGCGACATGGCGAAGTGGGCTGACTTCTACGAGCGCATCTTCAACTTCCGCGAGATCCGCTTCTTCGACATCCGCGGGCGCGCCACCGGCCTCTTCTCGAAGGCGATGGTGGCGCCCGACAACAAGATCCGGATCCCGCTCAACGAAAGCCAGGACGAGCATTCGCAGATCGCCGAGTTCCTGCGCGCCTACAATGGCGAGGGGATCCAGCACATCGCGCTTGCGACCGACGACATCCTCTCGACCGTCGATGCGCTCCGTGCCAACGGCGTCACCTTCCAGGACACCCCCGACACCTACTACGAGCTGCTGGATTCGCGCCTGCCGGGCCACGGGCAGGACGTGGCAGCGCTCCGCGCGCGGCGGATCCTCGTCGACGGCGCACCCGAGACCGGCGGCGGACTTCTGCTGCAGATCTTCACCGCCAACATGGTGGGGCCGATCTTCTTCGAGGTCATCCAGAGGAAGGGCAACGACGGCTTCGGCGAGGGCAATTTCCAGGCCCTGTTCGAGAGCCTCGAGCTCGACCAGATCCGCCGCGGCGTGCTGCCCGAGGGCATGCGGGCGTGAACCGGCCCTTCGCCCCCGTCGCCGCAGCGCGGCTCGCCGGCTTCGGCAACCACCTCGCGAGCGAGGCGGTGCCGGGCGCGTTGCCCGTGGGCCGCAACTCGCCGCAGCGCCCGGCCTTCGGACTTTATGCCGAGCAGCTCTCCGGCACCGCCTTCACGGCTCCCCGCCACGAGAACCGCCGGAGCTGGCTCTACCGCCGCCGGCCTTCGGCCATGCACGGGCCCTTCGCCGAAGTGTCCCACCCCGGCCTCGCCCCGGCCCGTCACCTCTCGCCCAACCGCGAGCGCTGGAGCCCGCATCCCCTGCCCGACGCGCCCACCGACTGGCTCGACGGCCTCACGCTCTGGGCCGCGACCGGCTCGGCCGCCGAGGGCACTGGCGTCTCCATCTTTCTCTACGCCTGCAGCGCGCCCATGGAGGGCCGCGCCTTCGCCTCGGCCGACGGCGAGTGGCTGCTGGTGCCGCAGCAGGGCCGGCTCCGCCTCATGACCGAGTTCGGCCCGCTCGACGTGCCGCCCGGCCACATCGCGCTCCTGCCCCGCGGCGTCCGCTTCCGGGTCGAGGTGGACGGCCCGGCGCGCGGCTGGGCGCTCGAGAACCACGGGAGCCCGTTCCGCCTGCCCGAGCTCGGGCCGCTCGGCGCCAATGCGCTGGCGAGCCCGCGCGACTTCGAGGCGCCGCACGCCGCGTTCGAGCCCGACGGCCCCACGCGGCTCTACCTCAAGCTCGGCGGCCGGCTGTTCGCGACCGACCTTCCCCATTCCCCCTTCGACGTCGCCGCCTGGCACGGGACCCTGGTGCCGTTCCGCTACGACCTCGCCCGCTTCAACGCGATGGGAACCGTCAGCTTCGACCACCCCGACCCCTCCATCTTCACCGTGCTCACTTCGCCCTCCGACACGCCCGGCACGGCCAACTGCGATGTCGTCCTTTTTCCGCCGCGGTGGATGGTCGCCGAGGACACGTTCCGCCCGCCCTGGTTCCACCGCAACGTCATGAGCGAGTTCATGGGCCTCATCTCTGGCACCTATGATGCGAAGGAGGGCGGCGGCTTCGCGCCGGGCGGCAGCTCGCTCCACAACCGCATGGTCGCCCACGGGCCGGACGTCGAGAGCTGGCGCCGTGCCACCGAGGCCGAGCTTGCCCCGGTGAAGCTCGACCAGGGGCTGGCCTTCATGTTCGAGACCAGGGGGCCGCTTGCGCTTTCGGACGCTGCGCTCGCCCACCCGAGCCGCCAGCGCGACTATGACGCGGCGTGGAACGGCTTCCCGCCGGCGCGGCTGCCATGAGCCTCGACGCCACCCACGATCCCGCAGCCCGCTCCTGGGTGCCGGGCGCCGATGGCCACCCGGACTTCCCGGTCACCAACCTGCCCTTCTGCCTCTTCGCGGTGGCGGATGGCCGGCCGCGGGCTGGCGTCGCGATCGGCGACCGGGTGGCCGACCTGCCCGGCCTTCTTGCAGACGGGCTGCTTCCCGGCGTCGACGAGGCGCTCGAGGAGCTGCTTCACGACCGGCTGAACGAGCTCATGGCGCTGGGCCGGGAGGCGCGCACCCGGCTGCGCCATGCGCTCTTCGCCCTCTTCACCGACCCGGCGGCGGAGCCGCACGCCACCCCGCGCCTTCACCCTATCGCGGGTGTCCGCCTGCTCCTGCCCTGCGAGGTGGGCGACTACACCGACTTCTACGCCGGCATTCACCACGCCCGAAGGGTTGGCGCACTGTTCCGGCCCGACAGCCCGCTTCTCCCCAACTACCGGCACGTGCCCATCGCCTACCACGGCCGGGCGTCGTCGGTGGTCGTCTCGGGCACCCCCGTGCGCCGCCCCATGGGCCAGATCCCGGGGCCGGACGGGCCGCGCTTCGCGCCGAGCGAACGCCTGGACCACGAGCTCGAGCTCGGCATCTGGATCGGGCCCGGCAATGCCCTCGGCGAGCCCGTGTCCATCGCCGAGGCGGCCGACCACATCGCCGGCTACTGTCTCCTGAATGACTGGTCGGCGCGCGACATCCAGGCCTGGGAGTATCAGCCGCTGGGGCCCTTCCTCGCCAAGAACTTCGCGACCACCGTCTCGCCGTTCGTCGTGACCCCGGAAGCGCTCGCCCCCTTCCGCGCGCCGGCCATGGCGCGCGGGGCCGACGATCCGGCACCGCTCCCCTATCTCCTCGACGCAGGCGACCAGCGCGAAGGCGGGCTCGACCTCGTGGTCGAGGCGCATCTCGAGACGACCGCGATGCGGAAGGCCGGCCTGCCCCCTGCCCGGATCAGCCGCGGCAGCAGCCGCGACCTCTGGTGGACGCCTGCGCAGATGGTGGCCCATCACACGAGCGGCGGCTGCAACCTGCGGCCGGGTGACCTGTTTGGCACCGGCACCATCTCCGGCGAGGAAGGCGACTCCGCCGGCTCGCTCCTCGAGCTGACCGAGGGCGGCAGGCGGCCGCTTGTCCTGCCAACGGGCGAGACGCGAACCTTCCTCGAGGCCGGCGACCGGGTGATGCTCACCGCCCGGGCCGAGCGCGGCGGGCTTCGCCTCGGCTTCGGCGCCTGCACGGGCGAGGTGGTCGGCTGACGGCCCCGCCCGGCAGCCGTCAGGGGCTGACCGGCGGGCGCACCGACGAGTGCAGGTGAGCGATCTTCCAGTCCTTGCCGTCCCACTTGTAGATGAAGCTGTAGCGCGCGGGCACATCCACCCGCTCGCCGTTGGCGTTGTTCATGTTGACCACCCAGTTGCCCGTGCGGGTGGCGAGGTTGCAGTCGACGGTGACGGTGGAGGTCTCGATCCGGCCGACCGGCTCGCCCTTCGGGAAGCTCACGAAATAGTCGCGGATCTTCTCCGGGCTGGTGCGCTCGGCGTTGGAGACGGTCGCAAGCAGCGTCGCGTCGGGCGCGAACAGCGCGACCACCTCGTCGGGGTTCCGGGTGGCCCAGGCGGCATTGAAGCGCTCGAACTGCGCCTCGATCTGGGCGGGCGTGACACTGGCGCAGCGGGCTGGCGTACGGGCCGCGGCCGGGACTGCGGCAACGGCCGCGGCGGCGATCGCGGCAAGGGCGGGAGCAGGATGCATCTGTTTCCCCTCGTGTTCACGATGCCCGCGGATCGGGGCATTCACCGCTATAGGTGAGCGATCCCGTCCGGAATCTGAACGGCGTCATCTTGCGCGCGGTCAAGGACATGCCTTAGCGGCCATGGCTGGATGGCAACAAGGCGGCTGCGCAATGTCGCGGCAACGAGGAGGGGATGGTGATGAAGTCGATCCTGCTGCACGTGGCGCCCGATGCGGACTTTCCGGGGCGGAAGGAGGCCGCGCTCGACGTGGCCCGCGCGTTCGGCGGCCATGTCCACTGCCTCCAGCCACGGCGCATTCCCGCCTATTTCGGAGCGGATGCGGCAGGCTTCGGCGCTGGCGCAGCGCTGGTGGCCGAGCTCATCGAGCAGGAGACCGAGGCCGCCCGCCAGTTCCGCCAGAAGGTGGAGGCGGACCTTGCGAAGGAGGACGTGCCCTTCTCGTGGGAGGATGCGGTGGGCGAACCCGCCGACCTCCTCATCGAGGGCTCGATCCTCATGGATCTCATCGTGATGAGCCTCTCCTCCCCCGGCACCACGCCGCAGGCCTCGGTGGCCGAGGTGCTGGTGCGCGCCGAGACGCCGGTGCTCGCGCTGCCGCCCGGCCATGTCGGGATCGACCTCACCAAGCGCGCGGTGGTGGCGTGGAAGGCGAGCATGGAGAGCGCCAAGGCCCTGCGCGCGGCAGTGCCCATGCTGGCGCTTGCCGAGGAAGTGGTGGTGGTGGTGGTCGACCCGCCCGAGGGCGGGGACCTGCCCCCGACCGAGGCTGCCCGCTACCTCTCCCGCCACGGCATCTCGGCACATGTCAAGGACCGGCGCACCGGCGGCCAGGGCGTGGCCGAGACGCTGGCCCAGACGGTGCGCGAGCTTGGCGCGGGCTGGATGGTGATGGGGGCCTACAGCCGCTCGCGCACCATCGAGTTCCTGCTCGGCGGGGTGACCCGCGACTTCCTCGATTCGAGCCCAGTCCCGCTGGTGATGGCGCACTAGGCGGCAAGGCCGCTGCGACCGGGCAAGGCCTGACCGGCAGACTCGCCGCAGGGCCGCCGGGCCCCACCCCCCGACGCCCGCTTCGCGTCCCCCAGCAAGGCCCGCGCGCTTCGTGGGCCGACCGGACCGGCGGGTCCTGCCCTAGCGTCCGAGCGAGGCAATCCAGGCGCGGACGAGGGCGATGCCTTCAGGATCGGGCAGGGTGCGCCCGAGTTCCGGCATCATCACGCCGGGCTCGGTCGACTCCATGCGGAAGAGAAGGATCGAGCGATCCGGGTGGCCCGGCGCGATCGCCACCTCCCGCCCGCCCGAACCGCGGCCGGCTGCCACCGGGCGCTTGCCGATGCCGAGCGCGACCCGGTCCGCTTCCTCCCAGTCGAGGTAGAGCCCGGAATTGGAGGCGCTTCCCGAGCGCGCGTGGCAGTGGCCGCAGTTGGCATCGAGCCAGGCGCGCGCCCGCAGCGCGAGGGGCTGGGCGGCATCGTCAGGGCGGGGCACGGCGCGAACCTCGGCCAGCCGCTCGGCGCCGTCGAGCAGGCCGAGGCGGGCGAGCCGGGCGAGATCGCCGGTCGCAGCAAGGTTGCGCGCCTTGACGCCTAGCGGCTGGAGCGAGGCACCCACCGCGTGGCAGGTCTTGCACTGGTTCACGTTGGGCACGGCCCAGGCGAGCGCATGGACCTCCCCGCCGGCAGCGAAGCGCACCGGCACCCGGGCGCCCGCGCGCCGGAGCCGGGCCTCGCGGCCATCGGCATCCCACACATAGGGCAGCGCCACCCAGCCGTCGGCACGGCGCACGAGGAGCCGCGTCTCCATGGTGACGGCGGGCCCGGCGGCCGAGGCGGGGTAGCCGAAGCTCTTCATGAGCACGGTGCCAACCGGCAGCTCGAGGAGGCCGTCTCCCCGAAGCCTCGCGCGTGCACCCGGAGGAAGGGCGATTGCGCGGACCTTCTCCGCATGGTCGGAAAAGAGGGGGGCGGCAACCGTGTAGGGCACCACGCCGGGGGCAAGGCGCTTGGTCTCCAGGTCGGCGAAGAGCCCGGTGGCCGAGAGCGTCGCCGGCGGGGCCTCGGCCTGGAGCGCGGCAAAGGCAACCGCGGCCAGCGCCGGCGCCGGCAGCATGGCCGCGAGGAGGGCCGCCAGCAGCGCCAGCAGCCGCCGCATGGCCTAGCGGCCGAGGCCCGGCTGGTCGGCCGGGAGCACCACGGGCGCCGGCTCGGCCGGCGGCGGCGCCGGCGGCGCGGGCTTGGGCGCCGGGCTGGCCGTCTCCGGCGGCGCCCCCGCGACGCCGAGGCCAAGCGTGAGCGCCGGCACGTCGAGGAAGTGGACGTGGACCGGCTCCCCCAGCTCGCGCCCGGCGGTCACGTAGCGGTCCACCCCGTCCCACAGGCCGGGGGGCAGCGTTCCACCGACCGCTGCAGCAATCTCCCGCCCGCCGGGGAAGGCGGGGGCGAAGCCGTTCCGCCCCACCCGGTTGCCGCGGACCACCACGTCGCGCGGGAGCGGGTTGTAACCCTCGCTTTCGAAGGGTTGCGCATAGGCGATGACCATGAAGGCAGCGCTCGCGTTGCCGGCCACCTCGTTTCCAAAGACGTGGACGTTGCGGTTGGCCATCACCATGATGCCGGTGCCGACCGGCACCGAGGCGACGATGTTGCCGGGCGGGGCGAAGTTGGGCGTGTCGTTGTCGATCACGCGGTTGTTGAACACGCGCGTCGAGTGCCCCCCCATCACCGGCAGGTTGGGGAGGTCAAACACGAGGATGCCCCCCGTGTTGTGCCTGACCGTGTTGCCGAAGACATCGGCGTGCATGCTGTTCTCGATCTCGATGCCGGCCACGTTGAACTCGGCGAGGCTGTCGCGAACGACGATGTTCCTGGACTGGCCGACGTAGATGCCCGCGTCGGAGGCGCCCCTGACCGTCACCCGCTCGATGAGCACGTTGGTCGAGGAGACCGGGTAGACTCCATAGGCCCCGTTGGTCGGCTTCGGCCCGCCGGTCCACTCGACCCTGAGGTCCTGGAACGTCACCCGGTCCGAGCCCTTGGACTTGATGCCATCCCCCTTCGTGTCGCGGACGGTCAGGTTCCTGACGAGCACCCGGCTCGAGGTGACGAGCAGGCCTTCGCCCGCGCCTTCCTGGCCGGAGAAGTCGAGGATGGTCTTGCCTTCTCCGGCGCCCTCGACGGTCACGCCCGGAACGTCGAGCGACAGGCCCGTCTGGAAGGCGAAGGTGCCGGCCGCGAACCGCACGGTGTCTCCGGGCTTGGCGTCGATGAGGGCTTCCTGTGCGCGCTCGGCCGCGTGCGGGCCGGGCGTAACCAGAAGAACCCGCCCCGGCGGGGCGGCGGCCATCAGAAGCAGTGCCGCAAGGCCCAGTGCCAGCGCGTTTCCCATGCCGTTCCTCCCCTCTCCCGTTGCCGGCAGAATGGCGCGCGGGGGCGGCCGTTGTCCAGCCGGGCGCCAGCGGCTAAGCCGCCCGCCTTCGGAAGGACCGGCGGAGGCGGGCGTGGCGCATCCCCTGAACGGGGCCGACTGGGCGACGCTCTCGCGCGTGCTGCGCGAGGCGGGCGGGCAGGTGCCGGCGTCGCGCCTGCTCCCCATCCGCGCCGCCATCCTCGGGCGGCTTCCCTTCACGCTTCTCGAGAAGGCGGTGACCGCCGCCCTCGTTCCCCCCATCTCCGAGCTTCCGCCGCCGCTCTTCGTGCTCGGCCACTGGCGCTCGGGCACCACCCACCTCGTCAACATCCTGGGCCAGGCCGACTTCGCCTACGTGCCTCCGGTGGCGGTGGGAATGCCGTGGGAGATGCTGACCTTGGGCCGCCTGCTGCGGCCGCTTCTCGAGCGCGCGCTGCCCGAGGGCCGCTACATCGACAGGGTGGCGGTGACACCGACGAGCCCGCAGGAGGACGAGATCGCGATCGCCAACATGTCGGCGATCTCCTTCTACCACGGGATCTACCTGCCCTCCGGTTTCGACCGCTTCGTGCCCCGCGGCCTCTTCTTCGAGGGGGCCTCGAAGGCCGACGTGGCGGAGTGGACCGAGGCGTTCGTGCTCTTCACGCGGAAAGTGAGCTGGGCCGCCGGGCGGAAGCCCGCGCTCGTCAAGAACCCGGTCTACACCGCCCGCGCCGGGATGCTGCGGAAGCTCTTCCCGCGGGCGAAGTTCATCCACATTCACCGCGACCCGTTCGACGTCTTCCTCTCGATGCGGAACTTCTGGGCACGGCTCTTCGAGGCGCTCGCCCTCCAGCCCTTCGACCATGTCGACATCGACGAGGTGGTGCTCTCGACCTACGCGCGGATGATGACCGCCTTCGAGGAGCAGACCCGGGGCTGGGCCGCGCCCGACTTCGTGGAAGTGGCCTACGCTGACCTCGACGCCCGACCGCTCGAGACGGTCGCGCACATCTACGAGGCGCTCGCGCTGCCCGGCTTCAACGCAGTGCGCCCGAAAATGGCGGCCTATCTCGAGACGGTGAAAAGCTTCGAGAAGAACCGCTTCCGGGGTGACGCCGAGGCAGTCGCGAAGGTCTCGCAGCGCTGGGCCCACTGGATCGCGAAATGGGGCTACGCCACGCCGTCGCCCGCGGCCTGAGCCTCGCCCTTGCGGCAGGCGCGCTGCTCGCGGCCTGCGCGCGCGCGCCCGGGCCTCCGCCGCGCTTCGGGCCTGCCGACTGCCGCGTGGCCGCGGTGCGCGACTCTGCAACGGGGGCGCCCATCTCCGGAATCGAGGACCTGGCGCTCGCCGGCGACCGGCTCCTCCTCTCCGCCCACGACCGGCTCGCCGTGCGCCGCGCAAAACCCGGCGACGCCGTGCCCGAGGGCGGGCTGTGGGCGCTGCCGCTCGGCAACCTTGCCGACCCAGCGCCGCGCGCGGTGCGACTCGTGCCGGAAGGCCGGATCGCGGGCGGCCTCCGGCCCCATGGCATCGCCGTGAACGGCGAACGGCTTGCCGTCGTCAACCGGCGCATCGGCGCCGACGGCCGGGTCGACCCGGTCGTTCTCGAGTTCGACCTGTCCGGCCCGGAGGCGCGGCTCGAAGGCGTCCGCCGCGGGGCCGGCTTCTGCGCCCTGAACGACGTCGCCTTCTGGAAGGGCGAGCTCGTCGCTTCGCTCGACCGCGCCCGCTGCCCCCGGACGCTCCTCGGCGAACTGCTCGTGCCCCGGGCAGGCGGCAGCCTGCTTCTCCTGGGCGACGGAGCGCCGCAGGTGCTTGCCCGCGACCTCGCCTTCGCCAATGGTATCGCCGTGCTCGAGGGAGACGTGATCGCAGTGGCCGAGACGCGGGGAGAGCGGGTGCGCCTCTCGGACGGGCGGACGCTTGCCGTGCCCGGCCACCCCGACAACCTGACGGTGGCGCCCGACGGCCGGCTGGTCGTCGGCGTCATCCCGAGCCTCTGGCGCTTCGGCCTGCACCTCTTCGGCCACCGGGAGCGCGCCCCCTCGCGCGTCGTCGCGCTCGACCCCGCCTCCGGCGCGGTCGAATGGCTGTTCGACGACCCCGAGGGCCGGCTGATTCCCGGCGTCACCGTCGGCCTGCTTGCCGACGGCATGCTCGTCGCGGGCGCGGTGCGCGCGCCCGGGCTGCTCGTCTGCCACAAGGGAGGCCGCGCATGAAGCGCCTCCTCGTCACCGGCGCGGGCGGCTTCCTCGGGCAGCATCTGTGCCGATTCGCCGCGGAGGCCGGCTGGGACGTGACGGGCCTTGACGTGCGCTTTCCCGAGGGCTTCGCGCACCGGGCCATCCGCGCCTCGGTGACGAACGGGCGGGACGTGGCGAAGGCCATGGAGGGCGCCGCAGCCGTGATCCACGCTGCGGCGGTCACCGCGCTTTCGGCCGACAACCGGCCGGGCTGGTTCGAGGTGAACCTCGTTGGCACCGAGAAGGTGGCAGCCGCCGCCCGCGCAGCGGGCGCCCGGATGCTGTTCGTCTCCTCCTATACGACGCTCGTCGGCGGCCCGCGCGGCCAGCGGCAGACGCTTGATGAGACGGTGGAACTTCCGCCCAACCTTCTCATGGGCGGCTACCCGGCCTACAAGCGCCTCGCCGAGCAGGCGGTCGCCGCCGAAGTGGCGCGCGGGCTCGACGCCGTTATCGTGCTGCCCTCCTCGCCCGTGGGCCCCGGCGACCGCACGCCGACGGCACCCATGCGCCTCATGCGCGACCTGGTGCAGGGGCGGCTGCCTGCCATCCTCGAGACGCGTATGAACCTCGTCGATGTCGAGGCGCTGGCCCGGGGCGTGCTCGCCGCGCTCGAACGCGGCGCGACCGGCCGGCGCTACCTGCTGTGCGGCGAGGATGCGTGGCTGTCGGAGATCGCGGCGGAGGTCGCGCGGCTTGCCGGCGTGCGGCCGCCCGCGCGGCAGGTGCCCTACCGCCTGGCCTATCTCGCCGGCTTGTTCAGCGAGTGGGGCGCCTGGCTTTCCGGCAGGCCGGCCGGTGCGCCCCTGACGGGGGTCAGGCTCGCGGCCCGGCCGGTCGACTTCTCCAACGCCCGCGCCCGCACCGAGCTCGGTTTCGACCCGCCCGGCTGGCGCGAGACGGTGGCGCGCGCCGTCGCCGCCGTTCAGGCCGAAGGGTAGACCCGGCCCTTCCACTGGCCGCCGCGCCCGCGCCAGTGGCGCCAGGCGGAGAGCAGGGTGAACCCGGCGTAGAAGGCGGCCGCCACCGGCAGCGACAGCGCCATCACCCCCGGCACCCTGCAGTGGCGCACCATGGGGCGGTAGGTGAGCGCCATAACCAGCCAGGCGAGCCCGCCGGCCATGGCCGCCGGCGCGCTGCCGTGAAGCGGCCACAGGAGCCACAGGAGCGGCGGGGCAAGGTAGACAAGGGCGAGCCCCGCGACCGTGCCGAGAAGCAGCAGCGGCGAATGGCGAAGCTGGGCATAGGCCGTGCGGGCCACCATGTCGCGGATGCCGGCAAGCCCGCGGTTGTCGCGCAGGCTGACCGCGTCGGCGAAGCCGTCGGCGAGCACCAGCTCGATCCGCCGGCGCGGCGGCCCGGCCTTGACCCGCGCGGCCAGCGTGCAGTCGTCGATGAGCGCGCCCTTGAGCGCCCCGAAGCCGCCGATGGCCTCCAGCACGTCGCGGCGAATGAGCACCACCCCGCCAGCCGCGCCGGCCACCCGGCTTGCCGAATCGTTCACGGCCGCAAACGGGTAGAGCTTCAGGAAGAAGTAGAGGAAGGCGGGGATGAGAAGGGTGCCCCAGAAGCCCCGGCAGTCGAGCCGCGCCATCACCGAGAGCAAGGCAAGGTCGGCCGCCTCGGCGCGGGCCACGAGACGGGCGAGGAGATCGGGCCCGTGGCGGATGTCGGCGTCGGTCAGCAGCAGCCAGCGCGCGGCCGGAGCGAGCCTGCCGGCGGCCTCCCGCGCCGTCTCGAGCGCCCAGAGCTTGCCCGACCAGCCCGGAGGCAGCGGCCGGCCCTCGATGACGTGAAGCGGGCGGGGCGGCGCCGGGCCGGCAGCGGCCCGCGCGACTGCGGCCGTGCCATCCTCCGATCCGTCGTCGACCAGGATGAGGGAGAAGCGGCCCGGGTAGGTCGAGGCCATGTGGGCGGCCACCACCTCCCCCACCTGCGCCGCCTCGTTCCGCGCCGGGATGAGCACGGCCACCTCGGGCCAGGCGGCAGGCGGCGGCGCCGGGCGCAACCGCTCCCGCAGGCGCCAGAAGCCGTGGCGGAGCAGCAGCAGGTAGCCCCAGGCCAGGAGGGCTGCGAGGCCGACGAGAGTGAGCGCCACGCCCGCGCCATGGCCGGGCCCGGGGCGCGCTGGCAAGGCCCGGGCTTCCCCCGGCGCGCGCCCGCGCGCTAGAAGCAGCCGATGCAGGTCTTCGCCGACGGCGACATCGAGGCGAACAGCGGCAAGGGCGCGGGCGACGAGAATTTTCCCGTGGGCTCGCGCCTCGTCGCCCCGCAGTTGAGGCCCCATTTCCTCGCCTACTACGCCTTTGCCCGGGCAACCGACGACATCGCCGATGCGCCCTGCCTGGCGCCGGAGGAGAAGATCCGCAGGCTCGACGCCTTCGAGGCCGTGCTCGAGGGCCGGGCTCGCGGGCTCTCGAAGGCGGAAGCCCTCGCCGCGAGCTTAGCTGCGACAGGCATTTCGACCGTCCGCGCAACCGACCTTCTCGTCGCCTTCCGCGCCGACGCGACGAAGACCCGCTACCGGAGCCTCGCCGAGCTTCTCGCCTACTGCCGCCACTCGGCCGCCCCGGTCGGGCGCTTTCTCCTCGACCTCCACCGCGAAGACCCCGCCCTCTACCCCGCCTCCGACGCGCTCTGCACCGCGCTCCAGATCCTCAACCACCTGCAGGACATGGGCGAGGACCTGGCCCGGCTCGACCGCGCCTATGTGCCGCTCGACTGGCTCGAGGCGGAAGGCGAGACGGTCGGGGCGCTTGCCGCCCGCCGCGTCTCGCCGGGCCTGCGGCGGGTGATGGACCGGCTCCTCGACGAGGTCGACCGCCTGCTCGACACGGCCGACGGCCTGGTGGCCCTCAGCACCCGCTCGCTCGCCGGCGAGGCCGCCGCCATCCGCGCGCTCGCCCGCAGACTCGCGGCCCGCCTGCGCCGCGAGGATCCGCTCGCCACCCGCGTCCAGCTCTCGAGAGCCGATTTCGCAGCGGCGCTGGGCCGCGGGCTTGTCGCCAGCCTGCTGCGCCGGGCGGCATGAGCGCGCTCGCCGCGCTCCTGCCGCGCGCTGCGGACGGCGACCCGGCGGCGCTTGCGCGCGCCATCACGGAAGCCTCGGGCACCAGCTTCGGCCCCGGCATGGCCATCCTGCCGCGGCCCCGCCGCGAGGCGATGCACGCCGTCTACGCCTTCTGCCGGGTGGTGGATGACATCGCCGACGGGCCTTTCCCGCCGGCCGAGAAGCACCGCGCGCTGGACGCCTGGCGCGCCGAGATCGACGCCCTCTACGCCGGCCGCCCCGCCTCGGCCATCGGCCATGCCCTGCTCCCCGGAGTCCGGGCCTTCGCGCTGCCGCGAAGCGAGTTCGACCTCCTGATCGAAGGCATGGCCATGGATGCCGACGGCCCGATCGTCGCGCCGCAGCGGTCCCTCCTTGCCCGCTACACCCGCCGCGTCGCGGGCGCCGTCGGGGCGCTCTCCATCCGCATCTTCGGTGCCTTCGCCGGCCCCGTCTCCGACCGCTTCGCGCTTGCCCTCGGCGACGCCTTCCAGCTCACCAACATCCTGCGCGACATCGAGGCCGATGCCGCCATCGGCCGCCTCTACCTTCCGGCCGATCTCCTCGCCGCGCACGGCATCCCGGCTGACCCGGCGCGCGTGCCCGGCCACCCGGCGCTGCCCGCGCTTGCCCGCGACCTCGGCCAGGAGGCGCGGGCGGCCTATGACGAGGCGCGCCGGCTCGCGCCTGCCCACCGCCGCATCCGGCTTGCCCCCGCGCTCGTCATGATGGGCGCCTACGAGGCCTATCTCGACCGCATGGAGGCGCTCGGCTGGGCCCGGCCACTGCCCGAGCCGCTGCTCTCGCGGCGCGCCAAGCTGGTGCGCGGGCTTGCCTGCGCGCTGTTCGGCCCCGGGCGCCCGCGCGGCTGATGGCGACCGCGCACGTCGTCGGCGCCGGCGTCGCCGGCCTGTCCGCGGCGCTCGCGCTGGCCGAGAGCGGCTGGCGCGTGACCGTCTGGGAGATGGCGCGCCAGGCAGGCGGCCGCTGCCGCAGCTACGATGACGCGCGGCTCGGCTGCCGGATCGACAACGGCAACCATCTCGTCCTCTCGGGCAACCGCTCGACCCTGGCCTATCTCGCCCGCGCCGGCGCTCCCCACGCGCTCAGGATGGCGCCGGAGGCGCGCTTTCCCTTTGTCGATCTCGCCTCAGGCGAGCGGTGGGAGGTGCACATCAACGACGGCCCCCTGCCCTGGTGGCCGATTGTCCCGTCGCGCCGGCCTGCGGGCGTCGGCCTCGGCGCCTTCGTGGCCGCGTTGCCCCTGCTCTGGGCCGGGGAGCACGCGACGATCGCCGAGGCCGTCCGGCCCCGGGGCCCTGCGCTTGCCCGCTTCTGGGAGCCGATGAGCCTGGCGGTCATGAACCTGCCCCCAACGCTCGCCTCGGCCCGGCTGATGCGGGCAACGGTCATCGAGGCCTGGCGCGACGGCCGCCTCTGCCGCCCGATGTTCGCCCCCCATGGCCTTGGCGCCGCCCTCGTCGAGCCAGCGCTTGCAGCACTCCGCCGCGCCGGCGCCGACGTCCGCTTCGGCGCGCAGGTGAAGGCGCTCCGCGTCGAGGGCGGGCGCGTGGCGGGCCTTCACGTCGCCGGCGAGGCGGTGCCGCTCGGCCCGGATGATGCCGTGGTGCTCGCCGTGCCGCCGCAGCGCGTGAACGCGCTCTGGCCCGACGCGCGGGCGCCCGAGGAGGCCTCGTCGATCCTCAACGCCCATTTCCGGCTCGCAGCGCCCGTCGCTGGCCCTCCACTCCTCGGCGTGACCGGAGCGCGCACCCAGTGGATCTTCCTGAAGGACGAGCTGATCTCGCTCACCATCTCGGCTGCCGGCTTCGTCGAGGGGACCGATGCCGAGGAGGAGGCGCTGCTTGACGCGCTCTGGGCGGAGACGCGCGCCGCGCTCGGCCTGCCGGAGAACCTCCGGCCGCTCGCCGCGCGCCTCGTCCACGAGCGCCGCGCCACCTTCCTGCAGACTCCTGCGAACGCCGCCCGCCGCGCCCAGGCCTTGACAGCGCTTCCCAACCTCGTGCTTGCAGGGGATCATATCGATACCGGCCTGCCTGCGACCATCGAGGGGGCGGCAAGGTCGGGCGAGACCGCCGCGAGGCTGCTCGGGACCCCCGCGAGGTCGAACGGAGCGGCACCGCGTGCGGCATCAGGGAGTGGGCGATGAACATTGCCGTCAACGGCACGGCGCTCACGCGCGAGGCGCGCCGCGAGCTCATCCGCGAACGGGCCGAGAAGCTCTATGCCTTCCGCAAGGCCGACGGCCACATTGTCTTCGACCTCGAGGCCGACACGACCATCCCGGCCGAGTATGTGCTGCTGAAGCATTTCCTCGGCGAGGTGGACGCCGAGACCGAGCGCAGGATCGCCCTCTACCTCCGCGCCGAGCAGGCGCCAGACGGCTCCTGGCCGCTCTTCAGGGCGGGCGCCGGGGACCTGTCGGCAACCGTCAAGGCCTACTGGGCCCTGAAGCTGATCGGCGACCCTGTCGATGCGCCGCACATGGTGCGCGCGCGGGCGTGGATCCTGGCCCGCGGGGGTGCGGCGAAGGCCAATGTGTTCACCCGCATCGCCCTTGCCCTCTTCGGCCACATCCCGTGGCGCGGCGTCCCCGTCATCCCGGTCGAGGTGATGCACCTGCCGCTGTGGTTTCCCTTCCACATCTCGAAGGTGGCCTACTGGTCCCGCACGGTCATGGTGCCGCTCTTCGTGCTGACAGCCATGAAGGCCCGCGCCGTCAACCCCACCGGGCGCGGTCTTGCCGAGCTCTTCGTGGTGCCGCCCGAGAAGGTCCGCCAGTATCAGGTGAACCCCAATGGCACGAAGGTGGGCGAGGCCTTCCTCGTCCTCGACCGGGTGCTGCGCGCGCTCGAGCCGCTCATCCCCGGCCCCATCCGCCGCTCCGCCATCAGGAAGGCCGAGGCCTTCGTGCTTGAGCACCTGAACGGCGAGGATGGCCTCGGGGCCATCTACCCCGCCATGGCCAATGCGGTCATGATGTTCCGCACGCTCGGCTACCCCGACGACCATCCGGCCATGCAGACGGCGCGGCGGGCGATCGAGCGCCTCAAGGTCGAGCGCGGCGACATGGTCTGGTTCCAGCCCTGCGTCTCGCCGGTGTGGGACACGGCGCTTTCTGCCCACGCCCTCCTCGAGACCGGGGACCGCGACGACCCGCGCTTGCTGGGCCTCCTCGACTGGCTGAAGGACCGGCAGATCCTCGACCACCGGGGGGACTGGAAGGTGCGCCGCCCCGATGTGCGGCCCGGCGGCTGGGCCTTCCAGTATGCCAACCCCGACTATCCCGATGTCGACGACACCGCCGTCGTCGCCATGGCGATGCACCGCCAGGGCGACCCGAAATATGCCGAGGCGATCGAGCGGGCCTGCGAGTGGATCGTCGGGATGCAGTCCTCGAACGGCGGCTGGGGCGCCTTCGAGCCCGAGAACGAGCATTTCTACCTGAACGCCATTCCGTTCGCCGACCATGGCGCGCTCCTCGACCCGCCCACCGTTGATGTCACCGCGCGCTGCGTCGGCCTCCTCGCCCAGGTGGACCGCGAGCGCTACGCCGAGCCCATCGCCCGGGCGCTGGCGTGGATCCGGAGCGAGCAGGAGCCGGACGGCAGCTGGTTCGGCCGCTGGGGCGCCAACTACATCTACGGCACCTGGTCGGTGCTGGTGGCGCTGCGCGCCGCCGGAGTGGACCCCGCCGAGCCCTGGGTGCAGAAGGCGGTCAAGTGGCTCAAGGCGCAGCAGCGGGACGACGGCGGCTGGGGCGAGGGCCTCGAGACCTACGAGCCGGGCCGCCGCGGCTTTGCCATCGAGTCCACCGCAAGCCAGACGGCCTGGGCCCTCCTCGGCCTGATGGCAGCGGGCGAGGTGGATGCGCCGGAAGTGGCGCGCGGCATCCGCTGGCTCGAGGAGGCCCCGCGCGAGGAAGGCCCGCGCTGGGTGGAGCGCATGTACACCGGCACCGGCTTCCCGCGCGTCTTCTACCTGAAATACCATGGCTACGCCGCCTTCTTCCCGCTCTGGGCGGTGGCGCGCTACCAGGCCTTGAAGGACTCGAACGCCCGCGACCTGCCGTGGGGCATGTGAACCCGACCACGAGGGTCGGCATCGTCTGCGGCCTGGCATCAGAGGCTGCCGCGCTCGGCCTGCCCGGAGTCGCAGTCTCGGGCGCGCGGCCGGAGATGGCCGAAGCCCATGCCCGCCGGCTGGCCGCGGAGGGGGCCCAGGCGCTGCTTTCGGTGGGGCTTGCCGGCGCGCTCGCCCCCGGCCTTGCCCCCGGCGACCTGCTGGTGCCGGCGCGCGTGGTGACGGCGGAGGGCAGGGGGTTCGAAGCAGATGCCGCGCTTGCCGCCGCGCTCAGCCTCGCGCTCGACGGCCGCACGCTCCTCGGGTCCGACACGCTGGTCGCCAGCCCCGCGGACAAGGCCGCGCTCCACGCCGCGACTGGCGCCGTCGCGGTCGACATGGAGAGCCACGCCGTCGCCCGCGCCGCGGCCGCCGCCTGCGTCCGCTTCCTGGCGCTGCGCGTCATCGCCGACCCGGCCGATGCCGCCATCCCGCCGGCCGCGCGGGCGAGCGTGCGCTCCGACGGCTCGGTCGACATCGCCGGAACCCTTCTGCGCCTCCTCGCCCGCCCGCAGGATCTTCCTGCCCTCGTCGCGCTCGGCCGCGCTTCGGCTGCGGCCCACGCTCGGCTGCGGCAGCTTGCGCCCGCCCTTGCACGGCTCGCCGTCCCCTCCCATGAAGGCGGGTGATGGATGACAGCCAGACGCTCCGCTTCCCGGTCGAGCTCTCCGACGAGGAGTGGCGCCGCCGCCTGACGCCCGAGCAGTATCGGGTGATGCGCCGGCATGGCACCGAGCCGCCCGGCTCCTGCGCGCTTCTTGCCGAGAAGCGCCCGGGCACCTTCCGCTGCGCCGGCTGCGGCAACCCGCTGTTCCGGAGCGCCGGGAAGTTCGAGAGCGGCACCGGCTGGCCGAGCTTCGACCGCCCCGTGCCCGGCGCGGTCGGAGTCTCGATCGACACCAGCTTCGGCATGATCCGCGAGGAAGTGCACTGCGCGCGCTGCGGCAGCCACCTCGGCCATGTCTTCCCCGACGGCCCTCCGCCCACGGGTCTCCGCTACTGCATCAACGGCGTCGCCCTCTTCTTCGAGCCGGCCTGAGCCGACCGCGAGCCCCGCCGGCCGGGCCGCAGTCGAGTCCGCGAGCGAACTAGAGGCGGTCGCGGCCGATCCCGGCCCACCACATGATGCCGCCCGTCGCGCGCGGCCAGCCATAGCCGTTGACCCAGACGACATCGATGTCGCCCGGGCGCTGGGCGATCCCCTCGGCAAGGATGGCCTTGCCTTCCTCGACCATCGGCATGAGCAGCCGGTCGAGCATCTCGTCTGCCGTGTGTTCCCTGACCGTCCCGCCTTTCTCGCGCACATAGTCGCGGATCAGCTGCTCGACGACGGGCGAGGGCGTGCGGCGCCGCTCGGCGTCATAGTCGTAGAAGCCGGCGCCGGTCTTCTGGCCGCGCCGATCCATCTCGCACAGCCGATCGCGGATGGTCTCCCCCCGGCTCGTCTCGCGGCTCCAGCCGATGTCGAGCCCGGCCAGGTCCGACATCTGGAACGGGCCCATGGGGAAGCCGAAATCGGTCAGCACCCTGTCCACGTCCCAGGGCATCGCCCCTTCCATCAGCAGCTGCTGGGCGGCCTGCTGGCGCCTGCTCAGCATCCGGTTACCGATGAAGCCGTGGCACACGCCCGCGACCACCGGCACCTTGCCCGTCTGCACGCCCACCTCGATCGCGGTCTTCAAGACATCGGGCGCGGTCCTCGCGCCCCGCACGATCTCGAGCAGCTTCATGACATTGGCCGGCGAGAAATAGTGCATGCCGAGCACGTCCTCCGGCCGGCCGGTGGCCGCGGCAATCGCGTTGACATCAAGGTAGCTGGTGTTGGTGGCAAGGATGGCGCCGGGCTTCGCCACGCGGTCGAGTTCGCCGAAGACCTGCTTCTTGAGGTCCATGTTCTCGAACACCGCCTCGATCACGAGGTCGCAGTCGGCAAGCGCGGCAAGGTCGAGCGCGGGGGTCAGCAGCCCCATCCGCGCCTCGACCTCCTGCCCCGTCAGCTTGCCGCGCGCGGCCGAGCGCTCGTAGTTGCCGCGCATCACCCGCACACCCCGCTCGAGCGCCGCTGCGTCGCGCTCGACGATGGTGACCGGGATGCCGACGTTGAGGAAAGTCATGGCAATCCCGCCGCCCATGGTGCCGGCGCCCACCACGCCGACGCGCGCGACCGGCCGCGTCGAAACTTCCGGCCCGATGCCCTCCACCTCGCGCGCCTTCGCCTCCGCCGCGGCAATGTGCGCAAGGGCCGCTTCCACGTCGTCCATGCCGTCCTCCCCGCTTTTGCTCCAGGCTTCCGCACCCTACATGAGAGAGCGGAGGAGACCCCCGACCATGAACATCGCGCCCGCGCAAGACCTCCGGGGCCTCGATCTCAGGGCCGAGATCGACCGGCTGCGCCGCGAGCGCAACGCCGTGATCCTCGCCCACTACTACCAGACGCCCGAGCTCCAGGACCTCGCCGACTTCGTCGGCGACAGCCTCGAGCTCTCCCGCAAGGCCGCCGAGACCGATGCCGACGTCATCGCCTTCTGCGGGGTCAGGTTCATGGCCGAAGTCGCCAAGATCCTCTCGCCGCAGAAGATCGTGGTGCTCCCCGACATGGACGCCGGCTGCAGCCTCGAGGACAGCTGCCCGCCCGAGGAATTCGCGGCCTTCCGGGCGGCGCATCCCGACCACATCAGCCTCACCTACATCAACTGCTCGGCAGCGGTGAAGGCGCACTCCGACATCATCGTGACCTCCTCGAGCGCGGAGAAGATCATCAACGCGCTGCCGAAGGACCGGCCGATCCTGTTCGCGCCCGACAGGCATCTCGGCGCCTGGCTTGCGCGGAAGACCGGCCGCGAGATGCTGCTGTGGGAGGGCACCTGCATCGTCCACGAGGCCTTCTCCGAGACCGAGCTGCTCAAGCTGAAGGCGCTCCACCCGGAGGCGCCGGTTGCCGCACACCCCGAGTGCCCGGCCCACATCCTCGACCATGCCGACATGGTGGGGAGCACGTCGGCCATCCTGAAGTTCGCGCTGGAGAGCCCGGCCGAGACCATCATCGTGGCCACCGAGCCGCACATCATCCACCAGATGGAGAAGGCCGCCCCCCACAAGCGCTTCATCGGCGCGCCGGGCGCCGACGGCCGCTGCAGCTGCAACATGTGCCCCTACATGGCCCTGAACACGCTCGAGAAGCTCTACCTGGCGCTGCGCGACCTCGAACCCCGGATCGAGGTGCCCGAGGACCTGCGCCTGCGCGCGCTCCTGCCCCTGAACCGGATGCTTGCCATTGCGAGCGGCGCCGCGACCGACCTCACGCCCGCCCAGACCGACCCGCCCGTCACCGGCGACTGAGCGCGCCTTGCCCGCCGGCGGCCGTTGCCGCTAGCAGCGGCAGGATGCGAAAGGCCCTTCTTGCCCTGATGCTGCTTGCCGCCGCCCCTCTACCCGCCGCCGAAGACCCGCATCTCTGGCTCGAGGAGGTGGAGGGCGAGCAGGCGCTTGCCTGGGTGCGCGCAGAGAACGCCCGCTACCTCCCCGAGCTCGAGTCGGTGCCCGGCTTCCGCGCGTGGCAGGCCCGCGCCCAGGAAATCCTCGAGGACCCCCGACGTCTGGCGCTGCCAACCGGTGCCCTGCCCTCGGGCCTGACCGACACGCAGGTCTTCAACGTCTGGCGCGATGCGAAGGCCGTGCGCGGGCTCTGGCGGATGAGCCCCCGCGCGGCGTGGGAAGCGGGGGCGCCGGAATGGACCACCCTTCTCGACCTCGACGCGCTCGAGGCCGAGGAGAAGAGGAACTGGCAGTGGGGCGGCGCGACGTGCCTGCCGCCCGACGTCCGCCGCTGCCTCGTCCGCCTGTCGGTCGGCGGGAAGGATTCGGTCGAGATCCGCGAGTTCGACACCGCGGAGCGCCGCTTCGTGCCGCTCGCGGACGGCGGCTTCCGCCTGCCCGACGCCAAGCAGCAGGTCGCCTGGCTCGACGAGAACCGGCTCCTCGTGGCGACTGCGGCAGAGCCCGTCACCACCTCGGGCTATGCCCGCGAGGTGCGGCTGTGGGAGCGGGGCACCCCCTTCGCTTCGGCCCGGCTGCTCGCCGAGGGAGAGGCGACCGACATGGGCATGTGGCCCCAGGCGTTCGGCACCGGCGAGGGCCGCCGCCACGTCATCGACCGCCGCGTCACCTTCTGGACCGGCAAGCTTCTGCACCTGATGGCCGACTGGTCGCTCGCCCCGGCCCCGCTCCCCGATGACGCCGACTTCCGCTTCATCGCCGACCTCGGCGACGGCAAGGGCCCCCGCGCCTTCGCCCTGCTCCGCTCGGACTTCGCGGGCATCCCTGCCGGCAGCCTCGTCGCCTACACGGTCCCGAACGTCACGCCGCTGGGGCCGGTCGAGCGGGTGTTCACGCCCGGCCCCACCCAGGCGATCCGAGACGTGCAGGCGACCGGCCAGGCCCTCTACGTCCACCTCCTCGACAATGTCGCCGCGCGGGTCCTCCGGCTGACGCCGACCGCAGGCGGCTGGGCAGTGCGCGACGTGCCCGTGCCTCCCAACTCGGCAGTGACCCTTCTGGCGACCGACACCCGGGACACGCTCGCCTTCACGGTTGCCGACTTCACCACGCCCGACCGGCTGATGCTCGCCTCGGGCACGACTCCCCCTCGCGAGCTGGCGCGCAACCCCGCCTTCTTCGACGGCAGCCGGTTCGAGGTCACGCAGCGCTTCGCGACCTCAAAGGACGGCACGCGCGTACCCTATTTCGTCGTCCGCCCGAGGGGGACGAAGGGGCCTCTGAAGACCCTGCTCTTTGCCTACGGCGGCTTCGAGATCCCGATGGTGCCGGCGTATCCGAGCCCCGACGTCATCATGTGGCTCGAGCAGGGCGGGCAGTATGTGCTCGGCAACATCCGCGGCGGCGGCGAGTTCGGCCCCCGCTGGCACCAGGCGGCGCTGCGCGAGAAGCGGCAGGCGAGCTATGACGACCTTCACGCCATCGCCGAGGACCTGAAGCGCCGGAAGCTGGCCAGCCGCATCGCCGTCCATGGCCGCTCGAACGGCGGGCTGATGGCAAGCGTCGCCTACACCCAGCGCCCCGACCTCTACGATGGGGCGATGGTGGGCGTGCCGCTCGCCGACATGCGCCGCTACCATCTCCTCCTCGCTGGCGCCTCGTGGATGGCCGAATATGGCAACCCCGACACCGACGACTGGGCGTTCATCTCCCGCTATTCGCCCTACCAGAACATCCGCGCCGGCGTGCGCTATCCGCGCGTCTTCTTCTACACTTCCACCAAGGACGATCGCGTCCACCCTGGTCATGCCCGCAAGATGGCCGCGCGGATGGAGGAGCTCGGCCACCCCATCTATTACTACGAGAATGTGGACGGCGGCCACGCCGGGGTCGCGAACCTGAAGGAGAGCGCCTATCGCGCCGCGCTGTTCCTCGCCTACCTGAACCGCGAACTGAAGTGACCTCGCCCTCGCTTCCCGGGTTCGACGCGGGCGCCTTCGTGGCAGCGACGCTTGCCGAGGACCTCGGCGGGCGGGTTTCGGTCGAGGGCGACATCACCGCCGTGGCAGCCATTCCGGCCGGCGCGACGCTTTCAGCGGTCCTTGCCGCGCGGCAGCCGCTCGTTCCGGCCGGCCTGTGGCTCGTGCCGCGCTTCTTCGCTGCGCTCGACCCGGAGAGCCGCTGCGAACCCCTCGCCGAGGACGGCACGCCGGTCGCGGCCGGCACGGCGCTCCTGCGCGTCTCGGGCAACGCCCGGGCGCTGCTCGCCGCCGAGCGCAGCGCGCTCAACACGCTCCAGCACCTCTCGGGCATCGCGACGCTCACCCGCGCCCATGTCGACGCCATCGCCGGGACGGGCGCGACGCTGCTCGACACGCGCAAGACGCTGCCGGGCTTACGCGCGCTCGAGAAATACGCCGTGCGCATGGGCGGCGGCACCAACCACCGCATGGGCCTTTTCGACGCGCCGATGGTGAAGGACAACCACATCGCCGCCGCCGGGTCGGTGCGGGCCGCAGTCGCTGCCTGCAAGGCCGCCGGGCTTGCCGGTATCACCGTCGAGGTGGACCGGCTCGACCAGATCGAGGAGGCGCTCGCTGCCGGCGCCGACCGCCTCCTCCTCGACAACATGGACGTGCCCACGCTGCGCGCGGCCGTCGCCCTCGTCGCCGGCCGGGTGCCGACGGAGGCCTCGGGCGGCGTCACGCTCGAGACCATCCGCGCCATCGCCGAGACCGGGGTCACCTTCATCTCGGTCGGCCGGCTGACCCAGTCGGCACCGGCCGCCGACATCGGCATGGACTATGCGCCGTGACGCGCGCCTCCGTCACGCTCCTCAAGGTGTTCCGCGCGGCCGAATGGGAAACGCTTCAGAAGGATGGGGGCTTCGCCGGCTCGCCCGACGATCGGCGCGACGGCTTCATCCACCTCTCGACCGAGGAGCAGCTCGAGGGCACGCTCGCGAAGCACTTCGCCGGCGAGGCAGGGCTGATCGTCGCCGAGGTCGTCCTTCCGCCCGGGGACCCGGCGCTGCGCTTCGAGCCCTCGCGCGGCGGCCAGCTCTTCCCCCACCTCTACCGCCCGCTTCGCCGCGAGGAGTGCCGCCCCCGGGCAGGGGGCTGAGAGCCCGTTGGTCTGGTCCGCTCCCCGGGGGTCGGCAGGGCCGCCGGGGCGGCCCGCGTCGGGTCAGCAGCGACCGTCGTTGCGGTCGATCGAACGGCCGATGAGCCCGCCGGCCGCGGCACCCGCGATGGCGCCTGCGGTGCGGTCGCGGGCGACCTGGCTGCCGACAAGCCCGCCGAGCGCCGCTCCGGCTACCAGCCCGCCGGTGCCGCGGTCGCGATGGCGGCATTCCTCGCGCCAGCGGGCGTCGCGCCGCCCGTCCCGGCGGTCGTCCCAGCGGGCGTCGCGCCAGCGCCGGTCATCGCGGCGGGCCTCGCGAAGGCCGTCGCGCCAGCCGGCCTCGTAGCTTCGCGCGTCGCCCCGCACCCGGTAGCGCCGGTCGCGCAGCGCATCCTCGAAGCCCCGCTCATACGCACGGCGGTCGAAACGCCGGTCATCCCAGCGGTCATCCCAGCGGGCCTCCCGCCAGCCGTGGGCCGGAGCCCAGCCGGGCGGGCCGGCGAGCGCCGGTGCGGCAAGCGCCGCGGAAACGGCGGTGGCAAGCGCTGCGCGCAGGATCCTCGGTTGCATCGGTCGTCTCCTCAGGTTGGCCCATGCATGCTGCCTCAGGGGCCCTGAATTTGCCGCAACATCCAGTTCAGCTGCGGGCAAGCGTGCCCTGTGCGGGACGGCGCGAAGGAAGGCCAGGATCAGGCAACGGAAGGCGTGATGCCGCGGGCGGGACCGACCCGTGTCTCAGCGCGTGCCACCGCGTCTCTCGAAGACAAAGGCTTCAGCGTCTTAGACTTCCGTTGTGTTTGACCGGCGCACTCAGGGCATGCACCAAACGCATGCAGGTGTATGGACCGCTGCGTGGACAGGCGGAGGCGCGGGGCATGGGCAGGCGGCTTTCGGCGCGGCGCGTCGAGACGGCCGGCGAGGGCTGGCACTTCGACGGGGCAGGCTCGGGCCTCGCGCTCCGGGTGCGGGGCAATAGCCGCTCCTGGGTGCTCCGGGTGCGCATGGACGGCCGCCAGCGTGACATCGGCCTTGGCCGCTGGCCTGACGTGTCCCTTGCCATGGCGCGGCAGCGGGCCGCCGAAATGCGCCGCGCCATTGCCGAGGGCCGCGACCCCGTGGCCGAGCGCAGGGCCGCGCGGGCGGTGCCGACGCTGGCGCAGGCGCTCGAGGCGTGGATCGCCAAGGAAGCGCCGGGCTGGAAGGGCGGCGCAGACGGCCACACGGCGCGGGCAACGCCCAGGCTGTTCGCCCGCCACCTGCCGGCGCTCATGGGCCGGCGCGTCAACCGCATCGACGAAAAGACCATCGTGGCCGCGCTCGCACCGGTGTGGATCGCGCGGCAGGAGACGGGGCGCAAGCTCATGGAGCGGCTGCGGGGCACGCTCCGGCTTGCCAAGGCGCAGGGCCATTGCGGCGGCATCGACTGGGAGGAGGTGGCCGAGGCGCTGCCCTCGGTGCGGCGCGAGGTGGCGCACCATGGCATGCTGCCGTTACCTGAGGTGCCGGGCTTCGGGCGCCACCTTGCAGCGCGCGACACCTGGGCGGCGCGGGCGCTCGCCTTCGTGCTCCTGACCGCCTGCCGCTCGGGCGAGGCGCGAGGCGCAGAATGGGCCGAGATCGACGCGGGGGCGGGCCTGTGGACCATCCCCGCCAGCCGCATGAAGGCGCGCCGCGAACATCTGGTGCCGCTCTCGAAGCCGGCGCTGGCGCTCCTCGAACGCTGCCGGGAGGAGGGGCAGGCGCTGCATCCGGACTGCCCGCTGCTGTTCCCGAGCCCCGCGAGCGGCAAGCCGTTGAGCGACGTGGCGCTTGCCAGGCTGCTGCGCGAGGCGGGCCACAAGGGCGCGACCGTCCACGGCTTCCGCTCGGCCTTCCGGTCATGGGCGGCGGAGACGGGCGCAAGCCGCGAGGTGGCCGAGGCGTGCCTTGCCCATGCCCCCGAGGGCGGCGCGGTGGAACGGGCCTACCAGCGCGCGGCGATGATCGAGCGCAAGCGCAGCCTCCTCGACGCATGGGCCGCCTTCGTCACCGGCGAGGCCGAAGCGGGCCGGGTGGTGCCGCTGCGCGGCGTGGGGCTGGAGGCCGGAGACTGCGGTTGACTCGCTGAGCGTTCTTGACATGTTCGCCACGGCGCGCGCGGGTGACCGGCGCGAGCCGGGGCGGGATGCGCCGAGGGACGGTCCTTCGGGCGGGCGGCGGGACGCTCCTGCCGCGATTGGCGGGATGCCACCGGGGCAGCCGCGCTCCGTGTAAGCCATGCCCCCCCACCTCCGATAAGGTGCCGTTGTGCTCGTCACCGTGCGCGCAGGCTGCGAGCGGCTATGCGTCTCAAGAGCTAAGCTTTTCCGATGAATCCAGGTCGGGGCGCTCCGGCCGGCCAGAATCGGCGGTGGACGCTGTTCCGGCCCGGGGAGATCGCGCGTCTCGCGGCCCTGAGCGCTCGGACTCGGCCGGCCGGGCACGACCTTGCCGCCTCCGGACAGCCGGGCGAACCCTCGCAGGAGCCGGCTGCCGTCGCCATCCGGCAGGAAGTCCGGAGTTATGTCAGGGCCTTGGACCGGGCGGCGCGGATGGCGTCCCTTGTCGGGAACCCGGAGGGGCTGGCGGCGGCGGTCGAGGCGCCGGCGTGGCGCTCGGGCCTCGACCCCGAGGCGCTTGCGGACCTCCTGCGGCGCGCGGCGGCGGCCCTGGTTCCCCGCCTGGGCCGCGCTCTCGGCCGGAGAGCTGGCGCGGTTCCCGATCCTGCCCGGCATCGAGTTCCTCCGGGCCTGAGCGGACAGCGACGCCCCGGGTCTCGACGCAGCGCGGACCCTGTGTCGGCGCGACACGGACGGGGGCCGGCATGCCGAGCTGATCCGGCCCAAGGCCGAGGGCACGGACCTCGCGGACCTCTTGGAAGCCCGGCTCCGGGCGAAAATCTCCCCACGCGCCTAAAACCGGCTGGCCGGCGGTTTCCAGCAGCCCGCGCCAGAAGGTTCCTACCCCCCCACCCCCGGACGCGGCGCTAGCCCTGCTTCTCGGCCTCGCGCACTGCGCCTTCGAGGGTTGCGACGATGCGCGTCTGCCAGCCCGGCCCGCCAGCCCGGAAATGGGCAATCACATGGCGCGGCAGCCGCAATGCCACCTGCTGCCTGTCCGAGCGCGTGGAGCCCTTCGGCCGCCCGGGCCGCCGTGGAAAGGCGGCGGCAAGCTCCGGAAACTCGGAAACCGGCCGGGCGCGGGCAAAATCCTCCGCCGTCCATTCGGGGTTGTCATCGTCGAACACGGGCGGACGCTCAGTCCTGCGCGGCATGGCGTCTGATCGCCTTCCTGCGCGCGGCGGAGCGAAATCACCCGCACCCGCCCTTCGCGCAGCGTGACGGCGGTGCAATGCGGCCGGCCGTCGATGAGGCCGAAGAGGCGAAAGCGCGGCTCCTCGAACCGCGCGTCCGGCACCACGGCCAGAACCTCGACCTCGACCGCCCGGGCCAGCGACAGGCCGTGCTTGGCGATGGTCGCGGTATCCTTGGCCGGATCGAACGCGATGTCCACCGATTTCCCGTGGCGACGCGAAACCCCCGCGACAAGGCCAGGCTTGCTGAAGCCCGGGCCAAGCGGGAAGCTGGCAACCGGCGGGGCACCGCCGCCCCACAAGGTATCGTGGAACCCGCCTCAGCCGGCCTCGGACGGCGCCGCCCCAGGGGCAGCCGCATGGCCTGGCTCGGAAGCCGTCCAAAGACCCCAGTCGAAACAGCGGTCTGTCTGGAAACTATGGTGCCGCTTGTCAGACTCGAACTGACGACCCCATCATTACGAATGATGTGCTCTACCGGCTGAGCTAAAGCGGCCCGGGCCCTCGGGAGGACAGGAGGGGCCTACCAGCGGCGGGCCTTGGTTTCAAGGCACGGCCGGACTAGGCGGCAAGCGTGACCGACCCGCTCCGCCACCTCGGCCAGGCAAGCCCCCTGCCCGCCTCGCCCGAGGCCGCCGTCCTCGACTACCCGCCCAACCCGCACCCGGGCGTGCCCTACCTCGTGCGCTTCACCTGCCCCGAGTTCACCTCGCTCTGCCCGGTGACCGGCCAGCCCGACTTCGCCCACCTCGTCATCGACTATGTGCCCGACGCCCGGATCGTCGAGTCGAAGTCGCTCAAGCTCTTCCTTGGCAGCTTCCGGAACCACGCCGGGTTCCACGAGGCAGTCACCGTCGGCATCGGCCGCAGGCTCGCCGAGGAGATGGCGCCTGCCTGGCTCAGGATCGGCGGCTACTGGTACCCGCGCGGCGGCATCCCCATCGACGTCTTCTGGCAGACCGGCGCACCGCCCGCCGGCCTCTGGGTGCCGGACCAGGGCGTTCCTCCCTATCGCGGGAGGGGATGAGAACGGGCCCGGCCGCTAGCAGGCAGGCGAACGAGAGGGAGGACGGGAATGGCGGGGCCGCTCCGGGGCGTGCGGATCATCGAGATGGCGGGCATCGGCCCGGGGCCCTTCTGCGGCATGATGCTCGCCGACCATGGCGCCGAGGTGATCCGCGTGGACCGGCCGGGCCGGCAGGCGCCCGAGCCCGTGCTGGGGCGCAGCCGGCGCTCGATCGTGGTGGACCTCAAGTCCCCCGACGGGGTCGCGGTGGTGCGCGACCTCGCGAAGACCGCCGACGGGCTGATCGAGGGGCTGCGGCCAGGGGTGATGGAGCGGCTCGGCCTCGGGCCCGACGTGCTGCTCGCCGACAACCCGAAGCTCGTCTACGGGCGGATGACCGGCTGGGGCCAGACCGGGCCCTATGCCCACGCCGCGGGCCACGACATCAACTACATCGCGCTTGCCGGCGCGCTCCACGCCTATGGCCGCGCCGGCGACAAGCCGACCCCGCCGATCAACATGGTGGGCGACTTCGGCGGCGGCGGCATGCTGCTCGCCTTCGCGATGGTCTCGGCCATCCTCCACGCCCGCGGCACCGGCGAGGGGCAGGTGATCGACTGCGCCATGACCGAGGGCGCGGCCGTGCTCATGGGCATGATCTGGGGCTTCCGCGGGCTTGGCGCCTGGAAGGACGAGCGGGGCGTGAACCTGCTCGACACCGGCGCCCACTTCTACGACAGCTACGCCTGCGCCGACGGCCGCTACATCGCGATCGGGTCGATCGAGCCGCAGTTCTACGCCGAGCTGCGGCGGCTGACCGGGCTCGATGCCGACCCCGCGTTCGACGCGCAGATGGACCAGGCGCAGTGGCCGGCGCTCAAGGAGAAGCTGGCGGCGCTGTTCGCGACCCAGCCGCGCGACCACTGGTGCCGCCTGATGGAAATGACGGACGTCTGCTTCGCCCCCGTGCTCTCCATGGCCGAGGCACCCTCCCACCCCCACAATGTGGCGCGCGGCACCTTCGGGGAGGTGGGCGGCATGGTGCAGCCCATGCCGGCGCCGCGCTACTCGGCCACCGCAACCGCCATGCCCACGCCGCAGCCGGCCCCCGGCGCCGACACCGACGCGCTGCTCGCCGAGCTCGGCTACGACGAAGGGAGGATCGCGGCGCTGCGCGCTTCCGGAGCGCTCGGCCGCTAGGCCGGGCGCGGCTGGCTTCGGCGGGGCCGCTCTGGCAGGGAGGCAGCCATGGTGCCCTACGCCTGCCACCCGGCCCGCTCGCGCGGGCGGCTTCACTCCGAGCCGCCGTCGCGCCTGAGGGACGCCTTCGCCCGCGACCGCGACCGGCTGATCCACGCCACCGCCTTCCGCCGGCTGCGTCACAAGACGCAGGTGTTCGTGGCGCCGGAGGGCGACCATTTCCGCGTGCGACTGACCCACAGCCTCGAGGTGGCGCAGATCGCCCGCACGCTTGCCCGCGTGCTCGCCGTCAACGAGGATCTCGCCGAGGTGGTGGCGCTCGGCCATGACGTGGGCCACCCGCCGTTCGGCCACTCGGGTGAGGAGGCGCTGGCGGCGGCCATGGCGCACGTCGGCGGCTTCGACCACAACGGCCATGCGCTCCGGGTGCTCGCCGAACTCGAGCTGCGCACCCCCGCCTTTGCCGGGCTCAACCTCTCCTGGGAGGTGCTGGAGGGGCTCGCCAAACACAATGGCCCCGTGACGGGCACGCCGGGCTGGGCGCTCGCCGAAGTGGACGCGGCCTTCCCGCTCGAGCTCGAGAGCTGGCCCGCGCTCGAGGCGCAGCTCGCGGCTCTTGCCGACGACATCGCCTACAACGCCCACGACCTCGACGATGCGCTGGGCGCCGGGCTCGTCGACGTGGAGGAGGCGGCGGCCGAAGTGCCGCTCATCGGCGTACTCTGGCGGCAGGTCAAGGCGGAGTGGCCGGGCGAGACGCGGCGCAGGCTCCTTGTGCCCCAGCTGGTGCGCGAGCTCATCGGCGCGATGGTCGACAGCCTTCTCGCCGAGACGCGCGACCGGCTGCGGGCGCTTTCCCCCGAGTTCCCTGACGACATCCGCCGGGCCGGCCGTGCGACCGTCGCCTTCGGGCCGGGCATGGAGGAAGAGCTCGCGCCGCTGAGAACCTTCCTGCGCGCGCGGATGTACGAGGCGGCGAGCGTCCAGGCTCTGCGCGAGCCGGCGGCCGCGGTGGTGCGCGGGCTGTTCGCGGCGCTGCAGGCCGACCCGGCAAGGCTGCCGGGCCGCTGGCGCGCGCTCCACGCAGAAGCGGCCCCCGACGTTGCCGACCGGGTGATCGGCGACTTCATCGCCGGCATGACCGACCGCTACGCCATCCGCACCCACGCCGAGCTCACCGGCACCAACCCGATGCCGGCCGACCTCGCCCTCTTCTGAGCCCGCGCGCCGGCCGGCCGCGGCCGGCCCTCAGTTGCGCTGGACGCGCAGGAACGGGGGGATGGTGACCCCGTCGTCCGCCGTCTCCCTGGGCTCCGGCTCGGGCGCGAGCGTCTCGACCGGCGCAGGCTCCGGCTTCGGCCGGCGCGAGAGGTTCATCATCCGCTCGAAGAGGGTGGGCTTGCGGACCGGCTCCTCCTCCGGCGCCGGGGCTGCGGGCGAGGCCGGGCGTGCCTCGGGCTCGGGGAGCGGCAGCTCGACGACGGCGGGCGGCCGCGGGCCCGAGACCGGCTCGGGGAGATCGAGGATGTCGTCCTCGGCCTCGGCCGCCGCGGGCGCGGGCTCGGGGGCGGGCTCGGGGGCGGCCGGCGAGTCCTGCGCGGGCGCGGCCTCCGGAACCGCCGGGAAGGGGGCGGCCGGCGCGGGCGCAGCCTCGGGCACAGGGGCGAGCGTGGCCGCCGGCGCAGGTGCCGGCGTGCTGCCCGGCGCCATCCGCGGGGGGCCGGCGAACGGCGGGGGCGGCGCGAAGGGCGGCGGCGCGGCCGGCCCGGGGGCCGGCGGCGGCGGGGTTTCCCCGGCCCCGGGCTGCGCACGGCCGATGCCGGCGCCGGTGCGGCCGAACATGGCGCCCGGCTGCGGGCGGGCGAAGGTCTCGGCAAGGCCCGGGATCACCCGCTGGTTGCCCTCGATGCCGGTGGCCACGACCGAGACGCGCATGCGGCCCTCGAGCGCCGGGTCGAACCCTGAGCCGAGGATGATGTTGGCATCGGGGTCCACCATGTCGCGGATGTGCTGGGCGGCCTCCTCCACTTCCATGAGGCCGAGGTCGTCGCCGCCGGTGATGTTGATGAGGACGGCCTTGGCGCCGCGCAGCGAGACCTCGTCGAGAAGCGGGTTGGAGATGGCCTTCTCGGCGGCCTCGATCGCCCGCCGTTCGCCCGAGGCCTCGCCGGTGCCCATCATCGCCTTGCCCATCTCGCTCATCACCGTGCGCACGTCGGCGAAGTCGAGGTTGATGAGGCCAGGCAGGAGCATGAGGTCGGTGATGCCGCGCACGCCCTGGTTCAGCACCTGGTCGGCCATCTGGAACGCCTGGCGGAAGCCGGTCTGCGGCGAGGCGATGAGGAAGAGGTTCTGGTTGGGGATGACGATGAGGGTGTCGACGTGCTTCTCGAGCTCGGCGATGCCAGCTTCTGCCACGCGCATCCGCCGCGCGCCCTCGAAGGCGAAGGGCTTGGTGACGACGCCGACGGTGAGCACGCCCCGCTCGCGCGCGGCGCGGGCGACGACCGGGGCGGCGCCCGTGCCGGTGCCGCCCCCCATGCCGGCGGCAATGAAGCACATGTGGGTGCTCTCGAGCACCGAGTCGATCTCGCCGATCACCTCCTCGGCAGCGGCAGCGCCGAGTTCGGGCCGGGCGCCGGCGCCGAGCCCCTGGGTGATGCGCGGCCCGAGCTGGATTCGCCGCTCGGCGGGCGAAAGGGCCAGCGACTGGGCGTCGGTGTTGGCCACCACGAAATCGACGCCGGCGAGGCCGTCGGCGATCATGTTGGCGACGGCGTTGCAGCCCGCCCCGCCCACGCCGAAGACGGTGATCCTCGGCTTCAGCTCGGTGAAACCGGACTTCTGGAAATCGAACGGCATCTCTCGTCTCCCTCGGGTGTCAGGACTGGCGCTTCAGGACGGCAACGAGCCTGCCGAGCCAGGAGGCAGGCGCGGCAGGGGCGAGTCCGCGCGGGGCGGCCCGAAGAGGCATCCGCGCGAGATCGAGGCCGGGGCGCGCCCCGGCGAGCACGAGCCCGGCCAGCGTCGCATGGGCGACCGAGGCGTGGCTCTCGGGAAGGCCGGCAAGCCCGCGCGGGCGGCCGATGCGGACGCTTCTGGAAAGCGCGCCCGCGGCGAAGTCGGCGATGCCGCGCAGCTCGGCGGTGCCGCCGGTCAGCACCACCTGGCGGCCGGCGGTCCCGCGGAAGCCGAGCTGGTCGAGCGCGGCGGCGATCTCGCCGAACAGCAGGTCGAGCCGGGTGCGGATGACGGCGATGAGCTCGGCGCGCGGCGCCCGGCGCGGCTCGCCGGCATCATCCGGGTCGAGCGGGGGGATGTCCACCATATCGTGGTTGTCCCGTGGCACCGCCTGGGCAGCACCGTGGAGCGTCTTCAGCCGCTCGGCGGCGGCCCGGCGGGTCGCGAAGGCCGACGCGATGTCGGCGGTGATGTCGGCGCCGCCCATCGGCACCGAGGCAAGCCCCGCGAGCACGCCGCCGCCGTGGACGGCGATGGTGGTGACACCTGCGCCGATCTCGACGAGCGCCACGCCGAGCTCGCGCTCCTCCTCGGCAAGCACGGCCGCCGAAGCCGCGACGCCGGAGGCGATGATGGCCTCGACGTCGAGGTGGGCGTTGCGGACGGCGAGGTCGAGGTTGCGGCAGGGCGGGGTGGCGGCGGTGATGACGTGGATGTCGACTCCGAGCTGGTGGGCGTGGAAGCCGACCGGGTCGGTCACGCCCTCGAGGCCATCGACCATGAAGAGCGCCGGCTCGGCGTGGAGCATCGACCGGCCGCTGCCGCGGATGGCCTCGAAGATGCGGTCGCGGCCCTCGCCGAGCAGCCGCTCGAGGTCGGCCTGGGTGATCCGGTGGCCGGCAATGTCGATCTCGACCGAGGTGACCGAGCTCTCGAGCCCGCCGGCCGAGATGGCGACGAGCACCCGCTCGATCTCGACTCCCGCCGCGCGCTCGGCCTGCTGCATCGCCGCGCGCACCGCGTCCTCGGTGCGGGCCATGTCGGCAACGAGGCCGCGCTTCAGGCCGTTGCAGGCGCGCACGCCCGCACCCAGCACCCGCGGCGGCCCCTCGCCGTCCACTTCGGCGATGAGCGCGGCCACCTTCGACGTGCCGACGTCGAGCGCGGCGATCACCCGGTCGGCCTTCGGGCGCAGCAGCTGGGCAGGAGAGAGGGCGGCAACGGCCATCAGGTGCGGACCTCCGGGGCAGGCGGAAGCGCGGGCGCGAGCAGGCGCGCCCGGGCGCGCTTCTCGGCCTCGATCCGGGCCTCGGGCGTGAGGCGGACGGCCATCTGGCCCTCGATCCGGAGGTCGAAGCGGGCGAAGCCCTGGCCGAGGAGCGGCCGGGCCGCGTGGGCGGCCGCGAAGCGGGCAAGCGCTGCGGGTGCGGCCGCATCCTCAGGCAGCGCGATCGTCTCGCCGGTCTTCATCCGGAGATCCCAGCGGCGGCCGCCGACGCGCACCGCGCCGACGAGGCTCGCGGCAAGCTCGGGGTGGCGGGCCATCATCCGCAGGAAGCCGGGCGCGGCGGCATCGGCGCCCGCGCCCACGAGGAGCGGCAGCCCGGCGATCTCGGCGGCCGGCAGCATGGGAAGCGGCCGGCCCCCGGCATCGAGCAGGCGGTAGCGGCCGCCGGCCTGCCAGACCGCGACCGGCTCACGTTCGTGGAGCCTGACCTTGACCGTGTCGGGCCAGATGCGGCGGACCTCGGCCTCGGCCACCCACGGAAGCCGGGCGAGGCGCGCGGCAAGGTCAGGGAGATCGAGGAGGATCATCGCGTCGGTGCCGCCCGAGAGGACCTCGCGGTAGATCGAGAGGCGATCCTGCCGGCGGTCGCCCTCGACGATGACCTGGCGGACGGCAAAGCCCGCATCGGCGCTGGCGACGGCCGCGGCGAGGAGCAGGCGCTGCGGCAGGCCGAGCGCCACCGCCCACACGGCAGCTGCCGCGAGCGCGAGCGCGCCGAACCCGAGGAGGAGAAGGCGCCAGACGCGCCTCGGCGCCATGGCAAGCCGGAGCGGCGGCGCGGCCGGCGCGACGGCTGCCGGGCGGGCAAGCGGCCGGTTCATCGCCGGCCCTCCAGCGCGACTGCCAAGAGCCGCTCGACGAGCGCGGGGTAGCCGATGCCGCGCACGGCGGCCTGCTCGGGAACGAGGCTCAAGGGGGTCATGCCGGGCTGGGTGTTGACCTCGAGGAGGAAGAGCCCGGCGGGGCCGGCCTCCGGCGTCCAGCGGAAGTCGGCACGCGAGACGCCGCGGCAGCCGAGCAGCCGGTGCGCCCGGGCCGCAGCCTCGAGCGCGGCGGCCTCCACCTCGGCGGGAAGCTCGGCCGGGCAGAGGTGGACGGTGCGCCCGGGCGTGTACTTCGCGGCATAGTCGTAGAAGCCCGAGTCGGGCCGGAGCTCGGTGACCGCGAGCGGCTCGGCCACGCCCGTCGCCGGGTCCTCGAGCACGGCAACCGTGAGCTCGCGGCCGGGGATGAAGGGCTCGGCCAGGAGCGTCTCGTGCTGCTGCCAGGGGCCCTCGGCGCCGGCCGGAATGGGCGTGGGCAGACCGCCATCCGCCGTCACGATGGCCACCCCCACCGACGAGCCCTCGGCGACCGGCTTCAGCACATAGGGCCGCGGCAGCGGGTCGGCGGCGAACAGCTCCGCCCGGGTCACGACGCGGCCGGCCGGCATGCGGATGCCCTGCGGCACGAGGAGGGCCTTGGTGAGCGCCTTGTCGATGGCAACCGCCGAGGCGGCGACACCTGAGTGGGTGTAGGCAAGGCCGAGGAGGTCCATGAGGCCCTGGACCGTGCCGTCCTCGCCGGGCGTGCCGTGAAGCGCGTTGAAGACGACGTCCGCGCGGGTGGCGAGCAGGCGTTCGGCAAGCGTCGCGCCGGCGGCTGGCTCTTCGCCCATGTCGAGTTCGGTCACGCCATGGCCGAGGCTGCGGGCGGCCTCGGCCACGCCGCGGCCGGAGACGAGGCTCACCTCCCGCTCGGACGACCAGCCGCCCATCAGCACCGTCACCCGCATGGCGGCTCTCCCACGCGGACGATCTCCCAGCGGAGCTCGACTCCGGTTGCAGCCTTCACGCGGGCGCGGACCTCCTCGCCGAGCGCCTCGAGCTCGGAAGCCGTGGCGCCACCGGTGTTCAGGAGGAAGTTGGCGTGCTTCTCCGAGACCATCGCACCCCCCAGCCGGAGGCCGCGGCAGCCGGCGCGGTCGATGAGCGCCCAGGCCTTCTGGCCCGGCGGGTTGCGGAAGGTGGAGCCGCCGGTGCGCGAACGGAGCGGCTGGCTGGCCTCGCGCTCGGCGGCGATGCGGTCCATCTCGGCGGCGATCGCTGCCGGGTCTCCGGGCGCGCCCTCGAACAGCGCCTCGACGACGACGGCGCCTTCGGGCACGGCGCTTTCCCGGTAGCCGAAGCCGAGCCGCGCGCGCGGCCAGGTCTCGATGCGGCCGTCGCGGAGCACCAGCCGGGCCTCGACGAGGATGTCGGCCACCTCGCGGCCATAGGCTCCGGCGTTCATGGCCACCGCGCCGCCCACCGTGCCCGGGATCCCGCGCAGGAACTCGAGCCCGGCAATGCCCGCGTCGCGCGCGGCGCTTGCCACCGTGATGCCGAGGGCGCCGCCGCCGGCGCGGATGCGCCTGCCCTCGATGGCGACGCGCGCGAACGCCTTGGGCAGGCGCACCACAACCCCGCGCACGCCGCCGTCGCGAACGATGAGGTTGGACCCGACGCCAAGCGGGAAGACCGGGACGTCGGCGGGGAGGCTGGCCAGGGCCTCGGCAAGATCGGCCTCGTCGGCGGGGCGGAACAGGAGATCGGCCCGGCCGCCGCAGCGGAACCAGATGAGATCGGCAAGCGGCGCGTCGCGCGCGACCGTGCCGCGGACGTCGGCCAGAAGGGTGGCCGCGGCCGTCATGCCCCCTCCCCCGCAGCGCCGGGGTGGCCGAGCGCCCGGGCCAGCGCCGGCCCGAGCCGGGCTGCCCAGCGGGTGATGTCGCCGGCGCCGAGGCAGATCACCATGTCCCCCGGCCCGAGCCGGGAGGCAAGCAGGGGCGCAAGCTCGGCCTCCCCCGTGACCGTCAGCACGTCGCGGTGGCCGGATTCGCGCACCGCCTCGGCAAGCGCCAAGTGGGTGATGCCCGGGAGGGGCGCTTCGCCCGCCGGGTAGACGGGGGCGATGACCACCGTGTCGGCGTCGTTGAAGGCGGTCCGCCACTCCTCGAAGAGGTCGCGCAGGCGCGTGAAGCGGTGCGGCTGGACCACGGCGACGACCCGGGCCGGCGCGCCTTCCCGGGCGGCGGCCAGCACTGCCCGCACCTCGACGGGGTGGTGGCCATAGTCGTCGATGATGGTGACGGGGCCGCCCTGGAGGGGCACCTCGCCCACCTTCGTGAACCGGCGCTTCACGCCCGAGAAGCGGCGGAAGCCCTCGCGGATCTCCGCGTCGGCAAGGCCGAGGACATCGGCCGCGGCGATCGCGGCGAGCGCGTTCTGGACATTGTGCCGCCCGGGCATGGGGAGCTCGACGCCAGCGATCACGCGCGGCTCGGCACCATGGCGGCGGATGGTGACGTCGAAGCGGTTGCCGCCCGGCACCGGCTCCACCCGGTCGCCGCGGACGTCGGCCTGGCCGGCAAAGCCGTAGGTGACGATCCGCCGGCTGGCGACGTCGGGCAGCATCGCCTGCACCTCGGGGTGGTCGAGGCAGAGGATGGCAGCGCCGTAGAAGGGCACCTTGTCGACGAAGGCGCGGAAGGCGGCGCGCGCAGCGTCGAAGCTGCCGTAGTGGTCGAGGTGCTCGGGGTCGATGTTGGTGACGATGGCGAGCGTCGGCGGCAGGCGGAGGAAGCTGCCGTCGCTCTCGTCGGCTTCCACCACCATCCACTCGCCCGCGCCCAGCCGGGCGTTGGAGCCGTAGCTGTTGATAATGCCGCCGTTGATAACGGTGGGATCGAGCCCGCCGGCGTCAAGCAGGGCAGCCACCATCGAGGTGGTGGTCGTCTTGCCGTGGGTGCCGGCCACGCACACGGTGGACTTCAGCCGCATCAGCTCGGCGAGCATCTCGGCGCGCCGGACCACGGGGATGCGCCGGGCGCGGGCGTCCTCCACCTCGGGGTTGCCCGGCCTGATGGCGGTCGAGACCACCACCACCTGCGCCTCGCCGAGGTTGGCGGCGGCGTGGCCGATGGCAACCGGGATGCCCCGCGCGCGCAGCCGCTCGACGGTTGCGTTCTCGGCGATGTCGGAGCCCTGCACGCGGAAGCCGAGGTTCGCCATCACCTCGGCAATCCCCGACATGCCGATGCCGCCGATGCCGACGAAGTGGATGGGCCCCACCTCGCGGGTGAAGCGGGCCCGGCCGGAAGCGAGCGGCGGCGCGCTCATGCCGCCTCCCGCGCGGCAGGGGGAGCGGCAGGGGCCAGCCCGGCCTCGGCCTCGACGAGATCGGCGAGGAGGCGCACGGCATCGGGCCGACCGAGCGCACGCGCCGCGGCCGCGGCTGCAACCAGGCTCTCGGGCGAGCGCAGGAACCCCTCGACCGCCCCGGCCAGCGCGGCCGGCGTGAAGTCCCGCTCGGCGAGCACGCGGCCGGCCCGCGCGGCGGCAAAGGCGCGGGCGTTGGCGCTCTGGTGATCGTCGGTTGCGGCGGCGAAGGGGACGAGGATGGCCGGCCGGCCCATCGCCGTGAGCTCGGCAAGGGTCGAGGCACCGGCGCGGGAGACGACGAGATGGGCGGCCGCCATCCGCGCGGGAAGATCGACCATGTAGGGCAGGCACTCGGCAGCGATGCCGGCGGCCCGGTAGGCGGCATCCGCTGCGGAAAGATCCTCGGGCCGCGCCTGGTGGACCACGGCAAGCCGCGCCCGCTCCGCCGGGGGAAGCAGGGCAAGCCCTGCCGGGACAACCTGCGAGAGGATGCGCGCCCCCTGGCTGCCGCCCACGACGAGAAGCCGGAACGGCGCATCCGGCGCAGGAGCCGCGAACGGCCGCTCCCGCGCGGCCAGCACCTCGGCACGGACGGGATTGCCGGTGACGACGGTACGGACGCCTGCGGGCACGCGCGCCGTCTCCTCGAACGAGAGGGCCAGGAGCGAGACGCGGCGGGCGAGGAACCGGTTCACCCGGCCGAGCACGGCGTTCTGCTCGTGGAGGAGGGCCGCCTGCCGTTCGGCGCGGGCGGCGAGCATCGCCGGGAGCGCCGGATAGCCGCCGAAGCCCACCACCGCACGCGCGCCGAGCGCGCGCAGGAGCCCGCAGGCGGCGCTGCGGCCGGCCAGAATGGCGCGCCCGGCCCGCACCCAGCCCACCGGGTCGAGCCCGGCGGCGGTGGCGGCCGGGATGACGTGGACCGGCACGCCCTCGAACAGCCCGGGGAAGCGGGTGCCGCGCGCATCGGTCACCAGGGCGACCGCGCGCCCGCGGCGGCGGAGCTCGCCGGCGAGCGCATCGGCCGGCACCATGTGCCCGCCGGTGCCGCCCGCGGCCAGCAGGATCGCGCCCGCGCTCATGCCGGCTGCGCCCGGAGATAGGGGGAGGCCTGCACGTGCCGGTTGCGGCGCGTGAAGGCGAGCAGGAGGCCCATGCCGAGCGCGGTCGCGAGGTAGGAGGAGCCGCCGTGGGAGACGAAGGGAAGCGTCATGCCCTTCGACGGCGCGAGCGCGAGGTTGACGCTCATGTTGATGAAGGCCTGGGCTCCGAACTGGAGTGCGAGCCCGGCCCCCGCGAGCAGGGTGAACGGATCGTCCTCCTCCACAAGTTGTAGAACGACCCGGAGTATAATCACCAGATATAGTAGGGCAAGCGCGAAGGCCGCGATGGCGCCAAACTCCTCGCCGATGACCGCGAAGACATAGTCGGTATGGGCCTCGGGCAGGCGGAACTTGGCGGTGCCGTCGCCGGGCCCGGTGCCGAACAGGCCGCCGGCGCGGAAGCAGTCGAGCGCGCGGTCCACCTGGTAGGTGTCTCCCTCGCCGTGGAGGAAGCCGTCGATGCGGCGGGCGACGTGCGGGCTGGTGACATAGGCAAGCGCGAGGCCGACGAGGCCGAGGCCGAGGCCGCCGAAGACGAGGAGGAGGGGCAGGCCGGCAAGCGCCGCCATGGCCAGCCACACGGCCATCAGAAGCGCGGCCTGGCCGAAGTCGGGCTGAAGGGCGAGGAGGCCGACGACAAGGGCGAGGAGGCCCGCCGAGAGCGGGATGACCGGCAGGCTCGGGTCATCGAAGCGGGCGGCGAGCAGCCAGGCGGAGAGCACGACGAAGAGCGGCTTCAGGAGCTCGACGGGCTGGAGCTGGAAGCCGGGCAGCTGGATCCAGCGGGTGGCGCCGTTCACGTCCGTGCCGATGAAGGGAACGGCGGCAAGCGCCACGAGCGCGAGGAGCGCGCCGGCGAGCGCGAGCGTGCGCGCGGCGCGCTTTTCCAACATCGAGACGGCGAGCATGAGGGCAAGCCCGAGCGCGGCCCACAGCAGCTGGCGCTCGAGGAAGAAGAGCGGAGGGATGCGGGTTGCGGCGTCGGAGAGGCGGAGCGCCGCCGCCGGCGAGGCGGCAGCCACCGCGATGAGCCCGAAGCCCATGAGGGCGAGGAGAAGGAAGAGGAGCGGCCGGTCCACCGTCCAGAACCAGCGGGCGAGGAAGGAGCGGTCGGCACGGCCGAGGCGCAAGAGGTCACCCATGGGCCGTCTCCCCGAGCGCTTCGACGGCGGCACGGAAGGCCTCGCCGCGCTCGGCATAGTCGCGGAACTGGTCGAAGCTCGCGCAGGCCGGGGCGAGCAGCACCGTCTCGCCGGGCCGGGCGGCGCGGGCGGCATCGCGCACCGCCTGCTCGACGGTGCCCGAGCGCACCACCGGCACGTGCGGCGCGAGGATCGCCGCGAAGCGCGCGGCGGCCTCGCCCACGAGATAGGCGGCGCGGACGTTGCCGAGATGAGGGAGGCAGGCGTCGAGGTCGTCGGTCTTGGCCTGGCCACCGGCGATCCAGTGGATGCCGGGGAAGGCCCGGAGCGCGGGCGCTGCGCTCTCGGGGTTGGTCGCCTTGCTGTCGTTGACGAAACGGACGCCGGAGACGGTTGCCACCGTCTCGAGCCGGTGGGGGAGGCCCCGGTAGGTGGCGAGCCCCCTGGCGATGGCGTCTGCGGGAAGGCCGAGCGCGCGGGCGGCGGCGATGGCGCAGGCGGCGTTCTGGGCGTTGTGGGGGCCGGCGAGCGCCGGCCAGCCGGCCTGCTCGGCGGGCGCGATGTCGGCCGCCGACACGCGGATGACGCGGAGCCGCGCGGCCTCGGCATCGGCGATCGCGCGCGTTTGCGGATCGTCGGTCGCGATGACGGCGGTGGCGCCGTCGGGCTGCATGGCGAACAGCCGGGCCTTGGCGGCAGCGTAGGCCGCGAACGAGGCGTAGCGGTCGAGATGGTCGCGGGTGATGTTGGTGAGGATGGCAAGGTCGCAGGCAAGCGTACGGGAGAGGTCCACCTGGAAGCTCGAGATCTCGACGACCCAGACGCCGCCGGCGGGAAGCGGCGCGGCGTCGAGAATGGGGGTGCCGATGTTGCCGGCAAGGGCGGCGGGCACGCCCGCCCCGGCCACGATGTGGTGGAGGAGCGCGGTCGTCGTCGACTTGCCGTTGGTGCCGGTGATGCCGACGAGGCGGTGGGAGCCGAAGGTGGCGCGGGCGGCCTGGAACAGCTCCATGTCACCGATGACGGGAACGCCGGCCTCGCGCGCGCGGGCGGCGAGCGGGTGGCGGTTCAGGGGCACGCCGGGCGAGACGACGAGGCCGGCAAGCCCCGCAAGTGGTACGGCCATCGGGTCGGCAAGGGCGAGGCCGGGGTGGGCGGCCTCGGCCGCCGCACGGGCCTCGGCGCGGTCGTCCCAGGCCGCGACGTCGGCGCCCGAGCGGCGCAGGAAGCCGACCGCGGCCAGGCCCGAGCGGGCAAGGCCGAACACGGCGTAGCGCCGGCCGGCAAGCGACGGCGCGTGGAGGGCGGGTCCGCTCATCGGAGCTTCAGCGTCGCAAGGCCGGCAAGCGCCAGCACGATGGAGATGATCCAGAAGCGGATGACGATGGTGGGCTCCGACCAGCCCTTCTTCTCGAAGTGGTGGTGGATGGGCGCCATCAGGAAGACCCGCCGGCCGGTCATGCGGAAGCTCGCCACCTGGACGATGACCGAGAGCGCCTCGACGACGAAGAGGCCGCCGACGAGGAGGAGCACGAGCTCGTGGTTGGTGATGACGGCGAGCGTGCCGATGGTGCCGCCGATCGCGAGGCTGCCGGTGTCGCCCATGAAGACGGCTGCCGGCGGCGCGTTGAACCAGAGGAAGCCGAGCCCGGCGCCGACGATCGCGCCCACGACGACGATGAGCTCGCCCGCGCCGCGGACGAAGCGCACGCCGAGATAGTCGGCGAAGACGAAGTTGCCGACGAGGTAGGCGATGATGCCGAAGGTGGCCGCGGCGATGATGACCGGCATGATGGCAAGGCCGTCGAGACCGTCGGTGAGGTTGACCGCATTGGCGGCGCCCACGATCACGAGCGCCCCGAAGGCGATGTAGCCGGGCCCGAGCTCGAGCCCGACGTCCTTGAGGAGCGGGACGTAGAGGGTGGTGCCGGTCTGGCGGGAGATGAACCAGACGGCCGCGCCGGCGATGAGGAACTCGAGGAGGAGGCGCATGCGCCCCGAGATGCCGGCCGACGAGTTGCGGGTGACCTTGGCGTAGTCGTCGAGGAAGCCGATGGTGCCGAAGCCGAGGGTGACGAACAGCACCGTCCAGACGAAGGGGCGGTCCCACTCCATCCAGAGAAGGGTGGAGGCCGTCATGCAGACGAGGATCATGATGCCGCCCATGGTGGGCGTGCCCTTCTTGGTGAGGAGGTGGCTCTCCGGCCCGTCGGCGCGGATGGGCTGGCCCTTGCCCTGGCGGGCGCGCAGCCAGGCGATCATCGGCCTGCCGATGAGGAGGGCGAGGAGGAGCGCGGTCAAGGTCGACGCGCCGGCGCGGAAGGTGAGGTAGCGGACGACGTTGAGCGGCCCCGGGAAGCCGAGCCACTCGACGAGATGGTAGATCATGGGCGGCCCTCCGCAGCGAGGGCGGCGACCAGCCGGCCGAGGCCGACGCTGTTGGAGCCCTTCACCAGCAGCACGTCGCCGGGCTCAAGCATCGCCCGGGCCCAGGCAAGCGCCTCCTGCCAGTCGGCAAGATGGGTCGCGCCGTCGACGCGAAGCGCCTGCATCTCCTCGCCGACGAGGGCAAGCGCGGCGATGCCCGCCGACGCGACGGGCCCGGCAAGCCCCGCGTGGAGCGCGGGCGCGTGGGGGCCGAGCTCCTTCATCGCGCCGAGGATGGCAAGGCGCCGCCGCGCCGGCATCGCCCCCACCACGGCCAAGGCCGCGGCCATGGAGGTGGGGTTGGCGTTGTAGCTCTCGTCGACGAGGGTCGCCTCCCCCCCGGGAAGCGCGAGGCGGATCCGGGCGCCGCGGCCGTCGAGCCCGTCGAGCGCGGCAAGCGCCAGGCCCGCCTCGGCAAGGTCGCCGCCCGCTGCGGCAACGGCAGCAAGCACGGCCAGCGCGTTCGAGACCCAGTGCCGGCCGGGCAGCCCCACCCGACACGCAACCCGCTCGCCGAGGACGTCGGCGACGATGTCGGTGCCGTCGGCGTCTGGCGCGGCGTCGAGCAGCCGAACGTCGGCGCCCGGCCCCTCGCCGAAGGCGAGCACGCGCGCCGCGCGCGCCTTGGCGCGGGCGCGCAGCAGCGGCGCATGGACATTGTCGGCCGGCAGGATGGCGGTGCCGCCCGGCTCCAGCCCCTCGAAGATCTCGGCCTTGGCCTCGGCGATGCCCGTCTCGTCGGCGAAGTTCTCGATGTGGACGGCGGCCACCCAGGTGACGAGCGCGACATGGGGGCGGACCTGGGCGACGAGCGCGCGGATCTCGCCGGCGTGGTTCATGCCCATCTCGAACACGCCGAAGCGCGTGGCAGCCGGCATCCGCGCCAGCGAAAGCGGCACGCCGGTGTGGTTGTTGTAGCTCTTCTCCGACCAGTGGGTGGCATCGGGCGCGATGCGCTGGAAGGCGCGCCGCAGCGCTTCCTTCACCCCCGTCTTGCCGACCGAGCCGGTCACGCCGACGATGGTGGCGCCGGTGCGCGCCCGCGCCGCTCTCCCCAGGGCCTCGAGCCCCGCCATGGTGTCGGGCACCAGCACGTGCGGCCCCTCGACCGGCCGGGCGACCACTGCCGCGACAGCCCCTGCCGCGCGCGCATCGGCCACGAAGGCGTGGCCGTCGTGGCGGGTGCCGGGAAGCGCGACGAAGAGGTCGCCGGCCAGCACCTCGCGGCTGTCGAAGCTGACGCCGCCGGCCGCGAAGCCGGCCGACGGGGTGCCGCCGGTCGCGGCGGCGACCTCCGCTGCCGTCCACAGCGGCGGCGGAAGGCCGCTCACCGCCCGGCCTCCTCGCGCGCGACCGTCACGTCGTCGAAGGGCAGCACCTCGGTGCCGACGATCTGCCCCTGCTCGTGGCCCTTGCCCGCCACCAGCACCACGTCGCCGTCACGGGCCTCGGCGATGGCGCGGGCGATCGCGGCGCGCCTCCCCGGCACCTCGACGGCGCCCGGGTGCCCGGCGAGGATCGCGGCGCGGATCGCGGCCGGGTCCTCGCTTCGCGGGTTGTCGTCGGTCACGATCGCGAGGTCGGCCATCTCGCCGGCCACCCGCCCCATCAGCGGCCGCTTGCCGCGGTCGCGGTCGCCGCCGCAGCCGAAGACGAGGATGAGCCGGTTCGCCGTGTGGGGGCGAAGCGCCGCAATGGCGGCCGCCAGCGCGTCGGGCGTGTGGGCATAGTCCACGTAGACCGGCGCGCCGGCAGGCGTCACCACCGCGCGCTCGAGGCGGCCGCGGATGGCGGTGATGCGAGCAAGCGCGCCAAGCACGGCATCGGCCGGGTGGCCGAGCGCGACGACGAGGCCGGCGGCCACCAGCGCGTTCGCTGCCTGGTAGCCGCCGATGAGCGTCAGCAGCACCGCGTGGCGGCGGCCCTCGTGGACGATTCCGAGCTCCTGGCCGAGGCGCGTGGGCCGGCGGTCGACGAGGCGGAGGAAATCCCCGTCGGGACCGACGGCAAGCACGGGAAGGCCGCGCGCTGCGGCGCCCGCGCGCACCCGGGCGCCCCAGTCCGCGCCTTCGGCCTGGTCGTCACGCCAGACGACGGCGGGCGCCCCGGGCTCGGCCACCTCGGTGAAGAGGCGGAGCTTGGCGGCGAAATAGGCCTCCATCGTGCCGTGGTAGTCGAGGTGGTCGCGCGACAGGTTGGTGAAGGCCGCAGCACGAACCGGCAGGCCCTCGGTGCGGTGCTGGTCAAGCCCGTGGGACGAGGCCTCGAACGCCAGGTGGGTGATGCCCTCGCGGGCAAGCCCCGCGGCGGTCGCAAGGAAGGTGACGACGTCGGGCGTGGTGAGCGCCGACTGGCCCGCCCGGACGCGCTCGTCGGCGGTCGTCACGCCGAGCGTCCCCATGCTGGCCGCCCGTTCGCCGAGCAGGTGCCAGAGCTGGCGGGCAATCTCGACCGTCGAGGTCTTGCCGTTGGTGCCGGTGACGGCGGCGGTCACCCGCGGGAAGGGAGCGTACCAGGCCCCGGCGAGCCGGGCGAAGGCAGCGCGCGGGTTGCTGGCGGCGACGTGGAGCGCGCCCTCGACCGGGGCCTCCGGGCGGGCGACGACCGCGATCGCGCCGCGGCGCACCGCCTCGGGGATGACCGTCTCGGCATCGAAGCTGGCGCCGCGGAAGGCCCCGAACACGTTGCCGGGGGCCACCTGGCGGTGGTCGATCGCAAAGCCGGTGATGCGGCCGGCAAGCGGTGCAAGCGGCGTGCCCGCGAGCGTCACCGGCGGCGCTCCTGGTAGAGGCCGGCGATCATCGAGAGGTCGGGCTCGCGCGCCGGGTCGGGCCGGACTCCGAGGACGGGAGCGATCCGCAGCACGACGTTGCGGAAGGCGGGCGCGATGGTGGCCCCGGCGGTGCGTCCGCCACCGGCCTCCGGGTCGCCGCGCGGGTCGTCGAGCATCACGACGACGACGTAGCGCGGCGCATCCATGGGGAAGGCGCCTGCGAACGTGGTGATGTTGCGGCCGCGGTCGTAGCCGCCGCCGGGCCGGGGCTTCTCGGCCGTGCCGGTCTTGCCGCCCACGCGGTAGCCGGGCGCATCCGCGCGGCGGCCGGTGCCCTCGGTCACGGCAACCCGCAGCATCGCCCGCGCGGCCGCCGACACCTCCTCGGAGAAGACGCGCTCGCCGGGCACGGCGCGCCCGGCCGGCCGCCTCAGGATGGTGGCCGGGTGATGCACGCCGCCGTTCACGAGCGTGGCATAGGCGCTGGCGAGATGGAGGGGCGTCACGGCGATGCCGTGCCCGAACCCGATGGTGAGGAGAGAGGCAAGGCCCCAGCTGGCCTCCGAGGGGTGGAGGGTGCGTCCCTTCTCGAGGATCTCGATGGGCACGGGGTCGAGAAGCCCGAGCCGGCGCAGGAACATGCGCTGGCGCTCGGCGCCCAGCGCCTCGGCCATCTTCGCCGTCCCCACGTTCGACGAGAAGATGAGCACCTCGGGCACGGTGAGGGGCCGGCCCTTGGGGTGAAGGTCGCGGATGCTGTGGCGGCCCACCCTGAGACCGCTCGTCGGGTAGGTCTCGGCAAGCGAGCGGATGGTGCCGGCCTCCATACCCATGGCGACCGTCAGGGGCTTCAGCGTGCTCCCGAGCTCGTAGACGCCGAGCGTGATCCGGTTCATGTGGCTCGGGAGACCGGCCAGCCCGCCGGGGGCATTGGCATCGAAGGCGGGCAGCGAGGCAAGCGCCAGCACCTCGCCGGTCTCGGCATCCATCACGACGCCGGCTGCCGCCTCGGCGCTCTGGCGCTCCTTCTGGCGAGCCAGCTCGGACTCGAGCACCTGCTGCACCCGGGCGTCGATCGAGAGCACCAGCGGCTCGCTGCTGCGGCGAGGGTCGGTCAACCGCTCCTCGAAGGCGCGCTCGACGCCCATCGCTCCCTCGCCGTCGATTCCGGTGAAGCCGAGGAGGTGCGCGGCGAGCGCGCCGTGGGGGTAGAGCCGCTCCGGCTCGCGCTCGAGGACGAGCGCCGGCTGGCCCAGCGCCCGGAGCGCCTCGGCCTCATCTGGCATGACCCGGCGGGCGATGAAGGTGAAGGGCGCGTCATGATGGAGCGCGGCGCGGATGGCCTCGAGCGGCCGGCGGGGAAGGATGGCGTGGATCGCCAGGGCAAGCGCCTCGCGGTCGCCGATGACGTCGTGCGGGCGGACCCCGAGCGCCATCGCCCGGTAGCTGGTGGCAAGCACGACGCCGTTGCGGTCGATGATGTCCGCGCGGGCCGGCGCAGCGGCCGCATGGGCACGCGCCGCCGGCGGCGCCGCGACGGCAAGCTCGACCAGCCGGGCGCCGAGGAGGAGGATGAGGGCGCAGAAGGCGAGCAGGCCGATGACGAGCCGCTGGCGGGCGACCCCGAGCGCCGCCTGGCGCGCGCCCGGCAGGCGCACGCTCGGCGCGCGGGAACCGGGCCGCGCCTCTGCCAGGGTGGCGGGCCAGGCCGGCGGCATCAGTTGCCGCCGGAACGCGCGGGTGCGGCCGGCTCGCCGCCGGGCCCGTCTCCGCTTCCCTCCTCTGGCCCCGCCTCGGCCCCGGGCGCAGGCTCGGCGGCAACGGCGGCAAGCACGAGCCCCGGCACGGCCGGGGTCGGCGATGCGACCGCCGAGGGCGCCTGGGGCGTGACGGGCGCGTCCTGTCGCGCGGCCGGAGCGGCGGGCGGCGGCAGAATGGCGAGGCGGGGCAGCGCCTCGGCTTCGCCGCTGACGAGCACCGGCCCGGGCGCGGGCGGCGCATGGAGCGCATAGACGGCGAGCTGGGCGACGCCGCCGAGGAGCTGTTCGGCGCTTGCCGGCTGCAGCCGCAGTGCCGCGTCGTTCCAGCTCTGGAGCTGCGGCAGGCGCATCCGCACGCGCAGCTCCTGGCCGAGCGTGCGCACCTCGCGCGCGAGCCGGGCATTGGCCCGGGCGAGCGCCTCCACCTGCTGCCGCTCGGCCGAAACCCGGGCGGAGACCGTGTAGCTGCCGACGGCAACCGTCAGCGTGACGAGCACGGCCAGGAGCTCGCCCGAGCGCTTCCGCCGGCCGGCATTGCGCGCCTGCGGCGCGAGCGCGAGGGCCGGCGCCGGGCGCCGGGCAGGTGGCGGCCGGCGCCCGCCCCGGCGCGCGGGCGCGATCCATCCCTCGCGACTCATGCGGCAAGCTCCTGCGGGAAGGCCGGCGCCGCGGTGCGGCGGGCGCTGCGGAGAATCGCCGAGCGGGCGCGCGGATTGGCCGCGATCTCGGCCGGCCCGGGCTTCACCGGCCGCGCCGGGCGCTCGAAGCTCGGGGCAGGGCCGGTGCGCGCCCGTTCGGGCAGGTGCCGCGAGGCGGACGGGCGGGCGCCGGACCGTTCGGCGAGGAAGCGCTTCACCATTCGGTCCTCGAGGCTGTGGAAGCTCACCACCGCGAGCCGGCCGCCGGGCTTCAGCACCCGCTCGGCAGCACCAAGGCCACGGGCCAGCTCGCCGAGCTCGTCGTTCACGTGCATGCGCAGCGCCTGGAAGGTGCGGGTGGCCGGGTCCCGCCGCTGGCCCCTGGGGTGCCCGAGCGCGGCGCGGACCACCTCGGCAAGCTGGCCCGTCGTGGAAATCGGCCGGGCGCGGACGATGGCGCGGGCAATGCGGCGCGCCGCGGGCTCCTCGCCGAGGCGGTGGAGGATGTCGGCCAGCGCCTCCTCCCCGGCGGCGTTGACGACGTCGGCAGCGGTCGGCCCGTCGGCTCCCATGCGCATGTCGAGCGGGGCGTCGTGGCGGAACGACATGCCGTAGGCCGGGTCGTCGAGCTGCATCGAGGAGACGCCGAGGTCGAAGGCGACGGCGTCGGCGGAGGCGGGCGGCAGGTGCGCCTCGAGCCGGGAGAAGGGCGCCTCAATGAAGGCGAAGCGCCCGGGGTGGGCGGCGGCAAGTTCGGCGGCGCGGGGCGCGACCCGCGGGTCGCGGTCGAAGGCGGTCACGCGCGCGCCGCGGCCAAGGAAGGCGCGGGCGTAGCCGCCGGCGCCGAAGGTGGCATCGACCACATGGTCCCCGGGCTCCGGCGCGAGCGCGGCGAGCACCTCGGGAAGAAGCACGGGGCGGTGCGCATCGCCCACCTCAGCCCCCCTTGGCCTGGAGGAGCGCGCGCACCGTGCGCACGAGGCGCGGATCGATTCCCTCCGTCTCGAGGAACCGCGCCGGCGACCAGAGCTCGAAATAGTCGCCCGCCCCAAGGAACAGCGCGGGCCCGGCAAGCTCGCCGAGGTCGCGCAGGATGGGGCTCAGGATGATCCGGCCCGTGTCGTCGTAGGCAAGCGTCTCGGCGCTGGCGAAGAGCGTGCGGGCGAGGTTGCCGCGCGCCGGGCCGAAATCGCCGGCGAAACGCTGCTCGAGCTGGCGGTGCAGCGTCTCGAGGTGGGTGACATCGTAGCCGACGAGACAGGGCGCGTGCTCGGAAGGAGCGAGCACCACGGTGCGGCGGCCAGAGCGGGCCTCGATGGTCTCGCGGATGGGGGCGGGTACCGAGAGCCGATGCTTGGCATCGACCTGGTTCAGATAGGTGCCCTGGAAGAAGCCCCGCATTCCTGTCCCCGCGCCCGGGCGGCGGCACCCGCCCCGCCCGGGTCAGCCCGGGGCGGGGATCCGGGCTGGTGAGGCGGGAGTCGCGCGCGGCCGTCCCTGGGGAAAAGGGATAGCATGGGCTTTCATGGGAAAGCAATGGAGATTCGTGGTCAAAACGGCGGGATTTCTGCCAACCTCCTGCGAAGCCACGGGTTTCGCGCGCACGGCGGATCCTGCCCGCAGGCGCCCCGCGCCTGTGGACAAGCCTGTGGGGCAGCCACGCTCATGGCGCGGGCGCCGCCACCGGGAAGGCGAAGAAGCGTACGGCGCGGAAGGCGGGATCGCGCTCGGCCGTCAGGCGGACGAAGCGCCGGCCGTCGGGGCGCGCGAGCCGCTGGACCTCGAGGATCGCGCCGTCGGCGCGCGTCACCTGGAGATACTCGGCCGCACTCCAGTCGAGGCTGCGGGCGGGGACCCAGCCGTCGGCCGAGAGGGACGCAAGCTCGGCGGCAAGCGCGGCGCGAGCGGCAGGGTCGAGCGCGGTGGCGCCCGCAGGCGTGATCCGCCGCGCGGCGACGAGGCCGGCCGGGTCGATCGCCGGGGGCGCGAGGCGCGACCAGGCCGACGGGCCAAGGTCCGGCACCGGGAGCGTGGAGACGAAGAGCCTGCCGATCGGGCGGGCCTCGGCGATGCCGGGCCAGAGCGCGAGGTGGCGGATGACCGTGCCGTCCTCTGCCGTGAGCCGGACTTCGAGGGGCTCGCCGGCGGGGCGCTCTGCCGGTGCACCCTCCTCGAGGTCGCGCACGGCTTCGACGAACGCGGCGATCCGCTCCGCGTCCCCGGGGGCGTCATGGGCGGAGGCGAGCACCCACGCGCCGGTGTCGCGGCGCGCCTCGAGGACGAGCTGGTCCCGGCCCTGTGCCATCTCGATGCGGGAGACGGCGGGCGCATCCGCGACCCCCCCGGACCGCAGGAGGAAGACGGCGCCGAAGACGACCGCCGCCGCCACCAGGAGGAGAGCCGCCCGCGGCGTCATGGCGCAGCGGAGGGCTGGCGCCGGACCCTGCTCAGATCAGGACCTGGTCGGAGCCGGACGCGGGGCTGCGGCTGCCGGCGATGGGGCGCTCCTCGCCCGGGCCGGCAACGGGCGGCGCAGGCGCCGCGGGCGGCGCGACCGGCTCTGTTCCGGCCGCCCGATCGCCCGGAGACGGCGCGACGCCGAGCTCAGCGAGCGGCTCGCCCGGGTCGGCCGGACGCGGCGACTGGGTGTCGGAGGGAGAGAGCGCGATCGAGCCCACGAGAGTCACGAGGAAGACGAGCGCAAGCCCGGTCAGACCCGCACGGAGCCGTTGCATGGCCCCGTCGGTTAGCAGGAGAATACCCTGCTGTCGAGGCGGAGGCGCGGTCAGGCGTCATACCAGGGCGGCAGCGGCAGGCCCTTGGCCCGGAGCCAGACCGGGTTCCAGAGGGTGGAGAGGTAGCGGCTGCCGCTGTCGCAGAGGATGGTGACGATGGTGTGGCCCGGACCGAGGTCGCGCGCGAGACGCTCGGCGCCGGCCACGTTGATGGCCGAGGACAGCCCGAGGTGGAGCCCATCCTCGGCCATGAGCTCGTGGAGAATGGGCATGGCCTCCCGGTCGGGGACGCGGTAGGCGCAGTCGATCGGCGCGCCCTCGAGGTTGGCCGTGACCCGGCTCTGGCCGATGCCCTCGGCCACGCTCGAGCCTTCGGCCCTGAGCTCGCCGGTCGTGAACCAGCTGTAGAGCGCCGCGCCCTCCGGGTCGGTGAGCGCGATGCGGATGGCGGGGTCGAACGCCTTCAGACCCATGCCGACGCCAGCGATGGTGCCGCCGGTGCCGGCCGCGCAGGTGAAGCCGTGCAGCCGCCCGCCGGTCGCCTCCCAGATCTCGGGCGCCGTCGTCTTGATGTGGGCGAGGCGGTTGGCGATGTTGTCGAACTGGTTGGCCCAGACCGCCCCCGGCGTTTCCTCGGCGAGCCGCCGCGAGGTGTGCACATAGTGGCCGGGGTTGGCGTAGCTCGTGGCAGGCACCAGCACCAGCTCGGCGCCGAGCGCCCGCAGCGCGTCCTTCTTCTCCTGGCTCTGGGTCTCGGGCATCACGATCCGCACGCGGTAGCCGCGCGCCGCCCCGAGCACCGCGAGCCCGATCCCGGTGTTTCCTGCCGTGCCTTCGACGATGGTGCCGCCGGGCTTGAGAAGCCCGCGCTCCTCGGCGTCGCGGATGATGAAGAGCGCCGCGCGGTCCTTCACCGACCCGCCCGGGTTCATGAACTCGCACTTGCCGAGGATGGTGCAGCCGGTCCGCGCCGAGGGGCCGGAAAGACGGACGAGGGGCGTATTGCCGACGAGGTCGCCCAGTTGCTGACCGATCCGTGTCATGCCGCGCGGATAGCAGGTCGCGCGCGGCTTGCCAGCGCCGCGCTCCTGGAGAAAGGCATGGCGCCCGTGCACCCTTCGCCTTCGCCTGCCCCGCCCTTCGCGCCCGGTGGCGTCGCGCCCGCCCGGCCGGCGCGGCGGTGGCGCACGGCGCTCCTCGTCTGCCTGCTCGGCGCCCTCGCGGCCTGCGGGCGCGGCGGCGGCGCGGCCGACACGCTGCGCATCGACGTGCTGACGGACGAGGCCGCAGCGCGCCTTGTTGCCGAGTCGACGGGGGTCGGGCTCACCCGCGCGGACGCTGCCGGGCGTATCGTGCCCGGCCTCGCCCGCAGCTGGCGGGTGAGCGACGATGGCAGCTTCATCGTCTTCCGGCTGCGCGAGGCGGAAGGCGCCGACACCCAGACGCTGGCCGGCCGGGAGGTCGCCCGCGCGCTGACGACAGCGCGCGCAGGCGCGGACCCGCTGACGCGCGGCCTCCTCGCTGGAGTCTCGGGGGTCTTCGCACCGCTCGACGACGTGGTGGAAGTGCGGCTCTCCACGCCCCAGCCCGAGCTCCTCGAGCTCCTCGCGCGGCCCGAGCTCGCCATCCGCCCCCGCCACCGCGGGCGGGGCATGCCCCCGGCGATGCCGGGGCCCTTCGCGCCCGCCGAAGCTGCCGAGCCCGGGACCCGTCGGCTGGTTGCCAACCCCCGCTTCTTCGATGCCGCGAACGTCGGCGTGGGCAGCGTGGTCCTCCGCACTGCGGCGGTGGCAGAGGCCGTGCGCCGCTTCGCCCGCGGCGAGACCGACCTTGTGCTCGGCGGCTTCCACGCCGGCGTCTCGGAAGCGCGGGTCGGCGCCCCGCGCGAAGCGCTGGTGCTCGAGCGGGCGCGCGCCACCCTGTTCGTCGCCATCAACCGCCGGCGGCCACCGCTCGATGAGCTCGCGGTGCGAGAGGCGCTCACCCGCGTCATCGACCGCGCGCAGATCGGCCGTGCCATCTACGGCACCGATGCGGCCGTGCCCCTCCATGGCCTGACGCCCCCCGGTCTTTCCGGCTACGTGCCGCCGCCCGACCCGGAGTGGGTTGGCCTTGCGCCCGCCGAACGGCTCGAGGAGGCCCGGCAGCGGCTTGCCGAGGCCGGCTTCGACTCCATGAACCGGCTGCGCCTGCGCCTTGCCATCGGCAACTCGGTCGAGGAGGAGCGGGTCGCAACCGTGCTGGTGGCCGGCTGGTCGGCGCTCGGCGCCGAGGTGGTGGTGGAGAAGCGCTCGCCGAGAGGCCACGCGGCAGCGCTTTCGGAAGGAAGCTTCGACCTCGCGCTCGCGAGTGCGGAGGCCGCGATCGATTCGCCCCTGCCCTTCCTTCTCGGCCTGCGCTGCAGCGCCAACGCCTTCGGCCTCTGCGTCGAGGAAGCCGACCGGGTGCTTGCCTCCGGCTGGGAAGCGCCGACACTTGCCGAACGCATGGCGCGTCTCGCCCTTGCCGAACGCCTGTGGCAGGAGGATGTGGCGACCATCCCACTCATCCAGCCGCTGCGCTGGGCGCTGGTCTCGAAACGGGTGCGCGGGTTCGTGCCCAACGCGGGCGGCGTGCATCCGCTCGCGGCCATGCGCCGGGCGGACTGAGAGGGACTCGAAGGGCGAGGCCCCGCCGGGGCGGGAAGAATGAGAGGCGAACGGGAGGACGACATGGCAGCATCGGACGTGGTGATCGTGGCGGCGCGGCGGACGCCGATGGGGGGCTTCCAGGGGGACTTCCGCGACCTCGCCGCCCCGGAGCTCGGCGCAGCGGCCATCCGCGCGGCGGTCGGCGACGCCGGGCTGGCACCCGCAGATGTCGACGAGGTGCTCATGGGCTGCGTGCTCCCGGCCGGCCAGGGCCAGGCCCCGGCGCGCCAGGCCGCGCGCGGCGCGGGCCTTGCGGACTCGACCCCCTGCGTCACGCTCAACAAGATGTGCGGCAGCGGCATGCAGGCGGTGATCCACGCGCATGATGCGCTGAAGGCCGGCAGCCGCGACGTGGTGGTGGCCGGCGGCATGGAGTCGATGACCAACGCGCCCTACCTCCTGCCCAAGGCCCGCGGGGGCCTGCGCATGGGCCACGGCCGGGTGATGGACTCGATGTTCCTCGACGGTCTCGAGGACGCCTACGAGCCCGGGCGGCTCATGGGCAGCTTCGCCGAGCAGGCGGCCAGCCACTACCAGTTCACCCGCGCCGCCCAGGACGACTATGCGATCGCAAGCCTCATGCGCGCCCGCGCCGCGATCGAGACGGGCGCCTTCGCTGCCGAGACGGTGGCGGTCGAGACGAGAGCGGGCCCCGTCACCGTCGACGAGCAGCCGGGCAAGGCGAAGCCCGAGAAGATCCCGCAGCTGAAGCCCGCCTTCGCCCCCGACGGCACGGTGACGGCAGCGAACGCCAGCTCGATCTCGGATGGCGCGGCCGCCCTCGTCCTCATGCGGCGCGAAACCGCCGAGGCGCGCGGGCTGCGGCCGCTTGCCACCATCCTCTCGCACGCGGCCCACGCCCAGGAGCCGGCCTGGTTCACGACCGCCCCCGTGCCAGCGGCGCGGAAGGCGCTGGCGAAGGCCGGACTCTCGGTCGGAGACCTCGACCTCGTCGAGGTGAACGAGGCCTTCGCCGTCGTCGCCATGATCGCCATGCAGGAGCTCGGGCTCGACCACGCACGCCTTAACGTGAACGGCGGAGCCTGCGCGCTCGGCCACCCGATCGGCGCCTCCGGCGCGCGCATCCTCGTCACCCTCGTGCACGCTCTCAAGGCCCGCGGCGGCGGCACCGGGCTTGCCGCCATCTGCATCGGCGGCGGCGAGGCGACCGCGGTCACGCTCAGGGTGGACTGAGCGCCACGCAAGCCCCTTTGCGCGCGCGCCGCGGCGCGTTAGACGCTGGGAAATCGGCGCCGGTGCCCGGCCGGCACGGGGGAGTGAGGCATGAAACTGGTCGTCGAGCGCGCAACCCTCCTGAAAGCCCTCGGCCATGTCCAGTCGGTCGTCGAACGCCGCAACACCATCCCCATCCTGTCGAACGTCCTCCTCGTGGCCGAGCCCGCTGGCCTGCGCCTCATGGCGACCGACCTCGACATGCAGATCGTCGAGACGGTTCCGGCCGATGTCGAAGTGCCGGGCGCGACCACCGTCTCCGCCCACACCCTCTTCGACATCGTGCGAAAGCTGCCCGACGGCGCGCAGGTGGCGCTTTCGCAGGCCGACCGGCGGGTGACGGTCACCGCCGGCCGGGCGCGGTTCCAGCTGCAGACCCTGCCGCGCGAGGACTTCCCCGTCATCGGCGACGGCGACTTTCCCGTCACCTTCGAGCTGCCCGCCGAGACCTTGCGCGAGCTCATCGACAAGACCCGCTTCGCCATCTCGACCGAGGAGACCCGCTACTATCTGAACGGCATCTTCCTCCACGCGCCCGCCGGCGTCTCCCCCCGGGTGCTGCGCGCAGTCGCAACCGACGGCCACCGGCTCGCCCGCTTCGAGCTGCCGCTGCCCGAGGGCGCGGAGTCGATGCCCGACGTGATCGTGCCCCGGAAGTGCATCGCGGAGGTGCGCAAGCTCCTGGACGAGCGCGACGGCACGGTCGCGATTGCCCTTTCGCCCACCAAGATCCGCTTCACCATCGGCGCGGCCGTCCTCACCTCGAAGCTCATCGAGGGAAGCTTCCCCGACTACAGCCGGGTGATCCCGACGGCGAACGACCGGCTGCTCCGGATCGACCCGCACACGCTGGCCGAAGGGGTCGACCGGGTAACGGCCATCGCCTCCGACAAGGTGCGCGCCGTCAAGCTCAGCCTCGACCACGACCGCGTGACGCTCTCGGTCACCAGCCCCGAGAACGGCACCGCCTCCGAGGAGCTGCCGGCCGACTATGGCGCGCCGGGCTTCGACGTCGGCTTCAACAGCCGCTACCTGCTCGACATCCTCGCCCAGGTGGAAGGGGACCAGGTGGAAGTGCACCTCGCCGACGCGGCTGCCCCCACCCTCATCCGCGAGGGCGAGAGCGCGAAGGCGCTCTACGTCCTCATGCCGATGCGGGTCTGATGTTCCGGAGCCTCCGCCCGAAGCCGCTCGAGCCGCTGCCGCTGCCGTTCCGCAACCGCCGGGCCGAGCGCGAGGCCGCGCGCCGCCGCGCCATGGAGCGCTTCGCCAACGTCGAGCTCGACCGCGCCGGCGGGTTCAGCTGGAACCGGGGGCCTGAGCCGGTCTCGCTGCGCGAACGCCTCCGCCGCCTCGCGACGCGCCAGCTGCCGTTCCTGGCAGTCGCGACGCTCATGGGCGGCGCGCTCGTCGGCGCCTTCCTTGCCCTCTCCCGGGCAGGGCTCATGACCCCGGGGCCCGCCATCATCTACATCGAGGACTGGTCGGGCCGGCCGGACCTCTCGGCGCCCGTGCCCGGCCGCAAGGCCCCCGCCGCTCCGCCGGCAGACGAAGGGAGTGGCCCGGCCGCAGACCGGGGGGCACCTGCGGAGACCGCCGCGCCGCCCGCGTGACCGACCTGCGGCACCTGAGGGCCGCGCTTGCCCTCGCGCGCCGGGCTGCCGGCGCCTCCACCCCCAACCCCAACGTCGGCTGCATCCTGGTCCGCGACGGCCGGGTGGTGGGCCGCGGCTGGACCGGCGCCGGCGGCCGCCCGCATGCCGAGGCGGTGGCCCTTGCCGCCGCCGGCGAGGCGGCGCGCGGCGCGACCGCCTACGTCACGCTCGAGCCCTGCGCCCACCTCTCCCCCCGCGGGCCCGCCTGCGCCGACCTCCTCGTGGCTGCCGGGGTCGCCCACGTGGTGACCGGCATGACGGACTCCGACCCGCGCACCGCCGGCCAGGGCATCGCGCGGCTCAGGGCCGCCGGCATCCCGGTGACCGCGCTCGCGCTGGCAGATGCAGAGGCGGAGCTCGCCGGCTTCGTCCAGCGCGTGACGCTCGGGCGGCCGGAGATCACGCTGAAGCTCGCGCTCTCGCTCGACGGCCGCATCGCGCTCGCCGACGGCCGCAGCCGCTGGATCACCGGGGAGACGGCGCGCGCCTTCGGCCACATGGAGCGTGCCCGGGCCGATGCCGTGGTGGTCGGGCGCGGCACCCTCGCAGCCGACGCGCCCCGGCTCGACGTCCGCCTGCCCGGCTGGCGGGGGCGGCAGCCGGCGCGGGTGGCCGTGGGCCGGGGCGACGCGCCCGAGGGGTGGCTTGCCGCGCCCGACCTTCCCGCCCTCTTGGCGCTTGCCCGGGAGCGCGGGTGGCTCCGGCTGCTCGTCGAAGGGGGCGGCCGGCTTGCCGGGAGCCTGCTTGCCGCCGACCTCGTCGACCGGCTGCTGCTGCTTCGGGCCCCCATCCTCCTCGGCGAGGGCCGCGGCATCTCCGGCTTTGCTGTCGACGACCTCGCTGCGGCCCACGGCCGCTTCCGCCGTGTCGACGAGCGCCGGCTCGGCGACGACCGGCTCGAGCTCCTGGTGCGGGCCCTTCCGCCGGCTGCCCGCGCCCGCTAGGCCGGGCCCCATGTTCACCGGGATCATCACCGACATCGGCACCATCGACGCGGTCGCCGCGCGGCCGGGCGAGGACCTCGCCGTCACCATCGCCTGCGGGCTCGACCTTGGCGAGGTGGCGCTCGGCGCCTCGATCGCCTGCTCGGGCGTCTGCCTTACCGTGACCGGGAAGGCCGACGGGCGGTTCCGGGTGGACGTCTCGGCCGAGACGCGGGCGCGGACCGCGCCCGGCATGTGGAGGGAAGGGCGGCGGCTCAACCTCGAGCGGTCGCTCAAGGTCGGCGACGAGCTCGGCGGCCACATCGTGACCGGGCATGTGGATGGCGTGGGCCGGGTGGTGGCGCGCGTCGCGCGCGAGGGCAGCATCGCGCTCACGCTCGCTGCCCCTTACGCGCTCGCCGGCGCAATCGCCGAGAAGGGCGCGATTGCCGTCGACGGCGTCTCGCTCACCGTCAACGCGGTGCGCGACGAGGCGGACTCTTGCCTCTTCGACCTCAACATCATTCCCCACACGGCGAAGTGGACCACGCTTGGCACGGTGGCGGAAGGGGACGCGGTCAACCTCGAGATCGACATTCTCGCGCGCTACCTGAAGCGGATGCTCGACACCCGAGTGTGATGCAGGCGGTTGAAAGTCACACGCCGATGTGACAATGCCCCCGCATGGCCACCGCGATTCTCGACCGCATCCGCGCCCACGTGCGCGCAACCGGCATGAGCCGCGCCGCCGTCGCCCGCGCCGCCGGGCTCCACCCCAACAGCCTGCGCCAGCTCGCCTCGCCCGCCTGGAACCCGACCGCCGAGACCATCGCCAAGCTCGAGGCCTTCCTCGACCAAGCTGCCGCCTCGCCCCTCGTCGGCATCGAGACCATCATCGACGAGGCGCGCAACGGCCGGATGTTCATCCTCGTCGATGACGAGGACCGCGAGAACGAGGGCGATCTCGTCATCCCGGCGCAGATGGCAACCCCTGAGGCCATCAACTTCATGGCCCGCCACGGCCGCGGCCTCATCTGCCTTGCGCTCACGCGCGCGCGCGTCGAACAGCTCGGCCTGCCGATGATGGCACCGGCCAACGGCAGCCGCCACGAGACCGCTTTCACCATCTCGATCGAGGCGCGGCACGGCGTCTCGACCGGCATCTCGGCTGCCGACCGCGCGCGCACCATCGCGGTTGCGATCGATGCCGCCCAGGGGCCGGAGGCGCTCGTCTCGCCCGGCCATGTCTTCCCGCTCGTCGCCCGCGACGGCGGCGTCCTCGTCCGCGCCGGCCACACCGAGGCCTCGGTCGACATCGCCCGGCTCGCCGGGCTCAACCCCTCGGGCGTCATCTGCGAGATCATGAACGACGACGGCACGATGGCGCGTCTCGCCGACCTCATCCCCTTCGCCCGCACCCACGGGCTCAAGATCGGCACCATCCGCGACCTCATCGCCTACCGCCGGCGGCACGACAATCTGGTCGCCTGCATCGCCGAGACCCGGCTCGTCTCCCGCCACGGCGGCGAATGGCAGGTCAAGACCTACATCAACAAGGCGGAATATGCCGAGCATCTGGTGCTCCAGAAGGGCCGGGTCGACCCTGCCCGGCCGACGCTCGTGCGGATGCACGTGCTCTCGCCGTTTGCCGACATCCTCGGCGAGGACGGCCCGCGCACGGGGGCGCTGCAGCGCTCGATGGAGATCATCGGCGAGGCGGGTGCAGGGATCGTCGTCATCATCCGCGACAACCGGCCCGACCGGCTGTCGCGCATGATCGCCGCGCGCGAGGCCGGCGTGCAGGAGCCGCTCGAGCAGCGCGACTATGGCATCGGCGCCCAGATCCTCGTCGATCTCGGGGTGCGGGAGATCGAGCTGCTGTCGAACGCGCACCGGAGCTTCGTGGGCCTGTCGGGCTACGGGCTCGAGGTGGTGGCGGAACGGCGCATCGACTGACCGGGCTGGGGCCAGGGGGCGAAGGCGGCCGGGCCGGGGCAGCCGGGGCGCGAAGGGGCTGGCGGGGCGCGGAGCGGCAGACCGGGGAAGCAGGGGGCGGGGCGACAGGGGGCGGGGCGACAGGGGGCGGGGCGAAGGAAAGGGTTCGGCATGGCGCATGTGCTCATCGTTGCGGCGGGCTTCTACGCCCACATCCACGCCGCCCAGCTCGCCGCCGCGCGCCAGGCGCTCGAGGCAGCCGGCCATTCCCACGCGCTGGTCGAGGTGCCGGGCGCGCTCGAGATTCCGCCGGCCATCGCGCTTGCCGCCGGGACCGGCCGCTACGATGCCTATGTCGCCCTCGGCTGCGTCATCCGCGGGGAGACCTACCATTTCGATGTGGTGGCGAACGAGAGCGCCCGCGGCCTGATGGCGCTCGCGCTCGACGGCCTCGCCATCGGCAACGGCATCCTGACGGTCGAGACCGAGGCGCAGGCGCTCGCCCGCGTCGGGAAGGCGGCCGAGGCGGTGGCGGCGGCGCTTGCGCTCCTGAAGCTCCGCGAGGAGCTCGGCATCGCCGCCTAGGCGGCTGCCTGCTCCTCCGCTGCAAGGAAGGCCTCGACCCTGGCGAGCGGCACGCCGTGGGCCACGAACGCCCGGCCGATGCCGCGCACGAGGATGAAGGGCAGGCCCGCCTCGGTCCGCTTCTTGTCGTGGAGCATGTGGGCAAGCAGCCGACCGGCGGGGAGCGGCAGCCGCGTCGGCAGGCCGACGGCGGCGAGGTGCGCCTCGACCCGCGCGGCGTCCTCGGGCGGGCAGAGCCCTTCCGCGACCGAGAAGCGGAACGCCTGGGCCATGCCGACCGCGACCGCCTCGCCATGGAGCAGCCGGTCGGAGAAGCCGCACTCGGCCTCGAGCGCATGGCCGAAGGTGTGGCCGAGGTTGAGGAGCGCGCGGATGTCGTGCCGCTCCTCCGGATCGCGGGCGACGATCGCTGCCTTTGCTCGCACGCTCGTGGCAACGGCGTGGGCAAGGGCATCGGCGTCGCCGCCGAGCACCGCGGGGCCGTGCGCCTCGAGCCAGGCGAAGAAGGCGGCATCGCCGAGGAGGCCGTACTTCACCACCTCGGCATAGCCCGCCCGCCGCTCGCGAAGGGGCAGGGTGGCGAGCACGTCCGTGTCGGCCCAGACCGCGACGGGCTGGTGGAACGCCCCCACGAGGTTCTTGCCGGCCGCGGTGTTGATGCCGGTCTTCCCGCCGACGGAGGAGTCGACCATGGCAAGGAGCGTGGTCGGCACCTGGACGAAGGGAACGCCGCGCTTCAGGATGGCGGCGGCAAAGCCGGCGAGATCGCCCACCACCCCGCCGCCAAGCGCGACGAGAAGGCCGGAGCGCGACACGCCGGTTGCAAGGAGCGAATCGACGAGGCGGGCGAGCTCGGGAAAGCTCTTGGCGCCCTCGCCCGGCGGCACGACGACGGGCACGGCCTCGAGCCCGGCCGCGGAGAGAGCCCCGGCAAGGGCGGGCAGGTGGAGGTCGGCGACAGTGGCATCGGTCACGACCGGCACCCGCCGGAGGCCAGGGCAGAGCGCCCGCACCCGCTCCCCGGCCTCGGCGATGAGGCCGGGGCCGATGCTGACGGCATAGGGGCGGCCGGCAACGTCGACCGGCACGTCGATGCGGGCGCCCAGGCTCACGGCACCATCTCCTGACCCGTGAGCGCGGCGAGGATGGCCGCAACGGTCGCCTCGTGCGGCGCATCGCCCGAGACCACGCGGAGGTGGGCCTGGCGGTAGGCAGGCGCCCGCTCGGCGAGCAGGGCAGCCAGCACCGCGCGCGCATCCCTGCCCGCGAGGAGTGGCCGGTGATCGCGCCGGCCGACGCGGGCGACAAGCGTGTCGAGGTCGGCATCGAGCCAGACGACGAACCCGCGCGCAAGGGCAAGCGCGCGCGTGTCCGGGTCCTGGAAGGCACCGCCGCCCGTCGCGATGACGCGCGGGGTGCCATCGAGCAGGCGGGCGATGACCCGCCGCTCGCCGTCGCGGAAGTGGGGTTCGCCGAAGCGGGCGAAGATCTCGGAGATGCTCATCTGCGCTGCAGCCTCGATCTCGGCGTCGCTGTCGACGAACGGGAGGTCGAGCGCGGCGGCGAGCCGCCTGCCGATGGCGGACTTGCCCGAGCCCGGCATGCCGACGAGCACGAGGGGGCGCCGGACCGCGCCGGCCGGGCCCGTCGCTGCGGCTCTTTCCGTCGCCATCCGGGCGGCTATAGGGCGGGCGTGCGCGCGAAGGCAAACCGGCTGCTCCTCCCCGCCATGGCGGCCGCCCTCGCGGCGGCGGCGACCGCACAGGAGGCCCCCACCCCCCCGCCCGCTCCGCCCGCCCCCTCCGAGGCCCCCACCTCGCTCCTGCCGGACGTCCTCGAGGAGGTGCCGGCCCGGGAGCCCGTGCGCCCGCCGCCGCCCGCCGCCCCGCCGCCCGGGCCTGCGGCCCTTCCCGGCGCCGCGCCGGCCGCTTCGGCCCCTGCCGCCGGGCCGGCGGCGGCACCCGTCACCCCCGGCCCTCTCCCCGGCGCCGCCCCGCCCGAACTCCCGGGGCCGAGCCGCCCGGCGGCCAGCGCAGGCCTCGTCACGGAGGCCACGGTCGGCCTTGCGCCCGATCTCTTCGCCGGCTCCGACGGCCGCTTCCTCGCCGCGCTCCTCAACCGGCTCGACGGGCCGCTGGCCAGCCGCTGGGGCCAGATCGTGGTGCAGCGGGCGCTCCTGACCGAGGCGGCGCCGCCACCCGGCATCCACCCGGGCGACTGGCTCGCGGCGCGGGTGCGCGCGCTCGTCGCCGTCGGGGCCGCGGCCGATGCGCACCGCATGCTCCTGCGCGTGCGGCGTGCGGACTACACCCCGCGCCTCATCGCCGCCGCCGCCCACGCCGCGCTCGCTGCCGGCGACCCCATCGGCCTGTGCGCGTTCGTCGCCGACGGCCGCGCCGTCTCCGACGACAACCCGGCCTTCGTGCTGGCCGACGGCTGGTGCTCGGCGCTCGCCGGGGACCCGTTCAGCGCCAACCAGCTCTTCGACGCCGCGCGGCGGCGCAGGCTTGCCGACCCGTTCGACATCCAGCTCGCCGAGCGGGTGGCCTCGACCGCCGCAGCGACGCGTTCGGCAGGCAACCCCGTGTGGCGCGAGGTGGACCGGCTCTCGGCCTGGCGCGTGGGCCTTGCCGGCGCGACGGGCACGGCCATTCCGCCCGAGCTCGCGCAGGCTGCACCCCCGGCGATGCGGGCGTGGATGGTGCGCCTGCCGCGCGTGCCGGTGGAGCAGCGGGCAGCGCTCGTCCCGGAAGCGGCGGCGGTGGGTGCGCTGAGCGCAGCGGAAGCGGGCCGCATTCTTGCGCTCGACGCCGGCGCGGCGCCTGCGGGCGAAGCGGCGGCACGGCCGGGCGGCCAGCTGCGCGAGGCGCTCGAGGCGCCGGCGCGCGCGCAGCGGCTGGCAGCGCTGCGCGCGCTTCTCGCCCGCGTGCCGGAGGAGTCCACAGCGCGCCACGGCTGGCGGGTGGTGGCAGCGGAGGCGGCCGCGCGGGTCGCGCCCGACCCGGGGCTGGCAGACGAGGCGCCGGCGCTCGTCGAGGCCATGCTCGCGGCCGGCTTCGTCGGCAACGCGCGGGCCTGGTGGCCAGTGGCCGCGGAGGCCGGCGGTGACGTGGCGGCGAGGGTCGCGGGCCTTCTTGCCGGGGTGGACGCCGACGTGCCGGCCGAGCCGGACCGCTTCGCCCGTGCAACCACCGCCCATCGCGGAGCGCTGCTGCGCGCCGGGCTCGAGGGGCTGGGCCGCCGGGTCGAGGGGGACCCGGTGCCGCGGCTTGCCAACGGCTGGACGGCTGCCATCGATGCCGCGCTCGCCGCCGGGCGGCGGGGCGAAGCGCTGGTGCTTGCCGCCACCGGCATGCAGGGGCCCATGGCCGATCTCCCGCCCGACCATTTCCGGCGGATCGTGGCGGCGCTGGTCGCCGCCGGGCTCCGCGACGAGGCGGGCCTCATGGTCGCCGAGGCGGCGACGCGCGGCTAGATCGTCGCCGAGGCGGCGACGCGGGGCTAGCGGCGGGCTGCGAAGAAGGCGCGGAGCAGGGTCGCCGCCTCCGTCTCGCCGACTCCGGCGATGACCTCGGGGCGGTGGTGGCAGGTGGGCTGCTGGAACACCCGCGCGCCATGCGCGACGCCGCCGCCCTTGGGGTCGGGGGCGGCGTAGACGAGGCGGGCAAGCCGGGCATGGGCAATGGCGCCCGCGCACATGGCGCAGGGCTCGAGCGTGACCCAGAGGGTGCAGCCGGCAAGCCGCTCGGAGCCCAGCGCTGCCGCCGCCGCGCGGATGGCAAGGATCTCGGCATGGGCGGTCGGGTCGCGGTCAAGCCGGGTGCGGTTGTGGGCGGCCGCCAGCACGGCGCCATCGGGGCCGGTCACCACGGCGCCCACCGGCACCTCGCCGCGCGCGGCGGCCGCCCGCGCCGCCTCGAGCGCCTGCGGCATGGCCGACCAGAAGGCTGCTCCCTGCGTCACCCCGCCTTCGCCGCGCGCGCCTGGCGCCGGCGCTCGTGCGGGTCGAGGAAGCGCTTGCGGATGCGGATGGACTTCGGCGTCACTTCCACGCACTCGTCCTCCTCAATGAAGGCGATCGCCTGCTCGAGCCCGAGCCGGCGCGGCGGCGTGAGGCGCAGCGCCTCGTCCTTGCCGGCAGCGCGGAAGTTGGTGAGCTGCTTGGAGCGCAGCGGGTTCACCTCGAGGTCCTCGCCGCGGGCGTTCTCGCCGATGATCATGCCGGCATAGACCGGCTCGCCGGGCGCGATCATGAGAACGCCGCGCTCCTCGAGGCTGCCCAGCGCGTAGCCGACGGCCGTGCCCGTCTCGGTCGAGACGAGAACGCCGTTCTGCCGGCCGGAAATCGGCCCCCGCCAGGGCGCGTAGCGGGCGAACTGGCGGTTCATGATGCCAGTGCCGCGGGTGTCGGAGAGGAACTCCCCGTGGTAGCCGATGAGGCCGCGGGTGGGGCCGAAGAAGGTAAGGCGCAGCTTGCCGCCGCCCGAGGGCGCCATGTCGAGGAGGTCGCACTTGCGCAGCGCCAGCTTCTCGACGACGATGCCCTGGAAGGCCTCGTCGACGTCGACGACGATGGTCTCGTGGGGCTCGAGGCGGTGGCCGAGCGCATCGGTCTCGAGAATCACCCGCGGCCGGCCGATGGTGAGCTCGAAGCCCTCGCGGCGCATGGTCTCGACGAGGACGCCGAGCTGAAGCTCGCCGCGGCCCGCCACCTCGAAGCTGTCGCGCTCCTCGCTCTCGGCCACGCGGATGGCGACATTGCCCTCCGCCTCGCGCAGGAGGCGCTCGCGGATCATCCGGCTCGTGACCTTGCTGCCCTCGCGGCCGGCGAACGGGCTGTCGTTGACCGAGAAGCGGATGCTCAAGGTGGGCGGGTCGATGGGAGGTGCCGGGATGGGCTCGGCGACCGCGGGGTCGGCGATGGTGTGGGCAACCGTTGCCGTCTCGAGCCCGGCGATCGAGACGATGTCGCCTGCCTCGGCCGCCTCGACCGGCACGCGCTCGAGCCCGCGGAAGGCGAAGATCTTGGTGGCCCGGCCCTGCTCGACCACCGCGCCGCCGGGCCCGAGCGCGCGAATGGGCATGTTGACGAGAAGCCGGCCGCTGGCGATCCGGCCGGTCAGCATCCGCCCGACGAAGGGGTCGCGGTCGAGCAGCGAGACGAGGAGCCGGAAGGCCTCGTGCGGGTCGGCCGCAGGCGGGGGCACGTGGGCGAGGATGAGCTCGAACAGGGGGGCGAGCGTGCCCCCTCGGATGTCGGGGTCGGGCCCGGCGTAGCCCGCGCGGCCCGAGGCATAGAGCACGGGAAAGTCGAGCTGGGCATCGTTCGCGCCGAGCGCCACGAACAGGTCGAACACCTCGTCGAGCACCGCCTGGGGCCGCGCGTCGGGCCGGTCGACCTTGTTGACGACCACGATGGGCCTCAAGCCCAGGGCAAGCGCCTTCGACAGGACGAACTTGGTCTGCGGCATCGGCCCCTCGGCGGCATCGACGAGGAGGAGCACGCCATCGACCATGGAGAGGATGCGCTCCACCTCGCCGCCGAAGTCCGCGTGGCCGGGCGTGTCGACGATGTTGATGCGGGTGCCGCACCAGTCGACGCTCGTGCACTTGGCGAGGATGGTGATGCCGCGCTCGCGCTCGAGGTCGTTCGAGTCCATGGCGCGTTCGGCCACCTTCTGGTTGTCGCGGAAGGTGCCCGACGCGCGAAACATCTGGTCGACGAGCGTGGTCTTGCCGTGGTCGACATGGGCGATGATCGCCACGTTGCGGAGCGGCATGGAACAGGTTCCGGCTGCAGGGGCGGAAAGGGCGAGGGCGGCATAGCCGGCCCCCTCGGCGCCGGCAAGGCCGGGCCGGGCCGGGACCGCCGTCATCACCCGGCCGAGCCCGCCTTTCATCGGTCTTTCATGGAGTTCGTCTAGCACGCTTGACTCGGGTCGGAGCTGCGCCATGGAGAGGCGGATGGCGTTGCCGGGTGAGAGCGTGCCGGGCGGGCGGCGGTCTGCGGACGCAGACCTCCCCGATGAAGCGGCGTGCGCGCGCGGCCACGACGGCGCAGCACCCGACGACGACGCGGTCCCGGCGGGGGCGGAGACACGAGCGGAGGGCGCGCGGGCAGGCGCAGAGGCGGAAGAAGCCGGGAGCGCACAAGACGGCACCGGCGCGAGCGGCGACTTCCCCGACAATGTCCGGCCGTTTCCGGTCGCGGAGCCCGCAAGCCTCGGCGCCGACCTGCGCCGCGCCCGCGAGCGGGCCGGACTCTCGATCGCCGACGTGGCCGACCGCACCAAGGTCAGGCCCGGAATCCTTGCCAGCATCGAGGCGGACGCCCACGACCGGCTCCCGGCCATGACCTACACGCTCGGGTTCGTGAAAGCCTACGCCCGGACCGTGGGCCTTGACCCGGCAGAGGCAGCCGAGCGCTACCGCCGCGAATCCCGGCGCAGCGACCCCGAGCCGACGCTTGTCGACATCGAACCCCTCGACGCCCGGCGAATGCCCGGCCGCGGGCTCGTCATGGCCTCGGTTGCCGCCGGCCTCCTCGGCATCGGCCTTCTCGTCGCCTGGGGCGCAGGAGCCTTCGACCCTCCCGCCCCGCCGCCGCCCTCCGGTTCCGCGGCACCCCCAGCGCTGGCGGAGCCCGCGCCTCCGCCGCCCGCGCCGGCCGCGCCTGCACCGGCAGACGGCCCGGTGCGGCTCGCGGCACGCGAGGACGTCTGGATCCGCGTGCAGGAAGGCCCGCGGGGCGAGCGGCTGTTCGAGGGCACGCTGAAGAAGGGGGAGGCGCTCGATATCCCGCCCGGCCGGCCGTGGGTGCTGCGCGCCGGGCGCGCGGGCGCGCTCGAGGTGACGATCGGCGGCGCGCCGCTGCCGCCGCTCGGGGGGCCGGGGGAAGTGCTGGCCGCCCAGTCGCTGCTGCCGGAAGACCTTCGCGCCCGCGTCGGCGAGGGCAAGCCCGAGAACGTGGCGAAAGAGCCGGGCGGAGCCGGCTGACCCGCCGATTCAGCTTGCGCTCAGCATGCCGGGGGCCTTCAGGGGGCCCATTGCGCGAGAAAGGGGAAGGAATGCGGGTTCGCCTGCCGCTCGCCGCCATTGCCGGGCTCGCCGCGGGAGCGGCGGCCGCGCAGGGGGTCTCGGTCGCCACTGCCGAGCAGTTCCGCAACGTGGAGAAGCGGGTCTCCACCCTCGAGAGCCAGATGCGTGCCGTCCAGCGGAAGGTGTTCCCGGGCGGCGACCCGCGCTTCTTCGCCGCCGAGCCGGCCCCGCCGCCCGCCCCGCCTCCGGAGGCGGCGCCGGCCGATGCCGGCCCGCAGCTGTTCGAGCTCGTGCAGAGGATCGACCGCCTCGAGGCGCAGCAGCGGACGCTGACCGGCCAGGTGGAGGAGCTGCAGTTCCGCCTCAAGACCCTCGAAACCGCCCTCGAGCGCGCGCGCGCCGACACCGAGTTCCGGCTCGACTCGCTCGAAGGCAGGCGGCCGGCCGCAGCCAGCCCCGGCGCAAGCGCCCCCGCCCCGGCCGAAGCGCCGAAGCCCCCTGCGGCCGGCGGCCCAGCCGCTCCGCCCGCAACCGCGCCCACGCCGGCGCCGCGCCCGGCCCCGCCTGCCGCCACCGACCCCGAGGCCCGCTATCTTGCCGCCTATGGCCTCTACACCGCGCGCGACTACCAGAAGGCCGCCGCCGAGCTCGAGGCCTTCGCCAAGGCCCACCCCGACCACCCGCGGGCGTCGAACGCCCAGTACTGGGCGGGCCGCTCGCAGATGCAGCTCGGCCGGCATGCCGAGGCGGCCAAGCTCTTCCTCGCCGGCTACCAGACCTGGCCGCGCGGCCAGCGCGCGGCCGAGAGCCTGCTCTGGCTGGGCAAGGCGCTGACGGCGATGAAGCAGCCGAAGGCGGCCTGCCAGGCGCTCGACCAGCTGCGCACGGCCTACCCGGAGCGGCTGACCGGCGCACTCGAGGCCGAAAACCGCAGGGCCCGCGCAGACGCCCAATGCGGACCCTGACGTCCGGGCACTTCGCGGCAACCGTCCACGCGCTTCTCGGCCCCGCGGCCGACCCATCGGCGCCGCTGGCGCTCGCCGTCTCGGGCGGCGCGGATTCGCTTGCCCTCCTCGTCCTTGCCGCGGAGGCCTTCGCGGGCCGCGTGGCCGCACTCACCGTCGACCACGGGCTCCGGCCGGAGGCCCGCGCGGAAGCCGAGGCCGTGGCGCGGGCCGCGGCCGCGCGCGGCGTGCCCCACGCCATCCTCGCCATCGCCCCGCCGGGACCTTCGAACCTGCAGGCGGACGCGCGGGCCGCGCGCTACGCGGCCATGGCCGACTGGTGCCGGAGCAACGGCATGGCGGCACTCCTCACGGCGCACCACCTGGACGACCAGGCCGAGACGCTCCTGCTGCGCCTCGCGCGCGGCAGCGGCCTTGCCGGGCTTGCCGGGATCCGGGCGCGGGCGGTGATTGCCGGCCTCCCCGTGCTCCGGCCCCTGCTCGACTGGCCCCGGGCCACGCTTGCCCGCATCACCCGCGAGGCGGGGCTCGTTCCGGCAGACGATCCCTCGAACCGCGACCCCCGCTTCGACCGCACGCGCGCACGCGCGCTCCTCGGTTCGTGCCGGTGGCTGGCACCGGCGCGGCTCGCCGCCAGCGCCGCGCATCTCGCCGACGCGGAAGAGGCGCTCGCCTGGGCGGCGGAGCGGGCCTGGGCGTCACGCGCCCGAGCGCAGGGCGGCGGCTGGGAGCTGGACCCGGAGGCCCTGCCGGGCGAGCTCAGGCGACGGCTGCTGCTCAAAGGCTTCGCTGCGCTTGGGGCGCCGGCGCCGCGCGGGCCGGCGCTCGCGCGGCTCATCGCTTCTCTCGAGGCGGGGCGCCGCGCGACGCTGGGCGGCATCGCCGCGCGGCCCCTGGCCGATGGCCGGTGGCGGCTTCTCCCCGCGCCGCCCCGGCGCCGCCCGGCCGGGCACCCGAGCGCCTAGAAGCTGGTGGGCGCCGGCGACTCGGTCACGAAGCCGGAGGGCGTGATGCGCCGGACCTCGAGCCCGCGCTCGACGACATTGTCGCGGAAGCGGAAGATGCCGTCGACGCCGGCGAAGCCCTTGGGGTCGCGCAAGAGCGCCGGCGGGAAGGGCGTGCCGATCTCCCACCGGCCGGCAAGCCCGATCGCGAGCAGCGTCGCATCGTAGGCAAGGCTGGCAAGGCGCGAGGGGTTGGAGCCGAACCGCTCGCGGTAGCGGCGCTCGAAGGCAGCGAAACGCGAATCGGGGACGGCGGCGAAGAGCGCCCCGTGAAACGCCGGCACGCGCGCAAGGCCCGGGTCGGCGGCCCAGAGCTCGGTGCCGAGAAGCATGACCTGCGGCGGGCGTGCGCCGAACTGGGCAAGGCTTGGCACGAGCGCGTTGGCGGTTGCGCCGGAGTCGGCGATGAGGAGCGCCTGGAAGCCGATGGGAGCCGGGTTCCCCGGCGTCCCCGCCTTGACGCGGGCGTCATAGGCGGTGATGCGGCGGGCCGCGGCAGGGAGCTGCTCGCGGGCCCGGGCGAAGCTGGTGACGGCCGCCACCTCGCCGCCGCCTGCCTGGACAGCGCGCGTGAAGGCTACCGCCGCGCGCTCGCCATAGGCGCCGTTCGGGACCAGGGCCGCGAACCGGGTGATGCCCCGGCCGCGCGCATGCGCCACCACCCGCTCGATCGACTGGGCGGGCTGGAAGCCGAGGACGTAGACATTGTCCCGCGCCAGCGCGGCATCGTTCGAGAAGGCGAGCACGGCCACGCCGCGCTGGGCGGCAGGTGCGGCAACAGAAGGGATGTCGGCCGCCAGCAGCGGACCAAGGATGAGCTTCGCGCCGTCAGCGAGCGCGCGGCCGGCAGCAGCGGCCGCGCCCCCGGGGGCGGCGGTGTCGTAGCTGGTGATCCGTACGGTGGTGCGGCCGGTGTCGGCGAGCGCGAGGTTGGCGGCGTTCGCAAGCGACTGGCCGACGGCGGCATTGGCACCGGAAAGGGGGACGAGCACGGCCACCTGGTGGCGGCGCTCGGGCGGCGGGGCATCGGGCGGCGCCTCCTCGACGACGGGCGGCGGCGGGGGCGACGGCGCGGGGGGCGGCGTCCGCGGCGCGCAGGCCGCAAGCGCCGCCAGCGCGGCGAGCGCGAGCCCGCGCCAGGCGCCACGGCCGCCCGGCAACCGGACCGAGGCTTGCGCCCCTTCGAGCATCGTCGCCATAGCTCCTCCCGTGACCGCCCCTCGCGATGGCCCCGCGGCCCCGGCTCCGCTGGCGCCCGGGCTCTACATCGTTGCTACGCCCATCGGCAACCTCGCCGACCTGTCGCCGCGGGGAGCCGACATCCTCCGCCGGGCCGACCTCATCGCCTGCGAGGACACGCGGGTGACCGCAACTCTCCTGCGCGCGGCCGGAAGCCGGCGGCCGATGCTGCGGCTCGACGACCATCGCGAGCGCGCACGCACCGACGCGCTCGTCGCGCGCATGGCCCGCGAGTCGGTCGCGCTCGTCTCCGATGCGGGCACGCCGCTCGTCTCCGACCCGGGCTTCGTGCTGGTGCGGGCAGCGCGGGAGGCGGGGGTTCCGGTCACCACCGCGCCCGGCCCCTGTGCTGCGGTCGCCGCGCTCAGCATCTCGGGCCTGCCCGCCGACCGCTTCTTCTTCGCCGGCTTCCTGCCCGCCGCTCCCCGCGCGCGCGAGGCGGCCATCGCCGCGCTCGCCGCCGTACCCGGCACGCTCATCTTCCACGAGACGGCGCCGCGGCTTGCCGCAACGCTCGCAGCGCTCGCGGCGATTCTCGGCGACCGGCCGGCGGCGGTCGCCCGGGAACTGACGAAGCGCCACGAGGAGGTGGTGACCGGCCGGCTCGCCGAGCTTGCGGCGCGCTTCGCCCAGTCCCCGCCCCGGGGCGAGATCGTGGTGCTGGTGGGCCCGCGGGCCGAGGAGGCGGCCACCGATGACGAGGTCGAGGCAGCGCTCAGACGCGCGCTCGCCACGATGCCGCCGGGGCGGGCGGCAGCGAGCGTGGCGGCCGCCTTCGGCGTGCCGCGCGGAGCGCTCTACGCCCGGGCGCTTGCGCTTGCCGCCGAAGACGAGGGGGAGGGCGGGTGTGACGCGACGTGACCGCGCTTCGGCCGAGCAGGCCGGGCGGTGGGCCGAACGCGTGGCCGCGCTCTATCTCCAGCTCAAGGGCTACCGCATCCGCGGCCGCCGGATCCGCCGGGCGCCGATCGAGATCGATCTTCTCGCCGAGAAGGGGGACACGCTCGTCGTCGTCGAGGTGAAGTACCGGCGCACGCTGGACGAAGCCGTGTTCGCCCTGAAGCCCGAGGCGGTGCGCCGGCTCGAGCGCCTGGCCAGCCAGCTTGCCGCCGAGGCCGGCTGGCGGCGCTGGCCACGCCCGGTCGCGGCAAACGTGCGCGTGGACCTGATTGCACTGGCGCCCTGGGCCTGGCCGCGCCATATTCGCGGCGTGCGCCCATGACCGACGTGCCCGGCCCCGACGCGCTTGCCGCCATCGGCCTCCTCGACGAGGCGGACATCGTGCTCGACGAGGCGGCGCTGGTCGTGGCCGCTGCCGACCGGGCGCGGCCCGACCTCGGCCGGGCCCGGAGCCTCATCGGCGGGTTCGCGCAGCGCCTTGCGGCCATGGCGGGCACTGCCAGCGGCACGGCGGAGCGCGCCGAGGCGCTGGTGACGCTTCTCGCCCACGAGGAAGGCTTCACCGGCGACAGCCACACCTACGACGCGCCGGAGAATGCCGACTTCCTCGCGCTCCTGAAGCGGCGGCGCGGCCTGCCCGTGACACTCGCCATCCTCTACGTGGGGCTCGCCCGCCGCATGGGGTGGAAGGCGGCACCGATCGGGCTTCCCGGGCACGTCATCGTGCGCCTCGGCGGCACCGCCGATTCGGTCCTGCTCGACCCCTTCACCCACGGCCGCACGCTGGGGGCGGCAGGGCTCGAGATGCTGGTCGCCCGCGCGCTCGGCCGCAACGCCCGGCCCGAGGCGCGGCACCTCCAGCCGCTCTCCAACCGCGAGACGCTCGTGCGCCTGCTCTCCAACCAGGCGGTGCGCGCGCGCAAGGCCGGCGACCTTGCCCGGGCGCGGACTCTTGCCGAGCGGCTCACGCTGATCGCCCCGGCCTCGGCCGAGCTGTGGTGGGAACGGGCGCGGCTGGAGCAGCTCGCTGGCGACAAGGCGGCCGCGCGCCGGTCGCTCTCGAGCATGCGCGAGACGACCCGCGAGCCTGCGGTGCTGAAGCGCATCCGCGCGGCGGAAGACGCCCTCGCCCGCTAGGCCGGGGGCGAGGGGCGGCAGCGCACCGGGCCGGGGGCGGAGGTGGGCGTGCCACGCGAGGGGCCCGGGCGCGGAGGGAGGTGCCGCGCCGCGTGGGCGTGCTAGGCACGGCCGTCAGCGGCCGCTAGGGCGGGGCGCATGGCCCGGCCGCTCAGGATCGCCGTCCAGATGGACGCCATCGAGGGAATCAACGTCGCCGGCGATTCGACCTTCGCCCTCATGCTCGAGGCCGAGGCCCGGGGCCACGCCATCGCCCACTATCTGCCGGGCGACCTCGACTGGGTGGAAGGCCGGGTCGAGGCGACCGTCCGCGACATTAGCGTGCGTCGCCCCGCGGCACCCGGCGAACCCCACTTTCGCTGGCTCGGCCCGCCCCGCCGGGCGGAGCTCGCGCGCGCCTTCGATGTGGTCCTCATGCGGCAGGACCCGCCGTTCGACATGGCCTATGTGACGGCCACCCACCTGCTCGAGCGCGCCGCAACCGAGGGCCTTCTCGTCGTCAATGATCCGGCGTCGGTCAGGAACGCGCCGGAGAAGCTCTTCGTCCTCGCGTTCGCCGACCTCATGCCCCCCACCCTCGTCACCCGCTCGCTCGAGGCCGCGCAGGCGTTCCGCGCCCGCCACGGCGAGGTGGTGGTAAAGCCGCTCTACGGAAATGCCGGCACGGCCGTGTTCCACGTGGCGCGGACGGATGCCAACCTCGCCGCGCTCGTCGAGATGTTCCGCCACGTCTGGCGCGAGCCCTTCATGGTGCAGGCCTTCCTCCCCGAGGTGGCGCAGGGCGACAAGCGCATCATCCTCGTCGACGGCGAGCCGGCGGGCGCCATCAACCGCCTGCCCCGCGACGGCGAGATCCGCTCGAACCTCGCCGCCGGCGGCTCGGCCCACGCCACCACGCTGACACCGCGCGAGAAGGCCATCTGCGACCGGCTGGGGCCGCATCTCAGGGACCTCGGCCTCGTGTTCGTCGGCATCGACGTGATCGGCGGGTGGCTCACCGAGATCAACGTGACCTCGCCGACCGGCATCGTCGCCATGGACGCGTTCAATGGCACCAACACCGCCGGCCGGATCTGGGACGCGATCGAGCGGCGGAGAGCAGCACGATGAAGGTCAGGAATCCGCGGACCGGGGCCTTCGACCATGCCATCGCCCCGCTCGACGGCGCGGCGCTCGCCGCCATTGCCGCCGGGCTGCGCGCGCGCCAGCCGGCGTGGGAGGCGCTGGGCCCCGAGGGCCGGGCCGGCCGCCTCGTCGCGCTCGCCGACGCGATCGAAGCGGGGCGGCCGGCCCTCCAGGCCGCGCTCGAGGCCGACACCGGCCGGCGCGCCCTTTCCGCCCGCGAGATCGACACGGTGACGGCAAGTCTCCGCCGCTGGGCCGCCCGCGCCCCCGCCCTGATCGCAGAAGCAGCCGTCCGCGACCGGCCGGGCGCGATGCCCGGCGTCACCCACAGCGTCTCGCTTGTTCCCTACCCGCTGGTCGGCGTCATCAGCCCGTGGAACTTCCCGCTGCTTCTTGGCCTTGCCGACGCGGTGCCGGCACTGGCCGCGGGCTGCGCCGTACTGGTCAAGCCCTCGGAAGTGACCCCGCGCTTCATCCGCCCGCTGATGGCCGCAGTGGAGGCCGTGGGCGACGTTCCGCTTGCGGTGGTGGAAGGGGATGGCGCAACCGGGGCGGCGCTGGTGCCGCTCGTCGACTTCCTCGCCTTCACCGGCTCGGTTGCGACCGGTCGCAGGGTGGCCGAGGCCGCGGCGCGCGCCTTCGTGCCAGCGAGCCTCGAGCTTGGCGGCAAGGATCCGCTCCTCGTGCTGGCCTCGGCCGACCCGGAGCGGGCGGCCGCCATCGCACTCTCGGCCTCGTGCCGGGCAACCGGCCAGGCCTGCCAGTCGATCGAGAGGATCCTCGTCGCCCGGCCCCTCCTCGAGCCCTTCCTCGCCGCGCTGGTGCCCGCGGCCGAGGCGGTCACGCTCAACTGGCCCGACATCGACTCGGGCGATCTCGGCCCCTTCATCTTCGCGAAGCAGGCGGAGATCGTGGCCGCCCAGATCGCAGACGCCGTGGCGAAGGGCGCGCGGGTGCTGACGGGCGGCCGCATCGAGGACCATGGCGGGCTGTGGCTGCGCCCGACCGTGATCGTCGACGTCACGCCCGACATGGCGGTGTGGCGCGAGGAGACCTTTGGCCCGGTGATGCCGGTGATGCCGTTCGACACCGAGGAGGAGGCAGTCGCGCTCGCCAACGCCGGGGACTATGGCCTCTCGGCCGCGGTGGTGGCCGGCAGCCTTGCCGAGGCCGAGGCGGTGGGCCGGCGGCTCGAGGCGGGTGCGGTCTCGCTCAACGACGGCGCGCTCACCTCGCTCCTCGCCGACGCACCAAAGACGAACTTTCGGCTCTCCGGTCTCGGGCCGTCGCGCGCCGGCGACGAGGGGCTGCTCCGCTTCCTCCGGCGCCGGGTGCTCTACGCGCAGGGCGGCACGCCGCTGCCGCTTGCCGCCTTCAGCGAGGCGCAGCGAACACCCGCCTGAGGACGGCGTCGTAGACGTCGGCGAGCGCCGCGATGTCGGCGAGCGACGCCTGCTCGTCGACCCGGTGCATCGTCTCGCCCGGGAGGCCGAACTCGACCACGGGGCAGAGCCGGCGGATGAACCGCGCGTCCGACGTGCCGCCCGAGGTGGAGAGCGCAGGGCTCACCCCCGTCACTTCCTCGACCGCGTCCTGCACGAGGGTCGAGAAGGGGCCCGGCTCGGTCAGGAAGGCCTCGCCCGAAATGCGCACCTTCACTTCCGCCGCGGGCGCGTGGGTGGCGACCACCTGCTCGATCCAGCCGGCGAGCTCGGCCCCCCGGTGCTGGTCGTTGAAGCGGATGTTGAGCCGGGCGGAAGCCCTGGCGGGGATGAGGTTGGTGGCGGGGTTGCCGACCTCGAGGTCGGTCACCTCGAGGTTCGAGGGCGCGAACCAGGCGCTCCCTTCGTCGAGCCGGCGGGACTGGAGCTCGGCGAGAATCCGCACGAGGCGCCGCACCGGGTTGTCGGCCCGGTCAGGGTAGGCGACATGGCCCTGGGCGCCGAGCACGGTGATCCAGGCGTTGAGGCTGCCGCGGCGGCCGATCTTCACGCAATCGCCCAGGCGGCGGACGGAGGTGGGCTCGCCGACGAGGCAGAAGTCGGGCACGTGGCCGTGCGCTGCCATCCAGTCGAGGAGGCGGTCGGTGCCGAAGGTGGCCGGGCCCTCCTCGTCGCCGGTGACGAGGAAGGATAGCGATCCGGGGCTCCCGCGCGCGACATGGCGGCGGGCGGCCTCGACCATCGCGGCGAGCGCGCCCTTCATGTCGGCAGCGCCGCGGCCGACGAGGACTCCGCCCTCGACATGGCCGGCGAAGGGGTCGACCGACCAGCGCGAAAGGTCCCCCGGCGGGACGACGTCGGTATGGCCGGCAAACGCGAAGTGCGGGGCGCCGTTGCCGAGGCGGGCAAAGAGATTCTCGACCGGCCCGTCGGGGGCCTCGCCGAAGCGGAGGCGGAAGGTCTGGAAGCCGAGCGCGGCAAGCTCGGCCTCGAGGAGCGGGATGGCGCCGGCGTCAGCGGGTGTGACGCTGGGGCAGCGGACGAGGGCGCGGGCAAGCTCGATGACGCTCACCGGTTTGCCCTAGCGCAGGGCAGCAGCGCTGCAAGGCGGAGCGGCGTCGCGGTCAACGCTCGTAGCGCGCAAGGACGTGGCCCTCGGTTTCGGCGGCCGCGCACCATTCGGCCATGAAGGGGTGGGCCATGAGGCGCTGGCGCAGCCCCTCGGCCGCCGGGGACAGGGCGACATCATAGGTGGTGAAGCGGCTGGCGACGGGGGTGAACATGATGTCCGCCGCGCCCCAGTCCGGGCCTGCGAGCCACGGCCCGCCGAAGCGGGCGAGGCCTTCCTCCCACAGCGCCTCGACGCGGCGGACATCGGCCCTGGCATCGGCCGCGAGGGCGAAGCCCGGATACTGCCGGCGCGTGTTCATGGGGCAGAAGCCGCGCAGCGCCTGAAAGCCCGCCTGCATCTCGGCCGCGACCGAGACCGCGAAGGCGCGCGCGGCCGAGTCCGCCGGCCAGAAGCGGGTGCCGCCCGAGAGGCGGTCGAGATGGTCGATGATTCCAAGCGCGTTTCACGACGCCACCGCGCCATCCCAGAGGATGGGGACCTTGCCGCCCGAGGGTGCAAGCTCGGCCCGGCGCCTCGTCTCCTCCCAGTCGGCTTCGTAGAGCGGCAGGAAGATCTCCTCGAAGGGGAGGCCCGACTGCTTCGCAGCGAGCCAGCCGCGCAGCGACCAGGAGGAATAGGCGCGGTTGCCGATGAACAGGCGAAGCGTCATCGCGAAAACCCCGGTCAGGCGGGCGTCAGAGCGCGCCCATCTTCAGGAACTTCTCCCGCCGGGCCTCGCGCAGCGCCGCACGCGGCTGGGCCTCGAGCGCGGCCAGCTCCTCGGCAAGCGCGGTTCTCACCCGGGTCATGGTGAGCGCGTGGTCGCGGTGGGCGCCGCCCACGGGCTCGTAGACGATGCGGTCGATGACGCCGAGCCGCAGCAGGTCGGCAGCCGTCACCTTCATCGCCTCGGCGGCTTCCGGGGCCTTGCTGCCGCGGCCCGCGGGCGTGCGCCAGAGGATCGAGGCGCAGCCTTCGGGCGAGATGACGGAGTAGATGCTGTGCTCCAGCATGAGCACGCGGTTGCCTGCGGCGATGGCGACGGCGCCGCCCGAGCCGCCCTCGCCGACGATGAGGGCAACCAGCGGGACGCCGATGGCAAGGCAGGTCTCGGTGGTCCGGGCGATCGCCTCGGCCTGGCCGCGCTCCTCGGCATCCACGCCGGGGAAGGCGCCCGGCGTGTCGACGAAGGTGATGACGGGCAGGCCGAAACGGTCGGCGAGCTGCATCAGGCGCTGCGCCTTCCGATAGCCCTCGGGCCGGGCCATGCCGAAGTTGTGGCGCAGGCGGCTCTCGGTATCCTCCCCCTTGGCGTGGCCGATGACGACGACGCTCTGGCCCTCGAAGCGGGCGAGCGCGCCGACGATCGCCGGATCCTCGCCATAGAGCCGGTCGCCGGCGAGCGGCATCACCTCGGTGAAGAGGCCTGCGAGATAGTGGGGGATGTGCGGGCGCGCCGGGTGGCGGGCGACGAGCGTCCGCTGCCAGGGGGTGAGGCGCGCATAGAGGTCCTTCAGCTGGCGGGTGGCGCGCTCGCGAAGCTCGGCGGCCTCGGCCGCCCTGCCCTCGCCTTCCGCCCGTGCCGCGCTCGTCTCGAGCGCTGCCACGCCCGCCTCGAATTCGAGATAGGTGCTCACACCGTCATGGCCATGCCGCGATAGATGCGGGCGCGGTAGCGGGAATCCTCGGCGTCGGGAAGCGGTGCGCCAGCGAGCAGGACGGCGCGCGCGAACCGTTTCACTTCCTCCAGATGCTCATCGAGGTTGCGCGGCTCCTCCGAGCGGACCCGGCGGGTCATGCTGATCTGGTTCACTGGCACGTCGTGCACCAGCCGCTCGTTCTCGACCGCGAGCGTGACGGTGAAGGCGTGCAGCGTGGTCTTGAGGAAATTGGCCAGCGCGAAGGCAGGGCCGGGCGTTCCCATGGGCACGTCGGGCGAGCAGATGACAAGCTGGCAGCCGTCGTAGAGCGAGGCCTTGCGCGCCACCCGGAAATGGTGGGTGAGGTTGTCTTCCACCATCTGGCGGAAAGCCTCGGGCTCGAGCGGGTGCTCGGGCTCGAACAGCCGGTCGGGAAGTGGCGCAAAGGGGGTGGAGACGACCGTGGTCGGCCGGCCCCAGCGGGCCAGCGCCTCGTCCATCGCCGCCTCGACCCCGGGCGCGCAGAGGAGGCATTCAAGGCCGCTTCCGGCGAGTTCGCCGAGCTGCCGCTGGAGCGCCTCCACACCCGCCTCGCTCGCGGCGAGGAAGACGACTCGGGCGACATGGCAGTCCTCGAGTAGCTGGCGGGCGGCCTCGGCGAGATAGTCGGTCAGGTGCTCGCCGATGAGCCACACGGTCTTGCCGCGCATCATGTCGAGCCGTTCCTGCTTGGGGCTGCCGAAGAGTTCCCGCTCGGTGGTCGAACGCTCGACCGAAAGCCCGCCAGAAGGCATGAAGGTCTCGCCCGACACCGCCCGGTCGGCAAGGAAGAAGACGGTCGCCTGGGCGACGTCGGCCTCGGTCGGCATGCGGCCGAGGTGGAGCTGGGAGAGGACGCCGGAGCGCACCTTGACTGCCTCGCCCCGGATTCGCTCGGGGGGCAGCCAGGGGACGTCCTCGGGCGGCACGCGCAGGAGCCAGCCCTCGTTGGCCTCGGGCGTGTCGGGCCGGTCGCTCCAGCCCGGCGCATCGAGGAAATAGCCGCCGAGCCGTAGCCGGCCGACGAGCCGGGCTGCGACCTTGGGCGTCAGCAGGTAGCGGTCCCAGGTGCACACGCCGTCGCCTTCGCGGGCGCAGGCAAGGGCGAGGTCGCGAAGCTCGCGCGGCGAGTTCGGGTCATGGCTCAGCTGTGCGGTGTCGTTGCGGGCAAGGCGGGCCAGCACCGCCTCGACGCGCGCGCCGCGCCTGACCGCCTTCACCACCGCGGCGTGGACCGCGTTCAGCCGCTTGTTCTCGAGGATGAGCCGGCCGCGCCGCTCGAACAGGCCCGGCTTGCCGCCCGTGCCCTGCAGCCGGTCGCCATCGACCGGGCCGGGGGCGATGGCGTTGAACTGGATCTCGGGGCCGAGATAGCGGGCGAGGCTCTCGACCATGGCGCGCTGGCCGGCCTTGGAGACGGCATAGTCGGCGCGGTTGGGGTAGGCGACGGCCAGGAACTTCTCCCCCCCGAAATAGCTCGAGACATTGAGCACATAGCCCGAGCCCTGCGCCTTCATGAGCGGCACCACATGGTGCATGAGGACATAGTTGGAGACGAGGTTGGCATCGAGCGTGCGGCGCCAGGCCTCCGGGTCCATGTCGACCACCATCTCCTCGGCGCCGGCGATGCCGGCATTGTTGATGAGATAGTCGATGCGGCCGAAGGCCTTCACCGTCTCGTCGACGGCGCGCTGGAGCGAGTCGAAGTCGGCGACGTCGATGCCGGAGAGCGTGCGCACGCGCCGCTCAACGCCGGCGAAGCCCACGTCCTCGAGCTCGGAGACGATACGCGCACGGGCCACCGCCAGCTCGCTCTCGCGCCGCGCAACCATCATTACCTTGCCGCCGGCGAGCGCGAGCAGCCGCGCGACCTGCCCGCCGATGCCGGCCGAGCCGCCGGTAATCAGGGCGACCTTGCCACGATGGAGGCCGGTGATGTTCTCCGAGAAGCCCGGCATGGCCTTGCGCGCGCCGGTCGCCTCGCCGATCTTCTGCGGCAGGTAGAGCGTCACTTCCTGGATCCGGTTCTCCTTGAGCAGGATCCGCGCCGCGTGCCCGGCGGCGAAGCGCAGGTTCTCCGCCTCGTCGTTCGTGAAGCGGACGATCTGGTTGCCCCACTCGGCCTGGCGGCGGCGGCCATACTTCACGTCGAGCTCGGACTCGTCCCGCCACACCCGGATGAGCTGTTCGAGCCCGGCGCGCAGCAGGTTGGCCACGATGTCGCCCCGGCCGTCGGTCGGGTTGGAGAGGAAGACGAAGCGCGGGTCCTGCACCAGGCTGTCGTGCCGCTTCCAGTAGCGGCTGAGCGTCCGCGCAATCGCGATCGCGCCAAGGAGCTCGACGTCCATGAAGGCAGTCACGTCCTCGTCGCTCGCGTCGACCACGGTGCCGGCAAGCACGCCCGGCCCCCTGGCCGGCATGACGAGCGCGGAGGTGACGGGAAGTGCCTCCGCGGTGAAGTCCTCGAGCGCCTGCTCCATGCCGGGAAGGTCGGTGCGGTTGAAGCGGACGATCGAAAGGCGCTCGGTCGCGCCCTCGGCCCGGGCGCGGGCCTGGGCCAGCGCGACATCGGCCTGGCGCGAGAGGCCGAGGAGCACGTGGGCGCCGGCCGCCACCTTCACCTTCGCGATCTCGAGCGCGTCCTCCCACTGCTCGCCCCCGGCGATGAGCACGGCAAGCCCGGTGCCGTCCATCGAGCGCATGGTCGGTCGGGCGAGCCAGGTCGAGCGGCTTTCCTTGCGCACGGTCATGCCGTGCGTCACCTCGATGTCGTGGCCGTTCAAGGCGGCGCTCGCGTCCGAGCCGAGGAAGACGATGGTGGCCGCCACATCGGCGGGCGTCGGGAAGGCCTTCTCGCCGTCGGTGCGGGAGAGGTCCCGGTTGAGCGACATCATGTCCGAATATTGCTTGGCGGTGGTGCCCGGCGGGTCGCCGCGCATCCGGTCCATTGCGGCGAACACGGTCCGAATGCGGTCGCTCTCGATCGGGCCGGGGTAGACGAGGTTGACGCGGATGCCCTTCGGCCCGAGCTCGAGGCTGAGCTCGCGCGAGAGCGCGTTGAGCGCTGCCTTGGGCACCACATAGGCGGTGCGGCCGAAGTAGGGCGTGCGCGAGAAGATGGTGGAGACGTTGATGATGCTCCCCCCGGCACGCATGTGGGGCGCCGAGGCGCGCGCCATGTTCCAGGCAACGCCCAGGATGTTGCGGATGGCGGCCGGCACCGTCTCGTCGTCGGCAAGCCCCCGGGCCCTGAGGGCCGCAAGCTCGTCTTCGGTGATGGGCACATTCTCGAGCGGCTGCTTCGGCCCGGCCGACCCGGCGTTGTTGACGAGGATGTCGATGCGGCCGAAGCGGGCGACCACCTCGGCAACCCCGGCGCGGACCGAGTCCGGGTCGGCACCGTCGAGGACGACGGTCGCGACCTGCTCGGGGTGAGCGCCGGTTGCCGCCAGCACCGCCTCGCGCGCCGCCTCGATGCGCGAGGGCGTACGCCCCGTCATCACGACGATCGCGCCTTCCTTCAGATACTGGCGGGTGATCTCGCCGCCGATGTTGCCGGCCGCACCCGTCACCACCGCGACCTTTCCGGCCAGCCGGCCGGTGAGCTCGGGCATGGCGCCGGCCTTCCTCGCCGGGCGCCTGCGTGCGGCCGCCATCGTCGTCATCCCCGTCTCCCCGGTGTCAGGCGGACCCGGGCGTCACGCCCGCGGCCCAGAGTTCGAACAGCTCGTCGCGGCTTCTGAGGCCCAGCGCCGGCAGCGCGTGGTTGACGACATAGGTCGCGCCCGAATGGCGGTTCTCCCACATCGCCTGGTGCGCCTGCGGCAGCTCCGCCCACGGCACCACCGTCGGCTCGGTCACCTCGAGGAGGCCGGCCGCGATCATGTCGTTCATGCGGCTGACCTCCCAGGCGTTGCACAGATGCGTGCCGAGGATGGAGGCGGTCGGCATGAGGATCTTCCGCTGGCGGGTCCAGACCTGCGGCGCGTAGAAGGTGAAGCGCCGGCCCGACATGTCCTCGGCGTAGAGCACCCGGCCCAGGAAGGGCTTGACCAGGCTGGTCGAGACGCCGAGGGAATCCTGGTGGGCCCGCTCGAACACGAGGTCGGGGGCGCCGCGGGGGTTGTCGGCCGAGCGGAGGATCCGCCCGACCGCGTTGCCGAAGGGCTTGAGCGTCCGCTCCTGATAGTCGCGCACGCCGGCGCGGAACCGGTCGATATCCGCCTTGGCATCCGGCAGGCGGGGCATGGTCTCGGGCCAGTGGAAGGCGCTGCCGCTGCGACGGGCGATGTCCTCGAGACTGACGAGGCCCTCGACGGCATCCTCGAGGCCGAGCCCGGCGAGGAAGGCGCGCTGGCCTTCGGTTGCGGTGGCGACCACGGTCCTGAGAGAAAAGCGCCTGGCCGCCTCGATCATCTCGAGCCCGGTCTCATCCAGCAGTGCGCCACCGGGCGTGCCGTAGAAGACGAGGAGCGCCTCGCCGCCCCGCGCCTCGGCCCGCCTGAGCATCTCCTCCGGGCTCGCCCGGCCGGGCTTCCCCATGAAGGAGAAGTGATAGCCCGACGACGCGCCGTAGAAGGCGAGCCGGCCCCCTTCGGCGAGCAGCTGGAAGGTGCGGGGGAAAGCGGTCTCGCCGGCGTGGGAGACGGCATAGTCGGCAAGCCGGCCGCCGTTCAGCTCGCGCATCGCGGCAAGGAGCGGTTCGCCGGCGGCCTCCCAGGCTGCCCATTCGGCCGGGTCCTCGGGCACGGGCGTGAAGGCGTCTGCCCAGCGCGGGTCCCGCCGGTTGATGGCGCCGACCGCGCCCTGCCCCGTCACGAAGGCGGCGCGCTCCGCCGAGGAGACGAGGCCGGTCGCGTGGAGGCCGGTGCGAACGGCCGACTTCAGCGCGTCGAGCCCGGTGCCGGTCGCCGAACCCTCGACGAAGATGGTGCGGTCGGGCTGGACCTTGAGCGTGGTGAACAGGCAGCGCACCACCGTGCCGAGGTTCAGCACATAGCTTCCCGCCTGCTCGAGCGTGAGGTCGGCCGGCACCGGGTGGAGCTGCGGCGCCTGCACCTTCAGGAACTGGGCGTGGCTGCCGGTGTCGGTCTCGTAGCCCTGGATCGCGAAGTCGGCGAACATGGGGTCGAGCCCGACCATGGGGGAAAGAAGGTCGTTGGTGCCCGAATAGACGGCGACGAGATCGCCGACCTTGAGCCGCCCTTCCGCGCGCGCTTCGCTGCCCAGCTTCGCGACAAGGCCGATCCCGCCCGAGCCGGTCGTCTGGAAATCCTCCTCGTGGTTGTCGAAGGGGGAGACGGGAATGCCGGTCAGCGCCCAGATGTCGTTGAAGTTGACCTCGGACGTCAGCATGTAGACGAGGGCGTCATTGGGCCCCGGCTCGGGCACGGGGACGACGAGCTCGCGTTCGTGGGTGGCGGGCGGGCCGAAGCGGGGCGCGCCGGTCTCGGGGTCGCGGGCGATGCCGTGGGCAAGCTGGAATGGCGGCACCGGCGTGACACCGGGGAAGAAGGGCGCGCCGACCGGCAGGAGCTTGCCCGCCGCTGCGAGCGCCGCGGCGCGCTCCTGCTGCGCAGCATAGTCGAAGATTCCGTCGCGGCGGACGGGGAGCGGCGGGCTCACCTTCTCGACGAACTGGCGGATGCCCGCCTTGCCGCCCTCGGGGTCGACGATGGCTTGCGCGAAGTGGCGCGCCTCGGCCGCGAGCCCGGCGGCCATCCCCTCGCGCCAGCCGGTGCGAATGGCATCGAGCGCGCGCGCCCCTGCCCTCCCCCGCCCGGCCCAGGCGAGCTGGCGAAGGATGCGGGCGACGTGAGGGTCGGCCTCGGCTTCGGCGAGATCGGCGGTGGTCGCCGGCAGCTCCCAGCGCGCGGTCATCGCCTGCCGCGCGGCAAAGGCCGCCCCGAGCACGCTCGCCTCGCCCTCCGCGAGGAAGGCGCGCACGAGTGCGTGGGCGCGGGAGAGTGCATCGTCGGCTCCCTCCACCACCTCCTCGACGAGGCCCATGGCCAGCGCCGCCTCGGCGTCGATGCTGCGGCCGCCGAGGATGAGCTCGAGCGCGTCGACGAGGCCGGCGGTGCCGCGCCGCTCGGCGAGCAGCCGGGGGAGGCGCTGGGTGCCGCCGTAGCCGGGGAGCAGGCGCAGCCGGATCTCGGGCTGGCCGAAGCGCGCGGTCGGCTCGGCGACGCGGACATGGCAGGCCAGCGCGAACTCCATGCCGCCGCCGAGCGCGACCCCCTGGATCGCGGCGATACAGGGTTTTCCCATCCGCTCGATCCGCGCGAAGGCGAGCTGCGCGGTGTTGGGCAGCACGCGCGCTTCCTCCTCGTCGTGGATTTCCTCCAGCATCTGGCGGATGTCGGCGCCCGCCACGAACGAGGCCGAGCCCTCGCCGGTGAAGACCACGGCGGCCACCGCGTCGTTCCGCGCGAGATGCTCGACGACGATGGCGAGCTCGTCGAGCGCGCGCTCGTTCAATGCGTTGACCGGCGGGTTGGTGACGGTGACGGTTGCGACCGTGCGGCCCGACACCGCGTTGTACTGCACCCGGAAGTAGCGGTGGCGCTCGAAGATCTGCTGCGTGTCGGCAAGCTGCTGGCGGCGCTGCCAGGCGGCGATGGCGGCCCGGAGTTCGTCGAGACTCTCGGGGTTGCGCAGGGTGGAGGCATCGCCGATGTCGCCGCCCTCGACGAGCGCGCGCACCATGCGGCGCATGTACTTGCCCGACCGCGTCTCGGGGAACTGCGAGACCTCGAGGAAGTCCTGGGGCACCGCGACTGCGCCCTTCTCGCTGCGGACGAGCTCGGCAAGGCGCTTCCTGTCCTCGTGGGTGAGCCTCCGGCCCGGTGCGGGCACGACGAAGGCGAGCGGCGTCAGGCCCTTCTCGCGGTGGGGCGCGCCGACGACGAGGACATTGCCCACCGGCGAGCCGGGGTCGAGCGCCTTGTCGCGCAAGATCGCGCCCTCGATCTCCTCGGTGCCCATGCGGTGGCCGGAGACGTTGATGACGTCGTCCGAGCGGCCGTGGAACGAGAAGCTGCCGTCGGGGTGGCGGATGGCGAAGTCGCCCTGGGTGTAGGCGTAGCCGCCGCGCCAGCGCGTCCAGTAGTTCGCCTCCCAGCGCGCCGCATCCCCCTTCCAGCCGGGAGCGACGCGGCCATCCTCGACACGGAAGTTCTCGGCATCGCCCCAGACGGTGCGCGCGAGATAGGGGTAGGGCGCAAGAAGGACGATCTCGCCCTTCTCGCCATCGGCGGCGCGGCGGAAGGGCACGCCGCCCGTGTCCGCGCGGCGGAAAGGAAGCGGCACGCCCGCGCCCTCTGCATCCTCGACGAACACGTCCCCCACCACCCAGGGCAGCGCCCAGCAGTGGGCGTCGGCGCGCAGCGGGAAGTCGGCGTTGCCGAACATGTGGGTAAACGCGATCCCGCCATGCTCGGTCGCCCAGTAGCTGTTGATGTACCAGGGCGTGACTTCGGCCATGGCGAAGGCCTGGACCGCGGGCGAGGTGGGCTCGGCGCAGAAGCTGGCGACGCGCAGGCGCGAGAGGTCGTAGCGGCGAAGGTCGGCAAGGTTCGCCGGGTCGGCCATGATCGACTTGAGAAACGTGACGCCCGCCTTGAAGATGGTGACGCCGTGGCGCTCGATCATCGCCGCGAAGCGGCCGGCGTGGGGGAAGACGGGCGAGCCTTCGGCAACGAGCGTGGTCACCCTCGTCAGGAGTGGCGCGGAGATGAGGTAGCTCTGGCCAGTGATCCAGCCCGGATCGGCGACGACGAAGAGCGTGTCCCCGGGCCGGGCGTCGAAGGCGACCGCCATCGTGTGGGCGATGCCGGCGGTGTAGCCATGGACGTGGACGACGCCCTTGGGCTTCCCCGTCGAGCCCGAGGTATAGATGAAGAAGAGCGGGTAATCGGCATCGACGGGCAACGGCGGCACGCTCGCCCAGATGGCGCGGACGAGATCGCGGTCGGAAAGGGCGAGGAGCTCGGCTTCGGTCGCAACCGAAAAGCCCGCGGCCCGCGCGTTGGCGAGCAGGGTCTCGAGCGCGGCGGCGGTGAGCTCATGGGCCCAGCGGTCGCGGCCCTCGCGCCAGACGAGGTCAGGAACGCCGGCGTGGCGGCAGACGATGACCGCCTCGACCCGGGGCGGGGTTGCGACCAGCGCCGCGGCGGCGGCAATCCGCACCCGGGCGGCCGCCGCGGAGTCGAGCCGGCCTTCCTTCCCCAGCGCAGCAAGCGCGCGGCCGACCCCGCGCATCGCATCCGCCCGCTCGACCGTGACTTCGCCGGCGAGCGTTGCCTCGACCGTCTCGAGCACGCGGTCGCGATGGGCCTCGGCAAGGCCGAGCGCCGGGTCGGCAAGCGCCTTGCCAAGCGTCTCGAGCACCACCGGCACCGGCACGAAATTGTCGAGCGCAGGGTCGGTGTAGGCGGCCTTGAAGGGGACGACCTGGGCGTTCCTGTAGCCGCCGTCGGCAGTGATGACGATGCGCGCGCCAGCGTCGGCGATGCGGTCGGACAGCGTCTTGTCGGAGAAGCCGCCGAAGACGGGCGTGTAGAGGATGCCGAGGCGCTTCGCTGCCTCGGTCCAGAAGATCTGCGCCGGGATGGACGGCATGTTGAGGGCGATCCGGTCGCCGGCGCGAAGCCCGAGCGCCTGGAGCGCGACCGCGCACTTGGCGGTCTCGACGAGGAGCTCGCGGCGCGAGACCGACCAGCAGTCGACCGGCCCGCCCCGGCCGCCATCCAAGGACATGTCCCAGCGGTCGCCCTCGAAGACGAGGGCGGTCTCGGCACCGAAGCCGGCGATCACGTGCCGGTCGACCTCGTTGAAGCCGGCGTTGGTGCGCCCGCCCTCGAACCAGCGGAAGTGTGGCGCTTCATCGGCGTTGAAGGCGCGGCGCCACGGCACCGCATCTGCCGGCAGGTCGGCAACGAGCGGCTCGAGCGTGGCGGCGTCCCAGCCGGTCCAGCGGCCCGAGGCCTCGTCACGCGCGAGCCAGGCGCCGGCCGGCCCCACCTCGGGCCAGAACCAGTGGAGGAGGCGCGCGGCAATCGCGCCGTGAAAGGCCCCCGGGTCGGCAAGGACGGCTGCGCGGGCGCGCTCGAAGGCGGCGCGGGTGCGCAACGGGTTCACCTGCGCCTCCGGCACCGCGGGGCGGAACGGGCGCGGATCGGGCTGGTCGGCCATCAGTTGCTCCCCTTCCGGCCCCGCCGTGCGAATCGGTCATGGCTGTCATGCGTGCGTGGCATCGGCGGCCGATTCCACAAAAGCCGCGCCGCCGGAAGCCTTCCCGCCCGCATTTGCAACGAATGCTGCCTGCGCGATGTGGCGGTGCATCATCGCGCGTGCGGCACGCTCGACGGACCCAGGCTCCGCGGCTAGGCTTGGGTCTCGGGCAAGGAGGCGGAGTCATTGGCGAAGCTGGTGGTGAATGGCGAGACGCGGAGGGTCGACGCCCCAGGGGACATGCCGCTTCTCTGGGTGCTGCGGGACCTGCTTGACCTCAAGGGCGCGAAATATGGCTGCGGGATCGGCCAGTGCGGCGCCTGCACCGTGCTGGTGGACGGCGGGGCAGTCCGAAGCTGCATCACTCCGCTCGAAGCGGTCGCAGGGAGCGAAGTGACGACGATCGAGGGGCTTGGGGGGGACCATCCGCTCCAGAAGGCGTGGATCGCGCTGCAGGTGCCCCAGTGCGGCTACTGCCAGCCGGGGCAGATCATGCAGGCCGCTGCCCTGCTTGCCGAGACGCCGCAGCCGACCGACGCCGAGATCGACACCGCCATGGCCGGGAACCTCTGCCGCTGCGGCACCTATCTTCGCATCCGCGCTGCCATCCGGGCGGCCGCCGGGGCTGCGGCATGACCACCCGCCGGGAGTTCCTTGCCGCGACCGGCGCGCTGGTGGTGGCGCTTGCCGTCCGCCCCGCCTCGGCCGCGCCGGGCGCCGGCTCCGCTCAGCTCACGGCCTTCCTCGAGGTGGCGCCCGACGGGCGCGTCAGGCTCTGGTCCCCCACCACCGAGATGGGCCAGGGCACCCACACGGCGCACGCGCTCCTGGTGGCCGGCGAGCTCGGCGTGCCGCTTGCCGCAGTGACCGTCGAGACCGCCCATCCCGCCGACCCGTTCCGGCGCAACGGGCAGATGTCGTCGGGCGGCAGCTGGGGCGTGCGCGCCTGGGAGGGCCCGCTGCGCCGGGCCGCGGCGCAGGCGCGGGCCGTGCTGCTTGCCGAGGCGGGCGCACGGCACGGCCTCGACCCGGCCGCGCTCGATATCGCCGAGGGCGAGGTCCGGCACGGTACCCGGGTTCTGGGCGGGATCGGCGCCTATGCAGCAGGCGCTGCCGCGCGGCCGCTGCCGGCGGACCCGGTGCTGCGCGCGCGCCACCCGCTCGCCGGCACGGCAGTGGCCCGCCTCGACATTCCGGCGAAGGTCAGGGGCGAGCCGGTCTTCTGTTCCGACATGACGCTGCCGGCCCTCGTCCATGCCTGGGCGCGGCTCGGGCCGATGACCGGTGCCGAGGTCGAGGCGGTCGACGACCGGGCCGCGCGCGCCATTCCCGGCGTCCTCGACGTGGTGCGCCTCCCGACCGGGGCCGCCGTGGTCGCAACGAGCAACTGGGCAGCGATCCGCGGTGCCGAGGCGCTTCGGCTCCGCTTCCGGGCAAACCCCCATGACCGCCTCGACAGCGCCGCCATCTCGAAGGGCATGGCCGCTGCGCTCGGTCGAGCGGAGGCGGCGGCCGCCCCGCGCGCCGACGGCGACTTCGCGGCCGCGCGGGCGGCAGCCGCGCGGGTCATCGAGGCGGACTACGAGGTGCCCTATCTCGCCCATGCGCCGCTCGAGCCCTGGAACTGCATCGTGCGCTTTCATGCCGACGGCAGCCTCGAGGTCTGGGCGCCGACCCAGGCGCAGGATCGCCTCATGGCCGCAATCACGGCGGCCGCGGGCCTTCCGGCGGAAAAGGTGCGCATCCACACCACGCTGCTCGGCGGCGGCTTCGGACGGCGGCTGCGCGACATGGAGGGGATGCGCGATGCCGTGCTCGTGGCGAAGGCGGTGAAGCGCCCGGTCCACTTCCACTGGTCGCGGGAAGAGGAGCTCGGTCAGGGCTGGTTCCGGCCTGCGCAGATGGCACGGATGCAGGCCGCGCTGGCGGAAGACGGCCGGCTGCTCGGCCTTTCCATCCGCACCGCCGGCCCGTCGATGGTGATGGACTTTGCAGCACCCGCCACGCCCATCCCCGAGGGCGGGCTCGATGCCAGCTCGGTGCAGTCGCTCGCCGACACCCGCTACCGCTTCGGGGCCTACCGGCTCGACTATGCGATGGCGCGCTTTCCCGTTCCCACCGCGCCGTGGCGGGCGGTGGGGTCCACCCAGAACGGCTACTTCCTCGAATGCTTCCTCGACGAGGTGGCGAAGGCGGCGGGCGTGGACCCCTGGCGGTTCCGGCGCAGGCTCCTTGCCCATGATGCGCGCGCGCTCCGCGTGCTCGACACCGCAGCGCAGGAGGCCGGCTGGGGAACGCCGCTGCCCCCGGGCCACGCCCGCGGCATCGCCTATGTCGAGAGCTACGGGAGCCTCTGCGCCGAAGTGGTGGAGGCAAGCCTCGAGGAGGGCCTGCCGAAAGTGCACCGGGTGACGGTCGCGCTTGACTGCGGCCGCGTCATCAGCCGCGACGGCACGCTGGCGCAGGTGGAAGGCGGCGTGGTGCAGGGCCTGTCGGCCGCGCTCGGCGAGGCGGTCGAGATTGCCGGCGGTGCGGTCGCCAACCGCAACTTCGATGGCTACCGGCTGCTCAGGATGCCCGATGCGCCCACCCGGATCGACGTGCACCTCATCGAATCTGGCGAGGCGATCGGCGGTGTGGGCGAGCCGCCGCTGCCGCCAGCGGCGCCGGCGCTCGTCAACGCGCTCTTCGCGCTGACCGGCCGGCCCATCCGCCGGCTGCCCATCCTTTCCGCCTAGCGCCAGCGGAGATTGTCGCGGGAGAGCTCGTCGAGGCGGCGCTTGCCCATGAGCTTCATGTCGCGCTCGATCTCGGCCCTGAGCAGGCCGAGCGCGCGCATCACGCCCGCCTCGCCACCGGCGGCGAGGGCATAGAGGTAGAGCCGGCCGCCCGAGCAGGCCCGGGCGCCGACCGAGAGCGCCTTCAGCACATGCGTGCCGCGGCGGATTCCGCCGTCGCAGATCACCTCGATCCGGTCGCCCACGGCATCGACGATCTCGGCAAGCTGGTCGAAGGGCGCGCGCGACCCGTCGAGCTGGCGGCCGCCGTGGTTCGAGACCATGATGGCATCGGCGCCAATGGCGACCGCCCGGCGCGCATCGGCCACGCTCATGATGCCCTTGAGGCAGAAGGGCCCGCCCCAGGCACGGCGGATGGCCTCGGCCTTCGCCCAGTCGAGCGCGGGGTCGAGCATCTTCGTGAAATAGTCGCCGATCCCCATCGCCGTGCGGCTGCCTTCGGCGAGGTGGGTGTCGAGGTTGGGCAGGCGGAAGCGCTCGCGGCCGAAGAAGTCGAACACCCAGCGCGGGCGGGTCGCGTAGGAGAGGAACGAGGCCGGGGTGATGCGCGGGGGGGAGGTGAAGCCGGTCTTCAGGCACCGCTCGCGGTTGCCGCCCACCTGGGTGTCGACGGTGACGGTCAGCGCATCGAAGCCGGCGGCCTTCGCCCGCTCGATGAGGCTGCGGTTCAGGCCCTCGTCCCGGTGGACGTAGAACTGGAACATCTTCGGGGCGCTGACAGTGCGGCCGATCTCCTCGAGGCTGACGGTGGCAAGGCTCGAGATGCCGAAGAAGGTGCCGAAAGCCTCGGCCGCGCGGCCGACGGCGCGCTCGCCCTCATGGTGGAACAGGCGCTGGAGGGCGGTGGGCGAGAGAAAGAGCGGCATGGCGATGCGCTGGCCGAGCACGCGGGTCGAGAGGTCCACCTCGGCCACGCCCCGGAGCACGTCGGGCACCAGATCGCAGGCCTCGAAGGCCGCAGTGTTGCGCGCCTTCGTCACCTCGTCGTCAGCACCGCCGTCGATGTAGTGGAACACGGGCGCGGGCAGCCGCCGGCGGGCGAGCTGCCGGAAATCCTCGACATTGTGGCAGTCGGCGAGCCGGCGCGGCGCGCCGCCGGGCCGGCTCATGCCGTCTGCTGCCGCCAGTGGGCAAGGATGGCGCTGGGGCCCGCGAACCAGCCGCGCGGAGCGAGATGGTCGAGGAGCGCCTCGAAGGCGGCGATCCGGTAGGGCAGGCCGATGATGTAGGGCGTGAGCTCGAGCGCCAGCACCCGGCCGCCCTCGGCGGCGAGACAGTCGGCGGCGTCCACGATCTGCTCGGCATAGCTGTCGACCGACGCCTGGCAGACGTTGAGAATCTGCCGGTCGGAGAGCTCGTGGTTCAGGGCCAGGTTCCACAGCCCATTGGCGAAGCGCCAGGGCTGGTCGTCGTTCACCCAGTCGAGCGTGAAGCCGAACCCGTGCTTCACCAGGATGTCGGGCGTGCGGAAGCTCTGCGAGCGGGCGATTGCATGCCAGCCCTGCGGCCGCTCGCCGAGCGCCGCCCAGCGGGCGACCGTCTCGGCGACGAGCGCTTCCTCGGCCTCGGGCGGGAGGCTGCCGTCGACGGTTCCGTTCATGTCGGTCGAATGGGCGACGATCTCGTGGCCCTCGGCGCGGATGGCGGCAAGGAGCGCCGGCGCCCGCTCGGCAAGCGCCACGTTCATCGCGACCGAGGCCGCGAGGCCCCTCGCGCGGAAGGCATCGAGCAGGCGCCAGATGCCGACCCGGCTGCCATAGTCGCGCGCGGTGAAGTGGCGGTAGTCGGGGAAGGCCGTCTGCATGTGGCCGGGCGCGCGGAACGGCGTGTCCACGGGCGTGAGGGGAAAGAACTCGGCCTTGATCACGGCCATCACTGCAAGCGGCCTGCCCTCGGGCCATTGCACCGGCGGGCGCAGGTGCGCGGCCGACCAGGGGTAGAGATCATGGTCATAGCCGTGGCGGCGGCGCGGATAGGCGAGGTAGGCGGGCCCCAGCGTCATGGCGCCACCTGTGCGCGGAAGGCATCGACGATTTCGCCCGCTGTCGTGATCCAGGCGCGGCCGTCGCGGGCGATGTGGCGCAGCGCGTCGCGGAACGGGCCGATGCGGTGCGGCTGGCCGATGAGGTAGGAATGGAGCGGGATGCACATGACGGTGCCACCCGCCTCGCCTTCGGCGGCAAGGCGCTCGTACTGGCGGATCAGCGTCTCGGCATATTCGCGGGGGCTCATGTTGTAGACGAAGAAGCCGTAGTGGTCGTTCACCTCGAGGCTGTAGGGAATGGCGACGAGCGGGCCGTTCCGGGTCGTGACCCAGGTCGGCTGGTCGTCGTGGTAGAGGTCGCAGGTGTACGCGAGCCCGGCCTCGGCGAGGAGGTCGAGCGTGTTGACCGTGTGGGTCAGGGCAGGTGCGAGCCAGCCGCGGATAGTCTGGCCTGTGGCGGCGCGGACGGTCTCGATCGAATCGCGGATGATGGCCCGCTCCTCGTCCGGCTCCATGTCGTAGGCGTAGCGGGTGTTGTAGATGCCGTGGCTGAAGAATTCCCAGCCGCGCGCAGCGGCGTCGGCCACCACCTCGGGGTGATGCTGGCAGAGCGCGACCGAAAGCGAGACCGAGCCGGGAAAGCCGAACTCCGACATGGCGTCCGCCATGCGCCAGTGGCCCACGCGGTTGGCATAGTCGCGGTGGGAGAACCCCACGACATCCGGGTGGGGGCGGGCCCAGGCGCGGCGCTTCGGGTGGGGCGGCGGGTCGATCTCGTAATATTCAAGGTTGGGGGCGACCCAGACGGCAATCGGCTTGCCGCCGGGCCAGACGAGCTTCGCGCGGTCACGCCAGCCGCGGTAGGGATAGAGGCCCGGATCCTGCATGCGCGGGGCCTATGGCCGCGCCCGGGGCCGCTTGCCAAGCCTCAGCTGCCGGTGAGCCATGCCTCGGCGGCACGGGCGATGCCCTCGCCGAGCAGGCGCTGGCCCTCGCGCGAGAAGAGGAAGGCCGAATCCTCGGCGTTGGAGAGATAGCCGCACTCGAGGAGGACGGCGGGGACGCCGAGGTTGCGCAGCACCCGGAAGCCGGCGAAGCGGTGGAACTGGCTACGGAAGCGGATGCCCATGGGCTCCATGCGCTGCTGGAGCGCCTGGGCGAAGTCGGCACTTGCGTTCATCGAATCGCGAAGCGCAAGGTCGATGAGGACGCCCTGCGCCTCGCCATCAACGGCAGAGAGGTCGCGCCCGGCGATCGCATCCGCGCGGTTCTCCTTGGCGGCAAGCCGCGCCGCCTCGCGGTCCGAGGCCGTCTCCGAGAGGGTGTAGACGCTGGCGCCGCGTGCCTCGGGGTTGGGCGCGCTGTCGGCATGGATGGAGATGAAGAGCGAGGCGCCCCAGGCGCGGGCGAGCGCGACGCGTTCGCCGAGCGTCAGGAAGCGGTCGTCGCTGCGGGTCAGGCGCACCTCGACCCTCCCTGAGCGTTCCAGCACGCGGGCTGCTGCCCGGGCAACGGCCAGCGTCACGTCCTTCTCATGACCGCCGGTCACGCTGATGGCGCCCACGTCGCGGCCGCCGTGGCCCGGGTCGAGGACGACGACAGGACGGCGGGCTGCCCGGCGGACGGCTTCGGCCGGCACCGCGGCCGGGGTGGCGGGCGGGCCGGCGCTGCCGTCGAGGAGCGCGGCGATCTCGGCAAGCGGCCCGGGCTCGGGCCGGGCGAGGGCAAGCGTGGCGCGCCCCTGCCGGACCGCGGCGGCGAATGCCGCGGCGTCGGTTGCGGCCACATCGAGCTCGAGAACGGTGCTGCCCGAAGGACCGGGAACGAACCGGGCGCCGGCAAGCCGCAAGGGGCCGGCGCCCTCCACCACCAGCCGGACGGTCTGGGCGTCGAACTGGGCGACGCGCGCTGCCCGCACCGGTCCGGTGCCGGGGGCCTCCCGCCGGTCGGCCCGCGCGCCGGCAATGTCGACGACGAGGCGCTCGGGGCTGGTCAGGTGGAACCGTGTCACCTCGCCCGCCGGCGCGCGCCCCAGCCCGAGGCGCACCCGGGCACCCTCGGCCGTTGCCTCGACCGCCAGCGACCGGGCCACGGCGACGGGCTGCGCCACGGCGCCGACGGCACCAAGCAGGAGCAGCACGACGAGCAGGATCCGGCCGGGCATCGGTCAGCGCCCATGCCACCGCCGGCATGAACGCTCAAACAGCGGCTTCGCGACGCCCCTCGGAATCGTAGCGCAGTCCTGGCGGCACCTCGACCTCGGGCGGATGGTCCCACGCGCGTGCATCGGCCGGCCGCTCGTTCATGCGCATCACGAAGGCGAGGATGGTGGCGACTGCGACGTAGAGATCGGCGCGGATGGCCTGGCCAACGCGGCCGGTGAAGTAGAGGGCGCGGGCGACGGCGGGGTAGGCAAGTGTCACCACCCCGAGTTCCTGGGCGAGGGCGCGGATGGCAAGTGCCACCGGGCCGCGCCCGCGGGCGACGATGACCGGAGCGGCATCCTCGCCCGGGCGGTAGCGCAGCGCAACCGCGAAGTGGCTGGGGTTCACGAGGACGACCGAGGCCTCGGCGACGGCCTTGCGGTTGGCGGCCTTCAGCACTTGCGCCTGCATCCGCCGCAAAGCCGCCTTCACCTCGGGCCGGCCCTCGGTTTGCTTCATCTCGTCCTTGAGCTCCTGACGTGTCATGCGGAGCTTCCGCAGCCACTGCAGGAACTGGACGGGGAGGTCCCCGCCGGCGATCACGACGAGCCCGGCGGCCAGAGTCAGGAAGAGGAGCGCGGCGCGATCGGCAAGCGCCGGCATGGCCGCCTCGAGCGGCACGGCGGAAAGCCCGAGGAGCAGGCCGCGGGCGTTCCAGAGGAAGGCCGCGCCGACGCCAAGGAGGAGGGCGGCCTTGGCGAGCGACTTCACGAGCTCGATCGCGCCCTGGCGGCCGAAGATCCGCGCCAAGCCCTTGAGCGGGTCGAGCCGTTCCGGCTTGGGCACGAGCAGCTTCGCGGAGAAGACGAGCCCGCCGGTGACGGCCCGGCCGGCGACAACGGCCACGATCACCATCAGGGCCAGGGCGGCGAGCGGGATGGCGATGGCGCCCAGGAGGCCGAGGAGCGTGGCGACCGGGTTCCAGCCGACGAGATCGTCGTGGCCGAAGGCGAGCGCGTGGGCGCCGGCGTCACGGAAGCGGCCGGAGAGCGACTCTCCGAACAGGAAGAGCCACAGGGCACCGGCCACGCCGCTCAAGGCAGTGCCAAGCTCGCGCGAGGCGAGCAGGTCCCCCTCGCGGCGCGCCTCCTCCTTCCGCCGCTGGGTCGGCGCCTCGGTCTTTTCGTCCTTGTCGGGCTGCTCAGCCAAGGAGCACCGCCCGGAGCATTGTCTGGAGGTCGAGGAGGGTGTTGCCGAGCGCGGTCGCCATGCCGGGAAGGGCAAGCGGCAGGGCGACGATGCCACCCGCGAGCATGAGCGGAAAGCCCACGGCGAAGAGGTTGAGCTGGGGGGCTGACTTGGCGGCAACGGCGATGACGAGGTTGACGAGGAGGAGGGCGCCGCCCATCGGCAGCGCCGCGACGAGACCGCTCGCGAGGGCGAACCCGCCCCAGCCGATGATGGCGGACAGGCGCTCGGGCTCGAGGAGCGCGCCGGCCGAGGGCATGGCGCGGTAGCTCTCGACCACCACCTCGATGACGAGAAGGTGGCCGCCGGCGGCGAGGAAGAGGGTCCAGGCCAGAAGCAGGAAGAGCGCGCCGAGCACCGACATGGGCCCGGCGGTCGGGTTCACCACCATGGCAAAGCCGAGGCCCATGGACTGGGCGATCCATTCGCCGGCGACCAGTGCCGCGGCGAAGGCGGCATGGAGGGCAAGCGCGATGGCAAGGCCGATGAGAAGCTCGCCGGCCGCGCCGAGGAGCCCGGCGGGGCCGAGGAGGTCGGCGGGCGGCCGGGGTGGTTCGGGCCCGGCGAGCAGGAAGGCGCCGACCGCAGCCGCAAGGCCCACCCGGACCTGGACGGGGATCGACTGACCGCCGAGCGAGGGGAGAAGGGCGAGCGCCCCGCCGGCGCGGAGCGAGCACCAGAGCAGGCCGACGAGATAGGCTTCCGGGTCGGCGACGGCGCGCGAAAGGTCGGGCGAGAGCATCGTGTCAGCGGACGAGCGCGGGGATCGCCTCGATCGCCTCGCGGGTGAAGTCGACGAGGAGGCCGCCGATCAGCCCGCCGAACAGGACGAGCACGAGGAAGACCCCGACGAGCTTGGGGACGAAGGAGAGGGTGGCCTCGTTGATGGAGGTTGCGGCCTGCACGAGGCCGATGACGAGCCCGATGGCCAGCGCGGCGCCGAGCGGCGGAAGCGCGGCAAGGGTCAGCACCAGAAGGCCGCGGCGCGCGAGGTCGTAGAGGAGGTCCTCGCCCATGCGGCTTACCCGCCGGCGAAGCTTGCCGCGAGCGAGGCCATCACCAGGCTCCAGCCGTCGACCGCAACGAAGAGCATGAGCTTGAAGGGGAGAGCGATCATGACGGGGGAGACCATCATCATGCCGAGCGCCATGAGGACGCTTGCGACCACGAGGTCGATGACGAGGAAGGGCAGGAAGAGCAGGACGCCGATCTGGAAGGCGGTCTTGAGCTCGGAGGTGGCGAAGGCCGGCAGGAGCACCCGCATCGGCACCTCGTCGGGCTTCGCGAAGGGGCCGGCGCCGGCCATGTCGGCGAAGAGCTTGAGGTCGGTCGCCCGCGTGTTGGCCATCATGAAGCCGTGCAGCACGTCGCCGGCGCGGGCGATGGCGACCTCGGCCGGAATGCGGTCCGCTGCCCAGGGCTGCACAGCCTCGGCGTTGATGGCCGAAAGCGAAGGCTGCATCACGAAGAAGGTCATGAAGAGGGCGAGCCCCACGAGGAGCTGGTTGGGCGGGGCCTGCTGCAGCCCGAGCGCCTGCCTGAGGATGGCCAGCACGATGATGATGCGCAGGAAGGCGGTCATCATGAGCATGATCGACGGCAGCACCGTGAGCAGGCTCATGAGGAGCAGCACCTGGAGCGAGAGCGACAGGGCGCCCCGATCCCCGCCGGCCTCGGCCAGCGCCTTCAGCCCGCCGAACAGGGTGCCCTCGGCCTCGGCCGGGGCGATGCCCTGCGCCCGGGCGGCCCCGGCCGCGAACAGCGCGGCAACGCCAAGCGCGAGCACCGCGAGGTGGCGCAGCGGGCGGGCGGACGAGGCGAGGCGGCCGGTCATGCCGCCGCTCCGCTGCGGACCGGCCGGAGGAGGGGCTCGGCGACGGCTTCGGTCGGTGCCGGCTCGGAGCCGAGCACCGTGACGCCCTGGGGCGAGACAGCAAGGAGATGGTCGCGCCCGGCGTGGCGCAGCAGCACGACGCGGACGCCCGGCTGGAGCATGCGGCTGGCCACGATGTCGAGCCGGGAACCGCAGGGCTCGGCCGAGGCGCCGCCGCGCCCGGCGCCAGCCGCTCGCCAGCGGGCCGCAAGCTCGGCGGGAAGCGGCAGCCAGCCGCGGCGCATGAGGAGAAGGGCGCCGACGGCAAGACCAAGCACGAGCGGCAGGGCGACGAGAAGCCGCAGGAGGAAGTCGGCGATCACGGCAGGTCTCCGGAGTCGACGAGTTCGGTGAGCCGAACGCCGAAGCGGTCGCCGATGGCGACGATCTCGCCTTTCGCGAACGGCTTGCCGTTGACGAGGACGTCGACGGGTGCGTCGGCCATGCGGTCGAGCGCGACGAGTTCGCCCGGCTCGATGGAGACGAGATCGGCGAGGGTGAGCCGGGTGCGGCCGACCTCGACGGCAACCGTCACCTCGATCTTCGCAAGCGGCACGGGAATGCCGAGGAGCCGCGCCGCAGCGGCCGGGTCGGCCCGGCGGGTGCCCGGACGGGCCGCGCCTGACGGCGCACCGCACGCACCTTCTGCATCGACCCCGCGCCCGGTCTCCCGCGCATCCGCACCACGCCCGGCCGGAGCCCCGGGGAGAGCGAACGGATCGGCTGCCGGAACTTCGGGTTCGGCTGGGCCGGGCGCGGCGCTTTCGCTCCCTTCGTCGAGGTGTTCGAGGTTGGGCGTCTGGCGAGCATCGTTTCCCGGCTCGCCTGCAGCCGCGCGTTGGCGCGGTGCGGACGCGGCCGCATCGGCAAGGTCCTCGAGTGGATCGGCCTCGGGGTCGAAGGCGATCTCGAGCCCCTGGCGCTTGCCCGGCCGGACCGGCCTTGCCTTTTCGGGCGACATCCGCCCTGGGGTCATCTGGTTCATTGGCCGGTCTCCTCGGCGGATCCGGCGGCGCGGCCGGGCAGCGGCAGCGGCTCGCCCTCCACGGTGAGGCCGAGCGAGGCGGGCGGCGCGATGGGAAGGATGCTGCCCGGCTTCAGCGCCAGCACCTCGGCGAGCGGCAGCCGCAGCTCGGCAACGCGCACGCCGACGGCCATCTCGACGCTGCGGGCAAGCCGCATGGCCCGCGCGCGCCATTCGGCGGAATCGGGCGTCGCGGGCTGGCGGGCGGCGGCATCGGCCCGAGCGGCCGCGGGGGGCTCCGCAGCCTGCCCGTCGACGCCGGCAGAGGGCGCCGCCGTGTTCGGGGCGGGGACCGGCGACAGTGCGAGGCTGCCGGGCCGGCCAGCAACCAGGAGATCGAACCACAGGTGCGGGACGCTGCGGTCCGCGGGCTCGGCGAGGATGCGGGGCGGGGGCACGGCCGCCCCGGTCGGTCGCGTTCCGGAGGCCGCGAGCCCGGCTGCCATGGCCTGGCTGATGAGGCGGCCGGCCGCGACCCAGGTGCCGCTCGACGGCGGCAGGCGAAGGATTGTGGCCCGGTGCGGGCTCATCGACGGCGTGCCGCCGAACATCGCCTCGACCATGGCCTCGAGTGCATCCTGGTCGAGGAGGATGCGCATGGACTGCCCAGCGAGCGGAAGGCGAACGATTTCGACGAGGTCCGGGCATTCCTCCGGCCAGCCCCTGGCCCGGAGCGAGACCCTGGCGCCGATGAGCCGCGTGAGGTCTGGCGCGACGGACCCGATGAAGGCCGGAAGATCGACGGTGCCCGGCGGGAGGGTCGGCGGAGGCGGTGGCGGCGGCGGCGCGGACGCGGGTTCGGCCCTCGCCGGCCGCCAGCGGAGCGCGGACCGGGCCTCTGCCATCACTGCACCACGAAGCTCGTCAGGAAGACGTCGTCGATGCCGGCCGCGCCCGACTTTCGCATGAGGACGTCGTTGATGGCCATGCGGATGCGCGTGGCCAGCCGGTCGCGGCCACCTGGCGCCTCGAGGTCCTCGCTCGTCGTGTCGGCGAGGACGGCGAGCGTTGCGGCGACGATGGCCACCTTGTGCTGCTCGACCGCCTTGGCGACGGGATCGCCGCCGTGGGTCGACATGGCGATCTTGATCTGGATGTAGCGGCCGCTGCCCTTGAGGTTGGCGGTGAAGCTGTTGTCCAGCTCGATGTAGCTGAGCGGCGCATGCTTCACCTTGCGCGGCTTGGGTGCGGCACCCTCCCCCTCGCCCTCCCCGGCGGTGGAGGGGAAGAGGTCGGGGAAGAGCGTGGGCGCGACGAGCATGCCGCCGGCGCCGAGACCGAGGCCGAGGACGAGGAGCAGGAGCGGCAGGAGGAGCCGCTTGAGGAGCCCCGGCTTCTTGGCCGGGGGTGCGGGAGCGTCCTCGGTGATGGTGAGCGCCTCAGCCATGGCGGGCGGCTCCGTCAGCGAAACGGCGCGCGGACGCGGCTGCACGTGCCTCATGCATAGCGGTCAACCTTTCCCCCGTCGGCCCGGCGGAGCTGGCCTGCCCCGCGCGCCGGATGCTCGCCCGGGACATCGGGCTGCCGGAGCGCTGCCGGCTTCTGCGGCGGCGCCGGCTCCCAGGGTGCTCCACCACCCTGCCCCGGGCCGGGATGCTGCCCGCCGGCCGCATCCCCACGCCCATCTGGGTTAACGCGGGGGGCGAGGTCCACGCGGATTGCCTCCACTCTGGCGCCAGCGGCGGAGAGGTCGGCTGCGAGCTGGCCGGTTTCGCGCTCGAGGAGGTCGCGGCTGGCCGCCGAGGCAGCGGCAAGGGTGACGAGGAGGCGGTCGGAACTGCCCACGGCAAGCCGCGCCCCCACCACATGCCCCGAAGGCGGCGCAGTTTCGGCCGCTTCGGCGGGAGAGTCGGGCAAGGAGAAGGACGCGGGGTCTTCGGGTGGGCTGTCGGTCCATTCCGGACCTGTCTGACCTGTCTGCAAGCCTTGCGAACCGGGGGATGGGGCGGGGGCGAGGGGAAGCGGCACGGGCGCCAGGAGGCGCGCCGGGCCTGCCGACTCGGCAAGCGCAGGGGCGGGGGCGGCCGCGCCCGCGGGTCGCAGCGACCGGCTGGCAGCCGCGTCCGCACCCTTCGCGGGACGGTCGGGGCGGGGAGGATCGACAGTGATGGCGAACGGCGGGCCCGGCGAGGCAGGCTGGGGCGAAGGCCGAGGCGACGGCGCGGCCAACGGTGCCGCAGCCGAGGGCGCCGGACGCGCAGGCGCGGGGTCGAGGGCGGCCGCGGCCGAGATCTGCGGCAGCGGCGGCGCCGCTCCGCCTGGCCCGGCGGGCGGCTCGGCGGCCGACACCGCGGGGCCGGAGGCGGGCATGTGCGCGGGCAACTCCCCCGATGCGGCGGGAGACGCCTCGAGGACGTCCGCCCCCGTGCCCGGTGCGCCGCCAGGCGGAAGCTCGGCGGAGGGAGACGGGGCAACGGCAGGCTCTGCCGAGACGGCGATCAGGGCGGCGAGCGGCGAAGGGAGCTGCGCCTCGGCGGAGACATCGGAGCCCTGCCCGAGGCTGCGCCGGCGCGCGGCACTTGGCGCCGTTGCGGCGACCTCGGCCGCCTCAGCGTCGGCAGTGGCAAGCAGCAGGTCGAATCCATCGTCGGGCTCGGGGCCGGAGTCCGGAGTTCCGGCGGGGAAGCGCGGGAGGTCGGGCGGAAGGACCGGGATCATGGGGCGGGCTCCGGGGCGCGGGCGCAGGAGGGACGGGGAGAATCGGCCGCGTCGGCGGCTTCGCGTTCGGCAAGCGCCTCGGCGTGCACGCGGCGTTCGGCGCGGCGGGCTGAGTCCGCCCGGGCGCGGGCTGCAGCGGCGGCACGTGCCTGGGCGTCGGCTGCGACCGCCGCGTCGCGACGGCGCGCCTCGGCATCGACGAGGACGGGCGCGAGGAGCGCGCGAAGCGCAGCACCGGCGGCGAGCGTGGCGGCCGGGACCGCCCCGGCGGGCGGCCCGGCGGTGGTGACGAGAGCCCGAGCCCGCTGCGCGAGCGCCTCGGCCTGGCCTGCGGCCACCAGCCGGGCGGCGAGAAGGCGGGCGGCGGCCTCCGCCTCCCGCGCGCGGAGCGCGGCAAGGCGCCCGGCCCGCCGTTGCCGGAGGCGCGCCGTCATGGCGCCTCTCCTGCCGGCTCGCCCCAGGTGGCGAGGAGCCGGGCAAGCGTCGTCTCCATGGGTTCGGGCGTGCCGGGCGGCTGGGTAAGGAACTGCTCGATGAGCGACGCGCGGGCCATGGCGCGGTCGAGCACCGGGTCCTGGCCGGCGGCGTAGGCGCCCATGGCGACGAGGTCGCGGTTGGCCTCGACTAGGGCTGCGTCGCGCTGGAAGGCCGCGGCCGCGGCGCGGTGCGCCGGGTCGACGCAGGCGGCCATGGTGCGGCTCACGGAGGCCGAGGTGTCGATGGCGGGGAAGCGGCCGCGGGCGGCGAGCTCGCGGGTGAGGACGATGTGGCCGTCGAGCACGCCGCGGGCGGCATCGACCACGGGGTCGGCCACAAGGTCGTCACCGTCGGCCAGCACGGTGAAGACGGCGGTGATGGCGCCGCCGCTCCGGCGGTCGCAGCCGGCCCGCTCGACGAGCCGGGGAATGAGGCCCAGCGCCGAGGCGGGGTAGCCGCGCTGGCCGGGCGGCTCGCCGGCGGCAAGGCCCACCTCGCGCTGGGCGTGGGCCACGCGGGTCAGGCTGTCCATGACGAGAAGGACGTGCGCGCCCTGGCCACGGAAGCCTTCGGCAACCGCGAGCGCCCGGCGCGCGCCGCGGACGCGCAAGGGGGCGGCCTCATCCGCCGGCACGGCAATGACATGGACGCGGGACGCCTCGCCGAGACCGGCGACGAACCCCGAGATCTCCCGGCCGCGCTCGCCGACGAGGGCGACCACGGTCACGTCGGCGCGCACGCCGCGGACGAGATCCTGCATGAGGGTGGACTTGCCCACCCCGGTTCCAGCGATGAGGCCGATGCGCTGGCCGCGGCCGAGGGTGAGGAGGGCGTCGATCGCCCGCACGCCCGTGGGCACGGCTTCGCGCACCTCGGCGCGGTCGAGGGGCGCGACCGGCCGGCCGTCGAGCGGAACCGAGGCGGCGGCGCGGATCGGGCCGGCGGAGTCGACCGGCCGGCCCATCGCATCGACGACGCGGCCAAGGAGCTCGGGGCCCAGGGCGACGCGGTCGGCCCGGCCCACCCGGCGGGCTCGGGCGCCGGGCCGCACCGAGCCGCGGGCAAGCGCCATCGCAAGAAGGGCATCGCGGCGGAAGCCGATGACCTCGGCAGGAAGCGGCGGGCCTTCCGCCTCCACTTCGAGAAGCACGCCGGGCCCGTCGGCCAGGCCCTCGACCGTGAGCAGCAGGCCATCGAAGGCGGTGACGACGCCGGACTCGACGGGCGGGAAGACCAGGCCGGCGGCGGCATCCTTCAGAACGGCGGCGGCCACGGCCGCCCGCGCGGCGGCCGCATGAGCGCGCGGGAGAAGCTCGACGCTCATGCGCGGCCTGCGAGCTCGCCGGCGGCGTGGGCGAGGCGCTCGGCAAGGCTGGCGAGGATCTGGCGGCTGCCGAGCTCCGCCCTGACCTCGTGCCGATCGAGCGTCGGGTCGCCGAGGAGGACCCAGCCGGGGGGCTCGGCCCCGGCGAGGTGGGGCAGGGCCTCGGGGTGGAGATGAAGGCGGCCGCGCGCCTCGGCGGGGGCTGCGGCCAGCACGTCGGCGACGAGGCGGCGGACCAGCTCCGGCCGCACCGCCGGCTCGCCGGCGAGCACGGCCCGAGCGACCGCGAGTGCCGTCTCGGCCAGCGCATCGGTGAGCGAGTCGAGAAGCGCCGCAGCGGCCGCGTCGGCGGCCGCGCGCTCAAGGCGATGACGTTCCTCGGCGGCCGCCAGCGCCGCCTCCGCCTCGGCGCGGGCGGCCGCTACGCCGGCCTCGAACCCGTCGCGGAAGAGGGCCTCCGGGTCGGGCGGAGGCGGGGGCGGAGGCTCGGCCGGGGGCGCGTCCCCGCCAAGGAAGAGCCGGAGCGGCACCGGCCGCACGGGCGGGCCGGCCTCAGACATAGGCCGGGCCCTTGCCGGGGAGGCTGATCACGCCGTCCGCGGAGAGGCGGCGCGCGGCAGCGGCAATGGCCTTCTTGGCGGCCTCGGCGTCCTCCACCCGGACCGGGCCGCGGTTGGCGATCTCGTCCTCGAGCGCCTGGGCGGCGCGCGCCGGCATCGCCTTCAGGATCCGGCTCTTCAGCGCCTCGCTCGCGGCGCGGATGGCGGGCACGAGCACGTCGGCCTCGACGTTGCGGATGACGGTCTGGAGCGCCTTGTCGTCGAGCCGGTCGAGATCCTCGAAGGTGAAGAGGGTCTCGGCGAGGATGTCGGCGGCATCCGGGTCGGCCTCGCCCAGCGCGGCGAGCGCCAGCTCCTCGTCGAGACCGGAGAGGTTGATGAGGTCGGCGGCCCGCTTCATCCCGCCGAGGTCGGTGATGGGCTGGCGCGGTGGGGAGGCGGCAAGCCGGGCGGAAAGGGCGTCGTCGAGGGCGTCGACCACGTGCTGGCTGACTGGCCCCATGGTGGCGACCCGGCGCACGAGGTCGGGCTGGAGCTCGGCGGGAAGCTGGGCAAGCACGCGCGCCGCCCGCTCGGGCGGAAGGTGGGCAAGCACGAGCGCCTGGGCCTGCGGATGCTCCGTCTCGAGCACGGTCGCGATGGCGAAGGGCTCGATCCAGCCGAGCCGGGCGAAGGCCTGGGGGCGTGCCTTTTCGCCGAGCCGGTCGATCATGCCGCCGGCGCGGTCGTCGCCAAGGGCCTTGCCGAAAAGCTGGCGGACGGTCTGAGGACCCTCGCCGAGCGCGACCGTCTCATCCGCGATGGCCAGCACTTCGTCGAGCAGGCGGTCGACGGTGGCGGGGTTCGCTTCCGCGACATCGAGCATGGCCCTGCCGACCGCCTCGACTTCCGCGGGCTCGAGGCGGGCGAGGAGGGCTGCCGCCTGGTCCTCCTCGAGGAGCAGGAGAAGAAGGGCGGTCTTCTGCGCGCCGGTGAGCTTCGCCGGCTCGGCGAGGCTGAGGGTGGGGCCGGGGAGCTGCGGCACGGCTCAGACATCCTCCTCGGCCAGGAGCCGCCTTGCGACGGCGGTGGCCCGGGCAGCGTCGGTCGAGGCAAGGAGCCGGGCCTCGGTCAGCTTCGCGGAATAGTCGATCACCCGGGGCTCGAGCCGGATGGCGGTCTCGACCGGCCTGGGGCGCTGGGGCGCGGGGGCCTCCCTCGGCCACTTCGCAAGCAGCGGCCGCACGACGAAGAGGAGGATGGCGACGGCAACGAGCGCGGCGGCAAGCCACTTCGCGCCCTCGATCACCAGCGGCTCGCGCCAGACGGGCACCGTCTCGACCGCGGGCGGGGCGAAGGGGCGGGCGACGACCGTGACGCGGTCCCCGCGCGCCTGGTCGTAGCCGATGGCGCCCTGGACGAGGGCCTCCATCTGCCGCAGCATCGCAGCGCGCTGCGCAGGCGGCCCGAGCGCATCGTCGCGGATGACGACGGCCGCCGTCATGCGACGGATGGTACCGCCCGCGTTCGCCATCACCTCGACCGAGCGGCCGAGCTCGTAGTTGCGGGTGGCGGATTCGCTGCGGGTGGTGGACTCGGTCGGCCCCGTCGCGGGCGGCGGGGCCTGGGCCGTCATCTGGGGCGCGGCCGGCGTGGTGTTGGTGAGCGCGCCGGGGATGCCGATGGCGCGCGGCTCGGTCGCCGTCGAGGAGGAGAGGGATTCCGAGCGGAGCGCGCCGTCCCGGTCGAAGCGCTCGGTCGCCGCCTCGCGGGTGGAGAGGTCGAGCTCGATCGCGACCTCGGCGGTCAGCGCCTCGGGCCCGACGATGGGGCCGAGAAGGGCGAGGATGGCGTCGCGCGCGCGCTGCTCCATGCGCAGCTGGAGCTCGAGGCGCCGGGCAAGCGCGGTCTGGCTGGCGCTCCCCGGGCCGCCGGCGAGCAGGCGGCCGGTCTGATCGGCGATTGCGACCGAGTCGGCGGCAAGCCCGGGCACCGCCCCGGCGACCAGATGGGCGATGGCCCGGGTCTCCTCGGCGGACAGCGAGCGCCCGCGCGCGAGCGTCACGGTCACCGAAGCCTTGGGCTCGGGCCGCTCACGCACGAAGGGCGAGGGCTCGGGCACGGCGAGAATGACGCGCGCGCGCTCGACGCCGTCGAGCGTCTCGATCGCGCGGGCGAGCTCCTGCTCGCCGGCCTTGCGGATCTTCGCCGCCTCGACCGCGCGCGACGTGCCGAGCGGCATGTCACCCAGCATGTCGAGCGCGCCGGGCGCCGCCTTGGGCAGGCCTTCCGCGGCAAGCAGCATCCGCGCCCGGGCGTGGTCCTGCGGCGGCAGGAGGACGGCGCCGCTCTTCGGATCGAGCGCGACGTCGAGGCCGTTCGCCTCGAGGGCCGCGAAGACCGCGGCCTTGTCGGCATCGGGCAGGTTGCGGAAGAGGGCCGTGCGCTCGGCAGGCGCGAACAGCAGCCAGAGCATGGCGGCAAGCACGAGGGCCGCCACGCCGAGCGCAGGCAGAAGCGCGCGGGAGAGGAGCGGGTTCTCGCGCAGCCGGGCGAGCGGGCCGGCGAGGAAGGCCGGCAGCCGGGTGGCGCGTGGCGCCTCCGCGCCGTCGGCGCCGGGGGCAAGGGCGGGAACGGGATCGGCCACGGGCGCCCCCTCAGACCGGCATGTTCATGATGTCGCGGTAGGCGCCGAGCAGGCGGTTGCGCGCCTGGAGCGTCGCCTCGAAGGCGATGGAGGCCTTCTGCCGGGCGAGCATCACCTCGGCGAGATCGTGGGTCTCGCCGCGCTCGAAGGCAGCGGTCTTCGCCTCGCTTGCCTTCTGGAGGCGGTTCACGGCTGCAAGCGCGTCGGCGAAGCTCGCGCTGCCGCTCTCGGAGGGCGCGCTCGCGGAGGCCGCAAGCGTTGCCTTGCCGAGAGTCTGGCTGCGCTCGAGGAGCTGGGCGCGCAGTGCCAGCACGCCGGAAAGGCCGAGCCGGGCGTCGATCGCGCTCATTGGAGCGTGTCTCCGCCGCGGGTGCTGCCGCCGGCGGCCCGCCGCCGGCCGTCGCCCGGCGTGCGCGGCCGCCCGGCGAGGGCGGCGAGCTTGTAGCGCAGGGTGCGCTCGCTGATGCCGAGGCGGGCGGCCGCCAGCCCCTTGCGGCCGCCGGTGGCGGCGATCGCCTCGCGGATGGCCTCGGCCTCGCGCAGGCGGACGGCGAGGATGAGGCCGCCGGCGCTCTCGGGATCGTGGGCGGCGCCGACGGGCGCGACGGCCGGGGACGGCAGCCCGAGGTCGAGCCGGCCGATGGGTGCAGCGCCGGCGACGATCGCCGCGCGCTGGAGGCGGTTGTCGAGCTCGCGGGCGTTGCCGGGGAAGCCATGGTCGAGGAGCGCCTCGAGCGCGCCGTCGTCGGGCACGGGGAGCGGCCGGCCCTCGGCACGGGCGAAGCGCAGGAGGAAGCTTGCGGCGAGCGGCAGGATGTCGGCCGGGCGCTCGGCAAGCGGCCGCGTGCGCAGCGGGAAGACGGCAAGCCGCCAGTAGAGATCCTCGCGGAACCGGCCTTCCGCGACCGCGGCGGCCAAGTCGCGGTTGGTGGCCGCGACGAGGCGGACGTCGACGGGGACGGGGCGGACGGCACCGATCGCGAGCACCTCGCGCTCCTGGATGACGCGGAGCAGCTTGGCCTGGAGTGGGAGCGGCAGCTCGCCGAGCTCGTCGAGGAAGAGGGTGCCGCCGTCAGCCGCGCGGACGAGGCCGATGGAGGCACCCGCCGCCCCGGTGAAGGCCCCCTTCTCGTGGCCGAAGAGGAGCGCCTCGAGCATCGTCTCGGGGAGGGCGGCGCAGTTGACGGCAACGAACGGGCCGGTGGCGCGGGCGCTGGCCGCGTGGACGGCGCGGGCGACGAGCTCCTTGCCGGTGCCCGACGGGCCCTCGATGAGCACGCTCACCTGGGTGGCGGCGGCGCGGGCGGCCTCGCGGAACAGGGCCTGGCTTGCCGGGTCTTCGGCGACAGGCGCATCCGGGGCGGCAAGCACGCGGGCAAGCACCGCGCGGAAGCGGCGCTGCAGCGGGCTGTCGGCCGGCCATGCGGGCGGGCTGACGCCGGCGCGCGCGAGCGCTTCGGCAAGCTGCGCGGGCGATGCCGGATCCGCGCCCAAGTCGGGGACGTCGGAGTGGCAGAGGCGGTCCAGGTTCGTCTCTTCCAAGGCGTTTCTCCCGGATCTTGCCGGGTTCCGCGCAACCCTTGCGGACCCCGGCCGTTACCGGGGCGGAGGGGTGCAAGTTCCGTGCCAACCCCCGGTCCCTCGGGCGGCAGGGCCCCGGGGGCCGCGGGCGGGCGGAAAGCCGTCAAGACGTTGACGGCGGAAGCGTCAGGAAATTGACGCTCCCGAGGCGGGAAAAGCCGGCCGGGGAGGGGCGGGCGGGGCGGCGCGGCAGCCAAGGGGACGAGCGGCGGGGCGGGGGCACAGCGGAACCAGCGCAGCGGCCGGCCATGCCATGCGGCGGCCAGGCCTGTTGGTGGCCGGCGCCCGCCATGCTACGCGCGCGCGATGCTGCAGCGGTCCTCCCCTGAACCCGCCCCTGCGCGCGGCGCACGCGTCAGCCGGCGCGGCTTCCTCATCGGCGCCGGGGCAACGCTCGGGGTTGCCATCGGCTTCCTCGTCTGGCCGCGCGACTGGGGCGCGCCGCCGCTGGCGCGGGACGGGGAGGTCGCGCTCAACGCCTGGGTGCGCGTCTCGCCCGAGGGCCGGGTGATCCTCGCCCTGCCGCAGGCCGAGATGGGCCAGGGCGCCTGGTCGGGCCTTGCCCAGATCCTCGCCGACGAGATGGGCGCCGACTGGCGGACGGTCGCCGTCGAGCCCGCGCCTCTCCACCCGGCCTATGCGCACGTCGGCATGGCGAAGCTGGGGACCGCCGGGCTGCCGCCGGTCATCCGCGACATCGCTGCCTTCGCCGGGGCCGAAGTGATCCGCCGGATGAACCTGCAGCTGACCGGCGGCAGCACCTCCATCCGCGGCTACCATGACATCCTGCGCGAGGCAGGCGCCGCAGCGCGCGCCATGCTCTGCGGCGCGGCGGCAAGAGCGTGGGGCGTGCCGGCGGATGCCGTCGACGCCCGGGACGGGTTCGTCATCCACAAGGCGAACCGCATGCCCTTTGCCGACGCAGTCCGCGTGGCGGACCCGGCAGATGCCGAGCATGCAACGCTTCGGCCGGAGGGAGAGCGGCGGCTGGTGGGCCGGCCGCTGCCGCGGCTTGACCTGCCGCCCAAGGTGGACGGCTCGGCGCGCTTCGGCGCCGACGTGCGCGTGCCCGGCATGGTCTTCGCCGCGATCGCCCACGGCCCCGCGGGCAACGGCCGGCTGGTGACGGTCAGGGGGCCCGAGGGCAGCCGGGCCATTCGCGGCGCGAACTGGGTGGCGACGACGGGAGCGACGACCTTCGAGGCGATGCGCGCGCTCGAACGGCTCGAGCCGGTGTGGGAGACCGACGGGGAGCCGGCCGGCGACTGGATTGCCGCCGCGCTCGAGGCGGCCGCCGCAGGCGACACCGGGGGCAAGCGGGTGGCGGGGGCGGACTCGGTGGAGGAGGCGCTTGGTGCGCGGCCGCTTGTTGCCGACTATGCCGTGCCCTTCCTCGCCCACGCCTGCATGGAGCCGATGGTCGCCACCTGCCGTATCGAGGAGGGGCGTGTCGAGCTCTGGGGGCCCACCCAGTCGCTCACGCTTGCCGTCATGGCCGTCGCCCGCGCGCTCGGCGTGCCCGAGGAGCAGGTCACCGTGCATCCGACGCTCTTGGGCGGCGGCTTCGGCCGGAAGGCCGAGGCCGATCACTTCGTCGAGGCCGCGCTCATCGCCAAGGCCATCGGCCGGCCGGTGCAGCTGCAGTGGAGCCGCGGGGAGGACTTCCAGGCCGACCGCTTCCGCCCTGCCGCAGCGGCGCGGCTGCGCGGCGCGCTTGGGCAGGACGGGCGCGTTGCGGCCCTCGACGTGCGGATCGCGGTGCCGAACCTCTCGGCGAGCTTCATGAGCCGCAACATGCCCCGCTTCGCCCCTGCGCCGGACTCGGCGAGCGCCCAGGCGATCGAGGGGGCGGAGACCATCCCTTACGCAACCGGCGCCTTCCGGGCCACCCACGTGCCGGTCGTGACCCCGGTGCCGCTCGGCTACTGGCGCTCGGTCGGCCACAGCTTCTCGGCCTTCTTCGTCGAGTGCTTCATGGACGAGCTGGCGGAGCGGGCAGGCAAGGACCCGGTGGCCTTCCGCCTCGCCCACCTCGAGGAGCGGCCGCGCCACGCCGCGGTGCTGCGCGCCGTCGCCGAGGACAGCCGGTTCCGCGAGCCCTCGCCGGAAGGCCTCGCCAAGGGCGTGGCGCTCCACGAGAGCTTCGGCTCCATCGTGGGCGTCGTCGTCGAGGCCGGCGTCGTCGACGGCGCGGTGCGCATCGCCCGGGTGTGGTCGGCGATCGACTGCGGACGGGCCATCAACCCGGATTCGGTGAAGGCGCAGGTGGAGGGCGGGGTGCTGCAGGGCCTGTGCGCGGCGCTCCACGGGCGGGTGGACTTCGAGGACGGCATGGCGGTCCAGCGCAACTTCGACACCCACCCCCTGCTGCGGCTTGCCGAAACGCCGGTCATGACCACCCGGATCATCGAAGGCGGCGGGCCGCTCGGCGGCGTGGGAGAGGCGGGCACGCCGCCGGCTGCGCCGGCCCTTGCGAACGCGCTCGCCCGGGCGACGGGGACCCGCGCGCGGAGACTGCCGCTTGCTGATGCAGACGCCTGAGCGGGGCAGCGACCCGCACCGGCCGGCGGACCATCCGCCCGTCTCGGTCGGCCGGGTCGGCGTGCTCCTCATCAATCTCGGGTCGCCTGAGGCGCCGACCGCTGCTGCCGTGCGGCCGTGGCTGCGCCAGTTCCTCTCGGACCCGCGGGTGGTCGAGCTCCCCCGCGCCATCTGGCTGCCGGTGCTCCACGGCTTCGTGCTGTTGAGCCGGCCGGCGCGGACGGCCGAGGCCTATGCCGCCATCTGGGACCGCGAGGCGGACGACAGCCCGCTTCGCGTCATCACCCGGGCGCAGGCCGAGGCGCTCGCCGCCCGGCTCGGCCCTGAGGTCCATGTCGACTTCGCCATGCGCTACGGCGCGCCGGCGATCGCCGAGCGGCTGCGGGCGATGCGCGAGGCCGGCTGCGACCGGATCCTCGTGGCCCCCCTCTACCCGCAGTACTCGAGCGCGACGACGGGAACGGCCCTCGAGGAGCTGTTCCGCCAGCTGGCCGGCGAGCGCTGGATGCCGGCGCTGCGCACGCTTCCCCCCTATTTCGACCACCCGGCGCACATTGCCGCACTTGCGCGGCTCGTCGGAGACCAGCTCGCCGCCCTGCCCTTCGTGCCCGAGCGGCTCGTCATGAGCTTCCACGGCATGCCGGTCTCGACCCTTCTCAAGGGGGACCCCTACCACTGCCAGTGCCGCAAGACGGCGCGCCTCCTCGGCGAGGCGCTCGGCATGGCCGACCGGGTGGAAGTGACCTTCCAGTCGCGCTTCGGGCCGGCCGAGTGGCTCCAGCCCTACACCGAGCCGCGCCTTCTCGAGCTTGCCGCCGCCGGCGTGCGGCGCGTGGCGGTCACCTGCCCGGGCTTCTCCGCCGACTGCCTCGAGACGCTCGAGGAAATCGCGATCGAGGCGCGCGCGGCGTTCCTTGCCGCGGGCGGAACCGACTATGCCTACCTCCCCTGCCTCAATGCGACGGAGACGGGCATGGAGATGCTGGAAGTGCTGGTGCGGCAGGAGCTTTCCGGCTGGCTCCAGCTTGAAGGGGTGACGGGCGCGGTCTAGGGTTCCTGCCGGGAGAGAGGGAGGAACCGATGGAACGGCTTGCGCTGGTGACGGGGGGAACGCGGGGCATCGGCGAGGCGATCTCGCTGGCGCTGAAGGAGGCGGGCCGGCGCGTGGTGGCCAACTACGTGGGCAGCGAGGAGCGGGCGAAGGCCTTCACCGAGCGCACCGGCATCCCCGCCTACCGCTGGAACGTGGCCGACCATCAGGCCTGTCTCGATTCGGTCGCGCGGATCGAGGCGGAGCACGGCCCGGTCGAGATCCTCGTCAACAACGCCGGGATCACGCGCGACGCGACGCTTCTCAAGATGACCTACGAGATGTGGAAGGAGGTCATCGACGTGAACCTCGGCGGCTGCTTCAACATGGCGAAGGCGGTGTTCCCCGGCATGCGCGAGCGGCAGTGGGGCCGCATCGTCAACATCGGCTCGATCAACGGCCAGGCCGGCCAGATCGGCCAGGTGAACTATGCCGCGGCCAAGTCGGGCATCCACGGCTTCACCAAGGCGCTCGCCCAGGAGGGGGCGCGCTTCGGCGTGACGGTGAACGCGGTGGCGCCCGGCTACATCGACACCGACATGGTGGCCGCCGTGCCGCCGAACGTGCTCGAGAAGATCGTGGCGAAGATCCCCATGGGCCGCCTCGGCCAGGCCCACGAGATCGCCCGGGGCGTCGTGTTCCTCGCCGCCGAGGACGCCGGCTTCATCACCGGCTCGACGCTCTCGATCAACGGCGGCCAGCACATGTACTGAGGCCGGCGGCCGGGGGTCGGCGGGGCCGGAGCGGCGGGGCAGGGACAAAGCGGCCCCCGGGCCGGGCGAGAGGCGCCGGCCCTTCCGGAGCCGGGGAGGAAGGTCTGCCCATGCCGGGGCGCGACGACGGGCTCGAGAAGCGCAGCCTCACCATCCAGGGCCACCGCACCTCGGTCGCGCTCGAGCCGGAATTCTGGGCCGTGCTCGACGCCGCGGCCGCGCGGCGCGGTGTGCCAACGAGCGCACTCGTGGCGCAGGTGGACGAGGCGCGCAGCGTGCCGCTCGCCCGCGCGCTCCGGCTCTTCGCACTCGAGGAAGCGCTCGGGCGCTGAACCGGCGGCCGGCCCTCAGCCCGGCCCTGCCACGCGGCGCTCGGCACACAGCGTGCGCCGCACCAGCCGCCCGCCGCGGAACCAGTGCCAGGTGCGCGCGCGCTCCTTGCCGCCCTCTCCCAGCACGATCGCCTCGGTGAAGGAGAGGCCCGGGGCGTCGCGGCGGTCGAGGCGGAGCAGGATGACGCCCTCGCCGCCCTCCCAGGCGCAGCCGGCAAAGGCCTGCACGTCCCACCACAGCCGGCCCTCCCGAAGCACGCCCGGAAGCTCGGCGCTGCGCTCCCGCCCGTCCGCCCAGCGGAACAGGTTGCGCTGGACATAGTGGAACGGTCCGTCGTCGGGGAAATGGCATTCCACCCGGGCGTGGTGCCGGTCGAGAAGCGCCCCGTCCGCGTCAAGGTGGAGATACTCCCCCTCCCACACGCCTTCGTGGGCCAGGAGCGAGGGCATGGCGGCGGCGACCGCGGCGCGGTTGCCGGCACCCGTCGGGGCAGGCGACGTCATGGCAGCAGCGGCAGGAGCGCGAGGAGGCGCGTGTCGATGGCGCAGCCGCGCGCGCGGGCGGCGGCGACGAACGCCGGCACCTCGGCAAGCGGCACGAGGTGCACGGTGATCCGCTCGTCGCCCGCGCCGCCGCCGGGCCCGACGCGCTCGAGGCCGGTCGCGCGGAAGAAGTGGAAGATCTCCCCCAGCATGCCGGGCGAGGAGGCGAAGGTGCCGAAATCCTCCCATCGCCGCGCCATGAAGCCGGTCTCCTCGAGAAGCTCGCGCCGCGCGCTCGAAAGCGGATCCTCGCCCGCCGTCTCGTCGCCGACGAGCCCCGCGGGAAGCTCGATCGCCGGCCTGCCGAGCGGCGGCCGGTGCTGCTCGACGAGCACCACCTCGCGGGCATCGGTCACGGCGAGGATGACGGCCGCCGCGATGCGGTTCACCCGCGTCACATATTCCCAGCGCCCGCCCTCGCCCCAGGGCGCCGCGTGGACTTCGAGGAACCGGCCCTGCCAGAGCCGTTCCGCCGCCTTCCCCCCGTTCATTCGGCCGCGCGCGGGAGCGCGTCGTCGGCTTCGGGGGTTGCCGTGAACGCGCTTCCCGCGCGCATCAGCTGGCGGCCGATGGCGTATTTGTGAACCTCGGTCGGGCCGTCGTAGAGGCGGAAGCCGCGCATGTCGCGGTAGATCATCTCGACCACCGTCTCGTCCGTCGTGCCGATGCCGCCCAGCACCTGGACGCAGCGGTCGGCGACCCGGAACAGCCGCTCCGAGACCTCGGCCTTGGCGATCGAGCTCTCGTGGCGCGCCTTCTCGCCCCGGTCCATGCGCCATGCCGTCTCCCAGACGAGGAGGCGCGAGACCTTGAGGTCGATCTCGTTCTCCGCGAGCATGAACGAGACCCCCTGGTGCTCGCCCAGCACCTTGCCGAAGGCGGTGCGCCGCCGGGCGTGATCGAGGGCAATGGCCTGCGCACGGCTGGCCGCGCCGAGCCAGCGCATGCAGTGCGTCATCCGCGCCGGCGCAAGGCGCATCTGGGCGTAGCGGAAGGCCTCGCCCACCTCGCCCAGCACCGCCTCGGGCGGCAGGCGCAGGCCCTCGAACCGCACCACCGCATGGCCCTCCACATAGTTGCGGTCCATCGAGTTCATCCGCCGCTCGATGACGATGCCAGGCGTGCCGCCCTCGCAGAGGAACAGGGTCGGGCCCGAGGGGCCGTGCGGATTGTCGGCGACGCGGGCCATGATGATCCAGGTCTTCGCCCCTTCCGCACCGGTGATGAGCCACTTGCGCCCCGTGATGCTGTAGGCCTCGCCGTCGAAGACCGCCTCGGTCTTCAGCTGGCCCGGGTCGGAGCCGGCGCCGTCGGGCTCGGTCATGGCGAAGACCGAGCGCCGCTCGCCGCGGATCATGGGAAGGAGGAAGCGCTCCACCTGGTCGGGCCGGGCGATCCTCGAAAGCAGGAACATGTTGCCCTCGTCCGGCGCAGCGCAGTTCATGGCGATGGGCCCCAGCGTGGACCAGCCGGCCGCTTCGAACACGAGCGCCTGCTCGACGTGGGAGAGGCCCATGCCGCCGAGGGCCTTCGGCGCCTGGATGGTCAGCAGGCCGGCGGCGCGCGCCTTCCCGACGAGCTCGGCGCGCAGCGCATCGGTCGGGCCGTGGTGGGTGAGCCGCGGGTCCCGCTCGTAGGGCACGATCTCGTCGGCGACGAAGGCGCGCACGCGGGCAGCGAGCGCGGCGAGGGCAGGCGGAACGGCAAAGTCGATCATGGCTCCTCTCCGAACTGGTCGAGCGCCTGGGCGAGGATTGCGCCGGCGAGCCGGGCGAACCCGCTGTAGCGCGCGCCCTCGAGGCTGCCGCGCTGCCAAAGCCGATAGAGCTGCATCCAGGCCGTCGCCAGCCGGAGCCGCGCGAGCGCGAGGTGCCAGCCGAGGTGCGGCGGGCGCTGGCCGGCGGCTGCGGCATAGGCGGCGACGACGGCGGCACGCCCCGGCCAGCCCGGTGCCAGCGAGGGCACGGCCTGGAGCGCGTGGGTCGCCGGCGGATCGCCCGGCTCGATCCAGTAGGAGAGCAGCACCGCAAGATCGAAGGTGGGGGGCCCGCGCGTCGCCATGTCCCAGTCGATGAGCGCGGTGGCGGTGGCGGCAGAGGGATCGACGAGCAGGTTGTCGAACTTCGGGTCCATGTGGAGGAGCCGCGCGGGGACGTCGGGGGGCAGGGTTGCCTCTAGCCGGGCAAGAAGGGGGGACAGCGCCGGCGGCGCCTCGTCGGCGAAGGCGGCGTGCGCCCGGCGCGCCCAGCCCGAGAGCTGGCGCGCGGCGAAGCCCTCGGCGCGGCCGAGGTCGCCAAGGCCGACCCCGGCCGGGTCGAGCCGGTGCAGCGCGGCGAGCGCCCCCACGAGGGCCGGGAGCATCCAGCGATGGGCCTGCGCGCCGAGGCCGGGCGGCAGTTCGCCAGCGACAGCGAGGCCGGGCCGCCATTCGAGGAGCTGGAAGGGCACGCCGATGACGCTGGCGTCGGGGCAGAAGGCAAGCAGCCGGGGCGCCAGCGGAAAGACCGGGTGGAGCGCCGCCAGCACCTTCGCCTCGCGCACCATGTCGGACGCACCATGGGCAAGCGGCCCTGGCGGCGGGCGGCGGAAGACTGCAGGCGCGCCGTCGAGCCGCACGCGGTAGTTGAGGTTCGCAAGGCCGCCGGCGAACTGCCGCGGCGGCTCGGCGAGATCGAGCGCGTGGCCACGCGCGGCAAGCGAGGCGGCGATCGCCGGCCAGTCTTGCGGGGTGGCGGCGGGGCGGAACGGCTCCTCCATCATGGCCGCGATGCCACCGGCGGGCGCGCTTGGCCATGGCCAGAAGTTGGTGCATAGGACTTGCCTGTCCACCAGCGCTTGAGGTCGCGCCTTGCGCATTGCCATCGCCTCCGATCATGCGGGCTTTTCCTTGAAGGCGCTGCTTGCCGAGGATCTGCGCGCCGGCGGGCACGCGCTCGAGGATCTGGGCGCCCATGACGCCGAGACCTCGGTCGACTACCCGGACTTCGGCCGCGCCTGCGCCGAGGCGGTGGCCGGCGGCCGGGCCGACCTGGGCGTCGTCGTCTGCGGGTCGGGCATCGGCATTGCGATCGCCGCCAACCGGGTGCCCGGCGTGCGCTGCGCGCTCGTCCACGACCATCTCTCCGCGCGCCTCGCCCGCGAGCACAACGATGCCAACATGATTGCGCTCGGCGCCCGCCTCGTGGGCACCGAGACGGCGCGCGATGCGCTGGCCACCTTCCTTGCCACCCCCTTCGCCGGCGGCCGCCACGCCGCCCGCGTCGCCAAGCTGGGATAGACGATGAGCACCCAACCGCTGCCCCTCTTCGACGGCTTCTTCACCGACTCGCTTGCCGAGGCCGACCCGGCGGTCGCCGCCGCCGTCAGGGGCGAGCTTGCCCGCCAGCAGGAGCAGATCGAGCTCATTGCGTCAGAGAACATCGTGAGCCGGGCCGTTCTCGAAGCGCAGGGCTCGGTCTTCACCAACAAATATGCCGAGGGCTATCCGGGCAAGCGCTACTACCAGGGCTGCGCGCACGCCGACATCGTCGAGAGCCTCGCGATCGAGCGGGCGAAGGCCCTCTTCGGCTGCGCCTTCGCCAACGTCCAGCCCCACTCGGGCGCGCAGGCCAATGGCGCGGTGTTCCTCGCGCTGCTCAAGCCGGGGGACACGATCATGGGCCTGTCGCTCGACGCCGGCGGCCACCTCACCCACGGGGCGAAGGCGGCGCAGTCGGGCAAGTGGTTCCGCGCCGTCCACTATGGCGTCCACCCCGAGACCCACCGGATCGACTATGACGCCGTCGAGGCACAGGCGGTGGCCGAGCAGCCTCGCCTCATCATCGCCGGGGGGTCTGCCTATCCGCGCATCATCGACTTCGCGGCGATGCGCGCGATCGCCGACCGGGTCGGCGCCTATCTCATGGTCGACATGGCGCATTTCGCCGGGCTGGTCGCGGCCGGAGTCCACCCCTCGCCCTTCCCCCACGCCCATGTGGTGACGACGACCACCCACAAGACGCTCCGAGGCCCGCGCGGCGGGATGATCCTCGCCAACGACCCGGACCTTGCCAAGAAGCTGAATGCGGCCGTGTTTCCCGGCCTTCAGGGCGGTCCGCTCATGCACGTGATCGCGGCGAAGGCCGTCGCCTTCGGCGAGGCGCTGCGGCCGGCCTTCCGCGACTATGCAGCGGCCGTCGTCGCCAATGCCAAGACGCTTGCGGCCACGCTCGAGCGGCGCGGCTGCGCGCTGGTCGCCGGCGGCACCGACACCCACCTCGCCCTCGTCGACCTGCGGCCCAAGGGCCTGACCGGGGCGGACGCCGACGAGGCGCTCGAGCGCGCCGGCATCACCTGCAACAAGAACGGCGTGCCGAACGACCCGCTGCCGCCTACGAAAACGAGCGGGATCCGCGTCGGCTCGCCGGCCGGCACCACCCGCGGCTTCGGCCAGGCCGAGTTCGCCGCGATCGGCGAGATGATCGCCGACGTGCTCGACGGCCTCAGGGCCAACGGCCACGAGGGCAACGGCAAGGTGGAAGCCGAAGTGCGCGCGCGGGTGAAGGCGCTCACCGCCCGCTTCCCCATCTACGCATGACGCGCCAGCGCGGGAGGACCGAGAGATGACCGAGGAGGCGCCGAAGCCCAGGGTCCGCCGCAAGCCGGCCGCTGCTGCCGCTCCGGATGCGCCCGCCAAGCCGAAGACGCCGCGCAAGCCGCGCGCGCCGAAGGCGGACGCGAAGGCGCCGACCGACGGCGCGACGGCCGGGGCGGCTTCCCCGGCGCCGCTTGCCGAGCGGGTCGAGCAGCTGGCCGAGGAAGCGGTGGAGAAGGGCCGGAAGCTCCTCGAGACCGAGACGGGGCAGAAGGTGGCCGAGGTGGCCGACAAGGCGTTCGAGACGGCGGAGCAGGCGCTCGAACGGGCGCAGGCGGCAGGCCGCCGGGCGCTCGAGAGCGAGAAGGGCCGGGAAGTGACGGGCACGGCGCGCGCGGTGCTCAAGACCCCGCTCGGCCGCAACGTGGCGATCGGCGCCGGGGTGGGAGCGGCGGCCGGGCTCCTCATCCTGAACCCGCTGCTCGGCGCCCTCATCGGCGGCGGGCTCGGCTACTTGCGGACCCTCACGCGGAAGGGCTGATGCGCTGCCCCTTCTGCCACTCGGAAGACACCCAGGTGAAGGACAGCCGTCCGACCGAGGACGGCACCGCGATCCGTCGCCGCCGCCAGTGCCACAACTGCGGCGCGCGCTTCACCACCTTCGAGCGCGTGCAGCTGCGCGAGCTCGTCGTCATCAAGAAGTCGGGGAAGAAGGAGCCCTTCGACCGCGAGAAGCTGGCGCAGTCGATCCTGATCGCCTGCCGCAAGCGCGACATCGACCCCGACCGGATCGAGCGCTTCGTCTCCTCCGTGCAACGCCAGCTCGAGGCGCTTGGGGAGACGGAAGTGGAGGCTGGCCAGATCGGCGCGCTCGTGATGCAGGGCCTGGAGCAGCTCGACCCCGTGGCCTATGTGCGCTTCGCCAGCGTCTACAAGGACTTCCGCGAAGCGAAGGACTTCGAGACCTTCGTCGGCCAGCTGTCGAAGTCGGTCAAGGCCTGAGACGGGCGGGAAGCGCGAGGCAGCGGGGCGAGGGGCCGGGGGCGCGGGGGGCCGGGGGCGCGAGGGGCCGGGGGCGCGAGGGGCCGAGGGCGCGAGGGGCCGGGGGCGCGAGGGGCCGGGGCTCAGCGGGCCGGGGCGATCTCGTAGGTGACGGTGACCCCGGCGCGGAGCTCGCTCTCGCCGGCCTCGACCGGAGGCACGGCCGAGTCCATCGGCGCGGCCGCCATGCTGCGCATCACCGGCCGGAACTCGGGTGCTGCCCCCTGCTCCTCGATCGCGAGCACGCGGACAATCCGGACACCGGCAGCGGCGGCAAGCAGCTCGGCACGAGCGCGCGCCGCCCTCACCGCTTCGGCACGCGCCTCGTCGAGGAGCGGCTCGGGCTTCTCGATCGCAAAGCTCGGCCCGTCGATGCGGTTGGCACCCTCCTTGACCAGCGCATCGACCACGGGGCCGATCCGCGCGAGATCCCGCAGCCGCACCGTCACCTGGTTTGCGGCCTGGTAGCCGGTGATCGCGGGCGCCCGGCCCTCGCCGTAGCGATACTGGGGCTGGACGGAGAGCTGGCTGGTGCGAAGATCGCGCGGCTCGACGCCGGCCCGGCGCAGCGCGGCGACCACCGCGTTCATGCGCCGGCCGTTCTCGGCCATGGCTGCAGCGGCATCCGGCGCCTGGGTCACCACGCCCGCGCTCAGCACCGCGAGATCGGGCGCGGCCGTGCGGGTGGCCTCGGCGCGGACCACGAGCGTCGCCGGTGGCGGGGGCGGCACCTGCGCCTTCACGGCAGGGGCTGCGGCAAGCAGGAGGAGGGCAAGGGGAAGGACGGAACGGCGGAGACGGGTGGGCATCGGGGCATGGCTCCTTCGGGCGCGGCGCTCCCTCGCCGCCGCCGGCTTTCGCAGGCATGAAGCGCGGCAGCGCGTCGCACCCACATGTCAGCGCCGCCGGCCGCGCTGTTCGAGCGCCCGCCACAGGACGAGCAGGAGGAGCGCGCCCGCGGTTGCGAGCAGCAGGTTGAGAAGGGTGGAGTCGGGACCTGCTCCGGCGAGCCGGCCGGCGAAGCCCCCGAGGATGCCGCCGGCGATGCCGACGAGAAGGGTCACGCCGAGGCCGCCCGGGTCCCGGCCCGGGTGGATTGCCTTCGCCAGCGCGCCGGCAACCAGCCCGACGATGATCCAGCCGAAGAGACCGTAGCCGATGGGTTCGCCTCCCTGCCCTGCGCCCTTGCGGGTCTAGCAGGTCGTGGACGCGCGCCCAACCCCGCAAGCCGGCAAGGCGGCCGACTGCTCGGGCTGGGGGCTTTCCACCTCCCCGGCCTTGATGTATGGCCGCGGGCGTCCGGTTTCTTGAGGGGAGCGACCGGGGGCTTGAGGCGTGCGCCTCGTCGAACCAAGTGGAACCTGGGCCCATGAACATGCATCTCCCCTCCCAGCAGATGGACGGGCTGACGCCAGACGGTCTGGCGCGCGTCGAAAGCGCTGCGGCGCGTCCGTTCGTGGCGCGCGCGCCGTGGAAGCGGGTCGGGATCGCCCTTCTCGTCGTGGCGGCGCTTGCCGGCTTCGTCTGGTACCTGGTGGAGCGGGCGCAGGCCCCGGGGCCGACCGCCCCGCCGTCCGGGCCACCGGCCGTCTCGGTGATGGTGCCCGGGCAGGTGGAGGTGGCCGAGCGGATCCGGGTGACGGGGACGATCGCCCCGCGGCGGGAGCTGCCGGTGGGTGTCGTCGGCGAGGGCGGCGCCATCGTCGCCATCCGCGCCGAAGCCGGCCAGTATGTCCGGGCCGGGCAGGTTCTGGCCGAGATCGACTCGGGCGTGCAGCGCGCCCAGCTCGCCCAGCTCGAGGCGGCGGTCGCCCAGGCAGAAGCCGACGTGCGCCTCGCGCAGTCGGAACTCGACCGGGCCCTCAAGCTCGTCGAGCGTGGCTTCGTGTCGCAGGCCGACATCGACCGCCGCACCGCGACGCGCGACGCGGCCCGGGCCCGGGCGGAGGTTGCGCGCGCCCAGGTGCGCGAGATGCGGGAGCGGCTCGCTCGGCTCGTCATCCGCGCGCCCGAGGCCGGCCTCGTGCTCGACCGCATGGTGGAGCCCGGGCAGGTGGTCTCGCCGGCGTCGGGCGCGCTCTTCCGCATCGCCGCCGGCGGCCAGATGGAACTGCGCGCGGAGGTCGCCGAACAGGATATGCCGGCGCTTGCCGTCGGCGAGCCGGTGATGGTGACGCCGGCCGGCGCCGCGCAGAGCGTGACCGGGACCGTCTGGCTCGTTGAGCCCCTGATCGACCCGCAGCGCAGGCTGGGGACGGCGCGCATCGCGCTTCCCTCGGATCCCTCCATCAGGGCCGGCGGCTTTGCGGTTGCGGAAATCGAGACTCGTCGCGCGCTTCGACCGGTGCTGCCGCAGTCGGCGGTCCTCGCTGACCAGTCGGGAAGCTACGTCTACGTGGTCGATGCCGATGACCGGGTGGTGCGCCGCGACGTCCGCATCGCGAGGATCAGCGAGGCGGGCGTGGCGATCGCCGAGGGCCTCTCGGGCACCGAGAAGGTGGTCGTCTCGGCCGGCGCCTTCATCCGGCCGGGCGAGAAGGTGACCCCGGTTCTCCGGAGGGCCTGAGCGCATGGACCTGCGCAACATCTCCAGCTGGGCAATCCGCAACCCGATCCCGCCCATCCTGCTGTTTGTGATGCTGAGCCTGCTCGGCGCGCTCAGCTTCAGCCGGATGAAGATCAACTCGATGCCGGACATCTCGGCGCCCATCGTGAACGTCCAGGTCTCGCAGCCGGGCGGCGCTCCGACCGAGATCGAGACCCAGATCACCCGCAAGATCGAGGGCGCGGTTGCCGGCATCGGCAACATCAAGTCGATCTCCTCCGTGGTGCAGGAGGGGCTGAGCCTGACGACGGTCGAGTTCCAGATCGGCACACCGGTCGACCGTGCCGTCAACGACGTGCGCGACGCCGTCACCAAGGTGCGCTCCGACCTTCCGGAGGGGATCCTCGAGCCGCAGGTGACCCGCCTCGACATCGAGGGCGGGGCGCTCGCCTATGTGGCGGTCAAGTCGACCGCCATGTCACTCGAGGAACTCTCGTGGTTCGTCGACAACACCATTGCCAAGCGGCTGGTCGCCATTCCCGGCGTTGCCCAGGTGTCGCGCGGCGGCGGAGTCTCCCGCGAGATCCGCGTCGACCTGAAGCCCGACCGGCTGCAGGCCTATGGCATCACCGCCGCGCAGGTGAACGCGCAGCTGCGCAACCTCAACCTCGATGTGCCCGGAGGCCGCGCCGAAGTCTCGGGCGCCGAGCAGGCGGTCCGCGTGCTGGGGGGGGCGAAGAGTGCGCTGCAGCTTGGCGAGACGCGCATCTCGCTTCCCGGCGGCCGCTTCGTGCGCCTCTCCGACATCGCCGAGGTGCGCGACGGCACCTCCGAGCAGCGCACGATCGCCCGGCTCGATGGCCGGCAGGTGACGAGCTTCGGCCTGTTCAAGGCCAAGGGCGCCTCCGACGTCCAGGTTTACGAGCGGATGAACAAGGTGCTTGACGAGCTCCGCGCCGAGTATCCGGACGTGGAATTCGAAGAGCTCTTCACCACGGTCAAGTACACGAAGGAAGAGTATCGCAGTGCCATCACCGCGATGGTCGAAGGCGCGCTTCTTGCCGTCCTCGTCGTGTTCCTGTTCCTGCGCGACTGGCGCGCGACCGTGATTGCGGCGCTCGCCATTCCGCTCTCGGCCATCCCCACCTTCTGGTTCATGGAGGTCATGGGCTTTACGCTCAACACCGTGAGCCTGCTGGCGCTCAGCCTCGTTGCCGGCATCCTCGTCGACGACGCCATCGTCGAGATCGAGAACATCGTCCGCCACATGCGCATGGGCAAGACGCCGTTTCAGGCCGCCCTCGAGGCGGCTGACGAAATCGGCCTTGCCGTGGTTGCCACCACCTTCGCGATCATCGCCGTGTTCCTGCCCGTCTCGTTCATGCCGGGCATCTCGGGCCAGTATTTCAAGCAGTTCGGGCTCACCGTCTCGGTTGCGGTGTTCATGAGCCTGCTGGTCGCCCGGCTCATCACACCGCTGTTCGCGGCCTATTTCCTGAAGCCCCACGGCGCCCGCGCCCACGGCGACGGCCCGCTTATGGACCGCTACCTCGCCTTCCTGCGCTGGTCGCTCCACAACCGCTGGAAGACGGTGGCCGTCGGCGCGCTCTCCTTCGCGCTCACCGTCCTCCTCTTCGCGCAGGTGCCGCAGACCTTCGCGCCCGACAACGACAGCGGCTCGGCACAGCTTGCCATCGAGCTTCCGCCGGGCGCGACGCTCGCCGACACCGTCGCCAAGGTGGACGAGATCACTACCCTCCTCCGCCGCGAACCCGAGGTCCGCTCGATCTTCGAGTTCATCGGCAGCGATGGGGACGTCCGCAGGGCCACGCTCTACATCGACCTCGTCCCGCGCGAGGCGCGCGCGGTCACCACCAAGGAATGGGAACGGCGCATCTCGCCGACGCTCACCGCGCTTCCCGACGTCAGGCTCTACTTCCAGTCGTTCGGGCCCGGCGGCGGCGGGCGCGACATCAACATCATGCTTGCCGGCGACGACCCGGCGCTGCTCGAGGCAACCGCCCGCAAGGTCGAGAAGGAGATGCAGGGCCTTCCCTTCCTGCGCGAAGCGCGGATCCAGGGTGACCTCGACCGGCCCGAGATCCTCATCCGGCCGAAGTTCGACATCGCCGCCGAGATGGGCGTTTCGGTCGCGGACCTCTCGCGCACCATCCGCATCGCCACCATCGGCGACATCGAGCAGAACCTCGCCAAGTTCTCGCTTTCCGACCGGCAGGTGCCGATCAGGGTCAGCCTCGTCGAGGCCGCGCGTGCCGACCTTGCCGCGCTCGAGAACCTGCCCGTGCCCACCGCGAGCGGCGGCTCGGTGCCGCTCAAGGTGGTCGCCGACATCGGCTTCGGCACCGGGCCGACCACGCTGAGGCGCTACAACCAGAGCCGGCGCATCACCCTCGTTGCCGACCTGAACGGCATGGAGCTCGGCCCGGCGCTTGCCGAGATCAACCGGCTGCCCACCATGGCGAACCTTCCGGAAGGCGTGCGCCAGGTGAAGTTCGGCCAGGCCGAGGTGATGGAGGAGCTCGTCGCCAACTTCATTCTCGCCATCGTCGCCGGCGTGATCCTCGTGTTTGCGGTGCTCGTGCTGCTCTACCGCCGCGTGCTGCCGCCCTTCGTCAACATGGGCTCGCTGCTGCTCGCGCCGCTCGGCGGCATCATCGCCATCATCCTCACCGGCAATGTCATCTCGATGCCGGTCTACATCGGCATCCTCATGCTGCTCGGGATCGTGGCCAAGAACTCGATCCTCCTCGTCGACTTCGCGATCGAGGAGATGCGCCAGGGCGTGGACCGCGAGACCGCGATCGTCGATGCCGGCCACAAGCGCGCCCAGCCGATCATCATGACGACCATCGCCATGACGGCCGGGATGCTCCCGGTGGCGCTCGGTCTCCACGGCGACACCAGCTTCAGGGCGCCCATGGCAATCGTCGTCATCGGCGGCCTCCTGCTCTCGACCGTGCTCACCCTCATCATCGTTCCGGCCGGCTTCACGCTCGCTGACGATCTCGAACGCTGGATCGGGCCGCGGCTTGCCCGCCTGCTGACGGGCGGCCCGCCCGAGCCCCGGAAGGGGATGCCGCAACCTGCGGAATGAGGCTCCGAGCGAGCGCGAGATCGTCGCCCGCCGGCTGTGGCGGCTTGCGACCGGCCTTCTCGTGCTCATGGCGATCGTGCTCGCCGCCTCGACCTGGGCGATGCAGGCGATTCACCCGGGCTTCGCCTGGGTGCAGGCCTTCGCCGAGGCAGCGCTGGTCGGCGGGCTGGCCGACTGGTTCGCAGTGACCGCCCTGTTCCGCCACCCGCTCGGCCTTCCCATTCCCCACACCGCCATCATCCCGGCCAGCAAGGATCGGATCGGCAACGCGCTCGCCGCCTTCCTCCGCGACAATTTCCTGACCCCCCGGATCGTCGCGAGACGGCTCGAGCGCTTCGACGCCGCCGGCCTCCTCGGCCGCTTCCTCGCCGAAGGCGCCACGGGGCCGGGGGATGGTGCCGCCCGCGTGCGGCAGGGCCTTGTCGGCCTCGTCCGGCAGCTGGCCGACACGCCGGCTGCCGACGCGCTCGGCGAACGGGTGAAGGCGGGCGTGCTCCGACGCCTGCGCGCGCTGGATGCCGCCCCGCTTCTTGCCGGCACGCTCGAGGCGGCGCTCGCCGAAGGCCGGCATCACCCGGTCATCGACAGCCTCGTCGCCTGGGCGTCGCGCACGCTCGATGCCGAGGAGCCGGCGCTGAGAGCGATGATCGAGGAGCGGACCAACTGGCTGCTACGGCTGATTGCGGTCGACGAGCGGGTAGCGAACGAGATCCTCGCCGGCCTGCGCGGCTTCCTCGCGGAGGTCGCGGCCGACCCGGAGCATCCGGTGCGCCGGCGGGCCGATCTCGCGCTCGAGACCTTCATCTTCGACCTCCGCCACCTGCCCGAGACGCAGGCCAAGGTGGAGCGGTGGAAGCAGGCGCTCATCGACAACCCCGCCGTCGGGCAGTGGGTGGAGGGGCTGTGGGAGCAGGCCCGCGCGGCGATCGGCCGGTTCGCGGAAGGAGATGGCGCGGGCGATCTCGCCCGGCGGATCGGCACGGCGCTTCGCGAGGACCGAGCGCTGGCAAGCGCCGTCAACAGCCTTGCCCGGCGCGCCGTCGTCGGCCTGGTCCGCGACCATGGCGATGCGATCGTCGCGCTCGTCTCCGACACGGTGAAGGGCTGGGACACCGCGACGATCACCGCCAAGCTCGAGTCCGCCGTCGGCCGCGACCTCCAGTACATCCGCCTCAACGGCACGCTGATCGGCGGCTCGATCGGGGTGCTTCTCCACGCGATTTTCGTCGCCGTCGGTGCCCACTGAGGCCCGGCCGGTTGCCCTCCGTCATCATTCGGTCATCTTGCGCGACATTTCCGCGCACCCTATGTGCGTTGGCGGGAGGCGCGCGGCGACGCGGGTCTCCTCCTGTGGCAGACTCGACGGCGCGGCGGCGTTTCCCCGCGCCGTCCTTTTTTCGCTTCGCACCGTTGCCAAGGGCGACGTGCCGGCTGCAACGCCGGAAACGATCGTTCAAACTTTTTTGCCGTCCGTTAAGAATGTTTCTGTCGTCATTCCGGATGCAGTTTCGCTAATGTTGTGGAGTGCGGAAGAGGGGGTGACGGTTCTGCAGCAGACGCGGCGGGAGGGGCCGCGGAGAGACGGGGTTGGACCATGCGCATTCTCATTCCAATCGGCGCTGCCGTCCTGGCCGCTGCCTTCGCAGAAGTGCCCGCACTCGCGCTCGGGCCGGTGATCGTGCCCTGCGCGAACACCGACATCACGCCCAACGCCGTCGCCTGCGCCGGCTTCTATCAGGGCAACCTCATCGCCGGGACGGCAAGCGCCCGTGCCGACCAGCAGGCAGCGCTCGACCTCATTGGCTACGACGGCCCGCCCATCACCGCCGCCTTCTTCGGCGCAGCGCCCAGGGACGACACGGGCGACGGCCCGGCCGACTTCGGGGTGCCGATGATCGGCCAGACATGGATCGCAATCCACTTCGGCGCCGGCCGGGATGGCCCGGTGGCCGGCTTCCCCGGCGGCGGCACGGCCTTCTATCGCCTCTACCTTCCGGGCGTGACGAATGTCATCGACCTCAACTGGGGCGCTGGCTCGACGGCCATCCTCTACAAGACCGGCGTCATCCCCGAGCCAGCCACCTGGGCGATGCTGATCGCCGGCTTCGGGCTCGCGGGTTCGGCCATGCGCCGGCGCCGCGAGTCGGTCGCCAGCGTCAGCGCCTGACATCCAGTCGAGGGGCGGGGGGCCTCGCCGGCGACGGCGAGGCCTTGCCGCTTCGGAGCTTGCCTTTTCCGGGCCGGGCCGCTAACGCCGCCGCTTCACGAAGCCAGCCGGAGGGCGGAGCCCGGGCACCCCGGGCCGACCGCTGCGATCGGCAAGAGGAGTTGCCAGTGCCGTTCTACGAGCATGTCTACCTCGCGCGCCAGGATCTGGCGCCTGCGCAGGTCGAGGGGCTGACGGAAGCCCTGACCGCCATCATCACCGGCCAGAAGGGCAAGGTGGCCAGCACGGAGTACTGGGGCCTCAGGAACCTCGCCTACCGGATCCGCAAGAACCGCAAGGCGCACTACGTGCTCCTCAACATCGAGGCGCCGGCCACCGCGATTGCCGAGCTGGAGCGCCAGGTCGCGCTCAACGAGGACATCATCCGCTGGCAGACGGTGAAGGTCGACGCGCTCGAGACCGAGGGCTCGGCCATGGTGCGCAAGGTCGACAAGGACCGTGGCGGCCGTGGCCGCGGCCGCGACGAGGGAGGCTGGTGATGGCACGCCCCTTCTTCCGCCGTCGCAAGTCCTGCCCCTTCTCGGGTCCCAACGCGCCGAAGATCGATTACAAGGACGTCCGCCTGCTCCAGGGGTTCATCTCCGAACGCGGCAAGATCGTGCCCGCGCGCATCACGGCCGTCTCGGCGAAGAAGCAGCGCGAGCTGGCGCAGGCGATCAAGCGGGCGCGCCATCTCGGCCTCCTGCCCTTCGTCGTGCAGTAGGGAGGCGGAGATGGAAGTCATCCTGCTCGAACGGGTGGAGAAGCTCGGCCGGATCGGCGATGTCGTGAAGGTGAAGCCGGGTTACGCCCGCAACTTCCTCCTGCCGCGCGGCAAGGCGTTGCGGGCGACCGAGGCGAACCGCGCGAAGTTCGAGGCCGAGCGCGCGCAGCTCGAGGCGGAGAATGCCCGGCGCCGGGCCGTGGCCGAAGAGGAGGCAAAGGTCATCGACGGGCTCTCGCTCGTCCTCATCCGCCAGGCCTCGAACACGGGCGCCCTCTACGGCTCGGTCGCGGCGCGCGACCTCGCCGAAGCGCTGGCCGAGGCGGGCCACAAGGTGGCGCGCCAGGCCATCGTGCTCGACCGCCCGATCAAGACGCTGGGGCTGCACGCGGTCAAGGTGGTGCTGCACCCGGAAGTGGCGGTCATGGTGACGGCGAACGTCGCCCGCTCGGCGGAGGAAGCGGAGCTTCAGGCCCAGGGCGTGGACGTGACCGCGCTCGACCGCGCCGCGGAGGAGGAGGCCGAGGCGCCCGCCGAGGCTGCGCCGGACGCCACGCCGGAGGCCTGACCCCTCGCCTCGGGTTCCCGCCCGGCAGTGCGGGCCGGCGGGAAGCTGCCCCGCGCGGCGGGCGGGGCTTCCACGGGCCAGGTCTTCTCAGATGACGCCGGCCTGCCGAAGGTCGGCCAGCTCGGCGTCGGAAAGGCCAAGCAGGCCGCGGTAGATCTCGTCGTTGTGCGCGCCGAGCGGCGGGCCCGCCCAGCGCACCGCGCCCGGCGTGGCCGACAGGCGGGGGGCGACCGCCTGCATCATCAGGCTGCCGTACTCGGGGTGGGGCACGGCCACGAGCGCCTCGCGCGCGGCGAAGTGCGGGTCTTCCAGCATGTCGGGCACGCGATAGAGCCGGCCTGCGGGCACGCCAGCCGCCTCGAGGCGCGCAAGCGCCTCGGCAACCGCGAGGCCGGCGGTCCACGCGGCGATGCGCGCGTCGAGCTCGGCCTGGTTGGCGCCGCGGGCGGCATGGGTGGCGTAGCGCGGATCGCGCGCAAGCTCGGGCGCGCCCATTGCCTCGCACAGCCGGCGGAACACGCCATCCTGGTTGGCGCCGATCAGGATCTCGCCGTCACGGCAGGGATAGACGTTGGACGGCGCGTTGCCGGGAAGGATGCTCCCCGAGCGCTCCCGCACCACGCCGGCCTCGGTATATTCTGGCACGGTCGATTCCATCACGGCCAGCACCGCCTCGTAGATGGCGCTGTCCACCACCTGCCCCTCGCCGGTGCGGTGGCGGTGGTGAAGCGCCATCAGCGCCCCGAGGCAGGCAAATGTGGCGGCGAGCGAGTCCCCGATCGAGATGCCGACCCGCGCCGGCGGCCGGTCGGGTTCGCCGACGAGCGCGCGCAGCCCCCCCATCGCCTCGCCAATGGCCCCGAACCCCGCGCGCCGGGCATAGGGCCCGCTCTGGCCGTAGCCCGAGACCCGCACGAGGATGAGGCCCGGGTTCTCGGCCCGGAGCACCTCCCACCCGAGGTTCCAGCCCTCGAGCGTGCCGGGGCGGAAGTTCTCGACCATGATGTCGGCGCGCCGGACGAGCCGGCGTACGAGCGCCTGGCCGCGCGGGTCGGAGAGATCGAGGGTGATCGTCTTCTTGTTGCGGGCGATGACCGGAAACCACACCGGCTTGCCCTGCCCCCACTGCCGCATCGGGTCCCCGCCCGGGCGCCGCGCCGGCGGCGGCTCGATCTTGATGACCTCCGCGCCGTGGTCGGCCAGAAGCTGGCCACAGAAGGGGCCGGCAATCAGCGTGCCGGCCTCGAGCACGCGAAGCCCCTCGAGCGCGCCCATGGGCTACTTCACCGCCTCGGCGACCGGGATCTCGCCGAGCGAGGTCTCGGGGTGCTCCGGCCGCCAGTCATGCCCGGGGCGGAACATCCGGTCCTGGCCTGCCATCGGGTCGCCCGAGGCGACCTGCAGCGCCAGCCGCTCGCTGTCGCGGCGCACATACTCCTCGACGATCTCGTCGATCACCTCCTCCGGCGTGCCGAGCTCCTTTAGCACGAGCCGGCCCATCTCGATCGCGCTCCAGAAGAGCTCGCGCACGACCAGCTCCTGGTCGGCGGCGATCATGCGCATGGCGTGCAGCCGGTCGTGCACCCGGATGACGAACTTCATGTGCGGGAAGGAGAGTTTGAGCGGCTCGAGCAGCGCCGGATCCCAGGCGCCGCCCCCCGTGGTGATGATGACGAGGCGCGCCTGCTCGGCGCCGGCCGCGCGCAGCACTTCGGGACGGAAGCCGTCGCCATAGTAGACCCGCCAGCCGAACCGGCGCGAGAGATCGATCTGCTCGGGCTTCCGGTCGATGAGGACGACATCGACTCCGCGGGCGTGGAGCATCTGGGTCACGATCTGGCCGAAGCGGCCGTAGCCGATGACGATGACGGCGCCCGGCCGCGCAGGCGCGGGGCCCTCGAGGTCGGGCCGCTGGGGCTCGCGCTGCGGCCTCTCGGGCACGAAGCGCCGCACGAGGGCGAGGAGGACGAGGGTCGCCACCATCGAGAGCGTGACGACGGCGCCGAACAGCGACGCGGCGCCCTCGGTGATGAGGAGGCCCGAGACCGCGGCCTTGAACAGCACGAACGCGAACTCGCCGCCCTGCGCGAGCAGCAGCCCCAGCCGCCACGCGGCCCGCGGGCTCGAGCCGAACAGGCGGGCAAGCGCGGCAACGAGGAGGAGCTTCGTCGCCATGAGGATCGCGACCAGCTGGAGCACCAGGAGGGGCCGCTCGAGAAGGACCGAGAGGTCGAGCCCCATGCCGACCGAGATGAAGAACAGCCCGAGAAGCAGGCCGCGGAAGGGCTCGATGTCGGCCTCCACCTCGTGCCGGTAGGGGCTGTCGGCCAGCATCACGCCGGCGACGAAGGCGCCGAGCGCCATCGAGAGCCCGAGGCTTGCCATGAGGAAGCTCGCCCCCGTGACGGTGAGGAGCGCCGCGATCACGAACACCTCGCGGTTGCCGACATGGGCAGCGAGGCGGAACAGCGGGTTCAGGACGAAGCGCCCGGCGAACGCGAGGCCGACGATGGCAGCAAGACTCGAGAGCACGAGGGTGAGCCCCTCTGGCGCGTCGGGCGCCGGCGCGCGCGAGAAGGCCGCCACCACGATGAGCAGGGGGACGATGGCGATGTCCTGCAGGAGAAGGATGGCGAACGCCCGCTCGCCGACGGGGGTTGAAAGCTCGCCCCGCTCCTTGAGGAGGCCGACGACGAGCGCGGTCGAGGAGAGCGAGAGGGCAAGCCCCAGCACGAGGGCGGCCTGCCAGGTGAAGGCGGTGGTCAGGACGAACGCACCCCACAGCGCCAGCCCGCAGACGAGGACCTGGAGTGTGCCCAGCCCGAAGATCTCGCGCCGGAGCGCCCAGAGCCGCGCCGGGCGCAGCTCGAGCCCGATCACGAAGAGAAGGAGGACAACCCCGAACTCGGCGAAGGCCGCGACCGTCTCCTGCGTGCGCACGAGGCCGAGCGCCATCGGCCCGATGAGCGCGCCCGCCCCGAGGTAGCCGAGCACCGCGCCGAGCCTGAGGCGGGTGGCGATGGGCACGACGACGGCCGCGGCGGCAAGGTAGATGACCGCCTCCCGGAGAACCTCGGTGTTCGCCGGGCCGGCCAAGGCTCAGGCGGCCTGTCGGGCCTGTCGGGCCTGCTCGGCAGCCGTGGCGGCGGCGTCGAAGGCAAGGCAGATCGAGCCGTGGCGCGCGAGATGCGGCCGCGCCGGCTCGAAGAGCGTGAGTTCGGGGAAGCGGGCCAGCACGGCCTCCGGCAGCGGCTCGGCGCGCTTCAGGTAGCCCTCGAGCGCGGCATGGGCGGCCCGGAGCGTCGGCGCGTCGGCACCCAGCACGCCTTCGCCGAGGATGGCGGCCGCCGCCTGCCCCAGCGCGCAGGCCCGGACCTCCTGGGCGAAGCGCGCCACGCGGCCTTCGGCATCGAGGTCGAGCATCGCCGTCACGCGGCTGCCGCAGATGGGCGAGACCTTCTGCACCCGCGCCTCCGGCTCCTCGAGCGTGCCGAGATGCGGGATGGCGGTGGCGAGCCTCAGGATCCGGGCGTTGTAGAGGGGCGCGTCCACGGGGCGCATATAGGAAGAAGCCGGGGCAAAAGGAAAGCCGCGGACCGGGCCGGTCTCCGCACCCGTGCATCTGGTGAGGCTGCGCCAACGAGAAGCGCGAGAGCCTCCGGCCCGCGCTACAGCTTCCGCCACTTCACGCTGCCGTCCTTGGCGACCTCCAGCTGGATGCCCTCGGCCTTCAGCGCGTCGCGGATGGCATCGGCCTTGGCCCAGTCCCGCGCGGCGCGCGCTGCGCGGTAGCGCGCGAGCTCGTCCTCCACCCGTGCCGCGTCGGCGCCGGTCGTGAACCAGGCGGCATCGCCAAGGAGACCCAGCACCGCAGCGCCCTCCGGCAGCGCAGCAAGCGCCTCGGGCGTGTTGAGGTCATCGAGCAGGCCGGCGGGCACGCCGTCGCCGCTGCCGCCCGCGCGGTAGAGCCGGTCGAGCTGGGCCTTCGCCTGCTCGAGCAGCCGGTCGGTCCAGACGAGCGGCTGGCGATAGTGGGCCGAGAGGAGGGCAAGGCGGATCGCTTCGCCCGGCCAGCCGGCATCGAGCAGCTCCCGGGGCGTGACGATGTTGCCGAGCGACTTCGACATCTTCGTCTCGCCCATCTGGAGGAAGCCGTTGTGCACCCAGAAGCGGGCGAGCGGTGCGCCATCATGCGCGCAGCAGCTCTGCGCCTGCTCGTTCTCGTGGTGCGGGAACAGGAGGTCGAGCCCGCCGCCGTGGATGTCGATCGTCTCCTCGCCCAGCACCGAGCGGATCATCGCCGAGCACTCGATGTGCCAGCCGGGCCGGCCGCGGCCCCAGGGGCTTTCCCAGCCGGGCTGGTCCTCGCGGCTCGGTTTCCATAGCACGAAGTCGGCCGGCCCGCGCTTGTAGGGGGCGACCTCGACGCGCGCGCCCGCCACCATCTCCTCCATGGGCCGGCGCGACAGGCTGCCGTAGCCCGGGAACTTCGCCACCTCGAAGAGCACATGGCCTTCCGCCTCATAGGCGACGCCGCGGGCAATGAGGGCCTCGATCATGGCGATCATGCCGTGCGGCCCCTCGATGTGCTCGGTCGCGCGCGGGGTGAAGGTGGGCTCCAGGCAGCCGAGTGCCGCCATGTCCTCGCGGTAGGCGGCCTCGTAGCGCGCCGCGATCACGGCCGGGGCCACGTTCTCCGCCACCGCGCGCGCCATGATCTTGTCGTCGATGTCGGTGAAGTTGCGGGCGTAGCGCACCCGCTCCGCGCCGTAGAGGTGGCGGAGCAGGCGGAAGAGGAGGTCGAACACGACGGCCGCGCGCGCGTTGCCGATGTGGGCGCGGCCATAGACGGTCGGCCCGCAGACATACATGGTGACGGGCCTGCCCGGCCGTGGCGCGAAGACCTCCTTCTGCCGCGTCGCGCTGTTCCAGAGCCGGAGGGCGGACGCGGTCACAGCTCGACCGCCTCGCCCTTCGCGATGAGCTCCTCGAGGCGCCGGTTGTCCTCGGGCAGGTAGGCCGGCTCGCCCTCGCGGCCCGGCAGCGCCCCGGGCCCGATGGGCGGATGGCCCCGGGGCAGGCCGGGGAGGTCGGGCAGGTCCTCGCCGCTTGCCTCCTCCATCCAGTGGATCATGCTGGTGGCGGCAAGGGTGAGGTAGGGGGCGCTCGCGCTGCGGGTGAGCCACTCGGGTGATTCCCGGCGCGGGTCGAAGAAGCCGGTGGTGAACAGGACGAGCAGGAAGAGGACGGTGGCGAGGATCCCGCCCTTGGCCGCGCCGAACGCGCCGCCAGCGAGCCGGTCGAGGGGCCCGAGCGCCGATTCCCGAGTCGTCCGCCCGGCAGCCGATGCCAGCAGGCGCCCAGCGAGCAGCGTTCCAAAGAAGAGGAGGAGGAAGGCGAGGATGGCGGCCGAGGGCTTGCCCCCCGTCTTCGTCACGAGGAACAGGGTGACGGGCTCGTGGAACAGCCGCACGGCGACCGCCGCCGCCACCCAGGCTGCAAGCGAGAGCGCCTCGGTGACGAGCCCGCGGGCAAGCCCGACGAGCAGGAACAGCCCGACGAGCGCAAGCACCACATAGTCGAACCCGGTGAGCGCAGCCATCGCCGCTTCCTACCTTCGCCCCGGAGCCCGCGGAAGGGCCTCAGCGCAGGCCGAGGCGGGAGACGAGGGCTGCGACACTGGCGCAGGGGAGGATGCCAAGGGCGCCGACTCCGCGGGTGCCCGGCGGAGCGAGCGCGGCAGTGAAGCCGAGCTTCGCCGCTTCCTTCAGGCGAAGATCGGCATGGGCCACCCGCCGTACCTCGCCCGAAAGCGCAAGCTCGCCCAGCGCGACCGTGCCCTCTGCCACGGGCCGGTCGGCAAGCGCGGAGACGAGGGCGGCGGCAACGGCGAGATCGGCCGCCGGCTCGGTCACCCGGAGGCCCCCCGCCACGTTCAGATAGACCTCGTGGCCCGAGAGCGCGAGCCCGGCGCGGGCCTCGAGAATGGCGAGCACCATGGCGAGCCGCCCCGCATCCCAGCCGACGACCGCGCGCCGGGGCGTGGCCCCGCTTGGCACGCGCACGGTCAGCGCCTGGATCTCGACGAGGACCGGCCGCGTGCCCTCGAGCGCCGGGAAGACGACCGCGCCTGGGACCGGGCGCTCCCGCTCGGTCAGGAACAGGCTCGAGGGGTTGGGCACCTCGACAAGCCCGTCGGCGGCCATGGCGAAGACCCCGATCTCGTCGGTGCCGCCGAAGCGGTTCTTGACTGCACGGAGCAGGCGATACTGGTGACCGCGCTCGCCCTCGAAGTAGAGCACGGCATCGACCATGTGCTCGAGCACGCGGGGGCCGGCAATCTGCCCGTCCTTGGTGACATGGCCCACGAGCACGAGGGCGGTGTTGCGTTCCTTCGCGAAGGCGACCAGCTCGAGCGCGGAGGCCCGCACCTGGGAGACCGTGCCCGGCGCGCCCTCGAGCTGGTCCGAGTGCATGGTCTGGATGGAGTCGATGACAAGGAGGTCGGGCGCCGGCCGGGCGGCAAGGGTGGTGAGAATGTCGCGCACCGAGGTGGCGGCGGCCAGGGCCACCGGGGCGTCGGCCAGGCCGAGGCGGCGGGCGCGCAGGCGCACCTGGTCGGCCGCTTCCTCGCCCGAGACATAGGCAACGGCGCGTCCGGCCCGGGCCATGCGGCCGGCCGCCTGGAGGAGAAGCGTGGACTTGCCGATGCCCGGATCGCCGCCGACGAGGATGGCCGAGCCCGGCACCAGCCCGCCGCCGAGCGCGCGGTCGAGCTCGCCGATCCCGGTCGAGACCCGCTCCGGCAGGGCGACGGCGGCATCGAGCGCGGCAAGCGCCAGCGTCTGGCCGCCGGTCTTGAGAGCATGGCGGCGCGCGAACGGGGTGGCAGCCGGCACCGCTTCGGGCTGGAGCGTGTTCCAGGCCCCGCAGTCGGGGCACTGCCCGCTCCACCTCGCCTGCACGCTGCCGCAGGCGGTGCAGACGTGACGAACCTGGGGCCGTGCCATGGGCAGAACCCTAGGCGCGCGCGGCCGCGAACGGAAGGTGACGCGCGCCGCCCGCGCTGTTAGGGTGACACCCGGCCGGTTCCTGACCGCGGTCAAGGTGCGGCGCCGGCAGGGTGTGCGAGGGAGCGCCCAAGGAAAGGACAGGAATGAGCCATCTTCCCCAGGACCTGCACGACATCTTTCCGCACGACGAGGCGCTGCTCAGGCGGCTCAAGGCCGAGGACCGACACTTCCGGGCGCTGGCCGACCGCTATGCCGCGCTCGACCAGGAGATCGGCCAGATCGGCCTCGGGCTCGAGGCGGCCTCCGACGCGCGCACCGAGGAGCTGAAGAAGGCGCGCCTCCACGTGCTCGACGAGCTGGCGACGGTGCTGGCCGAAGCGCGAGGGGCGGCATGAGCGAGGTCGAGAGCCTGCGCGTGCGCCTGTGGCGCCGCTATGCCGAGCTCGGCGGGGATCTCGCCGAAATCGAGGCGGATCTCCGCGAGCCGCTCGACGCCGACTTCGCCGAGCAGGCGAACGAGATCGAGGAGCAGGTCACGCTCGAGGCGCTGGAAAGCGCGAAGCTTCAGGAAATGGCCGCCATCCGGCGGGCGCTCGCGCGGATTGCCGATGGCAGCTACGGCACCTGCGTGGTCTGCGGGGGCCCGATTTCGGAGGCCCGGCTGAAGGCGCTGCCGACTGCCGTCACCTGCATCGACTGCGCGGCGGGCGGAGACGGTCGGTGAAGATCGAGATCGAGGTGGAGGCAACTCCTGTGGAGGCCCGGCAGTTCCTCGGGCTCCCCGACGTCACGCCGCTGCACGAGGCGTGGGTCGCGCGGATGCAGGAGCTGATGACGAACGGTCTGACTCCTGCGGACGTCGAGCGGATGATGCGGAGCTGGACCGCCGGCGTGCCTGGCCTCACCGAAAACATGGAGCGCTGGCAGCAGCTGTTCTGGACGGCGGCGGGGCTCGGCGGCGGCGCCAAGCCCGAAGAGAAGTAGCCTCAGCGGGCCGCCGGCTTCACGAACCGCGTCACGAAGTGGCCGGCAAGGCCCGGCACCGCGAGATCCCGGTCGAGGCGGAAGCCGGCCTCGGTGATCTCCCGCACGAAGGTCGCCTTGTCCGCGCGGACATGGTTCCGGACCCACTTCGGCGACTGCGGCGTGCGGTCGAAGTCGACGACCACGAGCTGCCCGCCGGGCCGGAGCGCCGCCAGCATCGAGGCGAGCATCGGCTTCACTGGGTCGAAATGGTGGTAGGCGTCGATCACGACCATCAGGTCGACGCTCGCGGGCGCCAGCATCACCGACTCCGGCCGGGAGAGCAGCACTTCGACATTGCCGAGCCCGAGCGCGCGGGCCCGGTCGCGCATCAGCCCCACAGAGTCGCGGTCGATGTCGACCGCGATGTAGCGCCCCTGCGGCCCGACGGCCCGGGCGATGGGCTCCATGAAGGCGCCGGTTCCGGCGCCGATGTCGGCGACCACCAGGCCCGGCCGCAGGTCGAGCGCGGCGACGATCGCCGGGCGGTTGGCAATGACTCCGCGCGCCGGGTCCTCGAGCGGGTGGGCCTGGAGCCGCGCTGCAACCCCTTGCGCCAGCGCCGGGACGGAAGGGGCAAGGATCAGGAGGAGGAGCGCGAGGAGGCGAGCCATGGCCCTGGCATGGCGGAGGAGGCGGCGCAGGTCAAAGGGGCGGGTTGACGCCAGCCCGCCTGCCGGGCGAGGGGCACGCCCCCATGCGCCTTGCCCTTCTCGCGCTTCTCGCTGCCGCCGGCTCCGCCGGCGCGACCGGCCCTGCCCCTCCTGCCTCGCCCGACCGGGAGACGCTGCGGCGCAGCTGCCGGGACGATGCCTTCCGTCTGTGCCCCGGCCAGGTCGCGCTCGCCCGCCGCGAGGGGGTCAGGCGCTGCCTTGCCGCCAACCGCGACAAGCTCTCGCCCATCTGCCGCACCGCCTTCCCCGAGCCTTGAGGCCGAGAGGGCGGGAGCGCCTCGCCCTGCGGCGTTGCCAGGCGCCGAGACGTGCCCACCTCTCTGGCACACCCCCAACATCTGGAGACCCAGATGATCGACGTCCGCCCGCTGGCGACGCTCGGAGCGGCCAACCACGGCTGGCTCGACGCGCGCCACCACGTCTCCTTCGCCTCCTACCACGATCCGGAGCGGATGGGGTGGGGGAGCCTGCGCGTCTGGAACGACGACCGGATCGCCCCGCGCTCGGGCTTTCCGCCGCACCCGCACCGCGACAGAGAAATCATCACCCATGTCCGCGAGGGTGCAATCACTCACGAGGACAGCCTGGGCAACCGCGGCCGGACCGCAGCCGGCGACGTGCAGGTGATGTCGGCCGGCACCGGCGTCACCCACGCCGAGTGGAACGAGGAGCCCGTCGAGACCCGCATCTTCCAGATCTGGATCGAGCCCCGCGTGCGCGGCATCGTCCCGGCCTGGGGCATGAAGGCCTTCCCGAAGACCGCGCGCGCCGGGCGGTTCGTGGCCCTCGCCTCGGGCCTCGGCGACGAGGACGCATGTTCCATCGAGGCCGACTCCAGGCTGCTCGGTGCGACGCTCGCGGCCGGGCAGAGGACCGAAGTCGCGCTGGCGCCTGGCGGGCGCGCCTATCTCGTCGGCGCGACGGGGCGCTTCCGGGTCAACGGGATCGAGGTTGCCGCGCGCGACGGCGTGGCCATTCGCGACCTTGATGCGCTCGAGATCGAGGCGCTCGAGGCCAGCGAACTGCTGCTCGTCGAGACGCTGCCGGCGACGCCGGTGGGCGGCGCCTAGCGCGGCAGGCCGAAGCTCCGGCGGACATCGGCGCCGGTCGCGGCCTGAAGCGCAGCGCAGCGGCGGATGGCGGCGAGCGGCCGGTCGAGCTCGAGGCTTCCTGCCCCCAGCTCGGCAAGCCTCGGACGGAACACCCGCTCCACCTCGCGCGCGTCCGCCTCCGCGCAGAAGCCGCCGGCTGCGCCCGCGAAGCCGCCGAGCAGGCCGCCGATCCGGGGCTTGAGACGCACCCAGTCACGCTCGACGAAGGCGAGCGCCGTCGCCCGCGTGGCCTGGCGCTGGAAGAGGCCGCCGAGGATCGACAGCGCCTCGAGGTTCTGGAGGCGCGCGTCGGTCACGAAGCCAAGGACATGGGCCGCGCCTGCCACGTCGCGCTGGGCACCGAGCGCGCTTGCGGCATGGCGGCGAAACAGCGGATCCTCCGAGGCGACGAGCGCGTCCCGCAGCCGGTCGGCGGCAGCCGGCCCGCCCTCCTCGGCCAGCACCGCGAAGGCCATCGCCCGGAAGGCCGGGTCGAGCGCGTCCGGGTTGCCGGCCAGCGCGGCCTCGGCGGCCGTCCGCAGCGTTGCCCGCACGGCCGGGTCGCGGGCGTCGAGCGCGAGGATGGCGGCGAGCGTCTGGCGGAGCTGGCGGGTGTCCGGGTTCTCGCTCGCGTAGCGGCCGCGCGCCGGGTCGAGGCCGAGGGCGGCAAGCCGGGGGCCGTAGAGGGCGCGCAGCCGGGCCTCCAGCCGGCCATGCTCCGCTGCCGGAAGCGCCTCGCGCGCGACCCGCGTGACATCGAAGGCGAGCCAGGTGGCCACCAGCCGCTCGGGGTGCGGGGCGAAGGCCTCGGCCGCGGCCAGCACGCGCGAAAACGGCGTCGTGCCCGCGGCAAAGCCGGCCCAGATGCTGTCGGCTACGGTCATCGCCTCGGCGGCGGGGAGGGCGGGGCCCGCGGCAAGCAGCCGGCTCCAGTCCGCTGGCGGCAGGTCGAAGCGGTAGTAGCCGGCCCCGCCGGCATTGCCGGCAACCCAGGGCGCGGTCCCAGTCACGGGGCCGATCCGCCCCTCGCGCGCGTCGAGGAGCGTGCAGGCCACGCCTTCGCCCGAGGACGCGCAGACCGGCACCCGCCAGAGCCGGCCGTCGTCGGTCGCGCCGCCGATCGGGGCATAGCGCGACTGGGCGAGCGTGTAGGTACCGCCCGGCGCGGTGGCGAAGCGCACCAGCGGCACGCCCTCCTGGTCGACGAAGCTCCGCCAGGCGTCGACGAGGCCGGGGTTGCCGCTCGCCTCGGCCATCGAGGCGAAGAAGGCTTGCGAGTCGGCGGTGCCGAAGCGGTAGCGCTCGAGGTGGAGGCGGACGCCGCGCTGGAAGGTCTGGGGCCCGAGGTAGCGTTCGAACATGCGGATGATCTGGCCGCCCTTCTGGTAGGTCAGCCGGTCGAAGGCGGCATTGATGTCGGCGCTGTCGGCAATCGGCTGGCGGACCGGCCGGCCGACCGCGAGCGAATCCTCGTCCATGGCCTCGAGCGCTTCGGCAAGCTCGAGCTCGCGGATACCGAGGTCGGGCCGCCACTCGAGCGCGAGCTGGTTGCCCATCCAGGTCGCGAAGCTCTCATTGAGCCAGATGTCGTCCCACCAGCGCGGGGTGACGAGGTTGCCGAACCACATGTGGGCAAGCTCGTGGGCCATCACCACGCCGAAGGCGCGCACCTGCTGGAGCGGCGCATCGGCACCGAGAAGGAGGAGCGTGTCATCGAAGGTCACGAGCCCGACATTCTCCATGGCGCCGCCCATGATGGGGGAGGCGATCACGTCGAGCTTGGCGAAGGGATAGGGCGTGCCGAAGTAGCGTTCGGCGAGCGCCAGGATCTTCGGCGTCTCGGTGACGGCGAAGGCGAGCTGCGGCGCCTGCCCCTTCGTTGCGATGGCGCGGAAGGGCAGCGGGCGGGCACGCACCGCGTTCGGCGGGATGGTTGACTCCACGACGTCGAAGTCGCCGACGGCAAGCGCGACGAGATAGGTGGGCAGCGGCTCGGAGGGTGCGAAATCATGCCGGGTCCAGCCCCGCCCGACGGGCCGGGCCGCGACCTCGGGCGTGTTGGCGAAGGCTTTCACCCCCTCCGGCACGGTCAGCGAGAGGGTGAAGGGGGTCTTGTGGCGGGGCTCGTCGAAGCCGGGGAAGACGCGGCGGGCGTCGATGGCCTGGAACTGGGTCCAGGCATACCAGCGCTCGCCCACCTGCACGCGGTAGAGCCCTTCCGCTGCGGTCATGAAGGGGGCCTCGTGGACGAAGCGCAGCTGGTGCTGGCCGGGGGGAAGCGCGCGGGCGAAGCGGAGCTCGAGGACGCCGGTGTCGTGAACCTGCCGGGTGGTCGTGGGGATCCGCCTGCCCGCTGCCGTCACGGCCTCGGCACGGGTGATGGCAAGCCCGCGCCCGTGAAGGAAGAGGGTCTCGGCCGGGGCCTCGAGCGCGACGTCGATGACGGTCTCGCCCGAGAAGCGCGCGGCAGCCGGATCGATCCGCAGCGCGATCCGGTAGGCGAGCGGTCGGGCGGTGTCCGGCAGTTCGCCGGCCGGCACGCCGGCCCACGACGCCGGCGAAAGGACGAGGGCAAGCAGGGCAAGGAGGATCCGGACCATCTGTCGCTCCGCATCGGACCCGCGGTCCGGACTGGCGCGAGCCTAGGCTGCGCCTTGCGCGCCGCCAAGACCCGTCCCTTGCGGGCCGGGCGAAGTGGGGCAAGAAGGGCCGGCAGGGCAGCGTGACATCCACCATCCTCCATCCCACACGCATCATTCCGGCGGCGTTCCTCGCCGGAATCGCCCTTGGCACCGCGCTCCTCATGCTGCCGGCCGCGCGCGCGGGCGAAGGCGCGGCTCCCTTCGTCGTCGCCCTGTTCACCGCCACCTCGGCCTTCTGCGTCACCGGCCTCACCGTCGTCGACACGGCGAGCTACTGGTCGGGCCTCGGCCACGCCGTCATCCTGCTGCTCTGCCAGCTCGGCGGCCTCGGCATCATGACGGGAGCGACGCTGCTGGGCCTTCTGGTGACCGGGCGGAACCGGCTGTCATCGCGAATCCTTCAGCGGGCCGAGCTGCGCTCGCTCGACATGGGCGATGTCGGCGGCGTGATCCGGGTGGTCGTCACGCTCACCTTCGCGGTCGAAGGGGTGCTCGCGCTGGTCCTTGCCGCGAACTTCCTGCTGGGCGACGGCATGGCGCTTCCCGACGCGCTCTGGAACGGGCTGTTCCACGCGGTCTCGGCGTGGAACAACGCCGGCTTCGCGCTCTCCGCCGTTGCCATGCCCGGCATGGCGCGCGACGCGCTCCTCCTCTGCGGCCTCATGCTGGGCGTGCTGCTCGGCGGCTTCGGCTTTCCCGTGCTCCACGAGCTCCGGCAGGAGTGGCGGACGCCGTCGGCCTGGTCGATCCACACCAAGCTGACGCTTGCCGGAAGCGCGTTCCTGCTCCTCCTGGGCTGGCTCGTCACGCTGGTGGCGGAATGGGCGAATCCGCAGACGCTCGGCCCTGCGCCTGCCGGCTGGAAGCTTCTCGAAGCCCTGTTCCACTCCGTGATGACCCGAAGCGGCGGCTTTGCGACGATGGACATGACGGCGCTGCACGACGAGACCCAGGCGCTCACCTGGGGGCTCATGATGATCGGCGGCGGCAGCGCCTCGACCGCCGGCGGGATCAAGGTGACGACCTTCTTCCTCCTCGGCTTCGTGGCGCTCGCCGAGGCGCGCAGCCAGGCGGATGCCAACATCTTCCGCCGGCGGATCGCGCCCGACGTGCAGCGCCAGGCCCTCCTCCTTGCCCTGCTTTCGGTCGGCACGGTGAGCCTGGCCGTGCTCATCCTTCTCGCCATGGCCGAGATTCCCATCCAGTTCGTGATCTTCGATGCCATCTCGGCGTTCGCGACCGTGGGGCTCTCGACCGGGGCTGCCGCCGCACTGCCGCCCGAGGGGCAGGTGGTGATGGCGGCCCTCATGTACGTCGGCCGGGTGGGCATCATCACGGTGGCCGCCGCGGTTGCACTCCGCGCCGGGCGGCCGCAGTATCGCTTCCCGGAGGAGCGCCCGATCATTGGCTGAAAGCCGCATCGATGCCGTCGCCGTCATCGGTCTCGGCCGCTTCGGCACCGCGGTTGCCCGCGAGCTCGCGCGCATGGGCCGCGACTTCCTCGCGATCGACGAGAGGATGGAGATCGTCCAGCAGATGGCCGACGAGTTCGCGAACGTCGTCCAGGCGGATGCGACCAACCCGGCGACGCTGAAGCGGCTTGGCGTGCACGAGCTGGGTGCAGCGGTCGTGGCCATCGGCAGCGACCTCGAGGCGAGCGTCTTGACGGTGCTGGCGCTGTCCGAACTCGGAGTGCCGGTCATCTGGGCCAAGGCGGTGAACGAACGCCACAAGCGCATCCTCCAGCGCACCGGCGCGCACCACGTGGTGATGCCCGAGGCCGACCGCGGCCGCCGCGTCGCCCACCTGGTCTCGACACGGATGATGGACTTCATCGAGCTCGATGACGGCTACGCCTTCGTGAAGACCACCCCGCCCGAAGTGCTGGTGGGCAGGCCGCTCTCCGACACGCACATTCGCGAAAAGTACGGCGTGACGGTGGTGGGCGTGAAGCGGCCGGGCGCTTGCTTCACCTACGCGACCGAGGCGACGGTGATCGAGCGCGGCGACATCCTCATCGTCTCGGGGCCGACCGAGCAGGTGGAGCGCTTCACCCAGCTGGCCTGAGAGAGCCGGCGCGGGGCACGACGGGCATCGCCGGCCCGCGCTGGGGGGAGGGGGACAAAGAGTCCGCTTGCACGCTCGGAACAGAAATAGAACAAAAGACGAACGATGCGCTCCGCCCCACCCCGATTCGCCCCCGTCCCACCCGAACGGCTGGCCCGCCTCGCCACCCTCGCGAAGACCGGCCCCTCCGGCCCGGTCGAACGCCTGCCGCTCGGCGCCGCCGCAATCGACACGGCGCTCGGCGGCGGGCTCGAAGCCCACGCCCTCCACCTCCTCCTCCCCGACACCCCCCATGCCCATGCCGCAACCGCCTTCCTCGCCGCGCACCTCGCCGCCCGCCGCCTCGCCAGCACTGGTGGCGAGGTGCTGTGGGCAACACCTTTGCGCGACCTCTTCGCCCCCGGGCTTGCCCGCGCCGGCCTCGCGCCCGGCCGTCTCGTCGTCGCCTGCGCCGATGGGGACCATGCCACGCTCGCCGCCATGGAGGAGGCGATGGGCGCAGCCGCCGTGGTGGTCGGCGAGATCGGCAGGGCCGGCCCCTGGCTCATGACCGCCTCGCGCCGGCTCCAGCTCCGCTGCGAGGCCCGCGGCACGCTCGCCCTCCTCCTCGTCCGCACGCCGGGGCCCGCCCTTCCCACCGCCGCCCGCACTGCCTGGCAGGTCGCGCCTGCACCCTCCGCCCTTCCCGCCACGCGCCCGCTGTTCGCCGGGGTCGGCGGCGCAGGCCTCGGGCCGGCGCGGCTCGCCCTCACCCTCGCCCGCGCCCGCGGCGCTGCCGCCGCAGCGCTTCCCCGCACCTGGCTCGTCGACGTCTCCGGAGCATCCGATGCCCCGTCTCGTCTCGCTGTGGCTGCCGAACTGGCCGGCGGAGCGGCTGCTGCGCGCCCGCCGCAGCGCGCCGGCCGGGCCGCCGCCTGAGCCCTTCGTCCTCGTCCGCACCAGCGGCAACCGGCAGGAGGTGGCGGCTGCCTCGCAGCAGGCGCTGCACCTCGGCGTCAGGCCGGGCGAGCCGCTCGCCCGCGTCCGCGCGCGGCTGCCCGGCCTCCATGCCGAGCCGCACGACGCCGCCGCCGATGCCGAAGCGCTTGAACGGCTTGGCCACTGGCTGCGCCAGCGGATGAGCCCGCTCGTCGCCCTCGACCTGCCCGATGGCCTCTTCCTCGAGGCGGAAGGCGCCTCGCACCTCTTCGGGGGCGAAGCGCGGATGCTCGACGGCCTCGTCGCCCGGCTTGGGCGCGCCGGCCTCTCGGCCCGCGCTGCGCTTGCCGACACGGCCGGTGCCGCCCATGCGCTCGCCCGCTTCGGGCCAGCGGCGACGCTGGTGGTGCCACCCCATGCCCAGCCCGAGGCGCTCGCGCCCCTTCCGGTCGCGGCCCTGCGCCTGCCTCCCGAGGACACCGCAGGCCTTGTCCGGCTGGGGATCGCCAGCATCGGCGATCTCCTCGCCCTGCCGCGCGCCAGCCTTGGCCGGCGCTTCGGGCTCGACCTCCTCCGCCGGCTCGACCAGGCGCTCGGCCGCGCGGGCGAGCCGCTCGCCTTCCTCCCCCACCCGGAGCCGCTCGCCGCCACGCTCCGCCTCGCCGAACCGGTGTCCCACGCCGAGGCACTCCACGCCCTCATCGACCGGCTGGTCCCGCTGCTCTGCCAGAAGCTCGCGCAAAGGGGGCAGGGCGCGCGCCGGCTCGACCTCCTGTTCCAGCGCCTCGACGGCTCGGTCGCCGCCGTCCGCGCCGGCACCGCCGCCCCCAGCCGCGAGGTCGCGCATCTTTCCCGCCTCCTCCACCTGCTCGTCGAAGGCGTGGACCCCGGCTTCGGGATCGAGGCGGCAACCCTTGCCTGCCCGCTTGCCGCACCGCTCCCGCCCGAACAGCGGGGGGCGGACATGGCGCCGGGCATGGCCGAGACGGTGGACCGGCTCGCCGCCCGGCTCGGCGAAGGCGCGGTCTTCCGCCTCGCCCCGCGCGCCGCCGCCTTCCCGGAATCAAGCGTCGCGCGCGCGTCGCCGCTTGCGCCCGTCGCCGGCGGCTGGCCCGCGCATCTCCCGCGCCCCACCCGCCTCGTCGAGCCGCCCGAGCGGGTCGAGGCGATCGCCATGCTGCCCGACCGGCCGCCCGCGCTCTTCGTCTGGCGCGGCCGCCGCCACCGCGTGCGCGCCGCCGACGGCCCCGAGCGGATGCACGGCGAATGGTGGACGGGCACCGCCGGGGAAGGCGCCGTGCGCGACTATTTCCTGGTCGAGGACGAGGAGGGCACCCGCTTCTGGCTGTTCCGCCGCGGCGACGGCGAGGACCCGGCCACCGGGGACTTCTCCTGGCACCTCCACGGCCTGTTCGGCGGCTGACGACACCCCCGGCCCGACGCGCGCGGAGGAGGGCCGGTCATCGGTCAGGGTGGAACGGAACAAGAACGCAGGCTAGCTTGGCGACGTGAGTCGCGCGCCTTCCACGCTCCTTCAGGTCACGTCCCACTTCTCGCTGCTGCGCGGCGCCTCCTCGGCCGACGAGCTGTTCGCAACCGCCGCCGCGCAGGGGTGGAAGGCGCTCGCCATCACCGACCGGAACACGGTCTCGGGCCTAGTGCGCGCCCATCTCGCTGCGAAGGCCACGGGCCTGCGCCACATTCCTGGCTGCCGGCTCGACCTCACCCGCGATGATGGCACGGCCGGCGCCTCGCTCCTCGTCTACCCGCGCGACCTTGCCGGCTGGGGCGAGCTCACGACGCTCTTGACCATCGGCAAGCGGCGCGCCGGGAAGGGGCAGTGCCGCATCGGCTGGGAGGATGTGGCGGCCCACGCCCATGGCCTCGAGGCGGTGCTGGTGCCGGCGCGCCTGACCCTTGCCGACGCCGAAGCCTTCGCTGCCATCTTCCCCCGCTCGGGCCGCATCGGCCTCGCGTTGCGCCGGCTTCCGGGCGAGGCGGCGCGGCTTGCCCGGCTCGACGCGCTCGCCCGCCGCCTCGCCCTTCCCACCATCGCGCTTGCCGACACGCTCTACCACGCGCCGTCGCGCCAGATGCTCGCCGACGTGCTCGCCTGCATCAGGCTCAAATGCACCATCGACACGCTGGGCGCCCGGCGCACCCACCATGCCGACCGCCACCTGCTCGGCCCTGCCGAGATGGCGCGGCGCTTCGCGCTCTATCCCGAGGCGCTTGCCGAGGCGGAGCGGCTTGCCGAGCGCCTCGCCTTCTCGCTCGCCGACCTCCGCTATCGGTATCCCGAGGAACGGCCGGACCCGTCGCTCACCCCGCAGGAGACGCTGGAGAAGCTCACCTGGGAGGGGGCTGCCGCCCGCTACCCCCATGGCGTCCCGCCCGCCGTCCGTGCCCAGCTCGCCCACGAGCTCGGCCTCATCCGCCAGATGGGCTATGCGCCCTATTTCCTGACCGTTCATGCGATCGTCCGCTTCGCACGCTCGCGCGGCATCCTCTGCCAGGGGCGCGGCTCGGCGGCCAACTCCGCCGTCTGCTACGTGCTCGGAATCACCGCGATCGACCCGGTCCGCTCGGAGCTTCTCTTCGAGCGCTTCATCTCGACCGAGCGCAACGAACCGCCCGACATCGACGTCGACTTCGAACACGAACGGCGCGAGGAGGTCATCCAGTGGATCTACGACCATTATGGCCGCGACCGCGCGGCGCTCACCGCCGTCGTCTCCCGCTTCCGCGCGCGGGGCGCGGTGCGCGAGGTGGGCAAGGCGCTCGGCCTTCCTGAGGACGTGACCGCAGCGCTTGCCGGCCAGGTCTGGGGCTGGTCGTCCGAAGGGGTGGAGGCACGCCACGCGGCAGACCTCGGGCTCGACCCGACGGACCGGCGCCTGGCGCTCACCCTCGCGCTTGCCCGCGAGCTCATCGGCACGCCGCGCCACCTCTCCCAGCACCCCGGCGGCTTCGTGCTGACCGAGGCGCCGCTCCACCGCCTCGTCCCCATCGAGCCCGCGGCCATGCCCGACCGGCAGGTGATCGAGTGGGAGAAGGACGACATCGAGGCGCTGGGCTTCATGAAGGTCGACGTGCTGGGGTTGGGCATGCTGGGGTGCCTGCGCCGCGCCTTCGCCCTGCTGCGCACCCACAAGGGGCTCGACCTCGACCTTGCCACCATCCCGGCCGAGGATCCGGCGACCTACGCCATGATCCGCCGCGCCGACACGCTCGGCGTCTTCCAGATCGAGAGCCGGGCGCAGATGGCGATGCTGCCGAGGCTCAAGCCCGCCACCTTCTACGATCTCGTGATCGAGGTCGCGATCGTCCGCCCCGGCCCCATCCAGGGGGACATGGTCCACCCCTATCTCCGCCGCCGCGAGGGGAAGGAGCCGGTCAGCTTCCCCTCGCCCGCGCTCGAGCGCGTGCTGGGCAAGACGCTCGGCGTGCCGCTCTTCCAGGAGCAGGCGATGAAGGTGGCGATCGTCTGCGCCGGCTTCACGGCATCAGAAGCCGATGCGCTCCGCCGCTCGATGGCGACCTTCAAGTTCACTGGCGGCGTCTCCCACTTCCGCGACAAGCTGGTCGCGGGCATGGTCGCCCGCGGCTACGATGCCGCGTTCGCCGAGAAGACCTTCCGCCAGATCGAGGGCTTCGGCTCCTACGGCTTCCCGGAAAGCCACGCCGCCTCCTTCGCCCTCATCGCCTATGCTTCCTCGTGGATGAAGTGCCACCACCCCGAGGTCTTCGCCTGCGCGCTTCTGAATTCCCAGCCGATGGGCTTCTACGCGCCCGCCCAGATCGTCCGCGACGCGCGCGAGCATGGAGTCGAGGTGCGGCCCGTTTGCATCGCGGCAAGCCAGTGGGACTGCACGCTGGAACCGGGCGAGGGCGGCCGGCTTGCGCTGCGGCTCGGCTTGCGCATGGTGAAGGGTCTCGCGCAAGCCGACGCGGAGCGGATCCTCGCCGCCCGCGCCGGTGTGTCCGAGCTTGCGCTTCTCCACCGCCGCAGCGGCGCCTCCCGCGCTGCCTTCGAGCGGCTTGCCGAGGCCGATGCCTTCCGCGCCTTCGGCCTCTCGCGGCGGCAGGCGCTGTGGGGGGTGAAGGGCCTCGGCGAAACGCCTCTCCCCCTCTTTGCTGCGGCCGATGCTGCGCAGCAGGGGCCGGAGCCCCAGGTGGTGCTCAGGCCCATGCGCGAAGGCGCCGAAGTGGTCGAGGACTATCGGGCAACCGCACTCACGCTGCGCGCCCACCCGCTCGCCTTCCTCCGCGCCGAGCTCGCACGCACCCGCCACCGCCCGCTCGCCGCGCTTGCCGGGGTGCCAGACGGCCGGCCGTTCCGGGGTGCCGGCATCATCCTCGTCCGCCAGAAGCCGGGCTCGGCGAAGGGCGTCATGTTCGCAACGCTCGAGGACGAGACGGGCCAGGCCAACGTCGTCATCTGGCCGCAGCTGTTCGAGGCCGAGCGGCGCCTCATCCTTTCGGCCTCGATGCTGGGCGTCGACGGCGTCGTCCAGCGCGAGGGGGAGGTGATCCACCTCGTCGCCCGCCGCCTTGCCGACCTCTCCCCGCTTCTTGCCACCGTCGGCGAACGGGACTGGAGGGTGCCGGCAAGCCGGGGCGACGAGGCGCGCGGCGGCGGCGGCCCGGATGCCCGCGTGCGGGACGAAGCGCCGCGCCTTGCCTTCCGCTCCTCGGGCATCGGCCACCCGCGGGCCATTCGGGTCGCGCGCTGAACGGCCGCGCTGGCTGGCCAATGGCGCAGCATGCACCGGAACCTTTGCCCACCACCTGAAGGCGGCCGCCTGCCGAAGCACCACGGCCGCCCCCGACCGGAACGCGGCCTGCCAATGCCCAAGACCCGACGAGGGCTAGCTGGCGGCCATGAGTCCGGACCGGCCATTGGCCGCCAGCGCCCGCACGCCGGCCAGGACCGCCGCCTGGGCAGCGGCAATGTCCAGGCCGTGGACCTTGCGCAGCTGGAGCCAACTCTCGATGCTTATCAGGAGAACCATGGCCTCAAGGCTCGCGGGATCCGGCCGCGCGTCCTCGGGCACGCGCGCGAGGAAGACGTTCCGGCTCATGAGGGCAATCTCGGCACCCGCGGCATCGAGCGCCGCGGACCGGTTGCGGTAGATGTCGAGCGCCCGCTTGAACGGCGCGACAGCCTCGTAGAACTCGGCCCGGCGGGCGACGATCTCCGGCAGGATCTCCGGCCAGCCGCTTGCCGCGAACGGCTTGTCGATGAACGTCTGCGCGCGATCGAGGATCACCCCCGCAATCTCGAGGTAGAGCCGGTCCATGTCCTCGAAGTGGCGGAAGACGGTCCGGAGCGAGAGGCCGGCCCGGTCCGCCACCGTCTCGGCCGTGGGCGCGAGATTGCCCTCCTCGACGAGGGCGACGAGGGCGGCCACGATCCGATTGCGGCTGGAGAGGGAGCGGAGGCGACGGCCGTCGGGCCGGCCCGCAGGCTGGGGATCCTCCCGAAGGGCAACCGGTCCCGGCTCCGAAACGTGCATCGCTCGATTGTTACGTCGCCGGAAGGCCAGCGGCAAGCCGGCGAGCGCAAGGGCTTCTGACAGAATGACGCATCTGTCCTACAATGTCCATTATGGTTATGAATGATGCATGAATCGAGCGAACCGCGCTGACGCCTCCGTTCCGTCGAGAACGCCATCCGCTGCGGGGACGCGGAAGCGGAAGGAGCCGCGCCACCCCGCGCGCAACGCCGAGGCACGGGCTGTGCGCCGCCCGCGACGCCCCCGTGACCCGGCCGCCCCGTGGACCGAGCGGGAGCGCACCACTTTCATTGCCCGCCTTGCCGAGGGCATGTCCGTGGTCGAGGCAGCTCGGCTCGTGGGACGCACGCGCACGTCGGCGCTTGCCGAGCGCGCCCGCGACCCGCTGTTCGCAGCGCGCTGGGACTCGGTTCTCGAGTGCGCCTTCGAGGTGCTCGAGACCCGGCTTCTCAGCCGGGCGATCGGCGGCGTGGCCGAGACGATGGCGCCCTTCGGTTCCGGCTCGGGGGCACGCGCCCCCGACGACACGCGGCTTGCCCGCTGGATCCTCTCGAACCTGCGCGAGAGGCCATGGAACGCACGGACCTCTGCCACGACGTCGGCGTCCGGCGCGGCGGGTCGCGCTGGGGCCGGCCGGCCCATCGATCCTTCCCCGCGGGGCCCGGAGCCGGTCGACCCCCGCGCCGAGCAGGAACGGATCGACCGGCTGATCGCAGAAGTGGCCGCGCGCATTGCCGAGGCGGAAGCGGCCCGGGGCCGGAACTGATCGCGCCGGTCCCACCCGTGCCTTCGCCAAGGCGGCCGGGCGGCTCCCGAAGCCCGGGCGGCATCGCTGCCGGCCTCGCCCGCGCCGGTGCGGGCGCTCAAGGGCCGCCCGGTCAGGCGTCGCCGTCGATGCCGAGGTCGCGCATCATGTCGTAGAGGGTGGGCCGGCTGATCCCGAGCAGCTTGGCGGCCTGGCTGATGCTGCCCCCTGACGCGGCGAGCGCGGCCGAGATCGCCCGCCGGTCGGAGATGGCACGGGCTTCCCGCAGCGTCACCGGGCGGGTCTCCGCGGAGTCGACCAGATCGAGATCCTCGGCGGTGATCGCCGGGCCCTCGGCCATGATGACCGCGCGCTTGACCCTGTTCTCCAGTTCGCGGACGTTGCCGGGCCAGCCGTGGGCGTTGATGGCAGCGAGCGCGCCGGGTGAGAGACGCAGCGGCACCGTTCCTTGCGCGGCCGCGTGCCGGCGAAGGAAGTGGTTGGCGAGCAGAACCGGGTCTCCGCCCCGGTCCTTGAGCGGCGGAATGGTGATGCTCACCTCGGCGATGCGGTAATAGAGATCCTCGCGGAAGCTGCCGTCGGCAATCATCTGCTTCAGGTTCTGGTGGGTCGCGCAGACGATCCGCACGTCGACCGGGATGGGCTTGCGGCCGCCGATGCGGTCGATGACCCGCTCCTGGATGAAGCGCAGCAGCTTCACCTGGAGTGGCATTGGAATGTCGCCCACCTCGTCGAGGAAGAGCGTGCCGCCCTGGGCCAGCTCGATCTTGCCCTCGGTCGTCTTGAAGGCACCGGTGAAGGCGCCGCGCTCGTAGCCGAACAGCTCGGCCTCGAGCAGGTTCTCGGGGATGGCGCCGCAGTTGATGGCGACGAACGGGCCGTCCCGGCGCGGCGAGGCCCGGTGAAGGCCGCGTGCGAGCACTTCCTTGCCCGTGCCCGACGCGCCGAGCAGCAGCACCGAGACGTTGCTGGAGGCCACGCGCTCGACCATGGCGCAGACCCGGAGCATCTCGGGCGAGCCGGTGACCACCTCGGCAAGGGGGCTTGCCGCGCTCTGCTCCTGAAGGCGGCGGTTCTCCGCCTCGAGCCGGGCGACATGGAACGCCCGGCCGACGATGAAGCCGAGCTCGTCGATGTCGACCGGCTTCTGGTAGAAGTCGAAGGCGCCCATGGCGATCGCCCGGCGGGCGCTTTCGCGGGCGCCGTGGCCGGAGGCGACGATGACCTTGGTATGGGGCGCCCGAGAGAGGATTGCCTCCATGGTCGCGAAGCCTTCGCTCACACCGTCGGGGTCGGGCGGCAGCCCGAGATCAAGCGTCACGACATCCGGCCGGTGCTCTTCGACGAGGGCGAGCGCGGCCTCCCGGTCGGCGGCGGCTACCACCTCGTAGCCGTCGTAGGCCCATTTCAGCTGCCGCTGGAGCCCGAGGTCGTCCTCAACGACGAGCAGGACGGGACGTTCCGTCCCTTCGACGCGCCTGGCACTCGTTGCGCTTCTCGGCATGGCTCGTCTCCTCAGGCCCGCTCGAGCCGCGGGCGGCTTTTCGCCGCGAGCGGCAGCGTGATGGTGAATCGGCTTCCCTCGCCGGGCTTGCTGGTGACCTCCATCCGCCCGCCGTGCGTCCGGGCGATCTCGCGCGCCTCGAAGGCGCCGATGCCGAAGCCCTTCGCCTTGCTCGACCGAAACGGCCGGAACAGCTCCTCGCGGATGAAGGCCCGCGACATGCCATGGCCGCGGTCGATGACCGACAGGCGCGCGGTGCGCGCCGTGCGCTCGAGGCGGATGGTGACCGGCGCATCGGGCGCGCTTGCGTCGATCGCGTTCTGGACGATGTGGGCGAGCATCGTCTCGAGCCGCCCGGCGTCTCCGGCCACGGGTACGCTCTCCTCGATCCCCTCGACCTCCAGCGCGGCATGAGCGCGGCGGGCGGAAGCGGCCACCACGGCAACAACCCGCGCGAGATCGACCACCTCGGCCGGAGCGTCCGCGGCAGGCGGGGCCGGGGTGTCCGCCTCCTGCTGCCGGCCCATCAGCGCCAGGAGGTCGGTCATCTTGGTCACGCTGGCCTGGAGCGTCGCGAGCAGATCCTCCCGGAACGCGGGGTTCTCCATGTGCTTCTCGGCATTGCGGGTGACGAGCGCGAGCTGGCTCACGACGTTCTTGAGGTCGTGCATCACGAAGGCGAAGCGGCGGTTGAACTCCTCGAAGCTCCGCGCCTCGTCGAGTGCCATCTGGGTTGCGGCCTCGGCGAGGTAGCTCGCCGCCTGGCGCCCCAGGGTTCGCAGCAGGTCATAGTCCTCCCAGTTGAGGTCGCGGACGGCAAGGCTTCGCTCGAGCAGGAGAGCAGCCAGCAGCCGGCCCCGATGCGGGAGCGGAACGGCGAGCCAGACGGTCCGGTCGGCGAGCAGCACCTCCGCACAGTCCGCCCGCCGCGGGTGACCTTCGTTGCGGCCGGAGCCCGGCGCATCGGTGCGAACCTGGTCAAAGTCGACCACCCGGCCGGTCTCGGCCATGAAGGCGACGAGCGGCGAGTCCGGCCGGAATGCCTCGGCCACCGCCTCCGGATCGAGCCCGCCCCAGTTCCAGCGCGCGGTCTCGCGGAAGCCGCCCTCCTCGTCCGGCTCGAGGAGGAGCCCCCCGGGGGCGTCCACGACCGTCGCCACCGCCTCGATCACGCGCTCGCGGATGGGCTGCGGGGCCGCGCCGGGCCTCCCCACGGCGTCGAGCTTGTCGAGGAAGCGCAACCATTCCGCCCGGTAGTCGTAGCGGTAGCGGTAGAAGTTGCGGGCGATCAGCACGCGAAGGCGGGCGCGGACCGCCGGCGAGAGGGCCACCAACGCGCCGCCGACGAGGGTGACGGCGAGGAACATCACCTGCAGCACGACGCCCCAGTCGCCGCCGGCGAGCCGGAGACCGTAGGCGAGCAGCGACATGAAGATGAGGTAGACGCCGATGGCCGCGAAGCTGATGGTCGAGAAGGCGGCGTCGCGCGAGAGGGCGAAGCGGTTGGTCGCCTCATCCCGGAAGGCGATGAAGAGCAGGGGAACGGCAAGCGCGTTGACGGCACCCCGGAGCTCGACGAGCACGACCGACAGCTCGCCCAGCAGGAACTGGAGGGTGTAAAGATTGAGGTCGTAGGCGAAGACGACGAGGAGGGCGACCAGGAAGAAGCGGATCGCGGGGCCGCGCGTGTCGCGCGAAGAGACGTGGATGTTGTGGACGAGAACCAGCCCCGAAATGGCGAGCACCAGTCGCGCCACGACCGAGAGGAGGGGGGCCGGTGCGCTCACGAGGTCGGGGCGTAGGGCGACGGCGGGCCCGAGGACCGAGTCGAGAGCAAGCTCGAGGGCGACAAGGAAGCCGAGGCCTGCGGCAACGACGAAGCCGGAGCGGAGGTTCCGGTCCATCCCCCAGGGGCGCTGGAGGACGAGGAGCAGCACCACCAGCCAGCCCGCGGTCCGGAGCGTCTCGGCCTGGCCAACGCCCGGGACCCGCTCGAACCCGTAGGCGAAGGCGAGCGCGGTCAGCCCGGCCCAGCCGGCGACGATCGTCGAGGCTCCGGCGACGAGAAGGCCGAAGATGCGCTCGCGCGCGTGGAACAGGAGCCAGACGGCGAGTGCGAGAAACGCGCCGCACGCGACGAGGTGGCTCACGATCCCGATGCCGCTGACCGAGCCCGCCACTCCGGCCGCCATCGCCCCGACCTCCCCGACTCCCGACCGCCGCCCTTGACCTGCGCGCCGCTCTCCAACCCGCGCCGGCCCGCATCCGTCCGGCCTCGCGCCTGATGCCCCGGCGGGCCAGCCGCGCCAAGTCTGGACGGCCGACCTCGACAGCCGTGTAGCCATTTTTTACAAGGGGTGGCAAATCTTCCGACAGTTGGCGCGCAGCAACGGGTCCGGCGGTCAGGTGCAGGGAAAGAGGCCACACGAGCCAGAGAGCCCAACGCAGGGTCGCGCTGGCAGGGGAAGGGGCGGCGCGGCTGGCGCGGCGGGGGATCGTGCCGCCCGCCTCGCCGCGGCGCTCCGCGCCAATCTGCGCCGGCGCAAGGGCCAGGCGCGGGATCTTGGCGGCGTCGGGCCCGGGGGAGCGGTGGAGGGAGAGACGCCGTGAGCGAGGTCGACTACGTCATCGTGGGCGCGGGCTCGGCCGGCTGCGTGCTGGCCAACCGGCTGACGGCAGACCCCTCCTTGCGGGTGCTGCTGCTCGAGGCCGGCCCGGAGGACCGGAGCCTCATGATCCACGTGCCGGTCGGCTACGCCCGGACGCTCAAGGACCCGAAGGTCAACTGGCTGTTCCAGACCGAGCCCGACCCGGGCTCCGGCGGGCGCGTCCACGTCTGGCCGCGAGGCAAGGTGCTCGGCGGCTCCTCGTCCATCAACGGCCTTCTCTACGTGCGCGGCCAGCCGGCGGACTATGATGGCTGGGCGCAGCTCGGGGCGACCGGCTGGAGCTATGCCGACGTGCTGCCCTACTTCCGCCGGGCCGAGGCGAACGAGCGGCTGGGCGACCCGTGGCACGGCACCGACGGTCCGCTCCACGTCTCCGACGCGACCACCCGCCACCCTGTGTCCGACGCGGTGGTGGCCGCGGGCATGCAGGCCGGCCTGCGCTTCAACGACGACGTGAACGGCCCCGAGCAGGACGGCATCAGCTACTTCCAGCTGACCGTGAAGAACGGCCGGCGCTGGTCGGCGGCGATGGCCTACCTTCGCCCGGCGATGCGCCGGCCGAACCTCCGGGTCGAGACGGGCGCGCAGGCGGAAGCGGTGCTGTTCGAGGGGCGGCGCGCGACGGGCGTGCGCTACCGCCAGGGCGGCCGGTCGATCGAGGTGCGCGCCACGCGCGAGGTGCTGCTCTGCGGCGGCACGGTCAACTCACCCCAGCTCCTCGAGCTTTCCGGCATCGGCGACCCTGCGGTGCTCGCAGCCGCCGGCATTCCCGTGCGGCATGCCCTCCCCGGCGTGGGGGCGAACCTGCAGGACCATTATGTCACCTCGTGCCAGTTCCGGCTGAAGCCGGGCACGGTCACGGTGAACCAGATGAGCCGGGGCTGGCGGCTCGGTGTCGAGGCGCTGCGCTACCTCGCGACGCGCCGGGGGCTCCTCACCCTCTCGGCTGCGCATGTGCAGGCCTACTGGCGCTCGCGCCCGGGCCTTGCCGGGCCCGACGTCCAGTATCACATCCTCCCCGCCACGGTCGACGTGGCGCGCTTCGTCGAGACCCAGGAGTGGGAGCTCGAGCGCGCGCCGGGCCTCACCATCGCGCCCTGCCAGCTCCGGCCAGAGAGCCGCGGCACCATCCACGTGACCTCGCCCGACCCCTTTGCGGCCCCCGCCATCCGCCCCAACTACCTTGCCGACCCGCTCGACTGCCAGACGATCGTCGCCGGCATGAAGTTCGCGCGGGTGATCGCGAGCCAGCCCGCGCTCGCGCCCTACATGGAGCGCGAGATCCTCCCCGGCCCTGCCGTGACGAGCGACGAGGATCTCCTCGCCCACGTCCGCGAGCACGGCTCCACCATCTACCACCCGGTCGGCACCTGCCGCATGGGCCCGGCGTCCGACCCGCTTGCCGTCACCGACCCGGCCGGGCGGGTTCACGGCATCGGGAACCTCAGGGTCGTCGATGCCTCGCTCATGCCGCGCCTCGTCTCGGGCAACACCAACGCGCCGACCATCATGATGGCGGAGAAGCTGGCCGACTCGATCCTCGCCGACGCGCGCCGAGCGCTTGCCGCCTGAGGTGCCTCAGCCTGCGGCGGCCCAGGGGCGCAACCAGTCGGCGATCGCCCGCGGATAGAGCGCAAGCTCGGCCTCGAGCACGCGGGCGGCAAGCGTCTCGGGCGTGTCGCCCGGCAGCACCGGCACCCGCGCCTGTGCCAGCACGGGGCCGGAGTCGAGGACGGGCGTCACGAGATGGACGGTGGCCCCCGCCTCGCGGTCGCCAGCGGCCAGCGCCCGGGCATGCGTGTCGAGCCCCGGGTAGAGCGGCAGCAGCGAGGGGTGGATGTTGACCATTCGCCCCTCCCAGCGGCGGACGAACCCTTCGGTCAGCACCCGCATGAAGCCGGCAAGCGCCACTGCCTCGACGCGATGGGCCGCGAGGAGGGCATGGAGCGCCTCCTCGAACGCCTCGCGCGAAGGAAACTCCCGGTGCGGCACCACCGCGGTCGGCACGCCGAGCGCCGCGGCCCGGGCCAGACCCGCCGCCTCCGCCCGGTTCGAGACCACGAGCACCACCTCGGCCGGATAGTCGGAAGCCTGCGCCGCCCGGGCGATCGCCTCCATGTTGCTGCCCCGCCCCGAGATGAGGATGGCCAGCCGCACCCGCCGGCCCGGCCGCGTCGGCCCGCCGCCCGCGCCGTCGGGCTCAGGCATCGTGCGCGGCAGTCCAGCCGTCGCCCGCGATCTCGACCCCCCGGCGCCCGGCCTCGATCCGGCCAAGGGCGAGCACCGTCTCGCCTGCCGCGCGAAGCGCAGCCGCCACCGCGTCCGCCTCGCCGGGCGCCACGACGACCGCCATGCCCACCCCGCAGTTGAAGGTGCGCAGCATTTCCGCCGGTGTCACTGCCCCCCGTTCGGCGAGCCAGCCGAAGAGCGGCGGCCAGCGCCAGGCGCTGCCGTCGAGGAGGGCACGCGTGCCCTCGGGCAGCACGCGCGGCAGGTTCTCGAGAAGCCCGCCGCCCGTCACATGGGCAAGGCCCCGCACCTGCCCGGCGCGGATGAGGGGCAAGAGGCTCCGCACGTAGAGCCGGGTCGGGCGGAGGAGGGCGTCGGCAAGCGTCTCGTGCGGCGCGAAGGGGGCGGGCGCGTCAAGGTCGAGTCCCTCGACCAGCCGGCGGATGAGCGAATAGCCGTTGGAGTGGGCTCCCGAGGAGGCGAGCCCGAGGACGGCGTCTCCGGGCCGGATGGCGGCCCCCGTCAGCTGCTGCCCGCGCTCCACAGCCCCCACCGCGAAGCCGGCGAGATCATAGTCGCCGGCCGCGTACATGCCCGGCATCTCCGCCGTCTCGCCGCCGACGAGCGCGCAGCCCGCCTCGGCGCAGGCGCGGGCGATGCCGGCGATGACAGCTTCGGCAACGTCAGGGTCAAGCCGGCCGGTCGCGAAATAGTCGAGGAAGAACAGCGGCTCGGCCCCCTGCACGAGAAGGTCGTTCACGCACATCGCGACCAGATCCTGCCCCACGCCGCCGTGGCGCCCGGTGGCGATGGCGAGCCGGAGCTTGGTGCCCACGCCATCGGTCGCCGCCACCAGCAGCGGGTCGCGGAAGCCGGCCGCCCTCGGATCGAAGAAGGCGCCGAAGCCGCCGAGCTCGGCATCCGCCCCCGGCCTCCGGGTGGCGCGGGCCAGCGGGGCGATGGCACGCACGAGCGCGTTGCCCGCGGCGATCGAGACTCCGGCCTCGGCGTAGGTCGAAGGGCGCGGCGGGGGCGACTCCTGCATGGCCGCCTGCCCTAGCCGCAGCCACCCGGAGGCCCAACCCCTTTCCTCGCCGGGCGCGGCGGGGCAAGGAGCCCGAGTGCCAGCCCGCGCGCCCGCCTGTCTCGCCATCCTCGCGCTCCTTGCGGCCCCGGCCTCGGCCCAGCGCGCCAACCCGATGCCGGCCGCGCCCGAGGCGGTGGGGGAATCGGGGGGACTCGTCGTGCCGGGAATCGAGGTGGACGAGACGGCCAAGACCAACCGCGCCGCGCGCGAGGCGGGCTGGCGCCAGGCCCAGAGGCTCGCCTGGCCGCAGCTCTGGGCGCGGTTGTCTGGCGCGCCGCCGGCCCAGGCCCCGCGCGTCACCGACTCTGCGCTCGACCAGATGGTGGCGGCGATCGAGGTGGAGCGCGAGGCGGTCCGCAACGGCCGCTACATCGCGCGCCTTGCCGTCGTGTTCGACCGGGCCCGCGCCGCGCCCTGGCTCGGCCGCTACGCCCCGCTCGTGCAGTCGCCGCCGATGCTCGTGCTTCCAGTCCTCCAGGATGCCGGCACACGCATGGGCTACGAGCCGGGCAATCCCTGGGTCGAGGCGTGGCTCCGGTTCCGCGCCGGCGAGTCGGCGGTGGACTATGTGCGCCTGCGCGCGAACGCCACCGACTCGCTCCTGCTCACCGCCTGGCAGGCCGAGCGGCTCGACATCCCGCTCTGGCGCCTGCTGATGGACCGCTACCAGACCGCCGACGTCCTCATCCCCGAGCTTGTCCTCGAGCGCTCCCACCTCGGCGGCCCGGCGCGCGCCCGGCTGTTCCTGCGCTTCGGCCCCTCGGCGCGGCTGCTCGCCCGGCTCGAGCTTGCGCGGGAGGACGGCGACATTCCCGCCCTCCTCGACGCTGCCGTGCGCGAGGCCGACCGGGTCTACACCACCGCGATGGCCTCCGGGCTCCTCGTTCCGGACGCGCTCCTGTCCCTGCCCGCCCAGGAGGAGGCCGAGGTGCCCGAGCTCGCGCCCGAGCTTGGCGCCCGGGTCGCCGTCGCCAACGTCACGCTCGAGGTGGACACGCCCGACAGCGCGACCCTCGAGGCGATCGAGCGGGCGCTCCGGGAAACGCCGGGTGTGACCTCGGTCCGGCTGCAGAGCTTCGTCATCGGCGGCCGCTCGACGCTGGCGGTTGCAACCGCGCTCGAGCTCGAGTCGCTTGCGCGCGCCGTGGAAGAGCAGGGCCTCCGGCTCGAGGGCCGGCTTCTCCGCCGCCTCCGCGCGGAGGAGGCCCCGCCGCCGCCCGCGGCCCCGGCGCCTCCCCCCGACCCGGCAGCGCTGCCGGGAGGCGGGGATGGCTGAGGGCGGGAGGGGAGGCCAGCTGCCGCTTCCGCTCGCCTGGAAGGCAGCGCGGGGCCAGAAGGACTTCTACGTCTCGCCCGCCAATGCCGAGGCCGTCCGCTTCCTCGACGGCTGGGCCATCTGGCCCGTGCCCGTGGCGCTCCTCGTGGGGCCGGAGGGTTCGGGCAAGACCCACCTCGGCCAGATCTTCGCCCGCCGCGCCAACGCCCGGTTCCTCGACGACGCCGACCGCGCGGTCTCGCACGAGGCCCTGTTCCATGCCTGGAACGAGGCGGTGGACGCGCGCCGCCCGCTCCTCCTTGCCGCCCGCAGCGCACCTGCGGACTGGCACGTGAAGCTTCCCGACCTTCGCTCGCGCCTCGCGGCCACCCCCATCGTCAGGATCGGCCCGCCCGACGACGCTCTTCTCCTCCACCTCTTCGCCAAGCTCTGGCGGGACCGGGGGATCACGCCGCCGCCCGAGCTCGGCCCCTATGTGCTGAAGCGAATCGAGCGCAGCTTCGCTGCGGTTGCCGCGGCCGTCGCCGCGCTCGATGCCGCCGCGCTCGCCGAGCGGCGGCCGCTGTCGATCCCTCTGGCGCGCGCCGCCCTCCTCGACCTGGCACGCAGCACCGCCGCGGAAGACGCGCTGCCGTCTTTCCCCGTTCACGATCCGGGCGCATAGAAGGCCCATGGAAGCCTTCTCCGCGGTGCCGAACCGCCTCATGTCGGACCGGCTGGTGAATCGCGAGCTCTCCTGGCTCGCGTTCAACGCCCGGGTGCTTGAGGAGGCCACCAACCCTGCCCACCCGCTTCTCGAGCGGCTGCGCTTCCTCTCGATTTCGGGCAACAACCTCGATGAGTTCTACATGGTGCGCGTGGCCGGCCTGCGCGGCCAGGTGGATGCAGGCATCGACCTGCCTTCCGCGGAAGGGGCGACACCCGCGCAGCAGCTTGCCGCCATCGCCGAGGCCGCCGACCGCCTCATGCAGCAGCAGCAGGCGGTCTACCAGGAAATCGTCCGGCTGCTCGCCGCCGCCGACTATCGGATCCTGAAGCCCTCGGATCTCTCCGCCGAGGAGACGCGCTTCCTCGAAGGCCACTTCCTCGCCCGCATCTTCCCGGTGCTCACCCCCCAGGCAATCGACCCGGCCCACCCCTTCCCCTTCATCCCGAACAAGGGGTTCAGCCTCATCTTCGAGATGCGGCGCGACGCCGATGGCGAGACGCTGGTCGCGCTCCTCATGCTGCCGCCGATGCTGCCGCGCTTCGTCCGCCTGCCGGGCGCGGCCGTGCGCACCATCGCACTCGAGGACGTCATCCGCCACTTCCTGCCCCTGCTCTTCCCGGGCTTCACCCTGCTCGGCAGCGGCGCCTTCCGCATCATCCGCGACAGCGACATCGAGATCGAGGAGGAGGCGGAAGACTTGGTCCGCTTCTTCCAGACCGCCATCAAGCAGCGCCGGCGGGGCCAGGTCATCCGCCTCAAGATCACCGCGGAGACGCCCGACAATTTGAAGCAGCTGGTGCGCTCGGCCATGCGCGTGACGGATGCCGACGTGACCGAGGTGGACGGCATCCTCGGCATTGCCGACCTCGCCCAGCTCGTCGAGGAAGACCGCCCCGACCTCAAGTTCGAGCCCTACACCCCCCGCTTCCCCGAGCGGATCCGCGACTTCGGCGGGGACTGCTTCGCGGCCATCCGCGCGAAGGACATCGTCGTCCACCACCCTTACGAGAGCTTCGACGTCGTGCTCGCCTTCCTCCGCCAGGCGGCGGAAGACCCTGACGTCGTTGCCATCAAGCAGACGCTCTACCGGGTGGGGAAGAACTCGCCGATCGTCCGCGCGCTCATCGACGCGGCCGAGGCCGGCAAGTCGGTCACCGCGCTCGTCGAACTCAAGGCCCGCTTCGACGAGGAGCAGAACCTGACCTGGGCCGCCGAGCTCGAGCGCGCCGGCGTGCAGGTGGTCTACGGCTTCATCGAGCTCAAGACCCATGCCAAGGCCTCGATGGTGGTGCGCCGCGAGGGGCAGGAGCTTGCCACCTACCTCCACCTCGGCACCGGCAACTACCACCCGGTCACGGCGCGCATCTACACCGACCTTTCCTTCTTCACTGCCGACCCGGCGCTCGGCCGTGAGGTGGCGCAGGTCTTCAACTATGTCACCGGTTACATCGAGCCGCGCGGCCTCAGGCGGCTTGCCATGTCCCCGCTCACCCTCCGGCCCCGGCTGATGGAGCTGATCGACGCCGAGATCGCCCATGCGCGGGCCGGGCGCCCTGCCACCATCTGGGTCAAGCTCAACGCGCTTGTCGACCCCGTCATCATCGACAAGCTCTACGAGGCAAGCCAGGCTGGCGTGCGGATCGAGGCGGTGGTGCGTGGCATCTGCTGTCTGCGGCCCGGCATCCCCGGCCTCTCCGAGAACATCCGCGTGCGCTCGATCATCGGCCGCTTCCTCGAGCACAGCCGGGTGGTCGTCTTCGGCAACGGCCGGCCGCTCCCGTCGCGCAAGGCGAAGGTGTTCATCACCTCGGCCGACTGGATGCCGCGCAACTTCGACCGGCGGGTCGAGCTCCTCGTCCCCATCGAGAACCCGACGGTCCACGCCCAGATCCTCGACCAGGTGATGGTGGCCAACCTCAAGGACAACGAGCAGAGCTGGGAGATGCGCGCGGACGGCAGCTACGTCCGCCTGAAGCCCGAGGGCGAGGGCTTCAACCTCCACCGCTACTTCATGGCCAACCCCTCGCTTTCGGGCCGCGGCTCGGCGCTGCGCGAGGGGCGGGTGCCGAAGCTCGTTGTCGGCCCGCCCGCGGAGACGGACGCGGCCGCGGCCTGAGCCTTGCAGCGACGCAGCCCGGCGACGGTTGCACCCGTCACGCGGTGCCGCCACGATGGCGGCATGGGCGAGGCACCTTCGGCACGAGCGGCGGACTCGGCAGGCGATCTTCCGCCCCACGCATGCCCGGCCGACGCGGTCCTCGCCCGGCTCGGCGCGACGCCCGCTGGCCTCGATCCGGCCGAGGCCGAGGCCCGGCTCGCCCGGCACGGGCCGAACCGCCTGCCCGAGCGGCGGCGCGACGGCCCGCTCCGCCGCCTGCTCCGCCAGTTCGACAACCCGCTCATCTGGTTCCTGATCGCGGCGGCTGCCATCTCGGCCGGGCTCGACCACGGCGCGGACTCGCTCGTCATCGCCGCGGTCGTCCTCGTCAACGCCGCCATCGGCTTCCTGCAGGAGGGTCGCGCCGAGCAGGCGCTCGCCGCCATCCGCGCGATGATCGACCCCATGGCCTCGGTTGTGCGCGGGGGCGCGCGCACCACGGTGCCGGCCGCCACCCTCGTGCCGGGGGACATCGTGCTCCTCGAGCCCGGGGACCGGGTGCCGGCCGACCTTCGCCTCCTCGAGGCGAGCGGCCTGCGCCTTGACGAGGCAGTGCTGACCGGCGAGTCGGTTCCCGTCACCAAGACCGGCGCTGCCGTGCCGGCCGACGCCCCGCTCGGGGACCGGGCCGGCATGGCGTTTGCCGGAACCCTCGTGACGGCCGGCCAGGGCCGGGGCGTTGTCGTCGCAACGGGGTCCGCAACCGAGCTCGGCCGCATCTCGGGCATGCTTGCCGACGTCGGCCGCACCACGACGCCGCTCATGGAGCAGATGGGCCGCTTCGCCCGCAAGCTCACCTTCGTCATCCTCGGCCTCTCGGTACTTGCCTTCGCTTTTGCCGTCGTGGTCCGCGGCCTGCCGTTCGCCGAGGCCTTCATGCTGGTGGTGGGGATCGCGGTGGCAGCCATTCCCGAAGGCCTGCCCGCGGTGCTCACCGTCACGCTCGCCATCGGCGTCCGGCGCATGGCCGCGCGACACGCCCTCATCCGCCGCCTGCCTGCGGTCGAGACGCTGGGCTCGGTCACCGTGATCTGCTCCGACAAGACCGGCACGCTCACGCGCAACGAGATGGCGGTGACCGTGCTGGCGCTGCCCTCGTCGACGCGCGCGGTCTCGGGCGTGGGCTATGCGCCGGACGGCGAGATCGACGGCGGAGTCGACCCCGAGGTCGCCGACCTCGCCCGCGTCGGCCTTCTCTGCAACGATGCCCGCGTGACCGAGCGCGACGGCCAGTGGGTGGTCGACGGCGACCCGATGGAGGGCGCTCTGGTCACCCTTGCGATGAAGGCGGACCTTGCGGGAGAGCGCGCGGCAGCGCGGCGGGAGGCGGTCCTCCCCTTCGCGCCCGAGACCCGGCTCATGGCCACGCTTGACGTCCGCGCCGACGGCCGCCGGCTTGCCGCCATCAAGGGCGCGCCCGAGGCCGTGCTGCCGCTCTGCGGGCTGGACGCTGACGCCGAGGCGCAGTGGCAGGCGAGAGCCGCCGCGCTCGCTGCGGAGGGCCTGCGCGTGCTGGCCTTCGCCGAGGCCGAGGCGGCCGACGTCGCCTCGCCCGCGTCGCTTGCCGGCGCACGCCTCCTCGGCCTCGCCGGCTTGATCGACCCGCCCCGGCCCGAGGCCATCGAGGCCGTTGCCGCCTGCCGTCGGGCAGGCATCCGCGTCGTGATGATCACCGGCGACCATGCCGGCACCGCGCAGGCGATCGCCCGCGCGCTCGCGCTCGCCGACGAACCCGGCGTTCTGACCGGAGCCGAGCTCGACCGGCTCGACGACGCCGCGCTTGCCGCCCGCCTCGACGGCACCGCCGTCTTCGCCCGCACCGCGCCCGAGCACAAGCTGCGGCTCGTCGAGGCCTTCCAGCGCCAGGGCCATGTCGTTGCCATGACGGGCGACGGCGTGAACGACGCGCCGGCGCTGAAGCGCGCCGACATCGGGATCGCGATGGGCCGGAAGGGCACCGAGGCCGCCAAGGAAGCCGCCGACATGGTCCTCGCTGACGACAACTTCGCCTCGATCGCCGCAGCGGTGCGCGAGGGCAGGACCGTCTGGGACAATCTCATGAAGGTGATCGGCTGGACGCTTCCCACAAACGGCGGCGAGGCCATGACCATCCTCGCCGCCCTTGCGCTCGGCCTCGTCCTTCCCCTGACCCCGCTCCAGGTCCTCTGGATCAACATGGTGACGGCCACCACGCTCGGCCTCGCGCTCGCCTTCGAGCCCGGCGAGGAGGGCGCCATGCTGCGCCCCCCGCGCGACCGTGCGCAGCCCATCCTCTCCGGGCGCCTTCTGTGGCGGGTCGCCTTCGTCTCGCTCCTCGTCACTGCAGGCGCCTTCGGCATGTTCGCCTGGGCGAAGGCCTCCGGGTGGGACCTCGCCCACGCCCGCACGCTCGTCGTCAACGTCATCGTCGCGATGGAGGTCTTCTACCTGTTCGCGGTGCGCTACGCCCATGCGGCCGGGCTCAGCCTTCGCGGCCTTGCCGGCACGCCCGCAGTCCTGATTGCGGTCGTGCTGGTGTCTGCCGCCCAGCTCCTCTTCACCTATTGGCCGCCGATGCAGCGCGTCTTCTCGACAACGCCGCTCACCGCGCTCGAGCTCCTGATGGTGGTGGCGGTCGGCGTGCTCCTGCTCCTCCTCGTCGAGGCCGAGAAGGCGATCGCCCGGCGGCTCGCCGCCCGGGCTCAGGTGCCGCAGAAGGTGGCCAGCACCCGCTCGTGAGGGAGCGGGGGGCTGCGGAACGGCGCGTCCTCGGGCCGCGGGGCATAGGGCCGGGTGACGGCGGCAAGCAGCCGCTCGAACGGGCCCATGTCGCCCTCGCCCGCTGCCGCGAGCGCCTGCTCGACCCGGTGGTTCCTAGGGATGATGGCGGGGTTGGCAGCCAGCATCCGCGCCCGCGCGTCGGGAAGCGCCGTGCCCTCGCGGGCGAGCCGCGCCGCCCAAGCTGCCTCGAACCCGGCAAAAGCCGCCTGGTCGGCCGCGTCGACCGGCCATGCCGCCCCTTCCGCGAGCGCGCGAAAGCCGCCCGTCATGTCGCAGCCGGTGTCGCGCATCACGGACAGCAGCATCTCGACGAGCGCCCGGTCCCCCTCCTCGGCCGTGGCAAGCCCCAGCTTCGCCCGGAACTGGGCGAGCCACTCGGCCTCGAACAGCGCGGGGAATCGCTGCACTGCCGCGTTCGCCATGTCGATCGCCGCCGTCTCGTCAGGGTCGATGAGCGGCAGCAGCGCCTCGGCGAGGCGCACCAGGTTCCAGTGGGCGATGACCGGCTGGTTCGCGTAGGCGTAACGGCCCTGCCGGTCGATCGAACTGAACACCGTCATGGGCTCGAAGGCATCCATGAAGGCGCAGGGGCCATAGTCGATCGTCTCGCCCGAGAGCGTCATGTTGTCGGTGTTCATGACGCCGTGGATGAACCCCACCCCCATCCAGCGGGCGACCAGCGCGGCCTGCTTGCGGCTGGTCGCCTCGAGGAGCGCCAGCGCCGGCCGCTCGGCCTCCGCCGCCTCGGGGGCATGGCGGGCGATCGTGTGGGCAAGGAGGGCAGCGAGCGCCTCGCGGTCGCGCTTGGCGGCCGCGAACTGGAAGGTGCCGACCCGGATGTGGCTTGCCGCCACCCGCGTCAGCACCGCGCCGGGAAGCACCTCCTCGCGCACCACCGGCTCGCCGGTTGCCACCACGGCGAGGCTGCGCGTCGTCGAAACCCCGAGCGCGTGCATCGCCTCGGAGACGAGATACTCCCTGAGCATCGGCCCCAGCGCCGCGCGGCCGTCGCCCATGCGGCTGAAGGGGGTGCGGCCGGCGCCCTTGAGCTGGATGTCTACGCGCCTGCCGTCGGGTGCGACATGCTCGCCGAGCAGCACCGCCCGCCCGTCGCCCAGCATGGTGAAGTGGCCGAACTGGTGCCCGGCATAGGCCTGGGCGAGCGGGGTCGCGCCCTCGGGCAGCCGGTTGCCCGCAAGCAGCGCCGCCCAGTCCTCCGCCGCGCCCAGCCCCAGCTCCGCGGCGAGCCCTTGGTTGAAGATGACGAGGCGCGGCGCCCTGACCGGGGTCGGCGCCACGCGGGCGAACAGCGCCTCGGGAAGACGGGCGTAGCTGGTGTCGAAGCGGAACGGCGCCACGGGCCATCCATGGGGGCGCAGGGGGCCTTTTGCAAACATCCCCGAGCTTTCCTTTGCCTGGTGCTGCCCCTATATGCTTTGAAGATGCGTGCCGAAGCCGAAGCCCATGCGCGGACAGTCGAGCAGGCCGTCGGCCTGCTGAGGAGGTTTCTTTGACTGGGACCGCGCCCAGCGCCGGCTCGAGGAGCTGAACGCCCGCGCCGAGGACCCGGCGCTCTGGAATGATCCGCGGGCGGCGCAGGCGGTCATGCGCGAGCGCCGCAAGCTCGAGGAAGCCCTTACCGCCACCCGGACGCTCGAGGACGAGCTCCGGAACACGGTCGAGCTGATCGAGCTCGCCGAGGCCGAGGGCGATTCCGAGCTCGAGGCCGAGGGCGTGGAGGCGCTTGCGCGGCTTGCCGCGCGCGCCGAGCAGGAGAAGGTGGAGGCCCTGCTTTCCGGCGAGGCCGACGCCAACAATGCCTTCATCGAGATCAACGCCGGCGCCGGCGGCACCGAGAGCCAGGACTGGGCGGAGATGCTGTTCCGCATGTACCAGCGCTGGGCCGAGCGCCGCGGCTTCCGGACCGAGCTCATCGACTCCCACCCCGGCGAGCAGGCAGGCATCAAGTCGGCCACCCTTCTCGTCAAGGGCGAGGGCGCCTACGGCTGGGCCAAGACCGAGAGCGGAGTCCACCGCCTGGTGCGGATCAGCCCGTTCGATGCGAACGCCCGGCGCCACACCAGCTTCGCAAGCGTGTGGGTCTACCCGGAGATCGACGACTCGATCGAAATCGAGATCAACGAGAAGGACTTGAGGATCGATACCTACCGCTCCTCGGGCGCGGGCGGCCAGCACGTCAACACGACCGACTCGGCCGTGCGGATCACCCATCTTCCCACCGGCATCGTGGTTGCCTCCCAGTCCGAGCGCTCCCAGCACAAGAACCGGGCCACCGCCTTCAAGATGCTCCGCGCCCGCCTCTACGAGGCCGAGCTCCAGCGGCGAGAGGCCGAGGCCAACGCCCAGAACGCCGCCAAGACCGACATCGGCTGGGGCCACCAGATCCGCTCCTACGTGCTCCAGCCCTACCAGCTGGTGAAGGACCTGCGCACGGGCGTTACCTCCACCTCGCCGCACGAGGTGCTCGACGGCGCGCTCGACCCGTTCATCGCCGCGGCGCTCGCCCAGCGAGTGACGGGCGAGAGGGTCGAGGTCGAGGATGTCGACTGACGGCAGCACCGCGGCCCGCGCCGACGCGGAGGGCCCGGAGCTGCCGCCGGACGATCGCGCCTGCGCGCTTGCCGCCTACGCCCGCCGGGTCGAGGCGGTGCTCTTCGCTGCCGCCGAGCCGCTCGCGCCGGCCGACATCCGCGCCTATGCCGGGGAAGGCGACCTCGGCGCCGCGCTCGCCCGCCTCGAGGCCGACTATGCCTCGCGCGGAGTCAACCTCGTCTGCCGGGGCGGCCGCTGGCATTTCCAGACCGCGCCCGACTGCGCTGCGGTGCTGACGGCGGTGCGCGAGGCTCCGCGCAAGCTGAGCCGTGCCGCCCTCGAGACGCTTGCCATCATCGCCTACCACGAGCCGGCCACCCGCGCCGAGATCGAGGACATTCGTGGAGTCCAGATCTCGCGCGGAACACTCGACTCGCTTCTCGAGGCCGACCTCATCCGCCCGGCCGGCCGGCGCGAGACTCCGGGCCGGCCGCTCCAGTATGCGACCACCCCGGCCTTCCTCGCCCACTTCGGACTTGCCTCGCGGCGCGATCTCCCGGGCCTTGCGGAGCTCAGAGCCGCCGGTCTCCTCGACCCGCTGCCGCCCGAGGCTGCCGGCGGCGATACCCCCGGGCTGGCAGAATCGTCTCGCGAGACCTAGATGGGCCGCGGGCGCGGCGCGCCCTTCAGGAGGACGTGATGGGCAGCTTCAGCATCTGGCACTGGATCGTCGTGGGGGTCCTCGTGCTGCTCCTGTTCGGGCGCGGCCGGATCTCGGAGATGATGGGCGACGTCGCCAAGGGCATCAAGGCGTTCCGCAAGGGCCTTGCCGACGACGAGACTCCGGCAGCGCCTGCGAAGGCGGCCGAGCCGCCGGTCACGCCCCGGATCGGCGCCGACTCCACCGTGACCCCGGCGACGCCCGCAAGCGACCCCAGCCGCCAGCCCTGAGATGTTCGACCTCGGCTGGTCCGAGCTGCTGCTCGTCGCCGCCGTCGCCCTCATCGTGATCGGCCCGAAGGACCTGCCGGTCGCCATGCGGGCGGTCGGCCGCTGGGTGGGAAAGGCGCGCGCCATGTCGCGCCACGTCCGCGCCGGCTTCGACGAGATGGTCCGCCAGGCCGAGCTCGAGGAAATGGAGAAGGAGTGGAAGCGGCACAACGAGGCCATCATGGCCGCCGCCCCGCTGCCCGACATGGCCGCGCCGCTCCCCCCCGGCGCGGCGCCGACCGCCGAACCTAACCACGCCGGCGAGCCGCCGGTGGTCGACTTCGGCCTGCCGCCCGCCGACATACCGACCGCTGGCTCGCCCAGCCCCGCAGATGCCGCCCCGAAGCCTGATGCACCTGCCCCGCCGCCGGAGCCGGCGCGATGAAGATTTCCGACATCGACGAGACGAAGCAGCCGCTCATCGAGCATCTGATCGAGCTGCGCACCCGCCTCCTCTGGTCGCTCGCGGCCCTCGTCGCTGCCTTCCTGGTCTGCTTCGCCTTCTCCCGGCCCCTCTTCGCCATCCTCGTCCAGCCGCTGGTTGCCGCGGGCCAGGACCGGGTCATCTTCACCCAGGTGTTCGAGGCCTTCTTCGTCCAGGTCCGCGTCGCCCTCTTTGGCGCCCTCATGCTCGCCTTCCCGGTCATCGCCACGCAGGCCTGGCGCTTCGTGGCGCCCGGCCTCTACCGGCAGGAGAAGGCCGCGCTCCTGCCCTTCCTCGTCGCCACCCCCTTCCTTTTCTCCCTGGGCGCCGCCTTCGCCTATTTCGTCGCCATCCCCGTCGCGCTCCGCTTCCTGCTCGGCTTCCAGGGCGAGCTCGGCGGCGTCACGCAGGAGGCGCTGCCCTCGGTCGGCCAGTATCTCTCCTTCGTCATGCAGTTCCTGTTCGCCTTCGGCGCCGCCTTCCTGCTCCCCATCCTCCTCATGCTGCTCACCCGCGCGGGAATCCTCACGCTCGACCAGCTCGTGAAGGGCCGCCGCTACGCCATCGTCATCGCCTTCGTCATCGCCGCCATCTTCACCCCGCCCGACGTCGTCTCGCAGCTCCTCCTCGCCGTGCCGCTCTGCATCCTCTACGAGGTCGCGATCGTCGCCATCCGCCTGACCGAGCGCCGGCGCGCCCGGCTTGCGCCTGAGGAGACAGTCGCCGAATGACCAGCCTGTCCGATGGTGCCCTGCCGGTCGGCGGGGCGACGGTTGCCCGCGCCGAGATCCCCGTCACCAACCCGGCAACCGGCGAGGTGCTCGCCCATGTGCCGCGCCTCACCCGCGCCGAAGTGGCGGGCGCCATCGCCGCCGCGGCCGAGGCCATGCCGGCCTGGGCTGCCAAGACCGCGAAGGAGCGCAGCGCAGTGCTGCGCCGCTGGTTCGAGGCCGTCATGGCCGAGCAGGAGGCGCTCGCCCGCCTGATGACCGCCGAGCAGGGCAAGCCGCTCGCCGAGGCGCGCACCGAGATCGCCTATGCGGCCTCCTTCATCGAGTGGTTCGCCGAGGAAGGAAAGCGCGCCTATGGCGACATCATCCCCTCCCCCACGCCCGGCCGCCGGATCTTCGTGCTGAAGCAGCCGGTCGGCGTGACGGCCGCGATCACGCCGTGGAACTTCCCGGCCGCGATGATCACCCGCAAGGCCGCGCCCGCGCTCGCCGCCGGCTGCCCCATGATCGTCAAGCCGGCCACCTCCACGCCCCTGACCGCCATTGCGCTCGCCCGCCTCGCCCACGAAGCCGGGCTCGACCCACGGCTGCTTTCGGTGGTCACCGGCCCGGCCGCCGAGATTGCCGAAGAGTTCACCGCCAACGCGACGGTCCGCAAGCTCTCCTTCACCGGCTCGACCGAGACGGGCAAGCGCCTCATGGCCATGGCCGCCCGCCATGTGCAGAAGCTCTCCCTCGAGCTTGGCGGCAATGCTCCCTTCATCGTCTTCGACGATGCCGACCTCGATGCCGCCGTCGAAGGCGCGATCGCGTCGAAGTTCCGCAACGCCGGCCAGACCTGCGTCTGCGCCAACCGAATCTACGCCCAGGCGGACATTCATGACGCCTTCGTCGAAAAGCTCGCCGCGCGGGTCGAAGCCCTCCGGGTCGGCCCCGGTGACGCCGAGGGCACCGAGATCGGGCCGCTCATCGACATGGCCGCAGTCGAGAAGGTCGAGGAGCATCTGGCCGACGCCCTTGCCCACGGTGCGCGGCTCGCCGCGGGCGGCAGCCGCCACCCGCTCGGTGGCACCTTCTTCCAGCCCACGCTCGTCACCGGCGTGACGGGCGCCATGAAGGTCGCAACCGAGGAGACCTTCGGCCCGCTCGCCCCCGTGTTCCGGTTCGAGACGGTGGACGAGGTGATCGAAGCCGCGAATGCGACCGAATATGGCCTTGCCGCCTATTTCTACGCGCGCGACCTCGGCCGGGTGTGGAAGGTGGCCGAGGCGCTCGAGTACGGGATCGTCGGGGTGAACACCGGCATCATCTCGAACGAGGTCGCCCCGTTCGGCGGGGTGAAGGAGTCCGGCCTCGGCCGCGAGGGCTCCCGCTACGGCCTCGACGAGTATCTCGAACTCAAGTACGTGAACATCGCCGTCTAGTCCGCGCGGGCCGGCCGGATCAGGGCGCCGGCCACTCCCCCAGGGCACAGAAGGCGCGGTGCGCGGCCAGCCGCTTCCGGTTCCCGGCCGAAAGCCGGCCGAGCTTCGGCGCGCCCTCGATCCGCAAGGCCGTGCGCGCGGCCCGGCCCAGCGCGGGAAAGGCGATCGGCGCCCCATCGTCGGCGAAGCTCACCAGGCCCCGGTCGAACGCCGCGTCCCAGAGCGCCGAGAGCAGCAGGCCATTGTCCGGCTCCAGCCGCTCGCTCTCCTCGGTGCAGGCATGCCAGGCGATGATGTGCGAGGCACGAAGCAACCCGCCCTCGGCAATTCCGGTGAGCGGGCACTGGCCGTCCCAGCGCGCCAGCAGCTCGCGCCGGAATCGGCCCTGCCCCAGCCGCGCCATGACCCTGAGCTCCACCTGGGTCGCGATCGCCTTGTCCACCTCGGGTTCCGCGGCCGTGCTCTTCGCCAGCCGGTAGCGTCCGCGGCCGTCGAAGAGGAGAAGCCCGGCATCACGCAGCTCCTGAAGCGCGCGGCTCAGAGTCTGCGCCGGCGTGCGCCCCGTCGAGCCGGCGTCGGAAACGATGCGGCCAAGCTCCGCCCCGACCAGCTGCCCGCGGGTGAAGGCGCCGCGGCTCCGCACCGCCTGCCGCTGCACCGCCGCCCAGACCGCCGCCTTCCAGCGCGACGCCACGCCGCGCGGTCCTAGCCCTCGCCCCCCATGCAGGCCGCCTTCACGAAGCGGATGGTCTGCTCGAGGATGTGGGCGCGCTCCTCGGGCGTCACGCCGTGGCGGAAGGCCAGGTGGAGCGCATCCCCCACGGCCGCGAAGGTGAGCGAAGCGGCAATCGCCGGGTCCACCCCGGTGATGCCATGGTGCCGGTTCCACGCCTCGACGTGCCGCTCCACCCACGCCTGCGTCACCTCGCGGGCGGCGAGGAAGAAGGGCTCTGCCTCGGGGTCAGGCGCCGCCTTCTGGTAGCCCCCCTTGCACTCCTCCTCGCCCTGGATCGCCTCCCAGGTGGTGTTGAGCTCGCAGAACCGGAAGCAGCGGCTGATCGCGTCGCGCGGGTCGAGCGTCTCGAGCGCATCGTCGCCCTGCATGGCCGCCACCAGCTTCTCGCCGTGCAGCCGCCCGAGCTCTGCGAGCAGCGCCCGCTTCGAGCCGAAGTGGTAGAAAATCGACCCTTCCGACACATTGGCGGCTCGGGCGATGTCGGCCGTGCCGGTGCCCTGGTAGCCCTGAAGCGAGAAGAGCTGGTAGGCCGCCTCCAGCACCCGCGCGCGCGTCTCCTCCGGCGCGTAGCGGCGCGGCGCCGGCGCAGCCTTGACCCGCGCAGCCGCCCGCCGCTGCGGCTCGCCAGCCGAATCAATCGCGCGTGTCGCCAATGCCAGTCCTTTCCTTGCTTCCGCCGCCCTATGACTCAGATTTGAGTGCCAGTCAAAAAACCGTCCGGGAACGGACCTTGGGACCGCACTCTCGCCGCGGCTAGCATACGGCATGGCCCGGCCCCCCGCCCTTGCCCGACTCGCCCTCGTGCCGCTCGCGCTTCCCCCCCTCTACCTCCTCGCCGCCTTGCTCGGCGCTCTCGTGCCTCAAAACCGGCCACTTGCCGACCCGGGCCCTCGCCCCGTCACCATCCACCTCGACTCCAGTGTTGTCCACACCGAACTCGTCCTTCCCGTGGCAGCGGCCGGCCACGACTGGCGCCGCCGCTTCCCCACCTTTGCCGATGGCCGCACGGCCGAGCACTTCGTGAGCGTCTCCTGGGGCGAGCGGGACTTCTTCCTCGCCACGCCCACCTGGGCTGACGTCGACCTCCGGCTCGCGCTCCGCGCGCTCGTCGCCGGCCATGCCACGCTTCTCCACGTGTATCGCCTCGAGGCGCCCTCGGGCCGGCCGATCCGGCTTTCCGAGGAGGCCTACCTCCGTCTTGCCGCCCACATCGAGGCGGCAATCGCGCCCGGCCCGCCCCTTCCGGGCTATGGAAAGGATGACCTGTTCCTCCCCGCCCATGGCCGCTACAGCCCGTGGCGGACCTGCAACCAGTGGACCCGGGACGCGCTCGCCGCGGCCGGAGTGCGCGTCGGGCGCTGGACCCCCCTGCCGCAGGGCCTCCTGTGGCGGTTCCCGAACGCGAATGGAAAGGAGAGGGAATGAGCGGCACGCGGCATGTCTGGAAGCTGGCCCGGCGCCCGGTGGGCGACATCGCCGAAGGCGACCTCGTCTATGTCGAGGAGCCGGTGCCGCCACTCGCCGATGGCCAGGTCCATGTCCGGGTCCACTATCTCTCGCTCGACCCGACGAACCGGATCTGGATGTCAGACATGGAGCAGTACATGCCGCCCGTCGGCCTCGGCGAGCCGATGCGCGGCGGGATCGTCGGTCGGGTTGTGGCCAGCCGCCACCCCGGCTTTCCGGAAGGCCAGCTCGTCGCCGGGTTGGGCCAGTGGACCGACCTTCTCGTCTCCGACGGCACCGGCCTGCAGCCCATGCCGGAGATCCCTGGCATCTCCGTGCCCCAGGCCTTCGGCACCTTCGGCGTGGTGGGCCCCACCGCCTACTTCGGCCTCCTCGAGATCGGCCAGCCGAAGCCGGGCGAGACGCTCGTGGTCTCGGCCGCAGCCGGAGGCGTCGGCCAGATCGTCGGCCAGATCGGCAAGCTCAAGGGCTGCCGCGTGATCGGGATCGCCGGCGGCCCGGAGAAGTGCCGCTTCGTGGTGGACGAGCTCGGCTTCGATGCCGCCATCGACTACAAGGCCGAGGATGTAGGCGCCGCGCTCGATCGGCTCGCCCCCGAGGGCGTCGACATCAACTTCGAGCAGGTGGGCGGCCCGATCATGTCGGCCGTGCTTCAGCGCATGCGCCTCTTCGGACGGATGCCGCTGTGCGGCATGATCTCGCGCTACAACGCGACCGATGCAGCCGAGGAGCCGGGCCGCTGGACCCTCATCCTCATGCGGCGCCTGCGGATCCAGGGCTTCATCGTGACAGATTTTGCCGCCCGCTTCCCCCACTGCGTTCAGGAGCTCGCCGGCTGGATGCTCGAGGGGAAGCTCAAGACCCGGCAGGACATCCGCCCCGGCCTCGACCGCGCCGACGAATGGGTGAAGCTGCTCTACTCGGGCGGGAACTTCGGCAAGCTCCTGGTTGCGGTCTCGCCGGAGTAGCCGCCCCCGAGGCGGCTCAGGCCTGTGGCGGGGGCGGGGGCGGCGAAGCTGCCGCGGAGCCCGCCCGCCGGGCCATGGCGCGAGCGACGATGTAGCTGCCGAGCGCGGCTGCCACCATGCCGGCCGGCCCGAGACGCTTCGCGAGGAAGGGAATGGCGGTGGGCAGCGCCGCCCCCACAAGGGCGCCGATCGGCCCGGCACCCGCGCCGCCGACGGTGCGGGCGAGCTGGCGTCCGGCTAGCGCGGTCACGATCTGGCCGAGCATCGGCGCATCTCCTCCTGAGCTGCCCTGATGTGGCGCGGCGGCCGCCGGCGTCAAGCGCCCGTCAGAGCACGGGATCGAGAGCCAGCTCGACGAGCAGGCGGTCGAGAACGCGCCGACCGGCGGCGGTCGCGGCAAGCCGCGGCCCGGGCGCAAGGAGCCCCAGCGCCTCGAGACGGGCACGCGCGTCCGCATCGATCGCCCGCCCGAGCGGCACGCCGGTGGCCTGCTCGAACCGGTCGGGATCGATGCCTTCGACAAGCCGCAGGCCCATCAGCAGGGCTTCGCGGGCGGCCTCCGCGGGCGGAACCGAGGTCTCCGCTTCGATGCCATGGCCCGTCCGGGCGACGGCCGCGCGCCACGCCTCGGGCCGGCGCTGTCGCACCGTGGCCCGGCCGGCCCGGCGGCCGTGCGCGCCGGGGCCCACGCCCGCGTAGGCGCCGTAGCGCCAGTACTGGAGGTTGTGCCGGCACTCGTCACCCGGCCGGGCATGGTTCGAGACCTCGTAAAGCGGAAGGCCAGCCGCCGCGCACAGCGCCTCCGTCAGCTCGAGCATCTCGGCCGCGTCCTCCTCGGCGGGAAGGTCGATGAGACCCTTCGCGTGAAGGGTCGCAAAGCGCGTGCCCGGCTCGATCGTGAGCTGGTAGGCCGACAGATGGCCGGTCCCGAAGGAAAGCGCTCGTGCAAGCTCGGCCTCCCAGTCCGCGGGCGTCTGGCCAGGCCGCGAATGGATGAGATCGATCGAGACCCGCGGGAACTGGCGCTGGGCCACGTCGAGCGCGGCGAGCCCCTCGGCGAGATCGTGCGGCCGCCCGAGCTGCCGGAGCGCGGCATCGTCGAGCGCCTGGAGCCCGAGCGACACCCGGTTCACGCCCGCTGCGGCAAGCGCGGCGAAATTCGCCGCCTCGACCGAGGAGGGGTTGGCCTCGAGCGTCACTTCGAGGCCGGGCGCAAGCGGCCAGAGCCGGGCGGCGGCCTCGAGCAGCCGGCCGACGAGGGCCGGCGGCATCAGCGAGGGCGTGCCGCCGCCGAAGAAGACGGAGACGAGCCGGTGGCCCGGCGTTGCGGCCGCCTCGTGGGCCAGCTCGGCGCGATAGGCGGCTTCCCAGTCGGCCGGGTCGACTCCGGGGCGGACATGGCTGTTGAAGTCGCAATAGGGGCACTTGGTGACGCAGAAGGGCCAGTGGATGTAGAGCGCAAGCGGCCGGAGCGAGCGCCCGGCGCTCGTCTCCGGACTCGCTGGAGCCCCGGCCGGCGTGGCTGCTTCAGCGGCTTTGCCGTCGAACGCGGGCCCGACCGACGACTCGCGCGCAAGCGGCCGGAGCGAAGGCGCAGCCTTCGTCTCCGGACTCGCTGGAGCTCCGGCCGGCGTGGCTGCTTCAGCGGCTTTGCCGTCGAACGCGGGCCCGACCGACGGCGCCTCGGCCCCGCTCATCTGCCCCAGGCCGAAAGCAGCTTCGCGAACGCGTCCGCCCGGTGGCTGATCCGGTGCTTCAGGCCCGGGTCCATCTCGCCGAAGGTTGCGTCCTGGCCGTCGGGCACGAACATGGGGTCGTAGCCGAAGCCGCGCTCCCCACGCGGAGGCCACACGAGCCGGCCTCGCACCTCTCCTTCGAATACCGCCTCGCGCCCGTCCGGCCAGGCGAGCGCCAGCGCACAGACGAAGCGCGCATCGCGCGGCGCGTCGGGCCCCAGCGCCGCGAGCCGCTCCTCCACCTTGCGCATCGCCATGTCCCAGTCGCGGCCCTCCCCTGTCTCGGCCCAGTCGGCCGTGCGCACGCCGGGCTCGCCGCCGAGCGCGTCGACGCAGAGGCCCGAGTCGTCGGCGAGTGCCGGCAGGCCGGCCGCGCGCGCGGCCGCCCGAGCCTTGACCAGCGCGTTGCCGGCAAAGCTCGTCTCCGTCTCCTCCGGCGCGGGAAGGCCGAGCGCGCCGGCCCCCACGCAGGCAATGCCGAGCGGGGCCACGAGCGCCTCGATCTCGCCGAGCTTGCCGGGGTTGTGGGTGGCCACCACCAGCCGTTCCGGGCGTGGCAGGCTCACCGCCCCACTGCCTTCCGCTGGTGGGCGAAGATCTCCGCGCAGCCGATGCGGGCAAGGCGGAGGAGACGGAGGAGCGTCTCCTCGTCGAACGGGTCCTTTTCGGCGGTCGCCTGCACTTCGACCACGCGGTCATCCGAGGTCAGCACAAAGTTGCCGTCGGTCATGGCGGCAGAGTCCTCGGCATAGTCGAGGTCGAGCACCGGTGTGCCCTCGAACACCCCGCAGGAGACGGCCGCCACCGCCCGTGGCAGCGGATCTTGCGCGAAGGGGGTCTGGCCGTGGATCCGGTCGAGCGCGAGGCGAAGCGCCACCCAGGCGCCCGAGATGGCAGCCGTGCGCGTGCCGCCGTCGGCCTGGAGCACGTCGCAGTCGAGCGTCACCTGCCGCTCGCCGAGCGCCGCAAGGTCGGTCACCGCACGCAGCGACCGGCCGATGAGGCGCTGGATCTCCTGCGTCCGGCCCGACTGCTTCCCCCGCGCGGCCTCGCGCTCGCCGCGCGTGTGGGTCGCGCGCGGGAGCATCCCGTATTCGGCCGTCACCCAGCCCTCGCCGCGGCCGCGCAGCCACGGCGGAACCCGCTCCTCGACCGAGGCCGTCACCAGCACGTGGGTCATGCCGAACTTGACAAGGGCCGAGCCCTCGGCGTGGGGGTTGACATGGGGGATGATCTCGACGGGGCGCATCATGTCGGGCGCACGGCCGGAAGGGCGCATGGGCGGCTCTCTTGCAGGTTGCAGGCGCTGGCGCCCTAGCGTGCCGGGTGCAGTGCGTCCAACCGGGGCGCGGTTGAGACGGCGCAGGGGATGACCTACATCCGCGTCTGCCATGAAGGCTGCACCGTCTCGCGCCGCGGACCCGAAGGCGGGCACGCTCGGCGACCTCTCCGAGCGGGCGCGCGCCATCTTCCGCGACATCGTCGAAGCCTATCTCGCAACCGGCGAGCCCGTGGGCTCGCGCACGCTCGCGCGCCACGGCGGCCTCAACCTCTCCGCCGCCTCCATCCGCAACGTCATGCAGGACCTCGAGGAGCTGGGCCTGCTGGCCGCCCCCCACACCTCTGCCGGGCGGATGCCGACCGAACGGGGCCTGCGCCTGTTCGTCGATGCCATGATGCAGGTCTCGGAGCCTTCGCCCGAGGAGACGGCGGCGATCGAGGCCGAGGCCCGCGCCAGCGGCGCAAGCCTCGAGGATGTGCTGGCCCGCACCACGAGCGCGCTCTCCGGCCTTGCCCAGTGCGCCGCCGTGGTCGTGGCGCCGAAGGCCGATGCCGTCATCCGCCAGCTGAACCTCGTACCCCTGGCTCCGGGCCGCATCCTCTCGGTCCTGGTCGGCGCGGACGGCACGGTCGAGAACCGCATCCTCGAGCTTGCCGAGCCACTGCCCGCGGCCGCCATCCAGCAGGCCGAGGCCTACATGAACGCGCGGCTTTCGGGCATGACGCTCGCGGATGCCGCCGCCCGGCTGAAGGCCGAGATCGCAAGCGGCCGTGCCGAGCTCGACCGGCTGACGGCGGGTCTCGTCGAGGAGGGCCTGGCCGCCTGGAGCCGGGACGCGAGCGGGCCGGTGCTCATCGTCCGCGGCCAGGCGCATCTCCTCGATTCGGCCGACGTCGACCGCGCCCGCCTTCTCCTCGAGGAGCTGGAGACGAAGGCGCAGCTCGCCCGCCTGCTTGACGAGGCGCGCGCGGCCGACGCGCTCAAGATCTTCATCGGCGCCGAGACGAAGCTGTTCGCCCTCTCGGGCTCTTCGGTGGTGGCCGCGCCCTACCGCAGCGCCGACGGGCGGGTGGTGGGCGTTGTCGGCGTGATCGGGCCCACCCGGTTGAACTATGCCCGGGTCGTGCCCATGGTCGATTTCACTGCCAGCCGGCTTTCCAGACTGATGGGACAGGCATGACCGAAGAGACGACCGACGTTGCCGAAGAGCACCCGCTCGAGGAGCAGCTCCGGCTCGCCCGCGAGGAGATCGTGGCCCTGACTGCCGCGCGCGACTTCGAGCGCGACCAGGCGCTGCGCGCCATCGCCGAGGCGCAGAACACCCGCACCCGGCTCGAGCGCGAGAAGGCCGACGCGGTGGCCTACGCAGCCGCCGCCTTCGCCCGCGACATGCTGGTGGTGGCCGACAACCTCGAGCGCGCGCTCGCTGCCATGCCGAAGGAGCCTGACGAGACCCTGAAGCCGCTTCTGGCCGGCCTCGAGGCGACGCAGCGCGAGATGCTGCAGGTGTTCGAGCGCCACGGCATCCGCCGGGTGGAGGCCGTGGGCCGCCCGCTCGACCCCAACCAGCACCAGGCCATGGTCGAGGTGGAAAGCGAGGCGGAACCCGGCACGGTGGTCGCCGAGCTCCAGGCGGGATGGCTGCTCAAGGACCGGCTGCTCCGCCCGGCGCTCGTCAGCGTCGCCAAGGCTGCCGACCCGGCCAAGGGCTGATGCTCGCCATCCTCGGCCACGCGCGAGCCGACCCCGAGTCGCTCCCGGCGCTTCGCCCAGCGCTTGCCGCCATGATGGCGGCCTCGCGCGCGGAGCCCGGGTGCCTGCACTACGCGCTTGCCATCGAGGACGAGGGCAGCGCCGGCCAGCCCGCCGTCATCGCCATCTCGGAATGCTGGGCCGATGCGGCCGCGCTCGAGGCGCACTTCAGGGCCCCGCACATGGCGGAGTTCACCCGCAGCGCGGGGGGCCTGCTCCGCGACCTCGAGGTCAGGCTCTATCGCATCGCGGAAGAACTGCCCTTCCCCTCGATTCCTGCCTGAGCCCGGCCGGAGAGCGCCGAGGCGAAGGGCAGGAGCGCCTGGTAGGCGGCGAGCGGCGGCCGGCCCGGCAGCCGCCAGCCTGCGGCGAGGAGATAGGCCTCGCGCACGATTTCGGCCTGCTGTTCGATGCCGTAGGCGTGGAACGGCGGGCCCGGCGCCAGCGGCAGGTAGCGATAGCGGGCGAAGGGCAGCCGCCGCCATGGCAGGCGGATGCCCTGCTGGTGCTGCCACACGTGGACGAGCTCGTGGACGAAATGGCCGCGCGCGGCGAGCGGCTCGGCGGCGAAATCCTCCGACCAGTCGGTGCCGTTCGGGTGGAACCAGACGTGGCCGTCGGGCGCCATTGCCACCCAGGCAGGCTGCCACATCCACCACTTGGCGCGGTGGAGCCGCACCGGGTCAGGAGCGAGCGCGTCGCCGAACACGTCGGCGGCGAGCCCCCGCTCGCCGGGAGTCAGCGCCCGGCTGCCGCCGGGCTCAGTGACCGGCGTGAGCTCCGGGCGCGCGGGCCTCGGCACTCACCGTCACTTCCGCACCGCTCGCGAACCGGAGCGTCACCGGCACGCGGTCTCCCGGCTTGAGGTTGGGCGCGAGGTCGAACAGCATCAGATGCGCGCCGCCCGGCGCGAAGCTCAGGCGCCCCGAGGCGGGCACCTCGAACCGCGGCTCGGCGCGCATGCGCATCACGCCGTCGACGTTCGTCATGGAGTGGAGCTCGATCCGGCCCGCGCGAGGCGACGATGCCCCCACGAGTGCCTCGCCGGGAGGGGCCGCCAGCTCGAGGTAGCCGGCAGCCGGGCGACCGGGCGCTGCCGGCAGCCGGATCCACGCCCCCGTCACGCGCGGCGCCGAAGCCTCGGCCCGCGCCGGGATCTCGAGCCCCGAGCCGCCGGCAATCGCGGCCACGAGCAGCATCGTCGAAACGGCGCAGGCCGCAAGGCCGAACCCGCGCACGACAGTCTTTCGCATCGGCATCTCCTGACGTCGCCGCTCTAGGCTGCAACCCTCGCCTGTCGCAACCGCCAGAATGTCGCGAACGGGCCGCGTTGCCTGCAAGGCCTGCGGCCCATTGATGCGGTCTCGCCCCCACCTATATCCCCGTCTGGCCGGCATGCCCGCCCGAAAGGCGGGGGCCTTGAGACTGGATAACGACAACGGGCGGTCCCCTCTGGGTACGGTCCGGGAAAGGAAGGCAGAGGACATGGCGAAGGTCATCGGGATCGATCTTGGCACCACCAACAGCTGCGTCGCGGTGATGGAAGGCGCGACGCCCAAGGTCATTGAGAATGCGGAAGGCGCGCGCACCACGCCCTCGCAGGTGGCCTTCACCAAGGATGGCGAGCGGCTCGTCGGCCAGCCGGCCAAGCGCCAGGCGGTAACCAACCCCGAAAACACCATCTTCGCAGTCAAGCGCCTCATCGGCCGTCGCTTCGACGACCCGATGACGAAGAAGGACATGGGCCTCGTCCCCTACCGGATCGTGCCCGGGCCCAACGGCGACGCCTGGGTGCACGCCGGTGGCAAGGACTGGAGCCCCTCGCAGATCTCCGCCTTCATCCTCCAGAAGATGAAGGAGACTGCCGAGCGCTACCTCGGCGAGACGGTGACGCAGGCCGTCATCACGGTTCCGGCCTACTTCAACGACGCCCAGCGCCAGGCCACCAAGGACGCCGGCCAGATCGCCGGGCTCGAGGTGCTGCGCATCATCAACGAGCCGACCGCCGCTGCGCTCGCCTACGGGCTCGACAAGCGGACGGATGCCAAGACGATCGCCGTCTACGACCTTGGCGGCGGCACCTTCGACATCTCGATCCTCGAGCTTGGAGACGGCGTGTTCGAGGTGAAGTCGACCGCGGGCGACACCTTCCTCGGCGGCGAGGACTTCGACGCCAAGCTCGTCGACCATCTCGCCGAGGGGTTCCGCAAGGAGCAGGGCATCGACCTCAGGAACGATCGGCTCGCGCTCCAGCGCCTGAAGGAGGCCGCCGAGAAGGCCAAGATCGAGCTCTCCTCCTCGGCCTCGACCGAAGTGAACCTCCCCTTCATCACGGCCGACCAGACGGGGCCGAAGCACCTCGTCAAGACCATCACGCGGGCCGAGCTCGAGCGGTTGGTGGCCGACCTCATCGAGAGGACGCGCAAGCCCTGCCTCGACGCCATGAAAGAGGCCGGGGTGACGGCCGGCCAGATCAACGAGGTGATCCTCGTTGGCGGCATGACCCGGATGCCCGCAGTCCGCGCGTTCGTGAAGGAGCTGTTCGGCCGCGAGCCCAACACGTCGGTCAACCCGGATGAAGTGGTGGCCATGGGCGCGGCGATCCAGGCCGGGGTGCTCCAGGGCGATGTGAAGGACGTCCTCCTCCTTGACGTGACCCCGCTCTCGCTCGGCATCGAGACGCTCGGCGGCGTCTTCACCCGGATGATCGACCGCAACACGACCATCCCCACCAAGAAGTCCCAGACCTTCTCGACCGCCGAGGACAACCAGTCGGCCGTCACCATCAAGGTCTACCAGGGCGAGCGGGAGATGGCGGCCGACAACAAGCTCCTCGGCGCCTTCGACCTGGTCGGCATCCCGCCTGCGCCTCGCGGAGTGCCGCAGATCGAGGTCACGTTCGACATCGACGCCAACGGCATCGTCTCGGTCTCGGCCAAGGACAAGGGTACGGGCAAGGAGCAGCAGATCCGGATCCAGCCCTCGGGCGGCCTCTCGAAGGAAGACATCGACCGGATGGTGAAGGAGGCCGAGCAGTTCGCGGCCGAAGACCGTGCGCGCCGCGAGAAGGCCGAGGCGCGCAACCAGCTCGACAGCCTGCTCCACACCACCGAACGGCAGCTCGCCGAGCACGGCGCGAAGGTGCCAGCCGACGTCAAGGCCGCGGTCGAGGCCGCGATCGCCGATTCGAAGGCCGTTCTCGACAGCGGCGACACCGCAACGCTCAAGGCCAAGACGGAGGCGCTTGGCGCTGCCGCCATGAAGATGGGCCAGGCCATCTACCAGGCCGAGCAGGCGCAGGCCGCGGGCACGGGCGGGGCGGCGTCGGGCTCCGCGTCGGAGGACGTGGTCGACGCCGACTTCACCGAGGTGGACGACAGCAAGAAGTGAGGGCGTGACCGGGGCCCGGTCGTACTGAGGGTTCGGCGCCGTGCAGGGTCAGATGGACTACTACGAGCTGCTCGAGGTGCCGCGCGGCGCCGACGAGGCCACGCTCAAGGCTGCCTACCGCCGGGCGGCGATGAAGTGGCATCCCGACCGCAACCCGGGCGACCGCGAGGCCGAGGCGCGGTTCAAGGCCGTGAACGAGGCGTGGGAGGTGCTGAAGGACCCCCAGAAGCGCGCTGCCTACGACCGCTTCGGTCACGCCGCCTTCAGGAACGGCGGCGAGGGCCCCTTCGGCGGAGCGGGGCCGTTCGGCAGCGCCGGTTTCGGCGGCATCGACGACATCTTCGAGACCGTCTTCGGAGACTTCTTCGGCCGGGGCCGCAGCGCTCGGCAGCCGCGCCGGGGCAATGACGTCCGCTACGATCTGGAGGTCAGCTTCGAGGAGGCCTTCCACGGCACCGAGGCCGAGATCGCCTTCGAGACGGCGGTGACCTGCGACGCCTGCGGCGGCTCGGGCGGGAAGCCGGGTGCCCGCGTGGTGGCCTGCCAGACCTGCGGCGGGCGTGGCCAGGTCCGCATGCAGAACGGCCTCTTCGTGGTGGAGCGCACCTGCCCTGCCTGCCATGGCGAGGGCGCCCAGCTCTCCGACCCCTGCGCCACCTGCGGAGGCGAGGGCAGGGTCGTCCGCCGAAAGACTCTCAAGGTCAAGGTTCCGCCCGGGGTCGACGAGGGCACCCGCATCCGCCTTGCCCAGGAGGGCGAGGCCGGCCCTCGGGGCAGCCCGCCGGGGGACCTCTATATCTTCGTTCACATGAAGCCCCACCCCGTCTGGAAGCGGGACGGGACCACCCTCTTCGCCCAGGTGCCGTTGAGCTTCGTGACGGCGGCGCTCGGCGGCACGCTGACCATCCCCGGCCTCGACGGCCAGCCGGTCGAACTCCGGATCCCGGCCGGCACCCAGACCGGCCGCCAGTTCCGGGTGCGCGGCCGCGGCTTCCCGAGCCTCAACGGCAGCGGTCCAGGCGACCTGGTGCTCCAGGTCGAGCTCGAGACGCCCACCAGGCTCACCCCCCGGCAGCGGGAACTGCTCGAGGAGTTCCGCTGCATCGAGGAAGGTGAGGCGAACTGCCCCAAGGCAAAGGGCTTCTGGGAACGCGTCAAGGACGCGTTCGACGGGCTGGCCGACTGAGCCCGCCCCCGTCCGTGACGGCTCCCCGCCCGGAACCGCGCTGGCAGGTCATGGTCGAGCGCGCGCTCTTCGCGGCGCGCTGGCTTGTCGTGCCCTTCTACGCGGCGCTGCTCCTCGCGCTTCTCATGCTGTTCGTCGTCTTCGCCCGCACGCTTCTCGCCTACCTGCCGAAGCTCCTTGCCCTCGACGTCGACACCGTCATCCTGGCGACGCTCGCCCTTATCGACATCGCGCTCGTCGCGAACCTTGTCGTCATCGTGGTGCTGGCCTCCTACGAGATGATGGTCTCGCGGATCGACACCGATGCCGAGCGGCCGGGCTGGATGGGCGCGCTGGGCTTCGGCGACGTGAAGCTGAAGCTCTTCAGCTCGATCGTCGCCATCTCCGGCATCCAGCTGCTCAAGCTCTTCATGGGGCTCGACGGGCCCAACCCGCCGGCCGAGACCACGCTGTTCTGGCTGGTCGTGGTCCACGTCACCTTCGTGGTCTCCACCCTGCTCTCAGCGCTCTCGGAGTGGATCTCCTCCCAGGCCAAGGGGCGGAAGTGACCCCACAGGAACATGTTCCACGTGGAACATTGCCTGCCGCGCGGGCGCGCCCTCAGAGGAAGCGGGCGACCACCTCGCGGTAGGAGCGGGAAACCTTGACCGTGGCACCCGAGGCGAGCGTCAGGAAGCACTCGCCGTTGGTGTGCGGCTTCACCTGCCGGACATTGTCGAGGTTGACGATGGTCGAGCGGTGGACGCGCTGGAACTTCCGGGGATCAAGCCGGCGCTCGAGATCCTTCATTGTCTCGCGCAGCACCAGCGTTCGGTCAGCCGTCGTCAGGCACATGTAGTCGCCGGCGGCGTCGATGCGCTCGATCGAGTCGACCTCCACCCGGAAGATCTGGCCCTGGTCGCGGACGTTGATGACCCGCTCGTAGCGATCGGACGGCGGGTCGGCGGGAAGCTCGAGCGAGGCGACTGCCTCCGGGTCCACCTCGGCAAGGCGCGCGGCGAGGCGCTCGGCTTCCTCGCGGAGGCGCTTCTCGGCAAGCCGGGCGCGGACGCGGTCAAGCGACTGGGCAAGCCGATCCTCCTCGACCGGCTTCAGGAGATAGTCGACCGCCTCCGCCTCGAATGCGCGGATGGCGTGGTCGGAATAGGCGGTCACGAAGATGACGAGCGGGGGTGCGACGTCGGCGAGTGCGGAGACGACCGCGAAGCCGTCGAAGCTCGGCATCTGGATGTCGAGGAAGACGAGGTCGGGGCGCTCGGTGCGGATGGTGCGGATGGCCTCGCGGCCGTTCATGGCCTCGCCGACGATTTCGATGTCGGGGTGGGCGGCAAGCCGGTGGCGGAGACCCCGGATGGCGAGCGCCTCGTCATCGACGAGAAGGGTGCGGATGGGCATCAGGCGACCTCTTTCGGTTCATGGCCCGCAGCAAGAAGCGGGGCCGGCGCCGCCGGGCGACGCGTGGCAAGCCCGAGCGCCGCCTCGGCGCGGTGGGCCGGCCCGGACGGCTCCTCGCGGGCCGTCTGGAAGGGAAGATCGATGGTGACGCGAAGCCCGGGCCCGCCGCCCTCCCCGCGGGCCTGGCGGGCCTGGACGGCCTCGGGTGCCAGCGCCGGGGACAGCTCGAAGCGGTGGTCGGCGCCATAGGCCTGGAGGAGCCGCTCGCGAATGTTGTCGAGGCCGAGACCGGTTCCCTCGCTCGAGGGGCCGGGGCCGCCGGGGCCGATGCCGGGGCCGGTGTCGGCGACCTCGACGAGAAGCCGGCCGCGCTCGGCATGCGCCGAGACCAGGATGTCGGCCCCCTCCTCCTGCGGCGTCACCGCGTATTTCACCGCGTTCTCGACAAGGGGCTGGAGGAGGAGCGAGGGCAGCCGCGCGGGGGCCGCCTCGGGCGCGATGTCGAAGGCGACGCGCAGCCGCTCGCCGAAGCGGATCTTCTCGATGTCGAGGTAGAGCTTCAGCGCTTCCACTTCCTGGGCGACGGTCGCGAGGCCCTCGCGGTCGCCGACAAGCGTGTAGCGCAGGAAGGAGGAGAGACGGGAGAGCATGGCGTTCGCCTTCTCGGTGTCGCCGAGGAGCACGAGGGTCGAGATGGAGTTCAGGGTGTTGAAGAGGAAGTGGGGGTTCAGCTGGTAGCGCAGCATCTCAAGCTGGGCCCGGCTTGCCTGCCCCTCGAGGCGGGCAAAGCGCTCGGCCTGCTCGTCCAGCATGAGATAGTAGTTGATGCCGTAGTAGAGAGCGGTCCACGCGCCGAGGACGGCAAGCGTGAGCAGGATCGCGCCCATGAACTCGATGCCCTTCGGCCGCCAGTCGGGGCGGTAGAAGGTTGCGTGGGCCCAGACCTCGATCGTCGAGAAGAGCACGGCGCCGGTGCCGAGGATAAGGATGGTGAGGCTCCACACCCAGACCGGGCGCATGCGGATGATCCGCCGGTAGGCGGACGCCATGAGGAGGGTGATGGAGAAGCCGGTGACGGTGACGAGGATGGCGGGCAGGATGAAGGCCACGCCCATGGCGTTGGCGAGACCGCCCAGCGTGCGGAGCAGGAAGTAGCCGGTCCAGCCGCCGATCTGGAGAGTCCAGAAAGCCCGGTTGCGGTCGGCGAAGAAGCCGCGGCGGTCGAGCGGGAGCGTCGCCATGCACGCCCAAGGTAGGCGGCGGATGGCCAAAGGCCAAGGGTCTCAGGGGCGGGGGGCGGCGGCGACCAGGAGGGCGGCGCGCCCGAGAAGGTCGCCGGGGCTTCGTGAACGCTTGATGGCCCGCTCTGCCTCGACGAGGGCGGCAAGCGCCGCTTCGAGGCGCGCAAGCGGCCAGCGCGGGAGCGCGGCGACCAGCCGGTCCCGCAGTGCCAGGGGAAAGACCGGCGGGCGACGCGCCTCGACCGCGGTCCGCGGCGTCGCCCCGGCATCGACGGCGCGGCGCAGCGCGGCGAGCAGCAGAAGCCGGCGGCCGGCCATCCGCAGGAGCGGAATGCTGCTTTCGGACCCCCAGGCCTGAAGCTCGCGGTCGAGCGCGGGAAGGTCGCCGGCGACCAGCGCGTCAAGGAGGCGGTCGAGGCTTTCGCCCGGGCTTCCGGCGACAAGGGCCGAGAACAGGGGGGGCGGCACCCGCGCGGGCCGTTCCGGGCTCGCCGCGACCGCCGTGGCGAGCTTCGCAAGCTCCGCGGCCAGCACCTGGAGGTTGCCGTCGGCCGCCGCCCAGAGCGCGGCATCCTGCCCCGGGCCGAGAAGGACGCCCGCCGCCATCGCTGCCTCGGCAACGAGGCGCGGCCACTCGCGCGCGTCGGGCTCGTAGGCGGCGACCGCACGGGCAAGCGGATGCGCCTCGGCCAGCTGGCGCAAGGATGACCCGCGCGGAAGATTGCCCGCCGTCACGAGCACGGGGTTGGCGACGGCCGGGGCTTCGAGCAGCAGGCGGACGGCCTCGGCCGCCTCGTCGCCGGCGCCATCGATACGGACCAGCTGCCGCTCGCCGAAGAGGGAGAGGCTCGCGGCGGCCTCGAGAAGTCGCCCGGGCGCTTCGGCCAGCGGCACGCCGCCGAGGTCGGTGGTGGCTGCGGCCGAAAGCGCGCGGCGGGCGGCGGCGGCAAGGGCCTCGACGCCGCCCGTGTCAGGCCCGAAGGCGAGCCAGAGACGCACCCGGGGATCGGGCGCCTCGAGCGCGGCGAGCCAGGCGGCCCGCTTCAGGAGCATCAGCTGCCCCGGCGGGCGAAGATGGCAAGCCGGCCGACGATCTGCTCGGCGATGGCCTCGGCCAGCCGCTCGCTTGCCGTGACCTCGGCTGCGACCACCGCATATTCGGAGGCGACGACGTCGATCCCGGCATCGGCGCCAGCGACCGACTCGAACACCTTGCGGCCAGTCTCCGTCTCGACGAGGGCGTAGCGGGCCCTGAGCGTCCGCCGCTCGCGAACGATCGTGTTGTCGCCGCGCACGCCAAATCCTTCGATCCGGTCGTCGAGGGTGACGTCGAGCCGGTAGCGTGGCGCCGCGCCTGCCCCTTGCGGGGCAAGCCGGCTGACGAGCTGGTCGCGCACGAGGAAGCCGGTGCGCTCGGGGATGGGAGAGACCTCCACGCCACCGAGAAGGCCGGTGGCGGCCGCACCCGTCGACGCGGAGTAGACCGGGCGGAGCTGGCAGGCGGGAAGCACGGCGAGACACGCGACCGCGGCGAGGAGGGGCAAGAGGGGGCGCGGCGGACTCATGCGACGAGATTGACGAGCCGGTCGGGCACCACGATCACCTTGCGCGGGGCCTTGCCGGCAAGGGCCCGGACGGCACCGGGAGCGGCCAGGGCACGGGCCTCGAGCTCAGCGCGGTCGAGCCCGCGGGGGACGACCAGGGTGTCGCGCAGCCGCCCGTTGACCTGGATGGCGAGCGTCACCTCGTCGTCGACGAGGAGCGCCGGGTCGGCGACCGGCCAGGGCGCATCGGCGATGAGGCCGTCCTCGCCGAGCATCGCCCATGCCTCCTCGGCGACATGAGGCACCATGGGCGACGCCAGGAGGAGCAGAGTGCGGGCAGCGAAGGCGCGATCGACGGAAGGACCGGCGCGCTCGATTCCGTTCGCAAGCTCGTGGGCGCGGGCCACCGCCTTGTTGAACTGGAGCCGGTCGATGTCGGCCGTCATGCCGGCGATGGTGCGGTGGGCAAGGCGGCGCAGCACGAGATCCTCGCCACCGGCGCGATCGCGGGCGAGGCGGGCGATGCGCCACAGGCGCTGGACGAAGCGCGCCGCTCCCTCGATGCCCGCAATCGACCAGGCGAGGTCGCGGTCTGGCGGGCTGTCGGAGAGCATGAACCAGCGAACGGCGTCGGCGCCGTAGCGGTCGAGGATGGAGTCGGGGTCGACGACGTTCTTCTTCGACTTCGACATCTTCTCGGCCCGCCCCTGGGTGACCGGAAGCCCCGTTTCCCGCTCCACCCAGAGGTCGCCGCGCCGCTCGACGGCAGCAGGCTCGAGCCAGCGGCCGTCGGCGGCGCGGAAGGTCTCGTGGGTGACCATGCCCTGGGTGAAGAGGCCGGCGAAGGGTTCGGCAAAGCCGAGCCGGCCAAGCGCGTGGAGCGCGCGCGTGAAGAAGCGGGCGTAGAGCAGGTGGAGAATCGCGTGCTCGACGCCGCCGATGTACTGGGCGACGGGCAGCCAGCTCTCCGCCTCGGCGCGGTCGAACGGGGCAGCGTCCGACGGGCCGGCGAATCGGAGGAAGTACCAGGAGGAGTCGACGAAGGTGTCGAGCGTGTCGGTGTCGCGCTCGGCGGGACCGCCGCAGGCCGGGCAGGGGACGTGCTTCCACGTGGGGTGGAGGTCGAGGAGCTTGCCCGGCCGGTCGAAGGCGACGTCGGGCGGGAGCGTGACCGGAAGCTGGTCGCGGGGCACGGGTACCACGCCGCAGACCGGGCAGTGGATGACGGGAATGGGCGTGCCCCAGTAGCGCTGGCGGGAGACTCCCCAGTCGCGCAGGCGGAAGAGGGTGGTGCCCTCGCCCCAGCCCTCCGCCTCGGCACGGGCGATGACTGCGGCCTTGGCCTCCTCCACCTCGAGGCCGTCGAGAAAGCCGGAGTTCACGAGCCGGCCGGGGCCGACATAGGCCTCCTCGCCGATGGGCGCCTCGTCCTCGCCGGGAGCGGCCACCACGCGGAGGACAGGAAGCATGTACTTCCGCGCGAAGTCGAGGTCGCGCTGGTCGTGCGCCGGACAGCCGAAGAGGGCTCCGGTGCCATAGTCCATGAGGACGAAGTTGGCGACGAAGACCGGGAGACGGCGCTCGGGCAGGAGCGGGTGGATGACGGCAAGGCCGGTGTCGAACCCGCGCTTCTCCGCCGTCTCGATCTCGGCGGCGGACGTGCCTGTTCGCCGGCATTCGGCGATGAAGGCGGCAAGGCGCGGGTTGGTCTCGGCAAGGGCGAGCGACAGCGGATGGTCCGGGGCGAGGGCGGCGAAGCTCGCGCCGAAGAGCGTGTCGGGCCGGGTGGTGAAGACGTCGAAGTGGGCGGGCAGGCCCGGCGGCGGATCCGCAAGCGCGAAGCGGAACCTGAGGCCCCGCGATTTGCCGATCCAGTTCTCCTGCATGAGGCGGACCTTCTCCGGCCAGCCGTCGAGGGTGGCGAGCGCGGCGTGCAGCTCCTCGGCGAACGCGGTGATGCGGAAGAACCACTGGGTGAGCTTACGGCGCTCGACGGGCGCGCCGGAGCGCCAGCCGCGGCCATCGATCACCTGCTCGTTCGCGAGCACCGTCTGGTCGACAGGGTCCCAGTTCACGTCCGCCTCGCGGCGGGTTACGAGGCCGGCCTCGAGGAAGTCGAGGAAGAGGGCCTGCTCGTGTCCATAGTAGGCGGGATCGCAGGTGGCGAACTCGCGGGTCCAGTCGATCGCGAGGCCGAGACGGCGGAGCTGGGCGCGCATGGTGGCGATGTTGGCGCGGGTCCAGGTCTCGGGGTGGATGCCGCGCTCGATCGCGGCATTTTCGGCCGGCAGGCCGAACGCATCCCAGCCCATGGGATGGAGAACGTCATGCCCCTGCATGCGCCGCACCCGGGCCAGCACGTCGCCCATGGTGTAGTTACGGACATGGCCCATGTGGATGCGCCCCGAGGGGTAGGGGAACATCTCGAGAATCATGGTGCGCGGCCGGCCGGTCGGCGCCCGCGGCGCACGGAAGGTTTGCCGCTCCTCCCAGACGCGCTGCCAGCGGGCGTCAGCTTCGGACGGGGAGAAGGTCTCAGGATCGGCGGACGCTTGCCGGGGAAGCTCGGGGGCGTTCACGCTCTCCCCCTAGCGCGGCATGACCGCCGCCTGGCGCAGGTTCCGCGCACGCTCGAGGATGATCTCCTCGAGGCGCTGGACCGTGCCGGCCCGGACGGGGGCCTGCACCCACTGCCCGCCCTGGCGGACCTGGCGGATGGCCGAGACCTGAAGGGCGTCGGCCCGGAGCGCCGCATCGAGGATGAGCACCTGCACCTTCATGCGCTCGTCGGGCTGGTTCGGGTTCTGATACCAGTCCGTCACGATGACGCCGCCGGCCGAGTCGACCGTGGCCAGCGGCATGAACTGGAGGGTCGAGAGCGCCGACTGCCACAGCCAGCTGTTAACTCCGATGGCAGTGATCTCCGGGCGGGCAACTGCGGGCTCCGGCTTCCCCCGCCGCTTGCAGCCGGCAAGCGCGAGCGCGGCGGCGAGGACCGCGAAAAGCAGAAGACCTCCTGACCGGACGCCCTCGCGGCCATGCCGGGCCGGGCCAACGCCGACTGCCTTGTGCGCTCGAGCCAACCGTTTCTCTCCCTGCTGGCACCGCTGCCGGAACGCAGCGGGAGAGGGCATACCCGTCATCCGGGCTTCATGCCAGCGCGCTAGGGTGCTTGGCAGCGGCCGGGTGTCGGCCTCCGTTGCAGCCCCGCCACAGCGGGGCGAAAAGGGGGCGAAAATGCGGCAGGGCGGCCGGCGAGCGCGTTCGACCGTGGGACTCGGGCGCGAGGCGAGGTAGGGGGAGATATGGTCCGGCTGGGCGAATCGGTGGTGGAGTGGGCAGCGACGGGCGCCGTGACCCTCGGGCTTGCCGTTCTCTTTGCGGGCACTCCCGCCGCAGCCTCATCCCGGAAGGCGCCGGACGCTGAAGGCCCCGGGTTCGGCCTTCGCGCGGAACCGGCGCAGGCCTCGGCAGCCCCTTCGCTCGACTTCAGCCGCTTCAACTTCACGCTCCCCGGGGATGCCGCGCGAGCCGGCCTGCCTGGCGGCGTACCCGGCCCGGAGCGGAGCTTCCGGTTCACGCCGTCCCGGTCGTCGGACCGGCGGCCGGTGACGGTCGGGGTGACGACGCGGCCGGTCGTGGCGACGACCGAGGCGGCGTCGCCATCGCTCCGCAGCGTGCTTGGGGCCGGCGGCAACCCGAGCGCCGGAGCGTCGGGCTACAGCGTGGACATGAGCCTCGACTGGCAGCGCTTCTCGCTTTCGGGAGGGGTCAGCCGCATCAACCCTGGCGGCGCGGGCGCACAGCGGCAGGAGCTCGACATCGGCCTCGCCTACGGCGGACGTCGCTGGCGCACCGGGATCATCGCCTCGACCGAGACAGGGTCGCTCATCGGTGCGCCGCTGGCGGCCGGCCGGAGCGAGCGGCTCGGGCTCGAGGCCGCGGGCGCCGTCAGCCTGTCACGGTCGCTCGCGGTGACCGGCGGGCTCCGCTACCGGACGGCCCCGCTCTCGCCTGGCCCCCTCGAGCCGAACCGCGAGGACGAGCGCGTCTACGTGGGCGGCGCCCTGTCGTTCTGACCCGGCCGGCACGGCGCCCAGCCGACGATGGCCGCGAACCCGTGCAGGCGGGAGCGAACGCCACGAGGAAGTCTGCGGAAGCGCCGGAGGTTCAGGCCGCCGAGTGCGACGACCGGAGCGGGCGCGCGGCGGGCGATCCGGGCCAGGCCGAGGAGGCCGAGGGGGTGCGCGCCCGGGTGGGAGGCGGTCGCAAAGACGGGCGACACGAAGAGGAGATCGGCGCGAAGTCGCGTTGCCCGCGCGCGTTCGCGCATGTCATGGACGGCAGCGGTGAGAAGCCGGGGCCGGGGAAGCGGCAGCCGGGCGACGTGGCCGGGGAGATGGACACCGTCGGACCGGGTGCCGTGCGGCGGCTGTGCGACGAGAACGAGGTGCCCGCGGCGCCGCGCGGCCCGCCGCACTTGGGCAAGGCAGGCGAGGCGAGCGGCGGGCGAGAGCCCGTAGTGCCGGAAGACGATCCCGCTGCGGCAAGGCAGCGCCGCGATCGCAGCAGGGAGCCAGTCGCCGAGGCGCTCGTCGGTGAAGAGCCAGGTGCGGGGAAGCTGTTGCCGGAGCATGGCCCGAGGCCGTAGGCCGGGCGCGTGAAGAAGGCCATTGCCCCTCCCCCGCCGACGCTTGCAGGCGGCCCGGCAGAGCGCCTTGCGCGGCTTGCCGATGGGCTGAGAGCTGCCGCCGCGCGTGGCGGGCATCTGCCGCCCCGCGTTGTGGCAGTTGCGAAGACCTTTCCGGCGGAAGCGGTGCGACCGTTCCTCAAGGCGGGGCATCGGCTGTTCGGGGAGAACCGGGTCCAGGAGGCGCAGGCGAAATGGCCGGCGCTTAAGGAGGAATGGCCCGAGGTGGAGCTCCACCTCGTGGGCCAGCTGCAGTCGAACAAGGCCGAGGCGGCGGTCGCACTGTTCGACGCAATCCATTCGCTCGACCGGCCGTCGCTGGTGACCGCTTTGGCGCGGGCCGTCGCGCGCGCCGGGCGGACGCCGAGGCTCTTCGTCCAGGTGAACATTGGCGCGGAGCCGCAGAAGGGCGGCGTGGCGATTCCGGAGCTGCCGACGCTGCTCGCCCAGGCGCGGGATGCCGGCCTTCCGGTCCGGGGGCTGATGTGCGTTCCGCCGGCGGACAGGGAGCCTTCGCCCTACTTCGCGCTGCTTGCCAAGCTGGCGCGACGGCACGGGCTTGAGGGGCTCAGCATGGGGATGAGTGGGGACTGGGACATTGCGGCAGCGCTTGGGGCAACGCATGTCCGGGTGGGTTCGGCGCTGTTCGGCGCACGCTGACGGCTGTTTACCATGTCATCGGTAAATCATTGCAAAGACTGGCGCACCGGACTTGAAACAGCGCAAGAGAAGCCCGAATTGTCCGTAAGACGTGAGGGGTGCACGGCGCACCCCGAATGGAAGCGGTCGGACGATGGGACTGAAGGAGTTTTGCGTGCTGCTGCTCGCCGGCGGGATGGGCGCCGGCTCGGTGGTTGCGGTGCAGAAGGTCAAGGCCCCGGAACGGAGGGAGGCGCGCGCGCCCAAGGCTGCCAAGCCCGCGGCGCGCCCGGCCGCAGCGCGGCCGCGCCCGAAGCTTCCAGACTGCCCGGTGATCGTTGCCCCGCTCGGCCACGGCCTGCTCCCGGACATGCCGAACGTCACCGCTCTCGGCCGGCCGCTGCCGCCCTCGCTCCCCGGCACCGGCCAGCCGCCGCTCGTAGTGCCCGGCGACCCCGGCCCGGGAACTCTCATCGGCCCGGTCATCGCACCGCGGCCGATCCCGACGCCTCCCGTGACCGGCGCCATCCCCGAGGCGGCGACCTGGGCGATGATGGTGTCGGGCTTCGGCCTCATCGGCCTGGCACTGCGCCGCAGGTCTCCGGCGGAGACCGGGCCGGTAGCGGAGGATTGAACCGCAGGCGTCGCCGGGGGCAGCGTCAGCGAGCGAAGCTTCCGGCCGATGTCTCCGGACAGGGGCGCCCGTAACTCTTCTGGACAGGTTCAAGGGGCGGCGGAGGTCCGGGGCGGCGAGAGGCGGGGGAGGCAGGAGCAGGAGGCCGTCAGGCCGCAGCCGCCGCTTCCGTCCGCGGCAGGTAGATGCTGCGCTTCGGGAACTCGAACAGCCGCATCACCATTGGCTCGAAGAAGGCGAGCGGCGCCGTATCGTAGGCCGGGTCAAACGCGGTCTGGTCATACTTCTCGCAGAACTCGGCGCAGGCCTCGAAATGCGGGTGGCCCCTGAACTGCTCGCGCATGTCCCGGTCAAGCCCTAGGTGGTGGAAGAAGTAATAGCCCTGGAAGATGCCGTGCTTCTCGCAGATCCAGTGGAGTTCCTCGGAGACGAACGGCTTCAGGATCGCGGCAGCGATGTCGGGGTGGTTGTAGGCGCCGAGCGTATCGCCGATGTCGTGGAGTAGCGCCATCACCACGTACTCCTCGCTCCGCCCGTCGCGGTAAGCACGGGTCGCGGTCTGCAGGCAGTGGGTTAGGCGGTCGACCGGGAAGCCGCCATGGTCATCCTGCAGCAACCGGAGGTGATCGAGCACGCGTTGCCCGCCCGCCCGGTTGAACGGGATTGCGTGCGAGGCGATGATGGCCCAGTCCTCGGCCGTGCCTTCGGTCATCGCCCGGAACCGGGCCCGCGTCTCCTGTTCCACCTCTCCCTCCATTGACCGGCCCGCCTCACGGCAACGGCCCGAGGCGCTCGCGACTAGAGGGGAAGCTGACCGGGTCGGCCGGAAAGGTCAAGTGCGCCGTGACAGCGCTGGCTCGTCCAGCGTCGGGAAACATCCCGAAGGAAAGGGGCCCGGAGGGAATGCCTCCGGGCCCCTTCTCGACAATGCTCCGGAACGTAGCCGCTACATCCGGCCGCCGAAGGTGACCTCAGCGCGGCGGTTCTGCGGCTCGCGCACATTGTCTGCCGTCTGAACGAGGAGCCGCTCTTCGCCGAACGCCTGGGTCGTCATCTGGCTCTCGGGGATGCCCTTGGACGCCATGTAGGCCTTCACCGCGTCGGCACGACGCTGGGAGAGACCCATGTTGTACGATGCGGAGCCAGAGGTATCGGTGTGGCCCGCAATGACCACCGAAGTCTGACCCGTCTGCATGTAGGCTTCAACAGCCCGATCGAGGATGGCCGCGGCCTCGGGGGTGATGTTGTAGCGGTCCCAGTCGAAGAAGACCAGGAAGGGCCCCGGCGTCACCGCCGGCGGAGGCGGCGGAGGCGGCGGAGGCGGAGGCGGAGGCGGAGGCGGAGGCGGAGGCGGCGGAGCCTCCGGCTCGAAGAGGTTGAACGTGAGACCCGCAAGCAGGCTGTGGCTGCGGAACTTGCCCGAAAGGTCAAGCCCGTTCGTGGTCTGAAGATCGACCGAGTTGACGTTGAAGTAGCGATACTTGAGGCCAAGGTCGACCTTGTCGCTGAGGGCATAGCGGATCGCCGCGATGCCCTGCCACGCGAAGCCCGTGTCGCTGTCGTCGGCAAAGGCAGAACCAAACTTGGAGAGTTGCCAGATGTGGGCTTGGGTTCGCGCAATACCCGCACCGCCGCCGACGGAGGCGCCGAAGCGACTCCCGTCGTTGCCGCCGAAGTCCAGCAGGAAGTTCATCATGAACGAGAGGATGCGGGCATTCCCGTCGGCGGTGTCGTAGACGCCCGCGACCGGCACGCCCGTACGGGTGCATGGGCCAACCAAGCCAGCTGTTCCGCACCCGCCGCCCCGAATGGCGGGGATGGCGCCGTTCACTGTAACGGCATCAAGGTTCGCGTCCTTGTAGGCGACTTCGAACTCGGCACGCAGGCCGCCGAAGTCGTAGCCCATGACGCCCCCAATGTCGTAGCCCACCTCATACTTGTTGCGCAGCGCGTTCTCGGTGGTGCGCGGCGAGGCGCCTGTGGTCGTTAGGTCAAAGCTCTCGGACTGGGCGATCATGCCACCGCCCTCCAGCCCGATGTACCAGGCCTTGTCCCGCGCGTGCGCAGCCCCGGCCAGCGCCGTGGTCGCGAGCGCCACTCCGATGGCAAACCTGTTCATGCTGATCCCCTTCCGACGCACCTGTCGAGTTCAGTGCTGGGCCATCTAGCCGAGCGTCATGCGCAATGGCAAGCGGCAACGGGAAAGGAACTGTGACGGCGGGGCAACAGGTTGAGAGCGTTCGCTGCGGGCCCTCCCGTCAGGTCGTCGAGAACAGGCCGAGGTCTCGCAGCCGCGCCACGATGGCCGAGACCGCTGCGCGCGCTTCCGCATCAACCACGGTCCCGCCACTCACCGCTGGCGCCGCCGGAACCGAGCTGGCCGGCACGGGCTCGAGCCGCCAACTTGTCCCGTCGAACCGCTGGGCTCGTCCCAACTCCACGTTCCAGACGGCAACACCAGCAGCCGGCGCGAAGAAGCGCCATCCGCCAGGCGTGAGGCAGGCGATGCGCCCCTCCTGTCCCTCCCAGGCGCCCTCGGCGGGTGCGCCCACGATCCAGGCGGAGCCCGCCTGGGCGGACGCGGGCGGCTGCAGGAGGCCACTCGACTCGACCGCCACGTGGAGCAGGCAGTCGAGCGCCACGATCGCCTCGTTGTGGGTGATGTCCTTCTGGCCCTGTCCCGCCACGAGAAGCGGCAGGCCGAAGCGGACACTGTTTTCCATGGGGCTCCTCCGCAGCATGAACCTTTGGTGGCGGCGCAGGTCCGTTCAGATGCGGACCGAGCGCCAGCCGGTCGAGCGCAGCGCGAGCGGGCCGTCGCCTTCGGCGACGATCTCGCAGCCGACTTCGCGAAGTCCGCGCGCCCGGATTTCGGCGACCACAGGGGCGGGTATGGCGACCGAGTCGCCTGTCGCAAGCAGGGTCAGGGGTTGAGGAAGTCCGGACCCCTCCCAGTCCAGCCGCACGCGATAGGCGCGAGCCTCCGGGGAGGCTTGCCCCGCCCAATCGAGGTTTCCGCGGTCGCGCGCGATCCAGCGCAGGCGAAGTCCGCCGCCTTCCTCCGGCGCCAGCCGGAGATGACAGGGCGCAAGCGGCGCGCTCCCAGCCCCCGTCAGCAGATGGGTCGCAAGCGTCCCGCCCGCCGGATCGCCGGCGCCCGAGGCCTCGAGAAGGAGCTCGCGGCCCGTCCACGCCGGCTCGAGCCGGAGGGCAAGCAGCGCCGCAGGCGGCAGACCGTGCCAGAAGGTCCCGACGGCATGGGCGGCGGCGCGGGTTAGCAGCCGGCCGCGCAGTAGGCCACGCAGGCGAAACCGGTCCGCCCCCTCCGACTGGACTGTCCGGTACTGGATCACCTCGTCACCGATGCGGAGGAGGTTGGCGCCGTTGAGCACGGCCAGCCGCGCGCGCGACTGCATGAGTTCGGCGCCGCTGTGGCAGGCAAGCACGACGGACAGGCTTTCGTCCCAGATCTCCGCGGGTCCCTCGGGCAGGGGCTCGAGAAGCTCGCCGTAGGGCACGCCCGCCCGCAGGGTCCCGAGCGGAAGGAAACCGTCGTCCCCGCCGAACGCCCAGCCAATCGCGGCTCCCGCCCATCCCCCTTCCGCGAGCGCACACACGTTGAGCGCAGGCCCGCCGCCCGGCGCAATCGCGCCCGGCAGTTCGGCCATCGCCAACCTTGTCGGCACCGAACGCTCCACAGGCGCGGGCAGCACCCGGCCCGGATCGGTCGCATGGCCCGCAACTTGCCCCCCCGGCACCGCCTCGCAGCGCAGCCGCACGACGCCGGGCTCGATCCGGGTCTCGACCACCCGCCAGGCCCGCCCATCGCCCTCAGGCACGATGAGGTCGTTGGGCGCGATCTCGAGCCAATCCCACGACAGCGCGATCTCGAGCCGTTCGCGCGCCGCAGCCGCGTCCGCCAGTCGCCGCTTCGCAACCGCCAGGGCATCCCCTGCATTCGCCACGACCGCCGCCGAAAGCTCGAGGGCGCGATCGGACGCTCCGGTCCCGTACCGCTGGCTTCCCAGCTGATAGTCCCGGTCGGGGTCGAGATAGGTCACGATGCAGGCGCCCGGTGCATCGGCGTTGGCCGAGGAGACCACGGCCCTGGCCTCGGCCGAGCCGGCGCCCCTCGCGCCGAGCTCGCCACGCGGCACGGTCCAGGAGCGACCGACGGTTGCGAGGCGAACGGGCGAGGCAGCCGACGACGGCCGGATGCCGAGAACCTCGCCGAGCGCGACCACGTCCTCGCGCACCGACCGGCCGAGGCCGACGTATCCCTCGAGCGGCTCCGCCGCAGCGCACGTCACGTCGGCGAGCCCCGCCTCCCGAAACTGCTCTTCCACCCACGCGGCCGGCGCCACACCCTCCGGGTCGGCGACCACCTCGAAGCTCAGTGCTGGAATGCGGTTGCCGAAGTGCGCCAGCGGAAAGTCCTCGAACACCACGTAGGCCAGGCGCCGGTAGGCCGGGCAGGCATCCATGCCCTCGGCAGCCGCGATCAGCGGGTCGACCGGCTGACCGGGCGTGCCGCGATGCACGCGCATCGTCACGTCGAACGCGAAAGCCCCGCCTGCGTCCCTGATGAGGCGCCCGTCGGCCCAGATCCGGCCGACCGCTTCGATCGGCCGCGAAGACAGGGCGACCGCGAACGACGCCGTGTAGGCCGTGCGGTCCGAGGTGCCACCCTTGGCTCGGACCGCCCGCCTGAACGGAGTCGCCCAGACCAGCACGCCCGACAGCCGGGCCCTGCCATAGGCCGCGGGCACCAGGTCGCCATAGGCCGACGTCGGCGCCCGAAACTCGGGTGGAGCCTGCCTGTGCCCGCGCCCGAACAGGGCGGAGTCGAGTGCCGCACCGGCAGAGGCTGCAACGGCGCCGGCGAGCGGCCCGCCGACGGCCGTGCCGACGGTCGAGAGAAGAACGGATCCCATCTACGCCACGCTCCAGATCGACACGATGGCCTCGTCCGGCCGCCACGGCCGCTCGACCACGCGACGCAGGCCAGCGTGCGCCTCGACGAGACCGTTTCCAGTCGCGACCACGAAGTGCACGAGCGCGGCTTGGGGCTCGGTCAGCACGATGTCGCCAGGGCGGACATCCCGCCCGTCCACCCTCAGGAGGCCGAGCTGGCCAAGCCGCCGTTCCGCCTCCTCCACCCGATTGGGCCGGAGCGGGTAGTCCTGGACCACATTGAGACGAACGCCCGCCGCCTCCAGCGCCAGGAGCACGAGGCCCACGCAGTCCACGCCTGCCGGCCCCCGGCCCTGCGGCCGGAACGGTACTCCAACAAGCGCCCGCGCGGCTGCCGCCACCCGCTCCCCTGTCGCGCCTCCCCCCTCAGCCGACACCGTAGCGCACCAGGGCATCGTTGCCCGGGAGGTGCGGCTCGCCGTCGAACGCCGCCGCATTGCCGAACCGCTCCCGGCAGGTCGCGAAGGTCTTGTCGCACCCCTCCCACAGCCGGAGGCGCAGTGCGTCCCCATCGGCCAAGCGGAACGGAGCCGAAACGAAGACGCGTGGCCCCTCCACCGCGGCCACCCGTCCATCGAGCCCGGCAAGAGGGCCCGTCAGCACCCGCAGCCGGCCATGCAGGAACCGCTCGGGCGAATCGAGCGCCGGTACCGGCTCGAGAACGTCGGCCCCGACGGCCACCGCGCGCACGTCGCGCGTCCGCCCCGCCATGTCCACCCCGCACACCGCGTCGCCAAGCTCGGCCCGGCATGTCGGCGAGACCGCAAGGCGGCGCGCACGCGCGAGGCGGACGAGCGGCGAGAGCAGCTCCGCGGTGAAGCTGCCGTCCCCGTCCAGCCCCAGCCGCCGCACATCGCCGATGAGTCCCCGCATCAGCATCTGCACGCCCGCCTCCGGCCGCTGCCAGTCGCAGGCAAACAGCTCGAAGGTCGCACCATTCCATCGTCCGGCGCGCAGATCCGCTTCCGTGATGCGGGCGGAGTCGAGAAAGCCCTCCACCGCCATGCTGTCGGCCTCGAAGCTCGCCGAGCAGCAAATGGCCGAAGGCGCCATGCCAGCGGCCGGCTCGAACACCAGCCCATCTACCGTGATCCGCCGGTCGTGACTGGTCAGACCAAGCGCCACGCCATCCTGCCGCATCAGCCGGCAGCACAGACAGATGGTCGCGACCCCGTCGCGAAACCAGCGGCCCGTCACTGCGGATCCTCGCGGATCTCGACCAGCGGAACCGACGGCACCGCTCCCGAGCGGAACCCGGTGAGCGACACGTCCAGCCGGTCGACTGCAAAGCGCACCGGCACGTCGAAGCGGAACCCGCAGCGGATCTCGGCTCCCGGCGCCGGCGGCTCGTCGAAGACCACGAAGCCTCCGGACGCCACCGTCCAGCCGGAGAGGCGTTCGGCGCCTGCAACCGACACGCGAACGCTCCCCGGCACTGGCCGGGTGATCCGCCGCACCGCCCCGTCGATGTCCGGGTCATAGTCCTTGATGAGCGGAAAACGGGTCTGGAGGCCGTCGCCCACCCCGAGGCGCTGGTCGAACGGGGTCGGTGCTCCGCCGTCGAGCGCCGAGCTGCTGTCGAGCGGGTCCTCGAAGCGGAAGCCGATCGCCTGGCCGCGCCGCGCGCGAAAGAAGCGCAGGAGCGTCCGCAGGTCCTCCTCCGAGCGCACGCCAAGGCCAGCGTCGAAGCGCATGAGCGGCTGGTCCCACATCACGTTCCGCCGCTCGTGGCCCGAGGGCAGGATGGTCACGTCGGTCAGGAATTCCGGCCCGCTCACCGCATCGAGCCCGATCGCAAGCGGGAACCGCACGTCGTGGAAGGCCTGCATCGCTTCCTCCTCGAGCGATCCGTGGAACAGCAGCCCGTCCCGGCGGACCTGGGGCCAGGCCCACACGAACACCTCGGTAACGCCGCGGCGCTCGGCATCGGCCGCCGCCGCCATGATCCGCGGCCACTGGGCCGCCGCATCCCCGCCGCTCAGCACGAACCCGGCGAAATAGTGCATCTCGTCCACGGGGTAGCCGAGCCGGCCCGCCACCTCCGCCCAGCCGCGCCGGCGGAGGTGCTGGTCGCCCGCAACCACGAGGTCATAGTCCTCGAGCTGGAGCACGTCGAACGCGGGCCGCGCCCAGCCGGCCGGCATGTTGGCGCGGATGAGCTCGGGGGCTGCCGGGTCGAGCACCTGCGGCGAGAAGAACAGCAGGAAGCTCCGGAACTCCGGGCCGGCATCGGTGCGCGCCGCGGCGACCAGCGCCGCCGTCGAGGCCGCGAGCTTGCCGCCGAGCCAGTCGAGGAAGGCGATCTCCGCTGCCGAGCGCTCGCCGCGAATGTCATGGATGACAGGCGGCGCGCTCCCCCTTTCCGCCACGTGCGCGGCAACCGTTGCCGCGTCGTAGAAGCAGGGCCGGTGGTCGGGGCCCACCCACCACCAGGGCTCGCCCACCTGGAACCAGGGCCGGAGGCCATTCTCGCGCGAGATGGCGATGAAGGCCCGAGCGACCCGGCCGAGCCACGCCATCGCGTCGACGTTGGTCGGCGAGAGCAGCGCCGACGGCGGGTCCCAACCGGTCAGCCCGCGCTCGCCGTTCCCCTTCCGCTGCACCCAGGCCGCCGGCGCATAGGCATCGAACAGCTCGTAGGAGAGCGAGACGATGAGGTCATATCCGTACGCTGCAAGCGCCGCCGCGAACGCCTGGTGCCAGGCGCGGGTGGGCGCGTTCATCTCCCGCGAGGGGTCGGCCACGTAGCGCTCGCCATCGAAGACGAGGGCCGGGTAGTGGCTCATCCCCACATAGTGGGTCACCACGCCGCGGTAGCCCAGCGCCAGCCACTGGTCGACGATCCGCTCGGGCGCCTGATTGTAGCTGTCGTCGAAGCCGCTCGCGATCCGCAGCCGGTGCTCCGGCAGGAAGGCGTCGTTCACGACCAGCGCTGCGTTCCCGCCCGTCACCGTCACGTCCCTGAGCTCGACCCAGGTCTCGACGGGCGCCGGGAGCGGCCCGTCCGCGTCCGCGTGCCCCTCGGGCATCAGCGAGATGAACATGCGGTCGATGTCGTTCGGGTGGACCCGCTGCGCCTCGGCCGGCAGCAGAAACCCGGCGTCGAGCGCCGAGAAGGGCAGCCGGATCCGGGCGTTCGCCGGGCTGCCTTCCGCATAGTTCCACAGCCGCACGTACCAGGTCCGCGGCTGGCCCCCGGCATCACGCCCCTCGATGGTCAGCGTCGGGCCGTTGACGGCGTCGAGCGCCCTGAGGCCCGGGCCTGCCACCCAGTCGAACGCGAGCGTCACGCCCGCATAGTCCTTCATCGTGCGATAGGCGCACAGCGGGTGCGACCAGCGGTCCTCCGACTCCCAGATGAGCCCGGCGAGATCCCGCCGGGCGAGGAACGCGAGGTCGACGCGGATGGTCCGGGGCTCGGGGTTGGTCAGCGCCGCCATCATCGGCCGCGGGAAGTCGACGGTCCACAGCCGCGGCGCGAAGCGCCGCACCACGTCCTCCCTTACCGGGTCGGACCGTTTCGCAAGACGGAAGGGCATGGGCTCAGCGCTCCGCCTGAACGAGCGCCTGGCGTACGGCGCGCGCCACCTGCCGCCCCGTCTCGGCGAGGAACTGCGGCTGCCGCGCGCCCGCCCCGGCCGCACCCCCCTGCACCTGCACGGAGAGATTGACGACCGTCGCCGCGCGCGCGCCCGCGGCTTCGATCCGCCCACTCGCGGTCGGCACGAAGAGTTCCGGCCCCGCCTCGCCCACGAGATAGGCCCGCCCGGGGCTGACGGGTCCGCCCGTCGCCCGGCCAGGCAGGCCGGCTCCCGCAAGCCCGGCGAGCATCCCGGAAAGCCCGCCGCCGCCGAACTCGATCCTGAGCGCGGCCGCGGCGATCTCGCCGAGGGCGCGCGCCGCCACCTTCGCCAGATCCTCGAACTCCATCCGCCCGCCGCGCGCCGCGCGCGCCAGCGCCGCCTCGATTCCGCGTCCGGCAGCCTCCGCTCCCGCGCCAAGCCCGGTCTCGAGCGTCTGCCGCATCTCGAGCACGTCGCGCCGGAAGGCGTCCATGTCCGCCCTCACGGCCACCGCCATCGAGTCGAACCCGTCATCCATCGGGAAACTCCCGCATCAGCCGCTCCAGATCCGCGCGCACCGCCGCCGGGATCTGGCCGCCGAACCGACCCTCCAACGCCAGCACCAGGTCGCAGACGGTCGCCGCCCAGAACTGGTCCGGAGTCCAGCCAAGCCGCCCGGTGGCCAGCCGCGCTGCTGCCAGCGCGAACTCCGAAAACCGCGTCATGCCCCGCCGAACACGGCGGCAAGGAGCGCACGATAGGCCGAGAGCACCCGCCGGAGCCCGGCCTCGGCGAGCGCCGCCTCGAAGGCGGCGCGCTCGCCAAAGGCGTCGCCCGTGCGGCAATGCCACAGGAGCGCCGCCGCATCGGCCAGCCGCACGTCGCCACCCGCCACCCGCTCGAGGAGGGCCGGCAGGCTCCCGAGCTCCTGCTCGGCCGCCACCAGCGCCGCGAAGCTCGGCCGCAGGCGCACCGCTCCCGAGGCGAGCGCCAGCTCCACCTCGCCCCGGAGCGGGTTCGCGGAAGCGGCGTTCACAGCGCCTCCACCGGGCCCGAGCTCTCGAGCGAAACCGTGTAGCTCCGCTCGCCGTTGAAGTCGCCGGCATAGTCGAGGCGCACCACCTGGAAGGTCCCGCGCAGCCGCTCCCCGCCTTCGAAGCTCACCTCGAACCGGTCGAGCGCGCCCGAGAGCGCCCGGCTCTTCAGCTGCAGCTCCGCCGCCGAGCCGGTGAACACCCCGGCTCCCGAGATGGAGACCGCGCGCACTCCGGCCCCGCCCAGGAGCTCGCGCCAGCCGTTCGAGCCCTTGTTGGTCACCACCACCTGCTGCGCGCTGATGCTGAGCTGGGTGGTCCTGAGCCCGGCCACGGTCCGGAACTGCTCCGGCTCGCCGCCGTCGGAAAGCTTCAGAAGAAAGGCCGCGCCACTCTCGACCGCCATGACATCACTCCCTGATCGTGCGCGCAAGGAACTCGAGGCGCCCCTCGGTCCAGCTGCGCGGGTTGCGCTTCACCAGAGACCGCAGCAGCCGCAGGGCCACGATCCTGAGGCCCTCCCCCGCCCGCGGCATCCCGAGGACCGCCGCCTCGATCTCGCCCATCAGCGCCTTGGCGCCCGCCATGCCGTCCCGGCCGATCCAGACCGAAACGGTCAGCCGGTGCTCGTGGCCGCCGCCGTCCTTCCAGGCCCAGGGCTGCATGCTGTCCGGCCCGAGGCCGATGAAGGGGGGCCGCGCGTCGGCCGGCGGCCCGTCATGCACCGCCACTCCCGCCGCGCGCAGCGGCGGATGGGCCTCGAGGGCTGCCACCAGCAGCCGCTGGAGCCTGAGGCTCGCGTCCATCCCGTCTCTCCGCAAGCATGGGGGCGCTCAGCCCCCGAACTCCTCGGCCACCACCATCAGCCGGTCCGGCGCGGCCGGGTCGCGGTCGATCCCCGTCACCCGGAGATCGAGGTCGCGCCACCTGAGGCGCATCCCGAGCGCCACTTCCGCACTGCTGCGCAGCATGATGCGCCACCGCCGGAACGGCACCCGCGTCTCCGCCACCAGGGTGGAGAGGTTGAGCGCATCCACCGGCCGCATCTCGGCCCAGTGCTCGCCCACCGTGCGCCACTGCTCGTGCGAGCCCCCGGCGCCATCGGGCGCATGGACGGCCCGCTCCAGCCGCACCCGCTGCTTCAGCCGCCCGGCAATCTCCGCAGTCATCCTCCCCTCCTCACGAAAGCCGCAGCCGGCGCCACGGCGCCAGCATCTGGCAGACGCTCGCGGGCAGGCCGGCCTCCGCGCTCCCGTCCCGGTGGGCGTGCAGGTGACCGACGGTCCGCAGCACCGCGAGCCGCAGGGGATCGGGAAGCCCGTTCCAGTCCTCGGCCATCCCCGCCCGGTAGCGCGCCCGCCGCAGCCGCCCGGGGCCGCGCAGCAGCCTCACCGTGCCGTCACCGGCAGGCCCCAGGGCGAGTCGCCAGTCCCCGGGCTCCACCGCCACCTCCCCACCCGTCGCATCGGTCGCGAAGAGCTCGAGGAGCGCGATGACCGGCCCGGCCGACAGCCGCACCTCGGCGCCGGCAGATGCGAACCGCTCCTCGACGGCGCGCGCCACCAGGAGCCGCCCGAGCCATGCCTCCACAAGGCCGGTTGCCGCCCGCATCAGGCCGGCAAGCACCGCATCCTCGGCATCCGTCTCGATCCGGAGATAGGCCTTGGCCTCGCCCAGCGGCGCCACCGGCGGCGCTGCCTCCATCGTCAGCATCAGCGGTTCTCCACCCTCACCACGATCGAGCGCTCGTCGATCGCGCCATCCGAGAAGGTCACCCGGTTGCGGACGGCATAGACCTGGCCGGGCGCGCCGCCGGTCAGCCACACCAGCGTCGCCGTCCCTTCGATCGCCGGGCTCTCGGCCACGAGGCCGCCGGCCACCGCCGGCTCCACCGCCCATTCGCTTGCCGCGAGCGCCACCCCGCCCTCGGTCCAGTCCGACCAGTCGAAGCGGTAGTCGAGGCGTGCATCGGGGTCCTTCAGAAACATCGTCCGCTCCTCCGTCCGCCAGGGGGCCGTCGCCCGCTCACACCGGGTCGGCGATCTCGATCGCCCAGCCGGCGATCGTCACCGTTCCCCCCGGCGCGACCGCCTGGTCGGGGCAGGTGGTCACGTAGAGGAGCCGTGAGGCTGCCGTGTCGAGGAGCGCGACATGGTTCGCCGTCCCGCCCGCCAGCACGGGCAGGCCCGACTTCGCGGCCACCGTCACCTTCCGGCCCGAGACGTCGCCAGCGCCAAGGGCGAAATCCGCCGGCGCCATCGGCGCCTCGGCCAGCCGGCCCGCCATCGCCTCGGCGAAGGTCGCGGGCTGGGCGGCCAGCGCCACCATCCGGTCGGCGGCCGCCACCGCCTGAAGTGCAGCATCGAGAACCGTGGGAGAGACCCACTTCGCCATCGTCCGTCTCCTCTTCGCGGGGCCCCGGCAGCAGGCCCGTCAATCCCGCTCGGGGCGCGCGGTGCGCAGGTCGCGCGGCACCCTTGTCACCCGCATGCCACGCGTGCCGCCTCCTGACCCGGGTGCGAAACCCAGAAACGCCGCGAGGCTTGCCAGCGCGTGGCGCGCCGACGTCGCCGCGGCTGCGAAGGCCACGCCGAGCGCCGGGGTCGTCGCCCGGTGCGCATGCCGTCCCGAACCGGTCCCGAGCGTGGCCTCCGGCGGCCCCATGGGCTCGGCCTCGATCGCGCCCGCCGTCCATGTCGCGCCGGTCCTGAGCGTGCCGGCGCGGTCGGCATCCACCTGGGCGGTCGTTGCACGGCCGAGGAGCGGGCTTCCGGCAAGCGGCCGGTAGTCGCCGTTGCCGGCGCCGCCATCGGCCACCCCGGCCGGCGCCGAAAACCGCGGCCATGCGACGTTGCCCGGCGGCACCGACGACACCGCCTCCACCGGCGACACGATGCAGCGCAGGCCGCGGTTCTCGATGGTCGCGCCGTTCAGTGAGCCGAGGACGATCCGCCAGCCGTCGACGTTCCCCTCGTTCAGGTGCCCGAAGAACACCTGCCAGCCCTGCACGAGGTGCCCGCGGTAGCCGTGGGCTCCAGGTCCTCGCGCGCTGGCCAGCGAGCCGGTGAAGAACTCGCCGTGCTTCGAGACGATCCGGTCATAGTAGTTGTTGGCGATCCGGCACCCGGCGTAGCTGTTGTAGCGCGTCAGCGCATTCTCGAGCGTCGTCCAGCCGGGCTGGTTGTACATGTGGTTGGCGCGGTCGCCGATGAACGTGTTGTGCTCGATGATCGCGCCCCGCATGTCGAACTCGGTGGCGTTGAGCTCGCCCTGCTGGTAGGCAGGGCCATCGGCACCGCCGGACTTCTCGAACAGGTTGCCCACCACGTTGAGGCGCACGCTCTTCAGGCGCCCGTCCGTGTCCGTGTAGGTCGGCGTCTGGAACGCCCAGGTCGCCGCGTGCACGTGCCGGAGGTCGTTGAACCACCAGTGCACGTCCTCGCGGCAGCGTGGGCTCGCGGTTCCATGGAGCGCCGGCGCGAAGAGCGGCGTCTGGGTCGAGGCAGGCAGCGCCTTCGCGCAGCCGATGACGACCGGCGAGGCGAAGCTCTGGCGGGCCACGCACGAGCGCGCCACCATCGTTGCGCAGCTCAGCTGGGTGAACCCGGCCGAGACCAGGTCCATGGTCATCGCGGTCGCCCAGTTCGGCATGTCGCTTCCGGTCGTCGGGTTCACCCCGAAGGTCGAAAGCGGCGTTGCCGGGTTGTCGTCGCGGATGAGCGTGCCTGCGTCGAACCAGTGGTAGCGGCCGGCAGCGGTCGGAAATCCGACGTTCCGCATCCGGAACTCGAGGTTGCGCGTGCGCAGCCGCGCATGCCCGCCGTAGTTGTGGGTGCCAGACGTCGCCCCGCGGATCACTGCACCGGCGGCACCCTGCCAGGTGATCCAGGTCTCGTTCGAGGTCCCCGAAACGGCGGTGGCCGTGCTCCAGTCGTGGGTCCCGGCCACGAAGAAGATCTCGGCGCCGTCCATGGCATTGGCGCTTGCGGCAACCCCGTTCGCGGCCGGAAGCGTGCGGGAGAGCCAGCGCACGACCGAGCCGGCCACTGCCTGGTTCGCGCAGCGGTCGGCCACGGGAAGCGCGAGCGCGCTGGCCCGCGCCTCCTCCGGCGTGTTGCCCAGCCCGGCAAACCGCTCGGCCTCGTTGCGGCTCGTCACGTTGCTCGTCCGCGTGCCGGCGGGGTCCACCACCACGCACACGTAGCGGTAGTAGGTCGAGGGCGCGTGCCCCAGCGGGTTGGTGCCGCCGCCGGGGTTGGCCTGCGTCGTGTAGCCGTAGCGGGTGCCCGTCCGGTCATAGGCGAGGAGGAGCGGCCGCTCCGCTTCGGCATTTGCACCTGCACTCGGGGCAGACGCGCCCGGATGCAGCGCGGAAGGCGCCGCAGTCGCCGGGTCGAGGGCGCCCGAGGAATGGCGCACCGGCCCGAACCAGGGGAAAAGCGTCCAGTGAAGCGCGATCAGTCCGTCGCCGAGGTAGGTGCCGGGCTCGCCCTCCACCTCCAGGCTCACCTGCCCGGTCCACAGGCGGACGGAGTCGCCGTAGCGGGTGGAGGTGCCGATCGCGAGCCACGTTGGCACGCTCCGCCGGGTCCCGTCGGTCGCGATGATCCTGACCGCCGCCAGCCCCGCCTTGCCTTCGGGCAGGCCATGCGCGGCAACCAGGTCCACCTGCACGGCGTTGGCTGGCGCGGCCGGCGTGCCGCGGATGGCCTCGTAGGGCACGGTTGCCCAGCGCGCCGAGGGCAGCTCGAGCGGCGTCGTCGAGCCGTTGGTCGCCGCCACCACCTGGTCGCTTGCTGCCCCGGTCCGCCAGCCGGCGCGAAAGCGCACCGAGACCGTCTCGCCCGGCGCAACCGGCTTGTGCAGCATCAGGCGGATTTGGCGGATGCCTCCGCCGAGATCCTGCTCGCCAAGCGGCCGGTTGTTGGGCTTGAACGCCTCGCCCGAGAAGCCCGAGGGCACGGGCGTGCCGGGGAAGTCGGGGTAGGGGGCGTAGCGCAGCGAATGGGCCACCACCTCGCGCGTGCGCACGCCCGGCACTGCCGCGCCGCCGGGGCCGCGCCCATGGCCAGGGCCCGAGACGGTCGCCACCACGCGGGCCGTTGCTTCGGTCTGGTCCACCGCGTTGGGGCCGGGGAAGAGCGCGAAGTCGGCCTCGAGCGAAGGCGCGCCCACCGCGCAGTTCACGGCAAGTGTCCAGCCGTCGGCTTCCACGGCGCAGGCGGTGACAAGTCCCATGAAGCGATCCTGGGCGAAGGGGTTCGAAACGAAGGGGGGCCGCCGCGCCGCGGCGGCCCCGGGGCCGAAGCATCAGCTGGCCGAGAAGCGCATCAGCTTGATCGCCTCGCTGTTGACGAGCGCCCCGCCCACGCGCCGGGTCGCGTAGAAGTGCACGAACGGCTTGTTCGAGAAGGGGTCGCGCAGCACGGTCGTCTCCGCCCGCTCGGCGATCGTGTAGGCCGTCCGGAACTGGCCGAAGGCAATCGAGAGCGAGTTGGCGGCGATGTCGGGCATCGCATCCGCCTCGATCACCGGGTAGCCGAGGAGGGTGGCCGGCTGGTCGGCGGCCAGCGCCGGCTGCCAGATGAACTGGCCGGTCGAGTCCTTGAACTTGCGAATGACGGAGAGGGTGTTCGCGTTCATCACCCACACCGCCCCCTGCCGGTAGGGCGCGCGCAGCGCATGGACGAGGTCGATCAGCCGGTCCGAGGGGTTGGCGGCCGGGAAGGCGCCAGCTGCACCCGAGGGCACCACCTGCACCGTCCCGAACGGCCGCGTCGCGTCGGGGGTCGTCGCGACCGGGTAGGTCAGGAAGCCGCGCGGCTGGTCGGTGCCCGTCCCCGTCACGAACGCCGTCCCCTCGGCCCGGGCGAAGTCGAGCGCGATCTCGTTCGCAAGCCAGGCCTCCACGTCGAACATCGCGTCATCGAGGATCGCCTGGGTCGCCGCCGGGTTGGCGTAGAGCTCGCCCATCGGGATGGCCACTTCCTGGAAGGTCGGCGTGTTGGTCTCGGGCCGGCCGGCCGACTCGCTCACCCAGCCGCTCGCAAAGCCTCCGGTCGTGATGAGCCGGCGGTAGCTCGCGCTGCCCACCTTCACCACGTTCGCCACCGAGCGGATCGGCGAGATGGACCGGAGCGTCGATTCGATCATCTGGTCGATCTCGCGCGGCACCGCCACGCCGCCGTCGCCCGGCACATTGCCCTGGAAGCGCTTCACCTCGAAGCCGCCGTCGAGGCCCTTCCGGAGATAGCCGTCGGCAAAGGCCGCCCGCTCGGGGTCGGCGCGCGTGCCACCCAGCGCAGGCCGGGCGCGCTCCACCAGCTGGCGGCTCAGCGCCGCCAGTTCCGACTTCACCGCCGCCACCGTCTCCTTCATCGTCGCGATCTCGGCCGGGTCGATCTCGCTTGCCACGAACGCCGGCGCCGCCGGCGCCGCGAGGGCGTCGGCCTTGGTCTCGTAGGTCATCGTCTGCTCTCCACGCTTGCAGTCAGGAACAGGGGGACCGGGCCACCGGCCAATCCCTCAAGGCGGTCACGCGTCGGCCACGATCGCCGTCACGCGCGCGCGCTCGTGCATCGGCAGGGTCACCACCGAACATTCGAGAAGCTCGAGCTTCAGAAGCTCCCGGCCGCCGCCGGGAACGGGGCGCGCCGTCTTCACCCGGTAGCCGAACGAGAGGCCGTCGACCGCCCGCGCCCGCATGAGCGCCAGCGCGTCGCGCCCGTCGCGGCAGTCGGCACTGACCAGCGCCTCCATCCGCAGGCCATGCGCATCCTCGACGAGCGAGACCACCCGGCCGATCGGCCGCTCCACGTCGTGCTGCCAGAGCAGCGGCACGTCGGCGCGGTTGCCGGCAAAGGCGCCGCGGCGCACCACGTCGCCCGAGCGGTCCGGGGTGTCGAAGCGGCTCACGTAGCCGCGCACCCTGACGCTTGCGCCGCTCATGCCGCGTCTCCCGCAACCGCCGCGTCCGCGCCGCCCGGCGCCTCGCCCGTCCGCCCGCGCCGGCCCCAGCCAAGGAGCTCGCGCTTCTCGTCCACGCTCAGGAAGTCGGCGGCCGCCACGTGCCGCCACAGCGCTTCGCGGTCGGCCCAGAGCGCCGGAATGGCGTCGAGGTCCGGCTCGATCCTGAGGCCCGGCCACCAGCGCGAAAGCTGGCGCGAGAAGCCGTCGGTGATCCGGCCGAGAAGCGGCAGCACCGTCAGCCGCCACAGCGCCACATTGGCCTGGGCATAGTTGGCGTAGGTCGCATCGCCCGGAAGTCCGAGGAGCATCGGCGGCACGCCGAAGGCGAGCGCCACCTCGCGCGCGGCCGCCTCCCGTGCCCGGCCGAAGTCGAGCTCGGCCGGGGTCAGCGCGATCGGCTGCCACCTGAGCCCGCCCTCGAGCAGCATCGGCCGCCCGGCGTTGACCGCGCCCTGGAAGGCCCCCTCCACTTCCTCGCGCAGCCGCTCGAACTGCTCGGCGGAAAGCGGGGTGCCGTCCTTCGTCTCGTGGACGAGCGCGCCCGAGGGCCTCGCCGCGTTGGCGATGAGCGAGCGGTTCCACCGCGCCGCGGCATTGAGGAGCGCAACCGCATCCGCCGCGGCACCGAGGCAGCCAAGGCCGAGATGGTCGTCGAGCGGGTTCACCATCCGCAGGTGGAGGAGCGGCGGGCGCTCCCCATCCCAGTCGGCCGGAAAGCGCTGCGCCCGCCCGCCCGCCTTGTGGAGATAGGCGCGGGGCCAGCCGTCCGCGTCGAGCTCGATCTGCACCCGCTCGGGCCGCAGGGGCCAGGCTTCGGCGGGCCGCCCGGCGGCATCGAGCCCGAACACCACGTAGGCGTTGCCATGGAGCAGCAGGTGGGTCGCGATCGTCTCGCGCAGCATGCCCGAGAGCAGCGCGAGGGCGGGGTGGTCCGCGCCTGCCACCACGAGGGGCGCGTGGCCGGCGGCCTCGGCCACCAGCCGCACCGCCCGCTGGGCGATGGCGTTGCGGCCATAGGCTTCCTCCACCCGGGCCTCGTAGCTCGCCGGAAGCTCGGTCGCGCCCGCCCGCAGGCCGGCGGCCGCCGGCCGCGGGAAGGCCATGTCCTTGCGCTGGAAGACCGGCCAGCGCATCAGCGGCGCTCCGTCGGCGGCGCCGGCGTCGGGCCCACCGCGATCAGTCCGCCGCCGACGATGAACGAGATCGCCTGGGCAAGGTGCATCGCCTTCATCGGGTCGCTGCCCACCGCCACCGCGATCATCGCCAGGCCTACCCAGGTCGAGCCTTCGCGGGCCCGCATCGCCAGCCACGTCAGCAGTCTGTCCATGTCATGGTCCTCTTCGTCTGGCGCCCGCCGGCGCCGGGAGGTCGGGCCGCGCGCGCTGTCGCTGCCGCGGGCGGCGCTCAGATGCTGCGCAGCGTCGGCGCCGGCGGGCGCGGCGCCAGCATGAGTTCGGTCAGTGCCCAGACCAGCGCGTCGGCCCGGTCGGGCGAGCTTCCCGGGCCCCGGTAGGCTCCGCCCTGGATGAGGCCGCACAGCTGGTCCTCGAGTTCGGGGAAGGGCCGCGCATGGGCGACGAGGCCGCGCGCGTAGAGCGTGGCCACCGGCTCGGCGCGGGCCACCTTGCCGATGCTGGCCCTGACCGGCTTCAGCGGCAGCCGCGGGTGGCCATGGGCTTCGAGCACCGACTCGATCATCCGCCCGCCCTGGTTCACCTCGACGACGATGCAGTCCGCGCCATGCTCGGCGTGGGCGCGCACCACGGCGCTTGCCCAGGCGTCGGGCGAGGCATCGGGCAGGCTCGCGTCCGTGAGCACATAGGCCTTGCCGGCCGAATCCCGTCCCGCCACCACGATCCCGCAGGTCCCCGGCCCGGCCGGCGGGTCCACGCCCACCACCACGCGGTCGAGCGGCCCCTCGGGCGCCATCCGGCAGCGTTCGAGGCCATCCCGGCTCCACAGCGCGCCCTCGATCCGCTCGAGGATCTCGCCCGAGAGCTCCTGCCGGCCGAGCGCGGTGCCGCCGTAGCCTGCCTCCATGTCGGCGAGGAACGAGGCCGGCAGGTTCAGCCGGTTGTCGAAGGTGGACCCGCGGGTCATGACCACGCCGTCCATCTTCGTCAGCGCGCGCAGGAAGGCGGTCGGCCGCGGCGTCGTCGTCACCACCACCTGCGGCCGCGCGCCGAGCCGCAGGCACATCCGCAGGTTGTCCCAGGCCGGCCGCGGCCGGTTCCAGGCGGCGATCTCGTCGCACCAGGCGGCATGGAACTGCGGGCCCCTCAGCGCATCGGGCTCGCCAGCCGAGAAGAGGGTCGCCACTGCCCCGCTCGGCCAGTGGAGCTCGCGCTTCGAGCGCAGGAAGAGCGGCCGGTTCTCCGGGGGCGCGGTCGCAAGGATGCCCGATTCGCCGCGCACCATCACCGTCTCGGCGTCATGAAGCGTGGCGCCAACGAGGGCGATCCGGCAGCCCGGGGTCATGAGCGCGGTCCGGTTCACCCACTCGGCGCCTGCGCGGGTCTTGCCGAAGCCGCGCCCTGCGAGGATGAGCCAGATCGCCCAGTCGCCTTCGGGGGCCAGCTGCGCGGGCCGCGCCCGGAACCGCCAGTCGTTCAGGAGACGCCACTGGTCCTTAAGCGGCACGCCGGCGAGACAGGCCGCGCGCGCCTCGGGCGGGAGGAGCGCCAGCCGCTCGATGAGCGAGAGCGACGGCGCCGGCAGCTCGGTCATCTTCACCGACAGTCCTTCGCGGGTCACCTCCCCGGTCGCGCCCTGCCCTGATACCGGCGTGGCCGGCTGCCAGGGGGCGGAAAGGCGGGCCGCCGCCGGGGCGCGGGGCCCCGGCGGCGGCCGGAGGTGGCCCGGCAGCGCGAGGGTCGCGCGGCGGGCCGTCGGGGAGGGGAGGCGCTCCAGACCCAGTTCCGGAGCGTGACCACTCCCCTATACCAGAGCGTGACGCTTGTCAAGCAGAAAAAGAACCACTATGGTTTTCATAGTGCCGGGCCAGCCGCTCCAGTGCCATGCCCAGCACCAGCTTGCCCGAACGCACCGGCCAGCCCAGGCCCTTCTCGGCCGGCTCGAGGCCCTCGCCCGCGCACACCACCCGCCAGAGGATGTCGGCAAGCCCCGGCCCCACCGCCTCCATGGCGGCATGGAAGCGGGCGCGGGCGGCAAGGCTGCCGAGGATCTGCGCGTCCGCGCCGCGGGGCGCTGCGCTGTCCGCAGGTGCGGCGAGATCCCAGCGCATGGTCACGCGCGCATCCAGCCGGGCCAGATGATGGTCGCGCCGCAGCCGCTCGCCCGCGGCCAGCTGGCGGTCGTCGATGAACTTCCGCCGGTGCAGCCAGGAGAGCGGCGATTCGTCCAGGTTGACCGCGACCAGCTGGCGGTCGATCGCGTCGGCAGGTGCCAGCCGCCTGCGCCCGATTGTCCGATTCGGATAGGCTTTCGCATCGATCACGGCAGTCTCCTCTCGACAGTGCCGCGCGGTCTTGCCATATTGGCATTTGTGTAGGACATGGGGTTTCCAGAGCCAGAGGCAGCGAAGGCGCCGGAGACGGCCGGGAAGACCTTGGGGGAGGAACAGGGATCATGACGTCACGCCTGCGCGAGCTCCGCAAGGCGCGCGGACTGACGCTCGCCGAACTCGCCGCACGCTGCGATCCGCCCACGACCGCCGTCACCATCGGCCGCCTCGAGACCGGCATGCGCCGCCTCACCCTCCCCTGGATGGAGCGCATCGCAAAAGCCCTCGACGTCGCGCCGGCCGATCTCCTGCCGGAGCGCTCGGCCACCAGCCTGCCCGTCGCCGCCGTCCTCGGCCGCGACGGCGCACAAGCCCCATCCGCCCCGCTCATGGCCCCGGTCCCGGTCCCCGTCGCCGGCGCCATCGCCCTCCTCGTCCAGGCCTCGGCCGGAGACTATCGTGCGGGCGACACGCTCTGGCTCGAGCAGCTGCCGCCCGAGCGCTTCGCCGAGGCCGTCAACACCGATGTCCTTGTCCCCCGCCCGGTCGGCCGCTTCGCCTTCGGCCGCCTCGCCGCCGTCGAGGCCGGCCGCCTGCAGATCCTCCCGCCCGCGCCCGGCAGCCGCCAGGTCGTCGTGGCCGATCCGCCCTGGATCGGCCGCGCCGCCATGCTCATCCGCCGCCTCTAGTCCGGCCTCACAGCCGCGGCAGCGTCACCCCGCGCTGGCCCTGGTACTTGCCCGCCCGGTCGGCATAGCTCGTCTCGCACACGCCCTCGCCCTTCAGGAACAGGAACTGGCACGCCCCCTCGTTCGCGTAGATCTTCGCCGGAAGCGGCGTGGTGTTCGAGAACTCGAGCGTCACGTGCCCCTCCCACTCCGGCTCGAGCGGCGTCACGTTCACGATGATCCCGCACCTGGCATAGGTGCTCTTGCCGAGGCAGATGACCAGCACGTCGCGCGGGATCCGGAAATATTCCACCGTCCGCGCCAGCACGAAGGAATTGGGCGGGATCACGCACACCGCCTGCTTGCGGTCCACGAAGCTCGCCGCCGAGAAGGCCTTCGGGTCGACGAGCGCATTGTCCACGTTGGTGAAGATCTTGAACTCGTCGGCCACCCGCGCGTCGTAGCCGTAGGACGACAGCCCGAACGAGACGCACCCCTCGCGCCGCTGCGCCTCGACGAAGGGCTCGATCATGCCGTTCGTCAGCGCCTGCTCGCGGATCCACCAGTCCGGCATTACCCCCATGCCCGCCTCCTCCCTGGCTCCGTCACTGGCGGATGTGCAGCACGCAGATCAGCGTGAACAGCCGCCGCGCGGTATCGAAGTCCATCTCCACCTTCCCCTCCAGCCGCTCGAGCAGCAGCTGGGCGGCTGCGTTGTGGATGCCGCGCCGGGCCATGTCGATCGTCTCGATGGCGCTCGGGCTCGCGTTCCTGATCGCCTTGTAATAGCTGTCGCAGATCGCGAAATACTCGCGCACCGTCCGCCGGAAGGGGGCAAGCCCCAGCTGGATCGCGCCCAGCGGCACCTTCGCCTCGTCGGAGATCTCCATCACCAGCCGCCCCTCCTCCACCCGGAGGAACAGCCGGTAGGGGCCATCGTGGGCAATCCCGAGCGGCCGGAAGCTGTTGCCCTCGAGCAGGTCGAAGATCGCCACGCGCCGCTCCTGCTCGACATCGGCGTTCCGCCACAGGACGGTCCTCTCGTCGAGCTCGATGGCGATGATCCGATGGCTGTCCAGCAACACCCGGCGCTTCCGTGACCGGGCCCCTGCCTAGGAAATCCGGCGCAACGGTGGCAAGCACCCGCCACCCCGCCCCGCTTCGCCTCCCGCCTCAGAAGGCCGGCTCGCTCCCCGGCGGCGCGTGGATCCCGCACTCGGTCTTGTCCCAGCCGCGCCAGCGCCCGGCGCGCGGGTCCTCGCCCGGCGCCACCCGGGTCGTGCACGGCATGCAGCCGATCGAGGGATAGCCCTCGGCCACCAGCGGGTGCGGCGGCAGCTTCCGCTCGGCCGCCCGCGCCGCGATGGCTGCTGCCGGCCAGTCGGCCAGCGGGTTCAGCTTGAGGCGCACGCCATCCGCCTCCACCTTGGGCAGGTTCGCCCGAGTCTCGGCCTGGTAGCGCTTCCGGCCCGAAATCCAGCAGTTAAAGCCCTGAAGCGCGCGGGCCAGCGGCCGCACCTTGCGCACGTCGCAGCAGCCGTCGGGGTCGTAGCTCCAGCGCAGCGCCCTGGGGTCGAGCCGCGCCAGCTCGTCCGCCTCAGGGGCAATCCAGCGCACGTCGGAGAGGCCGAGGTGCGCGGAAAGCGCCCGCGCATAGGCGAGCGTCTCCGGGAACAGCCGGCCCGTGTCCACAAACAGCACGGGGGCCGCCCGGTCCACCTGCGCCACCATGTCGAGAAGAACCGCGGACTCCGCCCCGAACGAGGAGACGACGCACACCCGCCCCCAGGCCGGGTCCGAGAAGGCCGCCGCGACAAGCGCCTCGGCCGGGGCATCGGCATAGCGCGCGGCAAGCAGGCCGGCGTCCGCAGGGCCGAACCGGCCCGGCGCTCCGTCCGCTCGCTGCGCCGCCCCCGGCCCGTCCGCAGAGGCCTCAGCCAGCCGCGCCGTCATGCCCCGTGCCGTTCCTCCCCGCCGGCCCCCGCCCGGATCCCGTGCCGTGCCGCAGCGCGAAGGCCGGCACGCTGCCGTCGGCCCCGCCCTGGTAGAAGGCGGGAAAGCGCGCCAGCGCCACGGCAGCGGCCGCAGGGTCGATCGGCCGCTCGGGCGCCACCGACGAGAAGCCCGCCCGCTTCAGGAACAGGAGCTGGTCGAGCGTCACGTCGCCCACCGCCCGCACGTCGCCGGCAAAGCCACTCTCCCGGAGGATCCTGGCCGAGGAATAGCCCCGCCCGTCGCGGAACCGCGGAAAGGCCACGCCGATCACCGCGAGGTTGCCAAGGCCGCCATGCGCGCGCACGTCCTCCCCGGGCGCGATCACGAGCTCGGGCGCCCCCGCCCGCGCCCGCGGGTCCAGCGCAAGGATGCCCCCGTCCAGCAGCCGGGGCCCGGCCTCCGCCACTGCGGCCGCCACCGCCGCCGTTTCCGCCACGGCCGCCTCAGCCACCGCCTTAGCCACCGCCGCCTCGGCCACCGCAGCCTCACCCATAGACCGCCTCCTTGAACGGCTGCGCGCCAATCCGCCGGAAGGTGTCGAGGAAGCGCTCGCCCGACCGCCGCTCGCGCAGGTAGACCTCCGTCACCTTCGCCACCGCGTCGACCACCCCGTCGGCCGTGAACCCCGGCCCCAGGATCTGCGCGATGCTCGCATCCTCCGCGCCCGAGCCGCCGAGCAGCAGCTGGTAGTTCTCCGTCCCCTTCCGGTCGACACCCAAAATCCCGATGTGCCCGGCGTGGTGGTGGCCGCAGGCGTTGATGCAGCCAGAGACCTTGATCTTCAGCTCGCCGAGCTCCGCCTCGCGCGGCCGCAGCCGGTCCGCCACCGCCATCGCCACGGGGATCGAGCGCGCGTTGGCCAGCGTGCAATAGTCGAGCCCCGGGCAGGCGATGACGTCGCTCGCAAGGCCAAGGTTGGCCGCGGCAAGCCCCACCGCCGCCAGGCCTTCGTAGACCGCCCTCAAGTCGGCGGCCCGCACGTGCGGCAGCACCAGGTTCTGCGCGTGCGTCACCCTGACCTCGTCGAAGCTGAAGCGCTCGGCAAGATCGGCCACTGCCTCCATCTGCTCCGCGCTCGCATCCCCCGGGATTCCGCCGGCGGGCTTCAGGCTCACGTTGACGATCCGGTAACCCGGCACCCGGTGCGGCTCCACCTGCCGCGCAAGCCAGGCCGCAAAGGCCGGGTCGCCACCATCCTCGACCGCGTCGGCAAGCCCGGTCTCGAACGGCGGGTCGGCAAAGAAGGCGGCGATGCGCTCCACCTCGGCCTCCGGCGCGTCGATCCCGAGCGTCCGCAGGTGCGCATGCTCCGCCTCAACCGCCCGCGCGAATTCCTCCGCCCCGAGGTCGTGGACCAGGATCTTGATCCGCGCCTTGTAGATGTTGTCCCGCCTTCCGAAGCGGTTGTAGACCCGAAGGATGGCCTCCATGTAGGAGAGGAACGCGCCGGCCGGCAGAAAGTCGCGGATCAAGGGGGCAACGAAGGGGGTGCGCCCCATCCCCCCGCCGACGAACACGCGGAAGCCGAGCGCCCCGTCGGGCCCGCGCACCAGCTGCAGGCCGATGTCGTGAAAGCGGATCGCCGCCCGGTCCGCAGCGCTCCCGGTCAGCGCGATCTTGAACTTGCGCGGCAGGTAGCTGAACTCGGGGTGGAGCGTCGACCACTGCCGCAGAAGCTCCGCCCAGGGCCTCGGGTCCGCCACCTCGTCCGCCGCCGCCCCGGCATACTGGTCGGCCGAGATGTTCCTGATGCAGTTGCCGCTCGTCTGCATGGCGTGCATCTCGACCGACGCGAGGTCGGCGAGCAGGTCGGGCGCCTCCTCGAGCCTGATCCAGTTGTACTGGATGTTCTGCCGGGTGGTGAAATGGCCGTAGCCGCGGTCGTAGCGGCGGGCCACATGGGCCAGCATCCGCAGCTGCCGCGACGAGAGCGTGCCGTAGGGAATGGCCACCCGCAGCATGTAGGCATGCAGCTGGAGGTAGAGCCCGTTCTTGAGCCGGAGCGGCTTGAAATGGTCTTCGTCGAGCGCGCCCGAGAGCCGCCGGGCCACCTGGTCGCGGAACTCGGCAACCCGCGCGTCCACGAGCGCCCGGTCGATCGCATCGTAGCGGTACATCAGCGCCAGTCCCTGCCCGGCCGGCCGAGGTCGGGCCGGACCGTCGGCCCGAAGGCGCGGATCCGCTCGCGGATGTGCCGCGGCCGCGGCCGCCCGTCCGGCCCCGGCTCGGCCTCCACGAGCGCAAGGTCGTTCACCTTCTCGGCCACCGCCTCGCGCGCGAGCAGCGCCTCGCCCTCGGCCGGCTCGAGACCCACCGCGTCCGCCACGTCCGGGCTCCAGCGGTCGCCCGCCCACCAGACGACCTCGCCGGTCCGCGAGACGTTGCCGGTCAGGAGCCTCACGCCGCCTGCTCCATCGCGCCGGCGGCCAGCACCCCGTCCCTCCTTCCGGCGGCAACCAGCGCTGCAAGCCCGGTCAGGTCCTCGGCGTTGGCAAGCCCCGCCACCCGCCCCACCACGAGAAGCGCCGGGCTTGCCACCCGCGCCCGCACCACGGCGTCGCCAAGGTCGGCAAGCAGCGTCCTGAGCGCCCGCCCGCCATCCAGCGTCCCCCGCTCGAGGATGGCAACCGGCATGTCGGGCGACACGCCGTCCGCCATCAGCTTCTCGGCGATCGCACCTGCCGTCGTCACTCCCATGTAGACGACGAGCGTCCGCCCCGGCCCGGCAAGCCCCCGCCAGTCCTGCTCCTTGAGGCCCTGGCAGGTGCCGGCCACGAAGCTCACCGCCGAGGCAAGGTCCCGGTGGGTCAGCGGCAGGTGGGCGTCCGCCGCGCAGCCCAGCGCAGCCGACACCCCCGGCACCACCTCGACCGCCACGCCCGCCGCGCGGCACGCCGCCACTTCCTCGCCGCCGCGCCCGAAGACGAAGGGGTCGCCCCCCTTGAGGCGCACCACCACCCGGCCCGCCTTCGCCTCGGCGACCAGAAGCGCGTTGATCTCCTCCTGCGGCAGCGTGTGGCGGTCGCGGCGCTTGGCAACCGACACGCGCCGCGCGTGCGCCGGCGCAAGCTCCAGCACGCGTCCGTCGACGAGCCCGTCGTGCACCACCACGTCGGCCGCCTCGAGTGCACGGACCGCGCGCAGGGTCAGAAGGTCGGGTGCGCCAGGCCCGGCGCCCACCAGGATCACGCGTCCGTCCGCAGTCTCGGCCATGGCGCCCGACTGGCCCGAAGCGCCCGCGGCCGCCAGCCACGCCTCCTTGCCCCCCGCAAAGCCGGTCTTCTGCTCCGCCCGCGCTTTTGCCGAATCCCGGGGAACGGACTAGGGTGCGGCCATGCACGCGCCCGATCGGCCCGCCCGCTCCGCCCGCGGCCGCTGGCTCCGCCGGCTCGCGGTGGCCGCCGCGGCGCTCCTCGTGGTGGGCGCCGTCGCCGCCGGCCTCCTCTGGGCCACCCTCTTCCGCAACCTGCCCGATGCCGCGCGGCTCGCCGCCTACCAGCCGCCGCTTCCCACCCAGATCCGCAGCAGCACCGGCGAGCCCCTCTTTGCCTTCGCCCGCGAGCGCCGCATCTTCCTCCCCTACGAGGAGATCCCCCAGGTCGTCGTCCACGCCTTCCTCTCGGCGGAAGACAAGACCTTCTTCTCCCACGGCGGCCTCGACTTCCCCGGCATCGCGACGGCCATCGTCACCAACATCCGCGGCCTCTTCTCAGGCCAGTCGCGCCCGGTCGGCGCCTCCACCATCACCCAGCAGGTCGCCAAGAACCTGCTTCTTTCGAACGAGGTCACCCTCACCCGCAAGCTGCGCGAGGCGGTGCTCGCCCGCCGCATCGAGGAGATCCTGACGAAGGAGCAGATCCTCGAGCTCTACCTCAACGAGATCTTCCTCGGCCGGAACGCCTATGGAGTCGAGGCCGCGGCCCGCACCTGGTTCGGCAAGCCGGCCGCCGAGCTCGCCGCGCACGAGGCCGCCTTCCTCGCCAGCCTCCCCAAGGCCCCCTCCGCCTTCGATCCCCGCCGCAACTACGCCCGCGCGCTCGAGCGCCGCAACTGGGTGCTGGGCGAGATGGCGGCGAACGGCTGGCTCCCGCGCCAGGATCTCGCCCGCCTTCGGGCCCTTCCCATCCAGGTTGCCGCCGAGCCGCGCGCCACCGCCAACGTCGCGCCCTACGGCCGCGACTTCATGGAGGAGGTCCGCCGCCAGCTCATCGCCCGCTTCGGCGAGACGGCCGCGGACGGCCCCAACAGCCTCTACGCCGGAGGCCTCTGGGTCCGCACCACCATCGACCCCGCAATCCAGAAGGCGGCCGAGAAGGCGCTGCGTGACGGCCTCGTCCGCTACGATCGGCTGCGCGGCTGGCGCGGGCCTGCCGCCACCATCGACCTCGGCGACGGCTGGCCCGCACGCCTGCGCGCGCTCGACCTTCCCGTCGGCTACGAGAGCTGGCGCGCCGCCGTCATCCTCGCCCGCACCGGCGGCGGCTTCCGCCTCGGCTTCGAGGACGGCTCGACGGGCACCATGTTCGCCGGAGACGCCATGATGTCCCGCGGCGGCGTCCCCGCCCACCAGCAGCTGAAGCCCGGTGACGTCGTCCCCGTTGCGCCCACCGGCGCCGGCAGCTGGGGCTTGCGGCAGATCCCGCTCGTCTCCGGCGCCCTCGTCGTCCAGGAGGCCCACAGCGGCCGCGTCCTCGCCATGGTCGGCGGGTTCGATTCGCGCGGCGCCAGCTTCAACCGCGCCACCCAGGCGCTGCGCCAGCCCGGCTCCGCCTTCAAGCCCTTCGTCTACGCCGCCGGCCTCGAGGCCGGCATGACGCCGGCAAGCCTCGTCTCGGATGGCACCTTCTGCGTCTACCAGTCGGCGCGGCTGGGGCGGAAATGCTTCCGGAACTTCGGCGGCGGCTCGGCGGGCCTCCAGACCATGCGCTGGGGCCTCGAGCAGTCGCGGAACCTCATGACGGTGCGCATCGCCGCCCAGACCGGCATGGACAGGGTGGTCAAGCTCGCCAGGGACCTCGGCATCGGCGACTACCAGCCGGTCCTCGCGATCGCGCTCGGCGCCGGCGAGACGACGCCCATGAAGCTCGTCAACGCCTATTCCATGCTGGTGAACGGGGGGAAGGAGATCGAGCCCGTCGTCTTCGACCTCGTCCAGGACCGCAACGGCCGCCCCATCTTCCAGGCCGACACCCGCCGCTGCCCCGGCTGCCGCGCGCCCTGGAAGGGCCAGGCCATGCCGCAGCCGGTCGACACCCGCCGCCAGGTCCTCGACCCGCGCACCGCCTACCAGGTCGTCCACATGCTCGAAGGCGTGGTCGAGCGCGGCACCGCCACCCGCCTCAACAACCTCGGCGTGCCCTTGATGGGCAAGACCGGTACCACGACGGGTCCGAAGGACGTCTGGTTCGTCGGCGGCACGTCCGACATCGTCGCCGGGCTCTACATGGGCTTCGACCGGCCGCAGAACCTCGGCGGCTGGGTCCAGGGCGGCAATGTCGCCGTCCCCATCTGGCGCGACTGGTACACCGCGACCTACGCCGAGGACCCGCCCGAGCCCTCGCCCTTCCTCGCGCCTGCCGGAATCCGCATGGTCCGCATCGACCGCCGCTCGGGCCGGCGCGTCTTCGGCGTGTGGCCGTCCGATGCGCCCAAGGCCGCGGTCATCTGGGAGGCCTTCAAGCCCGAGACCGAGCCGCGCCGCATCGTCGGCCCGCCGCCGCCGCCCCCGCTTGCCGCCGGCGCCGGCCGCGCCATCCGCACCGACCGCGACTTCCTCGCCGAGCATGGGGGCATCTACTGAACCGCCGTCAACCGCCCGCAGCGCTTGGCAGCTCCCGCCCCGCTGGCTAGACGCAGCCGCATGCTCCGCCCGGCCCCGCTCCGCCCGGCGCGCCTGCGGCCGACGCGCCCATGAGCGGCAGCCCCCGCGTCCTCGCCGTCGCCTCCGCCGGCGGCCACTGGATCCAGCTGCTCCGGCTCGCCCCCGCCTGGGACGGCTGCGAAGTCGCCTACGCCACCACCTCGGCAGACTTCCGGGACCATGTCGCCCGTCTCGCCGCATCCCGCGGCCAGCCCGCACCCGGCTACCACGTCCTCACCGATGCCAACCGCTGGCAGAAGCTCCGCCTCCTGCGCCAGGCCGTCGAGGTTCTCCTCCTCCTCCTCCGCCTCCGGCCCGACGTCATCGTCACGACCGGCGCCTCGGTCGGCTACTTCGCCATCCGCTTCGGCCGCCTCCTCGGCGCGCGCACCCTGTGGCTCGACAGCATCGCCAACGCGAAGGAGCTCTCCCTCTCCGGCGCCCGCGCCGGCCCCATCGCCCACCTGTGGCTCACCCAGTGGCCCGAGCTCGCCCGGCCCGGCGGCCCCCGCTACGAGGGCCAGGTCCTGTGATCTTCCTCACCGTCGGCACCCAGGAGCCCTTCGACCGGCTGGTCCGCGCCGTCGACCAGTGGGCGGCCACGGCCACCATGCCGGTCTTCGGCCAGCTCGGCGCGCTCACGCCCGCGAGCTACCGCCCGGCCCACATGGAATGGGCCGAGTTCCTCCCCGCCCGCCTCTACGAGGAGAAGGTCGCCGCCTGCCGGCTCATGGTGGCGCACGCCGGCATGGGCTCGATCATCTCCGCCCTCACCGCCATGAAGCCCCTCCTCATGCTGCCGCGCCGCGCCAGCCTCGGCGAGCACCGGAACGAGCACCAGCTCGCCACCGCCGAGAAGTTCGCCGGCCGGCCGGGCCTCCACGTGGCAGCCGACGAGCGGGAGCTTCCCGCCCTCCTCGACCGCCTCCTCGCCGCGCCAGAGGCGCCCGAGGCCGCGCTTTCGGCCACCGCCAGCCCCGAGCTCATCGCCGCCGTCCGCCGCTTCATCCTCGGCTGACGCCCCGCGCCACACCGTCCGGTCGCGTCTGCCGGCTGCGGCAGAGGCGCCCGTTGCACATCGCGCGCGCCCGCGCCACCCGCACACCCGTGCTCCTCCTCCCCGTCCTCGGCGACCAGCTCACCCCCACCCTTGCCAGCCTCCGCGGCGCCGACCGCGCCTCCTCGGTCATCCTCCTGGCCGAGGTCATGGAGGAAGCCTCCTACGTCCCCCACCACCGGCAGAAGCTCGCCCTCGTCTTCGCGGCCATGCGCCACTTTGCCGAGGCGCTCCGCGCCGACGGCTGGCATGTCGCCTACCACCGCCTCGACGACCCCGACGCACCGCCCGGCCTCGATTCCGCCATCCGCGCCGCCGCCGCCCGCCACGGCGCCACCGCCATCCGCATGACGGAAGCCGGCGAGCACCGCGTCCGCGCCCTCCAGCGCGCCATCCCCGGCGCCACCATCTGCGAGGACGACCGCTTCCTCGTCTCGCTCCCCGCCTTCGCCGCCTGGCGCGCGGGCCGCCGCCGGCTGCGCCTCGAGGACTTCTACCGCTGGCAGCGCCGCGAAACCGGAGTCCTCATGGCCGGCGATGAACCCGTCGGCGGCCGGTGGAACTTCGATTCCGAGAACCGCAGGCCGCTGCCGAGGGGCCTCGTCCCGCCCCCGCCCCCGCGCTTCCCGCCCGATGCCATCACGGCGCAGGTGCTCGCCATGGTCGCAGCCCGCTTTCCGTCGAACTTCGGCACGCTTGACCGCTTCGCCTGGCCCGTCACCCGCAGCGACGCCCTCGCCGCCCTCGCCGACTTCGTCACTCACCGCCTGCCCCTTTTCGGAGACTACCAGGACGCGCTCGCCCATGGGCAGGAGACGCTCTTCCACTCGCTCCTCTCGCCTGCCCTCAACCTCGGCCTCCTCACCCCGCGCGAGCTCGTCGACTCGGCGCTCGCCGCCCACGCCGCCGGCCACGCGCCCTTGAACGCCGTCGAGGGCTTCGTCCGCCAGATCCTCGGCTGGCGCGAATATGTGCGGTGCATCTACCTCGCCGAAGGGCCGGATTACGTCCGCCGCAACGCCCTTGCCGCCACCCGCCCGCTTCCGGCCATCTACTGGCAGGGCGCAAGCGGCATGGCCTGCTTCGACTCGGCCTTCGCCCAGACGCGCGACCTGGCTTACGCCCACCACATCCAGCGCCTCATGGTGCTCGGCAACTTCGCCCTGCTCGCGGGCGTCGACCCCTTCCACGTCCACGAATGGTTCCTCGTCGTCTATGCCGATGCCTACGAATGGGTCGAGGCGCCCAACGTCATCGGCATGAGCCAGTGGGCCGATGGCGGCCTCCTTGGCTCCAAGCCCTACGCGGCGTCGGGCGCCTACATCCGCCGCATGGGCGACCACTGCCGCCACTGCCGCTTCGACGTGACGGCGAAGACCGGTGAGGGGGCCTGCCCCTTCAACCGCCTCTACTGGGACTTCATCGCCCGGAACGAACGCCATTTCGCGTCGAACCAGCGCATGTGGCGCACGCTCGATGCCTGGCGCCGCTTCCCGCCTGCCCGCCAGCAGGCCATCCGCGACGACGCCGCCGCCTTCCTCGCCACCCTCTCCTGACGGCGCCGCCCGCGGCAGCAGGCCGCATCGGGGGGCCGCCCCGACGCCGTCCGGCAACGGCCCGCGGCTACCGCCCCACGCAGTGTCTGTCAGGGGGCCGTCACATGAAGCTCGCGCCCGCTGCCGCTCTCGCCACCTTCCTCGCCGCGCCCGCAGCCGCGCTTCCCTTTGCCTTTGCGTCTGCCACTGGCAGCACCACGGTCGCCCACGGGGCGACCGCCGCCGGCCTCACCCTCCTCAGCTTCGCGCCCGTCGAGATCCTCGACTTCGGTCTCGCCGACGGCGCCGGCGGCAGCGCGGCCTCCGCCGGCGGAGTCTTCGCCGCCGGTGGCTTTGCCGGGCTCGCCGAGTGCGCGGCGCTCGCCCAGCCGGCCTACGGCGTCCACGCCGCCACCGCCGGCCTCGAGGCCGCCCCCCTCCTGCGCTTCGTGAACGAGGGCGCGGCAGACGCCCCCCTCGCCTTCCGCCTTGCCGGCAGCATCGACCTCTCGGTCCAGACCGCGGGGCGGCTGGCCTTCGCCAACGCCTTCGGCACCTGGACCTTCCGCTTCGCTGGAACCGGAGTCTCCGGCACGCTTCCGGCAAGCTTCGGCGACTCCGCCGACCTCTCCGGCGGCTTCTTCACCGGCCCCTTCGGCGCCGATTCACTCTCGCGCGCCGCCAGCCTCGAGCTCGCCCTGGTCCTCTCCCCCGGGGCCGTGCTCGAGATCGCCCGGGCAAGCTTCGCCGCGAGCTTCGCCTACGCCTTCGTCCCCGAGCCCGCCACCTGGGCCATGTTCGTCGCCGGCTTCGGCATCGTCGGCGTCGCGCTCAGCCGCCAGCGCCGGCCGCTTTCGGCCTAGCGCAACCGCGAGCGGCATGGCGCGCCCGCCTGCGGCACAAGGCGCTCCCGGGAGGTTCAGCCATGGAATTCGCCCGTCTCGCCGACATGACGGCCCACTGGGCCGCCGCCACGCCCGACCGCACCGCCATCCTCTACGAGGGCACCGCCGAGACCTGGGCGGGCCTTCACGCCCGCGTCCTTGCCGCCGCCGGTGCGCTCCGCAAGGCGGGCGTGAAGCCCGGCGACCGGGTCGGCCACATGGGGCTCAACCACCCGGCCTACGTCGTCCTCATGTGCGCCTGCTTCCGGCTGGGTGCCATCATGACTCCCATCAACTGGCGGCTCGTCGCCGGCGAGGTCGCCTATGTCCTCGACGACGCCGGCATCGGCCTCCTGCTCGCCGACCGCGCCTTCGGCCCCGTCATCGCCGGCGCCGGCGCGCACGGCCTCACCATCGTCTGGACCGACGAGTTCGACGCCTTCCTCGCCAGCGCCACCCCCGAGGACGCCCTCGCCGACACCGGCCCCGAAACCGTCGCCCTCCAGCTCTACACGTCGGGCACCACCGGCTTTCCCAAGGGCGCCCTCCTCACCAACCGCAGCCTGCTTGGCACCATCGCCAAGGGCGCGCTCACCGGCGAATCCTGGTCGCTCTGGCGCGACGATGACGTGGCGCTCGTCGCCATGCCGCTCTTCCACATCGGCGGCACCGGCTGGGCGCTCCACGCGCTCCACGCGGGCGCCACCATGGTCATCCTCCCCCGCCCCGAGATCCCGGCCATGGTCGAAGCCATCGCCACCCACCGGGTCACGCGCATGTTCGCAGTGCCCGCCGTCCTCAACATGATCCTCAATGACCCGTCCGCCCAGGGCGCCGACTTCGCTTGCGTCCGCGCCCTCCTCTACGGCGCCTCGCCCATCCCCCTGGACGTCCTCTCCCGCTCGATCGCCCGCTTCCCCAACGCCCAGTTCGTCCAGTGCTATGGTGCCACCGAAACCTCCGGCACCGTCGTCTACCTCCCGCCCGAGGACCACAGCGTCGAGGGCAACGCCCGCATGAAGGGCTGCGGCAAGCCCTTCCCCGGCAACGAGATCCGGATCGTCGATTCCGACATGCGCGAGCTCCCCCGCGGCACCATCGGCGAAATCGCCATCCGCTCCGTCTCGGTCATGGCCGGCTATCACAACAGGCCGGAGGCAACCGCGAAGGCCATCCGCGACGGCTGGTATCTCTCCGGAGACGCCGGCTACATGGACGAAGACGGCTATCTCTACATCCAGGACCGGGTGAAGGACATGATCGTCTCGGGTGCGGAGAACATCTACCCCGCCGAGGTCGAGAACGCGCTCCACACCCACCCGGCAGTGAAGGACGCCGCCGTCATCGGCGTGCCCGATCCGAAGTGGGGCGAGGCGGTCAAGGCCATCGTCGTCCTGAAGGAAGGGGCGCAAGCCACCGCAGACGAGCTCATCGCCCACTGCCGTCCCCTCATTGCCGGCTACAAGATCCCGAAGTCGGTCGATTTCGTCGCCGAGCTGCCGCGCAACCCCTCGGGCAAGATCCTCAAGAAGGAGCTCCGCAAGCCCTACTGGGAGGGCATGGACCGCCAGGTCGCCTGACCGTCGCCGTCCCCGCGTCCCGCGCCCGCCCCTCGCGCGCCTTGACAGAAGCGCGCGAGCGGCCGTCAACACGGCCATGCCCGGCCCCTGGCCCCTGGCCTCCCTCCTCCCGCCCGGAAGCCCGTGGCTCGCGGGCCTCGGCGGCCTCCTCGGCCTCGCGGTCGGCAGCTTCCTCGCCACCCTCGTCGTCCGCGCAGCCCAAGGCCTGCCGCTCACCGGCCGCTCCCGCTGCGACTCCTGCCGCGCGCCCCTCCCCGCCGCCGCGCTCCTGCCCCTCCTCGCCTTCGCCGCCCAGCGCGGGCGCTGCCGCCACTGCGGCACCGCCATCGATCCCGTCCACCCCGCGCTCGAGGCCGCCGCCGCCCTCGTCGGCGCGCTGGCCCTCGGCCTCCTCGGCCCCGGCCCCGGCCTTGCCGGCGCGCTCTTCGGCTGGCTCCTCCTTGCCGCGGCCGCGCTCGATCTGCGCCACCACTGGCTGCCCGACTGGCTCACCCTGCCGCTGCTCGCCCTCGGCCTCGGCCTGTCGCTCGCCCGCGATCCGTCCGGCTTCCCCGCCCAGGCCGCCGCCGCCGGCGGCTTCCTCCTCCTCTTCTGGCTCGTCCGCGAAGCCCACTTCCGGCTCCGCGGCTGCGAGGGGCTCGGGCTTGGCGACGTCAAGCTCGCCGCCGCCCTTGGCGCCTGGGTAAACCCCGTCCTTCTTCCGCCGTTGCTGCTGCTGGCGGCCCTTGCCGGCCTCCTCTGGGCCGCGTTCGTTCGGGCGCGGGCCGGGGCAGGCGCGGAAGGCACGGCAGTGGGAGCAGGGCAGGGCGCAGGGCAGACGGCCGGGCCAGGCGCGGGAGGCGCAGGGGCAGGCGCGGGAGGCGCAGGGGCAGGCGCCGGGCAGGCGGCCGGGCAGGGCGGGCGGGGCGCCGGGCAGGGGCCCGGGGAAGGCCTTGCCAGCCCGCCGCAAGCCGGCTGGCCGGAGGTGCCCCTCGGCGCCTTCCTCGCCGCCGCCGCCTGGCCGCTCTGGCTCGCCGCCGCGCTCGCCGACGCAAGCTGAGGAGCCCATGCCCGCCCGCGCCCCCTCGTCCCCCTCGGCTCCTTCGGCTCCCGCCCCGCCCGCGCGCCATGGCCTCCGCCGCAACCGAACTGTAAGACTTCTGCCGCAAGGCGGCCGCGGCGCCGGGCCGGCACCCGCCCCGCCCGCCGTGAAGGGAGACCGCGCATGACTGCCCGCTCCGCCGCGCTCCGCCTGCCGCTCCCGCCGCTCGCCCTCCTCGTCCTCGCCCTCCTCCTCGCGCTCACCGTCCTCCTCGGCGTGCGCGCGGCCGCCGCGCTTCGCCAGCCAGTGCCGCCGCTCCCCCGTGCCGCGCCGCCCCCTGATCCCGCCATCCTCGCCCGATTCGATCCCTTCTCCCGCACCCCGCCCGCGCCCGCGGCCGAGGAGCTCCCCGTCACCGCCCTCCCCCTCGTGCTGAAGGGCGTCCGCCTCGACCCCATCTCCGGCCGCGGCGTCGCCATCCTCGCCGGGCCCGACGGCCGCCAGGAGATCCGCGAGCCCGGCGAGACCGTGCTCGACGGCGTCGCGCTCACCGCCGTCCACGGCGACCACGTCATCCTCGACCGCGCCGGCACGCCCGAGACCCTCTGGCTCGACCAGGCCTCCGGCCCGTTCCCGGCCGTCTTCTCGTCCCCCCCGCCCCCGCCCCCGCCCCCGGCCGCCATGCCGTCACCCGGCCCGGCCACGCCCGCCGCGCCCGCGCCCGCCATGCCAGACGAACCCGCGCTCGAGCCCGCGCCCGCCCCCGGAGACGCCGATTGATCCTTCCCCACCGCCCCCGGCCCCGCCGCGCACCTCGGCACCTCGCTGCCGCCACCGCCGCCTGCCTCGCGCTCGCGCCCGCCCCGCTCGCCGCCCAGCAGCCGCCGCGCCAGCCCGGCCCGCCCGCGCCGCCCGCCGCCCCGGCGCCAGCGTCGGAGCCCACCCTCAACCTGCGCGACGTCGACATCCGCACCTTCATCGCCGATGTCGCCCGCGTCACCGGCGCGAGCTTCGTCATCGACCCGCGCGTCTCCGGCAGCGTCTCCGTCATCTCCGACCGGCCCCTCTCGCGCGCCGCCTACTTCGAGCTCTTCCTCGCCACGCTGCGCGCCAACGGGTTCGTCGCCGTCCCCACGGGCGCCGGCCAGTATCGCGTCCAGCCCGCCGAAGCCGGGGCCGGCTCGGTCCGGGGCGGCGACCGCTTCGTCACCGCCGTCATCCCCTTGGCCAACATCGACTCGAACTCGGCGGTCGAATCGCTCCGCCCCGTCCTCAGCCGCAATGGCACGGTCGCCGCCAACCGCGCCGGCAACGCCATCATCGTCACCGACTTCGCCGACGTCGTCGCCCGCGCCCGCGCCACCCTGCGCGAGATCGACCGCGACCGCTCGGGCACCCGCCTCGTCGCCCTGAAGCACGCCGGCCCGCGCGAAGTCGCCCAGGCGCTCGAGCAGCTCCTCCGCCGCAGCCGCGGCGCCGACAACATGGGCCCGACGGCCACCGTCGTCGCGATCGACGCCGCCAACGCCATCGCCATCCGCGGAGACGCCGCCATCGTCGCCCAGATGGTCGCGCTCGCCACCGAGCTCGACCGCCGCGCCGCCGAGGGCGCCGAGACCCGCGTCATCTTCCTCGAGCACGCCGACGCCGCCTCGATCCTCCCCGTCCTCCAGTCCCTCGTCGGCCAGACGCCCACGCCCAACCCCACCGCCTCCACCGCCCCCCTCTCCGCGCTCGCCGGCACTCCCTTCGGCGCCGCCCCGCGCGATGCCGGCGGCGCCCCCGCGCCCGTCCCGCAGGTCCAGGCCCTGCCCGCCGCCGGCGCCGACCTCGGCGTCGCCGCCGGCCCCCGCCCGCGCCAGGCCATCATCGCCCGCTACGACGGCGCCAACGCCCTCGTCATCTCCGCCCGCGCCGACGTCCAGCGCGAGCTCGGCGAGGTCGTCCGCCAGCTCGACCAGGTCCGCGCCCAGGTCCAGGTCGAGGCCATCATCGTCGAGATCTCCGACTCGCTCGCCCGCCAGCTCGGAGTCCAGTGGCTGGCCAAGCCCGCCGACGCCGCCACCCCCTTCCTTGCCGCCAACTTCACCAACGCCGGGCCCGACATCCTGGCGCTCGCCGGCGCAGTCGCGGTCGAGCGCGGCGCCATCGCCAACCCCACGCTCGCCAACGCCCTCGTCCAGAACGCCATCCGCGCCGCCGCCGCCTCCCCCGTCGCCGGCGGCGCCGGCGTCTTCAGCTGGAACGTCGGCAACGCCGTCTTCGGCACCATCGTGAGCGCCGCCCGCAACGACGCGGCCTCCAACATCCTCGCCACGCCCTCGGTCGTGGCGCTCGACAACCAGCCGGCCCGGCTCCTCGTCGGCCAGGAAATCCCCATCACCACCGGCGAGGCGCTCGGCCAGAACCTCGACAACAGCTTCCGCACCGTCCAGCGCCAGGACGTCGGCGTCCAGCTCGTGGTCCGCCCGCAGATCAACGCCGGCGGCACCATCCGCCTCGAGATCCGCCAGACCGTCTCCTCCATCGCCTCGACCGTCGCCGAGCGCGACTTCGTCCTCAACAAGCGCGAGGTCGAGACCGTCGTCACGGTCGCCGACGGCGAGATCCTCGCGCTCGGCGGCCTCCTGTCCGACCAGGAGCGCCGCTCGCTCCAGAAGGTCCCCGGCCTCGGCGACATCCCCGGGCTTGGCGAACTCTTCCGCTCGCGCAGCAGCAGCCGCGAGAAGACCAACCTCATGGTCTTCCTCCGCCCCACCATCGTCCGCGGCCGCGAGCAGGCCGCCGCCGTCACCGCCAACCGCTGGAACTACCTGCGCGAGATGCAGGAGGCCACGACCGGCTTCTCCAGCCTCGACGCGCTCGCCTTCGACTATCTCCGCACGCTGCCGCCCTACCGGCCCCGCCCCTTCCCCGGCCCCGAATACCAGGGCCAGCCCCCCTTCCCCCGGCCGGCGGACCCACCTGCCGCTCCGCCCGCGCCCGATCCCGCCCTCCTCTCGCCCAAGAACGGCACCCGGCCCGGATGAGCGCGCCCCGCCTCCCTTACGCCTTCGCCCGCCGCGCCGGCGTCCTCGCACGCCCTGACGGCCGGCTCGCCCTGTCGCCTGCCGCCACGCTCGCCGCCGTCGCCGAGGCCTGCCGCGCCCTCGGCCCCGCCCGGGTCCCTGCGGGCCTCGACCGGCTCGACGCCGCCGCCTTCGACCGCCTGCTCGCCGAGACCTACGCCGCCGACGGCATCGCCGCGCTCGCCGAGGCCTCGGGCCTTGGCGAGGGCGGCCTCCTCGGCCTCGATGCCGCCGACCTCCTCGACAGCGACGACGAGGCCCCCGTCGTCCGCCTCATCAACGCGCTCGTCGCCCAGGCGGTCCAGCAGGGCGCGTCCGACATCCACCTCGAGCCCGCGCCCGACGGCACCGTCGTGCGCATGCGCCGCGACGGCGTCATGGAGGAAGTGCTCCGCCTGCCCGGCGAAGTCGCCCCCATGCTCGTCAGCCGGGTCAAGGTCATGGCCCGGCTCGACATCGCCGAGCGCCGCCTCCCCCAGGACGGCCGCATCTCGGTCGCCCTCGGCGCCCGCCAGGCCGACGTCCGCGTCTCCACCCTGCCCGCCCGCGGCGGCGAGCGCGTGGTGCTCCGCATCCTCGACCAGGCCGCCGTCAGCCTGACCCTCGAGACGCTGGGCCTCGACTCCGCGACCGAGGCGGGCCTGCGCGCCGCGCTCGCCAGCCCCAACGGCATGATCCTCGTCACCGGCCCCACGGGCGCGGGCAAGACCACCACCCTCTACGCCGCGCTCAAGCTCCTGAACGACGGCCGCCGCAACATCCTGACGGTCGAGGACCCGGTCGAATACGCCGTCCCCGGCGTCGGCCAGACCCAGGTCGACCCGCGCATCGGCCTCACCTTCGCTGCGGGGCTGCGCGCCATCCTTCGCCAGGACCCCGACGTCGTCATGGTCGGCGAGATCCGCGACCGCGAGACCGCGGGCGTCGCCGTCGAATCCGCGCTCACCGGCCACCTCGTGCTTTCCACCGTCCATGCCAACTCGGCCGCCGGCGCCATCACCCGCCTGCGCGACTTCGGAGTCGAGCCCTTCCTCATCGCGGCCACGCTGCGCGCGGTGGTCGCCCAGCGGCTCGTCCGCCTCGTCTGCCCCGCCTGCCATTCGGAAGAGCCGCTCGCCGCCGCGCTCGCCGGGCGCATCGGCCTTCCCCCCGGCACCCCCGTCGCCCGTGCCAACGGCTGCCCCGCCTGCCGCATGACCGGCTTCGTCGGCCGCCAGGGCCTGTTCGAGCTCATCCGCATCGACTCCGCCGTCCGCGCCCTCGTCAACGACGGCGCGAGCGAAGCCGCGATCGAGGCGGCCGGCCTCACCCGCAGCCTCCCTGAATCCGCCCGGGCGCTGGTCGCCGCCCGCCGCACCACCCCTGAGGAAGCCATGCCCCTCTTCCTCGAGGAGCGCGGCAGCGCGCCGCCGCCGGGCGCCGCTCCTCCGGGCGCCGCGCCGCCGCGCGCCGAGGCCCCGGCCGCGGCATGAGGGCCCCATGAACGCCCCTGCCACCCTTCCCCGCCTCGCCCGCCCCGGCGCTGGCGCCCGCCTCTCGGCCGCAGACCGCGCCGCCCTCGTGCGCGAGCTCGCCACGCTGGTTGCCGTCATGCCGGTCTCGGATGCCGTCGACACGCTCGCCCGCCAGCCGGCGAAGCCCCGCACCCAGGCCGTCCTCGCCGAGGTCAACCGGCAGGTGAAGGCCGGCCACAGCCTCGCCCACGCCCTCCCCCCTGCCGCCTTCCCGCCCGACATCCGGGCAACCGTCGCCGCCGGCGAGGCCTCCGGCCGCCTTCCCCTCCTCCTCCAGCGCCTCGCCGACACGCTCGAGGCCGAGCTCGCGCTCCGCTCGAAGCTCCTTGCCGCGCTTGCCTACCCCGCGCTCCTCGTCCTCGTCGCCGTCTCGGTCATCGTCGGCATGCTCGTCTTCGTCGTCCCCGGAATCGCCGAACAATATGCCGAGGCCGGCGCCGAGCTCCCCCTCGTCACCCGCCTCATCCTCGGCGCCTCCGCGCTGCTGCGCAGCTGGGGCTGGGTGCTCGGCCTCCTCATCCTCGCCGGCCTGCTTGCCGTCCTGGTCGCCCGCCGCCGCGAAGGCGGCCGCGCCCGGCTCGACAGGGCCCTCATCGCCACCCCCGTCATTGGCGGCTTCGTCGCCGCCTCTGAGGGCGTGCGCTTCGCCCGCCTGCTCGGCGTCATGCTCGCCGCCGGCCTCCCGGTCGCCGAGGCGCTCCAGCTCGTCGCGCCCGCCATGCGCACCCGCCCCTGGCAGAAGGGCACCCAGGCGATTGCCGCCCGCGTCCGCGCCGGTGCAGGCTTCGCCCCCTCGCTCGCCCTCCTCCCCCGCGCGCCGGCCCTCCTCCTCTCCCTCGCCCGTTCCGGCGAGGCCTCCGGCCGCCTCGCCCCCCTCCTCGACAGCGCCGCCCAGGCGATCGACCGCCAGCTCTCCGACCGGAGCCGGGTCCTCCTCTCGCTCCTCGAGCCCCTCATCATCGTCGTCCTCGGCGGCGTCGTCGGGCTCATCATCCTCGCCGTCCTCCTTCCCATCCTCCGCCTGAACGCCCTTGCGAGCCAGGCCATCGGAGCCTCCTGATGCCCCCCCACCCCCGCCCGCACCGCCCCCGCCCCGCCGCCCGCCGCCGCGAGCGCGGCTTTACCCTCGTCGAGCTCCTCGTCGTGCTCGCCATCATCGGCCTCCTTGCCACCGTCGTCGTGGTGAACGTGCTCCCGGCGCAGAACACCGCGCGCATCCAGAAGGCGAAGGCCGACATCGCGCTCATCGAGCAGGGCCTCGAGCTCTACCGGCTCGAGACCGGCCGCTACCCCGACGCCGCCGAGGGCCTCGCCATCCTGACGAAGCCCACCGCCGTCGGCGCGCCCTTAAAGCGCCTCCCCGAGGATCCCTGGGGCCGGCCCTACAACTATGCCCAGCCCGGCCGCGACGGCCGCCCGTTCGACGTCTGGACCTTCGGCGCCGACGGCCAGGAGGGCGGAGACGGCGATGCCGCCGACATCGGCAACTGGTAGCCCGCAGGCTCCCACCGGCCCGCGCCCCGGCCCCCGCCGCGCCGGCACCGCGGGCTTCACCCTCGTCGAGGTGCTCGTGGCGCTGTCGCTCGTGGCGGTTGCCGGCCTCGCCCTCGTCGAGTTCCAGGGCATCCAGCTCCGCAGCGCCTCCGCGCTCACCGCCACCACGCTCGCCCGCATCGAGGCCGACAACCAGGCCATCCGCCTCCTCCTTGCCCCCGCCGCCCCGGCCGGCCCCACCGCCAGCCCGTCGGTCAACGGCGGCATCCCCTTCCGGGTCGAGACGGTGCCCGGCCCCTCGCCGTCGCCCGAGGCCTTCCCCGGCCTCGTCACCCTCGACATCCGCGTGAGCCCGGCCGAGGGCGGCCCGGTGCTCGCCCGCCGCGAGGTCATCCGCCCGCGATGACTCGCGCCACCCGCCTGCCGTCGCCCGCGCCCCCCCGGCCCCCCGCCGGCACGCGCGGCTTCACCCTCGTCGAGGTGCTCGTCGCCTTCCTCCTCCTCGCCGTGGTGGCCACCGTCGTCACCCTCGTCTCCGGCTCCGCCGTCCAGGCCTTCGCCCGCACCGAGACGGCAACCGCCGCCCTCCAGCAGCTCGAGCGCACCCGCGCGCTCCTTGCCTCCGATCTCGGCCAGGCCGCGCCCCGCCTCAGCCTCGGCCAGTCCGGAGACCGGCTCCAGGCCTTCACCCTCACCCCTTCCGGCTTCGTCCTCGTCCGCGGCGGCGTCACCGGCGTGCCCGCGCGGGTCCAGAAGATCGCCTGGGGCCATGACGGCCGGAACCTGCTCCGCCAGTCCTGGCCCGCGGTCGACGGCAGCGCGCCCTCCACGCCTGACGTGATGCTCGCCGCAATCCGCGAGGTCCGCGTCCGGGTCGATGCCGGCCAGGGCTTCGCCGACCGCTGGGAGCCGCGCGAACCCCAGGCCCTGCCCCGCGCCGTCGAGCTCACCCTCGTGCCCGAAGGCCGGCCGCCGGTCGTCCTCCTCTTCCTCGTCGCCGCATGAGCCACCGCCCGGCCCCGCCTTCCCTCCTTCCGGCCCGCCCCCCGGCGCTCCCGGCCGCGCCTGCCCCCGCGCGCGAGCGCGGCGCGGCCCTCATGGCCGTCCTCGTCATGCTGGCGCTCCTCTCAGGGCTCGCCGCCGTCGGCCTCGCCCGCCTGCGCGCCGCCACCGCCACCGCCGACGAGGCCGCCACCCTCGCCGACGCCCAGTTCGCCGCCACCTCGGCCACCGCGCTTGCCCAGGCGCTCCTCGCCCGCCTGCGCGCCACCGCCGGGCGGGATTCGGCCGCCATCGCCCGCCCCATCCGCCTCGCGCTCGACGGCCGCGCGGTCACGCTCCGCTTCGCCGACGCCGCCGCCTGCTTCAACCTCAACACCCTTGCCGCCTCGAGCGTCGCCGACGGCGCGGCGAAGTCGCTTGCCACCCTCCTCGCCAGCGCCGGCCTCGCACCCGCCGAGGCCGCCCGCCTCGCCGAGGCCAGCCGCGCCGCGCTCGGCGGCCGCGGCCTCCTCCTCGTCGACCCGGCCGAATGGCAGGCGCTCGTCGGCGCACCCGCCCCCGTGTTCGCCCGCCTCGCCCGCCACCTCTGCACCCTCCCCACCATGGAGGCCGCCCCCTTCAACGTGAACGCGCTGACCGAAGCCGACCTGCCGCTCCTCGAAGCCCTCGGCCTCCCCCGCGAGCGGGCGATGCGCGCGCTCGCCGCCCGCCCCGAGGGCGGCTTCCGCTCCATGTCCGACTTCTGGGGCCAGCAAGGGGAGACGAACGATCCCGCCGACCAGACCGCCCGCCTCGCCGGCACCACCAGCCGCTGGTACCGGCTCGTCGTGACGGTCGAGACTCCCGCCTGGCGCGTCGAGCGCCGCCTCCTCCTCGATGCCGCCGCGACTCCCGCCCGGGTCGCGCGCGCCGAGTGGAGTCCCCCCGTCCGCCGCGCGCCCGGCCCCGAAGGCGCAGCGGCCCAGCCGGAGCCCGGCGCATGAGCCTCCTCCTCCTCGGCCCCGAAGGCCCCACCCCCCTCGAGGCGGGGGACACGCCGCCCGTCGGCGTCCTTGCCCACGGCGTCGTCGCCCACCGCGTCCGCCTCGCTGCCACCGGCGCCCGCGCCCGGGCTGCGGAGGCCGAGGCGCTCGCCGCGGAACTCGCCGCCACCCCGCCCGAGGCCACCCACGTCGCGCTCGGCCCGGTCGCCCCCGACGGCGAGGCCTGGCTCGCCATCGCCGACCCGGAGGCGGTCGAGGCCGCCCTTGCCGCCGCGCCCGCGCCGCCCGCCCGGCTCGTCCCGGCCGCCCTCCTCCTCCCCCCGCCGCCCCCCGGCGGCACGTCGGCCGCCCGCCTCGGCGACCGCGTGCTGCTCCGCACCGAGACGCTCGCCGCCACCCTCCCCGCCGCAGCCGCCGAGGCCCTCCTTCCAGACGCCGCCGGCGCGCCGCCGCTTGCCGGCCTCCCGCTCGACGATGCCGGGCTCGATCTCCTCCAGGGCCGCTTCGCGCCGCGCCGGCCCTTCTGGCAGGCTCCCGGCTTCCGTCCCGCGGCCGCCCTCCTCGCCGGCCTCGCCCTCCTCCTCGCCCTCGTGCCACCGGTGGCCGAGCGGCTGCGCGCAGCAGCCGCCGCCCGTCTCGCCGACGAAGCCACCGTCGCCATCGCCGCCCGGGTTGCCGGTCAGCCGTTCGACTCGGCAGAGGCCGCGGCCGCGGCCGTCGCCCGCCTGCGGACCGAACGCGGCGTCCCCGAGCTTGCCCCGCGGCTCGCGCACCTCATGGCGGCGCTCGAGCCGGAGCCGGGCGTCCGTCTCGCCCGCCTTGCCTTCACTGCCACGGACGGCCTTGCCGCAACGCTCGCCGGCGAGGCCGCGCCCATCAACGCAGTCGCCGCCCGCCTCGCAGAAGGCCCCTTCGCCTTCGTCCAGCAGGGAGACGTGATGCGGCTCGGCGCCCCGCGCCCGCCCGCGCCGGAAGGCACGCCACCCGCGTTTGCCCGCCTCGCCGAGGTCCGCCGCGACGCCGAGGGGCTCGCCGCCGTCCGCCCCCGCCCGCCCGGCCCCGCCGGCCCGGCGCTCGCCCGCCTCCTCGCCGAGACCGGCGTGGCAGACCCCACGGTCGAGCCGCGGGCCGACGGCACCGCCACCGCCCGCCTGCCGGCGATCCGCGCAGGCCTCCTCCTCCCCCTTCTCGCCCGGGCCGAGGCCGAGGGCCTCGCGCTCGTCCGGGTCGAGGTCCGCCGCAACGCCGATTCCACCCTCGCCGCCGATCTCGAGGTCCGCTGATGCTCGCGCTTGCCGCCCTCCTTGCCGCCACGGCCGATCTCGCCGAGCTTCCGCCGCAGCCCTTCCCCCCCGGCTCGGGCTGCGCCATCGTGCTGTGGACGCGGGGCGAGCCGCCGCGGCGCATCGCCATGCTGGCCGAGGCCCGGCAGACGCTCCGCCTCGTGCTTGACGGCCGCGAGACCGAGCTCCCGCGCCTTCCCGAGCCCGGCGCCTACGGCAGCGCCGCCGTCCGCGTCACCCTCGACATCAGCCTCGAGCCCGCGCCCGGCCTGCCGGCGGCCAACGTCGCCTCCGGCGTGCTCCGCCTCGAGCGCCCGGGTGCCGACGAGCTCGCCATCGCGGTCGCCGGCCTCAGGGCCTGCCGCTAGCCGGTCCCGCGCGCGAGCATCTCCCGGAGCTCCCGCTTCAGCACCTTGCCGATCGCGCTCCGCGGCAGCGCCTCCACCAGCCGCACGGCAGAGAGCCGCTGCACCTTGCCAAGCCGCGCGTTGGCAAAGGCGCGAATCGCCTCGGCATCCGCTTCCGCCCCGGCGCGCGGCACCACGAAGCCCACCGGCGTCTCGCCCCATTCGGCCGAGGGCGCGCCCACCACCGCCGCCTCCTCCACGTCCGGGTGGGCAGCGAGCGCCGCCTCGAGGTCGGCGGGGTAGACGTTGAACCCGCCCGAGATGATCATGTCCTTGCTGCGCCCCACGATCTCGAGGAAACCGTCGGCGTCGAACCGGCCGAGGTCGCCGGTCCGGATGAAGATCCGCCCGTCCGGGTGGCGCCACTGGGTCGCAGCCGTCGCCTCGGGCCGGTTGGCATAGCCCAGCATGGTCGCCGGCGAGTGGCCGACGATCTCGCCCACCTCGCCCACCGGCACCGGCGCCCCGTCCTCGCCAATGAGCAGGATCTCGTGGCCCGGAATGGGGTGGCCCACGGTGTGGAGCTTGTCCGGGTGGTCGTGCGCCACCAGCACGGTGCCGCCGCCGCCCTCGGTCATGCCGTAATATTCGATGAGCCCGCCCGGAAAGCGGTCGAGCACCTCGCGCTTCAGCGCCGCATCGAACGGCGCCGAGGTCGCGAACTTGGTCTTCAGCGCCGAGAGGTCGAACCGGTCGAAGTCCGGGTGGGCGAGCAGCCGCCGGTACTGCACCGGCACCAGCATGGTGTGGGTGGCCCGCGTCCGCTCGGCAAGCTTGAGCCATTCGCCTGCGTCGAACTTCGGCATCAGCACGAGGTGCCCGCCCCAGGCGAGCGTCGGCAGCGCCGCAACCAGCGTCGTGTTCGAGTAGAGCGGCGTCGAGAGCAGCGTCACCGCGCTCGCGTCATAGCCCGCCGCCCGCCCGCCCACCAGGTGCGCGAAGCGCATGGCGTGGCTGTGGACGATCCCCTTCGGCACCCCGGTCGTGCCGGAGGAGTAGATGATGTTGAACGGCAGCGCCTGCCACGCGGCCGCATCGAGCTCCGGCACGGGCGCCTCGGCCGGCGCATCGCCAAGGAAGCCGTCGAGCGCGTCCAGGGCCACCTGCCGCACCGCCACCTCCGCGCCCGCCAGCATCCCGGCGCCTGCGGCATCGCGGAACAGCAGCCGCGCGCCCGAGTCCGCCACCATGGCCTGAAGCTGCTCCGCGGTCGCCGAGGTCGGCAGCGGCGCCACCGCCACGCCGCGCATGAGCGCCCCCAGCCACAGCGCCACGTGCGCATGGCTGCTCCCGGCAAGCGTCGCCACTGCGTCGCCCGGCATGAGCCCCTCGCGCGCGAGCGCGGAGGCCACCCGCGCCGCGTGCGCTGCAAGCCGCCCCCAGCTCCAGGTTGCCTCGCCCACCGTCAGCGCCGGCGCCTCGGCCCGGTCGCGGCCGTGCGCTGCCACCAGCGCCCCCATCGGCACGAAGGGCAGGTCGCGCGCGCTCATGCGAGCAGCGCCCGCAGCGCCGCGACGAGCGCCAGCGGCTGGTCCGCCATCACATGGTGGTGCGCCTCCGGGATCGGAACGAAGCGCGTGCCCGCGGGCGCGAGCGCCCGCACGCCTGCCACCACGCCTGCCCCCACGAGCAGCGACTGCTCGCCCCACACATAGTCGAGCGGCGCCCTCGCGCCGGCGAGCCACCGGTTGGCGTCGCCAAAGGCGAAATGCTCCCAGAGGAAGGGGTCGAACTTCCAGGTCCAGCCGCCCTCCACGGCCTTGAGCGAGGTCCGGGCGATGAAGTCGGCGATGTAGAGGTTGGGCGAAGGCTGCACCGGCGCCCAGCGGAAGCGCGCAAGCGCAGACGCAAGGTCCGGGTAGACCCGGTGCGGCCGCGCCGGCCCGCGCGGCGGCCGCCGGTCCCCCAGCAGCCCGAACGGCGTGTCGATGATGATCGCGCGCGCCACCCGGTCGGCATGGTGCGCGGCGAGCGCTGCGGCCGGCACCCCGCCGAAACTGTGCCCGGCCACCGCGAACCGCTCGCCAAGCCCCGCCGCCTCGGCCGCCGCGAGCGCCTCGGCCAGGAACAGCCCGGTCGTGTAGCGCGCCCGGTGGTCCGAGTTCCCCATGCCCGACCAGGAGAGCGCCGCCACCCGCAGGCCCCCCGCCGCGAGGAGCGGCGCGGTGAAGCGCCACCAGTCGGCGTTCGCGCCGTTGCCGTGGAGCAGGAGGAGCCCGGGCCGGCCCTCCTCGCCCCAGGCCAGCCACTCCACCTCCGCCCCCTCCACCATCACCCGCGCGCGCACGTGGGGGGCGGCCACCGCCGCTTCGAACCAGGCCGGCGCCGGCGGCTTCGCGCCGCCGAGCCCGGCCAGCGGCGCGTTCAGCGCCGGGTCGCCGGCTGCCGGCCGGAACGGCTCGTCGGTCGCGCTGAGGTCCGGTGCGTCCGCTCTCCCCCCTTCCTCCGCCACGCCCGAGGCGCGCGCCTCAGGCATAGGGCCGCTCCTCCCACCAGGGGAAGAAGTCCGGCATGTCGGCCGAGACCCGGTCGGGGAACAGCGGCGGCCGCTTCTCGAGGAAGCTCATCACCCCCTCCCGGGCATCCGCCTGCCGCCCGCGAGCCCAGATGGCGCGGCTGTCCACCCGGTGCGCCTCCATCGGGTGGTCGGCGCCCAGCATCCGCCACAGCATCGCCCGGGTCAGCGCAACCGAGACGGGGGCGGCATTGTCGGCGATCTCGCGTGCCAGCGCCCGCGCTGCCGGCAGAAGCGCGTCCGGCGCATGGACCGAGCGCACGAGGCCACCGGCGCGCGCTTCCTCCGCACCGAAGATCCGGCCTGTCGCGCACCACTCCATCGCCTGCGAGATGCCGACGATCCGCGGCAGGAACCAGCTCGAACAGGCCTCGGGCACGATCCCGCGCCGGGCGAAGACGAAGCCGAACCGCGCGTCGGCAGACGCAAGCCGGATGTCCATGGGGAGCTGCATCGTCACCCCCACGCCGACGGCCGGCCCGTTCACCGCTGCGATCACCGGCTTCAGGCTCTCGAAGATCCGCAAGGTCACCCGCCCGCCGCCGTCGCGCACCGCCTCGTGGGCATAGTCGGTCGTGCCATCGGGCCTGACCGGGCCCGCCGCCCCCGCCCGCGTCGAGAGCGCATCGTCGCGCGCGGCATAGTCGAAGGTCCTGGCCCCTGCCGAAAGGTCGGCCCCGGCGCAGAAGGCCCGCCCGGCCCCCGTCACGATCACGCACCGCACGTCGTCCCGCGCATCCGTCTCGTCGAAGGCGGCGATCATCTCGTGCATCATGCGGCCCGTGAAGGCGTTGAGCTTCTCCGGGCGGTTGAGCGTCAGCGTCGCGATGCCGTCGTCCACCTCGAGGCGGATCTCCTCGAACGCGCCCACCTCAGAGCGCCTCGACGATCGTCACGTTGGCAAGCCCGCCGCCCTCGCACATGGTCTGCAGGCCCCAGCGCTTGCCCCGCGCCCGGAGCGCGTGGACGAGCGTTGCCATGAGCTTGGTGCCGGAGGCACCGAGCGGGTGGCCGAGCGCGATCGCCCCCCCGTTCACGTTGAGCTTCGCAGGATCAGCGCCGGTCTCCTTCAGCCACGCCATGGGCACGCTCGCGAAGGCCTCGTTCACTTCGAAGAGGTCGATGTCGTCGATCGTCATGCCCGCCTTCGCGAGCGCCCGCTTCGTCGCATTGATCGGCGCCTCCAGCATGATGACCGGGTCCTCGCCGATCACCGTCATCTGGTGCACCCTGGCAATCGGCTCGAGCCCCAGCTTCTTCAGGCCCGCCGCGTTCGCCACGATGACGCCGCTCGCCCCGTCGCAGATCTGCGACGAGGTCGCAGCCGTCAGCCGCCCGTCTTCGGAGAGGAGCTTGACCGCCTTCGTCGCCTCGAGCGTCGCGTCGAAGCGGATCCCCTCGTCCACCCGATGCTCCACCGGGTTCCCCTCGGCGTCCACGCCCTCGACGGCCACGATCTCGGCGTCGAACGCGCGCGACCGCGCGGCGGCCGCCGCCTTCTGCTGCGAGCCGAAGCCGAACGCGTCGAGCGCGTCCTTCGAAAGATCATATTTCCGGGCGATCATCTCGGCACCGGTGAACTGGCTGAACTGGATCCCGGGGTAGCGCCGCTCCATCGCCGGGCTCTTGTAGCTGCCTGCGCCGGCGTCGCGCGCCAGCTTGAAGGGAAGCCCCATGGGCACCCGCGTCATGCTCTCGACCCCGGCGGCAATCACCACGTCCATCGCGCCTGCCATCACGGTCGCCGCGGCAAAGTGCAGCGCCTGCTGCGAGCTCCCGCACTGCCGGTCGACCGTCGTTCCCGGCACGCTCTCCGGCAGCTTCGAGGCGAGCACGGCGTTCCTGGCCACGTTGGTCGACTGCTGGCCGAACTGGCCCACACAGCCCATCACCACGTCCTCGAAGATCGCCGGGTCAAGCTCGCCGACGAGATCGTCAAGCACCTGCGCGGCAAGGTCCGCCGGGTGCCATTCGCGGAGCCTGCCGCCCTTGCGGCCGCCCGCCGTCCGCCGCGCCTTCACGATATAGGCCTCGCCCATCGCCACCTCCGTCGCTTCGTCCCCTGGGTCGCGGCTCCTCCATGCGCCGCCCGCCGCCTCCCCTCAATCCCCCCGCTTTTGCCAAGGGCCGGCTTTCCCCGCCGCCGCCCATGGCCTAGGCAGCCGCCATGGCCCGCCTCCGCATCGCCGCCTTCCAGATGAACCCGGTCATGGGCGACCTCACCGGCAATGCCGATGCCATCCTCGCCGCCCGCGCCCAGGCCGGAGACTGCGACCTCCTCGTCACGCCCGAGCTCTCCCTCGTCGGCTACCCGCCCGAAGACCTCGTCATGAAGCCCGCCCTCGTCGAGGCCGCCGAAGCCGAGCTCCAGCGCCTCGCCGCCGCCACGGCCAGCGCCGGCCCGGGCCTCCTCGTCGGCACGCCCCACCGCACCCCCCAGGGCCTCCACAACGGCTACGCCCTCCTCGAGGCAGGCCGCGTCGTCGCCGTCTCCACCAAGCACGATCTCCCCAACTACGGCGTCTTCGACGAAAAGCGCGTGTTCGAGCCCGGCCGCCTGCCCGATCCGGTCCCCTTCCGCGGCGTGAAGCTCGGGCTGCCCATCTGCGAGGACATGTGGACCGCGCCCGTCGCCCGGCATCTTGCCCGCATGGGCGCCGAGCTCCTCATCGTCCCCAACGGCAGCCCCTACGAGATCGGCAAGGAGGAGCGGCGCCTCGCGCTCGCCCGCGCCCGCGTGCGCGAGACCGGCCTTGCCCTCCTCTACGTCAACCGCACCGGCGGCCAGGACGAGCTGGTCTTCGACGGCGGCAGCTTCGCCTTGAACCCCGATGGCACGGTCATGGCCCGCATGGCCGACTGGGAGGAGGGCCTCGCCCGCCTCGACTGGTCCCGCGAGGAAGGCTTCGCGCCCGCCCCCATCCATCTCCCCGACCGCGGCCCCGAGGAAATCTACCACGCCATGCTGGTCGGCTTGCGGGACTATGTCACGCGCAACCGCTTCCCCGGAGTCGTCCTCGGCCTCTCCGGCGGAATCGACAGCGCGCTCTCGGCGGCCATCGCGGTCGATGCGCTGGGCCCCGCGCGTGTCTGGTGCGTCATGCTCCCCTCGCGCTTCACCAGCCGCGAGAGCGTGGAAGACGCCGCCGCCTGCGCCCGCCTGCTGGGCGTCCGGCTCGACACCATCGGCATCGAGCCAGGCGTCGCCGCGCTCGGCGCGATGCTCGCCCCGCACTTCGCCGGCCACCCGCCCGACCTCGCGGAAGAGAACATCCAGTCGCGCCTCAGGATGGTGACGCTGATGGCGCTTTCCAACCGCTTCGGCCACATGCTGGTCACCACCGGCAACAAGTCCGAGCTGTCGGTCGGCTACGCCACCCTCTACGGCGACATGGCCGGCGGCTATTCCGTCCTCAAGGACGCCTACAAGACGACGGTGTTCCAGCTCGCCCGCTGGCGCAACGCGCACCGCCCCCGCCTCGGCCAGGGCCCGGATGGGCCGGTCATGCCCGAGCGGGTCATCGTGAAGCCGCCCACCGCCGAGCTCCGCGCGAACCAGCGCGACGAGGATTCGCTCCCCCCCTATGACGTGCTCGATCCCATCCTCGAGGGTCTGGTCGAGGAGGAGCTCTCGGCCGCCGAGGTCGCCGCCCGCGGCTTCGACCCCGAAACCGTCGCGCGGGTCGAGCGGCTCCTCTATGTTGCCGAGTACAAGCGCCGCCAGGCGCCTCCGGGCGTGAAGATCGGCCCCCGGAACTTCGGGCGGGACCGGCGCTACCCCATCACCAACGCCTTCCGCACCGGCTAGCCCCCGGGGCCAGCTCCACGCCGCCCCCGCCGGCCCGGCGCCTGTCCGGACGCCCCCGTCGCGCCGCCCGCCGCCCCCCGGCCCCCGTCGCGCCGCCCGCCGCCCCGCCGGCCCGCCGCCCCGCCGCCGCGGTCCGGCCGGGGCTCAGTCGCCCGCCAGCACCGCCCGGGCCACGTTGGCGAGGTGCGCCACCATCGCCACGCTCGGCGGCGCGGCGCGCGCGCTCGCGATCATCCGCCCGAGTTCCTCGGCGGCCGGCCGGTGCGCGGCGAGCCACGCCTCCACCCGGGCCTCCGGGTCGCCTCCGGCCGGAATGATCCGCCGCATGAGGTCGAACCGCATGGTCTCGAAGCTCCTGACCACACCGGCCAGCAGCAGCCGCTCCCAGGCATCCTGCGAGACGATCGCGGCCGAGGCGCCGCGCGCCCAGTCGAGCCCCAGCGCCTCGCCGAGCCGCGTGTAGGCGGTTGCCACCCTGGTCTCGTCGAGCCCGAGGTCGGTCGCCAGCGCCGCGATGCCGACTGCGCCGGTCAGCGCATGGAGCGTCGCGATCCGCGCCATGATCCGCGGCGGCGTGCCGAGCGCCGCCAGCCGCGCCTTCACCGCCTCCACCTGTGCGCGCGGCTCGGGGCGGAGCAGCCGGTCGAGCTTCGCCTCGATCCGCCCGAGCGGCGCCTCCAGCCGCTGGACCAGCGCGCTCGGCCGTTCGGCCCCGGTCCTGACGGCGAGGTCCGCCACCAGCGCGCGCAGCCCCAGCGCCATCTCGCCATAGAGCGCGAGCCTGACCGGCTCGGCGAGCTTCGCCGCGCCGATCTGGTCCCAGAGCGAATCGAGCGCGAAGAGGTGCCGCGCTGCGACATGGGCTGCGGCCACCCGCGCCGGCTCGACGCCAAGCTCGGCGGCAAGCCCGTGGGCCAGCGTCAGCCCGCCGCGGTCGACGAGCAGGCTCGCAAGCCGGGTGGCGATGATCTCGCGGCGCAGGGGGTGGCTGCGGATGGCGTCGGCGAAGCGCTCGCGCATCGGCGCGGGGAAGGCGGCGAAGAGGTCCGCCTCGACGAGCGGATCGTCCACCACCGGCGCGGCCACCAGCGCCTCCTTCAGGTCCATCTTGGCGTAGGAGAGCAGCACCGCGAGCTCGGGCCGCGTCAGCCCCCGGCCGGTGCGGCGCCGCTCCTCCACCTCGCGCGCATCGGGGAGATGCTCGAGCGCCGGGTCGAGCCGGCCGCGCGCCTCGAGTGCTGCCATCAGCCGCAGGTGGGCGGGCAGCGCGCCCGCCGCTCCGGCCTCGGCGATCGAGAGCGCCAGCGTCTGCGCGGCGTTGTGCGCGAGCACGAGGTGCGCCACCTCGTCCGTCATCGCGTGGAGCAGCCGGTCGCGCGCCTCCCGGTCCAGCCGGCCGGCATCCATCTCCCGCTTCAGCGCGATCTTGATGTTCACCTCGTTGTCCGAGGTGTCGACTCCGGCCGAATTGTCGATGAAGTCGGTGTTGATCCGCCCGCCCCGGCTGGCGAAGGCGATCCGCCCGCGCTGCGTCACTCCAAGGTTGGCTCCCTCGCCCACCACCTTCGCGCGGAGCGCCTCCGCGTCCACCCGGTGGGCGTCGTTCGCCCGGTCGCCCACCTCGGCGTTGCTCTCGGCGGCGGCCTTGACGAAGGTGCCGATCCCCCCGAACCAGAGGAGGTCGACCGGCGCCTTCAGGATCGCCGCGATGAGCTCGGAGGGCGCGAGGGGGCCGGGCTCGATCCCGAGCGCGGCAGCCGCTTCCTTCGAGACCGGAATGGCCTTCTGCGTGCGCGGGAAAACGCCCCCGCCCTTCGAGAGCTTCGCTGCGTCATAATCCGCCCAGGAGGACCGCGGCAGCCGGAACAGCCGGCGCCGCTCCGCGAAGGCGACGGCCGGGTCGGGGTCGGGGTCGAGGAAGATGTGGCGGTGGTCGAAGGCCGCCACCAGCTTCAGCGCCTTCGAGAGCAGCATCCCGTTGCCGAACACGTCGCCCGACATGTCGCCCACGCCGGCCACCGTCACGGGGTCCTTCTGGACGTCGATGCCCATCTCGGCGAAGTGCCTTGTCACCGAGACCCAGGCGCCGCGGGCGGTGATCCCCATGGCCTTGTGGTCGTAGCCGGCCGAGCCGCCGCTCGCGAAGGCGTCCATGAGCCAGAAGCCCGCGTCCTCGGCGATCGCGTTGGCAGTGTCGGAGAAGGTCGCGGTGCCCTTGTCGGCCGCCACCACGAGGTAGGGATCGTCGCCGTCGTGGCGCACCACGTGCGCGGGCGGCACCACCCGGCCTTCCGCGTCGAGGTTGTCGGTCACCGAAAGGAGCGCGCGGATGAAGACGCGGTAGGCTTCCTCGCCCTCGGCCAGCCAGGCCTCGCGGTTCGCAGGGTCGGGCAGCTGCTTCGGGTAGAAACCGCCCTTGGCCCCGGTCGGCACGATGACGGCGTTCTTGACCACCTGCGCCTTGACGAGCCCGAGAACCTCGGTGCGGAAGTCGTCGCGCCGGTCCGACCAGCGCAAGCCCCCGCGGGCGATCCGGCCGCCGCGCAGGTGGATGCCCTCGACCCTCGGCGAATAGACCCAGATCTCCCGCCACGGCCGCGGCTTCGGCAGCCAGGGCATCCGTGCGCTGTCCAGCTTGAACGCCAGCGCCTCCGGCCCGCCCGGCAGGAAGGCGTTGGTGCGCAGCATCGCGGCCACGAGATCGCGGAAGAGCGAGAGGATGCGGTCGTCGTCGATCGCGCTCACGCCTGCCAGCAGCTCGCCGAACCGGGCGTCGGCCGCCGCCTCGGCCTCGGGGTCGGCCCCGGGTCCGAAGCGGGCGCGGAAGCGGTCGACGAGCGCGCGCGTGAGCCCCGCGTTGCGCTTCAGGACGTCGACGACGGTCGAGATGCCGTAGGAGACCCCGGTCTGCCGGAGATAGCGGAACCAGGCGCGGAACCAGTTGGCCTCCTCGGCCGAAAGCCCGACGGCCGGGATGAGGGCGTTGAAGGGGTCGTTCTCCTGGAGCCCCGTCAGCACGGCGTCGAGCGCCGGCTCGAGCCGTTCGGCGAAGGCGGGGAAGTCCTCGCCGCGCGGCGCACCCTCCAGCCTGAAGTCGTGGATCCAGCCGATCGCGCCGCCGGCAAGGTCGAACGGCACTTCCTCGATCACGCGGAAGCCGAAGTTCTCGAGCATCGGCACCGCGTCCGAGAGCGGGATGACCTCTCCCAGCCGGTAGATCTTGAGCCGCAGCGTGGTCGGGCCGTCGCCGTCGCGGACATAGAGTTTCACGTCGCGGTCGGCAGGCGTCGAGAGGTCGGCAAGCCGCAGGATGTCCTCGGCGGCCTCGGCGGGCGAGAACTCGGCGCGGTAGCCGGCCGAGAAGGCCCGGCCGTGGGTGATGGCAAGCCGCGCGGCGCGCATCGGCCCCGCGCGTTCGGCGAGCGCGGTCTCGACGGCCGCGTCCCAGCCGCGCGTCAGCTGCTCGAGGGCGGCGTTGAGCGCAGCCTCGTCGGCAGCCCGGACCGCGTCGTGGAGCACATAGTGCACCCGCGCGAGTCCCTCGCTCCGGAGCTCGACGTCATAGCGGGAGAGCGTGCCGCCGCTTGCCTCGGCGAGCAGCCGTCCCACCCGCGTCCGGAGCTCGGCGGAGTAGGTGTCGCGGGGGATGTAGACCAGCGCCGAGAGCGCGCGGGCGGCGGAGTCGAGGTTCAGGAACAGCCGCGGCCGCGGCCGGTCGATGAGCGAGAGCAGGCCCTCGGCCATCTCCTGGAGCCGCTCGGCGTCGATCTGGAACAGCTCGTCCCTCGGGAAGGTCTCGATGACGTGGGCGAGCGCCTTGCCCGCATGGCCGCGCGGGTCGTAGCCCAGCCGCTCCATCACATGGGCCACCTTGCGGCGCACGAGCGGCACGCGGCGCGGGCTCTCGTTGAGCGCGGCAGAGGTGAAGAGCCCGAGGAACAGGGCCGCGCCCGCCACCCGACCCTCGCCGTCGAAGTGCCTTACCGTCACCATGTCCATGGGCACGGAGCGGTGCACGGTCGAGACCAGGCGCGACTTCGAGACGATGAGCCCGTTCGCCGCGTCGCCTGCGGGCGGCTCCGGCGGCGGGAAGCGGTCGGGCGCGCGGAGGATCCCCTTCGGCCCGGCGTCGTCCAGCACGCCGAGGAAGGTGAAGTTGTCCGCCGCCAGCCACTCGAGGAAGGCGATGGTCTCGGCAAGCACGTGCGGCGCCACCGGCGGCGGCCGGTCGTTCAGGCGCCGCGCGGCAAGCCGCAGCCGCTCCAGCATCGGCTGCCAGTCCGAGACCGCGAGGCGGACGTCGGCATAGACGCGCTCGAGCTCGGCCTGGAGCGCCGCGCGCTTCCTGGCCGGCGCCCGCTCCACGTCCATCGCCACCACCGATTCGCGCGGGTCGCCGGGCTCGCCCAGGGCCACCATCCGGCCGCGCGCGTCGCGCCGGACGGCGAGTACCGGGTGGATGAGGCAGTGGATCTCGAGCCCCGCGCGGGTGATGGCCCCGGTCGCCGAGTCGACGAGAAAGGGCATGTCGTCGGTCACCAGCACCACCGGCATCCGCCGCAGGCCCGCCTCGGCGTCGGCCACTCCCACGCTCACCCGGTGCTGCCCGGGCTGGCGCACCCGAGCCGTCTCCCAGGCGAGCTCGAGCAGCCGGTCGCGCTGGCCGGGCGCGAGCGCCTCGAGCTCGCAGCGCGGGCCGGCGCGCTCGAGCGCGGCGAGGAACGCCGCCCTGACCCCGTCGGCCGCGCCCTCCGGGTCGCCTGCCGCCGCCGCCGCCGCAGCCTCCCCGGCTGCAGCCTCCGCGGCGCCTGCCGCGTCCGCTTGCCGGGGGTCGCGGCGTGCGGAGCCGTCTTCGCTGCCGGGTGCCGTGCTCGCCATCTCCGGGCTCTCCTGATTCCGGCTCGGCCGGTCCGGGCTCTCCCGCCGCCCTGTCTCCGCCCCGTTCCGGCCCTGCGGCCAGAGGGGGCACAGGCGCCTTAGGCCAGCCGGCGGGCGGGTTCAACGCGCCCGCGTCCCTCCCCGCTCGCGCCTTCTCCTGCGCTCCTCCCCTGGTCCTGCCCCCGGCCCTCCGCGCCCCCGCACCCCCGCACCCCCGCGCCCCCGCGCCCCCTGCCCGCCGCTTCCCGCGCCGGCCCGCCGGCGCGGCGGCTCAGTGGGTGCCGCGCAGCCACTCCATCGCCGCGGCCAGCTCGCGCTGGAGGTCGGCGGTCTCCTCCGCGGAGAGGAGCGTGCGCCACGAGGCCACCACCACCGCGAGGTGCCCGGCCGGGGCCTCGCGCGGGGGTGGCGCGAAGGGCAGCGCGATCGCCCGGAGCAGGATGCCGCGGCGGCTGTCCGCGCCGCCGCTGCGCGGGCCGGCGGCGGTGGTGTCGATCTCGACCACCACGGGGGCGCCTTCGGCGACCGCGCGGGCGACCATGGCGGCGAGCCGTGCGGCGACCGTTGCGGCTGGCGCGGTGTCGGGGGCGACGGGGCCGGGTTCGACGAGGCCGAGCTCGCCGAGGCGCGTGCCGATGCGGAGGATCCGGGGGTGGGGGCAGTCGGGGGCGAGCGGGTGGGGCGGCAGGGCGAAGAGGGCGGCGCTTTCGGCGAAGAGCGGAGTCTCGAAGGCGTGGATGGCGGCGGCGGGCGGGAGGCTGCCGGCCGGGCGGAGCTGCTCCCACACGGCTTCCGCCCGCCGAACCAGCCGGCGCTCGAGCCCGAGGACCGGCATTGCAACGGGCGGCAGGGCGAGCGCCCCTGGGTCGGCGGGCGAGGAGTCGGCGTGCGGTCCGTGGCGCTGGCCGCGCGGCCAGGGGCCAGCCTCGCGGCCCGCGCCTGCGCCCGGCCCTGCCCGCTCCGGCCCTGCCCGCTCCGGCCCAGCCCGCTCCGGCCCTGCCCGCCTGCGCGCTACCGGCCCTGGCACCACCCGCTCTCGCTCCCGCTCCTGCTCCGTCTGGTCCATGGCCGGACCGCCTCTCCGCCTCGCCTGCCGCGACCTGGCCGCAGCGCCCGTTGCGCGAGGCGCCGTGGTCCAGAACCGCTTCACGGCAGCGGCCGGCGGAAGTTGCGGGGGCCGGCCCGCTTGTGGCGCAGGAAGGGCGCCGCTAAGGCGGGCCATGGGCGCGCCAGCGCCCCGGTGAAGCGCAGAAGCGGGCAGGGCATGGATCATCTCGTCAGCGCCGAATGGCTCCGGCAGGAGCTCCACGCGAGCGACCTCCGGGTGGTGGACGCAACCGTCTTCCTCCCCGAGCACGGCCGCTCCGCGCGCGCCGAGTACGAGGCCGGCCACATCCCCGGCGCCGTCTTCCTCGACCTCGACGAGGTGGCCGATCTTTCGAGCCCCTACCCGCACATGCTGCCGCCGCCGGAGAAGTTCGCCAGCCGCGCCCAGGCGCTCGGCCTTGGCGACGGCAGCCGCATCGTGGTCTACGACAACTCCCCGCTCCGCTCGGCGGCGCGGGCCTGGTGGATGTTCCGCGTCTTCGGCGCCCATGCGGTCGCCGTGCTCGACGGCGGGCTCGAGGCGTGGAAGGCCGCCGGCGGCGCGCTCGAGAGCGGCCGGCCGGTCGTCCGCCACCGCCACTTCACCGCCTGGGAAGACCGCAGCGGCGTCCGTGATCTTGCCGCCATGCGCGAGCTCCTCAAGACCGGCGCCGCCCAGATCGCCGATGCCCGCTCGCCCGGCCGCTTCGCCGGCACCGAGCCCGAGCCGCGCCCGGGCCTGCGCCCTGGCCACATGCCCGGCGCGCGCAACCTCCACTACGCAACCCTGTTCCGCGAGGACGGCCGCTACAGGGACCGCGAGGGCCTCGCCGCCGCCTTCGCCGCCGCCGGCATCGATCCGCTGAAGCCCCTGGTTGCCACCTGCGGCTCCGGCGTCACTGCCGCCACCATCGTGTTCGCTGCCACGCTCCTCGGCGCGCCCGCGCCCGCCCTCTACGACGGCAGCTGGGCCGAATGGGGCAGCCAGCCCGACACGCCGGTCGTCACCGGTGCCGACTGACGGGCACGACCCGCACCGCCCGCCTTCGCCCGAAACCGCGCTCGCGGCCGCCGGCCGCCGCCCGGAGTGGACGCACGGCATCGTCAGCCCGCCGGTCTACCGCGCCTCCACCGTCGTCTACGCCTCGGTTGCCGAGATGGAGGCCGCCGCCCGCGCGCCGGATACGCGCCTCTACTACGGCCGCCGCGGCACCCCCACCCACTGGGCGCTCGCCGAGGCGCTGACCGCGCTCGAGCCGGGCGCGGCCGGCACCCTCCTCTTCCCCTCGGGCGTCGCGGCGCTCGCCACTGCCATCCTCGCCGTCTGCCGGCCCGGCAGCCACGTCCTCATTCCCGACAGCGCCTACGAGCCCACCGCCAGCTTCGTCCTCGGCTTCGCCCGGGACCATGGCATCGCCGCCGACGTCTACGATCCGCTCCTCGACGCCGCGGGCATCGCCCGCCTGTTCCGCCCCGGGACCGCCCTCCTCCTCCTCGAGAGCCCGGGCTCCATGACGTTCGAGGTCCAGGACGTCCCCGGCCTTGCCGCTGCCGCCCGCTCGGCCGGCGTCACCACCCTCCTCGACAACAGCTGGGCCGCCTCCTGGGTGTTCAAGGGCATCGCCGCCGGCTGCGACATGGTCATGCAGTCCTTGACCAAATATGTCGGCGGCCATTCCGACCTCCTCATGGGCGCGGTCTCGGCCACCCCCGCGCTGCTGCCGCAGCTCCGCCGCACCGCCCATGCGCTCGGCCAGTGCGTCTCGGCCGACGATGCCGCGCTTGCGCTGCGCGGCTACCGCACGCTCGGCGTCCGCCTCGCGCGCCACGCCGCCTCGGCGCTTGCGGTCGCCCGCTGGCTCGCCGAGCAGCCGCTCGTCACCCGCGTCCTCCACCCGGCGCTTCCCTCCTGCCCCGGCCACGCGCGCTTCCGGCGCGACTTCACCGGAAGCTCCGGCGTCTTCGCCTTCGAACTCGCGGTCGACGGCCCCGACATCGCCGCCCGCTTCTGCGACCCCATGCACCACTTCCGCCTCGGCTACTCCTGGGGCGGCTTCGAATCGCTCATCGTCCCGGCCCGCCCGCACCGGCGCCTCGCCCCGCCGCCCGCCGGGGCCCGCTTCCGTGTCTCGATCGGTCTCGAAGACCCGGCCGACCTCATCGCCGACCTCGCCGCCGCGCTCGACCGCGTCAGTCCGCCCGCCTCGGCCTGACGAAGAGCGGCGCGAAGGCCCCTGCCTGCGCAAGCTCCGCCCGGCCCTGCCGCACCAGCTCGAGCGCAGCGGCAAGCCCGGCCGCCAGCGCCCCGCGCCGCGCCGCGCCGTCGAGGCCTTCGGGCAGAAACTCGGCCAGCACCGTCCAGTCCAGCCGCTCCCCGAGCAGGCGCTCGACCCGCGCGAGCGCCTCCTCCAGCGTCATGAGCTCGGGCCGCGCCGGCGGCGCCCAGCTGCCCCGCTCGCGCCGCCCGGCGATCGCGCCATAGGCGGCCAGGAGCTCGTAGAGGCTCGCCTCCACCCGCGCCTTCGTCACCCGGCGAAGCCCCTCGGGCGCGCCGCGCGCAAAGACGTCGCGGCCAAGGAGATCGCGGGCAAGGAGCTTGGCGGCCGCCTCGCGCATCGCCCCGAGCCGGGCAAGGCGCCAGCGCAGCCGCTCCGCCATCGCCTCGGCATCGGCCTCCTCGGGCGCCGGCTTCGGCAGGAGGAGCGCCGACTTGAGGTAGGCGAGCCACGCCGCCATCACCAGATAGTCGGCGGCAAGCTCGATCCGGAGCGCCCGGGCGCGGGCGATGAAGGCGAGATACTGGTCGACGAGCGGCAGGATCGGGATTGCGGCAAGGTCCACCCGGTTCGCCCGGGCGAGCGCGAGAAGGAGGTCGAGCGGCCCCTCCCACTGCGCGAGCGAGACGTGGAGCACCTCGTCGGCCGCCGCCGCGCCACCCCCTCCGGACGCGCCGCCGTCCCCCGCACCGTCCCCTCCGGAAGCCGCCGGCCCCGCCGGGTCGGCCCCGCGCTGCTGCGCCCCCACGCCCGCGCCCGCCGCCCCGCTCACGCGCGCGCGTCCGCGCCCGGAACCCCGGCAGCGGCCAGCAGCGCGTCGCGCCGGGCAAGAAGCGCGGACACCGTCGGCGCGACCCCGTCCGCCTCCCTCCCCGGCTCGCCCGCCCCGGCCTCGGCCCCGCGCCACGGCCGCTCCGCCCAGGCCATCGCACGGGCAAGGCGGGCGCGGGCGGCCTCGCCCATCTCCGGCACGGCTGCGGCCACCTCCTCCATCTCGGCCAGTACGCCCGAGCAGTGCAGCGCCACGTCGCAGCCGGCCGCCAGCACCCCCGCCGCGCGGCCACCCATGGTCTCTCCGCCCGGCTGGCTGGCGAGCGCCGCCATGCCGAGATCGTCCGACATCAGGAGTCCGTCAAAACCGATCCGCCCGCGGATCACCTCGCCCACCACCGTCGGCGAGAGCGAGGCGCAGAGCTCCCCGTCCCAGGCGGCGTAGACGACATGCGCGGTCATCGCCATCGGCGCATCCGCCAGCCGCACGAAGGGGGCGAGGTCGGCCTCGAGCGCCTCCGCGCTCGCCGTCACCACGGGCAGCGCGAGGTGCGAGTCGGCCGTCGCCCGGCCATGGCCCGGCACGTGCTTCACCACGCCCACCACGCCGCCGGCCTGGAGCCCGTCGAGCACCGCACGGCCGAGCGCCGCCACCTGGAGCGGCTCGCGGCCCAGCGCCCGGTCGCCGATCACCGGGTCGGCGCCGGGCACCGGCACGTCGAGCACCGGCAGGCAGTCGACCGTGATGCCGAGCGCGAGGAGCGTCCGGGCGATCGCCTCGGCATTGGCGCGCGCGGCCGCCATGGCGGTCGCCGGCGCCCGGTCCCAGGCCTCGGCGAAGCGCGCGGCGGCCGGGAAGGCCGGCCACGGCGGGGAGGGCAGGCGGGCCACCCGCCCGCCCTCCTGGTCGATGAGGATGGGCAGGCGCGCATCGCCATGGAGGGCGCGGAGCGAATCGGTCAGCGCCCGCACCTCCTCGGGCGTGCCGATGTTGCGGCGAAAGAGGATGTAGCCGGCCGGCCGGCAGGCCTTGAGGAAGGCGCGCTCGTCGGCCGTCAGCACCGGTCCGGAAAGCCCGAAGATCGCCGGGATCACCGGCTGCGCTCCCGGCCCGCCTGCCCCGGCGCCCTGCCGCCCTGCCGCCTGCCGCCGCCGCGCACCTGCCCGCCTTCCACCCTCACCCCTTCCACCGTTCCGCCACACCCGTTCCGCCACACCCGGTCCGCCCGCCGCGCCCCCGCCCGCCGTGCCCCCGCCCGCCGTGCCCCCGTCCGGCGCGCCCGCCGCCCGCCCCGGTCTTGCATCCGCGCGCGGTTCCATTATGAAAGCGCGCTCGATTCCGCCAGCCGGGCACCCGGCCGGCGCAGGGCGTCCCGCCCGAAGGTTCAGGTTCTCGAAGGTGCCCGATGGCCGTTCCCAAGCGCAAGACCTCGCCCTCGCGGCGCAACATGCGGCGCAGCCACCACGCGCTGAAGCCGGTGCTCGCGGTCGAATGCTCCAACTGCGGCGAGCTCAAGCTGCCGCACCACGTCTGCCCGGCCTGCGGCTTCTACGACGGCCGCGAGGTCCTCGCCCAGCCCGAGGCCTGACGGCCGCCGCCGTGCGCGTGGCTTCCGCGGCGCGCCGTCCGCCTGCCCCCCGCCGCACCCGGGCCCGGGCGTGACCCACGTCCTCGCGCTCGACTGCATGGGCGGAGACCACGGCCCGGAGGTGGTGCTCGCCGGGGCCGAGATCGCCCGCCAGCGCTACCCGGACCTGCGCTTCCGCCTCTACGGCCAGGAAGCGCCCATCCGCGCTGCGCTCGCGCGCGCGCCGAAGGTGGCCGCCGAGGCGGAGGTCGTGCCGGTCGAAGGCGTGGTCCTCGGCACCGACCGGCCGAGCCAGGCCATCCGCCGGGCGCGCACCACTTCCATGGGCCAGGCGATCGAGGCGGTGAAGGCGGGCGAGGCGGCCGCTGCCGTGTCCGCCGGCAACACCGGCGCGCTCATGGCCATGGCCAAGATCGCGCTGCGCACCCTTGCCGGAATCGAGCGCCCGGCGCTCGTCGCCCTCATGCCCACCATGCGCTCGGATTCGGTCGTCCTCGACCTTGGTGCCAACACCGAGTGCGATGCCGACAACCTCGTCCAGTTCGCGGTCATGGGCGCGGCCTTCGCCCGCACGGTGCTCGCGCTCCCCCGGCCGCGCGTCGCCCTTCTCAACATCGGCGAGGAGGACATGAAGGGCACCGGGGAACTGAAGGAGGCCGCCCGCCTGCTCCGCGCCGCTGCCACCGACCTCCCGCTCGAGTTCGCCGGCTTCGTCGAAGGGAACGGCATCGGCCAGGGCCAGGTCGACGTGGTCGTGACCGACGGCTTCTCCGGCAACATTGCGCTCAAGACGGCCGAGGGCACGGCGAAGCTCGTCACCGGGCTTCTCGCCCGCGCCTACCGCGCCTCCTGGCTCACCCGCCTCGGCGCGCTCCTCTCCCGCCCGGCGCTCCGGGCACTGAAGGACCAGCTCGACCCCAACAACCACAACGGCGCGGTCTTCCTCGGCCTCAACGGCGTCGTCGTGAAGAGCCACGGCGCCGCCGACACGCGCGGCTTCGCCAACGCCATCTGCGTCGCCCGCGATCTCGTCGCCGACAACATCCTCGGCCGGATCCGCGCCGACATGGAGAATGTCCGCGCCCACCTGCCGTCCGCCGGCGCGGCCAACGCGGCCTGAGCCCTTCCATGCCGCGCAGCGTCCTCCTCGGCACCGGCAGCGCCCTTCCCGCCACCCGCGTCACCAACGACGACCTCGCCGCCCGCCTCGACACGTCGGACGCCTGGATCCGCGAGCGCACCGGAATCGTCGCCCGCCGAATCGCCGACGCCTCCACCACGACGGCCGACCTCGCGACCGAGGCCGCCGCCGCCGCACTCGCCGCCGCAGGCCTCCCGCCGCAGGCGATCGACCTCGTCCTCGTCGCCACCGCCACCCCCGACCTCACCTTCCCGGCCACCGCCGTCCGGGTCCAGGCCCGGCTCGGCATCGCCGGCGGCCCCGCCTTCGACGTCGCCGCGGTCTGCTCCGGCTTCGTCTATGCGCTTGGCGTCGCCGACTCGATGCTCCGCGCCGGCCAGGCCACCCGCGCCCTCGTCATCGGCGCCGAGACCTTCAGCCGGCTCCTCGACTGGGAGGACCGTTCGACCGCCGTCCTCTTCGGCGACGGCGCCGGCGCCGTCGTCCTCGAGCGCCGCGACCCGCCCGAGGCCGACGACGTCCGCGCAGCCCGCGGCCTGCTTGCCATCCGCCTCCACGCCGACGGGCGCCACGAGGGCCTCCTCCACGTCGATGGCGGCCCCGGCTCCACCGGCACCGTCGGCAAGCTCCGCATGGCCGGCCGCGAGGTGTTCCGCCACGCCGTCCACAACCTCGCCAGCGTCTGCCACGAGGTGCTCGAGGAGACCGGCCTTCCCATCGCCGCGATCGACTGGGTCGTCCCCCACCAGGCCAACCTCCGCATCATCGAGGCAACCGCCCGGAAGCTCGGGCTTCCCATGGAGCGCGTCGTCGTCACCGTCCACGAGCACGCCAACACGTCCGCCGCCTCCATCCCGCTCGCGCTCGATGCCGCCGTGCGCGACGGCCGCATCCGCGAAGGCCAGCTCTGCCTGCTTGAGGCGATGGGCGGCGGCTTCACCTGGGGTGCAGCGCTGTTGCGCGTCTGAAACAGCTTCCGCCTTTCTTCGCGCCCCCCGCGCCTTCCCCGTCGCCCCATCTTTCCCCCGTCACCCCCGCAGGTTAGAGTGGGCCATGGAGGGGCGCATGCCGGACACCCGCACCTTGACCCGCGCGGACCTTGCCGAGCGGCTGCACCACGAGATCGGGCTCTCGCGGGCCGAGTCGGCCGAGCTCGTCGAGCAGGTGCTCGACTGCATCACCGAGGCGCTGCTGCGCGGCGAGAACGTGAAGCTGAGCTCGTTTGGCAGCTTCCTCCTCCGGCAGAAGGGCCAGCGGGTCGGCCGCAACCCCAAGACCGGGGTGGTGGTGCCGATCGCGCCGCGCCTCACGCTCAGCTTCCGCGCCAGCCAGATCCTGCGCGAGCGGATCAACGGCGGGTGCCCATGACGGAGGCCGCCCCGCTGCCGGGCAAGGCGCCGGCGGCGCTGCGCACCATCAGCGAAGTCTCGGCCGAGCTCGGCGTGCCGCAGCACATCCTCCGCTTCTGGGAAACGCGCTTTCCCGAGCTGCGGCCGATGAAGCGGGGCGGCAACCGCCGCTACTACCGCCCGGCCGACGTCGCGCTGTGCCGGGCGCTCCACCGCCTCCTCCATGCCGAGGGCTATACGGTGAAGGGCGTGCAGCGGCTGCTGGCGAGCCAGGGCGCGCGCGGCCTCGTCGCCCGCCTCGCCGGCGAAGCGGAGCCGGCGCCGCCCGCTGCGCCGCCTCCGGCCCTGCCCGCCGCCCTCCCGGCCCTGCCCGAGCCCCTCGCCGGCCGCCTCGCCGCCATCCGCGACCGCCTCGCGCGCGCGCTCGCCTGAGCCGCGGGCGGTGAAGAGCCTCGCGGTCTTCAGCCTGAAGGGCGGCGTCGGCAAGACGACGGCGGCCGTCAACCTCGCCCACGCTGCCGCCACCTCGGGCGGCCGCCGCACGCTTCTCTGGGACCTCGACTCGCAAGGCGCGGCCACGCTCCTCCTCCGCGCCGCGCCGCCGCCGCCCGCTGCGCGGGTCAAGGCCCGCGCCGTCCTTGCCGGAGACGCGCCGCTCGAGGCCCTCGTCGAGCCCACCGCCTTTCCCAACCTCTCCCTCCTGCCCGCCGACCGCAGCCTCCGCCGGCTCGAGGCGGACCTCGCCGCCGCTGCAGAGCCCAAGGCCATGCGCCGGCACCTGAAGGCGCTTGGCCCCCGCTTCGACCGCATCATCCTCGACGTGCCCCCCGGCCGCTCGGCGCTCGCCGACCGGCTGTTCCGCGCCGTCGACCTCCTCGTCGTTCCCGCGATCCCGGCGCCGCTCTCGGCCGCGGCCGAGGCCGCGCTCGCCGGCGAGCTCGCCCGCCTCGGCGCCGACGCGCCGCCGGTCCTTGCCTTCTGGAACATGGTCGACCGCCGGCGCGGCCTCCACCGCCGCCTCGTCGAGGCCGCCCCCGAGCGCCCGGTCATCCCCGCCGCTGCCGTCGTCGAAGCCATGGCCGAGACTCGCGCGCCCCTTGCCGTCACGGCGCCCGGCAGCCCTGCTGCGCGTGCCTTTGCCCGGCTCTGGTCGGCAGTCGAAATGGCCCTCCTCAGGGCCTGACCGCCCCCGCCGCGCCCCTCCGCCGCGCCCTGCACCCCTTCGCCCGCCTGCCCCCGTCCCCCGCTCCCTCTGGCCCTCCGGCCCGCCGGTCGTCGCGGCTCAGGCCCGCGCGCCGGCCCGGTTCGCCTCGGTCCCCGCGGTTCCCCCGGCCTCCGCGCCGGCCCGCACCTGCGCCTCGCCGCGCGGCGCAAGCGGCAGCCTGACCCTCACCCGGAGGCCCCGCGGCTCGAGGTTCCGCAGGGTCACGCTGCCGCCGTGCGCGCGGGCGACGGCCGCGGCGATCGGCATGCCAAGGCCGATCCCGCCGCGGTTGCGCGAGGGGTCGGCCCGGTAGAAGGGCTCGAACACCCTGACGAGGTCCTCCGTCGGCAGCCCCGGCCCCTCGTCGGCGATGTCCACCTCGGCATGGGCGGCGCGCACCCTCACCGTCACCGTCGCCCGCTCGCCGTAGGTGAGCGCGTTCTGGAGAAGGTTCGCGAACATCCGCCTGAGCGCGAGCGGGTCCGCGAGCACCACCGCCGGCTGCACCTCGGCAAAGGCGATCGACCCGCCGAGCGCGTCCGCCACCTCCTCGACGAGCGAGCCCAGCTCGAGGCGCGTCCGCTCGCCGAGCACCGGCCCGCCGCGCACGAAGGCAAGGGTTGCCGTCACCATCTGGTCCAGCTCGCGGATGTCGGCGGCCATCGGCGCCCGCACCTCCTCGGGCAGCCCCTCCACCCGGAAGGCAAGCCGGGTCAGCGGGGTACGGAAGTCGTGGGCCAGCGCGCCCACCATCGCGATCCGCCGCCGGACCTGGCCGGCGAGAGCCCGGGCCATGGCCGCCAGCGCCTCGCTCGCAAGGCGCGCCTCGAGCGGCGCGCGGATGATGGGCACCGGCACCTCCGGGTCCTGTCCCACCCGCTCGGCCGCGCGCGCAAACTCGGCGAACGGCCGCGCGAGCAGGCGCGAGAGCCACCAGGCCACCGGCAGCATCAGGAGCGCGCCCGCCACGAACAGCAGGACGTAGCGCTTCTCCACCGTGTCGAACACCGCCTCGCCCACCGGCGAGAAGCTCCGCCAGCGCCCGTCGCTCCCGCGCACGGAAACGGAAAAGTCCCCCACCAGCACCGGGCGCACGTCGGGCGCATCCGCCGTGCCCATGTCCACCAGGATGAAACGGTCGCGCTGCATCCGCGCCATGTCCACGTGCACGTCGGCAGGTTCCACCCCGAGCGCGCGGGCGAGCTCGGCGGCCACCCGCGCTTCCGCTTCGCTCTGGGCACGCGGCGGCGGCAGGGCGCGCGTCCGCACCCGAAGCTGGCCGCTCCCTCCCCGGATCTCGGCGGCAACGGCTGCCGTCGACATGGCCGCGGGTCCGCCCGGGCGCACGAGCACGAGGAGCCCGGCCGCCACCAGCTGCGACACGAGGAGGGTGAGCAGCACCAGCCCGAAGATGGCGAGGAACAGCGGGGGCGAGCGCCGCCGCATCAGCCCCAGACCGGCCGCCCCGTGAACATGTAGCCGCCGTTCCTGACCGTGCGGATGAGGTCCTCGGCCAGCTCGCCCTCCACCGAGAGCTTGCGCCGGAGCCGGCTCACCTGCACGTCGATCGCGCGCCCCCCCGCCTCGGCCGAGCCGGCCAGCGCGAGCAGGGTCTCGCGTGAGAGCGTCTCGCCCGGGTGCTCCACGAAGTGCTTGAGCAGCAGGAACTCGGAGTCGGCCAGGTTGATGAGCACGCCCGAGGGCGTGCGCAGCTCGCGCCGCACGAGGTCGAGCGTCCAGCCGCGGAAGCCCACCACGGTTCCCGCACCTGCCCCGCGCGCCGCCCGCCGCCGGAGCACGGCGCGAATCCGCGCGAGAAGCTCGCGCGGGTTGCAGGGCTTGGCGAGATAGTCGTCGGCCCCGAGCTCCAGGCCCTCGATCCGGTCGGCCACGTCGCCGAGCGCGGAGAGCACCACCACGGCCGGGGCCAGCGCATTGGGCGCCATGCGCTTCAGGGCCTCCTGCCCCGGCTCGCCCGGCAGCATCAGGTCGAGCACCACGAGATCGAACGGCTCGCCGGCTGCCGTTGCCTCGGCCAGCGCCCGGTCCATCGCCGCGGCGTCGCCCGCCACCTCCACCGCATAGCCCTCGCGGCTGAGGTAGGTCGAGACCAGCGAGCGGATGCCGACGTCGTCGTCCACCACCAGGATCCGCGGCGCCCGTTCCGTCGCCGCTGTCGCCATCACCTGATCCATGGGGCTCTCCTAGAGCATGTTCCGCCCCCGTCGCCAACTGGCCGATTTCGCATCATCGGTGCAAGCCCCGGCCTTGCCTCCCCGCACGCCCGCCCCTAACGGGCGTCCGTGCCTCGCCCCACCATCCGCCGCCCCGCCGGGGGATCGGCCAGCCCTGCGCCGTAGGACGTCCGTGGCCTCGCCGTCGTGCTGCCTCCCCGCGGGCAACCGCCCCGCAGCGCCTGCGCCCGCGAGGGGTGGCGCCGAAAGCGCAGCGCCATGACCGCCCGCCGGTCCGGCGCTGCGATACGCCTCGCCCTTGTCCTCGTCGTGCTCGCTGCCGCCGGCGGGCTCGCCTGGTGGCAGTTCGGCCGCGGCGAGCGCGCCGCCGAGCGCTACCAGACCGCCGAGGTCGTCCGCGGCGACCTTGCCGAGCGCATCAGCGCCAACGGCACCTTGAGCCCCGTCACCGTCGTCAACGTCGGCGTCCAGGTCTCCGGCACGGTCGAGAAGATCCACGCCGACTACAACGACCGGGTCACGGCCGGCCAGGTCCTCCTCGAGCTCGACCCGCGCCTGTTCCGCGCCCGCCTCGGCCAGTCGGAAGCCAATCTCGCCCGCGCCCGCGCCCAGGCCGCGCTCGCCGAGGCCAACCGCCGCCGCGCCGAGCAGCTGTTCGCCCGCGAGTTCCTGAGCGCCCAGGCCCGTGACCAGGCCGTCGCCACCGCCGCCGTCGCCGCGGCCGACGTCAGGGCCGCCGAGGCCGCCGTCGCCCAGGACCGCGCCAACCTCCTCTTCTCGGTCGTGCGCGCGCCGGTCTCGGGCATCGTCATCAGCCGCGACGTGGCCGTCGGGCAGACGGTCGCCGCCAGCTTCCAGACTCCCACCCTCTTCACCATCGCCGCCGACCTCACCAAGATGCAGATCGAGGCCGCGGTCGCCGAGTCCGACATCGGCCGGGTCCGGGTCGGCCAGGACGTCAGCTTCACGGTCGATGCCTGGGGCCAGCGCCGCTTCCAGGGCAGGGTCGACGAGATCCGCCTCAACCCCTCCACCCAGCAGAACGTCGTCACCTTCACCGTCATCATCGCCGTCGACAACCCCGACGGCGCGCTCCTCCCGGGCATGACGGCAACCGCCAGCTTCGCGGTCAAGGACCACCGCGGCGTCCTCCTCATCCCCAATGGTGCGCTCGCCTTCCGCCCGGCCGACTTCGACCCGAAGACGCTGCGCGACGCCGAGCGCCGCGCCGGCGGCCGCGCGCGCAGCAGCCGGCCCCCCGGCGAGGTGGCCGAGGGCTTCCCGGCCACCGTCTTCGTGCTGGGACAGGGCGGCCGGCCCGAGCCCCGGCGCCTGCGCGTCGGCGCCTCCGACGACGACTCCACGATGGTGCTTTCCGGCCCGCTCGCCGAGGGCGAGCGCGTCATCCTTGCAGACCTCAAGAACCCCCGCGCGGGAAGCGGCGGCCGCCCGACCGGCGGCCGGCCCGGGGGAGGCGGCTGATGCCCGGCCCTCCCGTCTCCCCGCCACCCTCCGGCCCCGGGCCCGGCCCCCGCCCCCGCCCCCTCCTCGTCCTCGAGGACATCGTCAAGGACTATGCCTCCGAGGCCGGCAGCTTCCGCGCGCTCGCCGGCGTCAGCCTCACGGTCAACCCGGGCGAGTTCCTCGCCATCATGGGGCCGTCCGGCTCGGGCAAGTCCACCCTCATGAACATCATCGGCGCGCTCGACACGCCGAGCGCCGGCCGCTTCCTCATCGACGGCGAGGACACCTCCGCCATGTCCGAGCCCGCGCTCGCGCACCTGCGCAACCGCGCCATCGGCTTCGTCTTCCAGCAGTTTAACCTGCTGCCCCGCCTCACCGCGCGCGACAACGTCGCCCTTCCCCTCGTCTACGCGGGCGTGCCCGCGCGCGAGCGCCGCGCCCGGGCCGAGGCGCTCCTCGCCCGCGTCGGCCTCGGCGACCGCGGCGGCTCGCGGCCCTCCCAGCTCTCCGGCGGCCAGCAGCAGCGCGTCGCGATTGCCCGCGCGCTTGCCGTCGGGCCGCGCCTGCTCCTTGCCGACGAGCCCACCGGCGCGCTCGACAGCCGCACCGGCGCCGAGATCCTCGCGCTCTTCAAGGCGCTCAACCGCGAGAACGGGGTCACCGTCATCCTCGTCACCCACGATCCGGGCGTCGCCGCCGCGACCGACCGCGTGGTGCGCATCCAGGACGGCCGCATCGTCGACGACGGGCCCCCTGCCCGCGTCCTTGCCACCCCCGGCCCCGCCGCTTCGCCAGAGGTGGTTGCCTCGTGAACGCGCCGCTTCCGCTTGCCCCGCCCGTCGCCCGCGCACCGGCCCCGGGCGTCGCCCCTCTCCTCGGCCCCATGCTCGCCGAGGCGGTCGCAGCCCTTGCCGCCAACCGGCTGCGCTCCGGCCTCACCATGCTCGGCATGATCATCGGGGTCGCGGCCGTCATCCTCATGCTCGCCATCGGCAACGGCGTGCAGGGCCAGGTCCAGCGCTCCATCGCCGCCCTCGGCTCCAACCTCCTCATCGTCAACTCGGGCGCAGCGCGCACCGGCGGCGGCTTCAGCCAGGGCGCGGGCTCGCGGCCCACGCTCACCCTCGACGACGCCGAGGCCATCGCCCGCCTGCCCGACGTCATCGCTGCCGCCCCCTCCTCCGGCTTCACGGCGCAGGTGGTGGCCGGCCCCACCAACTGGCTGACCCAGGTCACCACCTCCACGCCCGCCTGGTTCACCGTCCAGAACTGGTATCCCGAAGACGGCCGCGCCTTCTCCGCCATGGAGGAGCGCCAGGCCGCCCGCGTCGCCGTCATCGGCCAGACGGTCGCCCGCCAGCTCTTCGGCGCGAGCGATCCCCTGGGCGAGCTCCTCCGCGTGCGCGGCGTCACCTTCACCGTCATCGGCGTGCTTCCCGAGCGCGGCCAGGGCATCGGCGGCGTCGACCGCGATGATGTCGTCGTGCTTCCGCTCACCGCCTCGCTCCGCCTCGTCCAGGGGGGCGGCGCCTTCCGCCGGTTCGTGCGCACCATCTCGGTCGCGGTCGCAACCCCCGAGGCGATGCCGGCCGTCGAGCAGGCCATCACCGAGCTGCTGCGCCGCCGCCACGGCCTCGGCCCCCGCGAGGAAAACGACTTCTCCATCACCAACCTGACCGCCGTCGGCCAGACCTTCCAGGAAACCACCGGCGCCATCTCGCTGCTGCTTGGCGCCATCGGCGGCATCAGCCTCGTCGTCGGCGGCATCGGCATCATGAACATCATGCTGGTCTCGGTCACCGAGCGCACGCGCGAGATCGGCATCCGCATGGCCCTTGGCGCGCCGCGCGCGGCCATCCGCCTCCAGTTCCTGCTCGAGGCCCTCATGCTCTCGCTCGTCGGCTGCGCGCTCGGAGTCCTCCTCGGCACGGGCCTCTCCCTGCTTGCCTCGCAGTTGCTGCCCTTCCCCACCATCATCTCGCCGGCCTCGGTGGTTGCCGCCTTCGCCATCTCGGCGGCCATCGGCATCTTCTTCGGCTGGTATCCCGCCACCCGCGCCGCCCGCCTCTCCCCCATCGAGGCCCTGCGCAGCTAGCCCCTGGCCCCGTCCGCCGCGCCGCCGTCCGCCGCGCCGCCGTCCGCCGCGCCGCCCGCCTCCTTCCGGATGGCCGCCAGCCGGGCAAGCGCCGCCGCCCGCGCCGCGCCATGCTCGACGATCGGGTCGACAGGCTCCACGCTCCGGTACTCGGGGGCCCAGCGGCGGATGTAGCCCATCGCGTCGAACCGCTCGGCCTGCCCGACCGGCGCGAAGATCCGGTGGAAGGGCTGGGCATCCACCCCGCACCCCGTCACCCACTGCCAGCCCATCGCGTTGTTCGGAAGGTCCGCATCCGTGAGCGTGTCCCAGAACCAGCGCTCGCCAAGCCGCCAGTCGATCCCGAGATGCTTCACGAGGAAGCTCCCCACCACCATGCGCACCCGGTTGTGCATCCAGCCCGTCCGCCACAGCTGGCGCATCCCGGCATCGACCAGCGGATAGCCGGTCCGCCCCGCCTGCCAGGCCTCAAGCCACCCCCGGCCCGGCTCCCGCTCCACGTCGGTCCATGCCATCGCCGCGAACGCCTGCCGGTGCGGCACCTCCGCCGAGTCCGGGTGCTGGCGGATGAGCTCGTGGGCGAAGTCGCGCCACACCAGCTGCCGCTGCCAGGCCTCCGCGCCGTCGCGCCCCTCGACCGCGTGCCAGCAGGCGCGGGGCGAGATCTCGCCGAAGTGGAGATGGGCCGAAAGCCGCGAGGTCGCGTCCTCGGCAGGAAAGTCCCGCCGCGCCGCATAGGCCGAAACCTTGGGCAGGAACGCAGCGAGCGCGGCCCTGGCGCCCGCCTCGCCCGGCACGCCATCGAACCCGGCTGCCCAGCGCGGCGAAAAGCGCGGCACCCCCCGCCCCGCCAGCCCCCCGGGCACGGGGGCAAAGCGCATCGTCCCGGGGGCAGGGCAGGGCGCAGCCGGCGCGCCCTTCGCCACATGCGCCCGCCAGAAGGGCGTGAACACCCGGAACGGCCCGCCCGCCTTCGTCACCAGCGCACCGGCAGGGTGCAGCGTCGGCCAGCCGTGGAGCTTGAGAAGCCCGCCGAGCTTCGCCTCGATGGGCGCCCACCAGGGCTCGGTCTGGCGCGTCGCGTGGATGGCCCGCGCGCCGGTCTCGCGCGCCAGGCTCGCCAGCACGTCCGCCGCCCGCCCCTCCAGCACGAGGAGCCGCCCGCCCCGCGCCCTGAGGTCGGCATCGAGCGCGGCAAGGCTCCGCATCAGCCACCAGCGCGACGCGCCGCCCGGCGGCCGCACGCCGTCCGACACCTCGTCCCACACATAGACCGGCAGCACCTCGCCCGCCGCTGCCGCCGCACTGGCCGCCGGCTGGTCGGCGAGCCTGAGATCCTGCCGGAACCAGAGAATCTCGACCATCCGGCCGCCATGCCCGGCCCCCGGCCGCGCGGCAACGCCGGCGGCTTGCCGCGCCGGCACGGTCGCCCTAGGGCGCCGGCCCATGCCCGCCACCGCCTACGTCAACGGCCGCTACCTGCCGCTTGCCCACGCAGGCCTCCCGGTCGAGGACCGCGGCACCCAGTTTGCAGACGCCGTCTACGAGGTCGTCGCCATGTTCGCCGGCCGCCCGCTCGACTGGGCGGCGCACCGCTGGCGCCTCCGGCGCGGGCTTGCCGCCCTCTTCATCGAAGGGGCGCCGTCGGACGCCGCGCTCGACGCCATCGCGCAGACGCTCTGGCGCCGCTCGCACCTGGCCGACGGCCTCCTCTACATCCAGGTCAGCCGCGGCACCGCGCGGCGCGACCATGGCTTCCCGGCAGGGGTCCGGCCCAACCTCGTCATGACGGCGCGGCCCTTCGACTTCCGCCAGCGCCTCGCCCAGCAGCAGGAAGGCGTCGCCGTCGTCGCGCTTCCCGACCAGCGCTGGAAGCGCTGCGACCTCAAGACGACCGGGCTCCTCGGCGCCGTCCTCGGCAAGGCCGAGGCGCGCCGGCTCGGCGCCTTCGAGGCCATGTTCCACCTCGAGGATGGCACGGTGACCGAGGGCGCCTCCACCAACCTGTGGATGGTCGCCTCCTCGGGCACCCTCGTCACCCACCCGCTCTCCGCGCGCATCCTCCCCGGCATCATGCGCGAGACCGCGATGCGGCTTGCCCGCGCGGCCGGGATGGCGGTTGCCGAGCGCCCCTTCACGCTCGACGAGGCCCGCACCGCCCCCGAGCTCTTTTTGACCTCGACGACCGGGCCGCTCCTTCCCATCACCCGCCTCGACGGGGCCCCCGTCGGCACCGGCACGGCGCACGCGGGCCGGCCCGGCCCCGTGGCCACCCGCCTCGCCACCCTCCTCTGGTCCGAGATCGCCCGCCAGACCGGCTGGCGCCCCTGACCTCCGGCCCACCGCTTGCCTCCCACGCCACAACCAGCCAGTATCCATCGGCGAAGGCGACCTGCATGGAGGCATCACAGACAGCAGGACGATCCTCGCGACAACCCGGGCTTGCGCCCGGCCGCGACAACGCCGGGCGCGAGGCGTAGCCACCGTGGCCGTCTTTATCCTGGACGCCAATTCGCTGACAGCCGTCCAAGGCACCAGCTTCCGGGACGAGAACTTGCGTGAACGCAGGGATCTTCAGCGCCTCGTCAAGGGCAATATCGGCTGCCTCGAGGAAGGGCTGATGGTGCTGGCCGAGGAATATGGGAACTGGGTGGACAGCAGCCGCCGCATCGACCTTCTCTGCCTCGACCGCGACGCCAATCTGGTGGTTGTGGAGCTGAAACGCACCGGCGACGGCAGCCACATGGAACTGCAGGCCATCCGCTATGCCGCCATGGTGTCCTCCATGACCTTCGATCAGGCAGCGGACGCGCTGGCCCAGGACCGGGCGAGGCACGGGACTGGCCCGGCCGACCATGAGGCAGCGCGCCGTGCCATTCTCGAATTCCTAGGATGGAGCGAGCCGAGGGAAGAGGATTTCGCGACGGACGTCCGCATCATCCTTGTCGAGGAAGATTTCGGCAAGGAACTGACCACCTCGGTTCTCTGGCTTCGCGACCGCGACATCGACATCCGCTGCATCCGGATGAAGCCCTACCGGATCGAGGATGGGCGCCTCCTTGTCGACATCCAGCAGCTGATCCCCCTGCCCGAGGCTGCCGAATTCCAGACGCAAATCGGCGCCAAGCGCCAGGCAGAGCGCAAGGAACTGCGCGAGCGTGACCTGCTGCGTTACCAGTTTTGGGAAGGTCTGCTGGAACGGGCAAAGCAAAAGACCAGAATCCATGCCACGCGAACCCCAGGGTACAGCCCTTGGCTCTTGGGCGGTATCGGCCGCGCCGGAATGTCTATCGGCTACGGGATCAGAAAATTCGACAACAGCGTCTTTCTCTGGATCTCGAACAGCAAGCCGGCATTCGACGACCTCCTTGCCGAGAAGGACGCGATCGAGGCCGAGTTCGGCTCGGCCCTGAGCTGGATCGAGTCCGAAGGACAGCTCGGGCGGTCGATCGAGTTCCGGCAGCCAGGCGGCTACCGTTCCGACCGAGCGGAATGGCCCGCCATCCAGGACCGGATGATCGATGCCATTGTCCGGCTCGATACGGCGCTTCGTCCGCGCATCGCAAAAATCCCCCTCTGACGAAGGCGCCGCGGACCTAGAAGGAGCCTGCCGCGCCGTCATCATCGGCCACTGCGGCCCCCACATCCCCTTCCGCTAGCGCCCCAGCCCCTCCGCCAGCAGCAGGTTCGCGCGGGCCACCACCTCGTCGGCCCCCGGGTCCCCGTCGCCTGCCCACAGCACGTAGCGCAGTCCGAGGAACACGTTCATCCCCGCGACCGCCCAGGCCTCCACCTCGCCCACGCCGTCCCTGAGCTCGCCCGCCGCCGCGCCTGCCCGCAGCCGCTCGGCAATCCGCCCCACCGTCGTCTCGTAATGCGCCCGGTGCGCGTCGGGGGCCACGAACTCGGCCTCGTCGATGATCCGGTAGAGGAGGCGCTCCCTCGCCACCACCTCGAGAAAGGCGGCAAGCGCCGCCGCCTCGCGCGCGAGCGCCCCCTCCACCCCGGCAAGCCGCGGCGCCACCGCGTCGCGCACCCGCCCCGACATGTCGGCGACCACCGCGCGGAAGATCGCCTCCTTCGAATCGAACCAGGTGTAGAAGCTCCCCAGCGCCACCCCCGCCCGGCGGGTGATGTCGGTGATGCCGGTCGCGTGGAACCCCTTCTCGCCGAACTCGGCCGCCGCCGCGTCGATGAGCGCGGCCCGCGTCCGCTCCCCCCGCTTCGTGCGTGGCGCCCGCGCCACGGCCCCAGCCGGACCGTCCGCCCCGCCATCGCCCGCACCGCCCATACCCGCCTCCTCAGTTGAAATCCGATTCAACTTTCAGTAATCGCCTGGCCAACCGCCAATCAAGCCTCGGGGAGCCCCATGTCCACCCATGCCGCCCGCGCAACCCTCCGCGCCTCCACCCTCGCCTCCACCCTCCTCGCCAGCCTCGTCACCGGCCTCGCCCCCGCCCGCGCCCAGCAGGCCCCCGCCCCGGCCATCGCCGAGGGCGAGGCAACCGACATCGTCGTCACCGCCCGCCGCCGCGAGGAAAGCCTCGTCGACGTCCCCATCTCCCTCTCCGTCGTCGCCGGCGCCACCCTCGAGGCCCAGGGCGCCCCCGACATCACGGCCCTCCAGCGCCAGACCCCCAACCTCACCCTCGAGGTCGCCCGCGGCTCCAACTCCACGCTCATCGGCTTCATCCGCGGCGTCGGCCAGCAGGATCCGCTCTGGGGCTTCGAGCCCGGAGTCGGCCTCTATGTCGACGACGTCTACATCGCCCGGCCCCAGGGCGCCGTCCTCGACATCCTCGACATGGACCGGATCGAGGTGCTCCGCGGGCCCCAGGGCACGCTCTACGGCCGCAACACCATCGGCGGCGCCATCAAGTACGTCACCCGCCGCCTCGGCCGCGATCCCTCGCTCATGGTCCGCGGCCAGTTCGGCAGCTACGGCCAGGCCGACGCCGTCGTCCGCGCCTCCCTGCCGCTGGGCGAGACGCTCGCCGTCGGCGGCGCCGTCGGCTGGTACAACCGCAACGGCTTCGGCGAGAACCTGACGACCGGCGCCGCGCATTATGACAAGGACGTGCTTGCCTTCCGCGCTGCCGCCGAATGGACTCCGGGGGACCGCCTCTTCCTCCGCCTCGCCGGCGACCGCATGGTCGACACGAGCAATCCCCGCCACGGCCACCGCGAGATCGGCTTCGCCGGCAACCCCGTCTTCGCGCCGCTGCCGTCGAAGTATGACACCCGCGCCGGCCTCGGCGATGACAACAGGGTCACCACCTGGGGCGTCTCCGCCACGGCCGAGTTCACTGCCTCTGATGCGCTCACGCTCAAGTCCATCACCGCCTATCGCGGCAGCCGCACCGACACGCTCATCGATTTCGACAACACCCCCGGCCCGGTCCTCGACGTCCCCGCCTTCTACGAGGACTGGCAGTTCACCCAGGAAGTCCAGGCGCTCCTCAGCCTCGGCCGGCTCCAGGGCGTCGCCGGCGTCTTCTATCTTGAGGGCAATGCCGCCGGCGCCTTCGATACCGTCCTCGGCGGCGCCAACCTCACCATCCTGACGTCGGGCGATGTCGACACCCGCTCGATCGCCCTCTTCGGCGACCTCTCCTACGCCCTGACCGAAAGGCTCACCCTCTCCGCCGGCCTCCGGTGGACCGAGGACCGCAAGGAAGGCACCGTCTTCCGCCGCAACTTCACCGGCATTCGCTCGCCCCTCTTCGGCAATCCGGCCGCCATCCCCGGCTTGGTGCGCACCGACTACACCAACGACCGCACCGACGACCGCGTCACCCCCCGCATCAGCGCCACCTACGCGCTCACGCCCGAGGTCAACGTCTACGCAAGCTGGGGCAAGGGCTTCAAGTCAGGCGGCTTCGACATGCGCGGCGATGCCCTCTTCACCCCCACCACGGTCAACGGCTACGCCCCCGAGACCATCGGCACGGTCGAAGCCGGCCTCAAGGGCAGCTTCCTCGACCGGTCGCTCTTCGTCGCGCTCGCCGGCTTCCGCTCCAACTACCGCGACCAGCAGGTCACCATCCAGGTCCCCAACGCGCTCGGCGGAATCGCGAGCTTCGTCGACAATGCCGGCCAGCTCGTCATCTGGGGCTTCGAGGCGGAAGCCACCGCCCGCCTTCCCATGGGCGTCTCGGCGAACCTCGGCATCGGCTACACCCACGGGGACTACCGGGAGTTCCTCACCTTCATCTTCGGCGGCACGGCACCGGTCGACGTCTCCAATGAGCGCTTCCTCCAGAACACCCCGGCCTGGACGATCAACGCCGGCCTCACCTGGGAGGTCGCGCTCGCCCGCGGCACGCTCGCCGTCAACCCGATGCTCGCCTTCCGCGATTCCTACCAGCTCTTCGAGGTGAAGACTCCCCTCCTCGACGAGGACGGCTATGTCCTCGTCGACGTCAACATCAACTGGACGAGCGCCAACGACCGCTTCCGGCTCGGCTTCCATGCTAGGAACCTGACCGATGCGCGCTACCGCGTCGGCGGCTACAACTTCCCCGGCGCGCTCTTCGGCGATTCGGTGATCGGCTTCTACGGCCCGCCGCGCACCTTCACCGGCACGGTCGAGTGGCGCTACTAGGCCGCAGGCGGCTGCCCTCGGGCGAAGCCTGACCGGCGGAGCCGCCGCAGGCCGGGCCGAGCCCACCCCGCGACGCAGGCGCCGCGTGGACCCCGGGCCGAGCCCACCCCGCGACGCAGGCGTCGCGGGGGCCCCTGGCCGAGCCCACCCCGCGACGCAGGCGTCGCGGGGGCCCCTGGCCGGCGGGTCCCCTTCGCGGGCCTGACCAGACCCACGACTCTCCCCGAAGCCACACGGGGTCAGGCCAAGACATTCTCCCCTTTCCGGGAGCCCCGGCGCCCCACTGTCGCCGGCCGCGCGCTCCCCGGGGGCCGCGCCCCGTCGGCCTAGGGCCGCCCGAGGCCGCGGCCCGGCATCTCCGCCCGCCGCGCCCGGTTGCCCGCCGCCCAGGCGCGGCGGTCGGCCGCCGAGAGCTTCGCGAACGCCTCGAGAAGCCGCTCCCGCCGTGCCTCGAGTTGCCGGGCAAGCAGCGCGTCTTCCTCCTGCATCGCGCGCGCGAGCGCCTCGCGGTCGAGCGGGTCGGCCTCGAGCAGCCTGAGCGTCGCCTCGTGCGCGGCCTCCACCTGCGCGCGCAGCGGGTCGGAGCGGGAGTCGAGCAGCGCCGCGCTCATCACCCGCCGGCCTTCCGGCGACATGCCGGCGAACATGTCCGAACCCTGCATGCCCCGCCGTCCCTGCGCCTCGGCCGGCCCGGCGCCCGCCGCCAGCGCCAGCGCCACTGCGAGAAGGCCTGCCCTCAGAACGTCTTTCCGCATCGTCCGTCTCCCGCGTCGCCGCCCCCTTGCGCCCCGCCTCCTCCCTGTCCGAGCGGGGCGAAAGGGGCAAGGTCCCCGCGCGTCCCGGTCAGCCGGAAATCGCGCCCCCGCCCGGCGGCGGCGGCGGAGGCGGCGGCGGGGGCGGCGGCGGGGGCGGCGCCGGCCGGTCGCGCATCCGCCCGCGCTGCTCCTCGGCCCAGGCCCGCCAGGCCGCAGCCCGTTCCTCGGCCCGCCGCCGGCCGGCCATGGCGTCGGCGGCGAAGGCCTTGCGGTCGGCCACCGAGAGCTTCTGCACCGCCTCGAGCAGGGCCGCCTGCCGCTTGGCCTGCAGCCGGTCGGCGATCCGCCGCTCCTCCTCCATCGCCCGCCGGAGCGCCGGCACATCCAGCCGCTCGGCGCCGATCAGCGCGTTCACCCGGTCGCGCGCGGCCCGAAGCTCGGCCCGCTCCTCGGGCGTGGTCGCCCGCATCGCCGCCGAAAGGGTCGCCCGGCCCTCTTCGGAGACATCGCCGAACATCCGCGCGCCCTTCGGCCCGCGCAGCTCGGGCCGCTCGGCCCGGGGCTCCCAGCCCTTCCCCGGGCCTGCGGGCGAGGCAGGGGGCGCAGGGGGCGCGCCCTGCGCCAGTGCGGGCGCCGCCAGCAGCGCCGCCGCGGCCACCTTCACGAACCTTCGCATCACAACGGCATCTCCTCCTCGGGCACCGGCGTGAACAGGAGCGCGAAGCTCGCCTCGCCTGCGCCGGCGCCATCCTCAGGCAGGTCCGGCCCCGGCCGCGGCACCAGCACCAGCAGCGCGACCGAGGCGGCCACCGCCACCCCCGTCACAAGCGGCCACCAGCGCCGCCGCGCCGGCAGGGCCGGTCGGGAAGGCGCCGAGGCAAGACCGTCTCCATGCGCCACGATACGCGCGATCGCCGCGGCTTCCCCCGCCGGCGCGGCGAACGGCGCCCGCGCCCAGCGCGCCAGCGCCGCATCGAGCGCCGCATCGAGCGCCGCATCGAGCGCCGCGCCGTCCACCGGCCGCCGCGTCCCCTGCCGTCCCTCGTCCGTCATCGCGCCTCTCCGTCCAGCATCGCCCGCAAGGCCGCCCGCCCGCGCGCAAGCAGCCCCTCCACCGCCTTGGCGCTCGTGCCCAGCGCGTCCGCCACCTCGGCCATCGCCAGGCCCTCGCCGTGGAAGAGCGCAAGCGCGGCCCGCTGCCGCGCCGGAAGCCTCGCCATCGCGGCCGCCAGCCGGCGGTCGAGGTCGGCGGCCTCGGCCTGCTCGCCCGGCCCCGGCGCCGGGTCCGGCGGGTCGCCCGCCGCCTCGAGCGGTGCCGCGGGCCGCAGCCGCCGCCGGCCGTCGAGCGCGGCGTTCACGAGGATCCGCCGCCACCAGGGCCAGAAGCCGCCGCGGCCCGCATCGAAGCGCGCCGCCTCGCGCCACAGCTTCGTCAGCGCCTCCTGCACGGCCTCCTCGGCCAGCGCCACGTCGCCGAGCGTCCGCGTGGCAAGCGCAAGGCTCGGGCCGGCGATCCGCCGCACCAGCTGCCGGAAGGCCCCCGGGTCGCCGTCCCGCACGCGGAGGAACAGCCGGGTTTCGGCATCCGGCTCGGAGGCAAGCGGTTCCGTCGGCAGGCGCATGGCTCCGGCCCTCGTCGGCTCCCGCCCGTCCTTACGGGCGCCGCCCTGCCGATCCCCCGCGGCCTCCTCGGCAGCCCCGCGCGGCGCTGCCCGGCCCCGGCCTCAGGCCGGCCCGGCGTCCTGCGGCCTGACCTCCCAGCTCGGCCCCTTCCTGAGGAGCGCGTCGAGGTCGGCCACCAGGCCTTGCGTGTGCTCGGTCTTCTGCCGCTCGAGCGCCTCGCCGAAATTGGGCCGGGGGTCGCAGAAGATGACGCCGAGCGCCACCGGGAACTCCGGAAAGCGCATCGAGACCAGCATCTTGGCAATGGCCTTGTTGGTCTCGTCGTGCACCGTCACGCGCGAGAGGTCGCCGTCGGAGGTGTCCACCACCTCCATCCTGAGCGTCTCGCGGTTGACGGCCAGGCCCTTGGTCCCGTTGGCGAACAGCATCGGCTTGCCGTGCTCCAGCCAGATCTGGGTGTTGGCCGCGTTCCGCTTGTCGGTGAAGTCCTCGAACACTCCGTCGTTGTAGACCACGCAGTTCTGGTAGATTTCGACGAAGCTCGTGCCCTTGTGGCGGTAGGCCCGCTTCAGCACGTCGGGCATCTGCTTCTGCGCGGTGTCGATCACACGGGCGATGAAGCGCGCGCCCGCGCCCAGCGCGAACTCGCACGGGAACACCGGCCGCTCGACCGACCCCCACGGCGTCGACGGGCTCCTCGTCCCCACCCGCGAGGTCGGCGAATACTGGCCCTTGGTCAGCCCATAGATCTCGTTGTTGAACAGCAGCACCTGGCAGTCGAGGTTGCGCCTGAGCAGGTGGAGCATGTGGTTGCCGCCGATCGAGAGCCCGTCGCCGTCGCCGGTCACGATCCACACGTCGAGCTCGGGGTTGGCGAGCTTCACCCCTGTTGCGATCGCCGGCGCCCGGCCGTGGATGGTGTGGAAGCCATAGGTCTCCATGTAATAGGGAAAGCGGCTCGAGCAGCCGATGCCGGAGATGAAGACCGTGGTCTCGGGCCGGGCGCCGAGCTCCGGCATGGTCCGCTGCACCGCCTTCAAAATGGCATAGTCCCCGCAGCCCGGGCACCAGCGCACCTCCTGATCCGAGGCCCAGTCCTCCGGCCGCGTCGCCGGCACCGGCTTCGTCATCTCGTTCATCGGATCACCTCAGGTCTTCCAGTCGCCTGACGAACCGGAAGGTCAGCACGTCGTTCTCCCATGGAGACGTCGTCCACCTCCCAGATCGCGATATAGCCCGTCCGTTCGAACCCTTCGCCGTCCCCGATCACCTTGTCGTCGCTCAGGATGACCCGCCGAAGCCGCCTGATGCCCTCCACCAGCTCGACGTGCTTCGGGTCACTCTGCCAGGCGCGCGGCGCCTCGTATCGACCGTTCCGGAAGACATGCTTGTGGACGCACGGAAGCCTTCCGCCCCCGGCGGTCGCGAACCATGAGCCGCGCTGTCCGATTGCCTTCCCCGGCGGCATGTCAGTGGGCCAGCATGCCCTCGATGGCCGCCTCGATCTCGGCAATCCGGAACGGCTGGCCCGACACCTTCGAGAACGGCCGCGCATCCACCAGATACTGGTCGCGGAGCAGCGTCTTCAGCTGCCCCGTGTTCATCTCCGGCACCAGCACGCGGCGGAAGCCGGCAAGAAGCGCCCCAAGGTTCGCCGGCAGCGGCCACAGGTGCCGCAGGTGGATGTGCGATACCCTGATCCCCCGCGCCCGGCACCGCGCCACCGCCTGGCGGATGGGGCCGAAGGTCGAGCCCCAGCCCACCACGGCAAGGTCGCCCGTCTCCTCACCCAGCTCCACGCGCTGGGCCGGAATGTAGCGGGCAATCCCGTCCACCTTGGCCTTCCGCGTGTCGGTCATCTTCTGGTGGTTCTCCGGGCTGTAGTCGATGTTCCCTGTCGCGTAGCTCTTCTCGATCCCGCCGATCCGGTGGGTAAGCCCGGGCGTCCCCGGCCTGATCCAGATCCGCCGCAGCGTCTCCGGGTCGCGCGCATAGGGGTTGATGTGCCCCTCCGCTGGCACCTCGGTGTGGAAGCGCACCGGAATGGGCGGGAAGTCCTCCACCTTCGGCACGCGCCACGGCTCGGCGGCGTTCGCAATGTAGCCGTCGGTCAGGAGCATCACCGGCGTCATGAACATGAGCGCCAGCCGGCACGCCTCGATTGCCACCTCGAAGCAGTCGGAAGGGCTCCTCGCGGCAATCACCGGCATCGGCGTATCGCCATTCCTCCCATAGACCGCCTGGTAGAGGTCCGACTGCTCGGTCTTGGTGGGCAGCCCGGTCGAGGGCCCGCCGCGCTGCGAGTTGACGATGACGAGCGGCAGCTCGGTCATGACCGCAAGCCCCATGGCCTCGGTCTTGAGCGCAATCCCCGGCCCCGAGGAGGAGGTGACGCCAAGGCTCCCCGCATAGCTCGCCCCGATCGCCGCGCAGATGGCGGCGATCTCGTCCTCCGCCTGGAAGGTCGTCACGTCATATTCCTTGAGGCGCGCCAGCGCGTGGAGGAGCGACGAGGCCGGGGTGATGGGGTAGCCGCCGAAGAAGAGCGGCAGCCCGGCGAGCTTGGCGCCGGCCACCAGGCCCAGCGACAGGGCCTCCGCCCCCGTGACGGTCCGGTAGAAGCCGGGCTCCACCGCCGCCGGCGCCACCCGGAACTGCTTCAGCGGCCCCGAGAGCTCCGCCGTCTCGCCATAGGCGTGGCCGGCGTTCAAGGCCGCGATGTTGGCGTCCCTCAGCAGCGCGTTGGGGCCGAACTTGCGCGTCAGCCAGTCGATCACGGGCTTCCTCGGCCGGCCGAACATCCAGAGCGCCAGCCCCAGCGTCCACATGTTCTTGCACCTGAGCGCATCCTTGTTGCCCAGGCCGAACTCCTTCACCGCCTCCAGCGTCTGCCGGCTGATGTCGAAGGCGAGCAGCTGGTACTTCGCCAGGCTCCCGTCCTCGAGCGGGTTCGTCTCGTAGCCCGCCTTCTTCAGGTTGCGCTCGCCGAACTCGCCCGAGTCGGCGATGATCATGCCGCCCACCCGCAGGTCCTTGAGGTTCACCTTCAGGGCCGCCGGGTTCATCGCGACGAGCACGTCGGGCTGGTCGCCTGCCGTGTCGATCCGGCTCGAGCCGAAGTGAATCTGGAAGGCCGAGACTCCGAACAGCGTGCCCTGCGGCGCGCGGATCTCGGCGGGAAAGTCGGGGAAGGTCGCAAGGTCGTTGCCGGCAAGCGCGGTCGAGATGGTGAACTGCCCGCCGGTCAGCTGCATCCCGTCGCCCGAGTCGCCGGCAAAGCGCACCACCACATGGTCGGCGTGGGGGTCGAGCCCGGGCTGGCCGGAGGCGTCCCCGGCCGGGGCTTGCGCAAGGGTGGCCATCGTCTGCTCCGCTTCGGTTTCTGCTCGGGCGCCGAACCTAGGCGCCAAGCCCCGCGCGGGGAAGCGCCTTTTCATCATCCTGCAACGATGGCGAGGGGAGGCCGGCCAGCCCCGCCAGCGCCAGCGCGTGCCGCCGCGCCAGCACCCCCGGCTCCGGCCCGTAGCCGCCGCCGAGCGTCGCCGCCACGGGCACGCCGGCGGCAAGGCAGGCCTCGCGCACCAGCCGGCTCCGCTCGCGAAGCCCGGCGTCGGAAAGCGCAAGCCGCCCCAGCGCGTCGCCTTCGTGCACGTCAACGCCAGCCTGCACCAGCACGAGGTCCGGCCGCGCGCGGGCAAAGGCTGCGGCCAACCCGGCCGCCAGCGCCTCCATGTAGGCGTCGTCGCCGCAGCCGTCGGGAAGCCCCACGTCGAGGTCGGAGACCGCCTTGCGCACGGGGAAGTTCCGCTCGCCATGGATCGAGAAGGTAAAGGCCCCCTCGACGCCCGCGAGGCACATGGCCGTGCCGTCGCCCTGGTGCACGTCCATGTCCACCACCAGCACCCGCCGCCCCGCGCGCACCTCCGCTGCGGCAGCCACTGCCAGGTCATTGAGCACGCAGAAGCCCGCGCCCCAGTCCGGCATGGCGTGGTGGGCGCCGCCGGCAAGGTTGGCGGCAAAGCCCGTCGCGCGCGCCAGCGCCACCGCTTCCAGCGTTCCGCCCACCGCGAGCCGCGCCCGCATGGCAACGGCGGGCGTCACGGCAAAGCCGATCCGCCGCTCGAGCGGGGCGGGCACGCGCGCTGCCAGCACCGCCTCCACATAGGCCGCTCCGTGCACCGCGAGGAGCAGCTCCCGTCCCGCCGGCCCGGGCTCCACGAACCGCGCCGCCGGCACCACGGCGGCAAGCGCGTCCTTGACGGCCCGGTGCTTGCCGCCCGGAAACCGACGCCCGGCGGGCAGCGCCGCCGCATAGGCCTCGTGAAAGACGAACATGACCCCACCCGACGCCAGGCGCCGCCCCGGTCAAGATGGCGCGGTGTCTCCCGCCCCGGCCCCGGCCCCCGCGTCCCCGCCCTGGCGTTCGCCCGTCAGGCCGGCAGCGCCCTCCGCCGCCGGAGCGTGCCGCCCACCAGGCCGAAGCCGGCGATCAGCATCGCCCAGGTCGCGGGCTCGGGCACCGCGAAGGCCTGCAGCTCCGAGAGCGCATGGTAGAGATCGCCGCCGGTCGCCCGGAACCGCAGCCGGTCGGTCGTAAAAGCGGGGAGGATGCCGCTGTCGCGGGTCATCAGCCCGAAGCCGTCCACCTCCGGAACGTCGAACACGACGGTCCAGCGCGCGCCATCCCAGGCCTCGACGATGTAGCTGTCGTTGTTGTCGGCCTGCACCACCAGCCGGTTGAGGGTGTAGGGCCTGTCGAGGATCACCGTCCAGAACAGCTCGAACGGGTTCACGCTCGGGTGCTGGTCCCACCAGAAGCTGCCGTTGTTCCACTGGGTCATCTCCGGCCGGAACAGGCCGTCGACCGGCGCAAACGGGTTCGACAGCGTCGAGCCGGGGCCCCAGGGCGAGCCGGCCCGGAGCACGCCCGCCGTGCCGGGCCAGCTGATCACCCTGAAGCCCGCCGGAATGATGTTGGTTGCCGCCTGCGCCGCCGGCGCCAGCGCCAGCGCCGCCGCCGCAAGCCCGCCTCGCACCCGTGTCATGGATCCCTCCTTCCTTCGCGCCGGGACGACCCGTGGGCGCGCTGCCCCGACATCAGGCTAGCTTCCCCTCGCCTCCCCGGCAACGGGCATCGCCCCCGGGGAGGGCCGCCGCGTCCAGGTCGGCCCGTCCCGACATTCCGCAGCAGCGCGGCGACGCACGCGCCCTGCTCGTCTCCGGTCGCCCGGCGGGTGCACATCCGCCAGTTCATCGGACAGCCGCAGGTTCCGGCCGGAGCGCCGCCGGCACCACGGCGGGAGGGGCCTCGCGCACCAGCGCAGCCAACCCTGCCCGCCGAGCCAGCGCGCCAGCGCGGGCACCGCAGAGAGGAGGATCGGCGAAGCCGGTTCGCCCGGCTTGACATCGCGTTCCGCGGCGGCGATTTCCCCGCCCCTGCTGGTCCTCGGTCGCTCGGCGGGTGAGCATCCGACAGTTCATCGGGCGGCCGCGGGTTCGAGCCGGAGCGCCGCCGGCACCACGGCGGGAAGAGCGTCGCGCACCAGCGCAGCCAACCCTGCCCGGGGAGCCAGCGCGCCAGCGCGGGCACCGCAGAGAGGAGGATCGGCGAAGCCGGTTCGCCCGGCTTGACATCGCGTTCCGCGGCGGCGATTCCCGCCCCTGCTGGTCCTCGGTAGCTCAGCGGTAGAGCATCCGACTGTTAATCGGACGGCCGTAGGTTCGAATCCTACCCGAGGAGCCAGCGCGCCAGCGCGGGCTCCGGAGAGAGGAGGATCGGCGCGAGCCAATCCTACCCGAGGAGCCAGAGCGCCCCGTTCCCGCCCGCGCCCCTAAGCTTCCCCCGCGCCCAGCCGTTCACCTCCAGGGCCCGACGTGCGCGCGGCGCGGCGTCGGGCCATGGTGTCGAGGCAGTTCCGTTGCGCCACTTCGCCCCTCCGCTTGGCCGCAGCGCCGCGGGTTCCCCCGTCCCGGCGCTGCGCCGGCTCGAGCCCCTGTTCGAGGCGGCCGGCCTCGGAGTCTGGGCGGTCGATCTCGCAACCGAGCGCGTCTGGTGGAGCGCGCTCACCCGCCGCATCCACGAGGTCCCCGCCGGCTTCGCCCCCGACCTCGCCTCGGCACTCGCCTTCTACGCGCCCGAAGACCGGGACCGCCTCGCCGCCACCATCGCCACCGCCCGCGCCACCGGCGACCCCTGGGACCAGACCAACCGCCTCGTCACCGCCGCCGGCCGTCCCCTCCTCCTTCGTTCCTGCGGCCGCGCGCTCCCCGGCCCCGATGGCGCGATGCGCTGGCTCCTTGGCACCTGCGAGGACGTGACCGAGACGACCGCCCGCGCCGAGGAGCACCGCCGCCTCGCCCTCGTCGTCGAGCAGATGTCGAACGCCGCGATCGTCGCCGACCCGGACGGCCGCGCCGTCTGGGCCAACCCGGCCTTCGCGCGCCTCACCGGCCGGCCGGTCTCCGCCTTCGTCGGCCGGAAGCCGGGGTCGCTCCTCCAGGGCCCCGGCACCGATCCGGCCACCGTGCGCGCCATCGGCGCGGCGCTGCGCGCCGGCGAACCCTTCGAAGGCGAGATCCTCAACTATCACGCCAGCGGCCGATCCTACTGGATCCGCCTTGCCATCTCCCCCGTCCGCCGCGAGGACGGCACGCTCGCCGGGTTCGTCGGCATCGAGGAGGAGGTGACCGCCCGCCGCAACGCCGAGACGCTGCTGCGCGATGTCATAGACAGCGTCCCCGTCCTCATCTCCGCCTACGACAGCGAGAACCGGCTGCTGCTCGCCAACCGCAGGCTCCTCGACTGGTTCCCCGAGATCGCCGACGTCCTCGTTCCCGGCTGCCCGCTCGAGACCTCGGCCCGCGCCTGGTACAATCGCGCCTTCGGCATCGCCGACGATGGCAGCGGCAGGCTCGACCACCTCGCCCGCGAGGGCGCCGCCATGATTGCCGCCGGAGTCGACGGGCTCGAGACCCGCCTGCCTAACGGGCGCTGGCTCCTCTCCTCCTCGAAGCGCTCGCCCTCGGGCAACCTCATCTGGGTCCGCACCGACATCAGCGCGCTGAAGTCCGCCGAGCTCCAGGCGCGCGACGCCGCCAGCCGCGATGCCCTGACCGGCCTCCTCAACCGCGCCGGCTTCATGGCCATCCTCAAGGCCATGAAGGCCCGCATGGGGCCCGGCACGCCGCCCGCCGGCACCCTCCTCCTCGTCGACGTCGACCATTTCAAGTCGGTCAACGACAGCTACGGCCACGAGGCCGGGGACCTTCTCCTCCGCCTCGTCGCCCGCCGCCTCGCCCGCGCGGTCCGCAAGACCGACCTCGCCGCCCGCCTCGGCGGCGACGAGTTCGCCCTGTTCCTCGCCGAGGTCGGCGCGGACCAGGCCGAGGCCCGCGCCGCCGAGCTCCTCGCCCGCTGCACCCGCCCGCTGCGCCTTGCCGGCATGACGCTCGTCCCCTCGCTCTCGATCGGCGCGGCGTCCGCCACCCCCGACATCGAGGACTGCGAGGAGCTGCTCCGCCGCGCCGACCGCGCCCTCTACGCCGCCAAGGGCCAGGGCCGCGGCCGCGCCGTCGCCTACACCGCCCATCTCGCCGAGGAGCTCGCCAGCCGCCGCCGCCTCGCCGAGCGGCTCCGCCGCGCCCTTGCCCACGGCGAGGTCGCCATCGCCCTCCAGCCCCAGGTCCACCTCGCCTCCGGCCGCGTCGACGGCTTCGAGGCGCTCGCCCGCTGGACCGACCAGGGCACCCCCGTCCCCCCGCCCGAGTTCGTCGCCGCCGCCGACGAGCATGGCCTTGCCGCCCTCCTCGGCCGCGCCGTCCTCGCCCAGGCGCTCGACGCCGCCCGCCAGCTTGCCGCCGCGGCCGGCCGCCCCATCCGCGTGGGCGTCAACGTCTCCACCGCCCAGCTCATGGCCGAGGACTTCGCCCGCGACGTCCTCGCCCTCCTCGCCGATGCCGGCGTGCCCCCTTGCGCCCTCGAGCTCGAGATCACCGAGCACGTCCTCCTCGACCGCGGCATCGCCCGCCTCGCCGCCCATCTCGACGCGCTCCGCGCCGCCGGAGTCCGCATCGCGCTCGACGACTTCGGCACCGGCCATGCCTCGCTCGTCCACCTCGGCACGCTTCCGGTCGACGGCCTCAAGGTCGACCGGAGCTTCACCGCCGCCATTGGCCGCGACCGCCGCGGCGAGCTCCTCACCCGCACCATCCTCGGCCTCGCCCGCGGCCTCGATCTTGCCTGCGTCGTCGAGGGCGTGGAGACCGAGGCCCAGCGCCGCTTCCTCGAGGCCCATGGCTGCACCCATATCCAGGGCTGGCTCACCGGCCGCCCCATGCCCCTCGATGCCGCGCGCGCCGTCGTCGCTGCCACCAGTCCCGGCCGGCCCGCGGCCCAGGCCGTCCGCCGCCGCACCTACACCGCCGGCGCCCGCTCCGGCTGAGCCCCGCGCCGCCCCCCGCGCCGCCCCCCGCTCCGGCTGATTTCTGCTTCCGCTTGTGTCCCTATCGACGAAACAGCCGCTCGGGCAGTCCGGACTGGCGGATGATGGACTTCAAGGTTCCGAGCGGAACGTCGTCGTTCATGCGATGCGGCTTCACCGTCACGATCCGGACTATCCCCGCCACCTCGCCCCTGAACTGCTGATGGCTTGTAGCGCCGGTCGGCTGCCGGACGAACCCGGAAGCCAGAAGCACCTCGATGACGTCCCGGTAAGTGGCTCTCAGGCGGGGCACGGAACCCCGAACACCGCCGGGAGTGACCGATCCGATGCCCGGCGGCGCAAGAGCTGAAGCTGAAACGCCAGCCACAGCTTCAGTCGAACGGACCATGGCGCGCGACGAGACAGAAGTTTCTTGCGCGTCTCCGGCTCCTCCTCCATCGCAGCTTCGATATAGCTCCGAATGGCATCGCGGAGCGTCGCCTGCGCCTCAGGCAGGCTTTCCGCCTCGATCGCGATGTCGAGATCGACGCAGATCGCCTCCCACCGTTCGCCGACGGGATAGGCGTAGCAAAGCAGATCGTGCCGCACGCTCAACCATCCTCCGGTCCGGTGACCGCTCTCCCCAGAACGGCACGCGCAACCTCAAGTTCACTTCCCATATAGCAAGCCTGACGGCGCAATGCGATCGTCGCCGATGGTCGGTCGCTCCGCTCCTACCGCCCCTCGAACCGCCCGGCCCGCTTCTCGCGGAAGGCCGCGAGCGCCTCGCGGTGGTCCGCCGTCAGGGTCGCAAGCAGCCACTGGTCGGCATCCGCATGCAGCACCGCCCCGCCAAGCGCATGGGCCAGCGCATTGATGCTCCGCTTGGCCATCTGCACCGCCACCGGCGGCAGCGCGGCAAGCTCCCGCGCCAGCGCCAGCGCGCGCCCCTCGGGGTCGTCGGCCACCTCGTCCACCAGCCCCCAGCGCGCAAGCGTCTCCGCCCCCAAGAGCGCGCCCGTCAGCACCAGCCGCTTCGCCCGCGCCGGGCCGGTGAGCGCCAGCAGCGGCGCGATCGCGTTCCACATCAGCGGAATGCCCAGCCGCACCTCGCCATAGCCGAGGCGCGCGTCGGGTGCTGCCACGCGGAAGTCGGCAACGCTCGCCAGGCACGCCCCGCCCCCGGTCGCCACCCCCCGCATCGCGCACACCACCGGCTGGTCCACCTCGAGCCAGGCGCGGAGCGTCCGCGCCCCCTGCCGCGCCATCCGCCGCAGCACGCCAAGCGCAGGCCGCTCCCCGCCCGCGCCCGCCTCCATGGCACCCCCCTCCATCGCGCCAATGTCCATCCCAACCGAGAAGTCCGGCCCGTCGGCCATCAGCACCACGGCGCGCACCTCCGCGTCGGCCGCGAGCGCGTCCGCCACCCGCTCCAGCTCGGCGAGCATCGCAACCGTCAGCGCGTTGCGCCGCTCCGCGCGCGCCAGCGTGACCTTCAGCACATCCCCGTCGCGCTCGAGCCTCAACGCCATCCGCGCTGCCTCCTCCCGGCCCCTCTCGCCTGCCCCGCCCGGCCCCTCCGCCTGCCCCGCCCGGCCCCGCCGCCTGCCCCGCCCGGCCCCTCGCGCCGCCTCCTCCCGGCCCCGCCGCCTGCCCCGCCCGGCCCCTCGCGGCTGCGGCCTCGTCCGCCCCCTGCCTTCCGGCCCCGCCCTCCGGCCCCCGGCTCCGGCTCAGTGCAGCTTGAGCTTCGGCCGCACCACCGCGTTCACATGCCCCACGAGGATGAGCGCCATCCCCTTTAGCCAGCCGTGGATGGCGAGCAGGTGCATCCGGTACAGCGAGAGATACATCAGCCGCGCAAGCCTGCCCTCCACCGCCATCCGCCCGCCCACCAGGTTCCCCATCAGGCTCCCCACGGTCGAGAAGCGCGAGAGCGAGACGAGCGAGCCCCGGTCGCGGTAGACGAAGGGCTGAAGCGGCCGGCCCTCCTGGGCCGCCACCAGGTTGCGGAACACGGTTTCGGCCATCTGGTGCGCCGCCTGCGCGCGCGGCGGCACCGGCCGGTCGGCGCCCTCGGGCCGGAAGAAGGCGCAGTCGCCCATCGCGAAGATCCGGTCGTCGCGCGTCGTCTGGAGCGTGGGCCGCACCACCAGCTGGGCGTTCGGCGTCGTCTCGAGCCCGCCGATGTCCTTGAGATAGTCGGCGCCGCGCACGCCCGCCGCCCAGACGAGGAGGTCGCCGGCAATGCGCTCGCCGTCCGCCGTCACGATCGCGCCGGCCTCGGCCCGCACCACCTTCGTCCCCTCCCGCACTTTCACCCCAAGCGCCTCCAGCTCGGCCTTCGCCGCCGCCGCCAGCGGCTCGGGCAGCGCCGGCAGGATCCGCGGACCCGCCTCGACGAGGGTGACCCGCAGGCGCGATTCGTCGAACACCTCGAGCCCATAGTGCCGGAGGCCCGCGGCGGCGTTGTAGAGCTCGGCCGAAAGCTCCACGCCCGTCGCGCCCCCGCCCACCACCACCACGTCGACGAACTCGTCGGTCCCGTGGCCGAGCGACATCTTCCGCGACACGCGCAGGCAGTGGTTCAGGAGCCGGTTGCGGAACCGGTCGGCCTGCGCGCGGTCGTCGAGGAAGAGGCAGTGCTCGCGCACGCCCGGGGTCCCGAAGTCGTTGGTGACGGAACCCACCGCCACCACCAGCCAGTCGTAGCGGATCCGGTGCTCGCCCACGAGCTCGCGCCCGTCCTCGTCCAGCATGGGTGCCAGGATCACCTCGCGCGCCTCCCGGTCGATCCCGGAGAGGCTGCCGTGGAAGAAGCGGTAGCCCCAGCGGTGGCAGTGGCTCCGGTAGCCCACTTCGTCGAGGTTGGCGTCGAGCGAGCCGGCCGCCACCTCGTGGAGGAGCGGCTTCCAGATGTGGGTCCGGTTGCGCTCCACGAGGATGATGTCGTGGCTGCGGCGGCCGTACTTCGCGCCCAGCCGGCGGGCGAGCTCGAGGCCGCCGGCCCCGCCGCCCGCGATCACGATCTGGGTCTTGCGCTCCGCCATGGCCGCCCCCTCGCACCTGCAGCAGGGCTTCGCAAGCGCGCCTGCCGCCGCGCCCCAGCCCCTTCCGCCCCCGCCCCTTCCGCCCCCGCCCCTTCCGCCCCAGCCCCTTCCGCCCCCGCCCCTTCCGCGCCGTCCCGGCCGCCCGCGCGCCCTGCCCCCCCGCGCCCGCCACCGGCCCGGGCGGCCCCGGCGCCCTCAGCGCTGGTGCACCATCCGCTGCCCGGGCACCGGGCTCCTGGCCTTCAGCACGAAGTCCGCGCGAATCGAGCCGACATAGAGGTCGCGCATGTCCTCACCCCCCCAGGTCACGTTGGTCGGGTGGTCGAACAGCAGCCCCTCCGGGTCCTCGACCACGGTCTCCACGGCCCCCGACGGGGTGATGGCCACGATCCGGTTGGCCGCCGGCAGCGCCACCCAGAGGTTGCCGTCGGCATCGAAGCCGCAGCCGTCGGTATAGCCGAGGTTGCGGAAGATCTCGGGCGGCGGCGGATTCGCCGGGTCCACGGGGCCGGGAAGCAGGGTGCCGAGCTGCGGCCCGTAGGGCTCGCCCGGCCCGAGCTCCCCCGGCCCCAGCACGGGAAAGCGCAGCACGTTCGCCGCGCTCGTCTGGCAGACATAGAGGTGCCGCTCCCCTTCGTCGAAGGCGCAGCCGTTGGCAAAGCGCAGGCCCTCGGCCGCCACCCGCACCTCGCCCGAGTGCAGGAGCGCGAAGACGAAGCCGTCGCTGCGCCCGTCGAGCGCCTGCGGCCAGGTCGCAGCCCAGGTCGAATGGGTGCACCAGATGGTGCCGTCGGCGGCGACCACCGGGTAGTTCGAGGAGACGAGCCGCCGCCCGCCGATCCCGGCCACCAGCGTCTCGTGGCGGCCCGTTCTCGGGTCGAACCGCTCGAGCGGCCCCGGCTCGCCGTCATAGATCCCGAAGTTGGCAACGATGATCCGGCCCCCGGCGTCCATGGTGATGCCGTTGGGCGCGCCCCCCTTCGGCCCCAGCCGGGTGAAGCTGCCGTCGGGGTGGATTTCGGCCACGCAAGCCTGGTGCTCGGAGGCGAAGACCCGCCCGTCGCGTCCCACCACCACGTCCTCGGGCCGGTCGATGCCCTTCGCCACGGCCACGAAGTCGGACGCCGCCATCCACGCCATCGCCTGCCTCCCCGCGCTGCCCCGCGCCTCCCTGCGCCTCCCTGCGCCCGCTGCCCTGCCACGCGCGCCGGCGGCCGTCCATGCTTGCGCTTGGCCGCCGCCCCTGCCACGCTCGGCGCGAGGGAGTTCCATGACCAGCGAGCCCGTCCCCCATCTCGATGCCCTCATCGTCGGCGCCGGCCTCTCCGGCATCGGCATGGCCTGGCACCTCCTCAACCGCTGCCCGAGCCGGCGCATCCTCCTCCTCGAGGGCCGCGACCGCCTCGGCGGCACCTGGGATTTCTTCCGCTACCCCGGAATCCGCTCGGATTCCGACATGTTCACGCTGGGCTACCGCTTCCGCCCCTGGCGCGAGGCGAAGGCGATCGCCGACGGCCCCGCGATCCTCCGCTACCTGACCGAAACGGCGGAGGAGGCCGGCATCACCCGCCTCATCCGCTTCCGCCACCGCGTCACCGCCGCCGACTGGGACACGAAGGCGAACCGCTGGACGGTCACCGCCGAAACGCCCGAGGGCCCCCGCCGCTTCACCTGCCGGCTCCTCCTCGCCTGCGCCGGCTACTACAGCTACGAGGAGCCCCACGACCCCCCGCTCCCCGGCGAGGAGCGGTTCGCCGGCATCCGCTTCCACGCCCAGCACTGGCCAGACGCCCTCGACCATGCCGGCAAGCGCGTGGTGGTCGTCGGCTCGGGGGCGACTGCCGTCACCCTCGTGCCTGCGCTGGCCAAGACGGCCGCGCACGTCACCATGCTCCAGCGCTCGCCCACCTGGATGGTCAGCCGCCCGAGCGAGGACCGCGTGGCGAACGCCATCCGCGCCCTCCTTCCCGGGCGCCTTGCCTACTGGCTGGTGCGCTGGCGCAACATCGCCCTCCAGCGCTGGGTCTTCGAGCTTGCCCGCCGCCGCCCCGAGCAGGTCGGCAGGCGGCTTCTCGCGATGCTGGAGGCCGAGCTCCCGCCAGAGCAGATCGCCGCCCACTTCACGCCCCGCTACAATGTCTGGGACCAGCGCCTGTGCCTCGTCCCCGATGGCGACCTCTTCAGGGCCATCCGCTCCGGCCGCGCCGAGGTCGTCACCGACACCATCGCGGAAGTGACCGCAACCGGCATCACCACCGTCTCGGGCCGCCACATCGAGGCCGACATCCTCGTCAAGGCGACCGGCCTCACGATTCGCCTCATGGGCGGACTCGCGGTTTCGATCGACGGCGTGCCCCAGCACCTCCCCGACCGCTTCACCTACAAGGCGATGATGTTCGAGGGCATCCCCAACCTCGTCTCGGTGTTCGGCTACACCAACGCGTCGTGGACGCTGAAGGCCGATCTCACGGCCGAATTCGCCTGCCGCCTCCTCAACGCGCTCGATGCGAAGGGCGCGGCCGTCGCGGTGGCCGAGAACCGGGACCCCGAACTCGCGCACGAGCCCTGGCTCGACTTCACCTCGGGCTATGTCCAGCGCGCGCTCCCGCTCCTGCCGAAGCGCGGGTCGAAGGTGCCCTGGAAGGTCCACCAGAACTATCTGAAGGACTTGCGCCTCATCCGCCACGCCCCGCTTGAGGATGGCGTGCTCGGCTTCCACCGCCGCTGGGCCCCCGCGCCCGCTGCCGCGTGCTCCGCCTCTGCCGCGCCCGCTGCCGCGCCCGCCCCGGCCGAGGCTCAGGCCGCCGCCATCCCCGGCAGCGCCACCGGCGCCTCCGCGCCCGTCTCCACCGCCTCGGCCGCAACCGGCGGCACGGTGCCCGCATAGAGCGCGAACAGCCGGGCGAAGTGCTCGGCAGTCGAGATCACGCACCGCCGCCGCCCCACGCACGCCGCCGCCCTCAGCGCCGCCGGGTCGCGCCGGGCGAAGGCCACGAGCGCCCGGGCCGCGTCGGCTTCGTCGCCGGCGCGGTAGCTCTCGCCCCAGGCCGGGTCGGCCGCGTCCGAGCAGCCGCCGGCATCGGGCAGCACCAGCGGCGTGCCAGACGCGAGCGCCTCCGAGGCGACGAGGCCGAAGGTCTCGGCCCGGCTGGCGTGCGCGAAGCCGTCGGCCGAGGCGAGGATCCGCGCCACCAGCTCGCGGTCCGCCACGTGGCCGAGGAGCCGCACGTTGCCTGCGGCCGCCGCTGCCCGCTCCACGCGCGCCCGGTCGAACCCGTCGCCCAGCTGCACCAACCCCAGCGGCACCTCGCGGCCGGCGCGGGCAACCGCGCGGAACAGCATCGGCCAGCGCTTCTCGTGGTGGTGCCGGCCGATGGCCACCATCAGGCGCGCCTCCGCAGGCAGGCCAAGCAGCGCGAGGAGCTCGGCCCTCAGCCCCTCGTCCCGCTTCTCCGGGCGGAACAGCTCGAGGTCGATCCCCCAGGGCACCATGTCGGCTGCGATCCCGGCCTCGGCCGCCACCCGCCGCTGCATCCAGCGCGTGCCGGCCACCACCCGGTCGAACCGCCGCGCCAGCCGCGCAAGATAGCCCCAGTACCAGAAGCAGGCCCCGTCCACCCACGCCGGCGGCAGCAGCTTGCGGAACCAGGTCTGCGGGTGCTGCGCCACGAAGTCGGCGTGGAGCACGAGCGCGCGCCGCGCCTCGCGCGCCGCCCGGCCCTGCCAGGTCGCCACCGCCACCGCCCCCAGCATGAAGGAGGAGGCCTCCACCACGTCGGGCTTCAGCGCATCGAGCTCGGCATGGAGCCGCTTCACGCCCGCGAACAGGTGGTAGCGCCGGTCGACCGGAATGGCCGGCGCCTTGAGATACCGCACCACCCCGCCCGGCCGCACCTCCTCGCGGTCCTCCGGCCCCGGCGCCAGCACCGTCACCCGGTGCCCGGCAGCCGCCGCGAACGCGAGCTTGGCGTCGATGTAGGTCTTCACGCCCCCGCCGAGCGGCGCGTAGAACTCGGCGACATCGACGATGTGCATCACTCGGCCGCCTCCGGCCGGCGCCCGGCCACCCGCTCCTCCGCGCGCCGAAGCGGCCGGAAGGCAAGCCCCTGCAGGTAGTTCATCACCACCAGCTGCTCCACGCGCCCCGCGCCTGCCTGGAACGCCACCTCGTCGTGCCGCGGCTTCGCCCGGCCGATCCGCGGGTTGCCCGAAAAACCCGCCCCGTCGCGGAAGATGTCGAACTTCCACCGCGGGCTCGGCTGGTGCACCACCGAGACGCCATAGACCCCCGGCGCCGGCACCTTCAGGCACAGCTCGACGGGCCCCGCCGCCGGCACCGGCAGCCACGCCCGGCGGAACGGCCGCCCCTCGCGCTCCAGCAGCCGGTCGGGCTTCAGCCAGTCGGCCTCGGTCGCGGGGTAGAGCTCCGCCCTCACCGTGCCGCTGCGCGCGCGCAAGCCCTCCACCCGCACGCGCACGGCCGCCTCGCGGCTCCCGGGCGCGCAGGCGGGCGCATCGTCCCCCATCACGATCGGCCGGGTGTTCGGCGCACCCTCCACAAGCCCCGGGGCGGCCTCGGCGGCCAGCACGGGCGCAAGCGCCAGCAGGGCAACAAGGGTCAGCGTCGGTCGCATCCGGCCCAGCTAGGAAGGCATTGCGGCGCAATCGGGGCAGCGCGGCGTCACCCCCGCGGCAGCCGGCCGCGCCTTACCAGGGAATGGGGCTTCCATCCCAGGCCAGGAACCGCCCCGAGTCCGCGGGCGTCAGCGCATCCATCACCCGCGTGAGATTGGCCGCCGCCACCTGCGCCGTCACCAGCTGCCCGGGCTTCAGGTTCCGCTGGAACGGCTTCGACATCCCCGTGTCCACCGTCCCCGGATGGAGCGCGACGAGGCACGCTCTCGGGTTCTTCCGCGCCATCTCGACGGCAAGCGTCTTCACCAGCTGGTTCGCTGCCGCCTTCGCCATCCGGTAGCCGTGCCAGCCGCCCAGCCGGTTGTCGCCGATCGAGCCCACGCGCGCCGTCAGCACCGCGAACACCGCGCATCCCTCCCGGGCCAGCTTCGGCAGGAAGGCCCTGGCCGCCATCGCGGGCGCCACCGCGTTCGCCACATAGGTCTCGATGAGCCATCCGGGGTCCAGCATCCGGAAGTCCCGCTCCGGCATCCGCCCGTCGCGGTGGAGGAGGCCGGTTGCCACCACCACCCGGTCGAGCGGCCCGTCGAGCGCGTCGGCCGCCGCGAGAAAGGTCTCGGGGCGCATCGCGTCGATTTCCGGCCGGGAAAGGCGGAGCACCCGCTCGCCGCGCGCCTCGGCGAGGTCGGCGAGCGCCCGGCCAATGCCCCCCGAGGCCCCCACCACGAGCGTCGTTCGGGGCGAGGCGGGCGCAGCGACAGGGGCGGAGGAAGGGGCGGGCGCGGGCGGGACAGGGTCTGGCATCGCGCGCTGCCTAGCCGCCGTCCGGGCTGCCGCCAACCGCCAGCCCGCCGCACGCCGGCGGCGCGTCGAAGCCTGCCATATCGGCACGCAGAGGCTCCTCGCGGCCGCCAGTTCGGTCATTTTCTCCCTCAGGCGCGGCCGGCGCTTTCCCGAGGGTGCCGCACCGCCCCGCGGGGCCGCCCTCCGTCCATCCAACGGGAAAGGGCGGCCCCGCGGGGCGGTGCCGGCCGGGCTTCCGGCGTCTCGGCCTGGGCTCCGCTGGCACCGTGCGCCGCCCGCCAGACTCGTCGGTCGGGCTCAGGCCTCCCGGCAGCCAAGCCGCCGGCGCGGCCTGCCCCGTCGGCCGCGCTTCCGGCGTCTCGGCGCCAGCTCCGCGGGCACCGTGCGCCTTCAGCCAGAGTCGTCGGTCCGGTCGGTCCCGCGTTCGCGGGCAAAGCCCGCAAAGCAGGCCCACCGGCCGGCCGCGCTTCCGGCGTCTCGGCGCCAGCTCCGCGGGCACCGTGCGCCTTCAGCCAGAGTCGTCGGTCCGGTCGGTCCCGCGTTCGCGGGCAAAGCCCGCAAAGCGGGCCCGCCGGCCGGCCGCGCTTCCGCCGTCTCGGCGCCAGCTCCGCTGGCGCCGTGCGCCTTCAGCCAGACTCGTCGGTCGGGCTCAGGCCTCCCGGCAGCCAAGCCGCCGGTGCGGCCTGCCCCGCCGGCCGCGCTTCCGGCGTCTCGGCGCCAGCTCCGCGGGCGCCGTGCGCCTTCAGCCCTGCAGGCGGGCGATCACCTGGTCCAGCTGGTCCAGGCTCTCGTAGCGGATCACGAGCTCCCCGTGCCCCGTCCCCGCCCCCTGCCGGATCATCACCACAAGCCCCAGCGCGTCGGCGAGGCTCGCCTCGAGCGCGGCAATGTCCGGGTCGCGCGCGGCAGCCCGCGCCCGCGCCACCTTCGCCCGCCGGCCGGCCGAGGCCAGCCACGCTTCCGCCTGCCGCACCGAAAATCCGCGCGCCGCCGCCTCGCGGATGAAGAGCTCCGGGTCCGGCGCCGAGAGCGCCAGCTTGGCAATGCCGAGGCTCACCTGCCCGGCCCTGACGGCGGCTTGCGCATTGCGCGGAAGATCGAGAAGCCTCAGCAGGTTGGCAATGTGGCTCCGGGCCTTGCCGGTCAGCCGCGCGATGGTCTCCTGGGTGTGGCCGAACTCCTGCGCCAGCCGGTTGTAGGCGTCCGCTTCCTCGAGCGGGTTCAGGTCCGCGCGCTGGACATTCTCGATGATCGCGGCCTCGAAGGTGGTGGCGTCGTCGAAGTCGCGGACGATCGCCGGCACCTCGTGCAGCCCCGCCCGCTGCGCGGCGCGCCAGCGCCGCTCGCCCGCCACGATCTCGTAGCGGCTGCCACGCGGCCTGAGCAGCAGCGGCTGGAGGATGCCCCGCTCGCGGATCGACTGCGCCAGCTCCTCGAGCCGGGCCTCGTCGAAGTCCTGGCGCGGCTGGCGCGGGTTGGGGTCGATGAGGTCGATTGCAACCGTGCCGGTTGCGGTCGCGAGCGGCGGGGCCGTGCCCATCTCGTCGAGAAGGGCCGCGAGCCCCTTGCCCAGCCGTCCTGCCGCCTTTGCCATGCCCTTGCTCTCCTCTTCCCGCCGCGCCGCCGCGCGCCCGTCCTGCCGCCCGTCCCGCCGCCCGGCCCCCCGCCCGTCTTCCCGCCCGTCCTGCCGCCCGCCGCCCGTCCCGCCGCCCGTCGCCCGCCCTGCCTCCCGCCTTCCGCCCTCTGGCCCTCGCCCCTCAGGCGGCCTCGCGGAACTCGCGCGCCAGCGCCATGTAGGCTTCCGAGCCCGGGCAGCGGAGGTCGTAGAGAAGGGCCGGGAGGCCGTGGCTGGGCGCTTCCGAGAGCCTGACATTCCGTGGAATCATCGTGCGGAACACGCGCGTCCCAAGCGCCGCTCGCACGTCCTGCGCAACCTGTTCAGAAAGATTGTTGCGCCGGTCGAACATGGTCAGGACCACGCCGGCAAGGTCGAGCCGCGGGTTGGAGCGCGCCTTCACCTGCTCCACCGTCTTCAGGAGCTGCGAGAGGCCCTCGAGGGCATAGAACTCGGCCTGGAGCGGGATCAGCACCCGGTCGGCGGCGACGAGCCCGTTCAGGGTGAGGAGCCCGAGCGAGGGCGGGCAGTCGATGAAGCACCAGTCGAAGCCGGCAAGCGGGCCGAGCGCGGCGCGCAGGCGGCCCGTCGGGTTGTCCTCGCCCACGAGCTCCACTTCCGCGCCGGCCAGCTCCTGGGTGGCCGGGATGACCGAGAGGCCCGGCACCATGGTCGGCCGGGCGGCGGCCGCGGCGCGGCCCGGGTCGGCGAGGAGGTCGTAGGCCGAGGGGTCGCGCTCGGCGCGGCCGAGGCCGAGGCCGGTCGAGGCGTTGCCCTGCGGGTCGAAGTCGACGAGGAGCACGCTGGCGCCGGTGGCGGCGAGCGCGGTGGCGAGGTTGACGGCGGTGGTGGTCTTCCCCACGCCGCCCTTCTGGTTCGCGATCGCGATCGTGCGCATGCGGCCTCGCCTTCAGCCCTTCGCCCGCCGGGGGTCCGAGATGCGGAGGATCCGCGCCTCGGGGTCGGTCCGGCTTTCTGCCACGTCGAGGGCGAAGCGGAAAGCCCGGCGGGCGTCCGCCACCTCCGCGTCCCAGGTCCGGCCCTTGGGGAAGATCCAGGAGGTCCCGGGCGTCCCGTGGCGGAGCGACCAGTCGAGGAGCCGGGCAAGGGGCGCGGCGGCCCGGGCGGTGATGACGTCTGCCCGCTGCGGCGGAAGGTCCTCCACCCGGGCGTTCACGATCTCGACGTTGGCGAGGCCCATGGCCTCCGCGGCAGCGCGGAGGAAGGCGCATTTCTTGCCGATCGACTCGACGAGCCGGAACCGCCCGTGCTCCATCGCGGCAAGCACCAGGCCGGGAAAGCCCGCGCCCGAGCCGATGTCGAGCCAGAGCCGGCCCGGCGGCACGAGGGCAGCGAGCTGGGCCGAATCGAGGAAGTGGCGCTCCCAGACGGCGGAGAGGGTGGAAGGCGCAACGAGATTCATGCGGCCCTGCCAGTCGCGGAGCAGCGCCTCGTAGCGGGCGAGCCGCTCGAATGTTCCACGTGGAACATTCACGCCGGCCGCGGCGAGGGCAGCCGCGAAGGCCTCGGGCGTCACGCGGCGCGCGCGGCCGCCGGCCTCCGCAGCGCGGCAACAAGGGCGGTCAGCGCCGCCGGCGTGATCCCCCGCACCCGGCTCGCCTGCCCCAGCGTCTCGGGCGCAGCGGCGGCCAGCCGCTCGGCCATCTCGGCCGAAAGCCCGGGCACGCCGGCGAAGGCAAAGCCGGGCGGGATGGGGACGGCCTCGTCGGCCCGCAGCGCCGCAAGCTCGGCCTCGGCCCGCTCGAGGTAGACGGCGTAGCGGGCATCGGTTGCGACCGTCTCGCGGACCGCCGGCGGCGCCTCGGCGATCTCGGGCGCGAGCCGGGCGAGATGGTCGAGGGTGACGCCGGGGAAGCGCAGCCAGTCGCGGAGCGGCAGGCGCTGGCCCTGGTCGGAAACCTCGGCGCCGGCGGCCTGCAGCTCCCGGGTGGTGGCAGGCCGGGCGAGCATCGCCTCGAGCCGGGCGACCGCCGCGGCGCGGGCGCGCTGGTGGGCCGCACGGGGCGCCCGGATGCAGCCGAGCGCTTGCCCAAGCGGAGTGAGCCGGTCGCCGGCGTTGTCGGCCCGAAGCCGCAGCCGGAACTCGGCGCGGCTCGTGAACATGCGGTAGGGCTCGGTCACCCCGTGGGTCACGAGGTCGTCGATCATGACGCCGATGTAGGAGGAGGCGCGGTCGAACACGACCGGCCGGTCGAGGGTGGCGTTGAGCCCGGCGACGAGGCCCTGGGCGGCAGCCTCCTCGTAGCCGGTGGTGCCGTTGATCTGGCCGGCGAGGAAGAGGCCGGGGAGGGCGCGGAGCTCGAGGCTGCGGGCAAGGGCCCGCGGGTCGACATGGTCGTATTCCACGGCGTAGCCCGGCCGGACGATCCGCGCCCGCTCGAGGCCCGGGATGGAGCGCACGAGCGCCTCCTGGACGTCTGCGGGCAGGCTGGTCGAGATTCCGTTGGGGTAGACGAGCGGGTCGTCGAGCCCCTCGGGCTCGAGGAAGACCTGGTGGCCCTCGCGGTCGCCGAACCGGACGACCTTGTCCTCGATCGAGGGGCAGTAGCGCGGGCCCACCCCTTCGATCCGCCCGGTGTAGAGGGGGGAGCGGTCGAGGCTCTGGCGGATGAGGGCGTGGGTGGCTGCCGTGGTGCGGGTGAGGAAGCAGTCCACCTGCGGGGCGGGCGGCGGGCCGGCCGAGAGCGCCGAGAACAGGACGGGCTCCGGGTCTCCGGGCTGGATGTCGAGCCCGGCCCAGTCGATGGTGCGGCCGTCGAGCCGCGGCGGCGTGCCGGTCTTGAGCCGGGCGACGGGCAGGCCGAGCGCCCGCAGGCGGGCGGCAAGGCGGGTGGCTGCCGCCTCGCCAGTGCGGCCGCCGGGAATGCTGCGCTCGCCGACGTGCATGACCCCGCCGAGGAAGGTGCCGGTGGTGAGCACCACGGCCTTCGCCCGGATCGGCCCGCGGCTGGTCTCGACGCCCGCGCAGCGGCCGGCCTCGACGAGGAGGTCGGTGACCTCGGCTTCGACGAGAGTGACGAGCGGCTCCCCGGCGAGGAGTGCGCGGATGGCGGCGGCGTAGCGGCGGCGGTCGGCCTGGGCGCGCGGGCCCTGAACGGCGGGCCCCCGGCTGCGGTTGAGCAGCCGGAACTGGATCCCGGCGGCGTCGGCCGCGCGGCCCATGAGCCCGTCGAGCGCGTCGATCTCGCGGACGAGGTGCCCCTTGCCGAGCCCGCCGATGGCCGGGTTGCAGCTCATCTGGCCAAGGTTGGCCGCCGAGAGGGTGACGAGCGCGACGCGCGCGCCGAGGCGGGCGGCAGCCGCCGCCGCCTCGACGCCGGCATGGCCGCCGCCGACGACGATGACATCGGGACTCGTCATGCGCCGCTCCTAGCCGAATGTTCCACGTGGAACAATGATGGCATGGTGAGTGTCATTTTCTTGGCCTCACTTGCCGATGCAGAAGCGCGCGAAGATCGCCCCCAGAACCTCCTCCGCCCCGATCGCCCCCGTGAGCCGCCCGAGACTCGCCGCCGCCAGCCGCAGCGCCTCCGCCCGCAGCACCGCGTCCGCCTCCGCCGCCGCCGCCTCGAGGAACCCCGCCGCTTCTTCCAGAAGGTGCGCCTGCCGCGCGGTGGTGACGAGCGCAGGCTCGCCCCTCGGCACCCGCCCGCGCGCCCAGGCGACGAGGTGGGCGCGCAGCGCCTCGAGCCCCGCGCCGGTGCGAGCCGAGACATAGGCCACCCCCTCGCGCACCCCCGGCGCCTCGCCCGACAGGTCCACCTTGCTCACGACCCGCAGCACCTCGCCCCCGGCCGGCACCTCCCCTTCCCCCACCGCCAGCACGAGGTCGGCCGCCTCGGCCCGCGCGAGCGCGCGCCTCACCCCCTCCTGCTCGACGACGTCGGCCGTCTCGCGCAGGCCCGCAGTGTCGAGGAGGACCGCCGGCACCCCGCCGAGGTCGAGATGGACCTCGAGCACGTCGCGCGTGGTGCCAGGCACGTCGGTCACGATCGCGACCTCGCGCGCGGCCAGCGCGTTGACGAGGCTCGACTTGCCGGCGTTGGGCGGGCCCACGACCGCGACCACGAGCCCGTGGCGGACGCGCTCGGCCACCGGTGCGGACGCCAGCGCCTCGCGGATGGCCGACGCCAGCCGCCGGATGGGCCCCGCGGTCAGGGCCGGCGCGACGTCGGCCTCGTCGGCGAAGTCGAGGTCCGCCTCGGTCTCGGCACGCAGCGCCAGGATGGCCTCGCGCCAGGCTTCCGCCTGCCGCCGCAGCCGGCCCCCGGCGTTCGCCAGCGCCTGCTCGCGCTGCGCCTCGGTCTCGGCCGCAAGGAGGTCGGAGAGCGCTTCGGCCTGGGTGAGGTCGAGCCGGCCGTTCTCGAACGCCCGGCGCGTGAACTCGCCCGGCTCGGCCGGCCGGAGCCCGAGCGCGAGGCACTCCTGCTGCACTGCAGCAACGACCGCGGGCGAGCCGTGGAGGTGGAGCTCGACCATGTCTTCCCCGGTGAAGCTGGCGGGCCCGGGGAAGACGAGGACGAGGCCCCGGTCGAGAAGCCGGCCGTCGGCGACGCGGCGGATGCTGCGCAGCATGGCGGTGCGCGGCGGCGGCAGGGCCTGCCCGCCGAGGAGCTGCGCGGCAGCCCGGATGACGCCGGCGCCCGACAGCCGGAGGACCGCGACGCCCGAGGGCGGCAGGCCGGAGGAGAGGGCGAAGATCATCGGGTGGCCGGTTGCGCGCGCGGCGCCGGGGTTGCAAGGGCCGTGCCGTTGCGCGCGGCCCACGGGCTCCTATCTTGCCGCGCGGCACGCGGCAGCCGCGGGCGCCGCCCGGGGGTTCCGCGGGCCGGGCGGGAGCCGGGCGGGGCCGGGCGGGCCGCGCGGGCGCGGGCGCCGGACGAGTGGGCGGAGGAGGCGGGCAGGCGGCATGACGGCGCGGGGGGAGCATCGCTGGACCTGCCGGAGGTTTGGCGGAGGAGGCGGGAAGGCGGCATGACGGCACGGAGGGCGGAAGACGCGGCGACCGGGCCCGCCCGGGGCGGGCGTGCCCCGCGCGAGCGGCGCGCCGGGCTGCGGGCGGGGAGGGGCTGACATGTCGCTCGGCTCGGACTGGCGCGAATTCCGCGCGCGGCTTGCCGTGATGTCGGCCTACCAGCGCTTCGAGCAGCTCGTCACCTTCACCCTCTCGATCCTCCTCGTCGTCATCATCCTGGCGGCGATGTGGAACCTCTTCCTGCGCGTGCTCCTCGGCCTCGTGGTCAAGGGCTCGCTCGACCCGACCGACCACGCCGTGTTCCAGTCGGTGTTCGGGGCCATCTTCACCGTTATGATCGCGCTCGAGTTCAAGCGCTCGATCGTGGTCTCGGTCGAGAACCGCGACACGGTGTTCCACGTGCGCACCGTGATCCTCGTCGCTCTGCTGGCGCTCTTGAGGAAGTTCATCATCCTCGACCTCGAGAAGACCGACGCCGCGACCATCGCCGCGCTCGGGTTCGTGACGGTGAGCCTGGGGCTCATCTACTGGCTGATCCGCGCCCAGGAGATGGGGCGCGGCTGAGGCGCCGCGGTCAGGCGGAGGCCGGCGCCGCGGGCTCCGGGCAAGCCGGGGAGGCCGGGGAGGCCGGAGCGGGGTCGGATGGCGCGGCGAGCCGGGCCTCGGCGAAGCGGGCGAAGGCCTCGACCGCGGCCGTCGGCCGGGCCGTCGCAAGCAGGCAGATGGCGGACTCCGGGAGCGGCGGCCAGCCGGGCCCGAGCACCGCAAGACCGGCCGGGACACGGCGGCGGGGGAGCACCGTGGCCCCGAGGCCGGCGCGGACGGCGGCGACCTGCCCCGCCTCGCTCGGCGAGGCGTAGACGACGTCGGGCGCAAGACCCGCGGCGGCCGCGGCCGCGATGGCCCGCGCGCGGTAGACGCAAGGGGCGGGCGCGAGGACCAGCGGCAGCCGCGCGCCCGGGAGGGGGGCGGGAAGGGCACGGGCGGCGACCCAGGCGAGCGGCTCGTGGCGGAGCAGGCGCGCGCCCGGGAGCACGGCCTGCGGATCCTGCTTGATGACGACGAGGTCGAAGGCGCCGGCCTCGAACCGCTCGACCAGGTGGAGCGTGAGGTCGCAGCCGACGTGGAGCCGGACCCGGGGGTGGGCGCGGGCGAACTCCGCGAGGATGGCGGGGAGGTCGGTGCCGGCGACGTCCTCGGGGCAGCCGAGGCGGACGTCGCCTACGACCTCGCCGTCGCGGAAGGCGGCGACGAGGGCGCCCGCCGCCTCGACGACCGCGCGGGCGTGGGGGAGCAGGCGCTCGCCGGCCGGGGTGAGGAGGACGCGGCGGGTGGTGCGGGCGAAGAGGGGCGCGCCGAGCAGCGCCTCGAGGCGGCGGATCTGGGCCGAGACGGCCGACTGGGTGCGCAGCACGCGCGCGGCCGTGCGGGTGAAGCTGCCGGTCTCGGCAAGCGCGAGGAAGGTGCGCAGGCGGGCGAGGTCGGCCCCGGTCAGGGGACCGCGGATAGAGCTGGGGGGCATGGCGCACGCCCGGTCGGCAACCCGAGCGATGCGTTCGACAGGAATTCTTCGGTCTTGGGAGCGGAGGGGGGCGTCCAGCAGCGGTGCCGTGCCCAAGGGGCGCCGGGTACCGACGACGCGGCTGATCGGGACCCTGGTCTCGCCCATCACCATCGCCTTCCTCATGGGGGGGTGGCGCAGCGCGCGCGCTCGGACCTCGGGAGCCCCGAGCCCGTCATCCGGATCCCCCCGATCTCCCTTGCGGTTCGCGATCGAAATCCGGGGCCGGCACGAGCGGGCCGACGTGCGCCCCGCCGAGATTGCCGCCGGGCTTGCGGCGGGAACAGCGCTCGTGCTGCTCCTGCCGGCGGGCGCCTTCCTGGTGGCGCGGCGGGTGCTGGAGCTTTCGGTGCCCGATGCGACGGGCGTGGCCGCGCTCGACGGCTCGGTCCCGTCGGTGACCTTCCTCGTGGGGCGGACCTATGCCGACACCATGGGGACGCCGATGGACGGCTACGTCATCGGGCTCGTTGCGCTCCTCGAGCGTGCCATTCTGGTGGCGCTCTTTCTCGACCGCTTCGCGAGCGCGCGGGCCGAGGCGCCGGGCGCGCCGCTCCCGGGCCTGTTCCTCGAGACGCTGCGGGGCCGGGGGCTGCTGCTCGGCGGCGGGCTCCTCATGGGCGCGGCGATCGGCGAGACCCCTGAGAGCGGATCGAGCCCTTCTTCGTGGACCTGTTCCGGGGCGTGCTGGTGCTCTTCATCCTGGAGATGGGGATGGCAGCGGCGCGGCAGCTGCGGCGCTTCGGCAGGGTGGCGGGGCGGATGCTGGCCGGCGTGCCGCTCGTGCACATGTTCGCCCGGACGTGGGCCGGGCTGTGACCTTCTCGACCGTGACGGAAAGGAGACGCGAGATGCCGACGAGGATGCTTGCCCTTTCGATGCTGGCGGCGGCGGCAGCCGGGCCGGCCGCCGCGCGCACCGAGACGTGCGACGCGATCAGCGAGGCCGAGGTGGCCCGGCTCTTCGACCGGTGGAACGCGAGCCTTGCGACCCTCGACCCGGCGCGGGTGGCGGCGAACTATGCCAGGGCTGCGGTGCTGCTGCCCACCGTCTCGAACCTGCCGCGGACGACGCCGGCGCTCATCACCGACTATTTCGTGACCTTCCTGAAGCAGAAGCCGCAAGGGAAGATCGACGAGCGGCACGTGACCATCGGCTGCGACGTGGCGACCGACGTCGGGGTCTACACCTTCACGCTCCAGGGGCCGGACGGGGCGCCGCGGCAGGTGAGGGCGCGCTACAGCTTCGTCTACGTGCCCGAGGGCGGGACGTGGAAGATCCTCCACCACCACTCGAGCGCAATGCCGGAGCCGGCGCCCTGAGGCCCCCGGGCGAGGGGCCGCGCCCGGGCTAGCGCCGGGTGAAGCGGAGCATGTGGTTCTCCCGGAGGGTGGGGAGGGGGACGTCCTCGGCGAGGCGGAAGCCGTGGGCCTCGACGAGGCGGACGAGGCTCGCCTTGTCGAGGGCGTCCATCCCCGCCCCCTGCCCCGCCCTGCGGCGGGCGGGGTCGAAATCCACCACGACGAGCTGGCCGCCGGGCTTCAGCGCCCGGCGGAGGTGGCCGAGCATGGCCTCGGGTGCCTCGAAGTGGTGGAAGGTGTTGACGGTGAGGACGGCGTCGAGCGCGGCGGGCGGGAGCGTCGGGTCATCGGCGCGGCCGAGGATGACGGTCACGTTGGCGAGGCCCTCGCGCGCAGCCCGCTCGGCCATGAAGGCGGCAAAGCCGGGCGAGATGTCGACCGCGTAGACGCGGCCCTCGGGGCCGACCGCGCGGGCGAGCGCGCCGAGGAAGGCCCCGGTGCCGGCGCCGACGTCGGCGACCGCCTGGCCGGGGCGAAGGCCGAGCGCCGTGACGATCGCCTCGCGGTTGGCGATGACGTCGCGGCCCGGGTCCTCGAAGCGGCGGGCCCAGGCGGCGGCGTCGAGGTCGGGGGCGAGCCAGCGCTGGTTCATCTCCTCTGCGTGGGAGGCGGGGGCGTGGGAGGCGCCGGGGGCGTGGCCCGCGTGCTGCGCGACGGCCGGGGCGGCGGAGGCGAGGGCAAGCGCGGCAAGGGCGGAGGCGGCGGGGGAGCGGGGGCGGGGCATGGGAACTCCTTTCATGGGCAGGGTCAGAAGCGGAGCGATGCGCCGCCGTAGACGGCGCGGGGGTCGCCGGGGAAGACGAGGGCGGACGACGGCGTCGCGCGGTTGACGAGATTGACCGCCGAGACGTGGGTGCGATTGCCAAGGTTGCGGCCGTCGACCCAGAGGACGACGCGGCCGCGCTGGAGCCGGGCCGACGCGCCGAGGAGGACGAAGCCATCCGCCGCGGCGCCGGGGGTGTTGAAGAGGTCGGTCTCGGTGCGGGAGCGGAGCGTGACGTTCGGCCGGAGCTCGAGCCCTTCCGCCGGGCGGACGGCAAGCTCGACATAGGCGGCGTGCTCGGGAAGGCCGGCCACGCGGTTGCGGCGGTAGACCGGGTCGTCGACGAAGCGGGCGGAGAGCCAGTCCCACTTGGCGGCAAGGTCGAGCGTGGCCGGCGGGAGGCCGAGGAGGGCGGCAAGGTCGGCGGTCGCGGCCGCCTCGAGGCCGTGGCGGCGGGTGACGCCGGCGTTCACGATGGGCGGGTTCAGGGCCCCGGCGGCATCGAGGCGGAGGAGCTCGCCCTCGATCCGGCTGCGGTAGAGGGTGACGTCCCAGCCGAAGGCGCCGGCCCGGCCGCGGCTGCCGATCTCGAAGGTGCCGGCGCGCTGGGCCTCGAGGCGGGGAATGCGGTCGGGCTGGAGGGGGATGTTGCCGCCGAGGTCGAAGAAGGCGGGAGCCTCGAAGCTCCGCGCCCAGCCGGCAAAGAGCGTGACGCCGGCGGCCGGGCGCCAGAGGAGGCCCGCGCCGGGCAGGAAGGCCGAGAAGCGCTGGTCGTAGGCCGGGCCGCCGGTGGGCGGATCCCCGGGGCCGGGTTCGTCGCGCCGGCTGGTGCGGACGGCCGCGAAGCTCGCGGTGGCGACAAGGCCGGGCGCGAACGCCCACTCCGCCCGGCCGAAGGCCTCGAGGTTGCGGGCCAGCCGGTCGCGGCTGGACGAGAGCGCGCCCTTCACCGCCGACAGCGGGCTCATGAGGCCGCCAGCGTAGGCGAAGGTCCGCGCCTCCTGCTCGGTTGCGGCAAAGCGGAGGCCAAGATTGGCCGCGAAGGGCTCGGGGCCGGAGTCCGCGCCGAGCGCCCAGCCGAGGCTCGCGCTGGTGGTGCGGTTGGTCTCCTCGAGGATGCCCTGGGGCGTGGCGTGGTCCTTGAAGCGGTCGTCATGAGCCAGCGCGAAGGTGACCCGGTGGTCGCCCGGCGCCCACACCGTGCGGCTGGCGACGTGGGACTGGCGGATGTCGTTGTCCTGGTCGCGGCGGCGGGCAACCAGCGAGGCCTGGCGCGGGTTGGCCTCGTATTCGGCGAAGGTGAGGACGCCCGGCCACTTGCTGCGGAAATCCACGTGGCCGGCGAAGACCCGGGTCTCGAGCGCGGGCGCAAGGCGGACGCCAAGGTTGCCGGAGACGCGGGTGGCGCTGGTGGCCGACTGCTCGCGCCAGCCGTCGGTCGCCGAGCTGGAGAAGGCGAAGAAGCCGTCGAGGTTGCGGCCTGCCGCGCCGGCGAAGGCCCCGCCCCGCCAGCTGCCGAAGCTGCCGCCCTCGCCGTCGGTGCCGCCGCCAGGGTCGAGGCGGCCGGTGCGCGACTCGAGGAGGATGGCGCCGCCGAGCGTGGTGGCCCCGACCCCGAGCGCGGCCGGGCCGCGCAGGATGGTGAGGAAGGCGCCGCTCGCGAGATCGAGGGTCGGCGGGTCGAAGTTGCCGTCGGCCGCGTTCACCGGCACGCCATCGCGCAGAAGCAGGAGGCCCTTGGCGTGGCCGGTGCGGACGAGGCCCGAGCCGCGGACGGAGAGGCGGAGATCCTCCGGGCCGAAGCGGGGGGCGGCGAAGACGCCGGGAGCGAGGCGGAGCGCGTCTGCGAGGGTCGCGCGGCGGCGACCCTCGGCATCGTCGAGCGCGACGACCGAGGCGCCGCCGGGAAGCCGGTCGACCGCGCGGGCGGCATCTTCGGACGAGTCGACCGTGAGCGAGGGGGAGAGCCGCCCGGTGACGACGATGACCGGGCGCTCGCCGGCGGCATCTTCCGCGCCCGCCCGCGCGGGCGCGGGGACGAGAGCGGGGGCGAACGGGACGAGCAGCAGGGCGAGACGGCAGGCGGGCGCGCGGCGCCCGCAGGAGACGGCAGCGAACATGGAACCTCCGCGATGCGTGGAAGGGCCGGGCAGGCGCCCGGGACGGGACGCTCAGGCGGAGGCAGGCGGGGCGTGGGGCGGCGGCAGGCGGACCGGCGGCGTGACCGCCGGGAGGGCGGCCGGAGCGGGGAGGGGCGCGGGCGGGGGGCGGAGCGCGGACGGGGCCGCGACGGCCGGGGCCAGCGGCGGCGCCGGGGCCTTGGCCAGTGCGGCCGGGCAGGAGGCGGCGGGGCCGGCCTTGCCGGGCGCGCCGGCGCCCGGGTCATCGGCGCCCGGTTCATTGGCGCCCGGGTCGAGCGTGGCGGCGACCGGGCCGGCGGCGGTGCAGATGACGAGCTCGAGGCCGGCCGCGCCGGCGCGCGGCATCCACCCCGGCGGCAGCAGGCCGGCGAGCGCCAGGAGGAGGGCGGCAAGGCCGAGCACGCGGGGGCGCGCGCACGCGGGAGCGCGGTGACGGCGCGGTGCTTGACCCCAGGACATGGCGGGGCCAGAAGCATGAGACAGTGTTACATGCAAGGGCTGTCGGACGGCGGCATGGCTGGAGTGGGGGACGGGGTGGCGGCGGGCGACCCGTGGGCGGCGATCCTCGCGCCGGAGATCTCCGTGGTGGTGGACCCGGTGCCGGTGGCGGGGCCTGGCGCCCGCTGGGTGCGGGCGCTCGCCGCCGAGGCGCCGTTCGCCGAGCGGGTCTCGGGCGCGCCCGGGGAGGTGGCGGCGCTGCTTCCGGGCGTGCCGGCGGCGCTGCGCCGGCTCGCGGACCGGCTGGCGCGGCGGTTCGCGGCGGTCACGGGCGCCGGGGCGCTCGAGCTGCGGGTGGAAGGCGTGGCCGACGACGCCTGCCGGAAGCTGCATGCCGACTGGACCGACGTGCGGCTGCTGCTTACCCTCGCCGGGCTGGGGACGGAGCACGCCGGCGGCGACGACCCTGGTGCGCCGCTCCGGCGGGTGCCGACCGGCCACGTCGCCCTCCTCAAGGGGCGGCTGTTCCCGGGCGCCGGACCGGGGCGGCACCCGCCCTGCCTGCACCGCTCCCCGCCGCTTGCCGGGACGGGGGCAAGGCGGCTGCTCCTGGTGATGAACCGGGCGGAGGCGGCCTGGTGATGAACCGGGCGGAGGCGGATGGCGTTGGCCGGGACGGGCCGGCCTGCTAGGTGGGGCAGAGGCGCAGTCGGGAGGAGGCGAGGATGGGCGGGGACGGGACGGACGGAGGCGCGAGGCGGGGAGGCCGGGGGCGCGGCCACCGCTTGCGGGTGGCGCTGGCAGCGGCGCTGGCGGTGGCGGCAGCGCCGGCGGCAGGACCGGCTGCGGCCTGCACCCGGGCGGTGTGGCAGGGAAGCTCGGGGCAGGTGATCACGGCGCGCTCGATGGACTTTGCCGTCGACATTCCGACGGAGCTCTGGATTTTGCCGCGCGGCATCGCCCGGACCGGGGAGACGGGCGCGAACACGCTGACGTGGACTGCGAAGCACGGCAGCGTGGTGGCCTCGGGCTTCGGGGTGGCGACGACCGACGGGGTGAACGAGGCGGGGCTTGCCGCGAACCTGCTGTGGCTGACGCCCTCGCGCTACGCGCCGTTCGGGCCGGGGGCGAAGCCGGGGCTTGCGATCTCGCTCTGGGCGCAGTGGGTGCTCGACAACTTCGCGACCGTGGCCGAGGCGGTGGAGGCGATGCGGGCCGAGCCGTTCACGCTGGTGACCGACGATCTCCCCGGCCAGCCGGGGCGGCTGACGACGGTGCACCTGTCGATCTCGGACGCGAGCGGCGATTCGGCGGTGATCGAGTATGTCGATGGCAAGCAGGTGATCCACCACGGCCGCGCCTACCGGGTGATGACCAACGAGCCCTTCTACGATGCCCAGCTGGCGCTTGACGCCTACTGGAAGGCGGTGGGGGGGACGGCGATGCTGCCCGGCTCGTCGCGGGCGGCGGACCGGTTCGTGCGCGCGAGCTTCTATGTGGACGCGCTGCCGAAGGACCTTTCGCCCGACGTGGCGCTGGCCTCGATGATGGGGGTGATCCGCAATGTCTCGACGCCCTTCGGGTTCGTGACGCCGCAGTCGCCGAACAATTCCTCGACGCTTTGGCGGACGCTCTTCGACCACCAGCGGAAGCTCTACCTCTTTGACTCGACCTTCGCGCCGAGCGCGATCTGGGTGGATCTGCGGAAGGTCGACTTCCGGCCGGGGGCGGGCGTGCGGAAGCTGGCGCTTGGCGAGCGGCAGGCCCACGGGCTTTCGGGCGATGTCACGGCGCGGTTCGTGCGGGCGGAGCCCTTCCGCTTCCAGGGGATCGCGCCAGAGGCGGGCGGCAGCCGCTAGCGGCACGGGCGGCTGGGCGGAAGACCCGGCGCGCGCGCGGGCGCGCGCGGGGAGACTGGGGCCGGTTGATCGAAGGAGTCGATGACGGCGAGCGAAAGGCTTCGCTGGCGCGCGGAGGTTCATGAGGCTATGAGGATAGCCTCAAGAGCAAGGCAAGGCACAGGAGACCGAGCATGACCGAGAGCGCTTCGACCGAGCCGCGCCGGGGCCTTCCCCGGATCAACGAGCCAGCCCCCGACTTCGCGGCGAAGACGACCCATGGGCCCCGCAGGCTTGCCGACTACCGGGGCAGATGGCTCATCCTCTTCTCCCACCCGGCGGACTTCACGCCGGTGTGCACGACCGAGTTCATCGCCTTTGCGCGCAACGCCGAGCGGTTCCGGGCGCTGGGTGCCGAGCTTCTCGGGCTCTCGATCGATTCGAACTACGCCCACATCGCCTGGGTCCGGAACATCCGCGAGAAGTTCGGCGTGGAGATCCCCTTCCCGATCATCGAGGACATCTCGATGGAGGTCGCCTCGGCCTACGGGATGATCCACCCCGGCGCCTCCGACACCCAGGCGGTGCGCGCGACCTTCTTCATCGACCCCGAGGGCGTGCTGCGGGCGATGGTCTACTACCCCATGTCGAACGGGCGCTCGATCGAGGAGTTCCTGCGGCTGCTCGAGGCGCTGCAGACCGCCGACCGCGAGAAGGTGGCAACGCCGGAGGGCTGGCGGCCGGGCGACCCGGTGATCGTGCCGCCGCCGCAGACGGTGGCGGATGCCGACGCCCGCATGGGCCAGGGCTTCGACACGGTGGACTGGTACTTCAGCCGCAGGACGCTTGGCTGACGGGCCGGGGCCGGCGGCTCAGCGCCGCCGGCCCGCCGCAGCGCCGGGAGCGGGCGCGGGCGCCGGAGCGGCGAGGCGGGCGGCCGCGAGAAGGCCGTAGCCAAGCGCGAGCAGGAGGAGGTTGAGGACGGCGGGCAGGTGATCGGCGAGCCGCCCGCCCATCTGGTTGAGGCCGACCATGAGCTCGAGCCCCGAGGTGGTGGGGAAGAGCCGGGCGAAGGCCTGGAGGGGAAGGGGCGTGGCCTCGGCCGGCCAGCTGATGCCGGCGAGGAAGAAGAGGGGGAGCGAGAGGGCAAGCCCGAGCTGGAGCGGCTGCTCGCGGGCCGTGACGAGGCTCGCGGCGGCGAGTGCGGCGGCAACGGTGGCGGCGACGAACAGGGCAGCGCCCGCAAGGACCTCGGCCAGAGGCGCAGCGGCGCGCGGATAGTCGTGAAGCCAGAAGACGAAGCCGACGAACCAGACGGTCTGCACCATGCCGAGGACGAGGCCGCCGAGCGCGAGCCCGGCGAGCTGGCGGAGCGGCAGCCGGAGCGGGCGGCCGAGCCGCTCGCGCGCGGTGCCGGCAACGAGCGCAAGGCCGAGGAGCAGCGTCTGGTGGACGATGACGAAGGCGACGCCGGGGAAGACGGCGGCGCCATAGCCCTCGCGGACGTTGAAGAGCGGGCGGGTGACGAGCGCGAGCGCCGGCGGCGCGGGCGGGCCGGCGGCGCGGGCCTGGGCAAGCGCGGCCTCGCGCCCGGTCTCGGCAAGTGCGGCGCCAGCGCCGGCGAGCGCGGCGGAACCCTGAAGCAGGTGGGCGCCGTGGCCGACGAGGGCGACGGTCCCCGTCTCCCCCCGGGCGATGCGCCGCGAGAAGTCGGCGGGCACGAGCACGGCGGCGACGGCGCGGTCTTCGGCGAGCCAGAGCTGGGCCTCGGCCGGGCTGGCAAGCGACGCGACCAGATGGACGCGGGGCTCGGCGGCAAGCGCGGCGACGAGGCGGCGGCTGATCGCGCTGCCGTCTTCGTCGACGACGACGACCGGGGCCTTTCGCACCACCTCGCCGGAGTAGGCGCTGGGGTAGAAGAGGGCGTAGAGGAGCGGCGCGCCGACGAGGAGGAGCGCGGCGGCGCGGTCGGCAAGGACCGCCGCGAGGAAGGCGCGCAGCGCGGAGAGCATCAGCGCCGGCCCCAGGCCGAAGGCGCGCGCGCGGCGCGGAGGTAGAGGAGGGCGCCGGGGATGCCGGCGGCAAGCGCGATCGCGAGCATCGGCAGGAGGGGCTGGGCGGCAAGGGCGAGCGGCGCATCGGCCACCCAGGTGCGGGCCACCAGGCGGGCGAAGTGGGTGAAGGGCAGGAGGTCGCTCCAGACCCGGCCGAAGGCGTTGGCCTGCTGCTGGGGGAAGATGGCACCCGCAAAGGCGAAGGAGGCCCCGGCGTAGAGGCCGGTGAGCGAGAGCGACTGCGAGAGCGTGCGGGTGGCGCCCACGAGGAGAAGGGCGACTCCGGCATAGGCGAGATACATGGCAAGGCTGCCGAGGAGGAGGAGGGGAAGCGAGCCCTCGACCCGCCAGCCGCGCACGCCGGCAAGCCAGAGGATGGCAAGCGCGCTCCAGCCGAGGAAGACGAGGAGGTGCGGGAGGAGCTTGCCGGCAAGCGCCGCCGGGCCCGCGGGCGCCCAGCTGCGGGCCGTGCCGTCGCGAAGCTCGCGGCCGAGCGCGGACACGGCCGCGAGCATGAAGAGGAGGTGGAGGATGGCGGGGTGGAGGAGGCTCAGGAGCTGGAACTCCTGGCTTGCCGGCGCGTTCCACGCGAACGTGGCGAGGGCCGCGACCGGCGGCGGCCGGACCGCGCCGGGCGGCGCGACGGCGGCGAGGCGCTCGCGGGCGAGGACGGCGTTGGCGTGGGCGACGATGGCGGCCATCTCCCGCTCGGCCGTCGCCGCCGCAGCCGGCACGCTCGCGTTGACGAGGAGGAGGACGGGGGCGGCGCCCGCGTGGATCCGCGCCGGCGCGTCGGCCGGGACGAGCACGGCGGCGCGGACGGCGCCGGCACGGAGCAGGCGCTCGGCCTCGGCCATGTCGGCAGGCTTGGCGGCGAGCCGCAGGCCCGGCGCGGCCTCGATCGCGGCCATGAGGCCGCGGCCGATGGCGCTGCCGTCGGCTGCGACCACGGCAACCGGAAGGCCGCGCACCACGCCGCCGGCGAGCTGCCAGGAGAGGAGCGCGCACAGCAGGAGGGGCAGGACGGCGAGGAGGGCGAGGTCCACCGGGCTTCGGCCCAGGAACGCGATCTCGCGGCGCAGGCTCGCCCGGAAGCCGGCGCGCGCCCCAGCCGCGGCCGCGGGGAACGGGGCGGCCGGGCGGGGCGCAGCGGGGACGGCGCCGCTCACTGCGGCCAGGCGAAGAGGACCGACATGCCGGGCCGGAGGCCCTCGACCGGCTCGGCAGGCCGGAGCCTCACCTCGAAGCCGCGCACGTCGAAACCGCTCGACTGGCGGGTGGCGCGCCAGGTGGCATAGTCCCCTGCAGGGGCGATCATCTCGACGGTGAAGCGGACGCGGCGGTCGCCGAGCGCGGGGACGGTGCCGACCAGCGCGCTGCCGGGGCGGACGCCGGGCATCTGGTCCTCGCGGAGCGTGACGGTGACCCAGGGGGCGGCCGTTTCGGTCAGCAGCATCACCGGGTAGCCGGCGCCGACGATCTCGCCCGGCTCTGCGAGGCGGCGGCCGACCTCGCCGGCGGCAGGCGCGACGATGCGGGTCTCGGCGCGGGCCGCCTCGACCTCGGCGCGGGCAGCGGCGGCCTGGGCGGCCTGCGCCTTCGCCGCCCGCCGGTCCTCGACCCGGGCGCCCTCGACCGCGGTCTCATACTGGGCGCGGGCGGCGCGCGCGGCTTCTTCGGCTGCGACCATGTTGGTGCGGGCCTCGTCGCGCTTCTGGCCTGGCACCACCCCTTCGCGGGCGAGGCGGTCGATGCGGGCGAAGGTGACCCGGGCCAGCTCGGCCGCCGCCTCCGCCCGGCGCCACTGCGCCTCGGCCGCGGCAATCTCGGTGGGCCGCGCGCCGGCCTCGGCTTTCGCGGCCATGGCCTCGGCCGCCTCGACCGCGGCGGCCGCCTGCCGCTCCTTCGCCGCCACCTCGGGGCTGTCGAGGGTGGCGAGGAGCTGGCCGGATTCGACCCGCTCGCCCTCGCGGACGTGGATGGCGGCGAGCCGGCCGGTGACCTTGCTGGCGACGCGCAGCTCGCGGGCATCGACCAGGCCCTGGAGCTGGCCGGGAGCGGGGCGGAAGCCGAGCCAGAGCCCGACCGCGAGCAGGAGCGCGACCGCGGCGCCGGCGAGGGCGAGCGCGGCGCCGCGGACGGGCCCGCCATCGGGCGCGGCCCCGGCGGCGGGAGGGTCGGCGGCGGGAGGGTCGGCGGCGGGAGGGTCGGCGGCGGTCACGGCGCGGCTCCGGCGGCGAGGAAGCGGGGCAGCTCGGCGAGCTGGCCGCTGGCCGCGAGCAGGTCGACGAGGGCCTCGACATAGTCGTAGGCGGCGCGGGCCTGCTCGACCCGGACCCGGCCGGCCTGGAGCTCGGAGTCGGTCACGTCGCGGCTGGTGCCCTGGAGCTCGCGGAAGGAGAGGCGGGCGACGCGAAGCGCCTCGTCGGCGGCGGCGATGGTGCGGGCGTAGAGCGCGTGGCGGCGGCGGGCGGCCTCGGCGCGGGCGTGGGCGACGCGCACGCCCGTCTCGAGCTGGGCGCGGGCCTCGCGCGCGCTCGCCTCGGCCTGCGCGACCGTCTCGCGCGCGGCGGCGACCTCGCGGCGGCGGTTCGCGCCGGAGACGAGCTGGTACTTCAGCCCCACGCCGAGGATGTAGTCAGGGTCGACGAGGAGGGAATTGCGGGTGTCGAGGTTGGCCTGGGCGACCGCGTAGACGGTGGGGCGGAGCTTCGCCTGCTCGGCCGCGACTCCGGCCTCCGCGAGCCGGGTGCCTGCCTCGAGCCGGCGAAGCGCCGGGTGGCGGGCCTCGGCGGCGGCGAGGAATTCCGCCAGCGGGGGGAGCGGCGCGGGCGGGACGGCAAGGGGCGTGGAGAGGCGGACGGGGCCGTCGAGCCGGAGCAGCCCCTCGAGCGCCGCCGTGGCCGCGGCGAGGTCCGCGGCGGCGCGCTCGGCCTCGCGCTCGGCCTCCTCGAGAGCGGCCTCGGCCTGGAGGCGCTGGGCGGGCGCGATCTGCTGCTCGCGCTCGAGCGCCCGGGCGGCAGCGACGTGCGCGGCGACGCCTGCGACGACGGCGCGGCGGATGGCGTGCGCCTCGGCAGCGAGCTGCGCGCCGAAGTAGGCGCGCGCGAGCCGGGCGAGCGCCTCTTCGGCCGCCGCGTCGCGGCCTGCCTCCTCGATGCCGACGCGGGCCCCGGCGGCGGCCTTCGCGGCCCCGATCTGGCCGCCGGCGTAGAGCGGCCAGGTGGCGGTGACGAGCGGGCGGCGGACCGGCCGCTCGAGGCGGAAGCGGAGCGGATCGGGAAGGCCGAAGGCTTCGGCGACCGGCGCGAGCGGCCCGAGCGGAAGGAAGAGCGTCTTGCGGAAGTCGAGCACCTGCGCCTCGACCTCGACCTCGGGCCGGCGGCCGAGGGTTTCGACGGCTTCGGCGCGGGCTTCGGCAGCGCGCAGGCCGGCAGCGGCAGCGGCGAGCGCGTCCGACTGGGCGAGAAGGCGCTCCTGCGCGGCGGCGTAGGCGAGGGCGGGCTGGGCGAGGGCGGGCTGGGCGAGGGCGGGCGCGGACGCCAGGGCGCAGGCGCGGACGGCGGCACGCGCGAGGGCGCGCGACCCCCACGCCCGTTGCCGCGCCGCCTGCCTGCCCCTGCCCACGGACATGGCTTGGCACGGGGCGGACGAAGGCTCAAGCCCGGCGCCGCGGGCCCGCGCCGGGGGCCTCAGGCGGCCGCGAGCGCTGCCTTCTGCTGCGCTTCCATCTCCTCGAAGAGGCGCGCCGTCGGGCTCTCGAAGGGGCGGACGCCGAGCTGCGTGCGGAGCGCGGGGATCTCCTCGTCGAGGAGCGCGTGCCAGGGAAGGGCGAGAAGCGCAGGCGTCTCGCGGCCGTGGCGCCAGCCCTCGAGCATGATGCGCAGCATCGGCTCGGCGACGGGGGGTGCGTGGAAGGCGAGAAGCGTGGCGACGGTGGCGAGGAAGCGGGTGGAGTAGTTCTGGCCGAACTGGGCCAGCTGGAAGCCGGAGATGGCGACCTCGCCGGCGCCGGTGAAGCCGTAGCCGGCGACAAGGTGCCAGATGTCGTGGAGCTGGAGGATGCGGCGGTTGGTGCGGTTCTGGGCCGGGTAGGGGCCGGGGAGGACCACGGTGTCGGCGTCGATCACCTCGAGGTCATAGCCCTGGGCCTCGAGCATGGCGAGGAGCCGGCTGCCGAGGCTTTCGGGCGGGCGGCCGGCGAGGTCGGCCGTCTTCATGCGCACTTCAGGCGCCGCGAGCAGCTCCGGGACGCAGGGCCAGTCGAGGAGGGCGGCCTCGGTGCGGGCGAGCATGTCGGCATCATAATGGGTGCCGAGGGCGACGACCGACGCGGTGAAGGCGAGCGGATCGACCGGGCCGGCCGGCATGGCCCCCGCGATGGCCCAGAAGGCCTCCCAGAGGGCCCGCGGGAGCGGGCGGGCGGCCGGCGAGCCTTCGGCGAGGAAGGGGAGGCCGGAGGCGAGGACCTCGGCCCGGGCGGCGGGCGGCGAATCGAGGATGGCGCGGGCGAGCGTGTCGAACACGGCCGGGACGGCGCGCGGGTCGACGAAGGCGGCGTGGGCCATGAGGGCGGCCGCGCACCAGGGCTCGGCGCCGGGGGCGATGCGGCCGGTCTCGACCGCCTCCTCGAACGCGCTTCGCTCTGCTGCCGTGGCCATGGCGCTTCCTCCCGCCCGCGATGCCGGGAAGAATGGGCGGGGCGGGGCGGGAGCGCAAGGGGCGGGACGCGATGCCGCCGCGGGAGGCTGGCCCGGTGGGCGATGGCGCGCCCGGAACGATTCGAACGTCCGACCTACAGATTCGTAGTCTGTTGCTCTATCCAGCTGAGCTACGGGCGCGTCGCCGCCCGCCGCATAGCCGATGGACCGCGGATTGCAAGCGCGGCTGCGGGCGGGCAGGGGCACCCCATGCGCGCGCTGCGTCTGCCCGTCTCTCTTGCGCTCCTCTGGGCCGGGCTGCTGGGGGGCTGCGCGGCCGGCGGCGGTTTCCCCGACCTGCTGCCGCGCCCGCACGAGCGCCCGCGCGAGGTGGTGGAGGTGCCGGTCTCCCCGCCCGGCCTTGCCGCTGCCGAGCGGGAGGCGCTGGTGGCGGGGCTCGTCGAGGCGGAGGCGCGGGCGGCAGCGGCAGCACGCGAGGCGGAGGCCGCGCTCCGGGCGCTGGAGCCGGCGCTCGCGCGGGCGCGCGGGGCCGCGCCCGGGAGCAATGCCTGGGCCGATGCGCAGCTGCTCCTCTCCCGCCTCGACCAGGCGCTGGCCGGCTATGGCGAGGTGGAGGCGATGCTGGCGCCGCTTCAGCGGCTGGCTGACCCGGCGCCCGCCGACGACCCGGACCGCCAGAGGCTCGAGGCGCTTGCGGCGCGGGTGGCGCGCGAGGCGGACGCCCTCGCCGACCGGCAGCGGCAGGCGGCGGCGCGGCTCGGCTGAGGCCGGGCGCGGCGGCCGGGCGGGCGGAGCGGCGGGGGCGGGCGGGTCAGGTCAGGCGGTCGAGCGCGGCGGCATCGAGCCCGCCGGGGACGAGGATGACGAGACATGGCAGCGTGCCGGCGCGCTCGCCGGCGAAGTGCTCGACGAGCGGGCCCGGGCGGCCGCGGGCGGCGGTGGCAAGCACGAGGGAGCGGATCTCGGGATGGTCGCGCAGGTGGGCGGTGACGGCGTCGGCCGGCTTGCCGTGGAGGAGGACGGTGGCGACGGGACGGCCGAGGAGCGCCTCGGCCTCGCGGGCGGCCAAGGCGAGCGTGGCGGCGGCGGCCTCCTCGGCCTCGGCGGCGATCATGTCCTGCACGCGGCCCCACTGGACGAACTGGGGCGGGCGGATGACGTGGGCGATGGCGAGATCCTCGCCGGTGCGGCGGGCACGCCGGGCGGCGAAGCGGAGCGCGAGCTCGCACTCGGGCGTTTCGTCGACGATGACGAGGTAGGTGCCGGCCGGCGTCGGCGCCTGCGCCTCGGCCAGCCGCGCGGCGGCCTCGCCCTCCTCCCCTTGCATGGGGCGGAGCCTAGCGGCGGGCCGGGGCGGGCGCAATCGCGGGGTCTCCGAGCCCTCCGGCCCCCCACCGCCCCCCAAGCCGCCTCCCGTGCGGCCCTCCCGTGCGGCCCTCCCGTGCCTCGCGACCCCCGGCGCTCCGGGGCTCAGCTCCGCCGCTCGGGCAGGCGGACGGTGACCGTCTGGCCGGAGTTGCCGGGGAAGCCGGTGAACAGCGCCTCGACGAGGCGCGGGACGAGGAAGGCCGGGTCGGAGGAGCGGGTGGTGGCCTGGGCGCGGCCCTCGAACAGGCGGGTGCCGTCGGCAGCGCGGAGGATGTGGACTTCGACGAAGCTCGGCCAGACGGTGTAGGTGTAGACTTCCGGCCCCCAGCCCGGGCCCCAGCCCGGCCAGCCCCACCACGGGTCGGCCCAGCCCCAGCGGCCCCAGCCGCCCCAGCCGACCGGACCCCAGCCCCAGCCGCCCCAGGCGCCCCAGGCGCCGGGGCGGGTGTCGACCCGTTCGCGCGGCGGGCCGACGCCATAGTCGAGCCTGACGACGAGCTGGGCGCTCGAGGCATCGGGCGCAGCGCGGTAGCCCTGCTGCTCCATGGCCTGGCGGACGGCGGCGGCGTAGGTCTGGAACTCGATGGAGCCCTGGTTGCGGGCTTCCGCCGGCTCAATGACGAACGTCTCGCCCGAGGGGGGCGGGAGCACCTGGAAGCGGGAGACCTGCGCGCGGAACGGCGTGGCGCAGGCGGCCAGCACCAGCGCGAGGAGGAGGACGACCGACGCGCGGGCGGCGGGGAGGCGGAACGCAGTGGTCATGGACCGGACCCTCAGGTGTTCTTGCGTGTGATAGCAGTGCGCCACGGGGCGTGAACAGAAGCTTTCCGGCCGGGGGGCGGGGCCGGGGTGCGGCACTGCGCCCGCGGCCTTGGGGCCTCGGCGCGGCGGAGCGCGCACGGGGCCCCGGGGACGGGCGGGCGCGATCAGCGCGGGAGGCGCGGTCAGCGCGGGAGGAGGGTGGCGGGGAGCGGGCGGGCGACCCGGGCGAGCGCGGACGCAACCTTCGGCCGGGTGGCCAGCGGCGCGAGCGGGGCAGCGAGCGGGTCGGCGAGCGCCCCGGACGGCGCGGGCAGCAGGACGACGAGGGCGGCATCGCGCCCCACCGGGTCGGCGAGGAGGGCGAGGAGCTCGGCTTCCGCCGCCTCCGCGTCACCGAGGCAGAGGAGGGCCTCGGCCGAGTCGGTGCCGGTGTCGGCGGCAGCCGCGGCCTCGACCGCGCGGCGCAGCGCCCCGCCGGCGTCGGCGCGGGCGAGGGCCTGCCGGGCGCAGGCCTCGGCGGCGAGGAGAGCGGGGACGGCCGGGGCAAGCGCGGCGTCGTCGCGCCGTGGCCGCCAGGTTTCGGCGAGCGCCAGCGCCTCCGTGTGGAGCCCGTGGCGCACGAGCAGCCGGGCGCGCACCGCAAGCGGCGGGGCCACCAGTTCGGGCGCTGTGCCGGCGGCGGCGAGAAGGTCGCGCGAACGGCGTTCGGCCTCCGCCATGCGCCCGTCGGCTGCAAGCAGGTGGACATGCGTGGCGCCAAGCCGAAGCCAGCTGGCGTCGGGCTTCCCGGCCTCGAGGGCGCGGGCGGAGAAGGCTCCCGCCTCGGCCAGGGCCTCGGGGCGGTGGCCGGCGTTCCAGAGGGCGAGCGCGAGGTTGCGCAGGGCGCGCGGCTGCACGGCCGTGCCTTCCGCCGTCTCGCGGGCCCAGGCGCGGGCAGCCTCGAGCCCGCGGGCCGTGGCGGCGGCCATGCCGGGGCCGACCCGCGCCTCGGTGGCGGCCCAGAGCGGCGCGAAGTCGCGGTCCATGAGGAGGAGGCGGATCTCGCCCGGGTGGACGAGCTGGTCGGCAAGCGACTGTGCGAGCGCGGTGTCGCCGGTGGCCAGCGCGAAGCGCACCTCGTGGCGCAGGAGCCCGTCGCGGACGTCGAGCTGCTGGCGCAGGCTGGTGCCGGCGCCGGCGCGAAGCAGGTCGAGACGGAGGCGATCGGCCGTCTCCTGGCCGAGGCCGGAGGCGATCGGCTCGAGATTGCGCCGCAGCACGACGAGGCTGAGGGCCGGAACCCTGTCCGGAAAGCGGGCGAGGAAGGCGCGATGGCGGCGCTCGGCGGCGGCGGGGTCGGCCGCGGCCGGGATGACGCTGAGCGCCATGGCGGCGAGCGTCGGGTCATCGGGGTCACGGCTCTCGGCACGGGCGACAGCCTCGGCGAGGAGCGCCGGGCGGCGCCCGGGCGGCTCGCACGCCTCGGAGACCCAGATGGAGGCGACGAGGAGGCCCATGGCGTCGACGCCCGGGTCAGCCCAGAGGCGGTCGATCGTGCGGCGGGCGCCGCGGCAGTCCCGCAGGAAGACGCGGGAGACAACCTCTCCCAGGCGCGGATCGGGGCTGGTGGCGCGAAGGTCCAGGGTCTCGTCGGCCCGGGCGGGGGCGGCGACCGCGAGAGCGGCGGCGAGCGCAGCGGAAAGAGCAACACGCATCGGCACCCGGTACACGACCGAACGCCGGCAGACCTTGCTCCTGCGCAATCTTTCGGCCCGGTCGCGGGGCGCCGCAGGGGTGCCGCCCGGCCGGGAAGGGCGCGCCGCGCCGGAGGCGAAGGCTCAGGCGGCCTTCTTTTCCTCCTCGGTGGGGGCGGGGCGCTTCTCCATGACCTCGTCGACGAGGCCGAAGGCCTTGGCTTCCTGCGCGTCGAGGAACTTGTCGCGCTCGACCGCGTCCTCGATGACCTTGAGCGGCTGGCCGGTGTAGCGCGCCATGAGCTCGTTCATGCGGGCGCGGATGCGCAGGATCTCGCGCGCCTGGATCTCGATGTCGGTGGCCTGGCCCTGGGCGCCGCCCGAGGGCTGGTGGATCATGATGCGGGCGTTGGCGAGCGCGACGCGCAGGCCCGGCTCGCCGGCGCAGAGCAGGAAGGCGCCCATGGAGGCGGCCTGGCCGATGCACACGGTGGCGACCCGGGGGCGGATGTACATCATGGTGTCGTGGATCGCCATGCCGGAGGTGACCACCCCGCCCGGCGAGTTGATGTACATGTAGATGTCCTTCTTCGGGTTCTCGGCTTCGAGGAAGAGCAGCTGGGCCACCACCAGCGAGGCCATGGTGTCCTCGATACCGCCGGTGACGAAGACGATGCGCTCGCGCAGCAGGCGCGAGAAGATGTCGAACGAGCGCTCGCCGCGCGAGGACTGCTCGATGACGATGGGGACGAGGCCGGCGTGGGTTGCGGCCGCCGAGGCGGAGAGGCCGGGGACGAGGGCCTCGAGGGTGCGGGCGTCGATCATGACCCTCTCGTCGGCCTTCGGCGGCACGGCGTCAAGGGGCGAGGGCGGCGCGGGGCGGACGCGGGCGGGCGGCGCAGCAAGGTTGCCGGGCTGAAAACAACCGTTCCGAAACCGTCTCCGCGGCAAGCCTGGCACGGCGCTTGCTACGCCTCCCGGCATGCAGGCGGACCTTCTCTCCCGGCTGCCGGCCGCGCTCCAGCGGGCCGGCGCAGCGGTGGCCCCGGCGATCCGCGCGGCGGCGGCGGCGACCGGCGCCGACTTCCGCGCGCTGTTCGAGACGGCGCGGCTCGAGAGCGGCTTCCGGCCCGACGCGCGCGCGCGCACCTCCTCTGCCGCCGGGCTCTTCCAGTTCCTCGATTCGACCTGGCTTGCCATGCTCGCCCGGCACGGCAGCCGCCACGGGATCGCGCCGCAGAGCCGGGCCGAAGCGCTGGCGCTGCGCGAGGACCCGCAGGTTGCGGCGCTCATGGCCGGGGCCTTCATGGCCGAGAACGGCGCGCGGCTAGCCGCGGCGCTGGGGCGGGCAGCCTCGGCGACCGACCTCTACCTCGCCCACTTCCTGGGGCCGGGCGGCGCAGTCCGGTTCCTGAAGGCGCTGGCCGACGACCCCGGGGCTCCGGGCGCGGCGCTGTTCCCCGCGGCCGCCAAGGCCAACCGCGGCATTTTCTTCGCAGGCGGCGCGGCGCGGAGCCTCGGCGAGATCCACACGCTCCTCGCCCGGCGACTCGGGCTCGACTCGGAGACGGGCGCGCCGGTGGGCGAAGGCGCCGGCAGCGGGCGAATCGGCACCGCCGTGCCGGAGTCGCGGCCGCGTGCCGGCAGCGACGCGCCGGAGCGGGGGGCGCCAGCCATGTTTCAGCCCCGTGATGCATCCGATCCGGAGGCAAGGCGCGCCGCGCAGGCGGCCTATCTGCTGCTGGCGAGCCTGGGCGCCTGAGCCGTGGCGGGCGCGGGGGGAGGCATGGCCGGGGTGGCCGGAAGCGCGGCGGGCGCGGGAGGGGCGGGGGCAGCGGCCGGAGCGGGGGCGGCAGGCGTGGCCGGGGCGGGCGCAGCGGCCGGGGCGGCGGCAGCGGCCGGGGCGGGGGCGGGCCGGACGCTCCTCGGCCGGCTGCTCGGCGGGCCGGACGGCGGCCTCGCTGCGCTTCTCCCGGCGGGCATCCTCGCCATCGTCCTCCTCATGGTGGTGCCCATTCCGGCACCGCTCCTCGACCTCTTCTTCGTGGGCAACATCCTCCTTGCCCTCGTGATGCTCATGGTGGTGCTCCACGCCAACCGGCCGCTCGACTTCTCCGCCTTCCCGACCGTGCTGCTGTTCGCGACGCTGTTCCGGCTGGCGCTCAACGTTGCGTCCACCCGGGTGGTGCTGATGGACGGCCACGAGGGGACCGACGCCGCCGGCCGCGTCATCGAGGCGTTCGGCAAGGTGCTCATCGGCGGCAACTTCGTGGTGGGCCTCATCGTCTTCGCCATCCTCATGATCATCAACCTGATGGTCATCGCGCGGGGCGCGGGGCGGGTTTCGGAAGTCTCGGCGCGCTTCACCCTCGACGCGCTGCCGGGCAAGCAGATGGCAATCGACGCCGACCTGAACGCCGGGATGCTCACCCCCGACGAGGCGAAGGCGCGGCGGCAGGAGGTGGCGACCGAGGCCGACTTCTACGGTGCGATGGACGGCGCCTCGAAGTTCGTGAAGGGCGACGCGGGCGCGGGCATCCTCATCCTCCTCATCAACATCATCGGCGGGCTCGTCATCGGCACCGTCTCGCACGGGCTCGGGGTGGGCGAGGCCGCCTCGCTCTACCTCGTGATGGCAGTGGGCGACGCGCTCGTTGCGCAGATCCCCGCCCTCCTCCTTTCGATCGCGGCGGCGATCCTCGTGACCCGCACCAGCGAGGACCGCAAGCTCGAGGCGCAGGTCAGGACCCAGTTCGCCGACGCCTCGGCCTGGGCGCCGGCGGCCGGCATCCTCGGGCTCCTGGCGCTCGTGCCGGCGATGCCGACCGCCATCCTCGCCGGCGCGGCGGCAACCGCAGGCGTCGTCGCCTGGCGGCTCCATCGCGCCGCGGGGCAGCCGGCGCCGCCGCCGCCGGCCCCGGCGGCCGAGCCTGCCCTCATCGACTGGAGCGAAGTGGGCGAGACCGCCGCCGTCACGCTCGAGATCGGCTACGGGCTCATCCCGCTCGTCGACGAGGCCGCCGGGGCGCCGCTCATGAGCCGGATCACCGGAATCCGCCGCCAGCTCTCGCGCGAGCTCGGCTTCGTGCTGCCGATGGTCCGGGTGCGCGACGAGCTGGCGCTCGCGCCCCACCACTACCGGATCTCGGTGGCCGGCGAACGGGCCGGCGCCGGCGAGGCCTGGCCCAACGACCTCCTCGCGCTCGAGGCCGAGACCATCCTCGCCCCGGTGCCGGGCCGCGAGACGCGCGACCCGGCCTTCGGGCTTCCGGCACGCTGGATCGACCCGGCGCTCGAGGCGCGCGCGATCGAGGCGGGCTACACCGTCGTCGACCCGGCCACCGTCATCGGCACCCACCTCCACAAGCTGCTGCGCCAGCACGCGGCAACCCTCCTCGGGCTCGACGAGGTGCAGGCGCTGCTCGACGAGCTCGGCCGCCGCCACCCGCAGCTCGCCCAGGCGCTGGGGCCGAAGACCCTGCCGCTCACCCAGCTCACGGCGCTCGCCCGCGCGCTCCTCGAGGAGGGGGTGCCGCTCCGGGACTTCGCCCGGATCGCCGGCGCCATCGCCGAAGCCGCGGCCAGCACGACCGACCCGGCCGAACTCCTCGAGGCCACGCGGACGCGGATCGGCGGGCTCATCACCAGCGCCATCGCCGAGCCGGACCAGCCGCTCCGGCTCATCGCGCTCGCCCCCGAGCTCGAGGCGCTGCTGATGGGCGCGGTGCGCGCCGCCCCCACTGCCGCCTTCCCGTTCGAGCCAGGCCTCGGCAACCGCGTGGTGGAGGCCGTGCGCGAGGCGCTCGCCAAGGCGGGCGGGCTTGCCGTGGCCCTCGTCAGCCAGCCGGGCCCGCGGCGGCCGCTCTGGCGCCTGCTCCGGAGCGCCGGGCTCGACCTCCCCGTCATCGGCTTCACCGAGCTTCCCGACAGCCGCGCCGTCGAGGTGATCGCCGTCGTCGGCGCCAACGACCACAGCCTGCCACAGCCGGAGGACGCCTGATGGACGCCCGCCTCGGTCTCGACCTCAAGCTCTACACCCCCGCCGCGCTCGCCCGGGTGGAGCCGGAGCGCCTGATCCACAACCACCTGGCCCTCGTGCGCAAGATCGCCTGGCACACCCACGCCCGGGTCTCCTCCGCGCTCGATGTCGAGGAACTGGTGCAGATCGGCATGATCGCGCTCATCGAGGCCGCCCGCTCGTTCGAGGACCGCGGCCACGCGGCCTTCGCCACTTACGCAACCGTCAGGATCCGCGGCGCGATGATCGACGCGCTCAGGAAACAGGCCACCATGTGCCGCTCGGCGCTGCGCCGCCGGCGCGAGCTCAACGCCGCCCGTGCGCGGCTGGAAGGAACACTCGGCCGCCCGCCCTCCGACCAGGAACTGGCCGACGACCTCGGCATCCCGCTCGCCGAACTCCTCGAAGCCAACGCCAGCACGCAAGGGGTGCGCTACGAATCAATCGACGAGGTCTACTCCGACCACTCCATCTGGTTCGCCGACGACCAGCCCGACGCGCTCGACCAGCTCCAGTCGAAGGAACTGCGCGCCCACCTCGCCGAGGCCATCCGCAAGCTCCCCGAGCGCGAGGCAATGGTGCTGCAGCTCTACTTCGTGGAGGAGATGAACCTCGAGGAGATCGGCCAGATCCTCGGCGTGGGCGCGGCGCGGATCTGCCAGATCAAGAAGGCCGCGCTCACCAAGGTGCGCAAGCTGCTCGCCGGCTGGGAGGACTGAGGCCCCGGGGGCGCAGGGCCGGAGGGCCGGGCGGCGCGGGTTGGGGAGGGGCCGGACGCGAGGCGGCGGGGCGCAGGCGGCGGCAGGGCGGGGCGGCGGCAGGGCCGGGCGGCGCGGGTCGGGGCGGCGGTAGGGCCCAGGGGCGCGGGTCGGGGAGGGGCCGGGCGCAGGCGGCGGCGCGGGGCGGCGGCAGGGCCCGGCGGGCTGAGGTGGGCCGGGCGCAGGACGCGGGTGGCAGAGGCGGGCGGCGCGACGGGCGGCAGAGGCGGGCGGCAGGACGGGCGCGCGGAGCGAAGGGGTCGGCACGACGGCGCGGCGCGACGGGGCGGGGCGGGGCGGTCCATCCGGACGCAGACGCCCGCCGCCCCCGGTGCAGGGGGCAGGCGAAGCGGGTCGGGGCGGGGCCGGAAGGGGCCGGGCGGCGGCTAGAGCGGGATGTTGTCGTGCTTCTTCCAGGGGTTCTCAAGAACCTTGGTGCGGAGCTTCCTCAGGCCCAGCGCAATCCGCCGCCGGGTTGCATGGGGCATGATCACCTCGTCGATGAAGCCCTTCGACGCCGCCACGAACGGGTTGGCAAAGCGCGCCTCATATTCGGCCGTGCGCCGGGCGATCGCCTCCGGGTCACCGATCTCGGAGCGGAAGATGATCTCGACCGCCCCCTTCGCCCCCATCACCGCAATCTCGGCGGTGGGCCAGGCATAGTTGAGGTCTCCACGCAGATGCTTGGACGCCATGACGTCATAGGCCCCGCCATAGGCCTTGCGCGTGATGACGGTGATCTTCGGCACCGTGGCCTCGGCATAGGCGAAGAGCAGCTTCGCCCCGTTCTTGATGATGCCGTTGTGCTCCTGGGCAACCCCAGGGAGGAAGCCGGGGACGTCGACGAAGGTGATGATGGGGATGTTGAAGGCGTCGCAGAAGCGGACGAAGCGGCCCGCCTTCCTGGAAGCGGCGATGTCGAGGCAGCCCGCCAGCACCATCGGCTGGTTGGCGACGAAGCCGACCGTGTGCCCCTCGATCCGGCCGAAGCCGACGAGGATGTTGGCGGCATGGTTGGGCTGGAGCTCGAAGAACTCGCCGTCATCGGCCACCTTCTGGATGAGCTCGTGCATGTCGTAGGGCTTGGTGGCCGAAGCGGGGACGAGCGTGTCGAGCGAGGGCTCCTCGCGGTCGAACGGGTCATCAGAGGGCCGGACGGGCGGCGCCTGGCGGTTGCTGAGCGGCAGGAAGTCCACGAACTCGCGCGTGCGCAGGAGGGCGTCGATGTCGTCCTCCATGGCGAGATCGGCCACGCCCGACCTGGTCGAATGGGTGATGGCGCCGCCCAGCTCCTCCTGCGTCACCACCTCGTTCGTGACCGTCTTCACGACATCGGGCCCGGTCACGAACATGTAGGACGAGTCCTTCACCATGAAGATGAAGTCGGTCATCGCCGGCGAATAGACCGCCCCGCCCGCACACGGCCCCATGATGAGCGAGACCTGCGGGATGACGCCCGAGGCGAGCACGTTCCTCTGGAACACCTCGGCATAGCCGGCGAGGCTTGCCACCCCTTCCTGGATGCGGGCGCCGCCCGAATCATTGAGGCCGATGACCGGCGCCCCGACCTTCATGGCCATGTCCATGATCTTGCAGATCTTCTGCGCGTGCCGCTCGGAAAGCGAGCCGCCGAAGACGGTGAAGTCCTGCGAGAAGACGAACACGAGCCGGCCGTTGATCGTGCCCGAGCCGGTGACCACGCCATCGCCCGGGATGACCGTCTCGCCCATGCCGAAGTCGGTGCAGTTGTGCTCGACATACATGTCGAGCTCCTCGAAGCTGCCTTCGTCGAGAAGGATCTCGAGCCGCTCGCGCGCGGTCAGCCGGCCCTTGGCATGCTGGGCGGCGATGCGCTTCTCGCCGCCGCCAAGCCGCGCTGCGGCGCGCCGCCGTTCCAGTTCCTCGAGCACCTTCAGCATCCGTCTCTCCCCTGACGCTGCCCTCGCGAAGCCGCGCCGCCGCGCTGCCGTCAACCCCCGCCGCGCCGCGCCTGCCGGGGCGCGCGCAACACTTGGTTGCATTCACCATGCTGGCACCGGCCGCGACCCTCCCCATATGGAGGGGGACGGCGCGACCCCGGCGCCACCCCGACCAACCCGAGAAAGGCCCGCCATGCTCCTCCGCACGCTGAAGACGCTTGCCCTTGCCACGCTCGCCTCCGCGGCAGGCGCCGCCGGGGCCGTGACGATCGTCGATGTCGATGCCCGCGCCCACGCCTCGCTTTCGGGCGCGAACGCGCTCACCATCGGCCTCGGCGAGGGGCGCTACCAGCTGCGCTTCACCGACGGGCTGTTCACCGCCTACAATGCCAATGGTCGCGCTGCGGCCGGCTGCGACCGGGCGGGTGCCAACTGCCGGTTCGGCTGGCAGACCGAGACCATCGTCACCCTCCACCCCGCCGACGGGAGCGCCGCGACGAGCTTCGCGATCGGCAGCCCCGTCCTCTACCGCACGCCCGAGGGCGCGCTCGCCGCGCTCGCCGACCGGGTGTTCGAGCTGGTGGTGCCGGCCGGCGGCGCGAAGCTGAGCTTCCACGTTCGCGACGACAGCCCCGCCAACAACCGTGGCGGAGTCTCGCTGGCCATCGCCGGCGCCGTGCCGGAGCCCGCCACCTGGGCGATGCTGATCGCCGGCTTTGGCCTCGTGGGCGCTGCCGCCCGCCGCCGCCGGCAGGCGGTGGTGGCGGCCTGAGGACGGGCACCTAGCCGAGCAGCGCGAGGAAGCGCGCGGCAGCCACGAAGGCCGCCTGCCGGTTCGCCCGCGCGGCCGCGGCCTCGGCATCCTCCCCCCAGCGCTCGGCCTGCCAGAGCGCATCCACTTCGGCCGCTGCGAAGGCCGGCCCGGCTTCGAGCAGCCCGTCGGCGACCGCGAGGGCGAGGACGACCGAGCCCGAGAGCGTGACGAGCGGGGAAAGCCCGGCGAGGCGGAAGGGGCCGCGCGCCGAAAGCAGCGTCTCGAGCCGCGCAAGCGTCCCGGCGGGCTGGTCCACGTGGACGATGCCGGTCGTGCGGCGGAAGACGAGGCCGTGGGCCTGCTCGACGGCCTTGAGTGCCGGCTCCCACGCCGCCACCTGCCGCCCGACGAGATCGGCCGGCCCCTCCGCCCGGTAGCAGGTGAGGTCGGACGCGCCGTAGGCGGCGAGGCCCGCCGCAAAGCCGGCGGGGTCGGGCGCGACGATGTCGAGGGCGGCATTGGCAAGCCCGGTCAGCGGCATGTCGGCAGGCGTGACCGTCTCGCCGGCCCCGGCCCATTCGGCGGCGATCGCAGTGGCGAGCGCGGGCGAGGGCACGACGAGGGCCGCGCGCTTCGGCGTGCGCACCGGCCGGCCGTCGAGCAGCAGCCCATGCCCGCCCCCGGCGGGTGCGGTCGTCACCTCGCGCCAGAACCGCCGCACGCCCGGCCCTAGCGGAACAGCCGGGGGGCGAAGGTGACGAGCGCCGCCCCGGCCAGCATGAGGCCGAGGCCGGCGAAGGGGCTTTGAGGGCCCAGAGGGGACGTGCCGGCAACCCAGAGGCCGGCGACCGCAAGTCCCAGCCCGAGGAGGCGCAGCAGCGTCATCTGCCACAGCCGCCGCTCGAAGGGGTCGCGCTCAGCCATCGAGAAGGGCGAGGAGTTCGGCGGCGTCGCGGGCAACGGCAGCCGCGCCTGCCGCGCGCAGCTCGGCGGCCTCGTGATAGCCCCAGTCGACTCCGAGCGCGCGCACGCCGGCGGCCACCCCCATCCCCATGTCGAACACGGTGTCGCCGATGATGACCGCCTGGGCAGGTGCCACTCCGGCGTCGGCGAGGCAGGCGCTGAGCATCGCCGGGTGGGGCTTGGAGGGGTGACGGTCGGCGGTGTGGAGCGTCATGAAGTGGTGGGCGATCCGGTGGTGGGCGAGGCACATGGCAAGCCCCCGGTCGCTCTTGCCGGTGGCGACCCCGAGCAGCCAGCCGTCCCCCGCCAGCCGCTCGAGGAGCTCGCGCACGCCCGCGAACATGGGTTCAGGGTCGAGCCGGCGGTCGGCGCGCAGGCGCTGGAAGGCGCCCTTGTAGTCCTCGGCGAGGCGGGCGTGGAGGGCGGGCTCGGCTTCGGGCAGGAGCGCCCGCATCGCCTCGAGGAGCGAGAGGCCGACCACGCGCCGCACCGCGTGCGGGTCGGGCGGCGGAAGGCCGAAGGCGGCGAAGGTGCCTTCCATGGCGCGGACGATGTTCGCCGAGCTGTCGACGAGCGTGCCGTCGCAGTCGAAGACGGCAAGCCGCGGCGGGCTCATGCGGACCCCTGGTCGGGCGCGAGGCCGAGGAGCTCGAGGCTCTCGCGGAAGTGGGGCGGCGGTTCGGCCGTCACGTCGAGCTTTCCCCCGCCAGGCAGGTCGATGACGAGGCGCCGGGCGTGGAGGTGGAGCTTGCGCGAGACGCCGCCGGTCACGAAGGCGGCGGCACCGCCATATTTGCCGTCGCCGACGATGGGGTGGCCGATGGCGGCGGCGTGGACGCGGAGCTGGTGGGTGCGACCGGTGAGCGGGCGCATCTCGCAGAAGCTGACGCGGTTGCCGGCCCGGTCCATCACGCGGATGCGGGAGACCGCAGGCTGGCCCTTCGGGTCAGGGTGCATCTTCTCCCCGCCGGTGCCGGGCTGCTTGCCGATCGGGAGGTCGACGCGGATGTCCGCCAGCTCGGGCACGCCCGCCAGGAGGGCCCAGTAGATCTTCCTGGTGTCGCGCTGGGCGAAGCAGCGGCCGAAGAAGGCCGCGGCACGGGCCGAACGCGCAAGCAGGAGGACGCCAGAGGTGTCCCTGTCGAGCCGGTGAACGAGGCGGGGCCGCTCGCGCGCGTCGAAGCGGAGCGCATCGAGCAGGCGGTCGACGTGGGTGGCGGTCTTCGTACCGCCCTGGACGGCAAGGCCGGGGGGCTTGTCGAGGACGAGCGCGTGCTCCGAGCGGTGGATGACGAGGCTGCGCGCGAACTCGGCCTCCTCGGGCGAGAGCGGGGGCGCCTCGCGCGCTGGCGGCGGGGCCTGCCGCGGCTCCTCGTCGGGGAGCAGGACCTGCTGCCCGGCCTGCACCCGGTCGCCGGGCCTGGCCCGCCCGCCGTCGAGCCGGAGGCGGCCAGTGCGCGCCCAGCGGGCGACCGCCGTGAAGGGAATGCCGGGGAGGTTGCGGGCGACCCAGCGGTCGAGCCGGATGCCGTCGTCGGCCTCGGCCACGGTGAAGACCCGGCTCACGCGAGGTTCCGCATGAGGAGGAGGCCGAGCCCGAGGCCGGCGACCGCGAGGACGACCGAGGCGAGCGCATAGCCGGCGGCGACGAGCCACTCGCCCTTCTCGAGGAGGAGCCAGAGCTCGAGGCTGAAGGCGGAGAAGGTGGTGAAGCCGCCGAGCAGGCCGACGCCGAGGAAGAGGCGGACCTGCTCGCTTCCCCCCCTGGCTGCCAGCCAGCCGGCGAGCAGGCCCATGAGGAGGCCGCCGGCGAGGTTGACCGCGAAGGTGGCCGACGGCCAAAGGCCGGCGCCGACGAGCCGGCCGACTCCGTAGCGCGCGCAGGCGCCGAGCGCGCCGCCGAGGCCGACGAGGAGGAAGGGCGTCATGGCCGCCCTATAGGCGAGCGCGCGGGCCGCTCGCACCCCCCGAAGTTTCAGCTGACGCCGAAGGTCCAGCCTTCGGTTGCGGCGATGTCAGGGGCGAGGCCGGGGGGCGACCACCAGCGGGCCTCGCCGGCGAGGTGCCGGAGCGCTGCCGCCGCCACCAGCGCATCCGTCTCGTGGTCGGAGAAGCTGCCTTCTGGCACCTCGCTGCCGAAGGCGGCGAGCGCGGCGGCAAGCGCGGGTGCGTCGCGGAGCTTCAGGCCCCGGCCGCCGGCGTGGCGCAGCATGGCGCGGGTGTAGATCTCGACGACGGTGCGCGGGCCCGGCGGGTCGAAGGGCCACACCGCGTAGGGCCCGCGGAGCCGGTGGAGGAGGCGCATGCCGGCAAAGCTCGCGCGGGCCACCTGCGCTGCGCCGACGCAGTCGAAGACGGTGGCCGCCTTGCCGCCGCCGCCGGCGTTGAACGCGGCCTCGCAGCGCCGCCACCGCAGGAAGGCGCGCTTCTCGCCATCGGCCGCGCCCATCCAGAAATGCGGGCGGGCCACGCCTTCCATGAAGCCGTGGGCGCCAAGATCGGGGTCACCCTCGCAGTGGCGCTCGACGAAGGCCCAGAAGCCGGGCGCGGTGTCGGGGGTGGCAAGGCCGGAGAGGTAGGCGCCGCGGTCAAGGAAGGGGGGCGCGAAGGAGAAGTCGAAGCCGGCGAGCGCCGGGCCGGGAAGGCCGAGGAGCCAGTCGGCCACCTCGGCGCGGGCCCAGCCGGACCGGTGGGGCGGAGGGACGAGGCGGGGCGGGCCGTTGCCCGCCTCGGCGACGGCGACGGCGATGCCGCGATGCCGCGCGCCCCTCGCCCCCGACCAGTCGACGGCGACGAAGCGGGCAAAGCGCGGCAGCATCACGCACCCTCCCGGCCGAAGACATCCTCGAGGCCGCCTCCGAACCGCCGGGCGATGCGGAAGGCAGTCTCGCGGCTGGGGGCGTCGCGACCCTGCACGATGGCGATGATGATGTGGCGCGTCACCCCCCACCGCTGCGCCGAGTTCGGCCTGCGTCATGCCCCGATGCGCCTCGCGCAGTGCCTTCACCCGGTTGGTGATCGGCGGGCGCCTTCCCACAGCTCAGGCGCCACGGCGGAACAGCCAAGCGTGAAGCGCATGCTCCGCCACTGTCGAGACGAGGAGGGCAAGGACGACGGCTGGGAAGAGGAGATGGCCCGGCCCATGGACGCGATGGCCCGGGAGCGCGGCGACCCGACCGGCGGCGAGCACGGGCAAGGGCGCGGCGTTGGCTGAGGCCGGAGATTCACGGAAGGAGAGGCCGGGGCGGGCATGACGGGCTTCCGTGTCGAGGAACGCTGACCTGGTGTTTTGGGGCTGCTTCGCCCCGTGTCAAAGCTCTTTGGCATAGGGACCGGGGACACCCCGGAGCGTGCCGGATCGGGTAGCGATCCCTGACTCCGGCGCGTGCTCCCGCGCCTCTTTCAGAGGGCGGCTGCCGCGAACGGCCGTAGCGCCCGGTTCCCGAAACACCGCGTCGGCGAAACCTTGCAGAGCGGCGTCTCGCACCTGCCGGCGCTGACGGCGCCCTCGCCGGGGCCGCGGGGCGCCCCAACAGGGACGGCAACGAGTACCCGAGGATGCATAAAACCATAGGGACAAGGACAAGGGGTTGTCTCTCGTTGAGCGTGAAACGCGCCTGTCACACATCGTTAAGAACAGCCTGCACGAACAAAGAAATCTCCCGCAAGGCGCGAGGCCAAAGGCACTGACTGCCTCCAATCTTCTGTATCAGTCAGCAACTCAACACAATTGATCTGTAATTGGTCATAACCCCCAAGACACTCCAAGAGACGGTCAAGACTGGTGGCATGCCATTTCGCACTTCTCAGTAGTAGTGCTTGGTTCCATGATTCCAGAGGTCATACTCGTACGATATAGGCGGACGGATCCGTTGAAGATACTTATTGTCATCGCGCTCCCACGCCCGTTGTAGAGCCCAGGCGCAGTAGTCCACCGCCTGAAGTCCATAATCGGCCTTCGCCACCCTGAAATCAACTCGCCAGCAGTCCGTTGACAGGTGCTGTCCCATAACGTCCGCAATGGCTTCGCTGAACACCTTTCGCTCTTTACGAGAGCCGACGGAGGCCGCAGTGATAAACAGCTCATCATTCGAGCTAAAGCGCTTTGCGAGGCCATAGCTGAAGTGATAATACCATGGGTATTGGTAGAAACGCGCCTTAGACCTCCTCACTTGCGGTTGGGCCTTTGACTTTTCGCAAATTGTCGCCTGAACGGTGAAGTCATGCTTCAAAAGCTCGTTGAACACCCGGTCTCTTACGTCTGGGTGATCATCAGTCGCGTGAAACCAGTCACCAAGCTTCCGCCCTTCCCAAATCAGCTTGCGTCGCAACTCCGCCAAGCCAACGCAAAGGTCTAGCGAGCTCGTCAGCACAGTACACAAGATAAAGTACCGACTGCCCTCTGGGGGCCTTTTAAATATGAGATCACCAGCTTCGTCCGCAAAGAGATAAATCACCGGCACCCTCGTTGACTAGGCACTCGTGCGTATCGAAGCGAAATATCCTATCGGACGCGTACCGTCAAGCGCTTCGCAATTCCGATGATGGCGGAGACTGAGGAAGCTGTCTGTCAACGCTCTGGCCTTGCGGCACCCGACCAACACAATGGCGCGAGGTTTCAATGGAAGCCATACGTCTTATGGATTGTGGTTCATTGCGAGATCCCTCGAGGCCTTATTGTCTACAGCCGGCGATGCAAGATGGACGGCGTCTATCTTCCTGCAGGCCAAGATGGATCTAGCACCTGGGTCACGCGGCAAGGACTGACGCAGCTTGGACCGCTTTCCACTCTTGTAGAGAACGCGCAGGTGCTCTGAGGCATGGTCGCCGGACCTCTGAGGGGCGGGTGCGGCAGGGCTCAGGGGCGGCGGGTGGCGCGGAGCTTCGCCCAGTGGGCGAGGCGCTCGGCAATGGCCTGTTCGGCGCCGCGGCCGCTCGGCCGGTAGAAGGTCTCGGCCGCCATGCCCTCGGGCCAGCAGTCCTGGCCCGAGAAGGCGTCGGGGCAGTCATGGTCATAGGCATAGCCCGCGCCGTGGCCGAGCTCGCGCATGAGGCGCGTCGGGGCGTTGACGAGGTGCCGCGGCGGGGGGAGCGAGCCGTGCGCGCGGGCCGCGGCGCGCGCTGCCTTCCCGGCCACATAGGCCGCGTTCGACTTGGGCGCGGCCGCAAGATAGAGGCAGGCCTCGACGATGGCGAGCTCGCCCTCGGGGCTGCCGAGGAAGGCATAGGCCTCCTTCGCGGCGAGCGCGACGGAAAGCGCCTGCGGGTCGGCCAGACCCACGTCCTCGCTCGCGAAGCGCACCAGCCGGCGCAGGAGGTAGAATGGGTCCTCGCCGGCCTCGAGCATGCGCATGAGCCAGTAGAGCGCGGCATCCGGATCGGAGGCGCGCAGCGACTTGTGGAGCGCCGAGACGAGCTCGTGGTGGCCGTCGCGGTCGCGGTCGTAGACGGGTGCGCGGCGCTGGAGGAGGGCGGCCATGGCCGCCGGGTCGAGCGGGGCGGAGGCGCTTCCGGCAAGGAGCGTCTCGGCCTGAGACAGGAGGAAGCGGCCGTCGCCGTCGGCGCTCTCGACGAGGGCGGCCCGGGCGGCGGGCGTCACGGGGAGGGCGCGCCCGGCGTCTGCCTCGGCACGGGCGAGGAGCGCCTCGAGCGCTGCCGCATCGAGCCGCCGCAGCACCAGCACCCGGGCGCGGGAGAGCAGGGCGGCGGTGAGCGCGAAGCTCGGGTTCTCGGTGGTGGCTCCGACCAGCGTCACCGTGCCGTCCTCGACCGGGCCGAGGAAGGCATCCTGCTGGGCGCGGCTGAAGCGGTGGATCTCGTCCACGAAGAGGAGGGTGGGGGTGGCGGCGGCCCGCGCGGCAGCGAACAGGGCCTTGAGCTCGGCCACGCCCGTCATCACCGCCGAGACCCCGGCGAAGCGCATGCCCGCTGCCTCCGCCAGCAGCCGGGCGATCGAGGTCTTGCCCGTGCCCGGCGGGCCCCAGAGGATGAGGCTGGGCAGCGGGCCGGCCGCGAGCAGCCGGGTGAGCGCGCCTTCGGGGCCGACGAGGTGCGGCTGGCCGACCACGTCGGCAAGGCGCCGCGGCCGCAGCCGTTCGGCAAGCGGCACCGGCTTCGCCGCAGCGGGGGCGGGGGCTGGCGCGTCGGAGGCGAAGAGATCAGCCATCCTCGCCCGGGGCCAGGCAGCGGAGCGCGAGCGCGTGGACGGGTCCTGCGAGCAGGTCGGCAAGGGCCGCGTTCACCAGGCGCTGGCGCGCGACCCGGCCGAGGCCGGCGAAGGCAGCGCTCTCGACGGTGACGCGGAAGTGGCTCTCGCCCGAGCCGTCGTCGCCGGCGTGGCCGGCGTGAAGCGCGCTCTCGTTCACCACCTCGAGCCGGCTGGGGGCAAGGGCCTCAGCGAGCCGCCGCCGGATCTCCTCCTCGATGCCCGCCATCGGCTCCCCTTCCGCTGCCGCCTGCCATATAGGGCCGCGATGGCGGATGCCGGAAGACCCACGGGCCGCGCGGCGGGCGGCCGCTTCCCGGGCGGGCGGACCTGCGCCCACCCCGGCTGCACCGCGCCGGGCGAGTATCGCGCGCCGGTCGAGCGGCCGCCGAGCGCCTTCGCGCCGCCAGCGGGGCCGCCGCGCTGGCAGTATCTCTGCCTCGAGCATGTCCGCGCGTTCAACGCGGCGTGGAACTGGTTCGAGGGGATGACGGCCGAGGAGATCTTCGCCGCGCAGAGCCCCTACCCGCGCTTCGCGCCGGGCCCGGAGCGGCGCCGCCCGGCAGCAAGGGTGCGGCTCGACGACCCGCTCGGGCTGTTCGGCACGGCGCCCGCCGCCGAGCGGCCGCGCCTGCCGCCCGAGGAGCGGCGGGCGCTCGCCGTGCTGGGCCTGGCCGAGACGGCGACGCTCGCCGAGGTGAAGCGCCGCTACCGCGCGCTGGTGCGCCGCTACCACCCCGATGCCAATGCCGGCGACCGCCGGTTCGAGCCAAGGCTCCTCGAGGTGCGGGCCGCGCACGATCTTCTGGTGCGAAGCCGCAGCTTCGCCGGCCGCTGAGCCGGGGCCCGGAGCCGGGCGCGGGGGGAGCGAAGCGGCGGGGGCCGGGGGTGGGGCGAAGCGGCGGGGGGCGGGGCGAAGCGGCGGGGGCGGGCGGCGGCTCAGCGCGGGGCCGGGCGGGCGGCTGCGAGGCGGCGCGCCGTGGCCTCGTTCGCGCGGAGCACGCGCAGGAAGTTGCCGCCGGCGAGTTTGCGGAGATTGGCCTCGCTCCAGCCGCGGCGGGCAAGCTCGGCGAAGAGCGCGGGGTAGGTGGCGACCGTCTCGAGGCCCTGCGGCAGGTCGGGCACGCCGTCATAGTCCCCGCCGATCCCGACATGGTCGTGGCCGGCGACGCGGGCGACATGCTCGATGTGGTCGGCGACCATGGCAAGGGTGGCGACCGGCCGGGGGTTCGCCTTCTCCCAGGCGGCCATGCGCGCCTCGGCCTCTGCCCCCTGGCCGGCGACGAGGCGCTGCGCCTGCCGGCGCGTCTCCCAGTCGGCGCGGGCCTGGCTCACGAAGGCGGGGACGAAGGTGACCATCACCACCCCGCCGTTGGCAGGCAGGCGCTTCAGCACGTCGTCGGGGACGTTGCGGGGATGGTCGGTGACGGCGCGGGCCGAGGAGTGGGAGAAGATGACCGGGGCCGCGGCGATGTCGAGCACCTGGTGCATGACCGCGGGCGAGACGTGGGAGAGATCGACGAGGACCCCGAGCCGGTTCATCTCGGCGATCATGGCCCGGCCGGCAGGCGCCATGCCGCCGTGCCGCGCCTCGGCGGTGGCGCTGTCGAACAGGGCGGAAGGCTGGGAGTGGGTGAGCGTCATGGCCCTGAGGCCGGCGGCGTGGGCGCGGCGGAGGGTCAAGATGTCGTCGTCCACCTGGTGCGCGCCCTCGAAGGCGAGGAGCGAGGCGATGCGCCCGCGGCGGAAGGCGCGCTCGAGCTCGTCGGCCGTGGTGACGAGCGCGAAGGTCTCCGGATGGCGGGCGACCCAGTGCCTGACCAGCTCGAGCTGCTCGAAGCTGGTGCGGACCGCCTCCTCGCCGCGCAGGCGCATGGGGACGTAGAGCGACCAGAGCTGGGCGCCGACCCGCCCGGCGCGCAGCAGCGGGATGGAGGTGTGGCCGGGCTGCGGGCGGCGGACGCCGGGGTCGGCCGAAAGGTCGGCCTCGCGCGCCTTTTCGAGGCCGAAGTGGGTGCGCATGGCCCAGGGCCAGTCGTTGTGGCCGTCGACGAGGGGGACGGAGGCGAGGACGCGCTCGGCCAGGGCCTCGGGCGACGGCCGGGCGGGGCCGGCGGGCGCGGAGGCGGCGGGGGCGAGGCCGACGGCCAGCGCGGCAAAGGGCGCGAGGGCGCGGGCGAGGGTGGCGGCGAGCGGGCGGGCGAGGGGGCGGAGCCGGGCGGACACGGAGACAGGAGCGGAGCGCATGGCCTTCCCTCGCGTGGCGCCCGCGGCGGCGTCAAGGCGTTCGGGGGGGAGGATGAGGGGCGGCTCGCGCTTTGGGGGGCTTGCCCGGGCAACCGGGCCCGCGCAGCGGCGGTGCATGACCCTCGACCCCCGCACCCCCGTCCTCGTCGGCGTCGCCCAGTTCGTCGACCGCGACAGCGCACCCGGCGAAGGCCTCTCGCCGCAGGACATGATGGCCCGTGTCGCCCGCGCGGCCATCGCCGATGCCGGCGGCGACCCGGCCGCAATCACGTCTGCGATCGACGCGATCGTCGTGGTGCGGCTGTTCCAGGACTCGGGCTTCGGCGCGCCCTTCGGCCGGCAGAACAACCTGCCCCACGGCATCGCCCGGCGGATCGGCGCGAGCCCTCGGCGGATGGTCTACGGGCCGGTGGGCGGGAACACCCCGCAGATGCTGGCCACCCGCTTCATGCGCGAGATCGCCGACGGCGCCCACGAGGTGGTGCTTCTTGCCGGCTGCGAGCCCATCCGCACCCAGAGCCGGGCACAGAAGGCCGGCATCACGCTCGACTGGGCGGAGGAGAGCCCGACGGATGCCGAGACGCTGGGCAGGGAGATGCGCTTCGTCTCGCCGCACGAGTTCGCCCACGGGATCGCCCTTCCCGTCAACGTCTACCCCCTGTTCGAGAACGCGCTTTGCGCCCACTACGGCCGCGACCCGGTGGCGCACCGGCAGGCGATCGGCGCGCTCATGGCCCGGTTCACCGAGGTGGCGGCGCGGAACCCCTATGCGCAGATCCCGGTCGCCCGCAGCGCCGAGGAGCTGATCACGCCGACCGACGACAACCGCTACATCGGCTACCCCTACACCAAGTATCTGAACAGCAACATGTTCGTGGACCAGGCGGCGGCCGTGCTGCTGATGTCTTCGGCAGCTGCCGACCGGCTGGGGGTGCCGGCGGCGAAGCGCGTGTTCCTCCACGGGGCGGCTGACACGGTGGAGAAGATCCTGGTTTCCGAGCGGCTGAACTACTGGTCGTCGCCCGCCATCCGCGAGGGCGCGGCGCACGCCCTTGCCATGGCGGAGACCGACATGGCCGGGATCGCCCACATGGACCTCTATTCCTGCTTCCCGAGCGCGGTCGAGATTGCCGCCGACATGATGGGCCTTGCCCACGACGACCCGCGCGGGCTGACGCTGACCGGCGGGCTTCCCTATTTCGGCGGGCCGGGCAACAACTATTCCATGCACGCCATCGCCGAGGTGGCGGCGCGGTGCCGGGCGGCGCCGGGGACGCGGGGCCTCGTGTTCGCGAATGGCGGCTACTTGACCAAGCATGCCTTCGGCGTCTGGTCCACCGCGCCGCGGCCCTTCCCTGAGGTCGACCCCGCCGCCCCGCAGGCGGCGCTCGATGCCATCCCCTCGCCGCCCTTCACCGAGAAGCCGGAAGGCGCGGGGCGGATCGAAACGATGACGGTGGTCCACGACCGGGGCGAGCCGGCCTTCGCCATCATCATCGGCCGGCTGGACGCGGGCGAGGTGCGCTTCCTCGCCCAGCTTCGCGAGGGGTGCGCCGAGCTCATCGACCGGCCGGCGGTGGGGCGGCCCATCCGCGTCGCACCCGGCGACCCGGTCAACCTCGCGACGCTTGCCGGCTGACCGGCCGCGCGGCGGGCGGGGGCCTCAGCAGACGAGGCGGGGCGGCCGCCCGCGGGGCCGGCAGCCGGCGGCGAGATCGGGAAGCTCGACGTAGCCGAGGGTGCGCTCGGCAAGCGGGCTGTTGCGGAAGCTGGCGGCGAGCACCTGCCGGAGCGCCGGCAGCTCGGCCTCGGCGAAGGGGCCGAGCCGGCCCTTGGGCACGGCAAGCGCCGCGCGGCCGAGCATGGCCGAGTGGTCGCAGAAGGCGTACTGCGCCTCGAAGGTGGAATAGCCCTGGTAGAGCTTGGTGTTGAAGGTATCGAAGGCGCGCGGGCCAGCGCGGGCGCCGGCAGTGCGGTTGAAGTAGGCGGCAAGCGTCTTGACCGCCGCGGCGAGCTCGTCGGAGTGCTGGCGAAGGAAGGCGTTGTAGGTATCGACCGCGCGCAGCGACTTCGAGAAGCCGCACTGGAGCGCGGCCACGTTGAGCCCGGCGCGAAGCGACCAGGTGGTATAGGCGGAAAGCTCGCGCGGGGTCATCCCCGGCAGGCCCCCGACGTCCCCGGGGACGGCCGCCGGCGAAGGGGACGCTGCCTGGGCCGCCGCAGGCGCGGGGCCCAGGAGCGCGAGCACGGCAAGCGCGGCTGCCGCCCGCCGGCCGGCAGGGGCAGGACGCATCAGCCCAGGATCTTGCCCAGCTGCATGGCGATCGACATGTCGCCCTCGACCTTGAGCTTGCCCATCATGAAGGCCATCTGGGCGTTCTGGCGGCCGGCGGCGATCTCGGTGAAGTCGGCCATGGAGACCTTGATCCGGCAGTCGGCTGCCGAGCCGTCGTTGGAGACGACCGGGGTCTCGCCGGTGCCGTCGATGAGGACCGCGCCGTCCTCGCCGAAGTCGAACACGACCTTCTTGCCGGGGATGGCGCCGTTCTTCTCGATCCGCTCCTTCATGCCGGCGGTGATGTCGCTGAGGCTCATCTCACTCTCCTCTTGCTGGAACTGCGGGAACTGCTGTGGCTGCTGGCCCTGCTGCCGGGGCGCCGCCGCCGCTCGACGGCCCCTGGGACGCGGCGGCATCCGCGGCGGGCACCGGCGCCTCGGGCATGGGGGTGGCGAGCGGGTCGGCCATGACGGGGCCGGCGGGCGCCTCGCCGAGGCGGCCGGCGGGGTCGTCGGCCACCACCTCGGCGACCGAGCTGTCGCCGATGGCGGCCTCGAGCCCGGCAAGCTCGGCGTCGCTGGCCGTGGCCTCGGCGCCAGCGGCTGCCGTGTCGTCCCCGGCTGCCCCTGCGTCCTTCCCGCCGCTGCAGGCGGCAGCAAGGAGGGCGAGGGCAAGGAGCGCGCCGCGGCCGGCCGGCCGTGCCGGCCAGCGCCCTGCGCCTTGCCGCGCCTGCAGGACCCCGCGCATCGCCACTCCCTCGGAAGCTCTGTTGGCGCCGCCTAGCGACCTTGCCCGGAGGGCTCAAGCGCAATCGGCGGTAAGGGGTGGCGGCGCCCCGCCGAGGCAGGCGAGGAAGGCCGGCGCTTCGGCAACGAGCGCGGCATCGAGCGCGGCCATGAGCGCCGCCGCCTCCGTGCCGGGCAGAAGGTCGGCGAGGCGCGTGACCCGGCCGCCGGCGATCCCGCAGGGGACGAAGGCGGAGAAGGCGGAGAGGTCGCACGAGACGTTGAGCGCCATGCCGTGGAAGCTGACCCCGTTGCGCACGCGGAGGCCGATGGCGCCGATCTTCGCCTCCTCGGCGCCCTCGCCCACCCAGATTCCGGTGCCGGCGGGGCTGCGGCGGGCTTCGACTCCGAGCCGGGCAAGGGCGGCGATGGCCCAGCCCTCGAGCCCGGCGACGAGGCGGCGGATGTCGCGGCCGCGGCGGCGAAGATCGAGGAGGACGTAGACGACGCGCTGGCCGGGGCCGTGCCAGGTGAAGCGGCCGCCGCGGCCGGTCATGACCACGGGGAACCGCCCGGGGGCGACGAGCTCCTCGGGCCGGGCCGAGGTGCCGGCGGTGACGACGGGCTCGTGCGCGAGGAACCAGAGGCGCTCGGGCGCAGCCCCTGCGGCGATGGCGGCGGCGTCCCGCTCCATGCGCGCGAGCGCATCGGCATAGGGCACGAGGTCGGGGGTGACCTCGAGGTCCACGCCCGCCGCTCGCAGCGCTTCCGTTCCGTGCACCCTTCCGTTCCGTGGCAACCCGGGTTAGCATCCCTCTGATGGGTGGCTGGAATGCAAAGCTGACCGGGGCGCTTGCCGCGCTCGCGATCGCCGCATCGCCGCCTGTCTTCGCGGGGCTTGCAGCGCTTGCGCCCGCGCCGGCGGCAGCCACCAGCCTGTTCGGCCAGTCCCGCTATGCCGCGCTCCTCATGGATGCAAGCACCGGGGAGGTGCTCTACGCCCGCCAGCCCGACGCCGAGCGCTTCCCGGCCTCGATCACCAAGGTGATGACGCTCTACCTCGTGTTCGAGCGGCTGGCGGCCGGCCAGCTCCGCCTCGAGGACCGGGTGACGATGAGCGCACGGGCCGCAGCCCAGCGGCCCTCGAAGCTGGGGCTCAAGGCCGGCGAGACGCTGTCGGTCGACGAGGCCATTCGCGCGCTTGCCACCAAGTCGGCGAACGACGTGGCGGTGGCGCTTGCCGAGCATGTCGGCGGAAGCGAGGCGAACTTCGCCCGCCTCATGACGCACCGGGCGCACGCGCTCGGGATGACCCGCAGCCGGTTCGTCAACCCCTCGGGCCTGCCGGACGCGCGGCAGGTGACGACCGCGCGCGACATCGCGACGCTGAGCCTCGCCGTCATCCGCGACTTCCCGCAGTACTACGGCTACTTCCAGCAGCAGCAGTTCGTCTTCCAGGGCCGGGTCATGCCCAACCACAACCACCTGCTGAGGACGATGCCCGGCGTCGACGGGATCAAGACCGGCTTCACCAACGCCGCCGGCTTCACGCTCGCAGCCTCTGCCGTGCGCGACGGGCGGCGGCTCTTGGCCGTGGTGCTGGGAAGCCCGACCCGGCCCGGCCGCGATTCGAACGTGGAAGCCCTGCTCGCCTCCGGCTTCCGGGTGCTGGCCGCGCGCCAGGCCGGCGAGCGCGTGCAGGTGGCCGACCTCCTCGCCGAGCCCGCCGACCTCAACGATGCCCTCCTCTCGACGCTTGTGGAGCAGGGGAGCGCCGACCCGGCCCCGCGCCGCTGACGCCGCGGCCGACCGCCGCACGGCCCGACCCCGGGAGGTCCGCACGCGGGAGGTCCGCACGCGGGAGGCCCGCACGCGGGAGGCCCGCACGCGGGAGGTCCGCACGCGGGAGGCCGCACGCGGGAGGCCGCACGCGGGAGGTCCGCACGCGGGAGGCCGCACGCGGGAGGCCCGCACGCGGGAGGCCGACCCTCGCGCGGCGAGGTGGCGGGGCGGCGAGGTGGCGGGGCGGCGAGGTGGCGGGGCGGCAAGGTGGCGGGGCGGCAAGGTGGCGGGGTGGGGGCTTCACCGCCGGCACGGTTGCGGATACTCCTTGGACGCGCAGGCGAAGGGGGTCGGAATGACGCGGTTGGCACCTGTCCCTTGGGCGGCACCCGGTGGCCTGACGCGCCGGGGCCTGCTCGCCGGCATGGGGGCGGCAGCGGTGGGCCTGTCGCTCTCCGCCTGCGGCAAGTCGGACGAGGGCCGGCTCAACTTCTACACCTGGCAGGACTACATCGGCGCGACCACGCTCGACGACTTCCGGGCGAAGACGGGCGTGCGCGTCACCCCCTCCTACTTCGCGACCAACGACGAGCTCTTCGCCAAGCTCAAGGCCGGCAACCCGGGCTACGACGTCATCGTGCCGTCGAACGAGTTCGTGACGCGGATGCGCGAGGCGGACATGCTGGAGCCGCTCGACATGGCGAAGATCCCCAACTTCGCCAACATCGCGCCCGAGTTCCGCGAAGCCGCGTGGGACCCGGCGCCGCGCCACTCCGTGCCCTACACCTGGCTCGTGCTCGGCATCGGCTACCGCAGGTCCCGCGTGCAAGGCACCCCCGACAGCTGGAAGTGGCTGTTCGACAGCGACCTCTACAAGGGCCGGATTGCCCTCATCACGGATGCCGCCGACCTCATCCGCCTCGGCGCCAAGTACATGGGGACGTCGCTCGTGGGCGTGGACGCGGAGACGGCGCGCAGGGTGGCCGACATGCTGGGGCGGCAGAAGCCCAACATCCGCCGGTTCCACGAGGACGACGGGCAGGACCTGCTGCTGGCAGGCGAGGTCGATCTCGTGCTCGAATACAACGGCGACATCGCCCAGCGGATGCGCGAGGGCCCCGACATCGACTTCGTGGTGCCGCGCGAGGGCTCGCTCATCAACGCGGATGCGCTCGCCATTCCGAAGGGGGCGAGGAACCTGGAGCTTGCCCACGACTTCCTCAACTTCCTGCTGGATGCCGAGGTGGGCCGGGGCATCACCGAGACCATCCTCTATCCCACGCCCAATGCCGCGGCGAAGGCGCTGATGCCCGAGAGCTACCGCACCCACCCGGTCATCTTCCCCTCGGGGCCCGGCTGGGAGGCAAGCGAGTGGGGCCGCTTCGAGGGCGCAGAGATGCAGCGCCTGTTCGAGGAGCTCATCACCCGCATGCGCGCCGCCTGAGGCGCCGGGGGCTGGGGCGCGGGGCGAGGCACGAAGGGGGCGCGGGCGGGCATGGAGAAGCGGGTCGACTGGCGCCAGGCCCCGGGGCCGTTCGCGGCCCTCCTCGGGCCGCCGCTCGGCTGGTTCCTGCTGTTCTTCGCAGCGCCGCTCGCCGTGGTCTTGGCCTACAGCTTCGGCACCAACGTCGGCGTGGCCGACATCGCCATTTCCGGCACCTTCGCCAACTACGCCCGCGCGCTCGAGCCGGTCTACCTTGCCATCTTCCTGAAGTCGTTCGCGATCGCCGGCGCGGCGACCTTCGTCTGCCTCCTCCTCGGCTTTCCCGTGGCGCTGGCGATCGCGTTCGCGCAGCCGCGCGTGCGCACGCTCCTTCTCGTGCTCGTCATGCTCCCCTTCTGGACCAACCTCCTCATCCGCACCTATGCGCTGATGACGGTGCTGCGCGACGAAGGGCTGGTGAACGGGGCGCTCGGCGCGCTCGGCCTGCCGCCCCTGCCGCTCCTCTACACGAACGGCGCAGTGATCCTCGGGCTCGTCTACGTCCACCTGCCCTTCACGGTGCTGCCCATCTACGCCAGCCTCGACCGGCTCGACCGCTCGCTCATCGAGGCGAGCCTCGATCTCGGCGCCTCGCACCTTGCCACCGTCTTCCGGGTGGTGCTGCCGCTCGCCCGGCCCGGCATCCTCGCCGGACTCCTTCTCACCTTCATCCCGGCGCTCGGCAGCTACCTCACCCCCGACCTCATGGGGGGGCCCGACAGCCAGATGATCGCCAACGTCATCGAGCGGCAGTTCAAGCGCGCGAACGACTGGCCGTTCGGCGCGGCGCTCGCCTTCCTCCTCATGTACCTCACCTTCCTCGCACTCGCCGCGCAGGGGCTGTTCCGGGGAAGAAGGGCCGAGCCGTGAGCGCGCCCGACCTCCTCGACTATTCGCGGCGCTGGCCGCTCCGGCTCGTGCTCGCTAGCGTCGGCCTCTTCCTCTACCTCCCCCTCCTCGTGCTGGTGGCGATGAGCTTCAACGACAGCCGCCAGACGACGGTGTGGCGCGGCTTCACGCTCGACTGGTACGCAAGGCTTGGCGGCAATCTCGAGCTCCTGGCGGCGCTCGGCAACTCGCTCGCGATCGCCGCGCTCGCCACGCTGCTGTCGCTGCTGCTCGGGACGCTGGCCGCGATCGCGCTGTGGCGCTTCCGCTTCCCGGGCCTCGGGCTCGTCAGCGCCGCCTTCGCGCTCCCGATCGTGGTGCCGGAGATCTGCATGGGGGTGGCCATGCTCATCTTCTTCGCCCGGATCCTCCCCTGGCCCGCCGGCCTGCCGTGGCCGCTCTCGCTCGGGCCCATCGTGATTGCCCATGTGGCCTTCATCTTTCCGTTCGTGGCCGTCATCGTCCGCGCGCGGCTCGAAAGCTTCAACCGCGAGACCGAGGAGGCCGCGCGCGACCTCGGCGCCGGGCCGTGGCGCGCGCTCCTCGACGTGGTGGTGCCCCACCTGAAGCCCAGCCTCGTCGCAGGGGCGCTCCTTGCCTTCACCCTCTCGCTCGATGACTTCGTCATCACCTTCTTCACCGCAGGACCCGACACGGTGACCTTCCCGGTCAAGGTCTACTCGATGGTGCGCTTCGGGGTGACGCCGGAGGTGAACGCCGTCTCGACCGTGCTCCTCGTGCTGACCGTTGCGCTGACCGCGCTTGCGCTTCGCGTGCAGGCGCTTGCCGGAGAAAAGCTCGCGCCTTGACGACCGCCACGCCACGCCCACCCCTTCCGCCCCTCCCCCCCGGCCCCGGCCCCGCCGCCCCGCGCCCCGCCGCGGCCGCGCGGCCCATCATCGAGGTCCAGGGCGTGACCAAGCGCTTCGGCCCGGTCGTCGCGGTCGATGACGTCTCGCTCGCCATCGCCGAGGGGGAGTTCTTCGCCCTCCTCGGCCCGTCGGGCTGCGGCAAGACCACGCTCTTGCGCATGCTGGCCGGCTTCGAGACTCCGACGAAGGGGCGGATCCTCATCGACGGCGAGGACTATACCCGCACGCCGCCCAACCGCCGGCCAGTCAACATGGTGTTCCAGTCCTATGCCGTGTTCCCGCACATGACGGTGAGCGAGAACATCGCCTATGGCCTGAAGATGGATGGCGTGCGCGCGGCCGAGCGGCGCGAGCGCGTGGCCGAGGCACTCGCCCTCGTCCAGCTGGAAGGGCTGGGGGACCGGCGGCCCGACCAGCTCTCGGGCGGGCAGCGCCAGCGCGTCGCGCTTGCCCGCGCGCTCGTCAAGCGGCCGCGCGTGGTGCTGCTCGACGAGCCGCTCTCGGCACTCGACGCCAAGCTCCGGGAGGAGCTGCGCTTCGAGCTCTCGCGCCTTCAGGACCGGGTGGGCATCACCTTCGTGATGGTGACCCACGACCAGGACGAGGCGCTCGCGCTCGCGACCCGCTGCGCGGTCATGCACAAGGGAAGCCTCGTCCAGGTGGCAACGCCTGCCGACCTCTACGAATTCCCGTCCTCGCGCCTCGTGGCCGACTTCATCGGCTCGGTGAACCTGTTCGAGGGCCGGGTCAGGGTGGACGAGAGCGACCACGCCATCATCGACCTGCCCGAGGCGGGCATTACCGCCTGGCTCGACCATGGCACCGGCGCCTCGGAGACGGTGCAGATCTGGCTTGCCATCCGCCCGGAGAAGATGGAGCTCCACAAGCGCGAGAACGGCGCGGCGCCGCCGGTGATGGAGGGCACGCCCGAGGGCTACAACGTGATGCCGGGCACGATTGCCGACATCGCCTACCTCGGCTCGGAGTCGGTCTATGAAGTGCGGCTCGAGACGGGCAAGATGGTCCGCGTGATCCGCCCCAACCTCACCCGCTGGGACCAGGAGGACTTCACCTGGGACGAGCCCGTGTGGCTGGGCTGGCACGCCGAGGCGGCGGCCGTCCTCCTCCAGTGACGCTGCCGCCCGGAACCTTCGTGCCCGTCGCGGGCGGGGCGATGCACGCGCGGGCCTGGCCGGCGCCGGAGGGCGGCAGCGGCGCGCCGCTCGTCCTCGTCCACGCAACCGGCATGTGCGGCGCCATCTACGCCGACCTCCTCGGCCCGCTCGCCGGGCAGCCGGCGCGGGACTTCGCCATCTGGCTTCCCGACATGCGCGGCCATGGCCTGACGCGCCTGCCCGCCACGCCCGGCGACGTGCCGGTCGACTGGCTGCCCTACCGTGCCGACCTGCTTGCCTTCCTCGCCGCGGTCTCGCCCGGGGCCCCGGTGCGCCTTGCCGGCCACAGCTTCGGGGCAACCGTGGCGGCCGAGCTTGCCGCTGCCCACCCGGAGCGGGTGGAAGCCCTCCTCCTCCTCGACCCGGCCTTCGTGCCGTTCGACCATGCGCCCGCCTACGCGGCGCTGCGCGCCGCAGGCGAAGAGCCGCCCAACCCCATGGCCGAGGGGGCGCTCCGCCGCCGGCCCGGCTTTGCCGGCCGCGCCGAGGCCCGGGCCCGCCTTCGGGAGCGCGGGGTCTTCGCCGGCTGGCCCGAGGCCGCGCTCGAGGCCTATCTCGAGGACGGCCTCGACGACGATGGAGGGCTCCGCTGCACGCCGGGCTGGGAGGCGACGAGCTTCCGCGGCGTGTCCACCACCCTTGCCGCGAGCCTCGCCGCGCTCCGCACCCCCTTTGCCCTGCTGGCTGCCGCGGACGGCTCGACGGTGGGCGAGGCGGACTTCGCCGCCTTCGCCCGCCACCCCGCCTGCCGGCTGGCGGCGCGGGTGCCGGGCGGGCACTTCTTTCCCGTGACGTCGCCCGAGGCGGTGAGGCCCCGCCTCGCCGCGCTGGCCGGCCTCGGCTAGGGCTGACCTGGGGGCTTGCGGGCCGAGAGGAAGAGGAGCTCGAGGGTGACGGGGACCTTGCCGTCGGCCTCGGCGCCGCGCGCGAAGGCCGCCTCGGCGGCCGCCCACGCCCCGCGGGTCACCGGCACCCGGCTGCGCGCGGCGAGCCAGCCGGTCTCGCCCATGGCCCGGGCGTCGCGCGCGAGCGCGGCGAGACCCGGGTAGCGGGCCCTGACCTCGACCACCTCGGCGACCGGCTCGGCGAAGCCGGCGCGCTGGAGGAGACCCGCCGCCCCGGCCGGATCGACCGTGGGGCCGACCCGCGCGGCCACTCCGCCGTGCGCGGCATCGGCGGCGAGGAAGGCGGCCCGCACCTGCGGCAGCGCGATGCCGGCGGGGAAGACGGCGAGGTAGCGCCCGCCGGGCAGGAGCGCGCGGCGGGCAAGCAGGAGCGCGCCGGGCAGGTCGTTGACGCCGTGCAGCCCCATGACCGAGCGGATCCGCGCGAGCGTCGCATCACCGAACGGCAGCTGGTCCTCGGCGCAGACGAGGCGCAGGCCCGTGGCCGGAAGGCGTTCGGGAACGAGGTCGGCGGCGATGTGACCCGGCGGCGTGAAGGGCCCCGCGCCCCAGGTCAGCACCGGGCCCGGCGGCCCCTCCGGCATCAGCGCCTCGCGCGCGGCGAGCTCGTCTGCGGCGTGAGCGAGGAGGAAGCCTGCCCCGCCTGTCGCGCGCCCCCGCGCCCGCGCCCGCCGGCGGAGCCGGGAGTCGAACGGCCGGCTGGCCTCATCCTGCCCCATGCGCTAGCCCTTGCCCATGGCGGCTGCCCTTGCGCCCCCTGCCCTCGCCCGCGCCCGGTCACTCGCCCGGGCCTCTGCTGCGGCCGTGCTCGACCTGCTGATGCCGCCGGCCTGCGCAGCGTGCAAGGCGCCAGTGGCCACGCCCCATGGCCTGTGCGCGGCCTGCTTCGCCAGCCTGCCGCACCTGCCCCACCCGGCGTGCGGGCGCTGCGGCGTGCCGCTTCGCCCCGAGGGCGCCGGCGAGGAGATCTGCCTCCCCTGCCGCGACGCGCCGCCGCCCTTCGCCTCGGCGCTGGCACCCTTCGCCCACGCCGGCACCGCACGGACCCTCGTGGTGCGCCTCAAGGCCGGCCGCGAGGAGCTGGCACCGCTCATGGCGCGGATGATGCTGGCCGCCGGGCCGCTGCCGGAGCGCGCGCTCGTCATCCCCGTGCCGCTCCACCGCTGGCGCCTCGTGCAGCGCGGCGCCAACCAGGCGGCGCTTCTCGCCGGCGCGCTCGCGCAGGCGAGCGGCCTTGTCCACGCGCCCGAGCTTCTCGTCCGCACCCGCCCGACGCCGCCCTCGCGCGGGCTCGGGCGGGCCGCGCGGCAGGCGAACGTGGCCGGCGCCTTCGCGGTGCCGGAGGCAGGCCGGGCGCGGCTTCAGGGCCGGGCGGTCGTGCTCGTCGACGACGTGCTGACGACCGGGGCGACGGCGGGCGCCTGCGCCGGGGCGCTTCGCGCTGCGGGCGCGTCGGCAGTCCATGTGCGGACCTTCACCCGGGTTGCGCGCGAGGCAGCGCAACCCTAGCTTGGCCTGTCCGTTCACAGGGCCCGGCATGGCGAAGGTCGAGATCTACACCAAGTTCCTCTGCCCCTACTGCACCCGGGCGAAGGCGGTGCTTGCCGCCCACGGCGCGGAGGTGACCGAGTACGACATCACGCTCGGCGGGCCGAAGCGGGCGGAGATGCTGGCGCGCAGCGGCGGGCGGACGACGGTGCCGCAGATCTTCATCGACGGCCGCCACATCGGCGGCTGCGACGACCTTCTTGCGCTCGAGCGCGCCGGCGGGCTCGCGCCGCTGCTCGCCGGGGCGGCATGAGGCTCGGGCTCGTCCAGACGACGACGGGGCTCGACCCCGCGGCGAACGCGGCAGCGCTGGTCGGGGCGATCGGCCGGCTTGCCCGCGCCGGCGCGGGCCTCGTGTTCACGCCCGAGATGTCGGGCCTGCTCGACCGCGACCCGGCGCGGCTGTCCGCGGCAGCGCGGACCGAGGCGGAGGACATGGTGCTGGCAGCCGTCCGGGCAGCCGCGCGCGCACACCGGGTTGCCGTGCACCTCGGCTCGCTCGCGGTGCGCAGGCCAGGCTCCGACCGGCTTGCCAACAGGGGGTTCGTGGTGGGGCCGGACGGCGCGATCCTCGCCCGCTACGACAAGCTCCACCTGTTCGACGTCGATCTCCCCGACGGCAGCCGCTACCGGGAGTCGGCAAGCTTCGCGCCGGGCGAGGCGACCGCGGTCGCCGAGGTGGCCGGCACGCACCTCGGGCTCTCGATCTGCTACGATCTCCGCTTCCCGGCGCTCTACCAGGCGCTGGCGCGCGCCGGGGCCGAGATTCTTGCCGTGCCCGCCGCCTTCACCCGGCCGACGGGGCAGGCCCACTGGCACGTGCTGCTGCGGGCGCGGGCGATCGAGACCGGCTGCTTCGTGGTGGCCGCCGCGCAGACGGGCACGCACGCCGACGGCCGCGAGACCTATGGGCACAGCCTTGTCGTCGACCCCTGGGGCGAGGTGCTGCTCGACATGGGCGAGGCGCCGGGCGAGGCGCTGGTGACGATCGACCTCGCGCGCGTGGCCGAGGTGCGTGGCCGAATCCCGGCGCTGGCCCATGCCCGGCCGGTGCCGGCGCCCGACCGGGCCGGCATGGCGGCATGATCGTCTACGCGCTCGGCTGCGAGGCGGGCCACGTCTTTGAGGGCTGGTTCGGCAGTTCGGCCGACTTCGCCGAGCAGCAGGCGCGCGGACTCCTGGCCTGCCCGGAGTGCGACAGCCGCGAGGTGCGCAAGATACCGCAGGCCCCCGCCGTCGCGCGGCAGGCCGGGCGCGAGTCGCACCCGCTCGAACGGCTGCGCGCGGCGATCGAGGCGGCGTGCGACGACGTGGGGCCCCGCTTTGCCGAGGAGGCGCGCGCCCGCCATGCGGCGGCCGAGCGGGGCGAGACGGTGCGCGGGGCCTATGGCCAGGCGAGTGCCGAGGAGGTGCGGGCGCTTCTCGACGAGGGTGTGCCGGTGGCGCCGCTGCCGTTCCGCCCGCGCTCGGCGGCCGATGCCTGAGAGGCTTGCGGGGGATGGGCCGACGCGGGTGCGCGGGCGCTTGCGTGGTCTGGACGGCCGGGCGATAGGGCAGGCGTGCGGTCCCGTAGCTCAGCCGGATAGAGCAGCGGTTTCCTAAACCGGAGGTCGCAGGTTCGAGTCCTGCCGGGACCGCCAGAATTCCCTAGCAATATCAGTGGTTACGCGGTCCGGCGTGGAACGGGCCGGCTGGAACAAAGCGCGAATCAAGCGTTGAGCGGGGCACACTGAGGGGCACAGTGGGAGCACAGATCGTTCGGCTTACGTTCCGGATTTTCCGATAGAAATGCGACAGGAACCAAGGCCCAAGGCAAGCAGAGGAGGCGAGTTATCCCTGCCTCTGCGGGGTCACCGACAGCGCTGGACGGCTGGCAAGTTTCGGGCAAGAAAGATGCCGATACCGCGACAGGTCGGCGGGGGAGGGTTGGTTGGCGGGACTGCGGGAGTTGTTGATGCGGTATCGGGGATGCTGCACCCACGCAGCGGGACATGGGCACGGCCTTCGAGCGCGTGGTCAAGGTCTGACTCGAGAATGCGCCGACCCAGCGAGGACAATATGGCCGGGTGCTGACCTACGCGGAGTGGGCGAAGGAGAGGGGCGAGAACGCCCAGGATGTTGGCGTCGACCTCTGTGCCGAGCTCCCCGGGCAGCCGGGCCGCTGGTGCGCGGTCCAGTGCAAGTATCGGGCGGAAGGCGATCGCATCCAGAAGAGCGACATCGACAGCTTCTTCAATGCCTCAGGCCGCGACCCCTTCTCGCGCCGCATGTTTGTCGACTCGACGAGGGTAAACTGGTCGGAGCCAGCAGAGGCGATGCTGGAAGGGCAACAGGTTGAGACGCTGCGAGTCGGCCTGCACGAGCTCGAGGACAGTGGAATCGACTGGACCGCCTATGTCGAGCGCGAGGAAGTCCGCCTCCATCCCAAGAAGCAGCCGCGCCAGCATCAGCGCGACGCCGTGGAGGCCGTGCGGAAGGGCTTCGAACGAATCGACCGCGGCAAGCTGGTCATGGCGTGCGGCACGGGCAAGACGTTCACTGCCCTCAAGATCGCGGAGGAGCTGGGGGGCAAGGGTGGGCGGGTGCTGTTCCTCGTCCCTTCGCTTGCCCTCATGTCGCAGACGGTCAGGGAATGGTCGATCGACAGCGAGGTAGGGCTGCGGTCCTACGCGGTCTGCTCGGACAGCCAGGTGGGCATGCGCAAGCCCGCCGACGATGATCTTGCTGACATCACGGCAAGCGACCTCGAGATCCCCGCCTCTACCCGGGCCGATGCGCTTGCCGCCCATGCGACGAGGCATGACCCCGAGCGGATGACAGTGGTGTTCGCCACCTATCAGTCGCTGGATGTCATCCACCGGGCCCAGCACCAGTTCGGACTGCCGGAGTTCGATCTCATCATCTGCGACGAGGCGCACAGGACGACCGGCGCATCGCTCTCGGAAGAGGACGAGAGCAACTTCATCCGCGTTCATGACGCCGAGTGGATTCGAGGCAGGCGGCGCCTCTACATGACAGCGACGCCCCGCGTGTTCGGCGATGCGGCGAAGGCAGAGGCCGACCGCCGGGCGGTCACTCTCGCGTCGATGGACGATCCCGAGCTGCTCGGCGAGACCTTCTTCGTCTTCCAGCTTCAGCGAGGCGGTCGAGAAGGGGCTCCTCGCGGACTACAAGGTCATCGTTCTCGCGGTCGACGAGCAGGCGATCGCCCGCGGAGTCAGGGCGGCGCTGTCCGACGGTGGCACCGAGCTCCAGCTGGATGACGCGACGCGGATCGTCGGCTGCTACAAGGCGCTCCTGAAGGCCGGGCTTGGCGAGGATGTAGGGCACGACTCGCGGCCAATGGCGCGGGCGATCGCCTTTGCCCGCAGCATCAAGGCGTCAAGGCTGTTCGAGAGCCAGTTCGCCCGGGTCGCAGCCGAGTGGTGCCAGACGATGGCAGGGCTTCCCGATGCCGAGACGCTACCCGAGCTCGCCTGCCACGTCCGACACGTGGATGGCACCTTCCGGGCCAAGGCGCGCGATGCGCTGCTTGCCTGGCTGCGCGAAGCCGAGAGCGGCAGGGAGTGCCGGATCCTCACCAACGCGCGCTGCCTTTCCGAAGGGGTGGATGTGCCCGCGCTCGATGCCGTGCTGTTCCTCCACCCCCGGAAGTCGCAGATCGATGTCGTCCAGGCGGTGGGGCGCGTCATGCGCCGGGCGCCGGGCAAGGCGCGGGGCTATGTCATCCTGCCGGTGGCGGTGGCGCCGGGGATCGAGCCGGCGGACGCGCTGGATGCCAACGAGCCCTACCGGATCATCTGGCAGGTGCTGAACGCGCTCAGGTCGCACGACGAGCGGCTGGATGGCGCGATCAACCGCATGGCCCATGGCGATACCGCCGGGGGCCGGATCCACATCGAGATCATGACCGACACGCTGCCGCGCCGGCCCGAGAAGACACCGGAGACGATCGACATCGGCAACGGAAGCCCGCCCGACGATGACGATCTCGCCCCACCGGAGCGGCCCGAGGGCGAGCAATATGCCTTCCAGTTCGACGAATGGGCGCGCGCCATTCGCGCTGCGATCGTGAAGCGCTGCGGCACCCGCACCTACTGGGAGGACTGGGCGAAGGATGTGGCGGAGATTGCGCAGAAGCATATCCTGCGCATCCGGGCAGCGGTCAAATCGGCGGATGGCCCGGCCGCCGAAGCGTTCCGCAGCTTCCTTGCGGAACTTCGCGATGATCTCAACGACGGCCTCACCGAGGAGGAGGCGATCGAGATGCTGGCCCAGCATCTTGTTACCCGCCCCGTCTTCGAGGCGCTGTTCGAGGGCTACAGCTTTGCCGCCCACAACCCCGTGAGCCGGGCGCTCCAGCGCGTGGTGGAGGCGCTGGAGGGCGAGCATATCGAGAAGGAGGCAAGCGGCCTCGAAGGCTTCTACGACAGCGTCCGCCGCCGTGCGGCGGGAGTCGAGACGGCGGAGGCGAAGCAGAAGATCATCGTCGAGCTCTACGACAAGTTCTTCCGCGCCGCCTTCCCCAGGCTCACCCAGCGGCTCGGCATCGTCTACACGCCGGTCGAGCTGGTCGATTTCATCCTCCGCTCGGTCGACGAGGTGCTGAAGGCCGAGTTCGGGCGCAGCCTTGCGGACGAGGGGGTGCATATCATCGACCCCTTCGTCGGCACCGGCACCTTCCTCGTGCGGCTGATCGAGCTGGGGCTCCTTCCGCCGGAAGCGCTCCGGCGCAAGTACGAGGAGGAGCTCCACGCCAACGAGATCGTGCTGCTCGCCTATTACATCGCGGCGATCAACATCGAGGCGGCGTTCCACACGGCAGCCGGCGGGGACTATCAGCCGTTTCCGGGCATCTGCCTTACGGACACCTTCGAGCTGTGGGAGCAGGAGCGCGATCTCTTCTCTGACCTGATGGCGGAGAACAGCGACCGCCGGCAGCGGCAGAAGGAGGTGCCCTTGAAGGTCATCATCGCCAACCCGCCCTATTCGGTGGGGCAGGACAACGCGAACGATGCCGCCGCCAACCGGAAGTATCCGAAGCTCGACCAGAGGATCCGCGAGACCTACGCCGCGCGCTCGACGGCACGGAACCTGAACTCGCTTTACGACAGCTACATCCGCGCCATCCGCTGGGCGTCTGACCGGGTGGCCGAAGGCGGGGTCATCGGCTTTGTGACCAACGCCGGCTGGGTGGACGGCAACACGGCCGATGGCCTCCGGCGCACGCTGGCCGAGGAGTTTTCCTCGATCCACGTCTTCCACCTGCGGGGGAACGCGCGCACCTCGGGCGAGCGACGGCGACAGGAGGCGGGCAATGCCTTCGGTGAAGGAACGCGCGCGCCGATCTGCATCCTGATCCTCGCGCGCAACCCCAGCGCCTTGGAGCAGGGCCGGATCTTCTTCCACGACATCGGCGACTATCTCTCGCGCGAGGAGAAGCTTGCGCGGGTGAAGGCGCTGGAAAGCGTGATGGGCATGGCGGCGCAGGGACTGTGGCAGCGCATCACCCCCAATGAGCATGCCGACTGGATCGGCCAGCGCGACGAACGCTTCGCGCGCCTTACTCCGCTGGGCGACAAGGAGGGCGTCGAGGAGCCGCTCTTCGAGATTTATTCGGCTGGGGTCAAGACCCAGCGGGACGCCTGGGCGTGGAACGCCAGCCGCGACGAGCTTGAGCGCAACATGGAGCGAATGATCGGCTTCTACGGCGAGGAGCTGGCCCGTTTCGATGCGGCCGTGCCGAGAGCCGAGCGAAAGCGGCGCGAGGCGCTGGTCGACGCGTTTGTCTCGAAGGACTCGAAGCGGATCAGCTGGACGCGCGCGCTCCGGAACGACCTCGTCCGCGGAAAGACCCACGCTTTTGAGCCCAGTGCTCCGACACCGGGCCTCTACCGGCCCTTCACGCCCCAGTGGCTCTACTACAGCCGCGCCATGAACGAAATGGTCTACCAAATGCCTCGGCTCTTTCCGCCCGGCCGACCGGAGTGCGGGAACCGGGTGATCGCGCTTCCTTCTCCCGGAAATGTTACGCCCTTTTCCTGCCTCATGGCGGAACGGTTGATCGACCTTTCATATGTTGCCGCGAAGTCCGGCTCCCAATGCTTCCCCCGCTGGCTATGGGAGGAGGAACGCGATGCGTGGGGCAAGCCGGTGCGCGATGCACAGGGCCGGCCTCGCCTGGTGCGGCGCGACGCCATCACCGATGCCGGGCTTGCCCACTTCGAGGCGGCCTATCCGGGGGAGCCCATCAGCAAGGATGACCTCTTCCACTATGTCTACGGCCTTCTCCATTCGCCCGACTATCGCGCGCGCTACGCCGCCAACCTCTCGAAGGAACTGCCGCGCATCCCCCGCGTGAAGCGGGTGGGGGATTTCCGCGCCTTCGCCGAGGCCGGGCGGAAGCTTGCCGAGCTCCACCTTGGCTTCGAGGCGGTGGAGCCCTGGCCCGTGACCATTGCCGAAGGCTCGCTCGACCTTGCCGTCATCGATGACCCGGTGCGCTTCTTCCGCGTGGAGAAGATGCGCTTTGCCGGCAAGCGCCCCAACCTCGACCGCACGACCATCATCTACAACCCGAACATCACGGTGACGGGGATTCCGCTTGAGGCCTACGGCTATGTGGTGAACGGCAAGCCGGCGATCGAATGGGTGATGGAGCGGCAGGGGGTCTCGACCGACTCGGCAAGCGGAATCACCAACGATGCCAACCGCTACGCCATTGAGACGAAGAACAACCCGCGCTACCCGCTCGACCTCCTCTGCCGCGTCATCACCGTCAGCATGAGGACGGTCGAGATCGTGAAGGGATTGCCGAGGCTGGAGATCGGGGAATGAAGTGGCCGGTCAGTCTGGCAGCCGCTTGCGTTCTGCTCGTCATCGCCAACGCCGATCGTCGGAAGGCAGCCGATGATGCCGACCTAATGCGTGCTGCCGAAAACGCTGCGTTCGCCGATCTCGAAGCCTCGAGCGACGCCGGCGAAGACATGGCGGCTGAGGATGAAGCCGATGCCCTGGCGTTCGGGGACGCGATCGTCGCCGGAGAGACTTATGCAGAATATGATGACCGACGGGACGCGCTCGACGGCTCGCGCGGGAGCTTCATGGGCTACGGCTGCACGGTGGACTGCAGCGGGCATGAAGCCGGCTACCAATGGGCCTCCCGGATGGGGATCTCCGACCCCGATGACTGCAGCGGCAACAGCTGGAGCTTCATCGAAGGCTGCCGCGCCTATGCGGAGAGCATGGACATCGTCGATGCCAGCGCGATTGAGCACGAGACGCCGTTGTGATGACGCTCGAGAGTTCAATGCCCCCGTTTGATGAGGCGCAATTTGGAGGCTGAATGATGGCCACCGCGCACGAGCCTTCGCTGCCAGAGCGGATATTGGCGTATCTGCTGGAGAATCCAAAGAAGACGGCTACGGAGATTGCCCGCGCAATTGGTGTCGACAGGCGCTTGGCCAACACAATACTGTACGGACCCCTGAAGGGCCGGGTGAGGCAGGACCGGAGCTACCGCTGGTCGGTCGTGGAGACCAGTCGCCCGCGGCCCGAGGAGGCTGCCGAGGAGCCCGAACGCTATGCCGACACCGACCTTGCGAAACTCTGCCGCTATTATCTTGCCTGCCTCGGCCATGACGACGCCGGCGTCTCGACCTTCCTGACCTCGAAATATGGCGATCCGGATTTCTTCGAGTTGCCGAGCCTGCCGCAAGGGGCTTTCGATCTCGCTGAAACCGAGGCTGCCCGCCGCATGCTGGGGCGCAAGCGCACGGAGCGTGGCCGCTATGGGCTCTATCTCGGCTATCCGACTGCCCTCCATCACCTGAAATCCACACGCTCCGATTGGGAAGGCTGGAAGGTGGAACCCATCCTCCTCTTTCCCATCGAGCAGGAAGGTGGGCGCCTCAGGGTCGATCTCAACTTTCCGATCGTCAACCAAAGGCCGCTTCAGCGCTTCACCAATGCCGAGCGCGACCAGCTGATGAACGAGCTTGTCCAGCTCGAGCAGGAGCTGGGGCTGGGGGTGGAAGGCGAACCGCCCGAGCTCGATGAACTGGCGCTCAGGCTCCAGGCCGTTCGCCCCGAATGGCCGTGGCAGGAGGAGATTGATCCAGGCAATCTCGGATTGGAACGGGCTGCACTTGCCGAAGTGGCAGCCGAGGGCATCTTCAACCGCGCCGTGATCATCATGGCGGAGAAATCCCCCTACACGCAAGGTCTCGAACAGGAGCTCCGGGAACTGGCGAGGCTTCCGGAGGCGAAGTTCGCCGCGACGGCGCTCGGGCGGTGGCTCCGTGGCCCCTCCGACACGCCCGACGAACCGCCACCTTCCGATCCGCTGATCGAAGTGTTGCCGATGAACAGCGAGCAGCGCCAGGCCGTTGCGGCTGCCCTGTCACGACCGGTGACGGTGATCACGGGCCCGCCAGGCACCGGCAAGTCGCAGGTTGTCACCAACCTGCTCGTCAATGCCGCCTGGGTAGGCAAGCGGATCCTGTTCGCCAGCAAGAACAACAAGGCGGTGGACGTCGTCGAGACCCGCATCAACGCGCTCGGCTCTCGACCCATCCTCTTGCGAGTCGGGTCACAGGCCCATCAAGTCAAAGTTGCCGAATATTTGCTGGCCCTGCTATCGGCGACGACGACAGATTCGGAAAAACAGGAGTTTGAAGAGGCTCAGCGCATCCACCGAGATCTGGTTGCGCACCACGAAAGACTGGCCAGTGAGGCTGAGCGGCTCGTCGCACTCCGCAACCACGTGGATCAGCTTGATCGGGCATCGGAGCCAGCCCGCCAGATACTCGGACCTGAGCTCTTCGCGAAGGCGGAATCGATCCGGCTTGCCCCTATTCACGACGCGATCCAACGCCTGAACTACGCCGTCGAGAGAGCGGATAGATCAAGAGCTCCATTCTTCACCAGCCTTGTCTGGCTGTTTGTCCGCGGTGGGCGCCTAGAGGCACTGAGGTCGGCTTCTGCGGACGCAGCAGACTTGCTGGACAGCATCGATCTTAAGGGCTTACCGGCTCAGCCCGACGAAAGTGATCTGGGCCAGTTACGGAGCTTGATCGAGGAAGCGCAGACGCGCCTGGCCAGCCTAGAGGAGGCGCGGGCGTATTGGACTGCTCTGCGCACACTTCAGGGCAGCCGAAGCCTGGAGGCCATCTCTGCTGACGAGGCAAGGCTCCAGCAGCGGATTGCCGAGCATTCGCTTCACATGTGGAAGCTCTGGCTTCGGGTGCAGCCCTCCCGACTTCCGGCCTTGGAGCGCGACCGTCTTGGCCAATACACGACTGTCTTGAATATGTTGATTGAAGCGGGAGTCGATGGGGCCTCTCAATTACCTGGCAGAGTATAGGCCAAATATTACGAACTCCTTCGGTCTGCGTCTCATTTGCTGCCCTGCTGGGCTGTGACCAACCTCTCAGCACACCGCAGGATTCCCTTTGAGGCGGGGCAGTTCGATCTGGTTGTGTTCGATGAATCGAGCCAGTGCGATATTGCTTCGGCTCTTCCTCTGCTCTATCGTGCCAAGGCTGTTGCAGTCATCGGTGATCCGAAGCAGCTATCCCACATCTCTGGGCTTAAGCGCGGGCAGGATCACAGTCTTCTGGAGAAGTTCGGCCTGATCGACGACTTTATGCATTGGTCCTATGCGCAGCAGTTTCTATTTGGCCTAGCCGCGGTGCAGGTCCGCAGCGATGCCATTGTCGGACTTGTTGACCACCACCGGTCACATGCGGACATCATCAATTTTTCGAATGCAGAATTCTACGAGGAACGACTGCGAGTCGCCACGCGCTATGACCGTCTGAAGACACCGGGCCGGGGTGAGCCGGGCATTCGCTGGATCCATGTGAAAGGGGCTTGCCAGCTTCCGCCGACCGGAGGCGCGGTCAACATGCCAGAGGTCAAGGCCGTCGTCGACACGCTGCGCGACCTGGTGCTGGCCAAGGGGTACGCGGGTTCGCTTGGGGTTGTCACGCCTTTCCGCGCCCAGGCCAATGCCATCACCGAGACCGTGAATAGCGATGAAGAGCTGAGCGATGCCGTGATCCGCCAAAGCTTTCTGGCTGACACGGTCCACAAGTTTCAAGGTGACGAGCGGGATCTGATGATCTTCTCCCCTGTTGTTGCCCAGGGGGTCCCCCAAGGAGCGTTGGCATTCCTGAAGGCGAACGGCAATCTCTTCAACGTTGCCATCACGCGCGCCCGCGCCCAGCTGTTGGTCGTCGGAGATCGGACCGCCTGCGCTCGCTCCGAGATCGGCTATCTTTCGCGCTTCGCTTCCTATGTTGCGGATCTTGCCTCTGCAAAGGAGCAGGAGGAGGCGGCTTGCGTCGCGGACCTGGGCCCCGATTATCCCGTTGTGAGCAATCCGGAGCGTGTCTCGGACTGGGAGCGGATATTCTATCGGGCTCTATACCAAGCTGGAATTCGGCCAATTCCGCAGTTTCCCATTGAAAAGTTCGTGGTCGATTTCCTTGTGACCAACGGCGAGCGTCGATTGGTCATCGAAGTAGATGGTGAACGCTACCATCGCAACTGGACGGGCGAACTATGTCGTCGTGATCAGCTGCGCAATCAGCGGCTGTTCGAGCTTGGCTATGGCGTGATGCGCTTCTGGGTTCCGGAGATCCGGGACGACCTGGAGGGGTGCGTCGCCCAGGTCTGCGAGTGGCAGCGTGGATAGCGTTTTGCTAACCGTCGGGGGGGCCTTCTGGCTGATTGTCATTGGCCTAGCCGTCCGAGCCTTCTGGTCCCGAAAAAAGAAGGTGCCCCGTGCTGAAAGTCCGGATGAAGAGGACGTGGACGTCCCTCTCATCCTGCATTCGCCATTCGCATCTACAGAACCCGTAGCGCAGATCGAGCCGGCGCCCCGACCGTCTCGCCGACAAACTAGGTCCGTCGGCGCTAAAGCCGATCTTCCCATCGAGCGATGTTACTCTCTATCGGACGGTGAGGTTCGAGCCCGACGGCACCCCATCAAGAAGGACATTGAAATCGAGTATGCTGACTACGAAGGGGAAGTGACTACCCGGACCGTAGCTGCTCGGTCTGTTTTGGTGACGAGTCAGCGGGGCTATGTTTACTTGTTCGGCCATTGCCACTTGCGTGCTGATGAGCGCTGTTTCCGTGTTGACCGTATCCTCGAGGTTCGCACAGATGGACAAAGAATAAGAGGCAGCTTAGAGATTGCCTACTACTTTTTATAGACGATATTTTTCAGATAGACTTCACAGGGATAAAGCTTCCTCGGTGCGATATGCCATGACCGCAGTACCAGGACTGGGAAGACTGCTACCCGACTTTTATGGTCGCCATCTCGCCCACGCCCTCACCAGCGCCGGGTGGTTCCTGTGGCTGGTGATGGGGGAGAAGCTCGCCCAGCCCTGGGGGGTGAGCTTTCGGGCGAAGACGAGGGCGTGGACGTGGGGCGGGGGCGGGTTCCGC
>NZ_JACHTM010000003.1:0-270000 GCF_015354055.1 Thermaurantiacus tibetensis
CTCAGGCTGGATCTGCCCTGCCGCCACGCATCATGAGCGCGGTTGGCCAGACCGGGCCAATCGTCAATCCATCTGTCGGTCTGGCTCTGCCTCGATATCGCCTGACACTCTGGAAGGGGTCGAGACCTCGGTTCCAGAAAACGGTCGGACGGAGGACGAAGACCGGCTCGTAAAGGGCGCGTAACTTCTGGGCGACAGCTGACGGAGATTCACACCTTTGCGACGACATGTCGCATAAACTGCACGCAAACCGCGTCGCGCGCGGTCGTCTCCTCAGCTGGCCGCCTTGTCATCCAGGCCGTGGCTCGTCGGACGGTGGCTCGAACGCCCAATACTGGAATTTTGTCATGCGTCACTTCGCGCCACCGACCGAACTGCTTGCTGCACCCAGCATTGAATGCCTGAAGGCCTCCGAGACTCTGTTTGAAGCCGCGCGCATCGGCGTCTGGCTGGCCGACCTTGACCGTTCGACGCTGTGGTGGAGCCGCATGACGCGGCGCATCCACGAGGTGCCGCAGGACTTTGAACCCACCTTGCCCAATGCGATCGACTTCTACGCACCGGAGGTGCGGAACGCCGTGCTGGCGGTCATCGACAGGGCGCGGGAAACCGGTGCGCGCTGGGACGAGACCTATCCCGCGGTCACCTTCCGAGGGCGCCGGATCCTACTGCATTCCAGCGGCTTCACCGTGCAGGAGGAGGGGCGCACCAGGTTCATTGTTGGCACTTGCGAGGACGTGACCGAGGCCACCGAGCGGGCCCGTGATCACGAACGGCTGGCGCTGGTCGTCAGGCAGATGACCAATGCCGCCATCGTAACCGACCGCGAGGGCTATACAGTCTGGGCCAATACCGCCTTCGAAAAGCTGACCGGGCACCCGGTTGAAAGATTTATCGGCCGAAAGCCCGGTTCCGTCCTACAGGGGCCAGGCACTGATCCCGAGACCATTTCTGCGATCGGGTCGGCCATTCGCGAGGGCCGGCCGTTTCATGGCGAGATCCTCAACTATCACGCCGATGGCCGGCCCTACTGGATCGAGCTCTCCATCTCGCCGATCTTTGACCGGAAGGGCGGGGTCAGCGGCTTCGTCGGCATCGAGAGCGACGTGACCCCGAGGCGCGAAGCTGAAGAAGCTGCCCGCCGGGAACTCGAGGCTCGACGTGCCGCCGAGACGCTTCTGCGAGACATCATCGATGCGGTCCCGGTCGTGGTCGCCGCCTATGATCAGCAGAACCGCCTTATCCTCGTCAATCGCATGAAGCGCGAGATGTTCCCCGGGCACGCGGCAACGCTGACGCCAGGCATGCCGCTTCAGGAGGTCATCCGGGGATGGCTCTGTATCGAGGAAGGTAAGGTCCTCACCCCGGACCTGGATCAGACCATCCGCGCCATGGTGGAGGCCGCAGCGTCAGATGTTCCGCCACACGAGCTCCAGTTGCCCGACGGCCGGTGGCTTTTGTCCTCTGCTCGGCGATCGCCCTCGGGCAATCTTATTTGGGTGCGTACGGACATCACTGCACAGAAGCGGTCTGAGCTCGAAGCGCGTGAACGAGCCAGCAGAGACACACTCACTGGCCTTTTGAATCGGTCCGGGTTCCTCGATTTGCTCAAGGCGATGAAAGCGCGGATGTTGGCATCCTCAGAGCCCATGCCGCCGTCGGGCTGTCTCGTTGTCTTTGATGTAGATCACTTCAAGGCCGTGAACGACGCCTATGGGCATGAGGCTGGCGACACGCTGCTCCAGACCGTCGCTCGGCGCGCCTCCCGTGCGGTACGCAGGCAGGACCTGGTCGCCCGGCTAGGTGGCGACGAGTTCGCCATCTTCTTACCCGACGTCACACAGCAGGACGCACCTTGCCGAGTAGAGGAAATTATCCAGTCGATCATGCGCTTCAGCCAGGTTGGCACGGTGCGGCTTGTTCCATCTATCTCGGCGGGCGCGGCGCTGGCAGGGGTCGATGGTTCGGACTGCGAGGAACTGCTCCGAAATGCCGACCGCGCCCTTTACGAAGCCAAGCGTCAGGGCAGAGGCCGGGTCGTCTTTTATGCTGACCGGCTGGCCGGCGAGATGGCGGAAAGGCATCAGCTGGCCGAGCGACTGCGGCAAGCGCTCGCAGCCGACCAGATCACCATTGCCCTCCAGCCCCAGTTGGATTTGTCCGAAGGGCGCGTGACAGGTTTTGAGGCCCTCGCGCGCTGGAACGACGGCCAGCGCCAGGTGCCTCCGCCTGAGTTCGTGGCCGCCGCCGACGAACATGGTCTCGCAGAACTGCTTGGTCGACGGGTGATGGAGCAGGCTCTCGCCGCCTGTGCAAGGCTGCGCGCCGCCACGGGTCAGCCACTTAAGGTAGGGGTCAATATCTCGACTGCTCAGCTCCTCGCGGAGGACTTCGCCGAGCGTGTCCTCTTGTTGGTTGCCGCGCAGGATCTGCCTGCACAGGCGCTCGAGCTCGAGATCACCGAGACCGTGCTCCTCGACCGCTCGTTTGGCCGCATCGTCGAACATCTGACCCGCCTGCGCGACGCCGGGGTGCGGATCGCGCTCGACGACTTCGGCACCGGCCACGCGTCTCTCAACCATGTGGGAACGCTTCCGGTGGATGCTCTGAAGATCGACAAGAGCTTCGTCGCCGCCATTGGGACCGACCGTCGTCGGGAACTGATCGCGACGACGATCATCGGCTTGGCGCGCGGCCTTCGGCTCGACTGCGTTGCCGAAGGCGTCGAGAGCCTCGAACAGCGTCACTTCCTTGAAAGCCACGGCTGCACGCACCTGCAAGGCTACCTGATCGGCAAACCGATGCCCGAACCGCAGGCCCTCGATGTGCTCAACCAAGTCATGTCCGCCTCCGGGAAGTCGAAGGATCCGGGGCCCCGCACTGCAAAGTACCTTTCCGGCCTGCGCTCAGGGTGAGCACAATCACGGCTGGCCGGATCCCAAGGACTGGATCTGCTCGGCCATCAACCGCGAACGCGCAACACTGCACCTGACCGAGAGCGTTCCTGACCGACATCGAAGACGATGAGGAAAACCGGCGTTCCAGCCGAACGGAGCATGTTCGGGCCTCCCTGCCAGAGCCAAGGTCTGCTCCCCGCCATCCGTCGATCTCAGCGGACGTGACCGTTTCGCCCGCGACACCTCTTGTTAAGAGATAACAAAAAATTTATTTTTGGTCTGCGACATTCAAAAAGTCGCGCTGGAAGGCAGTGATGCGGCAGGCCGGCTTTGAGACCGAGACTCAAGACGCGTTGCGCAGGATCAAGCGCCTGACCCCTAGGCTCGTCGCATGTCTCGAACTCGTCGATGCGCATGCGACCTCCAAGGAAATTGCGCAGCAGCTTGGAATTTCTCCCCACACGGTTGATGCGCGAATGCGCCGTGCCATCACCATTCTCGGCGTGCGTAACAGGCGGGAGGCCGCGATCCTATGGCGATCTGCGTTGGAGCAACAACGGAACAGGATTGAGCGCTTCAAGGTTTCCTCGGCTCCACGAGGTTCTAAAATTGCTAATTTTGCTCGCTACCGGTTCCAGCCGTTCAGAATGCGACGTACTACAGGGGGGAAAATCTGAAATCCCTGCGACACCCGTCACCGCTGTCAATTCATTGTCTAGTCACATGTCGTCATGAAAGATAGGGTTTCGATGGGACTTTGTATGGCAATGTTACAAGAGCAATTGACGCATGATGAGGCTAGACTGGTTCTTACCGACGTTGAATCGATGGGGGACTCCCGAGGCTGAGGTTTCCTGACTCATCCATTGGGTTGGTGAGGAGGCCAGCCTGGATTGGACGAGCCTTGTCGATGGACCTGCGGGAGCGGGTGATGGGGGCGGCGGATAGCTGCAGGTTGTATTGGGCAGCGGCGGCCCGGTTCGGGATAGAGGTTTCGAGCGCCATTCAGCAGCAGTTGAGCCGAGAGCGTGTCCGACCCGGCCGCCCGGGGGGCAATGTGCGGTCTTCTGTGATTGATGGCCATCGGGCCTTTCTGCTGGCGCTGGTTGAGGAACAGCCGGAGCTCACCCTCGATGAGCTCCGGGCCGCGCTGGCGGCGCGTGGCACCCCCGTCAGCATCGCAGACGTCTGGCGGTTCTTCGATCGCCACCGAGCAGGACCGGCCCGACATCCTGAAGCAGCGCTGGGCCTGCTTCGAGGGCCAGGCATATCTTGACCCCGGCCGCCTAGTGTTCATCAACGAGACTTGTGAGTCGACCATCATGGTGCGCGGCCAAGGCCAGGCGCCCAAAGGCCAGCGGCTGCCGCCGGGTTTTCGCACGGTCACTGGAAGACGACGACGTTCCTCGCCGGCCCCCGGGAACAGCGGCATGGTCGCGCCCATAGTGCTCGACGGCCCGATCAACCGCGACGCGTTCCCTGCCTACGTAGAGCAGGTGCTTGTCCTAGAGTTGAGACCTAGCCACATCGTCATCTCGGACGAGGTGGCCAGACACACAGCGCTAGCGGTGCGAGTGGCATCGAGGCCGCCAGCGCGACCTTTTGCGTCTTCCCGCGCCTTCTGTCGCGACTTCAACCTGATCGACAAGGCCTTCTTGAAGCCCAAGGCCCACCTCTGCAAAGCCAGCGGAGCGCACCGCTCACGGCCTCTGCAACACCATCGGTTGCATCCTAATCCTCAACCTACCCAGGAATGCGCCAACTCATTCAGCACCTGCGGGTATGAACCAACATGATCGAGAACTGGTCTAGCCCAGTGATCCACAGAGCAGAGGCTCCACGGCGGGTGGCACGCGCCACTGCCACGACCGTGAAGCCCAGCCGCGGGGCGGGATTTTCCGGGACGAGGCACCAGCGCAGCCGTGCCTCATACGCGACAACGCCGGCATGGCACTGCCATGCAGCCAGAAGCGGCATCCCAAGCCCAAGGAACCCGACGCCCGCGCCTACGCGTCGGACACGATCCTGTCTGGCCTCGGCATGCGCGCCGATGCAGGCTGGCCGGACGAGCCGCCCGTGACGCCGGAGGAAGTGGAGATGGTCTTCGCCGCCCTCGGGCATCGCATCGAGGAGCTGTTCGAATGACCCAAGCCCTCACCGCAAGCGCAAGCCCGATCATGGCATCCTCCTCCACCGGCGTCCTGGCCGGACGACGGGCTGCCGCCTATGTGCGCGTATCGACCAGGAAGCAGGCCGACAACGAGCTGTCGCTTGCCGAGCAGCAGGAGGAGATCAGGGCCTGGGCCGAGGCCAACGGGGTCGAGCTGGTCACAACGTTCGTTGAGGAGGGTGCGAGCGGCACCACCGACCGCAGGCCGCAGCTGCAGCGCATGGTTCGCGAGATCGGCTCGGGCGCGCTCCGGGTCGACCTCGTGCTGGTGTGGAGCTACTCCCGCTTCTTCCGCAACGCCGAGGAGTTCGCCGCCTACAAGCTGCGGCTCGCCCGGCACGGCGTCCAGCTCCAGTCGGTGACCCAGGACTTCGGCACCGGCCCGCACGCGGACCTCATCCTCCAGATCCTGACCGCGATCGACCAGTATGCCTCGCAGATCAACGCCGAGCAGGTGAAGCTGGTCATGCGCGCCAATGCCGAGCAGGGCTGGTGGAACGGCTCGCGGCCCCCGTTCGGCTACCAGGCCGCGCCCGACCGGCAGGTGGGCCGGAAGATGAAGAAGCGGCTTGTCCCCGACCCCGACGAGGCCGCGGTCGTCGTCCGCATCTTCCGCCTCTATGCCCACGGCGAGGAAGGCTCAGGGCCGCAGGGGCTCAAGGCCATCGCCTCCCGCCTCAACGGCGAGGGCGTGCGGCTGCGCGGCAAGCGGTTCCTGACCTCGACCATCGCCGACATCCTCCAGCGCACGACTTACATCGGCGAGCATCTCTACAATGTCCGCGACAGCCGGACCGGCAGGATCCGGCCGCCCGAGGAGTGGATCCGCATCCCCTGCCCGCCGATCGTCGAGCGCCCGCTCTTCGAGGCCGTCCAGGCCCGGCTCGCCATCAATCGGCCGAAGGTCACGGCACCGCGGCGGGTGAACGGCCCGACGCTCCTCGGCCAGATCGGCCGCTGCGGCGAGCCGGGATGCGGCGCCGGCCTCCTCCTCGTGACCGGCAAGGGCGGCCGCTACCGCTACCTCACCTGCCAGACGAAGCGCACCCAGGCGGCCGATGCCTGCACGCTCAGGAACTTCCGCCTCGCCGACGTCGATGACGCGGTGATCGCCGCAATCGAGCAGAGGATCCTTGGCCCCGAACGGCTCCGGGAGCTGCTCCACCACCTCCTCGACCGCTCGGATGCCGCCCGTGCCGAGCGCGCCAGCCGCCTCTCCCGCCTGCGCGCCCGCCGCACCGAGGCGGAAGCTACGAAGGCGCGCCTCTGGGACGCAATCGAGGCCGGCCTTGCCGACCCCCGCGACCCCGAGGTGCGGCAGCGGCTCGAGGCGCGCAACCTCGAACTCTCAGTCCTCGACGAAGAAATCCGCGCCCTCGAGGCGCAGGATCGCGACCGCCCGCACCGGCAGATCACACCAGACGTGCTCGACCGGTTCGCGCGCCTCATGCGCGAGGCACTCCGCGGGCCCGATCCGCACCTCAGGAAGAGCTACCTTCACATGCTGGTCTCGGAGGTCCGCCTCTCGAACGAGGGGCTCGTCATCCGCGGCCACACCTCCGACCTCGAGGTCATGGTCGCGCGCTCGGCCGAATCGGACCGGCGGCTGGTGCCCACTTTTGCCCAGAGGTGGCGCACCCGAGAGGATTCGAACCTCTGGCCTCTGCCTTCGGAGGGCAACGCTCTATCCAGCTGAGCTACGGGTGCGTGGCCCGCGCCGATGGGCATTCGGGAAGGCGAAGTCAAGCCGGCCCTGCCACCTCCACCACGCTGCCGGTCCCAAGCCGCGGCAGCAGGGCGAGAAGATCTTCCCGGGCCGTTGCAAGGCAGCCTTCGGTCGGCCCGCCGTCGGGCCGTGCCAGGTGCCAGAAGATGGCGCTGCCGCGGCCCGGCACCACCGGCGCATCGTTCCAGCCGAGGACGACGATGACGTCGTAGAGTTCGTCATCGCGCCACAGCCGCTCGGCGGAATGGGGGTGCGGATGCGTCACGGGGCGGTTGTAGGCCGGGTCCGCGGGCGCGTCGCTCCAGCCGTCAGCCGGGCGCAGCCAGCGCCACGGCAGCCGCAGCGGAAGGGCCTCGACCCGGTCCGGGCGAAGGAGGACGCTCCGCAGGGGAAGCCGCCCCGCCGGGGTTGCACCGTCGCCCTCGCGCTTGGCCTCGGGCGCCACCACGCCGCTGCGGCCCACGCGCACGGGAACGCGCATGCCCTCGGCGTGGAGACAGCCGCCCTCGACCCGAAGGATCACAGCTGGTGGCCCTGCCGCGCCCGCTTGGTCGCGAGATAGGCCGCGTTATGCGGGTTGGGCGGCAGCACGAGCGGCACCCGCTCGACCACCGCGATGCCCTCCCCTTCGAGCGCCCCGGTCTTGGCCGGGTTGTTGGTGAGCAGCCGGACCTCTCCCACGCCGAGCTTGCGGAGCATGGCGGCCGCGAGGTCGAAATCCCGCTCCTCGGCCTCGAACCCCAGACGCAGATTGGCATCCACGGTGTCGAAGCCCTGGTCCTGCAATGCATAGGCCCGAAGCTTGTTCATGAGGCCGATGCCGCGGCCCTCCTGCTGAAGGTAGAGGAGAAGGCCGCCTTCGGCGGCAAGCGCGCGAACCGCGGCGCGGAGCTGCGGGCCGCAGTCGCACCGGAGGCTGCCCAGCACGTCGCCCGTCAGGCAGGCGCTGTGCAGCCGCACGAGCGGCGGCGACGGGGGCGCGCCGATGACGAGCGCCAGGTGCTCGGGCCCGCCGTCCTCGGGCCGGAAGGCGATGACCTCGCAGGCCTCCGCGCCTTCGAGCGGCAGCCGCGCCCGGCTCACGACCCGAAGACGCGGCGCGCGGCGCCATGCCAGGGCCGCCGCGGCATCGACGGCAAGCATCTCGGGCGCCGCCGGCGCATCGGCAACGACGAAGGCAGCCGGCAGCAGGCCGGCGCGCTTCAGGAGCACGAGCACGGCCTCCGCCGCGCGCAGGTGCGGGCCCGGATCCCGGGTCGGGAACGGGCCCTTGAGCGGTGTTGCGAGGTCGTCGGCCGGGTCGGCCGTGGCGATGCCGGTGACCAGGTCCAGCCAGGGCATGCGGGTGACGAGCACGGCCCGGGCGCCGGCGGCTGCCCGCTGGTTGGTGATGCGGAGCGTTGCGGCGCGCTCGGGCGTCAGCAGCAGGTCGGCACGGCCGTGTGTCTCGAGGCTGGCGAGGCTTTCGGACGTCGCCAGCTCGGCCGGCAGGGCGTGGAGCGCGAAGGGGCCATCGGCGACGCGCACGGCGACCCCGCGCCTCAGGTCATCGACGGCGCGGGCAAGCGCGAGGTCGGTGGCGGCTGCGCTCACAGGTCGAAGGTGGCAAGGAGCGGCACGTGGTCAGACGGGCGCGGCCATCCGCGCGCCTCCCGCAGGGTCTCGACCCCGAGGGCCGCATCCACAAGCTCGGGCGAGCACCAGACATGGTCGAGGCGCCGGCCGCGGTCGGAGGCCTCCCAGTCGCGCGCGCGATAGCTCCACCAGCTGTAGAGCCGCTCGGGCGGGGGCACGAAGCGGCGGCCGAGATCGCACCAGTTGCGGCTCGCCTGGAGCTGGCCCAGCGCCTCGACCTCGACCGGGGTGTGGGAGACGACGTCGAGCAGGGCCTCGTGGTCCCACACATCCTCGGGCAGGGGCGCGATGTTGAGGTCGCCGACGAGGATGGCGGGCGCGCGGTGCGCGGCCGACCAGTCGGTCATGCGGGCGAGAAAGTCGAGCTTCTGGCGGAACTTGGGGTTGATCTCCCGGTCGGGGACATCGCCCCCAGCCGGGATGTAGACGTTGTGGAGCTCGATGCCCGAAGGCAGGCGAACGGCAACATGGCGCGCTTCGCCGTTGCCCTGCCAGTCCTGGCGTTCGATCGGCTCGAGCGGCAGGCGCGAGGCGATGGCAACCCCATGATGCATCCGCTGGCCGTTGAGGTGAAGGTGCGGCAGGCCGAGGGCCGCGAACAGCGGACGGGGAAACTCGGCATCCGTGCACTTCGTCTCCTGGAGGCAGAGGATGTCGACCCTGTGCCGACGGAGCAGCTCCTCGAGGAGGTGCGGGCGCGCGCGAACGCTGTTGATGTTGAGGCTCGCGATGGTGAGCGGCATGGGGACCACTTGGCCGCCCCTGTCGTGCGCGGCAAGCCCCGCGAGGCCTCCAACGCATTGGCCCCTGCTCCGGGGGCATGGAGCAGGGGCCGTTTATGCGTTCGTCACGCAAGGGAGGGCGGGGCCGGGCAACAGGGGGCAAATCCCGGCGGCGCCTCTCCTGTTCACGCTTCTAGGCCATGGAGGCTTTCCGAACCGTGAACGGGAAAAACTTGCCGAAATTCTGCTGGCAATCAAGCCGGCGCGTGGGCGGGACGCTTCGCCGACCCGGCAGCTGGGTCACGCCCCCGGGCGTCCGGTGCGCGGGCGCGGATCGCGGAACGTGAAAGCGTTCTCGCCAACCTCGACGTTCCAGCGGATGTCCGAAAGTTCCACCTGCGTCAGGTTGTTCTGGCCGTCGATCACGCGCCAGCCGAGAAGGCGCAGCCCGCCAGGTGCGGCGGAATCGGGCGCGAGGAAGAAGCGGATCCTGCCGAGGTCGGGCCGCTTCGGGTCCTGCGCCTCGACGGTCACGGCGCCGGGAATCGGCGACTCGCGTTCGGGCACGAGGCGGGCGATTCGCGACAGGTTCGCCTCGGGGTCGAGGAGGACGGCAAGCGGGGTCTGGCGCACAGGCCACTGCGAGACCTGGGCAACGCCATAGTCGATGAACGAGAGCCGCTGGCCATCGGCCACCACGAGGATGCGCGCTCCGGGCCCGTAGTCGAACCGGATCCGGCCCGGGCGTTTCAGCGTCATCGTGCCGGTGGCGACGCTGCCGTCCTGGGCGGTCTGGCGAAAGGTGGCCGTCATGCTCCGCGTGGCCGCGAGCGCACGCTCGACATCCGCAAGGGTCGTGGCGGAGGCAGGCGCGGCGAGGACGAAGGCTGCAACCAGGGTGCGGATCATGGCCGGGCGGTTGCGTCCTCCCCGGTGAATCGGGCGTGAAGGGCCGCGAGCGCGCCTTCGAGGGCGGCGAACCCGTCGATCCGCGCGTCCGCTGCGATTTCGGCGTGGGGGATCTCGCTGTAACCGTGTGTCACCAGCACGAAGGGCACGCGTGCCGCGCGGGCGGTCTCCGAGTCGGTGGCCGAATCCCCCACGTAGACGGACGCGGCCGTCGCCCCGCCGGCGGCGGCGAGCGTGTCGATGAGGTGGCGCGGATCGGGCTTGCGCCAGGGACGCGAATCGGCGCCGAGCACGGCGGCGAAGCGTGCCCGCCAGCCGATTGCGTCGAGGAGGGCAAGGGCAAGCGCTTCCGGCTTGTTGGTGCAGACCGCCAGCCGGACGCCCTCGCCCGCTAGCCAGTCGAGTACGGCTGCCGCCCCCGGGAACGGTCGGCTCATTGCCGCGATGTTGGCGCGGTAGTGGGCGAGGAAGAGGGGGAGCCCTTGGGCGACGAGCTCTGGGATGGCCTCCTGCGGGCCAGTGGCGGAAAGCCCGCGTTCGAGCAGGCGGCGCGCCCCCTGCCCGACCATGGCCCTCACCGACTCGGCCGGGACCGGGGGCCGGCCCAGGGCGGCCAGCGCATGGTTGAGTGCGGCAGCCAGATCGGGCGCGGTGTCCACGAGCGTGCCGTCGAGGTCGAAGGCGACCGTCATGGGAAGGCGCGGCGGCATGCGGCGGCCCGTGCCGGAAAGCCTCGGGGAAGGAAAGGCCGTGTCCCCATGGTGGCACGAGCGCGGAGGCTGTGGCAGGGGCGCGCCATGCCGCAGCCTCTGGCACCCGCCATCGTCATCCTTGCCGCCGGCAAGGGCACGCGCATGCGCTCCGACACGCACAAGGTGCTGCACCCCGTTGGCGGCCGGCCGATGCTCCTCCACCTCCTCGAGACCGCCGCGGCACTGGCACCGGTCCGCACGGTCGTGGTGGTGGGAGACCGGGCCGAGCAGGTGGCAGCCGTGGTCAAGCCGCTCGGCTGCGAGACCGTCGTCCAGGAGCCGCAGCTGGGCACGGGCCACGCCGTGCTGCAGGCGGAGCCGCTGCTCCGCGGCCACGAGGGGCCGATACTCGTCCTGTTCGGGGACGTGCCGCTGGTGCGTGCCGAGACGCTTGCCGCGCTGCTTGCCGCCGTCAGCGCGGCCGCGCCGATCGCGGTGCTCGGGTTCCGTCCAGCCGAGCCGGGGGCCTATGGCCGCATCCTGACCGACGCGGACGGGCGGATCCTGAGGATGGTCGAGGCCCGCGACGCAAGTCCCGAGGAGCTTGCCGTTCCGCTCTGCAACGCCGGCATGATGGCGATGGCCTCACCGCTCCTCTGGCGGCTGCTGCACCAGGTCGGGAACGCCAATGCGGCCGGCGAATATTATCTGCCCGACATCGTGATGCTGGCGCGCGCGGAAGGTCTCGACGCGACGGTGGTCGAGGCACGCGAGGACGAGCTCCTCGGTGTCAACAGCCGGGCCGACCTTGCGCGAGTCGAGGCGGCCTTCCAGGCGCGCCGCCGCCGCGAGGTGATGGAGGCGGGCGTCACGCTGGTGGCGCCAGAGACCGTCTTTCTCGCGCACGACACCCGCTTCGGGCGCGACTGTGTGGTGGAGCCCTTCGTGGTGTTCGGTCCCGGCGTCTCGCTCGGCGACCGGGTGGTGGTCCACGCCCACTCGCACCTCGAGGGCGCGACGCTCGGCGACGGCTGCGCGGTCGGCCCCTTCGCCCGCCTCCGGCCCGGGACGGTCCTCGAGGCGGGCGCCAGGGTGGGCAACTTCGTCGAGACCAAGAAGGCGCGGCTCGGCGCCGGGGCAAAGGCCAACCACCTGACCTACCTTGGCGACGCCGAGGTGGGCCAGGGCGCCAACATCGGTGCAGGCACCATCACCTGCAACTACGACGGGTTCGACAAGTTCAGGACCGTAATCGGCAAAGGCGCCTTCATCGGCTCGAACAGCGCGCTGGTCGCGCCCGTCTCGGTAGGGGCCGGGGCGATCGTCGGCGCCGGCTCGGTCATTACCCGCGACGTGCCGGCCGATGCGCTTGCGGTCGCGCGCGGGCGCCAGGAGGCCCATGCCGGCTGGGCGGCGCGGTTTCGCGCGGGGAAGGCAGGCAAGGCTGATTGAGACAGAATGACATCGTGATATCGGAAAGCCATGCGCACGCTCATCGACATTCCCGCCGACGACCTCGAGCGGCTCGATGCGCTGGCACGGCGCGACCGCCAATCGCGCGTGGCCGCGGTGCGCGACGGCGTTTGCGCCCATCCGCTCGGCCATTCCGAACCGGGATGGATCGCTTGCGGTCAGGGGCGCTGGAGGGAGCTGCCCGGCCCGGCCGACGGCGTGCTCTACCCGCAGGAGATCCGCCAGGACCGGGATGCGGACTGACGGCCGATGTCCGACCCCGAGTTCGATACCCATGCGCTGGTTGACTGCTGCCGCGGCTGCCCCGAGGCCCGAACCGTCACCCTCCACCTCGGCAGTATGAAGCTCCTTGATGCCATCATCCCCGCCACGGCCCAAGTGCGTGGCGCCAGTCTCATCACCCGCGACACGCGCGACCTTCCGGCCGGCTGGCCGGGCATTCGCGTGCCCTCCGAGCTTCCCTGAAAGGCCCCTCCATGTGCGGAATCGTCGGCATCCTCGGGCGCGGTGAGGTGGCCGCGCGGCTCGTCGCCGGCCTGCGCCGGCTCGAGTATCGCGGCTACGACTCCGCCGGCATCTGCCTCGTGGGCAGCGACGGCTTCGTCCGCCGGCGCGCCGAGGGCAAGCTCGCCAACCTCGAGGCGCGGCTCGCTGCCGAGCCGGCCCATGGCGCCTCGGGCATCGCCCACACCCGCTGGGCCACCCACGGCCGGCCGAGCGAGGTGAACGCCCACCCCCACATCGTGGGCGACGTGGCCGTGGTCCACAACGGGATCATCGAGAACTTCCGCCCGCTGCGCGAGGCGCTCGAAGCCGAGGGGCGGGTCTTCACCTCCGAGACCGACACCGAGGTCATCGCCCATCTCGTCGCCCGCGAGCTGGAGCGCGGCCACCCGCCGGTGGCGGCAGTGCAGGCGGTCCTCCCGCAGCTCCACGGCGCCTTCGCGCTCGCGCTCCTGTTCCGCAACGAACCAGACCTCCTCATCGGCGCGCGGCTCGGCGCGCCGCTCACCGTGGGCTTCGGCGACGGCGAGGCCTATCTCGGCTCGGATGCGCTGGCGCTTGCCGATCTGACCCAGGAGGTGAGCTACCTCGAGGACGGCGACTGGGTGATCCTCCGCCGCGGGGCGGTCGAGATCCGTGACCGCGAGAACCGGCCGGTCACGAGGCCGCGCATCCGCTCGGGCCTCTCGGGCGCGCTGGTCGAGAAGGGCAACTACCGCCACTTCATGCTGAAGGAGATCCACGAGCAGCCGCTGGTGGTGGCGCAGACGCTCCAGTCCTACCTGAAGCCGCTCGACGGCCAGGTGGCGCTGCCCATCCCCGATGCGCGTCTCGAGAACGTGGGCCGGGTCACGATCGTCGCCTGCGGGACGAGCTTCTACGCCGGCATGGTGGCGCGCTACTGGCTTGAACGCTTCGCCCGGGTGGCCGTCGACATCGATGTCGCTTCCGAGTTCCGCTACCGCGAGCCGGTGCTGGAGCCCGGGGGGCTGGCGCTCTTCATCAGCCAGTCGGGCGAGACGGCCGACACGCTTGCCGCCTTGCGCCACGCCCGTGCCGAGGGGCAGACCATCGCTGCCGTCGTCAACGTGCCGACGAGCTCGATGGCGCGCGAGGCCGACATCCTGCTGCCCACCCACGCCGGCCCCGAGATTGGCGTGGCCTCCACCAAGGCCTTCACCTGCCAGCTCGCCGTGCTGGCAGCGCTTGCCGCCAACCTCGCGCGCGCGCGCGGCCGGCTTTCCCGCGAGGAGGAGCGCGAGATCGTGACCCACCTCGCCGAGGCGCCCGCGGCCATGAACGCCGCGCTCGCGCTCGACCCGGCAATCGCAGCGCTCGCCCCGCTCGTCGCCCCGGCGCGCGACGTGCTCTACCTCGGCCGCGGGCCCGACTATCCGATGGCGCTCGAGGGCGCCTTGAAGCTCAAGGAGATCAGCTACATCCACGCCGAGGGCTATGCCGCGGGCGAAATGAAGCACGGACCCATCGCCCTCATCGACGAGGCAGTGCCGGTCATCGTGCTGGCACCCTCCGGCCCGCTGTTCGAGAAGACCGTCTCCAACATGCAGGAAGTCCGGGCTCGCGGCGGCAAGGTGATCCTGATCTCCGACCGGGAGGGCCTCGCCGCCGCCGGCGACGGGTGCCTGGCCACCCTCGAGATGCCGCGCACGCACCCGCTGATCGCCCCGCTCGTCTATGCGGTGCCGGTGCAGCTCCTCGCCTACCATGTCGCGGTCGCCAAGGGGACGGATGTCGACCAGCCGCGCAACCTCGCCAAGTCGGTGACGGTCGAGTGACCGCGTCCTTCGACTTCGACTTCTTCGTGATCGGTGCGGGCTCGGGCGGGGTGCGCGCAGCCCGCATCGCCGCCGGCCATGGCGCGAAGGTGGGCATTGCCGAGGAGCACCGGGTGGGCGGCACCTGCGTCATCCGCGGCTGCGTGCCGAAGAAGCTCCTCGTCATCGGCGCCCACTTCGCCGAAGACCTGGTGGATGCCGCCCGCTTCGGCTGGCGGATCGAGGGCCGCCACTTCGACTGGCCGACCCTCAGGAACAATGTGCTCGCCGACGTGAGCCGGCTGGAGCGGGCCTACCAGGCGACCCTCGACAGCCACGCGGTCGAGACCTTCCACGCCCGCGCCGAGCTTGCCGGGCCCAACCGGGTGCGGGTGGGCGAGCGCGAGGTCACGGCGCGGCACGTGCTGGTGGCAACCGGCGCGCGGCCGCAGGTGCCGGCCGACGTTCCCGGCGCGGAGCTCGGCATCACTTCGAACGAGGTCTTCCACCTCGAGGCCCTGCCCGAGCGGATCGCCATCGTCGGCGGCGGCTACATCGCCAACGAGTTCGCCGGAATCTTCCACGAGCTCGGCAGCCGGGTGACGCAGCTCGTGCGGGGCAATCGCCTCCTCCGTGGCTGGGAGCCGGCGCTTGCCGACCGGCTGCTGCAGATCTCGCTCGGCAAGCACATCGACATCCGCCTCGACTGCCAGCCGACCCGGGTCGAGCGGCTGGCGGGAGGCCAGCTCCGGGTCGCGCTCTCGGCCGGCGAGCCGCTCGAGGTGGATGCGCTGCTCTGGGCCATCGGCCGCATCCCCAACGCCGACGGCCTCGGGCTCGAGGCGCTCGGCGTCACCCGGCGCAACCGCGGCGAGATCGCGGTGGACGATGGCAGCACCACGAACCTTCCATGGCTCCACGCCGTCGGCGACGTGACCGACCGGATGCAGCTCACCCCGATCGCCATCCGCGAGGGCCATGCGCTTGCCGACCGGCTGTTCGGCGGCCGCCACTGGACGGTGGACTATGCGAACGTGCCGTCGGCCGTCTTCAGCCACCCGCCGCTCGCCTCGGTCGGCATGACCGAGCCCGAGGCCCGCGAGCGGCTGGGTGGCGTGCGCATCTTCACCGCCGACTTCCGGCCGATGAAGAACGTGCTCGCCGGACGCGACGAGCGCGCACTCTACAAGCTCGTCGTCGATGCCGCGACCGACCGCATCGTCGGCGCGCACCTGATCGGGCCCGAAGCGCCCGAGATCCTCCAGGCGCTTGCCATCGCGGTGAAGGCAGGCCTCACCAAGGCCGAGCTCGACTCGACCGTCGCCCTCCACCCGACCATGGCCGAGGAACTGGTCCTGATGCGCTGACGCGGCTAGGGTGGCGCCTGGAGGAGAGGCGGCCATGGCAGGCGGTGTCGAGGCGGCGATCAGGGGCGTGGTGGGCACGGGGCTGGCGGCGCTCGCCGGCTTCAACCGGGGGCGGATGCGCCCTGACCCCAACCCCTGGATGAACGGGGTGTTCGCCCCCGTCACCGAGGAGGTCACGCTCGAGGGCCTCGAGGTCCGCGGGACCATCCCCGAGGCACTCGACGGCCTCTACGTCAGGAACGGCGCCAACCCGCTCGGCACCGAGCACCAGCCGAGCCACCACTGGTTCCTCGGGCAGGGCATGGTCCACGGCGTGCGCCTGAAGGACGGCAGGGCGCTCTGGTACCGCAACCGCTGGGTGCGCTCGAACGCGGTTTCGGCCTTCCTCGGCGAAGCGCCTGCGCCTGGCCCCCGCCACCCGCTGACCGACGTTGCCAACACCAACGTGGTGGACATCGGCGGGAAGACCTACGCGATCGTCGAGGCCGCCGGATACCCGGTCGAGCTCGGACCCGATCTTGCGACGCTCCGCCACGACCCGTTCGGCGGCACGCTCACCACCCCCTTCTCCGCCCACCCCCACCGGGACCCGGCCACGGGGAAGCACCATGCCATCTGCTACGAGGGCGCCCCGAACGGCCGGGTGTGGCATGTCGTCGTCTCGCCCGGTGGCCGCGTCGAGCGGGCGGAGGAGATCGCGGTTGCCGACGGCCCCTCGATCCACGACTGCGCCATCACCGAACGGCACATCCTCGTCTTCGACCTGCCGGTCACCTTCGCGCTCGACCGCTACCTCAAGGGTCACCGCTTCCCGCTGGCGTGGAACCCGCGGCACCCCGCCCGGGTCGGCGTGCTCGGCCTCGAGGCGCCGGGGGCGAGCATCCGCTGGTGCGCGGTCGACCCCTGCTACGTCTTCCACCCCGCCAACGCCTTCGAGGTTGGCGACGGCACCATCGTCTGCGACCTCGTGGTGCACGACCGCATGTTCTGGCGCTCCACCTCGGGGCCGGACGCGCAGCGCATCACCCTCGAGCGCTGGACCCTCGACCCGGCTGCGGGAACGGTTGCGCGCCGCGTGCTCGACGACCGGCCGCAGGAGTTCCCCCGGATCGACGAGCGGCGGACCGGCCGCCGCCACGGCCATGTCTGGACCGCGGAAGTGGACCTGGCCACGGTCGTCGCCACCCCCCGCCTGCTTGCCCATGACGTCGAAGCTGGCAGCAGCCAGGTGCACGACTTCGGCCCCGGCGCCATGGTGGGCGAGTTCGTGCATGTGCCGCGCGGCAAGCGCGAGCTGGAGGGCTGGCTCGTGGGCCTCGTCGCCTGGCCAGGCGAGGGGCGAAGCGCGCTCATGATCCTCGATGCGGCCGACATCGCGGCGCCGCCGGTCGCCGAGGTACGCATCCCCCGGCGGATTCCGCCCGGCTTCCACGGCAACTGGATCCCCGCCCTCCCCGCCTGAGGCTTGCCCGCCCGCGCCTGCCGGTGCATGACGCAGGCGCGATGGCGAAACCCTGGACACCTTCCTCGTGGCGCGCGGCCGAAGCGCGGCAGCTGCCGGCCTGGCCCGACCCTGCGCGCGCGGCAGCGGTCGAGGCCGAGATGCGGAGCTATCCGCCGCTCGTGTTCGCCGGCGAGGCGCGCGACCTCAAGGCCCGCCTTGCGGACGTGGCGGCAGGCCGCGCCTTCCTGCTCCAGGGTGGGGACTGTGCGGAGAGCTTCGCCGAGTTCCACCCCAACACCATCCGCGACACCTTCCGGGTGATCCTGCAGATGGCCGTCACCCTCACCTTCGCAAGCCACATGCCGGTGGTGAAGGTGGGGCGGATGGCCGGGCAGTTCGCCAAGCCCCGTTCGGCCGACATGGAGGAACAGGGCGGCGTCGCCCTTCCCTCCTACCGGGGCGACATCGTGAACGACATCGGCTTCGACGCCGAGGCCCGCACCCCCGACCCGGAACGGCAGAAGCGCGCCTACATGCAGGCCGCCGCGACGCTCAACCTGCTGCGCGCGCTTGCAACCGGCGGCTACGCCAACCTCCACCAGGTCCACAAGTGGAACCTCGACTTCATGGCCCGCTCGCCCTGGGCCGAGCGCTATGCCGAGGTGGCAACGCGGATCGGCGAGGCGCTCGCCTTCATGGAGGCCTGCGGCATCTCGCCCGAGACCGTGCCGCAGCTCAAGGGCACGGAGTTCTACACCAGCCACGAGGCGCTGCTCCTGGGCTATGAGGAGGCGATGACCCGGCAGGACAGCCTGACCGGCGACTGGGTGGACACCTCCGCCCACTTCCTCTGGATCGGGGACCGCACCCGCTTTCCAGGCTCCGCCCATGTCGAGTTCCTGCGCGGCGTGCTGAACCCCATCGGCATCAAGTGCGGGCCGAGTCTCACGCCCGATGATCTCCTGCGCCTCATCGACACGCTGAACCCTGCCAACGAGCCCGGCCGGCTCACCCTCATCTCCCGCTTCGGCGCCGACCGGGTGGAAGCGCACCTCCCCGCGCTCATCCGCGCGGTGAAGCGCGAAGGCCGGCATGTGGTCTGGTCGTGCGACCCGATGCATGGCAACACCATCAAGTCCGCCTCGGGCCTCAAGACCCGGCCGTTCGAGCGCATCCTCGCCGAGGTGCGGCAGGTGTTCGCGGTCCACCGCGCCGAGGGAACGCACGCGGGCGGCATCCACATCGAGATGACCGGCCAGAACGTGACCGAGTGCACCGGCGGCGCGATCGCCGTCACCGACGAGACGCTGGCCGACCGCTACCACACCCATTGCGACCCGAGGCTCAACGCCAGCCAGGCGCTCGAGCTCGCCTTCCTGCTCGCCGAGGAGCTGGCCGAGGCTCGCAGGGCCCGCCCCGCCGCCGCGGCCTGAGAGGCTTCTTGCCCCCTTTTAGGTAAAAACGCTGATGCCCCTTAACAAACTCCGAAGAGATTTTTCTTTTAAGCAGTTCTATCGGACATTTACGCGATTTTCCATGGTTTTTCTGCCTCTATTTGTCTTGTCCAGCTGCAAAATTGAAGATGATAGAATGCAAAACAAAGAGATTCAACAAAGCCCAAATTGGAATAACTTTTCTCTCCTTCCGCCACTGACAGGGCCAGAGCTTGTTAAAGAGGCAGAAAAGAGATTGGAAGATTTGCGAGAACTAGACAAAGAACCGGTGTTAGACTATACACTTCAGTTGGAAAATTGGCAATGGTTTTCTAGATCTGGCTATGCGATTGTGGAGGGACGAGTCAGGAACGTTGGTCAAGCGAGGATTAGAAACCTTGAAGTTGTAGTAGAATTTTATGACCAGAGCGGGAATTTCATTACTTCTGATAGCGCGCTTTCTGAATTCTCGCCACTGATGCCAAATCAGTCAACGCCATTTCGTGTTATGGCGCGATACAATCCTCTTATGGCAACCGCATCTATCAGGTTCAAGGAGTTATTGGGTTCTGAACTAAGCTATCGCGATGCGCGAAAGCATTCTACAGACGCTTTGGCGCGTGAAAGGCAGATTCTAAGATTGCAACGATCTCTTCAGACTCTCGGCTATATGAACTCTTCGGTGGATGGAAAGATCGGACCAGAAACTAGAAGAGCAATCAGCGAGTTTCGATCAGATTATGGGATTGCTCACGCTAAAGTGGATGATCTCTTATCAGCCATAGCACTTGTTGCATCGGAAAGAGAGCCTCTTAGAAGGCAAAACAAAGACCTGGGTGGCAGCTAAAGACTTTTCACTCTAAGGTCGTGGAGATCTAGCCGATGCGGGCGCGGGCCCAGGCGCTGAACGCATCCACCGCAATCACGGCGAGTGCAAGAAGGGCAAGAATGGCCCCCACCACGTGCCAGTTCGACCAGTCGACGGCGAGCTTCAGATCATGGCCGATTCCGCCGGCGCCGACGATCCCGAGCACCGAGGCCGCCCGCACATTATATTCCAGCATGAAGAGCACCGATCCGGCGAGCGCGGGGAGCGCGACCGGCCAGACCGCGTGGACGAAGCGCTTCATGCCCGAGGCGCCAAGCTCGGCCAGCGCGCCGGCAGCGGACGTCTCCGCTCCCTCGAACGCCTCGTAGAAGAATTTGGTGAGATAGCCGAGCGAATAGGCGACGAGGCCGAGCACGCCGGCCATGGCGCCAAGCCCGACCGCCGCCACGAACAGCAGCGCCCAGACGATCGAGGGCACCGCGCGCCAGAGGTTGAGGGCCGCCCTGACCGGCCAGCCGAGCCAGGGCGGCACGATGTTGCGCGCCGCGAGCGCCGCCAGCGGCAGGGCGAAGACGGTGGCGAGCACCGTGCCGAGCACCGCCATCCGCAGCGTGTCGAGGAGCGAGCGGGCAAGCTCCCCCCACGGGATCTCGTCCATCTGGGCTGGGGTGGGGACGAGCCGGGCGAGGAAGCGCAGCGCCTCGCCGAACGCACCCTCGAAGGTGGCGGGGGCGCCGGCCATCACGCCCCAGGAGAGGGCCACCGCGACGCCGGTCAGGACAAGGAAGCCGAGGCTCGACGGAAGGCGCGGCGGCGGAGCTGCGACAGGCGTCGGAAACGGCGGCGCCCCGGCCTGACCCGGCGCCGCCCCGCGCGCCACGTGGCCCGCCTGGAGCCGCACGATGGTGTCGGCATGGGCTTCCGCGAGTGCGACATCGTGAAGGACGGAGACGAGGGTGAGGCCCCGCTCTCGCCGGAGCTCGTCGAGAAGGCCCATGATAGCCGCTGCATTGGCCGGGTCGAGGCTCGCGACCGGCTCGTCGGCGAGCAGGATGTCGGGGTCCTGCATCAGCGCGCGGGCAATGGCGACGCGCTGCGCCTCCCCGCCCGAGAGCGTCCTGACCGGCGCGTGGAGCCGGTGGCCGAGGCCGACCCGCCGCAGCAGCGCCTCGGCGCGCTGGCGCTCGGCCGGCGGGAAGCGGAAGGACTGCCAGAGCGACACGCGGCCGAGGCAGCCATGCAGCACGTTCCGCAGCGCCGAGGCGCGCGGGACGAGCCGAAGGTCCTGGTGGATTCGCGCGACGCGGCCGCCGATCTCGACCCGGCCGGCCGACGGCGCAAGCCGCCCGGCGAGCACCGCGACCAGCGACGACTTGCCCGAGCCCGACGGGCCGATGAGGGCGACATGGGCGCCCTGCGGCACCTCGAGATCAACGCCGGCAAGCGCGCGCACGGGGCCGCTGGGCGCGGGATAGTCGAGGACGAGCCCGGAGGCCCGGATGGCGACGGGCGCGGCTATTTCACCAGCCCCGCGATGGGCAGGCCGGTGCGCTCGATGGCGCGGACGGTGGCCGCCACGTGCCGGTTCTCGTCGACGATGGCGAGACCGGAGGCGCCGTAGACGTCGGAGAGAAGCGCCGGGCTGGTCTTCGTCAGGTCGAGGAGCGCCGCCTGCACCGCCTTCGCCTCGGCCGGCGTGAGCGCTGACGAGACGGCGACGCAGTGGGTGGGCACGCCCGGCGTGCGGGCGAGGATGCGAAGCTCGGCCTGCTTCGCCTCGGGCAGGTAGACCGTGCGCTTCGGCCCCTCGACGGTGTAGTCGGAGACGGCGCAGACGTCGCCCCGGCCCGCGAGCAGCTGCTCGAGCGCCTGGGTATAGCCGCCGGCATAGGCGACGGACCGGAACGCCTCCTCCGGGGGCTGCTTCGGCTTCAGCATCCCCTCCGCGATCATCCGGTCGTAGGGGAAGACGAAGCCCGAGGTGGAAGTGTTCGAGGTGAAGACCATGCGCAGCGACTTCGCCTGCCGCTTGAGGTCGGCGAAGCTCCTGAGCGGGCTCGCCTTCGGAACCACGAACACGCTGTCATAGTCGGTCCGCGCGCGCCCCTTCGTGTCGGTGCGCACCTCGGCGAGGATGAGCCGCGCGCCGCCGTCGCGGCGGGCGAGCAGGAAGGGCAGCGAGGAGAGCCAGGCGATGTCGGCGCGGCGCGAGACAAGGGCCTGGACCGAGGCCGCATAGGCAAGCGGCACCAGCACCTCGACCGGGCGGCCGAGGCGCTGCGTGAGGGCCGCCGTCATGTCGTCGGCGGCCTTGCGGATCTGTGCCGGGTCCTTCTGCGGCTGGAAGGCAAAGACGAGCGGGCGGGGCTGGGCGCCGAGCGGGCCGGCGAGACCAAGGCCTGCAGCAGCGAGAACGGAACGGCGATCGAAGGCGTGGGGCAAGGCGCGTCCTTCCTGAGAACGGCTCGCAGTTACTCGCGCGGCCGCGGCTCTGCAAGCGGTTTTGCCGCGCCGGCGGTGCACGGCTTCGCGTTGAAGCCCGGCGCAAATGTGCGTATATCCCCTCCGCACTTTTCGGGAGGCGCGCCGATGAACGTTCCGGTCCGTGCGGAGGAGGTCTACCCGGCGCTCGCGCCCGTCACCTTTGCGCAGCTCGCCCATGTGCCCGGGCCGCCCCCCGCCCGGTTCCGGACGCTCAGGACCCTCCAGTTCCTTCGCGACCCGCGCGGCACGGTCAACCGGCTGGCGGCCACCTATGGCCCCGTGTTCCGCCGGCAGGACAATTTCGGCTGGGGGGTGACCCTGCTCGGGCCCGAAGCCAACGAGCTCGTGCTGTTCAACAAGGACCGGATCTTCTCCTCGAAACTCGGCTGGAACCCGGTGCTCGAGCGGCTGTTCCCGAACGGCCTCATGCTCATGGACTTCGAGGAGCACCGCGTCCACCGCAAGACGCTCTCGGTCGCCTTCAAGCCGGCCCCGATGAAGGCCTATCTCGGCGGGCTGACGGAGGGGATCGACCGCACGGTGGCGGGCTGGCCAACCGACGCGCCGATGAAATTCTACCCCGCCATCAAGGACCTGACGCTCGATCTTGCCGCCGGCTGCTTCCTCGGCGTGCCCTGGGGCCCCGAGGCGCGCGAGATCAACCGCGCCTTCATGGACATGGTGCTCGCCGCAGTTGCCGTCGTGCGCAAGCCCCTGCCCTTCACCCAGATGCGGCGCGGCGTGAAGGGCCGGGAATATATGTCGGCCTATTTCGCCCGCGAGATCCCGAAGCGCCGCGGCCGCACCGCCGACGACATCTTCACCCAGATCGTCAACGCCGAGGACGAGAACGGCAGGCTGCTTTCCGACCAGGAAGTCATCGACCACATGAACTTCCTGATGATGGCCGCGCACGACACGCTGACCTCTTCGCTGACCTCGCTCGTCTACTTCCTCGGCATCAACCCGGAGTGGCAGGAGCGCCTGCGCGAGGAGGTAGACGGCGTGCGCGCCCGGCATGGCGAGCGGCTTCCGCACGAGGCGCTCGGCGAGCTCGAACTCGTCGAAATGGCGTTCAAGGAGGCGCTGCGGCTGGTGCCCCCGGTGCCGATGATCCCGCGCCGGGCGCTCCGCGACTTCGAGTTCATGGGCTACCGGATCCCGGCCGGCTCGGGCGTGGGGGTGAACCCGATGTACACCCACATGATGCCCGAGCACTGGCCCGACCCGGAGCGGTTCGACCCCCTGCGCTTCACCACCCAGATGTCGGCCAACCGCCACAAATATGCCTGGGTGCCCTTCGGCGGCGGTGCCCACATGTGCCTCGGCCTCCACTTCGCCTACATGCAGGCCAAGGCCTTCATGTTCCGCCTGCTCTCCGACCGGCGGATCGTGCTGCCGCAAGGCTATCGCGCCGAGTTCCGGATGGTGCCGATCCCGCGACCGAAGGACGGGCTGCCCGTTTCGCTGCCGCGGCGGTGAGGAAGCTCCTCGCCGGCCTGGCGGTCGTCGCCGGTCTCCTAGTCGCCGCCTTCCTCGCCGTCCGCACGCCCGACATCCCGGCCGAGGTGCTGCGTGCACGCTACGCGAACGCCGCCTCGCAGTTCCTGGACCTTGCGCCGGGCTTCGCCGTCCACGTCCGCGACGAGGGTCCGCGCGACGCGCCCGTCCTCCTGCTGCTCCACGGCTCCAATGCCTCGCTCCACACCTGGGAGCCGTGGGTCGAGCGCCTGGGGCAGGACTATCGGGTCGTCACGCTCGACCTCCAGGGCCATGGGCTGACCGGCCCCATCCCTTCCGGCTGCTACACGGGCAGCTGCATGGCCGAGACGGTGGAGCGGGTCCGCGCCCGGCTCGGCATCGAGCGGATGGCGGTGGGCGGCAACTCGATGGGCGGGCTGGTCGCCATCCGCTATGCGCTCGCCCACCCGGAGCGCGTGTCGGCCCTCATCCTCGTCGATTCCGCCGGCGCGCAGTTCCGCAACGGCGGCAGCCGGCCGCTCGGCTTCCGCATCGCCGCCATGCCCGGCGCACGCACGCTCGCCGAGCAAATCACCCCGCGCGCCATGATCGCGCGCTCGCTTGACCAGTCGACGAGCGTCAAGGCCGCCGCCACGCCCGAGAAGGTGGACCGCTACTGGGAGCTTCTCCGCCACCCCGGCAACCGCGCGGCCACCATCGCCCGCTTCGCCGCGCCGCGCGAACCCTTCGGCGCCGAGACGCTGAAGCCGCTTGCCGGGCTTCCCGTCCTCATCCTCTGGGGCCGGGAGGACCGGCTCTTTCCGCCGGAAGCCGCCGCGTGGTTCAAGGCGGCGCTGCCGGAGGCCGAGCTCGTCATCCTCGACGGCGTCGGCCACATCCCGCAGGAGGAAGCGCCCGATGCCAGCGCCGAGGCCGTCCGCGCCTTCCTCGAGCGCCACGCGCCGACGCCCGCGCGCATCCGCGCGCTTCAGTCGCCCGCCTGAGTCCAGCCGCGGGCGAAGGCTTGCGCCCGGCCCTCGGCGATCGCCGCCCGCAGGCCGGCCATCATCTGCTGGTAGTGCCAGAGGTTGTGCTCGGTCAGCAGCATGGGCCCGAGCATCTCGCCGGCCTTGAACAGGTGGTGGAGATAGGCGCGGCTGAAGCGCGCGCACACCGGGCAGGCGCAGCGCGGGTCGAGCGGGCCCTCGTCCTCGGCGAAGCGGGCGTTCCTGAGGTTGAGCGTTCCGCCTCGCGTGAAGGCCTGGGCGGTACGGCCCGAGCGGGTGGGGAGCACGCAGTCGAACATGTCGACGCCGCGCAGCACGGCGCCGAGGATGTCGGCGGGCTTGCCAACGCCCATCAGGTAGCGCGGCCGGTCGGGCGGGAGCTGTTCCGGCGCATAGTCCAGCACCTCGAACATCGCCTGCTGGCCTTCGCCCACGGCGAGCCCGCCGATGGCATAGCCCTCGAAGCCGATGTCGACGAGCCGCTCGGCCGATTCGCGCCGAAGGTCCTCGAAGAGCGCGCCCTGCTGGATTCCAAAGAGCGCAGCCTGTCCCGGATCGGCGAGGAAGGCGTCGCGCGAGCGCCCTGCCCAGCGCATCGAGAGCTGCATCGACCGCGCGGCCTCATCGCGGGTCGCCGGGTGCTTCGTGCATTCGTCGAAGGCCATCACGATGTCGGAGCCGAGCAGCCGCTGGATTTCGATCGAGCGCTCAGGGCTCACGAAATGGCGCGAGCCGTCGAGGTGGGAGCGGAACTCCACCCCTTCTTCGCTCACCTTCGCAAGCGGGCCGAGGCTCATCACCTGGTAGCCGCCGGAGTCGGTCAGGATGGGGTGGGGCCACGCCATGAAGCGGTGGAGACCGCCAAGCCGTGCCACCCGCTCGGCGCCCGGCCGCAGCATCAGGTGGTAGGTGTTGGCAAGCAGGATGTCGGCGCCCGAAGCGCGCACGTCGGCCGGCTTCATGCCCTTGACGGTGGCCGCCGTTCCCACCGGCATGAAGGCGGGTGTGAGGATCGGCCCGCGCGGCGTCTCGAGCGTGCCGAGGCGCGCCCGCCCTTCGGTGGCATGAACCGTGAACCGGAACGCCTCAGCCATGGGGCAGAAGGAGCGAGGAGTCCCCGTAGCTGTAGAAGCGGTAGCCGTTGCGGACGGCGTGGGCGTAGGCGGCCTGCATCCGCTCGAGGCCCATGAGCGCCGAGACCAGCATGAAGAGGGTCGATTTCGGCAGGTGGAAGTTGGTCATGAGCCCGTCGATCGCGCGGAAGCGGTAGCCCGGAGTGATGAAGAGGTCGGTGGTGCCGGTGAACGGGTCGAGCCCCGAGGCTTCGAGGAGGCGAAGCGAGGTGGTGCCGACGGCGAGGATCCGCCGCCCTTCGGCCTTGGCACGCCTGAGCCGCGCGGCCACCTCGGGCGAAACGCTTCCCCACTCGGCGTGCATCCGGTGGTCCTCGGTGCGGCTGGCCTTGACGGGAAGAAAGGTGCCGGCCCCGACGTGGAGCGTCACCGTCTCGCGGACGATGCCGGCGGCGTCGAGCCGGGCGAGCAGCTCGGGCGTGAAATGGAGCCCGGCGGTCGGCGCCGCAACCGCGCCATCCTTTGCGGCATAGACCGTCTGGTAGTCGGCGCGGTCGCGGGCGTCGATGGCGCGGCGGCGGGCGATGTAGGGGGGAAGCGGCATGGCGCCGGCACGCTCCAGCGCCACTTCGAGCGGCCCGTCGCAGTGGAAGCGCCAGTGGACCTCGCCGTCGGCAAGCTTCTCCACCACCTCGCCTTCAAGGGCCCCGCCGAAGTCCACTCGATCGCCCGCCTCCAGGCGCCGGGCGTTGCGAACGAAGGCGCGCCACTCGCGCGGCCCAAGGCGCAGGTGCAGCGTGACATCGATCGTGGCGGTCCCCTTGCGCCCGGCGAGCTGGGCCGGGATGACGCGGGTGTCGTTGAAGACGAGCACGTCGCCGGGGCGGAGCAGCGCCGGCAGGTCGCGGACCACATGGTCGGAGACGCCAGCGGGTGTCACCTTGAGGAGGCGGGCGGAATCGCGCGGCGAGGCCGGCCGCAGCGCGATCCGGTCCTCGGGCAGGTCGAAGTCGAAGGCGGCGACCTCCACGGCTCAGGGCCGAGGGGGGGCAGGCGGGGGCGGCAGCGCCGAGGGCCGCAGGTCGGCCGGAAGCGCCGCGGCGGGTTTCGGGAAGGCCGGCGGCGGCTTGCCGTCGGCGGCGATCGAGGCCTGGAGGATCCGCGCCGGGTCGGCAGGCGGCTCGCCGCGGGGAATGGCATCCACCCATTCCATGCCCGCAATCACCCGGCCGAACACCGTGTACTGGCGGTCGAGCCGGAGCACGGGGGCGAAGGTGATGAAGAACTGGCTGTTGGCGCTGTCCGGCTCCTCGGTGCGCGCCATCGAGACGGCGCCGCGCATGTGCGGCAGGTTGTTGAACTCGGCCTTGAGGTCGGGGAGGTCGGAGCCGCCCTCGCCGGTGCCCTTCGGGTCTCCGGTCTGCGCCATGAAGCCGTCGATCACCCGGTGGAAGATGAGGCCGTCGTAGAAGCCGCGCCGAACCAGCGTCTTCACTCGCTCGACATGGGCGGGCGCGGCGTCGGGCCGGAGCAGGATGGTGACGCGGCCGCCGGTCGAGAGGTCAAGGTAGAGGATGTTCTCCGGGTCCTTCGGGTCGGGACGGGGAGCGGGGCTGGCAGGCGCCCCGGCGGCGGCCGGTGACGCCTGGGGCTCGGCGCGCAGGGCGCCCGGCAGGAGCCCGGCCGCGAAGGCAGCCCCGAGGAGGAATGCGCGACGGCGCATCGGAGCGGGCGCTGGCTCAGACAGGGGCGTTGGCCCGGCGCGACGTCACCCCGTTCGCAGCCAGCCGGGCGTAGACGTCGGCTGCGATCGCCGGGCTCACGAACCGGTCGATGGCACCCCCGTAGCTCGCGATCTCCTTCACAAGGCGCGACGCGATGGGCTGGAGCGCGACGTCGGCCATCAGGAACACGGTCTCGATGGTGCTCGAAAGCTGCTGGTTCATGCCCGCCATCTGGAACTCGTACTCGAAGTCCGCAACGGCCCTGAGACCGCGGATGATGACCGAAGCGCCGACCGACTCGGCGAAATGGATGAGAAGCGCGTCGAACGGGACCACCTCGACGTTCGGCAGCGCGGCCGTCTCGCGCCGGACGTGCGCGACGCGCTCGTCGAGCGTGAAGAGCGGCGACTTCGAGGGGTTGGTGGCAACGCCGATGACCAGCCGGTCCACGAGCTTCGCCCCGCGGCGGATGATATCCATGTGGCCCAGCGTGACGGGATCGAAGGTGCCGGGATAGACGCCGGTTACGGTCTTCTGCGCGATCGTCACTGGCCGCTCCTCCCTCGCCGCGCCCCTCGACCCGATCCCCGCTCGTCGCCCGTCACGCTCAATGGTCGCGCTCGATGGCGAAGCGGGCGATGCCGCGCAGCAGGTCGGCCTCGGCGCCGAAGCCCTGCAGGTGGTGGATGGCCTGGTCGATCAGCATCTCCGCCTGGGCGCGGGCGCGCTCGACCCCGAGGAGCGAAACGAAGGTGGACTTGCCGCGCGCCTCGTCCTTCCGGAGCGCCTTGCCGGCCGCGGCCGCATCGCCCTCGACGTCGAGAAGGTCGTCGGCGATCTGGAAGGCAAGGCCGAGGTCGCGGGCGTAGCCGCGGAGCTTCATGCGGAGCGGCTGCGGCACCTTCCCCATGATGGCGCCCGCCTCGCAGGAGAAGCCGATGAGCGCACCCGTCTTCAGCTGCTGGAGCCTTGTCGTCGTCGCGAGGTCGAAGCACGCGCCCTCGGCGGCCAGATCCATGGCCTGGCCTCCGGCCATGCCGGCCGGCCCCGAAGCCCGCGCCAGCTCGAGCGCAAGCTCGGCGCGGACGAACGGATCCTCGTGCGTTGCCTCGTCGGCGATGAGCTCGAAGGCAATGGCGAAGAGCGCGTCGCCGGTCAGAACGGCGGTCGCCTCGTCGAACGCCCGGTGCACCGTCGGCTTGCCGCGCCGGAGGTCGTCGTCGTCCATGCAGGGGAGATCGTCGTGGACGAGGCTGTAGACGTGGACCGCCTCGATCGCGAGCGCCACGCGCATCGCCCGCTCCCGGTCGACATGGAAGAGATCACAGCTTGCCACCACGAGCAGCGGGCGCATGCGCTTGCCGCCGCCGATGATGGCGTGGCGCATCGCCTCGTAGAGGCGGGCGCGCGGATCGTCCGGCACGGCCAGCAGCCGGTCGAACCGGGCGTCGACCTGCTCGCCGATGGCATCGAGCACCGGCTGGAGCTGAACCCCGGGGCGCATCAGGAGGCGAACGGCCGTTCTCCGGCCGGCATGCCGTCGGCACCGATCTGGAGCTCGCGGATGCGGGCCTCGGCGCTGGCGAGCCGCGCCTCGCACAGGCTCTTCAGCCCCTGGCCTTCCTCGTAGAGCGCAATCGCCCGCTCGAGCGGCACGTCGCCGGACTCGAGCTCCCGCACGATTGCCTCCAGGCGCTTCAGCGCCTCCTCGAAGCTCAGCTCCCGTTCGCCCTCGGAACCCACCGGCCGTCCCATTTCGCTTGCCTCCGCCCTTTGGACGGGGGCACCATGGGGGTCAAGCGCAGACGAACGGGGAGGAAGCGCGCCATGGCGGCGATGACGGTGGCGGCAGTGGTGGAGCGTGGCCAGCCCTTCGCCCTCCTCGAGGCCGAGCGGCCTTCGCCCGGCCCGGGCGAGATCCTCGTCCGCATCAAGGCCGCCGGCATCTGCCACACCGACCTTGCCATCCGCGACATGGAGCTCGGCACGCCGCTGCCCATGGTGCTCGGCCACGAAGGCGCCGGCATCGTCGAGGCCGTTGGCGCCGATGTCGAGGGCTTCGCGCCCGGCGACCGCGTCGCCCTCTCCTACGACAGCTGCGGCCGCTGCCCCGTCTGCGCCGAAGGGGCCCCGCAATATTGCGCGGAATTCGCGCTCAGGAACATCTCCGGCCTGGGCCCCGAGATGCAGCCCCGGCTGCGCCTGCCGGATGGCCGCCCCCTGTTCGCGAGCTTCTTCGGCCAGTCGAGCTTTGCCGCCTTCGCGCTCTCGCGGCCACGCAACACGGTCAAGCTGCCCGATGCGCTACCCTTCCACCTCGCCGCACCGCTCGGCTGCGGCATGCAGACCGGCGCCGGGGCCATCCTCAACACGCTTGCGGCCCGCCCCGGCCAGTCGCTTGCCGTGCTCGGCGCTGGCGCCGTGGGCCTTGCCGCCATCATGGCGGCCCGGTGTGCCGGCATGGACCCGATCGTCGCGGTCGACCGCGTGCCGGCGCGGCTCGAGCTTGCGCAGGAGCTGGGTGCCACCCACGGGCTCCTCTCGGGCGACCGGCTCGCCGCCGACCTCGCCGCCATCCGCCCCGGCTTCGATGCGGTGCTCGACACGACCGGCGTGCCGGCGCTCGTCGAGACCGGAATCGCCGCGCTCGGCACGCGCGGCACCATGCTGGTGCTCGGCATCTCGCCTCCGGGTGCGGAGGCCCGTTTCGCGCTTGCGGGCTTCCTCGGCGGCAAGCGCATCGTCGGGCTCATCGAGGGCGACGCCGACCCGCAGGTCTTCGTGCCCCACCTCGCCGCGCTCCACCTCGAGGGCCGCTTCCCCCACGACCGGCTGGTCGAGACCTTCCCCTTCGCCGAGATCAACGCAGCCGCGCACGCCATGGAAAGCGGGCGGACGGTCAAGCCCGTGCTCCTCTTCCCGGACTGAGGCGGAGGCGTCAGCCGCGGCGGTGCCAGCGCGGCCACATCCGGCCGAAGGCGTCGTCGCGGTCGAGGAGCTCGTGCTTCAGCGCGGCTGCGACCTGGAGGAGCAGGAGGCCGACCATGGCCGAGGCGAGCGCGGCGTGGGTGGCGCCCGCAGCGGTCGCGAGGGGCGGGTCGTGGCCAAGGGGCAGCGCGGGAATGCGGGCGAGCCCGGACCGGGCCGAGACCATGATCCAGCCGGCAAGCGGGAGGGCCAGCAGCAGCAGGTGGAAGCCCCCGTGCGCGGCCCTCGCCAGCCGCCGCTCGGTGGGCGTCATGTGCCGAGGCAGCGGCGGCAGGCCCTCGGCGAGCCGCAGCAGCAGGCGGAGGAGCGCAAGCGCGAGCACCACGAGCCCCAGCCACTGGTGAAGCCCGAGGAGCTCGCGGCCGAGGGCCCGCGCACGGGCGTCTTCCGCGCCGGCGAGGTCGGCGGCGACGAACCCGCCGCCGAGGTTCAGGAGCACGAGGAGCGCGATCGCCCAGTGGAGCGCGATGGCGGGCGCGGAATAGGGGCAAGGGTCAGCCGCCACCGGGCGCCCGCTCGCGCCGCTCAGGCCGCCGCGCGCGCCTGCATGTCGGCGAAGAGCTCGCGCATCTGCCCCAGCGAGAAGAGGTGCGCGTAGATGAGGCCCATCATGCCGTTCTGCACCATCTTGCGGGCATGGTCCCCGCGGATGTTCTGGAGCTTCTTCTCGTTGACCATGCGGAAGCCGGAGAATTTGGCCGGCTCGGGCATGTCGGGGTTCTGGATCGAGGCCTCGCCGTCCATCAGCAGGCCCAGCCTGTTGAGCTCCTCCATGAAGCCGCGGGTGCGGGCGACGGCCGCCTCGAACTCCTCGCAGAACTTCAGGATGCCCTTGGTGAGCTCGGAGGGCTCGGTGCCGTCGAAGAGCTTCTGCTCACCATCCTCGGCAACGAGGCCCCAGCTGTCGTCGAAGACGAGGCTCAGCACCTGGGCATCGGGCTGGAGGCGGGCCAGCATGAACGGGTGGCGGCGGATGTAGGCGGGCACGTAGGCGCGCGGGCGCCACTGGCCGTCCGGCTCGATGAACAGGTTCTCGCCCTCGCGCAGGCCGACCAGCGCGAGCGGCACGGGCACTTCGTCGGTGCCGAAGACGATGGGGTAGAAGCGCTGGGCGAGCGCGAACTCGTCGACCGTGATGGGCACGGCGTGCGTGTCGCGGGCGAAGGCCAGGTCGGTGCGCGGCTTCAGCCCCCAGCTCCCGTGCATCTCGGTGTTGAGGGGCACGAGGTTGCGGTAGAAGAGGGGAAGCTGCGGTTGCGGCTGGCTGGCCATGAGAACGGGACCTCTGTTGCAGGGCTGGGCGGGCCGCGATGGGGGTGCGGCGAACGCGCGCGGCTCTAGCGCCCGGCCAGTGCGGATGGCAAGCGCCGCCCGCCGGATCAGAGCGGCAGCTTGCCCGGGTTCATGATGCCGGCCGGATCGAGCGCGGCCTTGATGGCGCGCATGGCGGCAAGCCGCCCCGGGTCGCCGAGACGGGCGAGCTCGGCGGCCCTGGCGGTGCCGATGCCGTGCTCGGCCGAGATGGTGCCGCCGAAGCGGACGACAACATCGTGCAGCAGCCGCCGCGCCGCCTCGCCATGCTGCGCGAGCCAGCTGCCGGCGTCCGCCCCCGCCGGTGGGCGCAGGTTCCAGTGCAGGTTACCGTCGCCGAGGTGGCCGAAGACGAGCGGCCGCGCGCCCGGGAAATGCTGCGCGACCGCCTTGCGCGCGGCCGCATCGAACGCCGGCACGTCGGCGACGGCGACCGCCACGTCGTTCTTGAGCGAGGGGCCGTCCGCCTTCTCGGCCACCGGCAGCTCCTCCCGCAGCGCCCAGAGCGCCTGCGCCTGCGCAAGCGTTGCCGCAACCGTGGCATCGCGCACCTCGCCAGCCTCGAGCGCGGCAGCAAGTACGGCCTCGAGGCGCGCAGCAAGCGGCGCTTCCGGGTCGACGTCGGTCAGCTCGACGAGGCAGTGGAACGGCGCCGGCGTGGCAAGCGGCGCACGCGCGGAAGGCACGTGCGCCAGCACAAGGGCCAAGCCCTCGTCTCCCATGAGCTCGAACGACTCGACCCGCTCGCCGACAGCGCGGCGCAGCCGGGCGAGAAGGGCGAGCGCCGCGGTCATGTCGGGCACGCCAGCCCAGGCGACGGCCGAGACCGCGGGCGCGGGCACGAGCCGCAGCGCGGCCGCCGTCACGATGCCGAGCGTGCCCTCCCCGCCGATCAGCAGCTGCTTCACGTCGTAGCCGGCAGTGTCCTTCCGGAGCGGCTTCAGCTGGTCGAGGACGGTGCCGTCGGGCAGCACGGCCTCGAGGCCCAGCACGAGGTTGCGCATCGTGCCGTGGCGCAGCACCTGGGTGCCGCCAGCGTTGGTCGAGACGAGACCGCCGATGGTGGCCGAGCCCTTTGCGCCAAGGGAAAGCGGGAACATGGCGCCGGCCGCGCGCGCGGCCTCGTGCACGTCGGCGAGGATCGCGCCGGCCTCGGCGACGAGGCTGAGGCCCGCCGGATCGACGGCGCGGATCCGGGCCATGCGCCGCATCGAGACGAGGATCGTCGGCCGGCCGGAGGCGGGCTCGGGGACGGAGCCGCCGACGAGGCCTGTGTTGCCGCCCTGCGGGACGAGCGCTGCCCCATGCGCGCGGGCAGTGCGGACGAGCGCGACGACCTCGGCCGTCGAGCGCGGCAGGGCCAGAAGATCGGCCACGCCACGCTTCGTCCCGCGCCAGTCAAGGAGGTGGGGGGCGAGCCGCTCCGGATCGGCGGTGACGAGACCGGGCGGCAGGGACCCGGCGAGCGCCGCAACCGGGTTGCCGCTGGCGGCCGGTGCACTCGCCACGGGCTCAGCCCCCGGCGATGCGGTCGAGCCTGGCCTTCAGCTCGCGGAGTTCGGCGCGCAGCGACTCGAGGTCATCGGCCTCGGCCCGCTGCGCCGGAGGGGAAAGCAGGGGGTTCGCGTTGCGCCACATGTCGGCTGCGGCCTGCATCATCTGCATGTTCTGCCGGACGAGGGCCTCGAAGGCGGTGGATGCGGAGACGTTGCCGCCCATCAGCCCCTCGAAGGCGGAGCGGAACTGCTCCTGGTTGCGCCGGAACGCCTCCATCGACGCCTCGAGGTAGAGCGGCACCACCGCCTGCATCTGGTCCCCGTACATGGCGATGAGCTGGCGCAGGAACGAGACCGGCAACATGGTGCTGCCTCGCGTCTCCTCCTCCAGGATGATCTGGGTCAAGACATTGTGGGTGATGTCCTCGCCCGACTTGGCGTCGATCACCTTGAACTCGCGGCCCTCCCGCGTCATCGCCGAGAGATGCTCGAGCGTGATGTAGGAGGAGGTGTCGGTGTTGTAGAGGCGGCGGTTGGCGTACTTCTTGACGATGACCGGTTCCGCTCCGCTCCGCTCCGCCATCTGCACGGCCCTTCCGCTTGCTGAGTGGGCCCCAAGGCCCAGTTGCGAGCGCCTAGCACGCGCAGCATGGAAGCGCAAAGCCCGGGCAGCGCGAACGGCCGCGCTTTCCAGCCCCCGCTCGAGCGACTAGAGCAGCCGCGGCTTCGAGCGAGGAGGACGAGAATGGTGGACGTGGTCATCACCGCCGCGCGGCGCACCGCGGTCGGCAGCTTCATGGGGAGCTTCGGCACCACGCCGGCGCACCTGCTCGGCGCCGAGGTCATCCGCGCGGCGCTTGCCGACAGCGGGGTGGAGGGAGCCGAAGTCGGCGAGGTCATCATGGGCCAGGTGCTGACCGCCGCCCAGGGCCAGAACCCGGCGCGCCAGGCGTCGATGGCCGCCGGCGTGCCGCAGGAGGTGCCGGCCTGGGGGGTGAACCAGGTGTGCGGCTCGGGGCTGCGGTCGGTCGCGCTTGCCGCCCAGGCAATCCGCAACGGCGACCACAAGGTGATGGTGGCAGGCGGACAGGAATCGATGTCGCTGTCGCCGCATGCGCAGGCGCTCCGCGCCGGCACCAAGATGGGCGCGCTCGAGCTCGTCGATACCATGATCAAGGACGGCCTGTGGGATGCCTTCAACGGCTACCACATGGGGATCACCGCCGAGAACATCGCCGAACGCTACCAGATCAGCCGGGAGGCGCAGGACATGTTCGCCGCCCGCTCGCAGAACCGCGCGGAAGCCGCGAAGAAGGCCGGCCGGTTCAAGGACGAGATCGTTCCCGTGACGGTGAAGGGCCGCAAGGGCGACACCGTGGTCGCGGAAGACGAGTATATCCGGGAAGGCGCAACCGTCGAGGCCATGGCGGGCCTCAAGCCCGCGTTCAGGAAGGACGGCACGGTCACCGCCGCCAACGCCTCGGGCCTCAACGACGGCGCGGCGGCGCTGGTGCTGATGTCGGCCGACGAGGCCGCCCGCCGCAACGCGCCGGTGCTGGCCACCGTCAGGAGCTGGGCCTCGGCCGGGGTGGACCCTGCAGTCATGGGCCTGGGGCCCGTGCCGGCCAGCCGCATGGCGCTCGCGAAGGCCGGCTGGTCGGTTGCCGACCTCGACCTCGTCGAGGCGAACGAGGCGTTCGCCGCGCAGGCGCTGGCGGTCGGGCAGGAGCTCGGCCTCGACCCGGAGACGCTCAACGTGAACGGCGGGGCCATCGCCATCGGCCACCCGATCGGCGCCTCGGGCGCGCGCATCCTCGTCACCCTCCTCCACGAGATGCAGAAGCGGGACGCGAAGCGGGGCCTGGCCACGCTGTGCATCGGCGGCGGCATGGGGATCGCGCTCACGGTCGAACGCTGAGGCCGATGCCGGGCGAGGCCGAGGCGGGCACCGTTGCCGGCACGCTGGCGAGGCCGGCGCCGCTTCGGCCGGTCGCGCCTGGCCCGGCGGAGACGGTGCTGTGGGAGGGGCGGCCGTCGCTCGGGGCCGGGCGGCTGTTCGAGCTCCTGTTCCTGCTGGTGCTCCTCGGCCTGCTCACCTGGACGGCGGTGCTCCTCATCGCGCCGCACCTCGGCGGCTCCGCCTTCGCCGGCCAGCCGGGGCCCGAGGCGCTCCCGGTCATCCTCCTGCTCGTCATCGGCACGGTCATCATCATCGCCCTTCCGGTCTGGCTGCGCGCCTCGGCCCGCGGCCGGGCACGCTACATGCTGACGAACCGGCGCGCCCTCGTGTGGCTCGGCCGCTCGGTCATCGGCGAGGCGATCCTGTTTGGGGCGGAGATGGAGGTGACACCGACGGGTGTCGGCTTCTGGTCGCACGGGCTCTATCTTGACTGGCGCCTCAAGGACGAACGCCCCGACCAGCTCCGCTTCGAGCGCCTGGCCGACCCGGAGACGGTGGCCGCCATCGCCGAGGCGCAGGGCGCGCGGCGGCTGCCGCCACCGGAGGCCGGAGCCTGACGCGAGGCACCCGGGCCATGGCCCGACGCCTCCCGCGAGGATCAGGCCGCGGTGCTGGGCCGCGCCTTCATCCGCGCCCGGTAGGCGGCAAGGTGGGGGTGAGCTTCCTCCACCCGCAGGCCCACCCAGCGGGCGAAATCGAGCGTCACGATCGCCGTGATGTCAGCGACCGTGTAGCGGTCTCCGGCGACGAAGGGGCTGTTGGCCAGCCGCGCCTCCAGCATGTCGAGGAAGGCGCGGGCAAGCAGGAGGCCACGTTCGGCAAGCGCGGGGATTTGCGCGGTCGGCGGCCCGGCGCCCGGTGCGGCGCGCGCGGCGAAGGCCGGCCGGCTGTTGCGGAAGGCAGCCGCCACGTTGAACATGCCCTCGAACTCGATCCGCCGCTGCCACGCCTCGATCCGGGCGATCTCGAGCGGGCTGCGGCCGAACAGGTCGGGCTCGGGCACCAGGGCCTCGAAGTAGCGGCAGATGGCGATCGACTCGTCAAGGATGCTCCCGTCGTCGAGGACGAGGGTGGGCACCACGCCGCGCGGATTCACCGCGAGATAGGCGGGCGCGAGGTTCTCGCCCTTCTCGATGTCCACCTGCTCCATCGGGATGGTGATGCCCTTCTCGGCAAGGAAGATCCGCACCCGGCGCGGATTGGGGGCAAGCGTCATGTCGTAGAGCTTCATGTCCCTTCCCTTCGCGAGCGACCTGCCCTATGGGCGCGAGCATGACGCGGGTCCACCTCTCCTTCCTGCGACGCGGCTGACCGCCGCGCGCATGGTCGCGCGCGGCGGGCGGGCGGCTGGCGGCCGTCCGGGCGAGGCGCTGAACCAGGAAGGACCGAGAGGATGATCATCAGGGGCCGCACCCCTTCGGATACGCGGGCAATCGAGGCACTCGTCGACCGCTGCTTTCCCCCGGAGCGCCGCCGGCGCACCGCTGCCCTCCTGCGCGGGGGCTCCACGCCGATTGCGTCCCTCAGCTTCGTTGCCGAGGACGCAGACCGGATCGTGGGCAGCGTTGCCTGCCACCCCATCCGCTGGGAGGGGCCCGGCGGCGCCTGGCCGCTGGTGCTCCTCGGCCCGCTCGTCACTGCGCCCGAGCGGCGGGGCGAGGGCATCGGCAGCCTGCTCATGGCGCACGCCGTCTCGGCGCTGGACGGGTGCGGCGACGACTGTCTGCTCGTCGGCGACTTGCCCTACTATGGCCGCTTCGGGTTCCGCGAGGCGCCGGCAGCGTCCTGGGAGCTTCCCGGGCCGGTCGAGCCGGGGCGGCTGCTCCTCCGTTCCGGCCAGCCCGAACGCTGGGCAGGGCCCGCGCGGGTCGGCGCGGCTGCACCTTTCGCCATGCCTCGGGCGCATGCGGCCTGAGCCCCGCCGGCCGTGGCGCGCTTGAACGGCCCGTCGGTCTCGGGCAATCCGAAGCCCATGACCGAAGGCTCGACCGACGCGCCGATCCGGCCCGAGCTGCCCGCGCTTGCCAGCATGTCGCTTGCCGAGGTCGCCCGGGCGGCCGCGGAAAAGCGGCTGCCCCCGGTCGAGCAGTGGACGCCTGCGCACTGCGGCCATTCCGACATGCGGATCGCCCGCGACGGCACTTGGTTCCACGGCGGCACGCCCATCGGCCGGCCGGCCCTCGTCAGGCTCTTCTCGACGATCCTCCGCCGCGAGCCCGACGGGCGGTTCGTCCTGGTAACGCCCGTCGAGAAGCTCGACATCGACGTCGAGGATGCCCCGCTCCAGGCCGTCGAAGTGAAGAGCGAGGGCAGCGGGCGCGAACGCACCCTCGCCTTCCGGCTCGCGACCGACGAGATCGTCATCGCCGGCCCTGCGAACCCCCTCACCTTCCGCCCGGATCCCGACGGCACTCCCAAGCCCTATCTCCACGTGCGCGGCACCATCGGCAACGGGATCGAGGCGCTCATCGCCCGGCCGGTCTTCTACGAGCTTGCCGAATGGGCGCTCGCCGAGGCGAGGGATGGCCCGCCCGGGCTCTGGAGCGGTGGCGCCTTCTTTGCCTTCCCTGCTTGAGCGGCTGGAAGCGCGCCTGCGGCAGCCGGGCCGTCCGCAGGTGCGGGGGGACTGGGACTTCGGCTTCGCCGAGCCCCCGCCCGATGCGCCGCCCGTGCCCGCGGCCGTGCTGGTGCCTGTGCTCGCCCGCGCCGAGCCCAGCCTTCTGCTGACCGAGCGCACGCCGCACCTTCGGCGTCACGCAGGGCAGGTCGCCTTCCCCGGCGGCCGGATCGACCCCGCCGACCCCGATGCCGTCGCGGCCGCGCTCCGCGAGGCCGAGGAGGAGGTAGGCCTCCCGCCGGCCCTCGTCCGGGTGCTCGGCAGCGGCGACCGCTACCTGACGGGCACCGGCTATGCGGTGACCCCGGTGGTCGGCCTGCTCCCGCCCGACCCGCCGCTCCGCCTGAACCCGCATGAGGTGGCCGCCGTCTTCGAGGTGCCGCTCGGCTTCGTGCTCGACCCGGCGAACCACCAGCTCCGGGAAGCGGAGTGGCAGGGCCGCATGCGCCGCTTCTACGTCATCGAATGGAACGGCCGGTCGATCTGGGGCGCAACCGCAGCCATGCTCGTCAACCTCGCGCACCGGCTAGCCGGGGAGGCGGGCGATGACGCGGGTTGACCCCGCGCTCTGGCTGGCCCGGCCGCGGATGGAGCGGCTGCTCGGTGCGCTGGCCGCAGCGGAAGGCGCCACCCGCGTGGTGGGCGGCGCAGTGCGCGACGCGCTCCTCGGGCTACCTGTGGCGGACATCGACTTCGCGACGCGGCTGGTACCCGACGAGGTGATGGCGCGCCTTGCCGAGGCCGGTCTGAAAGCCGTGCCGACCGGGCTTTCCCACGGCACGGTCACGGCGGTCGCCGGCGGCATCGGCTATCAGGTGACGACTCTGAGGCGCGACGTCGGCACCGACGGCCGCCACGCCCGGGTCGTCTTCACCCGCGCATGGGAGGAAGACGCCGCCCGTCGCGACTTCACGATCAACGCCCTCTACGCCGACCCCCTCTCAGGGGAGGTCACCGACTTCTTCGGCGGCACTGGGGATCTTGCCGCACGCCGGGTGCGCTTCATCGGCGACCCGCTGCTGCGCATCGCCGAGGATCATCTGCGGATCCTGCGCTTCTTCCGCTTCTCGGCCCGCTACGCCGACCGGCTCGACCCCGAAGGCCTTGCCGCCTGCGCTGCCCGCGCGAACGACCTCAAGGCGCTATCGCGCGAGCGTGTGCGCGACGAGCTGCTGAAGCTCCTCGAGGCGCCCGACCCGGCGCCCACGGTCGAGGCGATGGTGGCGCACGGCGTGATGGCGGCCTTCCTGCCCGAGGCCGCAGACGTCGCACGGCTACGAGCGCTGCTCGCGGCGGAGCGCCGGGCGGGCGCCCGCCCGGCCGCCCTGCGGCGGCTGGCTGCCCTCCTGCCCGAGACTCCCGCCCTCGCCGCCGAGGTTGCAGCACGGCTCCGGCTGTCGAATGCCGAGAAGGCGCGGCTCGTCGCGCTTACCACCCCCGGCGCAGTCCCCGAAGACCCCCGCGCGCTCGCCTACCGGGCGGGCGGCGCGGTCGCTGCGGACCGGATGCTGCTCTTGGGCGATGCGCGCGCAGCCCGCTGGCTCGAACCGCTTGCCGCCTGGGAGCGCCCGTCCCTTCCGCTCACGGGCAAGGACCTGATCGCGCTTGGCCTGCCGCCCGGCCCTGAGGTCTCCCGCACGCTCGCCGAAGTGGAGAGGGACTGGATCGCGGCCGGCTTCCCGGAAGATCGCGAGGCGGTGCTGGCCCTCGCGCGACACCGGCTGGAGCAGGGCTAGCGATCGGGCTCGCCGCCCGGCAGCCGCTCGCCACGCGCGGCCTCGTAGATCCGGTACCAGTCGGCCCGCTCGAGCTTCACGCGCGCGAAGGCCGGTGCGGCCAGCAGTTCGTCCGGTTCCTGCGTGCCAAAGAGCGGCACGGCACGGCTCGCGTGCGTGGCGACGAAGGCGGCGGCAACCGCTGCCCGGCTCACCCCCTGCTGCCCGGCGATCGCGTCGAGCGCGCGGAGCGTCGCCCGCGCCGTCACGCTGGCGGCGAGCCCGGGCCGGTCGCCGATCTGGCCCTCGGCAAGCGGCGCGGACGCAAGCACCGTCGCCCCGAGCTCCATCGCGCAATCAAGCGCGCCATCGGCAATCGCGTCGATGTCAAGCGCGGAGAAGGGGAGCTCGACGACCGCGAGCGGCACGTCGAGCCATTTCGCAAGCGCGCGCAGCCGACTTGCCGGGTGATTGGCAACGCCCACGGCCGTGGCCAGCCCGCGCGCCACGAGGCGGGCGAGCGCTGCCGCCGTCTCGCGCGGGTGGGAAAGCAGGTCGGCACGCTGGAGGAGGAAGAGGTCGGCACGCGGCCGGCCGAGCCTGTCGAGTGCCGCGACGAGCCCGGCCTCGAGGCTGTCGGCCCGGCTGTCGTAGACGGGGCCGGGGGCGACGCCGCCGCGGACGGCAAGGCACCAGCCTTCGGCGAGATCCGGCTTCTGGGCGAGCACGGCTCCGAGCAGCGCGGTGGCCTCGCCGAAGCGGCCACCGGGGCCGGTCGGCAGGTCGCCGACGCACACGAGGCCGAAGCCGGCGCTCCGCGCAGCCCCGAGCGCGGGGACGAGGGCCTCGGGGGCAAGCCCAGGGCGGGGCCGGAGGTTCCAGGCCAGCGGCGCGAACGCCGGTCCCCCCGGTGCCAGCGGGCGCGGCGCGAGATCGGGTGTCAGCATCGTTCCGCCACATGGCAGAGCGGCCGCCGGGTGACGAGAGGCAAGCCGCACCTGCCGCTGCGACCGGCGAACGAGCCGCCGCGCACCTGCTCCCGGGCCATCCTGCCTCGCCCGGTCCCGTCGGCCCGTCCGGTCGCCCTCCCCTTCGGCTCCCCTCCCCGCCGGTGTCCCTAGTCCCGGCGGCCGCCGCGACCGATGAGGCGCACGAGTGCAAGGTCATCCACGGGAAAGACGTGGCTCCACCCCTCGCGCCGCGTGGAGGCCTGGGCGATGGGCCCCGAGAGGCGCACGCGGATGGCGCCGCGCACCACGGTGCCCGAGCGCAGGTGGAGGTCGACCGCCTCGACGTTGGCCGACTGCAGGGCCGACCAGGCGGCAAGAAGAAGGGCCGGCCCGGTCGCAGGCGGCGGCGCCTCCCGCTCGCCTTCCGGGTCGCGGGCCGCGATGGCATCGAGAAACTGCCTGTGCCCGGAGAGATCCATCGGCCGCCACCTCGCAAGCCCGGGTTACGGCGGCAGGGGCGCGGGGTTTATGGCCCGACATGCGGGCCGGAGCGCGGCTGTTGCCCCCTTCTCCCCGTCTCCCTATAGGCCTTGGGGCCAAGGCGCTCCGGGAGTCGTGGGTGAGTGGCTGAAACCAGCGGTTTGCTAAACCGCCGTACGGGGATACCCGTACCGAGGGTTCGAATCCCTCCGACTCCGCCAGAACAGACTAAAGGATTGATATTAAATAAGAAAACGACCCCGGTTCGAATCCCGGTTTCCTCGGACGTGAGCGTCGAACATCTAAAATTCCGTCGGTTCCACAGCGTGTTGACCGGTTGCTTGCGGTTGCGCGACGTGCACGGCGTCATCCAGCACAATCCATTCCTTGGCGGTCGAGGCCGGTGCCGAGTGTGGGCAAATTTGTGGGGGAGAAACACGGCTGTGGACAAGGTCCGCCAGTGCTCCAACCGGGCTACCGGGAGCGCCGGGATGCCATGGAACCGGGCCCCTCGACCGCCTCTCCGGGCCGCACTCGGCAGCGCATGGACGTTGGGATCTGCACAAGCCGCCGGTCCGTTCTGCACTTCCGCTTCCACCATTGGCGGTGTGTCGTTGCTCTGATTGAGAGCCGCCGTGCAGCCAGCTCGCTTAGAAGGGCATGTCGATGACAGTTCCAAGCGCCTAGAAGCTTTCGAGAATCTTTTAGGTCTCGATTGGGACGGCGATCTGCGCTTCGACCGGCGTGTAGATGTCAACGTCTACACCAGGCACACGGATCGTCACGATAAGCGAGTAGCGCGCATGCGCATTGACGCGCTCTAGGTAGGGCTTCTCCTTCCACCATCCACCTACTGGATAGACGCCGATCGCGTCTCGGTTCGCCAAGTCAGCCGCAGTACCTCGCCAAAGATCCGAATGCACAGACCCGACGTCGCGTGCAGCGCCCAGGAGCCAGTTGTCGCCGCCTCCGCCACCGGCTGCAGCATCTTCTTCCTCCTCACGGGCCGCTTGGTTGATCCGCGCTCTGAACTCGTTCAGCGACTCGGTCGCCAACTTGATACGGAAACGCAATCCGTGCGAAGCGTAGCGGTGGCGACGCGTCCAGCCTCGCTCGCCTGGGTTCGGTTCGACAAAATAGGACAAGGTCGCTCGAAGCTCGACTTGCGCGGCGCCGAGGGCAGCCAGTTCCGCGCGCGGCCAGGGCAGGCTATGGAGCTTCATGTCACGAGTCTTGGGTCTCCCGCCGTCCTCGCACTGGAACGGCTGAAGCTCGTCCTCAACCAGCAGGGTTAGGTCATTGCGCGCGGACCGCAGCGCCCGGCTAAGGTCCGGTACGCCATAGCCATAGCGCCGAAGCAAGGCATGAATCTGGCGTTTGCGCCCCCCGCATGCATTGATCCGAGCCCACATCGGATCGGTCCACTCGGCTGAGTGAATGATCAGCCCGCGCACGGTCTCCGGCCAAAGCTCAGGTCGCTCAGCGAGGATCATGCCGGCCATATTGGCGGCAAGCGCGGCGCCAGCGCTCGTATCGCTCAAGGTCGTGAAGTGCCGCAGCTCCGGTCGGTAAAAGGTAGTCAGCAGCTGGAGGTCATCGATCCCCTCGCCGGGATTGCGGCCGTCGTGCGCGAGATTCCCGCCCTCGAACACCACGTCCGGTTTGATCGGCCACTGGCTGTCCCAAGGGACTGAGGTCCGACTGCGCGGCGAAAGCTCGCCCGCCGGCGCGATCGGCCGCCAGCCCGCAAACGTCGGGTCGATGATGTCGACCTTCTCCGTGAAGGCGCCGACGGTCAGGGCGTTCCAAGCCTGAGCCGGATCATCGATAGGCTCGACGTCATTCCGAACCAAGTAATCGCCGGGGGTAAGATCGACCGCGATATTGCCAGCCGACAGGACGATAATCCGCCGATCAGGCTCCTCGAAACAAAGCTGATCGACCGCGGCTGACCATGAGGAGGGGCGACCGCGCGAAATCGTGGTGCTCGTCACCGCGCACGCGACGACTCGCTTGCGTCGGGGTGCCTGGACCTCGGCTCTCGCGATCGCCTCGCCCGTGATCGCCCCATAGAGTTCAGGATCATTCGCCTGCGCTTCAGGCGGCAGGATACGGACACTCTCCAGCCGAAAGGGCAGCGCCACGGCTCGTGTCCCGGTCAGGACCGGGGCGAGATCGCCATAGAGTGCCACTCCCGCCATTCGGGTCCCATGCCCCTGCCAGGCAGGCGTATCGTCAGGGCCCCAGGCGGGATTGATCGTGTGCCAATCACTAGGCGCCAACGCGGGATTGATCAGCGGGTGCGTACGCCGCACTCCGCTGTCCAGCAGGCAGACTGCCACCGACGCGTTCGCGTCGGGTGGCTCCAGCCGCTCCAGAACCTCCTCGCTCCAGGCGCGCTGCTCGGCTCCGCCAAGTCCGAGAAAGAAGGCCGGTGTGTCCTTGCCTCGGCGAAGCTCGGCCACTACGTCACTGTGCGCGACCAGCCGGTCGAGCGTGGCGCTGTCGGCAAGCGCCAGCATGACCTCCCGCTCGGGGAACTTCACGGCATGAGCTTTCAGGCCGCAGTTTAGGGCGTTGGCCAGGCGCTCGAAGGCCTCCCGACGCCCCTCCCGAAGCCAGACTTCCCACCAGACCCGCTCCTGCGGGTTCTTCGGGAAGAGGCGCTCCTCGTCGGTGAAGAGCGAACGTGCGTTGGCGAGCCGCACCGTCTCCATGCGCGTGACTAGCGGCTCGTTCCGGGGCCGGCCTTTGGCAGTTTCCTTGTCGCGATAGTCCCGCACCTTGTTGAGGTAATAGTCCTCGGCGCGCTTGGGGACGAAGACGGATGCTGTGATCGGTTGGCCTGGATCGCCCTCGCGGACTGCCACCACCTCCATGAGCTTGCGACGGTCGGCAAGCTGGTCGATCACCGCTCGCTCGCCCGCCGGCACCACCACTTCGAGGTAGAAGCCCGGCGTCCCCGCCGCGAGGCCGGCATCGCGATCCGCCAGCTGGCGACGCGCCGCGTCGAGCGCGGTTCCGATGGCTGCTTCTAAAGCCGCTGCATGCAAGGCCCGGTCACGCGCCGGCAAAGCCGGCGCGTCCATCTTTCGGTTTGGACGACGATAGGGCTCTACCGCGCCTCGGCCATGGATGAAGAGATGCGGGCGATCCCGCGGAAACTCATCCGCCATCACTCACTCGCCGCCCACTAACCGCTAAGCGACGCCCTCCGGCGTTCCTCGATAGCACCGAGCAGCACCTGGGACGTGACTCGCTTCTCGCCGGCCAGGATTGTGGCTTTGGCGGCGTCCTCTGCGGCACGCACCACCTCGGCCTGCGACAGATCGAGCGCTGCCTCGGCGGCGGCTGACCATTGCAGCCCCCGCGTATCAAAGCCACCCAAGCGCGCACGGAGCAACCGCTCGATCAACGGGACATCGGGGTTAGCGTACTCGATTACGTCGTCGAAACGACGGAACAGCGCCGTATCGAGGAGCTTGGGGTGATTGGTGGCGGCGATCACCAGCCCTTGGCTGTCATCCTGCTCGAGGAACTGCAGAAAGGAGTTGAGCACCCGCCGTATCTCACCGACATCCTGCCGCTCGCTCCGGCGGGCACCAATCGCATCGAACTCGTCGAAAAAGTAGACGCCTCGTGTGCCAGCCATTGCGTCGAACACGAGGCGAAGCTTTCCCGCCGTCTCGCCCATGAACTTCGTAATGAGCCCATCGAGGACAACCGTGAATAGCGGCACCTTAAGCTCGCCGGCGAGCGCGGCCGCGGTCATCGTCTTGCCCGAACCCGGCGGGCCCACCAGCAGCAGCTTGCGCCGGGGCCGCAGGCCGTGGTCCCTCAGCCGCTCCTGTTGGCGCTGCTCGACGAGCACCCGCTCCAACCGCTCTCCGAGCGCTTGGGGAAGCACCATGTCAGCGAGGCGTTCGGTCGGGTAGCGGGCGCTCAACAGTGCGGCCAGCTCACCCTTAGGCTGAACCATCGGGACGGGATTCCGCCGACGCTCGATGCCCGATCCGCGGGTCTTCGCCTCGTCGACGAGGTTCTTCAGCTCTTGGGCGAGCTTGCCGTGCCCGTGCCTAGCTTCATGCGCCGCGAGCTGCATAGCGGTTGACAGGAAACGATCTTCGTCCCCCTCGATATGGCTTCTCAGCAGGCTGATGATGTGGCGCGCGGTCGTCATCTCTTCAATTATATCCGGAAGGCCTTGAATGGGCGAGGCATAAACGACTTTAGACGGACGGCCACGAGTTGTATCGCGAACAAAGGATGGATCTCTCAGAACCGCCCAACCGTTCCGGCCTGCTCTACGTCATGCCCGCTTTGGCCAAAAAAGGCATCGCAAGCTGCCTGACCACATGCGGCCTCCTTTCTGCCGATCATACGCCTGAGATGAGCATATCGAGCGCATTGGTGATGGCTGTGCCCTGATCGCTGAGCGACGTGACCTTTTCGCCAAGTTCCCTGGTCAGCACGGCAGCGGCAAACTGCGTGACCACCACGTGCGGCAGGCCTGGGCGCGGCGTCAAGCGGCAAGAGCGGAACGACGAAGCGGGTGTTGACATGGGACAACAGATCGGCCTGGCAGTCGAGCAGATATCCGCGTGCCGCGTCCGCCCGAGCAAACACGTCGAAGCGCGCCATCAGAAGCGGCGCTTGGACGCCAGCGGCAGGCCATGCGCCTCGACCCAGGCATTGGAACTGTCGAGCGCGTCGCGGTTCTCGGCCAGCCAGCGGCGCGCCGGGCCCCGGTAACGCTGGCCTTCAGGCCCTCCTCACAGGCGCGAAAGATATTGATCTCGAGTGCGCGCGCTTCCGCGACAAGGGCCGCAGGAAGGGAAACGCTGGTCGCGATACGTCGCGTGTGTCCGGAGCAAGGCGATGGCTGCGGGCTGGTCATGAAGATCTCCTTTCCAAATTTGAGCACTTTGTATGCGCATGATCAATGTATTTTCATCCCGGGGATCCAGTCTGAAAACCACCACTGGACGCCAAGGCAAAGAGCCGGACAAGCGCGAGCCTGGGCTAGCACCAGCCGCTTGTGAGACCTTCTGAACCCATTAGAAGGGGTCTGCGCGCGCCGGGCGCGCGGAAGTTCGAGCTCAAGGCGCGGGAGGGCAGCCGGCCTGCCAGCTGAAACGATCTCCGTGCGTCTTCCCGTCCCGGACAGGGTGTTCAGACGGCCCGGTATTGATGGAAGCCGAATCCAAGTTGACTCTGACTGTCGGATTGATTCGCCAAACCTCTGCCGACTGTGGAGGAATTTGTGGGGGAAGTTCGAGGGCGGGGCAGCAACCCATTGGCGAGTCGCAAGAAATCCGCGTGATGCGAATCCCTCCGACTCCGCCAGGACATGTCACGCCGGCGTCGCGGCAGACCGCCTGGGTCGAACGTCCGGCATTCCTTGTCGATCTGCGAAAAAGCCCGGAAATCGGGCGTGCCTTCAGGCCGTTGCACGGAGGCATGGCATTTCCCGGCGGGATCGAAGACTGCCCCTTTCCCGCATCGACCGGCGGCCGAGAGGCTTTTCGTCGGGCAGGCGCCCTACCCGCCGCAGCTCAGGCAGAATGCGAAACTGCCCGGAACTTGCGTCATTCGGATGACCTGCGCCGCCTTCGGTGCAACCGAGCTTCACGAGCCCAAAGCCGATGGCCGGCAGGCGCTGCGGCTGCGTTCGGACCGCGACAGGGTGGAAGGCGTCGGCCCTCGTCACACCGGCAGGCCGAACGCCGCCTGCCGGAGACACGAAATGTCCCCGTGGTCGTGGCTGCAATTCGCGCCTATGCTGCCGTACTGGGGAAAAGGGAAGGAGCCACGCGATGGCCCGAGGCGATCATGTCGATCTGGCCGGCTTCATGGACGGGGTCAGGCGGCGCAACCCCGGCCAGCCGGAATTCGTGCAGGCCGTGCAGGAAGTGGCGGAAGACATCTACGACTTCTTCGAAAGCCACGAGGAATATCACGCCGAGCAGATCCTCCGCCGGATCGCCGAACCCGACCGCGTCGTCTCCTTCCGCGTCTGCTGGGAGGATGACCGGGGCAACATTCGCGTCCAGCGCGGCTGGCGGGTCCAGAACAACAACGCCATCGGCCCCTACAAGGGCGGACTGCGCTTCCACCCCTCCGTCACCGAATCCGTCCTCAAGTTCCTCGCCTTCGAGCAGACGTTCAAGAATGCGCTGACCGGCCTGCCCATGGGCGGCGCCAAGGGCGGGGCCAACTTCAACCCCCGCGGCAAGTCGGACCGCGAGGTGATGCGCTTCTGCCAGAGCTTCATGACCGAGCTCTACCGGCACGTGGGGGCGGACGTCGACGTGCCCGCCGGCGACATCGGCGTCGGCGCGCGCGAGATCGGCTACATGTTCGGCCAGTACAAGCGGATCACCAACCAGTTCACCGGCGTGCTGACCGGCAAGGGCCTCGAGTTCGGCGGCTCGCTCATCCGCACCGAGGCGACCGGCTATGGCGCCGTCTACTTCCTCGAGAACATGCTCGCCCACCGGGGCCAGGGCATCGCCGGGCTGGTCTGCACCATCTCCGGCTCGGGCAATGTCGCAACCCACGCCGCCGAGAAGCTGGTGCAGCTGGGGGCGAAGCCGGTGACGCTCTCCGACTCCGACGGCTTCATCCATGTGCCCGGCGGCTTCACCCAGGAGCAGATCGACTGGGTGAAAGATCTGAAGACGGTGCGCCGCGGCCGCATCGCCGAGTTCGCCGAGGCCTTCCCCGCCGCCAGCTACCACGAAGGCGAGCGCCCCTGGGGCGTGCCCTGTGACGTCGCCATCCCCTGCGCCACCCAGAACGAGCTCGACGAGGACGACGCGAAGCGGCTGGTGGCCAATGGCTGCATCGCCGTCGTCGAGGGCGCCAACATGCCGACGACGCTCGGGGCCACCCACTATCTGAAGGCGTCCCGCGTGCTGTTCGCGCCCGGCAAGGCGGCCAATGCTGGCGGCGTCGCCGTCTCGGGGCTCGAGATGGCGCAGAATTCGGCCCGCATCAGCTGGAGCGAGGAGCAGCTACAGCAGCTGCTCAAGGACATCATGAAGGGAATCCACGACCGCTGCGTGAAATGGGGGACCGAGGCCGACGGCCATGTGGACTATGTGAAGGGCGCCAACATCGCCGGCTTCAAGAAGGTGGCGGATGCGATGCTGGCCTATGGGGTGGTCTGAGCGCCGCACTCCTTCGTGGGCGCGGCACGCGCGGCAGGCCGCCCGGCGCCCCGAAGCTCAGCGTCCGGCTACGCGGAGCGGCGGGCGGGGACCCACCCAGTCGGCCATGTCGGCCCGGTCGGAGACCTTCCAGACCCGGCCCTCGCGGTTCAGGTAGAAGCGGCGCATCTCCTCAGCCGTGAAGGGGCGCGAGCCGTAGCGGCCGAAGACGGCGATCTGCCCGCCCGTCTCGTCCACCGCCCGGTCGCGGTCGAGCCCCTTGGAGACGGCCCGGAGCGGCCAGGGCGTGCGGGCGAAGGCGATGAGCTCGGGCACGGGCGCGGGCGCGAAGCCGTAGAAGTTGGGCTGGCTGTCGGGCGAGGTGAGCTGGAGGACCTTGAGGCCATTGCGGCCGTCGGCGACATAGGCGAAGGCCGACGCATTGGTGGAGGCGACGATCACGTCCGAAGCATCGTCCATCCGCCCGTCGAGCGTGACCGCCATGTGGACGCGCGGCCGCTCGGGGTTGGTTGCGTTCACGATGACGAGACCGTCGCGGCCGGCGGCCACATAGGCATAGGTGCGCGCGACATAGACGCGCCTCGCATCAGGGAGCGGCACGACGGCGCCCGGCACCGGCCTGGGGTTGCGAAGATCGGTTGCGTCCAGCACCTCGAGCCCGCGCGCGGTGGTGGCGAAGAGGTAGCGGAACTGGAGCGCCGAGGCGCGCACCTCCGGCAGCGGAACGGTCGCGGCATGGCGCGGCGAGAGCGGATCCGAGAGGTCGACGACGACGAGCCCGGCGTCGGCCGCGACATAGGCGATGGAGCCGGCGAGCATCACGTGCCGGGCGCCGCGGAGCAGCCCGCCCGGGTTCCAGGTGACGGCGCGGCGCAGCCGGTTGTTGCGCGGCTCGCGGTCGACCAGCGTGTCGACATTGACGAGGATAAGCCCCTCCTCGGCATCCGAGACCGCGGCATAGTGGTAGATGGGGTGAAAGGGCTGCTCGGCGTTCAGCTCGCGCATCTCGGGCGTGTTGCGGGTGGGTGCCACCGGCTGGTTGGTGGGAAGCGCGACGCAGGTGGCGTGGCGCGAGGGCACCAGCGTGTCGTGGCCGAGGCGGGAGAAGGGGCCGGTCAGGATCGGCTCGGAGACGCCCTTGTTGGCGACGCTGGCGATGTCATAGACCCTGAGGCCCGCCTTCGCCTCGGCGGCGAACAGCCACTCGCCCCGGTGCTGCAGGCAGCCGACCGCGCCGGCGGTGCCCTTGTCGATGTTGCGGAACTCCTCGGCCGAATCGCGCGCGTTCCAGAAGGAGCCCATCACCGCCCGCCCGCGCCGCGCGGTCTTCAGCTCCCGGCCCTGCCGTTCGACGAACCAGCGATAGTAATCCGGGTAGGCGTAGCGGTGGAGGTAGGAGCCGAGCACCGCCTGCGGCTCGGAGAATTCGGTGACCCGAATGGCGGAGATGCCGCCCTCGCCGCCGGCATAGGCGTAGAGGCCGACGAAGTTCACGTAGTTGGTGCCCTGGAGCAGGAGCTGCGCCATCCAGGCATTGTTGTCGTCGGCGGAAGACAGGTGGCAGTCGGTGCAGGTCTTGGTCTCGGTCTTCCTGACGGTGTGCGGGAAGTGCGGGGCGAAGGCCTGGGACGAGAAGCCGATTGCCGAGATGGGCGGCTGCTGGACGTAGATGCGCTCGCGGTTGGCGTTGGTGGAGGTGAGCACCAGCGCCGATGACGAGCGGACGGGAGCGATGACGTTCCCCTTGGACGTCTGGTGGATGCCGAGCTGGAACATCTCGTCGCGCGCGACCTGCGGGTTGTAGCTCGCCCAGTTGCGCGTGGTCTTGCCCTCGTAGCGGTGCACCTGCGTCTTCCAGTTGGCCTCGATCGGCAGGTGGCAGCCGCCGCAGCTCGTGGTCCAGGCGAGGTGGCAGGTGTAGCAGGTCATCGCCTCGTCGCGGTGCGCGCGCTCGGACGGCGCGACGCCCGGGCCGAAGAGGTAGCGCCCGGTCTCGGCGCCCGAGCGGGCCATCAGCTTCGCGCGCGCCGCCTTCAGGTTGAAGCCCGGCGCGGCCGGATCGACCGAGTCCTTTACAAGGCTCACCCGCCAGACGAGCCCGGGGTCGACGATCGAACGCTGCAGCAGCACCCGCCGGCCATCCTCCACCACCCATTCGAAGCGGCGCTGGCCATCCGGGTTGCGCAGCAGGGAAAGGTCGGTGCCGCCGGGCCGCGCGGCGACGTTCGAGGTGCGCAGCGTCGGGTAGGCATCGGCAGTGCCGTGGCAGTCCCTGCAGGCGATCTCGACCGCGTCGGCCACCTCGCCATGGATGTTGCCGGTGCCGTGGCTGTCCTGGGCGAAGTGGCAGTCGGCGCACTGCATGCCGACCTCGGCGTGGATGTCCATCAGGTGGACCGTCTTGCCCGGGTTCACCCCGGCGGGGACGAACTTCCCCTCGCCGGCGCGCCGCCAGCGCTCGGGATCGGCCGGGTCCACCCGGTTCCCTTCGGCGTCGAGCAGGTGGCCCTCGCGGTCGCGCTTCAGGATGGCGCGGAAGTTCCAGCCGTGGCCGTGATAGTCGGCGAACTGGGTGTGCTGCAGCTTTGGGTTCAGATCGTAGACGTTACGCAGGAAGTCGAGATCGGCCCATCTGCCACGCACGGCCGCCCCTTCCGGGTTGCGGTCGAGCACCTTCCGCATCGCCGCGGCGTCCGGATAGGCCTGCTTCTCGGGCCACATGGCGGGCGCGTCCGCCTCATAGTCCCACATCGTGTAGCCGAGGTAGGAATTCAGGAAGATGTTGGGCTGGTGCATGTGGCAGTTCATGCACTGGCTTGTCGGGATCGCGCGGGTGAAGGCGTGGGCGATGGGGTGGCCGCTCTCCCCGCGCGGGATCATCGGGTCGGCAGTCGCCGTCTCGCCGTCGCGGCCATGGCGGGCGAAGCTGAGCGAATGGCGCGGCTCGCGGTCGTTCGCATAGACCACATGGCAGGCCGCGCAGCCCGAGTGGCGATAGTCGCCGGGCTGGTCGTTGGTGCCCATGAACCAGGTGAAGGGGTCGTTGAGGCGCGTCTTGTGGATGTTGAGCACGGGGATGGCGACGCGCTGGCCGGTGCCGGGCCCCCGGTTCGACTGGCGGATGTCGGGCCGTCCCGGCTCCTCGAGGCGCTGGATCTGGCCGAGCACGTTCGGGAGGCCGACCTCGGGGAAGTTCGTGTTGATGTTGCGCCCGCCGCGCTCGAAGACGCGGAAGACGTCGGCCGGCGGCACCACATGCCAGGTGGGAAGCGGGTAGAGCGCTTCCAGCACGCCGCGCCGGCGCGCCGCCTCGGTGAGCGGGCCCGGCGAGACGATCCGCGCCGGCCTGCCATCGGGCGTGTAGGCTTCGCCCAGGAGGTAGCGCTTGAAGGGCAGGATTCCGTTGTTGTAGGCGGCCCCGCCCCAGAGCATCGCGCCGGTGGCCATGAGCGAGCGCTCGGCCGCCTCGATGATCGGCAGGTGGCAGGCGCCGCAGGCCGCGCGGGCGGCGCGATAGTCCGAGGGGTTGACGAAGCGGACGAATTCGGGTGCCTCGCGGTTCAGAAGCGCGTAGGTCCGCTTCGGGTTGGCCGACGACGGCCAGTTCCACGCCTTCGGATAGCGGGGCAGCACGTGCGCGCGCTCGAGCGTTGCGAGGAAGGCGCGGGTGCCCGGCTGCGCGCCGGCCTCGGCATGGACTGCGGCATTGCCGCCGTGGCAGTCGGTGCAGCCCAGCACCACGGCAGGCGAGGCGTGCATGGTGCGATGGTCGGTCGCGCGGTGGCAGCTCTGGCAGCCGGCGGACTTGGCGTCGGCTTCCGCCCAGCTCTGGCTCTTCGGCGCAGGCGGCGCTGGCGCATAGGTCCGCGCGACCGGCCGCTCGGCTTCGGCAGCGGGGAGGGGGGCGGCAGGCACCGCGCCGACCAGGGCGACGATGACCGGAATCAGGCGCCGCATGTCAGTAGGAAAGCACGAGATTGAGAAGGACGGAAGCGAAGCGCTTCGCCCGGTTCTCGGCCACGAACAGCTGGCGGAAGCCCCGGCCCGGCACGAGCATGGCCGCCGAGCCGCGCACCACGATGTTCTGGTGCATGAAGGGGCGCCAGACCGCCGCGGTGGAAAGATCATAGCCGATCGCGGGCGCGATCCCGCCCTGCTGGCGCAGCGTCTCGAGCACGGCGGTGCAGTGGAAGCGCAGGTGATTGGCGTTGCCCGAGAGGCGGAGGGTGGGCGTGAGGTCGAGGTCGGCGCCGGCGCCGAGAAGGATGGTGCCGGGGTTCACGAAGTTCGACTGGCCCTGCTCTTTCGACGAGCGCAGCGCGTTCAGGATGCCGTTGCGCCCGTTCACGGCAACGGCCCGCCCGCCGCCGGCAAAGGGAATGGTCTGGCGGATCCAGTAGCTGGTGTCGGCGCCGGCAAAGAGCGGGTTCTCGAACACGGCGTCGAAACCATGGTGGGTGTCGTCGAAGGGGTCGCCGTCGCCGGTTGCGAACAGGAGGCTGCCGCGCAGGCGGACCCAGTCGAAGTCCATCGATGGCTCGGCGGCGAGGAAGCCGGCGCGGATCAGCGCCCTCTCGCCGGTGAAGACGCTGTTCCGCTCTTCGCCCAGGAGGAGATAGGCCGAGGCGGTGAGGTTCAGCCGGCCGATCCGGCCGTCGGCATTGGCGCCGAGGTAGACCGCGTCATAGTCCCGGCCGCGCAGATTGCCGATAAGCGCCGGGCGGACGGGAAAGCCGTTGGTGTCGACCTGGATGTCGCCGGCCTCGCGGTTCAGGTTCCACAGCACGACAAGCTGCGAGGTGAGCGCCGGAAAGGGCAGGTCCTGCCGGTAGAGGTTGGCGGCCAGCACATAGTCCCGCCGCAGGGGCCGCAGGAGGGCGTTGAGGCCGGAGTTGGTGTCCTTCTCCAGCCGCACGAAGGCGGCGAGATTGTACTGGACCCGGTTGTCGTCGCGCGTGCCGAAGAGGCGGATCCCGAGCGGATTGTCCTGGAAGAGGAAGCCGCGGAAGTCGGCGGTGAAGGGCTGGATGCCGATGCGCACCGAGTCGAAGTCGTAGCGGTCGGAAACATCGCGCAGGTGGCGGTCGTAGAACAGCTCCTGCACGCCGACGAAGGCGTCCGACCGCTCCGGAGGCAGGCTGGGCGCAACCCTCAGCACCCGCCGCTCGGGCACGCGCACATGGTTGAACTGGAGGGCGAGCGCCGCCTTCAGCTCCTGCTCCACCGGCTTGAAGAGGGTCGAGCCCTGGAACAGCGAGGCCGAGACGAGGAGGGTCTGGGCGACCACGGTGGATTGCGTGCGGCCGAAGACGTCGAGCTCGCCGGGCCGCTCGCTCGTCTGGATGCCGACCGGGATCGGGAAGGAGCGGGGCTCGACGACCGTATCCGAGATGGCGCCGAGCAGCAGGAACCAGTCGGTCGTGCCGGGAAGCGGCTTGTCGCCTTTCAGCACATTCTGGTTGTAGGGGTCGAGCGCACGCTGCCGGCGCACCCCGAGGACGTCGCGGAAATAGGGGATCTTCCAGGCCTCGAGGCTGTCGAGGATGCGCCAGCGATCGGGCACGGGCAGATGGTCCGCTGGCCAGGCCTCGGGCGGCGGAACCGCGCCGGGGTTGTCGGTCGGCGGCTCGGGGGGCGGCAGGTCGGGGCGGATTCCGGGCACGCGCCGCTCGACCGCGGGCTCGCCGGGCGGGGCGGCGGGCGAAGGCGCCTGCGCTGCCGCGGCAGCGGCGGGGAGGAGCAGCAGCGGGAGGAGCAGCCGCATTGCCCTAGCGCCCGGCGCACACATTCTGCGCGGCATCGCCAAGGAAGGGGGCGAAGGGGCAGACAATCCAGCGCAGCCGCACCCGCCGGCCATCGTCGAGCGCAACCTCGATCCGGTCGGAGCGGATCTCGGGCGCGGCGTTCCTGACCGCAGTCGAGGCGACGATGCCATCGGTCCCGAGGAAGGCGATCATGTCGTCCTGGTCGATGCCATCGCCGGAGACGCCGATGCCGCCGACGAGGCGGCCCTCCTTGTAGAGCGGCACGCCGCCGGGGAAGATCTGGAGCCCGTTCGCCAGCCGGCCGCGGGGACCGTCGGCAGGCGGCAGGCCGCTGCAGCCCGGCGGCGGGTCCGCGCCCGCGCCGGCGAGAAAGCCGAGATGGGCGGCGATGTCGCCGGTGACGAGCGCCGACTGGAGGCCGTTGGCAAACGGGGAGAAGCTGTCGATCGCCCGGCCGAGCGGGCCCGGAGGCCGCCCCACCTCGCCATCGGGGAAATGGGGTCTTGCGAGATTCCCGATCGCGCGGGCGGAAAGGGCCTGGCGGCCCGTCAGTGCCGCCGGGTCGGCGAGGAAGGCGCGCGTGGCGGCAACCGTCGCGCGCACCGCCGGGCTCGGGTGGGCGAGGAGGTCGGCCGCGGCGGCGGCCGAGGAGAGGAAGGCGGCGCTGCGCGCCTTCTGCACGGCGACGTCGATCCCGAAGACCGGCGCGTCGGGCGACCGCACCAGCCCGAGGACTCGACCGCTCGAGTCGACCACGGCGATCGAGACCTGGGCGCGGCTCTCGAGCGGTCGGCGGATCTGCCCGCGGGCCCGGGCCATCACGTCGAAGGCGGAGTCGAGGAGTGCAGCCACCTCGGCTGCAGTGAGCCCGCCGTCGCGCCCGGCCGCCGGCGCGAACCGCCGGAGCCCGGTGCCGTCGGAGAGGACATACTGGTCCGGGCTGGCGCTTTCGTCGGGCCGCGCACGCCGCACGCCCGAGTCCTCGGTGCCATAGGCCGTGCCGGCCCGAAGCGCCCCGTCGGTGTAGCCGGGCACGGCCACCAGCGCGCCGGGGAAGGCCTCGAGCGGTGGCGCGACCGAGGGGTCGGCGCGCAACGCCTCGATGCCCCGGTCGCGGAACCGCAAGCTCGTGCCATCGACCGAGACCCGGTCGGCCTCGATCTCGCGGGGCGCGGCAAAACCATGGGTGCCGGCAAGGGCGATCAGCTCCTCGTCGTCGGTGTCGACGTCGCGCACCTCGGCGTCGAAGCCATAGTCGCCATCGCCCATCACGCCGATGCCGCCGACCACCACGCCGGCCTTGTAGAGCGGGAAGCCGCCCGGGTCGGCAGCGAGCCCGAGCGGGGAGCGCCTGGGGCCGATCCGCGCGAAGGGACCGGCTGCGAAGCGCGTCACGATGTCCGAGCAGGGGAGCTGGCTGAACTGGACTCCGAACAGCGGTCCCGACTCGAGGCCGCGGGCGAGCGCCGAGGGCGGGAAATGCTGCTGCACGATCATGCTCGCCGTGCGGGTGGAGAAGGCGTTTCCGGCCGAGGAGAGATAGGCCCCGGTGATCGCCTTGGCGATCGCGGCCGCCTCGGCGGGCACCTCGATCCCCTGCGCGTCGAAGTTGCCGCCAGGGCCCGGCCGGGTGCGGGCTGTCGCCCGCGCGCCCGCCATGCGGAACACGGCAAGGACATTCCCGACCCGGTCGACGACGGCAATCACGACCGGAAGCGACCGTGCCCGCGCCTCGCCGGCCGCCTGGGCGACGATGCGGCGCACGTCCGCCTCGGTCAGCGCCTCGGGCGCCGGGTCGGCGAACAGCCGTGGCGGTGCCGGCGGCCCCGGGGGAGCGGGCGGCGCGGCTGGCGGGCCGGCGGACGGCGCCTGGCCGGGCGACGGCGCCGGCGGGCCGCCGCAGGCAGCGAGGAGGGCGAGGAGCGCGAGGCTCGCCACCCTCGGGATGGCCCGCCTCACAGCATCGCCCGCGCGGCCGCGCCGAGGCGGAGCATCGCCCGGTGGAAGGCCTCCGCGTCCCAGCGGTTGGCATCGCGCAGGAGCGCGTGCGCTTCGTCGAGCCCGGGCCGCAGCGCCCGGGCGCGGGTCTCGGAGACCAGGCCATCGCGGGCAAGCGCAGCGACAAGCGTCTCGATCGCCATCAGGGTCTGGGCCCCGCCCTGGTAGTCGGAGACGCGGGCGAGATGCCGCGCGTCGGTGATCGCGGCAACGATCCGGAGCGCAGCCGCCGGGTCGAGCGCGCGCGCGGCAAGGTCGCGGGCGAGCCGCTCGGCGCTGTCGGCAAGGGCGAGGGCGGCGCGATCGGCGGCCGGGCGGTTCTCGGCGAAGGCGCGGTGGAAGGCGGCAGAGCGCTCCGCGACCTCGGCAGCAGCCGGCGGTGCGAGCACGCGGGCGGCTGCATCGAGCAGGAGCAGGTTCTCGTCAGCAAAGGCGGGAAAGCCGGACGGAAGCGGGCGCCATTGCTCGGCCCGCGCAAGCGGCTTGGCGCCGCGTGCATCGCTGATCGGACGGTGGCAGCTGCGGCAGTCGAAGAAGACGAACTCCGGCCAGGCGCCGTCGGAGCCCCGCCGCGCGAACAGGCGGAGCTGGCGCGCCGAGGCCAGCGCCTGGCCCACCGCCCAGGCCCTGAGGCCGGAGAAGGCGGGCTTGCGTTCGCGATAGTCGGCATCCTCGTCGTGATGCTGCTGGAGCGCGGTGAAGAGATCGAGCTCGAAGACGAGGCGCGGGTGGCCGGCGGCCATGAGCCGGTGGCTCACGAACTGGTCGGGCCGGTCGCTCCCGAAGTGGCAGTCGAGGCACAGGCCGGCGCGGGCGACGGGATCGTCGGCGGGAAACAGGCCGGCCCGGACGTTCGCGCGATGGCTCGCGCCCACGGCGGCATGGCTCGCCAGCCAGCCGGGCGAGCCGTCGGGCCGGGCGCCGGAGCCGCCGTGGCAGGCCTCGCACCCCACCCCGTCCTCGATCCGGAACCTTGGCCCGCGTCGCGCCGCCGGCACGAAATCGGCGTGGCAGGAAAGGCACTGGGGCGCCTGCTCGGCAGCGGCCAGGCCGAGCCGCTTCGCCATGCGCCGGCTTTCCGGCGCGAGCAGCACCCGCCAGGCGCGGGCGTGCGCGCCAGCGGGGCCTGACGGGTCCTGCCAGGTCTGGAGCTCGTTCTGCCGGACGGTGGCGCCAGTCGGCGCCTGCCGCCCGTGACAGGTGGAGCCGGCGCAGCTTGCGACGCCCTCGTGGACCTGGGCGCGGGCAGGCCGCTCGCCAAGACCCGGAAGCGAAGAGGCAGCAGCGAGCGCCGCCAGCAGCGCAAAGTCCAGCCAGCCGCGCAGGAGACGCCCGGTCCTGCGCCTCGGAGCGCCCGCCATCCGGTCCGGCTCATGGCGGCCCATCGGCCTTCCCGTCCCCCGCCCGCTGCTCGTTCCGGGGCACGCTACGCGCGCGGCGGCCCGGCAGCAAGGCTGCCTCCATCCGGAGCGGCTGCAGCTTTTCTTGTCCTGCCGCCAGGTTGCCGCTAAGAATCTGGTTGCGGCCCGGTTTCGGGGAGGGCGTAACTGGGCTGGCGTTGCCGCTCCGCCCGGCCGAAGGCCGCAGCGGGGGGAGGCATGCGGAGCAAGGCACAGGCCGCGAGCACCGAAGCAGGCGGAGCTGGTGCTGGGCCCGCGCGCGTTCCAACCGTGGCAGCTGCCGGGCTTGCCATATGTCTGGCGGTGCCTGCGGCAGGCCAGCTCCCCACCCCTCCCCTCCCGCAGCTGCCGCCGCCCGAGATTCTCGACCCGGCCCGGCGCTCCGAGACGCCCGTCGATCGCGCCGATCTCTTCGCCCCACCCCTCCCCGCCGCCTGCCCGTTCCGCGATTCGCCGCTCAGCTTCCGGCTCGAGGGGGTCACCTTCGCCGGCCGCCGGCCCGATCCCGACCCCAGGGTCGAAGCCCGGCTGAAGGCGGTGCTCGATTCGACCTACGGCGAGTTCCTCGGCCGCGAGGTGCCGCTTGCGACGCTCTGCACCATCCGCGACCGGGCCGCGGCCGCCCTCTTCGACCAGGGCCGGCTTGCCCGGGTCGAGATCCCCGAGCAGCGCATCGCCGACGGTCGAGTCCGGCTCGAGGTGATCGACGCCCGTGTCGAGACCGTCCGGGTGGTGGGCGTGGCCGGGCCCGTCACCCGCCGCGTGGAGCGCTATGCCGCGCAGATCCGCGGCATGAACCCGTTCGACCTGCGCCGCGCCCAGCGGGCGCTGCTGCTCGCCTCCGAGCTGCCCGGCGTGCGGCTGCGCACCGTGATCCGCCCGGGCGCTTCCGGCCGGCGCGGCGCCATCGACATCGAGCTCGTGGTCGACCGCGATCCGCTCCAGGCAACGGCGAACCTGCAGAACCTGCAGAGCCGCCAGACCGGCCGCTGGGCCCTGCTCGGCCGCCTCGACGCCAACGGCATGACGACCCTTGGCGAACGCACGACGCTCGCGGTCTTCCGCACCGTGCCCGACAACGAGCAGTTCGTCATCCAGCTGCGGGAAGACCTGCGGATCGGGGGCAACGGCCTGCGGCTTTCCGGCGGCCTTTCCTACGGCGAGACCCGCCCCGGCGACGCGCTGGCGCCGCTCGACCTGCGCGCCACCTCGGTCGTCGGCACGCTGGCGGTGGCGTGGCCGCCCATCAAGCGCCGCATGGAAGAAGTGGAGCTGGCCGGCGGGCTCGACGTCGTCTCGCAGCGGACCTCCGGGCCCGGCTTCGGGCTCATCGTCGAGGATCAGCTGCGGGTGCTGTTCGCGCGGGCCTCGGCCGTCAAGCGCTTCCGGATGGGCGGGAGCGACGGGCGGGCGCGGCTGGGCCAGCTCGCCGGCGAGGTGCAGCTCCGCCAGGGTCTCCCCGCGCTTGGCGCCAGCGAGCGCGGAGACATCTTCCTCTCCCGCCTCGACGGCAGGGCCGATGCCTTCGTCGCCCGGTTCGAGGCAAGCGCGCTCGTCCCCTTGGCCGAGCTGGCGAGCCTTGCCGTGCGCGGCCGGGCCCAGCTCGCCTCGAAGCCGCTCCTCGCCTACGAGGAGCTGACGATCGGCAACCTCACCGTCGGCCGCGGCTACGACCCGGCGATCGTCGCCGGCGACGAGGGCGCCCTCGGTTCCATCGACCTGCGCTTCGGGCCCTTCCCGCTGCCGGCCGGCTCGTTCGCACAGCCCTATGCCTTCGTCGATGTCGGCCATGTCTCGAACCGCGACCGCGGCGGCTTCGCCGAGACGCTGGCGTCCGCCGGGGCCGGCGTCACCTGGCAGCTGCCCGGCCGGCTTGCCGTCGATGTCGCCTGGGCCCGGCCGCTCGACGGCGCGCTCGGCAATCCGCGTCCTGCGGACCGCCTGCTCCTCCAGGCCACGGTCGGCTTCTAGTGCGGCGGAGGACGCCATGACCCGCACCCGCCTTCTTCTCGGGACCGCGCTTGCCGCCCTCGCCCTTGCGGCCCCGGCCGCGGCGCAGTTTCCGGACATCACCGACGTGCAGGTCACCGCCGGCGGCGGCGCCCCGGTCATCACCGATGTCGGCACGCTCCGTCTCGTGACCCTCAACGCGCCCCGGACCTATCTCGACCATGGCCAGGGCTTCGTCCTGTCTTCGGGTGACACGGTGCGGTTCGACTTCACCAACCCCGGCCGGGACGGCGTCGCGCTGCTGCGGTCGGATGCCGGCTTCTTCATCGAGGGCACGGTCGAGGGCCGGCTCGGACCCTCGGCAACCGACCCGCTCGGCGGCAACCTCTGGTTCTTCACGCGCAGCGGCATCATCCTCGGCACCGGCGGCCGCGTGGCAGCCGGCGGCATCCTCCTTTCGAACGCCGTGCCCGATCTGCTCCTCACGCCCGCCGGGCGGGCGGAGCTGCTCCTGCCCGACCGGCTGACCATCGAGGCCAACCTCGGCCCGCTGCTGACCACGGGGGTCCTCCTTTCCTCCGGCGCCAGCGTCGAGGCGAGCGACGGCTTCCTCGCCATCGTCGCGCAGAACGTGCGGCAGGAGGCGGGCTCGGACATCCGGGCGGAGCGCGGCACTGCCCTCGTCGGCGCTGCGAACAGCTACACCATCCGCCTCGCCCGCAACGCGACGAACGACTTCGATCTCGTCGAGTTCGAGGTGCCGGCAGGCGAAGGCACCCGCGACGGCGGCGCACCGATCGACCTCGCCGGAACCGTCCGGGGCGCCAATGTCTGGCTCTCGCTCGTCGGCAGCACCGACCTCGTCTCGGCCATCATCCGCGCAACCGGCACCGTCGTCGCCACGGCGGCAACCGTCGACCAGGGCCAGATCGTGCTTTCGGCCGGCAGCGGCATCGCCGGAAACGCACCCGGCCCGCCGAACGACACCGCCCCGACGCGGATCCGCGCCGAGCTCGCCGACCTCGCCGCCGACGGCGACATCCGCATCCGCCAGGACGAGGGCGAACTCCTGACCGCCTTTGCCGGCGGCGACATCCGCATCGAAACGCGGGAGGCCGTGCCTCCCGGCCTCACCGCGCTCGGCGCGCTGGAGGCCGGAGGCAGCATCCGGGTCGAGGTGGGCGGCGACGTCACCGGCTTGGCGCCGCTCACGGCCGGCGGCGATATCCTCGTGCGCAGTGCCGGCGCCGTCACGCTCGGCAGCCTCTCGGCCGGCGACGACATCGTGGCAGTCGCAGACGGACCGCTCGTGGCCGGCGGGCCCGGCACCACCATCGAGAGCCGCAATGCCGGGCCGGACGTGACCCGCGACAGCGACCGGACCGACCCGAGCGGAGGCCCTTCCCCCATCCGCTCGCTCCACCTGGAGTCGGACAAGGACCGCGTGCAGCTCGCCGGCCTCGTCACCGGGTTTACCCAGGGCTCGGTGCTGAGCGCGTTCGCCGTCGACATCGACATCGACACCGGCACGGCGGGCCTGTTCCTCGACGGGGGTCTTGCCGTTCGCACCCAGGACCTTTTTTCGACCAGCCGGATTTCGCTCGCCGACAGCTTCACCGGCGCAGGGCCCTCGATCCGCTTCGCCGAGATCGTCTCGGGGCCGCTGAGGCTTGCCGCCCTCGGCAACGTCCAGCTCGACGACCTTTCGGCCGCGGGCTTCGCCGGGATCGACGCCGCCGGCGGCGTGACGGTCGGCAACGCGCGCGTCGCGGCCGGGCGCGGCAACCCCGGCTCGCTCGCGCTCACCAGCGATGCCGGCCCGGTCACGCTGGGTGGCGCCGATGTCGACGGCGACCTCATCCTCATCGCGCGGCAGGCGAACGTGAACACGCTCCTTGGTGCCAGCCTGCGCTTCGGCGACGACCTCTACGTCATCTCGGGGCGGGAGTCGCTCGGCCGCGGCATCCTCTTCAACCCGGGCACGACCCTCGAGTCGAAGCCGGGCTTCGACGATGTCGCCGGCAACGAGATCCTCGACAACGGCGACCCGGCGCTGCTGGTGCCCGACTTCGACCGCGACTTCGCCGGCAACGGCCGGGTTGCCGAGCTGCTCGCGCTCGCGCAGTTCGGGAACTTCCCGGCCGGAATCAGCGGCGATGTCCGCTTCGAGGGCGGGATCCAGAACATCGACGTTCTCGAGCTCCGGAGCGACTCGGCGAGCATCCGGCTCCTTTCGCCGGAGTCGCGGCTTGCCGAGCTGGTGGCCAACGCCGAGGTCGATGTCGCGCTGACCGTCGAGGCGGCCGCGGCGCCCTCCTTCTTTGCCGGGCGCGACGCGACGCTGGTTGTGACCGGCACGGATCCGGTGACCATCATCGAATCGGGGGGTGGGCGCGACCTCTCGATCACTGCCGGTGGCGCGCTGTCGCTCGTCTCGGCGCTGGCCGGCCGCGACGCGACGCTCACTGCTGCAAGCCTCGATGCCACGGGCCTCGCCGGCCCGATCCGCAACGCCCGCTTCACCACCACCGCAGCCAACCTTGCCGTCGATGCGCTGTCGGTCTCGGGCAGCATCGCGCTCACCTCGGCCGCCGGGCTCGCGGCCGGCACGCTCGCGGCCGGCGACGACATCCTGCTCGCCGCTGCCGGGGCCGCGACGGTCGATCTGGCGACGATCGCGCCCGGCACCGACCAGGATGGAGACGGGTTCAACATCGTCGCCAGCGCAGCGAGCCTTGTCGCCGGCGGGCTCGACGGCGCGGACGACATCCGCGTCACGACGACGGGCGCCACCACCCTGCCGCGCGTGACAAGGGCGCGCCGGGACATCCTGGTCGATGCCGGCACGCTGTCGGCGGCCTCGCTCGAGGCCGGCCGCGACATCGCGGTCGAGGTCCGGTCGGGGCCGCTGCTGCTCGACGACGCCCGCGCCGGAGACGACGTGCGGATCGCGGCCGCGGGCGATGTCTTCGTCCTCGAGGCCGCCGCGCTCGGCAACGGGCCGGATGACGAAGGCGACGGCGCCCGCCTCCTGCTCTCCGGGGCATCGGTCGATGCCCAGACGCTCGCCGCCACCGGCGACATCGGGGTGCTCGCCCGCAGCGGCGCGGCGCGGCTCGGCGTGAACCCCGGCGCCAGCGTCACCGCCGGCGGCAGCCTCGAGGTGACCGGCACCCAGGTCACGATCGCGGCCGACACCGACATCGGCCTCGACATCCGCCTGACCGCGACGGCCGGCGACATCGGCGGCGGCACGCTTGCCGCCGTGCGCGATCTCGCGCTTGCTGCCACCGGCGACATCGCGCTTGCCTCGGCGACTGCCGGGCGTGACCTCGGCCTCGACGCCGGCGAAGGCGTGAACGTCGGGACCGCGACCGCCGGCCGGGACCTTGCCGCGCGCGGTGCAGCGCTTGCGCTCGGCGCGCTTGCCGCCGGGCGCGACATCGACCTCGAGACGACGCGCGACGACCTCGCCCTCTCCGGCGGGCTCGCCGCCGCCGGCAACCTCCGGCTGGTCTCGGCGGCTGCCCTCTCCGCTGCCGGCCCGCTCTCGGCAGGGGGAGAGGTCACGCTGCGTGCCCGGGACGATGCCCCCGCGGGCGTGATGGCGCTTGCGACCGTGACGGCCGGCGGCAACCTCGACGCGCGCGCCTGGACGGTCAGGGCGACGAGGCTTGCGGCCGGCGGCTCGGCGCGGGTGACGGGCACGGGGCCGGGGAGCATCGAGGCCGACGAGATCGTCGCCGATGACGACGTCGACCTCGAAAGCCCGTCGATCCGGGTCGGCCTCGTCCGTTCGACCGGGCTCGGGCCCGACACGGACGGCGACGGCTTCAACGTGCGCTTGGCCGGCGGGCTCGGCGATTTCGGCGCAATCGAGGCGCCGACCGACATCCGCGCGCGCATGACCGGGGCGCTTGCGATCGCCGATGCAACCGCCGGCCGCGACGCCGACCTCGAGGCGGCGAGCCTCCGCATCCTGACGCGCGCAACGGGCCTGGTTGCCGGGCGCGACGCGCGGCTGGTCGCGGCCGGTGCGCTGGAGGCGGGCCGCGTCTCGGCGGGCGACGACGTGACCATGGAGGCGGGAGGAGCAGCGGCGCTCGGCTCGGTCGAGGCGCGCGGCGACGGCGCGGACGCCGAAGGTGACGGAGCGAACATCCGCCTGGTTGCAGCCGGCGCCGACGCGCTTGCGCTCTCGGCCCCCGGCGACATCGCGGTCGATGCCACGACCGGCCCGGCCACCCTCGGCCGCGACGGCGGGGTGACCGCCGGCCGCGACCTCGCGGTCACGGGCACGACGCTCGACCTCACCGAGGCGAGCGCCGGGCGCGACCTCAGCCTTGCCGCAACCGCCGGCGACATCGTCGGCCCGGCCTTCGCAGCCGTCCGCGACCTCGCGCTTGCCGCCGCGGGCCGGATCGAGGCGTCGACCGTGACGGCCGGGCGCGACCTCGACCTTGCCGCCGGCGGCAGCCTCGAGATTCTCGACACGGCTGCCGCCGGTCGCGACGCGCGGCTGGCGGGCGCGTCGGTCCTCGGGCCGCTCGGCTTTCCGTTCAGCATCGCAGCCGGGCGCGACATCCGCATCGAATCGACGGCCGGCGATGTCAGCGTGCGCGCGACTGCCGGCGACGACGTCAGCGTGCGCGCGGCCGGCACGCTCGTCCTCGCGGCAACCGCCACCGGCGAGGGCGAGGACGCGGAAGGCGACGGCAGCCGGATCCTCGCCGAGGCGGCGGGCGCGGCCTTCCTCGAGGCCTCGAGCGCGGCCGGCGACTTCGATCTTGCCGCGCTCGGCAGCGTGCAGGCGCTCGCCGCGCCCACCGCTGGCGGCAGCCTGCGCATCACCGGCGCCGAGGTGCAGCTGCCGCTGGGCGCGACCGCCGGGACCGATGCCGAGATCCGGGCGACCGGGGGCCTCCTGTTCACGTCGGGCCTCGTCCGCGCCGGCCGCGACATCGCACTTGCCGGCGCCGACGGCGACCGGGTGAACGTGGGCGGCACAGGGCTCCTGGCCGGCCGCGACATCGCCGTCTCCGGGGACGAGATTGCCTTGAACTCCGGCGTCCTGCTCGCCGCGGGCCGCGATGCGCGTCTCCTGGCCACCGGCTTCATCGGCACGCGCGGGGCGAGCGTCGAGGCCGGCCGCGACGTCGAGCTCGCAACGGATCGGGGCATCAACTTCGGGCGCCTTGCCGCCGGTGACGACATCCGGGTTGCCTCGAGCGCCAACCTCGTGCTGGGCGAGGAGGTGCTGACCACCGGCCTCGGGCCCGATACCGAGGGCGACGGCAGCACGGTCGGCGTCTCCGGCACCTTCGTCGAGATCGCGCGCGGCGCGTCTGCAGGCGACATGCGCCTCGAAGGCCGCGATGCCGTCTTCGCCGGCTTCCGCGACGGGTCGCCCGTCGCGCCGGGGCTGACGGCGGGGCGCGATCTCGTGGTGCGCAGCGACAGCGTTCGGCTCAATCTTGCCGGAATCGGCCGCAACCTCGATGCCGAGGCGCGCACCGGCGGGATCGAGGTGGCCGGCAGCATCGCCGCGCCCGGCTCGGTCCGCCTCCAGGCCCTTCTCTTCGTCGACGTGGCCGGCGGGATCAGCGCCGGCGCGGATGTCGACGTGCGCTCGCGCGAAAGCCTCGTCCGGGTGGACGGGCCGGTGTCGGCCGGCGACGACCTCCGCCTTGCAGCAGGGGCGCCGGGGGTGCAGGCGGGCGCGCTCACCACCACCGGCCTCGGGCCCGACGGCGAGGGCGACGGGCCGGTGATGGAGGTGCGCGGCGGCACGATCACCCTCGGCCCGGTGACGGCGGCGCGGGATTTCCTCGCCGAGTCGCCGGGCGCGGTTGCCATCGAGCAGCTTGCGACCGTCCGCGACGCGCGGGTCACGGCGGCAAGCCTCGCGCTGGGGGCGACGGGCGGAATCGGCCGGGACCTCCTCGTCACGGCGACCGGCGCGGGCTTCACCGCGCCTGGGCCGCTTGCCGCCGGGCGCGACATCCGCGTGGAGGGCGCCGGCGACGTGCGGCTTTCCGCGCTCGAGGCCGGGCGCGACGTCGCGCTCGAGGCAGGCGGGAGCCTCGAGACCGGGGCGATTGCGGCGCCGGGGAGCCTTGCCGCCCGCGCCGCGCGCATGACGCTGGCCGGCGCGACCGTCGGCGGCGCGGCCACGCTCGAGACGACGGCGGGCGAGCTGGCGCTTCCCGGCACGGTCTCGACCGGCGGCACGCTCCGGCTGCGCGCGCCCGAGGCAGCGGGCGGCATCCTCCGCCTCGGCCGGGTCACCGCCGGCGGGGCGGTCGATGCGCGCGCCTTCTCGATCCTCTCGGCGCCGGGCGGCGGTGTCGTCACGTCGCGCGGGAGCATCCGGATGGTCGGCACCGGCAGCGCGACGATGGACCTCGAGGAAGTCGTCGCCGACGACGATGTCGATCTCGCAAGCCCCGTCATCCGCGTCGGCCGGGTGCTGGCCACCGGGCTCGGGCCCGATGGCGCAGGCGACGGGTTCAACATCCGCCTCGACGGCGGCACGGGCACGTTCGGAACGCTTGCCGCCCCCACCGACATCCTGGCCCGATTCACGGCGGGGCTCTCGCTCGGCGAAGCGACCGCCGGGCGCGACATGCTGCTCTCGGCCGGCAGCGGCCTGCTTGCCATCGGCCAGGCGACGGCGGCGGGGGTCGCAAGCCTGGTGGGCGGACGCTTCGAGCTGCGCGACCGCCTGGCCGGGCGCGAGGTCCGCTTCGTCGCCACCGGGCCGCTGCGCTTCGGCGGCGCCCCCGGCGGGCCCGGCTTCGTCGTCTCCGCGGCAGACATTGCCCGCATCGACGCGCCGGCCGGAATCTCCGCCTCGACCGGGGCGGTGCCGCGGGCGACCACGCCGCAGGGCCCGGCCAGCGCCGCCTTCGAGGCTGGCTTCGGAGTCGGCGGCACCGCCGACCTTGTCGTCGACCGCTTCGGCTTCGACCCGGCCAAGCAGCCGGTCTTCGGCTTCTACGCCGGGGCTGCCGCGCGCATCCGGGTGGTGGGCGACGTCACCCCGACCGAGGCCGGCGGCCGGCTCATCCTCGGCGCCAACCCGATCGAGGGGCTGACACCGGGTGCCGTGCTGGTGGCGGCAAGCCTGGGTGCCGGGGAACTCTTCCTGCAGGACTGCTACGCAGCGCTCGTGCCGCTCGCGAACATCTCGATCACTGCGCTCAGCAACGTGATCTTCGGTCTGGCAGACTTCCAGGTGGCCGTCGCTGCTGCCGATCCGGCGGCAATCGACGTGCAGGCGGGCGCGCCGGGCCTGCCGCCGTCCCCCGCCGACGACCGGCTGTGGGTGGTCGCCGAGACGATGACCATCACGGCTCCGGGGCGCATCGTCGCCCAGAACACGAGCTCGGTTCCCGGCAGCTTCGCCGGGCTCGTGCTCGCCAACCGCCAGGCGGGCCCGCGGGTGCCGACCGTGCTCACCGTCAACGGCGGCAGCGTCGTCGATCTCTCCGGGGTGATCGTCAACGGCGAGGGCCGGGCCTTCTTCGGGCCGCAGGCCGCGCGCTCCGGCGCGATCCTGGCCGGAAACCCGGCAGCGCGGTTCAACGGCTGCAGCATCGGCGGCACCGAGAGCTGCCTGCCGCCGCTCGCCGACCCGGCGCTCGGCTTCCGCCTCGAGCAGTTCGCGCCGCTCGACCCCTTCGCCGGGGAGCCGGGTGCGCTGCGCGGCACGATCCTGCTCGAGCTTGCCGACCGCGGCACTTTCCAGGTGGGCGTCGAGGACGGCGCCATCCTCATCCGCCGCGACGAGGAGGAGGATCGGCCCGACCGCCGGGCGCCCGGCCGCTAGGCGGCAGGATAGGGGGCGGGACCGCCGGCGCGGTCGGCGGCGTGCTCGGCGAGGATGGGCGCGATCGCCTGCGCCATCCGCGTGTCGTGGCGGACGATCACGTCCGCGCCATCGGCCAGGCCGAAGTGGGTCACGAACTGCACCCCATCCCAGACGTGGAGGGCAAAGCCCGGCGGCTCGTCGACCACCATCGGCCGGCCGTCGGGCACGGCAGGGTCGATCGGCGCGAGGTCGAGCGCCAGCTGCGGCGCCGAGGCCGGGCAGACCAGGAGCGGCCGCCCGGCGAAGGTCGTCGCCATGGTCCGGTGGATGTGCCCGGCAACCAGCAGCCGGACCTGCGGATGGCGGGCGATGACCGCAGCAAGCCGCTCGGCCCAGGGCGCGTTGCGCGGTGCCGTCATCCAGGCAATGCCGGTCTCGACCGGGGGGTGGTGCAGCGCCACGAGCGTCGGCCGGTCGGGCGCCTCGGCGAGCCGCGCCTCGAGCCAGCGTGCGCGCTCGGAGCAGAAGGCGCCGCTGTGCCGCCCCTCCTCCAGCGTGTCGAGCGCGACGATGCGGAGCCCGCCGATGTCGGCCGCATGGTGGACGAAGCCGTCATCGGCCTGCCAGCCGGGGAAGACGGCCGCGAAGGCCGCGCGGCAGTCATGGTTGCCGACGAGGAACCGGAACCGGAGTCCGGAGGCATCGAGAAGCGCGCGAAGCCTCGCATAGCCTTGTCCGTCGCCATGTTCGGTGAGGTCGCCCGTGGCGAGCACCAGGTCCGGCTGGAGCTCGGCAAGCCGCGCCAGCACGGCGGCCAGGCGGCGGGCGTTCTGCTCGTCGGGATTGTCCGGCTCGAACCCGATGTGGAGGTCGGTGATCTGGGCTATCCGCATGGCCCTCTGCCTCGGCGACTCGGTGGGCGGGCCGGAGTATGCCCGCGATGGGACGAATCTGCGTCAATCATTGTTGCGCGGGGCGGAAGGGGCGCGCGGCTCACTTGCTCTCGGCCTCCGCCACGCCGTCCCAGCCTGCGCCCGGCGGGTTCGCGGCGAACCTTTCGACCCGCGCCCGGTAGAGGGCGACAAGTTTCTCCAGGCCGAACGCGGGCGCGAGCGCGGCCAGCCGGTCGAGGTGCGCGGCCGCCTCCTCCCAGTGCTGCGCCCGGTAGCACTGCAGCATGGCCGCGTGGAGCTCCGCGAGCGCGCGGAACGCCGCCTGTTCCGCCATCTCCGGCGGGCCGAGCAGGGCGAAGATCGTCTCGGGGCGGTCGCGGCCCACCACCCGGAGCCGGTCGAGCTCGAGGAGCGCGAACCCCTCGAGGCGCCGCGCCGTCTCCTCGCCGATTGCGATCGTCACGCCATAGGCCTTGGTCTGGCCCTCGATCCGGCTGGCGAGGTTCACCGTGTCGCCGATGAGGGAGTAGTTCAGCCGCTGCGCCGAGCCGATGTTGCCGACGCAGCAGGTGCCGGTGTTGAGCCCGATCCCGATGCGGACCTCGCCCGGCCACGGGCCGGGACCGCCGGCCTTCTCGGCGTTGAGCTCGGCAAGCCGCGCTACCATCGCGAGCGTTGCGCGCGCGGCGTGCTCCGCATGGTCCGGGTCGTCGAGTGGCGCGTTCCAGAAGGCAAGGATGGCATCGCCGATATACTTGTCGATGGTCGCGCGATGGGCGAGCAGGATGTCGGTCATCGGAGTCAGGAACTCGACCAGGAAGGCGATGACCTCGCGCGGGCCCATCCGTTCCGACAGGCGGGAGAAGCCGCGCACGTCCAAAAACATGACGGTCATGTCGCGGTCCTCGCCGCCGAGCTCGAGCCGGCCGGGGTCGGCGGCGATCCGCTCGACCAGCTCGGGCGAGAGGTAGCGGTCGAAGGCGTTGCGGATGTAGGCGCGCTGCCGCTCCTCGCGCCAGAAGCTGGCGGCGGTGACCGCCACGTAGCTGCCGGTCGCTGCCAGCACCGGCCCGACCGGATCAAGGAGCAGGCCCCAGCGGCGGAAGGCAAGCCAGGACAGGGCGACGATGGCGGCGGTTGCCAGCGCGCCGATGATGCCGCTTGGCAGCGCACCAAGGCGCGGCAGAAGGAGCGCCAGCCCCAGCCCGAAGACGAGGAGCAGCAGCCGCTCGGCGCCGGCCGCCCAGTCCGGCCTGACCAGGAACCGGCCGAGGATCATCTGCTCGACCGCCTGGGCGTGCACCATCACGCCAAGCTCGCGCGCGCGCAGCGGCGTCGAGACGAGGTCGCGCAGACCCTGGGCGCCGGTGCCGACGAAGACGATGTGGCCCTCGAACAGGTCGCGCCGCTGGCTTTCGGAAAGCTGGCCTTCCATCAGCGTCCAGGCCGGCACCAGCCGCTCGGGCACCGGCTCGGTGTAGTGCATCCAGAGCTCGCCACCGGCGTCGGTCGGGACCTCGAAGTCCCCGACCTTGAGGCCGACGACCGCGGCGTCCCCGCGCCCGCCGAGCTCGCCGCTGGCGTCGGACGCACGGATGAGGATGACCCCGGCCTGCTGCGCCACTCGGAGTGCCTCGAGCGAGAGCGCCGGAACCACGGTGTCCCCGACGCGGGCGAGAAGGGGTGCGCGGCGGATGATGCCGTCGCGGTCGCCGGTCATGGTGAGGAAGCCCGCGCCGCTCGCCGCTTCCGCCAGCTCTGGCAGCGGGCTGATCGCGCCGGCAAAGACCGGGATGCTCGCCGGCAGGCTCCCGCCAATGGCAAAGCCGGCCGGCCGCTGCGGCGGCGGCCCGGTGGTCTCGCGGGCGAGGAAGAAGCCGAGTACCGAAGGCGCCCCGGCGAGCGCGGCAGCGAAGATGGCGTCGTGGTCGGCAAGGGCACGGATGTCGGCGAACGGCGCGCGCGCCTTCGGGTTGGCTTCGAGCATGTCCGCCACGCGCGCCGGCGAGGTCCGGTCGGGTTCGGCGAAGACGATGTCGAAGGCGATCGCAGCCGCGCCCGCCTCGGCGAGGAGCGAGGTGAGCCGCGCCACCTCGAGCCGCGGCCAGGGCCATTGCCCGAGCCGGGCGATCGTCTCGTCGTCGATGTCGACGATCCTGACCGGCGCGGGCGCGTAAGGGCGCGGCGCCGCGCGCTGGTAGGCATCGAACAGCAGCAGGCCGAGCTGCCGGAGCGGCCCCGCCTCGCTCCAGTGGAGCAGCAGCGCAAGCAGCGTCACGGCGACTCCCGGCAGCGCGGCGCCCAGCCGGCCGGGCAGGGCCAGACGCGGCGGGCGCGAGGGGCTCCGGTTTCCCCCGGTCGCCGGATCGGTTGCTGTTCCGAACGGCCACATCCTTGCACTGTCGCACGAAAGAGGGCAACGGCAACAGGGGCGTGGGAAGCGCGGAGGTGGGTTCATGGCGTGGGCCAGCCAGTCCGGGCGGAGGCGAGCGGCAAGTGGCTGGCGCGCGCTCTGTGCGGGCGTCCTCCTTCTCTGCCCCCTCCCCCTTGCAGCGCAGGAGGCGGTGCCCGAGGATCCCTTCGGCGCGTTCGAGCGTCCGAGAAGCCGCGAGGACGAGATCTCGATCGAGGCGACGCTCCAGGCCCGGGCCGAGGGCCGCGAGATCGTCATCTCCGGCTCCGGCGACCGGCAGTTCGATGCCGTGCTGCGGGCGCCCGACGATGCCGAGCTCAACCTGCGCTTCGCCCGCGACTCCGCAGCGGCGGGTGACCTTCTCTCGGCTGCCGCAGCGATCGAGCGGCTGCTGCTCGAGGAGCCCAACTGGCATGCCGCCCGCCTGCTCTATGCCGTCACCCTGTTCCGCATGGAGGATGTCGAGGCCGCCAGCCGCGAGCTCGACCTGCTCGACGGAGTCGAGCTCACGCCGCTGCAGCGGGCGGAGGTGGACAAGTATCGCCGGCTGATCGCAAGGCGCGACCAGCGCGTGAGCGTCTCGGGGTCGGTCAACCTTGGCCTTGCCTATGATGGCAACGCGACTGGGGCGATCGCCAACCTGGTCGATGTCGGCCTAGGCGGCGGGCAGAAGGACGATGGCCTCGGTTTCTCCGGCGGCGGCCGGCTGAAGCTGTCGGCGCGGCTGGCCGATGCCGAGCCGACCAGCGTCTTCCTGCTTGCCTCGGCGCAGGGCCGAAAGGACCTGTCCGGCCCCCGGTTCGAGACGCTGCTTGCCGACGTCTCGGCCGGGATCGCCGGCGAGATCGGCCCGCGCACCGCCTTCACTGCTGCCGGGCTGGTGCGGCACCTCGCGCTGTTTGCCGATCCCTACCTGACCGAATGGGGCGGCCGCCTGGCGATCAGCCGCCGGCTTTCCCACCTGACGACGGTGGATGCCTCGGTCGAGGTCACCGACCAGTCGTTCGACGAGCCGCTCCTTGCCGGGCTGGTGCCCGGGCTTGCTGCCGACGCCCGCTCAGGCGTGCGGGTCGCGCTTGCGGCCGGGCTTTCGCACCGGCTCTCCGGCGCGACCTCGCTGTCCGCCCAGCTGGGCTGGGAAGACAAGTCGGCCGACTTCCGGCCGCTCGCCTTCTCCGGGCCGGGCTTCTCGGGGTCGCTGCGCCACCAGCTTGGCCGGGGCGCCTATTCGACGCTTGCCGGAAGCGTCCGCGTCCTCGACTTCAAGGCGCCTGACCCGCTGCTCGACGGGCGTGAGCGAAAGGAAACGCGAAGCTTCGTGCGCGCGGCGCTCGGGGCACCGCTGTCGGCCTTCACCGATGCCGGTGCGACGGCCGATGTCCGCGAGGGGATGACCCTCGAGGCCGCACTGTCCTGGACCCGGAGGGACACCCAGCGACCCTATCTCGCCTACCAGTCGGTTGGCGGCGAGCTGCGGCTGATCTGGGTGTTCGGCGAATGAGGGGGCGCAGCCTCGCACTTGCGCTTCTCGTCGCGGCCCTGCCGGCTGGCGCCCAGGCGCCGCCGGCGGTGGGAGTGAACAGCGCGATCCGCAACGAGGTCGCGATGCAGACCTTCCGCGATGCCGCGCTCCGGCCCGCCGTGCTGCGCGAGCCAGTGTTCCTCGGCACCCGGGTTGCCACCGGCGCCGCGAGCCAGCTGCAGCTCCTCCTTGTCGACCGCTCGGTCTTCACGGTCGGCGCCGGCGCGCGCATGGTGATCGACCGCTTCGTCTACGACCCTGACCGCAGGACCGGCGAGGTCGCTGCCTCGGTGGCGCGCGGGGCCTTCCGGTTCATGTCGGGCCGGGCGGTCCGCGGCGAAGGCGGTGCTGCCGCCGTCTCGACTCCGGTGGCCAGCATCGGCGTGCGCGGCACCGTGCTCGAGGGACTGGTCGGGGGCGACGTGCCGGCCATCCTCGCGCTCCTCGACGCGCCGCCCGAAATCCCGGCACTCGATCCGGAAGCCGCAACGCTGGTCGTTCTGCGCGGGCCGGGTCCGCGAACGCAGGGGCTCGACCGGCCGGGCCTGCTGACGGTGACGGCCGGCGGAGTGACGGTCCCGATCGACCGGCCCGGCTTCGCCATCCTTGTCCCGGCGCCGGGGGCCGCGCCGATCGGGCCCTTCCGATTCTCGAGGGCCGCCTTCGCCCGCCTTTCCGAGCTGCTTCGGACCGTCCCCGACTCGGCGGGCGACGAAGGGCGCTGGCCCATCCCCTCGGCTGCCGTTCTTGCCTCCGCCCTCGAGGTCCAGCCCCCCGGGCGGGAGGTGACCGAGCTGCTGCCACCCAGCGCCGACAACCCGACCCGGCCGGCGACCAGGCCCTGCCCCCCCGGCGGGACCGTCTGCCCCTGACGCGGCCGGCGGGGCCGCCCAACGGAAATGGACCCCCGCTCAGGCGCCGGGGAGGCCCACTTCGCGGGCGAACGCCTCGAGTGCGCGCAAGTCGGCGTCGCGGCCCGCGAAGGCCCGCCGCGCCTCGGCATAGGCGGCGCGCGCCCTTGCCTCCTCGCCCAGCACCATGCGCGCGCGGATCAGCCGCTGCCAGCCGCCAAGGTCGCGGGGGTTCTCCTTCAGCCGCGCCTCGAGGCCATCGACCATGCCGCGGATCATCGCCTGCCGGTCCTCGGGCGACATGGCGCTGGCCTCGGCCACCTGGTCCGGCGTGGGTGCGGCCAGCATGCCCGGCGGCAGGGCGGCAGCTGGCGGCGGCGGCAGCCGCGCGGCGACATCCAGTCCCGCTGCCTCGGCCCGGGCGAGGATGATGGACCGGAGGTCCGCCACCCAGGGTGCCGCCGGGTCCTCGGCCACCAGCTTCAGCCACTCCTCGACTGCCCCTCGCGTGTCGCCGTCCTGGTCGCGCGCTGCGGCCAGATAGTAGCGGGCGCGCGCATCCGTGGGATCGATCGCAAGCGCCCGGCGGAAGCTCGCGCGCGCGGCGGGGGTGATCGCGCCGTCGGCCGCCATCACCTGCGCCTCGCCGAGCGCCGAGAGATAGGCGGCGTTGCCAGGTGCAAGCGCCACCGCGCGCGCGTAGGCCTCCGCGGAACCGGCATGGTCGCCGAGCTCGAACCGGCTCCACCCCAGCATCCGCCAGCCCTCGGCATCCTCCGGGTTCCGCTGAAGCCGTGCCTCGAGCCGCTGGACGAGCTGCTGCACGTCCCCGGCGGTCGCAGCCGGACTTGCGGGTCCGGCGCCGCCCGCCTCGTCCCTGCCGCCTGCCTCCGCCCTCCCTCCGACCGCGTCGGGACGGCCCATCCAGCCGTAGAGGCCGGCCGCTGCCACGACCACGGTCGCGGCAAGCGCGTGCGGCAGCCATGCGGCACCTCCGGTTCGCGGCCCGTCCGGGCGTTGCCCTTCCGCGGCAAGGCGGTGTGCTTCCTCCTCGAGACGGCGGCGGACATTCCCCTTGAGCGCCGCGGCTTCGGCGGGCGCGAGCGTCCCTTCGGCGAGCTGCCGGTCGATGTCGGCAAGCTCGCGCGCAAGGCCGGCGAGGAGCGGGGCCATGCCGGAGGCAGCGGTCCCGTTCGCCGGGCGGCGACGCCCCGCCAGCGCCAGGACAACGGGGACGACGGCGCCCACGACGATCAGCGTCAGTGCGGCCCAGAGCCAGATCCCGCCCATATCAGCGCTCCTGACCGGCCCCGTCAGGCTCTTCGTCGAGGTCCGGCCGCATCCGGCCGAGCCGCCGGACGAGAAGGCCGCCGGCCACGACCAGCACGGCGAAGGGACCCACCCAGAGGAGGAGGGTGCGGCCATCGAACGGCGGCTTCAGCAGCACGAAGTCCCCGTAGCGCGCCCGAACCTCCGCGACCACTTCGGCATCGCTGTCGCCGGCCGCGAGCCGTTCCCGCACCAGGCGCCGGAGGTCGCGCGCGAGCGGCGCGCTGCTCTCGTCGATCGACTGGTTCTGGCACTGCACGCACCTCAGGCCCCGTGCGATCTCCCGCGCCCGGGCCTCGAGCGCCGGGTCGGCGAGCGTCTCGTCTGGCTCGACCGCGACGGCCGGGGCAGCCAGCAGGAGAAGGCTTGCGGCAACGGCGAGGCAGCGCATCTCAGCCCGCCGCCCCCGCGCCGAGCCGCGCCAGCATCGGCCGAAGCGTGCCTTCCCACGCCTCGGCCGTGATCGGCCCGACATGCCGGTGGCGGATGATGCCGCGCCCGTCGATCACGAAGGTCTCGGGCGTGCCGGTCACGCCGAGCGCGAGGCCAGCCCGGCCGTCGGGGTCGCTGCCGACGGCGCGGAACGGGTTGCCCCGCGCCGCGAGATAGGCGCGCCCGTCTTCGGGCGCATCCTTCCAGTCGAGACCGTAGAGCGCGACGCCCTCGGCGGCGATCCGCATCAGCATCGGGTGCTCGAGCCGGCAGCTCGTGCACCAGGAGGCGAACAGGTTGAGGAGCTTGGGTTCCCCGTCGCCGGCAAGCGCCGAGGCGACGAGCGGCGCACCGCCGTCCAGCAGCGGGGCCAGCGCGAACTCGGGCACGGGGCGGCCGACCAGCGGCGAGGGAAGCCGCTTCGGGTCCCGCGTCATGCCGAGCCCGAGGGCCACCAGAAGGGCGGCAAGGCCGAGGAGCGGCAGCACGAAGGGAAGGCGGCCCACTGTCGTCACTCCGCCGGAACGGGCACTGCGGCCGGCGCTGCCCGGACCGCCGCCGGCAGGCGGAACCGCCGGTCGGCCATCGCCACGGCGCCGCCGAGCGCCATCGCCAGTGCGCCTGCCCAGATCCAGCCAACGAGCGGATGCCACCAGGCGTGGACTGCGAGCCGTCCGCCGGTTGCGTCGCCGACGGAGACGTAGACGTTGCCGAGCAGGCCGAAGGCGATTCCGGCCTCGGTCGTCTGCTGGCCGCTTGCCGGGTAGCGGCGCCGCTGGGCGACGACGGTGCGGCCGCCCGGGCCGTCCCCCAGCCGGAAGCGGGCCTCAAGAGCCTCCCAGTTCGGCCCCGTCACCCGCCCGACCGACTCGAGCGTCAGCCGGCGTCCGGCAAGATCGACCGCCTGCCCAGGCGCCATCGCTGCCACCTCGGAGACCGTGAACAGCGAGGCCGCCGTGATCCCGGCCGTGAGCATGCCGAGGCCGGCGTGCGCCAGCGCCATGCCCCACGCGGAGGCCGGCGTGGTCCGCACGAGGCGCAGCGCGAACCCTCCTCCGGGCACCCGGAAGCGGCGGAGAAGTGCCAAGACCGCGCCCCCCACCAGCCAGGCCGCAAGCGCGAAGCCGAGCGCGGCGAGCGCCGCCGTCCAGCCTGCGGACCAGAAGAGGGCGAAGGTCGCGGCCGCAGCGAGCAGGGCGGCGCCAGCGGCCGGACGCAGCCGGGCCATGACGTCGCGCAGGCGGTCGGTCTTCCACCGCGTCACCGGCCCCAGGCTGACGAGCGCGAGGAGCGGCACGACGAGCGGCACGAAGGTGAGGGCATAGTAGGGAGGGCCCACCGAGATCCGGTCGCCGGTCGCGAGGTCGATGACGAGGGGCCAGAAGGTGCCAAGCAGCACGGCGACTCCCGCGGCCATCAGGAAGAGGTTGTTGGCGACGAGGCCGGATTCCTTCGAGACGGGCGCGAAGGCGGAGCCCCGCTCGAGCGCCGGCGCGCGCCAGGCGAACAGCGCAAGCGCAGCGCCGGTGAAGCCGCCGATGATGAGAAGGATGATGCTGCCCCGCGTCGGGTCGGTTGCAAAGGCGTGGACCGAGGTGAGGATGCCGGACCGCACGAGGAAGGTGCCGACCATGCTCATCGCGAAAGCGGAAATGGCGAGAAGGAGGGTCCAGGAGACGAGGGTGCCGCGCGTCTCGAGGACGAGGGCCGAGTGGAGGAGCGCCGTTGCCACCAGCCAGGGCAGGAGCGCGGCATTCTCGACCGGATCCCAGAACCACCAGCCGCCCCAGCCAAGCTCGTAATAGGCCCAGAAGGAGCCGAGCGCGATTCCCGCAGTCAGCGCCGACCAGGCGGCGAGGATCCACGGGCGCACTGCGCGCGCCCAGGCCGAATCGACCCGCCCCTCGAGGAGGGCCGCCGCAGCGAAGGCGAAGGCGACCGACAGCCCCACGTAGCCGACGTAGAGGAGGGGCGGGTGAAGCGCGAGACCCGGGTCCTGCAGGAGCGGGTTGAGCTCCGCCCCCTCCGGAGCGGGAGGCCAGCGCCGCGCGAACGGGCCGGAGGTGAAGAGGAGGAAGGCGAGGAACGCAGCCGACAGCAGGCCGAGGACGGCGACGACGCGGGCGTGGAACGCAGGCCGCAGCTCCCTGCCGCCGATCGCCACCATCGCTCCGAAGCCGGAGAGCATCAGGATCCAAAGCAGCATGGAGCCCTCGTGGTTCCCCCAGGCTGCTGCCAGCCGGTAGACCGCGGGCTGGGCGGAATGGCCGTGCCGCGCGACCAGCTCGACCGAGAGGTCGAGGCGGACGAACAGCAGCAGGAGGACGAGGAAGGCGAGCAGCACGAGCGCGCCCTGCACCATCGCGGCCGCCCGACCGGCCGCGACGAGGGCCGGGTCGCGCCAGCGCGCGCCAGCGCCCGCGAGACCCGCCTGCACGACTGCCATGACCAGCGCGAGGATGAGCGCGAACTGGCCGATCTCCGCTGCCACGACGCCCGTCTCCACCCCTGCCGGGAAGCCCCTGGCATCTAGGGGCCTTCGGGCGCGATCGTAAAGATCCGGGGCGGGCGCGCTGGCGCGGCGCGGGGCAAGAGCGGGACTGGCCCATGGGCGAAGCTGTGCTAGGCTTCCGCCGGACGCGACCGGAACGGGAGCCGTTGTGGAGCCAAGCGAAGAGCTGCTGGACGTGGCCATCGTCGGCTCGGGCCCGGCCGGCCTTGCTGCAGCCGCCCGCGCGGCGCGGCGCGGCATGCGCCATCTCCTCCTCGAGAAGACCGACCATCTCGCCGACACCATCTTCCGCTACCAGAAGGGCAAGCACGTGATGGCGACTCCGCCGCAGCTCCTGCTGCGCTGCGATCTCGCCTTCGAGGCTGGCGCGCGCGAGACGGTCCTCGCCCGCTGGGCAGAGGACGCCGCCGCGGCCGGAATTGCCGTGCGCCACCACGCCGAGGTGACGGAGATCTCCGGCACGCGGGGGGATTTCACGCTGGGACTCGCCGACGGCACGCGCATCCGCGCCGCCCATGTGGTGCTTGCCATCGGCACCCAGGGCAACCCCAACCTGCTGAAGATCCCCGGCGTCGGCGCGCCCGGCGCGCCGGTGGTCCAGTACACGCTCGACGACCCCGCCGCCTTCGTCGACGAGCACATCGTCGTGGTTGGCTCAGGCGATGCCGGGATCGAGAATGCGCTCGGCCTCGCCGCCGACCCGGCGCAGGGCAACCATGTCACCCTCCTCAACCGCTCGGCCGACTTCGCCAAGGCCAAGGACGCCAACGTCAAGGCGCTGATGGCAGCGCGAGACGCTGGCCGGATCGCGGTGCTGACCGAGACGGCGCCCAACCGGCTGGAGGCGGGCCACATGGTCGTCGACACGCGCGACGGCGAGGCACGCCTGCGCTGCGACCGGGTGATCGCCCGGCTTGGCTCGGCGCCGCCCCGGGCCTTCGTCGAAAAGGCCGGGGTCGCCTTCACCTCTGCCGCGCGCGAGGCCTTTCCGCTGCTCTCCCCCCAGTTCGAGACGAGCGTGCCCGGCCTCCACGTCATCGGCGCGCTCGCCGGCTACCCGCTCATCAAGCACTGCCTGAACCAGGGCCATGATGTCATCGAGTTCATCGCCGGGAATACCGACCTCCGGCCGGCCGACGAGCCGATCCTCGAGCGGGTGTTCGCCGGCCTCCAGCCGGCACGCCCGGTCGACGACTGGATCGCCTTCCTGCGCGCGCGGGTCTCGATCTTCCGCCCGGTCTCGCCGCTGCAGATGCGCGAGCTGCTGCTCGATGCGACCGTCCGCCGATACGCGGCCGGCGAGGTGGTGTTCGTGAAGAACGACGTGGGCGCCTCGCTCTTCGCCATCGCCGAAGGCGCAGTCGAGGTCGAGATCGACCCGGGACCGCCACGCCGCACGGCGACCATCGGCGAAGGCTCGATCGTCGGCGAGGTCGGCCTCATCTCGGGCCGGCGGCGCGGCGCGACGGTGCGCGCGGCAACCCCCGCCATCCTCGTCGAGCTTCCGCGCACGGCGGCGCTCCGCCTCATCGGCACCGTGCCCGACGCGGGGGCGGAAGTGGACCGGATCACCACCACGCGGCTTCTGCTGCAGATCTTCCAGTCCGGGCTCGTCGCCGAGGATCTCGCGCCCATCCTCGAGACCGCCCGGACGGTCACTGCCCGCGCAGGCGAGGCCATCGTCACGGAGGGCGAGACCGGCGACGACATGTTCGTGATCCGCCGCGGCTCCTGCACGGTCGAGAAGCGCATTGGCGGCCGGCCGGTCTTCCTCCGCTACCTTCCGGCCGGCTCCTACTTCGGCGAGATGGCGGTGCTCGACGGCACCCCCCGCACGGCAACGGTGCGCGCGGCAATCCGCTCCGAGCTCATCCGGCTCGACGGCGCCGCCTTCCGGAGGCTGTTCGAGGCCCGGCCGGAACTCCGCGCCCGCACGCTTGCCGAGATGGCCGCGCGCCGGGCCCTCAACGCCTTCATCGAGGAGCGCAAGGACCGGTTCGGCAGCGCGGTCGACCTCTACAGCGAGACGGCGGCCTTCCTCGTCGAGAACGGCCTCGGCGAGGCGACCGACGCGCTCCTCATCGACGAGCGGCTGTGCGTCGGCTGCGACAACTGCGAGAAGGCCTGCGCCGACAGCCACGACGGCCTCTCCCGCCTCGATCGCGAGGCCGGCCGCACCTTCGCCTATCTCCATGTCCCCACCTCCTGCCGCCACTGCGAGCACCCGCACTGCATGACCGACTGCCCGCCGGATGCCATCCGCCGCGGGCCCGACGGCGAGGTCTCGATCAACGACAGCTGCATCGGCTGCGGCAACTGCGTGCGCCACTGCCCCTATGGCGTCATCCGGATGGACTCGCCGCCGCCCCGGAAGCCCGGGCTCCTGTCCTGGCTGCTGCTCGGCCGCGGCCCGGGCCCCGGCGAGCCGCCGAAGGCGTGGGCGAAGGCCGAGCGGGCCCGGCTCAGGACCGAGGCGCCGCCCAAGAAGGCGGTGAAGTGCGACATGTGCGCCGGCAAGGCCGGCGGGCCGGCCTGCGTGCGCGCCTGCCCGACGGGCGCTGCGATCCGCGTCTCGCCCGAGACCTTCCTCGCGCTGGCAGGGCGGCGGGACTGAGGATCGGGGAGATGGAGCCGTGAACGCCCCCGCGCGCCCGAGCGCCCCTTCCACGACCGCACGGCGCGCGCCACAGGCCATCCACGAAGGCTTCCTCGCCCATCGCCGCTACCGCTGGGCGTGGATCGCCGCGCTGCTGGCCGGCAGCAGCGTCCTCCTCTATGCGCTCGACGATCCCTGGCCCCGGCCGAACGGCGGCACCGCGCTCGGCTATGCGCTGGGCACGCTCTCGGCCGGGCTCATCGTCTGGCTCTCGCTGCTGGGCATCCGCAAGCGGCGTTTCACCGACGGGCCTTGGTCGCTCAAGGCCTGGGTGTCGGCGCATGTCTGGCTCGGCCTCGCCCTTGCCATCATCGCCACGCTCCACGCCGGCTTCCAGTTCGGCTGGAACGTCCACACGCTCGCCTGGGCGCTCATGATGGGCGTCATCCTCTCCGGAGTCTGGGGCGTCGTCCTCTACCAGCGCCTGCCGCGGCAGCTCTCTGACAACCGGGCCACGGCCAGCGAGCGCGCCATGGCCGCAGCGCTGGCCGAAAGCGACCGCGCGCTCGAGGCCGCCGCGCGCCCGCTCGGGGACCGCGAGGCCGCCCTCGTCCGGGACGCGCTGGCGACACCCGCGGTCGGCCGAAGCCTCGGTTCACGGCTCGCCGGGCGCGTCCCGCGCTGCGGCACCGCGGCCGCGCTCCGCGCCCTTCCCGAAGGCGACCCGGAGCTTGCGCCGCTTCGCGACCTTCTCGCCGCGCGCTCCGTGCTTCTCGCGCGCATCCGCACCAACGCGCGCCTCAAGACCTGGCTCCAGGTCTGGCTGCTCGTCCACGTGCCGCTCACGGTCGCGCTGCTCGCCGCGCTCCTCGCCCACATCGTCTCGGTCTTCTTCTACTGGTGAGCATGCCGCCCCCGCCCGCCCGCTTCCGCCTCCGCCAGGTCAGCCAGCGCCTCGCCGGCGGCGAGATCGTTCGCGAGCGGGACCTCGGGCCGGGGCCCGTCACCATCGGCCGGGCGACCGACTGCGACATCGAGATCCCCGATCTCGCCGTCGCACTCCGCCACCTCATGCTGGCCGCGGGCGCCGGCGGCGAGGTGGTGCTGAGCCCCGAGGCACCCGTCCTCGTCGATGGCCATCCGGCCTCGCCCGGCCCGCTGCCGCTCGCCGAGCCCCGGACCATCGCGCTCGGCAGCTACCGGCTCACCATCGCGCGCGATGCCGCCGAGGCTGGCGCCATCCTCCTCACCCTCGAGCAGGCCCCGGTCGACCGCGCGCTGCCCGACAGGCTCACGCCGCCCGTCGCCGGGCGGCGCACGGCGGCCTGGGTCCTCGGCCTCGTGGTGCTGCTTGCCTTCCTCGCCTGGCCGATCGCCGGCTTCCTCGCCCGCCCGCTGCCGCCAACGGCTGCCACGGCGCGGGCGCTGGCCGCCGAGCCGCACTTCGCGCGCGCGGGTCCGAGGTCCGACCGGGCCTGGCTCTCCGGGCCGATGAGCTCGGCCCACGCGCGGCTGGTGGCCGACTGCAAGGCCTGTCACCAGGCCCCCTTCGAAAGCGTGACCGACTCCACCTGCCGCAGCTGCCACGAAGACGCCCACGACCACGCGCGGCCCGACCGCCTCCTCGCCGTCCTGGCCGAGCCCCCCGGGCCGGTGGCCGCGGCGCGCGCCATGGCCGGCCTGCCGCCCGGGCGCTGCACCGTCTGCCACACCGAGCACGAGGGCCCGAAGCTCCTTTCCAACCCCGAGACCAGCGGCTGCGCCGGCTGCCACCGGGACCTCTCCCACCGCCTTTCCGACACGCCCCTCCGCGATGCCGGCGACTGGCGGGAAGACCACCCCGAGTTCCGCCCGTTCGTGGTCGCTGGCTTCGAAGGCCCCAGGCCGCTCCTCCGGCAGGTCCCGCTCGACCGCCGGCCCGAGGACCGCAACGGCCTCCGCTTCAGCCATGCCCAGCATCTCTCGGCCGCGAACGCGGTTGCCCGCATGGCCCAGCGCCTTCAGGCCTATGGCAGGCCGCTCGGCTGCGCCGACTGCCACCGGCCCGAGAAGACCGGCCCGGGCTTCCTGCCGGTGGCGATGGAGCGGGACTGCGGTGCCTGCCACAGCCTCGCGGTTGCCGACGCCTCGGGCCGGATCGTCGAGCTGCCGCACGGCAAGCCGGCCGAGGTGGTGGCAACCCTCGCTGGTCTCGGGCCGCCCGTGGCCCCGCGTCCCACGGTCGCCGGCGCAGCCCGGGCGCTTCCGGGGGCCGGGCCCGCGAGCCCCGGCCTCGCGCCTGCGGCGGACCTTCGGGCGGCCGCCCCCTTCCTGCCCGGCGGAGTGTGCCGGGATTGCCACGAGGTGCAGCGCGACTCCGCGCAGGGCCGCCTCACCTTCGCAATCGCCCCGGTCCACCTCATCGGGCGCTTCTACCAGCGCAGCCAGTTTCCCCACGGCCAGCACAAGACGGTGCGCTGTGCCACCTGCCACGCGGCAGGCACGAGCGAGCAGGCCGAGGACCTGCTGCTGCCGGCCATCGCCACCTGCCGCCAGTGCCACGGCAATGCGGACTGGGCGGCGCGGCACCCGGAGACGAAGGCCTCGGGCGCCTGCGCGACCTGCCACTGGTTCCACCCCGATGCCCGCGCGCCGGGTCCCGACGCACGGGGGATCGTCCGCACGGCGCGCGGCGCGGTTGCGGATGCCGGTCGGCGCGCGGGGTAGCCGCACGGCGACCGCTGGCGCGAGGTGCCGCGCCGGGCGGAAGACGCAGCGGCGGGCGCCTGCCGCCGCCGCGCATGTTGCCTGCCGTCAGTAGACCGCCCGAACCGACAGGCGGACGTTCCGTCCCTGCTCCGGAAAGCCGAACGCGAGCTGGTAGTTGGCATCGGCGAGGTTGTTCGCAGCGGCCGCCACCTCGAGCCCCGGCCGGGGCCGCCAGGCGAGGCGGAGGTTCAGGAGCGCGTGGCTGCCATCGCGAATCCAGCGGTTGCCGGCAGTGTTGACCAGCCAGCGGTCTCCGGCGAGTTCGAGGCTGGGGAGGAGGAACAGGGCGGGGAGCGGCTCCCATTCGGCCCAGAGGAAGGCCGAGATGTCGGGGACGCCCGTGGGTCGCCACGCCGGATTGTTCGGATCGGCGATGTCGCGCTTCACGAAGGTGAGGCTGGCACCGGTCCTGAGGCGTGACGTCAGCTCGGCCGACAGCGCCCCTTCCGCACCCCAGTAGCTGCCCCGGCCGACGTTCCGGCTCTGGCTCACCGGCTGCGGCTCGCAGCCGAGGGTCGGAACTGGCGGCGGCACGGTGGAGGCGGTGCAGGGATAGAAGAGGGCGGGAACGGAGAAGATCGCATCGCGCACGTCCGCCACGAACAGGGCGCCCTCGGCCCGCCAGCGCGCCGCCTCGCGGGCCCCGGAGAGTTCCACCTGGGTGGCGCGCTCCGCGCCGAGGTCGGGGTTGGAGGTGGCGCCGCCGAAGCGCGACGAGAAGCGCTCGAAGAGGGTCGGGAAGCGGGCCCGCGAGGAGACGGCGAGCGCAACGCGGCTCGCCGGGTCGGGCCGCCAGTCGAGCTTCCCCTGCGCGTTCCAGGCCTGGCCGTTGGCAGTCGGGTAGGCGAAGACGCGTGCCGGGCCACCGCCCGGCGGCGTTCCATAGTCCTCCGCCCGGTGGAGGTCGCGCCAGTCGAAGCTGCCGCCGACCGCAAGGAAGAGGACGGGGGAGACGGCGAAGCGCCATTCGCCGGCCGCGCTCCAGGTCGTCTCGCGCGAGGTCTGCGGCGGCTCGATGACGCGCGACGGGAAGACCTGCTGATATTCGACGTGCTCGTCCTCGCGCACATGAAGCGCGAGGCCAAGGGCATGATGCGGCGCGAGATCGGCGTCGAAACGCACGAAGCCGCCGACCGCCTCGTCCTCGTACCAGCTGTTGAAGGCGCGTGGCAGGGTCTGGGTCGTCTGGCTGCGGCTGTCGAAGGCGCGGAGCAGGTTGTCGAAGCGCGAGCGGTAGGCCTGGGCGCGCAGCCTTGCCGAGTCCCCCAAGGGAAGCGCGGCGAACAGGGCGATGGTCTCGACATTCCATTCCGGCCAGGCCCAGAAGCGCTGGACCGGCAGCGGGAATGTCGTCTCGAGCGGGGCGTTCTTCGACCCTTCCTGGCGGGTGTAGCTGACGGCGATCTCGCCGCCCTCGATCGGGGCAAAGCCGATCCGGGCGTTGACCCGCCAGTCGCGCGCGTCGGAGAAGTCGCGGCGGCCGGCGGCCTGGTTGGGCGTAGGGGTGAAGCCCTTCGCGAGCGTGAAGAAGTCGCGGTCGTTGCGGGCGCCCGAGACCTGCGCATGCCAGCGGCCCAGGCGCGTGCCCGCGTAGCCGAAGAGGTCGTGGCCTGAGAGATCTCCCCGGCGGTCGAGGGAAAGCCCGGCGCGCCCTTCGAGATCAAGCCGGTCGCCGGGCGTGCGGGTGACGAGGTTGACGGCGCCACCCATGGCCCCGGGACCGTCGAGGACCGACACATGGCCCTTCGCGACCTGCACCTCGGCGATGTCGCCGGTCACGAAGCGCCCGAAGTCGAGGCGGTTGTCCGCCGGCAGATAGACTCGGATGCCGTCGATCGAGAGGGGCACCTGGAGCCGGTCGAAGCCGCGCACGAAGATGAGCCGCTCGTTCCTCGAGCCGCCGCTGTTGGAGGCCGTCGCGCCGGGAACGAGCTTCAGCGCCTCGTCAAGGGTGAGGCGCTCGAAGGCGAGGATGGCCTCGGCCGAAAGGCTGCTCCCGGAAATGTCGATGCCAGGCTGGCGGGTTCCCGAGACCGTGATGGTGCCGAGCTCGAAGGGACGCGGAGAGGCCGCAGCCGGCGGGCTCGCAGGGGCCGACTGGACCGCGGCCGGGGCGGCGAGAAGAAGTGCAAGGGCGATGGAATTCCTGGGCACGGGGCTTTGCTGCGGCACGAGTCCTGTATAGCAGGGTATACAGGTCTCTTGGTTCAAGGAAAGGCCCACCCGTGAACATGCCGATGCGTCTCTCCCTTGCCCTTGCGCTGGTCGCCGCGCCGGCCGCAGCGCAGATGGCAGCCCCCGCCTGCAAGGAAGTTTCCAACGCCAACCTGCCGGCCGATCTCGCCGCCTGGGCAGGCGAGGCCGTGGCCGTGGCGGCGGCGCAGTCGGGCGCGGGGACCCCGGTTCCGATAGGGGCGCCAGTCGCGGTCACGCTCCATCCGTCCGGGGACGTCACGCTCCGTCAGCCGCCCGAGCAGGAGCGAAAGCCCGCGAACCCGCACGCCGGGCTTCTCGCGGTGGAGGTGCCCGAGGCCGGAACCTGGCGGCTGTCCGCCTCGACCGGGCTCTGGGTCGACGTCATCAGCCCGAACGGCCTCGTGAAGTCCACCGCCTTTGGGGCACTCGCGCCCTGCACCAGCATCCGCAAGGTGGTGGAGTTCCCGCTCGGCCCCGGGCGCCACACGCTCCAGCTTTCGGGCAACCCGGGGCCGGAGACGCGGCTGATGCTGAGCCGCAAGCCCTGAGCGGCGGCTAGATCACGCCCTGTTCGGCAAGCGCGGCCTGCTCGGCCTCCGAGAGGCCGAGCGCGCCAAACACCTCGGCATTGTGCTCGCCCACACGCTGCGGCGCGAGGCTGCGCACGCCGCCTGGCGTCTTCGAGAACTTCGGGAAGCTGTTCTGCATGGTGATGGTGCCCCAGCGCGGGTGGGGAAGCTCGATGAGCGCTTCGCGGGCCTCAAAGTGCGGGTCCTCGAGCATGTCGGGGGCGCGGTAGATCCGGCCGGCGGGGACGCCTGCCTCGACCATCTTCGTCTCCAGCTCGGCGACCGTCAGCGTCCGCGTCCACTCGGCAATCAGGTCGTCGAGCTCCTTCTGGTGGCGGCCGCGCGCGATATGGGTGGCATAGCGCGGGTCGTCCTTGAGCTCGGGGCGGCCCATGGCGGCGCACAGGCGCGCGAACACCGTGTCCTGGTTGGCGCCGATCAGGAATTCGCCATCGGCGCACGGGTAGACGTTGGAGGGGGCGACGCCTGGCAGCACCGAGCCCGATCGTTCCCTCAAGTAGCCGGAGACGGTATATTCGGGCACGAGGCTCTCCATCACCTGCAGCACCGCCTCGTAGAGCGCGCTGTCGATGATCTGGCCCTCGCCGGTAAGGTCGCGGTGCCGGAGTGCAGCAAGCGCCCCCATGCAGCCGTAGGTGGCGGCAAGCGAATCGCCGATGGAGACGCCCATGCGCGCCGGCGGCCGGTCAGGGTCTCCGACGATCGCGCGCCAGCCGCCCATGGCCTCGCCGATGCCGCCGAAGCCGGCGCGCTCGGCATACGGGCCCGTCTGCCCGTAGCCTGACACGCGCACGACGATGAGCGAGGGCTTCTCGGCGAGAAGGTCGGCTGGCGCCAGGTTCCAGCCCTCGAGGGTTCCGGGGCGGAAATTCTCGATGAGGATGTCGGCGCCCATGATGAGGCGCCGCGCGAGCGCCTGGCCTTCGGGCACCCGCAGGTTGAGCGAGACCGATTTCTTGTTGCGGGCGACGATTTCCCACCAGAGGGGATATTCGCCGCGGCCCCAGTCACGCATCGGGTCGCCCTTGCCGGGCGGCTCGATCTTGATGACGTCGGCGCCCATGTCGCCGAGGAGCTGGCCGCAGAAAGGGCCTGCAATCAGCTGGCCCATCTCGACGACCTTGAGGCCCGCAAGCGGACCAGACCCTGCTTGCCCCATGTCGTTACTCCGCAGCCTGCCTCAGGTGGTGCCACACGGGCGGCTTCGGCGGGGGCAGGCCAGTCTCGGCCTCGCACCGGGCGCGCAGCTCCTCGATGGTGCCGCCGAAGTCGAAGAGCGCGTTGCTGGTGGCCTTCGCCCGCATCTCGGCGCGGAGCGCCTCGGTTGCGGCCATGTCGAGCCGGCCCTCGCCGTCGCAGACGACCCCGTAGCGCCGCGCGCCCTCGGGAGTCACGAGGCCCTGCCGCACCTCCTTGGCCACGAGCGCCGGGTCGCGCTCGAGCGGGTCGCCCCAGCCGCCGCCGCCCCAGGTGATGAAGTGGAGCACATCGCCCTCCTCCACCCTGAGGCTGTCGATCTTGTTGGGGACGACCTTCGTCGTGCCGTCGGCCTTCTCGAGGATCTTGCGCGCCCGCGCACCCGGCTTCCCGCCATTCACCCCCCAGGGGTAGGTGAACCAGCGGTCGTCGTGGATGGAGACGGTGCCGGGCTCGAGGAAGCGATAGCTCATCTTGATGCCGTTGCCGCCGCGGAACTTGCCCGGGCCGCCGCTGTCGGCGAGCGCCTCGTAGCGCTCGATCCGGAGCGGGAAGTAGCGCTCGAGGAACTCGTTGGGGACATTGGTGAAGCCCGGCCAGAGCGAGTGGCCGTCGGGCCCGTCGCCGAAGGGCTTGCCCGGAATGCCGCCGAAGCCGATCTGGAAGAGCTGGAACCACTCGCCCTTGCGGTCGCGGCCCGAGTACATGAGGTGGGGCGAGGAGGAGAAGCCGGCCGCGCACAGGAACTCGGGCGTGCGCTGGCCGAGAAGGCCGCCCAGGATGTCGAAGATTCGGCCCAGCGCATGGGTACGGCCCGAGAGTGCGGCGGGATAGCGGGGCTTGAGCAGCGAACCTTCCGGGATGCGCACCTCGATGAGGTCATAGAAGCCGTCGTTGAACATGATCGCCGGGTCGAAGACCATGATCATGTAGATGCCGAAGAACATCTTGAACATGTTCTCGTTGAGATAAAAGTTGATCGAGGCCTCGGACTGCGGGTCGGTGCCGTCGAAGTCGAGGATGACCTTCGAGCCCTCGCGCCACATCGCGCAGCGGATGCGGTAGGGCCCGTAGCCGACCCCGTCGTCGCAGACATAGTCCTCGAAGGTGACGCGATCGGTCGACACCGAGCTTTCGATGAGCGCCTTCATCGCGCGATAGTTGCGCTGGAGGAGCGCCTCGGTCGCCGAGACATAGACGTCGTCGCCGAAGCGGTCGCACATCTCCTGCACGCGGCGGGCAGCCACCCGGCACGAGGCAATGAGGGCGTTGAGGTCGGCCGCGCACCAGTCGGGCTTGCGCGTCTGGTGCATGACGAGCTTGATGAGCTCGTGGTTGTAGACGCCGCGCGCGTAGAGCTTGACCGGCGGAATGCGCACCCCCTCCTCGAAGATGGAGCTGGCATCGATCGGCATCGAGCCGGCGACCTTACCGCCGATGTCGGACTGGTGGCCGAACATCGCCGTCCACGCCACCAGCCGGCCGGAGCGGAAGACGGGGAGGAGCACCAGCCAGTCGTTCGAATGGGAGATCGCGCCCTCGCAGCTGTAGGGGTCGGACAGGAAGATCATGTCCCCGTCCTCGATGTCGCCGTCGTAAGCCTTGAGGAAGCCGTCGATGAAGCTTCCGAACTGGCCGACGATCATGCGCCCCTTGTGGTCGGCAATGAGCGGGAAGGCGTCGCCCTGCTCGCGAATCCCCGGCGACATGGCGGTCCGCGTCAGCGTCGCGTCCATCTCGATCCGGGCGTTGCGCAGCGCGTTCTCGATGATGTCGAGGGTCACAGGGTCGATGTTGACGGCCGCGAAGGGCTTGGGGTTGGTCTCGACGATGCGGGCGGGCATGGTCAGGGCTCCTTCTGCGCAGGCTCGGCGGATGGGGGCGGCGGGGTGTGGGCAAGAAGCCGGGCGAAGGCTTCGGGGAAGAGGGCATTGACAGGCGCGGCGAGGCTGTCGAGCTTCGCGGAGGCAGGCCCGCCCACCCGGCAGGTGAGGGTCAGGCGCGTGCCCTGCCCTTCGGGCGCAAGCGCGAACTCGAGGACGCCGGCGACGGACAGCGCCTGGAGCGCACCGAAGGCGGCGTGCCTGCGCAGGAGCTTGGGCGGCATGGCGAGCACCACCTCGCCGTGGCTGGCCCAGCCGCCGTCCCATTCCTCCTCGAGCTCACCGTCGGCCTCGGCCCCGAAAGAAAGATTCGCCGCCTTGCCGGAGAAGGTCTGGGCGTCCGGCCACCAGCCGCTCCAGTCGGCGAGCGCCGCCCAGGCCTCCGCGGGCGGCCTCGGCGAGAGGCCGGAGAAGCGCAGGGTGAAGCCGTCGGGCGCGGACGCCACCACTTCGGCCGCAGCCTGCGCGGGTGCGGCGAGCAGGGCAGCGAGGAGAAGCGCGCGCATCATGCGGGCCGGATGAGGATGTTGCCGAAGGGGTCGACGGTGGCGAGATGGCCGGTGTGGACGAGGGTGGTCGAGTCCATCTCGCAGATGATGGCGGGTCCGGGCACCCGGTCCCCGGCGCGCAGGCGCGCGCGGTCGTAGATTGCCGCCTGCTGCGCCCTGCCGTCCATCCACAGCTCGTGGTCGCGCAGCTTGGCGGCAGACGGGTCGCCGTTGCCTTCCGCAATCCGCTCGGCCGTCACGTTCGCGGCCTTGCCGAGTGCGACCACGCGGATGTTCACGAGCTCCTGCGGCACGGGCAGGTTGAAGGTGAAGAGCCGGAGGTGTTCGGCATCGAACCGGGCGGCAAGCTCGGCGATCGAACCGCCCCGGGCGAAGGGCAGCGGGACCTCGAAGGCCTGGCCCGCGTAGCGGACATCCACCTCGACCGCGAGCTCGATCTCGGCAGGGGCCACGCCTTCGGCCGCAAGCTCCGCCGTCACCTCCTTCGCGATGGTGTCGATGACGGCCTCGACCTCCGCCTCGTTCGTCTGCGTCACCAGCCGGTTGAAGCTCCGCTGGGCATCGACGCGCAGCCGCGTGGTGGCGTCACCATAAGCGCAGAGGATGCCCGGCGACGGCGGGATGATGACCGGCCAGGAGCCCATGAGAATGCCCATGGCATTGCCGTGGAGCGGCCCGGCGCCGCCGAAGGCCATGAGGGCGAAGTCACGCGGGTCATAGCCCTGCTGCACCGAGACCAGCCGGAGCGCCCCGAACATGGTCTCGTTCACGATCGAGATGATGCCGGCAGCGGCGTCCATGAGGCCGAGACCGAGCGCATCGGCAATGGTCTGGACCGCCCGGCGCGCCGCCTCGCGGTCGAGCCGGAAGCTGCCGCCGAGCAGGTTCTCGGGCAGGTAGCCGAGGACAACGTTGGCGTCCGTCACCGTCGGAAGCTCGCCGCCGCGGCCGTAGGCGGCAGGGCCGGGCACGGCGCCGGCCGACTGCGGCCCAACGCGAAGCGCCTTGGTGAGCTCGGGCACGCTCGCGATCGAGCCGCCGCCTGCCCCCACCGTCTTCACGTCGAGCGACGAGGCTCGCACCGTCAGATGGCCCACGCTCGTCTCGCGCCGCAGCCGCGGGGCATAGTTCTCGATGAGCGCGACGTCGGTCGAGGTGCCACCCATGTCGAGGGTGAGAACGTTCGGAAAGCCGGCGTTCTTCGCCACGAAGACGGCACCGGCGACGCCACCTGCAGGCCCCGACATGAGGAGGTTGACCGGCGCCTCGGCGCTCTTCTCGGCCGTCATGAGGCCGCCGTCGGAGCGGAGCAGGTGGAGCTTGGCAGAGGTGCCCCAGGCCTTCAGCTCGCGGTCGAGGTTGCCGACGTAGCGGGCAACGGTCGGCCGCACGGCCGAGTTGGCGACCGTCGTCAGCGCCCGCTCATACTCCTGCATTTCGGGCAGGATGTCGGAGGAAAGGCTCACCGGCACGCCCGGAAGCTCCTCGGCGAGAATAGCGCCGACGCGCTTCTCGTGCGCAGGGTTCACATACGCGTTGATGAGGCAGACGGTCACCGCCTCCACCTTCTCCTCGCGCAGCCGCTCACAGGCCCGCCGGAGTGCCGCTTCGTCGAGCGGGCGCACCACCGAGCCGTCGGCGGCGATGCGTTCGGGCACCTCGATGGTGGCCTCGAGCGGGGCCATCGGCTCGGGCTTGGGCCAGACGATCCAGGCGGCAAGCCCGCCGGGCACCAGGCTGCGCGCGATCTGGAGGATGTGGCGATAGCCCTCGGTCACGACGAGCCCCACGCGCGCGATCTTGGCCTCGAGCACGGCATTCGTCGCCACCGTCGTGCCGTGGAGGAAGAGCGAGAGGGACTCCGGCGACACGCCGGCCTTCTCGCAGACGGCCCGGGCGCCGGCGATCACGGCGCGCGACGGGTCGTCGGGCGTGGAGGGCACCTTCTCCCGCCAGGTTTCGCCGCTCTCCTCGTCGATGACGAGAAGGTCGGTGAAGGTGCCGCCGACATCCACCCCCAGACGATAGCTCATGCTGCTTGCCTCTCCGCCACCACGAAATCCCCGGCGCGACCCACCCGGCTCGGGAGCGCCCGGCCCATGACGCCCGCGAACCAGCGGTTCGCCTCCAGCGCGGCCTCGAGCCGCAGGCCGGTTGCAACGCCCGAGCGTTCGAAGAGGTAGACCAGCTCTTCGGTTGCGACGTTGCCGGTGGCCTTGGGTGCGAACGGGCAGCCGCCAAGACCGCCCAGCGCCGAGTCGAACACCCTGACGCCCGCTTCGTACGCCGCCCAGGCGTTGGCGGGGGCCAGGCCGCGCGTGTCATGAAGATGGATCCGCACCGGGACATGGCCGACCGCCTCGCGGACGCGGGCGACAAGGTCGGTGACCTGGGCGGGCACCGCCACGCCGATGGTGTCGGCGAGTGCAATCTCCTCCGCCCCCGCCTCGGCCATGGCTTCTGCCAGCGCGACCACCCGCTCAGGGGGCACCGCGCCCTCGAACGGGCAGCCGAAGGCCGCCGAGATGGTCACCTGCGCGAACAGGCCGCCGGCCTTCGCTGCCTTCAGCATCGCGCGGTTGGCGGCGATGCCGTCGGCCACCGTCTGGCCCTGGTTGCGGATTCCGAAGGCGTCGGTCGCCACTAGCACGCAGCCGGCCTCGTCAAGCCCGCCGTTCGGAAGCTCGCGCGTGGCGAGCGCGCGCTCGACGCCGCGCGGGTTCAGGCACAGCCCGATGGCGGAATAGCCACGGGCAGGCCTGGGAGGGAGGGCGGCAATCACGTGTTCCGCATCGGCCATCTGCGGCACGCGGCGCGGGTTGACGAAGCTTGCCACCTCGATCCGGGTGGCGCCGAACCCGGCCAGCCGGGCGATGAGCGCCACCTTGTCGGCGGTGCCCACCATTTCCTTCTCGTTCTGGAGGCCGTCGCGCGGCGCCACTTCGACGATGGTGACCGACGGCTTTCCCGCCACCCCCTCGCCGGCCCTGTTGCCTGCCCCGTCGCCCACCGAACGGCCCACTGCCGGATCCATGCGCGCCTCCACTCGGCGAGACGGAACCACCCCCTCGCGTCCGCCTTCTGTATACAAAACCTCTGCGCCTGCCTATACCTCCGGCCGGCGAGACCGCAAGCGGAAAGGACGCGCGATGGCGAAGGACGATGTGAGCGACGTGGCAGCCGACTATCGCGCCGCCGGGTTCGGCGGCACCCTGCCCTGGGGCACGAAGCCCGCCCTCCTCCTGGTCGACTTCGCTGCCGCCTACTATGTCCGCAGCTCCCCGCTCTATGCTGGCGTCGAGGACGCCCGCGCCGCCGCCGCGGAGCTGGCGGATGCCGCGCGCGCCGCAGGCGTTCCGGTCATCTTCACCCGCGTCGAATATGTGCCGGGCGACCCGGCCAGGAACGGCGGGCTCTTCTACCGGAAGATCGCAGCGCTGTCCTGCTTCGATGCCGGGAACCCGCTCGGCGACTTCACGCCCGAGCTCGCGCCGCAAGCGGGCGATATCGTGGTCACCAAACAGTATCCGAGCGCCTTCTTCGGCACCAGCCTTGCCGACATGCTGCGCAGCAAGGGCATCGACACGCTGGTCATCACGGGGCTCTCGACGTCCGGCTGCGTGCGCGCCTCGGCCGTCGACGCGCTCTGCCACGGCTTCGTGCCGCTCGTCGTCCGCGACGCCTGCGGCGACCGGGACCGCGCGATCCACGAGGCCAACCTGTTCGACCTTGCCGCCAAGACCGCCGACGTGATCGGGCTCGCCGACGCGCTGGCCTATGTGGCGCGGGCCGGATCGCTTCCGGAGGCGTCCACGAAGGCGTGATAGGCCCGGCGAATGTGGCCGGTCATCACGGCCCGCGCCCATTCCGGGTCGTGCGCGGCGAGCGCCCGCACCAGCTCGGCGTGCTCGGCAGCCGATCGCTCGAGCGCGTCGCGTCCGTAACGCTGGGCGGTGCGCCGAACGACCGGCTGCTCCACGAGAAGCGAGAGGATTGCGGGCAGGCGCGGCGAGGCGGCGGCTGCCAGGATCCGGGCATGGAAGGCGCGGTTCGCCTCGAGGAAGGCCTGGATGTCGGCGCTCGGCCGCGCGATGGCCGCCTCGAGCCTCGCGTTGATCGCCCGCAACTCCTCGAGCGCTTCGGCGTCGATCCGCGTCGCAGCGCGCGCTGCGGCATGCGCTTCGACCATGCTTCGCAGCGCGAACAGCTCCTCCACGTCTTCCGCCCGCCAGTCGGCAACCTGCATGCCGCTGCCGTTGCGCACCACGTAAAGCTCGCCCTCGAGCCGGCGCAGCGCGTCGCGCACGGGCGTGCGGGAGACACCGCAGCGGGCAGCCAGCTCCTCCTCCTTGAGCCGCGTGCCCGGCGGTGCCTGGCCCGAGAGGATGAGCCCGCGGATCTCGGCATAGGCGATGTCGGCCGCGCGCGACATGGGCTGCCCTTTCCTTCCTCCCCTGTCAAAACCGTTGGGTGACGGCCATCCTGAGCCTCTCTGTATACAGAAACGGTCGCCGTTGCCAGCCGGGGAGCCCATGTCCGAGACCCGCAGGATCAAGGTCATCGTGCCGATCCCGATGGACGCCACCGGCGTTGCGGCCCGGGCAGCCCAGCTTCCGGCACATCTCGTCTCTCCCGGTTACGCCCCCGAGTTCGTGGCCGTCCCCTGGGGCGCGGCGCTCGGGGACAGCTACCACGACATGCTCCTCATGGACTGGACGGTGTTCCAGGCCGGGATCGACGCCGAGCGGGAAGGCTATTCCGGCGTGCTCATCGACACCGTGTCGGACAGCGGTCTGCGCGCGCTGCGGTCGGCGCTTTCCATCCCCGTCGTCGGGCCCGGCGAGGCGGCGTTCGCAACCGCGATGATGCTCGGCAAGCGGTTCACCATCCTCACCATGTGGCCGCAGTGGTTCCCGCTCTACGAGAAGACGCTCACCGAATATGGCTGGTGGGACCGGGTGGCCTCGCTCCGCTCGATCGACACCCGGCCCGACGTGACCGAGCTGCTCGCGGGCAAGGAAGAGGTGATCTTCGCGAAGCTCAAGGCCGAAGCGGAAGCTGCCATCGCCGAGGACGGGGCCGACGTCATCGTCCTCGGCTCCACCACGATGCACCAGTCGGCCGCCTATCTTGCAGCCGAGCTGCCGGTTCCCGTCATCAATCCCGGGCAGGTGGCGTGGAAGCATCTCGAGCTTTTGCTGTCGCTCGGCCTTTCGCACTCGAAGCGGGCGTTCCCGGCCCCGGAAGTGGAACGGCGCGAGCAGATCCGGAGGGCCCTGCCATGACGTGGACCGAGGGCGGAGCGGGCCAGCGCCCCCTCCCCTACCCCTTTTACGTGGACATCGTGACGAAGCGCTACTTCGACGGTGTCGACAACAAGAACCTCGAGCAGGTGCTCGACTGCTTCACCGAGGATGCGGTGCTGACCGAGGTGACCTCGAACACGGTGCATGCAGGGCGCGACACGGCCATCCGCGCGATGTTCCAGAAGCTCTTCGCCGACTTCGAGTCCATCTGGCACGGCAACTTCGTGCACGTGGCGGACCCTGCGAGCAATGCGATCTGCTCGCAGTTCACCGTGCTCATCACGCCGAACGGCGGCAGCGAGCTGCGGTACGAGAATGCCAACCGCTTCTACCTGAAGGACCGGCTGTTCCACCGCGTCTACGTCTACATGAGCGGCGACAACCTGCTGAAGCCGGGAGACGCCTGATGCAGTATCCCTGCTTCCTCGACCGCGCCGGCCTCGTCGATCTTGCCATCCACCGCTATTTTGCTGCCGTCGACCGGAAGGATCTCGCAGCAACGCTGGCCTGCTTCCACGAAGAGGCGCTCTTCACCATCCAGACGAGCTTCACGACCCACGCCGGCAAGGCGGCCATCGAGCGGATGTTCGTGGACTTCTTCGGCGCGTGGGAGACCATCGTCCACAAGGATTTCGTGACGACGGTCGATGCCGCGCACGGCCGCATCGCGGCCAGCTTCGAGGCGGTGCTGACCGCGGCCGACGGCTCGGTCACCCGGCTTTTCAACACCAACTTCTGGCGGATCAGGGGCGAGCGCTTCCAGGAGGTCCATGTCTACATGAGCGGCGCGAACGTCCTCGTCTGAGAAGGCCGGGCGCTGCCAAGCGAAGGGGTGAAGACGATGCGTGCCATGCTGCTTCTCGGCGCCGCCCTTGCGGCCTTCCCCGCGACCGAAGGCCGGGCGCAGACCGCTGCCGGAGCCGCGGAGGGCGCCGGAGAGGAGATCATCGTCACGGCGCGCCGGCGCGACGAGCGGCTGGCCGACGTGCCGGCCTCGGTGACCGTGCTCACCGCCGATACCATCCGCACCACGGGCATCCAGACGGCGGATGCCTTCGTGCAGCTGACCCCTGGCGTGACCATCGTCACCGGTACCGCCGAGGCGGGCGACACGCAGATCAACATCCGCGGCATCAACGGCGCGCGCGACGCGGAGAGCTCGGTTGCCCTCGTCGTCGACGGCATCCTCAAGACCAACGTGGCGCAGCTCAACCAGCGCCAGGGCACGCTCCGGCAGATCGAGGTGCTCAAAGGGCCGCAGGGCGCCTACTACGGCCGCAACGCCGCGGCAGGGGCGATCGTGATGTCGACGGTGAAGCCCGGCGACACCCTCGAGGCCGGAGGTCGCGCGCTCTACGCCAACAACCGTACCTTCGAGGCGGATGCCTTCGTCGCCGCCCCGCTCAACGACCGCGTGGGGGCGGTGCTGTCGGCCTGGTACCGCACGACCGACGGCTGGTGGACCAACCGCTTCCTCGGCTCGAAGACCATCGATGACCAGGAGGTCTTCGCAATCGACGGCCGCTTCGTCATCGAGGCGGGCGATGCCACCGAGATCGACATGAAGGGCCGCTTCTCAACCCTGCGCGGCGCCTCGATCGCCTTCAACGCCGCCTTCCACCTGCCGAACTTCGCTGGCGCGAACCCGGCCTTCTTCGAGGACGTGAACGCGCACCGGTTCGACTTCTACTCGAACATCCGGCCCACCAACGCGCAGGACACGTTCGAGTTCTCCGGCAAGATCGACCATGACTTCGGGCCGGTCCGGCTGACCGCCTGGGCGCTCTACTCGAACGTGAAGCAGAATCTGGTCGCCGACGGCACGTCCGCGGACTTCGCCCGCTATATCTCGGCCGTGAACCCGGCGGTCGCGTCGACCGTCAACGCCTGCTTCGCCTCGACGGCGGCGTTGACTGGCTATCCTCTCAACCCGCCGGCCTTCATCGGCCAGATCCCGGTGCCCTTCATCTTCGCCCCCGCGAACGGCTCGACGTTCGGCCCCTACTCGCCGACCACCTGCGACGGCACGCAGTACCAGAAGCGCGACCAGGAAGACGTGAGCGCCGAAATCCGGCTGGTCTCGAACACCGATGGTCCGCTCTCCTGGCAGGCGGGCTTCTACTTCCTTCACATCGACCGGACGGTCGCGATCAACCTGGCCGGCGACACGGGCAATGGCGTCATCCGCCAGATCTACAACCCGCCGACCTCGACCAACCCCACCTCCCAGCTTCTGGCCGACAACTTCCGGACCAACGTCTACGCAGTCTTCGGGGCGGTCGACTGGGACGTGACCAGCCGCTTCACGGCCGGGGCGGCACTCCGCTACGACATCGAGAAGCGCCGGGCGATCCCGCTCGTCCCGAACGTGACTGACCCCTTCACGGGCGGCCCCATCAACCCGGGCCAGGCGTTCGGACCGCTGGTCGAGAAGTCCGATGACTGGTCGCAGGTGCAGCCCAAGGTCACGCTCAGCTTCCGGCCGACGCCTGCCACCAACATCTACGCCAACTGGGGAATCGGCTTCAAGTCGGGCGGGTTCAACAACCAGGGCTCGGCGACAATCGTCCAGCAGAACTTCGTCGACTTCATCGGAGCGCAGGTGCGCATTCGCGACGATTACGACAAGGAGACCTCGAACGCGGTCGAAGCCGGCGTCAAGGGCACGCTCTTCGACGGACGCCTCTCCTATGACGTCGCCGGCTACTTCACGAGCGTGAAGGACATGCAGTTCTTCGAGTTCTTCGTGGGCGGGTTCGGCCTGCTCCGCGTCGTCTCGAATATCGACAAGGTCCACATCTGGGGCGGCGAGTTCAACCTTTCGGCTCAGGTGCGCGACGGCTGGACGGTGTTCGGCGCAGCCAACATCCTCGGCAGCGAGATCCGCGCGAACAGCTCGCGGCCCGACACGGTCGGCAACAAGTCCCCCTACACCGCCGACTACACGGTGAACGTGGGCACGCAGGTTCGCCAGCCCCTCGGTTTTGGCGGGCTCTCCGGCCTGCTCCGGTTCGACTGGCGGCTTACCGGCCCCACCTGGTTCCACACGGTGCAGGCGCAGGAGAAGCCCACGCTCTTCTCGGGCCTCCTGCCCGGCTCGGCGCTTGGTCTCCCGGCCTTCGTCGGCAACGCCAACTACAGCATCGCCCGCCGCGACGCCTTCGGCATCTTCAACCTGCGCGCCGGGATCGAGACCGGCCGCTGGAGCCTCGTCGGCTTCGCCGAGAACCTGACCGACCGGCGCTTCGTTGCCGAGGTCATTCCCGCGGTCGAGTTCGGCGGCTCGTTCATCTCGCCGGGCGCGCGGCGGCTGGTGGGGGTTGAGGGAACGATCCGTTTCTGAGGGCGCGCTGTCCGTCTGGCGCGCCCTCCGCTCGCCCCCAACGGAGTGTCGCCGATCGCCTTGCCGGGCCGGTCGTGGGTGCGGCTTCCGTGGCCGTCGTCGGCGATGCAGGCCCGCCAGTCCCTAGCGGGTCGGGACCGGCCGCTCGCCCGAATAGTCGTAGAAGCCGCGGCCCGACTTCCGGCCAAACCAGCCGGCCTCGACATATTTGGTGAGAAGCGGTGCCGGGCGATATTTGGGATCGCCCGTGGCCTTCAGCATCACGAGCATGATGGCGTGCAGCGTGTCGAGGCCGACGAAGTCGGCAAGGGTCAGCGGGCCCATCGGGTGGTTGGCGCCGAGTCTGAGGCCGGCATCGATGTCCTCGACCGATCCGACCCCTTCGCCGAGCGCGAAGATCGCCTCGTTCATCATCGGGCACAGCACCCGGTTGACGATGAAGGAGGGGGAGTCGGCCGAGACGATCGCGGTCTTGCCGAGGCCCTCGACGAAGCTGCGGGCGGTGGCTTGCGTGTCCTCGGAGGTGGCAAGCCCGGGGATGATCTCGACCAGCTTCATGACCGGGACGGGATTGAAGAAGTGGAGGCCGATGAAGCGGTCGGGCCGGTCGGTCGCGGCGGCCAGCCAGGTGATCGAGATCGACGAGGTGTTGGTGGCAAGCACGGCGTGGGGGGCGAGCGCGAGGCCGGAGAAGATCTTCCGCTTCAGCTCCTCATTCTCGGTCGCCGCCTCGATCACGAGATCGGCTTCGGCAAGCGGCGCGGTGTCTCCTGCCGGGGTAATGCGGGCGAGCAGCGCCGCGGCCGCCGCCGGATCAAGGCTGCCCTTCGCCACCTGGCGGTCGAGCGCCTTCCCGATCCCCGCCCTGCCCGCCTCGGCGCGCTCGAGGGCAATGTCGGTCAGCGTGACCTGGTGCCCGGCCGCCGCGGCGACCTGGGCGATCCCCGACCCCATGATCCCCGCACCGATGACCCCGACCTTCATGCCCCTGCCTTTCGTCGTGCCGGCGCCCTGCTAGCCAGCCGCCCGGAGGTGGGCAAGCCGGGCTCAGTGACCCTTGCGGCTGGTGATTCGGCCCTGCTCGCGAGCGAAGGCAACGAGCAGCTTCTCGGCAGCACCCACCGCGGCGAGATCGACCGTCGGGGCGTCGTGGCTGACGACGATGGGGTCGCGACCCTTCGGGCGCGCCTCGAGGCGGGCGCGCTTGCCGGCCGCGTCGCGGGCGCGGCCGTCGGGGTCGGAGAGATGCAGCTCGACGCGCGTGAGCGCCGGGGCAATCCGCTCGAGCTTCTCGCGAACCGCCGCCTCGATCCGGGCGCGCACGTCATCGTCCCCGGTGATCTGGTTCGACGTGTAAAACAGGAACTCCATGCCGTCTCCCTTTCCGGGAACCGGATGGCGAGAGGACGCTGAACCGGTGCCGAACGCCGCGCTGGGGAGAGCGGGGACGATCAGGCGGCGCGAGCCGGCCTGCGCCGCCGCGCCGCCAGACCGACGAGGCCGAAACCGGCGACGAGCATCGCCCAGGTTCCGGGTTCGGGGATGCCGGCTGCGACCAGCGACTGGCCCGAGGCGCGGAAGACGTAGGCGAAGCTCGGCAGCAGGGCGAGGCCGGACGGGCAGGCGGCGCCGAGCGCGACCTGCACGGCGGTCGAGCCCGCAAGGTTGGTGCAGACGTCGAACTGCGTGCCACCGCCGGTCTGGGTGACCGAGAAGTCGTTGTCGGTCACGACGACGAAGGAGAGGCCGCCGTCGATCCAGGGACCGAAGGCGATGCCTTCCATCTTCTCGCCGACCGGCACGCCGGCGCGCTCGAGCTCGGCCTGGATGTCGAGCCAGAGCGTCTTCGTCGCCGGGATGACCCCGGGCGGGAGCGCGTTGGAGCCGGCGAGGCTGATGGTCGAGACGTCGGTCGCGCCGGCAAAGTCGACGAGCCAGACGCGCTTCGAGCCCACGGGGAGCAGCCCTTCGAGCACCGGGTCCACGCCCAGGCCGCGGTTGTCGCGCTCGAGCACCAGGAACTTGCCGTTGGGCAGCGCCATGATGCCCGACAGCCCGATGTTCCGCCCCTGCGAGGTGGCCGGGAAATCGTCCGCCGTGCCGGGGATGCGAGCGTTGATGTCGGCAAGCGCCTCGAGCTGGTAGATGTACTGGGCGACGGGCTTGCCGCTGGCGATGTCGTAGACCACCACGCGGACGTTGCGGCTGCGCCGGCCTTCCCGGCCGCCCGGGCCGCCTTCCTCCATCAGCGGGTCCTGGAGGACGGCGATGGCCTGCTTGCCATCGCGCGAGAGGGTGAGGCCTTCGAAGCCGCGATTGTCCTGCCGGCCGGTCTCCACCCGCTCGCCCGCGGGCGCGCCGCGGCCGTCGACGAAGTTCAGCGTGCCGTCCGCCCGCCGCGGCAGGAGGTTCGATGGCGTCTCGAAGGCGCGAAGGAACACGCCGTTCGCGTCGAATTCGTAGAGGGAGGGGCCATATTCGTCGGCAACGAGGAAATGCCCGTTCGGCAGCACGACCAGCCCCTCGGGATCGTGGCTGAGGCCGAGCACCGACTTGTCGCCGTTGAGAAGGAGAGGATTGAGCCCATCGAACGGCCGGCCGTCGGGGTGGGTGAAGGTGACGGTCTTCAGGAGCGAGAAGCCGGTGACCGAGCCGTCGGGCTGGATGTCGAGGGTGAACTGGTGCACCCGCGGCTGGAAGCTGATGACGCCGCCGCCGGGCCCACGGTCGGTGTTGCCCCAGAAGGTGCCGGACGCCCGGTCGTAGAAGAGGTCGGAGCCGAAGGAGAGGCGGTTGCCGGCGAACGCCGGGCTGATGCCCGACAGGTCAGTGGCGCCACCTGGCACGGCCCACATGCCGGTGAAGGTGACGGACGCGAGCGCCGGTGCCGAGGCCAGCAGCGCGACGGATGCGAGAACGGTACGAATCATGGAATGCCCTCCTGTGCCCCGTTCATGCGCGGGCAAGGTTACCGGACAGTTTCCATGGGGTGACAGGAGCGTGACAGGCTGGAGCCCGGGCGCGTTCAGGGCGCGTCGAACAGCCGGTTGAGCCAGGCGGCCAGCCGCAGGCCCCCCTTGGCGAGCTGGGCATCGAGCGTTTCGCGCTGCGCGAACACATAGTCCCATGCGAGGTCGGGACGGTCGGGGTAGAGGCCGGCGCGGATGGCGACCGCGTCATCCACCCACTGCTCCGGGTCGGGGCTGGACCAGGCGCGGAGCTGTTCCGGTGTCAGCCGCCGGTGGAGCCGGGCGGCCCACTCGCTGAACGACAGCCGCTCGTGGTCGATGAGGTCGCTGTCCCACACGGCGTGAAGGTTGGTCTCGCGGCCGAAGAAGCGGACCTTGACGTCGTTGCCGCCGCGGTCGCCGGGGCGGCCCACGTGCAGCGGCTGGGCGAGATCGCCGACGATGTGGATGGCAAAGCGCAGCGCGAGCGCCTTGTCGGAAGGGCTCGCGGCCGGGTCACGGATGGTGCGGGCGAAGCGGTCGAGCGCGGTGACTGCGTCCCCTTCGGCCGGCGCCGGCTGGTCGCGCCAGCGGCGGCCGTCGGGCACCGTCACATAGTGCCAGGGGCTGGCGGTGACCCGCCAGAAGAGGCCGGGGGCCGAGCGCATGTGGTCGGGCCAGGTGGAGGCTTCCTCGAGGCTCTCGGTGCCGAGGATCTCCATGACGCCCGCCCGGGCCCTGGGCGAGAGATAGTGCTCGGCGAGCGCGCCGGTGATGCGGTGGCCGGTGGGACCCCAGGCGGCCGCGGGCACGGCGGAGGCGCCGAGAATGGCCAGCGCCACCAACCGGACTACGGCCGCGAGACGACGCACCCGCTTGCCCTCCCCGCTCGCCCTGCTCGCTCGCCGTTCCCCTGCGGGAAGCGCGGCGCGCCCTGCTTCCGCTCCGCCCGCTCCGCTCGCGCCCGCCCGCGCCCGCCCGCGCGCCCGGCCGCGTGCCCGGCCGGCGCCTAGAGCTTGGCGGTCAGCTCGGGCACCACCTGGAACAGGTCGCCCACGAGGCCGAAGTCGGCCACCTGGAAAATGGGGGCTTCCTCGTCCTTGTTGATGGCGACGATGATCTTGGAGTCCTTCATGCCGGCGAGGTGCTGGATGGCCCCCGAGATTCCGACCGCCACGTAGAGCTCGGGCGCAACGATCTTGCCCGTCTGACCCACCTGATAGTCGTTCGGCACATAGCCGGCATCGACGGCCGCGCGCGAGGCGCCGACGGCGGCGCCGAGCTTGTCGGCCAGCGGCTCGATGGTCGTGTGGAAGGCCTCGCTCGAGCCCAGCGCCCGGCCGCCCGAGACGATGATCTTGGCGGAGGTGAGCTCCGGCCGTTCGGAAGCGGTGAGTTCCGCGCCCCGGAAGACGGCGAGGCCGGAGTCGCCGGGGCCGGAGACCGTCTCGATCGCGGCCGAGCCCCCGGTCATGGCCGCCTTGGGAAAGGCGGTGCCGCGCACGGTGATGACCTTCTTCGCGTCCTTCGTGCGGACGGTCGCGATCGCGTTGCCCGCATAGATGGGTCGGGTGAAGGTGTCGGCGCCCTCGACCGAGAGGATGTCGGAGACCTGCGCGACGTCGAGCATGGCGGCCACCCGGGGCGCCACGTTCTTGCCGCGCGAGGTCGCAGGCGCGACAAAGGCGTCGTAGCCCGCCATCAGGCTGGCCACGAGCGGTGCGACATTCTCGGGCAGCGCGTGGCCATAGGCCGGGTCGTCGGCGCACAGCACCTTGGCCACGCCTTCGACCTTCGCTGCGGCTTCCGCAACCGCGCGGCAGCCTTCGCCCGCCACGAGAAGGTGGACCTCGCCCCCGGCGTGCCCGGCAAGCTGGCGCGCCGCCGTCACGGCCGCAAGGGTCGCGTCCTTGAGCTGCGCATTGTCGTGTTCGGCGAGGACGAGGATGCTCATGCGATCGCTCCGGCTTCCTTCAGCTTGGTCACGAGTTCGTCGACGGTCTTCACCTTGATGCCCGCGCTGCGCCTGGGCGGCTCCGTCACCTTCAGCACCTCGAGCCGCGGCGCGAGATCGACGCCATAGTCGGCAGGCGTCTTCATCGCGATCGGCTTCGACTTCGCCTTCATGATGTTGGGAAGCGAGGCGTAGCGCGGCTCGTTGAGGCGTAGGTCGGTGGTGATGACGGCAGGCAGCTTCAGCTCCACCGTCTCCAGGCCGCCGTCCACCTCGCGCGTGACGGTGACATGCCCGTCACCGGGCTCGACCTTCGAGGCGAAGGTGCCCTGCGGCCAGCCGAGCAGGGCGGCCAGCATCTGCCCCGTCTGGTTCGCGTCATCGTCGATCGCCTGCTTGCCGAGGATGACAAGGCCCGGCTGCTCTTCCGCCGCGATCTTCGCCAGCACCTTGGCAACCCCGAGGCTCTCGGTCGGAACATCGGTCACGACGAGGATGCCGCGATCCGCCCCCATGGCGAGCGCGGTGCGGATCGTCTCCTGGCACTGCTGCACCCCGATCGAGACGACGACGATCTCGCTCGCCACGCCCTTTTCCTTCAGGCGCACCGCCTCCTCGACGGCGATCTCGTCGAACGGGTTCATGCTCATCTTGACGTTGGCGAGTTCGACCCCGCTCTGGTCGGACTTCACCCGCACCTTCACATTGTAGTCCACCACCCGCTTGACGGGCACGAGGATCTTCATGGGCTGGCTCCCTGCGCGCGTGTTCCGTGCCCGCGTCCCATGCGGAAAGGGGGCGGGCCTGTCAACGAACGCCAGGCCGCTCCGCCTTCCGTGACGCCCGCTTCTCTGCCGCGGCAAGGAGCCGCTGCGCCGCCTCCTCGGCTGCGTCGGCGAAGGGCTCGAGGACGAGGTCGGCACCGGCGCGCGCCAGGCGCTGCGCATCACGCGCATGGACGGCAGTGACCGCAACGATGCCCGAGAAGCCGGCGGCGCGCAGCGCCTGAAGGAGCGCCTCGCGATCATCTGCCTGGGTGAGTCCTTGGGCGGGATGGTCCCGGATGGTCGAGACGACGAGCCGCACGCCCGCGAGCGGCAGGTGGGCAAGGAACTCCGGGTCGACCACGTCGCCGTAGACGGCCTCGCCTCCGCCCGCACGCCAGTCGGCAAGCGCCTCGGGGCTGAAGTCCACGCCGAGGACCGAGAGCCCGGCCGCGCGGAGCCTGTGGCCGATGGCGGCGCCGTACCGGCCGAGCCCGAACAGCAGCACGTCATGCCCGCGAGTGCGTTCGCCTTCCTCCTCGCGGGCCTCGCGCGGGGCCGGGCGCTCGAACGGGCGCAGCAGCGGCTCGATCCTCGCCCAGAGCAGGTGCGACCAGGTGATCATGTAGGTGGAGACCGCGATGGTCACGAGGCCGATCATGGTCACCAGGCCCAGCGCGGCCTCCTCCACGTGCCCGAGCGCGACTCCCACCCCCATGAAGATGAGGGAGAACTCGCTGATCTGGGCAACCGTCAGCCCGGCAAGGAAGCCGGTGCGCATCCGGTAGCCAAGGCCGACCATGATGGCGAGGACGATGAGCGGGTTGCCGACGAGGACGAAGGCGGAGAGCACCGCTGCCGCGAAGAGGTCGTCGCCGAGGCGGCCGAGGTCGAGCCGGCTGCCGAGCGCGATGAAGAAGAAGAGGAGCAGGAAGTCGCGCAAGGGGGCAAGCCGCGCGGAGATGGCATCGCGCCAGGGGGTCGATGCCAGCGCCACGCCCGCGAGCAGGCCGCCCAGTTCCTTGCCGAAGCCGAAGCTGTCTCCGAGAGCCGCGAGAAGGGCGGCAAGCGCGATCGCGAAGGCGATGAGGAGCTCGGGCGTGCGGGCGAGCCGGGTGGTCAGCGGGTCGGCGAGGTAGCGGATGAAGAGCAGGACGAGGCCGAGCGCGCCGAGGCCCGCGCCGAGCACGCCCAGCGCATCGGAAAGGCCGCCGCCCGCGCGGGTGCCGACACCGATCGCCGAAAGGCCGATCATGGCGAGCACCACCACCAGGTCCTGGACGATGAGGAAGCCGAGCGCGATCCGGCCATGAAGGCTGTCGATCTCGCGCTTGTCGGACAGGAGCTTCACGATGATGATCGTGCTCGAGAAGGTAAGCGCGACCGCCACGTAGAGGCTGGTCACCGTGTCGAACCCGAGGGCGAGGCACAGCAGGAAGCCGATGCCGGCCGTGAACACCACCTGGCCGAGACCGGTGGCCAGCGCGACGGGCCCGAGCTCGCGCACCAGCTTCACATCGAGCTTCACGCCGACGAGGAAGAGAAGGATGGCGATCCCGAGCTCGGCCAGCAGCTCGATCGGCGCGCTCGAGCGCGCGATGTCGAGGACGGACGGGCCGGCGAGGATGCCGACGGCAATGAAGCTCACGATGAGCGGCTGCCGCAGAAGGCTGCCCGCGAACCCCACGAGCGCCGCCAGCACGAGCAGCGCCGCAATCTCGTTGAACAGCGAGGCGGTGGCCCAGGCGGTCAGCGCGCGTCTCCCGGCAAGGCGGACAGGGGTTGGGAGCGAGTCCCGGTTGAGGGGGAGCCCCGGCGTCTCAGCCGGAAAAGCCGGTCTCGAGAAAGCGGAGGGCGAGCGCGGCGTGGAGGGCCGCACCGCGCGCCATCACCCGCTCATCGAGCACCATGCGGGTGGAGTGAAGCGGGCAGCACTGCCGCCAGTCCGCCCCCTCCTCGCTGACGCCGAGGAAGAACATGGCGCCCGGCACCTTCTCGAGCACGTAGGAGAAATCCTCCGCGCCCATGATCGGCTGCTCGAGGTCGCGCCAGGCACCGGGGAACAGGGCCTCGACCGTCTCGCGGCCAAAGGCGACCGCCCGGGCGTCGCAGACGGTCACCGGAAAGCCCTCGGTGAGGCGCACCTCGGCCGTCGCGCCATGGGCGGCGGCAATGCCTTCGGCAACGCGGCTGAGGCCCTTGCGCATCGCCGCGCGCCGGGTGCGCGAGAGCGTGCGGATGGTGCCGAGAAGCCGGGCGCTGTCGGCAATCACGTTGTCGGTGGTGCCGGCCTCGATGCGGCCGATGGTGACGACCGCCGGGTCGAACACCGGCACCTCGCGGGTGACGAAGGTCTGGATCGCCGTCACGATGGCGCAGGCGATGGGCACCGGGTCGAGCGCGTCGTGCGGCATGGAGGCATGGCCGCCGCGGCCGCGCACGATCACCTCGATCCGGTCGGCCGAGGCGAGCAGCGGCCCGGCCCTGCCACCCACCATGCCGTGCGGCGCATTGGGCATGACGTGGAGGGCGAAGGCGGCGTCCGGCAACGGGTCGAGAAGGCCGTCCTCCAGCATGAAGCGGGCACCGTGGTGCCCCTCCTCGCCGGGCTGGAACATGAACAGGACCGTGCCGGCCACACGGTCGCGCATTGCGCACAGCAGCCGCGCCGCGCCGGCCAGCATGGCCGTGTGGCTGTCGTGCCCGCAGGCGTGCATCGCACCCTCGACGCGGCTGGCGTAAGGCAGGCCCGTCTCCTCGGGCATGGGAAGCGCATCCATGTCCCCGCGCAGCAACACGGTGCGGCCGTTGGCACCACCCTCCAGCACGGCGATGAGGCCGGACGTGGACGGCCCCTCGCGCCAGACGAGCGGGAGCCCGGCCAGGGCCTCGCGCACCTTGGCCGACGTCCGCGGCGTGAAGAGCCCGAGCTCGGGCTCCGCGTGGATGGCGCGGCGCAGCGCGACCATCTCGGGCAGCAGCGCCTCGGCCGCCTCCACCAGGTCCTGCATCATGACGACTCCCGGTTGGCCGCAGGAACCCAGAGCACGTCTCCTGCGCCGCCGTGGGCAGGGAGATTGGCGTGCCGGGCCATCACGAAGAGATGATCCGAGAGGCGGTTGAGATACTGGAGCGCGAGCGGGTTGATGGCGCCTTCGGCGGCCGCGGTCACGGTCTCGCGCTCGGCGCGGCGCACCACGGTGCGCGCCACGTGGAGATGGGCGGCAAGCGCCGTGCCGCCGGGCAGGACGAAGCTCGAAAGCGGCGCAAGCTCGGCGTTCATGCGGTCGATCTCGGCCTCAAGGCGGGTGACCTGCGCTCCGACGATGCGCAGCGCATTCCAGCCCTCCGGCTCGCCAGGCGTGGCGAGATCGGCGCCGAGGTCGAAGAGATCGTTCTGGATGCGGAGCAGCATCTCCCGGTGGGCCCCTTCCGCATGGAGCAGCGCGACGCCGATCGCGGAGTTGGCCTCGTCGACGCTGCCGTAGGCGGCCACGCGCGCGGCGTCCTTCGCCAGCCGCGAGCCGTCGGCAAGGCCGGTGGTCCCGTCGTCCCCGGTCTTCGTGTAAATGCGGTTCAGCTTCACCATGCTCAGCCCCCCGCGCCGCGGCCGTAGAGCAGGAAGAGGATGACGACGAGCAGGATGGCAACCGCCTGGAGCACGACCCGGGCGGTCATCAGCCGGTTCGACTTCACGCCCGAGACGTCCCTGCCCGAAGCCATGGTGAAGATGCCCCTGACGAGCGTGACCGCAACCGCCGCGGCGGCAACGACGATGAGGGCGATGATGACCTTGTCCATGGAGCGAACCTAGGCGCGCCGCGCGCGGAATGCACGCCCCAACCGAGAGTGCGGATGCCGAGAACTGCCGCGGGGCTCAGAGGCAGAGGTGGAGGTCGGGCCCGGTCGAGGCAAGCGCGCCGAGCCGGTCCGCAAGGGCCGTCCCGTCCACCCCCCGCTCGCGCAGCGCAGCCAGCGTCTCGGCGCGGTCGCGCTTGGCGAGCCTGCGGCCATCGGCCGCGAGCAGAAGCCGATGGTGGAGATAGGCGGGCGCCGGGAAGCCGAGGAGCTCCTGAAGCAGGCGCTGGAGGGGCGTGACGGCGGCAAGGTCGCGGCCACGGACCACGAGCGTCACGCCCTGGGCGGCATCGTCTGCCACGCAGGCGAGGTGATAGGCGGGCCAGCCGTCCTTGCGCCAGAGGATCGGGTCGCCCGCCAGGTCGGCACGGCCCTGCTGCGGGCCCGCGGCCACGTCCTGCCACTGCTGTACGAGGGAGAGACCGGTCTGCGCGAGGTCGAGGCGCCAGGCGAAGGGCGTGCCGTCAGCAGGCGGCGGCCTGCCGCGGCACGTGCCCGGGTAAGGCACGGTCTCGCCCGCATGCGGTGCAGCTGCCGCCTCGATGGCGCCCCTCGTGCAGGTGCAGGCGTAGACGAGCCCGCGTGCGACGAGTTGCTCAAGGATGGCGCGGTGACGGGCGCGCGCGTCCGACTGGCGGAGCGGTGGCGCATCTGGCATCAGGCCGAGCCAGGCGAGGTCAGCGAGGATGGCCGCCTCGAACGCGGGCCGGCAGCGGGTGCGGTCGATGTCCTCGAGGCGGAGCAGGAACCGCCCGCCTGCCTCGCGCGCGAGGCGCGTGGCATGGACGGCCGAGAAGGCGTGCCCGAGGTGAAGCAGCCCGGTGGGGCTCGGGGCGAAGCGGGTGACCAGGGTCATGCGGCACGCCTGCGCTTGACCCCCACGAGATGTGGTGCTGTCATACGCGCGACATACAGCCTCTGGTATAGGGGCGGCGCAGGCGGTGGGAGCCACCTGCCCGAGGTGCGATAGGGCCGGATTTCCAGACCTGCGCGAGCGCAGAGGGAGGTCGTGCCGGCATGTATCATCCCGAGATCCTCGAGCGGCTGGAGCGCAACGTCTCGCCGGAAGCCTGCCCGGCCCTCGTGCTCAACGCCGACTATACCCCGCTCTCCTACTATCCGCTTTCGCTGTGGTCGTGGCAGGATGCAATCAAGGCAGCGTTCCTCGAGCGGGTGGACGTGGTGGCGGAGTATGAGCGGGAGATCCGCTCGCAGAGCTTCGCGATGCGGCTCCCTTCCGTGGTGGCGCTCCGGCAATATGTGAAGCCCTCGGCCAACCCCGCCTTCACCCGCTTCAACCTGTTCCTCCGCGACAAGTTCACCTGCCAGTATTGCGGCAGCCGCGAGGATCTCACCTTCGATCACGTCGTGCCGCGCGCCTACGGCGGGCGCACCACCTGGACCAACGTGACGACGGCCTGCGCGCCCTGCAACCTCAGGAAAGGCGGGCGGACGCCGGCCGAGGCGCACATGATGCCGCGGCAGCGGCCGTTCCAGCCGACCAGCCACCAGCTTCAGGAGAACGGCCGGGCCTTCCCGCCGCACTACTGCCACGAGACCTGGCGCGACTATCTCTACTGGGACGTCGAGCTCGAGGCCTAGGCCGAGACTCCGGCCGCTGTCGACCAGGGCCCGGCCGCGCCGGCGCGGAAGGGAGGCGGCGGGCCTGCGAGGGGCGATTGCGGCGGGAGTTCGCCGCACGCCGGAGCCGTTCCCCCGTCTAGCCGACGATCTCCTCGGGCCTGAAGAAGAAGGCGATCTCCCGCGCGGCGTTTTCGTCCGAGTCCGAGCCGTGGACCGAGTTGGCCTCGATCGACTCGGCAAGCTCGCGGCGGATGGTGCCCGGCTCGGCCTTCGCTGGGTCGGTCGCGCCCATCACCCGGCGGTTGAGCGCCACCGCATCCTCGCCCTCGAGCACCTGCACGACGACCGGTCCCGAGGTCATGAAGGCCACGAGGTCGCGGAAGAAGGGCCGCTCGCGGTGGACGTCGTAGAAGGCCTCCGCCTGCTCCTGCGTCAGCCGGATGCGCTTCGAGGCGACCACGCGCAAGCCGGCCTCCTCCAGCATGCTCGTCACCCGGCCGGTGAGATTCCGCCGCGTGGCATCGGGCTTGATGATGGAAAGGGTGCGGGTGATGGCCATCGCCTCGGTCCTTGCTGCAGGCATTGCGGAAACGCGCGGGCGCCCTAGCCGCCCATGGTGCGATGCACAAGTGCGGGCACCTTGACCCGGGAGGGCGCGTGGGCCAGATGGGTGCTGGGCCACATGTCCGGGCAGCCGCGCGGGCGCACGCCCTCGAGGAAAGTCCGGGCTCCACGGATCGGCGGTGGCGGGTAACACCCGCCGGGGGCGACCCCAGGGAAAGTGCCACAGAAAGCGAACCGCCGCCCGGCCCTTGCGAAAGCGAGGGTGGCGGCAAGGGCGAACGGGTGCGGCAAGAGCGCACCGCGGCCCCGGCAACGGGGACGGCAGGGCAAACCCCACCGGGAGCAAGACCGAATAGGCGCGCACGGCCCCTCGGGGCCACGGCTCGATCCGGCCGGCGCGCGGGTTGGTCGCTGGAGGCGGCTGGCGACAGCCGCCCGAGAGGAATGGCTGCCCCCCGACGAGGGGACAGAACCCGGCTTACAGGACATGTGGCCCCACCTTTCTTCTTGCGGCCCGGCAGGCAGCCGCCACACCAACCCTCCCTGCCGGGCCGAGGAGACGCGGCCCGAGAGGCAGCCGCCACACCCACCCTCCCTGCCGGGCCGAAAGCTACGCGGCCCGAGAGGCGCCGCCCCTCCTCCCTGCCGGGCCGAAAGGTACGCGGCCCGAGAGGCAGCCGCCCCTCCTCCCTGCCGGGCCAAGGAGACGCGGCCCGAGAGGCGCCGCCTCTCCTGCCTGCCGGGCCGGAGAGAGGCGCGGCCCGGCACGGAGCGGGCCGTTCCCCCCGCCAGCCGGGCACGCTAGGCAGGTGCCGATGACCCTCCCCCGGGCACGGCCCCTGCCCCAGGCCGCCGACCTCTTCGGCGACATCGAGCCCACGCCGAAGGCGCGGCTTGCCGACCACCTGCCCGGTCTCCTCGTCGCGCTGCTCGCAGTGCTCGCCGCCGCTTTCCTCTCCGCAAGCTATGGCCTTCCCCTGCCGCTCATGGCGCTCCTCGTGGGACTGGCCCTCAATTTCCTCTCGGGTGACCCCCGGCTGGTGCCCGGCCTTGCCGTTGCTGCCGGACCGCTGCTGCGCCTTGGCATCGTGCTCCTTGGCACGCGCATCGCCGTTGCCGATCTTGCCGCCATCGGCGCGCCCGGTCTTGGCCTGCTCCTCGTCGTGATCCTGCTTGCCCTGGGGTCCGGCGTGCTCCTTGCCCAGCTGCTGGGCTTCTCGCGCTGGTTCGGGCTTCTGGCCGGCGGGTCGGTCGCCATCTGCGGCGGCTCGGCGGCGCTCGCGCTTGCCGCAACGCTCGGCGACCGGCGCGTGCCCCGCGGAGAGCTCACCATGGTGCTCGTCGGCATCTCCGCCGTGGGGGCGGCCGCCATGGCACTCTACCCGGCGCTCGCGGCTGCACTCGGCCTGGGCGACGTGGCAGCGGGCTTCCTCATGGGCGCGGCCGTTCACGACGTGGCGCAGGCCGTGGGCGCGGGCGCTGCGGTGTCCGAAGGTGCTGCGCGCACGGCAACGCTCGTCAAGCTGACGCGAGTCGCGCTGCTCGCGCCGCTGCTGCTTCTCGTGGCGGCGCTTGCCGGCCATCCGCACGGGCGGCGGGTGGGCGTGCCTGCGTTCCTCCTGGGCTTCCTGGCCGTTGCCGCCGCCTCCGCCGGCGGACTCGTGCCCGAGGCCCTGGCGGCGCGGGCGGGGCAGGTCTCGGGCTGGCTTCTCGCGCTCGCCATCGCCGCCTCGGCCATGCGCTCGCCGATGCGGGACCTGCTGGCAGCGGGCCCCCGCCCCCTGCTGGTGGTGCTCGGGGCCTCGCTCGTCGCGCTTGCCGTGGCGCTCTCAGGCGCGCTGCTGCTGTTCGGGCGCGCGGCCTAGCGGCCGGTCTGGCCGCGGTGCATGAGCTTGGCGTCGGCAAGCACGAGCGCCATCATTGCCTCGGCAACGGGCGCCGCGCGGATGCCGACGCAGGGGTCGTGCCGGCCCTTCGTCACGATCTCGGTCGCCTCGCCCGTGGTGGTGATGGTCTCGACCGGGGTGAGAATGGAGGAGGTGGGCTTGAGCGCGAGCCGCACCACGATCGGCTGGCCCGTGCTGATTCCGCCTGCCGTGCCGCCCGCGTGGTTGGAGAGGAAGCGGGGGCCCTCCCCTTCCGCGCCCGGGCGCATGCGGTCGGCATTCTCCTCGCCCCTGAGCCGCGCGGCTGCGAAGCCGTCGCCGATCTCGACGCCCTTGACCGCGTTGATGCCCATCATCGCCGCCGCAAGCTGGGAGTCCAGCTTCATGTAGACCGGGCTTCCCCAGCCGGCCGGCACGCCTTCCGCCACCACCTCGACGACGGCGCCGAGCGAGGAGCCCGCCTTGCGCGCGGAGTCCAGCAGCCCTTCCCAGCGCGCGGCGGCGTCGCGGTCTGGGCAGAAGAAGGGGTTACGGTCCACTTCGGCCAGGTCAAAGCGGCTGCGGTCGATCGGGTCCCCGCCCAGTTCGACGAGATAGGCGTGGATGCGGACGCCTTCCCCCAGCACCTGCCGCGCCACCGCGCCGGCGGCAACGCGCGCCGCGGTTTCGCGCGCGGAGGCACGGCCGCCGCCGCGCGGGTCGCGCAAGCCATATTTGGCATCATAGGCGAAGTCGGCGTGACCCGGGCGGTAGGCGCGGGCGACCGCGGCATAGTCCTTCGAGCGCTGGTCGACGTTCCTGATGAGGAGCGAGATGGGCGTGCCCGTCGTCAGCCCCTCGTAGGTGCCGGAGAGGATTTCCACCTGATCCGGTTCCTGGCGCTGTGTGGTGAAGCGCGACTGGCCGGGCCGGCGGCGGTCGAGGAAGGGCTGGATGTGGCCCTCGGTCAAGGGGAGGCCGGGCGGGCAGCCGTCCACCACCACGCCAATGGCGGGCCCATGGCTCTCCCCCCAGGTGGTGATCCGGAACAGGTGGCCGAAGCTGTTGTGGGACATGGCCCGTGCCTGCCGGAACGACCGAACGGCGACAAGCTTCGATGCGCTGGCGCTTGGATAATCAGTAGGAGATGGTTTCTGCCGTGAGGGCCTGTACGACCTGACCCGGAATCATGACCGCCGACCGGCCAGATATGATGACCGAGCCAAGTACGGCCCCCAAAGTATTGCCCCGGCCTTCCTGTCGATGCTTGCCCATCAGGCGAAACCTGTTGCCGTCGACCACGACCTCATCGAATGTCACGTCGAACTTGCCCGACTTGCCGCCGACGGCCTTCCCGGTCTTCCAGGTGATTGTGCCGGTCGCCGGGGAGCCGCGCGGGATCACGACGACACCTCGGTTGATAATGTCTTCTGCCACGCTAAACCGAACGCGCGTGCCGACCTGAAGCCCGCTCGACGAGACTTCCTCAAGCGCAACAAGGGGAATGGGCGTATTCGCCGGAAGCAAACGCTCCTGCGCATGCGCGTGAACCGCGAGCCCTGCGGACAAGAGAAAAGACGCCGCTAGTCGCAGGAAGTCCACGAATCACCCTTTCGCAAATCTCTCCTCCTAATAGCACCGAGTTACGGGATGAACAATGGCCATAGAAACGCGTTCGTCAATAAGTAACGGCGATCAGTCCTTCGCGAGCGCGATGTCGGGAGCGTCCACCGCCTTCATGCCGATGATGTTGTAGCCCGAGTCGACGTGGTGGATCTCGCCGGTGACGCCGGATGAAAGATCGGAGAGGAGATAGAGGCCGGCGCCGCCGACGTCCTCCAGCGTGGTGTTGCGCCGGAGCGGGCTGTTCAGCTCGTTCCACTTGAGGATGTAGCGGAAGTCGCCGATGCCCGAGGCGGCCAGCGTCCGGACCGGGCCGGCGGAAATGGCGTTGACCCGGATGCCGCGGGGCCCGAGATCGACCGCCAGATAGCGGACCGAGGCCTCGAGCGCGGCCTTGGCAAGGCCCATCACGTTGTAGTGGGGCACCACCTTCTCGGCGCCATAGTAGCTAAGGGTGAGCAGAGCCCCGCCCCGCGTCATCAGGGGAACCGCCCGCTGGGCAACGGCGGTAAAACTGTAGCAGGACACCTCCATCGACAGGCGGAAGTTGGCCCGCGAGGTGGCAAGATAGGGGCCGCGCAGCTCCTCCTTGTCGGAGAATCCGATGGCGTGGACGAGGAAGTCGAGCCGGTCCCAGTGGCAGGCGAGCGCGGCGAAGCAGGAGTCGATCGAGGCGTCGTCGGCCACGTCGCAGTCGAGGACGAGGGCGGAGCCGATGCTGTCGGCAAGCGGCCGCACGCGCCGGGCGAAGGCCTCGCCAGGCGTGGAGAAGGCGAGCTCCGCCCCCTCGCGGTGGAGTGCGGAGGCGATGCCCCAGGCGAGCGAACGGTCGTTCGCCACCCCCATGACGAGCCCGCGCTTTCCTGCCATCAGTGCCATGCGGAAGTCCCCTTGGTGCTGCCCGCTTCTAGGCGGGCGCGGCGGCGTCTGGAAAGGGCGCCGTTGGTCTCCGCTCCAAGCACCAGCGCGAAGCCGAGGATGTAGAAGAAGAGGAGCGCAAGCATGATCCCGGCGAGCGCCCCATAGGTGCGAGCGAGGCCGCCGGCGAGGGCGACAAGCGGGTCCGCGAGTGCAAGGGCGACCGCCCAGATCAGGAGCACGAGAAGCGCGCCGGGCCAGTGCGGCCCAGGGGCGCTCCGCGGAGCAAGCCCGGCAAGAAGCGTCCACAGCGCAAGGAAGCCGACGCCGAAGGGCACGAGGCGGGCGAGGCCGGAGACGAGCGGGGCCAGGTGGAGGAGTCCGAGCAGGGTCCGCGCCAGCGCGAGAAGGACTGCGATCGCGACGCTCAGCAGCACGGAGGCAGCGGCGGCCAGGCCCGCCGCCGCCATCAGCAGGCGGGTCTGCCAGAAGGGCCGGTCATCCTCAGCGCCGTGGGCCTTGCGCACGAGGCTGCGCAGGGTCTCGAGGAAGCCCGAGACGGTCCAGAGGGCAACCAGCGCGGAAAGCCCGAGCGCGCCCGCCGGCCGACCTTCGACCACCTCGGCGACGAGGGGCCTGAGAACGCCGGCCACCGAAGGCGGCAAGAGCGCAAGGAAGCCCGCGATCGCCTCCTGCCCGGCATCGGAGCGGCCGAGGAGCCCCGCCACCGCAGTGACCAGGATGGTCGCCGGGAACAGGGTCACGAGCGCGAGATAGGCAAGGTTGCCCGCGTGAACGGCCCCGTCGCGCCAGGCGGCCCCGAGGACTTCCCTGACCAGGCCTGCCAGGGGCCCGGGCCGCCGGCCCACCTCCTCAGCCTGCCGCCGCCTGCCGGTCGCGGAACAGCTTCTCGAGCGCCGCGTCCCCCACCGGCACCTCGACCATCACGCGGGCGAGGAGGTCGCCCCGCGTGCCGTCGCGCCGGGTCCAGCCCTTGCCCCTGAGCCGCATCACCTTGCCGGAACTCGTGCCCGGCGCGATGGAGAGCATCACGTCGCCATCGGGCACAGGGGTGCGCACCTGGCCGCCGAGAACCGCGGTTGCGAGCGGTACCGAAAGATCGACGCGGATGTCGTCTCCGTCACGCGTGAAGCGCGAATCCGGCTGGATGACGAGCGTGACGAGCGCATCGCCCGGGCCGGCCGGGCCCGGCTCGCCTTGGCCGGCAAGCCGGAGCTGCTGGCCGTCTTCCACGCCCGGCGGCAGCTTGAGGTCGATCGTCTTGCCCGATCGCAGCGTGATGCGCTGCGGCCGGGCGAGCGCTGCATCGACGAAGGGGATGGCGAGCCGGTAGGCCACATCCGCCCCCCGCGCGGGTGCGCGCGGGCCCGCGCGGCCGCCGCGCGCGGCACCGAACAGCTCGGAGAGAATGTCGCCGAAGTCGGCCTCGAACCCGGCCGAATCGCCCGGCGGGGGGCGGAACCCTCCCCCGGGGCGCGCGCCACGCGCGAAGCCGTCGAACCCGCGCGGCATTCTTGGGTTGCCATCGGCGTCGATCTCGCCGCGGTCGTAGGCTGCGCGCTTTTCCTTGTCGGAGAGGAGTTCGTAGGCCGCGGTCACCGCCTTGAACCGCTCGGCAGCCCTGGGGTTGTCGGCATTCCGGTCGGGGTGGAGCTCCTTCGCGAGCTTCCGGTAGGCGCGCTTGATCGCGGCCTCGTCGGCGGTGCGGTCCACGCCAAGAGTCGCGTAGGGGTCGGTCATCTGCGGCCGTGTCCGGAAGGTTCTGTGCCTGCTGTTGCCGTGCAGCCACAGCGATGTAGGTCGCATTGCACCCGGGCACAAGCCGCCCTAGGCCCTCGCACCATGATCGATCCCTTCGAACGCTTTGCCCGCTGGCTGGCAGACGCCGAAGCCACCGAACCCAATGATCCCAACGCCTGTGCCCTTGCAACCGTCGCGCGCGAGCAGGATGGCAGGGTCTGGCCCGACGTGCGCATGGTGCTCTTGAAGCGCTTCGGGCCCGACGGCTTCGTCTTCTTCACCAACCTCGAAAGCGCCAAGGGCCGGCAGCTCGCAGAAACGCCGGAAGCGGCGCTCTGCTTCCACTGGAAGGCCCTCAAGCGACAGGTGCGGCTCCAGGGGCCGGTGACGCAGGTTCCGGATGCCGAGGCGGACAGCTATTTCGCGACCCGGCCGCGGGCGAGCCAGCTCTCGGCCTGGGCTTCGGCCCAGTCGCAGCCGCTCGACCGGCGGGAGACGTTCGAGGCGCGCCTCCTCGAGATGGCGGCCCGCTTCCCCGGCGCGGTGCCGCGCCCCCCCTTCTGGTCGGGCTTTCGGCTGAGGCCGCGCTGGTTCGAGTTCTGGGAGGACCGCGAAGGGCGACAGCACCATCGGGAGCGCTGCTGGCGGACCGAGGGCGGCTGGGTTTCAGGCCTCCTCTATCCCTGACGCACGAAGGGCGGGCCTCCCGAAGAAGGCCCGCCCCCTGCGGACGAAAGGGTGAGGTCAGGCGATCGTCGCGATGGTGCGACGCCGGCGGGCGGCGAAGCCGACCATGCCGAAACCCGCGATCAGCATGGCCCAGGTGGCCGGCTCGGGAACGAACGCCGCGAACGTGCCGGTGCCGGCATAGGGGCCCCCGATCGCGTCACCGCCCGAGAAGCTCAGGGCGAAGTTGTTGACGTTGGAGAGCGCAATCCAGCTCTGGGGCGCGTAGCTCGTCGCATAGGTGATGAACGGCCCGCCGGGGATGGACGGAACCTTGGGAGCCGCAAGGGCCATCGCCGCCGCCCAGTTGGCGCCCGACTGCTCGAACTGGGCAACCGCACCCGAGAAATTGACGGTCAGCAGGTTGCCACCGGGAACGAGCGGGTCGGTCGAGGTCAGCGTGATGGTCCCGGCCCAGCCCGCCTGCGCGAAGGTGGTCGGCGACATCATCATGAGCGGAGCGGTCGTCGACGCCGAGATGGTGACGGTCACCGGGAAGAAAATCGGCGGCACGCCGAACCGCGGCGTCGAGAGCGCCAGCGCATAGCTGCCCGAGAAGGTGCTGGTTGCCCCGTTCACATACGAGAAGGGCTCAGCCGTCGGGACCGCCTGCTGGAACTGGCGGAAGGTCGTCACGGCGGCAGCCGGGGCAGCGATGGCGCCGGCGCACGCCGCCACAATCGCGCCGAGCTTCAACATGCGATTCATGCCTTCAACTCCTCAGTGCGCGGCCGGACCCCCCGACCGTTGCCCCTGTCTCTGCAAAAAGCGTGCCAACCGTTCTGCTCGCGTAAGTGGTTGAACGGCTTGAGTCATCAGTCGGTCATCAGGCTCCGGCTGTAAGAAAGTTTGACAGGTGCAGCATGTCTGTCGGGCTGGAAGCCAAAGCGCCAGGCCCGCTTCGCGGACCTGGCGCCTCAAAGCCAGACCGGAGAACTCAGGCGATCGTTGCGGCAGCCCGACGCCGGCGCGCCGCAAGCCCCACCATCCCGAACCCGGCGATGAGCATGGCCCAGGTCGCCGGCTCCGGCACGAGGGCCGCGAAGGTGCCCGTGCCCGCGTACGGACCGGAGATGGTCGCGCCGCCCGAGAAGCTCAGGGCGAAGTTGTTCGCATTCGAGCTCTCGATCCACTTTTGCGGAAGATAGTCCGTCAGATAGGCGATGAACGACCCGCCGGGACCCGGGACCTTCGGGGCCGCAAGCGCAAGTGCCGCGGCCCAGTTGCCAGGGCCGCCGTCGCTCTCGAACTGTGCGACCGCTCCGGCGAAGGTCACGGTCAGCAGGTTGCCCCCCGGGACGAGCGGATCGGTCGTGGTGAGCGTGATGGTGCCCGCCCAGCCCGTCTGCGCAAAGGTGGTGGGCGTCATCATCATCAGCGGGTCGGTGGAGGTCGCCGAGATCGTGACGGTCACCGGGAAGAAGATGGGCGGGATCCCGAACCGCGGCGTCGACAGGCCGAGGGTATAGGTCCCGGTGAAGCTGCTCACCGGCCCGGCCGTGTAAACGAACAGTTCGTCGGACGGATTGGCCTGCTGGAACTGACGGAAGGTCGACACCGCAGCGGCGGGCACCGCCGCGAAGGCGAGGGCAAGGCCGGCGACGGCTGCCCGGGACACGAGAGACAGGTTCATGCCATCCTCCAACGGTTGCATAACCGACATGATGCAAAAACCGTGCCAACTTCTCCGCATGGCTAATAGACTGAAATGGCGAGGCTCTGCGCGCCGCCTGATCGGCCACCTGTAAAAATTTTTGACAACTCGCGCCCATCGTCCCCGACGAACGCGCTGGCAGGCCCGGAAAAAGCGGACGCCTTCCGCCTTCAGAAGGCGTTCTTGGGCGCGATGACCGCAAAGATGGTGCGGAAGAGGATGTAGAGGTCGAAGCCGACCGACCAGTTCTCGATGTAGTGGAGGTCGTGCTCGATCCGCTTCCGGAGCTTGTCTTCCGTGTCGGTCTCGCCGCGGAAGCCGCAGACCTGCGCCCAGCCGGTCATCCCCGGCTTCACCTTGTGGCGCGCGGCATAGGTCTGGACCACCTCGTGAAACAGCCGCCCGGCTGCCCGGGTCGAGGGGGCATGCGGGCGGGGACCGACGAGCGACATGTCGCCCTTCAGGACGTTGAGGAGCTGGGGGAGCTCGTCGATCGAGGTGCGGCGGATGAAGGCGCCGACGCGCGTCACCCGCTTGTCGCCCCGGGTTGCCTGGCGGATGCCATCGGTCTCGCAGAGCTCGTGCGTCATCGAGCGGAACTTGAGGACCTCGAAAAGGCGGTTGTTGAACCCCTCGCGCGGCTGGCGGAAGAACACCGGGCCCGGGCTGTCGAGCTTGATCGCGATCGCCGTGACCACAAGGACGGGCCAGATGACGGCAAGGATGAGGAGCGTCAGGATCACGTCCTCGGCGCGCTTGATGATGGCGTCGGTGCCCGAGATGGGCCGCTCGAAGAGGGTGAGGACGGGAAGGTCGCCGAGAAGGACAAGCGGGCGGTGGGCGAAGGCGAAGCTTGCGAGATCGGGCGCGAGGCGGATTCGCACCGGCGTCAGCGCGAGCTTGGCGACAACCTCCCGGATGCGCTCCTCGGCCGACCATGGAAGCGCGACGATCACCTGGTCGATGAGGCCCTCGCGGATCGCCGCCACGAGGTCGTCACAGGTGCCGAAGACGGGAAGGTCGCCAAAGATGACCGGCACGCGGCCATCCCGGCGGTCGTCGAAGAAGCCGAGGAGCGAAATGGTGAGCCGATCGTTCCCCCGAATGTAGTCGGCCAGCCGTTGGCCCTGCTCACCGGCGCCGAAAATGACGGCGCGGCTGTCGAAGACGCCGTGGCGCTTGAGGCGGCGAAGCCAGATGGTAAGCGCAGCCCGGCTGCCGGCCAGCATCACCCCGCCCGTCACGAACCAGGTGAGGGCCCAGCCCCGCGAGAATTCGGCCGAGACCTTGAGCAGGAAGGCGGTGGTGACGAGGAACAGCGCCGTCATCCCCCAGCTCGTGAACAGGCGCTGCCAGGCGCGGCGCAGCGAGAACTGGGCGTCGAGATCATAGGTGCCGATGATCTCGGCAACGAGCGCGAACAGAAGACCCGCCCCAAAGATCGCGCGGAGATAGTCGGCGAGGCCGGATCCGGGGATGACATCGCTCCAGAGATAGAGGGCGACGGCCCCGGAGCCGAGAACCAGGAGAAACTCGAGCACCCTGATGATGAAGACCATGAGGTCGAGGGGAACCTTGGCTTCCTCGACCGCCGGCACGCGGGTGACGGGGGCTGCTGCGGTCATGGCCGACGTCATGCCGTGCATCTGCAGCGCTCCCACAACCGCTGCAGGACCGAAACATGGCTAACGGAATGATACGCGCGTTGCAGGCGACGCGTGTTGCCGCTAGCGCGGGGGCGTTCGGGCGCGGACGTCACGACCGTCCAGTGCCGGGAGTTTCGGGAGGCCGGCGGCAGATGGAGACGGTCTACGACTGGGTGACGGTTGGCATCTTCGCCGGGCTCATCGTCCTGTTCCTGCAGCGCTCGGTCGGGCCGCCGCGCGACAGCCTCTGGCAATATCTCGGCGCCTCCGTGGCGCTTGCCGTCCTCAACCAGGTGGGCAATGCGGCGGTCGAGCAGGACAACCTCCTCTACCATCTCGTGGCGACGGGCGGCATTGCCGGCGTGCTCGCCTTCATCCACTTCGTGCTTCGGCCGTTCACCAACTCCGACTGACCAAGCGGGCGCGGACGGAAGGGGACGGCGACAGCAGGGCCAGGAGACAAAGGGCGCAATGCGGCCTTCCGCCCTCCAGACGGCAGGCGCCAGCCTCGCCGCGTTGTCAGCTGCGGTGCTGGTCCAGGCCCTCATGCCCGCACTCCCCGGATCGCTGCCGCCGTCGGCCTGCCGACCAGCGCGACGAGACCAGGACCGGTGATGTCCTGCAGCATGGCCCGCGCGAACGCCTCGAGCACCGCGAAGACCTCGGGAGTCGGCTCCGCGACGGTGGACAGGCGCACCAGCACGCCGTCGGCGATGTAGCCCTGCATCTCCGTCCTGAGCTTCATCAGCCGCTGTTCGTTGTTGCTGGTGGGAAGGAGATCGCCGAGCCGGGTCCAGTAGAGGATGGGCTCGACCCGGTCGTTGGCGCGGGCGGTCAGCGCCCGCATCGGCACCCGGGCGTTGCCCACGGCCACGTCCACCCGCTCGGACCGGTCGATCGAGAAGCCGACGGCACGGTAGCAGACCTCCGGCCGGTGGAGCTGGAGGAGATCGCTCTGGGTGCTGCCGTAGGCAATGACCAGCATGACCGGAAGCAGACTGGCACCGGTGTAAAGGCGGGAGAGCTGCTGGTCGTAGAGGGTGGCGGCCAGACTTCCCTCGCGGGCCTCGGGCAGGACGAACGCGTTCGACGGAGTGACCTCCCAGTCACCGATTCGCTCGGGCACCACGGTCTCGAGGCTTGCGTCCCCCAGCAGGTTCATCCGGTTGCGCGGTTTCAGCGCCCAGGCGCCGCCCGCCGCAGCCAGGAGCGGCGCGCCCAGGAGGAGATCACGCCGCCGGAGCATCCGACCTCCGTGTCAGCATCCGGCGGACCGGGGTCAGCAGCCCGTCGATCATGAAGATGAGAAGAAGCGCCGAGACGAAGGTCACGATGCCTGCCGTGTCATGAAGGTAGCCCTGCGCCATCTCGTCCCCGAGATAATAGGTGATGAGCACCAGGATGATGACGCGGATCACGTTGGCAGCAATCGCAATGGGCAGCACCAGCGCCACGAGCAGGAGCGCGTAGCGCCACGACGCGTTGTGGAAGAGGTAGATGTAGAAGAGGCCGATGGCGGTGAGGCTGATGATCGAGTTGAGACCGGCGCAGGCGTCCTCGACGAGGAGCTGGTACTGGGCGATGTAGAGCGTGACCCCAACCTGCACGATGGGGTAGCCCACGGCCTGGAGCAGGCGGGTCACGATGTCCGAGACCAGATACTTGAGCGGGAGGGTGATCGAGTCGAGCAGCCACCCCGGCAGCGGCACCGCGAAGCCGAGGTAGAGGATGGGGAACCACAGCTTCCGGAGCAAGCGGAAGCCGATGAAGCCATAGGCAAGCGAAATGCCCGCAAGGTAGACGGCGCCGACCTCCAGCACGAGGAAGCCGTAGGCACGGCCGAAGGTGTAGATGGCGGCAGCCACGAGCAGGCCTGCGAGCGTCAGCCAGAAGTTGCCCGGGACGGCCTCGCGCCGGATCTCGTCCGCCCGGCGCCAGATAAGCCAGAAGCCGGTTGCGAGAACGATCGGCCCGTGGACTCCTTCTTCCCGCGTCCAGCTCTGGCTGGCCATGGCGACGAGTGTGGGGATACCCACGGCGAGGAGGCCGAGCACGAGCGCCGGGTTGCGGGCGGCGAACTGCCTCAGCCCCACGGTTTCCATCGGCGTCATCGCAACCTGCATGGCTCCGCCTTCCAACGCCGGGACCGGCGCGACCCGCTTCCCTCAAGGGATCAGGGCGTTTCGTAGTCGTTCAGCACCGACCCCACGATCGTCGCGCGTGCGGCCGCAAGCTGGGCCGCGAGGGCCTGCACGTCCTTCACGAACGCCGTGTCGCGCCGCGCGACGACCAGCGCGTAGCCCAGCACCCCGGCAACCGTCAGCGCGTCGGCGTTCTCGTTCGTCGCCGGCGTGTCGAAGATGGCCACGTCGAACTCGCGCAGCACGATGTCGACGCCAGCGCGAAACCGTGCGCCCGAGAGCAGCTCCTGCGGACGCGCGACCGGCGGGCCGGAGGGAATGATGGAGAGGTTGGGCAGCACATTGGGATAGATGACCCGCTCCGGCCGGTTGGCCTGCAGCGCGAGATAGGAGGTGAGGCCCGGACCGCTCGGATCGATCCCGAAGATGGCGTCGATCCGCGGGTTGCGGAGGTTGGCGTCGACCAGCAGCGTCTTGTAGCCGACCTGCGACAGGGCGGCCGCGAGGTTGGCGGCGATGTAGGTCGCGCCCGACCCATCGACTGCCGCGCACACGGCAAGGGCCCGGCGGCCGGCGCTCACATGCTGGGAGATGATCTGGGTGCGAAGCAGGCGAATGGCCTCCGCCCTTGGGCTCGCCGGGTCGGACAGGACCACAAGCTCGTCGGAGACCTCGGACGACGGAGCAAGGCTGAGGGCGAGGCTGCCCTGAAGCTGGGCGCGGGCCTCGGCGACGTCCTCGGGCGTCGCGAGGGCAAGCTCCACGGCCGCACGGTCGAAGTCGAGGCCGGTGCGCGCCTGGTGCTCGGCGACGCGGCGGGCATCCTCGTCGGAGAGCATCCCCGTCTGGAGCAGGGCATCGCCCATGGGGACGGCCTCGCGGCCGCTGACGTCGGCCGGATCCACGGCAAGCTGGGAGGGGTCGGTCATGATCAGATCGCCTGCAGTTCGCTTTCGTCGTCACGCTCCGTCCGCCGCGCGAGGAGGCGCCGCAGCTGGAGCCTGAGGGGCGACGGAGGCTGCGAGGTCACCGTCACCAGCACCGGAGCGCCGGTCGCGTAGGCGAGGTCCTCCGCCCCGCGAACCCGGCGGGCGACGAACTCCGCGACGAGCGCCGCAAGCAGCCCGAGGATGAGACCGAAAATCCCCGCGAGCGTCACGATCCGCCCCATCTTCGGGTAGGAGGGGGTTTGCTCGGCGATCGGATCCCCCATCAGCACGAACGAGGTTTCCGAGACGTCGGACTCGAGCCGCAGATCGGCGGCACGCGCCAGTGCCCGCTCATACTGCGCCCGCCGCAGCTCGACCTCGCGGTCAAGCACGGTAAGCTCGTCGTAGATGGGCTTGCGGGCAATCACGAGCTGCTGCTGGGCGGCCAGTTCGCGCTCGAGTTGCGCGATGGACCCTCGCGCAATGTTCGCCGCCGCCGCCCGGTTGGCCTCGCCCTGGCGGGTGACGTTCGCGAGCTGCATCTCGATGGCCCGCTTGCGCGCCAGCGCCGCCTTGTAGGCGGGGTGTTCGGGCCCGAGCTGCTCGGAGGCCCGGGCGATCTCGTCCTCGATCGAGGCCAGCTGCACGCGGAGCTGGTCGGCCGCCGCATTCGGTACGCTCTCGCCGGCCGCCGCAAGCGTGGTGCCAGTCGACCCGCGCGCCGCCGCCAGCGCCGCCTGAAGCGACTCCAGCTTCTTCATCTCGGTGTCCGGGCTGCCGGGCCCGGCCGTCAGCGTGATGTTGTTCTCGCGCATGAAGGCGGTCCGACGCTCCTCCGCCTTCTCGAGCAGCGCCTTCTCCTTCTCGGCCTGCTCGGCGTACCACGCCCCCGTCCGCGCCGCCGCGTCCGTCTTGATGCGCAGCGTCTCGGCGATGTAGGCATCCCTGAGCGCCCCCACCACCGCCTTCGCATACTCGGGCGTCGGCCCCTCGAAGACGATCTCCATCATGGACGATTGGCCGACCTGACCGGCCGCCACGCGCTGCGCGATCTGGTTCCCGAGCCAGCGGCGGATGCCTCCGTCCTCCTCGCGGAACCCCGAGGCCTGGTAGGCCGCGATCGTCGCCGGGTCATTGGCGAGACCCAGACGGTCGACGACCGCGCCAGTCACCCGAGGATCGCGCAGCACCTCGACCTGGGTCTGGATGAAGGGCCGCGCTTCGCGCATCGAGATCCCGGTACCGGTCACCGGGTCGGGCTTGACCGTGTCGAGCATGACCCGGGCCGTTGCCGGGTAACGCTTCGGCAGCGTCGAGGCGACAAGGGTGGCAACCAGCAGGGACGCCAGCGTGGTGCCGAGCACCAGCCACCGTCGCGCCCAGAAGATTCTCAGGAACTGGATGAGGTTCACGCCCGTCCTCCTGCGACACCTGCAACCGGCAACCCGGCCGGCCGGCGCGATTCCCGACCCGCACCCGCCATCACGGCCCCGTTAGCGCGGTTTTCGCGCCGCGTCATCCTTGCCGACTGGTTAAGATTCGACCGCCAGCAGATCAGCGGCACCCGCGTGCCCCGCCCTGCGGCGGGCGCCATGTCCCGCCTGTCGCGCCTTCCCGCCGGCGCCCGCATCAGAAGCTTGCCTGACGGAGCGTGATCACATCCCCGGCCTTGAGCGGCGTGTCGAGCGTCGCGTCGCGCAGGAGCTTGCCGTCCCGCTCCAGCCGGAACCGCCGCGGGTTTCCGTCGGTTGCGCCGCCCGCCATGCCGATCAGGCGGCGCACCGTCATGCCCTCCAGCAGCGGATAGCCGCCCGGACGCCCCACGCCGCCCATGACGTAGACGAGCTCGGGCTCGGGGACGACGACGGTGAGCCCGGGCTCCATGGGCACGTCCGCCGCCGGGTCCCCCTTCAGGAGCGCGTCGATGCTGATCTCCCGGTCGGGGACGCCCGCGCGGCGGACGATGATGTTGCGCGAGCCGTCGCCGCGGACCCAGCCGGCCTTCAGCAGCACGTCCAAGAGCGTGTAGGGCTGGTCGAGGGGGATGATCCCAGGGCGCGAGACCTGCCCCACCACGCGGACCGTGCGCGACTGGTAGTCGCCGATCTCGACGTTGACGATCGGGTCGCGGAGCAGCCGCGCCTCGGTCAGGCGCCGGCTGATGTCGGCCGCAAGCGTCACCACCGTCCGTCCCGCCGCCGGGATCTGGCCGACGAGCGGCATCGAGATGGTGCCGTCGGGCTTGATCCGCGTCGTGACGTTGAAGGCGTCGTGGCCGTAGACGGTGACGGCAATGGCGTCCCCCGGGCCGAGCACATACCCCTGGTAGGCCGGCGCGGGGGTCTGCGCTCCAGCCGGCGGCACGACGGCGCAGGCCGAAAAGGCGGCTGCGGCAAAAGGCCACAACCGGCGCAGGGCGGGCCGGAAGACGACGGGAAGGTCGGGCATGGCTTTCTCCCCAGGATGCCGGCGGGCGGGGCGCTCGACCCGCCGGGCGGATGGCACGCCGGCAGGGCTAACGGCAGCCCTGCGCGGGACTTGATCAGGTGCTGACGGCCAGTCGGTCATCGGAAGACGAACCGGAGCGCGCCCGTCACGGTATTGGCATGCGCACGGCCCGGCAGGAGATCGAATTCGCGGGTCTGGTGACCATAGTCGACGGACAGGTCGAGGCGCTGGGCGAGCGCGACGTCGGCGCCAACCGATGCACGCCAGTTCCTGTCAACGAGGGACAGGAACGCGCCCGGCCCGATGACGATGCCCCGGCGATCCGGATGCTGGTAGTCGAACCCGCCGGTCGCCGACACCCTCCGGGTCAGCCGGTAGGTGACAGCCGCGTTGAACACCTCGTCGACCACGAACCTCGCCAGCGGATCCTGCCCGAGCGAGACGTTTCGGGCAAAGCCCGCCGAAGCCCCCCAGCGGGAAGCATTGTAGGCGAGGCTGACATTGCCGGTCCAGCCGGAGAAGTCATCGGCGACGGGATCGCTGGAGGTCGTCCGGGTCCAGCCAATGCCGGCACTCGCCACGAGATAGCGGGTGAAGCGGTAGGTCGCCACCCCGGAGACCCCGATGCTCTCGGTCCGATCGTTCCCTGCGACCACTGGCACCGGCACGACGCCGGGAGAGCCGAACGGGAACACGGCATTCTGATAGCGTGCCTCGACGCCGACCTGGCCACGCCGGCCGAGGGCGTAGCCAAGCGAACCGCCGGCGGCCCAGAAGTTCGAGCCGAAGTCGACGCCGCGGGCCAGCTCGAAGCGCTGCCGCCCGCGGGTGTGACTGGCAGACGCCAGAAGGCCGGAGTCCAGCCGGCAGGCGCCGCTCAACAGCAACGTGGTGGTGCGGTTGGTCTGGTCGCGGCGGACCAGGAGGTCGGTCGACAGCACCCGCCCGGTCGTCCAGGCGCCGGCGACCCGCCCGTCGCACTGCCGACCCAGCCGCCACGCCATGCCGCCGTTGAGGGCGATCTGGTTGGCGGAGCGATCGCGGTTCTTGATTGCCTCGCTCCTGCCAAGGGACGTGTCGAGATAGAAGAGCTGGCGCCCCACGCGCCGCCCGATGGCCGCGACGATCGACGGTTCGAGCAGGACCTCGCTTGGATCGTCGACGACGTCCCGATCGGGAAGAAGGCCGAAGTTGTCGAGGTAACGCGCGCGCAGGACCGCCGACAGGCGCAGGCCGGAGGCTGCCGCCACCGCCTCGCCGACTGCAGGCAGCGCATCCGCTCCGAGCACCCGCCGCGGGTCCGCCACCACCAGCCCCGCCTCCGCGGCGCCGGGCACCGTGGGCGCCACGCGCCCGCCCTGGCGCAGGTCGACCGGCGGCGGGCCCACGGGCGCCGGCGGTGGTTCTGCGCCGGGTTCGAGCGGAGTCGTCCGGACGCCCGGTGGCGCCATGCCTTCGGGAATGGGCACCGGCTCGAAGGTGCGGACCGGACCGACCGGCTGCGGCCCCGCGGGCTGCGGCTCGGCACGCTGCGGTTCGTCTCCCGGCGCCCCCCGAGGTGCGCCTTGTGGCACGCCCGGCGAGTCCTGCTCAGAGTCGGCCTGCGTCGCCGAGGGCGTGCGCGCGGGCTCGCCGCCGGTGGCGGGAGCAGGTGCCTGGGCGAAAGCGGCCGTGCCCGAGAGCAGGAGCAGGGCCGCGAGGGGCGGGACGGCCGCGCGCGAGCAAGAGCCGCCGAGGGCTCGGGCCGCCCGACCTTCGGGACCGCTGCACCTTGTCAAGCCCACAAATCCATCTCCCCGCCGGATTGGCGCTTTCCCCGAACGCGCCAGCCCTTAGCCGCAAGGCCTGCTGGCAGGCAATCGGCCGGTGACAGGAATTAACCTCCTTGCCGCTGGACCGTGACTGAGCCGCGTGACAGGCGGCGACCGGCAGATGCGGGCCGCCTTTGTCAAGGGCGCGGATTTGTCGTGGCACGGCTTTGTCATGGCGCAGCTTTGTCGCTAGGGACGAAAGGGAACCGGGCGGAGATGGACGAGGGCGTGTCGCGCGAACGACAGGGCGGCGAGATGGCAGGCGCTGCGTCGGCAGAGGGGGGCGGGCCGACAGGTCTTGCCGGGCTGGCGCGTCGCTCGCTGCGCCGGCTCGGCGGAACGCAGGCGGAAAGCGCCGAGGCGCCGGCGACCGGCGCGCGGCTGCCGCGGTTCTCGGTTGCCGCGACCGACGAGCTGGCTGACTTCCTGCCGCCCGGTGGGCGGATCCAGCCGGAGCGGGCGAGGCTTGCGCTCGCCGACGCGCTGACCGCCTCGCAGCCGGTCACCAGCCGCGACCGGTTCGCCGGCCGGGCCGACGTCCTCGCCGATCTCATCGCCGCGATCGAGCAGCAGCGCGCGCATGTGGTGCTGTTCGGCGAGCGCGGCATCGGCAAGACCTCGCTCGTCCATGTGTTCGCCGAGACGGCGCGCGATGCCCGCTATCTCGTGCTCTACGGGTCCTGCGGGGTCGAGGCGCGGTTCGACGACATGTTCCGCACCTTCGCCGCGCAGATCCCGCTCCTCTACCACGCCGACATCTCGCCGGTGGCCGACGAGCGCGAGCACGGCCGCAGCTTCGCCGAGCTGCTCGGACCGGAACCGCTCGACCCGCGGTCGCTTGCCGAGCTGTTCGGCCGGATCGTCGGCACCCGCGTCATCCTGATCCTCGACGAGTATGACCGCGTGCGCGACCCCACCTTCCGCCGCGACGTCGCCGAGCTCATCAAGAACCTCTCCGACCGGGCGGCCCGCGTCCAGCTGGTGCTGACCGGCGTGGCCTCGAACCTCGACGAGCTGGTCGGCTTCACGCCATCCATCCGCCGCAATATCGTGGGCCTGGGGGTCGGGCCCATGGCCGAGGCCGACATGATGTTCATCCTCGAGCGGGCCGAGGCCGCAACCGGGCTCGTCTTTCCGCCCGAGACGCAGGCAATGATCGCGCGCATGGCGGCAGGTTCGCCCTATCTCGTGCGGCTCATCGGCTCGCGCGCAGCCTTGGTCGCCCTCGAGGACCGCCGCGGCACGGTCACTCCCGACGACGTCACAAGGGGAACAGAAGCCGTGCTGGCGGAATGGAACGCCGGCCTTCCTGCGCGCGTGCAGCGCGTGCTCGCGCGCCCCGAGGTCCGGGCGGACCTGCCGGTCCTCATCGCAGCGGCGAAGGCCTCCGGAACGCCCGAGGGCTGGTTCTCGGCGGAAGATCTGCTGCCCTTGCTGCCGGGCAGCGAGGCGAACGCGCTGGCGGCCCGGCTCGACCTGCTTGCCGACCGGTTCGACCTGTTTGAGCGCCAGAGCGAGGGCGAGGACGCGGGCGAGGAACGACGCTACCGGTTCCAGACCCAGGGAGTCGCCCAGCTCCTCTCGCTCTCCGCGGCGCTCGCCCGGGGCGGACGTTGACGCGGCCAGCGAAGACCCTCGGGCCAGGCCCCGCCGGCATGCCGGCGGGGGCCGAGCCCGCGCCGGCGCGGCCCTCCAGGTTCGCCGCTCCGGGCGCCGACCTTGCCGCACCGCCGGTCGCGAGCGTCATCGTCCCCCACCTCAACACGCCCGAGCTTCTCGACCGACTGCTGCAGTCGCTGGTGGGCCAGGCCCCCCCCGGCGCCTGGTTCGAGGTGATCGTGGTGGACAACGGGTCGACCGCGCCGCTCGACCCGCTGCAGGAGGCGTGGCCCGAGGCGCGCTTCCTTCTCTGCCGCGAGCGCGGTCCGGGACCTGCGCGGAACATGGGCGTGGCCGCCGCCCGGGCCGAGCGGCTCGCGTTCATCGACGCCGACATGCGGGCCGCCCCCGGCTGGCTTGCGGCCGGGCTCGCGGCGCTGGATGCGACTCCTTCCGGCCATGTGGGTGGCGATGTCCGGATCGACGTGGCCGACCCGAGGCGGGTCTCGGGGATCGAGGCGTTCGAATCGGTCTTCGCCTACCGGATGGACCGCTACATCGCCCGCGAGGGGTTCACTGGCACCGGCAACCTGTTCATCACCCGGCAGCTCTTCGACCGCGCGGGGCCCTTCGGCGGCATCGGCACCCAGGAGGACAAGGACTTCGGCCAGCGCGCGACGAGGCTCGGCTTCCCGCCCCGCTACGCGCCTGAAGCCGTTGCCCTGCACCCGGCCCGGCCCGGCTTGCGGGCCATGCGGGAGCGCTGGCGGCGGCTTTCCGCCCAGGCTCTCCACAGCCACCTGCGCGATGGCGGAAGCCTCGCGACCTGGCGCCTGCGCGCGCTGCTCGTGATGGCTTCCGGGATTGGCCACGCGCCACGCATGCTGCTATCGCCGCGCGGTCATGGCCTTGGGCCCCGGCTGCGCGGGCTCGGGGTGCTCTTGCAGATCCGCTGGCTGAGAGGGATCGACATGCTGGACCAGGCCCGCTCCCTTGCCGCCGGCCGGACGCTCGGCGCCGAACGTTGGAACGCCTGACCATGAACAGGCCGATGCGTCCGGTCGAGCTGGAAGCTCCCGCCACGGTCGCGGCCATCCCGCAGGCAACCGTGCGGCTCTGCGTGGTCATGGTGAACTGGAACGGCTGGCGCGACACGATCGAGTGCCTCGAGTCGCTGCTCCGCTCGACCGTGCGCCCGCGGATCATCGTGGTGGACAACGGCTCGGAGAACGGCTCGGTCGAGCGCATCCTCGCCTGGGCTTCGGGGGCGGAGCCCTACGAGCCTCCGGCCGGCGCGCTGCGCCGCCTGACCACCCCGCCGGTCGCGAAGCCCGTCACCGTGGACGTCATCGGGGTCGAGGACGCGGCGAGGCGCGCGCCCGGCGACGCCGATGTCACCCTCATCACCAGCCCGGAGAACCTGGGCTTCGCCGCGGGCAACAACATCGGCCTGCGCCACGCCCTGCTCGACTCGCGCACCACCTACTTCTGGTGCCTCAACAACGACACGGTGGTGGAGCCTGGCGCCGTCTCCGCACTCATCGCCCGGATGGACGCGACCCACAAGGTCGGCATGTGCGGCACCCAGGTCCGCTACTACCACCGGCCCGGGCACTGGCAGTGCCTCAACGGCAGCCGGTTCAACCTGCTCACCGGCATGAGCCGCGGCATCGGCCGCGACGTGCCGGTCACGCGCCAGTTCAACCCCAAGACCGTGGCGGAGGAGACCGACTTCGTGCTCGGCGCCTCGCTGTGCGCCAGCCGGGCCTTTCTCGAAACCGTCGGGCTCATGGAGGAGAGCTATTTCCTCTACTTCGAGGAGATGGACTGGTCGGTCAGGAACCGCGGCCGCTTCGCCATCGCCTTCGCGCACGGCGCCATCATCTACCACAAGGAGGGCGGCTCGCTCGGCTCCTCCTCGCGCAAGGGCCAGCGGACACCCCTTGCGGAATACTACCTGATGCGCAGCCGCATCAAGTTCTACCGAAGGCACTTCCCGCTGCTCTGGCCGCTCCAGTACCCGCTCTCGATTGCGCTCATCCTGCGGCGGCTGTGGCGGCGCCAGCCGGAGAAGGCCGCCACCATGGTTCGGGCGATGCTCGGGCTTCCGCGCACGTGAGGTCCGAGCCAGGCGCCGCCCCGTGTCGCCCCGCGACCACCTCGGCAGCCGGACAAGGGGCGTGAGGCCCATGACGGGACCAGACGAGAACCCGACGACGACAGGACCCGAAAGGATGAAGGGATGATGGGGAACATGGCAAGCGCCAAGGCCGACGGCGCCACCCGGACGGCGCGGGCACTGCTTCTGGCAACCGGCCTCGCCCTCGCGCTTGCCGCCTGCGGCGACAAGAAGGGCGGCGGAGGCGCCCCGACAGGGCAGGTCGTCGCCCGACTCGACGGGACCGACATCACGCTCCTCGAGGTGAACGCCGAGCTCGCGGGCGCGCAGATCCCGCCCAATGTGAGCCGCCGCGAAGCCGAGATTGCCGCGCTTCAGCAGATCATTGCCCGGCGCGCGCTGCTCGAGAAGGCGCGCGAGCTCAAGCTCGACCAGTCGCCCCAGTTCAAGCTGCAGGAACGCCGCGCCTCCGAGCAGCTGCTGGCCCAGGCGCTCGCCGCAGATATCGCCAGCAAGGTGCCGCAGCCGACGCGCGAGGAGGTCGACAAGTTCATCGCCGAGAATCCCGATCTCTTCGACCAGCGCAAGATCTGGGAGGTGGAGCAGATCCGCTTCATGCGGCCTCCCGAGCTCGAGAAACTGCCACTTGCCCAGGTGAAGACGCTCGAGGGCGTGGAGGAGGTGCTGCGCAACGCCGGCATCGAGTTCCAGCGCGGCCCGGCACGGCTCGACGCGCTTGGCGCGAACCCCGAGGTGGTCCGCGCCATCGCCAAGCTCCTTCAGGAGAAGCCGGGTGAGCTCTTCATGTTCCCGGCACCCGCCCAGGGCGGGCAGATGATGCTGGTGAACCAGGTGCGCAACACCATCATCCAGCCCTTCACCGGAGAGCGCGCCCGCGCCGCGGCCACCGAGCTCCTGCGCAACATTCGGGTCCAGGAGGCGCTGCGCAAGGAAGTGGAGGCCCAGGTCGCGGCCGTTCGCAAGCGGGTGGTCTATCAGGAGGGCTTCGCGCCCAAGGAAGAGCCGGGCGCGCCCGACCCCGCGAAGGTCCTCACCCCCGCCGCGCCGCCCGCGACGGGGGCGGCGCCAGCGGCACCTTCGGCCGCGCCGGCGGCGGCTCCGGCCCCGGCCGGCAACTGACCGGCCGCCCGATCCGGCCCCGGTGGCGGCAGCGCCACAGGGGCCGGCGGGGGCAGGGAGGCGGGGAAAGCGGCGGGGAAGGAGGCGGGATGGCGCGACCCCTGCGCATCGGGCTCATCTGGCACAGCGACAACAGCGCCAACCTTGGCGTCGGCGCGCTCACGGCCGGAAACATGGCCCTCCTCGGCGAGGCCGCCCACCGCGCCGGAGTCGAGCTTGCCTTCGAGCTCTTCAAGTTCCGCGACGCCGGCAAGCCCTATCTCACGGACTTCGCCGCCATCCACCCCATCGACGCGCGCTACATGGCAAGCCCCGGCGGCTTTCTTGCCGACGTGCGGCGGCTTGACGCCCTGTTCGACATCGGCGGGGGCGACAGCTTCACCGACATCTACCCGGACCGCCGGTTCGTCTTCATCATCCTCTCCAAGCTGCTTTGCATCCTGGCCGGCACGCCGCTCGTGCTCGCGCCGCAGACCATCGGCCCCTTCTCCCGCCAGCCACATACCCGGGCAGCCGCCTGGGCCATGCGGCGGGCCCGCGCCGTCTTCGCGCGCGATCCCCTGAGCCTCGAGGCGGCGCGCGCGCTCGCCCCCGGCGCACCCATCTTCGACGCAATCGACGTCGCCTTCGCGCTCCCCTACACGCCCGCGCCCAAGGGGCCCGGCACGCGCGTGGGCGTCAACGTCTCCGCCCTGCTCTATGCCGGCGGGCACACAGGCCGGAACGAGTTCGGCCTCGACGTGGACTACCGCACCTACACCCATGCGCTCATCGAGGCGCTCCTGGCGCGGGGGGACGTGACGGTCGAGCTCGTCAAGCATGTCTTCGCCCATGGGGTCCCCTCGGAGGATGACCCGGCGGTTGCGCGGCTTCTGAAGGCGCGCTACCCGGCGGTTGTCGAGGCTCCGGACTTCCCCTCGCCGTCGGCGGCCAAGTCCTACATCTCGGGGCTCGACTTCCTCGTCGGCGCGCGCATGCATGCCACGATCGCCGCCTTCTCGTCGGGTGTTCCGGTGGTGCCGGTGAGTTACAGCCGCAAGTTCGAAGGCCTGTTCGGCGGGCTTGGCTACCCGTGGCTCGTGCCGGTGCGCGGCGTCTCGACCGAGGCGGCCGTTGCCTTCACGCTCGAGGCGCTCGACCGCCGGGCCGAGGTCGCGACCCAGATTGCGCAAGCCTCGAAGCAGGTGCAGGCGGGGCTTCAGACCTACGTCGGCTTTGCCGCCGAGCTGTTTGCCAGCCTTGCCGCACGTGCGCGGTAACCCTCTGGCACTGCGAATGCGCCTTTGGCCACGAGGCGAGACCGTGCTAGGGCCCCCTTCACGCCAACCACGCTGTCCCGCCACCTGCCGCGGAGTCCGCAATGCCCGTTCTCGAAGTTCGGCAGCTCTCGGAGGATGTCGTCGCGCTCGACCTCGCCCAGGCGCAGGCCGCCGGCGCTGCGCTGCACGACCGCTACATCGCAGCCGAGCCCTTTCCCAGCATCGTCCTCGACGACTTCTTCGCCCCCGAGGTGCTTCGGCCGTTGCTTGCGGAATGGCCGACGGCCGGCGCCGGCAAGGCCTATGACCGCGCCCAGGAGCGGCTCAAGTTCGAGTGGCAGCCGAAGGACATCCACACCCCCCGGCTGCGCGCCTTTCTGGCCGAACTCAACGGCGAGCCGATGCTGCGCTTCCTCGAGGCGCTCACCGGGATCCCGAAGCTGATCGCCGACCCCTATTACGTGGGCGGGGGACTGCACGAGACCAAGGCCGGCGGGCATCTCTCGGTCCACGCCGACTTCAACGTCCACAAGGGGATGAACGTCATCCGCCGGCTCAACCTCCTCATCTACCTGAACGAGGACTGGGACGAGGCCTGGGGCGGTCACCTCGAGCTGTGGACGCGCGACATGACGCGGTGCTGCCACCGGATCGCCCCCGTGCTAGGCCGCGCCGTCATCTTCAACACCGACCTCGACAGCTTCCACGGCGTGCCCGACCCGCTCGCCTGCCCGCCCGACCGGTCGCGGAAGTCGCTTGCGCTCTACTATTACACCGCGCCCGAGGAAGGCATCCGCCACGTGCCGGTGCGCACCACGGTGTTCAAGCCGCGGCCCGGCACTGCCGACCAGCCCGACCGCGAGGTGGCGCGCCGACACCTCATTCATGACTGGGTTCCGCCGGCCATCCTCCGCATGCTGGCGCGGCACTGACCTCCCCGGCCAAGGCGAAGGACAGCCATGAGAAGACGCGGCATCATCCTGGCCGGCGGATCCGGCACGCGGCTCTATCCCCTGACCCGGCCAGTCTCGAAGCAGCTCATGCCGGTCTACGACAAGCCGATGATCTACTACCCGCTCTCGGTGCTGATGCTTGCCGGCGTGCGGGAAATCCTCGTCATCACCACACCGCACGACCAGCCCGCCTTCCAGGCGCTCCTGGGCGACGGCAGCCAGTGGGGGCTTGCCTTCACCTACGCCGTCCAGCCGCATCCGGGGGGTCTCGCGCAGGCCTACCACATCGGTGCCGACTTCGTCGGCACGCGGCCGTCGGTCCTCATCCTCGGCGACAACATCTTCTACGGCCATGGCCTGCCGGAACTCCTGGCCGAGGCGGATGGCCGCGAGACGGGTGCCAGCGTCTTCGGCTACCGGGTGAAGAACCCGAGCGACTACGGAGTCGTCAGCTTCGATGCGCAAGGGCGGGCGGAGACCATCGAGGAAAAGCCGAAGGTGCCGAAGAGCAACTTCGCCGTGACTGGCCTCTACTTCTACGACGGCCGCGCGGTGGACTATGCGCATGACCTGAAGCCCTCGGCCCGGGGCGAGCTCGAGATCACCGACCTCAACCGCCGCTACCTCGAGGCGGGCGACCTCCACGTCTCGCTGATGGGCCGCGGCTTCGCCTGGCTCGACACCGGCACCCACGCGAGCCTGCTCGATGCCGCGCTCTACGTGCGCATCGTGGAAGAGCGGCAGGGCCTCAAGATCTGCTGCCCCGAGGAGATCGCGTGGCGGCAGGGCTTCATCACGACGGACGAGCTGGTGCGGATTGCCGAGCCGCTGCGCAAGTCGGGCTACGGCGAGTATCTCCTCGACCAGGTGCGGAGGGAGGGGTGATCGTCGAGAGCCTCGACATTCCCGAGGTCAAGCGGATCCTGCCGCGCGTCCACGGCGACTCCCGGGGCTTCTTCCTCGAGACGTTCAACGCCCGCGAATTCGCCGCGGCAGGTCTCCCGACCGAATGGGTGCAGGACAATCACAGCCGCTCGGGCCGCGGCGTGCTGCGTGGTCTCCACTACCAGCTCCACGAGCCGCAGGGGAAGCTGGTACGCGTGGCGCGCGGACGGGTGTTCGATGTCGCGGTCGACATCCGCCGCAGCTCGCCCACCTTCGGCTGCTGGACCGGCGCGCTTCTGACCGACGAGGGCCAGGAGATGCTCTACATTCCCCCCGGCTTCGCTCACGGCTTCCTGGTGCTCTCGGACGAGGCCGACTTCCTCTACAAGTGCACGACGCTCTGGGACCGCGCGAGCGACCGGAGCATCCGCTGGAACGACCCCGCGATCGGGGTCGCCTGGCCGCTCGAGGGCCCGGACGGCCCGCTCACGCCCCTGCTCTCGCCACGGGACATGGAAAGCCCGCTGCTCGCCGACGCCGAGGTCTTCGCGTGAGGCTGCTCGTCACGGGCGGCGGCGGCCAGCTCGCGCAGGCGCTTGCAGCCCTCGCCGGCTCCGGCACCACCGTCATCGCCCCGCCGCGCGCAGCGTTTGACATCGCCGCGCCCGAGGCGGCGGAACGCTGGCTGGCAGAGACCCGCCCCGACGCGCTGGTGAACGCCGCTGCCTACACTGCGGTCGACCGCGCGGAGAGCGAGCCCGAGCGCGCCATGGAGGTCAATGGCGAGGCGCCCGGCCGGCTGGCCGAGGCCGCGCGCCGGCACGGCGTGCGCTTCGTGCATGTCTCGACCGACTTCGTGTTCGACGGCTGCCAGAGCCACCCCTACCCGCCCGAGGCGGAGACGGCCCCGCTCGGCGCCTACGGGCGTTCGAAGCGCGCCGGAGAGGTGGCCGTGCTTGCCGCTGACCCGCACGCGCTCATCCTCCGCACCGCCTGGGTCTATGCTGCCGAGGGCCGCAACTTCCTGCGCACCATGCTGCGCCTGATGGCCGAGCGCGACGAGGTGCGGGTGGTCTCGGACCAGGTCGGGACCCCGACCCACGCGGCAAGCCTCGCCCGCGCCATCCTCGCCCTCCTCGCGACGCCGGCGCGCGGCATCCTCCACTGGACCGATGCGGGCGTTGCCTCCTGGTACGACTTTGCCGTCGCCATCTCCGAGGAAGCGGCGAGCCGGGGCCTCCTGCCCGGGGCCACCCCGGTCATCCCCATCAGGACCGCAGACTACCCCACCCCGGCGCGTCGCCCGGGCTGGTCGGTGCTCGATTGCACGGCAACCCATGCGCTCGTCGGCCTGCCGCGGCACTGGCGCGCGGAGCTGCGCGACGCGCTCGACTCGATCGCCCCCGGGAGCCGCGCGTGAGTCGCCGCCCCGGCCGCGGCTGACGCGGGCGTGACGCCCCGCCGGCGCCTGCGCCTGCTTGCGCGTCTGCGCCGCCACCGGCTGGCCGTCTCGCTCGCCGGGGCAGCCCTCGTGGTCCTGCTTGCCGGGCTCGCGCTGCGGCACCTCCTCGCCGAGCTTTCCTGGGCGGACGTGCGTGCAGCGCTTGGCGCCATCTCCGCCGGCCAGCTCCTCCTGTGCCTTTTCCTCACCGCGCTCAGCTACCTGCTCCTCTCCGGCTACGACATGCTCGCGCTCGCGGCGATGGGGCGACGACTGCCCTGGTGGCGCTGCGCGCTGGGCGCCTTCTCGGCCTACAGCTTCAGCCACAACCTGGGCTTCGCACCGGTCACGGCGGGTGCCGCCCGCTGGCGCGCCTATGCCGGCACCGGCCTCACCCCGGCCGACATCGCCCGGATCGTGGTGATCGCGGGCGTGACCTACTGGCTCGGCATCTTCCTGCTGCTCGGGCTCTTCCTGGTTGCCGTTCCCGGCGCCCTCCGGGTGCACGAGGCCCCCCTGCCGTTTCCCGCACAGGCCGCGCTCGGCCTCCTCGTGCTGGCCGCGATCCTCCTCTACCTCCTCGCCTGCGCCCGTCGGCGCCGCCCGCTCGTCCTCCTCGGCTGGCACCTGCCCGTGCCGCGGCTCGGCCAGGCGCTTCTCCAGTTCGCGCTTGCAGCCGCCGACATCGCGCTCGCCAGCGCCGCCCTCCTCGTGCTGCTGCCCGCGGAGCAGTGGGGCCACTACCCGCAGCTGCTCGTGGCCTATGTGGTGGCAGTGGTGGTGGCGCTCGTCAGCCATGCGCCGGGCGGGCTCGGCGTGTTCGAGGCGGTGATGCTGGTGACGCTGCCGGGCATGGGCCGGGCCGAGCTCGTCTCCGCCCTCCTTGTCTACCGCCTCGCCTACTACTGGCTGCCGTTCGGCCTTGCGATCCTGCTTCTCGGCGGGCGCGAGGCGCTCCGGTTTCGCGCCACGCCGTTCACCCCGGATAAAGCCCCGGGGACCTAGACGGACGTACCCTCTGACCCCCTTGAGTGGCCCTCGCGCTTTGGCGCGAGGGCTTTTTTTCGCAGGCGAAGGCGAAGCAGGACGCCGTGGCCTGTCGAGGCCCGCATGGGACTCCGGTTCAGGAGGGCCGGGCGAGCATGGCGCGCAGCATCCACGCCGTCTTCTCGTGGATCTGCATGCGCTCGGTGAGGAGGTCGGCGGTCGGCTGGTCGCCGGCGGCCTCGGCAATCGCGAGGACCTCGCGCGCCGTGCGCACGACGGTCGCGTGGTCGGCCGCAAGCTCGGCCACCATCTCCTCCGCCGGGGGCACGCCCTCGGGCTCGGAGACGGTCGCCAGCCGCGAAAACGCGCTGTAGCTTCCAGGTGCGAAGGCGCCCAGCGCGCGGATGCGCTCGGCGATCGTGTCCACCGCCATCCACATCTCGTTGTACTGGTCCATGAACATCGCATGCAGCGCGTGGAACTGCGGCCCCGTCACGTTCCAGTGATAGTTGTGGGTCTTGAGATAGAGGGTGTAGGTGTCGGCAAGAACCCGGGCGAGACCCTCGGTGATGGCCTTCAGCTGCGGCTGGGGGATCCCGATGTCGACCATGCCGCCATCATCGACCGGGAGCGCCAGCCCGGCGTGCTTCTCCTTCTTCTTCCCCATCGCCAAACCCTTCCCCAGTTTCCTTCGTCGGTTCCTGCCCGCAGCGCCCTCAGAGCGCCGAGACGTCGAACGCCGAGACCCGCTCGGCCGTTGCCGTGCAGTCGATGCGCAGCCGCGTCGTCTCCCGCGGCCAGGTGCCCGTCACTTCGGTCACGAGGTGCCAGCCCGAGCCGCGCCGTTCGGTCGTGATCACGCGGTCGAGCCGCATGCCGGTGGCACCCGATGCGCCGAGCTGGCGCGCCCCTTCCGCCATGCAGGCGCGCGCCTCGGTCTGCGCTGCAGCCGGGAACAGGCCGTAATCGGCCTGGAGCGCCGAGGGCGAGCGGCTGCTGTCGTGCTTTTCCCCGCGGGAACTCAGGATCGCGATGAGACCGGCGGCGAGGCCGGCGCCCAACAGGCCCGCAGCAACCCCCGAGCCGCCACCTCCGCCACCGCTGCTGCTGCCGCTGCCGCCGAACTGCGGCTGGTAGCTGCCCCGGCCATAGGCGAAACGGGCCTCGCAGCCGCGATCGACCCAGATGCCGCGGGCGTCGTAGCCCCAGGTCCGTCCCTCGACACAGTCGGCGCGGGAGTAGCGCTCGACAAGCTGGACCCGGCCTTGCGTCACCACGTTGCAGCGGTTGTAGCGGTTGTTGCTGCTGCGGCAGCGGAGCTCGCCGGCGAAGCCGCTGCCCCAGCTGCCACCGGAGCCGCCCCAGCCTCCGCTCCCGCCCCAGCCGCCGCCTCCGCCCCCGCCCCAGTTGCCGGAGCCGTAGGCGAAGACCGCCTGACAGCCGTCACGCACCCAGACGCTGCGGCCATCGGAGCGCCAGGTCTGCCCCTCGATGCAGGGCGCGTCGGAAAGCTGCCGCACGAGGCTCACGCTGCCACGCGAGGGAAGGCTGCAACGCTGCTCGCGGTTGTTGATGCTCCGGCAGGTGATCTCGCCGCCCGAGCTGCCGGAGCCACCCCAGCCGCCACCCGACCCGCCGGATCCGCCCGAGCCGCCCCAGCCCCCGCCCGAGCCGCCGCGCTGGACGGCCGCCTCGAAGATGCCGCCGCAGCCGTTCGCCACCCACAGGCTTTGCCCCCGCCGGCGCCACGTCTGCCCTTCCCGGCAGCGCAGCGAGCGGTCCGGGCCCTTGAAGCTGACCGAGCGCGTGCCGGGCGGCAGCGGGCAGCTGTTCTGCTGCCCGGGCTCGGAGTAGCACTGGATCTCGACATACTCGAGCGCCTGGGCCGCCGCCGGCGCGGCCGCGGCCAGCGCGAACGGGGCCACCACGGTGGCAGGTGCCACCTGCGCCAAGACCATGGCCACTGCCGCCAGAGACCCGACCCATTCCCTCCCGGCCATCGCGAACTCCCCTTGGGCCTGAGCCGAGCCTCCCTAGACCGGGCTCCCGGCGTTGCCAAGCCGCAAGGCGCCGGCGCGGTTGGCACCGCGCGTCCCAGCCGCTAACGCAGGCGCCGCCTACGGAGTTCCGATGCCAAGCATCTTCGAGAGGATCGAATCGCGCGTGGCCGAGGCCATCGCGGCCCTCGAGGCCGACGGCACCCTCCCTGCCGCCCACGCAGCTGTTCCCGTCGTCGAGCCGCCGCGCGACCCCTCGCACGGCGACCTTGCCACCAACGCCGCGCTGGCGCTGGCGAAGGCGGCCGGCATGCCGCCGCGCGAGCTCGGCACGCGTCTTGCGATGCACCTTGCCCGCGCGCCGGAGATCGCCCGGGCCGAAGTGGCCGGGCCGGGCTTCGTCAACCTTGTGCTCGACGAGAGCGTGTGGCTGCGCGAGCTGGAGGCGATCCTCGCGGCCGGAGATGCCTACGGCCGCCGTCCGCCGCGCCCGGAGGCGCTTCCGGTCAATGTCGAATATGTCTCGGCCAACCCCACGGGCCCCATGCACGTCGGCCATTGCCGCGGCGCGGTCGTGGGCGATGCGCTTGCCAACCTGCTCGCCTTCGCCGGGCATCGCGTCGTGCGCGAATATTATGTGAACGACGCCGGTGCCCAGGTGGACGCGCTCGCGCGCTCGGTCCACCTCCGCTACCGCGAGGCGCTCGGCGAAGCTGTCGGGCCCGTGCCCGAAGGGCTTTATCCGGGAGACTATCTGAAGCCGGTGGGCGAGGCGCTGGCAGCCGAATTCGGCGACCGCTTCCAGGCTGCTCCCGAGAGCGAATGGCTCCCGCTGTTCCGGGAGCGCGCGGTGGCGGCGATGATGGACCTCATCCGCGCAGATCTCGCCGCACTCGGGATCCGCCACGACGTCTTCACGTCCGAAGCGGAGCTCCTCAAGCGGGGCGCGCCCCAGATGGCGGAAGCGCGCCTCCGTGCCGCGGGCCTCGTCTACGACGGCACCCTGCCGCCGCCCAAGGGCGAAGTGATGGAGGACTGGGAGCCAGTGGTGCTGCCGCTCTTCCGCGCGACTGCCTTCGGCGACGACGTCGACCGGCCGATCCGGAAGTCCGACGGCAGCTGGACCTACTTCGGCACCGACATGGCCTATCACGCCGAGAAGGCGGCGCGCTCGTCGGCCATGATCGACATCTGGGGCGCGGACCACGCCGGCACCGTCAGGCGGATCGAGGCGGCGGTTGCGGCGCTGACCGGCGGCAGCGTTCCGTTCGACGTGAAGCTCGTGCAGATGGTCCGCATCTTCCGTGGCGGCGAGCCAGTCCGGATGTCGAAGCGGGCGGGCAACTTCGTGACGCTGGCCGACGTGGTCGAGGAAGTCGGGCCCGACGTGACCCGCTTCATGATGCTGACCAAGCGGCCCGAAAGTCCGCTCGACTTCGACTATGTGAAGGCGCTCGAGCAGTCGCGCGAGAACCCGGTGTTCTACGTGCACTACGCCCATGCGCGGATCCGCTCGGTCGAGCGCAGGGCGGAAGCCCTCGCCCTGCCCTCTCCGCCGCCGCTCGACCGGCTCGACGGGGAGGAGCGGGGCCTCGTCAAGCTGATGGCGCAATGGCCCCGGCTCGTCGACCAGGCGACCGCCGCGCGCGAGCCGCACCGCGTCGCCTTCTACCTCCACGACCTGGCGAGCGCCTTCCATGCGCTCTGGAACCGCGGCAACGATGACCCGGCCTACCGCATCCTCGGCGAGGACCCCGGCCTTTCCGCAGCGCGGCTCGCGCTGGCGCGGGCCTGCGCGCACGTGCTCCGTGCCGGGCTCTCCATCATGGGCGTGACGGCCGCCGAGGCGCTGCGCTGAGATGGCTCGCGCCCCCTCTCCGCGCCGGGAAGCCGGGCGCCGGCAGCAGCCATATTCGGAGGACGCGCCAACCCCCTGGCTCGAGCCGGCCGAGCCCGAGACGGCGGAGGCGACGCTCATCGGCCGCCGCACCCTTCTTGCCCTTCTCGTCGGGCTGGTGCTGCTCGTCGGGATCGTCGCCGCCGGGATCTGGGCGGTCTCCGAGAAGGCCGACGGACCGGTCGACATTCCAGCCGATGGCAACGTGCCCCTTGTCGAGTCTCCCGGGCCGTGGCGGGTGCCGGCCGAAGGCCCGGGGGTGGAGGGCACACCGGTCGAGGGCCAGGGTCAGCTCCTGTTCCCGGCGGGCGAGGGTCAGGCGCCGGAGGCGCGGATCGACCCTGCGCGCCTGCCCGAGGAGCCGGTGCCGCTGGCGGAGGCCGCGCCCACCCTTCCGGCCGAAGGGCCGCCGACCGACCTCCTGCCCCCGCGCGCCGGCGCCGATCTTTCGGGCGGTGGGGCAGACGGCGGGGCGGCAGGCGAGGCGGAAGGCAAGGCCAAGACGCCGCCGCGGCCGGCGCCTGCTGCCGAGCGCGCCCGCGACCCGGCGGATCCGGCCCAGCCCCGCTCCGCACCCGGTTTCGGAGCCGCGGGTCCCGGCGGCGGTGCAACGGTCCAGCTCGGAGCCTTCTCCTCGGCCGAGGCCGCACGCCGCGCCTTCCGCGACCTGGCGGCGCGCCACCCCGAACTGAAGGGCATCTCGCCCGCCATCACTCCCGTCGAGCGGGCGGAAGGTCCGCCGCTCTGGCGGCTGCGGACCACGCTCGGGCCTGACGTCAGGGCGGGTGACCTCTGCGACCGGCTGAAGGTGGCGGGCGACGCCTGCACCCCTGTGCGCTGACGAGGACCGAAGACGGAACAGCGCCGGAACAGGCGGAAAGGACAAGGGACCATGCGATCGCTTCTGGTGACCGGCGGGGCAGGCTTCATCGGCGCCAACTTCGTGCGCCTGTGGGCGCGCGAGCGGCCCGCGGACCGCATCACCGTGCTCGACGCGCTGACCTACGCCGGCAACCGGGCCAACCTCGCCAACGTGAAGGCCGAGCTCGTGGTGGGCGACATCCGCGACGAGGCGCTCGTCGACCAGCTGCTCGCAAGCCGGGAGGTGGACACGATCGTCCACTTCGCAGCCGAGAGCCATGTCGACCGCTCGATCAGCGGGCCCGACGCGTTCGTCGAGACGAATGTCGTCGGTACCCACGCGCTTCTGAAGGCCGCGCGCCGGGCGTGGCTCGGCGACGGCGCGCGCAGGCCCCACCGCTTCCACCACATCTCGACCGACGAGGTCTACGGCACGCTCGGCCCCGAGGACCCGCCCTTCACCGAGACGACGCCCTACGCCCCCAACTCGCCCTACTCGGCCTCGAAGGCGGCCTCGGACCACCTGGTCCGCGCCTACCACCACACCTTCGGGCTCGAGACCACCACGTCCAACTGCTCGAACAACTACGGGCCGTTCCAGTTCCCGGAGAAGCTCATCCCCCTCTTCCTCCTGAACGCGCTCGAGGGCAGGCCGCTTCCCATCTACGGCGACGGGATGCAGGTGCGCGACTGGCTCCACGTCGAGGACCATTGCCGCGGGATCATGGCGGTCATCGACCGCGGCCGGCCGGGCGAGACCTACAACATCGGCGGCGGCGCCGAGCTTCCCAACCTGGTCGTCATCGACACGCTGTGCCGCGCGATCGACGATGCCTTCGCCGCGGACCCGTCGCTCACCCGGCGCTTCCCCGACGCGCCGGCCGCGCGCGGCCTGCCCACCGCCAGCCTCAAGACCTTCGTTGCCGACCGGCCCGGCCACGACCGACGCTACGCCATCGACTGCAGCAAGGCGCGCGACGAGCTCGGCTACGCGCCCCGGCACGACTTCGCCTCTGGCTTCGCGCAGACCGTCGCCTGGTATCTCGCGAACGAGCCCTGGTGGCGGGCGATCCGCGACGGCAGCTACCGCGCCGCCGCCTGAGGGCCGGCCTCCAGCTCGAACCAGCCCGGGCCGGCGGCAAGGAGCATCCAGCCGCGCTCAGCGGCAAGTGCCGGAATGTCGACCGCGGCGGCCGGGTCGTCGGCAAGCAGGCGGTAGCGGCCGGGACCCGCCTCGCGCACGGCGCGCGCCAGGCGGAGTGCCGGAAGCGGGCACGCAAGGCCCCGCGCATCGACCAGCCGCACCGTTCGCCTCCCTCCTCCTTCCTTCGCCCTGCGCGCCGCCGCGCCACTTTGCCAGTTGCCGCGGCCGCCGCGCCGCGCCTAGCAGCGGGCAGGACCAGAGGGGAGACCAGCCATGCCGCGCTCGATGTTCCGTCCCGACCTGCTTGCCGGCCACCGGATCCTGGTGACCGGGGGCGGCACCGGGCTCGGCCGGTCGATGGCGGAAGCCTTCGCCGCCCATGGCGCGGCCGTCGTCATCTGGGGCCGGCGCGGCCAGGTGCTCGAGGAGGCGGCAGCCGAGATCCGCGAGGCGACCGGCGGCAGCGTGACCCCGATGGCCGTCGACATCCGCAACCCCGGCGCGATCGACGAGGCGATGCAGGCGATCTTCGACGAGGCGCCGCTCACCGGTCTCGTCAACAACGCCGCCGGCAACTTCATCAGCCGCACCGAGGACCTTTCCGCCAACGCGTTCAACGCCATCGCCTCGATCGTGGCGCACGGCACCTTCAACACCACGGTCGCCGCCGGCAAGCGCTGGATCGCGGGGGGGCACAAGGGGAACATCCTCTCGATCGTAACGACCTGGGTGTGGAACGGCTCGCCCTTCACCGTGCCCTCGGCCATGTCGAAGGCGGGCGTCGCAGCGATGACCCAGAGCCTCGCCGTCGAATGGGGCCCGAAGGGCATCCGCGCGAACGCCATCGCGCCCGGCCCCTTCCCCACCAAGGGCGCATGGGAACGGCTGATGCCTGCCCCGCTTGCCGAGAAGCTTGGCGGCGGCACGGGCGCGGAGCAGATCCCGCTCAGGCGGCTTGGCGACCATTTCGAGCTCGCCCAGCTCGCCCTCTTCCTCATGGCCGACGAATGCGCCTACCTCACTGGCGAGATCATCGCGATCGACGGCGGCCAGTGGCTGGTCTCCGCCGGCAACTTCAGCCAGTTCACGAAGCTCGACGACCAGGACTGGGAGATGATCGGCCAGGCCATTCGGGCGACCAACGCCCGAGACCGCGCCCAGCGCACCACCTGACGCCAGGGCCGACACCCGGTCGCGGTTGACGCTTCCCCCCGCGCGTTTCAAGGCTTCCGACCATGACGCTCGACCAGTGGCTGCTCCTTGGCTTCGCGTTCCTGGTCTTCCTCGCGGCTGTCGTCGTCTTCGTGATCATCCCGTCGCGGCGGCGCCGGCTCGTGCGGGTGCCGCCCCCGGAGACGCCGCCCGCCGCGGCGCCCGCCGCTGCGACAGCGCCCCCGGTGGAGACAGCGCCATCGCCCCAGCTCGCCCCAGAGACCGCAGCCGCCTTCGTGCCGCCGCCTGCCGACGGCCCGCCCGATGACCTCCGGCAGATCAAGGGGATCGGCCCGAAGCTCGCGGCCCGCCTCGCCGAACTCGGCATCACCCGCTTCCGCCAGATCGCCGACCTGTCGGATGCGGAGCTCGCCGCGCTCGACGCCCGGCTCGGCAGCTTCCAGGGCCGCCCCGAGCGGGACCGCTGGCGCGAGCAGGCGCGCCTTCTGGCCGAGGGCGACCTCAAGGGGTTCGAACGGCTGCACGGCAGGCTCGGCGACGGCGCTTGAGCCGGCCCGCGGCACCGGAGGAGCGCACGCCCGCGGCCGACCGGCGGGCGCTCCTCTTCATCGTCCTCCTGGTGTGGATCGACACCCTCTCGTTCGGGCTCGTCATCCCCGTCCTCCCCAACCTCGTGATGACGCTAGGCCGGGTCTCGCTCTCGGAAGCCTCGGCGATCGGCGGCTGGCTGGTGATGAGCTTCGCTCTCGCCCAGTTCCTCGCCTCGCCCATCCTCGGCGGCCTCTCCGACCGTTTCGGCCGGCGCCCGGTGCTCCTCGTCTCGAGCGCCGGGCATGCCGTCGCCTTCCTCATCGCCGCATTCGCGCCCAACCTCCTCGTGCTCCTCCTCGGCCGGATCATCTCCGGGGCGACGGGTGCCAGCTACTCCACCGCCTACGCCTACATCGCCGACGTGACCCCGCCCGAGCGGCGGGCGCAGAACTTCGGGCTGGTCGGCGTCGCCTTCGGGCTCGGGTTCATGGCGGGCCCGGCGCTCGGCGGCCTGCTCGGTGCACAGGATTACCGGCTCCCCTTCGTCGCTGCCTCGTTCGCCTGCCTCGCCAATTTCGCGCTCGGCTGGTTCGTGCTTCCCGAAAGCCTGCCCGAGCGGCTCCGGCGGCCCTTCTCGCTCGCCCGTGCGAACCCGTTCGCCACCTTCCGCCGGATCTCGCTGCTTGGCGGCCCGCTCCTCGTGCTCGCAGCCGCCCACTTCCTCTGGTGGTTCGCGCTCCAGGCGCAGCATTCGATCTGGCCCTATTACACCCAGTATCGCTACGGCTGGTCGCCGCAGGAAGTGGGGCTCTCGCTCGGGGTCGTCGGCATGCTCTCGGTCATGGTGAACGGCTTCGTCGTGAAGCGCGCGGTAAGACGGCTCGGCGAGGTACGGACGCTCAGGATCGGTCTCCTCGCCGGCGCGCTCGCCACCGGCCTCTACGCCCTTGCCGATCAGCCGGCGCTTCTCTTCGCTGGAATCCTCGTGGGCTCGCTCGGAGCGCTGGGGCCCGCCTCGCTCCAGGCGCTCGCCACCTCGATGACGGCGCCGGATGCGCAAGGCGAGCTCCAGGGCGCGCTCAACGCCCTCTCGAGCGTGACCGTCGTGCTCGGCCCTCCCCTCTATGCCCAGATCTTCGCAAGCGTCTCGGGCGCCGAGCCGTTGCTGCGCCTTCCCGGCGCGCCGTTCCTGCTGGCCTCCTGCCTTGCCGGCGCGGCCTTCCTCCTCGTCGCGCTGCGGCTCAGGGGCCCGCGCCGGGTGGCCCGCGCCAGCGGCTGACGGCCGAGGCGTGGTCCGCCCCGGCCGAGGTGCGGCTTCGGCGCAACAGGGCGCGAGGATCATCCGAACGGGTGTTCATTCCTGGCGCGGCCCTCTTCTCCCGCCGCCCGGTCCCTGATTGCATGGGCACGATGACAGGGAGCGCACCATGACCCGACCGACCCCGCACCCGCCGGCCTTGCTCGCCGGCACGCTTGTGGCCTCCGTGCTTGCCGCGGCCCCCTCGGCGCCGGCCGCAGCGCAGGGCGCGTCGGCCCAGGACACCATCGTGGTCACGGGCTCGCGGATCCGCCAGTCGCCGACCGATAGCGCGCTGCCGCTCTCGATCTTCGACCAGACCGACCTCAGGCGCGAGAGCATCAACAGCCCCGAGCAGTTCATCGCGCTCCTCACCAGCAACGGCAACGGGCTCGACAACCTTGCCTCCAACGCCGACGTCGTCTCGGGCCAGGCGCGCGGCAACAACGGCGCCTCGTCGGCCAACCTGCGCAACCAGGGCGCGGCCGCCACCCTCATCCTGCTGAATGGCCGGCGGGTGCCCGCTCACGGGCTCAACGGCGGCATCGTCGACATCAACCAGATCCCGCTGTTCGCGGTCGAGCGCGTCGAGGTGCTGCGCGACGGTGCGTCCGCCATCTACGGCACCGACGCGGTGGGAGGCGTCATCAACTTCATCACCCGCACCGATTTCAAGGGCGTGCTGGCCCAGGGCTTCGTCGACGTGACGCAGCAGGGCGGCGGCAACATCTTCCGCGGCTCGGTGCTGGGCGGCTGGGGAGACGTGGAGGAGCGCGGCATCAACCTCATGGCCGGCGTCTCCGTCTCCGATCACCGGGCGCTCCGCGGGGACCAGCGGGACTTCGTCAACACCTTCCAGCCGAACCGCGGCCTTTCGCCCGACACCCGCGGCTCGCCGTTTGCCACCATCTTCCCGCTCGGAGTCGGCCCCAACACGCCGGCCGGCACCATCATCGCGTCCGCCGCAACCGCCCCCTTCATTCCCGGGACCACGATTCGCGCAGGCGCCGGCATCAACGTGCTCGACCTGCCCGGCCAGCCGGGCTGCGACGCGATCGACGGCATGGGCCCCTATGACGAGCTCCTCTGGGACCTGCCGGGCGCCCGCTTCGCCTGCGCCTGGGACACGGGACGCGCCGCCGTGCTCCAGCAGCCGATCGAGACGGTCACCTGGATCGGCCGGGCCAGCTTCCGCTTCGGCGACCACCGGCTGTTCGGCGAGGTGACCGGCTCGGACGCCTCCTCGGCCAAGCGCTTCTCGAACCTCCAGCTGATCCCCAACACGACCACCCAGAACTTCGCCTTCCCGCGCACGGCGCAGAACGCCGCCGTCTACGACCGCATCTTCGATGCGCTCCTTGCCGCCTTCCCCGCCGACACCGTGCTCCCAACCCGGCGCGGCCTGCCGATTGCCTACCGCTGGCGCTGCATCGAGTGCGGCCCGCGCGAGATCAAGACCGAGACCAAGACGCTCAGGACCATGTTCGGCGCCGAAGGACCCTTCCTGTTCGGCTGGGACTACGAGGGCACGGTCTCCTGGGGCTGGTCGAAGGCGGAGTCGGAGCTCGGCTCGGGCTACTACTACCGCAACACCACCCGCGACCCCGCCGGCAACATCATCGCCAACGGCATCGTCGATGCGCTGAACACCGGCGTCATCAACCCCTTCCTCTTCCCCGGCCAGACCCAGTCGCAGGAGGCGCTCGCCCTGCTCGAGGCCGCCTCCGCGCGCGGGGTGGTGCTCTACGGCGGCAAGTTCGGCCTCACGCAGGTGGAGGCGTCGGTCTCGGGTCCGCTCATCCGCCTGCCCCACGGCCGCGTACAGGCTGCGCTCGGCATCGACTTCCGGCGCGAGACCTACCGTTTCAACGGCGACCGTCGGGCCGCGACCGCGCGCCCGTTCATCATCGCTGCCCCCTTCGACGACGCCAACGCGCTCGACAAGGTAAACCGCGACATCATCGCCGGCTATGCCGAGGTGCTGGTGCCGGTGCTTCCCGGCCTCGACGTGACCGGCGCGGTGCGGATCGACGACTACACCGGCTTCGGCACCACGACCAACCCCAAGGTTTCGGTGCGCTGGCGGCCGGTGCCGCCCATCATGCTGCGCGGCAGCTACAACACCGGCTTCCGCGTGCCGACCTTCAACCAGATCTTCAACGGCACGCTCGAATCCCCCTATTCGGGCCGCGACCTTGCCGACCCGGCCAAGTGCCCGGGCGGCCAGCCCAACACCGCCATTCCCGGCTGCGAGGTGGTGCAGCCCACCATCCTGACTGGCGGCAAGCCCGACCTTGGCCCCGAGGAGAACCGCCAGTTCAACGCCGGGATCGTGTTCGAGCCGCGCGACCGGATCTCGCTTGCCATCGACTACTGGAACATCCGCCGCGAGGGGACGATCCAGCTCCTGCCGCTGCAGCAGATCGTGGCAAACTTCCAGCTGTTCCCCGAGCGCTTCATCCGCGACGGCGCGGGCAATCTCGTCACCATCGACCAGCGCTGGGTGAACAGCGGCCAGACCGAGACATCCGGCCTCGATTTCGTGGGCAGGCTCGGCTTCGACGCGCTCGACGGCCAGTTCCTCGCCGGCTTCGACGGCACGATGCTGCTCAAGAAGCGCTCGCGCTTCGTGCCGACCGCCGACTTCGGGCCAAGCGAGATCGGGCTCTTCACGTTCAACGGCGACCTCGGCCTGAGGTGGCGGCACAACCTGTTCCTCACCTACACCAACGGGCCGTGGACCGCGTCGGTCTCGCAGATCTTCCGGAAAGGCTACCGCAACCAGGTGCTTCCCGGAGTCGCCGCCGGCCGGGTGCGGCCGCCGGACCTCGTCGAGATCACCGACGACTATGTCATCCACAACGTCTCGCTGGGCTACGAGGTGAGGGACTGGCTCAACCTCACCGTCGGCATCAAGAACCTGTTCAACGCCGACCCGCCGTTCGCGATCGCCTACGACAGCAACACGGGGGCGGGGAGTTCCTGGGAGCCGCGCGTGGCCGACCCGCGCGGCCGCTCCTTCACCCTTCTCGCCGAGTTCCGCTTCTGAAGGCGCCTGCCGCGCGGCAAAATGATGGGTGAAACGCAGGCCGCGCTGCCCTACTCTCACGCCAACGGAGCGCAGGACCGAAGCGAGGGAGCGGACGGATGAAGGCATGGGGATGGCGCGCGGCGCTGCTCGGCGCGGCGGCGGCAGGCGTGGCGGCGCTTTCGGGCCACGGGCCGGCCGGAGCGCCCGGCAACGCCGCCGCGGCCGAGACCGACGGCATGGCGAAGGCGGGCTCGGCGCATGCCGAGTGGCTCACCTACGGCGGCACCTACGACGAGCAGCGCCACTCGCGGCTCGCAGCCATCAACACCTCGAACGTGAGCCGGCTGGGCGTTGCCTGGACCTACGAGCTTTCGACCGGGCGCGGAGTCGAGGCGACCCCGATCGTCGCCGACGGGGTCATGTACGTGACCTCGGCCTGGTCGGTGCTCCATGCCCTCGATGCGAAGACGGGGCGCGAGCTCTGGGTCCACGACCCCGGCGTCGACCGGGCGGTCGGCGCCAAGGCCTGCTGCGATGTCGTCAACCGCGGAGTCGCCATCCGCGACGGCGTCATCTTCCTCGGCGTGCTCGACGGCCGCCTCCAGGCGCTCCATGCGAAGACCGGGAAGCTCCTCTGGTCGGTGGTGACGGTCGACCAGTCGAAGCCCTACACCATCACCGGCGCGCCGCGGGTGGTGAAGGACATGGTCTTGATCGGCAACGGCGGGGCCGAGCTTGGCGTGCGAGGCTACCTCTCCGCCTACGACGTGAAGGACGGCAGCCTGCGCTGGCGCTTCTATACCGTGCCCAACCCGGAGAAGCGGCCCGATGGTGCGGCTTCCGACGAAGCGCTGGCGCGGATCGCCAACCCGACCTGGGGGGACCGCGGCGCCTGGACCCGCGACGGCGGCGGCGGCACCGTCTGGGACGCGATCGTCTACGACGAGCCCAATGACCAGGTGATCTTCGGGGTGGGGAACGGCAGCCCCTGGAACGCCGCCATCCGCGACCCAGACGGGCGGGGCGACAATCTCTTCGTCTCCTCGATCGTCGCGGTCGATGCCGACACCGGGCGCTACCGCTGGCACTACCAGACCACCCCGCGCGACAACTGGGACTACACCGCCACCCAGACGCTGATCCTCGCCGACCTGCCGCTGGGCGCAAACGGTGCGCCGCGCCGGGTGGTGATGCAGGCGCCCAAGAACGGCTTCTTCTACGTGCTCGACGCGAAGACCGGTGCCCTCATCTCGGGCGATGCCTTCGTGCCGATGACCTGGGCGACCGGGCTCGACCAGAAGGGGCGCCCGATCGAGACGGCCGAGGCGCGCTATGGCGACACGAGCACGCTCATGGCCCCGGGGCCGCTTGGCGCGCACAACTGGCACCCCATGGCCTACAGCCCGAGGGAAAGGCTGGTCTTCATCCCGGCCCAGGAGGTGCCGCAGGCGATGCACCGGGATGCGCTGGCGGCAGTCCGGCCGGTCGCCTGGAACACGGGCGTGGACTTCTCCTCCGGCTTCACCGCGCGCCTGCCCGAGGACACGCTGAAGGCCGTGCGCGCCATGCTGAAAGGCCGGCTCATCGCCTGGGACCCGGTGGCGCGCAAGCCGCGCTGGACGGTGGAGCACGATGGCCCGTGGAACGGCGGCATCCTTTCGACCGCCGGCGGCCTCGTCTTCCAGGGCACGGTCAAGGGCGATCTCGTGGCCTACGAGGCGGCAACCGGCCGACCGCTCTGGCGGATGAACCTGAAGTCCGGCATCGCGGCCCCGCCCGTCGCTTACGCAGTCGACGGCGAGCCGTATCTGGCCGTGGCAACCGGCTGGGGTACCGCCTTCGCGCTGGCCGCCGGCTTCTTCTTCGACCGCGCGGTGCCGCCCAAGCTCGGCCGCGTGGTTGCTTTCAGGCTCGGCGGCACCGGCACCATCCCCGACCCCGACCTGCCGATGGTGGAGCGCACGCCCAAGGGCCCGGCCTTCGGCACGCCGCAGATGGTCGAGGCCGGGTTCCTGCACTATTCGCGCAGCTGCGCGGTGTGCCACGGGCCGCTCGCCATCTCGTCTGGCGTGCTGCCCGACCTCCGCTGGTCCGCCATCACCGCCGACCGCGCCCAATGGGAGGAGGTGGTGCTGAAGGGCGTGCTGGCCGGCAACGGGATGGTGAGCTTCGCGAAGCACCTGACGCCCGCCGAGAGCGAGGCGATCCGCGCCTACGTGCTCGACCGGGCGAACAACCCGAGCGGCTGAGACCTCAGAGCCGCTCGAGCGCCTTCGCGACCTCCGCGGCGCTCATGCCGGCATAGTCCTTGCCCACTTCGGCAACGAGAGCCTCGCGCGCGTCGGCAGGAAGCGCGGCGCGGATCATGCCGAGCGCCCGCGGTGCAGCCACGAGGAGAACGCCGGCCTTCGCGCCCGCCTGCAGCGCGACGATCCGCTCGGCGATCGCGCGGCACCAGGCTTCCTCGGCCTTGTCGTGGATGTCGGTCACCTCGTAGGCGCTCCGACGGTGGCTGCTGCTCTCGAAGGCGCGGCCCGGCCGGTCGGCACCGACGTCCGAGGTGCGCGGAAACTCCACCGCCTCCTGCTCGAGGAGCTCGAGGTCGGGCGCAAAGACGCTGCCGCGGTTGCGGTAGAGAGCCATCCGTCCCCCGTCTGCCACCACCACCAGCGCCTCGTGCGGAACCTTCATATGTTGTCCTTCCCAGTTCGCGACCCCGGCGTGACTCGAACACGCAACCCCCTGCTTAGAAGGCAGGCGCTCTATCCGGTTGAGCTACGGGGTCTTGGGCCCAACCCTAGTCGCTGCCCCGTCTCAACGGAAGTTGTCGGCGTAGCTTCTGAGGATCAGCCGCCGGGGCGCGGGAGGCACCACCTCGGCCTCGAGCCCCTCGCGCTCGGCGTAGGCAAGCGCCGCCTCGAGCGTGGGGAAGGAGAGGCGCACCTGCTCGACCGTGTCCGCACCTCCTGCCCAGCCCATGAGCGGGTCGGGCCGCTTGGGCCGGTCGCTTTCATATTCGAGGATGAAGTGGCTGGCGCGCGCCCGCCCCGACTGGGTCGCGCTCTTGCCCTGCTGGTAGATCCGTGCGTGCGGCATGGCGCTGATAAAGGCCGGTCAGCGGCCGGAATCAAGAACGCCGGCCGGCGCCGCCGCGCAGGGCGGGTGCGGCCGCGAGCGGATCCTCCGGCCAGGCGTGCTTCGGGTAGCGGCCGAAGAGCTCCCGCCTCACCTCTGCCCAGCCGCTCCGCCAGAAGCCGGGGAGATCGCGCGTGCGGGCGATGACCCGGCCGGCGGGCGACGTGAGCGCGAGTGTGAGCGGCACGCCGCCCAGCACCTGCGGATGCGCGGCAAGGCCGAACAGGGCCTGCACCCTCACCTCGACTTCCGGCCCGCCGGGAGCGGCATAATCGACGGCATGCCGGGTGCCTGCCGGTGTCGTGAAGACAGCTGGCGCGAAGCGGTCGAGCGCCCGGCGCAGCGGCTCGGGCACCAGGCTCTCCGCAAAGCCGGCAACCGCCAGCTCCCCAAGCCGCCGCACCGGGCCCGAGCGCTCGGCGAGCGCACGCGCCAGCGCCCCGTCATCAAGAGGCGGAAGCCCTTCGAAGCCGTGAGCGGCCGCTGCCCGCAGGCGCGAAAGCGCACGGGCCTCGGCCTCAGGCAGCGACAGGCCGGTTGCCGCGAGGTGGGCGGCAAGGGCGGCGACCACGGCCTCGGGCGCGGGCGCAGCGAGCGGCGCGCGGCGGACCTCGATCGCGCCAAGGGTCTCCCGCTGCTCGGCCACCACCCTCCCCTCCTCCACGGCCACGCGGGTCGCGGTCGTGGTGCGCGCGGCAAGCCATGCCGGGGTCGGCGCAAGCGCGGCGGCAAGGCGGATGCGGGCGTCGGCGCCGCTGCCGCCGGCATCCGCCACCACCAGCCACTCGGCCGCCGCCAGCGGCTCCTGCGCGGCCAGGAGTGCGCCGCGCCCGCCCGCCATCAGGTAGGCGGCATCCGCGTCGCGCGGGCCGGGCCGGCGGCGCCGGCGCGCGATTCGCTCGGGAAAGGCCTCGGCGAGCAGCTCGCCAGCCGTGGGCGGCGCCGAATCCGCGGGCCGGGCGACGGGCTGGAGCGCCTCGGCAGCGCGCGCCCAGCGCGCGGCAAGGCGGGCAGCAGCCGGCGGGCAGTCGCGGGCGAGCCGCGCCAGCCGCTCCTCGAGATCGACCGACTCGCCGCCGAGCCCCCGCTCGGTCAGGAGCAGCGCGAGGCGCGCGGCAAGGTCAGCGGCTCCCGCGGCCGCGCCCGCGAGCAGCATGGCGGCAAGCGGCGGGGCGAGCGGCAGGCGGGCAAGGCGCTCGCCCTTCGCCGTCAGCCGGCCGTCGGGCGCAAGCGCCCCCAGACGCTCGAGGCGGGCGCGCGCGTCCGCAACGGCAGCCGGAGGCGGCGAGTCGAGCAAGGGGAGCCGCGCCGGGTCGGCGATGCCCCAGCGGGCGAGCTGGAGGAGCGGCCCGGCAAGATCGGCCGAGAGGATCTCGGGCGGCTCCTCGGCAATCCGGCCCCGGGTCTCGCCCTCGGGCCACAGGCGGATGGCAAGCCCCGGCCCCTCGCGCGCGGCGCGGCCCGCGCGCTGGGTGGCGCTCGCCTGGCTCGCCCGGCCGGTCTCGAGGCGGGTGAGCCCGGTGTCGCGGTCGAACCGGGGCCGGCGGGCGAGCCCTGCATCGACCACGGCGGCCACCCCGGGCACGGTCAGGGACGATTCGGCAATCGCGGTTGCAAGGATCACCCGCCGCCCGGGCGCAGGCGCAAGCACCGCCCGCTGCGCTGCCGGCGAGAGGCTGCCGTGGAGCCGGGCGAGGGCAACGCCCTCGGGAAGCCGGAGGGCGCGGCCCGCCCGCTCGATCTCGGCAACGCCGGGGAGGAACACCAGCACCGAGCCCGCTGTCGCCGCCAGCGCCTCGCCGACGGCGCGGGCAACCGTCTCCTCCAGCCGCTCGCCGGCCCTGGGCGGGACGTGGCGGATGACGAGCGGATGCGGCGGCACCTCGGCGGTGACGACCGGCGCATCGCCGAGGAAGGCCGAGAGGCGCCCCGAATCGAGCGTAGCCGACATCGCGAGGAGCCGCAGATCGGGCCGGAACGCGCCCTGGGCGTCGCGCGCGAGCGCGAGACCGAGGTCGCCCTCGAGGTTGCGCTCGTGGACCTCGTCGAAGAGGAGCCCGGCCACCCCCGGCAGATCGGGTTCGGCGAGCAGCCGGTTCAGGAAGACTCCTTCGGTCAGGCACTCGATCCGCGCGGCAGGCGAGGTGCAGGTCTCGAGCCGGGTGACGTAACCCACCTCCCGCCCGAGCGTTGCGCCCATGCGCGCGGCGATGCGCTCGGCAGCCGCGCGGGCGGCGAGGCGCCGCGGCAGCATGAGGAGAAGCCGGCCGCCCGCCACCCATGGTTCGGCAAGGAGCGCGGGCGGCACGGCCGTGGTCTTGCCTGCCCCTGGCGGGGCCACCAGCACGGCCGCAGGCGCGGCGGCAAGCGCTGCGCGAAGGGCCGGAAGCGCCGCCTCTACCGGAAGGCTTGCGGACGAGGGTGGCACGGGCGCTTGCCCTGCGTCCCCCGAAGGCTCAGTGCGCGCGGTCGATCGCGAACGCGACGGTCTCGGCCAGCGCCGCGCGGGCGGGGTTGTCGGGCAGGATGGCGAGCGCGTCGAGGGCCCGGCTGCCATAGAGGCGCGCGCGGGCCAGCGTATCGGCAATCGCGCCGGTCTCGTCGAGGCGGGCGATGGCTTCGGCCAGCGCATCCGGCCCGTTCGCCTCGCCGCGCATGGCCCGGGCCCAGAAGCGCCGGGCCGCCGCATCTCCGCGGGCATGGGCAAGGATGACGGGAAGCGTCACCTTGCCGTCGCGGAAGTCGTCGCCCCGGTCCTTCCCCATGGTGGCCGAATCGGAGACATAGTCGATGGCGTCATCGACGAGCTGGAAGGCGATGCCGAGGTTGCGGCCATAGGCGGCAAGCGCGTCCTCGATCGCCGGGCCGCGCTCGGCCACCACCGCCGCGATCTGGCAGGCAGCCGCGAAGAGCGCGGCCGTCTTGGCGGCGATGATGGCGAGGTAGCGCTCCTCGGTGGTCTCGACGACGCGCTGGGCGGTCAGCTGCGCCACCTCGCCCTCGGCAATCACCGCGCTCGCCCGCGAGAGAATCTTCAAGACCTTGAGCGAGCCGTCCTCGACCATGAGCTCGAAGGCCCGGCTGAACAGGAAGTCGCCGACCAGCACCGAGGCGCCATTGCCCCAGATGACGTTCGCGGTCGCTCGCCCGCGCCGGAGGTCGGAGCCGTCCACCACGTCATCGTGGAGGAGGGTTGCCGTGTGGATGAACTCGACCGCCGCGGCCAGGCGATGGTGCCGGTCTCCGGCATAGTCGAGCGCGGCGGCGCTCCCGAGGGTCAGCATGGGGCGGAGCCGCTTGCCGCCGCCGGCGATGAGGTGGCCGGCGAGCTCGGGGATGAGCGCGACCTCGCTCTGCATCCGGTCGAGGATCACGCGGTTGACCGCGTTGAGCCCCGGCGCGACCAGCGCCATGAGCGGCGCGAGGCTGGGCTTGGCCCCGCGGAAGGGGAGCACCTGGGCGCCGGGGGTGGTTGCTGTCATGGCTGTCTCGGCTATGGGGCGACCGTGGCGAAGGCAAGGCCCCATCGGTCGCACGGCCAGCGGAGCGTGGCATGACGGACACGCTCGCCGATTACCGCCGCAGCATCGACAATATCGACGCCGCGCTCGTCCACCTGCTCGCCGAGCGCTTCAAGATCACCCAGAAGGTGGGAGCCTACAAGGCCGCGGCTGGCCTTCCGCCGGCCGACCCGGCGCGCGAGGCGGAGCAGATCGCGCGGCTCCGGCGGCTCGCGCAGGAGGCGGAGCTCGACCCCGACTTCACCGAGAAGTTCCTGCGCTTCATCATCGACGAGGTGATCCGCCACCACCTGCGCGCCGGCGCGCCAGGGGGCGCGGCGGCGGACGGCGCGGCCCGCAGCACCCAGGCCTAGGGCAACCACGCTCCGGGGCAGCCGTTCAGAGCAGCCAGTCGATCGGTAAGGGTGCGAGCAGGCGGATGAGAAGCCGGTCGAGGAGCCGGGTGCCCGGCTCGCGCCTGTGAACGGTGCCGTCGGCCTCGTGCCAGAGGAGGCTGCGGCCAGCCCGCTCCACCCGGTAGGCGGCGCCCGGAAAGCCACGCCGGAACTCGGCCTCGAGCGCGCCTGCAAGCGCCGGGCTCTCGATCACCACGCCGAGCTCGGTGTTGAGGACGAGGCTGCGCGGGTCGAAGTTGAACGAGCCGACGAACAGGCGCCTGCCGTCGACGGTGAAGGTCTTGGCATGCAGCGCCGAACCCGACGAGCGCAGCGAGTTGCGCGGCGCCCAGCGGCGCGCGGAGCCGAGCAGCAGGCCACCGGATGCGGCACGCGGGACGCGCCGCTGGCGCTTGGCCTCGAACAGCCGGACTCCGGCCGCCAGCAGCGCGTGGCGGTGTGGTGCGTAGCCGGTGTGGACGATCCGGTGGTTGTTCGCCTCCCAGGCGTTGGTGAGGATGGCAACCTCCACCCCGCTCCGGGCAAGCGCGACGAGGGCGGCCACACCCGCCTTCGTTGGCACGAAATAGGGTGAGACCAGCCCCAGCAGCCGCTCCGGCCTGCCGATGACGCGGAGCAGCTGGCGGTCGAGGTAGTCGTCGCGGCCGGCCAGGCCCAGTCCCTTCCCCGGATCGTCGCTGACGAGGAGGCAGGGCACCCATTCGAACTGCTCAGGGTCGACCAGCCCGCCGGGGCCGGGACGGTCAGCGAAGGCCGGGGCATAGAGCGCCGCCTCGGGGCGCGCCCGCGCCTCGGCGGCGCGGGCGGCGATCCGCGGGCCCGGCCATGGCTTCACCCTTGCGAGGATGCGGCCTGCGGCATGGGCCGAGGCGCAGGTCCAGTAGCGTTCGAAGTCGGCGGCAAGCTCGGCGACGACGGGCCCTGCCACCATGACGTCAAGGTCGGCGAAGAGTGCGCCGTCGGTCGCGCCGAAATATTCGTCGCCGATGTTGCGCCCGCCAAGGATGGCGAGGGTCCCGTCGGCAACCAGCGCCTTGTTGTGCATCCGGCGGTTGAGCCGGTCGAAGTCGACGAGATAGCCGAGAAGCTTCGCCCGGCGCAGCACGAAGGGGTTGAACAGCCGCACCTCGATCCGCGGGTGGGAGTCGAGCGCCTTCAGCAGCGGGTCGAGGCCGGCGATGCCGTTGTCGTCGAGGAGGAGACGCACCTGCACGCCGCGGCGGGCGGCGGCGAGCAGCTCGTCCACGAGCAGCATCCCGGCGATGTCGCCCCGCCAGATATAGTACTGGAGGTCGAGCGACGTCTCCGCCGCGCGGATGAGCCGGACCCGGGCTGCAAGCGATTCGACCGGGTCGAGAAGCGGGCGGACCCCCGACAGCCCGGGGTGGTCGGCGCAGGCCCGGGCGAACCGCTGGCCGAGCGCGGTCGAAGCCGCCGGCCGCGGCGGCCCGAGCTTCGGCCGCGGGTCCGGCGCCGGCAGGCGCGAGGCGAGCCTCAGCCACAGCCAGGCCAGCGCGGCCGCGGCCGCGAAGGCGAGGAGGGCGACCCAGGGCGCGCTCATGGCGCGGGGGCGTGCGTCACCCGGCCGGAAGAGCCAGGCGCACCCAGACGGGCAGATGGTCGGACGCAGCGCGCGCCGTTGCCGAGGCGTGGACGCCGGCCTCGAGCACCTCCACCCCCCTGCTCGTGAAGACCCGGTCGAGGCGCCCGAGAGGAAGGCGGGCCGGGAAGCTCGGGGGAAGGGCGACGGGCATGAGGCCCGAGGCGAGCAGGCCGAGCGCCGGGTCGTCGGCCCGCCAGGCGTTGAGATCGCCCATGAGGAGAAGCGGCGGATCGCCCGGAGCGGCCGCCACCCGGCGCAGGATGGCCCTGACCTGGGCGAGGCGCCTGAGGCCTGAGAGGTCGAGATGCATGCCTACCACGCGCAGCAGCCGGGGGCCGAGGCAGACGTCGGCCAGGACAGCCCCGCGCGGCTCGAGTGCCGGAAGCCGGATCCGCCGATGCCGCGCGACATCTAGCCCCCCGCGCACGAGGATGGCGTTGCCATGCCAGCCGAGGCTCACGCCGGCGCGATCGAACGGCACGGGGCGCCAGCCCCGCTCGGCGACGAGCGCCGGCGGCAGCACCGCGTGGCGAATGCCGAAGCGGTGGTCGGCCTCCTGCAGAACCGCAAGGTCGGCGCCAATCTCGTCGAGCACGTCGAGGATGCGCGCGGGCTGGCGCAGGCCATCGCTGCCCACGCCCTTGTGGATGTTGTAGCTGGCCGCCACCAGCACACGGGCAGCAGCGGCAATCTCTGCGGCGGCGGTCACCCGCCGGACCCTAGGAGCGACGGTCGAGCCCTGCAATCGCCGAGTCGGTCAGGCCCTCGAGCGCCTGCTGCCGCTCGGCAAGAAGGGTCCGGGCGGCCGCGATGGCAAGGTCGGTCGCCCGGGCGCGCAGTTCCGCTTCGGCTGCGCGCTGGGCCGCGGCGATCCGCTCCTCGGCCAGCCGGGTCGCGCGGGCGATCGCGGCCGCCGCCTCATCGTCGGCACCAGCCAGGATGCGCGCGGCGTCGGCCTGGGCCCGGGCGCGGATGTCGGCGGCGTCGCGGCGGGCCTGCTCGGCCTCGGCTGCCGCCCGGTCGAGAATGGCCTTCGCCTCGGCTTTCAGCGCCTCGGCCTCGGCAAGCTCCGCCTTCACCTTCTCCGCGCGTGCGTCGAGCGCGCCCAGGATGGCGCGGAAGGCCCCAAGCCGCCACAGCGCGAGTGCGAAGAGGACGAAGGCCAGCGCCACCCAGCCATAGCTGTCGAGCCCAAGGAACGCCTCGGCGGCGTGCGCCGCTTCCCCGCCCTGCCCGTGAACCGGTTCCGCCGCCATCTCAGGCTGCCACCTTCCTGACTGCGGCGCGCGCCTCCTCGACGCTCACCTCGAGGCCGGCCACCTTGCCGACCATTTCGGCCGCCGCCTCGGCTGCCACTTCGTCGAGCGCGGCGATCGCCTCGGCCCGGGCGCGCGAAAGCGCCGCCTCGGCTTCGCTCGTTCGCGCACCGAGCGCCGCCTCGGCCTCGGCAAGCCGCGCCCTGACCGCTGCATCGGCGCGGGCACGGGCTTCGGAGAGCAGCTTCTGGGCCGCTGCCCGCGCATCGCCGAGCTCGGCAGTGCGGCCGGTCGCCGCCGCGTTCGCCTCGGCCCGGGCGCGTTCGGCGGCCGCGAGATCGGCGGCGATGCGCGCGCGCCGATCCTCCACCGCCCGCTCCACCTTCGGCAGCGAACGCGCCACGACAAGGTAGAGGAGCGCGAAGACGAGCGCCAGCCAGACGATCTGGGGCGCGAAGACCGAAGGGTCGAACTGGGGCATGGCCTGTCCTCGTGCCCGGCCCGCCGCCGTCAGACGACGAAGAGGAGGATGAGGGCGACGAGGAAGGAGAAGATGCCGAGCGCCTCGGTCACCGCGAAGCCGAACAGGAGGTTGGGCCGCTGGGCGTTCGCCGCTGCCGGGTTCCGCAGCGCGCCGGAGAGGAAGAGGCCGAAGATGATGCCGACGCCAAGGGCGGCAAGGCCCATCCCGAAGGTAGCGATTCCGGCGCCGATGAGTTTTGCCGCGGCAGCGTCCATGTGTCTTGTCCTTCTCAGTGTTCGAGGTTGATGGAGTCGTTGAGGTACACGCAGGTGAGGAGCGCGAAGACATAGGCCTGCACCACCGCCACCAGCAGTTCGAGGGCGAAGAGCGCGACGTTCATGGTGAGCGGCAGGATGCCGAGAGCCACCAGCCCGCCGCCGGCAAGACCGAGCGAAATGACGAAGCCGGCGAACACCTTGAGCAGGATGTGCCCGGCCGTCATGTTGGCGAACAGTCGGACGGCAAGCGTGACCGGCCGCGACAGGAAGGAGATGAGCTCGATCAGCACGATGAGCGGAAGCAGCACGACCGGAGTCTGCGGCGGCACGAAGAGCGAGAAGAAGTGAAGACCGTGCCGCCAGAAGCCGATGACGACCGTCATGAGGAAGATGAACCCGGCAAGCGCAGCCGTGACTGCGAGATGGCTCGTCACCGTGTAGCTGAACGGGAACAGGCCGATGATGTTGCAGGCCAGGATGAACATGAAGAGCGAGAAGATGAAGGGGAGATAGGCCCTGCCCTTGGGCCCGATGTTCTCGTCCACCATGCCGGCGACGAACTCGTGGAGCGTCTCAAGCGCAGCCTGCCAGCGGTTGGGCACGAGGCCCGCGTTCCTCGTGCCGAGCCACATGAAGAGGGTGAGCGCGCCGAGCGCGATCAGCATGAAGAGCGATGCGTTGGTGAAGCTCGCATCCACGCCAGCAACCGAAAGATCGGCGTAGCGCTTGATCGCGAACTGCTCGAGCGGACTTGCCATCTCCGTTCCCGCGCTCTCACTCCGTTCGCGCCGGGCCGCCCGGCCCGCCGCCCTTGTCCCCGCCATCCGCCGCCGCCTCGGCTTCCACCGCTCGCGTCTCCTGCTCGACTGCGCGCAGGAGGTTGCGGAAGCCCGCCGCCACTCCCAGGAGAAGGAAGAGGATGGCAAGCCAGGGCCCGGTTCCGAGCTGGCCGTCGAGGAACCAGCCGAGCCCGAAGCCGACGACGGTCGCGACCGCGATTTCCGCCGCGTATCGCGTGCCGCGCGCCAGCGCGGAGGCGGCCACCTGACGCGGTGGCGGCGCCTGGCGTGCCCTAGCAGCCGCGATGCGGGCGTCGAGATCGTCGCTCGCGCGCCCTTCGGCCGGGTCGGTCACGGAAGGAGCCCCATGTCGCCAGACGGACCGGCAGCCGGCAGTGCCGAAGCCCCGCCGAAGCCGGCTGCGCGACTAGGGGCAGTCGCCCGGCAGGTCAAGCGGCGAGCAGGTCCTCAGCGCCGGCAAGATCGACGCTCACAAGCTGCGAAACCCCGGGTTCGCCCATGGTCACGCCGAAGAGGCGGTGCATGGCAGCCATGCTGATCATGTTGTGCGTGACCACCAGGAAGCGCGTGTCGGTGGTCTCGGCCATGTGGGCGAGAAGCCGGCAGAAGCGCTCGACGTTGGCGTCGTCGAGCGGCGCGTCCACTTCGTCGAGGACGCAGATGGGCGCCGGGCGGCTGCGAAACAGCGCAAAGACGAGGGCGATCGCTGTCAGCGCCTGTTCGCCGCCGGAGAGCAGCGAGAGCGACTGGAGCCTCTTCCCCGGCGGCTCAGCCCTGACTTCAAGGCCCGCTTCCAGCGGATCCTCGCTGTCGACGAGCGCAAGCTCGGCCGCGCCGCCCCCGAAGAGGGACTGGAACAGCTCCCGAAAGGCCCGGTCCACCGCTGCGAAGGCTTCGAGGAGCCGGGCGCGCGCCTCGCGGTTGATGACGCCGATCGAGGCGCGCAGCCGCGCGACCGCCGTCTCGAGCTCGGCCTTCTCGGCCTTCTGCCGCAGCAGCCCCTCCTCGAGCGCGGCAAGCTCCTCGGCCGCAACGAGGTTGACCGCGCCCAGCCGCTCGCGCTCGGCAACCAGCCGCGGAAGCTCGGCGGCTCGCTCCGCAAGCACGGCGGCATCGGGGCAGTCCGCAAGCGGCGCAGGCGGCGCTCCGCCAGCGGCCTCGAGGAGGCGGTCACAGCCTGCGCGTGCCGCGGCCAGTTCGGCGGCCGCAGCGCCGCGCCGTTCGCGCAGATCGGCAACGCGGGCGGCAGCGGCCCGGGCTGCGCGGTCGAGGTCGGCAAGCTCGAGGTCGGCTGCCATCACCGCCTCGGCAGCAGCGCCGCGCGCCTGCTCGGCGGCGGCGACATCGGCCTCGAGCGCCGCGAGCCGGGCACCGAGCGCGGCAGGCGCGCCGACAAGACGCGCATGGTCCGCGTCGAGCGCATCGATGCGTTCGGCAAGCTGCGCAAGAGCCGCGCGCGCCGCCTCCCCGCGCGCCTCCCACTCGTCGATCTCGCGGGCAAGGCTCCGCGCGCGCGCCCGGGACTCGCTGGCGTTGCGGACCTCGGCGGCAAGCTCGGCGCGCGCTCGCGCCAGCTCCGCCCGCGCCCGCTCGGCCGACTGCCGCGCCACGCCGACTGCCTCGGCCGCGGCCGTCGCATCGGGAAGGGCCTTCGCGCGTTCGCCTGCCGTCCTGGCCTCCGCCTCGGCGCTCTCGCGCTCGACGGCCAGACGCTCGAGCGCGCTCTCGAGCGCCTGGCGCCGGGCGTGCTGCTCGGCTGCGGCGTTGCGCGCACCCTGCAGCCGCCCCTCCGCGTCGGCGCGGGCCTTCTGCGCCGCCGCCTCCGCGACCGCGGCGGTCCGCTCCGCTTCCGCAGCCGCAGCAGCCGCGGCGCGCTGGCGGGCCAGCTCCGCCTCGGCCGCAGCGAGGCGCGCCCGCGGAGCCACCAGGGCCTCGCCGATCTCGGCCAGCCGGTTCGCCTGCCGCAGCGCCTCGGCGACGGCCGCGCTGCGGCCGCCGGGCGGCGCCTCGAAGCCATCCCAGCGCCAGAGCCAACCCTCGCGGCTGACGAGCCGCTGCCCGGGGCGAAGCGCGGCGCGCAGGGCGGCGTCCGGCGGCGCCTCGACGAGGCCCACCTGCGCCAGGCGGCGGGCCAGCTCCGGCGGGGCCGCCACGTGGGGGGCAAGCGGCGTGACTTCAGGTGGCAGCGCGGGATCCTCCGGGTCGGGCGCTGCCCCCGCCCAGCGGCGGGCGGGCGCAGCGCCCGGCGCTGCCGCGCCGACCGCGGCATCGGCGTCATCCCCGAGCGCTGCGGCCACTGCCGCCTCGAGGCCGGGGGCCACCTCGAGCCGCACGGCCCGCCCGTTGCCCGGCGAAGCCGAGGCCAGACGCCGGAGCGCCTCCGCCTCGGCCTCGAGCGCGGCGACTTCGGCACGCGCGGCGGCGAGGGCGGTCTCGACCGCGAGTCGCGCCTCCTCGGCCGCACGGCGCGCGGCGGCAGCGGCTGTCAGCCGCTCCCGCGCGGCCTCGACGTCTGCGACGGCCGCGGCAAGGGTCTGCTCGGCGGCAGCGACGCGCGCGTCGGCGGCCGCCAGGCCGCCATCCGCCTCCTGGCGTGCAAGCGCAGCCCGCTGGCGGTCATGCTCGGTGCGCAGCCGCTCGAGCCGCCCCCGCGCCGCCTCGGCGGCTGCACGCGCCGCCCGCCCCTCGGCGACGACAGCCGCATGGGCCTCGACGGCCGCGGCCAGTGCCCGCTCGGCGTCGGCCGCCTCGGCCTCGAGCCGCGTCACGGTCTCCGCTCCGGGCCCGGCGGCGGCCTCGGCCTCCCGCGCGGATGATTCAGCTGCCGCAAGCTCGGCGCAGAGCCGGGCACGGGTTGCCTCCGAATCGGCGAGGCGGGCCTCGGCCTGGTCTCGCTCGGACCGCGCCGCGGCGAGGGCTGCCGCAAGGTCGGCCAGGCGCTGGGTGGCCGCCGCGCGCTCGGCCACCAGGGTGGCGCGCGCGGTCAGCAGCGCCTGGAGCCGGGCCGCAGCCTCTGCCTCGGCCTGCCGGAGCGCAGGCAGGCCTGCGGCCTTCGACGCCTGCGCCGTGCGCGCCACCGCCTCGACCTCTTCGGCCGCATGCAGCTCGGCCTCCGCCGCGCCTGCCGCAGCCTCGGCCGCGGCCAGCCGCGCCTCGGCCTCCACCCACGCCAGCCGCGCGGCGGCCGCCTCGGCCGCGCGGATCCGCGCCGAGAGCGCCCGGTAGCGCTCGGCGGCCTTCGCCTGCCGGCGGAGGGCGGCCGCCCGCGCCTCGCCGGCAGCAAGGAGGTCGGCCAGCCGCGCGAGGTTGGAATCCGCCGCCTTCAGCCGGATCTCGGCCTCGCGGCGGCGCACGGCAAGCCCGGCGATCCCGGCCGCGTCCTCGAGCAGCTGGCGGCGCTCGTCGGGCCGGGCGGCGATGATCGCGGCAACCCGGCCCTGGCTGACGAGCGCCGGCGATTGGGCGCCAGTGGCGGCATCCGCGAACAGCATCTGCACGTCCCGCTGGCGGACGTCGCGCGCGTTGATCCGGTAATCGCTGCCGCTGCCGCGCTCGATCCGCCGCGTCACCTCGAGGCGGTCCTCGCCGTTGAAGGCGGCGGGCGCCCGGCGCGCGCGGTTGTCGAGGGTGAGCGTCACTTCGGCGAAGCTCCGCGCCGGCCGGGTGGCGGTGCCGGCGAAGATCACGTCCTCCATGCCGCCGCCGCTCGCTGGCGAGCCGCCGCGGAGCGCCCGGGCGGAGCTCTCGCCCATCACCCAGCGCAGCGCCTCAAGCAGGTTTGACTTGCCGCAGCCGTTCGGGCCGACGATGCCGGTGAGCCCGGGGAGGATGACAAGCTCGGTCGGCTCGACGAACGACTTGAAGCCGACGAGGCGCAGCCGCTCGAACTGCATCAGCCGGTCCGCCGCCCGGCAGAAGGGCTCACGAGAGCGCTGCCTCCAGCTTCGGGCGAAGCGCCTCCCAACTGGTCACGCCGTCGAGCTTGCGGCCATTCAGGAAGAAGGTGGGGGTGGCGTTCACCTGCATCTTCTCCATCGCCACCTTCTGCTGGTCGAGCAGGCGCTGCAGCGCCGCGGCATCCCCGAGGCACTGGTCGAAGCGGGCGCGGGCCATGCCGCGGGGCCGCACGAAGGCATCGAGCCCGCCGAGCTCGGCGAGCCGGCGGACCTGCTGGTCCTGCGGCAGGGCATTGAGGCTCTTCACGTCGGCATCCGACAGCCGGGTGAAGGGCTGCACGAAGGCATCATGGTTGCGGTAGAACTGGTCTGCCCAGGTGAAGAACTGCTCCGGCCCGTTGCAGGTGGCAACGAGCACGGCGGCAATGTCGATGGCGTTCAGGAGGAACGGCCGGTACTCGTAGGAGACCTGCCCGCGCCGCACGAGGCCGGACTTCAGCGCATCCGCCCCCTCGAGGTGGAAGCGCTGGCACACGCCGCAGGTGAGACTCGCATATTCGACGAGCTTCAGCTTCGCGTCCGGGTTGCCCATGCGGAACCCGCCCTCGGGCGTGGCCACCACGGTCTGCGACCAGTCCCGCGCGACGGGCGCGGCCGGCGCGGGGCCGGCAACCGGCGTCGCCGTGCCGGCGGCAGGCGCCTTGCCCGCGGGCAGGTCATCGCCGGCGGGGGTGGCACCGCCGCAGGCGGCAAGCGCCGCAACCAGCGGACCAGCGAAAGCGAGGCGAATCGGCTTCAACATGTCGGGTCCTCGAAGCGTAGGGCTAACAAGATGTGGGGGGCTCTGGCAATGCGTGTCGGAACCGGTCCGGCAGGTAGCGGGCGTACCCCTCGCCCGGATCCTCGCCAAGCAGCAGCGCAGCACCCAGGGCGGAAGCTGCCGGCGCGGTCTGGATTCCCCAGCCGCCCTGGCCGACGCACCAGAAGAAGGCAGGCTCCCCGGGGTCGGGGCCGATGACGGGCAGGCGGTCGGGCGCGAAGGTCCGCAAGCCCGCCCACTTCGACGCCAGCCGGCGGATGGGCCAGTCGCACATCTGCTCGAACCGGTCGAGCGCGACCGCCATGTCCATCTCGTCGGGCTGGACATCGTGGGGCACGTCGGGCGTCTCGTCGTGGGGCGAGATCCAGAGCCGGCCGGCATCGGGCTTGAAGTAGAGGCTTCCGCCAGCGTCCATCACCACCGGCATGTCGGCGGGCGCCTCGGGCCGGACTTCGGTGACGACGATGGTGCGCCGGAGCGGCGCAAGGCCGATGGGGGCGACGCCCGCGGCCTCTGCCACCGCGTCCCCCCAGGCGCCGGCGGCATCGACGAGCCGGCCGGCCGCAAAGTCGCCGGCGCTGGTGGCAAGCGCCCAGCCATCGCCTCGCCGCTCGGCCCGCGTCAGCCGGGCGCCGGTGACAAGCGTGGCGCCCGCGCGCTTCGCCGAGCGGAGATAGGCCTGGTGGAGCGCGGCCACGTCGATGTCGGCGCAGCCCGGCTCCCAGATGGCGGTCACCCGCCATGCGTCGCGGAGGAAGGGGGCCTTGGCTGCGATCCCCTCGGGCCCCAGCCGCTGGAAGGCAACGTGCCCCGCCTCGAACACCTGCTCGAGGGCCTCGAGCGTGCCGAGCGCATCGGCGTGCGCCACGTGGAGCGCGCCCCGCGGTGAGAGGATCGCCGTCTCGGCAAAACCGGGCGGCGGCTTCTGGAAGAAGGCCTTGGAGGCGGTCGTCAGCGGCTGCACGTCGGGCCCGCCGTAGGTTTCGGCATAGAAGGCCGCCGAGCGGCCGGTCGTGTGGTAGCCCGGCTGGTCCTCCGCTTCGAGCAGCAGGATCGAAAGGCCCGGCGCGCGCGCGAGAAGCGCGTAGGCGAGGCTCGCCCCGGCGATCCCGGCGCCAGCGATGGCGATGTCGAACCGGGTCATGGCGCGTGCCTAGCCGCAAAAGCGCGGATGCGGGAGAGGGCGAAGCGGCGCGGCGCATCTGCCTCGCGCAGGATCTCGTGGGCGGCGCCCGGCACCGTCTCCGCGGTGCAGGCGGGAAGCCGGGCAGCGACGGCGCGCGCCGCCCGGTTCGAGACGAGGCGCTCGCGCTCGGCAAGGAGCATGAGGGTGGGCGTGGCGAGCCTTTCGAGCGGTGCGGCGTGGAGCCGGGCGAGGCTTGTCTCTGCGGCCGCAATCCAGCCCCAGGACACGCCGCCCACCGCCAGCGCGGGGTCGGCCTCGACCGCGCTCCCCTCCTCGGCGAAGCGGCCGGTGTCCGACGTCAGGATCGTGGCCCGCGCGCGGTCCATCCGGTGGGCTCCCCAGGGCTTCTGCCCCGGGGCATAGGCCTCGGCCCGGCCTCGCCGCACCTGCCGCCGTGCCAGTGCCGCGAGGACCGCCATGACCGGTCTGGGCAGGGCAAAGCCGCAGAAGGGCGCGGTGAGCACGAGCGCCGGCACGCGGCCCCGCCCGTCGGCCAGCCAGCGGAGTGCCAGATGCCCGCCCATCGAGTGGGCAAGGAGGAGCACCTCGCCGCCGAGCGCGGCGCACGCCCAGGGCACGAGCCGGTCGAGATCGTCGAGCCAGAGGTCGAAGCTTGAAATGTGCCCGGCGCCATTGGCCGGCTTGCCGCCGGAGCGGCCCTGGCCGCGCCAGTCGAAGGCGGCGAGCGCGAAGCCGAGGTCGTGCAGCTCGGCGAAGAGGCGCGCCCATTTCTCGAAGAAGTCGGCCCGGCCGTTCAGCAGCAGGAGGCGGGCCAGCGGAACCGCGTGCGGCAGGAGGAAGGTGCGCACCGGCGTGCCGTCGGCCATGGCCAGCGTGCCAACCGCGCCGGCCGCCGGAAGCCGCGGCGGCTCAGTCGGCAAGCGCGGCCTGGGCAGCGGCGAGCCGGGCGATGGGCACGCGCCAGGGCGAGCAGCTCACATAATCGAGGCCGAGACCGGCAACGAAGCGGATCGAGGCCGGGTCGCCGCCATGCTCGCCGCAGATGCCGAGCTTGAGGTCGGGCCGCGCGCCCCGCCCGCGCTCGACGGCGAGGCGCACCAGCTGGCCGACGCCATCGACGTCGAGAGTGACGAACGGGTCCTTGGGGTAAATGCCCTTCTCGACATAGGTGGCGAGGAAGCGCGCGGCATCGTCGCGCGAGATGCCGAGCGTGGTCTGGGTGAGATCGTTGGTGCCGAAGCTGAAGAACTCGGCCGTCTCGGCGATCGAGTCGGCAACAAGGGCGGCGCGCGGCAGCTCGATCATGGTGCCGACCAGATAGGGAATGCGCCGCCCTGCCTCGGCGAACACGGCCTCCGCCGTCTCGTCCACCACGGCCTTCATGAGGTCGAGCTCGCGGCGGGTGGCAACGAGCGGGATCATGATCTCCGGAACCGGCGGATCGGCCTGCTGGAGCGCCGCCTCGAGGATGGCGCGCGTCTGCATCGCGTAGATGTCGGGGTAGGTGACCCCGAGCCGGCACCCCCGGTGCCCCAGCATGGGGTTCATCTCATGGAGCTCGGCAACCCGGCGTTTGAGGCCAGCGACCGAGACTCCGCTCGCCTCGGCAACCTCGGCATAGTCGGCCTCGCGCTGGGGCAGGAACTCGTGGAGCGGCGGGTCGAGCAGGCGGATGGTGACGGGAAGCCCCGCCATCACCGCGAACATCTCGGCGAAGTCGGCGCGCTGCAGGGGCAGCAGCCGCGCGAGGATGGGCGCGCGCGCCGCCTCGTCGGCCGCGAGGATCATGGCCCGCACCAGGCCGATCCGGTCGGGGTCGAAGAACATGTGCTCGGTCCGCGCAAGGCCGATGCCCTCGGCGCCGAACTGGCGGGCGACGCGACAGTCGGCCGGAGTCTCGGCGTTGGCGCGGACCTTGAGGCGGCGGTGGCGGTCGGCCCAGGCCATGAGCGTCGCGAAGTCGCCCGAAAGCTCCGGCTCGATGGTGGGCACCTCGCCCAGCATCACCTCGCCGGTCGCGCCGTCGAGCGTGATGATATCGCCTTCCTTGAGCACGTGGCTGCCGGCGCGGACGGTGCGGGTCTCGGGGTCGATGGCAATCCCGCCAGCGCCCGAGACGCACGGGCGGCCCATGCCGCGGGCGACGACGGCAGCATGGCTTGTCATGCCGCCCCGGGCGGTGAGGATTCCCCTCGCCGCGTGCATCCCGGCGATGTCCTCGGGGCTCGTTTCCACGCGGACGAGGATGACCGTCTCGCCCAGCCCGGCCCGCCGCTCGGCCTCCGCCGAGTCGAGCACGATCGCGCCCGAGGCCGCGCCCGGCGAGGCCGGAAGGCCGGTTGCGATGACCTGCCGCTCGGCCTTCGGATCGAGGGTGGGGTGGAGGAGCTGGTCGAGGACGGCCGGGTCGACCCGGCGGACCGCCTCGTCCTCGCCGATGAGACCTTCTGCCACCATGTCGCAGGCGATGCGGAGCGCGGCCCTGGCGGTCCGCTTGCCGCTTCGTGTCTGGAGGATGAAGAGCCGCCCCTCCTGCACGGTGAACTCGATGTCCTGCATGTCGCGGTAGTGGCGCTCGAGCAGCGTGAAGACCTGCGAGAGCTCCTTGAAGACCTCGGGCATGGTCTCTTCCATGGAGGCGCCTGCCGCACCTGCCCGCTCGCGCGCTGCCTTCGTCAGATACTGGGGCGTGCGGATCCCGGCGACCACGTCTTCTCCTTGCGCATTCACCAGATACTCGCCGTAGATCGCCCGCTCGCCGGTCGCCGGGTCACGGGTGAAGGCCACCCCCGTGGCCGAGGTCTCGCCCATGTTGCCGAAGATCATCGCCTGGACGGTGACGGCCGTGCCCCATTCCTCGGGGATGTCGTTGAGCCGCCGGTAGACGGTCGCGCGCTCGGAGCGCCACGAGCCGAACACGGCCGCAACCGCGCCCTCGAGCTGGGCCATGGGGTCCATCGGGAAGGGCTCGCCCCGCTCCTTGGCGACGATCTCCAGATACTGGCCGACGAGCGCCTCGAGGTCGGCCTCGGTCAGCGCGGTGTCGAGGGTGACGCCGCGGTCGTCCTTCATGAGCTCGAGCGCATCCTCGAAGAGATAGTGGTCGAGCCCGAGGACGACGTCGGCATACATCTGGATGAAGCGGCGGAAGCTGTCGTAGGCGAAGCGGCGGTTGCCCGAGCGCCGCGCGAGGCCCTCGACCGTCTCGCGGTTGAGGCCGAGGTTCAGGACCGTGTCCATCATGCCCGGCATGGAGACCCGCGCGCCCGAGCGCACCGAGACGAGGAGCGGGTTGGCCGGGTCGCCGAAGCGCGCCCCGACCGCCGCCTCGATGTGCGCGAGCCCCTCGGGAAGCTTCGCGAGGAGCGCCTCCGGCAGCCGCCCGCCCGCCTCGTGATAGCGCGCGCAGACCGGGGTCGGGATCACGAAGCCAGGCGGCACGGGGAGGCCGATCGCCGCCATCTCGCACAGGTTCGCGCCCTTGCCGCCGAGGTGCGCCTTGCCGAGCCAGTGGGCAGGGGCGGCATTGCCGCCGAACGGAACGACGAGACGGTCGGGCATCAGCCTTCCACCTTCGAGAAATCGGCGACGAGCGCAGCGGTGGCCCGCAGCTTGGCAAGCAGTGCAAGCCGGTTGCGGCGCAGGCCGGGGTCATCGGCGTTGACGGTGACGGTGTCGAAGAACCGGTCGACGAAGGGCCGGAGCGCGGCGAGGGTCTGCATGGCGGCGGTGAAGTCCTCCGCGTTGACGGCGGCTCTGACCGCGGCCTGCGCGCCTTCGAGCGCGGTGTCGAGCGCGCGCTCGGCAGGCTCGACGAGGAGGGCGGGCGCGACGGGCCCGTCGTGCGGGCCGTCCTTCTTCTCCTCCGCCTTCAGGATATTCGCCGCGCGGCGGAAGCCGGCCAGCAGATTCTCCCCCTCCTTCGTCTCGACGAAGGCCTGGAGCGCGCGCACCCGGGCAAGCAGGCGGACGAGGTCGTCCTCGTGGCCGAGCGCGAACACGGCGTCGATGAGATCGTGCCGCACCCCGGCATCCCGCTCGCGGACCTTGAGGCGCTCGGCGAGAAAAGTCAGTAGCTGCTGAGTTGCATCAACATTATACTCAAAGTAGATTGACGTCAAACCCAGCGCTTCGATGGCGTCACGATAACTCGAGTTCCTGCTCCAATCCGGGAGATTTTCCTCAAGAATTTTTAAGTTAGAAAACAAATCGCTTTGTCTTGCAGCTTGAGTCGCTATAGTACTTATCACATTCAGAAAATGAAATTCGAAAACCTTGAGAATATCCATTCGTAGAGAATGGCCAATGATAATATCAAGTGACGCGAGCGCTGCTCTACGCAAGGCAAACGGATCTTTTGAACCCGATGGTATGAGGCTAACACTAAAGAATGCCAGGAGCGTGTCCACCCGGTCGGCGAGCGCGACCGCCACCGGTACGCTTCCCTCCGGCACGGGGGCGTAGTGCTGCCGCAAGGCGGCGACCACTTCCGCCGGCTCGCCCTGCGCGTCCGCGATGTGGGCGCCGATGACCCCCTGAAGCTCGGGGAACTCGCCCACCGTTCCCGTCACCAGGTCGGCCTTTGCCAGCCGCGCGGCCCGCTCGACAAGACCGGGGGTCGCGCCCGGGAACTGCCCGGGGTGGGTCTCGACCAGCCAGCGCGCCAGCCTCGCGACCCGCTCGACCTTCTCGGCCATGGTCCCGAGCTTCTCGTGGAAGAGGATGCCGGAGAGCTTCGCCGCCTGCGCATCCAGCGGCACCTTCACGTCCTGCTCCCAGAAGAAGCGGGCATCGGCGAGCCTTGCCGCCAGCACCCGCTCGTTGCCCGCCACGATCGCCCGGCCGCCGTCGGGCGCCTCGAGGTTGGCAATGCACACGAAGGCCGGCGCCAGCTGTCCCCTGGCATCGACGCAGGCGAAATATTTCTGGTTCACCTTCATGGTGAGCACGAGAAGCTCCGGCGGCACGGCAAGGAAGGCCGGGTCGAAGCGGCCGAGCAGCGGCACCGGCCATTCGGCAAGGCCCGCGTTCTCGGCGACCAGCCCCTCGTCCTCGACGAGCGCGAGGCCGGCTGCGGCTGCCGCCTTGCGCGCACCCTCGCGGATGCGGGCCTTGCGCGCCTCGGCATCGAGCAGGACGAACGCAGCCTCGAGCTGCGCGGCGTGGGTGCGGGGCGAGTCGATGCGAAGGGCCGTGCCGCCGCCCATGACGCGGTGGCCCATCGTCTCCCGGCCCGAAGCGACGCCTGCCACCGCGAAGGGCACGACCTCGCCGTCGAGAAGGGCCACGATGCCGCGCAGGGGCCGCACCCAGCGGAAGCCGGTCGGCTCGAAGCGCATCGCCTTCGGCCAGGCGAAGCCGGCAAGGAGCGCCGGCAGCCGCTCGGCCAGCAGGGCAGCCGTGGGCTCGCCCTCGCGCCGGAGGGTCGCAAACAGGAACCGGCCCCGGTCGGTCTCCCGCTCCTCGAGCTGGTCGCGGGCGAGCCCGGTCGATTTCAGGAACCCGGCGATCGCCGCGTCGGGCGCATCGGCCCGCGGGCCGCGCCGCTCCTCGACCACGGGTGCGCTCGCCGGCGGCAGGCCGCGGGCGAGGAGCGCAAGGCGACGGGGGGTGACGTAGGTCTCCACCGCCTCGGCCTGCAGACCCGCCTTGTCGAGGAGGGTCCGGAACCGCTCGCCAAGCTGCACGGCGGCTTCCGGCTGCATGCGGGCCGGAATCTCCTCGGTGAGCAGCTCGAGGAGGAAGTCAGCCACCCGCCTGCTCCCGCGCGACGAGGCAATCGGCAACCGCCTTCACGAGGTCGCGCACCCGGCCGATCGTGGCCTGCCGCTCGGCAACCGAGATGACCCCGCGCGCGTCGAGCAGGTTGAACAGGTGGCTCGCCCGGATGGCCTGGTCATAGGCCGGAAGCGGCAGCCCGGCCTCGACGAGCGCGCGGCACTCGGCGGCCGCCTTGCGAAACCCGTCGAAGAGCATCTCCGTGTCGGCCTTCTCGAAGTTGTAGGCCGAGAACTGCCGCTCCGCCTCGAGGAAGACATCGCCGTAGGTCAGGCCCTCCCGGTTGAACGGCAGGTCATAGACCCGGTCGATGCCGAAGATGTACATGGCAAGCCGCTCGAGCCCGTAGGTGATCTCGCCTGCAACCGGGTTGCAGTCATGGCCGCCAACCTGCTGGAAATAGGTGAACTGCGTCACCTCCATCCCGTTGCACCAGACTTCCCAGCCGAGGCCCCAGGCGCCGAGCGTCGGGCTTTCCCAGTCGTCCTCGACGAAGCGGATGTCGTTGACCGCCGGGTCAAGGCCGATCGCGGCGAGCGAGCCCAGATACTGCTCGAGGATGTCGGCGGGCGCCGGCTTCAGGATCACCTGATACTGGTAGTAGTGCTGGAGCCGGTTGGGGTTCTCGCCGTAGCGGCCGTCGCCGGGGCGGCGGCAGGGCTGGACATAGGCGGCCTTCCACGGGCGCGGCCCCAGCGCGCGAAGAGCCGTCGCCGGGTGAAACGTGCCGGCCCCCATCTCCATGTCGTAGGGCTGGAGAATGGCGCAGCCGCGGGCGCCCCAGTAGGCGTGGAGCGCGAGGATCAAGTCCTGGAAGCTGGCAGGCAGGGCCACGGGCGCGGGCGTTAGCGGCTGCCGCGCGCCAATGAAAGCCCGAAGCCCGAACGCCTCAGGCGGCCACGACCTCGACCGGCGTGCCGCTGAAGGCGGCGTTCCCTGAGAGCGGGTCGAAGCGGTCGCGCCGCGTCAGATCGTTGATGGAGGCGCCCGGACGCTCCCGCGCGACCGAGAGCCGGACTCCGGCGCGGCCGTGGCCGTAGCCATGGGGCAGCGAGACGGTGCCGGGCATGATGGCCTCCGTCACTTCGGCCGGCACCTCGACGGCGCCCGCGCTGCTCGAGACGCGCACCCGGTCGCCATCGGCGATCCCCCGCGCGCGAGCGTCCTCGGGGTGGATCATGAGCGTGCAGCGCTCCGGTCCTTTCATGAGGCGGCGCGCATTGTGCAGCCAGCTGTTGTTCGAGCGGATGTGGCGCCGGCCGATGAGAAGGAGGCCGTGCGCCGGCTCGGCCAGGGCTGCGGCCAGCCGGTCGAGATCGGCAAGGCATTCGGCGGGCGCGCAGCGGATGACGCCCTCGCGCAGGCGCCCCGGCAGCCGCCCAGGCTCGAGCGGCCCAAGGTCAAGGCCGTGGGGCGCGGCCTCGAGCGCCGCGAGGCTGAGCCCGCCGCGCTTCAGCATGCCATCGAGCATCACCCGCGGCGGCACCGGGTTCTGGGGGGGAAGCCCGCGTGCTCCCGCGATCGCGCGGGCAAGCTCGGTCACGATCTCCCAGTCGGTCTTCTCGCCCTCGGGCACCGGCAGAAGGACGGGCGAATATTTGGCGAAGTTCCTGACCGCGATCGGCCCCAGCGCGAGCGGGTAATGGTCCTTGGAAAGCGGCCCGCAGGGCGGGAGGATGTAGTGGGCGTGGCGGCTGGTCTCGGTGACGTACATGTCGACCGAGACCATGAGCTCGAGCGTCTGGAGCGCCCGGTCGAGCGCGCCGCCGTCGGGGCAGGACAGGACCGGGTTGCCCGCGACGACGACCAGCGCCTTCACCTGCCCTTCGCCAGGGGTGGTGATTTCCTCGGCGAGCGCCACCACCGGGAACTCGCCGAGAAGCTCGGGGTGACCGGAGACGCGGCTGCGGTAGCGGCCGCGGTTGCCCGGCCCCGAGCCGGCAACAAGATCGATGGCGGGCGAGGAGAACATGGCGCCGCCCTCCCGGTCGAGATTGCCGGTCGCGATGTTCAAGAGCTGGATCAGCCAGTGGTTGAGCGTCCCGAAGGCGGCGGTCGATACGCCCATGCGGCCGTAGACCACGGCCGGCTCCCCCGAACCGAGGGCCCCGGCGAGCGCGCGGATCTCGGCCTCGGCCACGCCCGAGAAGGCGGCAAGGTCGGCAATCGCGAACCGGCGCAGGGCGGCCAGCGCAGCCTCGAGCCCGTCGAGAAACGTCGCCAGCCGGCCGGGCCGCACGAGCCCCGCCTCGTCGAGGGCGAGGAGGAGCGCGGCAAGGAAGGCCGCGTCCGTGCCCGGGCGGATGAAGAGGTGGGCATCGGCGGTTTCCGCCGTCTCGGTGCGGCGCGGATCGACGACAACGAGCCGGCCCCCGCGCGCCTGCAGCGCCTTCACCCGCGCGCGCACCCCCGGCACCGTCCAGGTCGAGCCGTTCGAGGCGAAGGGGTTGGCGCCGACGATGACCATGAGCCGGGTCCGGTCGATGTCGGGGATGGGCCAGAGCGCATTGTGGCCGAACATGAGCATGTTCACCAGCTGCTGCGGGATCTGGTCGACGGTCGAGGCGGAGAAGACGTTGGGCGTGCCGAGCGCCTTCTTGAGCCCCGGGAAGGCCATGCCCAGGCTGTAATTGTGGGCGCTCGGGTTGCCGATGTAGAGCGCGCCCTCGAAGCCCCGCGCCTTGAGGCTGGCGTAGCGGGCGCCGATGTCGGCGAAGGCCTCCTCCCACGAGACGGGCACCCAGTCGCCCCCGACGCGCTTTAAGGGCGTGCGCAGCCGGTCGGGGTCGGCCTCGATGTCGGCGATCGCCGTTGCCTTGGGGCAGATGTGCCCTTGCGAGAGCACGTCGTCGGGGTCGCCCTTGATCGAGACGACGCGGCCGTCCTCCAGCTCGACGAGGAGGCCGCAATTGGCCTCGCAGATGTGGCAGGTGCGGGTGAAGACGGGCATGGGCGGGCTCCCTCCGGCTCCCCTTGGCACGGCGGACCGCGGCGCGCACCTCCCTGTTGCCACGGTCACCCCGCTGGGCACGGACACCCCTCGGCCGCGCCGGTTCCCGCTTGCCAAGGGCCCCGTGGCCGACGACAAGGCGGCCGAAGGAGGAGAGACCGTGCACCCGTTCCATCATGCCGCAGCCACGCCCGAAAAGCCCGCCGTGATCATGGCCGGCACCGGCAAGTCGCTCACCTACGCCGAGCTCGAGGCGCGCTCGAACCAGGCCGCCCAGCTGTTCCGCGCCTGCGGCCTGAAGAGGGGCGACACGGTTGCCTACATGCTCCTCAACTGCATCGACTTCCTGCCGCTCTGTTGGGCGGCCCAGCGCTCGGGCCTCGTGTTCACCTGCATCTCGACCAAGCTGACGGCCGACGAGGCGGGGTACATCGTGTCGGATTCGGGGGCGAAGCTCCTCGTCGTCTCGGCCGAGCTCGAGGGGGTGGCACGGGCGCTGCCCGAGGTGCCCCACCGCTTCGCCCGCGGCGGCGAGATCCCGGGCTTCGCCAGCCTCGAGGACAGCCTCGCCGCCCAGCCGGCCACCCGCATCGCCGACGAGAGCTCGGGCCGCGACATGCTCTATTCCAGCGGCACCACCGGCCGGCCCAAGGGCATTACCGGGCCGCTGCCCGAAGGCCCGATCGACCAGCCGAACGCGCTCCTCATGCTGGTCTCCCACCTCTATGGCTTCGGCCCCGAGACGGTCTACCTCTCGCCTGCGCCGCTCTACCACGCCGCGCCGCTGCGCTACTGCATGGCCGTGCACCAGTTCGGCGGCACCGTCATCGTGATGGAGAAGTTCGACCCCGAATTCTACCTCGCCCTCATCGAGCGCCACCGGGTGACGCACAGCCAGGTGGTGCCCACCATGTTCGTCCGCATGCTGAAGCTGCCCGAGGAGGTGCGCACGCGCTACGACCTTTCGTCGCTGAAGGCCATCGTCCACGCGGCGGCCCCCTGCCCCATCGAAGTCAAGGAGAAGATGATCGACTGGCTGGGGCCGCGCATCTTCGAATATTATTCGGCCACCGAAGGCGCAGGGTTCACGGCCATCGGCCCCGAGGAGTGGCTCAGGAAGAAGGGGAGCGTGGGCAAGGCGCTGCTCGGTGAGATCCGCATCGTCGACGAGGAAGGAAATCTGCTGCCCCCTGGCCGGGAGGGGCGGATCTTCTTCCACGGCGGCCCGCCGGTCTCCTACCACAACGCGCCGGAGAAGACCGCCGAAGTCACCGGCGAGCATGGCGCCACCTTCGGCGACATCGGCTACGTCGACGAGGACGGCTACCTCTACCTCACCGACCGGGCGAGCTACATGATCATCTCGGGCGGCGTGAACGTCTACCCGCAGGAAACCGAGAACGTGCTGGTGATGCACGAGAAGGTGGCCGACGTGGCCGTCATCGGAGTCCCCGACGAGGAGCTGGGCGAGGCGGTGAAGGCGGTGGTCCAGCCGCGCAACTGGGCCGATGCAGGCCCCGAGCTCGAGGCCGAGCTCATCGCCTACTGCCGGGCGCGGCTGTCGCCCATCAAGTGCCCGAAGAGCGTGGACTTCGACCCCGAGCTCCCCCGCCACGAGACCGGCAAGCTCTACAAGCGGCTGCTCAAGGACCGGTACTGGCCGAAGAAGGTGCCGGCGGCGGCGTGAGGCTCCTCCTCCTCGTCCTCGGGCTGCTCCTTGCGGCAGGCGGGGCGGCTGCGGCCCGGCCCGCGCCCGAGCCGGCGACGCCCGCGCTCTGGGTGCTCGCGGATGAGGACACGACCATCCACATCTTCGGAACCGTGCACGCACTGCCCCGCGGCACCGGCTGGTTCCGCCCGCATGTCGTCGACGCGCTCGACCGCGCCGATCTCCTTATCCTCGAGACGGTGCTCCCCGGCGATCCCGTCGCGATGATGGGCCTCACGCTCCGCATGGCCCGTCGCCCGCAGCCCGAGCCGGTGGCGGCCCGCGTGCCCGAGACCAGCCGGCCGGCGCTCGAGGCCGCGCTCGCGCGCCTGAAGCCCGGCCCGCTCGACGGCTTCAAGACCTGGTTCGTGGCGCTCACGCTCGCCAACCTCCAGTCGGCGGCGAACGGTCTCGACCCGGCGATCGGGGTGGAGGCAGTGCTGATCGAGCGGGCCCGCCTCCGCAAAATCCCGGTCGAAGGCCTCGAGACGGTGGAGCAGCAGCTCACCTACTTCGACGCGCTGTCCGAGGCCGACCAGCGGCTCTTCCTCGTCGCCACGCTCGACGGCCTGGCCGACTCCCGGGCCGAGACCGAGGCGATGGTCGCCGACTGGCTTGCCGGCCGGAAGGACCGGCTGGCCGAGCGGATCAACCGCGACTTCGAGGGCTCGCCCATGCTGAAGCAGATGCTGCTCGGCGACCGGAACGCGCGCTGGGCGGCCTGGATCGCCGAGCGGATGCAGAAGCCCGGGCGGGTCTTCTTGGCCGTCGGCGCCGGGCACCTCGCAGGCCCCGGCAACCTCGTCGACCTCCTCGAGCGCCGCTATGGCCTTGCGCCCGAGCGCGTGCTGCTGCCACCCCCCGCGCCCGCCCGGGCGCCGCGCCGCCGGAACTGACCGGCCCAGCCACGGCAGCGCACCGCCGTCATCGCGGAGTCACCGGCCGGTCAACGTCGCGAAACATCCTTAATGCATGTTCAGAAGGTCGGAGCGGTGGGGGCGTCGCTCGTACCGCACGGCATCCGCAACAGTTGGAGCACCCGATGTCGACTTCGATCCTCCGTGCCGGTCTTGCGCTCGCGCTCCTGGCGCCAGCCCTGCCGGCCGTCGCCTCCTCGCCCGCGCCCCGGGCCAAGAACGTGATCCTCTTCATTTCCGACGGTGCCAGCTGGGGCACCTGGGACATGGCGAGCTACTGGCAGCATGGCGCCAAGGGCCTGCAGCCCTATGACAGCTTCGCGGTCAAGCTCGGCATGACGACCTATCCGCTCAACACCTCGGTCACCCCGACGGGCACCGGCCTTCCGCAGATCAGCTATGACCCTGCGGTCGCCTGGGACACGACCCCGGTCGGCCCGCCCAACCACTTCCGGGGCTACCAGTACGTCAAGGCCGACTACACCGACTCGGCCGCCGCCGGCACCGCGCTTGCCGCCGGCATCAAGACCTACAACAACGCCATCAACTTCGACGACTTCGGCAACCCCGTGCCGTTCATCACCCAGCGACTGAAGGCCGAAGGCTTTGCGACCGGAGCGATCAGCTCGGTGCCCTTCACCCACGCCACCCCGGCTGCCTTCGGCGCCCAGAACATCAGCCGCAACAACTACCACCAGATCGCCCAGCAGATGATCGAGGGCGGCGCGCTCGACCTCATCATGGGCGGCGGCCACCCCTGGTACAACAGCAGCGGCCAGGCGCGGTCGACGCCGGGCACGACCTATATGTCGGTCGCCCAGTACAATGCCCTTGCCGACGGCAGCGCGGGCTGGAACTTCATCGAGACGAAGGCCGACTTCGAGGCGCTCGCCAGCGGCGCGATCAGCTTCGCCGGCCCGCTCTTCGGGCTCGCCCGCACGGGAGACACGCTTCAGGCCAACCGCAGCGCGGCGGTTGCCGGCGCCGATCCGGCCAACCCCTCGGGCGTCGCCTTCATCGGCTCGGTGCCGACGCTCGAGACGATGACGATCGGTGCCATCAACCACCTCTCGACCGCCTCGTCCAAGGGCTTCTTCCTCATGGTCGAGGGCGGCGCCGTTGACTGGATGGCGCACGCCAACAACACCGGCCGCATCATCGAGGAGCAAGTGGACTTCAACCGCGCCGTCGCCGCTGCGGTCAACTGGGTCAACACCCGGTCCTCGTGGGACGAGACGCTCATCATCGTGCTCACCGACCACGGCAACGGCATGCCGATGGGCCCGGACTCGCACCTCGTCGCGTTCCAGCCGATCGAGAACCGGGGCCAGGGCGTGCTGCCGGGGGTGCGCTGGCACTATGGCACCCACACCAACGAGAACACGCTCTTCTGGGCGCATGGCGTTGGTGCCCGGGCGTTCGAGAAGCGGGTCGTCGGGATCGACCCGGGGCTTGCCGCGATCCTCGGCCACAACGACGGCCGCTACATCGACAACACCTCGGTCAAGAGCGCGATCCTGACCGCCATGCGGGTTCCGGGCGCCATCCCCGAGCCCGGAACCTGGGCGATGATGATCGCCGGCTTCGGCCTCGTGGGCGCCGGCCTGCGCCGCCGCCGGGCGCTGGCCGCGGCCTGAGCACCTCGCATCAGGCATCCGGGGGCGCGGACCTGCTCCGCGCCCCCTTTCCTTTCGGTCGCCCGAGGCGGCCAGACGAGGCGGCTAGAACTTCACCCGCGCGCCGGCCTGAACGAGGCGCGGCATGCCGGGGAGGATGCCCCGGGCGCGGTCCACCACGATGAGCCTGTCGGCCACGTTCTTGACGGTGGCGAAGACCTCCCAGTTGCCCTCCGGCGGCCCATAGGAGGCGGCGAGGTTCACCTCCGCCCAGCCGGGGATTCGGCCGCGCTGGCCGTCGGGCGTGACGGGGATGAGGTTCACGTCATCGGCGAAGACGGCCCCCTGGCCCACCACCTCCACCTGCACCCGCGCGCCCCGGCGCTCGATGCCGAGCGCCGCGTTCAGCATCCACTCCGGGCTGTAGGGCAGGCGGTTGCCCTCGACGTCGGTCGCCACCCCGCAGGGCCGTGGCCCCGCGCCGGTTGCAACCGGGGTTCCCGGCGTTCGCCCGTCGAAGCAGGGCGGCGTGGCAATGCGGGTCGAGGCGTAGCGCGCGGTCGCGACCCAGGTGACGGCCGCGCGGCCGTAGACGTTGGTCTCGCGGGTGAGGCCGGCAGCCTGGCTCGACCAGCTCCCGGCGAACTCGAGCCCGCGGTGGAGGGTCTCCCCGGCCGAAGTCAGCGTCGCCCCCACCCCGCCGGCGACCGAGGCCGGCACGATCTGGTTCGAAAAGTCGAGGTTGAAGAGCGCGAGGTCGACGAAGGCGCCGCGGCCGATGTCGCCGCGGATGCCGAGCTCGGCGTTCCACGAGAGCTCGGGCTCAAGATCGAGCGAGCCGCCCGTCACCGTCAGGATGTCCTCGACGCGCGGCGGGGCGAAGCCGCGGTGGATGCCGCCGTAGAGAAGGAGGCGGTCGGCAAGGTCGTAGGTGAGGCCGAAGCCCGGGATGACCTTGGACAGCCGGGTCGAGGCGCTCGTGATCGCGGTCTTCGCACCCGTCGGCCGGCCGCCGGCGATGACGTCCACGGGAAGGTTGATCCGCGTGTAGTCCACGAGCTCGCCGCGCACGCCGGGAATGAGGGCGAGCCGGCCGAAGTCGAGCCGCGACTGGACGAAGCCCGAGAACGCGCGCGCCTCGCGCAGGTTGTTCTCGCGCACGCCGGCGTTGATGCCAGTGCCGGGCGTCCGCGCGGTCGGCGTGTCGCCGTTCCACTGGCGGCGGGCCTGGTCCTCGCTGTGCCACCTGAGGCCCACCTCGGTCTCGCCGCCGATGCGCCCGCCGAGCGCGCGGGCGTGGTCGAGGGTGAGCCGCGTCTCGATGCCCCAGGTGTCATAGGCGCGCAGCCGGCCCTCGTTGCCGCAGCCGGTCGAGAGGTTCGCCATGCCGCCGCAGGCCGGGTCGGAGGCGTCGTTCGGGCGCTGGCCCGAGTTCGAGGACTGGCGCCACCAGTCGCGGGCGAAGTGGAAATAGTAGCCGGTGGTCCGCAGCTCGACACCTTCGGCAAGCTCGGCGCGGTGGGCAAGGCTCGCGCCCCAGCGCACCGTGTCGAACCGGTCGTTCACGAAGGGGTTCTGGCGCGGGTCGGCGGCGAACTCGTCGCGGCGGAGGCCGGAATAGGTGACCCGGCTTCCCTCCTCGAAGCGCGAGACCTTGAGGGTCAGCGACTGGCGCTCGCCGAGGTCCCACGCGCCCTTCAGGAAAAGGTCGGTGAAGCGGAGCTTCTGGTTTTCGCGGGCACCATCGGACTCCTTGTGGACGCCCTGGAACAGGAGTTTCCCACCCGCGAACGGCCCGCCGACCCTGCCGTCGACCGCCCAGGTGCCGAGGTTGCCGCCCTGGGCGCCACCCTCGACCGTGAGCCGGTCGGGAAGCGCGGGCGTGATGTAGTTGATGACCCCACCGATCGTCTGCGGCCCGAAGCGGATCTGCGACGCCCCTTTGAGCACCTCGACCCGATCGAACCGCTCGATCGGCGGGTGGTAGTAGGTGGCGTTGTCGCCATAGGGGGCGAAGGCGAGCGGGATGCCGTCCTCAAGCAGCAGCACCTTGGTCGAGCGCGTCGGGCTCAGGCCCCGGATGCCGATGTTGGGGCGCATGCCGGCGCCCTCCTCCTCGCGCGGGAAGACGCCCGGCACCTGCCGCAGCGCCTCGTTCACCGTAAAGACGCGCGAGCGGAGCAGGTCCTCGCGGGTGACGATCGCAGCCGAGCCCGAGATCTCGAAGAGCCGCTCCGGGTCGCCGATGACGATGATGTCCGCAGGGGTGGAGGCGGCAGCGAGCGACAGGGTGACGGGAGCGGGGGCAGTCGCTCCGTCGTCGGCCGCCGTCGCCTCGGCCGATCCACCCGCGACCGCAGTTCCCGCTGCGGCGGCGGGGCCGGCCCGCGCTTCGCCTGCGGCAGGCGCCGCAAGCGCCAGAAGAAGGCAGGCGGCGTGGGCGTGACAATGCATGGAGTCCCCTTCTTGCAAGTTGTTCTCGATTGCAGCTAGCGGCAGACAAGCGGCGAGGCAAGGGGTTTCCGCAACGCACTTGCAGCCCGCCCGCACCGGTCGAGGCGCCGCCGTTCACGCCAGGGCCGCGCCCGCTTGCGTGCCCCGGCCCCTTCGCCTATGGCGCCGCGGCCCCGGCCGCACCCTGGAGGCGGCGGGGCCAGATGGAGTCGAACATGTCCGAAGTGCTGACGCTGCCGGCGGAAGCACGCGCGAAGGTTGGCAAGGGAGCCTCCCGCGCGATGCGCCGGCAAGGCCGCGTGCCCGCGGTCATCTACGGCGGCAAGGAGCCGCCGCTTGCCATCCATGTCGAGGAGAAGCTGCTGGTGAAGCAGCTGGCCACCGGCCACTTCATGAATTCGGTCGTCGAGATCGAGGTGGATGGCCAGCTCCACCGCACGCTGCCGCGCGACGTCCAGTTCCACGTGGTGACCGACCGGCCCATCCACGCCGACTTCTTCCGGATTGCGGCGGATTCGACCGTGACGGTCGCGGTTCCGGTCACCTTCGTGAACGAGGCCGCCTCGCCGGGTCTCAAGCGCGGCGGCGTCCTGAACGTCGTGCGCCACGAGGTCGAGCTGAAGGTTCCGGCCGACCGGATCCCCGATTCCCTCGTGGTCGACGTGACCGGCTATGACATCGGCACCTCGATCCACATCTCGGCCGTGACCCTGCCGGAGGGTGCGCGGCCGGTCATCGAGCGCGACTTCACCATCGCCACCATCGTGGCGCCCTCGGGCCTCAAGTCCGAGGAAGCCGCGGCCGAGGGCGGGGCCGAGGGCTGAGCGTGCGCCTGTTCGCCGGGCTGGGGAACCCCGGCCCGGCCTACGCGCACCACCGCCACAACGTCGGCTTCATGGCGGTCGATGCCATCCACGCCGCGCACGGCTTCCCGGCCTGGCGCGCGCGCTTCGAGGGCCATGCCAGCGAGGGGCGCCTTGGGTCCACGCGCGTCATGCTCCTGAAGCCGATGACCTTCATGAACGAGAGCGGGCGGAGCGTGGGCCAGGCAGTGCGCTACCTGAAGCTCGACGCCGGAGACGTCACCGTCTTCCACGACGAGCTCGACCTTGCGCCCTTCCAGGTCCGTGTGAAGGCAGGCGGCGGAACGGCCGGTCACAATGGGCTGAAGTCCATCGCCGCCCACATCGGGCCGGACTTCGTGCGCGTGCGCATCGGCATCGGCCACCCCGGCCATCGCGACCGCGTGACGCCGCACGTGCTCGGCAACTGGGCGAAGGCGGAGGAAGGGCAGCTCGCCGCCCTCCTCGACGACATCGCCGCGCTCGCACCGCTCCTCGCCGAGGGAGATGCCGTGCGCTTCATGAACGACCTGGCGCTCCGCCAGGGCCGGGCCGCCTGACACGGAGGGGGCAATGGGGTTCCGCTGCGGCATCGTCGGTCTTCCGAACGTGGGGAAGTCCACGCTCTTCAACGCGCTGACCGAGACGGCGGCGGCCGAGGCCGCCAACTACCCCTTCTGCACCATCGAGCCCAACGTCGGCCAGGTGGCCGTGCCCGACCCGCGGCTCGAGACCATCGCGCGGATCGCCGGCTCGGCGCGGGTGGTGCCGACGAGCCTTGCCTTCGTCGACATCGCCGGCCTCGTGCGCGGAGCGTCGAAGGGCGAGGGGCTCGGCAACCAGTTCCTCGCCAACATCCGCGAGGTGGACGCGATCGTCCACGTGCTGCGCTGCTTCGAATCAGCCGACATCACCCACGTCGAGGGCCGGGTGGACCCGCTCGCGGACGCCGAGACGGTCGAGACCGAGCTCATGCTCGCCGACCTCGAGAGCCTCGAGCGCCGCGTGCCTACGCTCCAGAAGAAGGCGCAAGCCGGAGACAAGGAGGCGAAGGCGGCAGCCCGCATCCTCGCCGAAGCGCTCGAGCTGCTCCGCGCGGGCAGGCCGGCGCGCCAGGCCGTTCCCCGCGACGCGGATGAGGCGCGGCACCTTGCGCAGGCCCAGCTGCTCACCGCCAAGCCGGTGCTCTATGTCTGCAATGTCGAGGAAGCGGCTGCTGCAAGCGGCAACGCCCATGCAGCGCGTGTCGAGGCAAAGGCGCGGGCCGAGGGCGCCGGCTGCGTCACCGTCTCGGCGGCGATCGAGGCCGAGATCGCGACCCTCCCCCCGGAAGAGCGGGCGGCCTTCCTCGCCGACCTGGGCCTTGCCGAGACCGGCCTCGCCCGCGTCATCCGCGCCGGCTACGATCTCCTTGGCCTCGTCACCTTCTTCACGGCAGGGCCGAAGGAAGCGCGCGCCTGGACGGTGCGCCGCGGCGCAACGGCGCCCGAGGCGGCGGGCGTCATCCACAGCGACTTCGAGGCGAAGTTCATCCGCGCCGAGGTCATCGCCTACGACGACTATGTCACGCTCGGCGGCGAGGCTCGCGCCCGCGAGGCCGGAAGGCTGCGCGCGGAAGGCAAGGCCTATGTGGTGCAGGACGGCGACGTGATCCACTTCCTCCACGGCGGCTGAGCCGCCATGGAGGCCGCCGGGGTCAGGCGGGGGAGCCGCGGATGGTCTCGATCACCCGGGTCATGCGGCTGCGCTCGGAGCTCGAGGCGCGGCTGCTGCGCGCCTCGGTGCTGGCGACCCTCCTCATCGCGCTGCTCGGCATCGGCATGGGCTTCCTCGCGAACTCGACGGCGATCGTGTTCGACGGCGTGTTCTCGCTCATCGACGCGGCCGTCACCTGGCTCACCCTCGTGGTTGCCCGGCTGATCCCGGCAGGCGGCAACCGACGCTTCCAGTTCGGCTTCTGGCACCTCGAGCCGCTCGTCATCGGGCTCAAGGCGAGCCTCCTCCTGCTTGCCGTCGGCTACGCGCTCGCGGCCTCGGTCGCGGCCATCCTCCGCGGCGGCTACCTGCCCGACTTCGGGCTCGGGCTCGCCTATGCGGCTGCCGTGGCGCTCATCTGCTTCGTCATGTGGGGGTGGATGCGGCGCGAGGCCGAGCGGATCGACTCGGGGCTCGTCCGGCTCGACGTCACCGCCTGGCTCATGTCGGGCCTCATCACCGCCACCCTGCTTGCCGCCTTCGCGACCGCGCTTCTCGTCGAGGGCACGCCGCTCCAGTGGCTCGCACCCTATGCCGACCCGGCCATCCTCGCCGTGCTCGCCCTTCTCCTCCTGCCGATGCCGCTTGGCGAGGCGCGCGCGGCCTTCCTCGAAATCTTCGCCGTGGTCCCGCCAGCGCTCGACGAGGCGGTGCGCTCGGCCGTCGGCCGGGTGGTGGAGGGCCGGGGCTTTCCCGCCTTCGAGACGCACATCGAGAAGTCGGGCCGCGCGCTCTTCGTCGAGGTGGTGCTCCTTGCCCCGCCCGACATGGCCCCAACCGTCGGCGAGGTGGACCGGCTGCGCACCGCCATGGACGCGGCGGTGGCCGACGCAACCGGAGTCGCGCGCGCGGACCTCTGGCTCACCCTCGAGCTGACCGCCGACCCGCAGCAGCTCTGAGCCGGTTCGCGCAGGTCAGAAGCTGACGCGGGCGGACAGGCGCACGTCGCGCCCCGCGAGCGGGGCGAAGTCCTTGATGGCACTCGCGTGGCGGCGGGCATCGGCGTTGGTCAGGTTGTTCGCCTGCACGAGGAGGAGGGACCGGCTCTCCCGCCCCCATGGCTTCCAGCCGACCGAGAGGTTGAGCATGGTCCAGGCATCGGTCGGCCGTTCGAAGGCCGCCACCCGCTCCTGCGCGGTCGCGTGCTCCACCTCGATCCGGCCGGTGAAGAGGCCGTGATCGGCCTCAAGCCCGGCCAGCACGCGCAACGGCGGGATCTGCGGCACCGGGCCTCCGCCGGAGAGCGTCGCCCGCACCCAGTCGGCAAGGAACGTGCCGCGCAGCTCGGTGCTGCCGAAGCGCGCCAGCCTGAGCTCGCCATCCAGCTCGAAGCCGGTGAAGCGCGCCCGATCCTCGCCAAAGGCGAAGACCGGCAGCCCGTCCTCCTCGTCGCCGGTGGGGCTCAGGAAGATGAAGTTGCCAAAGCGGCTGTGGTAGACGGCGAGATCGGCCCGCCAGCCCTCTCCCCGGCCGCGCAAGGTGGCCTCGACCCCGTTCGACCGCTCCCTGGCAAGCGTCGGGTCCCCGACCTCGAAGGCCTGGGTGGCGAAGTGCGGGCCATCCGCGAGCAGCTCCTCGGCGGCCGGCGCGCGCTCGGCATGGGTGAAGGCGACGCCGGCCCGGAGCCTCGGGCCGACCGGCACGGAGGCGCCGACGGAAGCGGAGAAGGCGTTGAAGCCGCGGTCGAACCCGACTGCCTCCGAGCGGACCTCGCTGCGCTCGTAGCGGCCAGAGACCTCCGCCCGCAGCGCCCCGAGGTCGAACTCCTGGAGCGTGAACAGCCCGAACTGCCGCGTGCGGTTTTCGGGGATGTAGGCCTCCTCGCCCCGGGCATCGAGCCGGCGGGACAGGAACTGGACACCGCTCGCGCCCTTCCAGCCTCCCGCCTCGCGCTGCACCAGCTCGAGGCGCATCTCGCCGGCCTTGGAGGCGAAGGTGGTGCCGATCTCGCCCATGTCCTCGATCTCGTCGTGCACATAGTCGGCAAAGCCGCCCCGCAGGCGCACGCGCTCGAGGAACCCCTGCCCGAGCGCCGCATCGAGGCGGAGGTCGACGCGAGTCTGGCGCATGTCGAGGCTGATGTCCTCGTGCGCGTGGTGGTGCTCGTGCTCGTGATGGTGGTCGTGATGGTGGTCGTGGCCGAGCGCGAGCCGGTTGGGCACGCCGTAGCGGCTCTCGAGCCTGGTGACCGAGACGCCGACAGAGGAGTCGCTGGCGAAGAACCAGGTGGCGCCGCCCGCCACGTCCCAGGTCTTCGCCTGGCTGTTGGGCAGACGGCTGCGCAGATTGAACTCCTCCGGGTCGAGGCCCGCGGCGGCGGCTTCCTCGCGGACGGCGCGCGAATAGACGAACCCGCCAACCGCCAGGTCGCGCACGTCGAGGAAGCTCCCGTCGACATGCACGACGAACCGGGGCGCAACCGCGACATCGAGGCTGCCGGCAAGCGTCGCCTCCTTGGCGGCGCTGGCAAAGCCGCCGAGCGCATCGACGTGGAACCCGGCCTCGGGCACCCCGCGCGGGATGCGCCGGTCGAGGCTGTTGACCACCCCGCCGATCGCAGACGAGCCGTACAGAAGCACCTCGGGCCCGCGGATGACCTCGATCCGGTCGGCAGCGAACGGCGAAAGGGCCACCGCATGGTCGACGCTGGTGTTCGAGACGTCGAAGCTGCCGATGCCGTCGGTGAGCACACGAACCCGCTCGCCCTGGAGGCCGCGAAGCACCGGCCGCGCGGCATTGGGGCCGAAGTAGGTGGAGGACACGCCCGGCAGGCGGGCGAGCGTCTCGCCGAGCGTCGGGCGCGTCTCGCGCGCAAGCGGCGTGCCGGCAAGGATCGAGACTCCCGAGAGCACGAAGAAGGTCTCGCGCGGATAGGGCGCCGTCACCACGATCTCGGGGTTCGAGTCCACGTGGGTGTCGGCCGGCGGCGCCTCCCCGGCAGCAGCCGGGAGCGCGAGGCCCATGGCAGTGGCAAGCAGGACAGCCCGCATCGCATCCTCCGCGTGATGGTGAACGCGGGCTCGGTAGATGAGACGTTGTAACAAGACAAGCGGGCCCGAGCCCGCTCCCGTCAGTCCCCGGTCGCAGCGCGGAGCTCCGCGCGGAGCGCATCGATGGGCACCAGCGTGCCCCGCCGCTCGACGTGCCAGAAGGTCCAGCCGTTGCACGACGGCAGGCCCTGGACTGCCGCCCCCACCTGGTGGATGGACCCGGTCCGCCCCCCTTCGAGGGTAAGGCTGCCATCGGCCCGGACCCGGGCGCGGAACCGCCGGCGCGGGCAGACCAGCGTGTCGCCGGGCTTGAGCCGCCCCGTCTCGACCAGCGCGCCGAACGGCACCCGCCGCGCCGCGCGCGCCTCGGCGGTGACCGCGCGGTCGGCGGGCGGCAGGGGTGCGACCGCCTCGATCCTGGCACGAGCGAGCTCGGCGTAGCCGGGTTCGCGTTCGATGAGGAGGAACCGGCGGCCAAGCCGCTTCGCGACCGCCCCCGTCGTCCCGGTGCCGGCGAAGGGGTCGAGCACCAGGTCCCCCTCCCGCGTGGTGGCCAAAAGCACCCGCTGGAGCAGCGCCTCGGGCTTCTGGGTGGGGTGCGCCTTCTGCCCCGCGCGCTTCACCCGCTCGGCTCCGGTGCAGATGGGAAGCCACCAGTCGGAGCGCATCTGCACGCCCTCGTTGAGGGCCTTCATCGCCTGGTAGGCGAAGAAGGGCCGGGACTGCTTCGAACGCGCTGCCCAGATGAGCGTCTCGTGCGCGTTGGTGAAGCGCGTGCCGCGGAAGTTCGGCATCGGGTTCGCCTTGAGCCAGACGATGTCGTTCAGGATCCAGTAGCCAAGATCCTGAAGCGCGGCGCCCACGCGGAAGATGTTGTGGTAGGTGCCGATGACCCACAGCGCCCCGTCGGGCTTCAGCACCCGGCGCACCTCCCGGAGCCAGGCGCGGGTGAAGGCGTCATAGGCGGCAAAGCTTTCGAACCGGTCCCACGCATCGGTCACGGCGTCGACCTCGCTGCCGTCCGGCCGGACGAGGTCGCCGCCGAGCTGGAGGTTGTAGGGCGGGTCGGCGAAGACGAGGTCGACGGACTCGGGCGCCAGCCGCGCCATCTCCGCCACGCAGTCGCCGGTGATGATCATGCCTGCCCCCGCCTTCCGTCGAACGGCCCCCAGAACGCTGCAACGGCGCGGAATCCGCAGTCAAGTCATGCGGTTCCGGCACTATCCCCAGCCGGAGTCTCGCCCGCTCGCCCGAGCGCTACGGCTTGAGTCCCCATGGCAGGAACGGCCCCTACATCTGGGGTGTTGCGGGGAAGACTCAGATCCTGAGAAACTTGGCGACGGGCGCGAAGCTCCGGCGGTGGGCGGCGCACGGCCCGAGCCGGGCGAGCGCCGCCAGATGCGCTGCGGTGCCATAGCCCTTGTGGGCGGCGAAGCCATAAGGGGGGTGCAGGGCGTCGAGCGCCACCATCAGGGCATCGCGGGCCACCTTGGCAACGATCGAGGCAGCGGAGATGGCGGGCTCAGACGCATCGCCGCCGACGACCGTCCGCACGGGGGCGGCAAGCGGTGGCGCACGGTTGCCGTCGACGAGGACGAGGTCGGGCGGGCCCGAGCGGGCGGCAAGCGCATGGACGGCCCGGGCCATGGCGAGAAGCGTGGCCTCGAGGATGTTGAGCCGGTCGATCTCGGCAACCGACGCGCTGCCCAGCGCGACCTGCCCGCCTGCGCGGACCGCGCGGTCGAGCTCAAAGCGCCGTGCGGGCGAGAGGGTCTTGGAATCGGCGAGACCCGGGATGTCGGCGAAGAGGAGCACGGCAGCGGCCACCACCGGCCCGGCGAGCGGGCCGCGCCCCACCTCGTCGACGCCGAAGACCCTCACGAGCCCCTCACGCCGGCACCAGCCGCCAGTTGTGCCCGAGCGGCCCGTGCCCGGCCCCGAGGCCGGGCGCATGCGCGATCGCCTCGGCCACGAAGCTGCGCGCAAGCACGACCGCCTCGGCAAGCGGCCGGCCCTGGGCCAGCCCGGTCGCCAGCGCGCTCGCCAGCGTGCAGCCGGTGCCGTGGGTGTGGCGCGTCAGGATCCTGGGGCTCGTGAACCGGCGGGCGCCGTCGCGGGTCACGAGCCAGTCGGCCACCTCGGCGCCCTCGAGGTGGCCCCCCTTGGCCAGCACGGCACGCGCGCCGGCGGCCAGCAGCTCCTGGGCGGCGAGGACGAGGTCGGCCTCGTCGGCGACCTCGGCGCCGGCCAGCACCTCGAGTTCGGGGGCGTTCGGCGTGACGACGGCCGCCATCGGTAGCAGCCGCGACGCAAGCGCCGCCACGGCTTCGGGCGCAAGAAGGGGCGCGCCGCCCTTGGCCACCATGACGGGATCGAGCACCACCGGCCCGGCGAACCCCTCGAGCGCATCGGCAACCGCCCCGATGGTCGCGGCATCGCCCAGCATGCCGATCTTGACCGCGTCGGCGCCGATGTCGGCGAGCACCGCGCGCACCTGCGCCGCGACGATCTCGGGCGGCACCGGGTGGATGGCGGCGACGCCGCGGGTGTCCTGCACGGTCACGGCCGTGACCGCGGTTGCCGCATAGGCCCCGAGCAGCGTGATGGTCTTGATGTCGGCCTGGAGACCCGCCCCGCCGCCGGAGTCCGACCCGGCGATCGTCAATACGCGCGCCGGCATGCTCAGGCCGCTGCCCTGACTGCCTCGCACACGTCCTCGACCGCGCGGGCGACCAGCGCCTCGTCATCCGCCTCGGCCATCACCCGAATCACGGGCTCGGTGCCCGACGGCCGGACGAGGAGACGGCCGCGCGTACCGAGCTCCGCCTCGGCCCGGGCGATCGCGGCCTTGACGCGCGGGTCCTCGAGCGGCCGGCCCCGCTCGAAGCGGACGTTCTTCAGGAGCTGGGGCACCGGGTCGAAGAGGTGGAGCACCTCGCTTGCCGGCCGCGCTTGCGCCACCAGCACCGCGAGCACCTGGAGCGCGGCGACGAGGCCGTCGCCCGTCGTTGCATGGTCGGCGAGGATCATGTGCCCCGACTGCTCGCCGCCGAGGTTGCAGCCGCGCGCACGCATCTCGGCGAGCACGTGCCGGTCTCCGACCGGCGTGCGGACGAGCCCGAGCCCGAGCCCCGCCAGATGCCGCTCGAGGCCGAGATTCGACATGACGGTCGCGACCACCGCGCCCCCCCGCAGCTGCCCGGCGCTCGCGAGCGAACGGGCGATGAGCGCAAGGATCTGGTCGCCATCGACGATGCGCCCGCGCTCGTCGACGAGAATGAGGCGGTCGGCATCGCCATCGAGCGCGATCCCGATGTCGGCGCCGCTTGCCGTCACCGCGGCGGCGAGCTCCTCGGGGTGGGTCGAGCCGCAGCCGTCGTTGATGTTGAGGCCGTTGGGTTCCACCCCGAGCGTCACAAGCTCGGCGCCGAGCTCCCAGAGCGCCTCGGGGGCGACGCGATAGGCCGCACCATTGGCGCAGTCGAGCGCCACTTTCAGCCCGTCGAGCCGGGCGCCTTCGGGAAAGCTCGCCTTGACGGCGTGGATGTAGCGGCCGCGGGCGTCGTCGATGCGCCGGGCCCGGCCGATGGCCTGGTGCTGCGCGCGCGGGAGCTCCGCCTCGATCAGGGCCTCGATCGCCTCCTCGTCGGCATCCGAGAGCTTGTAGCCGTCGCGCCCGAACAGCTTGATGCCGTTGTCGTGGAAAGGGTTGTGGCTGGCCGAGATCATGACGCCGAGGTCGGCACGCATCTCGCGCGTGAGCATGGCGACTGCGGGCGTCGGCAGCGGGCCCACCTGTACCACGTCCATGCCGACCGAGGTGAACCCCGCCGTCAACGCCTGCTCGAGCATGTAGCCCGAGAGCCGCGTGTCCTTGCCGATGAGCACGCGGTGGCGGTGCCCGCCGTTCAGGAAGCGGGTGCCGGCGGCCTGGCCCACCTTGAGCGCCAGCTCGGGGGTCAGCCGGTCGCCGTTGGCAAGCCCCCGGATGCCATCGGTGCCGAAATAGCGCTTCCCCATGCGGCTCTCCGCCTCTAGCCGGGCGCCGCGATAGCCCGGCACGGGGCCGAGCGGCAAGGCGGGGGGACGATGGGGAGCCTGGAGAGCGCGTGGATCCTGCTGCTGGCCGGCCTGTGGGCGGGCCTTCAGAACGCGCTCGCCGGCGGCGGCTCGTTCGTGACGCTGCCTGCCCTCATGCTGACCGGGCTCGACGCGCGCGTGGCCAACCTCACGTCGACCGTCGCGCTCTTCCCCGGCCAGATCACGACCGCGCTTGCCAACCGCCGTCTGACCGGGCCCGTGGGCGCCACCGGCTTCGGCGTGCTGCTTGCCATCAGCCTCGGCGGTGGCGCGTTCGGCGCCTGGCTCCTCCTCAAGACACCCACCGCCCTGTTCGCGGCCATGCTGCCCTGGCTGGTGCTCGCCGCCACCCTCCTCTTTGCGCGCGGCGCCTTCGGCCGGCCGGTCTCCGCCGCCCATCTCGGCAGGGGGCCGGTGCTGGCCGCCCAGTCGCTCGTCTCGGTCTACGGCGGCTATTTCGGCGGCGGCATCGGCTTCCTCATGCTCGCGCTCTTCACGCTGGCCGGGGCCACGGTCAAAGCAGCGCAGGCCAACAAGAATGCGTTTGCCGCCGCCATGAACCTCGCTGGCGCGGCCGTCTTCGCCGCCTCGGGCGAAGTGGCCTGGGCACCCGCGCTCGTCCTCGGCGCAGCCTCGATGGCGGGCGGCTATCTCGGCGCCCGCCTCATCGCCCATGTGCCCGACCGCGCGGTCAAGCTCCTCGTCGTCGGGATCGGCATCGCCCTGTTTGCCGGCCTGCTGCTACGCGGCTGACAGGCGGCGGCGGCGTAGGCTGGTGCCCAGCAGCCCGAAGCCGGCAACCAGCATCGCCCAGGTCGCCGGCTCGGGGATCGGCGGCGCACTGCGGTAGAGGATCTGCCACCGCACGTTCGCGACCGCATCCGCAGCGAAGCTCGTCCCGCCACTGGAGGAGAGGTTGCCAAACTGGAAGAAGGACATGGTGTAGGTCTGGCCGCCCACCAGCGGCACGCTGAACGTGCCCGAGCCGCTTGGATCGGAGAGATCGCCGCCATAGGGCCCGAAGGGCATGTCGTCATCTCCGTAGAGCGGCTGCAGGCCGAACGTCATGCCCGAGGCCACGATCTCGTAGCTCCCGGTGAACACGCCGTCGGCCGTGGCGATGAAGCGGTATGTCCAGTTCGGCCGCAGCGTGTTGGTCTCGAACCAGAAGTACACTAGGTCATCCGATTCCAGGTTCCAGCCCCACACCAGGCCGAACCACCCCTCGGTCGGAGAGGTCCAGCCCGCGATCCCGCTGGCAACGGCCCAACCGCTGGCCGGGTCCTCGCTCGCTTCGGCAAAGGCGCGGATGGAAAGCGTGGCAAGCGATGGCCCGGTGCTGGCCGCGTCGGAATCCGTGCCGGTCGCCGTGCCCACGGATGCCTGCGTACCCACCTGCATAGAGCCGCTGATCGGCGTTGCCGCAATCGCGGGAGCGGCGCCCGCGAGCGCTGCGGCAAGGGCAAGAGAGATGTTACGAAGACCGGGCATCTGCACCTCCAGAACTGACCGACCGAAGCTGATTCGAACCGGCCTGCCCCAAGCGCAGCAAGAAACATGCCAAGTCGCTCCTCTTCGGAAATCCAAAGGGTTAGAGGGATCGCATCCCGCAGGTTTGTCAAAAAACTTGACACGCGCGACTGGCCATCGCGGCTGCCGCAGGCGTGGCCCCGCGCGGCCGGGGCTTGACGAGGCCCCGGTCCCGGCGAACAGCAGCCGAAACAGGCCCGCGGGAGACCCCATGCCGTTCGACAAGTCGAAGCTTCCCAGCCGCCATGTCAGCCTGGGGCCCGCCAAGGCCCCGCACCGCAGCTACTACTACGCCATGGGCATGACGGCCGAGGAGATCTTGCGCCCCTTCGTCGGCCTGGTCTCGGCCGGCAACGACAGCGCGCCCTGCAACACCGCGCTCGACGCCCAGGCCGACATTGCGCGCGAAGGCGTGATCGAGGCCGGCGGCACCCCGCGCCGCTTCAACACCATCACCGTCACCGACGGCATCGCCATGGGCCACCAGGGCATGAAGGCGAGCCTCGTTTCCCGCGAGGTCATCGCAGACTCGATCGAGCTTTCGGTCCGCGGCCACTGCTACGACGCGCTCGTCGGCTTCGCCGGCTGCGACAAGAGCCTGCCGGGCATGATGATGGCGATGCTCCGCCTCAACGTGCCCTCGGTCTTCGTCTATGGCGGCTCCATCCTCCCCGGCCGCTTCGAGGACCGCGACGTGACGATCAAAGACGTGTTCGAGGCGGTCGGCGCCCATGCCGCGGGCACCTGCCCGCTGCAGCGGCTCGAGGCGCTCGAGCGCGTCGCCTGCCCCGGCGATGGCGCCTGCGGCGGCCAGTTCACCGCCAACACCATGGCCTGCGTGGCGGAAGCCATCGGCCTCTCGCTCCCCAACTCGAACATGGCGCCGGCCCCCCACGAGAGCCGCGCCGACATCGCCCGCGCCGCCGGCCGCGCGGTGATGCACCTCCTCGAGCGAAACATCCGCCCCCGCGAAATCTGCGACGTGCGGGCGTTCGCGAACGCCGCCCGGGTCGTTGCTGCAACCGGCGGCTCGACCAACGCGGCGCTGCACCTTCCCGCCATGGCCAACGAGGCCGGCATCCGCTTCACGCTGGCCGACGTGGCCGAAATCTTCCGCACCACTCCCTGGCTCGCCGATCTCCAGCCCGGCGGCCGTTTCGTGGCGAAGGACATGCACGCCGCCGGCGGCGTCTACATGGTGATGAAGACCCTGCTCGAGGCCGGCCTCCTCCACGGCGACTGCCTGACCGTCACCGGGCGGACGGTCGCCGAGAACCTCGCCGACATCCGCTGGAACCCCGACCAGGAGGTGATCCGGCCCGCATCGCACCCGCTGTCGCCCACCGGCGGCGTGGTCGGCCTCTGGGGCAGCCTCGCGCCCGATGGCGCCATCGTGAAGGTGGCCGGCATGACCAACCTCCGCTTCGAGGGGCCGGCGCGCTGCTTCGACAGCGAGGAGGAGGCCTTCGCGGCCGTCGAGCGCCGCGACTACCGCGAGGGCGAGGTCCTCGTGATCCGCTACGAGGGGCCGAAGGGCGGCCCCGGCATGCGCGAGATGCTCTCGACCACTGCCGCCCTCTACGGCCAGGGCATGGGCGACCGGGTGGCGCTGGTCACCGACGGCCGCTTCTCGGGCGCAACGCGCGGCTTCTGCATCGGCCATGTCGGTCCCGAGGCAGCCGACGGCGGCCCGATCGCCCTCGTCGAGGACGGCGACCTCATCCGGATCGATGCCGAGGCCGGCACGATCGACCTCCTCGTCGACGAGGCAACCCTTGCCGACCGCCGCAGCCGCTGGAGCCCCCGCGCCCACGCCTACCAGTCGGGCGCGCTCTGGCGCTATGCGAAGACGGTGGGGCCGGCGCATCTCGGCGCCGTCACCCACCCCGGTGCCGCGGCTGAGACGCACTGCTTCGCCGACATCTGACCCTCCGGGCCGGCCGGCGCGAGACGCGCCAGCGGGGCGAAGAGGCGTCAGCCTCTGTTGCAGAATTCTTTCAGGTCTCGCTGCCTGTCAAAAAACTTGACAGGCCGCGGGCCAAGTTCTCGGCTAAGCCTCTGAGAACGCGACACCGTGACATGTGGCACGCGCCTTGCATAAGTCAAGTCGGGCGGGGCGTTCCCTGCCCGATTGTGTCAAGAGGAGAGGTCACCATGCAGTCACGCCTGCTTGCGCTTGGCCTTGCCGGTCTTGTCGCCGCGCCGGCATCGGCCACCATCGACTGGACAACGTGGCACAGCGTTGTCACGACCCCATTCTATGTCACCACCGCAACCGGCACCGTCGGCGGCGTCAACGTCACCTACGGGAAGATCCTCGGCGGCGCCTTCGGCGAGATCGGCTACGCCCAGTGCACCACCTGCGCGCCCGACGGCAACGACTACTGGCGCGTGGGCGGCAGCCCGTTCGCGGCCTATGACGCGCTCCCGAACCTGCCGCTCAACAACCACCTGCTCGCCCCAAGCTCGCGCACGATCTACGAGCTCAAGTTCGACCGCAACATCAGCGAGCTCTACATGCTGGTGGTGAGCCTGGGGGACTTCTTCCCCACGGCGTGGCTGTTCAGCGACCCCTTCACCATCATCGACGAAGGCACCGGCTTCTTCGGCATCGGCACGCTCAACCCGTTCGTGGTGTCGCCCAACATCGCCGGGTTCAACTGGCATGGCGTGCTGCGGTTCGTCTTCCCCACGCCCACATCGTCCCTCACGATGGACGTGGTGGCCCCCGAGGATCTCCCGCTCTGGTCGGGCTTCACCATCGGCATCCCCTCGGCATCCCCGCCGCCCCCGGTGATCCCCGAGCCGGCGACATGGGCGATGCTGATTGCGGGCTTCGGCATCGTCGGCTCGGCGCTCCGGCGCCGGCGCAGCCTCGCGGCCGCCTGAGCTGCCGCCGCGCCCCCCGTTCCCGCGTTGCCGGCCCGACGACGCGGAGACGGGGGGCAGCCGCAGGCGTCAGCTGACGTCGAAGACGCGGACCCGGCTGCCGCTCGCCACGCAGTCCATCCGCATCTGCCGGCGGTGGTCGGGCCAGACCTTGGTGAGGAGCGCCTGGTGGCGCCACGCGCCATCGGGCTGACGGCGCGAGGAGATGACCCGGTCGAGCCGGACGCTGCTGCCTCCCGTCGCCCCCACCTGGCGCGCCGCCTCGGCGAGGCAGGCCCGGGCCTCGGTGCGGGACGCGCCCGGGAACTGGGTCAGGCTCGCCTGGAGCTGGGCTGGCGGACCCTTGCCATGCTCCGCCGACTTGCCGGCGGCCACCAGCGCGGCGATGAGGCCGCCCGCCACGAGCCCGCCGGCCACGGCTGCGCCGGAACCGCCATGGCCATGCGGCTGCGACGGCTGCTCCCACGAGCCGCCGCTGCCCCCGAAGCCCTGCGGATAGAAGCTGCCGACGCCGTAGGCGAACACCCCGTCGCAGCCTTCGCGCACCCGGATGCCGCCGCGCTCGACGCGCCAGGTCTGGCCCTCGACGCAGCCGGAGGAGGAGAGCTGGCGCACGAGCGTCGCCCGGCCCTGGGTGCGGGCGCGGCACAAGCGTTCGCGGAAGTTGTCGGAGGCGCAGCGCAGCTCGCCGGCGAAGCCCTGGTCCTGCCAGCTGCCGCCGCTGCCACCCCAGCTGCCGCCCCGGCTGCCCCCGGAGCCACCGAAGCCGCCGCAGGAGACCCGGAACAGCCCGGCGCAGCCGGCATCGACCCAGAGCGTCGTGCCTCCCCAGCCTCAGCTCTGCCCTTCGGCGCAGACGGCCCGGCTGTCCTGCCGCACCAGGGTGACCGAGGCGGCCCCGGCGGGGATGCGGCAGTTGGTGCGCGACATGCCCCGCGAGGCGCAGGAGACGGTGCGGTCCGACTGGGCGTGCACAGCCGTGGCCCCGAGGGATGCGAGAAGGGCCGGGGCAGGCACGAGCTGGCCTCCGGCAAGGGCGGCCGCTGCAACGGCGCCCACGACGGGACGGAAGGGTATCGTCACGCGCGCCTGTCTCCTGTCCGGTCCTGGCACGATCGAGTTCCTGGCTGGGCCTGCATCTCGAGCAGGGTCTGCCGCATCGTCCGCGAGGCGGCCGCCACCTGCCTGCGCTGGGCCGGCGTCATCCGCGCGAAGGCTTCGAGCTCGGCGTCGCGCATCCGGTTGATCCGGAGTGTCTCGATGGCCTTCTCCGTCTCGATCGCCCGGACAAGTCGCGCCCGGTCGACCGGATCCTGCTCGAGCGCTGCAAGCTTCTCGTCCCGCGCCCCCTGCAGGAGGGTTGCGAAGGTGCTCGCGTCCGCCTTCTGCCCGGCCTCGACCATGTTGCGGGTGGTCTCGGCATCGAGCCCCATGAGGCCCCTGGGCGGCGTGGCGGTCTCGGCGGAAAGCGGCGCGGCGGCCGCGACCAGGGCGGGAAGAAGGAACCTCGGAAGCGCCATGACAGTCTCCAATCCCATCGGCGGCTTGCCGGCTGCGCGTTGCGCCGTTGTCAGGCCGCCCGGCGCTCGTGGCAGCCCCTGGGCTGCCAGACCGTTCGGAACCGGAGGATTGGGCGTTGGCAATGGAACGGTTGGACGTGCGCGCCGTCGTCGGCCGGGGCCTCTGGCTCGCCAGCGAGACCGAGGCCGTCCGCGAGGCCGTGTTCGATGCCATGACGCTGCGGCGATACGTCCGGTGCGAGCGCATCTACGACCCCCAAGGGCGGGCCGACAGGGCTTTTCGGTATCGCGGCGGGAACCGTCCGGCTCGAGATTGCCGCCGGCCTGGAGGATCCCGGGCTCTTCGCCCTTGCCACGCCCGGGTTCGTGCTCGCCAACCTGACGCCGCCGGCCGGGCTTGCCAGCGCGGTCACCGCCGTGGCGGGCAACGCCTGACTTCTCCTCGCCCTGCCCTCGGCCAGGCTCGCCACCCTCGTGCGCGAGTTGCCGGCGTCGAGGGCGCGCTCACGCGGCTCGCCACCCTCAATCTCTGGACGGTGCTCCGGATCGTCTCGACGCTGCGTCGCCAGTGCAACCTCGAGCGGCTGGCCGATCTCCTCGTCACCCTTGCCGGCGCCGATCTCGCCGACGGCTGGCGGATCGAGGTGCCGCAGGCCGACCTCGCCGCGATGGCGGCTCTCGGCCGGACGACCCTCGTCGGCACGCTCCGCCAGCTCGAGGAGATGGGGCTCGTGGCGGTGAAGTACCGCGGCATTGTCCTTCGCGATGCCGCCGCCCTCGTCGCGCTGCGCGATGGTGCGGCCGGCGATGCCCCGGCCCGGTGCCGCCGCCCAGGCGGCTACGCGGACGGCGACGGGCGCGGAAGCCCGATCCGGTAGGCACCCCGAGGGTCTTCCACCGGCACGCCGCGCCGGGTGAGACGGACCTTGCCGGCAGTGGCGAGCGCGCGGGCGGCGGCGTGGATTGCGGGCAGGGCGGCGCGCCAGTCGGCCGGAGAGAGGAGACGGGCGGCGTCGGTGGGGCAGATGGTGGCGCCCGGCTTCCGAGCGGCGAGCGCCCGGCGGATGGCCTCCTCGGGGCTCAGCGGCGCCACCACACGAACGCGGCGGCCAGGGCGACGGCACCGAGCGCAAGGCCGCTGTTCCGCGGGTCCTCCCAGCTGACCGCGACGAGCAGCGCCGTGTTGGCGAGGAGCGCGAGCAGGGCGGGCAGCGGGTAGAACGGCATCCGGACCGGGCGCGGCAGCTCCGGCGCCGTCCGCCGCAGCCGGATGAGGGTGAGGATGAGCGCGATCTCGATCAGGATCCGCAAGGGCGCGTTGATGGCGACGATGGCGAGGTAGGCGCCCGAGGCGGCAAGCGCCACGCCGCCCAGCATGGTGACGGTAAGCGCCACCCGCGGCGAGCCGCCGGGAGCGACGCGGGCAAGCGGGGCGGGCAGCGCGCCGTCGCGCGCCATGGCGAAGGCGCCGCGGCTGTGGGTCATGAGCCGCAGATTGACCGAGGCGGCAACCGACAGCGCGCCGAACGCGGCAACCGCAAGCCCGCCATTCGGCCCGAAGGCCCTGACCGCTCCTTCGGCGAGCGCGAGCGGCGAGGCGGCCATCTCCTCGACCGTCAGCACCCGCAGGAGCGCGATGTTGATGAGGATGTAGAGCCCGGCCACCACGGCGAGACCGCCGAACACCGCGCGGGCCACGTTGCGCGCGGGGTTCTTGAGCTCCTCGCCGACATAGATGGGCGTCTGGTACCCGGTGTAGCTGTTGTGGATGGCGCGCATGGCAAGGGCAAGCGCGGCAAGCCCCAGCGCTGCGCCCGGCGCCTCCGACGGCGGCGGCTGCGGCACGGCAGGAGCGAGGAGCAGGCCGACGAGGATGAGGGCCAGCGCCACGCCCTTGGCCCCAGAGAGCAGGGTCTGGGCGAAGCCGTTGGTGCGCGTGCCGGTCCAGTTGAGGACGAAGGCGGCGAGCACGAGGGCAACGGCGATGAGGCCGAGCGGCCGGTCGGCAAACAGGCCGGCGCGCTGCAGGAACTCGGCGAAGGCAACCGCCAGGAAGGCCAGCGTCGACATGCCATTGAACCAGTCAGCCCAGCCCACCAGTGCTCCAGCCCGGGGCCCGAGGCCACGGGAGACGAGCGCATAGGGGCCGCCGGCGCGCGGCAGGCTCGCGCCCAGCTCGACGACGGTGAAGGCATTGACGGCCGCCATGATGGCGCCCGCGACCCAGAGCGAGACGATGACGACCGGGTCCCCCACGGCGCCGGCCACCACGCCCGGCTGGCGGAGGATGCCCGCACCAATGACGCCGCCGACGACGGTTGCAAGACCGAAGGCAAGCCCGAGGACGCGAAGGAGCTGGCCCGCCGGCCGGGCCGGAGCCTCCAAGGCTCAGCCCGCCCGGGCGAGCTCGGCGGCGCGGAGGATGGCCTCCTCGATGCGCGGATAGGTGCCGCAACGGCACAGGTTGGTGATGACCTGCCGCACCTCGTCGCGGGTCGGTCTCGGATTCGCCTTGAGAAGGGCCGCAGCCGCCATGATCATGCCCGACTGGCAGTAGCCGCACTGCGGCACCTGCAGCTCGAGCCAGGCGCGCTGCACCGGGTGCGAGCGGTCCGGCGAGAGGCCCTCGATCGTGGTCACGAACGTGCCTTCGAGCTCGCCGATGGTGACCTGGCAGGAGCGGACCGGCTCGCCGTCCACGTGCACCGTGCAGGCGCCGCACAGGCCCGCGCCGCAGCCATATTTGGTGCCAGTCAGGTTCGAGGCGTCGCGCAGCGCCCACAGCAGCGGCGTGTCGGCGGCGAGCTCGTACTTGACGGGGTTGCCGTTCACCGTGAAGCGCGTCATGCGCCTGCCCCTAGGATTGGCGCGCGAGGGACGCAATGACCTACACCACCTTCACCTACGCGGTTTCCGACCACATCGCCCACATCGAGCTCTGCCGGCCCGAGGCGCTCAACACCATGACCAGGGCCTTCTGGGACGAGCTGCCGGCCGCCTTCGCCGAGATCGATTCGAACCCCGAGATCCGCGCCGTCGTCATCTCGTCCACTGGCCGGCACTTCACCGCCGGGCTCGACCTCAACTGGGCGGGCGGCACCGAGGCGCTTGCCCATCCCGACCTCGGCCGGGCGCGCGAGCGGCTGCGCCGTCACGTGAAGCACATGCAGGAGACGTTCAACGCGGTGGACCGCTGCCGGGTGCCCGTCATCGCCGCCGTCCACGGCGGCTGCGTCGGCGGCGGGGTGGACTTCATCACCGCCTGCGACATCCGGGTCGCCAGCAAGGACGCCTTCTTCACGATCCAGGAAGTGAACATCGCCATCGTCGCTGACGTCGGCACGCTCCAGCGCATCCCCTACCTGCTGCCGCAGGGCCTGGTGCGCGAGCTCGCCTACACCGGCCGCCGCTGGCCAGCCGCCGAGGCTCTGCGGTTCGGCTTCGTCAACAGCCTGCACGAGACCCGCGAGGACGCAATCGCGGCCGCGTTTGCCATGGCGCGCGAGATCGCTTCGAAGAGCCCGCTCGCGATTGCCGGCATCAAGCAGGTGCTGAACGCCGGCCGTGACCTGACGATCGACCAGGGCCTTGAGTATGTCGCGGTCTGGAACGCGGCGATGCTCCAGGGCGAGGACATGCGCAAGGCCATCCTCGCCCAGATGCGCAAGGAAACGGCCTCGTTCGACAATCTCGCCGCCTGACCGCGGCAGCGCTGCACCTGCCCCGGGGTCTCCGCCTGTGCATGGCTGCCCTGCATGGCTGCCATGGCCTGGCTTCGGTGTCGCAGCGAACCGGCTTTGCCTTGTGACGGGGGTTCCGCCCGCATATAGCCGGGCGGGGATGACGAGATGATGAGAGGTCGGATGCGATTGCTGAGCGCCGCCACGCTGGCGGTTCTTTCCTCCGCGGGCGGCGCCGCCCAGGCGCAGGAACTTCCCGCGCCCGAGATGGCCAATCTTCCCGCAGCAGCCGAAGCGGTCGCCGCCACCTACACCCCACTCCGGCCGGAGCCCGGCATGGGCCAGCCCACCCCCTGGGGGATCGACATCCTGCCGCAGGTGACGCCCATCGGCGAGGAAGCGCTGCGGATGGTGCACTGGCTCCTCAACCCGGTGATGCTCGGCATCTCGGCGCTGGTCTTCGCGCTCCTCGTCTGGACCGTGCTGCGCTACCGGGCTGGAGCCAACCCGGTGCCCGCCACCTTCTCGCACAACGTGCGCCTCGAGGTGACGTGGACTCTCATCCCGGCGCTCATCCTCGTCATCATCGCGGTGCCGAGCTTCCGGCTGCTCGCCAACCAGTATGATCCGCCCAAGGCCGATCTCACCATCAAGGTCACGGGCTACCAGTGGTACTGGGGCTACGAGTATCCGGACCATGGGGGCATCAGCTTCGACGCGGTGATGGTGAACCGGGAAGAGGCCGACAAGCGGGGCGCGCCCTATCTCCTTGAGACCGACAATCGCGTCGTCGTGCCGGCCGGCAAGACGGTGAAGCTGCTCATCACGGCCGCAGACGTGCTGCACAGCTGGGCGCTGCCGTCCTTCTGGGTCAAGATGGACGCGGTGCCCGGCCGCATCAACGAGACCTGGTTCAAGGTGGACCGGCCGGGCGTGTACTACGGTCAGTGCTCGGAGCTCTGCGGCACCAAGCACGGCTTCATGCCCATCACCGTCGAAGTGGTGCCTGAGGAGCAGTTCAACGCCTGGGTCGCAAAGATGCAGGCCGAGCAGGGCATCACGCCGGCCGAGACCGCTGCCGTTTCCACCCCCGATCCCGCCGCCTGAGACGAGGACACCCGATGGCGACAACGTTCGACGCCCATGCCGAAGCCCACGGCCATGCCGCAGACGAGCACAAGCTGAGCTTCGTCCAGCGCTGGCTCTTCTCGACCAACCACAAGGACATCGGCACACTCTACCTCATCTTTGCCATCGTCGCCGGCATCATCGGCGGCGCGCTCTCCGGCTTCATGCGCTGGGAGCTTGCCCAACCCGGCATGCAGGTGCTGCCCTGGTTCACCGAAGGCAACGTCGATCAGGCCTACCACCTCTGGAACGTGTTCATCACGGCCCACGGGCTCATCATGGTCTTCTTCATGGTGATGCCCGCGCTCATCGGCGGCTTCGCCAACTGGTTCGTGCCCATCATGATCGGGGCGCCCGACATGGCCTTCCCGCGCATGAACAACATCAGCTTCTGGCTGACGGTGGCCGGTTTCGTGCTCCTGTGCATCTCGCTCTTCGTGCCGGGCCCGCCGGGTGGCATCGGCGCCGGCACCGGCTGGACGGTCTATCCGCCGCTCTCGACCTCGGGTCACCCGGGGCCGGCGGTCGATCTCGCCATCTTCTCGCTGCACCTGGCCGGCGCGGCCTCGATCCTTGGCGCCATCAACTTCATCACCACCATCTTCAACATGCGCGCGCCGGGCATGACGCTCCACCGGATGCCGCTCTTCGCCTGGTCGGTACTGGTCACCGCCTTCCTGCTGCTGCTGTCGCTTCCCGTCCTCGCGGGCGCGATCACCATGCTGCTCACCGACCGCAACTTCGGCACGACCTTCTTCGACCCGGCCGGCGGGGGTGACCCCATCCTCTACCAGCATCTCTTCTGGTTCTTCGGCCACCCCGAAGTCTACATCATGATCCTGCCGGCCTTCGGGATCATCAGCCAGATCGTCGCCACCTTCAGCCGGAAGCCCGTGTTCGGCTATCTTGCGATGGCCTACGCCATGGTCGCGATCGGCTTCGTCGGCTTCATCGTGTGGGCACACCACATGTTCACGGTGGGTCTCAGCGTGAACACCAAGATGTACTTCACGGCCGCGACCATGATCATCGCGGTGCCGACCGGCATCAAGATCTTCTCCTGGATCGCGACCATGTGGGGGGGCTCGCTGCGCTTCCCCACGCCGATGCTCTGGGCGCTCGGCTTCATCTTCATGTTCACCGTGGGCGGCGTGACCGGCGTGCTTCTCGCCAACGGCGGTCTCGACACCTACATGCACGATACCTACTACGTGGTGGCGCACTTCCACTATGTTCTGTCGCTTGGCGCCACCTTCGGGATCTTTGCCGGCTTCTACTACTGGTTCGGCAAGATGACGGGCCGCGAGTACAACGAATTCCTCGGCAAGCTGCACTTCTGGCTGTTCTTCCTCGGCACGAACATCATCTTCTTCCCGATGCACTTCCTCGGCCAGCAGGGCATGCCGCGTCGCTACCCGGACTATCCGGACGCGATGGCGGGGTGGAACGAAGTCGCCTCCTGGGGCTACCTCGTGATGCTGGCGGGCATGGCGGTGTTCTTCGTGAACGTCATCTGGTCGCTTGCTGCCGGACGTCGGGCGGCGAGCAACCCGTGGGGCGAGGGTGCGACCACGCTCGAATGGACCCTGTCCTCGCCGCCGCCGTTCCACCAGTTCGAAACCCTGCCCGACCTCACCCGGGTCAAGGCGTATTGAGCATGGCGAGCCGCCGTCCTGACGTGGCGGGGGCACCGGCCGCCGCGGTGGCGGCAGCCGGCGCCCTCTCGGCCGCCGACTGGCGGGACTGGCTCGCGCTGCTCAAGCCCCGGGTGATGTCGCTTGCCGTCTTCTCGGCGGCCTGCGGCCTGCTCGCGGCACCGGTGTCCCTTCATCCCCTGCTTGCCGCTGTCGCGATCCTCGCGATCGCTGTCGGCGCAGGGGCAGCGGGCGCCTTCAACCAGTGGATCGAGGCCGACACGGACTCGCGCATGCGGCGGACGGCCGCCCGGCCTCTCGCCGCGGGCCGCCTGCCCGCCGACGAGGCGCTGGCCTTCGCGGTCATCCTCGCGGTCGGTGCCGTGACGACGCTGGCGCTTGCGACCAACCTCGTGGCCGCAGCGCTGCTTGCAGCCGGGATCGTCTATTACGCCCTCGTCTACACGGTCTGGCTGAAGCCGCGCACACCGCAGAACATCGTCATCGGCGGAGCCGCCGGCGCCTTCCCGCCCGTCATCGGCTGGGCCGCGGCCACCGGTGATGTCACGCTCATGCCGGTGCTGCTGTTCCTCGTGATCTTCCTCTGGACTCCGCCGCACTTCTGGGCGCTCGCCCTGTTTGTGGCGCCCGATTACGCCAAGGCCGGCATCCCGATGCTTCCCGTGACTCACGGCACGGCCGAGACGCGCCGCCAGATCTGGGCCTATGCGCTCGCCCTCGTCGCCGTGAGCGTCGCGCCCTGGCCGCTCGGCCTTGCCGGCGCCGTCTATGGGCTTACAGCTGCCGGGCTCGGTGCCGTCTTCCTGCTCCTTGCCTGGCGGGTGCGGCGCTCGACCATCACCGAACCGCGGGCGATGGCCGAGGAAAAGGCGCTGTTCCGCTACTCGATCCTCTACCTCTTCCTGCTGTTCGGCGCGCTCGTCGCCGACGCGCGGTGGTTGCCATGACGTGGACGCCCGATCAGCTCGAGGCCTTCCTTGCCCGGCGCCGCCGTCGCAACGTGGCGATCGCCGTTGTCCTCGCGCTCCTGGTCATGCTGTTCTACGCCATCACTATCGGGCGGATGAGCGCATGAGCGCGGCCGCCGCCAACAGGCGCACCGCGCTTCTCGCAGCCAGCGTCGCCGCGGGCATGGTCGGCCTCGCCTACGCGAGCGTGCCCCTCTATCGCCTGTTCTGCCAGGTGACCGGCTTCGGTGGCACCCCGATGGTTGCAGCCGACGCCGCGGCGACCCCGGAACCGGTGGCGGGAACCTCGATCCGGGTGCGCTTCGATGGCAACGTCCGCAGGGGCATGCCCTGGGACTTCCGGCCGGCCGAGCGGTTCGTCGATCTTCCCCTCGGCGAGCGGCGCATGGCCTTCTACCACGCCCGCAACACGAGCGACGCACCGGTGACGGGTGTTGCCACCTTCAACGTGACGCCCGAGGCGGCGGGCCGCTACTTCGTCAAGATCCAGTGCTTCTGCTTCAACGAGCAGACGCTCCAGCCCGGCGAGGCCGTCGAGATGCCGGTCATCTACTACGTTGACCCCGCCATCCGCGACGACCCGGATGCCAGCCGGATCAAGGAAATCACCCTCTCCTACAGCTTCTTCCCCGTGGAGGCGCCCACTGAGCCCGCCGGCATCCGCGCGACCGGCATGGCAGCCATTGCCGCAGGGCGGCGCTAGCGTCGGGCATCTTCGCGAGCTAGGGAGCCCCACGCGAAAGGACGACCATGGCCGCCGGCAAGACCCACGATTACCACATCCTGCCTCCCAGCCCCTGGCCCATCATCGGCTCGATCGCGGCGGCGATGATGACGGCAGGCTTCGCCTTCTGGTGGCACGACGCCTGGTGGGGCAAGTATCTGGCCGGTGCGGGCGTACTGGGCGTTCTTTTCACCATGTTCTCCTGGTGGTCCGACGTCAGGACCGAAGCCAACAGCGGCGACCACACGCCCGTCGTCCAGCTGCATCACCGCTACGGGATGCTGCTCTTCATCGCCTCCGAGGTGATGTTCTTCGTCGCCTGGTTCTGGGCCTACTTCAACGCCGCCCTCTTCCCGCCCGCAGGCGATGCCGTGGGCGGCGTCTGGCCGCCCAAAGGGATCGAAGTGCTCGACCCCTTCGTCTACCCGCTCCTCAACACCCTCATCCTGCTGCTCTCGGGCACCACCGTCACCTGGGCGCACCACGCGCTCATCCACGGCGACCGCAAGGGGCTGAAGCAGGGGCTCTGGGTCACGATCGGGCTCGGCGTGCTGTTCACTGCGCTCCAGGCCTACGAGTACAGCCACGCCGAGTTCGGCTTTTCGGGCAACATCTACGGCGCCACTTTTTTCATGGCGACGGGGTTCCACGGCTTCCACGTGATCGTGGGCACCATCTTCCTCGCCGTGTGCCTGTGGCGCGCCTATGCCGGGGACTTCACGCCCCGCCAGCACTTCGGGTTCGAGGCGGCCGCCTGGTACTGGCATTTCGTCGACGTCGTCTGGCTCTTCCTGTTCCTTGCCATCTACATCTGGGGCTCGGACTTCGGCCGGGCCGCCACCCCCTATTTCGGCTGAGCGGGCGGGCCGCCGGCGCGGCCTGCCGCTCGTGCCGACCCTCATGACGGCGGCAGCCCTGCCGCTCCTCGTCGCGCTCGGCGTCTGGCAGCTGCAGCGGGCGGAGTGGAAGGAAGGGCTTCTCGCTGAGCTCCGCGCCAATGCGGCGCTGCCGGTGGCAGCACTCGGGCCCGGGGACGAGCTGGAGCGCGTCCAGTTCCGTCGGGTCCGCCTTGTGCTTGGCTGCGATCCGCCGCCGCCGACGGTCAAGGCCGGCCGGAACGCCGCGGGCCGTGCGGGCTATGTCGCCCTGGTCCGCTGCACTCGGGAGGGCGCCGCGTCCCGCGGGGACGGTCTGCTGCTCGCCATCGGCTGGGGGGAGCGCCCCGACAGCTGGAAGGCGGTGCGGGCCTGGCCGCCCCGGGACCCTCGGCCAGTCGAGGGCGTACTGGTCGGGCGCGACGGCTCGCCGGCCTGGATGCTGGTCGCCTCGACGGGAGCAGCGCCGCTCGAGGCCGCTGCGCCGCCAGCGCTCGAGTCCATCCCCAACAATCACCGCGCCTACGCAGCCCAGTGGTTCGGCTTCGCCGCCATCCTTGCCGCCATCTACGGCGCCTACGTCGTGCGCTGGCGGCGCGGCGGTTGAACCGGGGAACGCCCGCGGCTAACCGCCCGGCACCCATGCAGCATGTCTCGACCCGCGGGGCAGCCCCCCCGCTCGACTTCCGCGGCGTGACGCTTGCCGGTCTCGCAAGCGACGGCGGGCTTTACGTGCCAGACGCCTGGCCCCGCCTCGAGGCCGAGACGTTCCACGGGCTGCGCACGGCCGACTATGGGGAAACCGCAGTCACGGTGCTCGCCCCCTTCGTCGGGGGCGCGCTCGAACGGGAGGAGCTCCGGGCGCTCGTCTCGGCCGCCTACGGCAGCTTCGCCCACGCGGCCGTCACTCCGCTCGTCGAACTCGACCACCGCCACTGGCTCCTCGAGCTCCACCACGGCCCGACTCTCGCCTTCAAGGATCTTGCGCTCCAGCTGCTCGGCCGGCTGTTCGCCCGGTTCCTCAAGGACGAGCCCACCCCGCTCACCATCATCGGTGCCACGTCGGGCGACACCGGCTCGGCCGCGATTGCCGCAGTCGCCGGCCTTCCAGGCCTCAGGATCGTGATGCTCCACCCCGAGGGCCGGGTCTCGGAGGTGCAGCGGCGGCAGATGACGACGGTGGAGGCCGCCAATGTCCACAACGTCGCCATCGCCGGCACCTTCGATGACGCGCAGGCGATCGTGAAGGCGCTCTTCAACGACGCCGCGTTCCGGGCACGGCACCGGCTCTCGGCCGTCAACTCGATCAACTGGGCGCGGCTTGCCGCCCAGGTGGTCTACTATGTCCACGCCGCCGTCCGCCTCGGCGCGCCCGACCGGCCGGTCGCCTTCTCGGTGCCCACGGGCAACTTCGGCGACGTCTTCGCCGGCTATGTGGCGCACCAAATGGGCCTGCCCGTCTCCGCCCTCATGGTTGCCACCAACGAGAATGACATCCTCGCCCGGGCCCTGGGGGCTGGCGACTATTCGCGCCGGGCCGTGCAGCCGACGGCGAGCCCTTCCATGGACATCCAGGTCTCGTCCAACTTCGAGCGGCTGCTGTTCGACCTCCACGGGAGGAACGCGCGGGCGCTGGCCGACGCGATGGCCACATTCGAGGCGACCGGGCGCATGACCATCCCCGAGCCGCTGTGGGCGGAGGCCGCCCGCCTGTTCCGGCCCGCGCGCGTGGACAGGGAGGAGATGGCGGCCACGCTGCGCTGGGCGCTCGACTCCACGGGCCAGCTCCTCGACCCGCACACCGCCATCGGCCTTGCGGCCGCCCGGCGCCTGGCCGATCAGGTCGAAGGGCCGGTCGTGACGCTGGCGACCGCGCATGCCGCCAAGTTCCCGGAGGCGGTCGAGGCCGCGACGGGCGTGTTCCCCATGCTTCCGGCCCGGCTTGCCGGCCTCTTCGACCGGCCCGAGCGGATGACGCGGCTGCCGGCCGATGCCCGGGCGGTCGCCGCCTTCATCGACGGGCTTCCCGCATGACCCCGGCCGAGACCACGCGCCTTGCCAATGGCCTCACTATCGCGACGGTCGCGATGCCGGGCGTACGGACGGCAGCGGTCGGGCTCTGCGCAGGCGCCGGCGCCCGCCACGAGGCCGAGCCCGAGAACGGGCTTGCCCATCTCTTCGAGCACATGCTCTTCAAGGGCACGGAGCTGCGTGATGCCCGCGGCCTTGCCGAGGCGATCGAGGACGTGGGCGGCGCGCTCAACGCCTGGACCTCGCGCGACCTCACCCTGTTCCATGCGCGGGTGATGGCAGCCGACATGCCGCTGGCCGTCGAGCTTCTGGCCGAGATGGTCATGCAGCCGCGCTTCGCCGAGGCCGACCTCGCGCTCGAGAAGCAGGTGGTTGACGCCGAGATCCGCGAGGCGCTCGACGCGGCCGAGGACCGCGTCTTCGACCTGCTGCAGGAGGCAGCCTTCCCTGGCCAGCCGCTCGGCCGGCCGATCCTCGGCACGCCGGCGACGCTTGCCGCGCTGGGCACGGAGGCGCTGCGCCACTGGCGCGACCGCAGCTTCCGCGGGCCGGGGCTTGCACTGGTGGCAGCCGGTGCCGTGACTCATGCCGACGTCGTGGCGGCGGCCGCGCCGCTGTTCGCTGCCCTCCCCGCCGAGCCGCCGCCGGCCTGCGCGCCCGCCCGGTTCGAAGGCGAGGTCCGCGGCGAGCGCCGGCGCGCCGACGTGACGCAGGTGGCGCTCGGCTTCCGCGGCCCGGGAGTGCACGCGCCCGACCATTATGCCGCCGAACTCTTCACAACCGCGCTGGGCGGGGGAGCCTCCTCGCGGCTGTTCCAGGAGCTCAGGGAGGCGCGCGGGCTCGCCTACAGCGTGTCGGCAAGCCACGCGCCCTTCGCCGACCTCGGGCTCATGACGATCCATCTGGCGACGCGCCCGGAGGATGCCGAGCGCGCGGCGGCACTTGCCCGCGAGGTGGCCGAGGCGACGGCTGCCACCCTTTCGGAGGCCGAGCTGGCCCGGGCGCGCACCCAGCTCAAGGCCGGGCTTCTCATGGGCCTCGAGGGCTGCGCCGGCCAGGCGAGCTGGGTGGGGCAGACGCTCCTCGCGCACGGCCGCGCCGTTCCGCCCGAGGAGGTGGAAGCCGCCATCGACGGCGTCACGGTCGAGGCCGCGCGGGCGGCGGGCGCGGCCATGCTCCAAGGCCCGGTCGCGCTCGCCAGCGTCGGGCCGAAGCCGCTCAAGCGCCTGCCGTGAGGCTCTCGACCCTCGCGGTCGCCCCGTCTTCCGACTATGCGCTGGTCGACTCGGGCAACGGCCGGAAGCTCGAGCGCTGCGGCCCGTTCCGCTTCATCCGGCCCGAGCCCCAGGCCATGTGGCCTCCGGCCTCGGACGACTGGCAGGCCGACGGCATCTTCACCGGCGGCAGCGACGAGACGGGCGGCGGCCGGTGGAGCCTCTCCCCTTCCCTGCCGCCGCGCTGGCCCATCGTGCAGGCGGGCATCCGCCTCTGGGCCACGCCCACGCCCTTCCGCCACCTCGGCTTCTTTCCCGACATGGCGCCGCACTGGGAGGCGGTTGCGGCCGCGTGCGGCCCGGGCACCCGCCTTCTCAACCTCTTCGGCTACAGCGGTGTCGCAAGCCTCGTGGCAGCACGGGCGGGTGCCGAAGTCGTCCATGTCGATGCCAGCCGCAAGGCGATCGCCATGGCACGCGAGAACGCCCTGCTCTCCGGACTGGAAGCAGCGCCGGTGCGCTGGATCGTCGAGGATGCGCGCAGCTTCGTCGCCCGCGAAATCCGGCGCGGACGGCGCTACACGGCGGTGCTGCTCGACCCGCCGAAATACGGCCGCGGACCGAACGGAGAGGTCTGGTCGCTCGAGACGGACCTCTTGCCCCTGCTTTCAGCCTGCGCTCAGCTTCTCGACGGCAAGGGGCGGCTGATGATCGTCACCACCTACGCGGTCCGCCTGTCGGCGCTCGCGCTTGCCCGGGCCGTCGAGACGGCAACCCGGCCGCTCGGCGGCGCCGTCGCGGCGGGCGAGATGGCGCTTGCCGAGGAGGCACGTGGCAGCCTTCTGCCCACCGCCATCTTTGCCCGCTGGACGGCATGATGCGGCCCGCCTATCTCGCCGTCGCCGCCCTCGGCAGGCCTCGTCTTCGGGAACGGTCGATGCCCCCTCGCACGCTTGCCCTTCTCGTTTCTCTCGGTCTCCTCGTGCCGGCCACCAGCGTGTCAGCGCAGGTGCGCCTGGTGCCGGCGGCGCCACCCCTGCCGCTGTCCCTTGCCGTCTCGCCGCCAGACCCGCTCGGGACCGAGGTCGATTCGCCGCTCGCCATCGCCATCCCCTCGGTCACCCCGCTTTCCGAGATCGAGGGGCAGGAAAAGCTCGGCGACGACCAGTATCGCCCCTCGGTCGGCCAGGCCGGCAAGGACGTGATCTGGGTGCCCACGCCCGAGAGCCTGGTGAAGGCGCTGCTCACGGCTGCCCGCGTCACCAAGGACGACTATGTCGTCGATCTCGGCTCTGGCGACGGCCGCTTCCCCATCGCCGCTGCGCGGGATTTCGGCGCGCGGGCCCACGGCATCGACTACAATGGCGACATGGTGGCGCTTGCGCGGCGCAATGCCGAGCGGGCCGGGGTGCGCACCCGCGTGACCTTCCAGCGGGGGGACATCTTCCAGTCCGACTTCTCGTCGGCCACCGTCGTCACCCTCTATCTCCTGCCCAACCTCAACCTGAAGCTGCGGCCAACCATCCTCGCCATGAAGCCGGGCACGCGGGTGGTGAGCCACGCCTTCGACATGGGGGACTGGGAACCCGACGAGACCATCCGCACCGACGAGGCGACCGGCTACCTCTGGATCGTGCCCGCCAACCTCGCCGGGCGCTGGGCCTTCGAGGTCGGCAACCAGCGGTTCACCGCGACGATCAGCCAGACCTACCAGAAGCTGACGGCCAGGGGCGGGCCGCTCAACGGCGGCCGGGTCCGCGGACGGGAGGTGACCTTCACGCTTGCCGACGGCCGCGAGCTGACCGGCGAACTCGGCGAGGCCGGGCTCGTCGGCCGTGGCTGGACTGCCACCCGGATCGCCGGCTGAACCGCTGACAGTCGCTGCGGACACCTCCCGGCGCCTCTCGGCGCTCGACATCGCGATGATGGTGGCCGGCATCGTCATTGGCGCCGGCATCTTCCGCGCGCCGGCCGACGTTGCCCGGCTCGCCGGCGACCTCCCGGCCTTCCTCGGCCTCTGGCTGCTCGGCGGCGCGATCGCCATCCTCGGCGGCGTCACCTATGCCGGGATGGCCCGTTCCATGGCCGGGATTGGCGGGGAATACCGCTTTCTTGCGGAAGGGTGGGGGCGCGTGATCGCCGGACTCTTCGTCTGGGCGCGGATGGCGGTCATCCAGACGGGCGCGCTGGCAACCGTCGCCTTCGTCGCCGGGGCCTATCTCGCGACGCTTCTGCCTGGCGGAGAGCTCGGCTGGGCGCTCGCCTCGGTCGCGCTCGTCACCCTCTTCAACCTTGCCGGGCTCTCGGTGAGCGCCGGGACGCAGCGGCTGGTGAGCCTCGCCATCATCCTCGCGCTCGCCGCGCTGGTGGTGGCGGGCCTCGCGCTGCCATCGGGGAGCCTTGCGCCAGCGGCCGGGGAGACCCCGGCCGGGGACCGCAATCTCGGCCTTGCCCTCGTGTTCGTGATGCTGGTCTATGGCGGCTGGAACGAGGCCGCCTACCTTTCCGGCGAGGCTCGCGGCGGGGAGAGAGCGCTGCGGCGCGGGCTTCTCGGCGGCATCCTCCTCGTTGCCCTGCTCTATGTCGCGGTCAACCTGTCCTACATCGCCGCGCTCGGGCTCGACGGCCTCACCGCCACACCGGCGCCGGCTGCGCGGATCGCCGAGGCCGCCTTTGGCCCGGCAGGGTCCGCCGTCGTGGCGCTCGTCGTCGCGCTCGCGGCCTTCTCGACCTTGAACGTCACGACGCTCACGGGCGCGCGGGCGATGTGCGCGCTGGGGCGTGACCTTCCGGCACTCGCTGCGCTCGGCCGCTGGGACGCGGCGCGGGCCGTTCCCGTTGTCTCCCTTCTGGTGCAGGGCGCAGTCGCCCTCGGTCTCGTCGGCCTCGGCGGCCTTGCCCGCGACGGCTTCGAGGCGATGGTGGCCTTCACCGCGCCGGTGTTCTGGCTGTTCCTCGTGCTGGTCGCGCTGGTGCCGTTCCGGGTGGCCGGGCTCGGGCGCCTGCGCCTCCCCGCCATCCCCTTCGCCGCCGCCGGCCTGTGGATGCTCTGGTCATCCATCGGCTATGCTCGCGTCCTCGCCGGGCAGAGCGAGCTTGCCGGCTGGCTCGGGCTTGGCGGGCTGGCCCTCGTGGTGGCCGGCCTGCCGCTCGTCCTCAAGAAAGCGGCCGCGCGATCTGCCGGATCCGGGCCAGCTCGGCCCTGAAGCGCTGCAGCTCGGCGCCCTCGAGCTGGTTGCCCGACAGGTAGCGCGCCTGCGCCGGGTTGACCGGCTTTCCGTCCACCCAGACCTCGTAGTGGAGGTGGGGGCCGGTCGAGAGCCCGGTCGAGCCGACCGCGCCGATCCGCTGGCCCTGGCTGACCGAATCGCCCACCTTCACGTGGATGCGCGAGAGGTGGGCATAGCGCGTCACCATATTGCGGCCGTGCTGCACGGCGACGAGGTTGCCGTAGCCGCCTGCCCAGCCGGCCGCCACCACCTTGCCCCCGGCAGACGCCAGAACCGGCGCGCCCGTGGGCGCGGCGAAGTCGATCCCCTGGTGCATGCGCGAGTAGCCCAGGATCGGGTGGAAGCGCATGCCGAAGTTGGAAGACAGGCGGGCGCCTTCGACCGGCGTGCGGATGAGACCGCGCCGCGCGCTCTCGCCGTTCTCGCGGTAGAACTCGCCCTTGGGTCCGAACCGCATGAGGGCGACGCTGCGGGGGCCGTCGACGAGCCCGGCGTAGAGAAGATGCCCCCACTCGCGCTCGCCAGTCTCGGCCTGCCGGTGGGCGACGATCAGGTCGAACCGATCGCGGCCGCGCACCTCGCGCTGGATGTCGACCACGTGGCCGAGCTGGCGGACGTAGTCGGCGATGACGGCCGCCGGCACGCCGGCTGCGCGGAGCGCGACATGGAGCGAGCGGCCGACTTCGCCCTGGATTCTGACCGGAGTCGAGTCGACGGCGATCGGGATCCGCTCGACGGCAAGCCCGCCTTCGCCGCGGGTGAAGGCCAGCCGAAGGTCGAAGGCGGCCCGGAACGCGAGGCTCTCAACCGGCCGGGGGACGCTCCGCGTCTCGCGCCGGCCGAGCACGAGGGCGAGCTCGGTACCGGCTGGCAGGGCGCGCGGAGCGCCAGCGCCTGCCGCAAGCGACAGGATGGCGTCGAGATCTTCCCGGCCCACCCCGGCGCGACGCAAGGCCGCCTCGAGGCTGCCGCCGGCGCCGACGCGGGCGACGAGCTCGATCCGCGGCCGCTCGGGGATCTCGGAAAGCCGGACGGCAGCAGGCCCCGGCGCCACGACGCGCCCGTGCGGGCTGCCGTCGGCCAGCGCGCCGATGCGCAGGGCGCGGCGCTCCTCGAGAAGCGGGCCGGTCAGAACTTCGCCGCTACCGGCGGGCAGGCGCGGGACCGAAAGCCCGACCGACACGGTTCCGGCAACGAGAAGGCCGAGGGTGGCAAGACCCCGCCACCAGCGCGCCGAACCGATGCGGTCGCCAAGGTCGACGACGAGCTCGAGGTCGCGGAGGACCGGCTCACGGATGCGCGGCAGCGCCCAGGTTCTCGCATCGACCGCTGCCACGGATGCCAGCAACGCCACGCCTCAGCCCCTCCCTTCGCGCGCAGCAGCGCACCGGTTCATGCGACTGTCACGGCGACCCTGCTTCCCAGCTTGCATGGTGGCGCGGCGGGCGGGACGCACCCACGGGGCCGCCGGCGCTTGCCGCAGCCTACCAGCGCGTCCTCTTAACTGCATGACTCCCCGCATGAATCAGCCTCAGGCCAGCGGTCAACGGCAAGGCAGCGTGGCCCGGTTGCCGTTGCGGCAGGGCGCCCGGGGCGCGCGACGAAGCGAACCGCGCCTGAAGCGACGCCCCGTCGCGGGAGCGTCATGAAACTATGACTTGCGCACGAGGCAAGCGGCTGCCACCATATGTGGCGTCAGAGCAGCTGGAGGGCGCCATCGGCACCAGGTTCGGCAGCGGCGCGGCAGGGGCGGGGCAGGGGCCTGCGGTCGCGTTGGCGTCGTGGCACGCTCGGCCCTCCGAAACTGCGGGTCGCCCGGCTTGACCCTCGCCTCGCAGCTCACCGCCCTCCTCGGGCCCACCAACACTGGCAAGACCCATTTCGCCGTCGAGCGCATGTGCGCCCATAGCGGCGGCATGATGGGTTTCCCGCTGCGCCTTCTCGCCCGCGAGGTCTACGACCGGGTCGTCGTGCTCAAGGGCAAGGCGCAGGTGGCCCTGCTCACGGGCGAGGAGCGGATCGTGCCGCCAGGGGCCCGCTACTTCCTCTGCACGGCCGAGAGCATGCCGACGGACCGGGCCTTTCCCTTTGTCGCCATCGACGAAGGGCAGATGGGGGCCGACCCCGAGCGCGGCCACGTCTTCACCAACGCCATGCTGCACCTTCGCGGCACCTCCGAGACGCTCATCCTGGGCGCCGAGACCCTAAGGCCCCTGGTGCGCAGGCTCCTGCCCGATGCCGACATCCGCTCGCGGCCGCGTTTCTCGAAGCTCGAGCACGTGGCGCCGAAGAAGCTCTCCCGGCTGCCGCCCCGCACGGCCGTCGTCGCCTTCTCGGCCGAGGACGTCTACGCGCTCGCCGAGATGCTGCGCCGCCACAAGGGCGGAGCCGCGGTGGTGATGGGGGGCCTCAGCCCCCGCACCCGCAACGCCCAGGTGGCGCTCTACCAGTCGGGCGAAGTGGACTATCTGGTTGCCACCGATGCGATCGGCATGGGCCTCAACATGGACATCGCCCACGTCGCCTTCGCCGGGCTCGCGAAGTTCGACGGCCGCCGCCATCGCCGCCTCACGGCAAGCGAGCTCGCCCAGATCGCCGGGCGGGCGGGCCGCCACCAGCGGGACGGCAGCTTCGGCACGGTCCAGCTCGGCAGCGGGGAGGCTGGCCCGCTGCTGCTCGAGCCGCACGAGATCGAGGCGATCGAGACCCACGTCTTCCCGCCACTCAAGGGCCTCTACTGGCGCAACGCCCGGCTCGACTACACGTCGCTCCACCGGCTCATCATGAGCCTCGACGCCCGTCCCTCAAGCCACGAGCTGATCCGCGGCGATGACGCGATCGACGTCGCCGTGCTGAAGCGCCTGGCCGGCGAGCCGTGGGTGATGGAGCGGGCCCAGGGCCGTGACCGGCTGATGCGGCTCTGGGCCGCCTGCGGCCTTCCCGACTACCGCAAGACCGGGGCGGAGCGCCACGCCCGCCTCGTCGGCCGGATCTTCCGCCACCTGTCCGAAGGCAACGGCCATCTCCCGGGCGAATGGATCCGCTCCGAGCTCGCCGTCCTCGACAATGTCGCCGGCGACATCGCGACCCTCTCCGACCGGATCGCCGCGGCCCGCACCTGGACCTACATCGCCCACCGTCCCGGCTGGCTCGAGGATGCCGAGGGCTGGGCGGAGCGGGCGCGGGCCGTCGAGGACAAGCTCTCGGATGCGCTCCACCAGCGGCTCACCCAGCGGTTCGTGGACCGCCGCACCGCCGTCCTCATCCGCGACCTCAAGCTGCGCGACCCCGATCTCGCCGTGTCGGTGGACCCGGACGGCGCAGTCCTCGTCGACGGCGCGATCATCGGCACCCTTTCCGGCTTCGCCTTCACGCCCGACCCGGCCGCACGTGCCGGAGAGAAGCGGCGGCTGCTCGCGGCCGCCGAACGCCGGCTGGCGCGCGAGCTCGCCGCCCGCGCCCGCGCGCTCGCTGCCGCACCCGACTCGGCGTTCGCGCTCGCCCTCGATGGCGCCATGCCGCCCCGCATCGCGTGGAACGGCGCGCGGGTTGCAGCGCTCCGGCGCGGCCGCTCGGCACTTGCGCCGCGGATCGAGCTCGACCGCAGCCTCGACGCCCTGCCGCCACTCGAGCGGGCGCGCGTGGAGGAGCGGCTTGGCCAGTGGGTCGCGGCGGCGCGCGAACGCCATCTCGCGCCACTGACGGCGCTCGAGGCGCTCTCGGACCGCCTGTCACCGCCTGCGCGCGGGCTCGCCGTGCAGCTCGTCGAGACCATGGGGATCGTGCCGCGCGCAGCCGTCGAGGATCTTCTGGCCGCGCTCTCCCGCGAGGACCGGCAGCTGCTGCGCAAGGCCGGCGTGACTTTGGGGGTCGTCCACCTGTTCATCGGCCGCGTGCTCAAGCCCGAGGCGACGCGCTGGCGCCTCGCGCTTTGGGGCGTCCACGCCCGGGCGGACGCGCTACCGCCCCCGCCGCCGCCCGGCCGGATCGCCTTTGCCGCGGACCCTTGCGCGCCTCCGGGGTTTCTTGCCGTCGCCGGCTACTGGCTGGTCTCGGGGCTTGCGGTCAGGGTCGACATGGTCGACCGCACCGCGCGCCTGCTGCACGCCCAGCGTCTCGCCGAGCGCGCCGGGGCTCGCGGCATCCAGCCCGATCCGGCACTGGCCGGCGCGCTGGGCCTGTCTCCGGCGGACTTCGGGCTCCTCATGCGGGCGCTCGGCTTCCGCGTGACCGACCAGGACGGCCACTACGCCTTCGCTGCGCGGCGACGCCGCCGCGACAGGTCACCACCTTCGCCGCACTTCTCCGTACTCCGGCAACTCACGGGAGGTTGAGCATTGGTCCATGGTCCGGGTCTGCGTCTCGACAAGTGGCTCTGGTACGCGCGGCTGGCTGCCAGCCGCAGCGACGCCCAGGCGCTGTGCGAAAGCCGGCGCCTCCGGCTCGACGGGCGCGTCATCGACCGCAGCTGCACGCGGGTCAGGCCCGGAAACGTGCTGGCCTTCCCGCGCGGGGACCAGGTGATCGCCCTGAGGGTGGAAGCGCTTGCCGACCGCCGCGGCCCGTTCGCCGAAGCCCGCCAGCTCTACACGCTGCTCATGGGAGACGGGGCGCCAGCGCTGCCGAAGGCAGCCTAGGCCTGGCCAAAGAACGCGAGCGTTGACGGCAGCGCCGGCGCTTCGCTAGCGCGTCAGCTCCTGACCGTTCCGCAAGAGGGGTGTCCGATGGCCTATGTCGTGACCGAAGCGTGCATCCGCTGCAAGTACATGGATTGCGTCGAGGTCTGCCCGGTCGACTGCTTCTACGAAGGGGAGTCGATGCTGGTCATCAACCCCAACGAGTGCATCGACTGCGGCGTCTGCGAGCCGGAGTGCCCTGCCGAGGCGATCGTGCCGGACACCGAGCCGGGTCTCGAGAAGTGGATCGAGCTCAACGCCAAGTACAGCGCCGAATGGCCCAACATCACGGTGAAGGGCCAGACGCCGGCAGATGCCGACGAGTGGAAGGGCAAGCCCGGCAAGTTCGACCAGTTCTTCTCGCCGGCCCCCGGCAAGGGCAGCTGAGCCGCCCCCCCTCGCCGGCCGCCCCCGGGCATGGGGCGCGATGACTGGCCCCTCCCCCTTTGCCTTCCCCGCCTGGCGGGCCTTCTTTCTCGCCCGGCTGACGGCGACGCTCGCGCAGATGATGATGGTCATCGTCATCGGCTGGCAGGTCTATGACCTCGCCCGCCGGACGATGCCGGTCTCGGAAGCCGCCTTCCTGCTCGGCATGGTGGGGCTTGCCCAGTTCCTCCCCATCGTCGGCCTCACCCTCCTCGTCGGCCAGCTCGCCGACCGCTTCGACCGGAGGCTGATCGCCCGCGCCGCGATCGCGGCGGAGCTGGCATGCGCCGTTGCCCTGCTCACCCTCGCCCGGCTGCCTCAGCCGCCGCTCTGGCCCCTCTTCGCAGTGGCCGCGACGCTGGGCGCCGCCCGCGCCTTCGCCGGCCCGGCGATGACGGCGCTCGCCCCCAATCTCGTCCCGCCCGCCGTGCTGCCGACGGCGATCGCCTGGTCCTCGATCGGCTTCCAGACAGGCGCCGTGCTGGGGCCGCTGGCCGGCGGCCTGCTCTACGACCGCGCCGCGCCCCTCCCCTACCTCGCTGCCGCCCTGCTTCTCGTCGCCTCGCTGTCGGCCCTCCTTGCCATCCCGCCCGTGCCGCGCAGCGACGCCGGCCGGGCCTCCGTCGGCGAAGGGCTTCGCTACGTCCGCCGGAACCCCATCGTGCTCGGCGCCATCAGCCTCGATCTTGCCGCCGTGATCCTGGCCGGTGCCACCGCCATGCTGCCCATCTACGCGCGCGACATCCTCCATGTCGGCGCCGAGGGGCTCGGCCTCATGCGGGCGGCTCCCGCCATCGGCGCGGCCTTGGTGGCCATTGCCCTCACCCGTTTCCCCCTCCGCAACCGGGTGGGAGGCAAGCTCTTCGCCTCCGTCGGCATCTTCGCGGTGGCCACCATCGGCTTCGGTCTTGCGCCCAACCTCGAAGTCGCGGTTGCCGCGCTCGTCATCCTCGGCGCGGCCGACATGGTCTCGGTCTACGTGCGCGCCTCGCTCATCCAGCTCCACACGCCGGATGCGATGCGGGGGCGCGTGTCGGCGGTCAGCCTCGTCTTCATCAGCGCATCAAATGAGCTCGGCGAGTTTCGCGCCGGCACGCTCGCCGCTCTCCTCGGCGCAGTCCAGGCGACCGTGCTGGGCGGCGTGCTCGCGCTCCTCGTGACGCTGCTGTGGGCGCGCCTGTTCCCCGCGCTCGCACGCGCCGACCGGCTCGACATTCCCGATGACCTGAAGGCCGCACGCGGCTAGGAAGTGCAACATGCGTGCGCAGTCCATCCTCGAGACGATCGGCCAGACGCCTCACATCCGCCTCGCCCGCCTCTTCCCTGACGCCGAGGTCTGGGTGAAGTCCGAACGGGCCAACCCCGGCGGCTCGATCAAGGATCGGATCGCCCTTGCCATGATCGAAGACGCCGAGGCGCAGGGGCTGCTCAAGCCGGGCGGGGTGATCGTGGAGCCCACGTCGGGGAACACCGGCATCGGCCTTGCCATGGTGGCAGCCGTCAAGGGCTACCGGCTCATCCTCGTCATGCCCGAGAGCATGTCGGTCGAGCGGCGGCGGCTCATGCTGGCCTATGGTGCCACCTTCGACCTCACCCCCCGCGAGAGCGGGATGAAGGGCGCAATCGCCCGGGCCATCGAGCTCGTCCAGAGCACTCCTGGCGCCTGGATGCCGCAGCAGTTCGAGAACCCGTCCAACATCGCCGTCCATGCCCGCACCACGGCCGAGGAGATCCTGGCCGACTTCGCCGATTCGCCCATCGACGCGCTCATCACCGGGGTGGGGACCGGCGGCCACATCACCGGCTGCGCCCAGCGGCTGAAGAAGGCGTGGCCGGGCTTGCGCGTCTTCGCCGTCGAGCCCACGCTCTCCCCCGTGATCAGCGGCGGCCAGCCCGCGCCCCACCCCATCCAGGGCATTGGCGCCGGCTTCATCCCCGGCAACCTCGACACCCGCCTCCTCGACGGCGTGATCCAGGTGGCCCCCGAGGATGCGAAAGATTGGGCGCGGCGGGCGGCCCGCACCGAGGGCATGCTGGTCGGCATCTCGTCGGGCGCCACCCTTGCCGCCATCCACCAGAAGCTGGCGGAACTTGGCGGCGCGCGCATCCTCGGCTTCACCTACGATACCGGCGAGCGCTACCTCTCGGTGCCCGACTTCCTGCCCGAGGGCGCGTAAAGGGTCAAAAGCGCCATCTCGGGCGGCACCCCCAGCCGCAGCGGCACCCAGGAGGTCCCGACGCCGCTGGTTACGACCAGGGTCCAGCCGCGGTCCCGGCAGATGCCGCGCAGGCAGCGGTAGGGGCGCAGACGATCGAGGAGCGCCGAGAGGAGCGGCGGCCGGATCTGCCCGCCGTGGGTGTGCCCGGCCACCATCACGAGCGGGCGCGGCGGCGCGTCCATCCACGCGAACTGCTCCGGCTCGTGGGCGAGGAGGAGCACCGGCCGGCCCGGCGGGATCCCGGCAAGCGCCTTGGCAAGGTCGGGCCGGTAGGCGGCCGAGTCGAGCCCGGCAACCACCAGCGGCCCCACGTCCCGGTGGGTGTTGACGAGGAGGACGGGGGAACCCAGCCGGCCCATGATGCGGTCGGTCCAGAAGTTGTCGTGGTTGCCGCGAACGGCGAAGACGCCAAGCGGCGCCCGCAGCTTCGCGAAGGGCTCAAGCGAGTCCTCGAGCCGATGCCGGCCGGGCCAGGCGAAGGCATGCGCCGTGTGATAGTCGCCGAGGAGGAGGATGAGATCGGCGCCTGCGCGGTTGGCCTGTGCCACGATCCGCTCGAGCCGGCCACGGGGCATGTCGGGAAGCCCGCCGTGGGTGTCGGCGATGAGGAGCGCCCGCACCTCGGTGCCCTCGGCAAGCCCGGGCAGGGGGAGTGCCGCTTCCACGAGCCGGGGCGTGCGCGTGGCCTCGGCGTAGCCGCGCGCGGCGAGGAGCAGCACCGCCGCGACCGCGACGGCCATGGTTCGGGCAAGCCACCTCACCGGCGCGCCCGGCTCAACGGGCCGCCGCGCCGCATGCGGCCGCGAAGGTCACTCGGCGGCCTGCGCCATGCTCCAGCCGATGACCGCCTTCGTCTCGAGGAACTCGGCGAAGGCGTGGTCTCCCCACTCCCGGCCGTTGCCGGACTGCTTGTAGCCGCCGAAGGGGGCCATGAAGTCGGGGGCAGCGCCATTGAGGATGACCTGGCCGGCACGAAGCTGGCGCGCCACCGCCCGCGCCTCGTCCTCGGGCCCCTGGACATAGGCGGCAAGCCCGTAGGGCGTGTCGTTGCCCAGCGCGATCGCCTCCTCGACGCTGTCATATGGCAGCATTGCCAGCACAGGGCCGAAGATCTCCTCGCGGGCGATGGTCATGTCGTTCGTCACGTCGGCGAAGACGGTGGGCTTCACATAATAGCCGCGGGGCAGTCCATCGGGCCGGCCGGGGCCGCCCGTCACCAGCGTCGCCCCTTCGGCAAGGCCGGTCTCGATGAGACGCTGGATCTTATCGAACTGCGCCTGCGAGACCACAGGGCCAAGCTGGCTGTTGCCCGTCGGGTCTCCCACCGTCATGCCCTCGGCCGTGGCCTTCGCGACCGCCTTCGCCTCCTCCATCCGCGCGCGCGGCACGAACATGCGGCTGGGCGCGTTGCAGCTCTGGCCCGAGTTCATCATCATCGTCTGGACGCCGGCGCCGACGGCCTTCTGAAGATCAGCACCGGGCAGGATGATGTTGGGGGACTTGCCGCCGAGCTCCTGGTGCACGCGCTTGACGGAGGGCGCGGCCTTCACCGCGACATCGACTCCGGCCCGAGTCGAGCCAGTGAAGCTCACCATGTCCACCTCCGGGTGGGCAGCAATCGCGGCACCCACGGTCGGCCCATCGCCGTTCACGAGGTTGAACACGCCCTTCGGCACGCCAGCGGCGTGCAGCACCTCCGCCCAGAGGATGGCGTTGAAGGGCGCCACCTCCGAGGGCTTCAGCACCATGGTACAGCCGACGGCGAGCGCCGGCGCCACCTTGCAGGCGATCTGGTTGATGGGCCAGTTCCACGGCGTGATGAAGCCGCAGACGCCGATCGGCTCCTTGAGAAGCAGGGTCGTGCCGCGCTCCTCCTCGAAGCGGTAGTCGCGGAGCACGGCCATCGCCGTCTGGAGATGCGCAAGCCCGAGCGCCGCCTGCGCCTGCATGGCGAGCCACGCCGGTGCCCCCATCTCCTCGGTGATGACGGCCGCGATCTCGGCGTAGCGCTTCTGGTATTCGGCCGCGATGGCGCCAAGCAGCTCCAGCCGCTCGGCCCGGCTCGTGCGCGAGAAGGCGGGGAAGGCCGCGCGGGCGGCGGCAACGGCGCGATCGACGTCGGCCGCGGTCCCGAGCGCCACGCGCCCCATCGGCTCCTCGGTTGCCGGGTTGATGACCTCGAGCGGCTGCCAGCCCGGCGCCGGCTCCACCCACGCGCCGTCGATGTAGAAGCGAAGGGCCTCCCGCATGCGTCTCTCCTTCCCCGTGTCCGCCCTTGCCCTAGCCCGCCGGACCGGCTTTCTGGAAGGCCCCACGCGCCTTTCCGGGAGACGTCATGACCCCTGCCGCCCGCCTGCTCGTCGCCGCCCTCCTCGCTGCCGCCCCGCCGCTCGCCGTGCCTCCGGCTGCCGCGACCGGCACGCTCGTGCCGCCCTCCACCATTCCCAACTCGGCGCCACGGCCCATTCGCTTCGCCACCGCGCCCGCGTCCGGCGGAACCCTCGCCCTCGTCGTCGCCGGAGACCTGGCGTCGGCCACCTCGGGCCTGCCCGCCGCCCTCGCTGCCGCCGTGCGCGATGGCGCTGCAGCGGCCGGCTTCGAAGCAAAGCCCGACCAGACGCTCGTGCTCGTCAACGCGGCCGGCCACGCGCGGATCCGCGTCTACGGCGCCGAGCCGAAGCTCGCAGCAGCCCGCCTGCAGGACCTCGGCGGCCGGATCGGCCAGGACACGCGCGAGGATCGCGGGCCCGTCTCGGTGCTCGCGGCCGGCGTCGCCGGAGACGGCGCGGACGTGACGGCGGAGCTTGCGACGGGCTTCGGCCTCGGGGCCTACCGCTTCGACCGCTACCGCACCGAAGGCCGCCGCGCGCTGCCGACCGAGCCCGCCACCTTCGTGTCGGCCGAACCGGCCGCCTCCGAAGCGCGGTTCCGAGCCGAAGGCGCCCACCTCGTGGAGGCGGTGACGTTCGCGCGCGACCTCGTCACCGAGCCGGCCAACGTCCTCTACCCCGAGAGCTTCGTCGAGCGGGTGCGCGACGCGTTCCGCGGCGTGCGCGGCGTGTCCATCGAGGTCCTGGATGAGGCCGCAATGCAGCGGCTCGGCATGGGCGGCATCCTCTCGGTCGGGCAGGGGTCGAGGCGGCCGCCTCGGCTCCTCGTGGTGCGCTACCGCGGCGCGGGCGATGCCGCGCCCGTGGCGCTGGTGGGCAAGGGCATCACCTTCGATTCCGGGGGCATCTCGATCAAGCCGGCCGCCGGCATGTGGCGGATGAAGTACGACATGTCGGGCGCGGCGCGGGTGATGGCGGCGACGCTCGCCGCCGCCCGCCGTGGCGCTCCAGTCAACGTGACGGCGGTCGCGGCACTCGCCGAGAACATGCCCGACGGCAATGCCACTCGCCCGGGCGACGTGGTGCGCACCCTGGGAGGCAAGACCATCGAGATCATCAACACCGATGCCGAGGGCCGGGTGGTGCTGGCGGACGCCAATCAGTATGCCGCCCGCGACCGGCCGGCGGCCATCGTCAACATGGCAACGCTGACCGGCGCGGCGGCGGCCGCGCTCGGGGACCAGTATGCCGCGCTCTTCGCGCGCGACGAGCCGCTCGGCCGGCGGATCGAGGCGGCCGCGGCGGCGAGCGGCGATGCCGTGTGGCGGCTGCCGCTCCACCCCGCCTATGCCCGGCTCGTCCGCTCCGATATCGCCGACGTGCGCAACTCGACCGAGGGCGCCGGCCCTGGCGCCAGCCTCGGCGCCCACTTCATCGAGGCCTTCACGCCGGCGGCCATCCCCTGGGCGCACCTCGACATCGCGGGCGTCGCGTGGCGCCTTGCCCCGACCCAGGGCGTCGACCCGCAGGGCGCGTCCGCCTGGGGCGTGCGCCTGCTCCACGAGCTGCTCAAGGGCTACGAGCGGCGCTGAGGCTCAGTCGAGCTTCAGCCCGTGGCGCTTCAAGAGCGGGATCTGGGCGATTGCGAACAGGAAGGTGAGGAGCGTGTCGCCCCAGACCTTGAAGTGAACCCACACCTCGGTCGGAAAGCCGCGCCAGAACAGCTCGTTGAGGCCGGCGAGCGCGAGGAAGAACCACGCCCAGCGGCGCTGGAGCAGGCTCCAGCCCAGGTCGGAAAGGCCGGGCATGGCCGCACCCAGCAGCATCCGCAGGTAGTTGCGGCCCGTGAGCGAGCCGAAGCCGAGGATGGCTGCGAACATGAGGAAGAGGATGGTGGGCTTCACCTTGATGAAGGTCTCGTCGTGGAGCCAAAGAGTGAGCCCGCCAAAGACTGCCACAAGCGCGCCCGAGAACCAGGTCATGGCCGGCACGTGGCGGGTAAGCCACCAGCTTGCCGCCACCGCCACTGCAAAGGCTGCCATGAAGGCCCCAGTCGCCACGAAGATGTCGAAGCGCGCGTAGGCTAGGAAGAAGACGAGGAGCGGCCCGAGATCGAGCGCAAGCTTCGCAAGCGGCGGAAGGGCGCGTTCGGCCGCGGGCGGCGCGGGTTCGGTCACGCCCCCTCCCCCACCAGCGCACGGGCGAAGGCGCGCGGGTCGAACGGGCGCAGATCCCCGAGCCGCTCGCCAACCCCGACCGCATGGATAGGCAGGCCGAACGTCTCGGCTGCCGCCACCAGCACGCCGCCGCGCGCCGTGCCGTCGAGCTTGGTCATGACGATCCCCGTGACACCCGCCACCTCGCGGAACACTTCGATCTGCGAGAGGGCGTTCTGCCCGGTCGTCGCGTCGAGCACGAGCACCACATCGTGCGGCGCGCTCGGGTCCTGCTTGGCGAGCACCCGGCGGATCTTGGCAAGCTCGTCCATGAGGCCCGCCTTGTTCTGGAGCCGTCCAGCCGTGTCCACGAGGAGCACGTCGCGGCCGCTCGCCTTCGCTTCCTCCATGGCGCGGTAGGCGAGGCCGGCAGCGTCCGTCCCCTCCGCGCCAGCAACCACGGGCACGCCGAGCCGCTCGCCCCACACCTTCAGCTGCTCCACGGCCGCGGCCCGGAAGGTGTCGCCGGCGGCGAACATCACCTCATAGTCCTCCTCCTGGAAGAGGTGGCCGAGCTTGGCGATGGTCGTCGTCTTGCCGGTGCCGTTGACGCCGACGACGAGGATGACGTGCGGCCGCGGGAAGGCGGTGACGGCAAGCGGCCGGGCAAGCGGCGCGAGAATGGCCGTCACTTCCTCGACGACGATCCGCTTCACCCCGGCAAGATCCACCTCGCCCACCACGCGGGCCTCGCGCAGCCGGTCGGTGATGCGCGCGGCCACCGCGGGCCCGAGGTCGGCCGCGATCAGCGTCTCCTCGAGCGCGTCGAGGTCGGCCGGCTCGAGGGTGCGCGTGCCGACGAGAAGGGTGAGCGATTCGGAGAGCTTCGCGCTGGTGCGCTGGAGCCCTGCACGCAGCCGGGCGAGGAACCCGCCCCTGCCCGTGACCTCGGTGCTGCCGCCCTCGGTCATGCGACCAGCCTCCCGTCCGAAACGGCGCGAACGGTGACTCGCGCGAGCGCTCCCCGCGGCAGCGGCGCGGCAAGCCGGACCTCGGCAAAGTGCGGGGCAAGCCCGACTGCGCCTTCGCTCACCACCTCGAGCGTCCGCCCGACGAAGCCGGCGAGCCAGGCTTGCTGCCGGGCCGAGGCAGCCGCGCGGAGCTCGGCCGCGCGGCGGCGCGCTTCTGCCGGGGGCACCTGCGGCATGCGCGCGGCCGCCGTGCCTGGCCGCGGCGAGTAGGGGAAGACATGGGCGTGGACGATGTCGAGCGCCGCGAGCGCGGCGAGGCTCGCCCGGTGCGCGGCCTCGCCCTCGGTCGGGAAGCCGGCGATGAGGTCGGCGCCGATGGCGATGTCGGGGCGCACGGTCTTCAGCCTGGCCACGAGGCGGCGGGCATCGGCCAGCAGGTGACGCCGGCGCATGCGCTTCAGCACCAGGTCGTCGCCCGACTGGAGCGAGAGATGAGCATGGGGCATCAGCCGCGGCTCGGCAAAGAGGGCGACGAGGCGGTCGTCAACGGCTGCCGGGTCGAGGGTGGAGAGCCGCAGCCGCGGGAGAGCCGGCACGCGCGCCAGCACCGCCTCGACGAGCGTGCCAAGGCGCGGCGCGCCTGGAAGGTCCGCGCCCCAGCCGCAAAGGTCGACGCCCGTCAGCACCACCTCGCGCGCGCCGCGGGAGACGAGGGCGGACACCGCCTCGACCACGGCCTCGACGGGCGCCGAGCGGGCGGCCCCGCGCGCGAGCCGCGTCACGCAGAAGGTGCAGGCGTGGGCGCAGCCATCCTGCACGGCGACGAAGCCGCGCGCGCCAAGCGTCGCGGGCGCCGCAAGCAGCGGCTTGGCGACCAGGCGCACGGCGAGGTCCGAAAATCGCTCGGGGGCAACCACCGCCGCACAGCCGGTCACCCAGACCTCACCTCCCCCGCCCAGCGCGCGCTTCGCTGCCGCCCGCGCATCGCGCACGGCCCCGGCGGTGACGGCACAGCTGTTGATGACGGTGCGGCCCGGGCCGGCCCAGCGGGCAAGCGCCTCGGCTTCCGCCCGGTTCGCCCGGCAGCCGTGGGTGATGACGGTTGCGTTCACGGCTCCACCTCGCCGCGGAACACGAAGGCGACCGGCCCCTCCATCAGCAGCTGCCCGTCGGGCCGCTCGGCAATGCGGAGCTCTCCTCCGGGAAGCGCCACCGTCGCGGATGCATCCACCAGCCGCCGCCGCCGGGCCGCCGCGAAGGCCGCACACGCCCCGGAGCCGCAGGCAAGCGTGAGCCCCGCGCCGCGCTCCCACACGCGCAGGCGGATCCGGTCCCGGGCCTCGACGGCGGCCACGCCCACGTTGACTCGCTCGGGAAACAGGGGGTCGCCCTCGATGACGGGCCCCAGCCGCTCGAGCGGCACGGCCGCCGGATCGGCCACGAAGAAGACGAGGTGCGGGTTTCCGATCGAGACGGCGGAGGGCTCGGCCAGCCCGTCCCAGGCGACCGGCATGGCGAGCGTGTCCATCGGCATCGCCAGCGGAATCTCCTCCCAGCCGAAGCGCGGCCGGCCCATGACGACGCCATGCGCCTCACCTTCGGTCTCGAGCACGCCCGCCGCCGTCTCGATCCGCCGCGCGCCGGTCAGCGCGGCCACGCAGCGGGTGCCGTTGCCGCAGGCCTCAGCCTCGCTGCCGTCCGGGTTCCAGATGCGGAGGAACAGGTCCGCCCGGCTGCTCGGCTCGAGCCGGAACAGCTGGTCGCAGCCGATGCCGACGTGCCGGTCGGCGAGGCGCCGCACGGTCTCGGCATCGAGGGGCACGGGCCGCTCGCGCGCGTCGAAGATGACGAAATCATTGCCTGCCCCGTGCATCTTGACGAAGGGAACCGCCATCGCGGGCGGCCATAGGGGCCGGCTTCGGCACTGGCAATCGCGCGCGGTTGCAAGCGGCGCGTGCCGCGTGTAGGGCGCGGCGCCTGCAAGAAATCTGCAACAGCGAGCCCCGAACCCCGATGCCCCCGGCCAGCGGACCCGACGACGTCCTCGCGCGCGTGGCAGCCGTCCTTGGCGAGACCCTGGGTCTTGCGCCGGACCGCACCGCGGACCTTGCCCGCGACACCCGCCTGTTCGGCAACTTGCCCGAACTCGATTCGATGGCAGTTGCCACCGTGCTGACCGCGCTCGAGGACGAGTTCGGCATCCTCATCGACGACGAGGACGTAACGGCCGAGCTGTTCGACAGCGTCGGCGCGCTCGCTGACCACGTCGCAGCCGAACTCGCCCGCCAGCACCGAGGCCAGCGCGCCCGCGCCTGAGCCACGCCGGCCCGCGCCTCGAAACGGGCCTTTACAACCCGCCCCCGTGGTCCCATATGCGCGCCCCGCTGCCCCATGGGACTTCCACCGCAAGGCAGCCTGTTCGCAACTGCTTCGTGGAGGTCCCTTGAGTTGTTCGAGAGCCATCACGCGCTGGGGGTAGCGCAAGCGCTGGCACCGGCCCGGCCGGTTACCCTCGTCCGCCCGCACGCCGCACGCGCGGCCGCGCGATTCTTCGCCCGGCACTTCCCGGGGCGAAGCTTCTACGCGGTCAAGGCGAACCCCGACCCCATGCTGCTCAACGAGCTGTGGGCGGGCGGAATCCGTGCCTTCGACGTCGCCTCGATCGGCGAGGCCCGGCTCGTCCGCGCGCTGCTGCCCGAGGCCACGCTTGCCTTCATGCACCCGGTCAAGGCCGAGGAGGCGATCGCCGAGGCCTATGCGCTCGGCTGCCGGATCTTCTCGCTCGACAGCCATGAGGAGCTGGCGAAGATCGTGCGCGCGACCGGCGGCGCGACCGACCTTTCGCTCCTCGTGCGGCTGCGCGTGTCCTCTGCGCATTCGAAGCTGAGCCTCGCCTCGAAGTTCGGGATCGGCGTGACGGAGGCGCCCGCGCTTCTCATGGCCGCGCGGCAGGTGGCCGATTCGCTCGGCGTCTGCTTCCATGTGGGCAGCCAGGCCATGACGCCACAGGCCTATGCCGATGCCATGGCCTTCGTCCGCGCGGCGATCGTCGAGGCATCGGTCACGGTCGACGTGATCGACGTGGGCGGCGGCTTCCCGTCGCGCTACCCGGGGATGGAGCCGCCACCGCTCCTCGCCTACTTCGCGGTCATCCACCGCGCGTTCGAGGCGCTGCCCATCTCCTACTCGGCCGAGCTCTGGTGCGAGCCCGGCAGGGCGCTCGCCGCCGACTATGCGAGCGTGCTCGTGCGCGTGGAGAAGCGCCGCGGCGAGGAACTCTATGTCAATGACGGCGCCTACGGCTCGCTGTTCGACGCCGCGCACGTCGCCTGGCGCTACCCGGCGAGGCTCGTTCGCGCCGAGCCCAGCACGGCGCAGCCGCTCGGCTTCGCCCTGTGGGGCCCCACCTGCGACGACATGGACCACATGAAGGGGCCGTTCGTGCTGCCGGCGGACGTGCGGCCGGGAGACTATCTCGAGATCGGCCAGCTCGGCGCCTACGGCCAGGCCATGCGGACCGGCTTCAACGGCTTCGGCGAGCATGACGCGGCCATCGTGCACGATGCGCCGATGCTCTCGCTCATCCCCGACGGCGAGGACGCGGCCGTGCCGGACAACGTCATGCCGCTCATCCGCCGCCAGGCCTGACCGCGAGGACTGGCAACCCGTCACGAAACCGCCCTAGGACAGGCGCGGAGCGCCCCGGGCCGCCAAGGCCCGGGACGTCTCCGCCATGGAGGACCCGATGACCACCCGCATCAACGACCAGAGGAAGCGCGAGCTCCTGTCGAAGACCGTCGAGCACATCGACATCCGCAGCTTCGACGCCCGGCCGATCATCGAGCGCATGGCCGACATGTCGTTCACCAGCCGCGACCTCGCGCGCGCGACCCGCATCTACAACCAGATGCTGGCCGACCCCGAGTGCACCATCTTCCTCGTGATCGCCGGCTCGACCTCTGCCGGGGGCTGCATGGACCTCTATGCGGAACTCGTGCGCTCGAACATGGTCGATGCCGTGGTCGCAACCGGCGCCACCATCGTCGACATGGACTTCTTCGAGGGCCTCGGCCACCGGCACTATCAGGCGCTCGAGGTGCCCGACGACGACACGCTGCGCTCGCTCTACATCGACCGCATCTACGACACCTACATCGACGAGGAGGAGCTGCAGGACTGCGACTTCACTATCGGCCGCATCGCGGACTCGCTCCCGCCCCGCGCCTACTCGAGCCGCGCCTTCATCCGCGAGATGGGGCGTTACCTCGTCGAGCACGGGAAGAAGGAGAACAGCCTCGTCAAGCTCGCCTACGAGCATGACGTGCCGATCTTCTGCCCGGCCTTCACCGACTCGTCGGCCGGCTTCGGCCTCGTCAAGCACCAGGTGGACCGGATGAAGGCGGGCGAGCCCTACCTCACGATCGATTCGATCGCCGACTTCCGCGAACTCACCGAGATCAAGATCCGCGGCGGCACCTCGGGCCTCCTCATGGTGGGCGGCGGCGTGCCGAAGAACTTCGTGCAGGATACGGTGGTGTGCGCCGAGATCCTGGGCCACGAGGATGTCGAGCCGCACAAATATGCAGTGCAGATCACGGTGGCCGACGTGCGCGACGGCGCCTGCTCCTCCTCCACCCTCAAGGAGGCGGCGAGCTGGGGCAAGGTCTCGACCGCGATCGAGCAGATGGTCTTCGCCGAGGCCGGATCGGTCATGCCGCTGCTTGCCTCGGATGCCTGGCACCGCGGCCTCTGGAAGGAGCGCACGCCCCGCCGCTGGGCCAGGATCTTCGACTGACGCGAAGAAGGGCGGGCCACGCGGCCCGCCCTTCCCCTGGTGACGAACGGTTGACCGGTCAGGCGGCGAGCGCCGTCCGGCGCCGGCGCGCGGCGTGGCCCACAAGGCCGAAGCCGGCGATCAGCATCGCCCAGACGCCCGGCTCCGGAACTCGGGGATTGGCGCTGCCGAAGGTGATGTTGTCGAAGCCGGTCTGGTTCGCCGTGCCGCCGAAGTCGATCGAGAAGGCGGTGCCAGAGAAGGTGACGCCGACGGGCGACCAGCAGGCAAAGGCGCCGGTCGGGTCGCCGGGGCAGCCGAAGGCCTGAGCGACGAGATTGAGAGTCGCCAGCACGTTGCCAGTCGCGCCCGGGCCGTCATAGACGGTGACCGACGCTGCAACGGACGACGTGTACCAGAAGCTGAAACCGGTGGTGAAGCCGGCCGGCACGTCGAGGATGGCGTTGTTCGCATCGAGGAAGAACATGATGGTGTTGGGCGACGGCTCGTTGGCGAAGTTGCCCGAGCCCCCGGCATCCGCGTCGACGATGGCGAGCGTGGCCGGCGAGAAGATGTAGTCGGGCGCGTAGAAGGCGCCGACCGGGTTCAGGTTGCCGATGCCCTCGAAGGTGAGGACGGTGACAGCGGCCGTTGCGGGCGCAGCGACGAGGGCCGCACCGGCGGCGGCAAGGAGAAGCTTCTTCATGGACTGACCCTCCGAACGAAGCGCGGACCCCCCGCACTCCTTTTTAGGTGGAGCAAGATTCGTGCCAAACTTCTCACCTTCGTGAACTCAAAGGGTTACCCGCGCCGCCGCCAGCGGTCCTGTCAAGAAATTTTACATGTCAGCCCGTCCGGTCGATGATTTCTCATCGGAGACAGAATCGTGCGGCCAGCTCGACATGGGTGGACCATCTGAACTGGGCCACCGGCCAGAGCGTCTCGAGGCCGTAGCCGGCAGCTACCAGCCGCTCGGCATCGCGCGCGAAGGTGGCCGGATTGCACGAGACAGCCATCACGACGGGCACGCGGGCAGCCGCGATCTCGGCCGTCTGGGCGGCGGCACCGCTCCTCGGCGGGTCGATGACGACCGCCTCCAGACCCCGAAGCTCGGCAGCGGCAAGGGGCCGGCGGAAGAGATCGCGGTGCTGCGTCTCGACCGGGCGGCCCGCGGCCTGCGCCGCACGCGCCAGTGCCGCAACCGCCGGCCCAGAGGCATCTGCCGCGAGAACGCGCGCGCCGCGCAAAAGGGGAAGCGCGAAGGTGCCCACCCCGCAAAAGAGGTCGGCCACCCGGCGCGCGCCCGCCGCACCTTCCAGAACTGCGGCCACCAGCGCCGCCTCGCCATCGGCCGTCGCCTGCAGGAAGGCGCCCGGCGGCAGGGTGACGGGAACGCCCCCCAGCGTGACCGAGGGCGTCTTCGGCGCCACGACCGTCTCGATACCGAACGGCCCCTCGACCGAAAGCCGGGCCAGCCCCTGCGCCTCGGCAAAGCGGGTCAGCGCCTCCACCACCGGCAGGGCTTCGGCCGCCAGGTTCGAAAGCAGCAGGTCCACCCCGCCGTCCGTCGTCGCCATGGTCACCCCCACCACGGCGCGCGGGGGCATGATGTCCGCAAGGAGCGCGCGGAGCGGCGCGAAGAGGGCGAAAAGCTCCGGCGCAAGCACCGGGCACATCCCGAGGTCGACGAGCTGATGGGTGCCTTCGGCGTTGAAGCCGAGCAGCACGCGCCCCTCGCGGCGGACCGCACGCAGGCTCGCGCGCCGCCGGCTGAACGGGGGCGACAGGTGCACGGGCCGGACCTCGCGCGGCGCAATGCCGAGCCTGCGCAGCGGCTCGAGGATCCTCGCTGCAGTGAACTCCGCCAGCACCGGCTCGCTGGCGTGCTGCAGCTGGCAGCCGCCGCAGATGCCGAAGTGGCGGCAGGGCGGCCTGACGCGCCCGGGGCCTGGCACGATGCTGCCGTCGGGCGCGACACGGTCGCCGGGAACCGCGCCGGGAACGAAGCGGCCATCGGCCGAGACACCGTCCCCCCGGGCGGCGAGCCGGACGATCTCGCTCACGCCAGACGCCTTCCCACCGGCCCGAGCCTCGCGGCGTGACGCGAAGGCGCCCGCGTGTCGCCGCGGGCTGCAACCGCCCTGCCGCACCCGTTCACGCGGGCGAAAGGTTGAAGGCCGATGACGGAGTGGTGACAGCCCACCGGCCGATCCTTGCCCTTCTGGCCTTGGCCCTGTGCCTCCCCGGCTGCGCGCGGTCCCTCCTCTACGTGGGCGGATCCGATGGCATCGCAGCCCCCGGAGAGATCCCGCGGGACTCGCGCGGCGAGCCCGTGTGGAGCGCGATTCGCCCCACGCCGCCCGGGTGGACCCGGGCCGACTCCTCGAAGCCGGCGCCGCCGCAGGGCGGCAGCCAGCCCTGAGGGGCGGCGACGCAGGGGCCGGGAAGCCCGGTCAGTCGAGGAGGGACCGGACGAGGCGGAACAGCCCGATCTGGCGCGGGCGGCGCAGCCGCTCGGCGGCAACGATCGTCCGGATGTTGGCGAAGCAGGCATCTGCATCGTCGTTGACGAGCACATAGTCATATTCGGCGAAATGGCTGATCTCGTCCTTCGCCTTGGCCATCCGCCCGGCGATGACCGAGTCGGGCTCATCCGCGCGGGCGCGCAGCCTCCGCTCGAGCTCGGCCATCGAGGGCGGGAGCAGGAAGATCGAAACGAGGTCGGCATCGGGCTCCTTGCGGAACTGCGTCTGCGCCAGCTGCTGCGCGCCCTGCCAGTCGATGTCGAACAGCACGTCGAACCCGTTGTCGATCGCCTCGCGGACAGGGGCGCGGGGCGAGCCGTAGAAATTGCCGAATACGCGCGCCCATTCGAGGAAATGCTCCTGCTCGATCAGCTGCTGGAAGGTCTCCGGGCTCACGAAATGATAGTGGACCCCGTCCACCTCGCCTGGGCGCTTCGGGCGCGTGGTGACCGAGACCGACATCCGGATGGCCGGGTCGCTCTCGAGCAGCCGCCGCGACATGGTGCTCTTGCCCGCCCCCGACGGCGAGGAGAGCACGAGCATCAGGCCGCGGCGCTCGGGTCGGGGCGCGGAGGCGCAGGCGTGACCCGTCACGATTTTCGGCGCGTGAAGTCGAGGCTGACGACGTTCGAGCCCGCGGTCTCTCCCTCCGGCGCCGGGGCCGGGTCTTCCGGGGCGGGCGACGGCCCATCCGGCATGGTCACCGCGAACTGCAGCGCGAAGTTGACGGCCCGGTCGAGAAAGCCGGTGATCGCGGCATAGGGGATCTTCAGGCGCGCTGGCACCTGGTTGAAGGTGAGGCCGATCTCGAAATGGGTCTCCTCCGCCTTCAGGTCCCAGAAGCGGTGCTGGATGACGATCGTCATGTCGTCCGGGTAGCGCTCGACGAGGTAGGCCGGCATCTCCACACCCGGATAGCGCGTCTTGAAGTTGATGTAGAAATGGTGGCCGCCCGGAAGGCCGCCGGCAGCGGCGACGTCGGCGAGTACGCGGCGGATGACGCCGCGCAGGCAGTCCTGCACGATCTCGTCGTAGGGGATGAGGCTGTCCGGCGGGTCCGAAGGCTCGTCGGGGTCGCTCATCGCTGGCTCGGTCTCAGATCGGACATGGACGGCCGCATCTCCCTGACCGCCTGGCCCAGGCGCGTCAAGGCGGGGAAGCTCGGGTCGCCGCAACGACGGGAGGTGCAGGCGCTTCTGTTGCCCGGCGCGCCTGCCTGCCGCTGGAGTCCGATTCTGTTACCGGGTTCGGCCCGAACCCTGCTCAGGCAACGTGATGACGGCCTTGGGGGCCAGCGTCACGCCGCGATCGCAAATGCCTCGTTGTCGTTGGCATTTGTGGGTTGCGAATGGTTTAACGGCACATTCAGGCCGGGCGAAAGCAGCGTCTTTCAGCGCACGTCGATCCTGGTTCGGCCCCGTCAGCCGGGGTGCGGGCCCGGCATCGGCCCTTCGCTGCACCCCGGATGGTGGAGCCGCCGGGTACTGCCCCCGGGTCCGCTGCACCTATTCCACGCCGCCGTTCATCGCCATCTTCGCGATCCCGCGACAGCCCTCATGTAGCGAAGGCCGGCGCGGATTTGAAGCTCTCCCGGCGAACGAGCAGCGCATAGCGGTCGATGACGGCATCGTTCACCCGGTCCCACTCGAAGGCCTGGGCGCGTGCATGGCCAGCCGCGCCATGGGCTGCTGCCATCTCCCGATCCCCGGCATAGGCGGCAATGGCGGCGGCGAACGCCTCCACGTCTCCCGCCGGCACGAGCCGGCCAGTCAAGCCGTCCACCACGAGCGAGCGCGAGCCAGTGGCATCGGCCGCCACCACCGGCACCCCGCAGGCCATGGCTTCCAGCGTCACGTTGCCGAACGTCTCGGTGACGGAGGGGTTCAGGAACAGGTCGGCCGAGGCATGGGCCCGCGCCAGGGCCTCACCGGTCAGGAACCCGGTGAAAATGGCACCCGGAGCCGCGCGCTCGAGGAAGGCGCGCGCCGGACCATCGCCCACCACCAGCAGCCGGTGGGCCACGCCAAGCGCCCGCAGCCTCGCATCGACCGCAGCCACCACATCGAGGCCCTTCTCGAGCACCAGCCGGCCGACGAAGCCGACGGTGAAGTCGGAATCGCCGATCCCGAGGCTCCGCCGCCACCCGAGGTCCCGTCGGCCGGGGTGGAACAGGGCGTGGTCGACCCCCCGGCTCCAGATCCGCACCCGCTGCGAGAAGCCGCCGGCGCGCAGCAGCTCGGCCATCCCCTCGGTCGGCGCGTAGATCTCGGCGAGGTCGCCGTAGAAGCGGCGCAGCATGTCCTCCGCCCAGCCGCGGAGCCAGCCGAGCCCGTAGTAGTCGCCGTAGGTCTCGAAGCGCGTGTGGACCGAGGCGACCACCGGCAACCCGCGGGCGAAGGCCCAGCGCTTGGCGCGGTGGCCGAGGAGGTCGGGGGCGGACAGGTGTACGAGGTCGGGTGCAAAGGCCTCGAGGTCTGCGCGCACCCGGCCAGACAGGCCGAGACCGAGGCGGTATTCGCTGCGGCCGGGGATGGGCACCGAGGGCACCGGCACAAGGTCTCCGGTGGGCGGGAAGGCCGGTGTCTTCGACACGGGGGCATAGACTCGCGGCAGCGTGTCGCCACGCGCGAGCATGCGCCCCACGAGCCGGTTGAGCGCCTGGTTGGCGCCATCCCTCACATAGTTATAGTTGCCGGAGAAGACCGCAACGCGCAGCGGGCGGCCCGCCGGGCCAGCGCGGTCGGACATGACGCGGCTCATAGTGGGGATCGGCTGCTCGCGAAAGCCCGGGCGGAACCTTCCGGCATGGGTCGCGCAGCCACGCCTCCGACGGTCCGCCTCTCCCCTCTGCCGGCGCTCTCCCGCGGCGGCCCGGAGGCGGGAGGCCGGCAGACGCCCGCCACCGTCGGGGACCGGCAACTCCCGCGCCCCGGACCGCGCGCGGCCACCGCCCGGATGCCGCCGACGGTCGGCGCGCTCCGCCCCGGTGCAGCGCCTACTGGGTGGCGGCCGCGTTCGCCGACGCGATCTTGGCCTGCTGGGCGCGGAGCGCGGCGTCGCGGGCCGAGGCGGCCACCCGCAGCCGCTCCATCGCAGCACCCGTGCCGGCCGGGATCAGGCGCCCGACGATGACGTTCTCCTTGAGCCCCTCGAGCCGGTCCACCTTGCCCTGCACTGCCGCCTCGGTCAGCACCCGCGTCGTCTCCTGGAAGGAGGCGGCCGAGATGAAGCTCCGGGTCTGGAGCGACGCCTTGGTGATGCCAAGGAGCACCGGCTTGGCCTCCGCCGGCCGCCTGCCCTCGGCCTCGAGCTTGGCGTTCACCGCATCGAGCTCGTCCTTGTCCACCTGCTCGCCCCTGAGGAAGGTCGAGTCCCCTTCGTCGACGATCTCGACCTTCTGCAGCATCTGGCGCACGATCACCTCGATGTGCTTGTCGTTGATCTTGACGCCCTGGAGCCGGTAGACTTCCTGGATCTCGGCGCAGAGATACTCGGCCAGCTTCTCGACGCCGAGCACGTCGAGGATGTCGTGCGGGTTTGCCGGCCCGTCGACGAGGAAGTCCCCACGGCGGACCATGTCACCTTCCTGCACGACGATCTGCCGGCCCTTGGGCAGCAGATACTCGACCGGGTCGGAGCCATCCTCGGGCCGCAGGATGAGCCGCTTCTTGGCCTTGTAGTCCTTGCCCATCTCCACCCGGCCATCGACCTTGGCGATGATGCCGTGGTCCTTCGGCACGCGCGCCTCGAACAGCTCGGCCACGCGCGGCAGACCGCCGGTGATGTCGCGGTTCTTGGCGGCCTCGCGCGGGATCCGCGCCAGCACGTCACCGGCTTCCACGTGCTGGCCCTCGGTGACGGAAAGGATGGCGCCAACGGGCAGGAGGAAGCGCCCGGCCTCACCGGAGACGGGGTCGAGGAGGGTGATGCGCGGCCGCAGCTCCTCCTTGGCCCGCGACTTGTACTCCGAGACCACCCGGTTCGCGATGCCGGTCGTCTCGTCCACTTCCTCCTTCAGCGTCTGGCCGTCGACGAGATCCTGGAACTTCACCTGGCCGGCACGGTCGGTGATGATGGGCCGGGTGAAGGGGTCCCAGTCGGCGAGCCGCGCGCCCTTCGTCACCGTGTCGCCCTCGGCGACCGAGAGGAAGGCGCCGAACGGCACCTTGTGGCTCGAGCGCTCGCGCCCGTCGGCATCGACGATGACGATCTCGCCGCCGGTAGGCGCCATGGCGATGAGACGGCCGCGGCTGTCGCGGAGCGTGGGCAGGTTGCGGAACTGCACCCGCCCCTCGACCGGAGCGTCGACGGACGACTGCTCGGAGACCTGCGCAGCGCCGCCGATGTGGAAGGTGCGCATGGTGAGCTGGGTGCCGGGCTCGCCGATCGACTGCGCGGCGATGACCCCGACCGCCTCGCCGATGTTGACCGGCGTGCCCCGGGCCAGGTCGCGCCCGTAGCAGGCAGCGCAGACCCCCCGGGCCGCCTCGCAGGTGAGCGGCGAGCGGATCTTCACCTCGACGACGCCCGCCTCCTCGATCGCGCGGACATGCGTCTCATCGAGGAGCGTGTCGCGCGGAAAGAGCAGGTCGCCAGTCTTGGGGTCCAAGACGTCGTCGGCAAGCGAGCGGCCGAGGATCCGTTCGCCCAGCGTCACGATCGTCGAGCCGCCCTCGACGATCGCCCGGGTGACGAGGCCCCGGAAGGTGCCGCAGTTCTCCTCGGAGACGACGCAGTCCTGGCTCACGTCGACGAGCCGCCGGGTGAGATAGCCGGAGTTCGCCGTCTTGAGCGCCGTGTCGGCAAGCCCCTTGCGCGCGCCATGGGTCGAGTTGAAGTATTCGAGGACGGTCAAGCCCTCCTTGAAGTTGGAGATGATGGGCGTCTCGATGATCTCGCCTGACGGCTTGGCCATGAGCCCGCGCATGCCGGCCAGCTGCTTCATCTGGGCCTGGCTGCCGCGGGCGCCCGAGTGCGCCATCATGTAGATGGAATTGACGGGCTTGCCCGGCACCTGCGCCGAGATCTCCTTCATCATGGCTGCCGCGACCTCGTCGCCGCAGCGGGCCCAGGCATCCACCACCTTGTTGTACTTCTCGCCCTGGGTGATGAGGCCGTCCTGGTACTGCTGCTCGAAGTCCTTGGCGAGCGCGCGCGTCTTCTCGACAAGCTCCGCCTTGGCCGCCGGGATGACCATGTCGTCCTTGCCGAAGCTGATGCCGGCCTGGCAGGCGTAGCGGAAGCCGAGCGCCATGATCGCGTCGGCGAAGAGCACCGTCTCCTTCTGACCCGTATGGCGGTAGACGGTGTCGATGACGTCGCCGATCTCGCGCTTGGTGAGCAGACGGTTCACCGTCTCGAACGGCACCTTGTGCGACTTCGGCAGGCACTCGCCGATGAGCATCCGCCCCGGGGTCGTCTCCACCCGCTTGAGATAGGTGCGGCCGGCCTCGTCGGTCTGCGGCACGCGGGTCACGATCCGCGTGTGAAGGGTGACGGCCCGGGCGTTCAGCGCATGGTGCACCTCGGCCATGTCGGCAAGCACCGCGCCTTCGCCGGGCTCACCCTCGCGCAGCATCGAGAGATAGTAGAGGCCGAGCACCATGTCCTGCGAGGGCACGATGATCGGCTTGCCGTTGGCCGGCGAGAGAATGTTGTTCGTGCTCATCATGAGCACGCGCGCCTCGAGCTGCGCTTCGAGCGAGAGCGGCACGTGGACCGCCATCTGGTCGCCGTCGAAGTCGGCGTTGAAGGCGGCGCAGACCAGCGGGTGGAGCTGGATCGCCTTGCCTTCGATGAGGACGGGCTCGAACGCCTGGATGCCGAGGCGGTGGAGCGTCGGCGCGCGGTTGAGGAGGACGGGGTGCTCGCGGATCACCTCGTCGAGGATGTCCCAGACCTCCCTCCGCTCTTTCTCCACATATTTCTTGGCCTGCTTCAGCGTCATCGACAGGCCCTTGGCGTCGAGCCGCGCGTAGATGAACGGCTTGAACAGCTCGAGCGCCATCTTCTTCGGCAGGCCGCACTGGTGGAGCTTGAGCTCGGGCCCGGTAACGATGACCGAGCGGCCCGAATAGTCCACGCGCTTGCCAAGCAGGTTCTGCCGGAACCGGCCCTGCTTGCCCTTGAGCATGTCGGACAGCGACTTCAGCGGCCGCTTGTTCGCGCCCGTGATGGTCCGCCCGCGCCGGCCGTTGTCGAACAGCGCGTCCACGGCTTCCTGCAGCATGCGCTTCTCGTTGCGCACGATGATGTCGGGCGCGCGCAGTTCGATGAGCCGCTTCAGCCGGTTGTTCCGGTTGATGACGCGCCGGTAGAGATCGTTGAGGTCGGAGGTGGCGAAGCGGCCGCCGTCAAGGGGGACGAGCGGGCGCAGTTCGGGCGGGATGACGGGAATGACCGTCATCACCATCCATTCGGGCCGGTTGCCGCTCTCGAGGAAGCTCTCGATGATCTTGAGCCGCTTGATGATCTTCTTCGGCTTCAGCTCCGACTTGGTGGTCGCCAGTTCCTCCAGAAGCTCGGCCTTCTCGCCCTCGAGATCGAGGTCTTCCAGGAGCTTGCGGATCGCCTCGGCGCCGATCCCGGCGATGAAGCTCTCCTCGCCATATTCGTCCTGGGCCTCGAGATACTCGTCTTCCGACAGCAGCTGGAGCTTCCTGAGCGGTGTCATGCCAGGGTCAAGCACGATGTAGTTCTCGAAGTAGAGAACCCGCTCGAGATCCTTCAAGGTCATGTCGAGCAGCATCCCGATGCGGCTCGGCAGCGACTTCAGGAACCAGATGTGCGCAACCGGCGAGGCTAGCTCGATGTGGCCCATGCGCTCGCGCCGGACCTTGGCAACGGTCACCTCCACGCCGCACTTCTCGCAGACGATCCCCTTGTACTTCATGCGCTTGTACTTGCCGCACAGGCACTCGTAGTCCTTGATGGGACCGAAGATGCGGGCGCAGAACAGACCGTCACGCTCGGGCTTGAACGTCCGGTAGTTGATCGTCTCCGGCTTCTTGATCTCACCGAACGACCAGCTGCGGATCTTCTCCGGGCTCGCGATCGAGATGCGGATGGCGTCGAAGGTCTCCGGCTTCGCCATCGGCGAGAAGACGTTGAGGGCGAGTTCGTTCATCGGGTCCTCCAGGGCGCGAACGCGCGGCGGAACGGGGTCAGGCGGCGTCGGACGAGGTCTCGAGCTCGACGTTCAAGCCCAGCGACCGCATCTCCTTCACCAGCACGTTGAAGCTCTCCGGAATGCCGGCCTCGAAGGTGTCGTCGCCCTTGACGATCGCCTCGTAGACCTTGGTCCGGCCGACGACGTCGTCGGACTTGACCGTCAGCATCTCCTGGAGCGTGTAGGCCGCGCCATAGGCCTGAAGCGCCCACACCTCCATCTCGCCGAAGCGCTGGCCACCGAACTGCGCCTTGCCGCCCAGCGGCTGCTGGGTAACGAGGCTGTAGGGCCCGATCGAGCGCGCGTGGATCTTGTCGTCGACAAGGTGGTGGAGCTTCAGCATGTAGATGTAGCCCACCGTCACCTTGCGCTCGAACGCATCACCGGTGCGGCCGTCGAAGAGGGTCACCTGCCCCGAGCTGTCGAGCCCGGCGAGCTCGAGCATCTGGGTCACGTCGGCTTCCTTCGCGCCGTCGAAGACCGGTGTCGCGACCGGTACGCCCGGCGTGAGCGACTCCGCGAAGCGAAGCAGGTCGTCGTCGCTCATCGACTCCACCCCGGCCTGCCCGCCGTAGATCCGCACGAGGAGCTCGCGCAGCCGGCCGAGGTCGCCGGCCGCATCGCGCACCGCACCCTCGTTCGCGCCGCGGATCTCGTCGAGGAGCGCGGCAATCCGCCGGCCGAGCCCGCGCGCCGCCCAGCCGAGGTGGGTCTCGAAGATCTGGCCGACGTTCATCCGGCTCGGCACACCGAGCGGGTTCAGCACGATATCGACCGAGGTGCCATCCTCGAGGAACGGCATGTCCTCCTGCGGCAGGATCCGGCTGATGACACCCTTGTTGCCGTGGCGCCCGGCCATCTTGTCGCCCGGCTGGAGCTTCCGCTTCACCGCGACGAAGACCTTGACCATCTTCAGCACGCCGGGCGGCAGCTCATCTCCGCGCTGGAGCTTCTCCCGTCGGTCCTCGAGCTTCTCGTTGATCCGCTTGTTGGTCTCGTCCCACTGGGCGCGGGTGGCCTCGAGGCTCGCCTGCACGGCATCGTCGGCGACGACGAACTTCCACCACTCCCGCTTCGGCTGCTCGGCAAGCAGCGCCTCGTCGATGACGGCGCCCTTCTTCGCCCCCTTCGGGCCCGACACGATCGTCTGGCCGACCAGCAGCTCGCGCAGCGTCGCGTAGGTCGCGCGATCGAGGATGGCGCGCTCGTCCTGCGCGTCCTTCTCCAGCCGGTCGATCTCCTCGCGCTCGATCGCGAGCGCCCGCTCGTCCTTGTCGATGCCGTGCCGGTTGAACACGCGCACCTCGACGACCGTGCCGGACACGCCCGGCGGCAGGCGCAGCGAGGTGTCGCGCACGTCGGAGGCCTTCTCGCCGAAGATGGCGCGCAAGAGCTTCTCCTCCGGCGTCATCGGCGATTCGCCCTTGGGCGTGATCTTGCCGACGAGGATGTCGCCCGGCTCGACCTCGGCGCCGACGTAGACGATGCCCGCCTCGTCGAGGTTCCGCAGCGCCTCTTCGCCCACGTTCGGAATGTCGCGGGTGATGTCCTCAGGCCCGAGCTTGGTGTCGCGGGCCATCACCTCGAACTCCTCGATGTGGATCGAGGTGAAGATGTCCTCGCGCACGATCCGTTCGGAAATCAGGATCGAGTCCTCGAAGTTGTAGCCGTTCCACGGCATGAAGGCGACGAGCACGTTCCGCCCCAGCGCGAGCTCGCCGTACTGGGTGGACGGCCCGTCGGCGATGATGTCGCCCTTGCCCACCACGTCACCCACCGAGACCAGTGGCCGCTGGTTGATGCAGGTGGACTGGTTCGACCGCTGGAACTTCTGCAGCCGGTAGATGTCGACCATGGACGTGCCGGGCTCGACATCCTCGGTCGCGCGGATGACGATGCGGCCCGCGTCCACCTGGTCGACCACGCCGGCGCGGCGTGCGGCGATCGCCGCGCCCGAATCCCGGGCAACCGTCGCTTCCATGCCGGTGCCGACGAAGGGCGCCTCGGCCTTGACGAGCGGCACCGCCTGGCGCTGCATGTTGGAGCCCATGAGCGCCCGGTTGGCGTCGTCGTTCTCGAGGAAGGGAATGAGCGAGGCAGCAACGGAGACGAGCTGCTTCGGGCTCACGTCCTGGAGTGTGACGTCCTCCCGCCGGGCCATCAGGAACTCGCCGCCGCGCCGGGCCGAGACCAGCTCGTCGGCAAAGCGCCCGTCGGGCCCGAGCGGCAGGTTCGCCTGGGCGATCGTCTCGCGCGCTTCCTCCATGGCCGAGAGATAGATGACCTCGTCGGTCACCCGGCCGTCGACCACCCGGCGGTACGGCGTCTCGATGAAGCCATACTTGTTGACCCGGCTGTAGGTGGCAAGGCTGTTGATGAGGCCGATGTTCGGCCCTTCCGGGGTCTCGATCGGGCAAATCCGGCCGTAGTGGGTGGGGTGAACGTCGCGGACCTCGAAGCCGGCGCGCTCGCGGGTGAGCCCCCCCGGGCCGAGCGCCGAGACCCGGCGCTTGTGCGTCACTTCCGAGAGCGGGTTCGTCTGGTCCATGAACTGGGAGAGCTGCGACGAGCCGAAGAACTCGCGAACCGCCGCCACCGCGGGCTTCGCGTTGATGAGGTCGTTGGGCATCACGACCGTCACGTCGACCGAGCTCATCCGCTCCTTGACCGCGCGCTCCATCCGCAGCAGCCCCACGCGGTAGCTGTTCTCGAGCAGTTCGCCCACCGAGCGCACCCGGCGGTTGCCGAGGTTGTCGATGTCGTCGATCTCGCCGCGCCCGTCCTTGAGATCGACGAGCGTCTTCACCACGGCGAGGATGTCCTCCTTCCTGAGCGTGGTGAGGTCGTCGGGCGCGTCAAGGCCGAGACGCATGTTCATCTTCACCCGGCCGACGGCGGAGAGGTCGTAGCGCTCGGGGTCGAAGAACAGGCCGTGGAACATCGCCTCCGCCGTCTCGCGCGTCGGCGGTTCGCCCGGGCGCATCACCCGGTAGATGTCGGCGAGCGCCTGGTCCCGCTCCTCGGCCTTGTCCGCGTGGAGCGTCTTCAGGATCCACGGCCCGTAATTGACACCGTCGATGTCGAGGAGGTCGACATGGTCGAAGCCGGCCTTGACGAGCCGGTCGAGCACCTCCTGCGTGATCTCCTCGCCGGCCTCGACATGGATCCGCCCCGTGGCCTCGTCGATCAGGTCGTCGGCGGCATAGCGGCCGAGGATCTCGCCCTCGGGCACGAGGATCCGGGTGAGACCTTCGGCCTGCGCCTTGCGCGCCACCCGCGGAGTCACCTTGGTACCCGCGGGGAACACGACCTCGCCGGTGTCGGCGTTGACGACGTCGAAGGCCGGCTTTGCGCCGCGCCACGCCTCGGCGACAAACGGCAGCCGCCAGCCGCCCCGTGCCGTGTCCCGCTCCCACCGCACCCGGCGGTAGAAGTAATGGAGGATCTCCTCGCTGTTCATGCCGAGCGCATAGAGGAGCGTCGTCACCGGCAACTTGCGCTTGCGGTCGATGCGCACGTTGACGATGTCCTTGGCGTCGAACTCGAAGTCGAGCCACGACCCGCGATACGGAATCACCCGGGCGGCGAAGAGATACTTGCCCGACGAGTGGGTCTTGCCGCGGTCATGATCGAAGAAGACGCCAGGCGACCGGTGCATCTGCGAGACGATGACGCGCTCGGTGCCATTGATGATGAACGTGCCGTTGGGAGTCATCAACGGCATGTCCCCCATGTAGACGTCCTGCTCCTTGATGTCGACGACGCTCCTCGTCTCGGTGTCGGGGTCGATCTCGAACACGATGAGGCGCAGCGTGACGCGCATCGGCGCGGCGTAGGTGATGCCGCGCTGGCGGCACTCCTCGATGTCGTACTTCGGGTCCTCGAGCTCGTAGTGCACGAAGTCGAGCTCGGCGGTTCCGGCGAAGTCGCGGATGGGGAAGACCGAGCGCAGCGTCTTCTCGAGCCCCGAGACGTGGCCGGTTGCAGGATCCGAGCGGAGGAACTGCTCGTAGCTCTCCCGCTGCACTTCGATGAGGTTCGGCATGTCCACCACCTCGGCCGTCGAGCCGAAGCGGCGGCGGATCCGGTAGGTGGGCCTGAAGCGCGAAGACGTGGGGGAAAGCGTAGCCGCGAGCGTCGCCATGAGTGTCCTTCAGCCTGTCGTGCCTGGCGCGCCGAATCGGAACCTTGGGTCACGCCCTCGCGGCCGTGACCGTCAGCTTCCGAAAAACCGTTCAGCTCCATGCGTTTGGCGCGCGGCCGCCATGGCGCACCCTGTCCCGGAGCTGTGCGGGAGCATGCGGGCTAGGCCGCGTCCGCCACGGTGTCAACCGTCCCGTTCGCGCACGCAGGCGAACCGGACACGGCGCATGCTGCGGCAGGTGCCCCGCGTTGCCGAGGCGCTTCGCCGGGGCAGCGCGGCTCCGCGGCCTGCCCGATGGGCCCGCGCAGACCGACCGCAGCCGGCGCCGCCTGCCGGCTGCGGCCGCCTCCGGCCTACTTGATCTCGACGGTGGCGCCGGCAGCTTCGAGCTGCTTCTTGATCTTCTCGGCCTCTTCCTTGTTGACGCCTTCCTTGACCGGCTTGGGCGCGCTCTCGACCAGCGTCTTGGCTTCCGTGAGCCCGAGCCCGGTGATCGCGCGGACTTCCTTGATGACGTTGATCTTCTTGCCGCCGTCGCCGGTCAGGATCACGTCGAACTCGGTCTTCTCCTCGGCCGCGGGCGCCGCTGCGGCCCCGCCGGCCGCACCCGGCACCGCCGCGACCGCGACCGCCGCCGCTGCCGAGACACCCCACTTCTCCTCGAGCGCCTTGGCGAGTTCCGCCGCCTCGAGGATCGTCAGCGCCGAGAGTTCCTCGACGAGCTTCGCGATATCGGCCATGTCCTAGTCCTTTCCCGTCAGGCCGCCTGGCTCTCGCCATAGGCGGCGAACACCCGCGCCAGCTTCGCGGCAGGCGCATTCGCCAGTTGGGCCAGCTTGGTGGCCGGCGCCTGGATGAGACCCACGAGCTTCGCCCGGAGCTCGTCGAGCGACGGCAGTTCGGCGAGCGCCTTCACCCCGTTCGCGTCGAGGAGCGTGCCCGGCATCGCGCCGCCAACGATCTCGAACTTCTCGTTGGTCTTCGCGAACTCGACGGCGATCTTCGCCGCCGCCACCGGGTCCTTCGAGGTGGCAAGCCCGATCGGGCCGACCAAGAGCGCCCCGATCTCCTGATAGGGCGTGCCCTCGAGGGCGATGCGGGCGAGCCGGTTCTTCGTCACCTTGAACTGGGCGCCGGCGCCGCGCATCCGCGACCTGAGGTCAGACACCTGCGCCACCGTCAGCCCGTGGTTGCGGGTGATGACGACGACCTGGGTCGACCCGAAGGTCTCGGCGAGCTTTGCGACCAGCTCCTTCTTCTGGTTCCGATCCATGCCCACTCCACTTCCCATGGCAGCGGACACGCCCGCTGCCGGTTCGAAGAGCCGTCGATGTCCGGAGATGCCGGGCCACCACGGCCCGCCCGATGAGAAATCTGTGCGCAGACGGGGGTCTCGCCCCCCGTCGCCGCCACGAACCCCGCCATCGCACGACGGTGTTCCGATTTCCGTCTCCCGCGGGCCTTGCGCTTAGGCCCCGGAGGGCACCCACGGTCTCGGACGGCGCGCCCGAGCCTTCGCCCGGGCGCAGGCGCGCCCCCTTACAGCAAGCGGGCGGGAGGTCAAGGGCCTCTCTGGGCTCCCTGCCAGCCCCCTTGACGGCCGAGCAGCGTCAGGGCTTCACTTCGCTGCCGCTTCATGCGCGCAGGTGGAACAGGGAATGCGCGCAGGTGAAACTGGGAACGTTGCCCATTCCAGGAACCTACCGGGCAAGGACCAACTGGCTGCAGGACCTCATCGATGCTTACGAGCCGCGCGGCTGCACGGCAGCCTTCTGCACAACCTGCTGGGGAAGCGAGGGCGAGCGACTGTTCGGGAACTGGATCGATGCCCACACCAGCCGCGACCCGGACGAACGCGCGGCAGAACTCGCCATGGCATTGCGGTCACTTCAGATCCGGGACGACCGACGGCAACTGATCGCCGACCTGTGCGAGTATCTCTCGCCTGAGCGGCGCAATCAGGTTGAGCCCGTCATCCTGACTCCGGACCTGCGCGCCGACCCGCGAGTATAGGCAGAGGTCCGCGAACTGCACCGGAAGGTCGGGTCCGGCTCGAGCTTCGTCTTGGACTGGGGAGACGAGGAGGATTGAGCCGGTCGCGGACGCTCTTCCAACGGCGGTCCCCGACCCCCTCTCGGACTTCCGGACATGGGTCAACGGCGCTCCTGGCTCAAAGGTGATGCCAGGAGGCGGCGGCATCAGCGTGATTGCAAGCCGCGCCGAGGCGCTTGCACTGGCCATGGACACCACGCCAGCGGGCAACGCCAGCCCGACCAGAGCTGCTGCGGCTGTAGGCCGAATGAGGATCATCGCACGCCCCCCACCACACTCGCCCCGCGTGCCTGACATCTCAACCGCGCAAACTGCGCCAGCTTGAGGCAAGGGATCGACCGCGTGCCAGAAGGCGGGCCGCCCTGCCCAGGCCCAAGTCGCGCCACCGAAGCCTCCCGCCGCATCTCGAACCCCGCGGCGATCGGCCGCACCATCTGCGGCGCCCCCAGCGGACGGGCAGGGATGTCGCGCGACGGCCCGCCCCGGGCCTCAGCCGCCGAAGCGGTAGCGCAGGATCATCTGGTAGGTCCGCGGCTCCTCGAAGAAGCGCACCGCGATAAGACCGGGAATGAGCGACAGGCCGGAATAGTCGTCATCGGCATTCAGCAGGTTGCGGACATTGGCGGTCAGCTCCCAGCGGCCGTCGCCGAAGCTCGCGCCTGCCACCAGGTTGACCCGGTCGACCGGGCCGATGCGCCCGAGCGGCAGGTTGGCCGCCTCGGAGAAGCGCGACGAGCGGTGCGACCAGTCGAGCGTGGCGAGGAGGTCGACCGAGTCCGAGACCGGCTGGCGCCAGCTGGCCCCGAGCTGGGACTGGACCCGGGAGACGAGCGGCAGGCGCGTGGCCCCGGCGATCGCCGCCTGGCTTGCCGGGTCGAGTTCGAGGTAGCGGTCGAACAGGAGCGAGAGCATGCCGAACAGGCGCAGCGTGTCGGTGACGGCAAGCGAGGTCTCGGCCTCGAGGCCGGTGAGCCGGGCCCGCGCCGCGTTCTGCGTCTGGGTCGAGCCGCCGCCGACCACCACATTCTGCTGGATGTCCCGGAGATCGTTCCAGAACCAGGCGAGGTTGAGCCTGAGCCGGCGGTCGAGCAGGTCGGACTTGACCCCCGCCTCGTAGGCCCAGACCGACTCGGCGTCATAGGGCGCGCCGAAGATCGTGGGGTTGGCGACAGCGAGGCCGTTGAAGCCACCGGCCTTGAAGCCGCGGGCGATCGACGCATAGGCAAGCACATCCGGCGAGATGCGCCAGTCAAGCCCGAACCGTGGCGTGAACTCGCCCTCGTCGAGCTGGCGCGAGACCGGGGGCGCATAGGCCGGCGGGAAGCCGAGACCGTTCTGGATGAGGCCGGAGAACCGCTTCTTCTCCCAGCTGTAGCGGCCGCCGAGCGTGGCGGTGAGGCCGTCCGCCAGGCGGATCTCGGCCTGGGCGAAGAGGGCGCGGCTTTTGGTGTCGAGGTCGAAGCTCGACGGGAGGAGCGAGACCGGGAAGGGCCCGAAGACGCCCACCCCGAAGCTGTCGGCGAGGGTCTGTTCGGCCTTCTCGTCGAAGACGTAACCGCCGAAGGTCACCCTGGCGGCGCCGTCGGCCAGTTCGCCCTGGAGCTGGAGCTCCTGGCTCAGCTGGCGCTGGCGGGTCTCGCTCTGGCGGAAGAAGCCGGCGACGATGGTGCCGGAGGCGTTGCGGAAGCCGCCGGAGAAGTCGAGGCCCCAGCGGTCGCGGGTTTCGATCCAGCCGGTGATGGACTTGAGCGTCCAGGTGTCCGAGAGATCGGCGGCGATGTCGGCCGTGACGCCCCACTGGCGGTTCTCGCCATAGGCCGGCACCGGCGAGCGGGTGGTGCGGAAGCCGCCGGCGAGCCGCTCGAAGGGCGGCGCCGGGTTGACGGGCGCGGGCGTGATGCCGTCGTTCGTATCCTTCGCCCAGAAGCCGCTGACCCGGGCTGAGATAGGGCCGCTGCCGGTGGTGGCAAGCGTTGCCCGCGTGTTCCAGGTGCGGCGGTCGCCGCGGCGCGGGTCCGTGCCCAGGTTGTCGAACCAGCCGTCGGCATCGGTGAAGCCGACGGTTGCGAGCACGGCAAGGCCGTCGGTCACGGGCGCGCTAGCGGTCGCGTTGAGGCGCACCCGGTCGAACCGGCCCCAGCCTGCCTCGGCGCGGACGAAGGGCGAGCCCGTGGGCCGGCGGGTCGTGATCTTGAGCGCGCCCGTCATGGTGTTGCGGCCGTAGAGCGTGCCCTGCGGCCCGCGCAGTACCTCGATGCGCTCGGCCTCGGCAAGGTCGAAGGAGGCGCTCGCGAGCCGGGCGAAATAGACGTCGTCGACATAGATGCCGACCGGGCTCTCCGAGGTGGCCAGCCCGCCCACCTGTTCGCCTGCCCCGCGCAGGAAGACGACAAGCGCCGAAGGGCTCGCCGAGATGCGGTTGATGTAGAGGCTGGGGACGGCGGCGGCGAGATTCTCGGTGCGCAGGATCTGCAGCTGCTCGAGGGTCTCGAGGCCGAAGGCGGAAACGGCGACCGGCACGTCCTGCAGCCGCTCCTCGCGGCGGCGGGCGGTCACCACGATGTCGTCGCCCGGCGCGGCGCGCGCGGCTTCCGCGCCCGGCGCGCCTTGCGCGGCGGCGGGGACGACAGCGGTGCCAAGACTGCCAAGGCCGAACCCCAGACCCAGCGACAGCAGACCGAGCGGCCGAAGACGAACCCGAACGCGCATGAGCTCCCCCCTCTCCTTTACCCTGACGGGGGATGCTAGGCCGGGCTGCAAAGGCCCTGCCCGGCAACGGAGGCACTCTCCGCCTGCCGGACAGGAGACAGCGGATCAGGCGCCGATCGTTGCCGGGTCGACCTTCACGCCCCTGCCCATGGTGGACGAGAGCGCGACCTTCTCGACATATTTGCCCTTGGCGCCCGAAGGCTTGGCCTTCTGGAGCGCGTCCATGAAGGCCGCGAGATTGGCCTTCAGGTCCTCAGGGGGAAAGCTTGCCTTGCCGAGCCGGCCGTGGACGATGCCGGCCTTCTCGACCCGGAACTCGATCTGGCCGCCCTTGGCCGCCTTCACGGCTTCCGCCACGTTCATGGTGACGGTGCCGAGCTTGGGGTTGGGCATGAGGCCCTTGGGGCCCAGGATCTTCCCCAGCCGGCCGACGAGGCCCATCATGTCGGGGGTGGCGATGCAGCGGTCGAAGTCGATGTTGCCGGCCTGGACCGCCTCCATGAGATCCTCGGCGCCGACCACGTCGGCACCCGCCTCGCGCGCCTCGTCGGCCTTCGCCCCGCGAGCGAAGACGCCCACGCGCACCGTCTTGCCCGTGCCCTTGGGCAGGGTGACCACGCCGCGGACCATCTGGTCGGCGTGGCGCGGGTCGACGTTGAGGTTGACGGCGACCTCGATCGTCTCGTCGAACCTGGCGGTCGCGTTCTTCTTCACGATCTCGAGCGCCTCGTCGACCGGGTAGAGCTTCAGCGGCTCGACGGTGCCCTGGAGCGCCTTCGCCTTCTTCGTCAGCTTCGCCATGGTCAGCCCTCCACCACTTCGAGGCCCATGGAGCGGGCGGAGCCCTCGATCGTGCGCATCGCCATCTCGATGTCGTGGGCGTTCAGGTCCTTCATCTTGGCTTCCGCGATCTCGCGGATCTGCGCGCGGGTCACCTTGCCGACGCTGCCGCGCCCGGGCGTCTTCGACCCCGACTTGATCCCGGCCGCCCGCTTCAGGAACCAGCTCGCCGGCGGCGACTTGGTCACGAAGGTGAAGCTCTTGTCGGCATAGACGGTGATGACCGTCGGAATCGGCATCCCCTTCTCGAGGTTGGCGGTTGCGGCGTTGAACTGCTTGCAGAATTCCATGATGTTGACCTGGCGCTGGCCGAGCGCCGGGCCGATCGGCGGGCTGGGCGTCGCGCTGCCGGCCGCCACCTGCAGCTTGACGTAGCCGGTGATCTTCTTTGCCATCTCTCACTCCATGTCCCGGGCCCTCCTGAAGCCGGAGCGGCCCGCTGCCTGGCGATCATGTGGTCCACGCGGCGGGGCGCGCCCCGCCTCCCACGGTCAGTGGCGCCCGCCCGATCGCGGGTGGCGGGCGCCTATTTCGTCTTCTCCACCTGGTCGAAGTCGAGCTCGACGGGCGTGGCCCGGCCGAAGATCGAGACCGAGACCTTCACCCGGCCCTTCTCGAAGTCGATTTCCTCGACGAGCCCGGTGAAGGAGGCGAAGGGGCCATCGAGCACCTTCACCTGGTCGCCAATTTCGAAGCTCACCTTGCGCCGCGTCTTGGGCGCAGCCGCCGCAGCCTCGGCGCGCGTCGAGAGGATGCGGTTGGCCTCGGCATCGGAGATGGGCTGGGGCTTGCCCGATGCGCCGAGGAAGCCCGTCACCTTCGGCGTGTTGCGCACCAGGTGGTAGATCTGGTCGTTCATCTCCAGCTTCGCCAGCACGTAGCCGGGGAAGAACTTGCGGTCGGTCTGGACCTTCTTGCCGCGCCGCACCTCTGTCACCTTCTCGGTGGGCACTTCGACGGCCTCGACCATCCGCTCGAGACCCATGCGCTGGGCCTCGGCCATGATGGCGTCCTTCACCTTGTTCTCGAAGCCGGAATAGGCGTGGATGATGTACCAGCGCGACATCTCAGGCGCCCCCGAGCGAAAGCAGGAACTTCACGACCCGGCCGAGTATCTGGTCGACCCCGAGGAAGAAGAGCGCAAGAAGCGACGTCATGACGAGGACGAGGATGGTGGTCTGCACCGTCTCGCGGCGGGAGGGCCAGACGACCTTCGCCGTCTCGGCGCGCACCTGGCGCACGAACTCGCCCGGGGAGACCCGGGACTTCTCGACCTTCTGGACTGCCTCGTCCGCCATCATTCCTCAACGCACATGTGCCGGCGAAGGTAAGCCTTCCGCCGGACATCTTCAACCAAGCCCACCCCCCAGCCCCGGCCGGCTTGCCCGCTGCCGGGCGCTGGCAGGAGTGGAGGGACTCGAACCCCCGGCCCTCGGTTTTGGAGACCGATGCTCTACCGACTGAGCTACACTCCTGCGGGAGCGCAGGGCTGAGGCTCCTAGCGAAGCAGCGGCACGCGCGCAACGGGTTTCGGCCTGAGCCGACTCCTGCGCAGCTGCGCAGCCCGCCGCGCCCGACGTTGACAGGAAAGCGGCGCTTGGGCAATGCCCGCGCCCTCCCCGCAGGCTCGAGCGGCATGTGCGCGGAGGGGTGGCCGAGCGGTCAAAGGCAGCAGACTGTAAATCTGCCGACGTCAGTCTACGTTGGTTCGAATCCAACCCCCTCCACCACGCCCATGGGGCATGGCAGGCAGCCGCCACGGCAACCGGCCCCGCTGCCGTGGATTGGCCGGGCGGCCCATCCCTCCGAGCTGCGCCGGCGCGCGGGCCTACAAGCGTCTTGCCCGGCTGCGGAGGCGGTCCTAAGACGGAGGGGTCCGCGTGCGGACAGGAGGCGCACGAGCGGGTATAGCACAAGGGTAGTGCAGCAGCCTTCCAAGCTGACTATACGGGTTCGAGTCCCGTTACCCGCTCCAGCCGCCCGTCCGGTTTCGCAGCCCCTTCCCTTGAAGCCCCGGGCGCTGCATGGGTTCCCGGTGCCGAGACGCCCTCCCCCCCAGGTTCGCCGCGGCCGAGATGGCGGCGGTGGCGGCGGCAGGTCCCGGCTCTACGGCCGGCATGCGGTCATGGCCGCGCTCGCCAACCCGGCGCGGCGCCTGCGCAAGCTCTTCGCAACGCCCGATGCGCTCGCCGCGCTGGGGGCGCTGCCGGCCGGGCTTGCCGTGCAGTCGGGCGACGCGGCCGACCTTGCGCGCCTGGTGCCGGCGGATGCGCCGCACCAGGGCCTGGTGCTCGAGGTGGAGCCGCTGGAAGGCGCGTGGCTCGAGGACCTGCTGGCAGTGCCCGAAGCCGGGCGGCCGCTCGTCGTGCTTGACCAGGTGACCGACCCCATGAACGTCGGCGCCATCCTGCGCTCGGCGGCGGCGTTCGGAGCGGCAGGCCTCGTCACGCAGGACCGCCACGCGCCCGGCGAGACCGGAGCGCTCGCGCGCGCGGCGGCCGGCGCGCTGGAGCTGGTGCCCTGGGCGCGCGTCACCAACCTTGCCCGGGCGCTCGATGCGATCGCCGAGGCCGGCTTCTGGCGGCTGGGACTTGCCGGCGAGGCCGAGACGCTGCTGACAGACGCGCTTCCGGCCGGGCCGGTCGCCCTCGTGCTCGGCGCCGAGGGCGAGGGGCTGCGCCACAACACCCGCGCGCACGTCGATGCGCTCGCCCGGCTTCCCATCTCGCGCGCGGTGGAGAGCCTCAACGTCTCGGTGGCAGCGGCGGTCGCGCTCTACGCGGCCCGGACCCGCATCCCGGCCCGCTAGAAGCGGGCTTCGGCGAACACGGGGGTCACGTCGCCGCCCCAGGCCCCGTGGAAGCGTTCGAGCCAGCGGTCGGCAAGCGTCTGGCCGGAGCGGGCCGTCTCCCACAGGGGCTCGAGGAAACCAGCCTCGGACGCGCCGCCGGCATCGAGCGCCGCCCGGCGCTGGAGCCCTGCCTCGGCGATGGCGAGCACCTCAAGCGCCAGCGTCTGGAGCGTGCCGCCCCCGGGAGCGGCTGCCGCAAGCCCGTGGCGCGGGGCGGCACGGCGCAGCGCCTCGCGCTCCTCGGCCGTCCAGCCCCTGACGAGATCCCAGGCGGCGTCGAGCGCGGTGCCGTCGTAGAGAAGCCCCACCCAGAAGGCCGGGAGCGCGCAGATCCGCCCCTGCGGCCCGCCATCGGCACCCCGCATCTCGAGGAAGCTCTTCATCCGCACTTCGGGGAAGGCGGTCGACAGATGGTCCTTCCAGTCGCCCCGGGTCGGCCGTTCGCCCGGAAGCTGCGGGAGGCGGCCGTCCATGAAGGCACGGAAGCTCTCGCCGGCGCAGTCGATGTAGCGGCCGTTCCGGAAGACGAAGTACATCGGCACGTCGAGCGCATAGTCGCAGTAGCGCTCGTAGCCGAAGCCCTCCTCGAAGACGAAGGGGAGCATGCCGGTGCGGCTGGCATCGGTATCGGTCCAGACATGGGCGCGGAAGCTCCGGAAGCCGTTGGGCTTCCCTTCCGTGAAGGGCGAGTTGGCGAAGAGCGCAGTCGCGACCGGCTGGAGGGCGAGGCTGACGCGGAACTTCTTCACCATGTCGGCCTCGGAGGCATAGTCGAGGTTGACCTGCGTCGTGCAGGTGCGGAGCATCATGTCGAGACCGAGGCTGCCCACCTTCGGCATGTGGCGGAGCATGATGGCGTAGCGGCCCTTGGGCATGACCGGGAGATCGGCGCGGGCGGCAGTGGGGTGGAAGCCGAGGCCGAGGAAGCCAAGACCGAGTTCCTCGCCAAGCTCGCGGCACTGGAAGAGGTGGCGGCCGACTTCGGCGCAGGTCTCGTGGATGGTCCGCAAGGGTGCCCCGGAGAGCTCGAGCTGGCCGGCTGGCTCGAGGCTAATGCCGCCGTCGGGTCCGGCAAGCGCGATGATGTTGCCGCCTTCCTCCACCGGCTTCCAGCCGAAGCGGGTGAAGCCGAGGAGCAGGTCGCGGATGCCGCCCGGCTCGTCGTAGGACGGCGCCCGGCGGTCGGCGAGGCGGAAGACGAACTTCTCGTGCTCGGTGCCGATGCGCCACTGGCTCCGCGGCTTTTCCCCCCTCTCGAACACGGCGACGAGATCGGCGCGCGATTCAATGGTTGCGGAATCTCCCGCGCCTTCGGTCCTGGTGCTCATTTGCGTCGGCCTTAGCCCCCGGGCATCGCCGATGCCAGTGGCCGAAGCCCGCCGCGCGCTGCGAGCCGACGAGACGGCGGACGTCATCGCCCGGAAAACTTGCCAGTGCACAAAAGCCTGGCCGTGATCGATTCGGGAGACCCCGTGGTGGCAAAACATCTGCTTGCGTCAGCCGGCAGGCAAAGACTGGCGGGCGGGCTCGCCGCGCTCGCCGCCCTCGCGGGCGGCCTTGCCGTGCCTGCCCGCGCCGACACCGTCGCACCGCTCGCTGGCGCATCCGCGGGCTATGGAGTCCGGGTGCTCGGCGGCACGATGGTTGCCAGCGGCGCGGCGGGGGACGAGCGCGCCGGCGGCGACTTCAGCCTGCCGGTTGCCGTCGATCTGGGCGCGGGCGGGGTGGAGCAGCCCTGGGCCGTCGCCTTTCGTGCCCGGACGGCGGGCGGCAGTGGCGGCCTGCCGGAAGCCGGCGGCGAGGCGCTGGTCACGGCGACGAGCGGTTTCGCCGTGTCCGGCTCGGCCGGCGGCCGCTTCGCCGACCGCCTGCTGATCGGAACCGAGGGCGCCGAGGGCCTCGGGCTTGCCGTGCTCGATCTGGTCGCAAGCGGCGAGGTCCGGACTTTCGCCCCCGCGTCCTCGCCCCTCTACACCCTCTCGGGCGAGGCGATCTTCCTCGGCCAGTCCTGGTCGGACCTGCCCGAGGCCGGCAGCGCATGGCAGGGCGTGGCGGAAGTCGGCCTCGTCGCCTTCCGCGGCGGCTCGTCGCCTGCCGGCTATGGCCTGATCCGCGACGGCGCGCGCCTGCTCGGGCCGCTCGACCAGGTCATCCTGCTTCGGAACGAGGAGAGCCGTTTCGAGGGCAATGAGCCGGTCGGCCTCTCCGGCTTCGGATTCCAGCTGGTGATGCCCTTCTGGATCGGCCAGCCGCTCGCGTTCGAGCTTTCGGTCCGCTGCATCGTCTCGGCGAACTTCATCCTGTTCGACGATGCACGGGGCACTGCCCAGTGCGACGCCGGCCGCACCCTTGGCATCCGCGGACTCTCCGCCGTCACCGACTTCGCCGGGCGGCCGCTCGCTGTCAGCAGCATCACGGCCGCAAGCGGGTTCGACTATGGCTTCCGCATGGTGCCGCCGCCGGCCGTCATCCCCGAGCCGGGCACCTGGGCGCTGCTCGTCGCCGGCTTCGGCCTCGTGGGTGCGGCCAGCCGGCGCGCCCGGCGCTCAGCGGCGATCGGCTGACAGCGCCTGCCAGAGCGCGACCGCGGCCACGGCGGCCGTGTCGGCGCGGAGGATCCGGGGCCCGAGCGCGAGGCGCCGCGCGGCCGGGTGGGCAAGCAGGAGCGCGCGCTCGTCGGCCGAGAACCCGCCCTCGGGGCCGATGAGGATGGCCGCCGGCGGCGGGCTTGCCGGCATGACCTCGGCAGCCGGCGCCCCGCCCTCCTCGTCGGCGAAGAGAAGGGTGCGGGCGCCGTCCCAGTCGGCAAGCAGGGTGGCAAGCGGCACCGGCTCGGCAAGCGCGGGAAGCGCCGTGCGGCCGCACTGCTCGGCCGCCTCGATCATGTGGGCCCTGAGGCGGGTCATGTTCTGGCGACCATGCTGTGTGCGCTGCGTGAGAACGGGGACGAGGCGGGCGACGCCCAGCTCGGTCGCCTTCTCGGCAACGAGCGCGTAGCGCTCGGGCCGGATGGGGGCCGCGCAGAGCCAGAGGTCGGGCACGGTCTCGCGGCCGCGGATCATGGCGCCAAGCTCGACGGTCACGGAGCGGCGGGTGACGCTGGCAATGCGGGCGGCCCATTCCCCCGTCTGATCGTCGAGGAGGCGAAGCTCCGCGCCAGTGTCGAGGCGGAGGACGGCGAGAAGCTGGTGTGCCTGCGCGGGGGGCAGCTCGAAGCGCAGGCCCGCGGCGAGACGGGGTTCGACGAACAGGCGCGGGATCTGGCGCATCGCCGGTCGGCCTAGCACCGGGCCCGGCAGGGCGGCTAGGGCAGGCGCGATGGCGCTGACGCTCGCAGTGACGGGGGGAACCGGGTTCGTCGGCTCCCATGTGCTCGCGGCGGCAGAGGCGCGGGGCCACCGCGTCCGCGCGCTCGCGCGCCGGCCGCAGCGGTCGCGCGACGGGGTTGAGTGGGTGCCGGGCGACCTCGCCGATACGGCCGCGCTTGCCCGGCTCGTGGCCGGGGCGGACGCCATCATCCATGTCGCCGGAGTGGTGAACGCGCGCGATGCTGCGGGGTTTGCTGCGGGCAATGTTGCAGGAACGGCCGCCATGCGGATGGCGGCCGGAAGGCTCCCCTTCGTCCATGTCTCCTCGCTTGCGGCGCGCGCACCCCGGCTTTCGGCCTATGGTGCCTCGAAGCTTGCGGCCGAGCATGTGGCGCGCGGCTGCGCCGGCCCGGTCGCGATGGTGCGGCCACCGGCGGTCTACGGGCCCGGCGACACCGAGCTCCTCGCGCTGTTCCGGGCGGCGCGGCTGGGCCTGGTCCCGGTGCCCAGGGGGGCAGTGGCCGCGATGATCTTCGCGCCCGACCTTGCCGAGGCCCTCGTCGCGCTTGCCGAGGATCTCGCCGGGCCGGCCCGGGCGGCGGGCCACTGCTTCGAGATCGACGACGGCGCAGGCGGCTACCGGCAGTCCGCGCTGGTTGCAGCGATCGGGCAGGCGCTGGGCCAGCGGGTGCGGGCGCTCGAGGTGCCGGGGGCGGCGCTTCGGCTGGGGGCGGCCCTCGACACGGCGCAGGCTCGGCTCCGCGGCACGCTGCCCAAGCTTTCGTTCGACCGGGCGCGCTACCTTGCCCACCCGGACTGGCGGGCGGATTCGGCGCCGCTCCTGGCGCTCGGCCTGTGGCGGCCCGCCCATGGCCTCGCCGAGGGCCTGGCGAAGACGGTTGCCTGGTACCGCGCCGAGGGGTGGCTGTGACGGCAGCGGTGCGCGCGGGCCTGTTCTATTTCGCGGGCGTCTTTGCGCTCGCCTTCCTGCTCGGGGTGGTGCGCATCCTCTGGCTCGTGCCGCGGCTTGGCGAGACGGTCGCTGTGCTTGTCGAGCTTCCGGTCATGCTCTGGGCTGCCTGGCTTTGGGCAGGCCTTCTCCTGCGGCGGCTGGCCGTGCCCCGACGCGCCGCCCCCGCGCTCGTCATGGGAGGCACGGGCTTCACGCTTCTGATCGCCGCCGAGTTCGCGCTTGGGGCCGCGACGGGGACGTCGCCGGCCCTGCAGGTGGCGAAATGGGACACGGTTTCCGGCGCATTGGGGCTTGGCGCCCAGATCCTCCACGCGTTCTTCCCGCTGCTGCGCATTTCCCTTGGGCGAAAAACCGGCTAACCGCCGCGCCATGGCCCTTTCCCGCGACGCGGTGCTCGCCCGCCTCTTCGAGCTCATCCAGCCCTTCAATACCAAGGCCGTCCCGCTCGCCGAGGACACGCGCTTTGCCGACGATCTCGAGTTCGATTCGCTGACCGTCATGGACCTCGTCGCCAGCATGGAAGACGAGTGGGACATCAACGTGCCCTTGAACCTCCTGCCCGATCTGGAGACGGTGGGTCAGGTGGCGGACGCGATCGTGAAGCTGAAGGCCGAGGCATGAGCGGCACGCCCCCCGTCGACCTGCTGGCGAAGTTCGACGCGATCCGCACCGAGTACGCGTTCCTGCTCTCGACGGGGCTCTCCGATCCGTTCGGCGTGGTGATGGAGCGCGTGCTCTCCCCCACGCGGGCCATCATCCGCGGCCGCGAGACGATCCTCGTTGGCACCTACAACTACATGGGGATGACGTTCGACCCCGACGTGATCGCAGCGGGCAAAGCCGCGATGGATGCCTTCGGCGCCGGTTCCACCGGCTCGCGGGTCTTGAATGGCACCTTCGCCACCCACGTCGCGGTCGAGCAGGCCCTGAAGGACTTCTACGGCACGAAGAGCGCGATCGTCTTCTCGACCGGCTACCAGGCGAACCTCGGCATGGTCTCGACTCTTGCCGGCAAGGACGACGTCATCCTGCTCGATGCCGACAGCCACGCGTCCATCTACGACGGCTGCAAGCTGGGCAATGCCGAGGTGGTGCGCTTCCGCCACAACGATGCCGCCGACCTCGAAAAGCGCCTCCGGCGCGTCCCGGCGGGCAAGGGCAAGCTCGTCATCCTCGAGGGCGTCTACTCCATGCTGGGCGACGTGGCGCCGCTTCGCGATCTCGTCGGCGCCGCCAAGGCACATGGTGCCATGGTGCTGGTGGACGAGGCGCACGCCATGGGCTTCTTCGGCCCCCATGGCCGGGGGGTCTACGAGGAGCAGGGCCTGGAGGAAGAGGTCGACTTCGTGGTGGGCACCTTCTCGAAGTCGGTGGGGACGGTCGGCGGCTTCGCCGTCTCGAACCACCCGCACTTCGAGATCCTCCGCCTGGTGTGCAACCCTTACCGCTTCACCGCCTCGCTGCCGCCCGTGGTCGCGGCCTCGGCCGAGGCGAGCATCCGCAAGCTCATGGCCGCGCGGGACAAGCGCGAGCGGCTGTGGGCCGCCTCGCGGAAGCTCCATGCGGGACTCAAGGCCGCCGGCTTCACCATGGCAACCGAGACGGCCGAGAGCGCCATCATCGCCGTCCTCATGCCGAGCCAGGAGGCCTGCGTCGTCATGTGGTCGGCGCTCCTCGACCAGGGCATCTACTGCAACCTCGCCCGGCCGCCGGCAACGCCGATGGGCGTCTATCTGCTGCGCTGCTCGCTCTCCTCCGAGCACGGGCTCGACGACGTCGACGAGATCGTCCGCCGCTTCGTGCAGGCACGCGCCGCGAGCCAGGCGCTGGCCGCCTGAAGTCGGGCGCCTCCGGTCCGCCCCCCCCCCGTGGAACAGGTTGGAGCCATGGACGGGGGCGGATCGTGACGCACCCGTGCCCGCCCCCGCCGGCCCGCAATGCCCCGGCGTCCCGCCCGGCCCGGCCCGCCTGAGGCCGGGGAGACCCTCCCCTCGCGCGGCCTCTGGGGCCTCGCCGTCCGCCGTCCCGCCGGCCTGTTCCTCGCGCTCGCCTTCGGCTGGACGTCGTGCTGGTGCCTCGGCCTCCGGCTGCTCGGCCTCGAGGTCGCCCCCGGCTCTCCGGCCACCCATCTCCCGGCGCTCGCCGGGCCGGGCATTGCCGCCGCCGTCATCCTCGGCCTTGGCGGCGGGCGCGCGGCGCTTGCCGATCTCGCCCGGCGCTGCCTCCGGCTTCCGGTCCGGCCGGCCTGGGTTCCGGTCGCAATCCTCGCCTCCCCCGCCGTGGCGCTCGCCGTCTTCGCCGGGATCGAGGGGCGGCTCCCGGCGGCCGCCGAACTCGCCGCCTTTCCCGGCCTCCCTGAAGGCCTCGGTCTCCTGCCCGTCCTTCTCCTCGTCCTTCTCCTGAACGGCTTCGGGGAAGAGATTGGCTGGCGCGGCTTCCTCTTCGACCGGCTCGCGCCCGCCGGCCCGTTCCGCGCGGCGCTTCTCGTCGGACTGGCCTGGCTGGCCTGGCACGCCCCGCTCTTTGCCGTGCACGCTGGCATGCAGAAGATGATCGGCCCCGCCCTCCTCGGCTGGGCGGCCAGCCTCGTGGCCGCCTCCTTCCTGCTCGGCCACCTCCACCTCGCCGCCGGGCGCAGCATCGCCGCCCCCGCCCTTCTCCACGCCCTGTTCAACCTCGCAACCGCGCCACCCGCCCTGGCCGGGGCGCCGGCAGCCGCGGCCTCGGCCCTGGTGATCGCCTGGGGCGCCGCCCTAGGGCTGGCCTCGGGCCGCGCTGCGCTTGCCCGCGAGAGGGGCAGCAGCTAGGCACCCCTCCCCGATGAACGACGCAAAGGCTCCCACGCTTGCTGCCGACGACGTGATCGACCCCCGGCGGGATCGGCTCGTCATCACCGCGAGCGCCATGGGAACCGTGTTCGAGTGGTACGACTTCTTCCTCTACGGGATCCTGGCCGCGCTCATCGGCAAGCTGTTCTTTCCCGCCGACAACCCCACGGCCGCGCTGCTCGCCAGCCTCGCCGCCTTCGGCGCCGGCTTCGCGGTCCGGCCGCTCGGGGCGATGCTCTTCGGCTACTACGGGGACCGGATCGGCCGGAAGTACACCTTCCTCGTCACCATCACCCTCATGGGCGGGGCCACGGTTGCCATCGGCCTGCTTCCGACCTATGCCCAGGCCGGGCTCTGGGCGCCTGCCCTTCTCCTCGTGCTCAGGCTGCTGCAAGGCCTGGCGCTCGGCGGCGAATATGGCGGGGCCGCCATCTACGTCGGCGAGCACGCGCCGCCCGGCAAGCGCGGGCAGTACACCAGCTGGATCCAGATCTCGGTCGTCGGCGGTTTCCTCCTCGCCGTCGTCGTCGTCCTCGTCTCGCGCCGGGCGATGAGCCCGGAGGCGTTCGAAGCCTGGGGCTGGCGCATCCCGTTCCTGCTCTCCTTCCTGATGCTGGTCATCTCGATCGTCATCCGCATGAAGCTCTCGGAAAGCCCGGTCTTCAAGGCGATGAAGGACGCAGGCACGATCGTGAAGAACCCCATCCTCGAAGCCTTCAGCGACAGGGCGAACCTGGGCAACGTGCTCGTCGCCCTGTTCGGCGTGGCAGCGGGGCTCACCGTCATCTACTACACGAGCCAGTTCGGCACGCTCTACTTCCTCACCGGCACGGCGCGGGTCTCCGAGGAGGAAGCGCTCCTCTACCTCGCCTTCGGCGCGCTGATTGCCGCGCCGCTCTACGTCGGCTTCGGGATGCTCTCCGACCGGATCGGCCGCAAGAAGCTGCTGCTCGCCGGCTACCTGCTTGCCATGCTTCTGGTCTTCCCACTGTTCCGGCTGATGGCCGATGGCGCCAACCCGGCGCTCTCCAGGGCCACTCGCGAGAACCCGGTGACGCTCGAGTCCCCGGCGTGCAGCTTCAACGTGTTCGCCCGCACGCAGGAGACGGAGTGCGGCCAGGCGCTCGCCTTCCTGTCGAAACGGGGCATCGCCTACGCCAAGGCCGAGGCCCCGGAGGTTGCGCTCCGGGTGGGAGGGGTGAGGCTTGCCGGGTTCGACGCCGCCGCCTGGGAGCAGGCGCTCGAGACCGCCGGCTACCCCCTCGTCGCCGATCCGGCCGAGAAGCAGCGCTGGAAGATCATCCTCGGCATCGCCGTGATGGTGGCGCTCTCTGCCATGACCTACGGGCAGGTGGCGGCCATCCTCGTCGAGATGTTCCCGGCCAGGGTGCGCTACACGTCCATGTCGGTGCCCTACCACATCGGCACCGGCTACTTCGGCGGCTTCCTCCCCTTCATCTCGCAGCTCATTGTGGTGCGCACCGGAGACCCCTTCGCCGGCCTCTGGTATACGGTGGGGGTGGTGGCGATGGCCTTCGTCGTCGCCCTCATCTGGCTGCCCGAGACCCGGGAGCGCGTGCTGGAGCACCACTGACCCGCTTCGCCGCTGCGAAGCGTGAGGTTGCGCCGGTAGGCTGGGCCATGCCGCCGGCCCCTCCCGAAAGCGCGCGCTGCCCTCCCCCGCCCGGCCGCCCTATCTGCCGGCCCGAGGAGGAGGTGCGCATGGGACCGCTCGCAGGCATCCGGGTTCTCGACCTGTCGCAGATCGTCTCGGGGCCCATGGCGGGGGCCTGGCTTGCCGACCAGGGCGCCGACGTCATCAAGCTCGAAAGCCCCGAGGGCGACCCGGTCACCGGTTTCGGTGCGCGGCGCGCTGGCATCTCGGGCATCTACGTCGCGGTCAACCGGGGCAAGCGCGGCGAGAAGCTCGACCTCAAGGACCCGGCCTCACACCCCCGCTTCGAGGAGCTGGTGCGCTGGGCCGATGTCCTCATCGAGAACTTCCGCCCCGGCGCCATGGCGAAGCTCGGCTTTCCCTACGAACGCTGCGCGGCGCTCAATCCGCGGCTCGTCTGGTGCTCGATCACCGGCTTCGGCCCCGACGGGCCCTATGCGAACCTGCGCGCCTATGATCCGGTCGTGCAGGCGGCGTCGGGCGTGTGCGCCCTCCAGGCGGGCGCCGACCCGGAGCCGCGCCTTGTCGGCACGCTCATCTTCGACAAGGTGACGGCCATCACCGCCGCGCAGGCCATCACCGCCGCTCTCTTCGCGCGCGAGCGGACGGGTGCGGGGCAGAAGGTCGAGGTGCCGATGCTCGACGCCGCGGTCGCCTTCAACTGGGTGGAAGGCATGTACAACCAGGCCTTCGTCGAGGGCCCCGAGGTGCCGATGCCCGACTACGCGACCTTCGGCCGGCTTTGGCGCGCGAAGGACGGCTGGGTCGCGCTCTCCGCGCTCCAGGACGTCGAGTTCCGCGCGCTGCGCGAAGCGCTCGGCCACCCCGAGAGCCTCGCCGACCCGGTGTTCGACACGGGCGCCGGCCGCTTTGCCGAGCTTCCGCGCATGATGGCGGCCATGGGCGCGGAGATCGCGAAGCGGACGGTGGCCGAGCTCATGGAGGGCTTCACCCGGGCGGGTGCCGTTGGCTGCGTCGTCAACGACCGGATAAGCCTCATGGCCGACCCGCAGGTCCGCCACAACCGCTGCCTCGTCGAGGTGGACCAGGGGCCGGCCGGGCGCGTGCGCGTGGCCCGCCACCCCATCCGCTTCTCGGCAACGCCGGCGGTGGACGTGCCCGGGCCCGCCCCCCGGCTTGCCGGCAATGGGCCCGGCTGAAGCCGGTCACCACGCCGGGACATTGCGCGAACGCAGGCGCCGTCCCATATCGCGGCCATGACTACCGCATTCCCCGTCCTGCCGCTTCGGGACATCGTCGTCTTCCCCCACATGATCGTGCCGCTGTTCGTCGGCCGCGAAAAGTCGGTGCGCGCGCTCGAGGCAGCGATGCAGGCGGAAAAGCAGATCTTCCTCCTCTCGCAGAAGAACCCGTCCGACGAGGATCCGGGGCGGGATGCCCTCTATGACGTCGGCACCATCGCCACCGTCCTCCAGCTCCTGAAGCTGCCCGACGGCACGGTGAAGGTGCTCGTCGAAGGCCAGCGGCGGGCCAAGGTGCGGCACCTTGCGACCGGCGGCGCGCATCTCGTCGCCGAGGTCGAGCCGCTGGCCGACGTGCCGCCCGAGGGCCCCGAGGGCGAGGTGCTCCAGCGCTCGGTCGTCCGCCAGTTCGAGAGCTATGCCAAGCAGGCCCGCAAGGCCTCGCCCGAGCTCGCCGCCCAGCTCGAGTCGCTCGAGGACCCGGGCCGGCTGGCCGACACGGTGGCCGCGAACCTCAACCTCAAGATCGGCGACCGGCAGGCGCTGCTGGCCGAGACCGATGTCGCAAAGCGCCTCGAGCTGGTCCTCGGCTACATGGAAGCCGAGATCGGCCTCCTCCAAGTCGAGCGGAAGATCAAGAGCCGGGTCAAGCGCCAGATGGAGAAGAGCCAGCGCGAATACTATCTCAACGAGCAGCTGAAGGCGATTCAGCGCGAGCTCGGCGACGACGAGGATGGCAACGAAGCCGCCGAGTATGAGGCGAAGATCGCGAAGACGAAGCTCTCGAAGGAAGCGCGCGAGAAGGCGCTCGCCGAGGTCAAGAAGCTCAAGACCATGTCACCCATGTCGGCCGAGGCGACGGTCGTGCGCAACTGGCTCGATGTGCTGCTGTCGCTTCCCTGGGGCAAGACGTCCAAGGTGAAGAAGGACATCGTGGCAGCCCAGGCGGTGCTTGATGCCGACCACTACGGCCTCGAGAAGGTCAAGGAGCGGATCATCGAGTATCTCGCCGTCCAGGCGCGGACCAACAAGCTGAAGGGCCCCATCCTCTGCCTCGTCGGCCCGCCGGGGGTCGGCAAGACGTCGCTTGGCCGCTCGATCGCCAAGGCGACGGGCCGGGAGTTCGTGCGCGTGTCGCTCGGCGGCGTGCGCGACGAGGCCGAGATCCGCGGCCACCGCCGCACCTACATCGGCTCGATGCCGGGCAAGATCATCCAGAACCTGCGCAAGGCCGGCACGGCCAACCCGCTGTTCCTGCTCGACGAGATTGACAAGCTTGGCCAGGACTTCCGCGGCGACCCGGCCTCGGCGCTGCTCGAGGTGCTCGACCCCGAGCAGAACGCGAAGTTCAACGACCACTACCTCGAGGTGGACTTCGACCTGAGCCAGGTCATGTTCGTGACCACGGCCAACAGCTACAGCATGCCCCAGCCCCTCCTCGACCGGATGGAGATCATTTCCCTCTCCGGCTACACCGAGGACGAGAAGGTCGAGATCGCCAAGCGCCACCTCATACCGAAGCAGCTCGAGGCCCATGGGCTGAAGCCCGAGGAGTTCGCGGTGACCGAGGCGGCGATCCGCGACATCATCCGTTACTACACGCGCGAGGCGGGCGTCCGGACGCTCGAGCGGGAGCTTGCCAAGCTCGCGCGCAAGTCGCTGCGGCGGATCCTCGAGAAGAAGGGCGAGACCTTCACGATCACGCCTGACAACCTGGGCGAGTTCCTGGGGGTGAGGAAGTTCCGCTTTGGCATGTCGGAAGCGGAAGACCAGGTCGGCGCCGTCACCGGGCTGGCCTGGACCCAGTCGGGCGGGGATCTCCTCACCATCGAGAGCGTGACCGTACCGGGCAAGGGGCAGGTGGTGCAGACCGGCAAGCTCGGGGACGTGATGAAGGAGTCGATCACGACGGCCTTCTCGTTCGTGAAGGCGCGCGCCGCCGCCTACGGCATCGACGCAGAGACGCTCGCCAAGAAGGACATCCACGTCCACGTGCCCGAGGGTGCGACCCCCAAGGACGGGCCTTCGGCAGGCATCGCCATGGTCACCTCGATCGTCTCGACCCTGACCGGCATTCCGGTCCGCCGCGACGTGGCGATGACCGGCGAGGTCACGCTGCGCGGCCGGGTGCTGGCCATCGGCGGCCTCAAGGAGAAGCTGCTGGCGGCACTTCGCGGCGGCATCACCACCGTCCTCATCCCGGCCGAGAACGAGAAGGACCTGGCCGAGATCCCCGAGAATGTGAAGGAGGGTCTCACCATCATCCCGGTCTCGCACGTGGACGAGGTGATCGCCCGCGCCTTCACGAGGCCCATCGTGCCGCTCCCCGTGCTCGACCCCTCGGCCCAGGCGGCGGCGCCCGCGCCGACGGAGGCCCCCGTCACCCACTGACGGCTTGCGTCGGCGGCCGCCAGGCTGCATTCTCACAGGCATGTCAGGCGCGGGGGCTGCACGATGGGCAAGGCGAGGATTGGCGCTCTGGGGTGCTTGGTGCTGGCGGCAGGCCAGCCGGCAGCGGCGATCGGCTATTTCGGGACGACAGCGGGCGTCATCGACGGCACGCTGATCAATCCCTGCACCTCGACGAACGCCATCGATGTGACGATCAGCTGCATCCGCTCGGGAAGCCAGGGGCAGTTCTTCCAGGCCTTCGCCCGCGCCGAACCCAAGGGCAGCTTCCGAGGTCAGGCCTTCGCCCGGGGCTTCGGCGACCAGACGACCGTGACCATCGGCACGGGCAGCGGCGCCTGGACCGAGCGGATCACCTTCACCACGCTCGGCGAGCCGGTGTTCGCCCGCTTCACCATCCAGATGTCGGGGAGCCAGTCCAGCTTCTTCGATGGCTCCGGCATGGTCGGGGCGCGCACCGAGGCCTTCATGCGGATGGGTGTCTATCGCGGCGGGCTCTCGGCTGATCCTGCAGTCCTTGACGAGATCCTGCTGGTCCGCCGCCTTGCCGACAGCGGCAGCTTCCAGGTCCACTCGCTCGGCCGCGAGGAGACGGTACGCGGGGTCTCCGGCGGCTTCACCTCGATCAGCGTTGCACCCGACGACACGGTCTTCACCTTCGACCTGACCGCCGAACTCGACCCCGGTCTCGAGCTCATCGACTTCGTCTGGCGCTTTGCCGCCAACGCCGAGGTCGCGGCAGGGGCGAACGCCTTCGCCTTCGCCGACTATGGCGCGACCTTCCGCATCCTCGACATCGCCTTCCTCAACGCCGCGGGCCGCAACATCGGCCACACGCTCAACATCCGCTTCCCCTCGGGCAACGCCTGGCCGGTCAGCTTCGTGCCCGAGCCGGGAACATGGGCGCTGCTCGTCGCCGGCTTCGGCCTGGTCGGCGGAGCGCTTCGCCGACGGCGCCGCGCGGCGGTTGACAGGGCCCGGTCCCTCCCCTAGCCGGTCCCTCCGCCGGCCGTGAACAGGGGCGCGTAGCTCAGTGGTAGAGCACTGTGTTCACACCGCAGGGGCCGCAGGTTCGAACCCTGCCGCGCCCACCACGGCCTCGGTTGGCCCCCCGGATGCCTTGTCCGCGGTGCGGAGGGAGGCGTGAACGTCCTGTTCCTCTGCACCGGCAATTCCGCCCGCTCGATCCTCGCCGAGGCCCTCCTGAACCAGATGGGGGCGGCGAAGGGCTGGCGCGGCCACTCGGCGGGCTCGAACCCTGTCGGACGGGTGAACCCTTACGCCCTCGCGCTTCTGGAGGCGCGCGGCCACGACGTCTCGGGCCTGTCCTCAAAGCGCTGGGACCTGTTCGCAGGCCCCGATGCAGCGCCCATGGATCTCATCATCACCGTCTGCGATTCCGCGGCCGGCGAAAGCTGCCCGGTCTGGCCCCGTCATCCGCTCACCTGCCACTGGGGCATGCCAGACCCTGCCGCCGTGACCGGCGACGAGACGGCAGTCCAGGAAGCCTTCGCCCGCACCTACGACACGCTCCATCGTCGGCTCTCGGCGCTGCTTGCGCTTCCCCTCGACGGCATGGCGCCGGCCGAGGCGCGCGCTGCGATCAACGCCATCGGCAGCCTCTGATCGGACACTCGGGTAGCTGCAGGCGCGACACCGCCTCCGGCCTGCCCCTAAAGGATGGCCGCAACCGACCTGCTCCCTCGTCGCAGCGTGGTGCCTGTTCGGTCGGGTGACGGAATGGCAGCGCCCCGTCAGCCTTTCGCCTTCTCCGCCACGATCCAGGCGCGGACATGGGCCTCGAGGAGATCGAGCGGAATGGCGCCGTTCTCGAGCACTGTGTCGTGGAAGGCGCGGAGGTCAAAGCGCGGCCCCAGCGCCGTCTCGGCTTCCTCGCGCAGCGCCCGGATCCTGAGCTCGCCCACCTTGTAGGCGAGCGCCTGCCCCGGCCAGGCGATGTAGCGGTTCACTTCGGCGTCGATGTTGGCAGGCGAGAGTGCGGTATTCTCGAGCATGAAGGCGACCGCCCGCTCCTTCGGCCAGCCCTTCCAGTGGATGCCAGTGTCAACCACGAGGCGCGCCGCGCGCCACATCTCGTAGGAAAGACGCCCCATGTCGTTGGCGGGCTCGGCATAGACCCCCATCTCGAGTCCGAGCCGCTCGGAATAGAGGCCCCAGCCCTCGACAAAGGCGGTGAAGCTTGCAGCGTGGCGGCGGAAGGGCGGCAGGTCCAGCTCCTGCGCGAGCGCGATCTGGTGGTGGTGGCCCGGCACCGCCTCGTGGATCGTGAGCGCCGGGAGCTCGAAGAGCGGCCGCTCGTTGAGCTTGGAGGTGTTGACGAAATAGACCCCTGCCCGGCCGGCCGTGGCGCTGCCGGGCTGGTAATAGGCCGTGGTGGTGTAGGGCGCGGTCTCGGCCGGAATCTCGGCAAGCGTGTAGGGCAGGCGCGGGAGCCGGCCGAACAGGCGCGGCATCCAGCCGTCGGCCACCTTGGCCCAGTAGCTGGCCGCCGCCATCAGCTCCTGCGGCGTCCTCGCATAGTAGCGGGGGTCGGTGCGCAGGTGGGCGATATAGGCCTCGCGAGTGGGGAAGCCGGCACGCCTCGCCACCGCCTCCATCTCGGCGCGGATGCGGGCCACTTCACGCAGGCCGAGTTCGTGGATCTCGTCGGGCGAGAGCGCCGTCGTGGTCTGCTCGCGCGCAATCCAACGGTAGTAGGCGCGGCCACCTGGCGCTGCCGAGATGCCAGCCTCCTTGCGGCACCTCGGCAGATAGTCGCGTTCGAAGCTGTCGGCGAAGCGGAGGTAGGCGGGATTGACGCCGGTCTCGATCGCCGCGCGGGCGCGCGCCGAAAGCCGCACCCAGTCGGCCTCGGGAATGGTCTGCGGGCGCTGGGCAAACGGCTTCCAGAAGCGGCTTTCGGGCACCGGCACGGCGACCGCGCGAACGGTGGGCGCGAAATTGTCGAGGACGATGCACGGAAGCGCCCAGCCGGCTTCCGCCGCGAGGCGGGAGGTGGCGATCGCCTGGTCAGCGTGGGCGGGGAAGGCCTCGAGGCGGGCAACGTAGCTCTCGTAGTCGGCGTTCGTGAAGAAGGGCATGCGCTCAGGAAGAGTGGCGAAGCTGGTGTGCCAGCCCTCCCGGTTGGTGAAGAGCCGCGCGCGGGCGGGAAAGCCGTTCGCTTCCACCTGCCGCGCCAAGAGGCGGGCGAGCACCTCGGCCGAGATGCGGTCCTGGCCTTCGAGCGCCGTCGTGTCGATCGCAGCAAGCCGGGCCGCGAAGGCCTTCGCCGCCGCAGCCCTCCGGTCCTGGCCGGCCAGCGAAAGATCGGGGAGCTGGGTGTCGTAGTCGCGAACGCCGAGGCTGGTCGCCACGGTCGGATTGGTCTCGAGCCACCACCGCCAGTGGTCTGCAAGAAGCTGGTCGAAGTCGGCCTTGGGCGAGGCCGCGGCAGGCGTGGCCAAGAAGAGCGCCGCCGCCAGAGTGGCTGCAAGCGCGCGAGGGCTTCGGGATGTCATGCGCGCCGGCTAGGCCACCTCCAGGCCCCAGACAAGGGCGGAGGCCAGCGTGCGGCCCCCGCCCTCCCGGCCCGTCAGCTGCCGGAGATGCTGATCTTCCGGCTCGGCCGCTCGGCCGGCTGGGCGCGCGGCACCTTGACCGTCAGCACGCCCTTGTCGAAGCTCGCCGTGATCCCGGCCTCGTCGGCTGCGAAGGGCAGCTGGAAGCGGCGCAGATAGGTGCCCTTCGACCGCTCGACGAGATGGTACTTGCGCTTCTCGTCCTTCTCCTCGCGCACCGAGCCGGTCTCGGCCTTGAGGGTGAGCACGTCACCGTCGAGCTCGAGGTCGATGTCCTTGGGCTCGAGCCCCGGGAGTTCGGCGTGGATCTCGAGACCGGCCTCGGTCTCGGACACATCCACCTTGGGCGAGAGGAAGCCGGACGCCACGGTCACGCCGCGGCCCCAGTCCTCGAACATGCGCTCCATCTCGCGGCGCATGAGGGCAAAGGGGTCGCGGTCGGAGCCGGCCCCGACGGCAAAGGGAATGAGCGACTTGAGATCCATGGAACGGTCCTCCTTGGCATTTCAGGAGGGCGCGGCGACTCGCCCCGCCCACCTCTGGCCCGATGGCAGAGGCGGGCGGGACGCGCCTTGACTGCCGTCAAGCGCTCAACGCTAGAAGCGGAACCGGCCGGTGATGCCGAACATCCGCGGCTCGCCGGGGAAGTTCAGGAACAGCTGGTTCGCCGTTGCGATCCGGCCGTCGGCCACGGCGCGGAAGGTCCCCGAGCCATGGAGCGGCATGTCGGCGGCAATCTGCTGATAATATTTGTCGAACAGGTTCTGCGCCCAGAGCTCCAGAGACCAGCGCCGATCCTCAGCCTGGATGCCGATCCGGCCGTTCACCACGATGAAGGAATCCTGAACCTTCTCGAGGTCAAGGTCGGAGCCCGTGTTGATGTCGCTCTGCATCCGGTAGTCGATGTAGAACAGGCCCCTGAGCCCCGTGTTGCGGATTGGCGGAGTCCAGGTGAGCGAGCCGGTGACGGTGAGCGGTGCCGCGTTCGAGATCTGCCGGCCCGGGAGCTGGAAGAGCACGGGCGAGAGCGGACGGCCGTTGGTGCCGACGAGGTCGCCGGCGTAGCGGGTGTCGGCATAGGTGAGACCCGTCGTGATGGCGACATCCTCGAGCGGGCTTGCGAACACCTCGATCTCGACCCCCTTGGCCACCACGCCGGGCTTCAGCCGGTCGGGCGCGCAGGCGCCGGTCGCCGGATTGGGGTCGCGGTCGGTCCCGTTCAGGCTGTCGCGGCAACCGGCCGTGTTGGTGACCTCGAAGTTGACTCCGTTGAAGGTGTTGAGCTGGAAGTTCGAGAAGGCCGAGCGGAACAGGGCGGCGTTCACCGAGAAGTCGGGCCGGCTGAACTTGGCACCCACCTCGATCGACTGCACGGTCTCGGCATCGAACTGGAGGTCGATCGCCTCGGGCCGGGCGTTGCCGACCGTGTTGGCGGGCAGGGCGAGCTGGGCGGCGCAGGCGGCCTGCTGCGCCGGCGTGCCCGCGCTCGGGTTGCAGACGATGTCGAGCGCGGAAGTGTCGAGGTTGAAGCCGCCGGCCTTGTAGCCACGCGCCCAGGAGCCATAGACCATGAGGTCGCGCACCGGCTTCCAGGAGAGGACGACGGTGCCGGTGAACTCGTCCTCCTTGC
>NZ_JACHTM010000003.1:277500-401873 GCF_015354055.1 Thermaurantiacus tibetensis
TCAGCCGGCGGCGATGTAGTCCTTGAGGGCCAGCGCCTCCTGTTCCACCTCCGCAATCCGCCGCTTCACCAGGTCGCCAATCGAGACGATGCCGACGAGGCGGCCATCCTCGACCACCGGCAGGTGGCGGATCCGCCGGTCGGTCATCAGCTCCATGGCAGCGGTGACCGAGTCGTGCGGGCTGATGGTGATGACCGGGGCCGTCATCGCATCACGGGCACGGCGCGCGAGCGCGGCCGCCCCTTCCGCCGCCAGCACGCGGATCACGTCGCGCTCGGACACGAGACCGACGATCTCGTCCCGCTCGAGGACGAGCAGCGCCCCGATCCGCCGCACCACCAGTTCCGACACCACGTCGGCCAGCGACGCATCCGCTCCGATCACCGCGACATCGCTTCCCTTTTCCCGAAGAATCGAGGCAATCCCCATGTCGACCTCCCGCCTGGTTTCCTGCGGTCCTCCCCGACCGCGCCCTTGAGTGTCGCGCAAGATGCGGCGATTGCAAAGCCATGCCTGCACCCCGAGAGGCAAGCCACACGCGCGCGGCTGCAACGGACGCCCGTTCTGCCGCGCGCCAGTTGCGGCGAATCGCGGCCGCCGCCGGCGGCGTCGTGGCGGGGCTCGCGCTCGCCTGGCTTCACGCGACCGGCACGCCGCTCAGGCTGCACCTGATCCTGGCCGTCTCGAGCGCGATCATCCTTACGTTCGCGCTCGCTGGCGTGCTGATGAGCCTCCTGTTCCTCTCCAGCCGCAGCGGTATCGACGGGGAGGCGGACGGCTCCTTCAGGGAATGAGCCAGCGTCCTTCCCAGCCTGTCTCATCCCGCAGGAAAACGCCGCGGCGGTGGCCGGTGAAGGCCAGGTGAAGGAACTCGAGCCGCTCGGCCTCGAGCAGGAGAATCGCGAAATTGCCGCGCCCGGCCTCGCTTTCGGCAAGCGTCGGCTCGCGCGTTTCGAGATGGGGAGGAAGGCCGGACGCAGGACCTGGCGACTCGGTGCCCGGCGCTTGAGGCGCGGTGTAGCAGCGGCGGCTGAAGGGCCGGCTCGCTGCCCAGGCCGAATCGACTTCCGCGCCCTCGGTCTCGATTCGCGCGCGGCCCTCGACGCGCAGCTGGAGCCGCGCCCCGGCATCGTAGAAGAGGAGCGCCGCCCGCGGCGTGGCAGCCAGCTCGGCGACCTTGCCTGCGCGGCGGTCGGTGTGGAGGCGGAAGCAGCCGCGCACCTGGTCAACGGCGCGGAGCACCATCACCCGCGCCTTCGGCACCCCGTCGGCCGCGACGGTTGCGACAGCCGGCGTGTGCCACGGCGAGCGCCGGTCGCGGACGGCGCGCGCAAGGCGCGCCCACAGCGCCGCTTGCGCTTCGGCCAGATCGTCGAGCGGGAAGAGCGACGGTGGGGCTGCGGCCATCAGCCTTCGGCAGGCGCCGGCTCCGAGCGACGCGGCCGCCCGCGGCGGCGGGCCGGCCGCGGCGCCTCGGCAGCCTGCCCTTCGGCTCCGGCCGGCGCACCGCCGAAGGCGAGAAGCGCGGCCTCGCCATCGGACATCGTCTCGGCAGCCTCCGCCGCCAGGTCCGGCGAGCCCGAGGTCTCGGCGGCTGCGACCGCTGCCGCCTGCTCGGACCCTTGGAGGGGCTCTCGCGGCCGATCGAAGCGGTTGCGATCCCGCCGGTCGTGGCGTTGCGCACCCTCGGCACGGGCGACCGGTTCGGTGCCGAACGGAGGGGGCGGGTCGAACCCGCCCTCGGGCGCCTCGTCCTCGTCGAGCACGTCGTCGAGCGGGTCGAACATGCCGCGCCGCGCCCGCATTTCCTCCTGGCGAATCCGACTATCGTTCAGAACGCGGAAATAATGGTCGGCGTGCTGGAGGTAATATTCGGCCGCCACCCGGTCTCCCGCCTGATGGGCATCGCGCGCAAGCACCTTGTACTTCTCGAGAAGCTGGTGGGCGTTGCCGCGCACGCGCACTTCCAGCCGGTTCCCGACCTGACCGCCGAGGTTCTGGCCCATCGGCCGAGGCGAACCGCCTCCCCCGCCACCGCGGCGCCTGCGCCCGTTCTGCCTGTTGTTCATGATCGAACCCTGCACCTTCGTTCGAGAGGGTTGCCTCGTGTGCCACCCAAGCGCCCGGAGCCGCACATGGCGTGCCGCGGGCGGTTGCCAGACGTTGCCAAGCCGCGCGAAGCGGGCGCAGCAGGTTTCCAGCGATCCTGCGAGAGGCGCCCCGGCCGCTGCCCGGCGTCTGGCCTGCCGTTCCGCGCGGGAAGCCCCATCGGCACCAGCCGCGGGGGCGCCAACCTCCCCGACCGTCTACCGGGTCAGTGGCGCGTTGCCAAGCCCAAAGCGTGTCCGATGCGGGCGAAGGAGGAGCGCCCGCGGCCGCCCGGCAAGATCGGAACGCATCTCGGCCGCCAGCCCCGCCGCCGCAGCGAGGGCGGTTGCGGCCTCCACCTGCCCGGGGTCGAGCTCGAGGACCGCAACGCCCGAAGGCGCAAGCAGGCGCGGAAGATCGGGAAGGATGCGACGGATGGCGTCGAGCCCGTCCGGGCCGGCGAACAGCGCCGACGCCGGCTCGTGGCCTGCGACATCCGGCGGCAGGTCCGCGCCCTCGGCCACATAGGGCGGGTTTGCCAGCACGAGGTCGAAGGGGCCGGCAAGGCCTTCCCCCCAGTTGCCTACCCGGAAATCGGCGCGGGGCGCAAAGCCGAGACGCAGGGCGTTGGCGCGGGCCACCGCGAGCGCGTCGGCCGAGCAGTCGATGCCGAGCCCCCTCGCCTCGGGCCAGAGCGACAGCGCGGCAAGCAGAAGCGCGCCCGAGCCAGTGCCGAGGTCGAGGACCTGCGCCGGCGCTGCATCGGCCAGCGCCTCACGGGCTGCCTCGACGAGCGTCTCGCTGTCGGGCCGGGGAATCAGTACGGCAGGCGTGACGGCAAGCGGCAGCGACCAGAATTCCTTCGTCCCCGTGATGTACGCCACGGGCTCGTGCGCCCGCCTGCGCGCGACCAGCGCCTCGAACCTCACCCGCGCCTCGTGGGGAACAGGATCCGCCTTGAGCAGCATCTCGAGCCGCTCCTCGCCGAGCGCATGGGCGAGCAGCAGCTCGGCATCGAGCAGGGGCGTCGGGCCCGGCAGCGTCCCCGCTGCCGCACGCAGCAGGGCGCGCCGGTCGGCACCGTCTGGGGCGGCGCCGGGCGCCTTCCCGCTCACGACTCCATGGCAGCAAGACGCGCCGCCTCATCCTCGGCCACGAGGGCGGAGACCAGCTCGTCGAGCGCGGTTCCCTCCAGCACCTCGGGCAGCCGGTGCAGGGTGAGGTTGATGCGGTGGTCGGTCACGCGCCCCTGGGGAAAGTTGTAGGTCCGGATCCGCTCGGAGCGGTCTCCCGAGCCCACCATCGACCGACGCGCATCGGCGCGGGCTGCGGCCTGCTTCTCCCGCTCCAGCTCGAACAGGCGCGAGCGCAGCACCTTCATGGCCTTGGCCTTGTTCTTGTGCTGCGACTTCTCGTCCTGCTGGGACACGACGATGCCGGTGGGCAGGTGGGTGATGCGCACGGCCGAATCGGTCGTATTGACCGACTGGCCGCCCGGCCCCGACGAGCGGAACACGTCGATCCGCAGGTCCTTCTCGTCGATCTGGACGTCCACCTCCCCGGCCTCGGGCAGCACGGCGACGGTCGCCGCCGAAGTGTGGATGCGCCCGCCCGCCTCGGTCACCGGCACGCGCTGCACCCGGTGCACGCCGCTCTCGAACTTGAGGCGCGCGAACACGCCCTCCCCTTCGATCGCGAAGACGATCTCGCGGAAGCCGCCGAGCTCGGCGGGCGAGGCGGAGATCTGCTCGACGCGCCAGCCGTGGAGGTCGGCGTAGCGCTGGTACATGCGGGCGAGGTCTCCGGCGAAGAGGGCGGCCTCGTCACCGCCGGTGCCGGCGCGGATCTCGAGGATGGCCGAGCGGGCGTCGGCCGCGTCCTTCGGCAGGAGCCGGAGGGCAAGCGCCCGCTCCATCTCCGGAAGACGCGCCTTCAGGGCCTCGAGCTCGTCTGCGGCCAGCGCGCGCATCTCGGCCTCGGTCGCCGGGTCGGACAGCAGCCCTTCGAGCGCGGCGCGCTCGGCACGAGCGGCCAGAAGCGCCTCGGCCGCCTCGGCGACCGGTGCAAGGTCTGCCCGCTCCTTCGAAAGCGCGATCAGGCGCTCCGTCGAGAGGTCGGGCCGGGCCAGCTCCTCGGCGAGCGCCGCGTGGCGCTCCACGAGCTGGGAGAGACGCAGGTCGGGCAGGTGGATGGTCATGCGGGCGCCCCGCGCACGAGGAGCTGTGCCTCAGGGAGGGCCGCGCGCAACGCCGCCGCCCGCGCGCGCTGCGCGGACTCATCCGGATAGTCGCCGACAAGGTTGAGCTCGAGTGCCTCGCCGGGGCGGACGAACAGCAGGTCGGTCGCGCCCGCCCGAGCGGCAAGCTCGCGGCGGCGCTTCTGGTTGCCGCGGAAGGCGAAATCGGTCGCGATCCCCGCCCGGCGCAGCTGCAGGGCGACGCGGGCGGCCGCGGGCTCGGCTTCGGCCGTTTCGGGGATCACGGCGAGCAGCGGCTCGGGCGGCGGTTCGGCAGAGAGCGCCATCAGCCGCTCGATGCCCCCCGCCCAGCCGACCGCAGGGGTCGGAGGGCCGCCCATCGCCTCGATGAGACCATCGTAGCGGCCACCGCCGATGACCGTGCCCTGCGCGCCCAGCCGGTCCGTCACGAACTCGAAGGCGGTATGGCGGTAGTAGTCGAAGCCGCGAACGAGCCGCGGGGCACGGACGAAGGCCACGCCCGCAGCGGCAAGGCCGCGCTGCACCGCCTCGAAGAAGGCGCCGGCCTCCGAGGTGAGGAAGGAGTCGATGACCGGCGCCTCGGCCACGAGCGCCCGGTCAGCCTCGTCCTTCGAGTCGAGGATGCGCAAGGGGTTGGTCTCGAGCCGGCGGCGGCTGTCATCGGAGAGCGCGTCGCGGTGGGCGGCGAAGTGGGCGACGAGCGCCTCGCGCCAGGCGGCACGGCTCGCCGCGTCGCCCAGCGTGTTGAGCTGGAGGGTGACCCCGCCGATGCCGAGCTCGGCGAGCAGCATGTCGGCCAGCGCGAGCAGCTCGACATCGGCCTGCGGCTCGGCAGCCCCGATGACCTCCGCATCCACCTGGTGGAACTGCCGGTACCGGCCCTTCTGCGGCCGCTCGTAGCGGAAAAGCGGCCCGTGCGTCATGAGCTTCATCGGCACATGCTGGGCCCAGCCGTTCGCCACGAAGGCCCGGCAGATGCCCGCGGTGAATTCCGGGCGGAGCGTGAGCGACTCTCCGCCGCGATCGTCGAACGTATACATCTCCTTGGCGACGACATCGGTGGTCTCGCCCAGCGTCCGGGCGAAGACGGCGGTGAACTCGACAACCGGCACCTCGACCCGGCGGAAGCCGAAGCGGCGGCCGACCTCGCGGAACGCGTCGACCACCCGCTCGAACCGGGCCGCCGCCTCGCCGACGAGGTCCTGCATGCCGCGCACGGCCTGGAGCTTCGGAGGCTTCATGGGGGCGGGCGCCTAGCAGCGGCGGCGGGCGCGGGGAAGGGTCAGGGAGGGGTCATGCAGGCGTGACAAGCCTCAGGCCGACGATGGCGGCCAGCAGCACGGCAACCAGCGCGAGCTGGGCGGGCGAGAGGGGCTCGGCGAAGAAGAGCCGGCCGACGAGGATGGTGCCGACCGCCCCGATGCCGACCCAGACGGCGTAGGCAAGGCCGATGGGGATGGCGCGGGCCGCGCGCTCGAGGAAGAAGAAGCTCAAGGTGGCCGAGGCGAGGAAGCCGAGCGTGGGCCAGAGGTTCCGGAACCCGTCGGCAAAGCGGAGGAACGTCGTGAAGGCCACCTCGAACAGGCCGGCCATGACAAGAAGGATCCATGCAACCGCCGGACCGCCCATTGTGCCCCCACCTCCGCGCGCCTAGGGTTCACTCCCGAACCTGAAGGGGAGCGTGCCATGCGCATCGACCAGGTGCCAGTGGGCAAGGCGCCGCCGACCGACGTCAACGTCATCATCGAATGTCCGCTCGGCGGCGAGCCGGTCAAGTACGAGTTCGACAAGGCGAGCGGTGCCCTGTTCGTGGACCGGATCGTCCACACGGCCATGCGCTACCCGGCCAACTACGGCTTCATCCCCCACACGCTGGCCGAAGATGGCGACCCGATCGACGTGCTGGTGGTGGCAGGCACGCCCTTCGTGCCCGGCTGCATCGCCCGGGTGCGACCGGTCGGCGTGCTCATGATGACCGACGACAAGGGGCCCGACGAGAAGGTGCTGGCCGTGCCCGTCGACACCCTCCACCCCTATTACACCGACGTCCAGGAATTCTCCGACCTGCCCGACATCCTCTTGAAGCAGGTCGAGCATTTCTTCACCCACTACAAGGATCTCGAACCCGGCAAGTGGGTGCGATGCGAGGGATGGCGGGGCCGTGCGAAAGCCGAGCGGCTGATCCTGGCGGCAATCGAGCGCGCCGAGAAGGTGAAGGCCGGCGAACTCGAGGTGACGCCCAAGGAACACCTCGGCGCCCCGGTCTGACGTCGGCTGCGATCGCCTCGGGAGTGACCAGCCTTCGCAGGCTTCGCACGGGTGCGCGGCCGGGGCATGGTGCCAGACGGCAACGGACTGACGACACCAGGAGCGCGCGGAGGTCAGCGCGGCGGCCGGGAGCAGGACGGCGACAATGGCCGGAGGGACGCATGACGGAACGGGATGGCCCGTTGGTTTCGCCCTGGGGGCTGCTGGGTCCCGGCGAGCGGAGCCTGCGCCTCTTTCCCGAGGAAGGGGGCTGGACTTGCTGATCTGGAACCACGAGGGCCTGGGCTCCACGCCCGGCGAGTGGCCGATCTCGGAGGATCTCGAGGCCGCCCTGCTTGCCTGGGGCCGGGCCTGGAGCTCGTTCAGGCCCGGGCAGGAGTATCTCTACCCCGAGGACGACCCGGATTTCGACCTCGCCGGGCACAATGCGACGGGCGATCTCCTGGCAGCGCGGCTGCAGGCGGAACTCGGCCCGGCGTGGGCGGTCACGCACGTCAGGCTCCGGCCCGGGCCGGCCATTCCCTAGCGGCCCAGGCAGCCCCTGCCCTGTCCCTTCGGAGCACCGTCGCACCGGGTGGGCCTGCTCAGCAATCCCGTAGGCACACCCGGGACCGGGCGCGCTTCCGTGCCGATGTCCTGCCCGAGACGAAGCTGCGCGACGCCGCAGCCAGCGAGGAGAGGCAGGGCGGTTCGTCCCTGCACGCGACGTCTGGCCGCCCGAAGAGGTCGCGAAAGGAGAGCGACGACAGACGGCCGGCTCGGCCACGGGCTGCCGATCCCGAGACACGCCCCCCTGGAAGCCGTGGGCGAGGGCGTCGCGCCGGCCGGCTTCAGCCCACTCCAGCCTACTCCGCGGCGCGGAGGGCGGCGGCGTTGGCAGCCTCGATCTCGGCGGCCTTCTTCTCGACCAGCTCGACGATGTGGTCGATGATCCGCTCGTCGGTCACATGATGGTCGGTGACACCCGAGAGATAGACCATGTGCCGGCCGTTGCCGCCGCCGGTGAGCCCGATGTCGGTCTCGCGCGCCTCGCCCGGGCCGTTGACGACGCAGCCCAAGACCGAAAGCGAGAGCGGCGTGGTGATGTGGGCAAGCCGCGCCTCCAGCGTCTCGACGGTGCGGATGACATCGAAGCCCTGGCGCGCGCAGGACGGGCAGGAGACGATCTTCACGCCGCGCGCGCGGATGCCGAGCGCCTTCAGGATGTGGAAGCCGACCTTCACTTCCTCCTCGGGCTCGGCCGAGAGCGAGACACGGATGGTGTCACCAATCCCGGCCCAGAGCAGCATGCCAAGCCCGATCGACGACTTGACCGTGCCGCCGATGAGCCCGCCCGCCTCGGTGATACCGAGATGGAGGGGATAGTCGGTGCGGGCGGCGAGCTCGTTGTAGGCCGCCACCGCCAGGAACACGTCGGACGCCTTCACGCTGATCTTGAATTCGTGGAAGTCGCAGTCTTCCAGAAGCTTCGCGTGCTCGAGCGCGGACTCGACAAGGGCCTCGGGGCAGGGCTCGCCATATTTCTCGAGCAGATGCTTCTCGAGGCTGCCGGCATTGACGCCGATGCGGATGGCGCAGCCGTTGGCCTTGGCGGCGCGCACCACTTCCTTCACCCGCTCCATCGAGCCGATGTTGCCGGGATTGATCCTAAGGCAGGCGGCGCCCGCGTCGGCGGCCTCGAGCGCGCGCCGGTAGTGGAAGTGGATGTCGGCGACGATGGGCACGCGGGCGGCCCGGGTGATGAGGCGGAAGGCGCGCGTCGCCTCCTCGGTCGGGCAGGAGACGCGGATGATATCGGCGCCGACCTCCTCGCAGCGGCGGATCTGGTCGATGGTCGCCTTCGCGTCCTCGGTCGGCGTGTTGGTCATGGTCTGGACGGTGATGGGCGCATCACCCCCCACCGGCACGCGGCCCACCATGATCTGCCGGCTCTTGCGCCGGACGATGTCGCGCCACGGGCGAACGCTCATGCCCCTCTCCAGGATGCCATCACACCGGCCTCCCGGCTCTGCGGGCTGCCGCCGCTCCGCTATAGCGCGCCCCCGCCGAAGGGGAAAGCCGGAAATCCGACCGCCGGGGTCAGGATCAGCCGGCCATGCCCGAGACGAGGACGGTGACGGCGCGCCGGTTCTGCGCCCATGCCTCCTCGTTCGAGCCGTCGACCGCAGGCCGCTCCTTGCCGTAGCTGATCACCGTCATGCGCGAGGCGGCCACGCCATTGGCGGCAAGGTAGGTGCGAACGGCATTGGCCCGGCGTTCGCCGAGCGCCAGGTTGTACTCGCGCGTGCCCCGCTCGTCGGCATGGCCCTCGATGGTCACGCGGACGGCCGGATACTGGCGCAGCCAGGCCGCCTGGCGGTCGAGGGTCGCGCGCGCGTCGGCATCGAGGTCGTAGCGGTCGAAGCCGAAGAACACGCGGTCCGAGCCGGCGCGGGCAAGAAAGTCGGCCATGCTCCCGGGCACGGCGGTCGTTCCCACGGCAGGCGGCGGGGGCACAGGCTCGGCCGGCACCACGGGCGCAGTTGCCGGCGGCGGCGGGGGCGGCAGATCCTCGCGCTTGCGCGCACAGCCTGCGAGCGCAACCGTTGCTGCCACCAGAGCCAGAGCGAGCCTTCGCGACATGGCGTGTCCCCTTCTTCCGTCCTGTCCGCACCCCCTCGCAGCCAAGGCCCGAGAGAGTGCCTGCCCGACCCCTGCCCTAGCCTTTCTTTCCTGCACGGGAAATGAAGCTTGGCGGGCGAAACGCCTGTCCCGGAAATCAGGGAAGGAGGGAGCTCCACGACGGGTCGCTTGCCTCGAGCGGCGTCGGGATCAGCCGCTCGTTGCGGCCGGTCAGATCGACCGAGCGCAGGGTCGACCGCCCGTTGCGCTCGGTGCGCGCGAAGAGGATCACGCGCCCGTTCGGCGACCAGGTCGGGTTCTCGTCCTGCCAGCCGTCGGTCAAGAGCCGCTCGCCGGTACCGTCCGGGCGGATGACGGCGATCCGGAACTGGCCGCCGCGGATGCGGACGAAGGCGATGAGATCGCCCCTCGGGCTCCAGGCCGGGCTCGCCGCACGCCCCTCGCCGAAGGTGATCCGGGTGGCACCCGTGCCATCCGCGTTCATCACGTAGAGCTGCTGGGTTCCACCCCGGTCGCTCTCGAAGACGATGCGGCGGCCGTCGGGGCTCATGCTGGGCGAGGTGTCGATCGCGCTTGCGCTCGTCAGCCTGCGGCTGGTGCGGCTGGCGAGGTCGAGCATGTGGATGTCGGCATTGCCCTGGCTCATCACCGAGAAGAGCAGCCGGCTGCCGTCGGGCGTGAAGGAGGGCGCGAAGGTCATCGACGGAAAGGTGCCGACCGCTTCCTGCCGGCCCGAGCCCAGGGTGTAGAGCCAGACGCGCGGCCGGTTGCCCTCGTAGCTCATGTAGCTGATGGTCTGCTGGTTGGGAGCGAAGCGCGGGGTCAGCACCAGGTTCTGGCCGCCGGTCAGGAAGCGGTGGTTGGCGCCATCCTGGTCCATGATGGCCAGGCGCTTCACGCGGTTCGTGCGCGGACCGGCCTCGGAGACGTAGACGATGCGGGTGTCGAAATAGCCGCTCTCGCCGGTGAGGCGGGCGTAGACGAGGTCGGAGCACTTGTGGGCGGCGCGGCGCCAGCCGGCAACCGGCACGGTGAAGCCCTGGCGGGCGAGCTCTTCTTCCGAGAAGACGTCGTGGAGGTAGCAGGAAAGCGTCAGGGTGCCGTCGGGGTTGGCGGTGACGGTGCCGGAGACAAGCGCCTGGGCGGCAAGCGTGCGGTAGGCGAAGAAGGCCGGCCGCAGGATCTCGGGCGCGGTGGGGCGCGGAAGCGCAGCGCGGTCCACCGGGCGGAACAGGCCCGAGCCCTGGAGGTTGGACGTGATGATGCGCGAGATGCTGTCGCCAAGCGCCGCGGTGTCGCCCGCCGGCGTCGGCACATTCGCCGGTGTCGGGAAGACAGGCACCGCGATCGGCATGGGGGCTGCAATCCCCTCGGTGATGTCGACCCGGAGCTGGGCCGCAGCTGGCGCGGCAAGGAGGGGGAGCAGGGCGCACGCGAGGCGGCGGAGCAGCGGGGCACGGGGCATCAGGTCAGCATCCTCGGGTCGAAGTTGAGCTCGAACTCCCGCCACTCGCGGTAGAGCTCGGGCGGAAGCTCGAGCGGCGTGCAGCGCAGGACCGCGCGCCGGGCCGTCTCGACGAAGGCGCGGGCATAGGCCGCGTTGGCCTCGGTCGCGCCGGTCTGGCTCACGAACTCGGGCGGCGCGGCGAGCGAACCGTCGCGGTTGAGGCGGATGCGGAGCACCACCGTCATGCCCTTCACGTCCTCGCCGCCCACCGGCGGGTTCCAGCAGGGCGCGATCTGCGCGCGAATGGCAGCCTCGAGGGTGGCGAGCGCCCGCGGGCCTGGCGCACCCGGCGCCGCGCCCTCAGCCCCTGCCTCGATGCCCCGGGGCGGGCGGCGGGGGCTCTTCGTGGCAGAGCGGTCGATGAGGGCCTCGAGCGCGCGGGCGTCGAACGGCTGCGGCGCTGTCGCGGGCGCGGGCGCGGGCGCGGGGCGCAACTGGGGGCGCTCCGGCTCGCGCGGCACCGCCTCCTGCGGCGCGCGGTCACGCGGAACGGGGGGCGGTGCCGGCGCCGGAGCTGGGGCAAGCTCGGGCGGCGGCGCTGGCGGCGCGAGCGGCTCGGGCTCGGGCGGCGCGAGCGGCTCGGGCGCGGGCGCAGGCGGCGCAGGCGGCGCGGGCGCGGGGGTTGAGGTGACCGGGCCGATCTCCACGAACTCGACCGGCGTCACGTCATCGCCGGCAAAGGGCGGCGGCGCGTGGCGGATTGCAAGCGACAGCGCGGCGAGCAGCGCAAGGTGCCCGGCCGCAGCGACGGCGAGCGCGCGGCCTTCGGTCACCGGGAGCTCGCGGGCTCGCGCCGCGGGCGGTTGACGAGCGCGACGCGGGTGAAGCCGGCGCCGGTCACGTCGGCAAGAAGCGCGGCGACCTCGCCATAGGGAATGGCGGCATCGGCGCGGATCACGACCCTCGCCTCGGGTCCCCGCGCGGCGCGGATGGCAGCCAGACGGGCCGCGAAGGCCTCGGGCGCGAGGGTCTCCTCGCCGATCTGCCGCTCGCCCGTGCGCGTGAGCGTGATGGCCAGCGGCTCGTCATCGGCGGGAAGAGCCTTGGCCGACGTCTCCGGCAGGTCGACAGCCGTCCCCGTCACCAGAAGCGGGGCTGCCACCATGAAGATGATGAGGAGAACCAGCATCACGTCGACGAGCGGCGTCACGTTGATCTCCGACATGGGCGCCCGCCGCCGCCGGCCGCGCCCTCCGGAAAGAGTCGGCACGCCCATCGCCATCAGCCGCCCTCCTGGTCGAGCTCGCGCGAGAGCATGGCGTGGAAGGCCGCCGAGAAGGCCAGGAGCCGGTCCTCGAGGCGCGAGATGACATGGAGGAGGCGGTTGTAGCCGATGACGGCGGGAATGGCGGCAAACAGGCCGATGGCGGTTGCGAACAGCGCCTCGGCGATGCCGGGTGCGACGACGGCGAGGCTCGTGTTCTGCGTCTGGCCGATGGCGATGAAGGCGCGCATGATGCCCCAGACCGTGCCGAACAGGCCAACGAAGGGGGCGACCGCGCCGATCGTTGCCAGCACGTTGAGCCGGTCGGAGAGGTCGGAGACCGAGCGGTCGATCGAGGCCGCCATCACGCTGGCGAGGCGGGCCCGAACGCCCTCGCGGTCGATGACGCGGCGGCCATCGGTCGAGGCCTTCCACTCGTCCATGCCGGCGCGGAACAGCGCGGCGGCCGGGTGATCGCCACGCCCGCCGCCGATGTCGTCGAGCGTCCGCGCGTTCCAGAAGCGGGCCTCGAACTGGGCGACCTCGCGGCGGAGGCGGGCGAGCAGGCGGGAGCGCTCGAGGATGATGGCCCACGACCAGACCGAGGCCGCGAGCAGCCCGAGCATCACCAGCTTCACGACGATGTCGGCCTCGAGAAAGAGCGCGAGCGGCGACATGCCGGCCGCCGGGGTCATCACCAGCTTGTCCACGCGTGCCTTTCCGCCTCTCCGGTTTCCCGACCCGCTGCCCGCCGAGACCGCCAGGACCACGGTTGCGCCGCCGGGGCCGCCGCCCCTGTTGCGCCTGCTCTTTATGCGGCCTGAACGGAGCCGCTCAAGGCGCGATAGAGGCGGAGCCAATGGGCCGGCTGCCGGCGCGGCCGGCCGTCGGGGCCGAGGAAGGCGGCGCGCACGCGGGCCTCGACGAGGCGCTCCTCTCCGCGGCGGATGCGCTGGTCCATGGTGACGGTTGCCGCACCCACGCCGAGGCAGCGGGTCTCGACCACGAGATCGTCGTCGAGCCGGGCGGGCGCGGCGAAGCGCAGCGCCATGTCGGCCACCGCATAGACGCCGGTGCCGGCCGCGAAGGCAGCGCGCTGGTCGATTCCGAGAAGGCGCAGCAGGTCGGACCGCGCCCGCTCCATGAACCGGAGGTAGTTGGCGTGGTAGACGATGCCGGAGAGGTCGGTGTCCTCGAAGTAGACGCGCACCGGAAACCGGTGCACGCCCGCCTCGATGGTGCCGCTTGCCGGGCTCAGGCTTCGGCGCCCGAGTCCGCGCCGGCCTCGGCGGACGTGCCGGGCGCGGCCTCCGCGCCGGCCCGGGCATCGCGGCGCTCGGCGATCCGGGCCGACTTCCCCGACCTGCCGCGCAGATAGTAGAGCTTCGCGCGGCGGACGACGCCGCGGCGGACGACCTCGATCGACTCGATCGCGGGCGAATAGAGCGGGAAGACGCGCTCCACCCCTTCGCCGAAGCTCACCTTGCGCACCGTGAAGTTGGAGCCCATCCCCTTGTTCGAGCGGGCGATGCACACGCCCTCGAAATACTGGATGCGGGTGCGGTCCCCTTCCTTGACCTTCACCCCCACGCGGAGCGTGTCCCCGGCGCGGAACTCCGGCACCGGCCGCCGCGCGGCGAGCTTCGCGATCTGTTCGGCCTCGATCGTCTGCAGCAGGTTCATCGTTCGTCTCCGTCGCCGCCCGGACCCTTGGGGCGGCGTTGCCGTTGCGCGGCAGAGGGCGGCGATGCGGGGGTGGCCTTCAGGTGCGCCTCCCACAGGTCGGGCCGCCATGCCCGGGTATCGCTCTCCGCCCGGGCGCGACGCCAGGCTTCGACCGCTCCATGGTTCCCGGAGCGCAACACCTCCGGAATGCCATGCCCCTCGAAGTCGAGGGGGCGCGTGTAGTGCGGGTGCTCGAGAAGCCCGGTCTCGAAGCTTTCCTCGACCCCGCTCTGGGCCGCGCCCATTACGCCGGGGAGAAGGCGGACGCAAGCATCGAGGAGGGCAAGGGCGGCGATCTCGCCCCCTGAGAGCACGATGTCGGCAAGGCAGAAGGGCTCGACCTGGCGGGCGGCGAAGATGCGCTCGTCGAGGCCCTCGAACCGGCCGCACAGCAGGATGACGCCAGGCCCTCCGGCGAGCGCGCGGACGCGCGCCTGGGTGAGGCGTGGCCCCCGCGGCGTGGGGGCGAGGACGGGAAGCCCGGGGTGACGGGCGCGCGCGGCGTCGACGGCGCGGGCCATCACGTCGACGCGGAGCACCATGCCAGGGCCGCCGCCGGCCGGCGTGTCGTCGACCGAGCGGTGGCGGTCGGTCGCGAAGTCGCGCAGCTGCAGGGTCTCGAGCGACCAGACCCCTTCGGCGAGTGCCCGGCCGGCAAGGCTCTCACCCAGCGGGCCCGGGAACATCCCGGGAAAGAGAGTGATGACGCTGGCGTGCCAGGGGGCCGCCATCTCAGACCTCGAGCCAGACCGGGTCGATGACGAGGGGGTCGGCAAGCTTGGGCACGGCCTCGCGGGTGAACGGCACGAGCACGGTGCGGCCGTCGGGCCGGGCCACCTCGAGAAGGTCCGAGGCGCCATAGTTCGCCATGGCCACCACCCGGCCGGCAGGCGCGCCATCGGGCGTCACGACCGCGCGGCCGATGAGATCCACCCAGTAAACTTCGCCTTCGCAAAGCGGCGGCAGCGCCGCGCGCGGCACCGTGAGCTCGGCGCCGCGCAGCGCCTCGGCTGCGGAGCGATCGACCACCTCGGCAAAGCGGGCGATGGGGCCGGAAGGTCCCTCCCGCACTGCCTCGAGGGTGAGCGTGCGGCCGCCGGCGTCGAACGTGCGGTGGGCAGCGAAGCTCGCGAGGCTCTCGGCGAAGAGCTTCAGGCGGACCTCGCCGCGGATGCCGTGGGCGCCGGCGACGGCGGCCAGCGCAACCGGCCGCCCGGCGGAACCCGCCTCGGCCGGGCCCGCCCCTGCGTGGCCCGCCCCTCTCTCGCCCGCCTCAGGCGTCGGCACCCTCGGCCGAAGCCTCGGCGGCCGCGGCCGCCTTCGCCGCGCGGGCCTCGGCCCGTTCCTTCGCCTTCTCGCCGGGCTCGCCCTTCTTCGGGTTCATCCGCGCGGGCCGGGGGCGGACTCCGGCGGCGTCGAGGAAGCGGGCGACCCGGTCGGTCGGCTGCGCACCCTTCGCCAGCCATTCCCGCGCCCGCTCGGCATCGAGCGTGACGCGCTGCTCCGAGTCCTTCGGGAGCAACGGGTTGTAGGTGCCGAGCTTCTCGATGAAGCGGCCGTCGCGGGGGCTGCGGCTGTCGGCCACGACGATGCGGTAGACCGGCCGCTTCTTGGCGCCGCCGCGCGCCAGCCGGATCGAAAGTGCCATCAGGTGTCTCCTATCGCTTGAAACGGATGTTGCCGGGCAGGCCCGGCGGAAGCCCGGGCCCGCCGAGCCCGGGGGGAAGGCCGGGTGGAAGCAGGCCTGGCGGGGGCGCGGCCCCCGCCTCTGCCCCGCCGCCGAACAGCCCTGCGAGCGCCTTCATGCCGCCCATCTTCTTCAGCCGCTTCATGGCGGTTGCCATGTCGGCGTGCATCTTGAGCAGGCGGTTGACCTCCTGGACGGTGGTGCCCGAGCCCTTGGCGATGCGGATCTTGCGCCGCGCGTTCAGGATCTCGGGGCGGGCCCGCTCCTTCGGAGTCATCGAGAGGATGATCGCCTCCATCCGGCCGATGGTGCGGTCATCGACGCCGGCCTGCTTCATGGCGGCCTGCGCCTTGCCGAGCCCCGGCAGCAGGGAGGCGAGCACGCCGAGCCCGCCCATCCGCTTCATCTGCCGGAACTGGGCGAGGAGGTCGGTCATGTCGAAGCCGCCCTTGGCGAGCTTCGCTGCCATCCGCTCGGCCTCGGCGGCATCCAGCGTCTCGGCCGCGCGCTCGACGAGGCTCACCACGTCGCCCATGCCGAGGATGCGGCCTGCCGCGCGCTCAGGGTGGAAGGGCTCGAGCGCGTCGAGCTTCTCGCCGGTGCCGACGAACTTGATGGGCTTGCCCGTCACCTCCCGCATCGAGAGGGCCGCGCCGCCGCGCGCGTCGCCGTCCATGCGCGTGAGGATCACGCCGGTGAGCGGCACGCGGCCGGTAAAGCTCGCCGCGACATTGACGGCATCCTGGCCGGTCAGCGCATCGACGACGAGCAGCACCTCGTGCGGCGCAGTCGCTGCCGCCACCGCCTCCATCTCGGCCATGAGCTGCTCGTCCACATGGAGCCGGCCGGCAGTGTCGAGGAGGAGGACATCGAAGCCCTGAAGCCGGGCCGCTTCCCGGGCGCGGCGGGCGATGTCGGTCGGCTGCTGGCCGGGGATGATGGGCAGCGTCGCCACCTTCGCCTGCTCGCCGAGGATGGCGAGCTGCTGCTGGGCCGCCGGCCGGTTCACGTCGAGCGAGGCCATCAGCACCTTCTTGCGGCGCTTCTCGGCAAGGTGCTTTGCGAGCTTGGCCGTCGTCGTCGTCTTGCCCGAGCCCTGGAGCCCCACCATCATGACGATGGCGGGCGGCGGCACGTCGACGGCAAGGTCCGCTGCCTCGGCCCCCAGCGTCTCGACGAGCGTGTCGTGGACGATCTTGACGACCTGCTGGCCCGGCGTGACGGACTTCAGCACCTCCGCGCCGACGGCGCGTTCGGTCGCCCTGTCGATGAAGCTGCGGACGACGGGGAGCGCGACGTCGGCCTCGAGGAGGGCGATGCGCACCTCGCGCATGGCCGCGCGGACCTCGAGCTCGCTCAGTGCGCCGCGGCCGCGCAGCTTGTCGAAGACCGCGTTCAGGCGATCGGACAGGCTTTCGAACACGCCGGCGCTTCCTTCCTTCGCGGCTTGGGCCGCGCACCCAAATGCCAAGCGCGCCGGCGGGCGAAGCCTCGCTGACCGGCGTGCATCCTCGGACGCTCGAAAACAGGTTCCGGGCGGGCTGTCCGGCTAGCGGGAAGCGGGGGCAGAAGTCAAGGTGCAGCGCGCCGGGCGGCAAGTGCCGCGAGGTTCGCCTCGTGGTCGGCACGCTCGAGCCGATAGAGGGAGAGGACCGCGATCATCGCGAGCCAGAGCGCGAGCACGGTCGGCGCGTAGAGCGCGCCGAGGCGCAGCGAGACCGCCTCGGGCACCTGCGAGGGGTCGAGCCCCTCGCGCAAGCCCGCAGCGGCGAGCAGCAGGGAGGCAACGGTGACCCCGATGCCGGTCACCGCCTTGCGGCTGAAGCTGACGGCCGCGAAGAAGGTGCCCTCCGAGCGGCGGCCGGTCCGGAGCTCCGCCTGCTCGACGAGGTCGGCGATCATGGCCGCGGAGAGGATCTGGAAGGCGATGATGAGACCGACGTCGAGCACGGTCGCGGTGGCAACGATCCAGAAGACCCACGGCGCCTCGGCTGCCGAGGGAAGGATGCCGGCCACCCGCAGCAGGATGGGAAGCGGCGCACCAAGAAAGGCGACGAGGCCGACGGCGATTGCGCCCCGGCGCTTGCCGAGACGGCGGCTCACGGCGGGCGCGACGAGACCGCCGAGGAGGGCGGAGAGGAAGATGCCGAGCGTGAGAAGCGCGATCTGCTGGCTCGAGAAGCGCCAGAAGAAGATGTTGAGGTAGAAGGCAAGGCTGGCGGCAAGCCCGGAGGCGACGGCCCCGAAGAGCGTGGCGACGAAGAGGGCCATGAAGGAGCGCGTGCCAAGCGTCTCGCTGAGGTCGCGCAAGAACCGGCCGGGCGAGACCGGCCGGCGCGGCGGCGGCGGCATGAGGTGGGGAATGCGCGCGTGGGTGCCGAGCGCGCAGGTCATGACGGAGAGAAAGATGACGGCAGCGGCCACGAGGCCGAAGACGCGGTAGGCCTCGGGGTTGAAGCGGCCGTCGGCAATCGCGGCCGTGGCGAAGGCCGGGAAGATGGCGCCGAAGGTGAGGACCGTCATGGCGTTCCCGCCGGTCCAGCCGAAGTAGAAGCGCAGCGACAGGAGCGACGCCCGCTGGTCATAGTCCTGCGTGAGCTCGGGGGTAAGCGCCGAGCTCGGCACCTCGAAGAAGGTCATGAAGGTGCGGATGGTGACGGCCAGGAGCAGCAGGTACCAGAAGAGGGCCGTCTGGCTCCAGCCAAGCGGCGGGCTCCAGAGGAAGAAGAAGGCGAGCGGCAGCGGGATGGCGGCGGCATACATGAAGGGGTGGCGGCGGCCGAGGCGGGAGCGGGTGTTGTCGGACCAGGTGCCGACCAGCGGATCGGAGACGGCATCGAGCAGCAGGGCAACGGTGATGGCAAGGCCGACGAGGCGTGCATCAAGGCCGACGACCTGGCTGTAGAAGAGCAGCAGGAAGTAGCTGAAGCCGTTTTCCTTGACCCCGTTGGCAACCGCACCGAGGCCGAAGGCGAGGCGGGTGCCGAGCCGGACCGGCGGCAGGGTCGCGGCCGGCGCAGCAGAGGGAGCGACCGCGCTGGCCGCGCTGGCGTCAGGCTGCAGCGGCTGGTGCAGCGCCCGTCCTCCTTCTCCCGCAGCCAAGCCTAGGGTCGGCGCGCGGCGGGAGCAAGACGGACGCAGCCCTCACACATAGGCGATGAAGCGGCCGAGCGTCGCCGTGGCGAGCCAGAGCAGGAGCGACGCGAGCGCCAGAGCGCGGAGGAGGGGCGTGGGCGGGCCGCCCCGCCACCGGGCACGGAACGCAAGCGCGTTCAGGAGGGCTGCCGCGATGAGCGCGAGCTTCCAGCGGAAGGCGGGGTTGCCGACGAGCGCGCGGGCGTCGGCAGCGAAGAGCAGCGCGCCGGTCAGCGCCAGGAGGGCAAGGCCGGCAAGCCCGAGCGGGGTCAGCGCGCGGGCCAGTGCGGAAAGCGGCAGCGCGGGAAAGGCGCCCAGCAGGCGAAGGTCGAGAAGGCCGATGCTGCCCAGAAGCAGCACGAGCCCGAGCAGGTGGAGGCTGTTGGCGACCGGGTAGGCGAGGGTGGAGGAACGCATCCAGGCCCCGAGCGCCGAGGCCTCGGCCGCGGCGGCGAGCGCCTCCACCGGCCTGTCAGCGCAGCTCGACGGTCTTGCCGCCGACCACGATGCGCTCGATCCGCATCTCCTTCGTGCCGTCGCTGCGCGGATAGCCGATAAGGGTCACGCTCTGGCCGCGGTCGATCATGTCCTTCGAGAGGCCCCGGTTCTCCATCCGCGCGGTAGGCGCGAGGATCACGTCCCAGCGCGCGCCCCGAAAGACGATCTTCGCGGTCGCGTGCGGGTTGGCCCAGTCGAGGTCGGTGAGCGCGGCCGTCACCTCGAGCAGCTGGCCCGCATCATAGGACGACCAGCCGTGGTGAGCGGCAGCCGGCGAGAGCGGCAGGGAAACCGCGAGGAGAAGGGCGACAAGCACGGGGCGGGCGGGCGTTCGGCGCATTGGGCTTCCCTTTTCAGGCGGCCATTGCGGCGGTAGAGCGCGGCCATGGCAGGCCATTCCAAGTTCAAGAACATCATGTACCGGAAGGGCGCGCAGGATGCCAAGCGCTCCCGCCTCTTCTCGAAGCTCGCCCGCGAGATCACGACTGCCGCCAAGGGCGGCAACCCCGACCCGGCGTTCAACCCGCGCCTGCGGGCCGTGATCGCGACCGCCAAGGCCAACTCGATGCCCAAGGAGAACATCGAACGCGCGCTCCGGAAGGCCGAGGGCAACGAGGCCGAGACCTACGAGGAGATCCGCTACGAGGGCTTCGGCCCCGGCGGCGTCGCCCTCATCGTCGAGGCGCTGACCGACAACCGCAACCGCACGGCCACCGACGTGCGCACCGCGTTTGCCAAGAACGGCGGCAACGTCGGCGCCTCCGGCTCGGTGGCGCACCAGTTCGACCGGCTCGGCCTCATCACCTATCCGGCCTCTGCCGGAAGCCCGGAGGCGGTGTTCGAGGCCGCGCTCGAGGCGGGTGCGGAGGACGTGGAGAGCGGGGAGGATGTCCACGAGATCTGGACTGCGCCCGACGCGCTCCACGAGGTGGCAAAGGCCCTCGAGGCCCGGCTCGGCGAACCCCAGGGCGCGAAGCTCGCCTGGCGGCCGCGGACGCTCGTCGAGGTCTCGGCAGACGACGCGCGGCTCCTCATGAAGCTGATCGACGCGCTCGAGGACTCCGACGACGTCCAGGCGGTCTACGGCAACCACGACATGACCGACGAGGTGGCGGACGCGCTGGCATGAGCGGGGCGCGCCCCTTCCGGCTGCTCGGGCTCGACCCCGGGCTCGCGCGGACCGGCTGGGGCATGGTGCTGGTGGAGGGCGCGCGGCTCGCGCACCTCGCCCACGGCGTGGTCACGACCCGGCCGGCCGACCCGCTGCCCGTGCGGCTGGCGGCGCTCCACGCAGGGCTTGCCACAGTGCTCGCGGCCCATGCGCCCGATGCCGTGGCGGTCGAAGAGGTGTTCCAGAACCGCAACCCGCAGTCGACGCTCAAGCTTGGCGAGGCGCGCGGCGTGGCGCTTCTTGCAGCCGGCCTCGCGGGTCTTCCCGTGCACGAGCTGGCGGCGCGGTTCGTGAAGAAGGCGCTGACCGGGACGGGGGCAGCCGAGAAGGCGCAGGTGGCCTACATGGTCGGGCGGCTGCTGCCGGCGGCCGGCCCCGTTGCCGCCGATGCGGCCGATGCCCTTGCCGTTGCCATCGCCGCAGCGGGCACGCTCAGGCGCGGGCTTGCGGCATGATCGCGCTGCTCCACGGCACGGTCGCGGCGCTGGGGGCCGACCATGCCGTCATCGACGTCGGCGGGGTGGGCTATCTCGTTCAGGCCTCGGTGCGCACGCTCGGCCGGCTTGCACCCGACGCGGCCGTCCGGCTCCATGTCGAGACCCAGGTTCGGGAGGATGCGATCACCCTCTTCGGCTTCCTCGAGCCCGCCGAGCGCGACTGGTTCCGGCTGCTCACGGGCGTCCAGGGCGTGGGCGGGCGCGTGGCGCTTGCCATCCTCTCGACGCTCGCCCCGGCAGAGCTCGCCCGCGCGATCGCGCTCGAGGACCGGGCTTCGCTCGCCCGGGCCCCCGGCGTCGGGGCGAAGCTCGCCGCCCGTCTCGTGACCGAGCTGCGGGGCGCCGTGCCCGCAGCGCTGGCTGCGGTCGGCGAGAGCGGAGCGGCGCCTGCCCTCCCCTCGCCTGCAGCCGCCGCGCGCGACGCGCTCTCGGCGCTCGCCAGCCTCGGCTTCCGCGGGCCCGAGGCAGCCGCTGCCGTGGCGGCGGCCGAGGCGGCGCTCGGCGAAGGCGCGGAAACGGCGGCCCTCGTGCGCGAGGCCCTGCGGCGGGCCGCGCGATGAGCACGCTCACCTCCCCCGCGGCCCAGCCGGCCGACCAGGACGCGGCGCTCCGGCCGCGCACGCTCGCCGAGTTCGTGGGCCAGGCCGCCGCGCGCGACAATCTGCGGGTGTTCATCGATGCCGCGCGGGCGCGGGGCGAGGCGCTCGACCACCTGCTCCTTGCCGGCCCACCGGGGCTGGGCAAGACGACCCTTGCCCAGATCGTCGCGCGCGAGCTCGGGGTGGGCTTCCGGGCGACCTCGGGCCCGGTCATCGCCCGCGCCGGCGATCTTGCCGCACTCCTGACCAACCTCGAGCCGCGCGACGTCCTCTTCATCGACGAGATCCACCGGCTGCCAGCCAGCGTCGAGGAGATCCTCTACCCCGCCATGGAGGACCGGGCGCTCGACATCATGATCGGCGAGGGCCCCTCGGCGCGCTCGATCCGAATCGACCTTCCGCCCTTCACGCTCATCGGGGCCACCACGCGCGCCGGGCTCGTCTCCCAGCCGCTCCGGGACCGGTTCGGCATCCCGGTCCGGCTCGTCTTCTACACCGAGGACGAGCTGTTCCTCGTGGTGCGGCGGGCGGCGGCGCTCCTCGGCCTCGCGCTGGCCGACGATGGCGCGCGCGAGATCGCCCGCCGCGCCCGCGGCACGCCCCGCATCGCCGGCAGGCTGCTGCGCCGGGTCAGGGACTTCGCTGCCGGCCGCTCGGAGCCGGTGGATGCCGCCTTCGCCGATGCCGCGCTCACGCGCCTCGAGGTGGACGCGCTCGGCCTCGACGCGCAGGACCGGCGCTACCTCTGGATGATCGCCGATCTTTACCGCGGCGGGCCGGTCGGCATCGAGACGCTGGCAGCGGGGCTTTCGGAAGCGCGCGACACGCTCGAGGACGTGGTCGAGCCCTTCCTCCTGCAGACCGGGCTCATTGCGCGTACCGCGCGCGGGCGGGTGCTGAACCCGCCGGGCTGGGCGCATCTCGGGCTGAAGCCGCCGGCCGATTCTGCGGCCGCGCAGCCGGGCCTGCCGCTCGACGAGGAGTGACGGGGAAGGTCTGGGGGGAGGACTGCGATGGAGACGCTGGAGGTCCGGACCGAGGGGCCGGTGATGGTGGTGACGCTCGACCGGCCGGCCGTACTCAACGCCTACAACGCCACCATGGGGGCGGAGCTGGCTGAGGCCTTCCGCGCCGCCGATGCCGAAGATGCCATCCGCGCCGTCGTGCTCACCGGCCGCGGCCGCGTCTTCTGCGCCGGCGCCGACGTCTCCGCGGGGCCTCGCGCCTTCGACACGGCGGCGGGCGCAGGTGCCGGCAACTTCGGCGGGGCTGGACGGGACAGCGACTTCATCGGTGCGATGATGGCCTGCCGGAAGCCATCGATCGTCGCCTTCAACGGGTCGGCGGCAGGCGTCGGGCTCACCCTCACCCTCCCCTGCGACATCCGCATCAGCGTCGCGCAGGCGAAGTTCGGCTGCGTCTTCACCCGCCGCGGCCTCGTGCCCGAGGCCGGCTCGGCCTGGTTCCTGCCCCGGCTCGTCGGCCTGCCGACGGCGCTCCGCTGGTGCCTGACGGGTGCCATGGTGCCAGCCGAGGAGGCGCTTGCCGCCGGGCTCGTCTCCGAGCTGGTCGCGCCCGACGCGCTCCTGCCCCGCGCCCTGGCCATCGCTCACGAGATCGCCGAGAATACCGCGCCTGTCGCCGTGGCCCTGACGCGGCAGCTCCTCTGGCGCCACGCCGGAGACCCGGACCCGTCGGGCGCCCTTGCCGTCGATTCCCGGCTCAACATCGCGCTCGGCAGGAGCGCGGACGTGCGCGAGGGCGTCGCGGCCTTCCTCGAGAAGCGCAGGCCCCGCTTCCCCGGCCGGGTCTCGACCGACATGCCCGAGGCCGTCGGGTGGCCGCCCCGGAGCGGCTGACGGAGCGTTTACCGACCCCGGGGCCTAAGCGGCGGCGCGCCCGCCCGTGACTGAAACATGTGAACAGGCCATTCGGAGCGAAGACCCCGCCAGGTGGCGGCAACGGGGGCGGACGGGTCACGCCCGCCGTTCCCGTCGCGCTGCCGCGCGGAACCATGGACGTGCGCCTGCGGCTCCTCGCCTACGCCAACGGCAGCACGGGCCTCGAGCTCCAGGACTTCGAGGGCACGCCGTTCGCCTGGCCCACCCTGCCCTTCAGCCTCGCATCGCTTGCCGACGCCCTGCCCGAGGAGGAAGCGCCCGAGCGGGTGGTCGCCATCAAGCCGTCGGCCATGCGGAGCGGCATCGCCGATGCGCTGGTTGCAGCGGGCCTCCTCACCGACCTCGGGCTCGATGTCGCCGCCGATCGCGCCTATGCGCGGCTCATGCGCGTCGAGCTGCGCCAGGCCGAGCGGCTGGCGGGGGCGGCGATGCGCGAGGATCCCGAGGTCGAGCCCTACTGCCTCGCCGAGGTGCAGGTGCCCTCGGGGTGGAAGCCGGCCTGCCGCCGGATCCGCCAGGCGCTGCTCAAACGCGGCATGGACGTAAGCGAGGCCGACGCGATGCTGGCCTGGGCGCTCGAGTCGGGCGCGGTGGGAGCGGTGCCGCGGCCGCTCCCGGCGCTCGCCGACCAGATCGCGGCGCTGCTCGCGCCCCGCTTCCGCCGCGCCGCGCCGCCCGACGACCCTGGCGATGGAGCGTAAGCCCCTCGCCTTTTCGCGCCGGCCCAGCCATAGGCCCCGCCGATGCACGACCTGAAGGCCCTGCGCGCCGACCCCGAGAGGTTCGAGGCAGCCCTTGCCCGGCGCGGCCTCCCCCGCGCCTTCGACGCGGTGCTCGAGGCCGACAAGGCGCTCCGCACCATCCAGACCCTGCTCCAGGCCGATCTCGCGCGCCGCAACGACCTCTCGAAGGCGATCGGCGCGGCGATGACCCGCGGCGCGCACGCCGAGGCCGAGGCGCTCCGCGCCGAGGTGGCCGCGCTCAAGGACCGGATCGCGGCGGCCGAGGCAGCGGAGGCCGGTGCCGTTGCCCGGGTGGAGGCGCTGGCAAGCCAGCTGCCGAACCTGCCCGCCGACGACGTGCCGGACGGTCTCGACGAGGCCGGCAACGTCGAGGTGAAGCGCTGGGGCGAGCCGCGCGCAGGTGGCCTCGAGCACGATGCGCTGGCCGCCCGGCTCGGCTGGGACCCGGAGGCCGCTGCCCGCCTTGCCGGCGCCCGCTTCGCCGTGCTCTCGGGTGGGCTTGCGAGGCTCCACCGGGCGCTCGGCCAGTTCATGCTCGACCAGCACGTCGCGGCAGGTTGGCAGGAGCGGGCCGTGCCGCTCCTCGTCCGCGAGGCCGCCATGTTCGGCACGGCCCAGCTGCCGAAGTTCCGCGACGACCAGTTCGAGACGGTGGACGGGCGCTGGCTCATCCCGACCGCCGAGGTGAGCCTGACCAACCTGGTGCGCGAGACCATCCTCGACGAAGCGCAGCTGCCAATGCGCCTCACGGCGCTCACCCCCTGCTTCCGCCGCGAGGCGGGCGCGGCTGGGCGCGACACGCGCGGGCTCATCCGCCAGCACCAGTTCGAGAAGGTGGAGCTCGTCACCATCTGTACGCCCGAGCAGGCCGAGGCCGAGCAGGCACGCATGGTGGAAGCCGCCGAGGGCGTGCTCGAGGCGCTTGGGCTTCCCTACCGGCGGATGCTGCTGTGCGCCGGCGACATGGGCTTTGCCGCGCGCCGCACCTTCGACCTCGAGGTATGGCTGCCGGGCGCGGGCGTCTTCCGCGAGATCTCGTCCATCTCCTGGTGCGGGGACTTCCAGGCGCGGCGGATGGATGCCCGGTTCCGCGCGAAGGGCGAGAAGGGCACCCGCTTCGTTCACACCTTGAATGGCTCGGGCGTGGCGGTCGGCCGCGCGCTGGTTGCCGTGCTCGAGAATTTCCAGGAGCCCGACGGCAGCGTCATCGTGCCGCCGCCGCTCCTCCCCTACATGGGCGGCCTCGAGCGGCTGACCCCGGAGGCCTGATGCGCATTCTTCTCACCAACGACGACGGCATCAACGCGCCCGGCTTCGCCGCGCTCGAGCGCATCGCCCGCCAGCTTTCCGACGACCTCTGGTTCGTCGCACCCGCCGAGGAGCAGTCGGGCGCCGGCCATTCGCTGACCCTCACGCGGCCGCTTCGGGTGCGCGAGCTCGGGCCCCGGCGGTTCGCGGTGGCCGGAACCCCGACCGATGCCGTCATGATGGCGCTCGGCCACCTGATGAACGGCGAGCGGCCCGACCTCATTCTTTCCGGCGTCAACCGCGGGCCGAACCTCGCCGAGGACGTGACCTATTCGGGCACCGTCTCGGCGGCCATGGAAGGGACGCTCGCCGGCGTTCGCTCCATCGCGCTTTCGCAGGCCATGGCCGACTATACCCACGGCGCCGAGAGTTTCGCAGCCGCCGAGGCCTGCGCGGCCGACATCATCCGCAAGGTCACCGCGTCCGACTGGGGCGAGGGCGTGCTCCTCAACATCAACTTCCCCGCGCGGGCGGTGCCGCTGGGGGTGCGGGTCACCCGCCAGGGCTTCCGCGACTATGGCCACATCCGGATCGACGCCCGTATCGACCCGCGCGGCTTCCCCTATTACTGGTTCGGCTACGGCCGGGAGGTGGAAACCCCCGGCCACCGCACCGACCTCGAGGCGGTGCGCGAAGGCTATGTGAGCGTGACTCCGCTCCACCTCGACCTCACCCACCGGGAGACGATGGGCACGCTGATCAAGGCGCTCGAGGCCTAGGCGCCCGCGCGCTAGGCGAGGGCGGGCCGCTGGCGACGACGGGCGGCCACTCCCACCAGCCCGAACCCGGCGATCAGCATGGCCCAGGTGGCCGGCTCGGGGATGACGGCGCCCGAGATGCGGACCGACACATCGTCGAGGATGAGGCCGATATTGTCGTTGCCGGCGCGCCAGTCGTCGAACCACAGCGTAGCCGAGCCTGCCTCGGTGGGCGTGAAAACGACACCATAGCGGAGGAAGGGCGAAGTGCCGGGGAGGCTCACGTTCCAGCCGAAGGCCACGACACCCGGCGAGGGGCCATAGACGGTATCCACCCCGCCGTTGGTCCAGACCGCGCTGGCGAGATTGGTGGGGGCCGCGAAATCGAACCAGACCTGCTGGGCATCGGTGGCACCGTTGCGCTGGTTGCCCGAGAGCCAGAACTCGACCGCGACGGTCTCGCCGGCAGCGAAGACGATCGGGAGGTTGAGCCTGAACTTGCCCGCATTCGAGGTCGAACCGTCGAGATCGACGCAGTAGTTGCCGGTGCGGCAGCGGATTCTGAAATCGCCAGAGCGGACAAGATCGACCGTGCCGTCGGAAACGGTCCAGTTCGCGAAGCCCGCGTAGTTCAGGATCGACGGGCCGGTCGTCTCGCCCTCGAACCCGTCGAAGAAACTGAAGGCGGACGCGGGCACGGCAGCGGCAAGGGCAACGGCGCCAAGGGCAGCGGCAAGACGAACCATCGAGATCCTCTCTGACACTAAATGCCGGCCTCCGAGCAAGAGTCGTGCCACGCGTGAGCGTCGAGGAGTCCTTTCGGGAATCCAGAAGGTTGGCCGTGCCCCCGAGCCAAGCGGACACGCCAGACTGTCAAATCTTTTGACAGGTGCCGGGGCGTTTACCCTGCTGCGCGCCTTGGCCGCGCCGGGCCTTGCGGAGTAGGAGCGGGCCCGTGCGCGCCCTTCTTCTCGTCCTGCTGCTGGCCGCCGGTTGCGCCACGCGCCAGACGCCGCCTCCCCGGCCGGCACCGCAACCGCGGGTCGAGCCGGCAAAGCCCCGGCCGGCGTGGAAGCCGGTGCCGGCGGTTGCCGACGGGAAGCCGGTGCCGGGCGGCCGGGCGCATGTGGTGAAGCCGGGCGAGACCGGGCTTGCGATTGCCCAGGCCTATGGCGTTCCGTGGCGGACGATCGCGGCCGCCAACGGCATCGGCTTCGATTCGGTCATCCGCGTCGGCCAGACCCTGTTCGTGCCGACCGGGCCGCATGCCGCTGCAGCGCCGGGCCCACGCACCAGCCAGCCGCCCCGGCAGGCCCCGCCGCAGGGCCGGCCGCCCAGCCCGCGGCCCGATCCGGAAGCGCTGGCGAAAGCCTTCACGCTCGACATCGACGAGCTGGTCTCGGGCTCCGCCGTGGCTGCGCCCGCCGCGCCATCCGCGCCGGCCGCAGGCACGGCCCCGCTGCCGCCCCCTGCCGCGCGGCCGGCGCCCGTGGCACCGCGGCTTGCCTGGCCTGTCGACGGTCGCGTCATCCTCTCGGGCTTCGGGCCCAAGCCGGGCGGCAAGGTGAACGAGGGGGTGACCATCAAGGCCGTGCGCGGCGCGCCGGTCCGGGCGGCAGCAGCCGGCACCGTGCTCTATGTGGGCGACGCCATCGAGAGCTTCGGCCTTCTCGTGCTGCTCCGCCACGAGGGCGGGGCGGTGACCGCCTATGGCCACCTCGAGGACGCGCTGGTACAGACGGGCGCGCGCGTCGAGCAGGGCGCGATCATCGGCCGGGCCGGCAGTTCGGGCGTGGCCCGCGAGCCCCAGCTCATGTTCCAGCTGAGGCTGGGTCGGAAGGCGGTGGATCCGCTGCCCCATCTTCGAGGCCAAGCCTGAGCTCGGTAGCGGAAAGGCCGAGAGGGCGGTGGGTGGCGGCCACCACCAGACCGGCCCGGCGGAGATGGTGCGCCAGCACCTCCTCGAGCCGTGCCGAAGACGCAGTATCGAGGGTGGCCGTCGGCTCGTCGAGGAGCCAGAGGGCGGCACCGCTCGCGATCACCCGGGCGAGACCAGCACGCGCGCGCTGGCCGGCGGAGAGCATGCCGACCGGGAGGTCGAGCAGGCCCTCGAGCGCCATCGCCTCGGCCGCCGCCCACATCTCCGCCCTGCCCCTGCCGTCGAGCGCTGCCCAGAAGGCGAGTTCGTCGCCGAGCCGCGCGTCGGGCTTGAGCGCCGGCTCGGGGCCCTGGAAGGCCGTGGCAAAGGGATTGACGATGCGCCCGGCAGCGGGTTCGAGGAGGCCGGCAAGCGCGCGGAGAAGTGAGGTCTTGCCGCTCCCGTTGGGGCCGGTGAGGAGGAGCGCCTCGCCCGGCCGGAGCGCGAAGCCGAGGCCCTGGAACAGGAGCCGGCCGCCGCGGACCAGCGCGAGAGCCTCGACCTCGAGGCGTGCGCGTGCGTTCGGCTCCGTCACGCCCTAGGCGCCGCTCACGCGCGCCGGGACCAGCGGCGGCGATCCTGTCGCCTCGCCCTTGCCATCGCCCGCGCGCTCGCCTGACCCGCATCCCACGTCGGAGCGTAGCGCAGCCTGGTCGCGCATCCGCCTCCGGGTCTGGGGGGCGCAGGTTCGGGCCGGAGGCGCGCCAGCGCCGGAGACGACGGCGAAGCCGTCAATCCTGTCACTCCGTCCGGCCTTGCCATCGCCCGCGCGCTCGCCTAACCCGAAACCCACGTCGGAGCGTAGCGCAGCCTGGTAGCGCATCAGACTGGGGGTCTGGGGGTCGCAGGTTCGAATCCTGTCGCTCCGACCATTCCGCAGGCGGCCGGGATGGGCGCAGCACCGTCCCGGGGCCGCCGAAGCCGCAGCCGGCACGGGCCGGCAGCGTGAAGCTGCGGGGCTTCCCCGCGCCACCCGGGAGCTGGCGAGGGCTTGCGTCATGCCTGGCTCTCGCGGTGCAGCCGGGCGAGCTCGACATAGCCCGCCGCCCCCGCCCGGTTGCGGGCCACCTCCTCGTCCGAAAGCAGCCGCACCAGCTTCGCCGGCCGGCCGGCCCAGAGCTCGCGCCCGCCCACCCGCTTGCCCGGCGTCAGGAGCGCACCGGCGGCCACCATGCCATCAGGCTCGACGACACAGCCGTCCATCACGATGGCACCGAGCCCGACGAAGGCACGGTCCATGAGGGTGCAGCCGTGGATCATGCAGCTGTGGCCCACGAGCACGTCCGCGCCGATCACCGTCTCGGCCAGCCGGCGCGTGACATGGACGACGGTGCCGTCCTGGATGTTGGAGCGCGCGCCGACGCGAATGGGCATGACATCGCCGCGCAACACGCAATTGTACCAGACGGATGCGCCCTCGCCCAAGGTCACGTCGCCGACGACTGCCGCCGTCGGGGCGACCCAGGCGGAGGGGGCCAGCTCGGGCAGGCGCCCGGCGAAGGGATAGAGGGGCATCAGGGAAACAGCGGCACGGCCTCGAGGCCCATCGTTTCGGGCAGGCCGAACATCAGGTTCATGTTCTGGATCGCCTGGCCGGCCGAGCCCTTCACCAGGTTGTCGATGGCGGCCACCACCAGCGCCCGACCCGGGATGCGGTCCGCGAAGATGTTGAGAACGCAGAGGTTCGATCCGCGGACCATGCGGGTGGCGGGCGCCAGGCCGGGTGCGAGCAGGTGGACGAAGGGCTCCGTCGCATAGCGCTCGTCGAGCACGGCACGGAGATCGGCAAGCGTGGCGCCAGGCGCGAGGGTGACGGCGATGGTCTCGAGCTCGCCCCGGTTCATCGGCACGAGATGGGGCGTGAACGACACCCGGACCGGCCTGCCGAAGGCCTTGCCGAGCTCCTGCTCGATCTCGGGCATGTGGCGGTGATGGCCGACGCCATAGGCGGCAGCCGCCTCGGCCACCTCGCAGAAAAGGTTCGGCTCGCGCAAGCTGCGGCCCGCGCCCGAGACGCCGGAGAGGGCGAAGATCGAGAGGCCCTCGGGCACGATGACTCCGGCTTTCGCCAGCGGCAGAAGGGCAAGGAGCGCGGCCGTCGGGTAGCAGCCGGGGCAGGCCACGAGCCGGGCGCCGGGCAGATGGTCGCGCGCGAACTCGGTAAGCCCGTAGACCGCCTCGGCGAGAAGCTGGGGCGCCGGGTGGGTCACGCCATACCATTCGGCGTAGGTGGCGGCGTCATCAAGGCGGAAGTCGGCGGAGAGATCGATGATCCGCCGGTCGCCGAGCCCGGCCAGAAGCTCGGCGCTGGCGCCGTGTGGCAGGCAGCCGAACACCACGTCCACGCCCGACCAGTCGATCGCCTCAACCCGCTCGAGAAGCGGCAGGCCGCCCGCCCCCATGAGGTGCGGCCAGATCTCGGCCATCGCCTGGCCCGCCTTCTGGTTGGCCCCGAGCGCCGCGATCTCGACGGCGGGGTGGGCAAGCGCCAGGCGGACGAGGTCCGCACCCGTGTAGCCCGAGGCCCCGAGAACGGCGATCCGGATGCGCTCCATGCGGGCCGGCCTAGAACAGCGCCGGAAGCGGCTTCAAGACCCTGAGGATCGAAGCGTGGCCGTCGGTCCAGGGCGGGATGCCCTCGGGCGTCTTGAGCGGCTCCCACTCGGCGGCAGCGTTCGGGCCGCCACGCGCGGCGGCCATCGCCTCGGCCATCCGCTGCTCGGTGCGGGTGACGAGGACCCAATCCGAGGAGCCGTAGACGAGGCCGTTCGCGAGATCCTCCTTCGCGGGGGTGTAGCGCAGGCGGCGGGCGGCGAGCCCCTCGGCCGCGACGGCGGCCGCCACCACCCGCTCGAGGTCGAGGAAGCGGTTGGAGACGTGGAGGAGGAGGAGGCCGTCAGGCGCAAGCGCCTGCATGTAGACCCTGAGCGCCTCCACCGTGAGCAGGTGGAGCGGCACCGAGTCCGAGGAGAAGGCGTCGACCGCGAGCAGATCGAAGCTGCCGGGCGGCTGGCGGGCGAGCGTGAGCCGGGCGTCGCCGAGGATGATGCGCAGATCGGGCTTGCAGTCGCCCACATAGGTGAAGGCGCCGCTGGTGACGGCAAGACCGACGACGGCCTCGTCGATCTCGAAGGCGGTCCAGCGCTGGCCGGGCTTGGCATAGCAGGCGAGCGTGCCGGCACCCAGGCCCACGAAGCCCACGCGCGCGCCCGGGCCAAACAGGGCAGGCACCGCCCGCATCGCCCGGCCGACGCCGCTGTCGGGCGCGTAGTAGCTCATCGGCAGGCGCGCGCGCGCCGGATCGAGCGACTGGACGCCGTGAAGCGTCGTGCCGTGGAGCAGCCGGCGCACGCGGCTGCTCTGCACGTTCTGGATGGTGTAGATGCCGAAGAAGCTGCGCGTGCGCGCGCCCTCGATGGTGGAGATGTCGAGCTGCTGCCAGCCGCCCACCCCGAGCATGAGCATGGCGAAGGCCCAGCTGAACATGATCGGCCGGCCGATGGCGAGCACGGCAACGAGGACGAGAGCGGCAACGGCTGCCACCTGCCACGGCGCCGGCTCCACCGGGTCGAAGCCGGTGCCGAGCACGAACGAGAGGGCAAGCGTGGCCCCGGGGGTCAGGACCCGGAGCGCGCGGGACGCAAGGCCCCGGCCGGCCCAGAGCCGGGCAAGCCGGGGGGAGATGGGCCGGGCCGGGAGCAGGAGCGCGGCGGCGAGCAGCAGCAGCGGGTGCTCCCACACCCAGTCGAAGAGGAGCGGCGCAAGGAGCGCCGCAAACAGGCCGCCCAGGACCCCGCCGAGCGCGAGCAGCAGGTAGAAGCGGGTCAGCCCCCCCACGTCCGGGCGCGACATGGCAAGCGCCCCGTGCAGCGCGACCGCCACCGCAAACAGGAGGAAGAGGCTCGCAAGCCCGTAGAGGCTCGCCGCCCATTCCAGCGAGACGAGAGCGACGGCCCCGAACAGGAGGAGAAGGACGGGCGTGGCGAGGAGCGCCGCCTCGAACCAGCGCGCGCCGTGGCGGCCGAACACGAGGATGAAGGAGAGGAGGTAGAGCGAGAGCGGCAGCACCCAGAGCAGCGGCATCGCCATGATGTCGGTGGTGATGTGGGTGGTCGTCGAGATCATGAGCCCCGAGGGCACGGCCGCCAGCAGCACCCAGCGGATCTGCCGGCCGACCGGGATCGGCGTTCCCCGGACCCGGGGCGCGGCAGCCGCCGCGGCACCGCCGCGCGTGAGGGCGAGCGCGGCGGCGCCGACGAGCGCGACCAGCACGAGGTAGAGCGCCGACCACAGCCCCTGCTGGAAGGGCAGCGCGGTGAAGGGCTCGAAGAGGAAGGGATAGGCGAGGAGCCCGCCGAGCGAGCCGGCGTTCGAGGCGGCATAGAGGAACCAGGGCTCGCGCGCCTCGGGGTCGCGGCTGCGGGCGAACCAGGCCTGCATGAGCGGCGCCTGCGCGGCGATCGCCACGAAGAGGGGGCCAATGCTCCCCGCGAGGAGGAGGAGCAGCCAGCGCGCTTCCTCGCCCGGTGGCGGCAGGCGTCCCGTCGGCAGGCCGAGCGGCAGGGTGAGGGCCGCGGCCAGCAGGAAGGCGAGGTGGACCCCCGCCTGGGCGCGGAGCGGCAGGCGCTGGAGCGCGTGCGCATAGGCGTAGCCGGCCAGGAGCGCCGCCTGGTAGAAGACCATGGCCGTGTTCCACACCGAGGGCGCGCCGCCGAGGAGCGGAAGGGCGATGCGCGCGACGAGCGGCTGGACAAGGAAGAGGAGGAAGCTGCCGAGCCCGACGATCGCCACGAACAGCGGCCGCACGGGAAGCGCTCCGGCGCGGAGGCTTGAGGCGCCCTCCGCGCGGTTCACACCAGCCGGCCCTGGCGGACGGTCCAGCCCTCGTGGCGGAGCAGCCAGGCCTTGCGGTCGAGGCCGCCGGCATAGCCGACGAGGGCGTCGTCGCTGCCGATCACGCGATGGCAGGGCACGACCAGAAGCAGCGGGTTGCGCGCGCTCGCAGCGCCGACGGCGCGGGCCCGGCCCATGTCGCCGAGCATGGCGGCGATGGCCGCGTAGCTTCGGGTCTCGCCCGGCGGAATCGCGCGCACGGCCGCCCACACCGCCCGCTCGAAGGGCGAGCCGAACCGGCCCGTCATGATCTCGTCGAAGCTGTCGAAGGCGCCGGCGAAGTAGCCGGCGAAGGCATCGGCGAACCGGGCGGGAACCGGCACGTCCCCGGCGATCACCTCGGCCGGGACGAAGCGGGCAAGGGAACGAACGATGGCGTCTGGCGCGTCGTGGAATTCCGCGGCCCAGAGCACTTCCTCTTCGCCGTGGACGAGCACGAGCTGGCCGAGCGGCGTGGCCAGGACCGAGCGGTTCAGCACGGCACGCCGTAGAGGTCGAAGGCGTCGGCATCCTCGATCCGGACGGTGAGGATGTCGCCGGACCTCGCGTGCGGCGCGTCGCGAAGCAGAACGCGGCCGTCGATCTCGGGTGCGTCCCAGCGGCTCCGCGCCGTCGCACCCCCGCCGCCCGCGGCACCGTCGGCGGCATCGACGAGCGCCTCGATCTCGCGTCCCACCTTCGCGGCCAGGCGGCGGGCGGAGACGGCGGCGGCCGCCTCCTGGAAGCGCGCCCGGCGCTCGGCCTTCACCTCCTCCGGCACGGCATCGGGCAACGCGGTTGCATCCGCGCCGGAGACGGGCTCGAAGGCGAAGCAGCCGGCCCGGTCGATCTCCGCCTCCTCGAGCCAGGCGAGGAGGTGCCGGAACTCCTCCTCCGTCTCGCCGGGAAAGCCGACGATGAAGGTGGAGCGGATGGCAAGATCGGGCACGCGCCGGCGCCAGGCGCGGATGCGCTCGAGGACGCGGGCCTCGTCTGCCGGTCGGCGCATGGCCTTGAGGATGCGCGGGTGGGCGTGCTGGAACGGGATATCGAGGTAGGGGAGCACCAGCCCCTCGGCCATGAGGTCGACGAGCTCATCGACGTGCGCGTACGGGTAGACGTAGTGCAGCCGGACCCAGGCGCCGAGTTCCCCGAGCGCGCGGGCAAGGTCGGTGATGTGGGCGCGCAGGCCCGCCGGGCCGAAGCGGGCATGGCCGAGGTCGCGGCCGTAGGCCGAGGTGTCCTGGCTGATGACGAGGAGCTCCCTCGTGCCGGCTGCCACGAGCTTCTCGGCCTCGCGCAGGATGGCATCCGGCCGGCGGCTCGAAAGCCGGCCGCGGAGCTTCGGGATGATGCAGAAGCTGCAGCGGTGGTTGCAGCCCTCGGAAATCTTGAGGTAGCCGTAGTGCCGGGGGGTGAGCTTCAGCCCGGCTTCGGGCACGAGGTCGACGAAGGGCTGGGGCGGCTGCGGGGCTGCCGCGCGGACGGCGCCGACGACCGCCTCATACTGCTGCGGGCCGGTGACGGCGAGCACGTCAGGAAAGCGGGCGCGGATGGTCTCGGCTTCGGCCCCCATGCAGCCGGTGACGACCACGCGCCCATTCTCCGCCAGCGCCTCGCCGATCGCCTCGAGGCTTTCGGCCTTCGCCGAGTCGAGGAAGCCGCAGGTGTTGACGATGACGACGTCGGCTCCGGCATAGTCGGGCGCGATCGCATAGCCGTCGGCGCGCAGCCGCGTCAGGATCCGCTCGCTGTCGACGAGCGCCTTCGGGCAGCCGAGCGAGACCATCCCCACCCGCTTCGGGCGCGCGAGCGCGGTCGCCACGGCGCTCAGCCCAGCCCCATGAGCTTCAGCACTTCCTCGCGCGAGCGCTCGTCGTCGCGGAAGACACCCATCATGCGCGAGGTCGTCATGGTGACGCCGGGGGTCAGCACGCCGCGCGCCGACATGCAGGCGTGGGCGGCCTCCACCACCACGGCCACGCCGCGCGGCTTCAGGCCCTCGTGGATGGCATCCGCAATCTCGGCCGTCAGCCGCTCCTGCACCTGCAGCCGCTTGGCGTAGCCAAGCGCGACGCGCGCGAGCTTGGAGATGCCGACCACCCGGTTGGTCGGCAGATAGGCCACGTGGATCTTGCCGATGATGGGGGCCATGTGGTGCTCGCAGTGCGACTGGAAGGGAATGTCGCGCAGGAGCACGATCTCGTCATAGCCGCCCACTTCCTCGAAGGTGCGGGCGAGGTGCTGGCGCGGATCCTCGGCGTAGCCGCGGAAATATTCGCGGTAGGCGCGGGCCACGCGGCCCGGCGTGTCGAGGAGGCCCTCGCGCGTGGGGTCGTCGCCGGCCCAGCGGATGAGGGTGCGCACCGCCTCCAGCACTTCGGGCGGGATCGCCGCGTCCCGGTCCTCGCCGGTCAACGGCTCGTCGTCGTCCTGCGTCGCGTAGTCGGCCATCCGTCCCGCCTTCGATCTCGCCCCGCTCGCCCCGCTCGCCCCGCTCTGCCTGCCCGGCCCGCCCGGCCCGCCCTGCCCGCCCGGCCCGCCCGGCCCGCCCTGCCCGCTGCTGGCCCGTGGAAATGGCCGGCAGCCGCGCCGGCTGCCGGCCATCGCGCGGAACCCGCGTGCCGGATGCAGGGGTCGAACCCGCGACCTTCGGTTTACAAAACCGCTGCTCTGCCAGCTGAGCTAATCCGGCGCGTGGCCCTGATAGGCGGGCGCCTGCCCGCGTTCAACCGCCCCGAAACGCCCGCGGGCTGCGACTTTTCCTCCGCGCCCCACCCGGCTAGACGGACGCGAGGGTCGGGCCACGCGAGGGATGCGCGGATGGTCGCCCATGTCGCAACCGTTGCCTATGTCGGCCTCGAGGCCCGCGCGGTCGACGTGCAGGTCCAGCTCTCGCCGGGCGCCTTCGCGTTTCTTATCGTCGGGCTTCCCGACAAGGCCGTGCGCGAGAGCCGCGACCGGGTGCAGGCGGCGCTCGCCGCGCTTGGCCTCGCCCTTCCGCCCCGGCGGATCACTGTCAACCTGGCGCCTGCCGACCTCGAGAAGGCGGGCTCCCACTATGATCTTCCGATCGCGCTCGGGCTGCTCGCCGCGCTCGGCATCGTCGACCCCGAGTCGGTGGCCTCGGCCGTTGCGGTCGGCGAGCTCTCGCTCGACGGGCGGATTGCGCCGACGCCCGGCGTCCTGCTCGCCGCGCTCCATGCCTCGGCGGCGGGCCTCGCGCTCATCTGCCCGGCCGCGCAAGGCGCGGAGGCGCAGTGGCTCGCCACCAGCGAGCGGCCGGTCGAGGTGGTGGCGGCACCCGATCTCGCCGCGCTCATCGCCCACCTCAAGGGCAGCCGGCCGCTGCCGGCGCCCGAGGCGACGCTTGCGCCGCCGGCCGGCTTTACGGGGCCCGATCTTGCCGACATCAAGGGGCAGGACGTGCCCAAGCGCGCGATCGAGATCGCCGCCGCCGGCGGGCACAACCTCCTCATGTGCGGGCCGCCGGGTGCGGGCAAGTCGATGCTGGCGGCCGCCATGCCGGGCATCCTGCCCGATCTCGAGACCGCCGAAGCGCTCGAGGTGGCGATGATCCGGAGCGTCGCCGGCGTGCTGGAGGGGGGGCGGATCAGCAGGGTCCGGCCGTTCCGCGCCCCTCACCATTCCGCCTCGATGCCGGCGCTCGTCGGCGGCGGGCCGAAGGCGCGGCCCGGCGAGGTGAGTCTCGCCCATCTCGGGGTGCTGTTCCTCGACGAGCTGCCGGAGTTCAGCCGCCAGGTGCTCGATTCGCTTCGCCAGCCGCTCGAGCGCGGCGCGGTCGAGGTGGCGCGCGCCGAAGTGCACGTGACCTGGCCGGCGCGCGTGCAGCTGGTGGCAGCGATGAACCCCTGCCGCTGCGGCCACCTCGACGATGCGGCGCTCGCCTGCGCGCGCGCGCCCAAGTGCGCAGCCGACTACCAGGCGAAGATCTCGGGGCCGATGCTCGACCGCATCGACCTCCATGTCGATGTCCAGGCGGTCAAGGCCTCCGACCTGCTGCTGCCGCCCCCGGCCGAGACCAGTGCGGAGGTCCGCGCCCGGGTTGCGGTCGCGCGCGCGCGCCAGGCGGAGCGCTACGCGGGAACCGGGGTGCGCTCCAATGCCGAGGCCGACGGCCAGCTCCTGGAAGAGGCCGCAGCGCTCGACGGCGAGGCCCGCCAGCTGCTCCACCGCGCGGCCGAGGCGATGAAGCTCTCCGCGCGCGGCTTCCACCGGATGCTGCGCGTCTCGCGCACCATTGCCGACCTTGCCGGCGAGGAACGCGTGCGCCGCGGCCATGTCGCCGAGGCGCTCGGCTTCCGTCGCCAGCCGCCGCGGGCCTGAGCGCCTCGCTCGCCGGACGCGCCACCAGCCTGTCGCTCCCCGGGCCCGTCGCTCCCTCGGGCCCGTCGCTCCCCCGGGCCCGTCGCTCCCTCGGGCCCGTCGCTCCCCCGGGCCCGTCGCTCCCCCGGGCCCCTCGCGCTCCCAGAACGCCCCGCCGGCCCGTCGCTCCCCCGCAGCGCGCCACGGGCGCCTCGCCTTCCGGCCCGCGCGCCGCTCGCCCCCCGGAACGCGCCCTGCGCCCCGCGGCTAGCCCCGGCTCACTCTCACCGGAAGCTTCCGGAAGCCGTGGACGAAGTTGGAATAGACGCGCGTGGGCTCACCCGCGAGCTCGACCCGCATCCGCCGCTGCTGCATTTCCTCCAGCAAGATGCCGATCTGCAGCTCGGCAAGCCGGGCGCCGACGCAGCGGTGGATGCCGAAGCCGAAGGCAAGGTGGCGCCGCGCATTCGCGCGCCACGGCATGAAGACATCGCCGTCAGGGAAGATGCTCTCGTCGCGGTTGGCGGAGAGATACCACATGACGACCTTGTCCCCGGCGCGGATGGTCTGGCCGTGGAGCTCGACGTCGGCAAGCGCCGTGCGGCGCATGTGCGCAAGCGGCGTCTGCCAGCGGATGAGCTCGGCGACACCGTTCTCGATGAGCGCGGGGTCGTCCATCATCCGCTGCCAGTTTTCGGGCCAGAGGTTCTGCGCCATCACCGCGCCCGACATGGTGTTGCGGGTGGTGTCGTTGCCGCCGACGATGAGGAGGACGAGGTTGCCGAGGAACTCCTGCGGGCTCATGTTGCGGGTGGCAGGCGAATGGGCCATGATCGAGATGAGATCGGGGCGAGGCGGGGCATCGGCCCGCTCCTGCCACAGGCGGGTGAAGTAGGCCGCCATCTCGAACAGGATCTCCCAGCGCCGCCGGTTGGCCTCGTCGTCGTCGATCGCCTGGAAGTCGGTCGCCGTGTCAGACCACATGGTCAAGAGCCTCCGGTCTTCCCACGGGAAGTCGAAGAGGATGGCGAGCATGCCGGTCGTCAGCTCGATCGACACGCGGTCGACCCAGTCGAAGACCTCGCCCTCGGGCAGGGAGTCGAGGAGCTCGGCCGTGCGGCGGCGGATGTTCGGCGCATGGCGCTGCATCTCGGCCGGGGTGAAGGCCGGCGCCACCGTCCGGCGCTGGCCGGTATGCTGCGGCCGGTCCATGGCAATGAACATCGGCATCTCCGGCTCCTCGCGCTCCGGGTTTCGGTCGGCAATCGTGATGCCGCCGAGGTCCCAGCGCGAGGAGAAGAGGTCTGGCCGGCCCTCGACCTCCATGATGGCGGCATGGGTCACCACCGACCAGTAGGGGCCGAACCGGGATTCCGGGCACCAGTGGAGCGGCCCGTGGCGGCGGAGCTTCGCGAACTTGGGCAGGATGGCCCGGTGCTCGAGCCATTCGTCGAGCCGCGAGACATCGAGATCATCAAGCGTGAGCGCCGGTTCGGCAGCGAGCGTGGCCATCGGTCTCTCCCTTTCATTCCTCCCGCTGCCAAGCCTAGCCGGGGCGCCGGACGAGTCAAGGAAAATGCGGAGTTCGATTACGCAAAAACCGGTCCGAAGCGGCCGGTCCGAACCCCCGCGCGGCTACTCCGCCACCGCTGGCCGGGCGGCAGCGCGCGCTGCCTCGCGTGCTTCCCGCTCCATCTCCCACTGCGAGACGGCAGCCGAGGCGACCGCGTTGCCGACGACGTTGGTGGCCGAGCGCCCCATGTCGAGGAAATGGTCGACGCCGAGGATGAGGAGGAGGCCGGCAACCGGAATGCCAAAGACCGGGAGCGTGGCGGCAATCACCACGAGCGAGGCGCGCGGCACGCCGGCGATGCCCTTCGAGGTGACGAGGAGCAGGCCCATCATGGCCACCTGCTCGAAGAGCGTGAGCTCGATGCCGTAGGCCTGGGCAATGAAGAGGACGGCGAAGACGCAGTACATCATCGAGCCGTCGAGGTTGAAGCTGTAGCCCAAGGGCAGGACGAAGGAGGAGATGCGGTTGGGGATGCCGAACCGGTCGAGCGCGGCGAGAATGCGCGGGTAGGCAGCCTCTGAGCTTGCCGTCGAGAAGGCGAGCACGAAGGGGTCGCGGATTTCCTTCACCAGCCGGGTGAGAGGGGCGAAGCCGATCACGAACCCGCAGGCGAGAAGGTTGAGCGTGATGAGACCGAGGAGGGCGACGTAGAAGCCGCCCATGAACTTGCCGTAGGTGAGGACGACCCCGAGCCCGCGCTCGGCGATCGTGGCGGCAACCGCGGCGAAGACGGCGGCGGGCGCCACCTTCATGACGAAGCCGGTGACGATGAGCATCAGGTCCATGAGGGCATGGGCGCCCTCGAGCAGAACCTTGCCCCTCTCCCCCATCCGGGCGAGCGCGGTGCCGGCAAAGACCGAGAAGACGACGACCTGGAGGATGGCGTTCCGGGCCAGCGCGTCGAAGATCGAGGTGGGCACGAGCTCGGTTGCGAAGCGGCGGAAGGTGAAGGCCTCGGTCGAGACGCCGCTGTCGGCGGCGGCCGGAGGCAGCGGCAGGCCGAGGCCCACGCCCGGCTGGAACAGGCTGACGGCGGCCCAGCCAATGAGGAGCGCGCCGACCGACGTTGCGATGAACCAGGCGACCGCGCGAAAGCCGATGCGCGAAAGCGCGCCCACGTCGCCGCCCATGCGGCCGATGCCCGAGACCAGTGCGCCAAGGACGAGGGGCGCGATGATCATCTTGATGAGCCGAAGGAAGACGTCGGTGACGAGCGTCAGCGCCTGGGCGAAGGCCTTGGCCTCCTCGGGTGCGCGGGTGAGGTTGACGGCGCCACCCACGGCAAGGCCGAGAAGGAGGGCAGCGATGATCCAGGTGGTGAGCCCGGCGCGCATCGCGCGGCCCTAGGGCGGGCCGGCGCTTCCGGCAAGGGCGGCTTGCCGTGCGCGCGCAAGGCCGGCAGGGAACAGGGCATGGGGCAGTTCCGGGCGGTCATCTGGGATTTCGGCGGGGTCATCACCGAATCCCCCTTCGCGGCGTTCCGCCGGTTCGAGGCAGAGCGGGGCCTGCCCGATGGCTTCCTCCGGCAGGTCAACGCCACCAACCCCGATGCCAACGCCTGGGCGCGGCTCGAGCGCAGCGAGATCGACGCCGAGACCTTCGATGCGCTGTTCGCGGCCGAAAGTGGAGCGCTCGGCCACGCGGTGAGGGGTGCCGACGTGCTGCCGCTTCTCTCGGGCGCCATCCGGCCGCGGATGGTGGCAGCCCTCGACTCCTGTCGGGCGGCGGGCCTGCTCCTTGGCTGCATCACCAACAACGCCCGGGTTGGGGAAGGCCCGGGCATGGCGCCAGGGGGTGCGCGGGCGGCCGAAGTGGCGGCGGTGCTCGCCCGCTTCGACCATGTGATCGAGAGTTCGAAGGCCGGCGTGCGCAAGCCCGATCCGCGCATCTACGCGATGATGCTGGAGCGGCTGGCCGTGCCGGCGCAAGCGTGCATCTACCTCGACGACCTCGGCATCAACTGCAAGCCGGCCGCGGCGATGGGCATGACGGCCATCAAGGTGAGGGACGAAGCCGAGGCCCTCGCCGAGCTTTCCGCCGCGCTCGGGATTGCCCTCTAGGCGGCGCGGACGAGCGCCCGCCGCCGCCGGTCGAAGCTCGAGGGGATGCCCATGGCCTCCCGATACTTGGCGACCGTGCGCCGCGAGAGCGCGTGGCCTTCCTTCTCGAGGAGGGCGTGGAGGTCGCTGTCGGAGAGCGGCTTCAGCGGCTCCTCCGCCTCGATGAGCGCGCGGATCCGGGCCTTGACGGCAGCGATCGCCACGTCCTCGCCGCCGTCGGCCGAGTGGACGGCAGAGGAGAAGAAATACTTCAGCTCGAAGACGCCGCGCGCGCAGGAGAGATACTTGTTCGACGTGACCCGGCTCACGGTCGACTCGTGCACGCCCGTTGCATCGGCGACCTGGCGGAGCGTGAGCGGCCTCAGGTGCGAGACGCCGTGGGCGAAGAAGCCGGCCTGCTGCGTCACGATCTCGGAGGCGACCTTGAGGATGGTGCTCGCGCGCTGGTCGAGCGCGCGGATGAGCCACTGGGCGCTGGCGAGGCAGCCTTCGAGGAACTGGCGCTCGGCACGGTTGCCGCGGCTGGCCGCGTGCGCCGCAATGACCGCCTGGTAGCGGCGGTTGACGATGAGGCGCGGGAGCGTGGCCTGGTTGAGCTCGACCACGAAGCCCGCGGCCGTCTCGCGGACGAAGAGGTCGGGGACGACGTGGGTGACGCGTCCGCCGCCCACCCGCAAGCCTGGCTTGGGGTCGTAGCTCCGAAGCTCGCGCAACATGTCGGAAAGATCCTCGGCGTCGACGTCGCAGAGGCGCCGGAGCTGGGCGAGGTCGCCCTTCGCGACAAGGTCGAGATGGGCGATGAGGGTGGCCATGCAGGGGTCGTAACGGTCGCGCTCCCTGGCCTGGAGCGCGATGCATTCGGCAAGGGTGCGGGCACCGACCCCGGTCGGCTCGAACTGCTGGACGAGGCCGAGAACGCGCTCCGCCTCGGCGAGCGGGATGGCAAGGCGCGCGGCCACCTCCTCGAGCGGCTCGGTGAGATACCCCGCCTCGTCGAGGACGGCGATGATGGCAAGCGCGATGGCAAGGTCGGTGCCGGCGAGGCGGCTCCCGGCCTGGCGCGCCAGATGCTCGGCAAGGCTGTCCTCCTCGGCCGCCAGCATGTCGGGCGTGAAGGCGTCCTCGTCGTCACCGGGCGCACGCGGCAGGTCTGCCACGCTGTCGTGATGGAAGCGTTCCTCGACGAAGTCGACATCGAGCGCCTCGCCGCTGCCATCGGGCACGCCGCCCTCGGACTCTGCCGCCGGATCGGCGGCAGCCTGCGACAGGGGGTCGCCCGCCTCTCCAGGCTCGTCCGGGCCGGCTCCGTCACCGGTCTCGTCGCTTTCGGCGAGAAGCGGATTGCGCTCGAGCTCGGCGGCGACCTCGGCCTGAAGCTCGAGGTTGGAAAGGGCAAGAAGCCGGATTGCCGCCTGGAGCTGCGGCGACAGCACCAGCGTCTGGGTGGTGCGGAGATCGAGGCGGGGACCGAGGGCCATGGCGGGGCTAGAGGCTGAAGTCCTGCCCGAGGTAGACCTCGCGCACGCGGGCGTCCTTCACCAGCGCCTCGGGCGTGCCCTCGAACAGCACGCGGCCGTCGTAGATGATGCAGGCGCGGTCGACGATGTCGAGCGTCTCGCGGACGTTGTGGTCGGTGATGAGGACGCCGATGTCGCGCTCGCGCAGGTGCATGACGAGCTTGCGGATGTCGGCAATCGAGATGGGGTCGATGCCGGCGAACGGCTCGTCGAGAAGCATGATCGAGGGGCTGGCGGCGAGTGCCCGGGCGATCTCGCAGCGGCGGCGCTCCCCGCCGGAGAGCGCCATGGCCGGCGCGTTCCGCAGGCGGGCGATGTTGAACTCGACGAGCAGGGCATCGAGGCGCGCCGCGCGGCACGCCGGGTCAGGCTCGACGATCTCGAGAACCGCCTCGATGTTCTGGGCCACCGTCAGCCCGCGGAAGATGGAGGTCTCCTGCGGAAGGTAGCCGAGCCCGAGCGCAGCCCGGCGATACATGGGTAGCGACGTGATCTCGATGCCGTCGAGAAGGATGCGCCCATGGTCGGGCGCGGCAAGACCCATGATGGAGTAGAAGCAGGTCGTCTTGCCGGCGCCGTTCGGCCCGAGGAGACCCACCACTTCGCCGCGGTTCACGGAGAGCGAGACGTCGCGGAGGACGACGCGGCCGTCGTAGGACTTGCCGATGGAGATGACGGCAAGCCCGGTGTCCCTCGCCTCACCGCCATCGGCGCGCGCAGCGCCCCCGCCTGGGTTCGGCTCCCCCGGTTCCTGCCCGGCCCTCGCCGCGGCGACTGCCTCCACGCGCCACTCCCGCTCCGACCCCGCCTGCCGACTCCTGCCGGCGACCGACCAGCCCTGCCGCGCAGCCCCCTCCACGAACGAAGGGAACCTGCCGGGCCCTCAGCCACGAAGGCAACACCGGCCGCACGACCCAAACGGCCCGGCCGAGCCCGGCTCACGGCCTCGGCCACTTGGCAGGATTCTTGCAGGGAACTCTAGCGAGGATGTGCTGAACGCGCAACCGGAGGGGTGAAGACGGGTCCGGAGCGGACCGTTCGCCCGAACGGCCCGCTCCGGCGCCCCGCCGTCAGGCGCTGAAGTACATGTCGAACTCGACCGGGCTCGGGGTCATCTCCCAACGGAGCACTTCTTCCATCTTGAGTTCGATGTAGGCGTCGATCTGGTCGTCGGTGAACACGCCGCCCTTGGTGAACACGGCGCGGCCCTTGTCGAGGCTGATCAGGGCCTCGCGCAGCGATCCGCAGACGGTGGGCACCTTCTTCAGCTCGCGGGGCGGGAGATCATAGAGGTTCTTGTCCATCGCCGGTCCGGGGTGGATCTTGTTCTCGATGCCGTCGAGGCCGGCCATCAGCAGCGCGGAATAGGCGAGATAGGGGTTGGCGGTGGCGTCGGGGAAGCGCACCTCGACGCGCTTGGCCTTGGCGCTGGCGCCGTAAGGAATCCGACAGGAGGCCGAACGGTTGCGGCTGGAGTAGGCGAGCAGCACTGGCGCCTCGAAGCCGGGAACGAGGCGCTTGTAGCTGTTGGTCGTGGGGTTGGTGAAGGCATTCACGGCCTTCGCATGCTTGATGATGCCGCCGATGAAGTGGAGCGCCGTCTCGGAGAGACCGGCATAGCCTTCGCCCGCGAACAAGGGCTTTCCCTTGTTCCAGATCGACATGTGGGTGTGCATGCCCGAGCCGTTGTCGTCCTTGATGGGCTTGGGCATGAAGGTGGCCGTCTTGCCGTAGGCCTGCGCCACCATCTGCACGACATATTTGTAGATCTGCATCCGGTCGGCGGTCTGGACGAGCGTGCCGAACTCGAGGCCGAGCTCGTGCTGGGCGGCTGCGACCTCGTGGTGGTGCTTGTCGCAGGGCAGGCCCATCTCGAGCATGGTGGCCACCATCTCGGAGCGGAGATCCATCGCCGAGTCGACCGGCGGCACCGGGAAGTAGCCGCCCTTGGCGCGCGGCCGGTGGCCGAGGTTGCCCTCGTCATACTGGCGGCCGGAGTTGGTGGGGAGCTCGACGTCGTCGATGGCGTAGTGGCCGCCGGCATAGCCCTGGGCGAAGCGGACGTCGTCGAACACGAAGAACTCGGCCTCCGGGCCGACATAGACCGTATCACCGGCGCCAGAGGCCTTGAGATAGGCCTCCGCGCGCTTGGCGGTCGAGCGCGGGTCGCGGCCATAGAGCTCGCCGGTTGCGGGCTCGACGATGTCGCAGAAGAGGATGAGCATCGGCGTCGCCGAGAAGGGGTCGATGTAGTGCGCGTCGAGATCCGGCTTCAGGATCATGTCGCTCTCGTTGATCACCTTCCAGCCGGCGATCGACGAACCGTCGAACATGAAGCCTTCGGTCAGGTTGTCCTCGTTGATGACGCGCTTGGCCATCGAGAGGTGCTGCCACTTGCCCCTGGGATCGGTGAAGCGGAGATCGACCCACTCGATCTCCTTCTCCTTGATGATCTTGAGGATGTCTTCGGGCTTGGTGGCCATCGCTGCTCTCTCTCCTGGAAAATGAAAGTTCGGACTGACCTCGGGCCCAGGGCTCAGATGGCGTCGAGGTCGCGCTCGCCAGTGCGGATCCTGACCGCGGCCTCGACGGGCGAGACGAAGATCTTGCCATCGCCAATGCGCCCGGTGCGCGCGGCCGCGGCGATGGCCTCGACGACCCTGTCGACCTGGGTGTCGTCGACGACGACCTCGAGGCGGACCTTGGGCAGGAAGTCGACGATGTATTCCGCTCCGCGATAGAGTTCGGTGTGACCCTTCTGCCGGCCGAAGCCCTTCGCCTCGGTCACGGTGATGCCGGACACGCCGACGTCGTGAAGCGCTTCCTTCACCTCGTCGAGCTTGAACGGCTTGATGATGGCCTCGACCTTCTTCATCGCACTCCCCAGGGCCAGGCAGGCGAGCGGCGCCGCCCGCGCTTCCAAGCCAGCAAGGTTCGTGCCAACCTCCAAAACCCGGGGCAGCACCCCACGAACGGCCGCGGGCGCTGCCCGATTCTCCGGCAAGGCTGATGAAGAAGCGGGCAGCACTCGCCGGCTCGACACCGGCCGCGCGCTCGTCCACTGGGCCGCGCCATGGCCAAGACCGCTCCCGCCGAAACGCCCGAGGGCCTGATCCTCCGGATCGCCCGGCTCATCCCCGACCCGGTCGTCATCTTCATGGCGCTCTGGCCGCTCTTCTTCCTCGCGAGCACGGCGCTCGGCGGCTACAGCTACGAGGCGCGAAGCCCGACCGGCGGAACGGTGACCCAGACCATCCGCGACATGTCCACGCGCGAGGGGGTCCTGTGGATCTTCGACAACATGGTCGTCCAGAACTTCCTTGCCTTCGGCGGCGGGGTGCTCGGCATCATCCTCGTGATCGTCATGGCGGTCGGTGTCGCCGAGCATGCCGGGCTGCTGGGGGCCCTCATCAAGCGGGCGGCCTCGGGCATTCCGGGGCGGTTCCTGGCGCTTGCCGTCGTGTTCCTCGGGGTCATGAGCTCGCTTGCGTCAGACGCTGGCTACCTCATCCTCGTGCCGCTCGCCGGGCTCCTCTACGCCTCGGTCGGCAGGCACCCGCTCGCCGGCATGGCCGCTGCCTTCGCCGGAGTCTCCGCCGGCTTCTCCGCCAACCTCGTGCCCGGCACCACGTCGGACGTGATCATGGGGGTGAACGCCCGCGCCTTCGCCGAGGCCCAGGGCGTGCCCTTCCTCGGCTCGCTCGGGCAGGCGCTGACCCCGCCGACCATGACCTACTGGTTCACCGCCGCTTCGGTCTTCGTGCTGGCACCGGTCGGCGCCTGGGTCACGCACCGGTTCGTCGAACCGCGGCTCGCGGGCCTCGGCTGGGAGCGGCCGGGGGACCTCGACATCGGCGCCTTCGCACTCACGGCCGAGGAACGGCGGGGCCTGCGCTGGGCGGGCCTCGCGCTTGCGGTCGCGCTCCTGCTCGTCTGGCTCCTCGCGCGCGGGCCGCTTGCCCCGTTCGACAGCCCCGAGACGGGGCAGCGGGTGGTGCCCTACCTCGAGCGGCTGGTGCTGCTCATTGCCTTTGTCTTCCTGGCGGTCGGGGCCGCCTTCGGCTTCGGCGCCGGCACCTTCCGCTCGGTGAAGGACGTGGTGGCGGGCATGGTGAAGCAGATGAACACGATGGGTTACGTCATCGTGCTCGCCTTCTTCGCCTACAACGCGCTCTCGCTCTTCTCCTACTCCGGGCTCGGTGCGCTCCTCACCCACCTCGGGGCGAGCGGCCTCATCGCGCTCGGCCTCGAGAAGCTGCCCGTCCTGCTGCTGCTGGCCTTCGTGCTGCTCACCGCGCTCGTGAACCTGGTGGTGGGCGGCCTCACCTCCAAGTGGCTGCTGCTCGGCCCCATGTTCGTGCCGATGCTCTACACGGTGAATCCGGCGATGACGCCGGACGTGGTGGCGGCGGCCTACCGGGTGGGGGATTCGGTCACCAACATCATCACGCCCATGATGATCTACGCCGGCGTGATCCTCGCCTTCATGCGCCGCTACGTGCCGGGCTTCACGCTGGGGGAAATGTTCGTGATGATGTTTCCCTACTCCGTGGCGTTCCTCGTGGCCTGGTCGGGCCTTCTCGTGCTGTTCTTCGCCGGCGGCATCCCCTTCGGCTTCTAGGGCCGACCGGGGCCGGCCCAGCCTTTCCGCCTCACGCGCCGGAGAGTTCCGGGAGCGGAGCGCCCGCCCCCACCCACCAGGCCAGCGCGACGGCGAGCGCGACCGCGACCACCAGGGCAAGGGGCGAAGCCCGCGCGGGCTCGCGCACCGCCTCGGGCACCGCCTTGCGGCCGGTGATCATGGGCAGCAGCAGGTCCTCGCTCCGCCCGAGGAGATACCAGGTGATGGCAAGGATGTGGAGCGCGCCGAGCGCGAGGACGAGGTTGAACAGCCGGTGGTGCCACGTCCGCGCGAGCTCGCCCGTCTCGTAGGAGACGAGGTGGTTGAGCGGCCCGGAGAACATGCCGTCGATGTCCTGGGCGAAGAGGCCGAGGACGGTCTGGGCAAGGAGCACGAGGAGGATGGCAGCGACGCTCCAGCCGCCCAGCGGGTTGTGGCCGAGATGATGCGGCCGGCTGCCTGCGAGGTAGGCGCGGATGGCGCCCGGCCCTTTCAGGAAGCTCGCGAAGCGCGCCGTCTCGCTGCCGACGAGGCCCCAGAGGATCCGGAAGACGAGGAGGCCGAGGACGACGGTCCCGATCCGCACGTGGGTCTCGAGCTCGCCCTCCTCGCCGGTCCACCACATCGCGAGCAGGAGGGGCACGAGCGTCCAGTGGAACAGGCGGACGGGGAGATCCCAGACGCGGACGATGCGCGCCGGCCCCTCGCCGGACGCTTGCGCCCTCACTTCTTCAGGCGGAACTGGTCGTGGCAGGCCTTGCAGGTAGGCCCGACTGCGTCGGTGGCAGACCGGATCCGCGCGATGTCGCCGGACTGCGCGGCGGCCTCGAGCGCGCGGACGGCGGCGATGTGGCGGTTGGCCACCTCGGTGAAGCCGGCCGGATTCTGCCAGATGGCAGGCAGCGCTTCGGTCTTCACTCCCGATTCCGGGCCGCTGCCGGCGGGAAAGCCGTTCGGGATCCGCTGCGAGGCCGCGGTGAGATCGGCGGCCGCCGCACGCAGCACGGCGAGCGAGGGCCGGGAGGCCTTCAGCTCGTCGTTGATGGTCTTGAAGGCCTTGGCGATCGCCTTGAAGTTGTTCTGGCGCGCCTCGATCACGCTTGCCACCTGGGCAGAGGCCGCCCCGGCCGCCGCCAGAACCGTGAGGCCCAAGAGAGCCGAACCGAATCGCCGCATGCCACGCCTCCTCCTGTTGCAGCGCCTTTTCCTAGCGGCAGCCGCCGGGCCTGCCAACGCCCGGCCCGGCGGGGCTCAGTCCTCGCCGAGCAGTCGGGCCACGACGAGGCGGGCCGCCTCCTCGGGCGACGTGCGGGTGGTGTCGATGCGCAGTTCCGGGGCCTCGGGCGGCTCATAGGGGCTGTCGATCCCGGTAAAGTTCCTGAGCTCGCCGCGGCGGGCCTTGGCGTAGAGGCCCTTTACGTCGCGCGCCTCGGCCACTTCGAGCGGGGTGTCGACGAAGATCTCGAGGAACTCGCCCTCGGGGAGCATGCGCCGCACCATCTCGCGCTCGGCGCGGAACGGCGAGATGAAGGCGGTGATCACGATGAGCCCGGCATCGGCCATGAGGCGCGCCACCTCGCCGACGCGGCGGATGTTCTCGATCCGGTCGGCCTCGGTGAAGCCGAGGTCGCGGCAGAGCCCGTGGCGGACATTGTCGCCGTCGAGCAGGAAGGTGTGGCGGTTCATCCGGTGGAGCCGCTTCTCGACCAGGTTGGCAATCGTCGACTTGCCCGAGCCGGACAGGCCCGTGAACCAGAGCACGGCCGGCTTCTGGTTCTTGAGCGCCGCGCGCGCCTCGCGGCTGATCTCGAGCGCCTGCCAGTGCACGTTCTGCGAGCGCCGCAGCGCGAAGTGGAGCATGCCCGCACCCACGGTGCGGTTGGTGAGCCGGTCGATGAGGATGAAGCCGCCGAGTGTGCGGCTGTCGGCGTAGGGCTCGAAGACGATGGGCCGGTCCGTCCGCACCTCGGCCACGCCGATCGCGTTCATCTCCAGCGTCTTGGCCGCCAGATGCTCGAGCGTGTTGACGTTGAGCACGTGCTTCGGGTGCGCAACCGTTGCCGTCACCGTCTGGGTGGCGAGCTTCAGCCAGTAGCCGCGGCCGACGTGAAGCGGCGCATCGTCCATCCACACGATCGTCGCCTCGAACTGGTCGGCCACCTGCGGGGGCGCGCTGGCAGCCGCAATCACGCTGCCGCGGCCCGCCTCGACCTCGTCGGCAAGGGTCAGCGTTACCGACTGGCCGGCCGCCGCCTCGGCGAGATCGCCCTCCATGGTGACGATGCGGGCCACCCGCGTCGTGCGGCCGGAGGGCAGCACTCTCACCTCGTCTCCGGGCCGGATGACCCCGGAGGCGACGAGCCCGGCAAAGCCCCGGAACGTCTGGTCGGGGCGGTTCACCCACTGGACCGGCATGCGGAACGGGCGGGCGCGGGCGCGGTCCCAATCCACCTCGACCGTCTCGAGGTGGGCAAGGAGGGTGGGGCCGGCATGCCAGGGCATCCGCGCCGAGGGGGCGGTCACATTGTCGCCAGCCAGCGCCGAGAGGGGGATGGCCACCACCTCGCCGATGCCGAGGCGGTCGGCAAAGGCCCGGAACTCGGCGACGATGGCAGCGAAGACGGGCTCGCCGAAGCCGACCAGGTCCATCTTGTTGACCGCCAGCACCAAGTGGCGGATGCCGAGCAGGTGGGCGATGGTGGCGTGCCGGCGGGTCTGGGTGACGACCCCTTTCCGCGCATCGACGAGGAGGATGGCAAGATCGGCGGTCGAGGCGCCGGTTGCCATGTTCCGGGTGTACTGCTCGTGGCCGGGCGTGTCGGCAACGATGAACTTGCGCCGCGGGGTGGCGAAGTAGCGGTAGGCCACGTCGATGGTGATGCCCTGCTCGCGCTCGGCGGCGAGGCCATCGACGAGGAGCGCGAAGTCGAGGTCGTCGCCCTGGGTGCCGTGGCGACGCGAGTCCGCCGCGAGCGCTGCGAGCTGGTCCTCGAGAAGCGCGCGGCAGTCGTGGAGGAGCCGGCCAATGAGGGTCGATTTGCCGTCATCCACCGAGCCGCAGGTGAGGAAGCGCAGCAGCCCCCCGGTGGCAGGTGCCGGCGCGGCCGCGCCCTCGGGCGCCGCCAGGGGTTCGGCGGCAGCGCGGGCCAGCGGAGAGTCGCGCCCGTCCATCAGAAGTAGCCCTCCTGCTTCTTCCTCTCCATCGAGGCGGCCTCGTCATGGTCCACGGCACGCCCTGCCCGCTCGGAGACGCGGACGGCCTGCATCTCGGCCATCACCTCGGCAAGCGTTGCCGCCCGGCTCTCGACCGCGCCGGTGAGCGGGTAGCAGCCGAGCGTCCGGAAGCGGACCCATCGCGGCTCGACCGTCTCGCCGGGCAGGAAGCGGAAGCGGTCGTCATCGACGACGAGCAGCAGGTTCCCCCGGCGCACGGTGGGGCGTTCGGCCGCGAAGTAGAGCGGCACCAGCGGCACGCCCTCGCGGGCGATGTAGGCCCAGATGTCGAGCTCGGTCCAGTTCGAAAGCGGGAAGACGCGGATGCTCTCGCCCGGGTTCTTGCGCGCGTTGTAGAGGTTCCAGAGCTCGGGCCGCTGCGCCTTCGGGTCCCAGGCGTGGGAGGCGCTGCGGAACGAGAAAATCCGCTCCTTGGCGCGGGCCTTCTCCTCGTCGCGCCGGGCGCCGCCGAAGGCGGCATCGAAGCCATGGGCGTCGAGCGCGGCGACGAGCGCTTCCGTCAGCATGAGGCGGGTGTAGACGGGCGTGGGCGTGTCGAACGGGTTCACGCCTGCTGCCGCGGCGGCGGCATTGTGGTGGACGATGAGCTCCATGCCGGCGGCAGCCGCCATCCGGTCGCGGTGAGCGAGGACATCCGCGAAGTCCCACCCGCTGGCGATGTGGAGGAGCGGGAAGGGCGGCGGTGCAGGGAAGAAGGCCTTGCGCGCGAGGTGGAGCATCACCGCCGAGTCCTTGCCGACCGAGTAGAGCATCACCGGCCGTTCGCACTCGGCCACCACCTCGCGCAGGATGTGGATGGACTCGGCCTCGAGCCGGTCGAGGTGGTCAAGCGGGCGCGGCGGAAGGCGCGTCTGCGACAGGTGGGCGGCCGAGGCCGTCATGGACCCTTGGACTGCGGACATGAACCCACGCTGCTAGCAGAGCCGCGCGCGGGGCGCTGCCACTTTTCCTTCATGCGAGGGGAGATGGTCTTGGCATGGCGCGCGCGGCGCGGGCGAGGGCGAAGCCGGCAAGGGCCGCGCCGAGGAGCGCGGGCTCGGGGTGGGTGATGCGGAACAGCGGCAGCCGCTCCATTCGCCCGGCAAACCGGCCCTTGGCGAGGAAGCGGGTGCGGAAGGCGGGCGCCGCGAGGCGCGCACCAAGCCGAGAGGCGATCCCGCCGCCCAGCACCACCGCCTGGGCGCCATGAGCAAGCGCGAGATCCCCGGCAACGGCGCCGAGGATGGCAAGCCAGCGCTCGAGTGCCTCTGCCGCAAGCGGATCCCGGCCGTCGCGCGCGGCCTCCCAGAGGGTGGCCGCATCGGCCGGCGCGGCCGCAGGCGTGCCCGCTCCGGCCGTGGCGGCGAGCGCGCCATGGATGGCGGCGAGCCCCGGCCCCGAGGCGAGCCGTTCGGCCGAGACCCGCCCGAAGCGCTTGCGGAGGGCCGCAACGAGCGAATCCTCGAACGCGTCGGCGGGCGCGAAGCCGATGTGGCCGGCCTCGGTCGCCAGCACCCGCGGCCTCCGCGGGTCGGCAAGCAGGAGGGCAGCGCCGAGACCGGTGCCTGGAGCGACGAGGCTGATGACCCCGCGCGCGGGCCAGACGGCGGGGCCGGACACATGGGCCAGGCCGGCCGGGCCGAGGCGGAGCACGGCATGGCCGGCGGCTTCCACGTCGTTGAGGAGGTCGAGCCGCGCAAGGCCGAGCCGGGCGGCCACCGCCTCCGCCGCGATCGCCCAGCCGGCGTTGGGCATCGTGACCGGCCCGTCGCCGACCGCGGCGGCAACCGCGATCGCGGCCCGCCGCGGCAGCCGCTGCCCGAGCCCGGCGCGGGCGGCCTCGAGCGCCTCTGCGAGGCCGGGGAAGGACCCGGTCTGAAGCCGGACGACGGGCCCCAGCGCCACCCCGGCCCCCGCGCGCCGGGCGACGGCGAAGCGCGCGTGCGTGCCGCCGATGTCGCCGACAAGGAGGGTCATGCGCAGCGCTCCTGCCCCGCACCCTCCCCCTGCCCCTCCCCACCCGGCGCGAAGGCGATGAGCGCAGCGCGCGGCGGAAGGAAGCCCGGCTCCGCCCCGTTGACCGCAGCGAGCACCGCCCCCGTGCCGAGGGCGTGCCGGCGGGGCACCTCGCCCAGGTTGAACAGGCAACGCAGCCGCTCGCGCCCGCGCACCCGGTCGAAGGCGAGCAGGGTGTCGTCGGCAACGAGCGGGACGAAGCGGCCAAGCCGCAGCGCCGGGTGGCGCCGGCGGAGCGCGAGCAGGCGGCGGGCCAGCGCGAGCGTCGACTCCGGGTCCCGCTCCTGGAGGTCGGCGGCGAGCGCGGCATGGCCCTCTCCGATGGGCAGCCACGGCGTGCCAATGGTGAAGCCGGCGTGCGGCGCACCGGCCACCCAGGGCATTGGCGTGCGGGCGCCGTCGCGGCCCAGCGTCAGCGGCCAGTTGGCGATCGCCTCCGGGTCCTTCAGGTCGGCGAACGGCACCTCGGCCTGCGGCAGACCCAGCTCCTCGCCCTGGTAGAGGAGGATCGTGCCGCGCAGCGCGACGAGGAGCGCAAGCAGCAGCCGCGCCATCGGCGCGCGCGCTTCGGGCGGCGCCCAGCGCGAGACGGCGCGCACGGCGTCGTGGTTCGAGAAGGCCCAGCTCGGCCAGCCGACACCGGAGCGGGCCGGGAAGCCCGCCATCGCCTCCACCACGAGCGCGGGGGCGAGGCGCGGTGCGCGCAGGAACGCGAAGCCGTAGGCCGAATGCAGGCGCCCCGGCGCAGTCGCGCGGCGCATGTCGGAAAGGGGCGTCGGGCTCACCACCTCGGCCAGTGCAAACCGGTCGGGGAAGGAGTCGAGAAGGCCGCGGATCTCGGCATGGAGGCGCGGCAGCGCCGGGTGCGAGAGGGTGTGGCGCGGCGTCTGGAAGTCGAACGGGCGGCTGGGCCGCTCCGGGCGGACGGGTGCGGGCGGGTTGTTCCGCAGCCGCTCGTCGTGGAGAGCGAAGGTGATGGCATCGAGGCGCAGGCCGTCCACGCCGCGCGCGAGCCAGAAGCGGCCGATGGCGAGCACGGCGGCCCGCACGGCGGGGTGGTGGAGGTTGAGGTCGGGCTGCGCCTTCAGGAAGTTGTGGAAATAATACTGGCCCCGGCGGGCGTCCCAGGTCCAGGCAGGGCCGCCGAAGACGCTCTGCCAGTTGTTGGGCGGGCTTCCGTCGGGCCTGGCATCGGCCCAGACATACCAGTCGGCGCGCGGGTTGGTGCGGCTCGCGCGGCTCTCGGCAAACCAGGGGTGCCGGTCGGAGCTGTGGGACCACACCATGTCGAGGATGACGCGAAGCCCGAGGGCGTGGGCGCGGGCAAGGAGGGCATCAAAGTCGGCGAGCGTGCCGAACGCCGGGTCCACGTCGCAGTGGTCGGCCACGTCGTAGCCGAAGTCCGCCATGGGCGAGGGGTAGAAGGGCGAGATCCAGACTGCATCGGCGCCGAGCGCGGCGATGTGGGGTAGGCGGGCGGCAAGGCCCGGCAGGTCCCCCACCCCGTCGCCGTTCGAGTCCATGAAGCTCTGCGGCCACACCTGGTAGATGACCGCCCCCTTCCACCAGGGTGCCGAAGGCCGCCCCGCTCCTGCGCGCCTCGCCTCGGCCATCCGCCGCCTCCTCACGGCCCCTGCCGCCGCCCCGGCGCATGGAAGGCCGCAGCCCTGCGTGCAAGCCGGTCTGGACGCCGCGCGCCGCCCGCGGAAGAGGAGCGCCATGGAGGACGCGCTCGCCCTGCTCCGCACCGCCTGCCGCGAGCGCTGGCTGGCGCTGCTCTGGCTTCCGGTGCGGCTGCGCCAGCCGCTCGCCGCCCTCCTTGCCTTCGATCTCGCGCTCGAGCGGGTGGTGGCGGAGGTGCGCGAGCCGCTCCTCGCCGAGATCCGGCTTGCCTGGTGGCGCGAGCGGCTGGCCGAGCTGGCCGGCGGGGCGCGCCCCCCGGCCGAACCGCATCTGCGCGCCCTTGCCGCCCATGCCCGCCCCGCGGGCGCCGACCTCGTGGCGCTCGAGGGGCTCGAGGACGCCCTCCTGCCGCTGCTTGGCGGCACGGCACCCGCGCTTGCCGACGTGGCCGCCCGGCGCGGCGCGGCGCTCGCGGCAGCCAGCACCCCGCTCGTCGGGCCGGGCAGCGCGCCGGCACTTGCGCGGCTCGCCTTCGCCCGCTTCGCCCGCCGGCCGTGGCCGGCGCGCGCCGGTGCCATCGCGGACGGGCTTGCGGCCTGGCGCGCGGCACCGCCGCCCGCCTTCGAGCGCGAGACGGGCGGCACACCACCCGCCCTTGCCGGTCTCGACCGGCTCGCCCGGGCCGATCTCCTCCGGCTGCGCGGCGGTCTTGCGCTCAAGCCGGCCGCCGGCGCCGGCCGGCAGCTCGTGCTCGTGCGCGCGGCTTTCCGCCTTCCCTCCCGCGCGCGGAGCTGGTAGGCGCGCCCCGGGGTCGGGCAGCTGCGCCGCGAGGCGCCGGAGACGACGATGGCCCCGCTTGCCCGCACCCTGTCCCGCATTGCCGCGTCTGCCGGCGCAGTCGCCCTCTTGGCCGTGGCCGTCATGCTCTGGAGCCGCTCGGAAGGCGGCCGCGCCGATGCTGCCGCCACCTCGCGCACCGCGGCCACCGCTGCAGCCGCCGGCGAGGCTCGCCCCCTGCCGGCGGCGGCGGATGCGGAGCTCGTGGAGGAGGAAGACCCGTTCACGCTGCTCGCCGAGCCGGCCCCGGCCCGCCCGCTCAGCCGCGAGGAGAAGCGCTTCGCCCGCGCCGACCGGAACGGTGACGGCGTCGTGAGCCAGGCCGAGTTCCTTGCCAACCGCCGGCGCAACTTCGACCGCCTCGACCGCAACCGCGACGGCGTGCTCAGCTTCGAGGAATATGCGGCGGAAGGGATCCGCAGGTTCGGCGAAGCGGACAGAAACGGCGACGCCCGCCTCGACCCGGCCGAGTTCGCGGCAACGGCCCGGCCGCCGAAGACGCAGACGGCCGCCCGGAACGCTCCGCCCTGCGAGTGCAGCTAGCGCGCGGGCCCGGTCATTCGGCGGCCTGCGCCGGCCGCGGGCGCTGGGCTGCAGGCGCCGCCGCCACCTCGAGCAGCCGTTTCTCGAGCGCCTTGAGGCGCGCAGCTTCCGTCAGCTTGTCGCCGGTCAGGTCGGTCAGATAGAAGGTGTCGACCGCGCGCTCCCCGTAGGTCGCCACATGGGCCGAATGGATGGTGACCCGGAGGCCGTAGAGCGCGTAGGTGAGGCCGTAGAGCAGCGCGGGCCGGTCGAGCGCGTTCACTTCGACGACGGTGAAGCGGTTGGACGCGCGGTTGTCGATGAAGACCTGCGGCTCCACCCGGAAGGCCTCCTGCCGGCGCCGCGGCAGGGGCCGGGCGGAGAGCCGCTCGGCGAGTCGCACCCGGCCGAGAAGGGCATCCTCGATGGTGCGGGCGAGGCGTTCGAGCGCCGCAGGTTCGTCGAACGGCCCGCCGAGCGGGTCGGCAACGACGAGGTTGTCGAGCGCCATGCCGTCGCGGGTGGTGTGGATGCGGGCGTCGAGGATGTTGGCGCCGGCAAGGCTGATTCCCCCGGCGATGCGGTAGAAGATGCCCGGGTGGTCGGTCGCGTAGACCGTGACGAGGGTGGTGCCGCGCACCGGGTCGGGCACGCAGCGGATGGAGAGCGCCCGCCCTTCCGCGTCGGCCTCGGCTGCCAGCCGGCAGTTGGCCAGCAGCACCTCGTCGGTCTCGGCCAGCCAGTAGCTGTCGAAGAAGCGGCGGGCATGGCGCTCGAACTGCGCGGGCGGAAGACCGCTTGCCGCGGCAAGCCGCGCCTTGCGCTCGGCAATCCTCGCCTCGCGGCCGGTCTGCTTGTGGCCGAGGCGGAGCACTTCCTCCGCGCTTTCGAAGAGGGTGGTGAGCAGCTGCGCCTTCCACCCGTTCCAGACGCCGGGCCCGACGGCGCGGATGTCGACGACGGTCAGCACCAGGAGAAGCCGCAGCCGCTCGACGCTTGCCACCCGGTCGGCGAAGTCGAGGATGGTCTTCCAGTCGGCCAGATCCCGCTTGAAGGCGGTCGCGCTCATGAGGAGGTGGTAGCGGACGAGCCAGGCGACCGTCTCGGTCTCGGCGGGCGAGAGGCCGAGCCGCGGGCACAGCCGCTCGGCCACCTGCGCGCCGAGGACGGAGTGGTCGCCGCCGCGGCCCTTGGCGATGTCGTGGAGGAGGACCGCAACGTAGAGCACCCGGCGCGAGACGATGAGGCGCATGATGCCGGTGGAGAGGGGATGCTCTTCGGCCAGCTCGCCGCGCTCGATGCGGGAGAGGAGCCCGATCGCCCGAATGGTATGCTCGTCCACCGTGTAGTGGTGGTACATGTCGTACTGCATCTTGGCGACGACGCGCCCGAAGTCGGGCACGAAGCGGCCGAAGACGCCGGCCTCGTTCATGAGCCGAAGCTGCTTTTCCGGATCGCGCCTTGAGGTCAGCACCTCGAGGAAGAGCGCGTTCGCCCGGGGGTCGCGACGCACCTTCTCGCCGATGAGCGGCGCGTCGCGCGCGGCCTGGCGCATGGTGAGCGGGTGGATCTCGAGCTCGTGCGCATCGGCCAGATGGAACAGCTCGAGCAGACGGACCGGGTCCTCGCGGAACCAGTCGTCGCCGGGCGCCTCGATCCGGCCGCGGCTCAGGAGAAAGCCGTTCAGAGTCCGCGGCCGCCGGAGCGCAGGCGTGAAGCGGGCGCGCCGGCTGGTCTGCTCCTCGAGGTGGGCGAGGAAGAGGCCGGTCAGGTCGCCGACGGTGCGCGCCGTCATGAAATAGTGGCGCATGAAGCGCTCGACGGGCGCCGAGCCGGGCCGGGCGCGGTAGCCCATGCGCTCGGCGATCTCGCGCTGGAGATCGAAGGTGAGCCGCTCCTCAGCACGGCCCGCCAGGTCATGGAGCTGCACGCGAATGGCCCAGAGATGGTTCAGCGCCCGCAGGAACTGCCGCAGCTCGGCGGGCGTGAACAGGCCCTTGTCGACGAGTTCGGCCGGGTCATCGGCCTCGTGGACGAACTTGCCGATCCAGAACAGCGTCTGGAGGTCGCGCAAGCCCCCCTTGCCTTCCTTGATGTTGGGCTCGACGAGGTAGCGGCTGTCGCCCATGCGGCGGTGACGGGCATCGCGCTCGGCCATCTTGGCGGCGACGAACTGGCGGGCGCGGCCGGCGACCACCTCCTGCCGGAAGCGCCAGGCGAAGCCGTCGGCAAGCAGGCGGTCGCCCCAGAGGTAACGGGCCTCGAGCAGAGCGGTGCGGACCGAGAGGTCGGCGCCTGCCATGCGGATCGCCTCGTCGGCGGTGCGCGTGGAGTGGCCGACCTTCAGCCCGAGGTCCCAGAGCGTGTAGAGCAGGCTTTCGACCACCTGCTCGACCCAGGGCGTGCCCCGGAGCGGTGGCAGGAACATGAGGTCGACGTCGGAGAAGGGGGCGAGCTCGCCGCGGCCGTAGCCGCCGACGGCAAGCATCGCCAGCCGCTCGCCTGCGCTGGGGTTGGCGGCCGGGTAGAGCTGCCCGGTCGTCACGTCGAAGGCGACGCGGAGCAGCTGGTCGACGAGGAAGCTGTTGGCGTGCGCGAGCTCGAGTCCGCGGCCCGGGGTCTCGCGGATTCGGCGGCGCAGCTCGGCGCGCCCGGCCGCGAGCGCCCCCTTCAGGACGGCGACGAGCGCGGCACGCCCCTCCCCTGCCGGCGCTTCGGCGACCGCGCGCACGGCTGCATCGGCCACGTGGCGCCGGTCGATCAGCGCCCGCCGGTTCGGGACATGGTCAGCGCGCATGGGCAAGGCAGGCCTCGAGATGCAGATAGGACGGTTGGCGAAGGCTTGCCAGCCGGGGCCGATCCTTGCGCCCCTTGCCAAGCCTGCCGCAAGCCGCCACGCCCAGACGGCAAGGCCGAAGGGAGGACGCATGCACGGGAGAGAGCCCGAAACGGAGCGCGCGCGCGTGGGCGGGCCCTACAGCTGGTATGTGCTTGGCGTCCTCGTCCTCGTCTACGTGATGAACTTCGTCGACCGGCAGATCATGGCGATCCTCGCTGAGGACATCAAGGCAGACCTGAAGGTCGGCGACGCCGAGATCGGCTTCCTCTACGGCACCGTGTTCGGCGTCTTCTACGCCCTCTTCGGCATTCCGCTCGGGCGGCTCGCCGACAGCTGGCACCGCATCCGCCTCTTGACCATCGGGCTTGCCCTCTGGTCGGGCATGACCGCGCTCTCCGGCTTCGCGAAGAGCTTCGGCCAGCTCGCCGCAGCGCGCATCGGGGTGGGAGTCGGCGAGGCGAGCGCCAGCCCGGTCGCCTTCTCGGTGCTCTCCGACTATTTCCCGAAGGAGAAGCGGGCGACCGCGCTCGCCATCTACTCCTCGGGCCTCTACCTCGGCGGCGGGCTCTCGCTCTTCATCGGCGGCCTCATCGTGAAACGCTGGAACGCGGCCTTTCCCGAAGGCGGGCCGCTCGGCCTCGTCGGCTGGCAGGCCGCCTTCCTCGCCGTCGGCATCCCCGGCCTCCTCCTCGCACTCTGGGTTGCCACCCTGCGCGAGCCGGTCCGCGGGCTTGCCGACGGCATCGCGAGCCCGCCGGTGCCCGACCCGTTCCGCCGCTTCTTCACCGAGCTGTCCGCCGTGCTCCCGCCCTTCACGCTTCTCCACGCCGCCCGGTTCGGCGCGCGCGCCTTGGCCGTGAACATCGCGGGGCTCGGGGTCGCGCTCGCCTTCATGGCCGCCATGATCCGTTTCACGGGCAACTGGCCGCAGTGGGCGGCAATCGGGCTTGCCGGCTACGCGGTCTTCTCCTGGGCGCAGTCGATCCGCCGGCGCGACCCGCCCACCTTCGCCCTCATCTGGGGCACGCCGACCTTCCTGTTCGTGGTTGCCGGCTTCGGCCTCATCTCGATGATCGGCTACGCGGTCGGCTTCTGGCAGGCGCCCTATGCCATCCGCACCTTCGGTGCCGACAAGGCGGTAGCCGGCTTCTTCCTGGGCGGTGGAGGAGCAGCCGGGGGTTTCCTCGGCGTCATCCTCGGCGGGCGCCTGTCGGACTGGTTCAAGCGCCGGAACCCGGCAGGCCGAATCTTCATCGGCTTCGTGGCGCTGCTCGGCGCTGCCCCCTTCTTCATCCTCCAGTTCACGACCGACTCGGAGACGCTCTTCTACCTCTGGGGCTTCCTCGCCTCGGTGTTCGCCTCCACCTGGGTGGGGGTGGCGGCTGCCACCAGCCAGGACCTCGTGCTGCCGCGGATGCGCGGCGCGGCCACTGCCACCTACTTCCTCGGCACCACCATCATCGGGCTGGGGCTGGGGCCGTTCCTCGTCGGCAAGATGTCGGAGCTGCTCGGCGATCTCGGCCAGGCCATCCTCTCGCTCTACGTCTTCGCCGTGCCCATCCTCGTCCTTCTCGTCCTTCTCTACCGCACGCTCCCGGCGGCCGAAGCCAGCCGCGTGGCGCGTGCCCGTGCCGCCGGAGAACCTGCATGAGCCTTGCCATCGCCTCCCTCTTCTCGGTTGCCGGCAAGACCGCCGTGATCACCGGCGGCAGCCGCGGCATCGGCGAGATGATCGCCCGCGCCTATGTGGAGAACGGCGCCCGGGTGATCCTGACGAGCCGCCGGGCCGAGGATGTCGAGGGGCTCGCCGCCACGCTCGGGACTGCCGCCACCGCCATTCCGGCCGACCTCTCGCGGATGGACGAGATCGACCGCTTCGCCGCCGAGGTCGGGCGGGTCGCGCCGAAGGTGGACGTCCTGTTCAACAACGCGGGGGCCTCCTGGGGCGCGCCATTCGGGAGCTTCCCCGAGCACGGCTGGGACAAGGTGATGACGATCAACCTCAAGGCCGTGTTCTTCCTGACCCAGCGCCTCCTGCCGCTCCTCGAGGCGGCGGCAACGCCGGACGATCTCGCGCGGGTCATCAACATCGGCTCGATCGACGGCCTCCACGTGAGCCCGATCGAGAGCTACAGCTACGCGGCCTCGAAGGCCGGCGTGCTCCACCTGACCCGAATGATGGCGAAGTTCCTCGCCCCGCGCGGGATCGCGGTGAACGCCATTGCGCCGGGCTACTTCCCCTCGAAGATGACGGCCGGGATTGCCGACCGGGTCGATGCGGAGGTGCTGAAGGCAACCCCGCTCGGCCGCTGGGGCACGACCGAGGACATGGCGGGCGTGGCCCTCTTCCTCGGCGCGCGGGCATCGGCCTATCTGTGCGGGAGCGTGGTGACGGTGGACGGCGGCTACGCGACGACCGCGTGACCGGCCCCTGGGGGCGGCGCTCGCCAGGGTCAGTCATCGCGGGGCGGACGCCGGCGCGAGGCAGGCCCGACCCTGCGCATGGCAGCTGACGGGGATCTCGAGGCCGCGCGCCACAGCACACCGGGGCGAGGTGGCTCCGCAAAGGGCCTCGCTGATGGTCGGGGAGACAGGATTCGAACCTGCGACCCTCTGCTCCCAAAGCAGATGCGCTACCAGACTGCGCCACTCCCCGGCGCGCGCTGCTCGTTAGGCAAGATGTCCGCGCGGCGCAATGCGGAGGAGCCCATCGCCGGCGCGCTCTGCGCGGCTGCGGCCCCGCCCGCTTGCCCCGGCTCCCCGTGCTGAAGGGATGCGGTGGCACGTGACATGGTCTGGCTTCCCGGCGGGCGGTTCCGCATGGGCTCGGACGCGCACCATCGCGCAGAAGCGCCGGCGCACGAGGGAGCGGTCTCGGGCTTCTGGATCGACCGCACGCCCGTCATCAACCGCCAGTTCGGCGCCATTGTCGAGGAAACCGGCCACGTGACCCTCGCCGACCCGGGCCCGAACGCTGCCGACTGTCCCGGCGCGCGCCCCTGGCTCCTGACGCCGGCAAGCCTCGTGTTCATGGCAACGGGAGGCCCCGTGCCGCTCGATGACTGGCGCCAGTGGTGGGCCTTAACACCGGGCTCGGACGGGAGGCACGCGACGGGGCCGCACCGCAGCCTCGACGGGCTGTGGGACCACCGCGTCGCCCAGGTGGCGCTGGGAGATGCCGAGGCCTACTGCGCCTGGGCCGGGACGGCGCTGCCGAGCGAGGCGGAATGGGAATCTGCCGCCTGGGGCGGCACGCGCGGCCCCACGTTCGCCTGGTAAGATGACCTCGAGCCCGGCGGCCGGCACATGGCCAACCTGTGGCAGGGCCCCTTCCCTCACGGCAACACGGGGGAAGACGGGTTCCTGCGCACCTCGCCGGTCGGGCTCTTCCCGGCCAGCGGCTTCGGCCTCCACGACATGATCGGCAACGTCTGGGGAATGGACGGCCGACTGGTGGCGGCCAGACCATGCCGCGCCCGTGGAGGGGGCCTGCTGCCTGCCCCCGAACCCGCACGGCGGAAGCCAAGACGCAAGCGCGGACCCGGCCCAGCCCGCCGTCCCGATCCCGCGCGGGGGCCGAAGGGCGAGAGCCATCTTTCTGCGCCGAGCTACTGCCGGCCCGACCGCCCCGCCGCCTGCCAGCCCCAGCCGATCGACAGCACGACCGGCCACATTGGCTTCCGCTGCGTGTGGCGCGGGCCGGGGCCCGACCCGCCGGCAGACCTCAGAAGCTCGCCGCCACCGAGACCGTGACGCTGCGGGGGGGGCTCGTGAAGGCGTCGCGCACCGCTCGGTTTGCGGGCGTGTCGGCAAGCCCGCGGATGCTGCTCCACTCGACGTAGGCGGCATTGGTCAGGTTGAAGGCGCCGAGGCGCAGGGTGAGGCGGTCGGCGACGCGCCAGAAGGCGAGGAGGTCGAGCGTCGCCCGTTCGTCCGAGAGGAGGCACTGCGGGGTGCACAGGCCGCGCGCCTCCCGTGCCTCCTTGGCCGCGACCCAGGTGCCGACGAGCTCGGCGCCGAGCCTGCGGTCGGGCGCGCGCCAGCCAAGCCCGGTGACGAACTCGAGCGGGTCGATGGTGAGAAGCGGCGTCGCGGTGCCATCGGGCGCGATCACCCGCCCCTTTGCCCAGGCGAAGGCGCCGTTCCAGCGGAAACCGCGGCCGAGCTCGACGCTCGCCCGGCCCTCGAGCCCGTGGATGCGCACGCGCTCGAGGTTCACGAACTGGAAGACGATGGGGTCGCGCGGGCTCCCGGTGCCGCGCACGATCTCCTGGCTGATGAAGTCGCGGTAGCGCGCGGCGAAGGCCGTCACCTGGCCGGAGACGCGGTCGTCCCCAAAGCGCAAGCCCCCCTCGAGCGCCGCACTGCGCTCGGGACCGAGGTCGGGGTTGGGGACGGAGGTGTAGGAGAAGACGGGCGAGGTCAGGTTCTCGAAGAACTGGTTGACCTGCGAGGGCGCCGGCGCCCGGAATCCCGCAGCATAGCTGCCGACAAGGCTGAGCCCCCCGGCGAGCCGCAGCGTTGCCCCGAACTTCGGCGAGAGCGCGCTCCCTCGGGTGCCGGCGACCGTGCCGGGGGGCGTTGCCGCATCGGGCTCCGGCGTCAGCCGATAGTGGTCGAAACGCAGGCCCGGGAAGAGGATGAGCCGCTCCCCGAAGAGCCGGATCTCGTCGGAAAGATAGATGCCGGCGAGCCGGAAGTCGGTGGGCGGGAAGGCGCGGGTGGGGTAGGTCTCGGGCGGGGTGGGCACGGTGCCGTCGCGCAAGCCCTCCTGCCGCGTCGCAACATATTCGCCCCCGAACACGAGCCGGTGGGCAAGGCCTCCGGTCCCGAACGCCAGCCGCGCATGGCCGGCAACACCGCCGATCCTGGTGTCGAAGCTGTTCAGGCGCGTCCTGTCGGGAGCCGAGAGCCGGTCCTCGGCGGTGAACTGGCGGTCGCGGCCCTGCTGCCAGTAGCCCACCAGGAACGCCTCCTCGAGGAGGCCCGCGCTGGTCAGCGTCCAGTCGAGGCTCAAGCGGGTGCGGGCCACCCGGTCCGAGGCGTCGAGGTCGATGACGCTGGTCGGCGCCGAGGGAACGGGCGCGCGGCCGGAGAGCACCTCGGTCTCGATCCGGTTCAGGAAGCGCTCGCCGGTCACGCGGATCCGGTTGCGGGCATCGGCGTCGAACACGAGCTTGCCGAGCACCGCCTCCGAGCGGTTGTCCTGCGGGTTCGGCGCGGTGCGGGTCGCGTTCGGCGCCTCGTTCCGGCCCTGGTTCCGGAGCGCCTCGCCACGGCGGACGGTGGTGCCTGCGAGGAGCGAGACCCGGCCCGCCCGGACGGCGGCAAGGCCCGTTGCCACCCAGTCGCTGCTGCTGCTGTCGTAGCCGGCGCGCACCACGCCGCCGACGCGACCCGAAGCGCCCAGAAGGTCGGCCGGATCCGCCGTCTGGAAGCTGACCACCCCTGCCACGCCGTCGCTGCCGTAGAGGGAGGAGGCAGGCCCGCGCAGGATCTCGACCGACTTCAGGAGACCGAGCTCGACCGAGTCGCGCCCCGTCAGCTGGGCGCCAAAGGCGAAGGCATCCGGCACGCGGACCCCGTCCACCTGGATGAGCACGCGGTTGCCGCCGATGCCGCGGATGGTGAAGCCCGCGTTCCCGTCGCGTCCCGTGGAGCCGAGCGCTGCCCCGAACCGCGCCGGTGCGCGGCGCACCGAGACCCCCGGCTCGAAGCGGACGAGGTCGCGGATGTCCTCGACGAGCTGGTCGGCCATGGTCTCGGCGTCGAAGACGGTGACGGTGACCGGCGCCTCGAGGAGGGTGAGCGGCGCGCGCGTGGCCGTGACCGTGATGGTGGAGGGGGTGGGAACGAAGCCGTCGCCGGCAGCTGCGGCTTCGGCGGCGGCGTCGGGGGCGGCGAGCACCGGAGCCGGGCCGAGGAGGCCGGCAAGGGTGGCGAGGAGGGGGAGCGGGGCCGGGCGGCGCGCGGGACGGGCGGGACGGGGCATGGCGCTTCCTACAAGTGAGAACGATTCGCACTTGCTTTCCATGCGCAAGCTGATAATGCAAGTCGGACGCGTTCGCAGAAGGAGCCGCCATGGCCGATGCCGCCCTCAAGGCCCGCAACCCCGAGCCCGGGCCCGCACCCCCCGCCGCACCGCCCCTCTCGCCGCCCCGCCGCCCCGTCGACCAGGCCGCCGCCCTCGGCATCTCCGAGGCGGAGTGGCTCGTCACCCACGCGCCCGGCCGCGTCCGCCGCCTGAAGGTGCGCGCACGCGACCTCCTCCCCCGCCTGCCCGCCCTCGGCCCGGTCATGGCCCTCACCCGCAACCCCTTCTGCGTCCACGAAAAGGAGGGCGCCTACGGCAACATCGAGGTGGCCGGGGCGATGGGCCTCGTCCTCAACCACGCCATCGACCTTCGGCTCTTCCTCGCCCACTGGGTCCACCTCTTCGCGGTCGAGACCCCGCTCGAGGGCGGCGGCATGCGCCAGAGCCTGCAGGTCTTCGATTCGAGCGGCACGGCGGTCCACAAGATCTTCGCCCGCGAGGCGACCGACCGCACCGCCTGGGCGGCGCTCGTTGCCGACCTCGGCGAGGAGAGCCCGCCGGGCCCCATCGCCGTCAGCCCGAGGCCCAAGCCCACCCCCGACCGGCCCGACGAGGCCATCGCGATCGAGACGGTGCGCCAGCGCTGGGCCGCCCTTCGCGACGTGCATGATTTCTTCGCCCTGCTCCGCGAGGAGGAGGTCGGCCGCCTCCAGGCCATGCGCCTCGCCGGCCCGCCCTACAGCCGGCCGGTGCCGGTCTCGGCCATCGAGCCCCTGCTCGAGGCCGCCGCGGCCGAAGGCGTCCCCCTCATGTGCTTCGTCGGCAACCGCGGCTGCATCCAGATCCACAGCGGCCCCGTGCACCGCGTCGTGCCGGCCGGCCCCTGGCTCAACATCCTCGACCCGGGCTTCAACCTGCACCTGAGGATCGCCGACGTCGCCCACGCGTTTGCTGTATGGAAGCCGCAGGCAGACAGCCCGGTCCACTCGGTCGAGCTCTTCGCCGCCGACGGCACGCTGGTGTGCCAGCTTTTCGGCGAGCGCAAGCCGGGCCGGCCGGAGCTTCCGGCCTGGAAGCGCCTGGTCGACTCGCTGCCCGACGCATGAGCGCCGCCCGCCTTCTCGTCCTCGGCCTGCTGCTCCTCGCGCCCGCCCTCGCGCGCGCCGCCGACCGCATCGTGACGCTGGGCAGCGACGTCACCGAGATCGTCTTCGCCCTTGGCCGCGGGCAGGCCGTGGTTGCCGCCGACGAGACCTCCACCTTCCCTGCCGCTGCCGCCGCGCTGCCGAAGCTCGGCTACTACCGCGCGCTCGCCCCCGAGCCGCTGCTCGCCGCCCGGCCCACGCTGGTGCTGGCCGGCGATGGCGCCGGGCCGGAGGCGGTGCTGCGCCAGGTCGCCCGCGCCGGCGTGCGCGTGGTGACCGTGCCCGGAGGCCACGATGCCGCGGCCGTCGCGGCCAAGATCCGCGCAGTCGGCGCTGCGGTCGGTGCGCCCGCTGGCGCCGAGGCGCTCGCGCGCGAGACCGCAGCGGCGCTCGCCAGCGCCCCGCGCACGGGCCCCCGTCCCCGGATGCTCCTCATCCTCGCCAGCGCCCCGGGGCGGATCCTCGCCGCCGGCACCGGCACTGCGGGCGACGGCTTCATCCGCCTGGCCGGAGGCACCAACGTCTTCACGGCCGAAGGCTACCGGCCGCTCTCGGCCGAGGCCGCGCTCGCCGCCGCCCCCGAGGTCATCCTTGTCCCCTCGCACGTGGTCGAGATGCTGGGCGGCCTCGCCGCCGTCGCCCGCGAGCCGGCGCTTGCCCGCTTGCCTGCCGCCCGCGCCGGGCGGATCCTCGTCATCGACAGCCAGGCCGCACTCAACTTCGGGCCCCGGCTGCCGCAGGCGCTCGCGGCGGTGCGCGCCCGGCTGGGGAAGGGCTGACTACGGTGGCAACCGCCGCGCCCGCGCGCCCCGGGCTCGCGCTCCCCCGCCTTCCCGGCCGCGGGACCTTGGCCGCGCTGGCGCTCGGCCTCCTCGTCTGCCTCTCGGTGCTCCTCAACCTCATGCTGGGCGCCGTGCCTGTTCCCGCACACGAGGTGCTCGGTGCCCTTCTCCCAGGCCGCGAGGCCGACCCGGCCGCTGCCATGGTCGTGCGCGAGATCCGCCTGCCGCGCCTTCTTGCCGCGCTCGTGGTCGGGGCAGCGCTTGCGGTTGCCGGGGCCGCGCTCCAGGGCCTGTTCCGGAACCCGCTGGCCGACCCCGGCCTCCTCGGGGTCTCGACGGGCGCGGCGCTCGGCTCCGCGCTCTGGCTGGTGATCGGCGCCGGCGCGGCTCCAGGCCTCCTTGCCCTCGTCGGCCCCTTCGCGCTTCCGCTGGCCGGCTTCGCCGGCGCGCTTGCGGCGATCGCCGTGGTGCTCGCGCTCGGGCGCCGCGCCGGCCCGCAGGCCACGCTCCTCATGCTCCTCGTGGGCATCGGCGTGAACGCCCTCGGCGGCGCGGTCATCGGCCTTCTCTCCTTCCTCAGCACCGATACCGAGCTCCGTGCGCTTTCGCTCTGGCTCCTCGGCACCCTCGCCCAGGTGGAATGGCCGGTGCTCGCAGCGGCAGCCTTCGTCGCGCTCGGTGCGCTCGCCGGCCTGCTTTCCACCGCGCGCGCGCTCGATCTCCTCGCGCTGGGCGAGGACGGTGCCCGCCACCTCGGGGTGGACGTGCCCCGGCTCCGCCAGCGGCTTGCCCTGCTCTCGGCGCTTGCGGTCGGCGCTTCAGTGTCGCTGGCCGGCATCATCGGCTTCGTCGGCCTCGTCGTCCCGCACATGCTGCGCCTCGCCCTGGGGCCTGGCCACGCCCGGCTCCTCCCGCTGGCCGCCCTCGGCGGCGCGCTCGCCCTCTCGCTCGCCGACCTCGGCGCCCGGCTCATCGCCCTGCCGGCCGAAGTGCCGGTCGGTGTCGTCATGGCCTTCGTCGGGGCGCCGGCCTTCCTCTGGGTCCTGCTCTCGGCCTGGCGGCGGATGGGCTGATGCTCGAGGCTGTCGACCTCGGTCTCGCCCGCGCAGGGCGCAGGGTGCTTGGCCGCCTCACCCACCGCTTCCGCCCGGGCGAGGTCACGGTGCTCGCCGGCCCCAACGGCGCGGGCAAGTCCACCCTGCTTGCCGCGCTCGCCGGAGATCTTGTGCCAAGCTCGGGCCGCATCCTGCTCGACGGCGCCCCGCCCCACGCGCTGCCGCTCGAGGAGCGGGCCCGCCGCCGCGCCGCGCTTCCGCAGCAGCCGTCCGTCGCCTTCGCCTTCGCCGTCCGCGAGGTCGTCGCCATGGGCCTGCACCCGCACGGGCTTGCACCCGACTGTCCCCCCGGCATGGCGCTTGTCGAACACGCGCTGGCCGCGCTCGACCTTGCCGCCATGGCGGCCCGACCGGCCACGCAGGTCTCCGGCGGCGAAGGCCAGCGCATCCACCTCGCGCGCGTGCTGGTGCAGGCGGAAGCGGCGCTTGCCGCCGGCCTCCTGCCCCTCCTCCTCCTCGACGAACCGGCAACCGGGCTCGACTGGCGCCACCAGTTCGCGCTCGTCCGGCTCCTCCAGGGGCTCGCTGCCCGGGGCGCGACGGTGGTGCTCAGCCTTCATGATCTGCCGCTTGCGCGCGCCTTGGGCGGCGAGGTGCTCCTCCTCGCCGAGGGTGGCCTGCGCGCCTGCGGCACCGCCGGGGAAGTGCTCGCGCCGCCCCTCCTTGCGCGCTGGTTCGGGCTCGGGGAGCGCGAGGCCCGGCTGCTCGCCGCCTGACTGCCAGCGCGGAGCCTCGAGCGCCGTCAGCCCTGCGACGGCCGCTCGGCCGGAGCCGCGCCTCCCCCGGGCGGGGGTGGGCGTTCGGCCGGCCGAGGGGGCGGCGGCGCGGGTTGTGGCAGCGGGGCGCGCGGTGCGGCAAGCTGCTCGCGAAGCTCCCGGCGCCGCCCGTCCTCGGCCAGCCGCTGGCCGGCAAGCCGGTCGCGGTCGGCCGCCGCGCGGTCGCCGAACTCGGCCTGGGGGTTGAGGCTGTTCACCCGGATCCGCTCGATGTCCTCCACCCCCGCCAGCCGCGTCAGCGGCACATAATCGGAGCGGAACAGGAGCTCGACGGAGGAGCCGAGGTTGGCGCTGGCGTTCATCTCCTCGGTGGTCGAGACCGCGTTGGTCGTGACGTAGCCGATCGTGTTCCTGACGCTGGCGCTCGCGCCCCACGGGCCGAAGCTGGCGCCGCCCCCGACGCTCGTCTCGTTGCGGACATCGAAGCTCGAGGCGCGGTCCTCGGCCGCGGCGCTCCGCGCGTCGATGTGGAAGTTCATCGAGGCCGAAAGCCGCCCGCTCTCGACGACGATCCGCTGCAGGCCCATCATCACCATGGTGGCGAGGAGCTGCTGCCGGTTGCGCGCGATCGCCTGGCGCGCGAAGCCGACCAGCTCTTCCGGGTTGCGGCCGGGGACGGGCTCGTCGGGGCGGAGCGAAAGACCCGCGCGCAGCATCCCCTCGCTCGGGAAGTCGGCGCCAGGCTTCAGCACGATGCGCGTCGCGCGGTCGCGTTCGGCCAGGGCCTCGCGCCGCTCCTCCGCGTCCATGGCGCGCAGCTCCTCCTCATCGGGCGGATCGTCGCCTCTCAGCTCGAAGTTCGCCGGAAACCTGTCGACGAGCCACTGTCGGGCCGCGACCAGCGGAATTTGCCCGTCGGCGAAGTCGCCCGTCGCCTGCGCGACGCCGCGGATGAGCTCGACGAAGCTGTGCAGCTGCTGCTGGTTCGAGTCGTGGATCGCCTTGAACACGCCAGTGATGAGCTCGCTCACGAACCGCGGGAAGCTGATGGCGCCCAGCATCTGGCGCGTGGTGTCTGCCACCCGGTCGACGGCCGCGCCCGAGAACGCGCCGCCGGCGTTCTGGGCCAGCGCGAGCGGGGCGGGCCCCTCGCAGTCACGGTCGCCGGCCGCGTCGGCCAGCGCGCGCGCCGTGTGGGCGATCCGCGCGAGGTGGTGCGCAATCTCTCGGCGCGTCGCTGCGGGCAGCGCCTGGAAGGCCTCGGACGCCGAGAGCAGGCCCTTCAGCGTCTGCCGGACGGCCGGCGACGGCTGGGGCGCGGGGGCCGCCCCCGGCACGGGCGTCAGGCCCCCGGGGCCAGCGCCCCGGCCGGCTGCGCTGCGACCTCGAGGAGCCCGGCGCCCGGAGCCGGAGACGCGCCATCGGCGATACGGAGCGAAGCTTCGAGCCAGGCGGCCGCCGCCGCGATCACCGGATTGTCGAGGCCGAGGAGCGGCCGGTCGAGCCGGTCGAGGTGGAGTGCCGCGTCGGCAAGCCAGGCGAGCACCGTCATGCCGGCCCGCCCGCGCGCAAGGTGAAGGGCCGCGGGCCGCGCGGGGAGGCGCGCCAGCCGGCGGACGGCCGAGACGGCACCCCAGGTGTCGCGCGCGCCGAGCGCCTGCTGCGCGGCAGGCTTGCGGAAGATGGCGAGCGCCGCCCGGGTGGTGGCGAGAAGATCCTCGGCCGCGACCAGGGTGAGCGCGCTGGCCGACGCCAGCAGACCATCGGCCAGAGTGCGAGCGGCCCGGCGGACCCGCGCCTGCTGGGCGACGCCTCCCGTGGGGTTCCCGCCCGCAAGCTCGTCGAGCTTGTAGAGCGATTCCGCAAGCTCGACCATCGCGTCGAAGAAGTGCCGGTTGACGGGGCGGCCACCGGGCAGCGGGTCATCGTCTTCCGCGCCGAACAGGCCGGCGAAGAGTGCCCGGCGTTCGGCAGCGGAAAGACGGTCGCGCCGCCCGCGCCAGAAGGCCGCGATGTCGGCCGCCGCGTCGCCGAAGTCGCGCCCCGTCGAGCCCAGGCCCGCGAGCCGCTCGGCAGCCTCGATGAGGCCAGCGCGGTCGATTTCACGGAGAAGGTAGAGCCCCGCGATCGCCCGGAGCTGGGCGGCCTCTCCCTCGGGGCGCGCAGGCTCGGGCAGGTCAAGGTCCGCGAGGCTGACGGTGAGCGCGGCGGCGCGGGCGACGAGTGCGCGCGCGCGCACGAGCGCGAGGTCGAGCAGGGCAGCATCGGGCGCGGCGTCTGCCATGGCGTCAACCGCCGGCGGGCGCCGCTGCGGGGCGGTTCGGATCGAAGGGCAGCGAGTTGCCCTGGATGACCGACATCATCCCCGGGGTCGCCATCTTCTCGAGCGGCAGATAGTCGGACTTGAAGTTGACCCTGACCTCGCCCGAGAGCTTCGCCTTGACTTCGGCCTTCGATTCGCTCGTCTCGTCGACCGCCGAGCCAACGGTTGCCATGTGGCGCTGCTCGTTGATGTTGTCGGTGGCCGCGCCCCAGCCCCAGCCCCCGGCCCCGGCGACCGTCCGGTTGCGGTTGGCGGAGCTGCGCTGGTCGAGCATCGAGGCGCGGCCCTCCACCCTGGCCGCATCCTGCGCCCGCATGTCGAAGACGACCTTGGCGTTGATCGAGCCGTCGGTCACGACGATCCGGTTGATCCCCATCATCACCATCGAGGCGAGGAGCTGCTGGCGCTGGCGGGCCAGCTGGAGCCGCGCGGCGGTCACCAGCCGCAGCTCCTGCGCCGGGTCGGAGAGGTCGGTCACGGGGGGCGTGACCCCGAGCTCGGCCGAGGCGGCGGCGAGCGCCTGCTCCGGGTCCTCGCCGACCGCCACCACCCGGGGCGACGGCGGCGGTTCGGCCCCCTCGGCCAGGCCCCCGGCGCCCGAGAGGTCAAGCGCTAGCGAGTCGGGAAAGCGGTTGACGAGCCAGTCGCGTCCCTGGCCCTCGCCGATGTTGTCGCGCATGAAGGCGTCGGTGGACTTGGCGACGTTGGCGACGAGATCGCCGAAGGCCCGCATCTGCTCCATCGAGCTCTCGACGATCGCCTCGAAGACGTTCTTGATGAGCCCGCCCACGAACTTCGGGAAGTCGACCTTCTGGACGAGTGCCCCGAACTGCTCGGTGCCTTCGCGCGCGGCGCCCGCGCGGAAGTCCTTGCCCGCCGGGCCGGGAAGCTCGCGGGTGAGATCGCGGAAGTTCCGGATGGTGTCCCGCTGCGACAGGCCCGCGGCCGGCGGCGGGGCAGCTGCTGCGTTATCGGCAGCGATCCCGCCCGGATCGGCAATGTAGCCGAGCACCTTGACAAGGTCGCGCGCGAGCCGCTGGCGGTCCTCGGCCGGCATCTTCCCGAAGGCCGGGATGGCCTCGAGCATGGCGCGCACCTGCGGGCGCACCGCGGCGAGCGCCTCGGCGCTCAGCGGCTGGGCCGGGGTCGGGGCCGTCATGGCTCAGGCACCGGGCGCGGGCGACGGCGCCGGCTGGCCTGGCGCGGCCGGTGCGGCCCGCGGCGAGGGAAGCACGTTGGGATCGACGGGCGCGGAGTTGCCCTGGATGGCGGCGATCATGCCCGGCGTCGCCATCTTCTCGAGTGGCAGGAAGTCCGACTTGAAGTTGACCTCGACCGTGCCGGCGAGCTGGGCGCGGGTGGAAAGCTGCGCATCGCTCGCCTCGGCCGCGGCGCTCATCGCCGTCATCACCGGCCGGGACTCATACTTGTAGCTGCCCCTGGCATAGGCTTCGTGCGCATAGTTGTCGCCGGTCGTCCGATGGAACCAGCCCGAGGAGCTGGCGCCGCTCGTCTTGCTGCCCGAATCGTAGTTGCCTTGGCCGGCGTGGGTGGTCTGCAGGTTTCCTTGCGCATCCCGTGCATAGTCGAAGGCGGTCGCGCTTCGTGTCAGCTTGCGGCTGTCCTGCGCCTTCACGTCGATCAGCATCTTGGCCGAGATCCGCCCGTCGGTCACGACGATGCGGTTGATGCCCATGAGGACGAGGCTTGCCATCAGCTGCTGGCGCTGGCGGGCGAGCTGCATGCGCGCGCCCGTCACGATCGCAAGCTCGACGTTCTCGTCGGACAGGTCGAGCGTCCTGAGCTCGCCGCCCTCGAAGCTGACCGCGTTGTTGACCCTCTTCAGGGCCGCGCTCTCGTCCACGCCGTCCCGAAGCCGAAGGCGGGGACCTCCGCTGTCTGAGAATTCGTCGGTGCCGATTTCGAAGATGTCGGGGAACAGGTCCACCATGTGGTCCCGTCCCTGGTTGGGCGAGATGTTGTCCTGCATGAACTGGTCGAGCGACTTGGCGACTTCGGCGATCATCTTCGAATAGGCTTCCATCTGCTCGATGGAGCTTTTCACGATGGCTGCGAACACGCCCTGGATGAGCCCGCCGACGAAGTTGGGAAAGTCGATCGCCGAGCGCATGAGGCTCATGGCCTCCGCACCTTCGCGCGCGGCGGCCGCGCGCCACGGCTGGCTTCCGATCTCCTGCACCGCCTGGCGCGCCGTCTGGTAATCGGCCTCGTCGCGGGTCTGCGCGGCGGCCAGCCGGTTGCCCTCGAAGCCCTCGGGCGCGGCGAGATAATCGGCCACGCGGGCGGTGTTCTGCGCAATCTCCCGCCGCTTCTCGGGCGGCATGGCGGCGAAGGCCTCGCTTCGCGCGAGAAGCTCCTGGACGGCGCGGCGGACCTCGGCCCGGGGCGCCGGGCGAAGCGGCGTGGCAGCGGCGGCAGGCGGCATGGCGGTCTCCCCCCTCGGGTCAGGCGGCGGCGAACGGGCGGGGTGCGATCTCGAACTCGGCCGGGCGCAGGTAGAGGCTGACACGCGGCGGCGAAGCGGCCGCGCAGCGCACCGAGAGGATCGAGAAGCGGCCCGGCCACGCCTCGTCCTCGGGCGTGAAGGCGCCCATCCAGCGCGACAGCGCGTGGAGCTCGCGCGGGCGCTCCGAAAGGCCGAGCGTCAGCAGCTCGAGGAACTGGGGCGGCAGATCCGGGATCGCATCGAGCGCGACGTAGAGCTCAAGCTCCACGCCGCCGGCACCCACCCCGAACGCGACGAGGGCCGAGCCTGCCGGCAGGTCGAAGCGGCCGCCCAGCACCAGGCCCAGGATCTGCATCAGGCCGGGGAGGCGGTGGGCGAGGCCGAGCTGCTCCATGAGCGGCTCGAGATCGGCGAGGCGCATCGCTCCGGGGTGCTGGAAGGTGATGCGCTGGTCGCCCTCGCCGCGTGCGGCGGCGATCGTCGTGAAGAGCGGCCGGAGCCCGGGCAGATGGGCCAGGGCCGCGGTGGCGACGGGGAGAAGCCGCGGCGTCAGGTTGGCGATGCCGGTGCCGTCGAGCTCGTAGTAGACGCGCGCGCCGGCAAGCCCGTCGCGGTCGGTGGCGGCCCCGAAGAAGGCCCCGTAGCCGAGCCGGCCGCCGCTGCCGAAGCCGCGGAAGGGCTCGGAGCGCTCGTCGAACCAGCGCAGCATCTCGCGGCCCATGAAGGACGAGACGAGACGGCGCATCTCGCGCGTCGCCTCGTCCCGCCGGTCGTGCGGGCCGGCCTCGGGCGGAAGCGGCTCGAGCGTGAAGCGGAGCGCGCCGGGCTGGAGTTCGGAGAAGCTGGGCTCGAAGGGCGCGGCTCCCGGCGAGAGCGCGTTCTCGGCATAGGCCGGATGCCCGGCCGGATAGGGGAAGGTCCGCTGGATGAGCCCCTGGAGCGGGCCGGTCGGATCCCGCGCGCCCATCATCCGGGCAGCCCTTTCCAGCCTGTGCGTGATGCGGCGCGAGAGCGGTTCGGCAAGCGGCATGGCGCCCTCCTCAGTTGATCCGGCGGGCGCCATTGGCACCAGCCGACATGGGGAGACCGATGTCCGGCAGGTCGCCCAGGAACTCGCGCGCAAAGGCGGGCACCCGGACGGGCTTCGACGTCATGACGGGGGTCTCGCGCGGCTGGGCCAGCTGCTCGACCCGGCTGTCGTCGACGGCGGTGTCGGCGAGCCAGAGCTCGCAGGCGTTGACGAGGTCGTAGTCGGAAGGCTCGACCGTCGCGCGCCTGCCCGCCATGCGCGGCGCGGGGCTCCTGACTTCGGTCATGTCGATGAGCGGTCCCCAGGGGCGCATGATCTTCTCGACATTGTTGGCAAGCCAAGCGGTGATGATCATGCCGGCCGTCGCCAGCGTGCGCAGGCGCGAGCCCGTCCGCGCGCCGCCGAGCTCGAGCGTCGCCACCGTGTCGATCACCTGGTACATGTCGCGCGCGCCGTAGACGGCGCGGATCTCGGGGTCCGAGAGCAGCTCGATGACGGCCTTCACCTCCTCCTGGAGGTCGAGCGCGGCGTAGTAGGTCATGCCGTAGCCGTGGAGCGAGAGGTTGATCGCAAGGTCCCGCGCGGCCTTGCGGACCTGCTGCTGGCCGAGCGCGGAGGGCAGGTTTGCCCGGAGCAGGCGGTCGACATCCTGCTGGCGGACGAAGCTCGAGACCGCCGAGACGAAGCGCAGCCACAGATCGCTGAACTCGCGATTGGCATTGGCTGCGGGGTCGCCGCCCGGCTGGCCCATGGTCATGGCGTAGAGGGTGCGCCGCTCGGCTTCGGTCATCCGCGAGGGCGCCTGCTTCCAGCGCCGGTAGAGCATCCGCCCGGCGTTGCCCGGGCCGATCGGCAGCGTGCCGGCCTGCGCGGCCTCGAGGATATGGTCGGCCACCTGGAAGGCGCGCAGGTCCTCGAGCATGGCCCCGCAGATGACCGCGCCCATCAGCCTGACATTGTCCGAGACGATGGCGTTGTCGGCATAGTCCTCGAGGTCGGGGAGGTCGATGCCGCCCTCGACCACGCGGTCGAGGTCGTCGCCGCCCCGTTTCTGGACGCGATCGAGCGCGATGTCGACGCGGCGCGCGAGCTGGGGCTCGTCGGCCGTCACCCCGGCCTTCGCGAGCTGGCGCATGACGCGCGCGAATTCGGCCACCTCGACGCGGCCGCCGCCCACCTGCGCAAGAATGGGGAGCACCTTCCCGGCGAGATCGTCGAGCCCGCGGGCCTCGCCGACGGCGCGGAAGAAGGCGGCGGTGAAGCCCTTCCAGCCTGCATGGGCCTTGTCGGGCTCGATCGCGAAGCGGTCGCGGTCCTCCTGAGGGCCATCCTTCGCCTCGAGGTTCCCGTCGGCGTTTGCGATCGGAACGTCGCTCTCGTCGATGCGCAGCGGCGGCGGCTGGGCCTCATCCACGATCAGGATCCCGAGGACGTGGGCGACGAGCACGCACTCTGGCGCAGAGGGCGCCCGGTCCCGATCCCGGCGGCTCTTGCGCAGCACCACGCCGGCGCGGGCACCTTCCAGATCGCCTTCCGGGTTGCCGAGCCGACCGATCAGGAGCCGGGAGTCGTTGAAGCCCTCGCGGGCGGCAACGAACAGCGGGTCGCTCCATTCGCCCGGCACGGCCGGCGGCTCGCCGGGGAGCAGACTGCCGTTGCTGTCCCGCTGGCCCGGCACGACGCCCAGGATCTTGAGGATGCGCGCGATCCGGTCGCGCTCCTCCCGTTCGGCTGCGGTGTAGTAGATGGGGTCAACCCGCGCCTGGTCGCCAGGCGCGCCGCCGAGGCGGGCGCGGGCCGACCGGTCGAGCTGGTTCAGCCGGTTCTCGAGCGCGAGGCGGTGGTCGCGCTCGCGCCGGGCGAGATCGATGTAGCGGATGTCCTTCACTGCGATCGTCATCGGTCGTCTCCTCAAGCCTCGCGGCGCGCCTGCGCCCGTCATCCGTCGTTCCTCTCGTCCCTCCCGCTCAGCCATCGTCGGGGCCGTCCGGGTCGACCGCCGCCTCGACCGCCTCGAGCGCGGAGAGCGCATCGAGGATGCCCGCACCCATCCCCGGCGCCGGCGCGGCGAAGGGGCGGCTCGCGGCCATCAGCAGCGCCCTGACCTGGCTCGGAGCGAGCGGCGCGGCGCGGCGCGCGGCGTGCGCCAGCATCAGCGCGGCGGTGGCCGCGACAAAGGGGGCCGCGAAGCTCGTGCCGGTCGCGCGCTGGTAGCCGTCGAGGGCGGCGGTGCGGATGGCAACACCGGGAGCGGCAAGCGCGACGTGCGACCCGCGGGTCGAGAAGGGGGCGGGCCGGCCATCCGCGTCGCAGGCGCCGACCGCGATCACCTCGGGGAAGGCGGCAGGCCAGAACAGCGCCTCGCGCCCGTTGTTGCCGCTGGCGGCCACCATCACCACGTCGCGCGCAGCCGCGTAGGCCACGGTCTCGGCGTGGGGCTTCGGGAGCGCGGGCGGCAGGAGCGCGTCGTCGGTGCCGAAGGAGAGGTTGAGGACCCGGGCGCCGAGGTCGACGGCCAGCTTGAGCGCCGCGTCGAGGTCGGCAATCGCCCCGAGACCCACCCAGCCGCTGCGGTCAGGGAGCCGGGCGGCACCCAGCGCCCGCATCGGCAGCAGCCGGGCGGCACCCGCGAGCCCGCGGTGCATGCCCACTCCGTCGGCGGAGACGATGCCGGCGCAGCCGGCGCCGTGGCCCACGAACTCGTCGACGGGGTCGCGGTCCGGGGACTGGAGGTCGCCCATGAGCGTGACGCCGGCCGCCACGTCGCCGGCCGTCAGGCGGACGGTGTCATACCCCTGGCGCAGCGGACGGCCGAATTCGGGATGGGCCCGCGGCATGCCGCTGTCGATGACGCCGAGGATCAGGGCATCGTCGCCCGGCTCGCGGGCGAGCGCGGCATCGGCGCGGACCAGGTCCCACGGGCGGGTGTCCTCCGCCACCGGCCGAGCCCTCGAGGGCGCCAGGTCGAACGGGGTCGCGCTCAGATAGTTGGGGATCGCCCGCTCGACCGTCGGGATTTCCATGAGCGTGTCGACCAGCTCGCCGAGCCTGACGCTGCGATCGGTGCGCACGACGAAGGTGCGGGCGACGCCCGTCAGCTGCTCGAGATCGGAATAGCCCCGGTGCCGGTGCCCGATGCGCCGGATGCCCGCTGCAGCCGTGTGCAGGCGCGCGATGCGGGCGCCACCGCCGCGGGTGCGGATGATCCGGTCGATGGCGCCGCCGTCGATCCGCTCGGCCGGGGCGCAGGCACGGTCGCGCACGTCGTTGCGGGCGGGGATCGCCTCGGGCGCCTCGCCGAGCGCGAGGGTGAGCACGATCGCGCCCGGCACGGCAGGGAGGGTCGCGGAGCTCATCGTCCGGCCTCCGCGCCGGGGAGCGGCACGGGCGCAACGGCCGAGAGGTCGAACGCCACCGCGGTGGGCAGGCCGCCCTCCGGCTCCAGGCTCAGCTCGCCCGCCCACTGGTCGGCGGCCGGCGCGACCAGGATCTCGCGGTCGCTCGCGCGCACCACGGGCACCGCCCGCCCGCCGATGGCGACGCGCGGGAGCCCTGCGCCCTTGAGGTTGCGCCCACGCAGCCGGATGAGGGCGGGCTGGTCTCCGGGGTCTCCCGGGCCCGGCGCCACGGGGAGGACTTCGTCGACCATGGGCGCGCTCGTCCGCGCCAGCGCCTTGCGCAGCCGGTCGACGGGCAGCGTGGCCACGCGCGCCACCTCGCGGTCGGCCCCCGTCTCCTGCAGCTCGCGCAGCTTGCCGACGGTCCGGATGCCAGCCCATTCGAGCCGCCGCCGCTCCTCCTCGGTCAGCTCGGAATCGAGCGTCTCGAGCCCCGGGTCGTCCGGCGTCTCGGAAAGGGCCGCGGCGTTCTCGTCGATCATCGGCCGCGTGATCCCGGTGAAGGCGAAGTGGAGCACGCTGGCGTTGGGGTCGCCGGCGGCGGCCGGCCGGATCCGCACCTGGCCGGCCTGGAACTCGACCTGGGCGCGCAGCTCCATCGAGATGTCCTTGACGGCGAAGGTGAGCGGCAGGCCGGCGTTGCGCGCGCGGATGGCCATGGCCCGCTGCGCCTGGTCGAGCTGGGCCTGCACTGCCTTGATGAAGTCCTCGAGCGGCAGGGTCGCGTCGCGGCTCATGGCGCGGGCTCCTCCGTCTCGGGAAAGAGCGGCGCAACCAGCTCGAAGGCGAGCGCGAGGTGCGCCGGCGGCCGGTCGAAGACCGTGCGCGTCACGAACTGCGGCAGGTCGGCATGGAACCCGCCACCGGCGGCGAACCGGATCTCGACCGGCAGCCGCAGGTCCATCCGGAGCGGGCGGATGCCCGGCACCCGCGCCAGCGCAAGCGCGCCCTCGCCCACGTCGACGATGGTCTCGGCAAGGCTGCGGCGCTGGCTCACGGCTGCCGCTCCCCGGCGCCCGGCACGGGCGGCGGCACGCCTGGCCCGGCCCGGTCGGCCTGCGGCGCGCGCGCGTGCCGCTCGACGAAGCGGCGGCGCGCCTCGTCCACGAAGCGGTCGAGCGGCACCGTCTCGCTTGCGAAGTTGATCCGCACTTCGCCGAACAGCTCGGCCCTGAGTTCGCTGTCGGCCTGGGCGTTGATGCCCACCGTCGCCACCTTCGTGACGGGCGCCGCATAGGTCCGGGCACCCCGCCGGCCCCATTCGGTGCCGTCGGCGTGGCGGCCCGCCTCGTCGCCTGCCGCATAGTCGACCATGGTGCGGTCGGCGGCCATGGCCCGGAAGCGCAGCCGCGCGTTGATGCTGCCGTCCTTCACCACCACGCGGTTCATGCCCATGAGGACGAGAGTGGAGAGCGTCTGCAGGCGCTGGGCCGCCACCTGCTCGCGAACGCGCGGCAGCAGCGCCCCTTCGAGAAGCTCGGCCGTCAGCGGCTCGCCGGCCAGCCCATAGTCCTGAAGCCAGGCCGGCGAGGCCGGCTCGGCCTCGTCGCCGCCCCGCGGCACCAGGCGCGGCCCGTCGGCGGAGGAGGCGAGCGCAACGTCCTGCGGATAGCGCTCGGCCAGGTGGTCGCGCGCCTGGTTCGGCGTCACATTCTCCGCCATGAACTGGTCGAGCGGCTTGGCGACCGCCGCGATCAGGTCGGCGAACGTCTCCATCTGGCGGATGGAGGAATCGACGATCGCATCGAAGGTTCCGTGAACCAGGCTCGCCACGAACTCAGGGAAATCGAGCTCGTCCGAGAGCGCGCCGGCCCGCCGCCCGATGCTCTCGGTCGCCGCCTCGCGGCGCCGCGGCGCATCGGCCGGGGCCTCGCCTGCGGGCGGCCCGGCCGGGACGGGGCGGCCGAAGGCATCGCGCGCCATGGCCAGCCCCTCCGCCGCCGCGCCGGCAGACGGTGCAGGCGGCGGCGGCAGGCGTTCCTCGGGCGGGGGAGGCACGGCGCCGGAACCTTCAGGCCTCGACCGGCTCGGGCGCGTCCGCCCAGGCGTTCTCGCGCGCCCAGCGGCCGTCGCCGCGCACGATCACGGTCACGGTCGCGCGGCGCTCCTCGTCCCCGCGCGCGAACCGCCAGGCGAGCGCCACCGTCGCCGCTGCCACCCCGGGCGCGTCCGGGCCGTCGGCAATCCGGCCGCGCACGGAAACCGACCAGCCGTCGGCCGTCGCCGCGTCGGTGGGCGAGACCTCGATGTCGCCCACGGCGCCGCCGGCATGCCTCCAGCCGATCCGGACACCCGCGACAACCTCACCGGCGTCGCCGGGCAGCCGGGGCCAGTCCTCGATCAGCACCTCGGCGGCAAGCGGATCGGACATGACCGCAGGCGCGGGCTCCGGGCTCCGCATCCCGGCATACTGCTCGAGATCGAAGGTCACGCCGTTCACCTCGCGCGTCACGCGATGCCGCGGACCCGGCTCGGCCGCGGCCAGCCCCGAGGCAGCCGGGGGCGCGGGGGGTGCAGCCACCTCCGTCTCCCCGCCGGGCTCCGGCTCGGGGTCTGGCGCGGGGCCCTCCTCCGCCAGCGCGGCGGCAGGCGCGGGTTCGGCTGCTGGCGCCTCCGCACCCAGCGCATGGCCGGCAGAGGTCGGCCCCTCATCCTCCACCACCGGTGCGTCCGCGGCGTGGGCCAGCAGGTGGCCGAAAAGGCCGCCCGAAGGCGCGGCCTTCAGGTGCCCGACGTAGCGCAGCCTGCCGTAGTCGAAGCGAAGCTCGGCGATGTCCTCGGGTGTGGCCCAGTGCGGCGGCTCCAGGGTCAGCGGATGGCCGGCACGCGCATAGGCCTCGAGCACGAGTTCCGAGCAGAAGAAGGAGTCGTTGCCGCTCGTGCCCAGATCAATCCGCCCGGCGAAGCGGCGGCAGCGCTCGGCAAGGCCGTTGGGGAGGGCCGCGCACAGCCGCCGGTCGATCTGGAACAGCGCCTGGCGGGCGATGCCGATCCGGTCATAGGGCCGGTCGAGAAGGCGCGCGGCTTCCTCGGCCACCCGCTGGCGCGCCACATCGTCGAGCCCTGGCGCCCGGAAGGCAACCGCGACCGTCGCGTCCTGAAGCGCCCGGTCGAGCGGGACGAGACGGACTCCGTCGCCGACCGCCTCGATCACCTGGCCGCCCTGGCCCACGTACAGCATCGCGTGGCTGACGGCGCCCGAGGTCGCCGCCCGGATGGCGCGCGAGATGGCGGCATCGGTCGTCGAGAGGATGATGTCGCCAACCCGAAGCGCGTCATAGCCGATGCTCATGCCACCGGCGCCCGGGTCGAGCGGAATGTCGCCTGCGAACGCTTCGGCCGGTGCAGCAAGCCCGAGCGAAGCCGCCACGCGGCCGACGGGCGTCCAGCCGGTGCGGACCTCGACTCCGCGGAGATCGGCCAGATCCCATGGCGAGCTGCCGGCGGCCACGGGGTCGTGGGCCACGAGGCGCACCCCGTTCACGTAGAGCTCGTGGGCAGGGAAGCCGTCGTGGGTGCCGACCACCTTCGCCTCGAGTGTCTCGCCGGCCACGCGCAGGAAGACGGCGAGATCGGCATCGATGGTCGGAGCAAGCGCGACGAGCGGGTTCGCGCCGGCCGCGCGCACGCTGACGAGCGAGGCCCTTTCCGCAATCGCCTCGACATTGCGCGCCGTGCCCGAGGCGCCGCGCACGACGTCGAGGTTGGCCGGCGTGCGGGCGAGCGTCGCCGTCTCGACCGGGCGCGCCCCTGGCTTCCTCGCCCGCCACCAGTCCGGCTTGCCGGCAACCGGCTCGACATCGGACGACGCGTAGGCGGTGGTCGGGTGCCAGCGCGCGTCGGTCATCTCGATGCGCTCGACACCGCCTCCGGCGGTCAGGAACACCTGGGCCGTGATCTCGCCGCGGCTGGTGCCGAAGGCGGGGTCGAACCCGCGGTCGTCGCCGCCGAACGCCCTGCCGCCCAGAAGGTCGAACGGGCCCGCGACTGCAGGCGAGGGGATGAAGGCGCGATAACGGATCTCGACCCGCGGCCCGCCGGCTCCCATGGCCTCCGCCTCGCTCCCGAGCGCGCCCAGCGCGGCCGCCATCCCGAAGGCATGCGCGACCTGCCGCTGGACCGCGACATAGAAGTCGACGGGCGAGAAGCCGACCCCGACGCCGGCCTCGGCCGTCACGCCGGCGAAGTTGCCGTGCATGTCGAAGAGCGCAGAGGCGCCACCGACAACCCCCTCCCCGCCCGACACGGTTGCCGCGAGGCTCCAGCCGCCGAAGGACTCGAGCCCGCCGCGCACCACGGTGACCTGGGCGGTGGCCGAGATCGAGGTGAGGAAGCCGACGTTGAACTGCGCAGCGCCATAGACGCCAAGCTCGCCGTTGGGCCCGAAGACGATGCCCGCGCCGAGCGAGGCGCCCGCCCCGAGCCCGCCCCCCACGGCGCGCCCCAGGCCGATGGTGACGGGCGCTCCGGCGGCTGCAGACAGGCGGGCGGCACCGCGCAGGGCCAGCACGAAGGGCAGCATCGGGCCGCTGAGCGCGAGAAGCGCGGTTTCCGCTGCAAGCCGCGCCGAGCCCGTGAGGGCCGTGACCGGGGGCGGCGAGACCGGAACGCGCTCGCTGCCGAGAGACAGCGCGAGTGCGACCGGACCGAGGGCCTGCGCGGCGGCCGGGGTGGGAGATGGCGGCGCCTCGGCCGGCGGCGGAGCCGCCACGGGCTCCGGGCCTCGTGCGTCTTCGAGGGGGCCGAACCCGTCGTCGTAGGCGGGGGCGTCGGAAGCCGGGGAAGCAGGGGCGGGCTGCGCCGAAGGCTCGGCGGCGTCGCCTGCCCAGGAGAGCCCGCCGCCCTTCCGGGCCTGGCGCGACGGCATGAGGCGCAGGCCGCGCAGGCTCCGCCCGGTGAGATCGGCAAGCGAGACATAGGGCCGGTCGGCCCCCCCCGGTGCTGCGACCGCGAACCGCCCCTCCCCGTCAGGCGCGAAGGCCAGCGTGAAGTAGAGCCGGGGCTGGCCGGCAAAGCGCAGAAGGACATCCGCCGGCACGGTCCAGACCGCCTCTCCGCGCGGCACGGCAAGCTCGCCCGCAGCGCCGCTTGCGAAGAAGGTCTCTGCCGTGCGCCGCTCCCTTGCGCCGGGCTCGAACAGCGCCGGGTCGGTCGCGAGCGCGATCTCTGCGCGGCCGGGTTTCGAGCTGCGGATCAGGAAGGACAGCACGGGGAAGCGGTCGGTGACGGCAAGGCGGCTCGGGCGGATCTGCGCGGGCATGGCGGACTAGCTCTCCTCCGGATCGGAACGGGGGGCGGGACGCTGGCGGGCCTCGATCGCGCGCGCCTCGAAGTCAGGGGTGGCCGCGAGCAGCAGGGCGAGGGCATCGGTCTCGCCCGGGTCGGGGATGGGCCCGTGATCGGCTTCGAAGCGGGCGACGGAGTCGGCGAGCAGGCGCAGGAAGAGCTTCGCCGGAACCGGGCCGGCCACGATCCGCGTGTGGAACTCGATGCCGCTGCCGTCGGGCCGCACCTGGCCGTAGTCGAGCAGGAACTCGAAGGCGTTGTGCGCGACCTCGCAGTAGTTCGCATAAGTCGCCAGCCGGCGTCGGGTGGAAGGATCGGGTTCGGCCATCGCTTCTGCCGGAGCAAGCCGCGTGCCAGGTCCGCGCGGCGGAAGGTTTCGAAGCGGAATCAGGCCGTTGCGACTGGAGGCAGGGCTGGCCCGGGGCGCGGGTGTCGCATCAGGCCGTCACAGCTGCCCGCTCTCGCTGTCACAGCGCGACACTCAGGTCTGCGGTCTCTCGATCCGGTAGCGTTCGAGCTTGCGGTAGAGCGTCATGCGGGACCAGTTGAGCGCCTTGGCCGCCTCCGCCTTGTTCCAGCGCGCCTGCGAGAGCGCAGCCACCAGCCGGTCGCGCTCGGTCGTGATCGCCGTACCCGCGCGCTCCAGCCGGTGCCGCCAGAAGGGCGGCAGGTGCCGCATGCAGATCCGCCCGGCCGGCGGATCGATCGCGATGGCCTCGGCGAGGTTGAAGAGCTCCCGCACGTTGCCGGGCCAGTCGTGCGCAACGAGGCAGGCAAGGAGTTCCGGGTCCGGCGGCCCGATGGTGCAGCCGGTGCGGGCGCGCACGGCGGCCAGCGCGGCCTCGAGCAGCAGGGGCACGTCCTCCGGCCGCTCCCGGAGCGGCGGCAGCGCGATGACCGCCACGTTCAGGCGGTAGTAGAGATCGGCCCGAAACCGCCCTTCCGAAACGAGCGCCTCGAGCGGCTGGTGCGTGGCAGCCACGATGCGGATGTCGACCGCTCGGGTCCGGCTGGCGCCGAGCGGGCGAACCTCCCGCTGTTCGAGCGCCCGCAGCAGCTTGGCCTGGACGGCAAGCGCCATGTCGCCGATCTCGTCGAGGAACAGCGTGCCTCCGTCGGCGTCCACCATGCGCCCGCTGGCGCGCTGCACGGCCCCGGTAAAGGCCCCGCGCTCGTGGCCGAACAGTTCCGACTCGACGAGCGCTTCGGGAAGCGCCGCGCAGTTCAAGGCGACGAAGGGCCCGCCCGCGCGAGGCGAAAGGGCGTGAATGGCCCTCGCCACCCGCTCCTTTCCCGTTCCGGTCTCGCCGGTGACGAGCACGCTCGCCGACGAGCGGGCCACCTTCGGCAGCCACGCCCGAAGCTCGACCATCACCGCACTGTTCCCGAGGATCCCGACGGCCGGCTGCAGCATGGCCACGCACTCGCGCGATCAGAGGGCAAGGGGCGCGACCACGGGCCGGGGAGGCCACTTCGTTGTTAACGATTATCCATCTGGCCGCGCGATTCGCAACGGTGTCTTCCGGCCCGGCGGCACGAGCGCCGGACCTTGCGTCGCCCAGTCGCCGCCGGTCACGCGTTCATGGGGAACAGTGCCGCATCTGCCAGCATGCCACGGGCCGCGGCCCGGTTCGCGCCGGTCAGGCGGCGACGGGAAGGGTGACGCGGGCGACGAGGCCGGAGCGGCCATCCGCGCGGTCGTCGAGGCTGACCGCGCCGCCCACACGCAGGGCGAGATCCTGCGCGATCGCAAGACCGAGGCCATGGCCGGGGACCTGCTCGTCGAGCCGGGCGCCGGGCGCAAACAGCCCCTCCCGCGCTGCAGGCGGAATGCCCGGACCGTCGTCGGTGACGGCGATCGCGACCGCGCCCCCCTCGAGCGCCCATGTCGTCGTCACCTCGGCGCGTGCCCACTTGCCGGCGTTGTCGAGGAGGTTCGAGACGATCTCGGCGAAATCCTCGGTATCGATTGCAGCGACGGCGGCCGGCCCCGGCTCGAGACGGAAGGAAACGCTCCGCTGGCCGTGAAGCCGCGCCATCGCCGCCACGATGGGCACGATGGCAGCCCCGACCTCGGTCTGCCCGCCGCGCGGGGCACCGGCGCGGGCACGGGCCAGGTGCCAGTCGAGCTGCCGGGCCATGGTGCGGCACTGGCCCAGCACGGCTGCCGCCGAGGCGCCGGCCGGTCCGCGCATCAGGTCCTCCGCTTCATCGGCGAGGATCGCAAGCGAGGTGCGAAGCCCATGGGCGAGGTTGCCCGCCTCCAGCCGGGCGCGCGCCACGCGCGCCTCGCTGGCGGCGAGCGCCTCGTCAAGCTCGGCGGCCAGCGGCCGGATCTCGGCAGGCCAGTCGGCACCGACCCGGCGTGCAGCCCCGCTGCGGACCCGCGCGACGGCCCCGGCCAGCCGGTCGAGCGGCTTGAGCGTCCAGGCCAGCAGCAGCAGGGCCGAGCCCAGGAGGACGACCGCGAGCAGGCCGAGCCAGCGGGCGAGATCGGCGTCGAAGGCGCCGACCACCGAGTCGAGATGGCGGCGGTCGGTCGCGATCACGAAGTGCAGGTCGGGCCCGCCATCGGCTGCCTTCCGCATGACGCCGTAGGTCATCGTCGGGCCCGTCGGCCCGGGAGCGAGCCGGTGGAGGATCTCGGGCTGGTGGGCAAGTTCGGGGTCGAGCCGGCCGGCGGGGCCGAGCGAGGGCGACCTGAGCGGCGGCCGACCATGGCGCTCCACCTGCCAGTAGAAGCCGGAGCCGGGAATGGCATAGCGCGGGTCGGAGAGCGGCCGCTCGAGCACCGGCCGGCCTTCGGAATCGAGCCGGGTGAGCGCGGCAAGCTCCTCGAGGTGGACTTCGAGCTCGTCGTGGAACTGCGCCTCGACATGAGCATGGAACAGCCGCGAGGCGCCAAGCCCCACCAGGAGCAGGCCGAGGCCGACCCAGGCCAGCAGGCCGGCAAGGAACCGGAGGCGCAGGCTGCCGCGCGCGGGCAGGCGCATCAGGGCTCGAACCGGTAGCCGAGGCCGCGCACGGTGCGGATGGCCTCCCGCCCGATCTTCCGCCGCAGCCGCGAGACCTGCACCTCGAGCGTGTTGAGGTCGGGCGTCTCGGCGAGCGGGTAGAGCCGCTCGAGGAGATCGGCGGGTGCCAGCACATGGCCTGGCCGGCGCAGGAACAGCTCGAGAAGCCGGTATTCGCGCGCCGAGAGGAGAAGCGGCTGCCCATCGCGCGTGACCGTGCGGGCGATCGGGTCGAGCGCGAAGGGGCCGCAGCGGATGACCGGCGCGCCCGCCTGCTGGCTTCGGCGGACCTGCGCATGGATGCGGGCCACCAGTTCCTCGCTTCTGACCGGCTTTACCACGAAGTCGTCGGCGCCGGCTTCCAGCCCCTCAACCTTCTCCTGCCAGCTGCCGCGCGCGGTGAGCACGATGACGGGAACGGCAAGCCCAGCGCTCCGCCATCCCTTGAGCACGTCGAGCCCCGAGCGGCCCGGAAGCCCGAGGTCGAGCACGACGACCGCGATCGCTCCGAGATCCGGCCAGTCCGCCGCTTCGAGGCCGTCGCGCGCATGGTCGACAGCGAGGCCCGCCTCGGCGAGCCTGCGCGCGAGCCGCGGCCCGAGATCGGGGTCGTCCTCGACCAGCAGGATGCGCATCGCTTCTCCCGTGTCCGCCGCTGCCGTCTCGCGCCATCCTTGCAGCTTCCTGACAGGCTGTCAGCCTCGTGCAAGAGTCCCGCGGCAGGGCGCAAGTCATGCGCCTCGGCACCATCCTGCTCCTTCTCCTGCTTGCCGCCTGCGGAAACGGGGCCGAGACCGCAACCCCGCCCGCGCCGAAGCCGGCCGCGCCCCGCACCGCGCCCGCAACCCCTGCCGAGGCGGCGCCGCTGGCCCGCGTGCCGGCGATGGTGACGCTTCCGCCCGACGCCCGGGTGGCGGTTGCCGCACCGGTTGCGGGGCTCGTGCGCGAGCTCCGCGTGATCGAGGGCCAGGACGTCGCCGCCGGGGCCACGCTTGCGCTGCTCGAGAGCCGGGAGGCCCTCGCCTTCGCCGCCGACCGCGCCCGGGCCGAGGCGCGCGTGCGGCTGGCCGAAGCCGATGTCCGGCGGCTGCGCCAGCTGGTCGAGGAGGGGATCGTGGCGGCCGCCCGCCTCGACGAGGCCGAGGCAGGGCTCGCATCGGCCCGGGCGGAGCGGGAGCTTGCCGCCCGCTCCCAGGCGCGGGCGCATGCCGGGGCGGATGGCACGGTGCGGCTCATCTCTCCCATCGCCGGCCGCGTGGCCCATGTGGGCACCACCGCCGGCGCACCCGCCGACACCGGCAGCGCCCTGTTCCTCATCGAGCGCCGCGGGGAGGTGCTTCTCGCACTGCAGCTGGCCGAGGCGCTCGCCGGCCGGGTGCGGCCAGGCATGGCGGTCGAGGTCGCGAACGGGATACGGGGGCAGATCGTCTCGGTCGCCCCCAGCCTCGATCCGTCGGCCCGCGCGGTCACCGCCATGGCCCGGCTCGGGTCGGCGCCGGGTCTGCTTCCGGGCAGCAGCGTGGAAGCGACCATCCTTGCTCCCGCCGGGCCGGGGGCCGTCGCCGTGCCGGCCGAGGCCGTGGTGCGCGACGGCGGACGCGACATCGTGTTCGTGGCAACCGAGAACGGCTTCCGGCCCCGGCCGGTTGCAGTGGCCACCCGCGCCGGGGGGGTTGCGCTCCTCCTCGAGGGGCTGACGGCCGGCGAGCGGGTCGCAGTCTCGAACCTGCCCGAACTGCGCGCGGCCGCCGGGCAGTAAGGCCATGCTGCGCCGGCTCGTCGCGATCGCGCTCGTCCAGCGGCTCGCCGTCCTCGGCCTGGCGCTGGCGCTGGCCGGGCTTGGAGTCTGGGCGTTCCGCACCCTTCCCATCGACGCCTTTCCCGACATCTCGCCCACCCAGGTGAAGCTGATCCTGAAGGCCCCCGGGCTCACCCCCGAGGAGGTCGAGGCGCGCGTGATCGTGCCGCTCGAGCAGGAACTTCTCGGCATCCCCGGCCAGCGCGAGCTGCGCTCGATCGCCAAGGTGGGGCTGGCCGACATCACCATCGACTTCTCCGAGGCAACCGACATCTACTGGGCGCGCCAGCAGGTGGCCGAACGCTTCGCCGCGGCGGGGCTGCCGGCCGGTGTCGAGGGCGGGCTCGCGCCCATCTCCACGCCGCTCTCCGACATGTTCATGTTCACGATCGAGGGGCCGCTGTCGCTGGCGGAGAAGCGGCGGCTTCTCGACTGGACCATCCGGCCGGCGCTCCGCACGGTGCCCGGGGTTGCCGACGTCAACGCGCTCGGCGGCGAGGTGGAAGCCTTTCTCGTCACGCCGCGCATGGAGGCGCTGGCCGCCGCACGAATCCCGGTGGCCGAGCTCTTGCGCACGATCGAGGCGGCCAACCGCAACGACGGCGCCGGCCGGGTTGCCGATGGCGAGTTCGCGCTGGTGGTACGGGCAACCGCTGCCATCCGCCGCCTCGAGGATCTTGCCGCCGTGCCGGTGCGCACGGTCGACGGCAGGATCGTCCGGGTGGGGGATGTCGCCGAGGTGCGCATGGGCGCGCTCACCCGGCAGGGGGCGGTCACCCGCTCGGTGCGCGGCGAGGACGGCACCATCCGCCAGGCCGAGGCGGTGCAGGGGATCGTCATCGGCCTGAGAGGCGCCAACGCCGCCGAAGTGGTGGCCGGGGTCAAGGCCCGGCTGGTGGAGCTCGCGCCCGCGCTGCCGCCGGGCGTGCGGGTCTTGCCCTTCTACGACCGCTCCGATCTCATCTCCCGCGCCGTCGCCACGGTCGAGCGCGCGCTTGTCGAGGCCTCGATCCTCGTCGTGCTGCTGCTCTTCCTGTTCCTCGGCGAAGTCCGCGCCGCCCTCATCGTGACCGCCGCGCTGCCGATGGCCGCGCTTCTCACCTTCATCCTCATGAAGGCCTTCGGCCTTTCGGCCAACCTCATGAGCCTCGGCGGGCTCGCGATCGCCATAGGGCTCCTCGTCGATGGCGCGGTGGTCGTGGTGGAGAACATCGTCGAACGCCTGTCCGACGCGCGCCACCAGGGCACCGGGCGGCTCAACCAGGTGCTCGTCGCAACCTCGGAGGTCATCCAGCCCGTCGTCTCGGGGATTGCCATCATCATCCTCGTCTTCCTGCCGCTCCTCACGCTCGAGGGTCTCGAGGGACGGCTCTTCGCCCCCGTCGCGCTCACCATCGTGATGGCGCTCGCCTCCTCCCTCCTGCTGGCGCTGACCCTGGTGCCGGTGCTCGCGAGCCTCGGCCTTGGAAGCCCGCCGCCGGGCGAGGCGCACCACCAGCCCTGGCTCATGCGGCAGATCGCCCCCGCCTACGACCGGGCGCTTGCGTTCGCGATTCGCAGGCCCGCTCCGGTCGCCGCCGTCGCAGTGGCTGCCCTTGCCCTTGCAGTCGTGGCCTACGCGCGGGTGGGCAAGTCGTTCCTGCCCACCCTCGACGAAGGCACCGTGCTCGTCCAGCTCACCAAGGATCCGTCGATCGGCCTTGCCCACAGCATCGCCGGCGATCTCGCCGTCCAGCGGACCATCCTCGAGGCGGTGCCGGAAGTGACGGCCATCGTCGCCCGGGTCGGCTCCGACGAGATCGGGCTCGACCCCATGGGCCTCAACGAGACCGACAGTTTCCTCGTGCTGAAGCCCCGCGAGGGGTGGCGCCGGCCCGACAAGAGCTGGCTCGTGGGCGAGCTGCGCCGGGCGCTGGCCGCGCACCCCGGCATCGAGCCTGGCTTCACCCAGCCGATCGAGATGCGGGTCTCCGAAATGCTGACCGGCGCGCGCGGCGATCTCGCGCTGCGCATCTTCGGGCCCGATCTCGGAGAGCTAGCCGCGCTTGCGACCCGGATCGCGACGGTGGTGGCAGGCGTGCCCGGCGCGACCGACGTCATCACGCGCGCCGCCGACACGGTCGACTATCTGTCCATCGACGTCGACCGGCTCGCTGCCGGCCGCGCCGGGATCACCGCCGAGGAGCTGCAGCAGGCGCTGCGGCTTGCCGTCGAGGGCGTGCCGGCGGGCGTGGTCACCGAGGGGCTGCGCCGCGTGCCGATTCTCGTACGCGGCCCCGGGACCGATGCCGCGACGCTGGCCGGCCAGCCGCTGGCGACCGCATCGGGCACGCTGGTCCGTCCCGGCGACGTCGCCCGGATTGCGCCAACCGAAGGTCCGGCCCGGCTCGAGCACGAGGGCGGCTCGCGCTTCGCCCTCGTCCAGGCGTTCGTCGGGGGGCGCGACCTCGTCGGCTTCGTGACGGAGGCGCAGGCGCGCGTCGCAGCCGACGTGCCCCTGCCCGAAGGCGTGCGCCTCGCCTGGGGCGGGCAGTTCGAGAACCAGCAGCGCGCCGCCGCCCGCCTTGCCATCGTCGTCCCGGCGGCGCTCGCGCTCATCTTCCTGCTGCTCTACGCCACCTTCGGCGCGCTCAGGCCGGCCATCCTCATCCTGCTCATGGTCCCTTTCGCGCTGGTGGGGGGCATCCTCGCACTGTGGACCTCGGGCGAATATCTCTCGGTTCCGGCCTCGGTCGGGTTCATCGCGCTGCTCGGGATTGCTGTGCTCAACGGGCTCGTCCTCGTCAGCCACATCCGCCACCTGCGCGAAGAGGGGCTGCCGCTCGGCGAGGCCGTGGTCTCGGGCGCGAAGCGGCGGCTGCGCCCGGTGCTGATGACTGCCTCGATCGCCGCCTTCGGCCTGATGCCGCTCTTGGCCGCCACCGGGCCCGGCTCCGAGATCCAGCGGCCGCTTGCCATCGTCGTCGTCGGCGGCCTGGTGACGGCCACGCTCCTCACGCTCGTGCTGCTGCCGCTCCTCTACCTCAGGTTCGGCGAGGGGGCGGAGGACCGCGCGCGGGCGATGGAGGGCTGATGCCAGGGCCGCTTGCCCTGTTCGTCCTGTTTGCGGCAGCCGCGCCGGCCCTGGCCGACTCTCCGCTGCCGCCCGCCGAGGCCGCACGCGCGGCCATCGCCGAACATCCCGCAGTGCTGGCGGCAGAGGACCGCCGCGACGCTGCCGTGGCCGAGGGCCGGGCCCGCGCCGCCGGCCCGCACGCCTTCCAGGCGTCTGCCAGCCTCGTGCGCCGGAGCCTCGCTCAGGGCGACGCGGTGCCGGAGTTCGGGCTTGAGGTCAGCCGCGCGGTCCGCATCAACGGCAAGGCCCGGCTGGACCGGGCTGCGGCCGACGCGCTCGTGGACGCCGCCGGGAACCGCGCCGAAGACGCCCGCCACCTGGCGGCCCGGCTGCTCGCCGGCCTGTGGCTCGACTGGGTCACCGCGGAGGCCGAGGCGCGGGTGCTCGCCGGCGCGGAAGCCACGCTGGCCAAAGCCCAGGCCGGGCTTGAGCGCCAGGTGGCGCTCCGCGACGCGCCTGCGCTCGATGCCGGGCGCGCGGCCGCGGCGCGAGCGGCCGCGTCAGCCGAACGGCTGCTCGCGGAAGGCCGGGCGCGGGCTGCCCGCGCCGCGCTTGCGGCGCGCTTTCCCGGCCTGCCCCTGCCCGCCGATGCGCCCGGCCTGCCCCTGCCCGAGGCATCGCGGTCCGAACTCGTGGCGCTGGCCGGCCGCATCGCCGAGGTCAGCCACGAGCTCGGAGCGCTCGAGGCCGAGCGCCGCCTGGCCGAGGCCGAGGCGGAGCGGGCGCGGCGGGACCGTCTCCCCGACCCCTCCTTCGGGCTGCGCGGCTTCTCCGAGCAGGGCGGCACCGAGCGCGGCGTGGGTCTGCTCGTGAGCGTCCCCTTCGGTGGCCCGTCGCGCCGGGCCGAGGCCGAGCGCCGGGCTGCGCTGAGCAGCGCGGCCGCAGCCGAGCTGGCCAGCGCGCGCCGCGACGTCGAGGCGATGGCGGCAGCAGCGCGCCTGGAGGCCGAAGCGGCCCTTGCCGCCGCTGCCGCCTCGGCCGACGCCAGCGCCCGCGCGCGCGAGGTGGCAGCGCGCCTCGCCCGCGGCCACGCGCTCGGCGGAGTCGATCTCGCCGACCGTCTCCTTGCCGAGCGCGCGGCGCTCGAGGCCGAGCTCGCCGAGACGCGGGCGCGCGCAGCGGCGTGGCGGGCGCTGACGCTGCTGCGCATCGATGCCCATGCCCTCTGGCTGGAGGACTGAGGCCGCGCCGGCTCAGGCGGCTGCCGCCGTCCGCCCCTCCCGTGTCCGGAGGCCGGCATCGCCCGCGGCCTCCCACGCGCCGCCCGGGCGGTAGCGGGCAGCGACCCGGCCGCCCTCGAGCGCGAACAGGTGAAGCCAGCCCTGGTCGAAGAGCGTTGCGACTTCCGGATGGCGGGCGAGCACGCCGAGGATGGCGTCCCTCGGCGCCTCGACCAGCACCGAGAGCCGGAGCGGCGGATGGACCAAACGCTCGCCATCGTGGACGGCCTGCCACGGAAGCCCCGCGCGCAGCCGCCCGCCATTGCCCTCGAGCACGCCGATGCCGCCCACCACGTTGTGCAGGAGCTTGTTGCCGCTGCCGAACAGGTCCGGTGCAACCGACGAGCCATAATACTGGAGGCTGATCCAGCTGGCGACGACGACGGGCGCGGTCAGGATGAGCTCGAGCGTGCCGAACCCGGTGTCGCGCGACCAGTCATAGCAGTGAAGGAAGGCCCGGCCGTCGAGCGCAAGTCCTGCGGTTGCCTCGCGCGGGGCGGCGACGAAGGCGGCGCAACCCGCAAGACCCCATTCGGGCCGGACCTCGGCCCAGTCCCGCGCCCGCCGCGCGAGCGTGGCGGCACTCGCGCCCGGAAGGCGCGGCGCCCGCTCGGCCCGGGCCAGCGCCCCGGCCTCGGCCAGCAGGTCCCGCGCGCGGGCGAGGTCGGTGCGCTCGGGGGCGCCGCTGTCCTCGGCAAAGAGGGTCACCCGGTCGGTCGTGGTGTCATGGAGGCCGCCCACGAACAGCGTGCCCTCGGGGATGGCAAGGCCGCGCGCGGCAAGCCCAGCGCGGGTCTCCGGGTCGTTGAGGAGCGCCGCCAAGAGCCGCGCCGAGGCCTCCCCGGTGTGACCGCCACAGGCCCCGCAGTGGTAGGCACTCTCATGCGGGTTGTTGGTGACGCTGGCGCCGTGCCCCAGCAGCAGCACGAGCGGCGGCCAGCCGCCGTGCCAGGACATGGCGCCGAGCACGGCAGCAGCCGTCTCCGCCTTCGCGTCCGCCGAAAGGGGCACGGTCGGCCGCGGAGCAGGCGCGGGTGCTGCGGTCGCGCGGCGGCCGAGGCTTCCGGCGATGAGCTTGCCGGCATAGGCGACCCCGGCCGCCTCGACGAAGGCGAAGGAGGAGACGGCGGCCTGGCGGAACCGGCCCCAGGCCCGCCGCGCGCGCGCCGCGATGAACAGCCGCGACTCGGTTGGGGCATCGAGCGCCGGCCTGCTCGAAAGACCCGGCGTCAGCAGCACGGGCAGATGCGCGTCGGCAAGCGTCGAGCCCGGCTCGCGGTGGGCGAGCGGCAGGCCGAAGAAACCGGCGAAGCCGCGCGTCTCGATGCCGGGATCGAGGCCCTCGAGCGCCCGCCGGAACGGCTCGGAACGGACGTCGATGCAGAAGACCGCTGCCATCCACGGGGCGGGCGGCGCAGCGGGCACGCCCGTGCGCGCGGCAGCGGCCGCCTCCAGCCGGGACGCAAGCGCGCGCTGGAAGGCCCGCTCGGCTGCCTCCTGCAGAATGGCGTCGAGGATGTCGTCCGCGGACGGGGCGACCGGCGCGACATGCGCGGCAGCCACCCTGGCCCACTGCGCCGCCACGGCTTCGCCACCCTGGGCGAGGAGCGCCTCCTCGAACACGAGGCGGATGGCGAGCAGCTCGACGAGCGTCTCGTCGCGATTGCCGGCAAGCTCGGCCTGCCAGCCGAGGTAGCGCGCGTGCTGCGCCCAGCCGCCGAGGTCGCAGAGCAGGCGGTGGAAGGCGGTCTCGGCTGCGCGCTCGGAGAGGCCCAGCCGCTCGCTGGCGCGCAGGATGGCGCGTTCCGGCGTATCGGGAGCTGCGGCGACATGCGCGCAGAAACCGGCAAGGCCGAAGATCTCGGGCGTGAGGTCGTGGGTCGCGAATGCACGCCACGCGGCATAGGCGCCGAGCCCCGGCGCCGGAGTCCAGAGCGCCTGGCCGCGGTCGAAGTGGCCGGCGGCCCACAGGCCGAAGGTGCGGGCGACGAGCGCGGGCCAGTCGGTGCCCGTGTGCTGCGCGAGCAGCTCGGCGACAGTGGGGAGCGCCGCAGCAGGCGCCGGGTCGGCGGCGAGTGCGGCCCTGAGCGCTGCGAGATCGGCCGGCTTGCCGGGGTGCGGGGAGGCTGCAAGCGCCTCGGCCAAGTCCGCCTCGCCGATCTCGCCGGCGGCGATCTGCCGGCGCCGCTCGGCCCGGGCAAGGAACGGGCGCACACCACCCACCCGCGCGAGCCTGGCCGCAGCGGTCGCGAGGTCCTCCCCGGCCTGGCCGACGAAGGGGTTGACGGCGACCGTCGCATCGAGCGGGAAGGCCGGCGGGATGGCGGCAGCGGCCCGGGCGGCGGCAGCGAGGATGGCACGGGTGCCAGCGGGAGCGATGTCGGGGGCGATGAGCATGGGTCGTCTCCTTGGTCGGGCAGGCGCCGTGGGGAGGGTCAGGCGGCGGTGCGGGTGCCGAGGCCGCCGGTCAGGCGATCGAGCAGCGCGTTCACGTAGAGACCGTTGGCGAGGTGGACCCTGAGTCCGGCGGCGGCCGGGTGATGGGCCCAGAGCGGGAAGAGCGCCTGCGCCACAGCCACCGCACCGAAGGAGAGGAGGGCAACTGCAAGAAGCGCCCACTCCAGCGGCGAGGGGACGGGCGGAGCCGGAAGCGCCGGCCCGGCGACGCTCTCGGCCAGCGCGTGGAAGGCGAAGTAGGCGAGCGTTGCTGCCACCGAGGCGGCGATGGTGCGCCGCGTCAGCGCGCCCGGCGCGGCATCCGCCAGGCCCTGCGCCACCAGATAGGCGATGCCGAACACGAGGATGGCGCCGATGGCCAGCGCCTGCGCCGACTTGGGCCCCAGCACCAGGCCGGAGGCTGTCGCCGCCGCGGCATAGACGGCAAGGGCGATCGCGAAGGCCCGCGTCACCGCCATGGGGCCGGGCGTGGCGACGGGGCCGGGCCGCCGCCGGTCGCGCACCTCGATGACCGCCCCGCCCGAGGCGAGGAAGGCATGGGCCTTGTAGAGCGAGTGGGCGACGATGTGGAGCAGCGCAAGCGCCCAGAGGCCCAGGCCGCACTGCATCAGCATGAACCCCATCTGCGCGACGGTCGACCAGGCGAGCGCCGTCTTGACGGCACTCTGGGTCAGCATGACCGAGGCGCCGAAGAGCGCCGAGAAGCCGCCGACGAGCACCAGCGTTGCCATGGCAGCAGGGCTCGCCTGCACGAGCGGTGCGAGGAGAATGAGCACCACCCCCCCTGAGTTGATGATGCCGGCGTGCAGCAGGGCCGAGACCGGCGTGGGGGCTTCCATCACCTCGGTCAGCCAGCCGTGGACGGGAAAGGCCGCGGTGCGCAGCAGGGCCGAAAGCGCGGCGAGCATGACGCCCGCCTGGGCCACCGGCGGCAGCCCGCCTGCGGCCGCTTCCCTCAGCGCAGCGAGATCGAGCGTGCCGAACGCCACCCAGAACAGGCCGGCCACCCCGAGCAGCAGGGCGTCGCTCGTCCGCCAGGCCAGGCGGAACTTCCGGGCCGCGCGCACGGCCTCGGCCCGTTCGGGGTAGAAGCGGAGCAGCCGCTCGACGAGAAGCCCCGTGACGGCAAGCCCCGCAACGAGGAGCGCGAGCGACCCGGCCTGGACGGTTGCGAGCACCGTGCCGACCGCGGCAAGCAGCAGCCCATGGAAGCGGCCCTCGCGCGCCTCGCCATCGAGGTAGCGGCGGGTGTAGCGCACCACCACCCACCCGATGAAGGCGACGAGCGAGGCGAGGATTGCAGCGATCCGGTCGCCGGCGAGAAGCCCGGAGCCGGCCGGCTGCGGCCCGCCAAGGGCCACCTGCACGGCGCCCGCGAGCGCGAGGAAGAGCGCCGCAAGGACGGCGCCCTCGGCGAGCGCGGGCAGGCGACCGGGCCTGCGGCCGGGCGCGGCCACGAAGGCCAGGGCGGCGAGCAGGGGCGGCAGAGCCGCGAGGGGGAGAAGGGGCACGGACATCGGGCGTCTCCTCGATCAGGGATGCCCGCCGGCTTAGAGGCCAAGGGAATTAGACGGAAATACATATTCCGTAATCTATCATGAGATGATATGGAACGTTTGAATGAACCTGAACCTCCACCACCTGCGCCTGTTCCATGCCATCGCCCGCGAGGGCGGAATCTCCGCTGCGGCGGCCCGGCTCAACCTCTCGCCGCCGGCGCTCTCGGCGCAGCTGCGCCAGCTCGAGGAGCGGCTGGGGGTTGACCTCTTCCTCCGGGTGGGGCGCCGGCTCCAGCTGACCGAGGCGGGGCGGATCGCGCTTGCCCATGCCGATGCCATCTTCGCGACCGCAGACGAGCTGGTGGCCACCCTTGCCGGCCGGCCGGCAGGGCGGCAGGTGCTGCGGGTGGGTGCCATCGCCACCCTGTCGCGCAACTTCCAGCTCGAGTTCCTGCGGGCGCCGCTTCTCGACCCCGACATCGCCGTCGTGATCCGCTCGGGCCCGGAGGACGTGCTGCTTGCCCAGCTCGCCGCGCTCGAGCTTGACGTGGTGCTCACGAACCGTGTGCCACCCGAGACCGGGCGGGGCCTCCACCTCCACGCGATCGCGGAGCAGCCGGTGAGCCTCGTGGGGGCGCCGGCGCGCGTCGGCACCGGGCGGACGCTTGCCGACCTTCTCGCGCGCGAGCCGCTGGTCCTTCCCGCCCCCGGCTCCGCCGTCCGCGCCGGGTTTGACGCACTGGCCGAGCGGATGGGGCTTGCGCCGCGAATTGCCGCCGAGGCCGACGACATGGCGATGCTCCGCCTCATCGCCCGCGCAGACATCGGGCTTGCCGTGCTGCCCTCGGTCGTCGTGCGCGACGAACTGGGCTCGGGCGACCTGGTCGAGGCCGGGCAGCTCCCAGGCCTGCGCGAGACCTTCCTTGCCGTCACCCTGCCGCGCCGCTTCCCGAACCCGCTGCTCGCCCCGCTGCTTGCCGGGCGCGAGCCTGCCTGAGCGCGTCGGCGGCGTCTGGCGCGATCATCTCGCCGGGGCCGTGGGTGCCTCGGCTGCTGCAGCAGCGGGCGCGGGGGTGGCCGGCCGGGCGGCGGCGCGGGTTGCCGGCTGCCGCGTTTCGGTCACCTGTCCCGCCTTGTCGGCGACCTTGAGCGCGATGACGGGCCGGCCGGCCTCCATCTCGACTTCGGCGGCGAGCACCCGGCCGCCCTTGGCCTCGGCTGCGGCGACCGCCTCGAGGAGGCTCGGCCGGACGCCGCGCACCGCGGCCGCATCCTCCTCATCCTCCTCGCCCGCGCCCAGCGGCTTCACCCGCTGCGACAGGACCGTTCCGGTCGCCAGGTCGATCGAGAGCTTCACTTCCTCCTGGCCGCGGACAAGCTCCAACTCGTAGCGCGGCCCGCCCTTGCCGGCCTTGAACTTCGCCTCCGCCACCTCGGCGCCGGGTGCGGCAGCCTGGGCGGCGCGGATGGCCTGGGCAAGCGAGAGGCGGGCGGCCGCCATCGCCTCCGCATGCCGGGCCTCCTTCGCGCGGTCCTCGCGCCGGTCCATCACGACGGCCCCGGCCGTCCCCAGCCCCGCGGCGGCCACGCCCGCCACAAGCGCGATCTTCGCGGTCTTCGAAAGGGTCCTCATGGTCTGTCTCCCGTCTGCTGCGGCAGCGCAGCTCGCGGCTGCCACGGCGGACGAAGTGGCGCGCGCGGCTTGTCCTCACCTGTCGGCCAGATTGAAAGTCTGTTATCCCGCCCGAAAGCGACATGGGTTCAGACGGATCGCAAGGATGCGGGCGGGGCTGCGGGCAAGGCATGCGGAAGCGCACCGGCTCGGGCGGATCGGCTGGCTGCGCGCGGCCGTGCTCGGCGCGAACGACGGCATGGTCTCGACCGCGAGCCTCATCGTCGGCGTGGCGGCGGCCGGGACCGCGCGCGGCGAGGTGCTGGTCGCCGGGCTTGCCGGCCTCGTTGCAGGCGCCATGTCGATGGCGGCCGGCGAATATGTCTCGGTCAGCTCGCAGGCCGACACCGAGCGCGCCGACATCGCCCGCGAGCGCGCCGAGCTTGCCGCCGACCCGGAGGCGGAGCGGGCGGAGCTTGCCGCCATCTGGGAGAACCGCGGCCTGTCGCCGGCGCTCGCCAGCCAGGTTGCCGCGCAGCTGATGGCGCGCGATGCGCTCGGCGCGCACCTGCGCGACGAGCTCGGCATGTCGGAGGCACTGGCGGCGGCACCGCTGCAGGCAGCCATCGTCTCGGCGCTCACCTTCGCCTCGGGCGCGGCCTTCCCGCTTGCGGTGGCAGCGCTGGCGCCCGCCGCCCGTCTCCTGCCGGCTACCATTGCGGCCACCCTTGCCGGGCTTCTCGTCCTCGGCGCGGCCGGCGCGGCGGCCGGCGGGGCCCGCCGCACGAAGGGCGCGCTGCGCGTCCTCCTCTGGGGGACGCTGGCGATGGCCGCAACCGCGGCAGTCGGCCGACTGTTCGGCGTGGCCGCGGCATGAGCCTGCCGCATCCGCGGTTCCTCGGCTTCCTCGGCGTTCTGGTGGCGGCAACAGCGGCTGCTTTGCTGTGGCTGCCGCTCGAGGAGGCCGTCATCTGGGGCTTCGATGCCGCCGCGCTCCTCTTCGTGGCCAGCGCGCTCCCGCTCTGGGCCGAGGACCATCCGGATGCCGGCCGGGCGCGCGCCGCCCGCGACGATGGCGGCCGCGTGCTGCTGCTGGTCACTGCCGTTGCCGTGCTCGTGGCCGTGCTGCTCGCGCTCGGTCACCTCGTCGAGGGCAGGGCGCGGCTCTCGGCGGCCGACCTCGCCGTGGTCGCAGGCACGCTCCTGCTCGCCTGGCTGTTCGGCAACCTCGTCTTCGCCTTCCACTACGCCCATCTCTTCTACGACCGGAAGGATGGTGGCGATGCCGGCGGCATCCTCTTCCCCGAGGGCGGCGAGCCGCTGTTTGCGGACTTCGTCTATTTCGCCTTCGTGATCGGCATGACCTGCCAGACCGCCGACCTCGACATCGCCTCGCGTGCCATCCGCAAGGCGGTGACGGTGCATGGCCTCCTTGCCTTCCTGTTCAACCTCGGCATCCTCGCGCTCGTCGTGAACGTGCTGGCCGGGGTGCTGTGATGGCGGGGCGCCCTTGCAGCCCTGTAATCCCGCTGACAGGCGGACGTCGGAAACGGGCGCCATGCACCCGCCCGTGACCAGAAAGACGAGAGGAGCCGGAGACTTCGGCCCACCGGGCCACCGGGCGGAGGGATCATGCGCATCCTCCTGATCGAGGACGATCCCGTGACCGCTGCCTACGTCGCCAACGGGCTGCGCGAGGAAGGCCATGTGGTGGACCATCTCGCCGACGGCCGCGAGGGCCTCGCGCTCGCCATGGAGGACCGGCACGACATCCTGGTGGTCGACCGGATGCTGCCCGGTCTCGACGGGCTGTCGCTCGTCCGGGCGCTGCGCGCGGCAAGGATCCTTACCCCGGCCCTGTTCCTGACCGCGGTGGGCGGAATCGACGATCGCATCGAGGGCCTCAAGGCCGGCGGCGACGACTATCTCGTCAAGCCCTTCGCGTTCGGGGAACTTTCGGCGCGGATCGAGGCGATCGCGCGCCGCCCCCGGGCAGTCACGGAGGAGACGGTGCTGCGCGCGGCCGACCTCGAGATGGATCTCGTGCGCCGCAGGGTGACGCGCGCTGGAGTCGAGATCGACCTCCTGCCGCGCGAGTTCGCGCTGCTGGAACATCTGCTGCGCCGCAAGGGCCGGGTGCAGACGCGGACCATGCTCCTCGAGTCCGTCTGGGACATCCGCTTCGACCCCGGCACCAACGTGGTCGAGACCCACATCAGCCGGCTGCGCGCCAAGGTGGACCGGCCGTTCGGCCGCGAGCTCATCCAGACGGTGCGCGGCGCCGGCTACCGGCTCGACGGCTAGCGCGGGTGCGCCTCCCGGCCCTGCTGCGGTCGCTGTGGCGCGCCACCCCCTTGCGCCTCGCGCTCGGGCTCGTCCTCCTGTTCGCGGTCACCGGCACGGGTCTGCTGGGGCTTGCCTTCGCGCAGATGCGCTCCAGCCTCGAGGCCCAGATCGAGGCCGCGCTCGAGGCCCGGCTTGCACCCTTCCTCGCCCCCGACGAGGCCGAGGACGTGTCCGAGGCGGTCGCAGCCGAAGCGCGCGCCTCTGACCCGGAACGGCGGGCGATCGTCTTCGTCGCAGCCGATGGCGCGAGCCTCGGCAATGTCCGTCTGCGCCCGGGCAAAGACGAGGCAGGCGCCGTCCGCTTCGCCCGCGCGCCCGGCTTCGGGAAGCCGTCGCGCCACGGCTATGCCACGCGGGAGGTGCCGGTTGCCGGAGGCCGTCTCCTACTCGGCGAAAGCCTCGAGCCCATCCACGAGCTCGAGGAGGTGTTTGGCCGCCTGCTGCTCTTCGGGCTTGCCCCGGCGCTCCTCGCCTCGCTCGCGGCGGGCCTGTGGCTTGGCCTCGCCTCGGCGCGGCGGGTGGCGCGGATCGAGGCGGCGCTCGCCCGCCTCGGCGCGGGCGATCTCGCCGCGCGCGTCGGTGAGCCGCCGCGCGCCGACGACCTCGGCGCGATTGCCGCCGCCGTCGACCGCATGGCCAGCGCGCTCGATGAGACGATGGCGGCGCTCCGGCAGGTCTCGGCCGACATCGCCCATGACCTGAAGACCCCGGTGCAGCGCATCGCCCTCCACCTCGCGGAGCTCGGCCGCCGCCTGCCGGCAGACGGCCCCGAGGCGGAGCTCGTCGCCCGGGCCGAGGCGGAATCGGCAAGGGCAGTCGGCATCTTCGAGGCGCTGCTTCACATCGCCCGGATCGAGGCCGGCAGCGCCCGGGCGCGCTTCGCCCGCTTCGATCTCGCCGGGCTTGCCGCCACCATCGTCGACCTCCATGCGCCGGCCGCCGAGGAGAGCGGCCACGCGCTCGACCTCTTGAGGCCGCCGGGCGAAGTGCCGCTCCTGGGAGACCGGGATCTCGTCGGCCAGGCGCTGTCCAACCTCATCGACAATGCGCTGCGCCACACCCCGCCCGGCACATCTGTGCGGGTCGAGGTGACAAGGGGCGAAGAGGGCGTGCAGCTGACGGTCGCCGACACCGGCCCCGGCATCCCGCAAGCCGAGCGGGGGGCGGTGCTTCGCCGCTTCCACCGTCTCGAGCGCTCGCGCACCACTCCCGGCCACGGGCTCGGCCTCGCCCTCGTCGCCGCCGTCGCCGCAGCCCACGACGCCCGCCTCACCCTCACCGACGCTACCCCCGGCCTCCGCGTCGACCTCCTCTTCCCCGGTGCGGCCTGAGACTCCTGACCGAGGCAGCGCGCCCTCTCGTGGCTGCGGCCACGAGAGGGCGCGGAAAGGCGCGTCGCGGACGTGGTCCGCCCGCCATCTTCCGGCAACGGGAGAGGCGCCTCAGGACTTCCAGCGCCGCACGGCTGCCATCAGGCGCGAGGCATCCTCGAGGCTGACGGGCACCCGGCTGGCATAGGCATTGGGCGCAAAGCGCGAGCGATACTGGGCGTAGACGGGCGCGTAAAGATCCCAGCTGATGTCGGGGATGAGGCCGAGCGCGCGGCGCCCGGCCACGTCAAGAGTGGCGCTCACCGCCGTCTCGTGCTCGCGGGCGGAGGCGAGCCGCTCGCCGCGCAGGCCGTAGATGGCCGTGTTGCCGAGCGTGCCATTGTCGGGGAAGTAGCGGGGGTTGCCTGGCGAGAGCGCGTTCGACATGTAGAGGGTGAAGGCCCGGTTGACCCGCGAGGTCAGCTCGCCGTCGGCCTCGGTGTAGCCGCCAAGCCCCGAGCGCACGAAGATTTCCGCCCCCTTCATCGCCAGCGCGCGGTAGAGCTCGGGCTCGCGGAACACGGACGACATGGCGATGTTGCCGATCGGCGTGCGCGCGACCGGAAGCACGGCATCGGCCCCGTAGCGCTCGACATAGGCGTCGAGCACGTCGACGACATGGGTCACGAAATAGTCCACCCCGGCGCGCTGGCCGCGCTGGGTGGTCGCCTTCCAGTGGGTGGCCTCGATGCGGCCCTCGGGCGAGGCCAGGAACATGGCATCGATAACATGGCCAGGCCATTCGGGCGTGACCATGTAGCCGCCGAAGGCAATCCAGCAGCCATACTGCTTCGCGCGGGCGCAGATCGCCTCGGACTGGGGGCCGGGGATGCGGAGCGCAATGCGCTCGAGCTCGGGCTTGGTCCACTTGTCCCAGCCGTGCAGCGCCTGGGCGTGGAGTGTCACCAGGTCCTTCTCGCCGAAATAGTTGAAGACCGCGTCGATCTGGTCCAGCACATGGGCGAGGTTGCGCCGGAGGTCGGCCTCGCGGCTCGCCATCGAGACGTTCACGAGCGCCGACTGGATGGCAGTGGCGCGCACCTGCGGCCGCGCGAGCGGCACGGCGGCATAGCCGCCGTCGGCCTGCACCATCGTTGGCGCCGGCGTGGACGTGGACGGGGCGGACCCGGCTGCTTGCGCCTTCGCCGCCCCGGCGAGGCCGAGGAGCCCGGCAAGGCCGAACAGGCTGCGTCGGTCGAACTTCATGCTCCTCCCCCTCCCCCCTCTCCTGTCACGCGCCGCTCCAGGCGGCGAACTCGGCGATCGTGCCCGGCCAGCGGCGCTCGGTCTCGGCGACGAAGCCCTCCGGCAGCGCCTCCAGCCGATCGAGCTTCCGGCCCGACGCGCGCCAGATGTGGTGGCCCGGCCAGTTGCCCATCATCATGAAGGGCATCCAGTCGTTCTTCATGACCCAGGTCTCGATCACGGGCACGAAGGCGCGCTTCGAGTCGAGGAGGTCGCGACGACTGAAGGTGAAGCTGCGCACCTGCATCTCGTGGCGGACGGGGCCGGTCGAGGCGACCGGGTCCTGGTCGGGCGTCACATAGGCGGGAAAGGCGATGAACTGCTCGATCGTGCACACGCCGCGGTCGCCGTCAAAGTCCCAGGCATAGACCTGCGGCGGCAGCGGCTTTGCCAGCGCCTCCTGGCCGATCCGCCCCTGCCCGGTCACCGTCCAGAGGTGCCGCATGCCCCCGCCGCCGCGGAAGTGCGGCAGCGGCCCCTCGCGCCGGGTGTAGGGGTTGCGCCAGCTCTCGGCCACGACGCCGGTCTCGGGGTCGCGGAACAGCAGCCACTCGCGCAGGCCGAGCGCGTAGCCCGTGCCGTCGGGCAGCGGGCGGAACAGGCGCGCCGCGCAGCCCTCGAACGCGAGCAGCGACCGCGCGTGCTCGCCCGGGCGCATCCCGAACATGAGGCCGCGCGCGTGGTAGAAGGCGACGCGGCCGTCCGTCCGTCCGAGGAGGCGCGCCACGGCGTGCATGTTGAACAGCGGGTCGGCGAACCGCGGGTCCGCACCGGGCGCCGCCGCCACGCGCGGCGGGCCAGCGAGCGACGCGCCGCCGAGGGCAAGACCCAGGCCGAGCATGTCGCGGCGGCCAAGGCCGTCGGAACCGTCCGTCATCGCGGATCCGGGTAGGCGAGCTCGATCGTCTCGCGCTCGGTCAGCACGAAGCGGATGCCGTTCGGGTCGATGAGCCAGGCCATGCGGTTGCGGCCCGGGGTGCGCTCAGCCTCGGGCGCGGCGAGGAGCGTGCAGCCGGCGGCCACCAGCCGGGGCACGACTGCCTCGAGCTGCGTCGTCTTGACGAAGAGCGCCGGAGCGCCTGACGCGGTCCGCCCCGCCGGGGGCGCGGCGGCGCCGCGCTCGGGCACGAGGAAGCCGAGGTTGCCGAGCGCGGTGTTGCCCGAGACCAGCACGAACAGGCGCGCCGATTCGCCTTCGCCAAGGCCGAACAGCCGGACGAGGCGCGGGTCGTTGAGGGCCGAGCCGCCCTCGTAGGCAAGCCGGAAACCGAGCACGTCGCGCCAGACGGCGAGCGCAGCCGCGATATCGGAGACGACGAAGGTGGCCCTCCACAGGGCCGAGGGACCGGGGACCGGCTGAGGCTGCGCCGCGGCCGCCGCGCTGCAAGGCCCGGCAATGCCGAGGGCGATCAGAAGCGGGAGCATGACACGCTGCAACATTTGTTGCGACAGGCTATGCCGAAGCATCCCATGGAACAGCCTGCCGGAGGAGAGAGGATGCCCGACAGGAGGACAGCGATTGGAGCCATCGCCGGGCTTGCGGCCGGGCCTGCGGTCGCGTCCGGGCGGCGGTCCGGCGCGCGGCCGCGCGCAACCTTCCTTCTCGTCCATGGCACCTGGCTCGGGGGGTGGATCTGGGCGGAGGTTGCCGATCGCCTTCGGGCCATGGGCCACCGCGTGTTCACGCCGACGCTGACCGGCTGCGGCGAGCGGCATCATCTGATCGGCCCCGAGGTGGGGCTCGAGACCCACATCCGCGACATCACCGGCGTCATCGACTGGGAGGGGCTGGAGGACGTGATCCTCGTGGCCCACAGCTTCTCGGGGCTGGCGGCGACCGGCGCAGCCGACCGCAGGCGCGCGCGGATCCGCCGGATGGTCTTCTTCGACGCGCTCATCCCGGCACCCGGCCGCATGTCGGCAGTCGCGCGCAACCCCGACGGGTCCTTGCCTGACTGGTGGATCCGCCGCGCCGAGGGCTTCGCCGGCGGCTACGCCATGGACTTCTGGAAGAGCTACCCGGTGGACATGCTGGTGCCGCCCGAGCGGGAAGACCTGGTTGCGCTGCTGAAGGCGCGCCTCACCCCGCACCCGGCCAAGGCCTGGCTCGACGAGCTGGTGCTCGAGAACGGCGGCTGGGAGGGGCTGCCGCGCACCTGCATCCGGGCGATGGCGCAGCGCTACAGCCCCTCCTCCGAGCGGATGTGGGGCCCGGCACGCGGGCCGGGCTGGGAGATGATCGAGCTGCCCGTCACCCGCATGGGGATGCTGACCGAACCGGAGATCCTGACCCGATGCTTCGCCTCCTTTGCCTGAGCCTTGCCGTCGCCGTGCCCGTGGCTGCCGCCGAGCGGCCCTTCACCCTGCTCGACGATGGCTCCGCCTATCTCGTGATGGACAACCAGTCGGCAGCCGTGCGCACCGAGGACGGGTTCATCTTCACGGCCGGCATCACCGGCATGGACCCGAAGACGCGGCGCTTCGTTGCCGACGATGCGGCAGCGCAGATGGCCGCGGCGATGGACAATCTCGAGACCATCCTGAAGGCCGCTGGCGCAACGCTCGCCGACATCGTCCAGGTGACCTTCTGGACGGCATCGCTCGACGACTATCGGGCGGCCAACCCGGTCTATGTGCAGCGCATGGGCGGGCATCGGCCGGCGCGGTCGGTCATGGGCTTCGTGCCATGGGATCCGCGGTTCCGGGTGCAGATCCAGGCCGTCGCCAAGGTCCGCCCCGCGCGGTCCGCGCCGCCATCGCCGGTGCCTGCTGCCCCGGCCGATCGCGTGCCGGCCATCTTCCCCTCGCCACCGGGCGCGGGCTGGCAGGCGCCGGCGCGGGCGGAGGCGATCGCCGACTGTCGCGAACCGGTGCTGATGCTCGTCCTCGGCGCGCTCTCCGAGCGCGGGTTCACGAAGCCCGAAGGCGCGCCCATGTCCTATGGGGAAGCGCTCCGGGCGTCGGACCTCTACGGCCGGCTCCAGGGCCACTATCTCCTCTCGGGCCGGCCCCTCGAGGTCTTCGAAGGCGACTGGACCCAGCGCGACATGGCGCTCGTCGCCGAGTTTCCCTGCCTCGAGGCGGCCCGCGCCTTCTACTGGTCGAGCGCCTACCAGGAGATCATTCCGCTGCGCGCGGGCGCGGGCGACTTCTTCCTCGGCGTGTGGCGCAAGCGCACCCCGGCCGAGATGGGCCGCCCGCCGGCTCCCGCCCCGGAGAGGCCTAGAAGCGCGCCCGGGCAGTGACGCCCGCCTGCGGCCCGCGCGGCAGCGTCCCTTCCGCGATGAAGTTGGCCGAGCGGCTGGCGGGAAGCCGCGCCCCCGGCGTCGCATCGAGGTTGAGGAAGCGGCCCGAGGCAAGGATGGTGCGGTCGTTCAGGACATTGCGCCCCCAGGCCTCGATCTCGAAGCGATCGAACGTGACCGCAGCCGCCAGGTTCACCAGCGTCTGGGCGCCGAAGCGGTCGGTGTTGAGCTCGGTGCCGTAGCGATCCCCGGTGTAGTTGAGGTCGCCGCGCAGGCGCCAGCCGAAGCCCGAGGCCAGCTGGTCGGCAAGCACGACCGAGACCGTGCCGGAATGGGCGGGAATGTAGCGTGGCCGGTTGCCGACGAGGAAGTCGCGGCTGTCCTGGCCGAGGAGGTCGAAGGCCTCGCGCGTCACGAAGCCCGGGCGATAGGCGGCGTCAAGGTAGGCGTAGTTCCCCTCGAGCGTGAGCACGGGGACGGGTCGGGCGATGAGGGTGAGCTCGAGGCCGCGGATGCGCGCATCGCCCTGGTTCTGGCGGAAGACCCGGAGCGTCGTCGGGTCACCCGGCACGGCTTCGCGGGCGCTTTCGCCGAAGATGTCCTTCCAGTCGATGTGGAAGACGGTGAGGTTCGCAACCAGCCGGCGGTCGAGCCAGGTCGAGCGGACGCCCGCCTCCCAGTTGATGGTGCGCTCTTCCCGCACCGGCTCGCCGGTGTCGGAAGCGAGGCTGGTGGCGCCGGGCCGGGCCCCTTCCGAATAGGAGCCATAGAGGTTGACGTCGGGTGCCACCCGCCATTCGAGGGTGACCCGCGGCAGGAACCGGGAGAAGCGGACCTTCTCGCGCAGCACCCGCTGCCCGGTCGCGCCCACCTGCTGGGTATCCCGGCGCAGGATCTGGTCTTCCTGCATCCGGCCCTCGGCGGTCAGCGTCACGGGGCCCAGCGTGTAGGCGAGGCTGCCGAAGCCGGCGATGTTGGTGGCGACGTCCCGGTCGGGGTAGGCGAGGCTCTGCGCGCCCTTGAGCCGCTCGAGGTCGAAGCTTTCCCGATAGTAGTTGACTCCGACCGACCAGCGCAGCCCGTCGCTGTTGGTGGAGAGGAACCGCAGTTCCTGGCTGAAGCTCTCGAAGGTCCCGAGGTCGATCGCCTGGCTTCCGGTCGGCAGCGCCGGCGTGTCGAAGACCGAGCTCACGACCCGGCTCTGGTTCGACCGCTGCTCATACTGCTGCCAGTTCCAGGCCGTGTTGGCGACGAAACGGATGGGCCCCCGTTCGAACGTGAGGCTGCCGGTTGCGATGTGCGTGTCCTGGTCGAAGCCCGGGCCCTTGGGGCCCAGGTCATCGTCGCGGATGTTGATCACGAGGTCGCGCGCGTCGAGCTTCCCGCAGACCCAGCCGATCTCGTCGAACACGCCCGGAATGCGCGGCGCCGGAATGGGCGGGCGGGCAGCGCGCTGCAGGCAGTTCTGGTTCTTGTAGCGCGAGGGGAACTGGCCGTAGGCGCCGGGCCCGTTCCTGTCGCCGACATAGAAGTAGTTGAAGCGGACCTCGAGATCGTCCGATGGGGCGAAATCGAGGCCGAGGTTTCCGGAGAAATTCTCCTCCGCGCCGTAGATCCGGCCCGAGAAGCGGTTGCGGTGCTGGCCGCCATACTGGTACCAGCTGCCCCCGGCACGAAAGCCGAGCCCGTCGATCCCGGTCGGCCCCGAAACGGTGGCGAGCGCCCGGTAGGTGTCGCGCGTGGCCGCGAACACCTCGACCAGCCCCGAGAGCTCGCTGCCGGGCCGGCGGGGCACGAAGTTGATGGCGCCCGCATAGGTCGCCCGCCCGTAGAGGGCCGACTGCGGGCCGCGGATGATCTCGAGCCGTTCGACATCGCCAAGCGGCAGGGTCTGGAGATTGGCGATGACCGGAACGCCGTCGATGAAGAAGCCGAGAACGGCGCGGTTCCGGTAGGGGTCGAACAGCGGCGAGGAGATGCCGCGCACGGCCGGACGGAAGTCGGCGCCGTTGGTGCGCGAGTCAAGGATGAGGTTGGGGGTGGCGGCAATCAGATCCGAAAGGTTGACCGCGCCGCGCTGGGCAATCTCGTCTGCCGTGAACGCCCTGACCGAGACGGGCGCATCCTGGAGCCGTTCCTCCTTCCGGCGCGCCGTGACGAGGATATCGACGATGCCGCTCCGTTCGTTGACTTCCTCTGTCGGCGTGGCGGATGCCGGAAACGCGACGGGAAGGCCCGCCACGCTTGAAAGCAGCAGGATGATGCCAGTCGTGCGCAACATTGCAGTCCCCTTGGACCTCTTACGCTAACGCAGCATAGTTTCATGCCCTCCTGTCAAAAAATGGAGCGGTGCCGCCGTGGGGCGTGGGCGGGGGGCAGGCCAAGCGAGGGCCCGACGGTCGCTCGCGGCCGCAACGGCTCGGACGCCATCGCGAGGGGGGCCGCATCGGGTGGCATGAGGAGGCGACCCGGTCATTCGGGTGGCCTTGCCGAGCCATTGGCCGTCACGCCCTCCGCGGCTGTCGGCATGTCATCGGGGGTGCCGGTTCGGAGGGCCCGGACCTCGTGCGACCTGCCACGGAAAGCTTCTTTCAAGGATGAGAGTCCGGCCCCTGGAGCGCATGCACGGATGAGACGGAGCCGGGGACGCACCGATCGTCGCGCTCGCGAAGACGGCGGAGGCGGGGGCAGAGATGGCTGATCCCGCGAGGCAGCATGAGGTGGCGAAAGCGCCGCGCTGCAACTTGAAGGTCAGAGGATGACGGCCTCGAGGCCGCTGAGACCGGGCGGCTGAGGCGACTGCAGGACGGATGCCCGGCCCGACACTCTCCTGGCCGAGCAGATCCTGCCCCGGATCGACGGTTCCTGAACCAGCCCGCCGGGCACTGCCGGCTCAGCTCAGTCAAACCCGCTGGAGGGCGGCTGGTTGCCTACCACTTGCAGGCCGGCCATGATCCGCTGGCCGCGGCCTTCGAGCCCCCGGTCCCTTCCTATGAGGGAGGCGGAGCAGGGGTGACAAGCTGCGGGTCGCGCTTGCGGAGGGCAGGCCCGCGACGGCCGCGATATCGGCCGATCAAAGCTTCCTGCAGGAACCACACACTCACACCGAATGCCAACGCCAGTACCAGCGTGATCCATGGCGCCACCACGCCAAGGCGCAATTCCATGAGGTTGATGACGATGAGATGGGTAAGATAGATGGTAAAGCTTGCCTGAGCCACGGTGACGACCGGCCATGCCAGCGGGCGCGGCAGCGGCAGCTTCGGGACGAACAGGATCACCGCCAGTGCACTCACCGCCCACGGCACATAGGTCGAGTGGCCCCCCCAATCGAGCGCGGCCAGGGCACCGCCCAGCGCCACCAGGCCGACCCGCTGCCAGCGCGCGAGGGGCAGCGTGGCCGCCTAGCCGATGGCAAGCCAGACGAGATTGGCATCAAGCGTGCGGTGCTTGAGCGCTGTCTGGTCCAACAGCAGCGCGCCAGCGGCCTTGATCGCAAGCGAAGCAAGCAGCATTTCTCCGGCAAAGCGCAGCGGTCGGGCGGCGGCATGCGCACGGACCGCGGGAATGGCGAACAGCACCACCACTGCCAGCATCATCTGCCCGGCGGCCTCAAGGAACCAGTAGGGCTCCAGCATGGAGCCGAACCGGCCGAACCAGTTGGAGACCAGCAGCAGCGAGGGCCAGTCCATCTTCCCCTTGTACAGCCCATAGACGAACAGCAGGCCAAGATAGAGAAGGATCACCCGGCCGAAGAAATCTCCGGCCACCTCAAGTCCTTTTCCGGCCAGCAGTCTCGGCTGCTGGAAGCGGCCCAGATTGAAGCCGAACAGGATCATGAGCGCCAGCGCGCCGCCGCCGAAGCTGCCCGCGGGTGCCATGTCCTTGGGAATTCCAAGTCCGGTGTGCACCAGAACCACCGAGCAAATGGCCGCCGCACGCACCACGACGTCGCTGTCCAGCCAGCGCAGGCGCCGCCGGGCGGTCCGGTTCTCGCGAGCGGCCAACTCGGCCATCGACAACTCGGGCCAATCCGCGGGCAAATCGCCGATCACGTCCTCCAGCATCAGCGCGAAGGTGACGTAGTTGAGCGAATCTCCGCCGAGGCTCGCAAAACTGTCGGTCGGCCGCAGCGCCCTCCCCGGGAACGCCTGCGCAAACACCGCGGCCACGCTTCCGGGGCGCACACCCGCGCTCGCTGCGCGGCGCTGCCGGGCAAGCTGGCGAGCGGCGCCATAATCGGGCTTGCCCGATGGCAGGCGCGGCATCGCGTCCACCGCCTCCACATGCACGGCCCCCTCCGGCAAGCCATAGCGCGCGGCCAGACGGGCGGCGAGATCGGCCGGAGGTTCGCCCGCGACCAGCACCACCAGCGCGTCATCATCGCCAGTGACCAGGGCATCGAGCCCATCGGCCTCGAGCTGTCGCTCCACCTCGTCGTGGCTGATGCGCAGGCCGAACAGCTTGGAAAACCGGTTCATCCGGCCGACAATCCGGAACAGTCCGGCGGATGTGCGTTCGGCCATATCGCCAGTGCGCAGCGCCTGCAGTTCAGAGCCGCGCGCGAGATCGTCCGGGCCCGTGGCATAGCCCATCATCACATTGGGCCCGCGGTAGACCAGCTCGCCCGGACCGTCGCCCAGATCGCGGCCCGCCTCGTCCTCCACCGTCAGCGTCCCGCCGGGGATCGGGACACCGATGCAATCGCTGTGGGTGGCGGCAAGTTCGGGTGGAAGCCAGGCGATGCGAGCGGTGGCCTCGGTCTGGCCATACATCGCGTAGAAGCGCACGCCGCGCTCCGCCGCCCATTGCGCGTAGGTTTCCACAAGCGCTGGCGGAAGCCGCCCGCCGGCCTGGGTAAGCGTTCGCAGGCTGGGCAGAAGACGGTTGCGGAAACCCGTGCGCTCCAGCAGCTCGTAGCTGTAGGGCACACCGGCCAGGTGCGTCGCCTTTTCGCGCTGGAACAGCTCCCAGAAGCCGGCGTCGGCCACCGAGGCCTCGGTGAGGATGACGGCTGCGCCCACGGCGAGGTGAGAGTTCAGCACCGAAAGGCCGTATGAATAATGCAGCGGCAGGCTGGTAATGGCCCGATCCATGGGGGCGGTGTCGAGATAGCTGGCGATGCTCGCGGCATTGCTGGAAATGTTGGTGGCCGAAAGCCGGACCAGCTTTGGGCTACCCGTGCTGCCCGAGGTTGACAGGAGGACGGCAAGATCCGGGTGGAGCTCAGGGACTCTGGCGGGTTCAGGATCCCTCACGGTCCACGCACCATAGCGGGCGATGATGGCCCGCGACGCCTCGCTGTCGGTATCCGCGAGCAGAAGGATCGGATAACCGCGCCTGAGCGCCCCGAGATAGAGGGCGATGTCTTCCGGCACCGGGCGGATTCCCAGCGCCACGAGGCAGCGCGTGGCCGGCAGGGGCGCTGCATCCGCCATGGCGGCCATTTCGGTGTAGCTGAAGCGCCGGCCATCGGCGGTGATGAGGGCGATTTGCGCCCCATGGCGTTCGAGCCCGATGGCAAGCCCGATGCCAGCCGATGACGCACCGGCATTCATCGGGCGCGTCCCGCATGAGGACGCAGCACCCTGCCCCCAACACCCCGTGGCACCGGCCGGGAACGAGGGCCGGACCTCGACCGTCGGACCCTCGGCGACGGGGCGAGGAACTTGTCCCTCGGCCTCGCATGGCGACCAGGCGGTGCCTTGATTGGCGAGGTCACCCTCCGGCACGGCCTGTTCATCCGGCCGACCGACGATGGTCTCGAGGCCGCCTGGCAGGCCACGCGCATGCAGGTCACCGGGAGGGTGCTGCGCTTGCCGCTTGCGGTCATGTCCAACAACGGAACCTCGATTCGCCGCCAGATATCAGGAACCGTGCGGCCCCGCGCCAGCCCAAGCTCCGCCACTCTCGCCGCGCATGACGTTCCTGACTTCCTCGGGCCTGCGCGTCCTGGCAACCATGCGGACGCTCTCTCACGACCCGAATACCGCAACCGGTGAGCCAATCGGAAGGGCGCAGGTGATGTCGCGGCGCCCTTCGAGAGAGGACTTCGCGGCCGCGGAGGGTGTGGTTCAAGGTCGGGATGCGTACCGCCGATGCACGCGGCAGGACAACCAGACCTGGGCGCGACGCCAGGCACTGCCCGACCCACCGACCGAAGCGGCGCCGGATCGGATCGGGACATCCCGCCCCCAGCAAGCGGCCGCCATGGAAAGGAGCGCTTTGCGCGCCCCCGGATCGCGACAGATCGGCAAGACACCGGCATCGATCAGGCGCGGGCCTGGGCGCCCGGACGGGCCGGATGGTTGCCACATCCGCACCCATCCCACCTGATGCATGCGCATCGCCGCGCGGACGGGGGCACGATCCTGCCGATGTCGCGGGGTCAGGCCGGAACGGGGATCGCCGGAAGCACGACGACCGGCGCCGGAGCCCGGCCTCAGGCCGCGCACCAGCCCTGCAATCCACTCCTCGCGCTGCTCTGCGAGACGCTCGAGAAGCAGGTCGCGATGCGCTTCGATCGCGCGCTCCCGGGCGGGGAAGTCGCGCGGGGGCTCCCCGGACTCCGGGTCACGCGCACGGTTACGCGTTGCCTCCGCCACCCCGGCCGGCGGGCCGAGGCGGCGCTCGGGGGTGGCATGCGCGCAGTCCCGGCCGAAGTCGGAGGCCTGCCACGCGGAGCCGGAGCCGTCGGTCGCAACCAGCCGCAGGCCCCAGCCGCCCTTCGGCCTGGGGGTGAACTCGGGGCGCAGGCCGAGGGCGACGAGGCGCCACCTGCCGGTCGCGTGCCGCAGGTCACGCGATCGACGCGACACCGGACGATGGAACAGTGCGGATGGCCGGTGGCGCCGTGGGCCGCGCAGACCGCCTGCAGCCCGTCCGCGCCGATATTCTGCAGGATCCAGAGGTTCAGCTCCTTCCACCCGGACGGTGCGAGCGACTCCGAGGCCTTCAGCGAGCCGATGAGGTGAGCGATGCGCGAGTCTTCGAACCGCACTGCGAGGGGTTGGGGCGTGATCGCGTGGCATCAGGAGGCGCCCCTGTCGTTGCGCAGGCCTCGCCGAGCCATTGGCCGACACGCCCGCCGCGGCAATCGCCATCGACATGGAGCTGGCCGTTCGGAGGGCGCGGAGCCCAGGCCCCGGGGCTCGGCCTGAGGATTGCGTGCCTGACGAAAGGGGGGGGCGCGCCCCCGGCCAGGACGTGCTCCCGTCAGAAGCTGACCACCGCACCCACGCCCGAGGTCCGAGGCGCGCCGACGAGCCGGACGGCGCCATTCCGTTCGGGGAAGGAGATCCCGTTCGTGAGGTTCCGGCCATGGGCGTCGACGTCGAAGCCGGCGGGGGTCGTCAGGTCATGGCGCAGGTTGAGGAGCGTCTGGCCGGGAGAGATGGTGTTCGGCTGCGCGTTGCGGCGCTTCGATTCCTCCCCCCGATAGGCGAGCGTGAAGCGCGTGCGGCCGCGCCAGCCGCGCCCATGGTCCATCGTCGCATCGACAGCGGCATTGAGCGTCCACCTGGGCGCGCCGGGCAGGCGATCGCCGACGGTCGAAGTCACGTCGGCCACATGATTGAAGATGAAGGACAGGATCTCGGTATCGGGGAAGGTCGCCCCGACGTTCACGTCGAGCGACTCCGTTTCGCCCCTGAACAGCCTCGCCGCGACGCTGCCTTCGACCCCGCGGGAGAGGGCACGGCCAACGTTGGCCCGTCCGTTGGTATCGTTGGACAGCCGGGTCGTGGCCTTGAGATCGCGGAACCGGTCGTCGAAGGCATCGCGCGTCAGCCTCAGCCAGCTGTTCGTGTCGCGCACCCCCGCTTCGAGGGCACGGACATGCCCGGACGTGAACGGCAGCGTCTCCTCGATGGTGAACATGGAGGTGCCATCGAACCCGCGGCCGCGATAGCCCGTTCCGGCCGAAGCGAACAGGCGCAACGTCTCGGTCGGTTTGAGCTGAGAGCTGACCCGGCCGGACACATCGTCGTCCGCGAACCGCCCGCTCCACGCGAACGGGCTGGTGGTCCCGAACCTGCCGGTGAAGGTGCTGATGCCCCACGGGTTCAGATCGATGTTCGCACCATCGAAGGAGGCGTGGTCGCGCGTGTCACGCAAGCCTCCCATCAGGCGCAGCCAGCTCGCGACTTCGGCATCGAGCTGGCCGAATGCCGCGCTGCTCCTCCGGGTCTGGCGATAGGGGAAGATGGAGATCGGGCGGACCGCGAAGCTGGTCCATAGACTGGCGAAGGCGATCTTGTCATCGATGTGGAACAGGCCCACTACCCGGTCGACCTTCGCGCCGCTGCGGTCCGAAAGCCGTGCCTCGACCGAGGCCTGGCGCAGACTTTCGGTGAAGTCGAACTGGAACTGCGGATCGGGCGTGCCATCGCCGTTACTGCCCGACGTCTGGTCCGCCCACTGGATGTTGACAGGCACGGTCAGTTCGACATTGTCGCCGAAGGCCTGCTGGAGCCTGCCCGTTTCACCGTAGATGTCGATGCTGTGGCGGACATAGCGGGTGGGGAAGAACCTGCACGAATTCGAGTCCTCGCCGGCATTGAAGATGCTGCTGTCGCGGCTGCGTTCGATCCGGTCATGGGGCTGCGTCTCGCCGCGATTGCGGCTGCCGAAAAGCCGAAGCGACAGCTGGGTCCTGGTCAGGAACCTCGGCCGCGACCGTGAGCCGGCCGGCAAGGATGCTGGTGTCACCCCAGCCGGATCGGCGAGCGGGATCGGTGATTGCCGGGACCTGCAGCTGCGGAACGCCGCCGACGGCGAGCTGGAACCCGCTGAGAAGGCCGGCGCCCTCCCCTTGCATGAAGCCACTGCCCCCTTGGGCGAGCACGGCGAGGCGCACGCCGATCCGGCCCGAGACAGGCCTGCCCGCGGCCGCCCGAACGCTCCAGCAATCGAAGCGTCCGACTTCCGCCTGGACCTCGCCCTCGAAGCGATCACTTAGCGTGCGGGAAATCGCGTTGATGACACCGGCCGTGGTGTTGCGTCCGTTGAGCCTGCCCTGCGGCCTTTTTGGCACCTCGATCCGCTCGAGATCGAAGAGCGGGGTGGAAAGATGGAGATTGGACGTCCGGTAGATGCCGTCCACATGCAACGCCACCGAAGGGTTGCCGTTCGGCTTGCAGTCATCCGCACCGCCGATCCCGCGGATCGTGAGAAGCCCGTAGTTCACACCACCGACAGCATAGTTGATCGACAGGCGGGGAATCTCATTGACGAGATCGGAGAAACTGGCGACGCCGCGATCGGCAGCTTCGCTGCCTGCGAGCACCAACACCGCCAGCGGCATGTCTTCGATCCGCTGGCAGCGTTTTTCGGCCGTGACGAGGAGTTCCGGCGTTTCGACCGGGAGCGGCCAGGATCGGACCATCCTCGGCGAGCACAAGCACGAACCTGGCTCGCCGGTCCTGCGCGCCTCGAGCCGAGTTCCTGCGACAAGACGCAACGGGGCCTCCCCCACGTCCATCATGCCGCTGATCGCGTTCCCTGTGCGACGTCGGGCCACCGCCCCGGCGAGCGTCTCGCCGTCGAGGTCGAGACGCCCTTCGCGCCAGGCGGTCGTCCGAAGGATGTCGCGCGTCGAGAGCTGCTCCGCGTCCAGCGTCGCAGGGAAGCAGCCGTTGCGGCCGGGGCGCACCCTCTGCCCCGCCAGAAGGCTCCTGCGCTCGGACGGGCTCTCCACCAGCACCTTGCCTTCCGTCACCAGCACCTCAATCTGCCCCGCTGCACGGTCGTCGAAGACTTGGAACTCGGTGCCAATGTCGGTCATGGCGATGCGCCCCACCGGGACCTTGAAGGGCCGGTCGTCTTTGGCGGCGCGCAAGATCGCCCAACCGTTGTCGAGCCGAATGAGACGAGGGGGGATTCATCTCGGAACGAATTCGCCAGTGTCGTCAGAGTGTTCGTCCCCTGGCCCCGAACCTCCCCCACAAGTTCCTCCACAGACGGCAGGGGTCTGGCGAGTGGGTGGCGCAGGCTGGTTCGGGGTGGGATTGCCGGAGCGCGCGACCCGCCAGCCGCGACCTCGGCCTGTCCCGGCGGTCAGCGCGCCTCGCGCGCCTTCAGCATGTCAAGCGCCACGTCGACGATCATGTCTTCCTGGCCGCCGACCATCTTGCGGCGGCCCAGTTCGACGAGGATCGCGCGGCTGTCGAGGCCATCTTCGGCGCTGGCCTTCTCGGCGTACCTGAGGAAGCTGGAATAGACCGCGGCATAGCCGAGCGTGAGCGTCTCGCGGTCCACCTGCACCGGGCGGTCCTGGAGCGGGCGGACGAGCTCCTCGGCCGCGTCCATCAGGGCGAACAGGTCGCAGCCGTGGGTCCAGCCCATGCGGTCGGCTGCGGCGATGAACACCTAGAGCGGGGCGTTGCCGGCGCCGGCGCCCATGCCGGCGAGGCTGGCGTCGACGCGGATCGCCCCGTTCTCGACGGCGACGATCGAGTTGGCGACACCGAGCGACAGGTTGTGATGCGCGTGGACGCCACGCTGGGTCTCGGGCTTCAGCACCCGGTCATAGGCCTGGAGCCGCGCGGCATACTGGTCCATGGTCATGGCCCCGCCGCTGTCGGTCACATAGACGCAGTGTGCGCCATGGTCCTCCATCAGCTTGGCCTGCTGGGCGAGCGCCTCGGGCGGGCTCATGTGGCTCATCATCAGGAAGCCCGAGACATCCATGCCGAGCTTGCGGGCGGCCTCGACGTGCTGCTTCGCCACGTCCGCCTCGGTGCAGTGGGTCGCGATCTCCTGACCGCGCGCACGCCCATCTCGTGCGCGTGCCTGAGGTCATGGACCGTGCCGATGCCAGGCAGCAGCAGGGTGGTGAGCACCGCGCGTTCCAGAACGTCTGCAACCGCGCCGATCCAGTCCCAGTCGCGATGCGCTCCGAAGCCATAGTTGAAGCTCGAGCCCGAAAGCCCGTCGCCATGCGCGACTTCGATCGCGTTCACCCCGGCGCGGTCGAGCGCCCGGGCGATCGCGCGGACATGCTCGAGGCCATGTTGGTGGCGGACCGCGTGCATCCCGTCGCGCAGTGTTACGTCCTGGATGTGGAGCTTCTCGCGCGCCGGGTCGAAGCTCATGCCATCACGCCTTCCCGCATCCGGACCGCCATCTCGATGGGGTTCAGGGCCGGGCAGAAGGCGCGGCAGGCAGAAGATCTGGGCACGTTTGGCGGCAACGGCTTCCCTGATGCCCGGGAGCTTGTGCGCGGGGAGGTTGTCGAGCACGACGACATCGCCGCATCTCGGCGTTGGCGCCAGCACATCGCGGACACGGGACCTGGAGGGCGTCGCCGTCCAGCGGCCCGTCGAGCACGGGGAGGCGGTCAGGGCGCTGAGCGGGAGGCCCGTGATGAAGGTCATGGTCTTCCCGTGGCCGAACGGGACGGTATCGCGGCAGCGCGCGCCGACCGGCGCCCGGCCATGGAGCCGGGCGATCCTGGTGTTGACCCTGTTCGGCGGGAACGCCGTCCACTGGACGCCTTTCCGATCCGCCTCACCGTCGAGAACGACCAGTGCCTCGGGGTCGGTGGAGGGCTGGGCCGCCTTCCAGGGCCTCCGCCTTGCGGCCGCGTCGGGACGACTCTCCTCGGCCGCGCGCAAGTCTCCTGGCACGACAGGCGCCCCCGGCGACCAGCCTTCAACTTGCGATCGTGCCCAGTCGCACCCCTTGGGCCTCGAGACGCCAGGCCTGCGCCTGCGCCAGCGCGATCCCGGGCGTTGCCACCACATGCGCCCGCAAGGCTGCCTGCTGTGCCGGCGTCAGTGTCCGCGGCTTGTGGCCCCTGTTGGCGCTGGGAGCTGCGCTCCCGGTCAGCCGTCGCCGGATCAGCGCCCTGGAGATGTCGGCCAAGCTCACCCCGAACAGCGCCGCCGCCCGCCGAGCCGCCATCCCGCCAGCCACCGCCGCCGAAACCCGATCTCGCAGATCCTGCAAACGAAACTGTCCTCGCTCCCCATCCAGCCGCTCCTCCATCATCAGGAGCCGCCCATGACTCGCATGGAATCCGCCAAGGGAACCCCGATGCCGATTCCAATCAGCGCAAAACCGCTCTAGACTGTTCGAGGCCTGTACGCTGTTCTGGCAAGATGTTGTCATTCCAGATCCAGGCATGGGCGGATGCAGGCACAGGCGGAAATTCCGGGCATGGAACGTTACAGTCCTCTTTCCGCGCACTGGGTGGATTCCCGGGATTTCGCGGTGCTGTTGGCGGTGTGCGACGCGGGAAGCATCCGCAGGGCGGCAGCCGGGCTCGGACTTTCACCGGCCGCAGTGAGCAAGGCGGTCCGTCAAGTGGAAGCGCGGCTGGGTGGGCCGATCTTCGAACGTTCGACAGCCGGAATGATGTCCACGGTAGCCGGGCGCGATCTGCTGGAAGCCGCGCGGCAAGCGCTCCACCAGCTCGACACGGCGCGGCAGTGCTTTCAGCAGCGGGCAAACATGATCGAGGGTCAGGTGCGGGTCGGGGTGGGGCCGATGGCTGCTGGCGTGCTGGCCAGCGAGCTTCTCCCCGAGGCTGCCCGGCGATGGCCCGGAATTCGGATCCATGTTGAATGCTCGATTCCGGCCACCCTGATGGGGGGTCTGAAACAGGGATCCAGCGACATCGTGATCTGCGCGCTGGAAGATCAGGACGTGCCTGCCGGGTTCGTCGGGCACCGCCTTCAGGTGCTGCAATCGGTCGTCCTCGCCGCTCCCTCCCATCCCCTGGCCGGACGCCCCGTGCTAGACTGGCCAGATATCGCCGGCTTCGACCTCGCCGGTTTCGGCTCCAACAGCCGCTTCCTGAACTGGTATCGCGAGCGCGTGGGGGTCGAAGCCCGCCTGCCATTCATCGTTACGGATATCGAAAACCTCGCGCAGACCGTGCTGCGGTCCGACCTCCTGCTCTTCGTATCGAGGCGCATGGCCCAAGGCCTCGGGTCCAGATACGGGCTCATACAACTTCCCCTGCCTGGCCCGCCGTTCCGCCACGAAGTGCATTGCACCGCCCCCCGCGAGGCGTCACCCGCCGTCGCGGCCATCGCAGCCCTTATCCGAGAGACGATGCTTCTCATCGAGGAGTGACACTGCCGTTTCCCTCGAGTTGACGCCCTGTCAGCGAAATGCGTCTATGCAGACACCGTGCCTGACCGGCATGCCCGAACGCTCCGCCGACCAAGGATCGGCGGCACATGAAGGCAGGCAGGCGATGAAGAACACGGGACACTGGCGAAAGCGGCTTCTCTCAGCGGTTGTGCTGCCCGGGCTGATGGCGGCTCCCGTTCTGGCAGGGGAAGGCCAGACGGTGGCGCCTGCGGCCAACCCCTTGGTGGATCCCAATGCCTTCCAGAACCGGCATTACCACCCCAAGGGCAAGCTGCCGTCGGCGGCCACCCTTGCCCTGCGCGAGCGGGCCGCGCGCGAGCTTCCCTTCGCCGACCGGCGCGACTTCGAGGAGGCAACCCGCGGCTTCATCGCGCCGCTGCCCTCCAACACGGTGATGGCCGATGCCGGCCACATCGCCTGGGATCTCGAGAGCTACAAGTGGCTCCTCCAGGACCGGGATTTCACGTCCATCCACCCCTCGCTGCAGCGGATGGCCCGGCTCAACATGAACGCCGGCCTCTACGAGGTGCTGCCCGGCCGGATCTACCAGGTGCGCGGCCTCGATCTGTCGAACATCACCTTCGTCAAGGGCGAGAAGGGCTGGATCGTCTTCGACCCGATGATCACGCGCGAGGTGGCCCGTTTCGCGCTCGATTTCGTGAACGCAAGGCTGGGCCGGCGGCCGGTGACGGCGGTGGTCTATTCCCACAGCCACATCGACCATTTCGGCGGCGTGCGCGGCATCGTTGACGAGGCCGATGTCCGCGCCGGCCGGGTCGAGATCATCGCGCCGGAAAACTTCATGCGCGAGGCGATTTCCGAGAATGTGTTCGCGGGCAACGCAATGACCCGGCGCAGCCGCATCCAGTATGCCGTGCTGCTCCGGCGCAGCCCCTTCGGCCATGTGGACCAGTCGCTCGGCAAGAATGCCTCGGCCGGAGTCCCCACCCTCCTCGCGCCCACGCGGGAGGTGAAGAGGGACATCGAGGAAATCACGGTCGATGGCGTGCGAATGGTGTTCCAGAACACGCCCAACACCGAGGCCGTGGTCGAGATGAACACCTGGTTTCCCGACTGGAAGGCTTTCTGGGCGGCCGAGAATGTGACCGCCACGATCCACAACATCTACACGCTGCGCGGCGCCCAGATCCGCGACACCCACAACTGGGCGAAGCAGATCAATGCGGCCATGAACCTCTTCCCCGACATGGAGGTGATGTTCGCTTCGCACCACTGGCCGCGCTGGGGCAATGCGCGAGCGCTCGAGGTGCTGAAGGCGCAGCGCGATGCCTACACCCACATGCACCAGCGGACCCTTCACCTCGCCAACCGGGGCGTCACGATCAACCAGATCCACAATGTCTATGAGGTGCCGCCGTCGCTGCGGCAGCAGTGGGCGGCGCGCAGCTATCATGGCGCGGTCAGGAACAATGTTCGCGGCATCATCCAGCGCTACCTCGGCTTCTGGGACGGAAACCCAGCCAACCTCGATCCGCCCAACCCCACCGAAATCGGGCCGCTGTTCGTTGAGATGATGGGCGGCGCCGGGCGGGTGATCGCCCGGGGGCGCGAGCTGAACGCGGCCGGCCGCTATCGCGAGGCCGCGCAGATCCTGCAGCATGTCGTCTATGCCGAGCCCGGCAACCAGGAAGGACGCGACGTGCTGGCCGACGCCTTCGAGCAGCTCGGCTACCAGGACGAGAGCACCTCGTTCCGCAACTCCTATCTGCAGCTGGCAGCCGAACTTCGCAGCGGCATGTCGGAAGGCGCCGCCCCGAGCTCGAACAGCCCCGACGTTGTCAGTGCGATGACCACGGCGCAGTGGCTCGACTTCCTCGGAATCAGCATGGACGCGCCAAAAACTCGGGGCTGGGCGTGGACCGTGAACCTCATCACGCCCGACAATGGCGAGCGCTTCAAGATCGAGATGTCGAACGAGACGCTCTCCAGCATCCAGGGCTTCATCGATCCGAAGGCAGCGCTCACCATCACGCTCAACCGCGCCGACCTCACCCAGGTGATGCTGGGTGCCAAGACCTTCGAGCAGCTCGAGCAGGAGGGGCGGGTCCGCTTCGAGGGCGACCGCACGCCCTTCAACCAGCTTCGCTCGGTGCTGACCGTGTTCACGCCCGACTTCGAGATCTTCCCCGGCACGCGCAATGCCCGGCCTGTCCCCTCGGGCGTGAAGCCCTTCCAGTTCGCGCTGAACCCGCTGACGATCGCGGAATAGGCCCATGCCCCCTGTCCCTGTTGCGCCCGGACGGCCCCGCCGGGCCGGCCTTGGCCTCGGCCTCGCCGCCCTGCTGGTCGCCGTCGCGCCCGCGGCCGCCGGGGAGGGGCCAGAGGGCGGCGATGCCGGTCTCGCGCTCCAGCTCTCCAACCCCGTCGCCGCGCTCATCTCGGTTCCGATCCAGCAGAATTTCGATTTCGGGCTTGGCGCCGACGGCCGCGGCCGGACGAGCCGGACGAACGTCCAGCCGGTGATTCCCTTCCGGCTCAACGACGACTGGTCGCTCATCTCGCGCACCATCCTGCCGGTCGTCGGGCAGGACGGGGTGACGGCGCCCGGCGCCAGCCAGTTCGGCCTTGGCGACACGGTGCAGAGCCTCTTCCTCTCGCCGCGCCGCGCCGGCAGGCTCATCTGGGGCGCGGGGCCGGTGTTCCTGCTGCCCACCGGCACCGACCGGGCGCTCGGCACCGGCAAATGGGGGATCGGTCCCACGGCCGTCGTGCTCCGCCAGTCGCCCAATGGCGTCACCGTCGGGATGCTCGCCAACCACATCTGGTCGGTCGCCGGGTCGTCGAGCCGCGCCGACGTCTCGGCGACGCTGCTCCAGCCCTTTGCCACGCTGACGACGCGGCAGGCCACCACCTTCGGCTTCAACCTCGAGGCCGCGCGCGACTGGGAGCGCGACCAGTGGATCATCCCCGCGAACCTGTCGGTGGCGCAGCTCGTCAAGCTGGGTCGCCAGCCGGCCCAGATCGGCGGCGGGTTGTGCGACTATCTCGAGTCGCCCAGCGGCGGCCCCGACTGGGGCTTCCGCCTCAGCCTCACCCTGCTGTTCCCGGCCGGCTGATGGACGCGGCCGGCAAGCGGCGCGCCCGGAAATGACCATGGCCGATCCCAGACAGCTTGCCCTCCCGCTCGCCGCCCTCCTGATCGCCGGCTGTACGACCGGCGGCGAGAACCCCGTCGACACGACGGTCTGGGTGGCAAACGGCGATCCCGTCACCTGCATCAGCCGCAGCCGGATCCGGTCGGTCCGGGTCATCGACGACCAGACGATCGACTTCGAGATGAACAGCCGGCAGCGCTATCGCAACGAGCTGCCCTTCCGCTGCTCGGGCCTGGGCTTCGGCTCGACCATCAAGCACCGCAGCCGCACCTCGCAGCTGTGCAGCGGCAGCACCTTCACCGTGCGCTCGCTCGGCGCAGCCCCCGTCGGTCCCCGCTGCTCCCTCGGCCGGTTCCAGCCGCTCGTCCGGGCCGAGGCGCCCTGATGCGCCGCCGCCTCGACGACATCGGCGAGCAGCGCGTCCGAGGGGCGCGCCTCACAGCAGCGGCTCACCCGGGGTCACGCCCAGCCAGCTCGCCACGAACAGCAGCACATGGGTGATCTGCACGAACAGCCGGGTCCGGTCCATGGTGAGGTGAAGGGGGATCTCGTTTTCGTCCGAACTTCCCTGCTGCACCAGCGCCATGAGCAGCGGCTCCACCGGCCGGAAGGCAATGTCGATGGCGATCGCCGGCACGAAGATCACCCCCCCAACATCAGTGCCTTCCACGCCATGAACCCGACGAGCGGCCCGCCGGCCTGCAGGCTCGCCGCCCCCAGCCTCAGGTAGAACAGGGCAAGGGCCCATTTTGAGCGGCTCCTTGATGCGCCTGACGGCCTCCGCGCGCGGCGCCCCCTCGGCCAGATGCGCCCTCCACACCAGCGACAGCCAGACGAGCCCGATTGCAACGCCCACCGGCAGCAGCCAGCCCGGCATGTCCGGCCACCGCCCGACCCGCTTCGGCAGCGCGAGGCTGGAAGGCACCATCAGCGCCCAAACGGTCCGCGGCCCCCCAGGGCAGACGCGGCTGCGGTCTGCGGCGCGGACCGCGGGGCGGACACGCGGAGGGACGCGACCGGGGGTTCGGGACCGCGCCCCGCCCCGGACGCCCCCGCAGGCGCAGGGGCGGACCCGACCCCGGACGCCGGAGCGGGCCTCGCCATAAACACGGTCGAGGACGTCGCCGCGGACCGGCGGGGGCCACCGGCGGCGGACGGCGGACCGGACGCTCCCGCGGGCACCGGCACGGACATGGGGGCGGACATCGGGGCAGGCCGGGCGCGGGCGCGGGCCTCACGAGGGCTCCTCCGCGTCGTCGTCGGGCGCGTCGAACAGGTCGGGCTGGCGGTCGGCAGGCCGGAGCGGTCCGCCCGGCTCCACCGCCTCCCCGGGGCCGGGAGACCCGGGCCGATCGCCACCAGCCGCGGCATCGCGCGCTGCCGAACCCTCCGCCTGGCTCGAGCCGGGAGCGGCGGAGGCCTCCGCCTGCGGGCCCCCGTCGGCACGGGAAGCGGCATCGGGGCCGGCGCCCTCGGCGAGCATCTTCGCGACGGTCCGGCGGAAGTGGTCGCGCCCGCAGGCGATGATGCCTTCCCTGGTCAGGATGCCGTGCGCGTCCGCGACCCAGTCGGCCGGGCGGCGCTCGCGCATCTCGGCGATGGCCTCGAGATAGGGGCGCAGCGCGGCCTCCGTTGCCCCGGGCGGCGGCGTGCAGGCCTCGCGCAGCTGGGCGAGCACCTCGGGCCGCGCCGTGCCCTCCGACGCATCCGCCGGCGGCACGCCGCGGCGCCTGCGCGCGCCAGCCGGACGGTCGGGCCGGTCAGCCGCCATGGCGTTCGCGCTCCCGCAGCCGCGCGGCGATCCCGCCCCAGCCGAGGCCTTCCTCCACGCGCCAGCGGCGGATGAGGGCCATGAGCTCCTCCCGCTCCACCTGGGCCTCGGCCCCGCCCCTGGCGGGTGTGCGCCCGCGGCGACGGGCCGGCTCCAGCGCCGCCAGCGCCGCCAGCGCCGCGGCAAGCCCGGCGGCACGGGCGCCGGGCTCGGGCGGCGGCAGGGCCCGGGCACCCGCGGCACCCGCTCCCGGTTCCACCGCCGGCGGAGCTGCATCGCGCAGACGAACGGGAGGAAGGGGCACGGCAGACGCTTCCGGCACGGAGAGCCGCCCGCACGCAGATGCCACCGCCGGCGCGCGGCCCGGCCCGCCGGCGCCGGCCCCTGCGCTCGGCCCGTCGCGGCCCATCACCGCCTGCGCCTCCGCGAAGGGGGCCGGGCCGGCCTGGTGCTCGTGCCCGCGCGCTCGCGCAGCCAGCGCGCGATGGTGCTGGCGGGCCAGCCGACCCGGCCGGGCGAGAGCCGCGTCTGCTGAGGGAACCAGCCTTCGGCCATCCCGCGGTAGATCGACGCGCGGGAGAGCGAGGTGAGGGCGACGACCTCGAAGATGGTGAGGATCCGGTCGGGGATCGAACCCGCGGCCGCGGGGGCGGAAAGATCAGTACTGTCGAGCATCTCGGCATCCTTTCGTGAAGGTGCCCAATTGTTTGGCAGTCAGAGCGACAATTCAAGGGCACGATCTCATCTTCGCACAGAGCCTGCTCGATCCCAGACGTGGTTTGGGGGAAAAGGGAGACAGACCATCTCTGCATGAAGACTTCGGAGAACTCTCCTTGTGCACTCAACAGGAGCAGAAGATCTGTCGCATCCATTGCTGAGTCGACGTGAAAATGACTGGCACAGAACCACGTGATTGTCTCACGCATCCGCGGCAGAACGTCGCAGTCAGGCCGTGAGGCCGGATAGGCCCCGGGAGACCGAGAGCGCAGTTCGCCTTAAGCAAGCCCGACTCGCGCCAGCGCCGGCCTCATCCCCCTGGCGCGCAGCCCGCGGACCAGCGCAGCCTCGCGCCAGGGAGGGCTGCAACTCCTCCATCCGCGATCCCGGGCAGCCCGCGGCATGGGCAAGCTCCGTCGCGGCCGCCCTCGTCCGGGCCTTGCGCATCCGCTTGCCCCACAGCCTGCCCGATCCCGCCCGGGGATGGCTCTTCCGGGGCCGGATCGGGACCCCGAGAGCCGATGACCCCGAGACGCCAAGGCGGACGCCGAGGTGAAGGACCGGAATGCGGGGACGGTCAGTACCGCGCCGCGCTCAGGCGCCCGTGGCGACCCCCTCGTGCGCGGGCATCGGCACGCGGCCGGC
>NZ_JACHTM010000004.1 GCF_015354055.1 Thermaurantiacus tibetensis
CCGGGAACCACCCGCTCGGTCTGCCGCGGGTTGGTGGCCGTGCCCGAGATGCGGTGGATCTGGTTCTCGAACTTGGCCTCCGTGATCTGCGCGTTGCGGCCGCGGTCGGGCCGGAAGGCGTCAAGCAGGAAGGCATCGGCCACCGACAGCCGGCTCGGCCCGAAGTCCTTGCTGGCATCGCCTCCGCCAAGCCCGAACAGCAGGAGGATGGGCCGGACGCCGGGCTTGTCCGCCTCGTTCAGGCCGAGCAGCCTGTCGCCCGGAAGGGCGCCGGTCGTCCATTCGAGGAGCGCTCGCATCCGCCCCTTGAGCGAGGAGCCCGGCACATAGGGCAGTTCCGTCACCGGGTCGCGGATGACCGGCCGGTCGATCCCGCCGATCCGCATTTCGAGATCGCCGGCGCCGATGTGGAGGCCGGTCACGACCTCGAGCTCGGCCTCGATCCGGTGGATGGCCTGAAGGGCGCCATGGGGATTGTCGTCGGGCATCTTCAACCTCACTTGTCGGGTGGCATGAAGCCGATGACGGCCTCGAACATGGTGCAGGCGTTGGCCAGCGTCTCGCGGTCCCTCACTTCCTCCAGAAGGCGGCGCAGGAAGGCCGTGAACTCGGCGCTGACAAGGTTGCCGCCATCGCTCTTCCGTTCCGCAGCATAGGCCGCGCGCGCATTCAGCATGCGGATGAAGGGCAGGGCCCTCCGGAACTCCTCGTCCTCGCCCCCGGCTGGCGCGTGCGCAACGGGAAGGCGGGCCCGGAAGCGCAGCAGCTCGTCATAGAAGCGTCGCACCTGGCTGCGCTTGTTGGGTCCCTGGCCGGCCGCCGGCCGCAGGGTCTTTGCCACCTGCTGCGCCACGGTATCGAACAGGCCGGGCTCGGGCGACGCGAGGCTGATCTTCTCAATGACAGTCTTGAACTCCTCGCTCTGGACCTGCGGCCGATCGTCGGCGCGCCGCGGGCCCTGTCCCGGACCGCCCGGCCCTCGCGGCCCGCCCCCCAATCCTCGTCCGGGCTGCTGCGGCATCAGTCCCTCCGTGCGTAGATCTGGTCGAACAGCGCGATCCGGAAGGCATCGCCCGACCGGCCGATGCCTTCCTCGCCAAAGTCCCGGATCATGGCCAGGATCGCTGCATCCTGCCGGCGCCGCGCCTCGTCATCCCGCGCGCGGCCATCCGCGCGCTCGACATGGCGCCGGGTCTGGTAGAAGAGGTGGCTGCGCCACAGCGCATCCTCGGGGCGGATCCGCTCGCCCTCCCCTCTTGGCGCGTCGAGCCGCCGCTTCATCTCGGCAAGCCGCAGCAGCCCGTAGAGATAGCCGGAGCTGAGTGCCGCGCCATCGCCGTCTCGGCCCTCGTCCTCGCGCGCGCTGCGACGGACTTCGTCCCCGAGGTGCCGGCTGAGCCGCCCCATCATGTCGGTCACCCGCTCCCACTCGGCCCAGCCAATCACGCTGTCGAACAGCGCGATCGCATCCTTGAGCGGTTTCCCATCCGGCGCCTTGCGGCCCTTGGCCTGTTCCAGGGCGTCGTCGGCGGCGCTGGCCAGCTGCCGCACCGGGAAGCCGGGCTTCGCCATGGCATAGCCGGCCGAGAAGTGGATGGCCGGGTTCTCCGCCACATAGCGACGGAAATCCTCCCGAAGCGCCTCCGCGAACCGCCGCGTCGTGCGCCACGGGCCGATGAAGAAGAAGTCGTCGCCACCCGCGAACACCGTGTAGATGTTGCGCAACGTTGCATCGGCGGCCAGCCGGTGCGGCACCCAGAGCGTGAAGAAGGCATTCACCCGGCGCGACAGCTCGGCGAAGCGGGCGAAACTGGGCTTGCCGGGCATCCGGGCGAACAGCGCGCCCAGATCGTCGATGTCGCCTTTCAGTACGCCCAAGGCCTCAACTCCGACGACCCGATCATCCGCAAGGACATCACGATCCGCGCGCGCCAGATGCTCGAAGGTCAGCATCTGCCCGCGCGCCACGGGCTCGAGCCCGTCGAAGCGCGGGTCGGCGGCCGGATCGTGGCCGGCAACCGGCACATGCGCCGCGATTGCCCGCCGCGCATAACCGCTCCACGGCACGGCATCCGCCTCCGGACCGGGCAGCGACAGGTCGAAGGCGCGGCGCAGCCGCCCGTCGGCGGCGAAAGCGCCGAAATTGCCGGTGGCGTCAGCACTCCCGGTCAGCAGCACCCGATAGCCGAAATAGTCGAGGTCGAGCATGCCCGTCGCGTCCGGCGCGCCGTCGGCCCGGAAGACGAGGAGGCGCGTGTCCGAAGGGTCGGCGAGCGCCGCGCCCAGCGCGATCGCATCGGCCGAAAGCGGATGCGCCCCCTCGCGATCCACTTCGAGCCCGGGTGCCGCCGGCAGCCGTCCGTCGAACCGGCAGGCCCCGAATGCGAAGTCGGCGGCCCGGATCGGCTCCGGTGCCCCGGTCCCGGCCAGTGCGAATATCCGCCGCTTCGCGACCTCCAGCTCTTCCCACAGCCGCTGCTGCACGGCAGCAAACCGGCCGTCCGCCACGAAATCCTCGGGGCTCGCCGCGGTCGCGGCAAGCGCGATCCCGAACAGGCCGAAGGTCTCCGCAACGAACCAGTCGTCCAGCCGTTCTCGCACCCGCGCGACCGCGGCCCGGGCGTTCTCGCAATTGGGCGCCACGATCAGGAACTTGCCCGCCGCGTTCAGGATCTGGCTCGTTGGCGGCAGCGCCAGTTCGTCGAGGAGGGCCAGCGCCGCGAGCTCGGTCAGCAGCGAGACCATCGCCGAGCGTCCGCGCAAGAGCCGAGCCGCCTTCTTCTGCGTCTCGGCCGCCCCGCCGAAGACGAACTGCTGGATCCCCGTGAAATCGCCCTGCACCAGCAGGAACTTGGGTTAGCTCCAGTCGCTGCGGTCCCGCTGCGCCGCCACGACCATGGCCTCGTCGTCCCCCCGGTCGTGATGGAAGCGCCACAGCGCCGTCGCCAGCGCCGCCACGGCCTTCGAATGGTCATAGAGCGAGACGTCGGGCCGCGTGCCGAAGGCGGTCGCCGACGGGATGGCGTGCGCCACCGTCAGCCACAGCGTGTCGAAATGGTCGAGCCACAGCGGCCATTGCGTCCGGTGGCTCTTAGGGATCAGCCCAACGCCCGATTTCTCCGCCTCCCGCCCGGCGAGCTGGTCCCACAGCGCCCGATAGGCGGCCACCGCCTCCGCCTCGCTCGGCGCGCGGCGCGGCTCCGGCATCAGCGCCACCGGCGAAAGCGGCTTCAAAGGATAGCGGAACTGAAAGTCCCGCTCGGACGCGATGCGAGGAGCCTCGGCCTCGGGCCCTCCATACTCCTCGAACCGCACGAGCAGCCGCGCGGTCCGGAAATCCTCCCGGTCCTTCGCCGCGTTATAGTCCTCCCAGGTCTCCCGCTCGAAACCCGAAGCAATCCGGTCGGCCGCCGCCACCACCCACTGCAGGAAGGTCTTCGGCTTGTGATGGGCGGCCGCGGCATTCACCAGACTATCGGTCACATCCGGCGCCGCCATCGCCGCGAACGGGAAGGGGTCGGCCCCGAGCAGCTCCGGCAGGTGCCGCTCGAGCATGTCGAGCGCCAGCGCCGTGTCCGCGGCATGCAGGTGGGAGAAGTAGCCCGGATCGCGGTCGTTGGCCCTGCGATGCGGGCAGTAGAGCTGCTGGTTCGCCTCCCGCTTCGGGTCGTTGTCAAACAACCGCGCCCGCTGCGCCAGCTTGCCCAGATCGTGCAGGAAAGCAGCGAAAGCGACCCGACAGCTCGCTTCCATCAGCCGCTTGTCCGTCATCGTCCCTCCCCTATCGAGTCGCATGCAACAGCAGCGCGACAAGCAACGCAAGCCACCCGCCCCAGAACAGGGCGGTGAGCCAGCGGCACCAGGGGGGCGTGCGTTGCGACATGCCGCGCCCCTGCCACACCCGCGCACCCCCGTGCCGGCCTGCAAGCTTGCAGCCCCGGCCCTGCCCCGCGGCCTGCAAGCCTGCAATCCGCCCGCGGGCCCGCGGCGCCTGCCATCATGCCCCCATGCACCGCATCCCCCACCTCGTCGCCTGGGACATCGCCTGCCCCCGCCGCCTCGCCCGCGTCGGCCGGGCCGCCAAGGGCTGGAAGACCGCCGGCCAGCTTTCGGTCGCCGAATGCCTCGTCACCCCGGCCGAGCGCCAGGCGCTCGCCACCGAGCTTGCCGGCCTCGTCGCCCCGGCCGAGGACCGTCTCCACCTCTTCCGCCTCGATCCGCGCCAGCCGCCCCTCCTCTTCGGCGTCGCCCGGAGCCAGGGCACGCGCCCCTTCCTCGTCACCTGACGGAGCCGCCCCATGACCAGCCTCTACGTCGACCGCCGCGGTGTCGCCCTCAGCCTCGATGGCGACGCCATTGCCTTCCACGAGGGCGATGCCCGCATCGGCACCGTGCCGCTCGGGCCCGTCGAGCGGATCTACCTGCGCGGCGACGTGCTCCTCTCCGCCGGCCTCCTCGGCCGCATCGGCGCGCAGGGCGTCGGCGTCGTCATCCTCTCCGGCCGCCGCGCCCAGCCCACCCTGCTTCTTCCCCGCCCGCACAACGACGCGCGCGTCCGCGTCGCCCAGCTCGACTCGGCGCGCGCGCCAGCCCGCGCGCTTGCGCTCGCCCGGCTCTTCGTTGCGGCCAAGATCGCCGCCCAGCACGATCTCCTCGTCGAGATCCGCGCCAGCCGCCCCGAGCTCGGCCACGCGCTCGCCGAACCCGTCCAGGCGCTCTTCCGCATGCGCGGCCACGCGGCCCGCAAGGCCGATCTCGACCAGCTGCGCGGCCTCGAGGGCGCTGCCGCGCGCCAGCATTTCGCCGGCCTCGCCCACGCCTTCGCGCCCTCGCTCGGCTTTGCGGGCCGCAACCGCCGCCCCCCGCGCGATCCGGTGAATGCCACCCTCTCGCTCGCCTACACCCTCCTCCACGCCGAGGCCGTGCTCGCCGCCCACGGCCACGGCTTCGACCCGCATGTCGGCTTCCTCCACGGCATCGACTTCGGCCGCGAGAGCCTCGCCTGCGATCTCGTCGAGCCGCTCCGGCCGGCGATGGAGCGCCTCGCCTGGCGCCTCTTCGCCGAACAGACGCTTCGCGACCGCGACTTCACAACCGAGAAGGATGGCGCCTGCTTCCTCCAGAAGGCGGGGCGCGCCCGCTTCTACGAGGCGGTCGAACCCGCGCTCGAGGACTGCCGCCGCCGGCTCGACCGCACGCTCGCGGCACTCCGCCGCCAGCTTCTCGGCGACGAGGGCGTGGAGGCGGTCGAGGCCGCGCTTGCCGCCGGCGCTGCGCCCGACGCCGGCGCCGACCCGGACTCCGACGGCGATGGCTGAGGCAGGCCGCCGGCCCTTCCTCGTCGCCTACGACATCCGCTCGGCGAAGCGCTGGCGGCGGCTGTTCCGGGGGCTCAAGCGAGTCGCCATCCCCATCCAGTATTCGCTCTTCTACGGCGAGTTCACTGCCGCCGGTCTCGCCAAGGTGGTGGCGCTCGTCGAGGAGGTGATCGACCCCAGGGCCGACGATGTTCGCATCTACCCGCTGCCGAAGGGCGGCTGGCAGGCGCGGATCGGCCGGCCGGTACTGCCCGAAGGCATTGGCTTCACCGGGCCTCCGGCGGCGTTCCGGGGCGGGGTGCGCGGAGGTGAGCAGGGCAGGGCCGCGCCCACCCCTTCGCCGGCAGCGGCGCCAGCCGCGCGGCCGCGGGAGGCCCGGGCGATCGAGGCGCGCGCGCAGACCGGCCAGCGCCGCGGCATCCGCCTCTTCTGAAGGCAGCGGCTTGCCTTGGGCCGGGGATTCGCTAGTCTTGCCGTGCCGTGCGGCGGGAAGGGCATGGCGTCCGGCACCGCGGCGGCTGCGGCAGGAAAGATGGTTAACGCCGATATACCTCCTCGGGTGGCCGCGATTCTGCCTAAGGCTCTTTGGAACCTGTTGAGAACCTTGGGCGAATCCGGCGCTGGAGTCGGAACGACACCCCGATCTTCAGGGGATTGAGACAAACATCTGCCTGGCAATGTCCTCAGGCAGCTTATAGTCGGAACGACACCCCGATCTTCAGGGGATTGAGACTCCAGGCAGGCCGCGCCCTTGACGACCGCGATGGTCGGAACGACACCCCGATCTTCAGGGGATTGAGACAGAGTGCTCACGGCGGGGCGTCACCCCCGCCGCGTCGGAACGACACCCCGATCTTCAGGGGATTGAGACCGCCGGGGCGAGCGCATTGTAGACGTCATCGATTGTCGGAACGACACCCCGATCTTCAGGGGATTGAGACCGGCACCACCGCGCCGGGCGTGACGAACCTTGTGTCGGAACGACACCCCGATCTTCAGGGGATTGAGACTTCTCAGCTTCGGCGAAGAAATGCGCGAGGGATGCGTCGGAACGACACCCCGATCTTCAGGGGATTGAGACCGGCACCACCGCGCCGGGCGTGACGAACCTTGTGTCGGAACGACACCCCGATCTTCAGGGGATTGAGACTTCTCAGCTTCGGCGAAGAAATGCGCGAGGGATGCGTCGGAACGACACCCCGATCTTCAGGGGATTGAGACCGGCACCACCGCGCCGGGCGTGACGAACCTTGTGTCGGAACGACACCCCGATCTTCAGGGGATTGAGACTGTCGAAGCCGGTGCGGGCTTCGACGATGGTGCGGTCGGAACGACACCCCGATCTTCAGGGGATTGAGACATGTACCCTGCCACCCAACGGGCGCAGGGGGTCTTGCGTCGGAACGACACCCCGATCTTCAGGGGATCGAGCCTCCCGAACCTGCCCCCCGCGCCCGGCGGTGGCAGCCGAGCGCAGTCCCGCACGCGTCGGCCCGCCTCGCAGCCACCACCGCAGGGGTTGCGCTTTCCCGCCCGCAACGCGAAAGGCGCGCACATGCAAGGCGGTCATGCGGAAAGGGCGGCGGAGCGGCCGCGGCGCTCGGTGCTCTACCTGCCGGCCGCCAATGCCAGGGCGCTGGAGAAGGCGAAGGGGCTTCCTGCCGACTGCCTGATCCTCGATCTCGAGGACGCAGTCGCCCCTGACATGAAGGAAGCGGCGCGCGACGCGGCGGTGGCAGCGGCGGCGGCCGGGTTCGGCCAGCGCGAGGTGGCGATAAGGGTCAACGGAGTCTCGACCCGCTGGTTCGAAGCCGACGCGGCGGCCGTGGCGCAAAGCGCGGCCGACGTGATGGTGGTGCCCAAGGTGGACGGCCCCGGCGACGCCGCGCGCGCCGTGGCAGCAGCCGGCGGCAAGCCGGTCTGGGTGCTGGTCGAGACGCCGAAAGCGGTGCTGGCGGCGGACGCGATCGCGGCGGTTCCCGGCATCACCGGGCTCGTCGCCGGCTTCGCCGACCTTGCCAAGGACCTCCACGCCCGGCCGGGCAAGGGCCGCGAACCGCTGCACCTTGCCATGGGGATGATCGTGCTCGCCGCCCGCGCGCACGGCATCCTCGCCTTCGACGGCGTCTTCATCGACCTCGACGACCCGGCGGGACTGGAAGCGGAGACGCAGGCTGCGCGCGCCTTCGGCTTCGACGGCAAGACCTGCATCCACCCCTCTCAGCTCGAGGTGGTGAACCGGCTGTTCAGTCCGAGCCCGGAGGAGATCGCGGATGCGCGCGCACTGATTGCCGCGCACGAGGCGGCGCTGGCCGAGGGGCGGGCGGTTGCGACCCACCGGGGCAAGATGGTCGAGGTGCTGCACGTCGCCGAAGCGCGGCGGCTGCTTGCGATCGCTGCGGCGATCGGGGCGGAGGGCTAGGCGCGCCCTTCCGGAAGCCACGAAGGGCGCAGCAGGGTGGCAGGCCGGCCGCCGACGGTCAGCGGGGCATCGAGGAACTCGGTGCGCAGGAGCGCGAAGCGAAGGTCGCCCGCCCCTTCCCCGCGCAGCGTGCCCGCCTCGCGGTCGCCCGCCATCACCCGGCCGTCGCCGGCCGGGCCCGAGAGGCGGAGCGGCAGCAGGCGCTTCCGCACCCTGTCGCGGTGGTGCATCCGCGCCGTGTTCTCCTGGCCGACGTAGCAGCCCTTGGTGAAGGAGACGGCGTTGAGCTCGCGCGCGTTGGTCTCGAGCCAGAGAAGCTCGTCCTGGCCGATCTCGGCCTGCTCGGGCACGCCCTGGGCGATGCGGTGAGCGTGCCAGTCGGCAAGGCTCGCATCGGGCGCGCAGGCGCCGGCGGGGGCGATCCAGCGGCGGCCGAGCGCGGCAAGCCGCGGGTCGGCGGGCATGTCGGGAAGGGTGTCGCCCCAGGCGGCGAAGACGGCAAGCTCGGTCGGCGCCACCTCGACCGCGCGGCGCAGGCGGAACATGAGGAGGCGCTTCTGAAGCGCGTCGGCGACGCTCGTGTCGCAGTCGAGGAGCACATCGTCCCCGTCGGCGTGGAGGAGGAAGGCAAACAGCGCCTTGCCCTGCGGCGAGAGAAGCCCGGCGGCGAGCGGGCGGCCTTCGGCGAGCTCGCCGATGTCGGAGGGGATCATGGCCTGCAGGAAGGCGCGGGCATCGGGGCCGGAAATCCGCAACAGCTTGCGGTCGCTGAGGTGGGCAAGCGGCATCGCCGCGGCTAGATAGGTTTCACGCCCATGACGACAAGGTTCGATCTTCTCTTCCGCCGTGCCGAGGTCTGGACTCCGGGCGGCCTCGCGCCCCTTGACCTTGCCGTCTCTGACGGTCGCGTCGCGGCGCTCCTGCCGCGCGGGGCAGGGCACGCGGCGGACGAGCTGGACTGCGCCGGGCTCACCATCCTCCCCGGCGTGATCGACACCCAGGTCCACTTCCGCGAGCCGGGGCTTGAGCACAAGGAGGATCTCGAGTCCGGCTCGCGCGCAGCGGTGATGGGCGGCGTCACCGCCCTCTTCGAGATGCCGAACACCAACCCGCTGACCGACAGCGCCGAGGCCCTTGCCGACAAGCTTTCGCGCGCTGCCGGGCGGATGTGGTGCGACCACGCCTTCTACATCGGCGCGACCGCCGCCAATGCCGACCAGCTTGGAGAGCTGGAGCGGCTGCCGGGCTGCTGCGGAGTCAAGGTGTTCATGGGGGCGTCCACCGGCAACCTGCTGGTGCCCGACGATGCGACGCTTGCCCGGGTGCTCGCCTCGGGCCGGAGGCGGGTTGCCATCCACGCCGAGGACGAGCCGCGGATGCAGGCGCGCCGGCACCTGCGCGTTCCCGGCGACCCCTCGAGCCACCCGGTCTGGCGCGACGACGAGAGCGCGCTCCTCGCCACCCAGCGGGCGGTGCGACTGGCTCGCGCCCATGCCCGGCCGGTCCACATCCTCCACGTGACGACTCCCGCCGAGCTCGAATGGCTGGCCGGCCACCGCGACATCGCAAGCTCGGAAGTGACGCCGCAGCACCTGACGCTCGCCGGCGAAGAGGCCTATCCCCGGCTCGGCACGCTGGCGCAGATGAACCCCCCCATCCGCTCGGCCGCCCACCGGGAGGGCCTGTGGCACTGGCTGGCCGAGGGCGTGCCCGACGTGGTCGGCTCCGACCATGCGCCGCACACGCTGGACGAGAAGGCGCGGACCTACCCCGACACGCCCTCGGGCATGCCGGGCGTGCAGACGCTCCTGCCGCTGCTCCTGCACCACATGGCCGAGGGCAGGCTGACGCTCGCCCGGCTGGTCGACCTCACCTCGGCCGGCGCCCAGCGGCTGTTCAACCTGGCGGCCAAGGGCCGGATCGCGGCGGGCTATGATGCCGACCTTTCGGTCGTGGACCTGAAGGGGGAGATGACGGTCACCAAGGACTGGCTCCAGTCCCGCTGCGGCTGGTCCCCGTTCGAGGGGATGCGGCTCAAGGGCCGGGTGGTGGGCACCGTGGTGCGGGGCCGCCGCGTCATGTGGGAGGGCGAGCTCCTCGGGCCGCCCGCCGGCCGGCCTATCCGTTTCGTCGACACGCTTGAGAAGGACGCATGACCCTCACCCTGAGCTTCCCCGAGAGCGCGCCTGAGGCGCCGGCGCTGGTCCTGTTTGCAGCCGAAGGCGGCGCGCTCACGCCCGCAGCCGCCGAGGCCGACCGGGCGACCGGCGGCCAGCTTGGCCGGGCGATGAAGGCGGCTGCCTTCACCGGCCGCAAGGGGGCGATGGTGGAGCTGCTCGCCCCCGCCGGGCTTGCGGCCGAGCGGGTGCTGCTCCTGGGGCTGGGCGAGGCGGGCAAGGCCGATGCCCGGGTCTTCGAGGAGCTTGGCGGCAAGATCGCCGAACATCTCCAGCTGAAGGCGAGCGGAGCCGTGGCCGATCTCTCCAGGCTTTCGGGGCTTGGCCTGCCGCTCGCGGAGGCCGCCGCCCATCTCGCGCTCGGCGCGGCGCTCAGGGACTGGCGCCACGACCGCTGGCGCACCACCTTGAAGGAGCATGAGAAGCCGAAGCTCGCGCGCCTTGCGGTTGCCGGTGCACCGGGTGCCGAGGCCGCCTTCGCGCCCCTTGCGAAGGTGATGGAGGGCGTGTTCCTCACCCGGCGGCTGGTCACCGAGCCCGCCAACGTCATCTACCCCGAGACCTTCGTCGAGCAGGTGATCGCCGCCGCGAGCCCGCTCGGGCTTGCCGTCACCATCCTCGACGAGGCGGAGATGACGCGGCTCGGCTTCGGCGCGCTGCTTGGCGTGGCGCAGGGGTCTGCGCGGCCGCCGCGCCTTCTTGCCCTCGAATGGAACGGCACGGGCGACGCCAACGCGGTGCCGCTGCTGCTGGTGGGCAAGGGCGTCACCTTCGACACCGGCGGCATCTCGATCAAGCCGGCGGCCGGCATGGAGGACATGAAGTGGGACATGGGCGGCGCGGCAGCCGTGGCCGGCGCCATGGTCGCGCTCGCTGGCCGCAGGGCGAAGGCCCGCGTGGTCGGCGTGTGCGCGCTCGTCGAGAACATGCCCGACGGCAAGGCGCAGCGGCCCGGCGACGTGGTGACGACCCATTCCGGCCAGACCGTCGAGGTGATCAACACCGACGCCGAGGGGCGCCTCGTGCTCTCGGATGCGATGTGGTGGGCGCAAGCGCGCTGGAAGCCCGACGTGATGCTCGACATGGCGACGCTGACCGGCGCCATCATCATCAGCTTGGGCCACGAATATGCCGGCATGTTCGCGAACGACGACGGGCTCGCCGCGCAGCTTGAGGCCGCTGGCGAGGCTTCCGGGGACCGGCTGTGGCGGATGCCGCTCGGCGAGGCGGGCGGCGCCTACGACAAGCTCATCGAGAGCCAGATCGCCGACATGAAGAACGTGGGGCCGCGCGAGGGCGGCTCGATCACGGCGGCCCAGTTCCTCCAGCGGTTCGTGGCCGAAGGGGTGAAGTGGGCGCACCTCGACATCGCTGGCACCGTCTGGAAGGCAAAGGCGGGGGCGACGCACGACAAGGGCGCGACCGGCTTCGGCGTGCGGCTCGTCGACCGGTTCGTCGCAGCGACGCGCGAGGCCTGAGCACTTGGGCGATTCCGGCCGGATCGAGGTCGGCTTCTACCACTGCACCCGCCGGCCGGCGGCGGAGGTGGCCGTCCAGCTCGCCGCGCGGGCCTGGGAGGCGCGGCAGCGGCTCCTCGTCGTGAGCGGGGCGGAGATGCTGGAGCGGCTCGACCGGCTGCTCTGGACGCAGGACCCGGCGAGCTTCCTGCCGCACGGGCGGGCGGGGGGGGGAGACGAGGCGGAGCAGCCCATCCTGCTTGCGGAAGCCGTCACGCCGGCCAATGGCGCGGAGCTCCTGATGCTGGTCGCAGCACCGCTGCCGCCGCTGCCGCAGCCCTTCGCCCGCGTGTTCCACCTGTTCGACGACGGGAGCGAGGCGCACCTCAGGGCGCGGGAGGAATGGAAGGCGCTCGCCGGCAGCCCGCACGCCACGCGCATCTTCTGGAAGCAGACGGCTTCGGGCAGGTGGGAGAAGCAGGGCTGAGGGGCGCCCCCGGCCCCGCGATATGCTATGGGCAAGCCATGAGCCATGTCCTCGACGCGCCGCCGCCAGAGGCCGCGCCCGACTGGACCGTGCCGCAGCGCTGGGAGCGCTTCACGGCCGGGGAGCACGCGCGCTGGCGCGCGCTGTTCGACCGGCAGATGCGGCTGCTTCCCGGCCGCGCCGCGCCCGAGTTCCTCGACGGGGTGGCGAAGCTCGACCTTGCCGACGGCGTGCCCGACTTCCGCCGCCTCTCCGAGCGGCTCATGAAGCTGACCGGCTGGCAGGTGGTCGCCGTGCCCGGCCTCGTTCCCGAGGCGGTCTTCTTCGCGCATCTTGCCGAGCGGCGGTTCGTTGCCGGCAACTTCCTGCGCGACGCGGGCCACATGGACTATCTCGAGGAGCCGGACGTCTTCCACGACGTCTTCGGTCATGTGCCGATGCTCGCCCACCCGGTCTTTGCCGACTACATGCAGGCCTATGGGCAGGGCGGCCTCCGGTCGATCGGGTTCGGAAGCCTCGACAAGCTGGCGCGGCTTTACTGGTACACGGTCGAGTTCGGCCTGGTCGAGACCGCGGAGGGCCTCAGGATCTACGGCGCCGGGATCGTGTCTTCGGCTGGCGAGAGCCGGTTCGCGCTCGAGAGCCCGAGTCCCAACCGGCTGGGCTTTTCGCTCGAGCGGGTGATGCGCACCCGCTACCGGATCGACGCCTTCCAGCAGACCTACTTCGTCATCCCCTCGTTCGAGGCGCTGCTCCGCCAGACGCTCGAGACCGATTTCGCACCCCTCTACGCCCGGCTTGCCGCGCTCCCCGACCTCGGGATCACCGACATCCTGCCGGAAGACCGGGTCTTCACCCGCGGCACCCAGGCCGAGGCCGCCCCACTGCGGGATGCCGCCGCCTAGAGGATGAACTTCGAGAGGTCGCTGTCGCGCGCGATTCCGGCAAGCTGCTTCTCGACATAGGCGGCATCGACCGTCAGCGCCTTCGTCTCGCCGGAGTCGAAGGAGATTTCCTCGAGGAGCTTCTCCATGACGGTGGCAAGCCGCCTTGCGCCGATGTTCTCCACCCGCTCGTTCACCTCCGCGGCGATGCGGGCGATCGCCTCGATTCCGTCGGGCGCGAAGGAAAGCTCCACGCCTTCGGTCGCCATGAGTGCCACATACTGGCGCACCAGCGACGCCTCCGTGTCGGAGAGGATGCGGACGAAGTCCTCCTTGGTGAGGCCCTTGAGCTCGACGCGGATGGGGAGGCGCCCCTGGAGCTCTGGCAGGAGATCGGCCGGCTTCGCCACGTGGAAGGCACCCGACGCAATGAAGAGGATGTGGTCGGTCTTGACCGGGCCGTACTTCGTCGCGACCGTCGTGCCCTCGATCAAGGGCAGCAGGTCGCGCTGGACGCCCTCGCGGCTGACCGAGCCGCCGCGGATGTCGGAGACGGCGATCTTGTCCACCTCGTCGAGGAAGACGATCCCGTTCGCCTCGGCTGCCTTCACCGCCTCGCGCGTCAGCTCTTCGCGGTCGAGCCGCCGGTCGCTCTCCTCGTTGACAAGATGCTCCCACGCGGCCTCGACCGGCATCCGGCGCCGCTTCGTCCGCCGGCCGCCCATCGCCCGGCCCAGGATCTCGCCGAGGTTGATCACCTGACCCGCGCCCATGCCGGGAAGCTCGAAGGGGAGCGGAGGCCCCGTGTCCTCCACCTCGATCTCGACTTCGCGGCCCTTCATCTGGCCATCGAGGATGCGCTGACGGAAGGCGAGCCGGGTGGCCTCGCTTGCGTCCTTGCCGACGAGGGCGTCGATGAGGCGTTCGAGCGCGGCGGCCTCGGCTGCCTCGCGCACGCTCGCCCGGCGGGTGTCGCGCACGAGGCGGATCGCGTCCTCGACAAGATCGCGGATGATCGAGTCGACGTCACGGCCGACATAGCCCACCTCGGTGAACTTGGTTGCCTCCACCTTCACGAACGGCGCGTCGGCGAGCTTCGAAAGCCGGCGGGCGATCTCGGTCTTGCCGCAGCCGGTCGGGCCGATCATGAGGATGTTCTTCGGGACCACCTCCTCGCGCAGCTCGGGCGGGAGCTGCTGGCGGCGCCAGCGGTTCCTGAGCGCGATGGCGACTGCCTTCTTGGCCTCGGTCTGGCCGACGATGTGGCGGTCGAGCTGGGCGACGATGGCCTTTGGCGTCAGCGCGGCATCGGGCGCGAAGGCGGCAGGCCTCGGCATCTCGTTCATCCGATCGACTCCAGGGTGAGCTGGTCGTTGGTGTAGACGCAGATGTCGGCGGCGATCGCCATGGCCCGCCGCGCGATCGTCTCGGCGTCGAGGTCGGTTTCCGCCAGCGCCCGGGCAGCGGCCAGCGCATAGTTGCCGCCCGAGCCGATGGCCGCGATGCCGTCATTGGGCTCGAGCACGTCTCCGGTGCCGGTGAGGAGGAGGGTCACGTCGCGGTCGGCCACGATCATCATGGCCTCGAGGCGGCGGAGGTAGCGATCCTGCCGCCAGTCCTTGGCAAGTTCCACGGCCGCACGGGTGAGCTGGCCGGGGAAACGCTCGAGCTTCGCTTCCAGCCGCTCGAAGAGGGTGAAGGCATCGGCCGTCGAGCCGGCGAAGCCGCCGATGACGGCACCATCGGCACCGATCCGGCGGACCTTCCGGGCATTGGGCTTGATGACGGTCTGGCCGAGGCTGACCTGGCCGTCACCGGCGACCACCACGCGGCCGCCCTTGCGCACGGAAAGGATGGTCGTGCCGTGCCACGAGGGGGGAGAGCTGCTCAGGGAATGGTCCTTCGTCTTGATGTGCGCCATGTAGGAAGCCGGCCGGCCGGGCGGTAGGGGTGGACGCCTGGCGGGCGCCCGGCCGCGCAGGGCCTCAGGGGCCGGGGCCCGGCCCGCAGGCCGCGCGAAGTGCCTGCCAGCCCGCCTCGTCGAGCGCCGGCTGAAGCGCGCCCCTGGCCGCCCGCGCCGCGGCCTCGAACCGCGCGAGCCGCTCGGGAGTCGGCGGGTGGGTCGAGGCATAGGTGCCGAGTGTGGCGAAGAGGTCCCGGCCTCGCCCGCTCGCGCCCTCCTTGGTCGCCCTCGGCTGGTGGCGTTCGAAGAAGGCGACGAGGCCCTTCGGCGAGACGCCGGCCCGCGCGAGCGCTGCCAGCGCGAACGCGTCCGCCTCGCGTTCCATGTCGCGGCTCATGGCATGGCTCAGGAGCGTGTCGGAGAGTCGGCCGATGTCGCTGCCGCCGAGCAGCACCGACATGCCGAGATTGCGCAGCAGCATGCGGGTTGCGTGCCGGTGCTGGATGTGGCCGAGCTCATGGGCGAGCACGCCGGCCACCTCGTCGGGGCCGGAGGCTTCGGCGATGAGGCCACGCGTGAGCAGCACCTGCCCGCCAGGGGCCGCAAGTGCATTGGCCACGGGCAGGTCGGCGATGCGGAGGGTGATCGGCTCCACCATGCCGCCCTCCGGCGCGAGCCGCGCGGCAAGGCCGGCGAGCGCGGCGTCGGCCTCCGGGCTCGTGCAGAAGCGTCCGCCCGAGATCTGCGCGACGACCGCCTCGCCAAGCGGCCGCGTGATGGCCGCAGGCACGCGCGGTGCGGCCGCCTCGAGGAGCGGCCCGCCGCGGAACCAAAGGAGCGCCGCGCCGCCGAGCAGCAGCGCCGTGACGGCAAGGTAGAGCGCGGCCGTCCGCGCGGGCCGTGCGCGGGCCCTGCGCAGCAGCGCCCGCTCGCGCTCCGGGAGCCTCGGGCGCGCGACCAGCCGCCAGTCGGGCCGGGACCTGCGGCCGATGACCGTGCGGTCGGGGAGGTCGCTCACCATCAGGAGTTCGCCGAAGGCGAGCCGCTCCTCCTGCCCGTCGGGCAGCAGGAGGAGGAGGCCGTTCCCGGTTGGCAGCAGGCCCACCTCGCGGCGGTCGGAGGTGACGCCGTCCGTGAGGACGGCCGGCCAGGCGTCCGCCCGTGCCGGCTCAGATCCTGTCAGGGTCGAAGCCCTCGGCATGGCCCTTGCCGTGCGCCGGCGTGAAGCGCAGGGACGGGCGCACCCCATGCGGGTCGGAATGGCGCTCGGTGCGGATGCCCGCCGTCCGGAAGGCCCGGTGCCGTCCCGGCAGCATTCGGGCGAAGGGCCCCGGGGTCATGATCTTCGGCAGGCCCACGTTCCGCCCCTTCCCTCGGTGCTTACGGCACGAGCACGAGCTTGCCGGTGTTGCCGCCGGTGTAGAGGAGGGTCAGCACCTCCGGGAAGCGGTCGAGGCCGTGGCGCACGTCCTCGACAGCGACGATGCTCCCGTCGGCCAGGCCGGCCATGATGTCGGCCCGCGCCTCGGCGTAGCGGGCGGCATAGTCCCACACGACGAAGCCTTCCATGCGCGCCCGCTGGACGAGAAGGTTCAGGTAGTTGCGCGGCCCGCGGATGCTGGCGAAGTCGTTGTAGCCGGAGATGGCGCCGCAGATGACGACGCGGGCGCGGCGGGCAAGCAGCGACATCGCGGCCTCGAGGATCTCGCCCCCCACGTTGTCGAAATAGACGTGGATGCCCTCCGGCACGGCAGCCGCGAGCGCCGGGCGCACCGGGCCCGCCTTGTAGTCGATGCAGACATCCGCGCCGAAGCGTTCGGTGACAAGACGGCACTTCTCCGGCCCGCCGGCGATCCCGACGACCCGGCAGCCGTGGCGCTTCGCAAGCTGGACGACGAGGCCGCCGACCGCGCCGGCGGCTGCCGAGACGACGACGGTCTCGCCCGGCTGCGCGGCGCCGACGTCGAACAGGCCGAACCAGGCCGTCATCCCCGGCATGCCGAGCACGCCGAGCCACCGCTCGAACGGAGCGACCGCAAGGTCGATGGGTTCGAGGTCCCGGCCGCGCACGCAGGCGAGCCGCTGCACGCCCATGCCGCCCATCACCGTGTCGCCCGGCTTCCAGCGCGGATCGCGCGATGCGAGGACCACGCCGGCTGCGTTGGCGCGCATCACGTCGCCAAGGGCGACCGGCGGAATGTAGCTCTTCCCCTCATCCAGCCAGCCGCGCATGGCCGGGTCGAGGCTGATTGCCTTCACCTCGACGAGCACCTCGCCCTCGGCCGGTTCGCGGGCCGGCTCGTCGGCGATGGTCCAGGTCTCGGGCCCCGGCAGCCCCGTGGGGCGCCGCGCAAGTCTCACCGTGCGGTTGGTCATCTCCGCTCCTCCCGTGCCTTTCGTACCAGAAGCTTGTCCGCCTCGGTAAAGGCGAAGCGCCACATGAGGAAGAAGAAGATGGCCGGCAGCCCGAAGCCGGTCGCGAACATGTGCGCGGCCTCAGGGAGCAGCAGGAGGGTGGCCCAGCCGTAGAGGAACGCCGGGACGGCGCAGGCCAGGATGGAGAGGCGCCACATCGGCACGGCAGTGCCGAGCGTGCGCACGAGAAGGATCTGCTTGGCAACGGCCATGACCAGCATGGCGGCAAGGAGGCCGGCGGCCGCTCCGGCGCCGCCCCAGGCCGGCACGAGGGCGACCGCGACGGCGGCCTCGAGGGCAAGGGCCGCCATGCTGATGGCGAGGTTCAGATGGCGCCGCGTGTAGATGAGCGCCGACTCGGCGATCGAGGCCTGGCTTGCGGCAAGCTCCGCCAGCAGCAGCAGGACGAGGACGATGCCGCCGACCGCGAACTCCGGGCCGAACAGGCCCATAGTGCCTCGGGCGGCGATGCCGATCATCATCACCACGCAGAGCTGGATGGTGATGACCCAGAAGCCCACCTGGGAGAGGTGGCCGGCGGCCTCGGCGTGGCGGTTGGCGGCGAGCGCGCGCGAGAGGAGCGGCGCAAGGATGGGGTCGAAGCTGGTCCGAAGGCGCCCGGCGAGCGAAGCAATCTGCTGGGCGACGTAGTAGATGCCGACCACCTCGGCCGAGGCGAGGCGGCCGAGGATGAAGAGGTCGAGCCGGCGCGACGTCCAGTCGATGACGTCGGCACCGGCGACCGGCAGATTCTCGCGCGCCATCGCCGTCATGCGCGCGAGGCTCGGGCGCCAGCCCCGGGGCCGGCCGAACTGGCGCACCGCCGGACCCCAGGCCACGAGCGATGCCGCAACGAGCGCGAGAACATAGGCGAGCAGAAGGCCCGCCGGGCGCAGCGGCGTGAACCAGAGGCCGATGGCGGCGATCGAGAGCACCCAGGGCTCGATGAGCGAGCGCGAGAGCACCTGCACGTCGATCCGCTTGTGGAAGGCGAGGCCTGACAGCAGCAGATCGAGGACCGCGATCAGGATGACGAGGAGGGCAAGGAAGCGTTCCGCCTCGAAGCGGAGCCCGCTTGGGAAGAGGAGGCCGGGCAGGAGGGCCAGCGCCGTCGCTATGACGGCCCCGGCACTCACGATGAGCAGCATCGCGTCGGCGAGCACATGGGCGTCGGGCTGGCGGCCGCGGGCAAGCGCCAGCGCGATGCCGCGCTTCAGGCCGACAAGCGCGAGGGCCGCCGCGAACTCGACCGTGATGGTGGCATAGGCGAAGCGGCCGAGCTCCTCGGCGCCGTAGAGCCGGCCGCCCACCACGAGGAACGGGATGCGCGCGATGAGGCGCATGACGTAGCCGAAGACATTCTGCCGGCCGCCGCTCGCCAGTTCCGCGCTGGACATGGACGCCGCTATGGGCAGGCGCGCCGCACTTGGGAAGCGGCCGGGCGCGCGCCCCGCTTTCCTTCCCCCGGCCGTTGCGGCAGGGCGGCCACATGCGGGTCCGCACCTCTCATCTGCTCGCCTGGTGCGGGCCCTGCCTGCCGCTTGCCGCCATCGGGCTGCCGCTCGTCGTCTACCTGCCCCCGCACTATTCGGGAACGCTCGGTCTCTCGATCGGCACCGTCGGCTTCCTGTTCGCGGCCGTGCGGCTCCTCGACATCCCGCTCGACCCGCTCCTCGGCGCGCTCATGGATCGCACCCGCGGCCGCTTCGGCCAGTTCCGGCCCTGGCTGGTGGCAGGCGCGGCAGTGCTGGCGCTCGGCGTCTGGCTCCTCTTCATGGCCCCTCCCGGCGTCAGCGCCTCGGCTGCCTTCGCCTTCCTCTTCCTGCTCTATCTCGGCTACTCCATGGCGGGCCTCGCCCAGACGAGCTGGGGCTCGCGACTGTCGGCCGACTATGCCGAGCGGGCGCGCATCTTCGGCTGGTGGACCGCGATGAACGTGCTCGGCACCATCCTCGTCCTCGTCATCCCGCCGCTGGTGCTCAACTTCGCTGCTGGCGGGCCCGGTGCGGGCGTCCACGCCATGGGCTGGTTCATCATTGTCCTGCTGCTCCCCGCCGCGCTGGTGGCCGCGCTCGCGGTTCCCGAGGGCGCAGCGCCCGGGGCGGCCCACCAGCTCTCCCTTGCTGCCGCCCGCGCCGTCCTGGCGGACCGGCGGATGCTCCTCCTGCTTGCCGTCGACCTGCTCGCCTCCGCGGTGCCGGCGGTCACCGGCGCGCTCTTCCTCTTCTTCTTCACCGAGGTGAAGGGCTACAGCCCGGCCGACACTTCCGTCCTCCTCCTCTTCTACTTCGTCGCGGGGCTGGCCGCCGCGCCCCTCTGGATCCGGCTTGCCACCCGCATCGGCAAGCATCGGGCAGTGGCGCTCGCCCTCGGCTGGATTGGCGCGATCCAGCTCCTGATCCTCGTGCTGCCCGAGGGGAACGTCCCGCTTGCCGGCGCCGGCATGGCGCTTGCCGGCCTGCCGTTCGCCGCGCCCGTCTTCCTGCTGCGCGCGATGCTTGCCGACCTCCTGGATGCCCAGCGGCTCGACCGGCTCGAGGCTGCCGCCGAGGACCGGGACACGACCGGGCTCGCCTACGCCTTCGTGACCGCGACCGCCAAGCTCGGCTATGCCGTGCCGGTCGGCCTCCTCTACCCGCTGCTTGGCCTGTTCGGTTTCGACCCTGCCCCCGGCGCCCGGAACGAGGGCGCTGCCCTGTCGGGGCTCACGGTCCTCTTCCTCGTGCCGCCGCTCCTGTTCGGCCTCGCCGGTGCGCTCCTCGCCTGGCGCTGGCCGATCACGGCCGACGCCCATGCCGAAATCCGCCGCCGGCTCGAGGCCTCAGCCAAGCCCGCGTGAGACGACGTCGAGAAGGTCGCGCGAGAGCCCGGGAGCCTCTGCCAGCCGTTCGAGCGCGGCCTTCATCGCCGCGTCGAGAGGTGGGGCCATCCGCTTCCACCGGGTGAGCGCCTGGGCCACGCGGCTCGCGACCGAGGGGTTGAGGCGGTCGAGCGCCAGCGCCGCCTCGGCGACGAACGCATAGCCCTCCGCGCAGTTGAACCGCAGCTGGTTCGCAGTGAAGCCAAGGAGGAGCGCGCGGGCCCGGTTCGGGTTCGCAAGGTCGAACGCCGGATCTTTCGCAAGCTCGCGGACCACGGCAAGCGTGTCCGCCCGCGTCGAGCCGGCCTGAACTGCGAACCACTTGTCGAGCAGCGTCGGGTCGCTGCCGTGCCACGCGCGGAACAGGCGGAGCGCCTCGAGCCGCTCGACCGCATTCGACGAGGCCAGGGCGGTGAGCGCCGCCATCCGGTCGGTCATGCCGCGGCTGTCGGTGAACATGAGGAAGGCGGCTGCAGTCGCTTCGTGCGCGTCGGTTGCCATGAGGGCGGAGAGCGCCACGCCGCGCAGGCGCCGCTGGCCCTTGGCCGCCGGCGAGAGGTCGCGCGGGTCGGGGCTGCCTGCGTGGAACGCTTCCCAGAGCGCGGCCTCGCAGCCAGCGAGGATGGACCGGCGCAGCGCCTCGCGCGCTGCGTGGATGGCAGGCGGGTCCACCCGCTCCATCCGGTCGCCGACGAGCGCCTCGGACGGTAGCAGGATGGCCTCGGCGACGAACGCCGGGTCGCGGTCCCGCCCTGCGAGGGTGCTGGAAACCGCTGCCACCACGTCGTCGTGGCCGACCGGCTCGCCCCGTTCGATGCTGCGCAGCATGGCCAGCAGCATCAGGCGCTGGAGCGCATCGTAGCGGGCGAAGGGGTCGTCGTCGTGCGCAGCAAGGATCGCGAGCTCGGCGGGCTCCGGATCGGGGGACAGGAGCACGGGGGCGGAAAAGCCGCGGTTGATCGAAAGAAGGGTCGGGCCGGTGACCCCCTCGAACCGGACCTCCGTCTCGCGTTCGGCAAGTGTCACGAGGGTCGGGCCGGCCAGCCGGGTGCCGTCCGGCCCGAGCAGCGCCACCTCGAGGGGAATGGGGAGCGGCGGGGCGTCCGCACCTGCAACCGGGTTCGCCTGCGAAAGGCGCAGCACCGTGCCGGCCTCCGCCGGCTCGAGCCGCGCCTCGACCCGGGGCGTGCCCGCCTGCCGGTACCAGCGGCGGAACCGCTCTGCGTCCAGCCCCTCTGCTGCCATCGCGGCGAGGAAGTCGTCGATGGTGGCGGCCTTGCCGTCGTTCGCGGCGAAGTAGCGGTCGGCAGCGCGGCGGAAGGCGTCCGCGCCGAGCAGCCGGTGCATCATGCGGATGAGCTCGGCGCCCTTGTTGTAGACGGTTGCCGTGTAGAAGTTGGAGATCTCGAGATACTGCTCCGGCTGGACGGGGTGGGCAAGCGGCCCCGCGTCTTCGGGGAACTGGAAGGCGCGCAGGCTTCGCGCTTCCTCGATGCGGCGGACGGCCGGCGAGCCCAGCCAGTGGGTGAACTGCTGCTCGCGGAAGACGGTGAAGCCTTCCTTCAGCGACAGCTGGAACCAGTCGCGGCAGGTGACGCGGTTGCCTGACCAGTTGTGGAAATACTCGTGTGCAACCACCGCCGCGACGGCGTCGAGGTCGAAGTCGGTCGCGGTCTCCGGGTCGGCGAGGATATAGCGCGCGTTGAAGATGTTGAGGCCCTTGTTCTCCATCGCGCCGAAGTTGAAGTCATGGACGGCGACGATGTTGAACACGTCGAGGTCATACTCGCGGCCGTAGGCCTCCTCGTCCCAGCGCATCGCCGCCTTGAGCGCCTCCATGGCATGGGCGCATCGCGGCACGTCATCGGGCGCCACCCAGATCGCGAGCGCCACTTCCCGGCCGCTTCGCGTGACGAAGCGGTCCCTGAACGCCTCGAGCCGGCCTGCGACCAGCGCGAAGAGGTAGGAAGGCTTGGGGAAGGGGTCGTCCCACTCGGCGAAGTGGCGGCTGCCGGGGAGATCGCCGGAGGCGCCGGGGTTGCCGTTCGAGAGCAGCACCGGGAAGGCCGTGCGGTCGGCCTCGAGCCGGACGCGGAAGCGGGCGAGCACGTCGGGCCGGTCGGGGAACCAGGTGATGCGGCGGAAGCCCTCGGGCTCGCACTGGGTGCAGAGGTTGCCGCCCGAGGCGTAGAGGCCCATGAGCCGCGTGTTGCCCTCGGGCCGGATGGCGCTCGTGGTCTCGACGACCGCGCGATCGGCGGCGGGCGCCAGCCGGAGCCCGGCGGAGAGGTCATTCGGCACCGGCTGCGGCGCGCCGTCGACGTGGAGGGCGAGCAGTTCGAGCTCTTCCCCGTCGAGCACGAGCGGCCGGTCGTGGGTGCCGTTCCGGACAACCGCGAGCCGGGCGTGGACGAGGGTGCGCCGGGGGTCGAGCTCGAAGCGGAGGTCGACCGTCTCGACCAGCCAGTCGGGCGGCCGGTAGTCGGCGAGGCGGGTGGGCATCGGCACGGCCGAAGGGGTGCGGGGGCTCTCCATCCCGATGGCGCTAGGCCCGCCCGCGCTGCTCCACAAGCCGGAAGGCGCTCACCCCCGCCGGGCAAAGGCGAGGCCGGCCGCGAGCCCAAGCCCGAGCGCAAGCGCCACGGCCGTGAGGCCGTAGGCGAAGCCGTGGCGGTGGGCGAAGAGCCAGATGGCGCGCTCGAACCCGGTCTTGTCGATGATGATGGGGGCGGTTGCCCGCGCCCGCACCCGGCCGTCGCGGATGAGGTAGATCTCGGCACGATAGTCGCCCACCGGCACTGCCGAGGGGATGGGGATGCGCGCGCGGTAGAGGACGTCGGCGGTGATGCGCACGCCATAGGGCTGCTCGACATAGAGCCCGGCCTTCCGGCGCAGGGCAAGAAGGCCGTCCTGGAAGCGGCGGCCGGTCTCGGGGTCGACGGCGGTTGCCGGCGAGAGCTGGAGGTAGGAGAGGCCGATCTCGTAGATCGCCGCGTTGCGTTCGTCGAGGAGCTGGTCGACCGGCGCCGAGGTCGCCACCGCATAGAAGCCGGGCGCGCTCTCGAAGCGCACGGCCTCGCGGTTCACCCAGATCCCGAGCACGCGGCCCTTGCGGCGGATGGTGAGGGGCTCGGCCGGCCCGCGGATGACGATCGCGATCCCGGGCACGTCGGCAGGAAGGCGGCCGCCCGGATACTGGATGGCGCCGAAGACGAGGAGCTCTTCGCCCGCGAAGCGGTAGGAGATGTCGATCCGGCTCTGCGAGAGGTCGGCAACCAGGGTCGGCTCGGCGGCCCGCGCCAGGGCCGGAAGAAGCGCAAGAAGGAGCGCGAGGAGCGCCCTCATGCGAGCGCCGTCTCGATCGAGTAGAGGTCGCTCGGGGTGAGCGTCAGGCCCACGAGCAGCCGCAGCGCGACGGCCAGCACGAGGAGCGCGAGCGCAAGGCGCAGGCGCTCGGGCGCAAGGCGCTGCGCCATCCTGGCCCCGAGCTGGGCGCCGACGACGCCGCCCACCAGCAGCAGGGCCGCAAGCACGATGTCCACCGTCTGCGACTGGACGGCGTGGAGAAGCGTGGTGACGGCCGTCACGAACACGATCTGGAACAGGCTCGTGCCGACGACCGTCGCGGCGGCCATGCCGAGGAGGTAGAGCATGGCGGGCACCAGGATGAACCCGCCGCCGACCCCCATGATGACGGTGAGCACGCCGACGAGGGCGCCGATGAGGAAGGGCGCGAGCGGCGAGATGTAGAGGCCGGAACGGGGAAAGCGCATCCGCCACGGGAGCACGGCAACCAGCGGATGGTGGCGGCGCGTCGGCCGGGGCGCGGGGGCCCCCGACCGCAGCCGGCGCAGCGCGGCCAGCGACTCCTTCAGCATGAGGAGGCCGATGGTGCCGAGAAGCGCCACGTAGGTGAGGCCGATCACCACGTCGACCTGGCCGATGGTCTGGAGGCGCTGGAAGAGGAGGGAGCCGGCAGCCGCCCCCACGAGCCCGCCGCCCACCATGACGAGCCCCATCTTCACGTCCACGCCGCCCGCCCGGTAATGGTTGAGGGCGCCCGAGACCGACGCGCCGGTCACCTGGGTGGCGGAGGACGCGACGGCGATGGCTGGCGGAATGCCGTAGAAGATGAGGAGGGGCGTGGTGAGAAACCCGCCGCCCACCCCGAACATGCCGGAGAGGAAGCCGACGCCGAGCCCCAGCGCCACGATCACGAGCGCGTTGACCGACATCTCGGCGATCGGGAGGTAGAGATCCACGACCGTCCGCTTATCGGGCGAAGGCGGCAGCGAAAAGGCGCCGCCGACCCGGCCGCGGCGGCGCCTCCCGGGCCGGCCGGCGTTCCCGCGCGGCCGGGGTGCCCCAGGTCAGGCGATGACGGTTGGCACCACGCCGTCGCGCCGGCGCCGGCGCATCGCCCAGCCGACGAGGCCGAAGCCGGCAACCAGCATCGCCCAGACGCCGGGCTCGGGAATGACGCCGGCCGCGATGTTGTCGAACTCGAAGCTGTTCTGCCCCGAGGTGAAGACGATGCGGTTGACCGGCGTCGCCCCGAACTGGAAGAGGAAGCGGGCGTTGGCGTTGGGGTCGGTGCCGGAGCCGTTGGCGACACCCGGTGCCGCGAGCGCCGAGCCGGTGAAGCTCGCGACGAGGCCGGAGGGCCCGAAGAAGCGGACAAGGTTGGTCGGGTCGAGCGAGCCGACGTCGAACGAGACCGAGCGCAGGAGCGGGGTGTCGATGATCGCCGTCTCGAGCGGCGTGCGGCGCACCGACATGTAGAGGCTCGGGTTGCCCGGAAGCGGCCGCGCGATGCCGGGGATGAGCCCCGCCGCGCCGCTGTAGACCCCGGCATTGCCCGAGACGGTGAAGCCGGGGGCGGGCGGCGCGTCGAAGGTGACGGCGAGGATTTCGCCGGGGGCAAGCGTGCCATAGGGCGCCTTCACGAACGAGACGGCGCCAGCAGCAGAGGCGAGCGTGGCGGCTGCGGCAGCAGCAAGAAGGATGCGCATGGACCTGACTCCTGACGGGTGTTGCCGTCGAGTTACGGCGGACAAGCGCGCGCTCCAACCGGCGCTCCGCCGGATTCACGATGATTGACATTGCGTTAGGCATCTTTGTCCGGGACCTTGCCGAGGCGGGCCACGCGCGCCATGTCGATGGCCATGACCGAACCCGTCCACGTCATCGGCGGCGGCCTTGCCGGCTCGGAGGCCGCCTGGCAGCTGGCGCAGGCCGGCCACCCCGTCGTGCTCCACGAGATGCGGGGGGACGTGATGACGCCGGCGCACCGGACCGACCGGCTGGCCGAGCTCGTCTGCTCGAACAGCTTCCGCTCAGGCGATGCCGAGCGCAACGCCGTCGGCCTCCTCCACGCCGAGATGCGTGCGCTCGGCTCGCTGGTGATGGCAGCGGCCGACGGCGCCCGCGTGCCCGCAGGCTCGGCGCTCGCGGTCGACCGCGACCTCTTCGCCGCCGAGGTCACGCAGCGGGTCTCGGCGCACCCGCGCATCGCGCTGGTCCGCGAGGAGGTGCGGGCCATCCCGCCCCACTGGGCTGACGTCATCGTCGCGACCGGGCCGCTCACCTCCGACGCGCTCGCCGCGCACATCCAGACGCTCACCGGCGAGGCGCACCTCGCCTTCTTCGATGCGATCGCGCCCATCGTCCATGCCGAGACGGTCGACATGGGAATCGCCTGGCGCCAGTCCCGCTGGGACCGGGGCAGCCCCGACGGCGACGGCGACGATTATGTCAACTGCCCGCTCGACCGGGAGCAGTATCGCGCGTTCGTGGCCGCCCTCCTTGCGGGCGAGAAGATGGCCTTCAAGGACTGGGAGCATGTGCCCTACTTCGAGGGGTGCATGCCGATCGAGGTGATGGCCGAGCGCGGGCCCGAGACGCTCCGCTTCGGGCCGATGAAGCCGGTCGGCCTCACCGATCCGCGGACCGGCCGGCGGCCCTATGCCGTCGTCCAGCTCCGGCGGGAGAACCGCGCCGGCACGCTCCTCAACATGGTCGGCTTCCAGACCAAGCTGAAGCACGGCGAGCAGGTGCGGATCTTCCGCACCATCCCGGGGCTCGCGCGCGCCGAGTTCGCCCGGCTCGGCGGCCTCCACCGCAACAGCTTCATCCGCTCGCCGGTCCTGCTCGACTCGTGGCTGCGGCTGAAGGCCGACCCGCGGATCCGCTTCGCCGGCCAGATCACGGGCTGCGAGGGCTATGTGGAAAGCGCCGCCATCGGCCTTCTGGCCGGGCGGTTCGTCGCTGCCGCGCGCGCGGGGCGCCCGCTCGGCCCGCCGCCGCCGGAAACCGCGCTCGGCGCGCTCCTCGCCCACATCACGGGGGCCGCCAACCCCGAGACCTTCCAGCCCATGAACGTGAACTTCGGCCTGTTCCCGCCGGTGGACGGGGCGGGCCGGCGCGACCGCAAGGCGATGATGACGGCGCGCGCGCGGGCTGCGCTTCAGCAGTGGATCGCCGGAAGCGGGGGCCAAGCGGGCGGGGCGGCCACACCCGAGCCTGCCGCGAGGCCGGCGCTGCCGGCGGCCGCCGGCTGAGACCCGGCCTTGCGCCGGGCACGGCGCCGGCTAGGGACGGGTGCAGGGTTTTCAAGAACGGGGAGGGGGAGATGGGGCGGCTCGAGGGCAAGCGGGCGCTGGTGACGGGAGCCGCCTCGGGGCTCGGCCGGCGCATTGCCGAGCGGTTCGTGGGCGAAGGCGCGCGCGTGCTCCTGACCGACATCGCCGGCGACGCGGTGGCCGCGGTGGCGCAAGGGCTCGGCCAGCCCTGGGCCCGGCTCGACGTCACGAACCCTGAGGAGTGGACGGCCGCGCTCGACGTGGCCGCCGCCGCCTTCGGCGGGCTCGAGCTCCTCGTCAACAACGCCGGGATCGGCCCGGGCGGCACGGTCGAGGAGACCACGCTCGAGACCTGGCGCCGCTGCCATGCCATCAACCTCGACGGCACCTTCCTCGGCTGCAAGCTGGCGCTGCCCCTCATGCGCGAGACGACCGCGCGCGACGGCACGCTGGGGGCCATCCTCAACCTCTCCTCGATCGCCGGGGTGATCGCCGCGGCCAACATGGCCGCCTACAACAGCGCCAAGGCCGCGGTGCGCCACTTCACCAAGTCGGTCGCGCTGCACTGCGCGCGGGAGGGCGGGCGGATCCGCGCCAACTCGCTCCACCCCGCCTTCATCGACACGCCGATCCTCGACAATTTCGAGGTGCCGGGCCTCGACCGCGCGGGCCTTCTCGCCAAGCTCGGCCGGCAGATCCCGCTCGGCCGCGTGGGCGAGCCCGACGACGTGGCCTGGGCGGCGGTCTACCTCTGCTCGGACGAGGCGAAGTTCGTGACCGGCGCCGAGCTCTTCATCGACGGCGGCATCAGCGCCCGCTAGCTTCCTCGCGCACCAGCCGGACGAGCTCGTAGACGAGGTCGAGCGCGGCGCGGGGGCTGAGCGTATCGGGGGCAACGGCGCGCAGGCGCTCGCGCAGGGCGTCGGCCGGCCGAGGCGGCGCGGCGGGGGGAGAAGCCGCGCGGAACAGCGGCAGGTCGGCGAGCGCCTCGGCGGCGCCACGGCCCACCTCGCCCGCCTCCAGCCGGGCGAGCACCTCCCGCGCCCGGGCCAGCACCGGTTCGGGCACGCCGGCGACGCGCGCCACTTCGAGGCCGAAGCTCCCGGGCGCTGCCCCTGCGGCAATCTCGTGAAGGAAGACCAGCCGGCCGTTCCATTCCTTGGCCCGGGCGCAGCGCAGTGCGATGCCGGGCTGCTGGCCTGCCAGCGCGGTCAGCTCATGGTAGTGGGTGGCAAAGAGCGTGCGGCAGCCGCGCGCGGCAAGTGCTTCCGTCACTGCCCAGGCGAGCGCGAGACCGTCCCAGGTGGCGGTGCCGCGCCCGACCTCGTCGAGGAGGACAAGCGAGCGCTCGGTCGCGCCGCGGAGGATGGCCGCGGTCTCCGCCATCTCCACCATGAAGGTGGAGCGCCCCTCGGCGAGGCTGTCGGAGGCGCCGACCCGGCTGAACAGCCGGTCGACGATTCCGAGCCGGGCTTCGGCCGCGGGCACGAAGCTCCCGGCCTGGGCGAGGACGGCGACGAGGGCGTTCTGGCGCAGGAAGGTCGACTTGCCGCCCATGTTGGGGCCGGTCACGAGCCACAGCCGCTCCTCCCCCTCGAGGCGGCAGTCGTTGGGGACGAAGGGCTCGCCTCCCGCCTGCCGCGCTGCCTCGACGACCGGGTGGCGCCCGGCGGTGACCGCGAACTCGGTGCCGTCGGTGAGTTCGGGGCGAACCCAGCCGCCTTCGGCTGCCCGCTCGGCAAGGGCTGCGGCCATGTCGCAGGCGGCAAGTGCTGCTGCGCGGGCGCTGATGGCATCGGCCCAGGCGAGCACGGCTTCCGTCAGCCGCGCGAGGTGCGCGGCCTCGATGGCGAGCGCCTCCTCGGCAGAAGTCGCAATCCGGTCGGCGAGCGCCCTGAGGCGCGGCTCGTCGAACCGCATGGCGCTGCCGAGCGTCTGGCGGTGGAGGAAGCTGCCGGGGAGCACCGGCCCGTGCCGGCTCGGCACCTCGACATGGTAGCCGAGCACGCCGTTGTGGCGGATCCTGAGGCTCTGCACCCCCGTCTCTGCGCGCAGCGTGGCCTCGAGCGCGGCAATCGCAGCCCGGCCATCGGTCGCAAGCCGGCGCGCCTCGTCGAGCGCGGGGTCGGCGCCGTCGGCGATCGCGCCTCCGGCGCTCGCCTCCACCGGTGGGCGCTCGGCAAGCACCGCGAGCGCCTGCGAAAGCTCGGCAAGCGGTGCAAGCGCCTCGGCGAGGCCGCCGAGCGGCCCGTCTGAGGGAAGCAGGGCCGAAAGCCGGCCGGCGGCCGCAAGCCCGTCGCGGATCTGGGCGAGGTCGGGCGGGCGACCGCGGCCGGCGGCAAGCCGGGCGAGCGCGCGGGCGAGGTCGGGCGCCTGACGCAGGAGCGCGCGGGTCTCGGCGCGAAGGCGGGAGTTGGCGAGGAAGGCCTCAACGCGGTCGAGCCGGGCCTCGATCGGCTCGCGCCGGGCAAGCGGGGCAGCGAGCGCGTCGGCAAGCAGCCGGGCGCCGGCTGCCGTCACCGTGCGGTCGACGGCCGCGAGCAGGCTGCCGGCCCGGGTGCCGCCGCTGCCGCGCACCAGCTCGAGGCTTGCCCGGCTCGCGGCGTCGATCGCCATCACCGCCTCGGCCTCGAACCGGCGGGGCGGCTGGAGCCGGACGGGCGCACCGCGCGCGGTGCGGTCGATGTGCGCGAGAAGGCCGCCGAGCGCCGCGAGCGCCGGGCGGCCGAAGCCCTCGGCCGCACCCGGGCCGAAGCGGCGCACGAGCGCCCGCTCGGCCTCGAGGCTGTCGAAGCCGGGGAGGCTGGCCGAGGTCAGGGTCTCGGCCGGGGCAAGCCGCGCCAGCTCGTCGGCAACGGCCTCGGCCGCGACTTCGCCGGCGGCGAGCTCGCCGGTCGAGACATCGGCCCAGGCAAGCCCCGCCCGGTCTCCGGCCGGAAAGACGGCGGCGAGCAGGCTTCGGCCGCGCGGGTCGAGCAGGCGCTCCTCCATGAGCGTGCCGGGGGTCAGCACGCGGACGATCTCGCGGCGGACGATGGCCTTGGCGCCGCGCCGGCGGGCGGCGGCCGGGTCCTCCATCTGCTCGGCAATCGCGACCGCCCGGCCGGCGCGGACGAGGCGGGCAAGATAGGCCTCCTGCGCATGGACCGGGATGCCGCACATGGGCACCGGCCGGCCCTCGTGCTCGCCGCGGGCAGTGAGCGCGATGTCGAGCAGGCGCGCCACCTCGCGCGCGTCGTCGAAGAAGGCCTCGTAGAAGTCGCCCATGCGCACGAGGAGGAGCGCATCCCCGGCCTCGGCCTTGAGGGCGAGCACCTGGCCCATCATCGGGGTCGCGCCCGGCGCGATTGCGGAGCCCATGGCCGCCTCGTAAGAGGTCGGCGGACGTTTCGCAAAAGGGAGTGGCAGCGCCGATGGCCGACCAGGACCGCCCGGTCTTCTCCGAGCGCGAGGCCCTCCTGTTCCACTCCGCGATCCGGCCGGGCAAGCTCGAGATCGTCGCGACGAAGCCGATGGCGACGCAGCGGGATCTTTCGCTCGCCTACTCGCCCGGCGTCGCCGTGCCGGTGCTTGCCATCGCCGAGACGCCCGAGGCCGCCTACGACTACACCGCCAAGGGGAACCTGGTGGCCGTGATTTCCAACGGCACCGCCATCCTCGGGCTCGGCAACCTCGGGGCGCTTGCCGCCAAGCCGGTCATGGAAGGCAAGGCGGTGCTCTTCAAGCGCTTCGCCGACGTCGACTCGATCGACCTCGAGATCGCAACCGAAGATGTCGAGCGCTTCATCCAGGCGGTCGAGCTGCTCGAGCCGAGCTTCGGGGGCATCAACCTCGAGGACATCAAGGCGCCGGAATGCTTCATCATCGAGGACGAGCTCCGGTCGCGGATGAACATCCCCGTCTTCCACGACGACCAGCACGGCACCGCGATCATCGCGGCCGCCGGCCTCATCAACGCTGCTTACCTCACGGGCCGTGACCTCCGCGACATCCGCCTCGTCGTCAACGGCGCAGGGGCGGCCGCGATTGCCTGCGCCGAACTCGTCAAGGCGCTGGGCGTGCCCTCCGACCAGGTGATCCTCTGCGATTCCAAGGGGGTCGTGTGGCAGGGACGCACCGAGGGCATGAACCAGTGGAAGGCGGCGCACGCCGCGCCGACCCCGGCCCGGACGCTTGCCGAGGCGCTGGAAGGAGCCGACGTCTTCTTCGGGCTCTCGGTCAAGGATGCGCTGACGCCCGAGATGGTGCAGCGCATGGCGCCGCGGCCCATCATCTTCGCCATGGCCAACCCCGATCCCGAGATCCGGCCCGAGGTGGCGCGCGAGGTCAGGCCCGATGCGATCATCGCGACGGGCCGGTCGGACTACCCCAACCAGGTCAACAACGTCCTCGGCTTTCCCTACATCTTCCGCGGCGCGCTCGACGTGCGCGCGACCAAGATCAACGAGGAGATGAAGCTGGCCGCCGCCCGCGCGCTTGCCGAGCTCGCGCGCGAGACGGTGCCCGACGAGGTGGCCTCGGCCTATGGCGGCGGGCGCGTCTTCGGGCCCGACTACATCATCCCCGCTCCCTTCGACCCGCGGCTCATCGAGGCCGTGCCGGCGGCAGTCGCGAAGGCGGCCATGGACTCGGGCGTGGCCCGCCGGCCGATCTTCGACATGGAGGCCTACAAGCTCGAGCTCCGGGCCCGGCTCAACCCCACCTCCTCGGCGCTCGCCGCCACCTTCGAGGCCGCGCGCGCCCGGCCGCGGCGGGTGGTGTTCGCCGAGGGCGAGCAGGAGGTGGTGCTGCGCGCGGCGGTCTCGTTCCGCGCCTCCGGCTACGGCGAGCCGATCCTCGTCGGCCGCGAGGAGCCGATCCTCGAGGCCTTCCAGCGCATTGGCGTGAACGACCCCGAGACCTACCGGATCCACAACAGCTCGAACAGCCCGCTCGTTCCCGAGATGGTCGAGCGGCTTTACGCGCGGCTGCAGCGGCTCGGCTGGCTCCGGCGGGACTGCCAGCGCATGGTGAACCACGAGCGCAACATCTTCGGCGCGCTCCTCCTCGAACTCGGCGAGGCCGATGTCTTCGTCTCGGGCATCACCCGCCACTTCACCCAGGTCTTCGCCCAGCTGAAGCTGGTGGTGGACCCAAAACCCGGCCACGTGCCCTTCGGCTTCCACATCTTCGCCGGCCGGCAGTCGACCATCCTCGTCGCCGACACCACGGTCAACGAGCGGCCGACTGCCGAGATGCTGGCCGACATCGCCACCACGACTGCCGAGGCCGCCCGCCGGCTCGGGATCGAGCCCCGTGTCGCCTTCGTCTCCTACTCCAACTTCGGCAACCCGCCGGGCGAGCACCTCGGCGAGATGCGCGAGGCCGTCGCGCTCCTCGACAAGCGCCGTCCGCCCTTCGAGTATGACGGCGAGATGTCGGCCGACGTCGCGCTCAACCCCAGGATGCGCGACGTCTACCCCTTCATCCGCCTGACCGGGCCTGCCAACGTGCTGGTGATGCCGGGCCTCCAGTCCGCCAACATCGGCGCCAAGCTCCTGAAGGAACTCGGCGGCGGCCGGGTGCTCGGGCCGTGCCTCATGAACATGTCGCGAAGCGTGCAGGTGGCGCCGATGACGGCGGGCGCCTCCGATCTCGTGACGCTCGCCGCCCTCGCGGCCGCCGGGGTCGTCGGCTAGCAGCGCCTTCCGGCATGCCGCCGCTCCTCATGATCCACGGCATGTGGGGCCGGCCGGAGACCTTCGCCCGGCTCCGGCCTGAGCTTGCGGCGGCCGGAATCGCCTCGGTCGCTCCCGCACTGCCCTGCCACGACATTCCGCCCGGAAGCCCGGCACCGCCCGCGCTCGGGCGGATCCGGCTCGAGGACTATGTGACGGCGCTCGCTGCCGAAGTGGCGGCGCTCGGCGAGGCCCCCGTCATCCTCGGCCACTCGCTCGGCGGGCTCCTCGCCCAGCTGGTCGCCGCCCGCACCGGCGCCGCCGGGCTCATCCTCCTCGCGCCGGCGCCCTCGGCCCAGACGCTGCGCCCTTCCCTTGCGCAGGCGGCAACGCTCCGCCGGGTGACGCTCGGCTGGGGCTGGTGGCGCAGGCCGACCCTGATCGACGCGGAGGCCGCGCGCTTCGGAGTCTTCAACGGCGTGCCGGAGGCCGAAGCCGCGGAGGGGGTCGGCCTTCTCACCTGGGACTCCGGGCCTGTGCTGGCGCAGCTGGCCTTCCCATTCCTCGACCCGCAGCGGGGCTCCCGCGTGGGCTACGAGCGCCTGCGCATGCCCGCGCTCGTGCTGTTCGGCGCGCGTGACCGGATCGCGACCGCCGCGACCGCCCGGGAGACGGCGCGCCGCCTGACCGGCCGGGTCGACTATCTCGCCTGGGCAGACTGCGGGCACTGGTTCTTCCACGATGCCATCCGGCCCCGGCTTGCCGAGGCGATCGGCCGGTTCATGGCAGGCCTCTGATGGCGTTGACGCCAGCCGGCGCCGCCCATAGCGTGAACCGAGGCGAGCATGGGCGCCCCCGGCCGGGGAGACGCGGGTGATGACGGAGAGAGCTGGGGTGTCGCGTCCGGAGTGGTCGCGCCCGGGGGTGTCGCGCCGGGGCGTGTTCGCCGGCGCTGCCGGCCTTGTCGCGCTGGCCGGCGCGCCGGGGGCCGGGCGGGCCGCGCCGGCGCCCGCGCCCGCGCTCTTCGGCCCGCCGCCGGGCGTCGCCCAGCTGTCCCGGAACGAGAACCCCTACGGCCCGTCGCCGGCCGCGCTTCGCGCCATCGCCGAGACGGCCGCGCTCGGCTGCTGGTATGCCAACGCGGCGACCGAACGGCTGGCGGCCATGATCGCCGAGCGCAACGGGCTTGCCCCCGACCACGTCATGGTCGGCGCCGGCTCGTCCGAAGTGCTCGACTGCGCCACCATGGCCTTCGGCCGGAGCGGGGCGATCGTCGCGCCCGAGCTCCTGTTCGACCCGCCGCTTGCCTATGCGGAGGGCAAGGGGGTGGAAGTCCGCCGCGTGCCGCTTGCCCCGGACATGGGGATCGACCTCGACGCGCTCGCTGCGGCGGCGCGGGCGCCGGGCGTGGCGCTTGTCCACCTCTGCAACCCCAACAACCCGACCGGCCTTGCGATTCCGGGCGCGACGCTTGCTGCGTTCATCGACCGCCTGCCAGGCCACGTGACCGTGCTGGTGGACGAAGCCTATAACGAGCTCACGCCCGACCCGCCGGCCTTCTCGGTGGTGGGCCGGGTGCGCGCCGGAGACCGCGTGATCGTGACGCGCACCTTCTCCAAGCTCCACGGGCTGGCCGGCCTCCGGGTCGGCTATGCGCTCGGCCGGCCGGACCTTCTCGAGCGGCTGCGGCCCTGGAGCATGTCGGTCGGTGGCAACACCGCGGGACTCGCCGCGGCCGTCGCCAGCCTCGACGATGCGCCGTTCCTTGCCATGTCGCGCGCGCGGATCGTGGAGGGGCGGGAGATGATCGCGGCGGCCGCCGCCGCGCAGGGCTTGCCGACCCTGCCATCGGCTGCCAACTTCGTCCTGGTGCGCGTGCCCGACGCCGAGCGGCTGCGCGCAGCACTGGCGGCCGAGAAGATCCTCGTGCGCGGGCCCTACGGCCGCTTCCGCGAGTGGTCGCGGGTCTCGTGCGGGCGGCTGGAGGACATCCGCCGCTATGCCGAGGCGCTGCCGCGCGCGCTTGCGGCATGACCGCGGTCCGGTTGGTGCGGCGCGGCCGTTCCGCTTCGGCAGGGGGGCCGGGCGGCCGGGTGGAACGGGCGTTAACGGAATTTCAAGTGGAGTCCTGGCCGGACCTGGGGTAGGGCGCTTCTGCCATGAGTCCGCGCGAACGGATCCTTGAACCCTACACGCGGCGCGTGAACGACCTGCCGCACCGGCTGCGCAAGACCCTGGCCGTCTCGGCCATACTCTTCGTTGCAATGGTGGTCGGTTTCCTGACAGCCGTCCTGCCGCAGGAGTTCATTGTCATTCCCCTGCTGCCGCTGATCGTCCTTCTCCTTGTCGTGCTCTGGATGGCGCCGGACATCGATCCCGAGCTTGATCGCAGCGTGTGCAAACTTTTCCTGCTTTACACGGGGGCAGCGCTGGTCTGGCCGCACTATGTGGCGTTCGTCCTTCCGGGCGTCGGCTATCTCACGCCGCCCCGGCTGTTCCTCATTCCGATGGTTGCCGTGGCGATCTACTTCATCGCCACCTCAAGCCGGGCGCGGGGCATGATCGCGGACGGGTTCAACGTGTCGTCCGTGGCGAAGTGGTCGTTCATCTTCTTCATCGTGGCCCAGGCTGCCATCACTATCGCGACCAACACTGTGAACAGCCGCTGGCTCCTTGGGCTCGTCATCTGGTATTTCATGACGGTCGCTGCCGTCATCGTCTTTTCCTATGAGGGCACGGTCCGCAGGTTCGTCGGCCTCATCCTTGCCGGGGTCATCGTCGTCTGCCTTTCTGCCTTTGCGGAATGGACCCAGAGCTACAAGTTCTGGATGGACTGGTTCCCGCCCTGGCTCCAGGGGGACCCGGAACTCTGGAACAAGGTGATGCAGGGCTCGGGGCGCGCCGGGACCGACATTTATCGGGCCTCGGGCATCCTGCTGACGCCGGTGACCGTCGGCGAGTTCATCGCCTTCACGGCGCCCTTCACCGTCTGGTATATGATCACGGCCAAGACGGTCCGCGACGGGGTGATCGGCATCCTCGTGATCATCGCGCTGGCGCTCGGCGCATGGGGTTCCTACTCGCGGACCACCTTCGTCGGCCTCATCGTCGGGCTGGGGGTCTTCGCGTTCCTCTGGTCGATCCGTCGCCACCAGCGCTCGGGCCGCACCCGCGACCTGGTGGGTCCCGCTGCGGTGTGGGCCTTCCCGGTCATGGCGCTCCTGACACTGCTCAGCGTGCTGTTCGTCGGCCGGGTGCGCCGCGCGGTTCTGGGCGGCGGGGAACACCAGTCGAGCAATGATGCGCGCAAGATCCAGTGGGAGAAGACCTTCGACCTTCTCGAAAGGAATCCGATCGGCTACGGGAGTGGCCGTTCGCCTGAGCTGATCGGCTACATGAACCCCGGCCGCAACAATTACACGGTTGATGGCTACTACATGACCCTTCTGGTCGACTACGGAATCCTGCCGTTCCTCGCCTTCGTCATCTTTTTCTTCGCTTGCGTCTGGGTTGCATCAAGCACCTACCTGCGCGCCCGGACACCCGACGAGGATGCAAGCGTCGCTGTCGCCTCCGCGCTCACCGTGTTCCTCGTGACAAAGCTGGTCTCGGCGCAGACCGAAGTGAATTACATCATGTTCCCGGTGGCGGCCATGGCGCTGGCGCTCGCCGCCCGGCAGCAGCGGCGACTGATGCGCGATGAGGCGCCGCCGGTCTGGCAGCCCCCCGCGCGCCGTGGCGTTGCGGTGCCGTCGCGCCCTGTCCTTGGACTGCCGCGCATGAGATGACGGGCGGGGGGCCGGCCCGGGGGGCTGTTCCGGGCCGATCCGGCACCGGGTGCTTGCGGTGCCGCGCGTGACCCGGTTGGCGGGCAGCGACGGGGCCCTCCCGGGCAGACAGACAGGAGAAGCTGGTTGCGAACCCTCTTGAAGCAGTTGCGGGACCGTGCGGTCGGCGCGATCTATGCCGACGATTATGACCGCCTGATCCGGTTCAATGCCATTCCCCGCCCCAACTATGCTTATATCCTCTGGATCGCGGCAGACCTGGCAAAGCGGCTCGGGATCCCGGCGATCTCGGCGCTCGAGTTCGGCGTTGCCGGTGGCAACGGTCTCGTGGCGATGCAGGCCCACGCCGACCGAATCGCGGCGATCACCGGCATTTCGATCAGGGTCTTCGGGTTCGACACCGGAGTCGGCCTGCCGCCGCCCAAGGACTATCGCGACCTGCCCTATGTGTGGCAGGAATCCCAGTTCCGGATGGACGAGGCGGCGCTGCGCAAGCGGCTCGGCAAGGCCGAGCTGATCCTCGGCGACGTGCGCCAGACGCTGGCCGGCTTCGCCGAGACGCACCAGCCGCCGCCGGTCGGGGCCATTTCCTTCGATCTCGACTATTATTCGTCAACCGTTGCGGCCTTCGGCGTGTTCGGCATCCCCGCCGCCTTCCGCCTGCCGCGGATCCTCTGCTATTTCGACGACATCCTCAGCACGAACCTCGGGCATGTCGGCCCGGCGGTCGGCGTGCCGCTGGCGATCGAGGAGTATCGCCGCGCCCATCCGCGCCACGCCCTCGATCCCCTGACGCACCTCGAGTTCGCCTATCCGCCGGCGCGGCGCTGGCACCGCCAGATCTACTCCTTCGGCGACTTCGACCATCCGCGGTTCAACGACTTCATCTACGGCGTCGACCGGCAGCTCCCGCTCGCCTGACGGCGGAGCCGGCGGCCCCGGCCTCGGCTCACCAGCGGCCCTGGCGGATGCGAAGCCAGCTTCCGGCAAGCGACCGCAGCGTTTCCACCACGCCCGCGCGCCGCGCCGCGCGCATCACCGCAAGCCCCGCCATGCGCGGCCGCGGCAGCCCGGCGAGCGCCATCGCCGCCACCCGGCTCGCCACCAGCCGTTTCCGCCGCGCCTGCGACGGCTGCATCGAATCGATCTCGGTCACCTTGATGGGCGTGACCGCGAGCACGCCGTCGGCAACGGCGCGGGTCAGCGCGGCTGCTCCTGCGGCCGTGCGGGTGAGGATCAGCGACCGCCCCTCGGCCTCCTCGAGGAGGGGGTAGCCGGCCTCGTCGGCATGCCATGCGTCGGCCGCGGCGATGTCGGCCACGCCGCCCACGGCATCGGGGCAGATCTTGCAGCGCCACTGCACCTCCTTCGAGAGGATGGCGCCCCAGCTGTCGGGGTAGCTCATGCTCGCGCGGCGGCCGTCCTTCGTCACGGCTTCGGCCCGGCCCGGCCAGCCGTTGCCCCGGTAGCGGAAGCTCGCGACGTCGTCCGTTGTCAGCCCGAGTTTCGCGATGATGCGGTCGGTGCCCGTCTGGCTCGGGGTGGCCGCGCAGAAGAAGGAGAGGAGGAGCGGGAAGCGCGCGGCGATGCTCGGGTCGGCTGCCATCAGCTGGCGCAGCGCGCCGACATCGCAGGGCTTGCCGATGAAGAGGATCGGCCCCGGCCTCTCGAGCTCGGTCATGAGTTCGGCCAGCGGCGCTGCGGGGGCGTAGCGCGAGCCGGCAGCGGCCAGCACGTCGTCGCGACCGGTCGAGCGGCGGATGGCGGTCAGCAGCGGCGCGTCCGGGTCCATGCCCACGTGCAGCACCCGGGTGACGAGCCCGGTCGCGAGCGCGTGGAGCGCAAGCGCCGAGAGCGCGCCGCCGGAGGAGGCCGCGAAGCGGAGCTCCGGGTCGGTCGCGTAACCCGTCAGACAGTCGCGGATCGGGCCCCAGTAGGGGTGGACCGAGGCCGAGGCGGACGGCTCCCACGGCGCGACCGTCGCGCCCGGGCACGCGCGGGCCAGCAGCGCGTCCGTCTCGGCCGGGACCGGCCCGACGGCCCTCGGCCGCCACCAGCCCTTCGCGTCGCGCGCCATGGCGATGCCCGGCGAAACCCCGGCGCAGAGCCCGCAGCCGCTGCAGCTGTTGGCGCGGAGCACCCGTGCGAGGCTGGGCGGAAGCTCGTGCTGGCCGGTCACGCTCTCTCCTCGCTCGATCGCGCACCCCTGGCTGCCCCAGCCCCCGGTGGCCAGCCGCAGCGCCGGGAAGGCCGCTTGGGGTCGGGGGTCAGACCTTCTCGACGAGCGCGGTGCGCCGCTTCCCGTCGCGGGCCTCGGCTTCGATCCCCTCGAGCGCCCGCGCGACGATCCGGTGGTGCACGTCGACCGCCGGGCGCTGGTTCGAGAGGTCGATCTCGGGCGCCATCGGGCCCTCGGTGCGGATGCCGCCGAGCGCGACCTTCAGGAACTTCCACGGCTGGCTGAAGGCAACGTCGGCTGCCGTCGGCTCGTAGCCGCAGTGCGCCATGCAGTTGGCGCACTTCGCGTAGCGGCCGGTGCCGTAGCTGTCCCAGTCGGTCGTCTCCATGAGCTCGGCGAAGCTCTGCGCATAGCCCTCGCCCAGCAGGTAGCAGGGCCGCTGCCAGCCAAAGACGTTGCGGGTGGGCATGCCCCAGGGCGTGCAGCGGAACTCCTGGTTGCCGGCGAGGAAGTCGAGATAGAGCGGCGAGTGGGAGAGCGACCACTTCGCCCCCCGTGCCTTCTGGATGCGGAACAGCTCGCGGAAGAAGGTCTTCGTCTTCTGCCGGTTGAGGAAACTCTCCTGGTCGGCGGCGCGTTCGTAGGCGAAGCCTGGCGAGATCGAGATGTTGACTCCGAGGCCAGTGGCGAAGTCGAGGAAGTCGGCCAGTTCCTCGGCCGGGTAGCCGTCGAAGACGGTGGCGTTGGCATTCACCTGGAAGCCGGCCGCCTGCGCCGCCCGGATGGCCTTCACCGCCTTGTCGAACACGCCGTCCTGGCAGACCGCGCGGTCGTGATGCGCCTTGAGGCCATCGAGGTGCACGGAAAAAAAGAGGTAGGGGCTCGGCGTGAACTTGTGGAGGTTCTTCTCGAGGAGAAGCGCGTTGGTGCACAGCGAGACGAACTTGCGGCGCTCGACGAGGCCGGCCACGATCTCGCCGATCTCCCGGTGGATGAGCGGCTCCCCGCCGGGGATGGCGACGATGGGGGCGCCACACTCGTCGGCCGCGTCCCAGCATTCCTGCGGCGTGAGCCGGCGGTTGAGGATCGGGTCGGGGTAGTCGATCTTGCCACAGCCCGCGCAGGCGAGGTTGCAGCGGAACAGCGGCTCCAGCATGAGCACGAGGGGATAACGCTTGCGGCCGGCAAGCTTCTGCCGGGCGATGTAGGCGGCGACCGCCGCCTGCTGCTTCACGGGAACAGCCATGTCCTCTCGGACCTCCCTGACCATCGAAATCGGACCGAAAGGGTCCGTGTTGCGCCCTCGCGTGGACCAGGCGCGCCCGAGCGTCAAGCCCTGCGCGGGAAAGACGGCCGAATCGGGGCGGGGCGTTGCCGGTGGATGACGCCCTCGTCATCGGCGCAGGGCACAACGGCCTCGTCTGCGCCTGGGCGCTGGCACGGGGGGGTCTGCGCGTCCGGGTGCTCGAGAGGCGCGCGGTCGTGGGCGGCGCCTGCGTGACCGAGGAGTTCCACCCCGGCTTCCGCAACTCGACGGCGAGCTACACCGTCTCGCTGCTCGCGCCAGAGATCATCCGCGAGATGGGCCTCGCCCGCCATGGCCTCCGCCTGCTGCTTCGCCCCGAGGCCAATTTCCTGCCCACCGAGGATGGCCGCTTCCTGCTCGCCGGCACGCGGACCGCGGCCGAGGTCGCGAAGTTCTCCGCGCGCGATGCGGCTGCGCTCCCCCGTTACATGGCCTCGCTCGAGCGGATCGCGACCGCGCTGCGCGGCCTCGCCCGGCGCCTTCCGCCTGCGGGCAGGGGCGATGTGGCCGATCTTCCCGGCCTGCTGCTTGCCGCGCGCGAAGTGCGGGCCTTGCCGCTTGCGGATCGGCAGGCCCTCCTGCGCCTCCTTGCCGGCAGCGCCACCGAGTTCCTCGAGGGCTGGTTCGAGTCCGAGCCGGTGAGGGCCCTCTTCGGCTTCGATTCGGTCGTCGGCACCTGGGCAAGCCCCTCCACCCCCGGCACCGGCTACGTCCTTCTCCACCACGTCTTCGGGGAGGTGAACGGGGTCAGGGGCGCCTGGGGCCATGCGGTCGGCGGCATGGGGGCCATCACCCGGGCCATGGAGGCAGCATGCACGGCAGCCGGCGTGACGATCGTGCGCGAGGCCCCGGTCGCCCGTGTGCTGGTGGCGGGCGGGCGCGCACGGGGAGTCGAGACCGAGGACGGCCGCCTCTTCCCCGCCTCCCTCGTCGTCGCCAACGTCGGGCCGAAGCTCCTCTTCTCGCGCATGGTGGCACCCGAGCACCAGCCGGACTGGCTGCAGGAGGGGATGCGCAGCTTCCGCACCGGCTCGGCAAGCTTCCGGATGAACGTCGCGCTCTCGGGCCTCCCCCGCTTCGCTGCCCTGCCCGAGCCCGGCCCCCACCTTGCCTCGGGCATCATCCTTGGCCCCTCGCTCGGCTGGATGGACCGGGCCTGGCGCCAATCGGTCGAGACGGGCATGGCGCGTCGTCCCATCGTCGACATGCTCATCCCCTCCATGCTCGACGACAGCCTCGCGCCGCCGGGCTGCCACGTCGCAAGCCTGTTCGCCCAGCATTTCGCCCCTCGGCTCCCCGGCGGCCGGCCATGGGACGATGCCGCGCGCGCCGAGGCAGCGGACCGCGTGCTCGATGTCGTCGAGCGGTTCGCACCCGGCTTCCGCCGGCTGGTGGTGGGCCAGCTGGCGCTTTCGCCGGCCGATCTCGAGGAGCGGTTCGGCCTTGTCGACGGGGACATCTTCCACGGCGCCATGCGGCTCGACCAGCTGTGGGCGGCGCGGCCGCTGCTGGGCCTGGGGAGCTACCGGACGCCGATTGCGGGGCTGTGGCTGTGCGGCGCGGGTGCGCACCCGGGGGGCGGCGTGACCGGGCTTCCCGGCCGCAACGCGGCGCGCGCGATCCTGGCTGCGCGCCGGCTGGGCCGCGCCTGAGGGGCATGCGCGCGCCGGCGAATCGGGGTAGGAAGAGACGGGAGGACGCGATGGAAACACCCGAAGCGCCCGAGGAGGGCATCGGCATTCCGACCGATACGCTGGCCTGGATCATCCTCAAGGCCCGGGCGTTTGACGCACAGGCCGGGGTCTCGGACCCGGACGAGGCCTCGAACAGCGCCGACGACCGGTTCGTCTCGGTGCTGGAAGGCCAGAGCGACGACCCGACGGGGGACGAGCTCCACGACCTGATCGATTCGCTCTCCGATGACGAGCGGGCCGCACTCGTGGCCCTTGCGTGGATCGGCCGGGGCGACTTCGAGGCCGAGGAATGGCCCGAGGTGCTCGCCATGGCCCGCGAGCGGCGGCAGGGCTCAACGGCCCGCTACCTCATGGAGATGCCCCTCCTCGGTGACTATCTCGAGGAAGGGGCGGCGGCGCTCGGCATCAACCTCTCCGACGAAGAGGCCGATGGCTATTACCACGGGCGCGCGCGCACCGGGGAGTGAGCGGGCAGCCCGGCCGCGGGGCCGGGGCCGTGCCGCCGGGGGTTGAGACCGGCCAGCGCGCCGGGCAGAGCGCCGGGATGCGCTGGCTTCTCCTTCTTCTCCTGCTGCTCCTGCCCCTGCCCGCGGCTGCCGACCCGCGGCTCGAAGCGGCGCTTCCCGAGATCCGCCGCGGCTTTGCCGACTGGATGCGCGACAGCCGCGTGCCGGGCCTCGTCTGGGGCATCGTCACGCCCGAGGGCCTTGCCCATCTCGAGACCGCGGGCCTCGCCGACCTCGAGACAGGCACCGCCGTCACCGCCGAGACCGCCTTCCGCATCGCCTCCATGTCCAAGGCCTTCACGGGCCTTGCCATCCTCCTCCTGCGCGACGAGGGCCGCCTGCGGCTGGAGGACCCCGTTGCCCTCCACATCCCCGAGACCCGCCGCTGGGCCCGGGCGACTCCCGACAGCCCGGCCATCACGGTTGCCGACCTTCTCCACCACACCGCGGGCTTCGTCACCGACGACCCCTGGGGAGACCGGCAGCAGCCCATGGCCGAGGCCGACTTCTCGCGCCTGCTCGCTGCCGGAGTCCCCTTCACGCGCGGAACCGGCACCGCCTTCGAATATTCCAACCTCGGCTACGCCACGCTCGGGCGCATTATCACCAACGCCTCGGGGATGGCCTACCAGCGGTTCGTGGCCGACCGGCTGCTGCGCCCGCTCGGCATGCAGGCCACCACCTACGATGTGACCGCGGTACCGCGCGCGCGGCTTGCCCGCGGCTACCGCTTCGAGGGCGGCCGCTGGGTCGCGGAGCCCGAGATGGCCGACGGCGCCTTCGGCGCCATGGGCGGCCTCGTGACCACCGCCACCGACTACGCCCGCTGGATGGCCTTCCTGCTCTCCGCCTGGCCAGTGGGCGAGCCCGGGACCGGCCCCGGGCCCCGCGCCACGGTCCGCGCCATGGCAGCCGCGGGCGGGCCTCCGCAGGCCCGGCCGCGGCCCGGAAGCCAGCCCTGCCGCATGGCCGTCGGTTACGGGGCCGGGCTGCTCGTCGCCGAGGACTGCGACCTCGGCCGCGTGCTCTACCACGGCGGCGGCTACCCGGGCTATGGCTCGCACATGCTCCTCCTGCCCGAGGCGGGGGTGGGCGTGTTTGCCTTCGCCAACCGGACCTACGCCGGGCCGTCGGCACCCGCCTGGGAGGCCGCGCTCGCGCTCCGGCGAAGCGGCTTCGCAAGCCCGCGCCCGCAGCCTGTCTCGCCGGCGCTTGCGCAAGCCTATGGCGCCGTCGCGCGCATCTGGCAGACGGGCCGGATCGACACGGTGCCGGAGAGCCTTGCCATCAACATGCTCCTCGACCGCTCCGCGGAGCTGTGGCGGGTCGAACTTGCCCGGCTGAAGGGCGAGCTTGGCGCGTGCGACACCTCCGCGCCGGTCACGGCGACGGGGGCGCTTTCCGGCCAGTTCCGCTGGGCGTGCCGCTTCGGCCGCCTTGATGGACAGATCCTGCTGGCACCCACGCCCGCGCCGCAGATCCAGGCGCTGCGCCTCGCGATCGTCGGCCGCTGAGGCGCTCAGCCCGCACCGAAGAGCGCGTCCGCCGCGTCGGATGCGACGGGGCAGGGCGGCGCGGCCGGCACGGGAATGGCCGACACGATCGCCGTCTCCCCGAGCGCGCGAAGCTGGTGTTCGGCGCCCCAGCCATGCTCCACATGGCCCAGCCCCATCACGCCGACCGCGACGGCCTCAGGGTGCGCCCGCCGCGCTGCCAGCAGGCCTTCGGCAAAGGCCCGGTCCCACACCGTCTGCGCCTCGACGAAGCGGGCGAGCGCTGCCGGGTCGGGCTCCTTCGCATGCGTGGCGAAGACCCGCTCGAGGCTCGCGACATAGGCAGGCGGTGGCGGTGCGGGCCTGCCGACCGGCGCGCCGCCCGCGGCGGCCTTCGCATAGCCCTCGCGCCCCACGGCGCGCACGAAGGCCCGGTCGATGTTGAGCGCAACCAGCGGCACCCGCCGCTCGCGCGCCAGCTCGAGCAGGGGCAGGTAGGCCGCGAAGTCGTGGCCCCAGTGCCGGTCCCAGCCGCTCTCGGCGCGGAAGGCCTCGGCCGAGAGCGCGCCCGCGACCCAGCGGTCGAGCGCCGGCTGGGCGCTCCGCGGGAGCTGCTCGAGCCCCAGCACCACCGCGCGCCCGCGCTCGAGGAGCCCGGCCACCACGTCCGCCTGCCAGCGGTGGTGCGAGGGGGTGGCGTGCTGCTCGCCGAGCAGCACCACGCCCGCTGCCATCGCCCGGTCGAGGAAGGCCTCGCGGCTCATCGGCTGACCGCTGCGGTCGGCCCAGGCCCCGGGGGGAAGGCAGCCGGGGGCCTGGCTCGCCGGTGCGGCAACAAGGGATGACAGCGCCGCCAGCGCAGGGATAGTGGCCATCATGGAGAAACCGATGGCACGGCGCCGGGCGGAAGGGGAGGCCCCGCTGCTGCTGATTCTCGGCCTCGGCTACTCTGCCGCACGGATCGCCCGGGAGATGCGGGCGGCAGGCTGGGAGGTGGTGGGCGTGCGCCGGGCTGCCTCGGCCGAGGTGCTGGCCTTCGACGACCCGGCCGTGCCGGAGCTGGTGGGCGCGGCGCGCGCGGTCCTCTCGTCCGTCCCGCCCGACGGCGAGACCGGAGCCGACCCGGTGCTGGCGCGCTTCGGCGCCGCGCTTGCGGCCACTCCCGCGCGGCTCCTCTACCTCTCCTCGACCGGGGTCTACGGCGACACGGGCGGCGCGGTCGTCGACGAATCGTCGCCCGTGGGCACGGGGCGCCGGCAGGCCCGCACGGCGGCCGATCTTGCCTGGCAGGCGCTGGGGGCCACGGTGCTTCGGCTTCCGGGCATCTACGGTCCGGGCCGTTCCGCGCTCGACCAGGTGCGGGCCGGAACCGCAAGGCGCATCGACCGGCCCGGCCATCGCTTCAACCGGATCCACGTGGAAGACATCGCCGGGGCGACGCGCGCCATCCTCGAGTCGGGGGCAGCCGGGGTCTTCAACCTCGTCGACGGCTGCCCGGCCGAGCCCCGCGCCGTGGTCGAGGAGGCCTGCCGGCTGCTCGGAGCCCCCTTCCCCCCGCTCGAGCCGTTCGCGCTCGAGCGCTTCTCGCCCGCGGCGCGCGGCTTCTGGTCGGAACGCCGCATCGTCGCAGGGTGGAAACTCGCACGGTGCACGGGCTACCGTCTGCGCCACCCAGACTATAAGGCGGGCTTGAGGGCCATTCGCGCGGAGGAGCAGGCGGCATGAAGTTCGGAACCAGCCAGACGGGCGTCGGCAGGTCGGTCGAGCGGGTGGAGGACGGCCGGTTGCTCACCGGCCGCGGCCGCTACACCGACGACATCCGGCTGCCGGGCATGCTCCACGCGGTCACTCTGCGCTCGCCCTACGGGCATGCGCGGATCCGCCGCATCGACACCTCTGCTGCCGCGGCGATGCCCGGGGTGGTTGCCATCTACACCCACGCCGACGTGGCCGACTACGGCCCGGTGCCCTGCATGGTGCCGCTCTCCGGCCCCATCCAGACTCCGCGCCTGCTGCTTGCGAAGGACGTGGTGCGGTTCGTGGGCGATGGCGTCGCCTTCGTGGTGGCCGAGACCCGCGAGCAGGCCCGCGCCGCGGCCGATGCGATCGAGGTGGACTATGAGGAGCTGCCGGCGGTCGCCTCGATCGCGGCCGCGACCGCGCCCGGTGCGCCCAAGGTCTGGCCCGAGGCACCGTCGAACGTCCTCTTCACCTGGGAGGCCGGCGACGCGGCCGCTGCCGATGCGGCGATCGCGGCCGCCGCCCACCGCGTGTCGCTCCGCATCGTCCAGAACCGGGTGGCGCCCACCTCCATGGAGGTGCGCGCCGCCGTCGCCCAGTGGGAGGAGGGACAGGGAATCCTCCATGTCGGAAGCCAGGGCGTGGCCGGCATGCGCGCGCTCCTTGCCGGCATGGTCCTGAAGTGCCCGCCGGAGAGCCTGCGCATCGTCACCGGAGACGTCGGCGGCGGGTTCGGCATGAAGACCTTCATCTACCCCGAATATGCGCTGGTGCTGCACGCCGCCCGGGCGCTCGGGCGGCCGGTCAAGTGGGCGGGCGACCGGTCCGACGCCTTCCAGACCGACACCCACGGCCGGGCGATGGAAAGCGACGCCACGCTCGCGCTCGACGCGGACGGGCGCATCCTCGGCCTCAAGGTCGAGACCTGGTCCGACCTCGGTGCCTACCAGGCCCAGTTCGGCCCCGCGATCCAGACCTTTGCCGGCGGGCGGATCCTCGGCGGCGTCTACCGGATTCCGGCCATCCACAACCGGGTCCATGGCGTCGTCACCAACACCGCCCCGGTCGATGCCTATCGCGGCGCCGGCCGGCCGGAGGCGACCTACATCATCGAACGGCTGATGGATGCGGCCGCCCACCGGCTCGGGCTCGGCACCGACGAGATCCGCCGGCGCAACCTGCTCACCCCCGACGAGCTGCCCCACGCCAACGGCCTCGGCCTCACCTTCGACGTGGGCAACTTCCCGGCCGTGCTCGAAAAGGCGCTGGCCAACGCCGACTGGGCCGGGGCGCCGGCACGCAGGGCCGAGGCGGCCCGGCGCGGCCGGCTCCATGGCCGCGGCCTCTGCTACTATGTCGAGATTGCCGGCGGCGGCTCGGCCGAGGAGTTCGCCGACGTCCGCGTCGGGTCGGACGGGGTCGTCGAAGTGGCGGTCGGCACCCAGTCGAACGGGCAGGGACACGAGACGGTCTACGCCCAGGTGACGGCCGAGCGGCTCGGCATCCCCCTCGAGCAGGTGCGGATCGTCCAGGGCGATACTGCACGGCTCGACCAGGGCCATGGCACCGGCGGCTCGCGGTCGATGGCCTGGGGCGGCTCGGCCTGCCTCGAGGCGGCCGACGCGCTCGTCGCGCGCGGGATCGCGCTGGCCAAGGCCGACCTCGGCGACGAGGTGGACTATGCCGAGGGCCTGTTCCGCGCGCGCAATTCCAACGCCTCGCTCTCGCTCGCGGAGCTGGCCGCGCGGCACCCGGGCGGGCTCGACGGCCGCTCCCGCTACGCGCCGGAGCAGCCACGGCCGACCTTCCCCAACGGCTGCCACGTGGCCGAAGTGGAGATCGACCCGGAGACGGGGGTGGTGGAGGTGACGCGCTACAGCTGCGTCGACGACTTCGGGACCATCATCAACCCGCTTCTCCTCCAGGGCCAGATCCACGGCGGGGTAGCGCAGGGCCTCGGCCAGGCGCTGCTTGAGAACGTGGTCTACGACGAGGCAGCGCAGCTGCTGACCGGAAGCTTCATGGACTATGGCCTGCCGCGCGCGGACGACATGCCGCCCGCGATCGCCTTCGATTCGCTGCCGACCCCCTCTCCCACCAACCCGCTGGGGGCCAAGGGCTGCGGCGAGGCCGGCACCATCGGCGCCATGCCCGCCATCATGAACGCCATCATCGACGCGCTCGGCGGAACACAGCTCGAGATGCCGGCGACGCCCGAGAAGATCTGGCGCCTGGCGCAGGCCCAGAGGCTCCCGCAGGCCGCGGAGTAGGCATGGCCGGCTGGCTGCTCAAGTCCGAGCCCGACGTCTACTCCTGGGACGATCTCGTCCGCGATGGCGAGACGGTCTGGGATGGGGTGCGCAACCCGCAGGCAGCGGCCAATCTTCGCGCCATGCGGGTCGGCGAGGAGGCGCTCTTCTACCACTCCAACATCGGCAAGGCGGCGGTGGGCATCTGCCGGGTGACCGAGACCGCCTTTCCGGACCCGACCGACCCGAGCGGCCGCTGGGTCGCCGTGCGGGTCGCACCCGTTCGTCCGCTGCCGCGGCCGGTGAGCCTCGCCGAGATGAAGGCCGACCCGGCGCTTTCCGGCTTCCAGCTCATCCGCCAGTCGCGCCTGTCGGTCGTGCCGGTGCGGCCCGCGGAGTGGAGCCGGGTTCTCGAACTGGCCGGAGAGCCGCCCGTCGCGGGCGCAGCGCGCGCCACCGGCTGACCGGAGGCGCGCGCCGTCCTCGGCGTCAGCGCGGCTTTGCCATCCCCGCGGCTGCCTGCTTCGGCGTCATCATCGCGCTGTTGTCGCGGCCGCCATCCTTGAATTCCTGGGCTTCCCGCCGCTGGGCCGCCGGGCCCTGGACGCAACGGTCGCGCACCTCCTTCGAGCACACCGGAAGGTCGGTGGCCGGCGCCATGTCCTGGGCGAGGACCGGCGCGGCCAGAGCCGCCGTGGCCAGGAACGCAAGCAGGATCTTCATGAACAGGTCCTCCTCGAGGCCGCCCCCTCTCCCCCCAATGGGAACGGCGCGGCTCGAGGCTGATAGCAGCCGCGGCGCCTTCTCGCCAGACGGGGGTGAAGGCGGCCGGTGCGCGATCAGTCCGGGCGAGACCAGATCCATGCCCCCACGAGCAGCATCAGCGCGGCAACCAGCAGGAGAAGGGGCCAATCGGGCGCGCGCCACGCCCAGAAGATGGCAAGACCGGCGGCCATGCCAGCGGCCGAGGCGCGCTTGGCCGCCGGGGGAATGGCCCGGCGCGCCCGCCAAGCCTGCAATCCCGGGCCGAAGCGGGGGTGGGCGAGGAGCCAGCGCTCGAGCTGCGGCAGCGACCGCGCGAAGCCGAAGGCGGCGAGGATGAGGAAGGGCGTGGTGGGCAGGAGCGGCACGACCACGCCGACAAGCCCCAGCGCCAGCGCCGCGGTGCCGAGCGCCAGGTAGAGCAGGCGGGCGACACTCCAGCGCGACGGCGCCGGTCGCGCCATCAGCCGGCAGCGAGCGTGCGTGCGACGCGCGCCAGCCGCTCGCCGGCATCCGTAGCCAGGGCCGCGATTTCCGGCCGGCTCCCGAGCCCGCCGGCGCCGAGCATGACCGCGGCATCGACGATGCGGACGAGGCTGCCGCCGTCCGTCTCCTCCACCGTCACGTTGCAGGGCAGGAGCAGGCCCATCTCCGGCACGGCGGAGACTGCTCTGTGGGCGAGCGCGGGGTTGCAGGCGCCGAGGATGGTGTAGCGGCGGAAGGAGACCCCGAGCTTCTCGCGGAACGCCTTGTCGAGGTCGATCCGCGAGATGATGCCGAAGCCGGCCTCGCCGAGCGCGGCCGTCGTGCGATCGATCGCCGTCTCGAACGGGCAGTCGAGGCGGACCTCGGTTCCAAGCTCGGCCATTTGCGCTTCCCTTCCGCCTTTCCTATCGCCCCCAAGGCCCATGCGACTCTACGGGACCGACCCAAGCTTTTACACGCGCAAGGCGTGGCTGTCGCTGACCGCGCTCGGGCTTCCCTTTGCCTATCGCCTCAAGACGCTGGCCAACAAGGCCGAGGTGGAAGCCGCGGTCGGCGGCTACCACCGCTTCCCCGTGGTCGACCTCGGCGACGGCACGTGGCTGGTCGACTCGACCCGGATCAGCCTTGCGCTCTCGGCCCGCGCGCCAGAACGGAGCCTCGTGCCCGACGACCCGGCGCTCGCCATCCTCGCGAGGATTGCCGACGACTGGTTCGACGAATGGTTCCTGAGGCCCGCCATCCTGTTCCGCGCGAAGTCGGCGGCAACCCGCGCCTGGGTGGCGCGGACGGGGGCGCTCAACCTGCTCGGCCGGCACCATGGCGAGGCGCCGAGCAAGGCGGAGGAAGAGGCGATCGCCCGCCTGCTGCCGGGCATCGACCGCTTCTTCCTCGAGAGCTGCGCGACGAACGGGGTGATCGGCGCCGGGATCGACGAGACCGAAGCGCTGCTCGCCCGCGCGGCAGATGTCCTGCGCGACGCGCTTGCCCCCTTCCTCTTCGGGAGCCGGCTCTCGCTGGCCGATGCCGCGCTCTGGGGCTTCCTCGATTCAGGCCTGCTGTGGGAGCCGGAGGCGCGCGCATGGGTCGAGGCACATGCCCCGCACCTCATCGGCTGGCACGCCCGCGCGCTGGCGGCAGCCCGCGCCGGCGGCGGCGCCTGGGACGCGCTCGAGGTGGCGGCCGCGCGGCTCGAGCCGCTGCTGGGGGGCGATGCGCTCGGCTTCGCGCCCTTCCTCGCGGCCAACCGGGCCGCGCTTGCCGATGGCACGAAGCGGGTCCGGGTGGGTGCCGTCGAGGTGCCGGCGCGCGGCTTCACCGAGAAGTGCCGGGCGGAGATTGCCGGCGAGATCGCCGCGCTCGCGCCGGCCGATCGTGCCCGGCTGCAGGCAGCGGCGGGTGACTGGCCGCTGCTTGCCGTCTATCTTGAGCGTTGAGGGAGAGCGGGATGGACCGGCTGGGCGAGGACGAGACCTGGGTCCGCATGTCGGGGGTGTCGCGGCGGGCGGCGCTCGGCGGCGGCGCCGTGGCGCTCGGCCATGCGCTTGCCGCCCAGCCGGTTGCCTCGACCGTCATCCGCACGCCGGCCGAGGGGCTAGAGGCCACGATGCTGCGCTTCCCGGCCGCAGGCGGGTTCCTGATGAACGCCTATCGCGCGAAGCCCGCGCGCGGGAAGCCCCGCCCGGTGGTGCTCGTCGTCCAGGAGATCTTCGGGCTCCACGAATGGATCCGCGACGTGACCCGCCGCCTTGCGCACGCCGGCTTCTACGCGATCGCGGCCGATCTTTTCCAGCGCCACGGGGACCCGACGAAAATCGCCGACATCCGGACCTTGCGCGAGGCCATCATCAGCAAGGTGGCCGACGCGGACGTGATGGCCGATCTCGACGCGCTTGCCGTCTTCGCGGCGACCGATGGCGGCAACGCCCGGCGGCTGGGCATCACCGGCTTCTGCTGGGGCGGGCGGATCGTCTGGCTCTATGCCGCCCACAACCCGCAGCTGAAGGCGGGCGTTGCCTGGTATGGCCGGCTGACGGGCGACGTGAATGCGCTGACACCGCGCAACCCGATCGATGTGGTAGGCCAGCTCAGGGCCCCAGTGCTCGGCCTCTACGGCACGCAGGACCGGGGGATTCCGGTCTCCGACGTCGAGGCGATGAACGCCGCACTGAAGGCGGCGGGCAGGCCCTCGGAGATCCGGCTGTTCGAGGCCGACCACGGCTTCCTCGCCGACTATCGCCCGAGCTATTCGCCGACCGCGGCACCGGTGGCCTGGGCGGCGGCGCTCGACTGGTTCAGGAAGCTCTGAAGCCGGCGAGCGCGGCGAGAAGCGCTTCGCCGAACTCCGGGCGGGTGACGGCCGACATGTGATTGCCCGGCACCTCGAGGAGCCGCGCGTCGGGAAGCGCTGCAGCCAGCGCCGAAGCCGAGCCGTTGTCGCGGTCGTCCGTGCCGCAGATCACGGCGACCGGCAGGGTGAGTTCGGCCAGGGCAGACTCGGGCGTGCCGCGGAAGCCGGAGACGAGCGGCAGCAGCGCCTCGGGTTTTGGGACATTGGCCTTCATGAAAGCCTCGGCGAACCATTCGGCCGAGTTGCGCGGCCAGCTGCCCCGCCCCTCGATCAGCCGGGCGAACCAGCGGCCCCGCGCCTCGCCGCCCGTCAGCCCCTCGAGCCCCATGCCGGCAAGGATCGCCGCCCGCGGTCTCACCTCCCCGCGCACGAGGAGCCGGACGGTGGTGCGCGCGCCGAGCGAATAGCCGCCGACGACAAGCTCGGGCCCAAGGCCGAGGTGGGCGACGAGCGCCTCGGCATCCTTCGCCAGCGCGTCCTCGGGCCAGCCCTCGGGGCCCGCGGGCGCGTCGCTCGCGCCATGGCCGCGGAGATCGGGAAGGATGACGCGATAGCCGGCCGCGACGAGGCGCGCGGCCGTGCCGTGGCGGACCCAGTTCACCTCCGCGGTCGAGAAGAGGCCGTGGAGCAGCAGCACCGGCGGGCCCTCGCCCTCGTCGCGGAAGGCAAGGCCCGTGCCGTCGAAGCTTGTCAAGCGCGGCATCAGCCCTTCTTCAGGTGGCGGCGGCCGAGGAGCTCGGCGATCTGCACGGCATTGAGCGCCGCGCCCTTGCGGAGATTGTCGGAGACGCACCAGAGCGACAGGCCGTTCTCGACCGTGGGGTCCTTCCGAACGCGGGACACGAAGGTGGCATAATCCCCCACGCACTCGACCGGGGTGACGTAGCCGCCGTCCTCGCGCCGGTCGACGAGCATCACGCCCGGGGCCTCGCGCAGGATGGCCTGGGCGCGGGCGACCGAGAGGGGCCGCTCGAGCTCGACGGTGATGGCCTCGGAATGGCCGACGAACACGGGCACGCGCACGCAGGTCGCGGTCACCTTGATGGCGGGGTCGAGGATCTTCTGGGTCTCGACCGCCATCTTCCACTCCTCCCTGGTGTAGCCGTCGTAGCCCGAGTCGGGCCCGAGGAAGACGTCGATGTGGGGAATGACGTTGAAGGCGATCTGCTTCGTGAACCTGGCAGGCTCGCGCCGGTCGCCCACGAAGATGGCGCGCGCCTGCTCGAAGAGCTCGTCCATGGCGGCCTTGCCCGCGCCCGAGACCGACTGGTAGGTCGACACCACCACCCGGCGGATGGTGGCGGCATCGTGGAGCGGTTTCAGCGCGACCACCATCTGCGCCGTCGAGCAGTTGGGGTTGGCGATGATTCGGCGCTTCGCGTAGCCGTCGATCGCGTCCGGGTTCACCTCGGGCACGATGAGTGGCACGTCGGGCTCCATGCGGTAGAGCGAGCTGTTGTCGATGACGATGCAGCCCGCTGCCGCGGCGCGGGGGGCGTGGATCTTCGTGGGCCCCGAGCCGGCGGCGAAGAGGGCGATGTCCCAGCCGGAGAAGTCGAAGTGCTCGAGGTTGCGGACGGTGAGCTCGCGGCCCGTCTCGCCGAAGTCGACCCGGCTCCCGACCGAGCGCGACGAGGCGACGGCCGCGACCTCGTCGGCAGGGAACTCCCGCTCGGCAAGGATGTTCAGCATCTCGCGGCCGACGTTTCCGGTCGCGCCGACGACGGCAATCCTGTATCCCAAGGCATGTCTCCCGAGGTTGCCCGACCAGCGGGCGGGCAGCGGGGGGGGCCTAGCGGGAGACGTCGGGCGAGGGAAGCGCTCTTGCCTGAAATCTGGCGTGGCGTGGGCGCTGGCGAAGGAGGCGGCGGGTGGCGACGGATGCGAAGGACCTTCTCGACTCGATCCGCGCAGGGGCGCCGTCCCTGTTCCGGCTGCGCTGGTGGGCGATCGCGCTCAAGGGCCTGTTCGGCGTCATCTTCGGGATCCTCGCGCTGGTGACGCCCGGGCCGGCGCTCTTCTCGCTGGTGCTCGTCTTTGGCATTTTCGCAGTCGCCGACGGCATTGCCGGGGTCATCGCGGCCTGGGGCCGCGCGCGGAACGGCGAGGCCTGGGTCTGGTTCGCGGTGGCGTCGGTCGCGTCGATCGTGCTCGGCGTGCTCGCCTTCGTCTGGCCGCTCGCGACTGCGTTCGTGCTTACCCTCTTCATCGGTGCGAACGCGGCGGTGACGGGGGTCGCGACGCTCGTCTCCGCGGTGCGCCTCCCGGCCGACCATGGCCGCGGCTGGTTCATCCTCGCCGGGATCCTGGGCCTCGTCTTCGCCGGGCTCATCCTGTTCAACCCGCTTGCCGGCGCGGTGGCCATCACGTGGATCATCGGCGCCTGGGCGTTCGCGACCGGCATTCTCTTCATCCTGGTCGGCTTCCGGCTGAGGTCGCTGAAGGGGCGGCTCGATGCCGGGCTGGAGCGGGTGCGGGACCGGCTCGCCGGAGGCGGCTGAAGCCCTAGCGCGCGCGGGCGGGCGTGGCGCCGGCGAACAGCGCCGGAGGCGCGACCGTTCCCATGGTGATGTAGAACTTGGCAAGGTCGTCGAACTTCATGCCCGGCACGACCCGGACGTTCGCGGCGGGCACGAAGAGCAGCGCGCCACCGATGGGCACGGGGGCGGTCGGGATGAGGATGAGCCGCGACGGCCCGTTGCCCACGTCGAAGACCTCGGGGCTTGCAAGCAGGGCCAGCACCTCCGCGCCATCGCCGAAGCGGGCGGTGACCACCGACATGGAGGCCATTTCCTCCTTGCTGTCGCCGCCCATGGTGCGGACGAGCTGGGCAAAGGGCTGGTAGAGCTTGCCTACGACCGGCAGGCGGGAGAGGAGGCCATCGACCCAGGATTCGAGGAGACCCTTCGCGCCCGACTGCACGAGGGCGCCGAGCGCGGTGATGCCGGCGACGATGACGAGCAGGCCGAACCAGAAGCCGGCGGCGGCACCGGCGGCGCCGAGCGTGACCAGCCGGCCGAGCCCGGCGATGAGCCCGCCGAGGAAGGTGTCGGGCCCGAAGACGGCGCCGAGCTGGCCGAGAACCCAGGCCAGCGCCACCACCGTCAGGATGAGGGGGAGGAGGAAGAGGAGGCCGGTGAGGAACAGGCCCGCAACCTTGCGGGCCAGGAGCGCCGGCGACCGGCGGGCGAGGTCCGCAAGGCTGGTCATGAAGCAAGTGCGGCGACGATGGCTGTCCCCATCTCGCGCGTCGAGAGGGTGCCGCCGAGGTCGCGGGTGCGGGCGCCGCCTGCGAGTGCAGAGGCAACCGCGGCCTCGACCCGATCGGCTGCGTCCGGGCGCCTGAGCGAGTGGCGAAGCGCCATGGCAAGGCTCAGGATCGCGGCGCAGGGGTTGGCGATGCCCTTCCCCGCGATGTCGGGCGCCGAGCCGTGGATGGGCTCGTAAAGGCCGGGCGCACCCGGCGCGCCGAGGGCGGCCGACGGCAGCATCCCGAGCGAGCCGGTCAGCATGGCGGCGAGGTCGGAGAGGAGATCGCCGAAGAGATTGTCGGTCAGGATCACGTCGAACCGGCGCGGGTTGCGGACCAGCTCCATCGCGCAGCTGTCGGCCAGCATGTGCGAAAGCGGCACGTCGGGGTGGCGCTCCTTCTGCCGGGCGGTGACCACCTCGCGCCAGAGCAGGCCCGATTCCATCACGTTCGCCTTGTCGACCGAGGTGACGTGCCCGCCCCGGGCGCGGGCGAGCGCGAAGGCGACATCGGCCACGCGCACGATCTCGTGCTCGGCGTAGCGCTGGGTGTTGAGGCCGACCCGCTCGCCGGAGGGAAGCCGCTCGATCCCCCGCGGCTCGCCGAAGTAGACGCCGCCCACGAGTTCCCGCACGAAGAGGATGTCGAGGCCTTCGACCACCTCGGGCTTCAGCGTCGAGGCATCGGCCAGCGGCGGGAAGAGCCTCGCCGGACGCAGGTTGGCAAAGACGCCCATGGCGTGGCGCAGCGCCAGAAGCCCGGCCTCGGGCCGAAGGTCATAGGGCTGGCTGGCCCATTGCGGCCCGCCGACCGCGCCCATGAGGACGGCGTCGGCCGAAAGCGCGGCCGCCTTCGTCGCCTCGGGAAGCGGCACGCCGTCCGAGTCGATGGCCGCGCCCCCGAACGGCGCTTCGGCAACCTCGAGACCGGGAAGGGCGAGGGCCTCGAGCACGGCCCGCGCTTCGGCGATGACCTCCGGGCCGATCCCGTCACCCGGGAGCAGCAGCAGCTTCATGACCGGGCGGCGGCGCCGGCGATCCACGGCCGCTCCCCTGCCATGCGCGCCTCGAAGGCATCGATCTGGGGCAGCAGTGTCTCGGTGATCCCGATCTGGTCGAGGCCCTGGAGCAGGCAGGCCTTGCGGAACGGGTCGATCGGGAAGGTGAAGCGGTCCTGATAGGGGGTCGTCACCGTCTGGGCCTCGAGATCGACGGTGATGGGCAAGCCCTCGCGCGCCACCGCCATCAGCCGGTCCACCTCGGCCTGCGGCAGCGCGACGAGGAGCAGGCCGTTCCTGAAGCTGTTGCCGGCGAAGATGTCGGCGAAGGAGGGGGCGATGACGCAGCGGATCCCCATGTCGAGGATCGCCCAGGGGGCGTGCTCGCGGCTCGAGCCGCAGCCGAAGTTGTCACCGGCGATCAGGATCCGGGCGCCGGCGAACTCGGGCCGGTCGAAGATGTTGTCCGGGGCCTCCCGCAGTGGCGCAAACGCCCCCTTGCCGAGGCCGGCGCGGGTCAGCGCCTTCAGGTAGCGGGAGGGAATGATGACGTCGGTATCGACGTTGGGGGCGCCGAAGGGAATCGCGCGCGACGTAAGGCGGGTGAAGGGCTGCATGCGCTGCCCTTAGCGCCCGGCGGGCGGACAGGGCCAGCCGCTTTCGCGGGTCTCAGCCCGGGCGCTGAAGCCGGGGAAGCTGGGCGCGGAGAAGAGCGAGCGTCGCGTCGCTCGTCGCGGCAGTCCCTACCGAAAGGGGCAGGCGGTCGACGACATCCTCGTGGCGTCCGACCTGCTCCATGGCCCAGGCGCCGAACAGCCGCTCCTCGGCGGGTGCCAGCTCGAGCAGCTGCACGTCCCGGTGGCGGAGGTCGGAGCAGATCTTCTCGAACAGCGCTTCGACCGCCTCGAGCGGGCCCTCGATCGCCTGGAGGAACTGACCGTCGACGTGGAGAAGCGCACCGGTGATGCCGATGCGCACATTGGCTGCCCTGGCCCGCGCGACAAGGTCGGCAACCTCGGCCTCCGCCGAGGCCTCCGGCAGATTGGCCCGGCTGCGGTAGACGAGGCGGTAGAGCATCATCCGGTCTCCACGCGGCTGTGCGCCCGGAACAGTTCGGCCACGGCGTCGGCCGGGACCGGCCGGGAAATCAGGTAGCCCTGCAGCTGGCTGGCGCCCTCGCCCAGCATGAACGCGCGCTGGGCCTCGGTCTCCACCCCTTCCGCCGTGACGGCCATGCCAAGCCGGCGGCCGAGCGTGGTGATGGCGCGCACGATCGAGGCGCTGTTGGCATGGTGGGGGGCGAGCTGGATGAAGCTGCGGTCGATCTTGATCTTGTCGAACGGGAAGCGGGAGAGGTGGCTGAGCGAGGAATAGCCGGTCCCGAAATCGTCCATCGAGATCTGGATGCCGCGGGCACGCAGTGCGGCGAGCGTCGCGATGGTGGAGCCATCGTCGTGGAGGAGCGCGGTCTCGGTGATCTCGAGTTCCAGCCGGGACGGAGCGAGCCCGGTCTCGCCAAGGATGGCAAGCACGGTTTCGACGAGGCCGGGCTCCTTCAGCTGAAGAGGCGAGAGGTTGACGGCGACCGTGAGCGTGCCGGGCCATTGTGCAGCGTCCTCGCAGGCGCGGCGCAGGACGAAGGTGCCGATCTCGCCGATGAGGCCGATCTCCTCGGCAAGCGGCACGAAGACCGATGGCGGCACGGTGCCGCGCTCGGCATGGTGCCAGCGGACCAGCGCCTCCGCGCCGGTGAAGGCGCCCGTCGCCGCGTCAACCTGCGGCTGGTAGTGGACCTGGAGCTCCCTGCGGGCGACCGCGCGCCTGAGATCGAGCTCGAGGTCCCGGCGCTGCTGGCGGCGCATCGTCATCTCGGTCTCGAACAGGCGCCAGGTGCCGCGCCCGGCTTCCTTGGCGGCATAGAGGGCGATGTCGGCGCTCTGGGCGAGCGCATCGGGCGTGCGGCCATCGGCAGGCGCCAGCGCGATCCCGGCCGAGGCGCCGATCTCGAGCACATGGCCGTCGATCACATAGGGGCGGCGGGCAATCTCGATCAGCCGGTCGGCCAGCGCCTCGGCCTCGGCCGCATCGGCAACCGACGCGAGCACGGCGAACTCGTCGCCGCCGAGCCGGGCGAGGAGATCGCCCTCCCGCAGGGCGGCAGACAGGCGGCCAGCCACCCGGCGCAGCAGGGCATCGCCCATGGCGTGGCCGAGCGTGTCATTGATCGGCTTGAAGCGGTCGAGATCGAGCATGACGAGGGCCACCCGGCCGACGAGCCGCGCCCCGGGGCCGAGCCGCGCGGCGAGCGCCTCGCCGAAGCTGCGGCGGTTGGGCAGCCCGGTGAGCGGATCGAGATGGGCAAGCCGGCGGATCTCGGCCTCCGCCGACAGGCGCTCGCGCTGGTCGCGGATGGCCACCACCCGGTGGGCGCTGTCGCCGAGCGCGATGTCCTGGGCAACGATCCTGACCGGGATGGACGTGCCGTCCGCATCCGTCACGGTCGCGTCGCGCTCGCGGCCGACCGGCACGTCGGCGGCGGCGGCGATGCCCGGCAGGATCTCGGCGAGCGATCGGCCGAGAACCGAGTCGCGGCTGCGCCCGAGCATCTGCTCGAGGCTGCGGTTGAGACCGACGATCCGGTCGCCGTCGCAGATGAGGAGGCCTTCGACCGCGACATCGGCGAAGTCGCGCAGCCGCCGCTCCTCGGCCCGCCGGCGCCGCTCGAAGCGGACCGAGACGAAGACCGCGACAAGCGCCAGCGCGAGGACGAGGAGCGCTGCATTGGTGACGAGGACCAGAAGCGTCTCGCTGGACAGCGCGCCGGGGCGGATCTGGCGGAAGGGGTCGGGCGTGACGGTGACGGCAGCCATGCCGAGGAAGTGCGCGGCGCAGACCCCGAGCATGAGGAGCGTTCCCGCCGACCGGCGCACGAGCCGGTGGCGCGACCAGGCCGCATGGCCGGAGGCGACGGTGAAGAAGACCCCGGAGATGACCGAGGCGGTCACCCAGCTCGGCTTCCAGTGGAGCGTGCCGGGCACGTCGTAGCCGGCCATGCCCGTGTAGTGCATGGCCGAAATGGCAAGGCCCGAGACGATCCCGCCCAGCGTGCGGCCCCCGGGGCCTGGCCGGCCGATGGCGATCAGGCTGCCGAGGCCGACGAGGGCGACGGCAAGGAAGAAGGAGCCGACGGTCGCGTCGAGCGCGAAGGCGACCGGAACCCCGGGCCGGTAGGCAAGCATGGCGATGAAGTGCGTCGCCCAGATCGCGCTGGCGGTCGCGAGCGTACCTGCCGCGCCCCAGAGGAGCTGGTCCCGGCCACGCGGGCTGCGCGCAACGACGCCGCCGATGGCATAGGCGCTGTGCATGCCGATGGTGCAGATGACGGCGGCGAGCGCGACGATGCGCAGGTCATGCGCTTCTGTCAGGCATGTTGCCAGCGTGTCGAATGCGCCCTGCACCCCGGCGGTAACGGCCACCGCAGCCTGCGCTTCAGACGGGGCTTGGGCCTGCGCTGGAGCCCCGGCCCTGCGCGTGGCACAGGATCTCCGTGGTCCCCGCGCCTGCACCCGAACCCGATGCGCTCGCCTGGTTTGCGGCCGGCGGGCCCTTCGGCGGCACCGTGCCCCGCCGGATCGACACCCATGCCGCCAGCGTCTTCCTCGCCGGTGACCGGGCGTGGAAGCTCAAGAAGCCGGTGAGCCTCGGCTACCTCGACTTCTCGACTCCCGAGCGCCGGCGCGCGGCGCTTGCCGCCGAGCTTGCCCTCAACCGGCGGACCGCGCCCGACGTCTATCTCGGCCTCCATCCCGTGGTCCTGGGGCCCGAAGGTCTCCGCCTCGGCACCGCGGGGGAGGGCGGGAGCGCGATCGACTGGGCGCTCGAGATGCGCCGCTTTCCCGATGGCGCCGTGCTCGCCGAGCGGGCCCAGCCCCTCGCGCCTGCGGAAGCGCTCGCGCTCGCCGACGCCATCGCCGCGTTCCAGGGAAGCCTTGCGCCGCTGCCGAGTGACAGCGCCGGAGCCCTGGCGCCGGTGCTGGAGGGCAACCGGCGGAGCCTTGAAACCGAGGCGGCCATCCTCGGGCCAGCGGCGGTGGAGCAGTTCCTCGCTACCGAGGTGCGCGCCTTCGCCCGGCTCCGGCCGCGGCTCGGCGCCCGCCGCCCGGTCCGCGGCCACGGCGACCTCCACCTCGGGAACATCGCGATGGTGGGCGGCCAGCCCATCCTCTTCGACGCGCTCGAGTTCGACGAGGAGCTGGCGACCGGCGACGTCGCCTACGATCTTGCCTTCCTGCTGATGGACCTCTGGGCCCGCGGGCTCCGCGACGAGGCCAACCTCGTCATGAACCGCTGGATGGATCTCACTGCCGACGAGGCGGCCGGGCCGCTTCTGCCCTTCCTGATGGCGGTCAGGGCCAGCATCCGCGCCCATGTGACGGCCACGCGCGCCCGCCAGACGGGCGATTCCGCAGCGGCTGCCGAGGCACGCCGGCTGCTGGCGCTGGCGACCGGCCTCAACGCGCCCGTGCCGCCGCGGCTGGTGGCCATCGGCGGGCTTTCGGGCACGGGGAAGTCGAGCGTCGCGCGGCTGCTCGCCGCCGGGCTCGGTGCACCGCCCGGCGCCCGGCACCTGCGCTCGGACGTGATCCGCAAGCGGCTCCACGGCGTGCCGCCCGAGACCCGGCTGCCGCCGTCGGCCTACGGCCCGGGCAGCTGGCCGCCGGTCAGGGCCGAAATGCACCGGCTTGCGAAGCTGGCTCTCGAAGGCGGGCAGGCCGTCCTGCTCGATGCCGTCCACGCCGACCCCGCCGACCGGAAGGCGGCCGCTCTGCTTGCGGCTGCGGCCGGGGTCCGCTTCGACGGCCTGTGGCTCGAGGCACCGCTCGCCGTGCGGCTCGCGCGGGTGGGTTCGCGCGTGGGCGATGCGTCGGATGCCGACGCGCGGGTGGCCGAAGCGCAGGAGGCAATCGATCCGGGCCCGCCCGCGCCCTTCGTCGCCATCGATGCGTCGGGCCCGCTCGCCGCGGTCGTCAGCCGCGCGCAGGCGCTGCTCGAGCTTGATGGGTCTCCGCCGCCGGGCAGTGCCGGGTCTCGGCCGCCGCGATGAGCCTTTCGGTCTCGTCCCGGTCGAGCCCGGTCCGCTGGCCGTCGGCCGCCATCCCCTCGAGAAGCCTGCGCGCCTCGGCGTAGAGCGGGCAGGCCTCGCGCGCCCGGTCGAGGCCGGCGAGCGCGTCGCCGAGCGACGCGAGCCCCTTCACCAGCATCCGCCGCCGGTCGGCGTCTGCCGGCCGGTCTGCGAGCCACTGCCGGCGCTCGGCAACCGCCTCGCTCAGCACGCCGGCCGCCGCCGTCCGGTCACCGGCTGCGGCAAGCGCCTGCCCGTAGGAGAGGCGGGTCGCCCGTACCCAGAAGCCAAGCGCCGCGTCGCTCGGGTCGGCCCGGGCGAGCGCCTGCCAGCCGTCGAGTGCGGCGCCGAGCAGCGGCAGCGCCAGCCGCGGGTCCCCGGCCGTCACCATCGTCGAACCGAGGTTCCACTGCTGGCGGAGCAGCGCCCAGCGGAGGCGATTGTCGTCCGGCCAGCGCGCTGACGCCGCCTCGGCCGCCGCAAGCGTCTCCCGGTAGCCGGCAAGCGCCTCGGCAAGCGCGCCGCGATAGTAGAGCGCCTCGGCTTCGAGGTCGCGCGCCCGGAGCTGGCGGAGCGTCACGACCGGCGTATCCGCGGGTTCGGGCGCGACCCGCCGGGCCGCGGCGAGCGCGGCCTCATGGTCGCCGGCCCAGCTTGCAAGCTCGGCGCGGGCGAGCCACCAGTCCGCTGCCAGTGCTCCGCTGCCTTCCGCCAGCGCGACGCCTTCCGCCTCGGCGAGGAGCGCTTCGGCTTCGGCCAGCGCGCCGGCGCCGCTCGCCAGGCGGGCCGCCTCGACGAGGATGGCGGCACGGATCCGGGCTGCATCGGGCGCCGGATCCTCGGCGACCAGCGCGCGCGCTGCATCGAGCGAACGGCGGGCGGCTTCGCGGTCGCGCAAGCTCGGCCGGTCGATCGCGCCCTGCAGCACGGCGAGCCGCCGCCAGGCTTCGGCCGCCTCGCGCCGCAGCGGTGGCTTCGCGCCCTCGAGCGTTGCGATCCGGGCGAGGACGCTGACCGCCTCGGCGGCGAGCGCGGCCCGGACTGCGACTGGGCCGGGCGCGCTGTCGAGCTGGTCGTTGAGCGCTGCGACCTGGCCGGCGGCGAGGCGGACCAGGTCGCCGGTGCGGGCCTCGGCGAGCCGGGCCTGCTCGCTCGCCCGCCAGCCGAACCAGAGCGCCGAACCCAGCAGCAAGAGGAGGAGAAGCGGCGCCACCCGGCGCCAGAGAACGGCGTGCGGCAGGGGCGCGGCGGGACGATGGGCCGCGGGCGCCGGCTCCATGTCGGCTTCGGCGCGGCTCCGCGCCACCCATTGGTCGAGCTCGTCGGCAAAGGCATAGACCGGCGCGCGGGCCTCGCCCGGCAGCCGGTGCACCGGCAGCCCGCGGGCCTGCTCCCATCGCTTGGCGGTGCGCTCGTCAACGCCGAAATGCCGGCCGATCTCCTTCCAGCCGCGCAGGCGCGCCCGCTCGCCGGGCTCGGCGGCCCGGATGCCTGCCTGTGTTCCGCTGGCGTCGAGCATCGCGTGCCGAGCCTAACACGGCCCTTGCGCGCCTGCCATCAACCATCTTTCCCGGCCGATGTCCCGTCATGTCCCGACCTGTCCCGACATGGGGCATGGCGTAAACGTCGGTCCACCAACAGCTTCCCGACTGCTGGCCAAGGGGGCCATCGCCAACACGGGAGTGTGGACCATGCTGAAGGGACTTGTCGCTGCCGCACCGCTTGCGGCCCTGCTTTCGACTGCTGCGATTGCCGCGCACGTGCCGATCGGCTTCTTCGCCGAGGCCCGGGGCACTGCGCAGACGACCAACGGTTTCACCGTCAGCGCGCTGGGCGACGTCTGGTTCCGGAACGGCGCGCTCGTCGGCGAGCCGACCGGTTTCGGCGTGGGCGCGACGGGAGCGTGGAACGCCGGGCCGATGGTGCCGGGCGCGACCGAAGTGTGGGCCACCACGCTGGCCGATGCCGGCGCGAATGGCCGGGTCGACACCGTCGCGTCGGCAAGCCTCGACCGCGGCGAGCTGAAGGTGCTCGTCGATTCCGCCGCGCTCGGGCCCTTCGCCAGCTCGGGCAGTGCCCAGGCGCGCGTCCTCGATGCGATCTGGTTCACCAACACGAGCGGCGGGGCGCTTCCCGTCACGCTCACCATGGCGGTCGACGGCGCGATCTCCGGCAGCGGCAGCTCTGCCTTCGGCTTCAGCTACATCGGCCTGTCCTCGGGCGGCGGGGGGACCTGCAACAGCCTCGGCCAGTGCATCACCCCCAATCCGGACGGCACCGGCACCACCTTCTTCGAGATCTATGGCCTCATCGATCAGCTGGCGACGACGAAGTTCACCTTCCGCTCCGGCGCCTTCGGCCCGTTCGACGCCGACATCCCCTGGTGGAACTTCGACCTGCGGTCCGGCCATGACCCGGCCTCGGGCCTCTACGACTATGCGAAGTCGCTGACGCTCTGGGTGCCCACCGGCGAGACCACGCTGTTCGTCGACGGCTGGTTCCGGCTGACGGTGTGCAACGGCAACGTCCGCTGCGACTTCGCCAACAGCTCGGCGCTGCGGCTGGGGCCGCTGCCCGCGGGGCTCAGCTTCACCTCGGCCTCGGGCGTGTTCCTGACCGGGCTCGGCGACCCGCCGCCGCCGGGAGGCGGAGTCATTCCCGAGCCGGCCAGCTGGGCGATGCTGATCGCCGGCTTCGGCCTCCTGGGCGGCATGGCCCGCCGCCGCCGGCCGGCGCTCGCCTAGGGCGACACGGAGACCGGGGGCCGCGGCAGCGGCCCCCGCGCCGCCTCGAAGGCGGCGCCGAGCGCCAGGATCCGCGCATCCGCCCAGCGCGGCCCGAGGAAACTCAGGCCGGCGGGAAGCCCCCGCGCCACGCCCATCGGCACGCTCAGGTGCGGCGTGCCGGCCACTGCGGCAATCGTCGAGACGCCGGGGAAGCGCGGGGGCGTATCGCCGTTGACCGTATCGATGAGCCAGGCCTGCGGCGCGGTCGGTGCGACGAGCGCGTCGAGCCGGTGGCGGGCAAGCGTCGCGGCAAGCCAGCCATCGGCAGCGCGGAACGCCGCCTCGCGGGCCGCGCGGTGCGACTCGCTCCCGGCCGCGGGAGCTTCGAGGGAGGCCTCAAGCAGGTCCTGGCCGAAGAGGGACAAGGCCTCGGGGTGGGCGCGGTTCGCAGCGATGACGTCGGCGAGCGAGCGCGCCGCAACCGCCGGAGGCGCAGCGGCGAGGTAACGGTCGAGGCCGGCGCGGAACTCGGCCTTGAGCACGAGGAACTCGTTGGCGCCGATGTCGGCTGCGTCCGGCCCGTCGGCGATGTCGACCAGCGTGGCTCCCTGCCGGCGCAGCAGGTCGAGCGCGGCCTCGAACAGCGGGCCGACGGCTTCCGAGCCCGTGGTGGCGAAGCGCAGCACGCCGATGCGCGCGCCGGCGAGCGCACCCTCGGGCAGCGGCGCCCGGAGCGAAGCCGCGTGCCGGTCGGCCCCGGCGGTTGCCGGGTCGGCCGGGTCGGTTCCGGCCATGGCCGCGAGCAGGCGCGCTGCGGTCGGCACGTCGGCCGCCATCGGCCCGGCGGTGTCCTGGCTTTCGGCAAGCGGCACGATGCCGCTGCGGCTGACGAGGCCGAGCGTCGGCTTCATGCCGACGATGCCCATGACGGACGCCGGGCAGACGATCGAGCCGTCGGTCTCGGTGCCGATGGCGGCCGTGACCATGCCGGCGGCAACGGCGGCACCCGAGCCCGAGGAGGAGCCGCAGGGGTTGCGCGCGAGCGCCCAGGGGTTGGCCGTCTGCCCGCCGAGGGTGGACCAGCCGGAGATCGAGAATTCCGAGCGGAAGTTGGCCCATTCCGAGAGGTTGGTCGTGCCGACGATGACGGCGCCGGCGGCGCGGAGCCGGGCGACGAGGGGTGCATCCGCCGCTGCGACATTGGCAGCAAGCACGGCGCTGCCCGCCGTGGTGGCGAGCCCGCGAACGGCGATGTTGCCCTTGACGAGGACGGGGAGGCCGTGGAGGGGCCCCGGGGCCCTCCGGCTGCGGTCGAGCGCGCGGGCCTGGGCTGGCGCGGCCGGGTCGAGATCGATGATGGCGTTCACCTGCGGTTCGAGCGCCGCGATCCGTGCGAGCGCCGCCTCGACGGCAGCTGCTGCGGACGGAGGCTCCGCCCCCTTTGCCGGCGCGGCGAGCAGCAGGGCAAGGACGAGGACGCGCATGTCCTGCTCCTCCACGCCCGTGGGCGCCAGGTCAACCGCCCGCTGCGGAACCGGGTGGTGTCGCCTCGCCGGGTGCAGGCCCGTGGCGGAAGGGAAGCTCGGCTTCGAAGAGGGCGGCCTCGCGGGCGACGGCGGCGCGCTCGCGCTCGAGGAAGTCGGCGACTGCTGCCGCCAGGCGCAGGTCGGCCAAGTGGTGCATCGAACGGGTGATGACGGGCCGGTAGCCGCGCTTCACCTTGTGCGGGCCCTGCGCGCCGGCCTCCACCCTGGCAAGGCCAAGGTGGCCGGCGATGTCGATTGCCTGGTGGTAGCAGAGCTCGAAGTGCAGGAAGGGGATGTCCTCGATACAGCCCCAGTGGCGGCCGTAGAGGCAGTCCGAGCCGAGGAAGTTGAGCGCGCCCGCCACGCGGCGCCCGCCCCTGACCGCCACGACGAGGAGCACCCGGTCGGCCATGCGCTCGGAGAGGAGCGAGAAGAAGGCCCGCGTGAGATAGGGCCGGCCCCACTTGCGGCCGCCCGTGTCCATGTAGAAGCGGAAGAAATCGTCCCAGACGGCTTCGGTGAGGTCGGAGCCGGTCAGCCACTCCACCCGGTCGACGGCGGCAAGCGCGGCCTCGCGCTCGCGCCGGAGCTCCTTGCGCTTGCGCGAGGAGAGCTGGCCCAGGAAATCGGCGAACCCGCCGAGGCCGCGGGCGTCGAAGTGGAACTGGATGTCGTGGCGTTCGAGCCAGCCGGCGGCAGCGAAGGTCTGGACGTCCTCCGCCGGCAGGAAGGTGGCGTGCGCCGAGGACCAGCCCTCATGCGCAACCACCGCCTCGGCCGCGCGGACCAGCTGCGCCCGCACGGCCGGATCGGTGGCCAGGATCTTGGGCGCGGTCGCGGGCGTGAAGGGGGTCGCGATCTGGAGCTTGGGGTAGTAGCGGCCGCCGGCGCGGTGCCAGGCCTCCGCCCAGCCGTGGTCGAACACATATTCGCCCTGGCTGTGGCCCTTGGCGAAGGCCGGCATGAGGCCCGCGGGCCGGCCTTCGGCGTCCTCGGCGAGCAGGTGGGCGGCCTGCCAGCCCGCGCGCGCCACCGCGCTTCCCGAATCCTCGAGCGCCGAGACGAAGGCGTGGCAGACGAAGGGGTTGTCCGGCCCGGCGAGCCGGTCCCAGTCGGCAGCGGGAAGGTCGGCGGCGCGGTGGAGGATCCGCACCCGGCCGGCAGCCCCGCCGTCTGCCATCTCAGGAGACGGCGACGACGGCGTCGATCTCGACCGCCACGCCCCGCGGAAGGACCGCGACACCCACGGCGGAACGCGCATGCCGGCCCCTTTCCCCGAACACGGCGACCATGAGGTCGGAGGCGCCGTTCGCCACTTCCGGCTGGTCGGTGAAGCCGGGCGCCGAGTTCACGAACACGCTGAGCTTCACGATCTGCGCCACGCGGTCGAGCGAGCCGAGCGCCGCCTTCATCTGGGCGAGGAGGCCGATGGCGCAGCGGCGCGCCGCCTCCTGGCCCTCGGCCACGCCCATGTCCTCGCCGAGCCGGCCGCGGATGAGCTGGCCTCCGGCGTCGAAGGGGATCTGGCCCGAGATGTGGAGGAGGCCAACCGCCTCCACGAAGGGGACGTAGTTGGCCGCGGGCGCGGCTGCCTCGGGCAGGGCGATGCCGAGTTCGGCGAGGCGGGCGTCGATCGTCATGGCGCGGTCTCCATCCATGTCCTGATCCAGGTCTCGGCCTCTGCCCATGCGTCATGGCGCGCATGGGCGTCGGGGGCAGCGGGGATGAGCCGGCGCAGCTCCGGGTCTGCCACCATGTGGAGCCGGCCCACATGGGCGGCATGGGCGGCGACGCTCGCGTGGTGGGGCGGAAGATCGTCGACGAAGACCGCGCGGCGCCCCCCGGCCAGCGCCTTCACCACCCGGCCCTTGCCGCCATCGTTGGCATGGACGGGCAGGTCGAGGCCGAAGCCGCGCAGGACGTTCGCGCGGATGTCGCGGTAGGCTTCCGGGATGTTGGTCAGCACGGCGACGTCCATGTCGCGGGCAAGCGCCGTGATGGCCGCGACGGCGCCTTCGGCAGGCGCCTGGAGCGTCTGGCCCTCGGCGAAGAAGCCGTCGAGCAGCGCCGGGAAGGCTGCCGGATCGAGCGGCCGGCCGTCGGACTTGTGGCGGATGTTGCCGACGAGCGCGAAGCTGTCGAAGCGAAGCTCGAGGCCGTGGGCGGCCTCCAGCCACTGCCGGAAGGGCGCGGCGAAGCGGAGGATGACCTCGTCGCAGTCGAGAATCAGGAGCGGGCGCACAGCGCCGCGGGCTCTACGCCAAGCGCGGAGGCGACCGCCAGCAGGTCGGGCTCGTGGCCGGCGAGAAACGCCGCAACGGCGGCCAGCACATCCGCTTCGCCCGCCCGGGCGCGCAGCGTTGCCGCGTCAAGCCCGGTGAGCGCCAGGAAGCGGTCGCGCAGCCTCTCGTCGGCGACGATGTGGGCGAGCGCGCGAAGCAACAGGGTGTCGTCTGCCATGCCGTCGGTCGCGCTCCCGGCGGGCCTGCCGGCGGTTTTCCCGGCCTTGGCGGCCGCCCCCAGCCTTACTTGATCTTGGCTTCCCTGAACTCGACGTGCTTGCGCGCGATCGGATCGTACTTCCGGAAGGAGAGCTTCTCGGTCTTGGTGCGCGGGTTCTTCTTCGTCACATAATAATAGCCGGTGTCGGCGGTCGACACGAGCCGGATCTTGACGGTGGTGGGCTTGGCCATGGGGACCTCGGAGCGTTCTTGCGGGCGTGGGCGACGGGATTCCGGCCCCGCGGGCGGGCGGGGAGCGGCGAGCCGATAGGCGGGAGGGGGGCGGCAGTCAAGATTTGCGGGACCGCTCGCGGCGGAAGCGGGCGTGGCGCGGCGGTGGCGGCCCGCGCCGCTCGCGCCGGGGCGGTGCCGCCACCCCGGGCAGGGCGAAGAGGACGGCGCCGGTCGCCGGGTCGGCCGAGGCGATCGTCACCTCGAGCCGCTGGCCCACCCGGTAGCGGGTGCCGCTCGTCTCGCTCTCGAGCGCGCGCGCAGCCTCGTCGAACCAGAAGTGCTCGGGGCCCAGCGCCGAGACGGGGAGCAGGCCATCCCCGCCGAGGCCGTCGACGGTGGCGAACAGGCCGAACTTCTGCACGCCCGTCACGCGGACCGTCACCGTCTGACCCTCGCGGCGGTGGAGGTGGGCGGCGATGTAGCGGGCGAGCGTGTCGCGCTCGGCCTCCATCGCCCGCCGCTCGGTCATCGAGATGTGGTCGCCGATGGCGGCGAAGCGCCGGCCGGCGCCTTCGGGCAGCCCGCCCTCGCCCAACCCCAGCGCTGCGACCAGCGCGCGGTGGACGAGGAGGTCGGCGTAGCGGCGGATCGGCGAGGTGAAGTGGGCATAGGAGCCGAGCGCGAGGCCGAAGTGGCCGGTGTTCGCCGGGCCGTAGTAGGCCTGCGTCTGGGTGCGGAGCACCTGTTCGGCGATCGCCTGCGCCTCCTCGTGGCCGCGCGCGCGCTCGAGCACCCGGTTGAAGAGCGCCGGGGTGATGACCTGGCCGAGCGCGAGCGGAAGGCCGAAGGTCTCGAGATAGTCCCTGAGGGCCAGCAGCTTGTCGCGGCTCGGCGGCTCGTGGTCGCGGTACATGACGGGCGCCTTCTTCCGTTCGAGCTGGCGTGCTGCCGCGACGTTGGCGGCAATCATCATCTCCTCGATGACGCGGTGGGCGTCGAGCCGCTCGCGGACGCTGACGTCGGCCACGTTGCCGGCCGCGTCGAGCACGACGCGCGCCTCGGGCAGGTCGAGTTCGAGCGGCGCGCGCCGCCTGCGCGCCACGTCGAGCGCCCGCCACGCCGCCCACAGCGGCGAAAGCAGCGGCAGCATCGCGCCGGCGCCCGAGTCCACGATGGCCTGGGCCTCCTCGTAGGCGAGGTTGGCCGCGACGCGGATGACGGCGCGGTGGAAGGAGAAGCGCCGCACCGTGCCGCGCGCGCCGAGATGGAGCTCGCAGGCGAGAACCGCCTTGTCGGCCCCGGCCTTGAGCGAGCAGGCGCCCGCCGAGAGCGCCTCGGGCAGCATGGGGACGACGCGGTCGGGGAAGTAGACCGAGTTGCCGCGGGTGAAGGCCTCGCGGTCGAGCACCGAGCCGGGGCGCACGAAGAAGCTCACGTCGGCGATCGCCACGCGGAGCAGGTGGCCGCCGTCGGGGAGCGGCTCGGCCTGGACGGCGTCGTCATGGTCGCGCGCGTCCGGCGGGTCGAGGGTGAGGAAGGGGAGGTGCCGCCAGTCCTCGCGGGGCCCGAGCGGCAGGCCGGCCGCGGCCTCGGCCTCGGCAAGGGCTTCCGCGGAGAAGCGGTGGGGAAGGCCCTTGGCGTGGATCTCGATGAGCGAGAGCGAACGGTCGGCGAACGGGTCGCCCAGCCGCTCGGTCACGTGGGCAACTGCGCGGGCGCCGCTGCCGCGGACCTCGGCCTTCAGAAGCTCCCCCACCCGGACCGGCGCCTCGGCCGAGATCGCGAAGTCGTGCCGCAAACGCCGGTCGACCGGCACCAGGCGGAGCTGGCCGTTGATGCTGCGGGCAATGCCCAGCACTTCGGTCTCGCCGCGCTTCAGCCGCTTGATGGGGCTGGCGCGGAACCCTTGGCCCTCCTCGGCGATGCGGGCGAGCACGCGGTCTCCGAGCGCGAGGCGCACGCGGCGGCTGTCGACTGCGACCCGGGGTGGCGCGCCCTCGCCCGCCCAGCGCTCCGGCACCGCCTGGACGCGGCCGCCGTCTGCCGCCACCACCTTCAGCACCGTCACCTTCGGGAGGCCGCCCGCGCGGTGGTAGCTGCGGCCCGGCCCGGCGGCGAGGAGCCCTTCCGCCTCCATCTCGCGCAGCAGGGCCTTCAGTGCCACCCGCTCCTCGCCGCGCAGGCCGAAGGCGCGCGCGATCTCGCGGCGGCCGACATCGGCTCCGGCTTCGGCCACGAAGCGCAGGATCGCCTCGCGGTCGGGAAGCGGCATCAGGCGCCCGCGGCCCTGCGCCGGGCCGGGGCCTTGCCCCCGGCCTTTGCCGCCTTCGCCGTTGTCCGCGTCTTTGCCTCGGCCGGCGCGTCCGCCCCGGGCGCGGCCTTGGGCGGGGTCCTCGAGGGTGTTTTCGCGGCTGGCTTCCCCCGCTTGCCCCTGCGCGCCGGGGCCGCCGCGCGCTCGGCCAGAAGCTGAAGCGCGTCCTCGAGCGTCGGCTCGGTCACGCCCTTCGGCAGGGTCGCGTTGGTGGTGCCGTCGGTGACGTAGGGGCCGTAGCGGCCGTCCATGAGGCGGATTTCGGCGCCCGTCTCGGGGTGGGTGCCAAGCACGGCGCGCGGCGCAGGCGCGGTCCGGCTGCCGCGCGGCCGCGCCGCTGCCTCGGCCAGCTTCACCACTGCCGCGTTCATGCCGATGGTGAGCAGCTCCTCGGTCGAGGCGAGGTTGGCCGACTTGCCGTCGTGCTCGAGGTAGGGGCCGAAGCGGCCCAGCTTCGCCACCACGGGCTTGCCCGTCTCGGGGTGGAGGCCGAGCGCGCGCGGCAGGGCAAGCAGCCGGCGCGCCATGTCCTCATCCGGCGTGCCCACGTCCTTCGGCACCGAGACCCGCTTGTCCCCGCACTGGAGGTAGGGGCCGAACCGGCCCGAGCGGAGCTCGATCCGCTCGCCGGTCTCGAGCGTACCTACCACGATGGGGCCCGCCGATTCGCCGTGGGCGCCGAAGGCCCGGCGGTAGCGGCAGGCGGGGTAGTTGGAGCAGCTGATGAACGGGCCGTAGCGGCCGACGCGAAGCGCAAGCCGCCCGTCGGCGCAGGCGGGGCAGGCGCGCGGGTCGGTGCCGTCGCCGCGGGGCGGGAACAGCATGGGGGCGAGGTGCGAGTCGAGCGCGGCGTCGATGTCCCAGGGCTTGGCTGCGAGCACTTCCTCGGTCTTCGGCCGGAAGTCCTCCCAGAAGGCCCGCAGCACCTCGAGATAGGAGGCCTCGCCCGCCGAGATGTCGTCGAGCCGGCTCTCGAGGCTGGCGGTGAAGTCGTAGGAGACGTAGCGCTCGAAGAAGCGCTCGAGGAAGGCGGTGACCAGCCGGCCCTTCTCCTCCGCGTGGAAGCGCTTCTTCTCGAGCCTGACGTAGGCGCGGTCCTTCAGCACCTCGAGGATGGCGGCATAGGTGGAGGGGCGGCCGATGCCGAGCTCCTCCAGCTTCCTGACGAGCGAGGCCTCGGTGTAGCGGGGCGGCGGCTCGGTGAAGTGCTGGACGGCCTTCGCCTCGAGAAGGCGCGGCCGGTCGCCGACCGCCAGCGCCGGCAGCCGCTGGCCATCTTCCTCGTCCTCCTCGTCGCGCCCCTCGGCATAGAGGGCGAGGAAGCCGGGGAAGATGATGACGGAGCCCACCGCGCGCAGCGTCACGCCGCCGTCTTCCGAGACGAGGTCGATGGTGGTGCGCTCGAGCCGGGCCGAGGCCATCTGCGAGGCGACCGCCCGCGTCCACACCAGCCGGTAGAGCCGGGCTTCCTCGCCGGTGAGGCCGGGCTTCGCCGGCCCTGCGGCGAAGTCGGTGGGGCGGATGGCCTCGTGTGCCTCCTGGGCGTTCTTCGCCTTCGCCGAATAGGCGCGCGGCTGCTCGGGCAGAAAGTCCGGGGGGTGGTCCCGGGCGATCAGCGCGCGCGCGGCAGCAATGGCTTCGGGCGCCATGGCGACCCCGTCGGTGCGCATGTAGGTGATGTGGCCTGCCTCGTAGAGACGCTGGGCAAGCCGCATGGTCTCCGCTGCCGAGAGCCCCAGCTTGCGCGCGGCCTCCTGCTGGAGGGTGGAGGTGGTGAAGGGCGGGGCCGGGTTGCGGGTGACGGGCCTGCGCTCGACCGCCGTGACCCGGAAGGCGGCGGCGGAGACGCGCGCGCGCGCGGCATCTGCCGTGGCGGCATCGGGCAGGTCGAACTTGCCGAGCTTCTTCCCGTCGAGCGCGACGAGCCGCGCCGAGAAGCCCTCGAACAGGCCGTCGACGGTCCAGTATTCGCGCGGCACGAAGGCCTCGATCTCGGCCTCGCGCTCGCAGATGAGCCTGAGCGCCACCGACTGCACCCGGCCGGCCGAGCGCGCGCCGGGAAGCTTGCGCCACAGCACGGGCGACAGGGTGAAGCCGACGAGATAGTCGAGCGCCCGGCGGGCGAGATAGGCATCGACGAGGGCCTGGTCGATGGCGCGGGGCGCCGCGATCGCCCGGCTGACGGCATCCCTGGTGATGGCGTTGAAGGTGACGCGGGCGAGGCCGCCCTTCGGCACCGCCTTGCGCGCAGAGAGAAGCTCGGCGAGATGCCAGGAGATGGCCTCGCCCTCGCGGTCCGGGTCGGTCGCGAGAAGCACCCGGTCGGCCGTCTTCGCCTCGGCGACGATTCGCGCCACCTGCTCCTTCGAGCGCTTGTCGGCCACCTCCCAGCGCATCGCGAAGTCGTGCTCGGGGTCGACGCTGCCGTCCTTCTCCACGAGGTCGCGCACGTGCCCGTAGCTTGCCAGCACCCGGTAGCCGGGGCCGAGATAGCTCTCGATCGTCCGGGCCTTGGCCGGCGATTCGACGATGACGAGGTCCATCCCGCTGCTGAGCCCTCAAGCCTCCCCGCCCCCGGCGCCGCTCCCCGGGCCGAAGTGCCGCGCGCCCTAGCCGCGCTGCCGGCGCTCGGCAACCGTCAGGCGCTCGCCACGCGCCCGCCGGAGTGTCGCACGACGGTGCCGGCAAGCTCCATGTCGGTGAGGAGTGCAGTGACTTGCGCTGCGGGAAGGCCGCTCTCGCGGACGAGAAGGTCGATGGGCACCGGCACCGGCGAGAGGAGCGCGGCGAGGCGCTCCGCGGCATCGGCCGGGCGCGAGTCGGCCGGGGCCTCGGGGGCGTCCCGGGCCTCGGGCGCGGCAGCCGGCGCGGGGGGTGCCTCCGGAGCGCGCGCGCCGGCCAGCGCGAACGGGCGCAGGGCGGCGATGACGTCGGCGGCGTCCTCCACGAGCGTCGCCCCGGCCTTGAGCAGCGCATTGCCGCCGCGGGCGCGCGGGTCGAGCGGGTGGCCGGGCACCGCCATCACCTCGCGCCCCGCCTCGCCGGCGAGGCGCGCAGTAATGAGCGAGCCCGAGCCGAGCGCGGCCTCGATGACGACGAGGCCCTCGGCGAGCCCGGCGATGAGCCGGTTCCGGCGCGGGAAGTGGCGCGCCTGCGGCTCGGTTCCGGGCGGCATTTCCGAGACGAGGAGGCCCAACGCGCCGATCTCCTCCTGGAGCGCGGCGTTCTCGGGCGGGTAGGCGACGTCAAGGCCACCGGCGACGCAGGCGATGGTGCCGGTGGCGAGCGCGCCCCGGTGGGCCGCCGCGTCGATCCCCCGCGCAAGCCCGGAGACCGTGACGAAGCCGGCCTGCCCCAGTTCCCGGGCCATGGCTTCGGCAAGCCGGCGGCCTGCGGCACTGGCGTTGCGGGCGCCGACGATGCCGGCCGTGGGCCTCGCTGCCAGCGCGGCGTCGCCCTTCACCAGCAGCACCGGCGGCGGATCGGCAAGGGCGGCAAGGCGCGGCGGAAAGGCTGCCTCGCCGGCAAACACGTGGCGGGCGCCGAGCCGGTCGGCGGCGGCGAGCTCATCCTCGGCCAGCGCCTGCGGGGCGAGCTCCCGCCCCTCGCGCCGCCACAGGTCGGGCAGGGCGGCAACGGCGCGCTCGCCGCTCCCGAAGCGGGCGAGGAGGCGATGGAAGCCGACCGCGCCTACGCCCTCGGTGCGGGCGAGGCGCAGACGGGCCAGCCGTTCGGCAGGCGCAAGCGTCATCGCCGGGTGCCGATCCGCGGCTCGGTGCCGGCCCGGAGACGAGCGATGTTCTCGCGGTGGGTCCAGAGCACGAGGAGGGCGAGCAGCAGGAACAGCAGCGCCGCGCGGGTCTCACCGAGCGCGAGGGCCGCGGCGGCGGCGGCGAAGCCGCCAGCCATGCCGCCGGCCGACGAGATGCGGGTTGCGAGCGCGACGCCAAGCCAGGCGGCCGCGAAGCCCGCACCCGCGAGCGGGAGGAGCGCGAGGGCAGAGCCGAGGAAGGTTGCCACGCCCTTGCCGCCGCGGAAGGCCAGCCAGACGGGCCAGACATGGCCGGCGAAGGCCCCGAGGACGGCGGCAAGCGCGGCGGGCTCGCCAAGGAAGTGGCGGCCGAGCAGCACGGCGGCTGCCCCCTTGCCGGCGTCAAGGAAAAGGGTGGCGGCAGCGAGGCCCTTCTTCCCTGTGCGCAGCACGTTGGTGGCGCCGATGTTGCCCGAGCCGATGGCGCGGATGTCGCCCGCTCCGGCCAAGCGGGTGAGAAGCAGGCCGAAGGGGACGGAGCCGAGGAGATAGCCGAGGCCGAGCGCGAACAGCAGGTCCACGCCTGCCCGCTACTCGTGACGCGCCCGGCAGGAAAGGGTGTCAGCTGTCCCGCAGTTCGCGGACGACGGTCTCCACCTCCGGCTCGGCCTCGGCCATGGCTTCCAGCTCCTGCTGCAGGCCGCGGAGGATCCGCGCCACATATTCGCGCTGGAGCCGGTTGCGGGCGAGACCGGTCTCGCGGTCCGGCCGGTAGGTCTCGATCGCCTGGCGGTCGAGGTAGCCGCTCGCCTCGAGCAGGCGCTCGAGCGTGTCGAGCCGCTCGCGGGTGACGGCGAGTTCGCCGGCGACCGCCATGAGGATGGAGAGCAGCCGGTCGATCGCCGGGTCGTCGAAATAGGCCGGGCGCTTGCCCTTGGCCTTCGCCCCGGCAAGCAGGATGGGGTCGAAATCGGAGGAAGCGTTCATCTCAGGCGGCCTTCCGGGCTTCGACTGCGGGCTTCCAGGCGCCATAGGCGTCCCAGACGGCGGCGCGGCCATGGTCCTCGGCGGCGCCGGTCGGCGCCTCGGGGAAGATGGTGCGGTCGACGACGGCCTTCACCCGCGCCGTGAACTGGCTCTCGCGCGGCAGCCCGGCCGCCTCGAGGATCGCGGGCAGGTCGAGCGCGTGCATCGCCGACCAGAAGGGCTCGTTGTTGTTGAAGGCGTCCCAGTCGCGCAGGAACTGCTCGAGGAGCGGCATGGCATCGGTGTAGTTGGGCTGCTCGAGGTGGAGCATGAGCCCGCCGGGCGCGAGCACGCGCGCGCCCTCGGCGATGATCCTGGGCAGCGCCTTGCCGCTGGTCTCGTGCAGGAACATGGTCGTTTGCACCCAGTCGAAGAAGCCGTCCGGGAAGCGCGAGAGATCCTCGGCGTTCATCTGCACGAAGCGGATGTTGGTGACGCCCAGCGCCCGCGCCCGGGCGTGGCCGTAGCGGAGCACTGGGGCGGCGGTGTCGACGGCCCACACCTCCGCCTCGGGGAAGGCTTGGGCGATTGGCACCGCGTTGTGGCCGATGGTGCAGCCGATGTCGAGGATGCGCTTCGGCTTCCAGCCCGGGCGCTCCTCGCGCACCCAGCGGGCGATGGCCTGGCCGCCGCCGTCGGAGAGCGCGCCGAGCGCGCCGCCGGTGGTGGCGAAGATCCCGCAGTCATAGTTGGCCCCGGCCGAGACGTCGCCGGGGAAGAGCTCGCCGTGATAGCTTCCCGGCATGCAGTGGATGTCGACCGCCGCCTGGTAGCGCGGCGTTTCGACCGAGGGGTCGAGCTCGAGCGTGTCGCAGCCGGCGTTGAGGGCGGCGGCCCGCTCGGCCAGCGCGTGGGCCTGCCGCAGCACGATGGAGCGGCCGTTCTGCTGGCGCATCTCCATGCTGTTGCGCTTGAGCGCGCTCCAGAAGCGGTGCCACGGGTCCCGGTTCATCGCGTGGCGCACCTCGAAGCGGTCCTTCGGCTCGCGGCCGTGGGCGGCGACGAAGGCGGGGCGCACGCGCGTTTCCCACGCCAGGCGGTTGCCCGCGCCGAGCGCGCCCGAGAGGTGCCGGTTGAGGTTGGCCAGGAAGTTGAACCGCGCCACCTCGTCGTGGGTCGGCTCGGGGAACATCGCGTGGCGGGCGACCTCGGTGTAAGGCGGGGGGACGTCCTGGGCGGTCATCGGCGGGCTCCTCATCATCGTCCGAATCTGGCGCGCGAGCGCCTCAGATCAACCCTTCGCGTGCGCGGCGTTCAATGACTTCGCGCAAGATCTGGACGGCGTCCCCCGGCGCCCGCGCGCGGACCTTGCCGTCTTCGAGCAGGCTGTCGGCCGGCTGGACGACGCCGGCGTAGGTGTCGCGGAACGGCTCCAGCCGCTGGCGGGCGAGATAGTTCGCCATGCCCGGCTTGCGCCGGGCGCGGCGGGCGGCCTCGATGTCCACCTCGGCAAACGCGTTGCAGTTGGCGCCTGAGAGACTCTCGGCAAGGACGGTGCCGCGCCAGTCGATGACGGCCGAGTTGCCATCGGCGCTCGCGCCGGTGATCCCTGCCCCGGTGATGCCGGCGGTGTTGGCAGAGACCACCCAGGCGAGGTTCTCGAGCGCGCGGGCACGCCGCGCGATCTGCTTGGCGGTGGGCACGAGGCTCCCCGATTCGGAGGAGGAATGGACGAAGATCTCGGCGCCGCGCAGCGCGTGCGCCCGGGCGATCTCGGGGTAGAGGATCTCCTCGCTCGCGATCGCCGCGATCCGGCCGATTGCGGTGTCGGCCACCGGGAAGATCGCCTCGGGGCCATAGTGGCGGGTGTATTCGCTCCACACGTCGTGCGGGCTTGGCGTGTACATCGAGTTGAGCCGCCGGTAGCGCAGCACCACCTCGCCCGACGGGGCGAGGACGACGCTTGCCTGGAAGTGGAGCCCGGGGAAGTGCGGGTCGCTCTCGTAGGCGTTGGCGGCGATGAAGAGGTCGAGCCGCTTCGCCATCTCGCCGAGCGCGGCATATTCGGGGCCGTCGGGTGCGAAGACCCCGCGCGCCTGGAAGTCGGGGACGCGGCCGGTGGGGAAGCCGGTGAAGAGATACTCGGGCAGCACCGCGAGCTTCATGGGCGTGCCCGAGAACTTCTCCAGGAAGTCCCGGGTTCCGGCCAGCTCGGTCTCGAGCTCGCGGATGTGGGCGAGGATCCCGGCACGGGCGGCGGCGGCATCCGGGGCTGCCTCGACGCTCCGCGCCGTCAGCTGCATCGCAACGGCGAGATAGGGCGAAATCATGCGGCGGCAGGCACGGTTCCGGGCGCCTTCAGGACAGGGTAGCGGCCGAGCGTGAGCAGGAGCAGAGCGCCGCCGACGAAAAGGCCGGCAGCCGCGAACAGCATCGGGTCGTAGCTGCCCGAGAGATCCCTGACCCGGCCGTAGACAGCCGGCGAGATGGCAGACGCAATGGCGAAGGCCATGTAGAGCGTTCCGTAGATGCGGCCGTAGTGGGCCAGGCCGAAGTAGCGGCTGGCCAGATAGGCGATGAGGTCGGATTCCGCCCCTGCGGCAAATCCGAGCAGGAAGGCGGCGCCGGCGGCGACCGCGAAGTCGGGGCTGGTGCCGGCAAGCGCCACGGTGGCGATGGCCGGCAGGCAGAGGATGGGGAGGCAGACCGCCGGCGCCCAGAAGCGGTCGAGGAGGAAGCCGGTGACGAGCCGGCCGGCGAGGATGGAGAGGCCGAGGATCTGCATGATGTTGGCGGCCCGCTCGGGCGTGAAGCCATGGAGCTTGACGATCTCGGGCATGTGGATGTGGGCACCGCCATAGGCGAAGGCGACGAGGAAGATCGAGGCGAAGATCGCCCAGAAGCGGCGGTCCTTCAGCGCTTCGGCGAAGGTGATGCCTGCGGCTGCGGAGACGTCTCCCTGCGGGCGTTCCGCTTCCCTCGGCTCGCGGAGCAGCAGGAGGCCAACGGGGAGGCCGACGAGCAGGGGAAGGGCGGCGAGCACGAGATGGGCGGTGCGCCAGCCGTGCGCGCCGATCGCCCAGGTGACGAGCGGAGGGATGACGAGCGCGGCAAGGCTGGTGCCGATCAGCATGATGCCGAGCGCGAGGCCGCGGTTGCGGAAGAACCAGAGGTTGACGATGCGGGAGAAGGTGACGGGGGTGGAGCCGATGCCGACGAAGCCGACGAGCACCCAGATGGCGTAATAGGTCCAGATGGACGTGCCGATCAGGGCGAAGCTTGCGAAGGCGAGGCCGAACAGCCCGAGGCTGGCGAGCGCGACGGGCCTCGCGCCATGGCGATCGGCCATGGCCCCGAACAGGGGGGCGAGGGAGGCGGCGAGCACCCCGAAGATGGTGATGCCGAGCGACATGGCGCCGAAGCTCCAGCCATATTCCCGGGCAAGCTCCGGCATGAAGAACCCGATGCTGTTGTAGGGCACCGGCGAGGCGCCTGTCGCGACGCCCAGCAGGCAGGCGAGGAGCACCGGCCATCCCCGCCGGAACTCGCTGGCCTGGGGCGCGGCCGCGCCCGCCGGTCCTGCCGCGCCCGCCAAGCGACTAGAACTTCCGCTTCAGGCGCACCAGCCAGGTTCGCGGCAGGTTGAGGTAGGTGTAGTTGACGAGGCTCGACTGGCCGAACTCGGTGTCGAAGCAGTTGTCGCACTCGAGCGCGAGAAGCCAGTTGTCGTCGTCGGTGCGGAGCGCGAGGCTTGCCGACACGAGGAAGTGCGAGTCCGTGCGCGAGCCGGTGATGACGTCTCCGCTGAACGGGTTGGCCGGGTAAAGTGCGCCCGAGGGTGCCCGGATCGAGCCGGAGAAGATGGTGGCGTTGGCCGTTCCCTGCTCGAGACTGGAGCGCCAGGTCACGTTGACCGAGGGCGAGAGGATGACGCCCGACCGCTCGAAGGGAAAGTCGTAGGTTCCGCCGAAGGAGAGGCTCCAGTCTGGCGTGCGGACCGGTGTGGCGATGTCGCCGGTGGCGGTCACGATGCCGGCGGCGCAGTCGGGCGCATTGTCGGCGCCGACCCCGAGCGGGATGCGGCCGGCAGCGAGCTGGGCGCGGCAGTCGGCCTGCTGCTGGCGGATCGCCTTCACGCCGAACCGGTTGGGTGCCAGCGTATCGGAGACCTTGTACTTGTCCTTCTGGTAGCCGAGGTTGGCATAGACGTTGAGCCGATCGAGCGGCCTCGCGGTCAGCTCGAGCTCGACGCCCCGGTTCACATAGTCGGCAAAATTCTGGGTGATGAAGGTGATGGCGCCGGTCGCCGGGTTCTGGAAGGCAGACGGCGTCTGCAGGTCCTTCGTGTCGAGCCAGAAGACGGTGAGGTTGGCCTGGAGCCGGTTGCCGAACCACTGGGAGCGCACGCCGCCCTCGTAGCTCCAGACGAACTCCGGGTCGAAGGGCAGGAAGAGGTTGTTCGCGGTTGCCCGCGCGTTCCACCCGCCCGACTTGAAGCCGTTGGTCGCGCTGGCGAAGAAGAGGAGATCCTCCTCCGGCTTCCAGTTGACCACGAAGCGGGGTGTCCACTTGCGTGTCTCCAGCCGGGTCGGGATGGGCGTGCCGTTCGAGGCGACGAGGCTGGCGCCGAGGCAGGTCGGCGGCTTGGGAAGGACGGCGCAGGTCGCGCGGTTGTCGAGGAGCTGGGCGGTCTTGGTCTCATCAGTGTAGCGCACGCCACCCGTCACCGTCAGCTGGTCGGTCAGCTTGACGTCGGCCTGGAGGTAGACCGCCTGCGCCTTGGTGTCGTTCACGAGGATCCGGTCCGCCAGCAGCAGCGGCAGGCCGGTGGGGGAGCCGATGTCGAGGGTGAAGAGGTCGGCGAAGTCGGTCTGGTTCGATTCGTCGTAGAGGTAGAAGCCGGCGACGTAGTCCACGACGCCGCCGAACAGGCTGCCGTCGAGCTTCACTTCCTGGGTGAACTGCTGGTGCCTGCCGGCGTTCAGGATGGCGAAGCCGCCGTTGGTGAAGCCGCGCACCGCCGGAAATGGGTTGGCAGCGGTCGGCGACGCCCGGCCGTCCTGGAAGTCGAGGGCGAAGTCCTGGCTCATGTCGACGACGCCCGTGATGATCGAGAGCCGGTGATTGTCCCCCGCCCACTCGATGTTCGAGGTGACGAGGAGCGTGCCGACCTCGTTGCCGAGCCCGAAGTTCGCCTTCCGGCCCGTCACCGTCTGGGTGTAGCGGCCGCCCGCCGGGCCGCCTTCCCGCATGCCGGTGGTGACAAAGCGCCCCGCGCAGTTGGTCGGGTTCCGGGGATCGCAGGTGAAGTTCAAGAGGTTCTCGCCGTTCGCCTCCATCCAGGCGACGGCAGCATTCCAGGTCAGCCGCTCGGTGGCCCTGAGCTGCACCGCCGCGCGCAGACCCAGCATGTCGTTGTCATTCAGGCGCTCGCCGGTCGTGGTGTTGCGGACATAGCCCTTGTCGTCGTTCCAGTAGCCCGAGAGCTTGACCTGGATGGCCTCCGACAGCGGCAGGTCGACCGAGCCGCGGACCAGCACCCGGCCGTAGGCCCCGTAGCCCGCCTCGAGGAACCCGCCGAATTCGTCCCCCGGGCGCTTCAGGATGACGTTGACGGCGCCGCCGGTGGTGTTGCGGCCGAAGAGCGTGCCCTGCGGTCCGCGCAGCACCTCGATCCGCTCGACGTCGAAGAAGCCGAAGTTGTTGCCGTTCTGGCGGGAGAGGTAGACCTCGTCGACATAGGTGCCGACCGGGGGGTCGAAGGTGGCGATCGTCTCGGTGTTGCCGAGACCGCGGATGTAGTAGGCGTTGGCGGAGCCGAGGCCCGTGTTGTTCGAGCCGAACATGTTCGGCACGAAGTTGAGAAGGCCGAGGGTGTTGAAGATGACGCGGGTCTCGAGCGTGTCGGCGGTGAAGGCCGAGACGGCGAGCGGCACGTCCTGAAGGCTCTCCTCGCGGCGCTGCGAGGTCACCACGATCTCCGGCAGGGCGCCAGGCTGCGCCTCGACCTGCTGGGCGAGGGCGGAACCTCCAGACGGCCCGAGAGCCGTTGCTGCAAGCAGGCACGAACGCACGATCTTCCGCATGGCCAAGCTCCCGTCCTGTTCCGGCGCGGCCCCCCGCTCCCGGACTGCGAAGGCCCCGGCACCCCTGCGCACGCGCCGCCTTCTCCTCGTGCGGCATTTGTCCGGACAACTTTACTCGGCAGGCCGCTTGTGCCTAGTGCATCCGTGCAACAGCCGTCCAGCAAAAGCGAGGTTTCCGTGGCAGACTCCCCTTCCGCCTATCTCGTCGTCACCGCCACCGTCCGGGACCGGGAGAAGATGGCGGCCTACAACCGGGCGCTGGCCGAGACCGGCCTCTATGCCCGGCATGGCGGGCGCTACCTCCTCGTCGGCCGGCCGGTCGAGGATCTCGAGAGCTGGGAAGGGCGCGCCGTGGTGGTCGCCGAGTTCCCGAGCGTCGAGGCGGTCAGGGCCTTCTGGCATGACCCCGACTACCAGGAGAGGGTGAAGCCGCTCAGGGCCGGCGCCGGCGACTTCCACGTCGCCATCTTCGAAGGCGCGCGCTGATGGCGTTGCTCGAGTCGGCCTACCCGGTCCTCGTCTGGCTCCACGTGCTGCTGCTCGTCGTCTGGCTGGGCGGGGACATCGGCGTGTTCCTGCTTGGCCAGCACTTCCGCCGCCGCCACGCCTACAGCCTCGAGACGCGCCTCGTGCTGCTGAAGCTCCTCGTCGCGCTCGACATGGGCCCGCGCTCGGCCTGGGCGCTGATGGTGCCCTCCTCGATAGCGCTGCTCGCGGCCGGCGGCTGGTGGCCGGGGCTCGACTGGAAGCTGCCGGCGCTGGCGCTCGGCATCGGCCTCTTCTGGCTGGCGCTGGTGTGGGTGGCGCATCTCAACGACCAGACGCCGCTTGCCGCGCGCTGCCGGCAGCTCGAGGGCGTGCTGCGCTGGGGGCTGGCCGGCTTCTATCTCCTCCTCGGCCTGCTGTCGCTGCGCAACGGCGGCCCGCTGCCCGGCTTCGTCGCCTGGAAGGCGCTGCTGTTCGGGCTCATCTTCGTTGCCGCCATCCTCATCGACATCGCCTTCAGGCCAGTCGGGCCGCGGCTGGTGGCCCTCATTCGCGACGGCTCGTCGGACGCGACCGAAGTGCCCCTGCGCGCGGCCATGGACCGCACGCGCATCTTCGTGCTGGCGGTCTACGCGCTCCTACTCGTCACCAGCTACGTCGGCGTGGTGAAGCCCGGCACCTAGCCCGCGCGGGGGCCGAGGGACGGACGTGCCGACACGGCAGCGCCGCCCGGTCGCCTCTTCGGAAAACGGCTCCCCCCTTCATGCCCCCGGCCGGGCACGCGGCCCGGCGGGCACCGAGTCACGCCGCCTTGGGCGCCATGATCATGAGCATCTGCCGGCCTTCCATGCGCGGCGCCTGCTCGATCTTGGCATATTCGGCGGCGTCATCGCGCACCCGCTCGAGGAGCTTGAGCCCGAGCTGGCCGTGGGCCAGCTCGCGGCCGCGGAAGCGAAGCGTGAGCTTCACCTTGTCCCCCTCTTCGAGGAACTTGCGCACGGCCTTCATCTTGACCTCGTAGTCGTGGTCGTCGATGTTGGGCCGCATCTTGATTTCCTTGACCTCCTGGACCTTCTGGGTCTTGCGGGCGGCGGCAGCCTTCTTCTGGGTCTCGTACTTGAACTTGCCGACATCGAGGAACTTGCACACCGGCGGGTCGGCGTTGGGCGAGACCTCGACCAGATCAAGCCCGACTTCCTGCGCCGCGGCGATGGCTTCGCGGGTGTACATGATGCCGAGATTCTCGCCATTCTCGTCGATGACCCGGACGCGGGGAACGGTGATGTACTCGTTGTAGCGCGGGCCATTGAGCGTCTGGGGCACCGGCATCATCGCGCGGCGGCTGAACGGGGATCGGATGGTCGTCTCTCCTCGATGTGGAACGTGCCCGATGAAGATAGCGCGCCGGCGCCCGAGCGAAAAGGGGCGGACGTGGTTCAGCCGTCTTCGGGAAGCGGAATCCACTCGGTTTCGCCCGGCACCGTGCCGAATCGGCCACCCTGCGGCGCCGCCGCCCAGTCGGCCTTCGCCGCCGCGATAGCCGCCGGGTCGGAGGCCACGAGGTTCCACCAGATGTGACGGGGCCCGTCGATCGGCGCACCGCCGAACAGCAAGAGGTGCCCCGCCTCCGCAACGGTGAAGCGGAAGGGGCCCGCCGGGGCGATGATCATGGTGCCGGGGCCGTGGGTGCCGTCGCCAATGCCGATCGCCCCCGAGGCGACGTAGATGCCACGCTCCGCGTGCGCATCGGGCAGCGCGAGCTCCGCACCGGCACGGCCGGCGACGTGCAGGTAGAAGATGGGGTGGGGGAAGGCGACCGGCGCGGTGGCGCCGAAGGCGGTGCCGGCGAGGAGTACCGCGCGGCAGCCCGAGAGGTCGAGCACGGGGAGGCTTTCCGCCGGGTGGTGGACGAAGGCCGGGGGGTCGGCCTCGTGGGCCTTCGGCAACGCCACCCAGGTCTGGATGGCGTGGATGCGGTGCCCTGCCGCGCGTTCCTCCGGCGGCGTGCGCTCGCTGTGCTGGATGCCGCGGCCGGCCGTCATCCAGTTGACCGCGCCGGGGCGGATGTCCTGGACGAACCCGAGGGAATCGCGGTGGCGGAGCGCGCCCTCGAACAGGTAGGTGACGGTGGCAAGGCCGATGTGCGGGTGGGGCCGCACGTCGATGCCCTTGCCCGGCGGGAAGTCCGCAGGCCCCAGGTGGTCGAAGAAGATGAAGGGCCCGACCGTCCGCTGCGCCGGGTGCGGCAGAAGCCGCCGCACGGCAAAGCCGCCGAGATCCCGCGGCCGGCCCTCGATCCGGATCATGGCGAACCCCCTTTCCGCAATGCTGCCGCCCGTGGAGACGGCGCGCTCCCGCCGGGTGCGACGCTGTCCCTGTCGAGGCGTGGCAGATGACCGGTGAGGCGGCGGCGAACGCGGGCAAGCGGTCTTTCTATCGACCACCAGACAAGCACGGCCCAGCCCACCGAGAATGCGGCGGCGAGAGTCGCGAGCCCCAAGATGGAGATTTCGGGGAGGTTCGTCCGAATTGCCCAAATGAGGACATGATGGCCGAGATAAAGCGTGTAGGACCAGACGCCCACCATGCGAATCCAGGCCCAGTTCAGTGGCCGGAAGAGCGGGTGATCGGGGCGGGATACGGCATAGTGGAAGAGCACAAGCAGTGCCGCGCCCTGCAAAGTGTAGCGCCAGGTCGCGCGGAAGCTCTCGTCACGGTAGAGCAACGAGATGGTGATCCCGAGAAGCGCCAGTCCCATCAGGAACCACATCCCGGCACCGCCCCCTGGCACGCGAGCGCGAAAGTCGGTCTTCCACCAGAGGAGCGCGAGCAGGCATCCCCACAGAAGCGAGTCGAAGCGCGTGTCCGTGGAAACATAGATGGTCCAGTCGGAGGTGCCGAGCAGATACCAGCGGACCATGCGCCAGCCCAGGATTGCGGCAAGCAGGGCGCCGATCTGCCACAGCCTGACATGTCCGCGGGCCACCCCGATGAAGAGAAGCGGGAAGACGAGATAGAAATGTTCCTCGACCGAAAGTGACCAGAGCACCCGCAGGCCTTCGACACCAGCGGTGCGGTCTCCGGTGGCGACCGCGAAGTAGTTGTAGAAAAAGAAGATCTGGCTGAGCAGAGTCGCCGGGTCGAGGTCGGCTGGAACCAGGCCGGCAAGTGCAAGTGCGACGGCGCCCGCGAGGGTCACAAGGAGCGGGGGGATGAGCCGGATGACTCGCCGCGCGTAGAAGGCGCGGAGCGAGACGGTACCCCATCGATCCCATTCGCGCGCAAGCAGCGTGGTGATGAGGAACCCCGAGAGGAAGAAGAAGATCGTGACCCCGAACCCACCGGGCACCGGGACAGCGAAGCCGACATGCGAGACAAACACGATCCCGACGGCAAGTGCGCGGAGCCCGTCAAGCGACGGGATGTTGTCGTGGCCGGCTGGCGCGGCACCTGCGCTCTGACGGGGCGAAACGAGCCGTTCGGTCATCGCGCGGGGGGTCCTCCCTTCGATCGCGGCTCCTTGGCAGGGGTGGTGCGGCACGACAATCCGCCCCGGCCGCCAGCGGTCCCGCCTCGCGTTGGCCGGAAGACGGCTTCGCGCCAGCCGGGCTTGCAGCTAGTGCCGGGGCCACATGGATGACGGAGGATCGGGATGCAGCTGAAGGATCGGGTCGCGATCGTGACGGGGGCGGCAAGCGGCATCGGCCGGGCCATTGCCGAGGCGTTCCATCGCGAGGGGGCGCGCGTCGCCATCGCCGACCTCGCCGGCGACCGCGCTGCAGAGGTGGCGGCGGCGCTCGATCCCTCGGGCGCCACGGCGATGGCGGTTCCCATGGACGTGACCGACGAGGCCGCGGTCGACTCGGGCACGGCCGCCGTGATCGAGCGGCTGGGCGGGCTCGACATCCTGGTGTCCAACGCCGGGATCCAGATCGTCGCGCCGCTCGTCGACTTCACGCTCGCCGACTGGCGCAGGATGCTCGCCATCCACCTCGACGGCGCGTTCCTGACCACCCGGGCGGCGATGCGCCACATGCAGGCAAGCGGGCGGGGCGGGGCGATCCTCTACATGGGCTCGGTCCATTCCAAGACCGCCTCCAAGCTGAAGGCGCCCTATGTCACGGCGAAGCACGGGCTCCTCGGCCTTGCGCGCACGGTGGCGAAGGAGGGGGCGGCGCACGGCATTCGCGCCAACGTGATCTGCCCCGGCTTCGTGCTGACCCCGCTCGTCGAGAAGCAGATCCCCGAGCAGGCGAAGGAATTCGGCATCTCGGAAGAGGAGGTGGTGAAGACCATCATGCTGAAGGAGACGGTGGACGGTGAGTTCACGACGCTCGCCGATGTCGCCGAGGCCGCGGTCTTCCTCGCCGGGTTCGGGAGCGCGGCCTTGACCGGCCAGTCGCTCATCGTCTCCCATGGCTGGCACATGGAGTAGCGGGCGCGTGCACCTGCCGGTGAGGGAGCGCGCTGGCGCGTCTGGCATTTCCGGGAGCCTGCGCTACATCCCGGCAATGGACGCGCTTCTCTACGGTGACCTTGCGCCCGACGAGGCTGAGCGCCTCGCCCGGCGCCACCTCTCGGGCTACGACGACGGCGAGCTCTACCTCCAGTATGCCGTGTCCGAATCGCTCGGGTTCGACGACGGGCGCCTGAAGACCGCAAGCTTCGACACGAGCCGCGGCTTCGGCCTGCGCGCGGTTTCCGGCGAGACGACCGGCTTTGCCCACTCGACCGAGGTGAGCGCGGCAGCGATCGCCCGGGCGGCCGAGACGCTCGCGCTGGTCGGCCCCGGCACCGCGCCCGCCCCGCCGCCGCGCGGCACCAACGCCCGGCTCTACACCGACGCCAACCCCCTCGCGTCCGTCCCCTTCGACCGCAAGGTGGCGCTTCTCCAGGCGATCGATGCCCATGCCCGGGCGGCAGACCCGAGGGTCGCGCAGGTCTCGGCCTCGCTCGCCGCCTCCTGGTCGCTCGTCGACATCGTCCGCGCCGACGGCACGCGCGTGCGCGACATCCGGCCGCTGGTGCGGCTCAACGTCGGCATCGTCGCCGAGGCGAACGGGCGGCGCGAATCGGGCAGCTGGGGCCTTGGCGGGCGACACCTGCCCGACGCGCTGCTCGCCCCAGAGGTGTGGCAGGATGCGGTGGCGCGCGCGCTTTCGCAGGCGCTCGTCAACCTCGAGGCGGTGCCCGCACCCGCCGGCGAGATGCCGGTGGTGCTTGGGCCCGGGTGGCCGGGCATTCTCCTCCACGAGGCGGTCGGCCACGGGCTCGAGGGGGACTTCAACCGCAAGGGCTCGTCGATCTTCGCCGGCCGGGTCGGCGAGCGGGTGGCCGCGCCCGGCGTCACCGTCATCGACGACGGCACGCTCGAAGGCCGGCGCGGCTCGCTCAGCGTCGACGACGAGGGCACGCCGACGGCGCGCACCGTCCTCATCGAGGACGGCATCCTCAAGGGCTACATGCAGGACCGGCTGAACGCGCGGCTGATGGGCGTCGCCGAGACCGGCAACGGCCGGCGCGAGAGCTACGCCCATGCCCCCATGCCGCGGATGACCAACACCTTCATGGCCGCCGGCACCGAGGACCCTGCGGCCATCATCGCCCGGGTCGACCGGGGCATCTACGCCAAGAGCTTCGGCGGCGGCCAGGTCGACATCGTCTCGGGCAAGTTCGTCTTCTCCTGCACCGAGGCGTGGATCATCCAGAAGGGGCGGCTGACCGCTCCCATCAAGGGCGCGACTCTCATCGGCCACGGACCCGAGGTGATGCAGCGCATCGCTGCGATCGGCAACGACCTCGCGCTTGATCCGGGCATCGGCACCTGCGGCAAGGCCGGCCAGTCGGTGCCGGCCGGGGTCGGTCAGCCGACCCTTCTCGTCGAACGGCTGACGGTGGGCGGCACCGCGTGACGGCGGGCCCTGCCGCCGCGCCGCTGGCCGAGCTTGAACGGCTGCACGACGTCGCCCTTGCCGAGATCATGGCCGGGCGGCTGCGCACCGCAGGCATTGCCGCGACCCTCTTTGACGCCGGCTTTGCGGGGCTCCTCGGCGGCGGCCTGCCGGGCATCCGGCTCATGGTGCCGGCAGCCGACCTCCGCGCGGCCCGGGCGCTCCTCAGCGCGCCGGGCTCCGACCAACCCATGCACAAGGATTAGGCAGGGGCGAGGTCGATACCCCTCCTTGGCTGAATTTCTGGGCAGCGGCGGCGCCTCGTCTGCTGCAGCGCACAAGGTGGCACCCCGGGCGCGAGGTTGGCACGAATCCTGCATCGCGCTCCGGCGGGCTTGGCTCGTCGGAAAGGGGGTCGTCGCCTTGAAGCTGATCATTGCCGTGGTGAAGCCGTTCAAGCTGGACGAGGTGCGCGAGGCGCTGACCGCGCTTGGCGTCACCGGCATGACGGTCACCGAAGTGAAGGGGTTCGGCCGGCAGAAGGGCCAGACCGAGATCTACCGCGGGGCCGAGTACACCACCAACATGGTGCCGAAGGTGAAGATCGAGGTGGCCGTGACCGATGCGCTCGCGGCCCGCGCGGTCGAGACCATCCAGCAGGCCGCGCACACCGGTGCGATCGGCGACGGCAAGATCTTCGTCGTCGAGCTGGCGCAAGCCGTGCGGATCCGCACCGGCGAAACCAACGAGACCGCGCTGTGAGCGCGATCCTGCCCATCAGCAAGGAGGGGTGCTTGTCCGTGCCGTCGTTCCATCGTTTTGCTACCGCGCTGAAGGCCTCCGCCCTCGCGCTCCTGTGTCTTGCCGCCCCGGTTCTCGCCCAGGAGGCGGAGGCCCCGGTCCCGAACAAGGGCGATACGGCGTGGATGATCGTGGCCTCGGTGCTGGTCATGCTCATGATCGTGCCGGGTCTCGCCCTCTTCTACGGGGGTCTCGTGCGCACCAAGAACATGCTCTCGGTGCTGACCCAGGTGACGGCGGTGGCGAGCCTCGCCATGCTCATGTGGGTGATGGTGGGCTACAGCCTGTCCTTCGGCGGGGACTTCAACCAGTTCATCTCGATGGGCAAGTTCTTCCTGGCCGGGATGACCTCGGACTCGACGGCGGCCACCTTCACCGACGGCGTCGTCATCCCCGAGTTCATCTTCGTCGCCTTCCAGATGACCTTCTCGGCGATTACCGTCGCGCTCGTCGTCGGCGGGCTCGTGGAGCGGATGAAGTTCTCCGCCCTCATGGTCTTCGCGCTCGTCTGGCTGGTCATCGTCTACTACCCGATCGCGCACATGGTCTGGTATGCGGGTGCCGACGAGGCGACCACCGGCCTCATCTTCGGCTGGGGCGCGCTCGACTTCGCCGGCGGCACCGTCGTCCACATCAACGCCGGGGTCTCCGCGCTCGTCGGCGCCTACATCCTCGGCAAGCGCATGGGCTACATGAAGGAGCCCATGCCGCCGCATTCGCTGACCATGACGCTCATCGGCACCGGCCTGCTCTGGGTGGGCTGGTTCGGGTTCAACGGCGGCTCGGCGCTCGAGGCCGACGGCATTGCGAGCCTCGCGGTTCTCAACACCTTCGTCGCGACCGCTGCCGGAATCCTCTTCTGGATGCTCTGCGAGAAGGTGACCGGCCACAACGGCTCGCTGCTGGGCGCCTGCTCGGGCGCCATTGCCGGTCTTGTCGCGGTCACGCCCGCCGCCGGCAACAGCGGTCCGTTCGGTGCCATCCTTCTCGGGGCTGTCGCCGGCTTCCTCTGCTGCCTGTTCGTCATGCAGCTGAAGCCGAAGCTCGGCTTCGACGACAGCCTCGACGTGTTCGGGATCCACGGCATCGGCGGCATCATCGGCTCGGTGGGCACCGCCTTCACCATGCTGCCCGCGCTCGGCGGCCCCGGCGATCCGGCCGAGTATGTGCTCGGCGCCCAGCTCTGGATCCAGGTGAAGTCGGTGCTCGTCGCCATCGCCTGGGCCGCGATCGGGTCGGCGATCGCCTTCGGCATCGCCAAGGCGCTGACCGGCCTTCGCGTCAGCCCCGAGGTCGAGCGCGAGGGGCTCGACCTCGGCGAGCATGGCGAGCGCGCCTACAACTTCTGAGCTTCCCTTCCTCCCCAAGGAACCACCTCCCCCGGCGGGCAACCGCCGGGGGCTTCTTTTGGCGAAAGCGCGAACGCCAGCCTGCAGCGCAGGGACGAGCGCGTCGCCCCTAGCGCGGGCGCGGGAGGTTCGGGCGGAAGGGCGGCGGCGGCCCCGCCGGCCGCTCCCGGCGCGGCTGCTGCGACTGGTAGGCGAGCAGGCAGTGGTCGGGGCAGTAGGGGAAGCCGTGTGCGACCGGCTGGCCGCAGAAGTGGAAGTCGGGCTCGTCCGGGTGACCGATGGGCCACTTGCAGATCTTGTCGGTGAGGTCGAGGAGGGTGACCCGCTTCGGCCGTTCGGATGGGCGCACCAGCTTCCGCGGTGCGGCTGGAACGGTCGGCGGCGCGACTGCCGGCGGTGCCTCGGCCTCGGCTAACGCGGCAGTCTCCGCGGCCGCGGGCGCCTCTGGCGGCGGCGCGGCTTCCGGCGCCGGCTCGGGGCGGGTCTTCGCCTTTGCCGCGGGATCCTCGGTGCGGCCCTCGCCGCCGCGCAGCGGCGACGGGCGGGCAGCAAGCCCGAGCCGGTGGGCCTTGCCGATCACGGCGTTGCGGGTGAGCCCCTCGCCGAGCGCCTCGGCGATCTGGCTCGCCGACCAGCCCTCCTGCCAGTAGCGCGTGAGAAGGGCGATCCGCTCCTCGGTCCAGGCCATGCTTGTGTCCTCGCGTCGGTCAGATGGTCTCGCGGGCGCAGACGCTGGTCCGGCCTCGATCCCCGGCCGGGCGGTGATCTTGTCGAGGGGGCAGCGCGCCGTCTAGGTGCCCCGCCGTGGACCACGCCCGCTCCCCCATCCCGCTGCGCCCGCCCGGCGAGCCGGTCATCCGCGGCGTCAACTGGCTGGGGGTCTGGACCCTCTATGTGAAGGAGGTGCGGCGCTTCTTCAAGGTCCAGATGCAGACGATCTGGGCGCCCGCCATCACCACCCTCCTGTTCCTCGCCATCTTCATGGTCGCGCTCGGTGGCGTGAAGCGGGAGGTGCTCGGCGTCGCCTACGGCAGCTTCCTCGGGCCCGGCCTCATCATCATGGGCATGGCGCAGAACAGCTTCCAGAACACGGTCTCCAGCCTCATCATCGCCAAGGTGCAGGGCACGATCGTTGACGTCCTCATGCCGCCGCTCTCGCCGCGCGAGCTCCTCGCCGCCTGGGTGGCCGGGGCGGTTACGCGGGCCTGGCTCGTCGGGCTCGCCATCTGGGGCGCCATGCTGCTCTGGCCGGACGTCAACGTTGCCATCGCCCACCTGCCGCAGGTGCTGCTGTTCGGCACGCTCGGCGCCGTACTCCTTGCCCTGCTCGGAGTGCTCACCGGCCTCTGGGCGGAGAAGTTCGACCACGGCGCGGCCGTCACCAACTTCGTCGTGCAGCCGCTCACCCTGCTCTCGGGCACCTTCTACGCGATCGACCGGCTGCCCGAGGCGATGCAGGCGGTCTCGCGCGCCAACCCCTTCTTCTACATGATCGACGGGTTCCGCGCGGGCTTCATCGGCGTCGCCGAGGCCGACCCGCGGCTTGGCGCGCTCGTCGTCGGCGGCCTTGCCCTCCTCCTCTGGGTTGCGGCGTGGCGCCTCCTCGAATCGGGGTGGAAAGTCCGCGCCTGAGCCGCTATCCCCCCGGGTCGCGGCGGTCCGGGCGGCCGCCGTTTTCCATTGGCCGACCGCGAGGACCTGCCCATGATCCCCGTGCTGATGCCCGTCTACGCCCGCTCGGAGGTTGCGCCCGTCCGCGGCGAGGGCTGCTACCTCTACGATGCCGAGGGGCGCCGGTGGCTCGACTTCGCGAGCGGAATCGCGGTCAACTGCCTCGGCCACGGCCACCCGCACTTCACCGCGCGGGTGAAGGCGCAGGTCGAGACCCTCATCCATGTCTCCAACCTCTACGCCTCGCCGCAGCAGGAGGCCGTCGCCCGCCGGCTGGTCGCGCTCACCTTCGCCGACACGGTCTTCTTCACCAACTCCGGCGCCGAGGCGATCGAGTGCGCGGTCAAGACCTGCCGCCGCTTCCACTTCGCCGCCGGCCGGGCCGAGCGCTACCGCATCCTCACCTTCTCGAACGCCTTCCATGGCCGGACCATGACGGCGATCGCGGCGACCGACCAGGCGAAGCTCCGCGACGGCTTCGAGCCGCTGCCCGACTGGTTCCGGGTACTCCCCTTCGACGACCTCGCCGCTGCCGAGGCCGCCATCGACGACTCGATCGGCGGCATCCTGGTGGAGCCGGTCCAGGGCGAGGGCGGGGTGCGCCCGGCCTCGCCCGCCTTCCTCCAGGGCCTCCGCCGCCTGTGCGATGCCCACGGCCTTCTCCTCATCCTCGACGAAGTCCAGTGCGGCGTGGGGCGCACGGGCACGCTCTTCGCCCACGAGCAGTACGGCATCACCCCCGACATCATGGCGATCGCCAAGGGCATCGGCGGTGGCGTGCCGGTCGGCGCGTGCCTTGCGACCGAGCGGGCGGCCGCCGGCATGACGGTCGGCACCCATGGCTCCACCTACGGCGGCAACCCGCTTGCCATGGCCGCCTGCGAGGCGGTGCTCGACATCGTCGCCGAGCCGGCCTTCCTCGAGACCGTCCGGGCGCGCGCGGCGCGGCTGCGCGGCGAGCTCGAGCAGATGATCCCCAACCACCCGATCTTCGAGGGCGTGCGCGGCCTCGGGCTCATGCTCGGCCTCAAGCTGCGGACCGACAGCCGCGCCTTCGTCGCCCACCTGCGGACCCACGGGCTGCTGACCGTTGCCGCAGCCGACAACGTCGTCCGCATCCTCCCTCCGCTCGTCATCGAGGAGGAGCATATCCGCGAGGCCGTGGCGAAGCTCTCGGCCGCGGCGGCAGACTACCGGGTGCCGGAGGCCGCCTGAAGCGTGCGCCACTTCCTCACCCTTGCCGATGCCGGCCCGGCAGCGCTCCGGCGGATCCTCGACTGCGCGCATGCCCTCAAGGCCGCCCGCGCCGGCCGGCCGAAGGGCGCGGCCGACGACGGCGCGCGGCTTGCCGGACGGGTGCTCGCCGCCATCTTCGAGCGGCCGTCAACGCGCACCCGGCTCTCGTTCGACATCGCCATGCGCCAGCTCGGCGGCGGCACCATCACGCTCGCCGCGGGCGACCTGCAGCTCGGCCGGGGCGAGACCATCCACGATACCGCCCGCGTCATGTCGCGGATGGTCGATGCCGTCGTCATCCGCGCGCGCGCGCATGCCGATCTCGAGGCCTTCGCCGCCGCTGCCGACGTGCCCGTCATCAACGGGCTGACGGAGCGCGCGCACCCGTGCCAGGCGGTTGCCGACCTGATGACGGTGGAGGAGCGGCTGGGCCGCCCGGTCGCCGGCACCCGCTGGGCGTGGCTGGGGGACGGCAACAACGTCGCCCGCTCGCTGATCGAGGCCGCCGGCCTCATGGGCTTCGCGCTCCGGGTCGCAACGCCCCCGGCCTACGCCCCCGATGCGGGCGTCGTGGCTGCCGCCCGGGCCCGGGGTGCCGCTGTTGAGACCATGGACGACCCGCTCCGCGCGGTCGCCGGGGCCGACGTCGTCGCCACCGACACCTGGGTGTCGATGGGCGACGAGGACGCGGCGGCCCGCCGGCGGGCGATGGAGCCCTTCCAGGTGAACCCGATGCTGATGGCCGCTGCCCGCCCCGGCGCCATCTTCCTCCACTGCCTGCCCGCCCACCGCGGCGAGGAAGTGACCGACAGCGTGATCGACGGGCCGCAGTCCGCCGTCTGGGACGAGGCGGAAAACCGGGTCCACGCGCAGAAGGCCATCCTCCTGTGGCTGTTCGGCCACCTCGGCGACTGACGCGCCGGGGCGAAGGCACGGGAGGCACGGACATGGCGGACTGTGACCGGGTCTTCGGCTTCCTCATCCCCGGGCGCGACGTGCGCGGACGGGTGGTTCGGCTCGGCCCGGTGCTCGACGAGATCCTCTCGGCCCATGCCTATGCCGAGACCCCGGCGCGGCTGCTTGCCGAGGCGCTGGTCCTTGCTGCGCTCATGGGGGCCATCCTTCGCCCCGACGAGGGGCAGGTCACGATCCAGGCGCAGCCGGCCGGCCGCCGCGAGGCGCCCGTCAGGCTGCTGGTCGCCGACTTCCTCGGCGGCGCCCTGCGCGGCTACGTCTCCGTCGACCCCGACCGGCGCCTTGCGCCCGAAGCGGGGCTGGAGGCCATGTTCGGCGGCGGCAACCTCGTCATCACCCTTGACCAGGCGGCAACCGCCGAGCGCTACCAGGGCATCGTTGCCCTCGAGGGGCCCTCGCTCGCGGCTGCCGCCGAGACCTATTTCGCGAACTCGGAGCAGCTGCCGACGCTTGTCCGCCTCGTCGCGCGGCGCAGGCCCGACGGCTCGATGACGGCAGGCGGGCTCATCCTCCAGCACCTGCCGCGGGGCGAGGCGGGCGGGCCCCGCCTCCACGTCGAGGAGGCCCACCCGGACTGGGCGCATGTCGCAGCCCTGGCCGCGACCGTGACACCCGAGGAGCTCGCCGACCCTGACCTCCCGCTCGAGACGCTGCTCTGGCGGCTGTTCCACGAGGACGAGGTGCGGCTTTTGCCTTCCATGCCGCTCTCGCGCGGCTGCCGCTGCTCGGAAGCCTATATCCGCGAGGTGCTGCTGCGCTTCCCCGAAGCCGAGCGGGCGGCGATGCGCGGCGAGGACGGCCGGATTTCCGTCGACTGCGAGTTCTGTTCGAAGCGGTTCGTCTTCGCGGTCTAGAAGCCGTGGCCGTTCCGGCCGATATTGGGGACATGCGCCATGCCCTTCCCTTCCTCCTCGTCGCGGGCGCGCTGCCGGCGGCCGCGGCGCCCGCGGCTCCTGCCCTGCGCATCTTCGCCGACGGCTTCCCGAGGGGCGCGTGGGAGGCCAGCGAGGGCGGGCGGGGCGCTGCGCGCCGCATGACGCTTGCCGACCCGGCGGCCCTGCTCTTCGCCGGCCGGGTTCTCCCGCGCGATTGCCGGCTCACGGTGCTTGCCGACACGCCCGAGCGCGCGGTCGTGAGCTGGACCTGCCCGGGGGGCGACAGCGGCCGCAGCGAGATCCGCCGCGACCATGCCGGCCTCTACGTCGTCCATGCGCAGGGCGTGAGCGGCCGGCTGCCGTTCGCGTCAAGCGCCGAGTACCGGTTCCTCGGCAACTGAGCCGGGCCCTCCCCGGCTGCGGCGCCCGGCGGGCGCACGCGGATGGCGAGCGGCCGAGGGCGCGGGGTGGCCGAGAGCGGGGGTGGCCGAGAGCGCGGGGTGGCCGAGGGCGCGGGGTGGCCGAGAGCGCGAACGGCGAAGGGCGCGAACGCTGGCGGATCGGGAGGGGCCGGGACCGCAGGCCGCCGCCGCGCGAGCCTCCGAAGAGCGGGGCGGCCGCCTCCGGCCCCCTTGGAGCCCGCCGTCAGTCGAAGTGGAGGTCGCCCCAGGGCGGAACGGCGAGATAGGGCGCGATGTCGACGTCGGCGAGGTTCGCCGGGTTCCACTTCGGCGAACGGTCCTTGTCGATGAGCTGGGCGCGCACGCCCTCGTAGAAGTCGTGGCCGGACTTGATGGCCGAGACCATGCGGAACTCGCGCACGAGGCAGGCCTCGATGCTGTCTCCGGCGCCCTCGCGCACGCCGTGAAGGCTGAGCTTCAGCGAAGTGGGGGACATGCGGCGGATGATGGCCGCCTGCGCGCGCGCCCAGTCATCGCCGTCGTCGAGCGAGAGGAGGATGTCCTCCACCGTGTCGTGGCTGAAGTGGAAGTCGATGCCGTCGCGCAACGGGGTGACCGAGTCCGGCCCCGGGTCGCTGTCGAAGGTGGCAAGCACCTCCTCGATGGGCTCGTGGCTGTGGGCCAGCCGCTCGACGAGCACCGGAAGCTCGGCCGCCTGCACGAAGTGGGTGGCGATGCCGGCCGCCTTGCAGGCCGCGCCGTCGAGCCGGGCGCCGGTCAGCGCCGCCCAGGTGCCGATCTCGCCGGGAAGCCGCGGCAGCGCATGGGTGCCGCCGACGTCGGGGATGAGGCCGATGCCGGTCTCGGGCATGGCAAAGAGGGTCCGTTCGGTTGCCACCCGGTAGTGCCCGTGGATCGAAAGACCGACGCCGCCGCCCATGGTGATGCCGTCGATGAGGGCCACGTGGGTCTTGGCGCAGGCGGAAATGGCCTGGTTCATCCGGTACTCGTCGAAGAAGAAGCCCTCCCACTCGGGCGAGCCGGAGCGGCCGGCGTGGTGAAGCGCGACCACGTCGCCCCCGGCGCAGAAGGCGCGGTCCCCGGCGCCCTCGATGACGATGGCGGCGATCTCCGGGTCGAGCGACCATTCGAGGAGCTGGCGGTGGTAGGCCCGGCACATCGCCCGGTTGAGGGCGTTGAGTGCCTGCGGGCGGTCGAGCGTCGCGATGGCCACCCGGCCCTCGCGGCGGAAGCGGATCCCCTCGGTCATGCGTTCCTCTCCAGCATGAAGCCCTCGCCCTCGAGCGGGGTGGGCACGCAGCTCGTGGACAGCCGGGCGAGCAGCCGGCCCTCGGGGTCGTAGAGGTCGCTCTCGGCGAAGGCCACGGTGCGGCCGAGCTTCAGGCAGCGGCCCTCGGCGAGGATCTCCCGCCCCATCTTCGCCGGGGCAAGGAAGCTCACCTTGAACTCGATCGTGGGAACGACGATCCGCCGCTGCGACTTGACGATCACGGCGAAGGCGGCGGCATCGTCGAGCATGGCAGCGAGGATCCCGCCCTGCACATGCCCCATGGGGTTGCAGAACTCGGGCTTGCCGACGAAGCGCATGCGGACCGTGCCGGCAGCCGAGTCGAGGGCGAGGAGCTCCTGGCCGAGGAGTTGCGCCGTGGGCGGGATGCGCGTGCGCATCCGCTCGAGGAGCTCGGCATCGGTCATGACCATCAGGCGCCCCCTCCCCCTTCCAGCTGCGCGATCGTGACGAGCCCCAGCTCCTGAAGCGCCGGCGCCAGCGGCGCAAGGGGGGCAAGGGGGCCAGTGGCCAGGAAGCGGCCCGGCGCGGGCGGCGGCCGCCGGTCCCCGAGCAGGGCCTCGACGCGCCGCGCGATCCCCTCCGCCCCGTCGACGAAGGCGAGCGCCCGGGGGGCCGCGGCGGCAAGCTCGGCGGCGAGCAGCGGGAAGTGGGTGCAGGCCAGCACCACCGTGTCGAGGCGCTCGCCATCCGGCTGGTCGAGGAGGCCAGCAAGCGCTGCCGCCGGCACCGCAGGGTCCACGGGCTCGCCGCGGAGCTTCGCCTCGGCCGCCGCGACGAGCGCGCTCGACCCGAAGCGGAGCACCCGGCAGTCCGCAGCGTGGTCGCGGGCAAGGGCGTCGACATAGGGCTGGCGGATGGTCGCCTCGGTGCCGAGCACGCCGATGACCCGCGTCCTCGAGCGGGCCGCGGCCGGCTTGATGGCCGGGACCGTGCCGACCACCGGGCAGGCGATGACCGGGCGCAGCCAGCCGAGCGCGATGGTGGAGGCGGTGTTGCAGGCGATGACGACAAGCGCGGGCCGGATGCGCTCGGAAAGCCGGCCGACGAGGCCCGCGACTCGCGCCGAGACCTCGGCCTCGCCCTTGGTGCCGTAGGGAAAGCCCGCGGTATCCGCGCAGTAGACGCACGGCAGGTCGGGCAGGCGGCGGCGGATCGCGGCGAGCACCGAGAGCCCGCCCACGCCCGAATCGAGGAGGACGACGGGCCCCGCCGGTCGGTCGGTCAGGCGATCCGCTCCTTCACATAGGGGCCTGGCGCGTCGTCAAGCGGCGGGTAGGCCGGGTGAGTGCCGGGGATGCGCGCCGGCACGCGGCCGCCGGAGCGCGGCGCGAGCCAGGCGATCCAGTCCGGCCACCAGCTCCCCTTCGTCTCCTTCGCAAGCGCCTGGAACGCGTCGAGCGTGGCAGGCAGAGGCGTGCCCTCGGGCAGCGTCCAGTGCATGTACTTGTTCGCAGCCGGAGGGTTGATCACCCCGGCGATGTGGCCCGAGCCTGCCAGCACGAACCGCACCGGGCCCTTCAGCTGCTGCGTCAGCTTCCAGACCGAGGCGGCGGGCGCGATGTGGTCTTCCTTGCCCGCCTGGATGTAGGCCGGCGTCCGGATGAGGCCGAGGTCGATCGGCGTGCCGAGGACGGAAATGCCGCCCGGCTTCGCCAGAAGGTTGTCGCGGTAGAAGTCCTTCAGGTAGGCGAGGTGCCACTTCGCGGGCACGTTGGTGGGGTCGGAGTTCCAGTAGAGCAGGTCGAAGGGCACGTACTCCTTTCCCAGCATGTAGTTGTTGACGACGTAGTTCCACAGGAGGTCGGTCGGCCGGAGAAGGTTGAAGGTGAGCGCAAGGTAGCGCCCGTCGAACACGCCCGAGGCGCCGAGCTTTTCGATCGTCGCCAGCATCTGGTCGTCGACGAAGTGGAGGAGGTCGCCGGCGTCGGAGAAATCGGTCTGCGCAGTGAAGAAGGTCGCGGTCGCCACCTTCTCTGCTTCTCCGCGCGCGGCAAGCAGCGCCAGCACCACCGCAAGCGTGGTGCCCGCCACGCAGTAGCCGATGGCGTGGACCGACGGCACGCCGCAGATCTCGCGTACCACGTCGATCGCCGTCAGGAAGCCTTCCTCGACATAGGTGTCGAGCGTGGCGTCGGCCGTCTTCTCCGAGGCCTGGGCCCAGGAGACGACGAAGACGGAGAGGCCCTGGTCCACCGCCCAGCGGATGAAGCTCTTCTCCGGCGTGAGGTCGAGGATGTAGAATTTGTTGATCCACGGCGGAAAGATCAGGAGCGGGACCTCGAAGACCGTCTCCGTTGTCGGCTGGTAGTGGATGAGCTCGAACATCCGGTTGCGGAAGACGACCTTGCCCGGCGTTGCCGCCACGTTGCGGCCCACCTCGAAGGCCGTCTCGTCGGTCATCGTGAGCTTGCCCTGGGCAAGGTCGCGCGCGAGGTTCTCGAGGCCCTTCACCAGGCTCTGGCCGCCCGTCTCCTGCGCCCGGCGCAGCACCTCCGGGTTGAGGAGGGCGAAGTTCGCCGGGCTCATCGCCTCGACGAGCTGGCGGGTGTGGAAGCGCAGCCGCTCCGCCATGCCGGGCGACAGCTTGTCGAACACGTGCGTGCCCTCGAGCGCGTGGTGGGCGGCGAGCAGGTAGCTCTTGCGCAGGAGGTCGAAGACCGGGTTGGCCTCCCAGGCCTCGCCGCTGAACCGCGGATCGTTCGTCCTGACGTTGGGGGGCAGGCTGCTCGGCCGTCCGGCCACGAAGTCGGACCAGAGCCGGAGCTGGTCGGCCCACCAGTCCCCGGCGAGCTTGGCGAGCTCGGCGGTCGGGGCCTTGCCGGCCTCGTCGAGCGCCGCGCGGCCGAGCTCGGCGAGCTGGCCGAGCGGCTCGAACCAGGCCGCATAACCGCCGGGCGGCGCGGACGGGAGCGGGGGCGCGGTCTCCAGCGCCTTCGTCAAGGCCTCGAGGAGCGCGCGGTTCGTCTCGGCGAGCGCGCCGAGCATGGCCTCGAAGGCGGCGAGCGGCGTTGACCCGGCCGTCCCTGCCTCGGGCGCCGGCTCTGGCCGGGCGCCCGCGCCAGCTTCGGCAGCGGCCGTCGCGCCGGTCTCGGCACCCTCCGCGGGCGGCGGGCTCTCCGCGGCAACTGGTGCGCCTGCCGCCGGGGGTGCGACCGGCGCGGGTGCCTCGGCTGGAGCCGCCCCCGGCGCGGGGGGTGCAACCGGCTCGGGCGCCGGAGCTGCCGCCGCCTGCGCGGCGGCCTTGCGTGCCCCGGCCTTGGTGCGCGGGCCAGCAGGCCCCCGCGTCCTTCCTCCCCTCGGCCCTGACCCGGGAGCCTTCGCGCCCTTTCGCGACCCCTTGTTCTCCGCCATCGCGTCCTCGCGCCCGTTCGCCGTGCCCCAGCCCCTTGCCTGCGCCGGCCCGGCTGTTCAAGCGCCCGGCCCTGTGGCAGGGGCATCTCTCCCGCCTGCCGGATGCACCCATGGAAGAGTTCTATCGGATCCGCCGCCTGCCGCCCTACGTCATCGCCGAGGTGAACGCGATGCGCGCGGCTGCGCGCCAGCGCGGCGAGGACATCATCGACCTCGGCATGGGCAACCCCGACCTGCCGCCGCCGCCCCACGTCATCGCCAAGCTCGCCGAGGTCGCGGCCAAGCCCGACGCGCACGGCTACTCGAGCTCGAAGGGCATCCCCGGGCTGAGGCGGGCCCAGGCCGGCTACTACGCCCGCCGCTTCGGGGTGGAGCTCGACCCCGAGACCGAGATCGTCGTCACGCTCGGCTCGAAGGAGGGGCTCGCCAACCTCGCCCAGGCCATCACGGCGCCGGGCGACGTGGTGCTTGCCCCCAACCCCTCCTACCCCATCCACACCTTCGGCTTCATCATCGCAGGCGCCACCATCCGCTCGGTGCCCACCACCCCCGGCCCTGCCTTCTTCGAGGCGCTCGAGCGCGCCGTGCGCTTCACCGTGCCCAAGCCGACCGTGCTCGTCTTCGGCTACCCCTCGAACCCGACCGCCGAGGTGGTGGACCGCAGCTTCTACGAGGAGGTGGTCGCGTTTGCGAAGGAGCATCGGCTCTGGGTGCTCTCCGACCTCGCCTATGCCGAGCTCTACTTCGACGGGAAGCCCACGCCCTCCATCCTCGAGGTGCCGGGGGCGAAGGACGTCGCCGTCGAGTTCACCAGCATGTCCAAGACCTACTCGATGGCCGGCTGGCGGATCGGCTTCGCGGTCGGAAACCGCACGCTCATCAACGCCCTCACCCGGGTGAAATCCTACCTCGACTATGGCGCCTTCACGCCCATCCAGGCAGCGGCGGTTGCTGCGCTCAACGGCCCGCAGGACATTGTCGAGGCCAACCGCGCGCTCTACCGGCGCCGCCGCGACGTGCTGGTCGAGAGCTTCGGCCGGGCGGGGTGGGAGATCCCGCCGCCGCCCGCCTCCATGTTCGCCTGGGCGCCGCTGCCGCCGGCGCTGAAGGAGATGGGCAGCCTCGAGTTCGCCAAGCAGCTGCTGACGCATGCGGGCGTCGCCGTGGCGCCGGGCGTCGGCTACGGGGAGCTCGGCGAAGGCTTCGTCCGCATCGCCCTCGTCGAGAACGAGCAGCGCCTCCGCCAGGCGGCGCGCAACATCCGCCGCTATCTCCAGGCCATGGGCGTGAACGCGCCAGCGGCCCGAGCCGCGGGCTGAGCCATGGCCGCCGCCCTGGCGAACGGACCGCTCAGCGTCGGCCTTGCCGGCCTCGGCACCGTGGGCGCCGGCGTGGTGCGGCTGCTTGCCGCCAACGCCGACCTCGTCGCAGCGCGGGCCGGGCGGCCCATCCGGGTCTCCGCCGTCTCGGCGCGCGACCGCGCCCGCGCCCGGGGGGTGGACCTTTCCCCTTTCGCCTGGGAGGATGACGCGACCCGGCTCGCCGCCCGCGACGACGTCGACGTGGTGGTCGAGCTGGTGGGCGGGGCCGATGGCCCGGCGCTCACGCTTGCCCGCGCCACGCTCGGGGCGGGCAAGCCGCTGGTCACCGCCAACAAGGCCATGCTCGCGCACCATGGGCTCGAGCTTGCCATGCTTGCCGAAACCGCTGGCGCTGCGCTCCGCTTCGAGGCGGCCGTCGCCGGCGGGATCCCGGTCATCAAGGGGCTGCGCGAGGGGGCCGCTGCCAACCGCCTCGCCCGCGTCTACGGAATTCTGAACGGCACGTGCAACTACATCCTCTCGCGGATGGCCGCCGAAGGCCTCGAGTTCGCCGACGTGCTGGCCGATGCCCAGGCCCATGGCTATGCGGAGGCCGACCCTTCGTTCGACATCGACGGGGTGGATGCTGCGCACAAGCTCGCGCTCCTTTCTGCGCTTGCCTTCGGCACCCCGCCCGACCTCGGCCTTCTTGACATCGAGGGCATCCGGCAGGTGCGGCTGGCCGACGTCCGCCAGGCCGAGGCGCTCGGCTACGAGATCCGCCTCGTGGGGCTTGCCGAGCGGCACGGCGAGGCGCTCGCCCAGCGCGTCGCTCCCTGCCTCGTGCCGCGCGCCCACCCGCTGGCCAGCGTGACCGGGCCCCTGAACGCGGTGGTGGCGGAAGGGGACTTCGTCGGCCGCCTCCTCTTCGTCGGCGCCGGCGCCGGTGCCGGCCCCACGGCAAGCGCCGTCGTCGCCGATCTCATCGCGATTGCCCGCGGCGAGTCGGGCCCCGCCTTCTCCACACCCGCAGCAGCGCTGGCGCCGCTGCCCGCCGCCAGCCCGGCCGCGCGCGCGGGCCGCTTCTACCTGCGCCTTCGGGTCGAGGACCGGCCCGGCGTGCTCGCGGATCTCACCGCCATCCTCCGCGACGCGGGGGTCTCGATCGAGAGCCTGAACCAGCCGGCCAGCGGAGCCGAGGGCACGGCCCTTGTCGTCATGGTGACGCACGACTGTGCTGAGACTGCGGCGCGGGCGGCTGTTGCCAGCATGGCCCGCCTGCCTGCGGTTGCCGAGCCGCCGCTTCTCATGCCACTGCTGCCGACGGAGGGAGAGTGATGGCCACAGCGCTCAAGCCGCGGACTCCGCCGCCTGCGGACCAGAGCAAGGTTCTCGACCGCGTGCTCGTGCTCGAGATGGTCCGCGTGACGGAATATGCCGCGATCGCCGCCTCGCGCTGGATCGGCCGCGGCGACGAGAAGGCGGCCGACCAGGCCGCGGTCTCCGCCATGCGCGATGCGCTGAACCGCCTCGCCTTCGACGGCACGGTCGTCATCGGCGAGGGCGAGCGCGACGAGGCGCCGATGCTCTACATCGGCGAGAAGGTGGGAACGGGCGAGGGCCCCAAGATCGACATCGCGCTCGATCCGCTGGAAGGCACCACCATCACCGCCAAGGCCGGCCCCAACGCGATGGCGGTGCTCGCCATCGCCGAGGAAGGCGGGCTCCTCAACGCGCCCGACGTCTACATGGACAAGCTCGCCATCGGCCCCGGCTACCCCGAGGGCCTCGTCAGCCTCGAGCGGACGCCGACCGAGAACATCGAGGCGCTGGCGGCAGCCAAGGGGGTGGCTCCCAACGAGATCATCGCCTGCGTGCTCGACCGGCCCCGCCACGAGGCGCTCATCCGCGAGCTCCGCGCCATCGGCTGCGGCATCCACCTCATCGGCGACGGCGACGTGGCCGGGGTCATCGCCGTCACCGACCCGGAGACCACCATCGACGTCTACATGGGCTCGGGCGGTGCGCCCGAGGGGGTGCTGGCGGCGGCCGCGCTGCGCTGCGTCGGCGGCCAGTTCCAGGGCCGCCTCCTGTTCCGCAACGACGACGAGCGCGCCCGCGCCCGCCGCATCGGCATCACCGACCTCGACCGGATCTACGAGCTCCACGATCTCGCCCGCGGCGACGTCATCTTCGCTGCGACCGGCGTGACCGACGGCTCCCTGCTGCGCGGCGTGAAGCGCCTGCGCACCGGGCGCATCACAACCGAATCGGTCGTCATGCGGGCGTCGTCCGGCACCATCCGCTGGGTGCGCGGCGACCGCAACGGCGACCCGCCGCCGCTGCGCTGAGCCGCGCCCGCGCATCGGCCGAGGCGCCGCTCGGAGTCGCCTGCGGCTTCTCCGGCCGGCCCTGGGCGTGGCGGGCCGCGCCGCTCGACCTCGCGCAGGCCCAGGCCCATGCCGAGGACGCGGTTGCCGCCGGCCTTGCCCTTGCCCGCGGCTGCACCGAGGCGGAGCTCGAGCGGGTGCTGCGCCCGCGCCTGCGCGACTGGCTGCCCGACCCTTCCGCCTTCCGCGACATGGATGCCGCGGCCGAACGGCTCGCCGACGCCGTGGTCCGCGGCGAGGCCATCACCGTGTTCGCCGACTATGACGTCGACGGCGCCACCTCGGCTGCCATCCTGCTCCGCACGCTCCGCGCGCTGGGCAGCGCGCCCGACCACTACATCCCCGACCGCCTGCTCGAGGGCTATGGCCCGACGCCGGAAGCGCTCCTCGCCCTTGCCGCCCGCGGCACCCGCCTCGTCGTCCTGCTCGACTGCGGCACGCACGCCTTCGCGGCGCTGGAGGCGGCCCGGGCGGCCGGGCTCGAAGCGATCGTCGTCGATCACCACAAGGCCGCAACCGCCCTTCCGCCCGCGTGCGCCATCGTCAACCCGAACCGGTTCGACGAGCTTGCCGACGGCGGCGTGGCCGCCGCCCACGCCGGCCTCTGCACCGCCGGCCTTGCCTTCCTGCTTGCGGTTGCGCTCGTGCGCGCGCTGCGGCGGCGCGGCTGGTTCGCAACACGCCCCGAGCCCGCCCTCCCCGCGCTCCTCGACCTCGTCGCGCTCGGCACGGTGGCAGACGTCATGCCGCTCGTCGGGCTCAACCGCGCCTTCGTTGCGCTGGGCCTGAAGCGCCTTGCCGCGCGCGCGAACCCGGGCCTTGCCGCCCTTCTCGAGGTCTCGAGGCTCTCGGCCGCCTCGGCGCGCGACCTCGGCTTCCACCTCGGCCCGCGGGTCAACGCCGGCGGGCGGGTCGGCACGGCCGATCTCGGGGTGCGCCTGCTCACCACCGAGGATCCCGAGGAGGCCCGGCGCCTCGCCGCCGAGCTCGACGCGCTCAACGCCGCCCGGCGCGAGATCGAGGCCGCCGTGACCGAGGCCGCGCTCGCCGCCGTCGACCCGGCCGCGCCGGTTGCCGTCGCCGCCGGAGAGGGCTGGCACCCCGGAGTCATCGGCATTGCCGCCGGCCGCCTCAAGGACCGGCTCGACCGCCCCGCCATCGTCATCGCGCGCGAGGGGGACCGCCCGGCGAAGGGCTCGGGGCGTTCGGTTCCGGGTGTCGACCTCGGCGCGGCCGTGCTCGAGGCGCGCGAGCGCGGGCTGCTCCTCGCCGGCGGCGGCCACGCCATGGCCGCGGGCCTCACCGTCGCGCCCCACTGCATCCCGGCGCTTGTCGCCTTTCTCGCCGAGCGGCTCGGCCCCGCGCTCGCCGCCCGCCCGGCCACGCGCCCGCTTGCCGTCGATCTCTCGCTGGCCCCGCGCGGGCTCACCCCGGCGCTTCACGCCGCGCTTGCGGTAGCCGGGCCGTTCGGGGCCGGCTGGCCGGCGCCGCGGGTGGCAGTGGGGCCGGTCCGCGTGGTCGAGGCTGCCGAGACGGCGAGCGGCGGCCATGTGCGCCTCCTCGGCGCGGGGCCGGATGGCGCGCGGGTGCGCGCCGTCATGTTCCGCGCGGCAGCAACGGCGGCAGGTGCGGCGCTCCTTGGCGCGAGGGGGCGGCTCCTCCATCTTGCCGGCGAGGTGGTCCGCAACGACTGGCAGGGCGAGGCCCGCGCCGAACTCCACCTTGACGACGCTGCACCCGCCGACTAGTCGGCTCGCTCCCGCGCCGCGGCCCCTTCGTCTAGCGGTCTAGGACGTCGCCCTTTCACGGCGAAAACACGGGTTCGAGTCCCGTAGGGGTCGCCACCGGCCGCGCTGCCGCATGGCGCCGCCGTCGTTCCCTGCGCTCCTCCCGAAGGCCCCCGCGCTCCCCAAGCTCCCGCGCCCCCAAGCTCCCGCGCCCCATGCCACCGGCGGACGCGTCCGCCGCGGCGTCCTTCCCAAACGTCCCCGGGACGCTCCGCTGCTCCGCTCCGCGCGCGGCCAGCGCCGGCAGGGCGCGTCAGGCGCCGGCCGCGGCTTCCGCACCGCCGGCCTGGCGGGCGCGGGCGGCCTGGAACCCCGGCCGCTCCTTGAGCGCGTTCCACCAGGCCCGGATCCGCGGCGCGACGCCCTCGATCAGCTCCAGGTTCTCGGCCAGCTGGAAGGCATAGCCCACGCAGATGTCGGCCGCCGTGAACCGGCCGGCCACCAGATAGGACCGGCCGTCGGCGAGCATGCGGTCGATCCAGAGCGTCCGGCCGAGGAACCACTTCGCATAGTCGGCCGCCACCTTCGGCTGGCGCCGCTCCTCGGGCTCGAGGCGCGTGTAGCGGAGCACCAGCGTCTGCGGGAAGGTGAGCGTCGCATCGGACTGGTACATGAGGTTGAGGAAGGCGCCATAGTCCGGCTCGTCAGGCTCGACCATGAGCGGAGTCGGCCCGTAGCGGATGCCGAGATAGTGGCAGATGCCGGTCGACTCGGTCATCGCGACCTCGCCGTCGGTGAAGAAGGGCACGGTGCCGAGCGGGTTGACCTGGAGGTAGGCCGGCTGCCGCCAGCGGGGCGGGAAGGGCAGCAGCTCGAGCTCGCAGGGGAGGCCCATCTCCTCCACCATCCACAGCACGCGGAACGAGCGCGCCTCGGCGCAGTGCCAGAGCTTCATCGGCAGGATCCCCGGTTGGTTGCCCCCCTTGCCTAGCGGCGCCCGGCCCGCCAATCACCCTCTCCCATGGACCAGATCCGGATCCGGGGCGGGCGCAGGCTTGAGGGGCGGCTCGTCATCTCGGGCGCCAAGAACGCCGCGCTCGCGCTCATGCCGGCTGCGCTTCTCACCGACGAGCCGCTCACGCTCAGGAACCTGCCGCGCCTTGCCGACATCGACACCTGCGGCCACCTCCTGAACCAGCTCGGAGTCTCGACCCATGTCCAGGGCGCCCGGCCCGACGAGTTCGGCCGGGTGATGACGCTGCGCGCCGGGCGGGTTTCCTCGACGACCGCGCCCTACGACATCGTGCGGCGGATGCGCGCCTCGATCCTGGTGCTGGGCCCGCTCCTTGCCCGCGAGGGTGTGGCCACCGTCTCGCAGCCGGGCGGCTGCGCCATCGGCAACCGCCCGATCGACCTGCATCTGAAGGGCCTCGAGGCGCTGGGTGCGGAAATCGAGCTCGAGGCCGGCTATGTCCGCGCCCGCGCGAACGGCGGCTTGCGGGGCGCGCGCATCACCTTCCCGACCGTCTCGGTGGGCGCCACCGAGAACGTCCTCATGGCCGCGGTGCTGGCCAAGGGGGCCAGCGTCATCGAGAATGCGGCGCGCGAGCCCGAGATCGTCGATCTCTGCCGCTGCCTCGTGGCCATGGGCGCGCGCATCTCGGGCATCGGCACCGAGCGGCTCGAGGTCGAGGGCGTCTCCCGCCTGCACGGTGCGACCTACCGGGTGATGCCCGACCGGATCGAGACCGGCTCCTACGCCTGTGCCGCCGCCATCACCGGCGGCGACGTGGTGCTCGAAGGCGCCGAACGCGAGACCATGGGGGCGACCATCGCCGTCCTCGAGGAGGCAGGCGTCAGCTTCACCGATGTCGACGGAGGCCTGCGCGTCACCCGCGCCGACGGGCTCCGCGGCGTCACCGTCCAGACCGCGCCCTACCCCGGATTCCCGACCGACATGCAGGCGCAGCTGATGGCGCTCATGTGCGTGGCCGACGGCGCCTCGCTCCTTACCGAGACCATCTTCGAGAACCGCTACATGCACGTGCCCGAGCTTGCCCGGATGGGCGCCGACATCACCGTCAAGGGCCGCTCCGCCATGGTCCGCGGCGTGCCGCGGCTTGCGGCTGCGCCCGTGATGGCGACCGACCTCCGAGCCTCCATGTCGCTCGTGATTGCCGGCTTGGCGGCCGAGGGCGAGACCGTGGTCCGCCGGGTCTACCACCTCGATCGCGGCTACGAGCGGCTGGAGGAAAAGCTGGCCGGCATCGGCGCCGAGATCGTCCGCGTGGCCGACGAGGGACCATGAAGGGCCGGCTCCACCTGCGCGCCGAGGATGCGGAGGACGTGCCTGCGCTGTCGGCGCTCGCCCAGGACTTCGTCGCCCGCGCCGCCGACATCGGCTTCGACATGCGTGCGCGCCGGCTCGTGCTTCTCGGCAACCGCTTCTGCTGGGAAACCCGCCGGCCGATGCGCACGCGCACCGCCCTCGTCCTCTCCAGCCTGCTCCGGGTCAAGCGCCGCAACTGGCCGGCGGACGGCGAGACCGTCCTCGAGCTGCTCGCGATCGAGGCGGAGGAGGGGGAGGAGGCGGTCACCCTCCGGCTGCACTTCGCCGGCGGCGCGGCGATCCGCGCCGAGGCCGAGTGCGTCGACCTCCTGCTCGACGACCTCGCCGACCCGGTGCCGACGCCCCGGAAGCCCGTGCACCGGCCGGGCTGACCTCCCGGGCGTCAGGCGAAGTCGGGCTGCGCCTCGGGCCGTGCCGCCACGAACGCCGGGTGGTCGGCGACGGCCGCCTCGATGGCGAGCAGCTTCGGGAAGCGGTTTAGGTCCACGCCGAAGCGGCGGCCATTGGCCAGCTGCGGCACGATGACGAGATCCGCCAGCGTGATGGCCGGGCCCATGGCGTGCGGGCCGGGCGCCACCATCGCCTCGACGGCCGCGAGCCCGTGCGCCACCGTGTCATGCGCCCAGGCGCGTGCGGCCTCGGCTCCCGCCAGCGCCTCCACCCGCTTCAGCACGCCGACGTTCTGGATGGGATGAAGGTCGGCCGCGATCGCAAGCGCAACGGCGCGCACCTTCGCCCGCGCGACCGGCTCGGGCGGCAGCAGCGGCGGCTCGGGATGCGTCTCCTCGAGCCACTCCAGAATGGCGAGGCTCTGGGCGAGGACGGTGCCGTCGTCGAGCGCGAGCGCGGGCACCAGCCCCTGCGGGTTCAGCGCCAGGAAATCCGGGTGGCGCTGGGCGCCGGTGCGCAGGTCGTGCGCCACCGTCTCGAACGCCAGGCCCTTCAGGTGAAGCCCGATCCTGACGCGCCAGGTCGCAGTCGAGCGGAAATAGCCGTGCAGCCGCATGGCGCCGCCCTAGCCGGGCGTCTCGCCTGGCTCCAGCCCCGCTGCAGCCTGGCCGCAGCGCCGGCTAGTTCCGGATCGACGACCGGAGGATGTAGCGGCCGTTCTCGAACTTGCCGAAGAGCTGCGGCACCGCCGGGTGATGCACCGGTTCGGGGCGTTCCTCGCGCACCAGGTTCTGCTGGCTCACGTAGGCGATGTAGGCGCTCTCCTCGTTCTCGGCGAGGAGGTGGTAGAAGGGCTGGTCCTTGCGCGGCCGGATCTCCTCGGGGATCGCCTGCCACCATTCCTCGGTGTTGGCGAACTCGGGGTCGACGTCGAAGATGACGCCACGGAAGGGAAAGAGCCGGTGGCGCACCACGTCGCCGATTCCGAACTGCGCCTCGAAGACGCGCGGCGCGGGCGCCGCCGCAGCGGCGTTTTCGGTCGTGAGCGGTGCCGTCGGGGTCGAGGGCTCGACCCCCGCAGGCGGCACGCCGGGGTTCTGAGCGTCGTTCATTCCTGCACCTCTCGTGCCGGCGCGCGGAGCGCCGGTTGCGCGTGAAATATATGACGGCACGATGGCACGAAAAGGGAGGGCGCTTGCGCGCGCGGCCTCGGGCCGCTAGGCGGCGACGCTCGCGCGCGCGGCCGGCGTCTCTTGCGGAGAGGTGGCAGAGTGGTCGAATGCGGCGGTCTCGAAAACCGTTATGGGTGCAAGCCCATCGAGGGTTCGAATCCCTCCCTCTCCGCCACCGCTGCGGCGTTCTTCCGCTCCGCGAGACAGGAAACGAGCGGCAGGCGCCGAGCCCGCATCGCCGGATGCGGGCCCGCTGCTTCTCGGATGTCGGGCGCACCCCGGCACGCCCCCAGCGCCGCATCCGCTCTCCCCGGGCATCCAAGGTCGCTCCGCCATGGCACAACCCCGCAAACAGCGCTGCGCAGCATGAGGTTGACGTCCTCACCCATGTCCCCCGGGGCGCCAGCTGGTGCCCCGCCGCCGCTGTCACCTGGCGCGCATCCAGGAGAATGAAGCTGGTCGAACCCTTCAGTGCGACGGGTCTGAAGGTGAAGGCCTGGCGCGGCAGGTGGTGGGCGATCGCGGCGGCCGCCTCCCTGCCCGGTCGGAATGCCTGCATGCGACAGCCCAAAGGCGATGTCTCCGTTCCGTCGTCGGGCGGCGCGGCCGCCTCGGAGGAACGGAAGACAAGGCCGATGCTCCTTGTGACCTCGGGGCCCTTGCGCCGGTTCACTGGTCGCATGCCTCTGCGAGGCGGGCCGCGGCCGTCTGACCGTTCGCGATCCCGCTGATCTCGAAGTCCGCGTCGCAACGGTCTGAGGGGTGCGACATGCGCGCATTGCCGCTCTGGGCCCGGGCGCACGCGCGACAGGCGTGTCGGCGCAGGCTTGCGCGCGGCGGCTGCAAGCCTGCAGCGCCGCACAGGGCGCCCTGTTCGTGCGAGATGCACGAGCGTCGCCCGGATGGTCCGGGCCGGTTCGGAGGCAGGCGCCATGATCCACGTCCAGACCTTTTCGGCAGACCCCAGGGCACCGCGGCCGCGGGCGCTGCGCACCCGTCACGCGAAGGTGCGCCAGCAGCAGCGCGGCATCCCCGACATCGTCGTCGACGGCCTGCTCGACTTCGGCCAGCCGTCGCGCACGCCCGATGGCCGCGCCTGGCGCTGGACCTTCGGCAAGCGCGGCTGGGCGCGCTTCTCGGCCTTCGTCGGCCCGGCCGCCCGCCAGCTCGACCGCTACCGCCGCGCCTATGTCATCACCTCGGATGACGATGTGGTGCTGACGGTCGCCCACGGCTGGCGCTAGGCTGGCAGGCGGGAGGACCCTCGATGCCGCATCCGAAGACGCTCATCTTCACCACCGGCGAGACGCCGCAGGTGGTCACCGAAACGCTCTGGGCGCTCAGCCACCGCGATCCGCCCTGGCTTCCGGACCGGATCCTCCTTGCCACCACTGCCCGGGGCGCCGAGGTCTACAGGAACGGCCGCTCCGACGCGCGGGGAGTGCTTCCGCCGCTCCTCGGCGCGGGCGGCAGGCTGGCCGAGCTGTGGCGCCAGCTTGCGCCCGGCCGGCCCCTTCCGGAGCCCAAGGTGCTGGTGCCCGAGGGCCCGCACGGCCCCATCGAGGACCTGCGCACCGAGGCCGAGGTCGAGGCCTTCGCCGAGACCCTTCTGAAGGCCGTGGCCGGGGTTACCGCCGGGCAGGAGGGCGAGCTCCACCTCTCGCTTGCCGGCGGTCGCAAGACGATGAGCTTCCTCGCCGGCCAGGTCCTCTCGCTCCTCGCCCGCCCGCAGGATGTGCTCTCGCACGTCCTGATCGAGCCGGCGAGCCTCGAGTTCCGGCCCGACTTCTGGTGGCCGGGGGACGGCTCGCCCGGCTCGGAGGATGCGCAGGTCGGCCTCCACCAGGTGCCGTTCCTGCGCGCCCGCGCCTGGGTGGACCCGGAGACGATCCTCGCCGGCCCCGAGGGCAGCCGCTTCCGCGCTGCGATCGCCCGCGCCAACCTGGGGCTGGCTGACCCCGATGTCGCGCTCGATCTTTCCACCTGCCGGGTCGAGGCCGGCGGCCTCTCCGTCACCCTCACCCCCCGCGAGGCGGCAGCGCTCGCCCTCGTCTTCGTCGCCGCCAAGCGCGGCGTGGAGCTCGACAGCTACCGCGCCGGCAGGAAGACGCTCCCGATGCTTGACGGGAAGCGCGAGGCCGCGCGGCGGCTCTGGGCCTGGCTGGTGGCCGCGACCGATCTTCCCGCCATCCTCCAAGGCGACCGGGTGGAAGAGGATGACGGGCATGTTCCACCCCATCGCTACCTCGCGCACCAGATCGATCGTCTCGCCGCTGACTGCACCTACAGCGGCGCGATCGGCCCCGGCATCTCCCGCGCCCGGGACAGGCTCCGCAACGCCTTCTCGCCCGCGCTTGCCGACCGGATCCTGACGAGCAAACCGCCGTCCACCCGGCTTCCCCCCGGCCGCATCACCGTCCGCGTGCCCGCCGCGCTTGCCACCCACCCCGACCGTCCGCCCGAGGTCGAGGCCGCGCCCGACTGAGCCGCCCGGCCCCGGCCCGAGTCCGCAAGCTTGCAATTCCCCCTGGGGGCGCCGGCGCGTGGCATGGCGGCGCCCATGAGCATCGACCTTCACCTCCTTCTCGCCCCGCCGCCGGCCGACCCGGGCCGGCGCGTCGCTGCCGAGCGCGCCCGCCTCGCCGCGGCCGCCCGCGTCCGCGTCGCCGTCACCCGTCACCCTGAGGCGGCCGCACCGGCCCAGACGGCGCCCGCCGCGGCCGAGGCCGCCACCGTCACCCCCATCCGCACCCGGAGCCAGCCATGACCGACATGCCCCACTTCCCCGCCCCGCACGCCACCGCCCTCGATCCGTGGGAAGCCGCCCGCCTCGCCCAGGCCGAGGCCGCGCGCGCGGCCGCCGTCCGCGCCCGGGCCGGCCGGCTCGCGGCGCTGCGCAACCGGCTCGCCCGGCTCGACGAGGCGCTCGCCGACCTTCTCGCCCAGCGGGCGCGGGCCCGCCGCCGCATCCTCGACGAGGGGCTCAACCCCTTCGCGCCGCCCTTCGCGCCCTCGGTCTTCTGGGCGGTCGTGGCCGTCATGCTCGCCCTCGAGGTGCCGGTGAACAAGGCTGCGCTCGACGTGCTCCTGCTCCCCGAGCTCGAGGCGTGGATGCTCGCCCTGTTCCTCGGCCTTGCCAACCTCTTCGCCGCCAAGGCAACCGCCCGCGCGCTCCGCCAGGCGCGCCGCGCCGATGGCGTCTGGCCGTGGCTGCTCGCCGGCTTCGTCAACGCCCTTCTCGTGGCTGCCGTCGCCGCCGTCGCGGTGCTGCGCGCCCGTGCTTCCGGGGCGGGCGACCTCCCCTGGGCCTTCCTTGCGCTCCAGCTCCTCTTCTACGCGGTCGCGCTCTTCCTCGCCTTCCAGCAGACCGCGCCCGACCCCGCGGCCGAGCAGGCCCACCGCCACCTCGCCCGGCTCGAGCGCGCGCTCGCCCGCGCCGACCGCCGCCGCGCCCGCGCAGCCGCCGCCCATGATCGCGCGCTGATTGCCGCCAGCACCGCCGTCGCGGCGGTCGAGCAGGCCGCGCTCGCCGACATCGCCGCCCGCCGTGCCCGGGTCGCGGCCGAGCTCGGGGCGGATGCGCCCGACTGGTCGGCCCCGCTTGGGCCCGACCTCTTCGCACCGCTCGTCCTCGGCCGCCCCGCCCCGCCGTCGCCTGCCGCCTGACAGCCGGAGCCCCGCCCATGCGCCTTTCCTTCGCCGTCGCCCTGCCCCTCCTCGCCGTCGCCGCGCTCGCCGCCGTGCCGGCCCACGCCGCCTGCGCGCCGCCGCGCACCTCGCTCGGCGACGCCTTCCGCAAGGCGCCGCCCCCGCGCACCTTCGTCGTCCTGGTCGACGCCAGCGCCTCGGTCGCGCCCGAGGATCGCGCCCTCCACCTCGCAGCCCTCGCCACCGTCGCCGAGGCGCTCCGCCCCGGCGACCGCCTGCTCGCCGCCCACGCCGGGGAGGCGACGCGCGCCAGCTTCCGCCCCGCGCTCGATCTGCGCGTCGAGGACGACGACCGCCGCCTCGCGCGCGAGGCCAACATCCGCCGCGCCTGCCTGTCGCTGCGCCGCGCGGCCCCTGCCCTGGTGCCCGAGGGCGCGCGGCCGGCCCGCGCCACCCGCCTCCTCGAAGCGATCGCCGCTGCTGCGCCGGCCTTCGGAGCGCGCCCGCGCCAGGGCCTCCTCCTCCTCCTCTCCGACGGCGTCGAGGAAAGCGCCATCGCCAACCTCGACCGCGCAGCGCTCGATTCTGCCGCCATCGGCGCTGCGCTGGCCCGCGCCCGGGCCGAGGGGCTGCTGCCCGATCTTGCCGGTGTCGAGCTCCACATCGTCGGCGCCGGCGGCCGCCACTATGGCGCGGTCGAGCGCTTCTGGCGGGCCTATGCAGAGGCCACCGGCGCCCGGCTTGCGGGCTACGGCCGGCTGCCGCTGGAGCTCGCGCGATGACCCCGGGCCGTACCCTTCTCCTCGCCCGCCATCCCGGCGCCCAGGCCTGGCTCCGCGCCGAGGCGGCGCGGCGCGGCTGGGCGCCGGCGGATGTGGTCGCCCATCTGGAGGAAGGCGCCCTCGACTCCTCGGTCACGCGGGTCGCCGGAATCCTCCCCGCCTGGCTTGCCGGCCAGCTCTGCCGCCGCGGCATCGCCTGCTGGCACCTCGTCCTTGCCCTTGACCGCGCCGACCGCGGCCGCGAACTGTCCTGCGCCGAGATGGAGCGGCTCGGCGCGCGGCTCGTCCGGCTCCATGTCCGCCTGGAGGAGGGGGAATGACGCGCCGCATGATCCTGCTGGTCTCGGGCCAGCCCATGGCGAACCTGCTCGCTGCCCTCGAACCCTCCCTCGGGGTGGGCGAAGTCGATCTCGTCGTCACGGGCGACATGCAGGCAGGCGGCAAGGGCGACCGGCTGGTCGAGGTGCTGGAGGGGCGCGGGCTTGCCTGCCGCTGGCACAGCGTCTCCGACCCCTACGACCCCGAGGCGACGCGCCGGCCGGTCGCCGCCCTCCTCGCCCGCGACAGCGAGACCACGGTCGTCAACCTCACCGGCGGCACCAAGCCCATGGCGCTCGGCGCGCATCGCGCCGCCGTCGAGGCGGGCGTGCGCGACATCCTCTATCTCGTCGAGGATGGCCGCTTCCGCTGGCTCGAGGGCCAGCGCCCGCCCTTCCCGGTCGGCGCGTCGCTCAGCGTCGCCGAGGTGGTGCGCGCCCACGGCTTCGGCGTCGTCGGGTCGGTCGCTCCCTCGCCGCAGCGCATCGCCACTGCCCGCGCGCTCGATCCGCTGCTCACCGGCGGCACGCTCCACGGCTGGAACCGGCTGATGGCGGCGGTCGAGAAGACCTCGCGGAAGCGGAAGCTCTGGACTCCGGCGCTCGTCCCGCTCGACGCGGCAATCTCATCCTCGCCCGAAGCCCTCCCCCTCGATCGGGACGCGCTGCGCCGGGCGGTTGCGCTTGGCGATGACGCCGGGCTCTGCCGCCTGGTCGGGGAGGGGCTCGTCGTCGGCAACAGTCTCTGCCACGCCTTCCTCGCCGGCGGCTGGTTCGAGCATCTGCTGTTCGATGTGCTCACCACGCGCGCCTCCACCCTCGGCCTCGGCGACATCCGGGCGAACCTCGAGGTGGAGGACGCGGCCGGTGCCCGAAACGAGATCGACGCCGCGGCGATGCGCGGGCGAAGCCTCCTCCTCTTCGAGTGCAAGACGGTGCGCTTCGGCCGCGACACCGGCGAGAAGGCGGCGAACATCCTCTACAGGCTCGAGCATCTTCGGGCGCTCGGCGGGCTTGGCACGCGCGCCCTCCTCGTCTCGCGCGATCCCGTCGAGGGGAAGGTCCGCAAGGCATTCGAGGGCGAGGGGATCGGCCTTGTCGATGGCGTGACGGGTGCGACGCTTGGAGAGCGGCTTGCCGAGGCGCTTGGCCGCCTGTCCTGATCTTGCCTTTGGCTGGCGGCGGGCTATGCTGAAGCTCCGGACTGCCGGGTCTTCCTGCGGTCCGGCGGGCAGGAACATGGTTAACGCCGATATACCTCCTCGGGTGGCCGCGAACTTGCCTAAGGCTCTTTGGAACCTGTTGAGAAACTTCGGCGAATCCGGCGCTGCGGTCGGAACGACACCCCGATCTTCAGGGGATTGAGACCCATCAAGCGCGTCGAGAGTTGATTGCCAGTCAGGTCGGAACGACACCCCGATCTTCAGGGGATTGAGACCTTTTTTCAATCAGTCAGCCAGCGGGTCAAAGGTCGGAACGACACCCCGATCTTCAGGGGATTGAGACAGCCCAGACGTCATAGGGCTCGCGATCCCGCCTCGGTCGGAACGACACCCCGATCTTCAGGGGATTGAGACCCCTGCCGCGCACAGCGTCTGCCGACGCGTGGGGGTCGGAACGACACCCCGATCTTCAGGGGATTGAGACGTGTGGGACGGTTCACGTTTGGCCTAGGTGAACGTCGGAACGACACCCCGATCTTCAGGGGATTGAGACTCCCGAACTGGGTCCGAGCGAGCGTTTCGAAGGGTGTCGGAACGACACCCCGATCTTCAGGGGATTGAGACGCGTTTTGCGCCATCGTCCTCGATGGCGTCTCGCCGTCGGAACGACACCCCGATCTTCAGGGGATTGAGACCCAACGATGTCGACCAGAGATGTCGCCCCGCTGGCAGTCGGAACGACACCCCGATCTTCAGGGGATTGAGACCCAACGATGTCGACCAGAGATGTCGCCCCGCTGGCAGTCGGAACGACACCCCGATCTTCAGGGGATTGAGACCTTCCGCGCCGCCCCAGTCTCGCCCCCTTCGGGGTCGGAACGACACCCCGATCTTCAGGGGATTGAGACGTCAAACTGCACTACATTTCGACACGGGGCAGGTGTCGGAACGACACCCCGATCTTCAGGGGATTGAGACCCATAAATTGGTGCATGGTATCCAAACCTGCACTGTCGGAACCACACCCCGATCTTCAGGGGATTGAGACGCCTGCGCTGTGCGAAATGCGGCCAACGATGTCGGTCGGAACGACACCCCGATCTTCAGGGGATTGAGACACGCGGACGAGGTGCTCGAAGTCGAACGGGTCAGTGTCGGAACGACACCCCGATCTTCAGGGGATTGAGACATGGGAACCCGGCCTGCCCTCCGTCCCACGGGGGTCGGAACGACACCCCGATCTTCAGGGGATTGAGACTCGGGGTAGCCGCGCAGCGTCGAGTCGTCTTCAGGTCGGAACGACACCCCGATCTTCAGGGGATTGAGACTTGTTCGTGTTCTTGGTCATCTCAGTTCCTTCCGTCGGAACGACACCCCGATCTTCAGGGGATTGAGACAGCCGCGAGACGGCGATGTGCCGCCTCGCGGGTCGGAACGACACCCCGATCTTCAGGGGATTGAGACGAGAAAGCTCGGCGGCTCGCCTCGACGATCGCGTCGGAACGACACCCCGATCTTCAGGGGATTGAGACAGGCGCCTCGGCGCTGCTGCCCGCGCACAGCACCAAGGTGCCAAGGCCTCGCGAAATCGCGCTTCCCGGTGCCATCCACACGCCCCCACACCCGCCGCCGCGGCGCTCGAGAGCCAGGCTCGCAACCCCGGGGCATCGCACCCAAAGCCCGGCAGCCTAGCCGGCCTTCCCTGGTAGGCCGCCGCCCGCGCGCATCCGCGCCGCCGTCCAGCCAAAGACACCAAGCGCCACCACCGCCGCAACAGCCGACACGCCCACGAGCGCAAGCCCCAGCGCCTCCGCGCCGCGCGCAGGGGAAAGCCGGTCGCTCAGCCAGCCGATGAGCCCGAGGCCCACCGCCTGCCCAAGCAGGTTGTTCACGAACAGCGCCACCGCCACCGCCATGCCCCGCTCGCCCGGCCCCACCGCCGCCTGGATGCCGGAGAGGATCGGCGCCTGCGTCGCCACGAACATCGCATAGGCCAGCGCGAACAGCAGGAGGAACGGCTGCGTGGCCTCGGCCCGAAGCGCAAGCGCAAGCGGCACGATGGCAAGGAGGCCGGCCAGCCCCGGAAACCAGGCCCGCCAGCGCTCGTCGCGCCGGACGAGGAGATCGGTGAGGACGCCCCCGAGGAGCGGTCCCGGAATGCCGCCCGCCAGGAAGGCAAGACCGAGCGTGAGCGCAACATCCCGCACCGGAACCCCGAACTGCCGGATCATCACCGCCGGCATCCAGAAGGCCATGGCGTAGCCGATCATGATCTGGACGGCGAAGCCGAGCGCCAGGCCGACGAACACGCGGTTGCCAAGCAGGCTCGCAAGTGTCTCCCGCACAGGCCGCTGGCGCAGCTCCGCACCCGGCAGCGCGTAGCGGCCGCGCGGCGGCTCGCGCACAGTGCACAGCACGAGGAGCCCGATGACAAGGCCCGGCGCCCCCATCAGCACGAAGGCCCAGCGCCAGCCGAAGGCATCCGCAAGCAGCCCGCCGGCCACGAGGCCGGTCACCGTGCCCATCGTCGCCCCAACCGTCAGCACGCCCATCGCCCGGGCCAGCTCCTCGCGGCGGAAATAGTCGGCAATCAGCGACTGCGAGGCCGGGCCGCTGCACCCCTCGCCCACCCCGACACCCGTGCGGGCCAGGAACAGGCTCCAGAAGCCGACGGCAGCCCCGCAGAGCGCCGTCATCGCGCTCCAGAAGGCGATCGCCCCCGCCACGATCGTCCGCCGCGTCGACCGGTCGGCCAGCCGCGCGGCCGGGAAGCCGGCAAGAACGTAGGTGACGGTGAACGCGAAGCCGCCGAGGAGCCCGAGCTCGGTGTCCGAGAAGGCAAAGGTCGCCCGGATGTCCTCGAGCAGGATCGAGAACACGAGCCGATCGGCAACGCTGAACAGGCTGACGAGCGTCAGCAGCAGGAGCACGTACCAGCGGTAGACGCCTTCGGCCGCGGCGGGCGGCGTGGAACTCGGCATCGGACCTCCCCGTCAGGCTGCCGCCTGCAGCCTGCCACGCATCATCGGCCCGGGCGTTCGGGCTGCGCGCCTAGCGGTTTGGCGAGATTTCCCGCCCCGCAGTCTCGGCTAGCTTGGCAGACGGGAGAGAGTGCGGCGCGCAATCTGGGCGCGCCCGAATGTCAGGGGAGGAGTGCGGGCCATGCGGTTCTTGCACTTGCGCTGCGTTGCCGGCGGCGCCGGCTGGCTCGGGAGCGCCTCGCTGCTGGCGCTTGTCGCGACGCCCGGGGTCGCCTTCGCGCAGGCGACAGCCGAGACCGCCACCTCGGCGGAATCGACGTTCGGCGAGATCATCGTGCGCGCCCGGATGCAGAACGAGACGCTGCAGGACGTGCCGGTCACCGTCTCCGTCGTTGGCGGCGAGGAGATCGAGCGCTACAGCTTCAATCAGATCGCCCAGGTGGTGAGCCGGGTCCCCACGCTCAACGTGCAGGTGGGCGGCTCGGGCTCGGGCGGCCAGCTCAGCCTGCGCGGCGTCGGGTCCTCCAACATCTCGGCAGCCTTCGATTCCGCGGTCGCGCTCGACTACGACGGCGTCCAGGTGTCGACCATGCGGATGCTGCAGACCGGCTTCTTCGACGTGGCCCAGATCGAGGTGCTGCGCGGGCCGCAGTCCCTCTACTTCGGCAAGAGCGCGTCTGCCGGTGTCTTCGCGATCAAGTCCGCCGACCCCACGCCGAAGTGGGAAGCGGGCGTCAACGCCTCCTGGGAGTTCGAGGAGAAGGGCTGGCTCGTCGGCGGCTTCGTCTCGGGCCCGCTCACCGACACGCTCGGGATCCGCTTCGCGGGCCAGATCAACGACATCTCCGAGTTCCAGAAGCTCCAGCCCGGAACCCCGGCCGCGAACCAGACCCGGGGCCTGAAGTATCTCATGGGCCGGGTCACCCTCCAGTGGGATCCGGACCCGGGCCTCAACGCCAACCTGAAGCTCCAGTACACCCGCTTCGAGAATGACGGAGCGATCGGCACGGCCGAAGTGTTCTGCGGCAAGAACGGCGTGGCCGACCCCATCGTGCTCCTCCAGGGGAACATCGCCATCCCCGCCGGCTACAACTGCAACGTCTTCGACCAGCGCTACTTCCTGGTGGATGCCTCGCGCGCGCTCGCACCCGGCGTGCCGCTGCCGTCGCGCGCGGCGGGGCGCAACGGCGTCCCCTTCGGCGAGACCGATCTCTTCTTCGCGCGCCTGAAGTGGGACGCGAAGCTCAACGACCGCTTCACCCTCTCCTCGGTGACGGGCTTCCTCGACCTCGACGCGGTCGACTTCGACTCCTACAGCTATGGCGGGATCGGCCCGGCCTCCACGACCATCCCGGCTCCCTCCCCGCCCTTCCCGCCCGGCTCGACCCTTCCCGTCAGCCTCGTCGCGCCCGCGCTTGCCGCCAACAACGCCCCCGGCTCGCCGCAGGGCATGGGCACCAGCGACCCCAACAACAAGCTGACCCAGCTCACCCAGGAGATCCGCCTTGCAAGCGAATTCTCCGGCCGGTTCAACTTCATGCTCGGCGCCTTCTACGAGTGGCGCAAGTTCACCTTCGACACGGCGCAGAACGGGGTGAACATCTCGATCATCTCGCCAGACCCGACGCGGAACCTCCTCGGCGGCGGCGTCGCGCCGGGCACCGGCTACACCTTCGACTGGAACAAGATCCACCTGACCAAGACCGAGGCCATCTCGCTCTTCGGCAGCCTCACCTTCGACATCACCGACACGCTCCAGCTCTCGGGCGGCGTGCGCTGGACCGATGAGCGCAAGGTGCAGACGATCAGCGTGCCCTACGTCCACAACCTGCTCGCCTATGTCGCCGACCCGGGCGGCTCGGGCCTCTTCGTGCCCAGCCCGACCTTCCTGCAGAGCGGCTACTTCTCGGGCCCGATCCGCTTCTCGGATTCCAACTGGTCGCCCGAAGTCACGCTGCGCTACCAGCCGTCGAGCGACCTCACCCTGTTCGCCGCGTTCAAGACCGGCTTCAAGTCGGGCGGGATCGACAACTCGGCGCTGCCATCGAACGCGCTGCGCGGGCTCGCCAGCTCCGACCCGGCGGTCGTCGAGGCGACCAAGCGCTCGCTCATCTTCGATTCCGAGACGGCGATCGGCGGCGAGGTCGGCATCAAGTCGCAGCTCGCCGACCGGCGCCTCACTCTCAACGCGACCGGCTACTGGTACGTCTTCGACGACCTCCAGGTCCAGAACTTCAACGCCTTCCAGGTGCAGTTCGTCACCACCAACGCCGGCCAGGTGACGACGCGCGGCGTCGACCTCTTCGCCGGCTGGAACACGCCGATCGAAGGCCTCGTCCTCTCGGGCAACCTCTCCTTCCTCGACGCCAAGTACACCGACGCCTTCATCCAGCCCGGCGATGACGGCATCCTCGGCACGCCCGACGACGTCGACCTCAACGGCCGGCGCGCCTCGCAGGCGCCGAAGGTGGCGGGCAATGTCGCCGCCGACTGGGTGGCGCCCATTTCCTCGGGCCTCCAGCTCGTCTTTGGCGGCAACCTCGCGTTCAACAGCGGATACCTGACGGATGAGGCCACACTCGACGAGGACTATTTCCAGCGCCGCTTCATCACCCTCGACTCGACCATCGGCATCGGCTCGCGCGACGGCCGCTGGCAGCTCTCGCTCATCGGCGTGAACCTCACCGACAAGATCTACGTCATCACGTCAGGCAACCGGCCGTTCCTGGCCCCGGCCGGGGGGCGGCTGCCGCGCGGCGACGACGTGATCCTCACCCAGAACCGCGGGCGCCAGCTCTTCGTGGAGGGGCGGTTCCGCTTCTGAGGACGGCGGCAGGCGCCGGACCGGGCCGAAAGGACAGTTGCGCGAGACGGCCAGGGCGCGGCAGCGTGCCGCCCCAGCGAAACGACACGGGGAGAGGAACATGTCGCGCGCGGAACTGAACGCGATGCTGCGGTCGCTCGTGGACCACGGGCTTGCGGGCACCATGGACCTGGCCGACAAGGTGGTGCGCATTCCGGCTTCCACCTACACCGACGAGGCGCTGTTCGAGCGCGAGAAGCAGCGAATCTTCCGCCGGCTTCCGCTCATGCTCGCGCCTTCCTGCGAGCTTCCGGAGCCGGGCTCCTACAAGGCGATGGAGGTGGTGGGCGTGCCCGTCCTTCTCGTCCGCCAGCGCGACGGCACCATGGCCGCCTTCCTCAACATGTGCACCCACCGCGGCAATCCGGTGGCCCATGGCCGCGGCAAGGCCAGCCGCTTCACCTGCGGCTACCACGGCTGGACCTTCGGGGCCGACGGCAGCCTGCTTGCGGTCGCCTCCCAGCAGGACTTCGGCCCGGTCGACAAGGCCACCCACTGCCTGAAGCGCTTCCCCTGCCTCGAGCGCGCCGGCCTCGTCTTCGTCATCCTCGACACCGAGTCGACGCTCTCCATCGAGGATGCGCTCTGCGGCTACGACGCGCTTCTCGCCCACTTCGGCTTCGAGAACTGGATCCTGTTCGACCAGCGCCAGCTGCCGGGCCCGAACTGGAAGACGGCCTATGACGGCTACCTGGACTTCTATCACCTGCCGGTGCTCCATGCGAACACCTTCGGCAGCGACTTCTTCAACCGCGCCAACTACTTCGCCTGGGGCCCGCACCAGCGCCTGTCGACTCCGTCGCGCTTTGCCCAGAAGACCGGCTCGGACGAGAAGATCGACCTTGCCGCCATGAATGAGGCCGACTGGCCGATCGACGCGCTCATGCAGGGCGTGTGGACCATCTTCCCCCACATCTCGATCGCGAGCTTCTACGGCGGCGGCGCGCGCGGCGCGATGATCAGCCAGCTCTTCCCCGGCCGCACCGTGGGCGAGAGCATCACCACCCAGTTCTACGTGATGGAGCGCGCGCCCGAGACCGAGGCAGAGCGCCAGGGCGCGCGCGACCAGTTCGACTTCCTGAAGGTGGTCGTGGCCGAGGAGGACTATGCCACCGGCAAGCGCCAGCACGAGGCGCTGATGAGCGGCGGGCTCAAGGACGTGCTGTTTGGCCGCAACGAGCGCGGCGGCCAGGTCTTCCACCGCTGGGTGGAGCGGATCGTCGCCGCCGATGACGCCGAGCTTGCCGAGATCTTCCGCAAGACCCGCGAGGAGGTGGAGGCGGCACGGGAGCGGGCGCTCGCCCCGGCCTGAGCCGCGCGCGGGAGAGCGCGCCAGCGCCAGACGGGAGCGCCAGACGGGAGGACCAGACGGAAGCGGCAGGCAGGGGGCGGCGGACGGAGGCGGCCGCGCCTGCCGGGGCGAGCCGCGCAGGGCCGGAGAGCAGCGCACGCGTCCGGCTTCTCTCGCCGGGCCCGGGGGCGGGGGAAGCGCGGCGAGGGCAGGGCGGGCGGCGGGGCGCGGCCCCTCAGCCGAAGGGCGGGCGGAAGTTCGACTCGCCCCAGTTCTGCCGCTTCGCCCAGGCACCCAGCGTCTCGAGCTTGCCGGCGAGCTCCGGGAACCGCTCGTAGACATAGTCCATGTTGACCGCGAAGGGCCGCGTGGGGGCCGTATTGTTGTATTCGTAGAAGGCCTCGATGCCCTTGGCGAAATCCGCCCGCATCTCGGCCGGCATCTCGTCGCCGGCGGCCTCGACGAGATAGCGGCCGAAGTCCTCGGGCGTGCAGGGGTCGTAGCGGATGGGCCTGCCGAGCGCCTCGGACAGAGCTTGGGCCACCTGCGGCCCGCGCAGGCGCTCCGGCCCGCCGATGTTGACCCACGCCCCCTCGAGATCGGGCCGCTCGAGGGAGACGAGCATGAAGCGGGCGACATCGTCGAGGCTGATCCAGTTGGCCTCGAGGTTCGGGTTGTGCGGGTAGACGTAGCGGCCCTCGTTGACGATGAAGGGGCGCGCCCAGTTGGTGAGCAGGTTGTCCATGAAGAGGACCGAGCCGAACACCGTGCCGGGCGCGCCCGAGCGCCACAGGGCGTTGATGCCGGCCGTGTTCGCGCCGTAGGTGAACGGGTCGCCGGGCTTGTCGGGAATCCAGCTCGAGGTGTTCCACACCACCCGCTTGACCCCGAGCTCGGCGGCCGCCCGGCCCACCTGGCCGACGAGCGTCGCCCGGTCGGCCCGGGCCTGGAGCGGGTGGGTGTAGAAGATGTAGTCCACCCCCTCGAGCGCCGCCCGGTAGGTGGAAGGATCGTAGAGATCCATCGGCACGACCTTCACCCGCTCGACGCCCGGGATGTCGGCGCCCGCGAACGGGTCGGGCCGCCTGGAGATCGCCCGCACCTCGTAGCCCGCTGCGAGCGCCTGCCGCACCTGCGCCATGCCCTGCCGCCCGGCCGCGCCGATGACCGCGATCAACGCCATGATATCCTCCCTTCCTCTCTCCCGGCGCCAACCTAGGCATTGCGCGCGGTCCCGGCGGACGGCCGAATCTGCTAGCTCGCCTTTTGGACGAGGGACGACGGAGGGCGCGATGCCAGGCGCAGCGCAGCGGGTGATCGAGGAATTCTGGCGGATCCAGGACGGCGGGGACTACCGGCTCCTCGTCGACCTCTTCGCCGAGGACGCCCGGCTCGAGGACCCGATCTACGGCCTGTTCGAGGGCCGCGAGGCGATCCGCGGCTTCATGGCAAAGATGGTGGAGGAGATGGGGGCGCGGCAGATCCGCTTCACTGCCGACGAGATCCGCGGCGACGACGAGGTGGCCTGGGCGCGCTGGACCATGCATGCGCCCGAGGGCACGCGCGGGGGAGTGGGCATCTACCGGGTGCGGGACGGCCGGCTCGTCTACTACCGCGACTATCTCGACCCGCCGGCGAAGGCGGGCTGAGCCGCGGACCAGGGCGGACCGCCACCACCCTGCCCCGCCCTCACATGGGCCGGTAGAGCGGGTGGCCGCCGGCAGCGACGGAGAGGATCGGCAGCGGGAACGCGGCCGCCGGGCTGTCCCCCGGCTGCGCCGGGAGCGGCAGCATCCAGTCGAGCACGTAGCGGCGGGCAGCAATCCGCCACTCGCCCGCCCGCCGCGCGAAGCGGTCGAGGTAGCGGCCGCCGTAGAGGGTGCCGGCAAGCACCCCGTCCTCGCCCGCGCGCACGCCGGCGGCGAGGCCGTAGCACTCGCCCTCCGCGGCGTCGTCGCCCGTGAACGCGAGCGCAAGGCTTCCCAGGAAGTGCCAGCGCCGCACGGCCGCGCGCTCGATCCCCATCACGACGGGCACGAACTCCGCCGCCGTGCCGGCGAAGAAGCCGTAGTCGATGGCGGCATCCGGCCAGTAGCAGGACGCCTGCCCCTCCTCGTCCAGCCAGTCGAGCGTGCGGGCGTAGCGCGCCAGAAGCGCCTCGATCGCGCGCTGGTCGAGGAGCCTGCGGACCTCTGCCTCGGGCGTCACTTGCGGCCCGCCCACCAGGAGGCGATGGTCAGCGGGAAGCGTTCCTGGGCGATGCGCATCGCCTCGGGCGCCCCCTCGGGAAGCGGCGGATCCTCGGTCCGCACCAGGCCGGGGGCGGCCGTCGAGACGGGGTCCACATACTCGAGGCGGATCGACTCGAGCACCTCGCCGAAGGGGTGGCTCTCATGGTGGTCCGACATCTGGTGGTGGTAGAAGGCCCACTTGTCGCGGAACGAGAGCAGGCAGTAGTAGCTGTTCTCGGCCTCCCCCTTCCAGTATTCGTAGCGGACGACCCCGGGCTCCGTGGCGTGGGTCTGTCGCACCATGTCCTCCATGATTGCTTCCCACGTCTCGAGCTTGTCGGGCCTGATGCGGATGTGGGCGAGAAGGGTCGTCATTGGGCGGCTCCTTGCGCGGGGCGGATGTCGAGGAGGAGTTCGAGCAGGCCCAGCATGATGCCGGGCTGGTAGGGGTAGCGGTTGTCGGGGCTTGCCGAGAAGCCGTCGAGCCGGTCGAGCAGGCGGTTCCAGGCAATCGTCTGCTCGAGCCGCGACAGCCCGGCACCCGGGCACACGCGCGGGCCGGCCGAAAACGCGAGGTGGCGGGTGACGGCCTTGCGGTCGAGCTTGAGCATGTCCGGCTCCTCGAACGCGAGCGGGTCGATGTTGGCCGCCGCCCAGCGGAGATGGAGCGTCGAGCCCGCCGGCACCTCGACGCCCGAGAAGACCTCGTCCCGGGACGTGATTCGGGTCGAGAGCCCCTGCGTCGGCGAGCGCAGCCGCATCGCCTCCTCGATGAAGGGGCGGATGAGGCCGCGGTCCGCCTTGAGCCGCTCGAAGAGGCCCGGGTGCTCGTCGATGAGCCGCGCCTGCTCGGCGATCGCATACTGCGTCGTCTCCAGCCCGCCGATGACCATCGCGTAGACGACGCCGTTGATCTCGTCGTCGGTGAGCTTCCGGTCGAGCGCCTGGTAGTGCACCTGGGTCAGCCAGCTGATCATGTCGTCGGCAGGCCGCGCGCGCTTCTCCCGCACCTTCTCGCGCACATAGTCGGAAAAGCCGGCGAGCAGCCGGAACTTCTCCGCCTTCTGCTCTTCGGTGAGGATGTTGTTGTGGCCGCGCCCGAACACGTAGGACATGACCTGCGCCTGGCCCCAGATCTCGAGCTGGGGCACGTCCTCGAGCGGGAAGCCGAGCAGGCTCGCCATGGTGCGCTGCGGCAGCGGCCGGGCGAACGCCTTCACGAAGTCGATCCGGGTGCGGGCGCCCCAGGCGTCGATGAGCGCATCGGCATGGGCGGTGATCATCGCCGCATGGCGCGACGCGCCGGGGCCGACCCAGGGGTCGGTCAGCTCCTGCCGGTGCGCCCGCCACAGCGCCTGGGTGGGCCGGAGCGTCACGATCGACTGCACCATGGCATCGAGATCCGGCATCTCGGTCGGGAGCTTCCCCGACTGGATCACCTGGGCGACGAGAAGATCGAGGGTGGGCGGGAAGCGGCTCCAGTCCTTCACCACGCGCGAGATGTCGGCGTGGCGGGTCAGGATGAAGGCGTCGCGGTCGGGCGTCAGGCCCTCGCCCGGCAGCCGCACGACCGGCGCCTCGGCGTGAAGGATGTGGTAGGCCGCATACCAGTGGCGCGGCGCACCGGGGCCGAACAGATCGACGTCCGCGGCGCTTCGCGGGCACTCTACCTCGCGTGGCTCCACCTCCACGGCGGCTTCCCTCCTCCGTCCCGTGCCCCGTCTATTCAATCGCCCAGTTGCCGTCGTCTGGCGTCCTTCATAGGTGTCACTTCGGAGGGACAAGGGAGGTCGCGATGAGCCGGGTGGAGACACTGCCCCCCGAGGCGTGGGATCCGCGCCTGCGCGCCGCGGTGCGGCCGGAGGCGCTGACCGATCTCGAGCAGGGCCTCATGCGCATCTTCGCCCACTGCCCCGAGCAGGCGCTGGGCCTTGCCGCCTTCGGCGGTGCGCTGAAGCGCGGCCGCCGGCTTCCCGAGCGGCTCGTCGAGCTGGTGCGCCTCCGGATCGCCTTCCACAACCAGTGTCGCAGCTGCATGGCCATCCGCTATCGCGACGCCGTGGCCGACGGCGTCGACGAGGCGCTCGTCTGCGCGCTCGAGCGGCCGGAGGAAGCGCCCGACCTCACGCCTGCCGAGAAGGCGGCGATCCGCTACGGCGAGAAGCTCGCGACCGACCATCTGGCGATCACCGAGGCCGACTACGACGGCTTGCGCGAACACTTCACCGAGGCCGAGATCGTCGAGCTTGGCATGACGGCGGCCTTCTTCGTCGGCTTCGGCCGGCTGGGGGCCACCTGGCACATGGTGGAGGAACTGCCCGAGGCCTTCCGCGGAACCCAGCGGATCGCGCCCTGGGGCGAGGCGTCGATCGAGGTGCGCTGACCATGGCAACCGCCACGAAGGACCCGGCCGCGGACCCGGAGCTCGACCTGTTCGACCCCCAGGTCCAGCAGTGCCCCTACCATGCCTACAGGCGCCTCCGGGACGAGGCGCCCGCCTACCGCCTGCCGGGCACCGACATCTGGGTCGTCACCCGCTACGAGGACGTCCGCCGGGTGCTGACCGACGTCGAGAGCTTCCCGAGCAGCGCCGGCAACACGCCCTACCGCACCAACGTGCGCGACCTCGAGCGGGCGAAGAAGGTGGCCGCGCGCTTCGCCGAGAAGGGCTGGGTGCCCGCGCCCACGCTCGCCGGCCGCGACGACCCCAACCACCGGCAGATGCGCGCCATGTTCAACGAGGCGTTCAAGCCGAGCCGGATCAAGGCGCTCGACCCGCTGGTGGAGCGGCTGGCCTACGAGCTCATCGACGGCTTCCTCGCCGACGGCCGCTGCGAGTGGGTGAGCCAGTTCTGCGTGCCGCTGCCGCTCTACATCATCGGCGAGCAGATGGGGGCGCCGCGCGAGGACATCTGGAAGATCAAGCGCTGGACCGACGCCTTCTTCCAGCGCATCTCGATGATGCTCCCTGAGGAGCTCGAGATGGAGATGGTCGATCGCGAGATCGAGGGGCAGCACTATTTCCAGGCGATCTTCGAGCGCCTGCGGAAGGAGCCGGACGACTCGCTCATCAGCGTGCTCGTCAACACCGTGATCGAGGAGTGGGGCCGGCCCCTGAACGACAACGAGCTCCACGCCGAGATGATGGCCGACACCTTCGTCGGCGGCTCGGAGACGACCACCAACGCGCTCGCCGCCGGCATGAAGCTCCTCATCGAGAACAGGGACGTGTGGGCGAAGCTGCGGTCAGACCCCGACCGCTATCTCAAGACCTTCGTCGAGGAAGTCGTGCGCCTCGAATCGCCGGTGCAGAGCCTCATGCGCTTCTGCGCGAAGGACACCGAGATCGGCGGCATCACCATTCCGGCCGGCGCGCTCGTGAACGTCCGCTACGCGGCCGCCAACCGCGACGAGCGCATGTTCGCAAACCCCGACACGATCGACCTCGAGCGCGAGAAGGCGGGCGCGCATCTTGGCTTCGGCTCCGGCACCCACCACTGCCTCGGCGCGCCGCTTGCCCGGCGCGAGCTGTGGTGGGGCTTCAAGGCGGTCATCGACCGCTTCGAGGACATGGAATTCGACGAAGGGAACGACTTCGCCTACCATCCCCACTTCCTGCTGCGTTCGCTGAAGCAGCTGAAGATCCGCTTCACCCCGCGCCGGGCCTGAGGCCGGGGAGGACGGAGCGCGAGGGCCGGGAGGACGGGGAGACCGGAGGGAAGGGCGCGAGGGGTCGGAAGTGGCCGGCCCGGGCGCCAGGGATGAGGAGAGGAGGCCATGGCCGTCGAGACCCACCGCACCTTCTGCCGCTTCTGCCACGCCAACTGCGCGATGCTGGTCGACGTCGAGGACGGCCGGGTCGTCGAGGTGCGCGGCGACCCGGACGATCCGGTCTACGGCGGCTACACCTGCATGAAGGGCCGGGAGCTTCCCGATTCGCACAATGCGCCCCACCGGCTGACGAGCTCGCTCGTGCGCGGGCCCGACGGCCAGTTCCGGAAGACCCCCATGGCCGAGGCGCTCGCCTTTGTGGGGGATGAGCTCAGGCGGATCATCGATGCCCACGGGCCGCACGCGGTTGCGCTCTTCATGGGCTCGGGCGGCTACCAGAACAGCGCCGCCTGGGGCGCGACCGAGGCGCTCGCCCGCGCCATCGGCACGCGCAACTTCTACACCTCGGTCACCCTCGACCAGCCGGCCAAGGTGTTCACGACCGCCCGCTATGGCCGCTGGATGGGCGGCGCCAACCTGTTCAGCGAGGCCGACGTCGCCTTCCTCGTCGGCAACAACCCCATCGTCTCGCACTATTCGCCGCCAGGCGGCGTGCCGCCCTTCAGCCCCTCGCGCCGCATCCGCGACCGCAAGGCGGCCGGCATGAAGCTCATCGTCGCCGACCCGCGGCTCGCCGAGGTGGGCCTGCTCGCCGACATCTACCTCCCCGTGAAGCCGGGCGAGGACCCGGCGCTTCTCGCCGGGATGCTGCGCGTCATCATCCGCGAGGGCCTCTACGACCGCAACTTCGTCGCCGCCCATGTCGACGGCTTCGAGGCGCTTCGCGACGCCGTCGAGCCCTTCACGCCCGAGGTGGCGGCAGCCCGCGCCGGCGTGGAGGCCGAGAAGCTCATCGAGGCCGCGCGCATGTTCGCCCGCGCCCAGCGCGGCTGCGCCGTCACCGGCACCGGCCCCGAGATGGCGGGCAACGGCACGCTGACCGAGTATCTCGTAACCGCGCTCAACACGCTGTGCGCCCGCTTCCAGCAGGAAGGCGAGAAGGCGGCCATCCCCCGCATCTTCACGCCGGCAACGCCGAGGAAGGCGCAGGTGGCCCCCAAGACCCCGCTCTTCGGCGCGCCCGGCATGCCGAAGTCCCGCTTCCGCGGCCTCGGCCACCTTGGAGTCGAGATGCCGTGCAACGTCCTTGCCGACGAGATCCTGACTCCGGGCGAGGGCCAGATCCGCGCGCTCATCTCGGTGGGCGGCAACCCGGAGGTGGGCTTTCCCAACCAGCTCAAGATGCGCCGCGCGCTCGAGGCGCTCGAGCTCTTCGTCCAGATCGACCCGTGGATGTCGGCCAGCGCGAAGCGGGCGACGGTGGTGCTCGCACCCAAGCAGTGCCTCGAGCGCGAGGACATCAACAACCTCTCCGAATGGTGGCACGAGGAGCCCTACGCCCGCTACGTCGAGGCGGTGGCGAAGGCGCCGGGCGACGTCATCGACGAGTACGAGATGATGTGGCACCTCGCCAAGCACCTCGGCCTGCAGCTGACGCTCGCCGGCGGCCCGGTGCCCATGGACTCCTGCCCTTCCAAGGTCGAGTTCCTCGACCTCATGACGGCCGGCTGCATCGTGCCGCCGAGCAGGGTCCGGGAGGATGCACGGGCCCGCGGCGGCGCGGCCGTCATCTATTCCGAGCTTCACCCCATCGTCGAGCCGGCCGACCCGGATGCCGCCGAGACGTTCGATCTTGCCGCCGGCGACATGCCGGGCGCACTCACCCGCTACCTTGCCGACGAGGCGCGCGCCGCCGGCTTCGACTTCCGGCTCATCTCGCGCCGCTCCAAGGCCCGCTTCAACTCGATCGGCCACCCGCTCGAGCGGCTGCGCGCGCGCGCCAAGACCAACCCGGCCTACATCCACCCCGAGGACCTGGCAGCGCTCGGGATCGCAGACGGCCAGATTGTCGAGATCAGCTCGGCCCACGCCACCATCCACGGGGTGGCGAAGGCCTCCGACCGGGTGCGGCGCGGGATCGTCTCCATGGCCCACGCCTTCGGCGACGCGGACGCGGGGAAGGACGATGTGCTGGAGAAGGGTGCCTCGACCAACCGCCTGACGAGCGACGAGGTCGACTATGACCCCATCACCGGCCAGGCGCTGCAGAGCGCCATCCCGGTGCGGGTGACGCTCGCCGCCTAGCCGAGCCGGCGCAGGGGCTCGCGGCCGTCCCAGGTGCGGCAGGCCTCGCGGATGAGGGCGAAGAGGTCCGGGCCTTCGGTTGCGCGCTGGAGCACCTCGACGAGGTGGCCGGGGCCGGCGCCGGGGTCGGCATAGAGCACGCGCGAGCTGCCGAACCGGCCCTCGAGCGCGAGCCGCGCCCCCGTCGCCGCGCACAGCCGGTAGGCCGCGTCAAGGTCGTCGACGAGGAGGCAGACATGGTGCAGCCGGTCGCGCACGCCATAGGGCCCGGTGTAGATGGAGGGCGCCTCGTTCTCGGGGCGGATGAGCTCGATCTGGAGATCGCCCCAGTAGGCGAGCGCCAGGCTGAAGCGGGCGTCGGTGGGCTCGCCGAGGTAGCGCATGTCGTCGAGATGGATGTTCTCGATGAGGTGGAAGGGCCCCACCCCCATGGTGCGGGTCCAGTAGGTGACGGCCGCGTCGAAGTCCGAGGGCACGAAGGCCAGCTGCATCACCGCGCCGAGCGCAGCGAAGCCTCCGGGTGCGGCGGGTGCGGCGGGAGCAGCGGGGGCGGCGGGGTGGGACATGGGGTCGTCTCGCCTTTGCGCTAGGACAAGGACAGGCGCGCTTCGGGTAGTTTTGGTGATGACGTGCGGCAAGCTGCCTCTGCCGCGAGGGAGGACCGATGAACAGGCCAGAGAAGATCGCCCGCCCCGACCGCTGCCCGGCGATGAGCTACACCGAGATGCTGGAGGCCGACACCCGGCCGGTGCCGGCCTTCCTGCTCGAGGAATCGACGCGCGAGATGTCGACCGAGCCGATCCCGGTCGATCCCTACATCAGCGAGGCGTTCGCCCGGCTCGAGCGCGAGCGGATGTGGCCCAACGTCTGGCTGTTCGCCGCGCGCGAGGACGAGATGCCCGACCCCGGCGACACGGTGGTCTTCGAGATCAACGACAAGTCGTTCCTGCTCGTCCGGCAGGAGGACATGAGCATCCGCGCCTTCTACAACGCCTGCCTCCACCGCGGGCGGAAGCTCCGCACCAAGTCCGGCCCCACGCCGAACCTCCGCTGCCCCTTCCACGGCTTCACCTGGAACAATGACGGCAGCCTCAAGGAAATCCCCTGCCAGTGGGACTTCCGCCACCTCGAGGGCAAGGACATGTCGCTTCCGCAGGTCCGCGTCGAGCGCTGGCAGGGCTTTGTCATGATCACCGAGAACCCGGACATCCCCGGGTTCGTCGAATGGCTCGGGCCGGCGGCCAGCCACTACGAGCCCTACGACTTCGAGAACCGCTACACCGGCATGTGGGTGAAGAAGCGGATCGCCGCCAACTGGAAGGCGACTGCGGAGGCCTTCATGGAGGCGTGGCACTCGATCGCCACCCACCCGCAGCTGCTGCCCTTCCTGGGCGATGCCAACAGCCGCTACGATCTCATCGGCGACCACTTCAACCGTGCGATCACCCCCTCGGGCGTCCTCTCCCCCCACATCAAGGGCAAGGACCAGCATTTCGTGCTGGAGAAGATGAACGAGTTCTCGGGTGGCAACGACGCGACCACCAACCGCCGCTTCAACGCGGCCGACGAGCCGGGCGCCTTCGACCCCGACGACCCGCTGCTCGCCCGCAAGCTGCTCGCCGAGGCGGGCCGCAAGGGCTTCGCCGAGCAATATGGCTACGACTATTCGAACGCGTCCGACGCCGAGATCCTCGACAACTTCACCTACAACATCTTCCCCAACTTCTCGCCCTGGATCGGCTACCTGCCCACCCTCGTCTACCGCTGGCTCCCCGGCACCACGCCCGACTGGTGCACCATGGAGATCCGCCTCCTCTTCCCCACGCCCAAGGGGCAGAAGCGGCCGCGGGCCGTCGAGTGCACCGTCATCCCCGACGACCAGCCCTTCGCCTGGGCCGCCGACAAGATGGGGGCGGCGCTTGCCAACGTGTTCGACCAGGACCTCGGCAACCTGCCGCATGTGCAGACGGGGATGAAGACGCTGAAGAGCGGGCGGATGGAGCTTGGCGCCTACCAGGAGAGCCGGGTGCGGCACTTCCACGAGACGCTGATGAAGTACATCCGCGGCGAGCTGCCGGCCGCGAAGGCCTGAGAGTCCGTTTGAGAATGGGTTGAAGCCTGTGCTGCGGCGTGATTCAAGCTTGGAATGTGGACCCGAGCGAGCCGTGGCCGGAGCGCCAATCTCGAGAAGCGCGCCAGGCGCTACCCGACTGATCTGACCGACGAGGAGTGGGTGATTGTGCAGCCGTTCCTGACGTCGCCTCCGAGGCGGGGGCGCAAGCCTGTGACCGACCTGCGCGAGGTGCTGAACGCGCTGCGCGATCTCGCGCGCACCGGCGGCGGATGGCGGATGCTGCCGAAGGATTTCCCGCCATGGCAGACGGTCCACTGGTGGTTCCGCCGCTTCGTGCGTCGCCTGTTGTTCCGCACGATCCACGACGTTGCACTGATGCTCGACCGCGCGCGCGACGGCCGCGAGGAAAGCCCGAGCGCGGGCATCGTCGACAGCCAGTCGGTCAAGGCACCGATGGCACAACCGCGCGGGTTCGACGCCGGCAAGAAGATCGTCGGGCGCAAGCGCCACATCGCGGTCGATACCGACGGACGGCTGCTGATGGTCAACCTGACCGCTGCCGACATCTCCGACAGCGCAGGCGCCCAGGCCATGGTCGCTGCCGTTCGCCAGCGCTGGCCCTGGCTCAAGCACCTGTTCGCCGACGGAGCCTGCGACCGCACCAGGCTCATGGATGCCGCTGCCTACCGCGACTTCGTGCTGGAGATCGTCCGCAGGACCAATGCCGAACCCGGCTTCAAGGTGCTGCCGCGCCGCTGGGTCGTCGAGCGGACGTTCGGCTGGCTGACGCGCTGGCGCAGGCTGGTGCGCGACGACGAACAGCGCCTCAAAGTGTCCGAAGCCATGATCCACGTGGCCATGGCAAGCCTCCTCTCGCGCCGCATCGCTCACCCGTGAACAATCTCAAACGGAGTCTGAAATGCCCTCGGGGACTCGCAACGCAAGCGGAGGAGCGAGACATGGCTGAACGGGACGACCTTCTCGCGTCGATAGCCGCGACGACCGCCGACTACCGCGAGGGCGATCTGGCGGCGCCGACACCGGAGCATGTCGAGCGCTGGATCAACCAGTTTGATGCCGCAGTGCAGCTTCCGATTCTGCGCGAAATGGACCACGTGCTCAAGAAGACCTACTTCTCGCGAAAGGGCACGCGACAGTTCCTGGAAGGGTTGTTCCAGACCGAAAAGCTCGTCGGCGAGGATCCATGTACCTTCTGGAAGGGCGTGAATTTGCTCGACATTCAGGGCGGCGGCGCCAGCCAGAAAGAGATGCTCGCACTGTTCAGCAAGGTACTGGAGAAAAAGTGTGGATTCGTCGCCGCAGACTGTGGTGCCGAGCCCGAAGCGTTTCTCTATCTGGATGATGCGATCTTCACGGGTAACCGGGTTCGCCGCGATCTTGAAGCATGGATCGCTGAGCAGGCGCCGGCGGAAGCGAAGGTGCACGTCATCACGATTGCGCTTCATAGCGGCGGCCAATACTACGCTAACGGCAAAATCAAGGAAGCGGCGAAGGCTGCGGGCAAGAATATCGACCTGACTTGGTGGCGCGCGATCGAGCTGGAAGATCGGAAGGCCCACATAAACGCGTCAGATGTTTTGAGGCCGGTTGCGATCCCCGAGGACGAGGGAGTGAAAGCCTATGTGGCTGGCATGCGCTTCCCGCCAAATCTGCGCGCCGCAGGTCATGTCGGCAGGAACGGTATCTTCTCCAGCGATGCCGGGCGCCAGCTTCTGGAAGTGGAATTCCTGAAGGCAGGCGTGCGCATCCGGCAAAAGTGCCCGCACCTGCACCAGTACCAGCGACCACTCGGCAACATGATCCTCGACACCCTTGGCTTCGGCTCGCTGATCGTGACCTTCAGGAACTGCCCAAACAACGCGCCCCTCGCGCTTTGGGCCGGTGATCCCTGGTATCCCCTGTTCCCGCGCACGACCAACAGCGAAACGTCGATGAAGCGCTTCATGGCGATGCTGGAGAAGGACGTCTTCTGATGTCCCAGGCCAGCCAGGTTCGCACATATGATCCCGCCGCCAGCGTCGTCTTCCGGAAGACAGAAGACGACTTTGGCGGTTTGTCGAACATGGCGTCTGGGTTTGAGCTGCTTGTGAACGGCGTCAAGATCCGCACGTCGGAAGCCCTCTATCAGGCTTGCCGCTTCCCGCATCTGCCGGATGTGCAGCGCATGATCATCGACCAGCACAGCCCGATGACGGCCAAGATGCGCAGCAAGCCGTTCCGCAAGGACTCGCGGCCGGACTGGGACGCGGTGCGCGTGAAGATCATGCGCTGGTGCCTGCGCGTGAAGCTGGCACAGAACTGGCGCGAGTTCGGCAGGCTGTTGCTGGCGACGGGAGACCGCCCCATCGTCGAGCAATCCCGCAAGGATGATTTTTGGGGCGCGAAGGTGGCCGAGGACGGCTCACTCGTCGGCATGAACGTGCTGGGCCGCCTGCTGATGGAGCTTCGCGAGCAGATGAAGGGCGACGAGGCCGAGAGCCTTCGGGTCATCGAGCCGCTGGCGATCCCCGAGTTCCTATTGTTCCGCCAGCCCATCGAGGCGATTTGCGCCGCCGACGGTGGGGCGAAGCCGGTCGGGATCGAGCCGCACGCGGGGGACTGTCAGAGTCCGTTTGAGAATGGGTTGAAGCCTGTGCTGCGGCGTGATTCAAGCTTGGAATGTGGACCCGAGCGAGCCGTGGCCGGAGCGCCAATCTCGAGAAGCGCGCCAGGCGCTACCCGACTGATCTGACCGACGAGGAGTGGGTGATTGTGCAGCCGTTCCTGACGTCGCCTCCGAGGCGGGGGCGCAAGCCTGTGACCGACCTGCGCGAGGTGCTGAACGCGCTGCGCGATCTCGCGCGCACCGGCGGCGGATGGCGGATGCTGCCGAAGGATTTCCCGCCATGGCAGACGGTCCACTGGTGGTTCCGCCGCTTCGTGCGTCGCCTGTTGTTCCGCACGATCCACGACGTTGCACTGATGCTCGACCGCGCGCGCGACGGCCGCGAGGAAAGCCCGAGCGCGGGCATCGTCGACAGCCAGTCGGTCAAGGCACCGATGGCACAACCGCGCGGGTTCGACGCCGGCAAGAAGATCGTCGGGCGCAAGCGCCACATCGCGGTCGATACCGACGGACGGCTGCTGATGGTCAACCTGACCGCTGCCGACATCTCCGACAGCGCAGGCGCCCAGGCCATGGTCGCTGCCGTTCGCCAGCGCTGGCCCTGGCTCAAGCACCTGTTCGCCGACGGAGCCTGCGACCGCACCAGGCTCATGGATGCCGCTGCCTACCGCGACTTCGTGCTGGAGATCGTCCGCAGGACCAATGCCGAACCCGGCTTCAAGGTGCTGCCGCGCCGCTGGGTCGTCGAGCGGACGTTCGGCTGGCTGACGCGCTGGCGCAGGCTGGTGCGCGACGACGAACAGCGCCTCAAAGTGTCCGAAGCCATGATCCACGTGGCCATGGCAAGCCTCCTCTCGCGCCGCATCGCTCACCCGTGAACAATCTCAAACGGAGTCTGAGGCCGGGCCGGGGCCGGGCTGACGTCCGCGGCACGAAAGGGCGGGGCGGACGGGCAGGGCGGACGGGCGGGGCGGACGGGCAGGGCGGACGGAGGGCAGGGAGCGGAGAGCAGGCCGGGAGCCGGAGCCGGCGCTGGCCTGCGGGCGCTGCCGGTCGTCCGGACCCTTGCCGCACCTGCGTCGGGCTGGCGACCGTCCCCCGCGGCGATCGCGGCTGGGGGCCAGCGCACGCGGGCGGCGATAGGCGACGGGCGCGGGGCCCCGGGCGTCAGGCCTCGGCGGCCACCTCCGCCGTGTCGAAATAGTGGATCCGGAGCTCGCGCAGCAGCCCGTCCTCGAACCGGCCGGCCTCGCAGATCGTCTGCGCGAAGGTGCGGCCCGTGCGCTTCGACGTCACCTCGAGCCGCACCACCACCACGCCCCACTCGGCGCCCCCGGCGATGTCGAGGATCGTGACCCTGGCGCTCGCCCAGGTGCCGTACATGGCCTCGGCCACGCGCCGCAGCGCATCGCGCCCCTTCCACTCCCCGCCATAGGGGATGGAGGGGGGCTCGACCACGGTGAAGGCGGGGTGGCAGCGGGCCTCGACCGCCGCCCAGTCGCGCTGCCCGGCCAGCCGGTAGATCGCGGCCAGCCGCGCGCCCGGCGTCTCCTCCCCGTCAGCGCTCGCCGTCATGCGTCCCGCCCCGGCGGCACCGCACCCTGGGTCACGGAGGCGGTGTTGTCCACGATGAAGCGCTGACCGGAGACGAAGGCGCTCTCGTCGGAGGCGAGATAGACCACGAGGTGGCCGATGTCCTCGGGCCGGCCGAGGCGGTTGCGGCCGGCGCTGTTCCCCGTCTCGGCCAGCGGGCGCAGGCCCGAGCGCGCCATCTTGTCGCCCATGGAGCGGACCATGGGGGTGTCGATCCCGGCCGGGTGGATGCTGTTGGCGCGGATGGGATAGCCCTGCTGGGCACAGTGGACGGCGGTCGCCCGCGTGTAGGCCTCGACCGCCCCCTTGGCCGCGCAGTAGGCCGCCACATAGGGCTCGCCGCACACCGAGGCGATGGACGCCATGTTGATGATCGAGCCGGAGCCGGCCCGGCGCATGGCGGGAATCGCATGCTTGGTGCCCCACACCACCCCCTCGACCGAGACCGCCATGATCCGGTGATAGTCGGCAGCCGTCACCGTCTCGGGCGTGCCGGGCTCGACCACGCCGGCGTTGTTGACGAGCACGTGAAGACCCCCAAGCTCGCGCTCGACCCGGGCCACGAGCTCGGCCCAGGCGGCCTCGTCGGTCACGTCGTGGCGCACGAAGAGGCCGCCGATCGCCGCGGCCACCGCCTCGCCGGCCGGGTCGACGTCGGTCACCACCACCTTCGCACCCTCGGCTGCCATGAGCCGCGCATCGGCCTCGCCGAGGCCCTTTGCGCCGCCCGTCACGATCGCCACCTTGCCGGCAAGGCGTCCCATCCCATCCCTCCGCTCTGTCCCTCGTGGCCCGTTTCACACCACGACGGGCAGGCAACCCAAGCTCCGAGAAGTGATGGACCGGGGGGCGCCGGGCCCCGCTCCCGATTGCGGCTAGTGGCCGCCGGCCTCGAGAAGCGCGCCGGCGGCCAGCCGGAACCGGCGGTCGCAGTAGGGGCAGTCCACGTAGCCGCGGGAGTCGATCTCGAGGAACACCCGCGGGTGGCCCAGCGCCCCCTCGCCGCCATCGCACCAGACGCGGCGCGAGGTCACCTCCACCGTCTCCGGCGGCGGCGGCACCTCGGGCAACGCATCGCGCGGGTCTCGCATGGTTCCGGCCTTAGGGACGCGCCGGCGCACGAGGCAAGGGGCAGGCGCGTGCGCACGGAGTGCGGCACCCATGCAACGCCCGCCAGCGCAGTCGCCTCGGGCCGGCACCTTCACGGTTTCGTCACGAGTCCGTCGCTGCACTGCAACAAGGCCACGCCATCGGCGCCGTCCGCAGCTTCACCCATGGAGACGACCATGCGCCTTTCCCCCCGCGCCGGCCTTCTTGCCGCCGCCCTGCCGTTCGCGACGCCAGCCATGGCCCAGGCGCAGCCGCAGGCCGCGGCGGCCGACGAACTCGTGTTCGGCGGCGAGATCGTGGTCACGGCCCAGAAGAGCGAGCAGCGCCTCGTCGACGTGCCCGTCACCATCACCGCCAACACCGGCGCGCAGCTGCAGCGCATCGGCGTCACCCAGTTCGACCAGCTCTCGGCCTTCGTGCCTGGCCTCAACATCCAGGAGCAGTCGCCCAACAACCCGGGCTTCGTCATCCGCGGCATCACCTCGGATTCGGGCTCGGCGCAGGAGGCGGCCCGCGTGACCGTCTATTACAACGGGATCGACGTCTCCCGCTCGCGGGGCTCCTACTTCGACCTCTTCGACATCGAGCGGGTGGAAGTGGTGAAGGGCCCGCAGGCGACGCTGTTCGGCACTGCGGCCGCGATCGGCGCCGTCTCGGTCATTCCGGCGCCGGTGGTCGAGGGCGTGGCGGGCGAAGCGCGCGGCGCCATCGGCAACTTCGGCCAGCGCCAGCTCTCCGGCTTCCTGAACGGCGGCGGCGAGACGTTCGGCGTGCGGATCGCCGCCGCCTACAAGACCCGCGACGGCGTGGTCCGGAACATCGCCGGCGAGCCGGGGTCGCAGAACCCGGGCGGGATCGACCAGCGCAACCTGAACGGCCAGGACCAGGCGGGCTTCCGCGCGTCGGTCATGCTGCGGCCGGTGCCCGACCTCCGGCTCGACCTCGTCTTCACCTACGACGGCCAGCGGGCCCCCGGCACTGCCTTCAAGTCGGGCACCTTCCGGCCCACCGGCGGCGACACCTCGCCCTACACCTTCGCCGAGCTCGCCGGCTCGCCTTTCTCGAAGGAGGTGCTCGGCGCCGAGAAGCTGGGGCTCACCCGCAACGTCTATGACGTGAACCTCACCGCCCGCTTCGCCCGGCCCGACAGCCCGTGGAGCTACACCGCGATCACTGGCTGGCGGAAGTTCGACAGCCTCGAGGTGTTCGACGCCGACGGCTCGCAGGCCTGGTATCTCGAGTTCGCCGAGGACGCCCGCGGCGAGCAGATCAGCCACGAGAGCCGGGTGAACTACGCCTCCGGCCGGCTGCGCGCCTTCGCCGGCTTCAACGTCTTCCACGAGTCGGGCACGCAGGCCGTTCCCTTCTCGACCGAGGAGGGCATCTACCTCCAGTGCGCGGCCCGGCTCATCCCCGGCCTGCCCTGCGTCGATGCCAACGGCGTGGTGCAGGCAAGGAACGCCACCCGCATCCTGACCGGCGGCGCGGTTTCGGTGCTGCCCTACCGCGCGCTGTTCCGGAATGGCGGGGAGATCACCAACTGGAGCCTGTTCGCCGACGTCACCTATGCGGTGACCGACCGGCTCGAGCTCTCGGCCGGCCTGCGGTATCTCCGCGAGACGCGCCAGAGCAGCTACTTCGCCGACCAGCCGCCCTCGGTCATCTCCCGGGCGCCGCTCCTCCCCTTCGCCTCGACCGACGGCCAGACCTTCACGGCGGAAGGCAAGAACGACGCGATCCTGCCGCGCGCCAACCTCCTCTTCCGCGCGACCGACGACATCAACCTCTACGCCACCTTCGGCAAGGGCCGGCGCCCGCCCATCGTCCAGCTCTCGGCCGCGCGGCCGCGGCCCGGGGGGCCCTCCGTGCCGCTTCGGCGCGACGTGCCCGCCGAGATCGTCTGGAACTACGAGGGCGGGGTGAAGGGCCGGTTCGGACCGCTTTCGGGCACGCTCGGCATCTTCTACCAGACCTACGACAACTTCCAGGTGACGGTGAACGAGGGCGGCCAGCTGGTCACGCGCAATGCAGGGTCGGCCAGCAACTTCGGGGTGGAGACCGAACTCAGCTGGACCGCCAGCCGCAACCTCACCCTGTTCGGCAACGCCGCCTACATCGACGCGGCGATCGACGACAAGCCGGAGAACGGCATCTTCGCCGGCAACCGCTTCCGGCTGCAGGCGAAGTGGCAGGCCTCGGGCGGGCTCGACGCGCGGCTCCCCGTCTCGGAGCAGTTCCAGCTCTTCCTGACGCCCACGGCCACCTACCAGTCGAGCCTGTTCTTCGAGCTGCCCAACCGGCCGCTCATCTCGGAAGGGCCGGTCGCGCTCCTCAACATCCGCGGGGGAGTCGAGACGCGCGACGGCCGCTGGCAGCTCCTCGGCTTCGCCAGGAACGCGCTCAACAAGGAGTATCTCATCGACGCAGGGAACACCGGCGGCGCCTTCGGCATCCCGACCTTCATCCGCGGGCTTCCCGCCCTCTACGGCGCGGAGCTCGCCTTCCGGTTCTGACGCCCGGCAGCACCCGACCCGACGACCCTCTGCCGGCCTGCCGTTCGTCGTCCGGGACCCGCCGTTCGTCGAAGGCGCGCGCCATCCGCCGACTCTGAAGGAGCACTCGTCGAGAGGCACGCGCGGGGCCGGGGGGCACGTGGCACAACGCGGTCATGGCGCTGCCGGGGGCGGGTTCCCCCCTCTCCCCGCCCCCGGCAGGTCAGCCACACGCCACAGGAGACCAGCCATGACCACCCGACCCCGCATCATCGTTCCCGCCCTCCTCGCCGCGCTCGCCGCGACCGGGCTTCAGACCGCGGCGTTCGCCGCACCGGCCGAGGCGCGCAACGCCAGCGTGTCCTACGCCGGGCTCGACCTCGCCTCCGCCGAAGGCCAGCGCAGCTTCGACGAACGGATCGCCCGCGCCGTCGAGCAGGTCTGCGACGACGGCAGCCGCAGCCTTGCCGCGATGCAGCGCCGCAGGGCCTGCGCGGCCGAGACCCGCGCGGCGGTGACCGTGGTGCGCGACCAGCTCGTCGCCAACGCGGTGGCCGGCGCCGCCCGCCAGGCGGCCCGGCGCCAGCCGGCCGCCGCGGTCGACTGACCCGCTCCCTCCGCCTCCCGGCCCTCCCGAGCCCCGCCCGGCACCCCCGCCGGGCGGGGCTTTCCGTTTGCGCCGCCACGAAGGCGCCCCCGGGGCGCTCAGGCGCGGTCGAGGAGGGCGGCCTTGGCGGCGGCCAGATAGGTGCGGCCGATCCGCACCTGCACGCCGCCCGCGAGCTCGACGGCCCAGTTGCCCTGGCCGTCGTGGACAAGGCGGGCGATCGCGCCGCGGCGGACGATGGCGCCGCGATGCACGCGCAGGAATGCGGCCGGGTCAAGCCGGGCCTCGAGTGCCGAGATGGTCTCGAGGATGAGGAAGCTCCGGCTGCCGACGTGGAGCCGCATGTAGTCGCGCTCGGCCTCGATCCAGTCGATCGCGCCGACCTCGAGGCGCACGAGCTCGCCCCGGTTGGGAACCCAGAGCTCGGCGAGATGGGGCGAGGGCGCGGAGGGCGCCGGCACGGCCAAGGGCGGCGGCGCATGCCGCCGCTCGCGCACCCGCTCGACCGCGCGGGCGAGCCGGTCGGGGGCGACCGGCTTCATGAGATAGTCGACGGCATCGGCATCGAAGGCGGCGACGGCGAAGCCGTCGAAGGCGGTGACGAAGACGATGGCCGGGCGCCGGGGCCGTGCCGCAAGCGCCGCGGCCACCTCCATGCCCGACATGCCCGGCATGGCGATGTCGAGGAACAGGAGGTCCGGGTCGAGCGCGTCGACGAGGCGCAGCGCGGCTTCGCCGTCGGCGGCCGTGCCCACCAGCTGCAGCGCGGCAAGCCGCGCGCAGAGGATCTGGAGCCGCTCGACGGCAAGCGGCTCGTCATCGACGATGAGGGTCCTGAGCGGCACCGTCTGCCCCGTCACGCGCGCGACCGGCTGGCCTTCAGGCCGCAGCCGCCATGGCGTCGGCGCAAGCCGCCTGGGGCCGGGCCCGGGCGGCGGGCATCAGGATCCGCGCGACGAAGCCGCCAAATGCGCCCGGCCCGGCATCGAGCCGCGCCGCGTCGCCGTAGCGGGCGGCAAGCCGCGCGCGGACGTTCGCAAGGCCCACGCCGCAGCCGGCTGGCGCCGGCGCAGACGCGCCCTCGCCGTCGTCGGCGACGTCGAGAACGAGGCGGCCCGAATCTGTCAGCCGCGCGGCAATCCGCACGGTGACAGGCCGCGAGCTGCGCGAGACGCCGTACTTGATGGCGTTCTCGACCAGGGGCTGGAGGATGAGCGCTGGCACGGGCAGCCCGCCGAGCGCCTCGGGAACGTCCACCTCGACGCGCAGCCGCTCGGGAAAGCGCACCTGCTCGATGGCGAGGTAGAGGCGCTGGAGGCGCACTTCCTCGGCAAGCGGAAGGTCCTCGGCGGCATCGCGCGTGAGCGAAGCGCGGAAGAAGGTGGAAAGGTTCAGGATCATCCGCTCGGCTTCCTCGGTCGCGCCGCGCATGACGAGGGTGGAAAGCGCGTTCAGCGTGTTGAACAGGAAGTGCGGGTTCACCTGGTAGCGCAGCGCGCGCAGCTCGGCCTCCTGCGCGGCGCGGGCGTAGCGCGCGGCAGCGCGCTCGGCTGCCTGCACCTTGCCGGCGTAGAGGATGGCGATCCACATGACCGCCCAGGCGGCAATGAAGAAGTACCAGTCGAGCGCCTGGCCGATGATGACGACATGGGCGGGCTTTGCCGCCCACATCGGGTCCTTCAGCATGTGGGCAATGGGGAAGAGGTAGAAGGCCACGTAGTTGACGCACGCGTAGGCGAGCGCAAGCGGCACCGAGGCCAGGAAGGCGACCGCGAGCAGCCGCCCGGTGGGCGCATTCTCGAACCGGGTGAGGAGGCCGTAGAGCAGGAAGGTGAGGCCCATGGAGGCGAGCGTCACCACCGTGCGGCGCACCAGCATCTCGTCCTGCGCGGGCGCCTCGCCGATGAAGGCGCGGAAGGTGGCGAGCAGGAAGTAGACGAGCCAGAAGCCGGCGATCGAGGCGACGGCAAGCCGCCTCTGCCGGTCGGGAAGCGCGCGCGCGGCCGCGGACGCGGGCGCGGGACGACCGGGCTCGGCGAGGGGCTTCATCCGCCAGCGTGTAGCAGAAGCGTCACCGGCGGAGCGAGGCGCTTCGTCGAGGGGCGTCGGCCGTTCGTCGAGCCCGGCAGCCCGCAGCGGCAGCGGCCCTCCGCCCTTTTCCCGCGCGCAACGAGCCTCTAGGCACGGGCCATGGCCACCCCCGGCACGCGCCCGCTCGAGGGCATCCTCGTCGTCGATCTCACCCGCGTGCTCGCCGGGCCCTATGCCACCATGCTGCTCGCCGACCTCGGCGCGCGCGTCATCAAGGTGGAGGCGCCCGGCACGGGGGACGACGCCCGCGCCTTTCCGCCCTTCGTGGACGGCGAGAGCGCCTATTTCGCCAGCATCAACCGCGGCAAGGAATCGATCGCGCTCGATCTGAAGGCCGCGGCCGACCGGGCCGTCTTCGAGGCGCTGCTCGCACGCGCCGACGTGCTCGCCGAGAACTTCCGCCCCGGGGCGCTCGCCCGCCTCGGCTACGGCTTCGACGCGCTCCACGCCCGCTTCCCTAGACTCATCGTCGCCTCGACAAGCGGCTTCGGCCAGACCGGCCCCGAGGCCGCGCGCCCGGCCTATGACGTCATCGTCCAGGCGATGGGCGGGATCATGAGCGTGACCGGCCACCCCGGCCAGCCGCCCGTGCGCGTGGGCACCTCGCTCGGCGACATCACGGCCGGCCTCTTCACGGTGGTGGGCATCGAGGCGGCGCTCCTCCTGCGCGAGCGGACCGGCCGCGGCACGCACGTCGATGTCGCCATGTTCGACTGCCAGCTCGCCATCCTCGAGAATGCGATCGCCCGGCTGCAGGTGACCGGCGCGGATCCGGCCCCTCTCGGCAGCCGGCACCCCTCCATCACCCCGTTCCAGGCGTTCATGACCGCCGATGCCCCGATCGTGGTCGCTGCCGGCAACGACGCGCTCTTTCGCGCCATGGCGGAGGCGCTCGGCGTGGCCGAGCTTGCCGATGACCCGCGCTTCGCGACCAACGCCGCGCGCACCGCCAACCAGGCCGCGCTCGAGGCGCTGCTCGAAGCCCGCTTCAAGACCGCGCCCGCCGTGCACTGGCTCGACCTCCTCGGACGCGCAGGCGTGCCCGCGGGGCCCGTCAACCGCATCTCGGAGGCGCTTGCCATGGAGCAGGTGGCGGCGCGCACCATGCTGGTCGAGACCGCGCTCGCCAGCGGCCGGCCGCTCAAGGTGGCTGGCAACCCGGTCAAGCTCGCGGGCGTGCCCGACCCTGCGACGCGGCCGCCGGCGCCCGCGCTCGATGCCGACCGGGCGCGCCTTCTTGCCGAACTCGGGCTCGCGGCCTCTCCCTCGCGCTGATGCGCCTCGCCGCCGACATTGCCATCGCCAACCGGCTCGCCGATGCGGCGGGCGAGGTGCTGCGCCGGCACTTCCGGCAGGGGGTGGGAGTCGACGCCAAGGCCGATCTCTCGCCGGTGACGGTTGCCGACCGCGAGGCCGAGGCCGCCATGCGGGCAATCCTTGCGGCCGACCGGCCGAAGGACGGGATCGTCGGCGAGGAGTTCGGCGTCGTCCGGCCGAACGCGCGGCGCCTCTGGGTGCTCGACCCGATCGACGGCACCCGCGCCTTCATCGCCGGCCGCGCCACCTTCGGCACGCTGATCGCCCTCGTCGAGCTGGGGCTTCCCGTCATCGGCATCATCGATCAGCCGATCGCCGGCGAGCGCTGGGTGGGCCAGCTGGGCGACTGGCCGGGCACCCGGCTCAACGGCACCCCCGTCCGCGTGCGGCCCTGCCCGTCGCTGGCGGAGGCCCACCTCGCCACCACCCACCCCATGGCCTTCAGCGCTGCCGGCCATGCCGCCTTCCACCGCGTGGCCCGCGCCGCGCGGGATGTCCTTCTGGGCGGGGACTGCCACAACTATGCGCTGCTGGCCTCGGGCCACCTCGACCTCGTGATCGAGGAGGGCCTGAAGCTCCACGACTGGGCCGCGCTCGTCCCCGTGGTGCTGGGAGCGGGCGGGGTGATGACCGACTGGAAGGGCGAGCCGCTGAGGGTCGGCAGCAGCGGCGCGGTGATCGCCGCTGGCGACCGCCGGGTCCACGCCGAGGTGCTCGAGCGGCTCTAGCCCTATCCAAGCTGGTGGCTGGCCCGAGCGCGCCGGGCCATGCAGGGGCGGGCCACGAAGGAGGCTCGCCATGAAGACCCGCCAGTGGCTGCTTGCCGACCACCCCCGCGGCCGGCCGTTGAAGGATTCCGACTTCACCCTCGTCGAGACCGAGATTGCGGACGAACCCGGCCCCGGCCAGGCGCTCGCCAAGGTGCTGTGGCTCGGCTTCGACCCGGCACAGAAGGGCTGGGCCGAGAACGTGGCCGACTATGTGGCGCCCATGAAGATCGGCGACGTGATGCGCGGCTCGGGGATTGTCCGCATCGTGAAGTCGAACACCCCGCGCCTGAAGGAGGGCCAGCTCTACGCCGGGCTGACCGGCTGGACCGAGTGGCTCATCACCGACGGCGCCGGCTTCGAGCCGGTCCACCCCGATCTGCCGCCGACTGCCATGCTCTCGGTGCTGGGCACCACCGGGCTCACCGCTTGGTGCGGGCTCTTCAAGCTGGGCCAGCCGAAGCCGGGGGACACGGTGGTGGTCTCGGGCGCGGCGGGTGCCACGGGGTCCACGGTCGGCCAGCTGGCGAAGGTGGCCGGCGCACGGGCCGTGGGCATCGCCGGCGGCGAGGAGAAGTGCCGGTGGCTCGTCGAGGAGGCGGGCTATGATGCCGCCATCGACTACAAGCGCGAGAATGTCCGCGGCCGGCTGAAGGAGCTGTGCCCGCGGGGCATCGACGTCGTCTTCGACAATGTCGGGGGATCCATCCTCAACGACATGCTGGGCGAGATCGCGACCGGTGCGCGGGTCGTCATCTGCGGGGGAATCTCGCGCTACGAGACCGGCACCATGCCGGCGGGCCCTGAGAACTACTTCAACCTGGTGTTCCGCCGGGCGAGCATGCACGGGTTCATCGTGCTCGACTGGGCGGCCGAGTTTCCGGCCATCCGCAAGCGCCTGGCGGCCCTGGTCAATGAGGGGAAGCTCGCCTTCCGGATCGACGAGCAGCACGGCTTCGAGAACACCCCGCGCACGCTCATGCGGCTGTTCACGGGCGAGAACCGGGGCAAGCAGGTGCTGAAGGTGGCGGACTAGGCCCCCCTCGGGATCCGCACCCCGGCCCGCCCCCGGCGCCGCAGGCTGCGCGCCGTCCCGTCACCCGGGCTGCCCCTCGAGCTCCCGCGAGGTGCGCCCTCGGCCAGCGGGATGGCGCTGGCGGGGACCGGACCTCTGCCTCCCCGCCCCGGCTCCTGCCGCCCGCGGGCCGGCCCCCCCGCACGCCCCGGCCGCCACCCTCCGCGCCGGCGTCAGGCTGCCGAGCCAAGATAGCCGAGCTGGCTTGCCTTGAAGATGGTCTGCGAGCGGTTCACCGCGTCGAGCTTCTCGCCCGCGTTCTGGATGTGGAAGCGGACGGTGGCGTGGCTGCGGCCGAGGATCAGGCTGATCTCCTTGTCGGTCTTGCCGATCGAGGCCCAGCGCAGGCACTCCACCTCGCGCTTGGTCAGCTGGCAGTCGGCCGGCAGCCACTGGCGGGTGCGGTGCGCCTTCACGCAGCCGGCGATGAACCGGTGGGAGAGGAGGGCGAGCTCGTCGGAATGCTCCTCGAACTCGGCGGACAGGTCGGTCCGCTCCGGGTCGGCGGCGTTGAACGAGACGGCGCCAATCTGGCCGAACGGCAGGTGGATCGGCACCACGATGGCCGCCTTGCACAGCGCCCGCTTCTCGAAGTTGGAGAGATCGATCGCGTCGAGGTAGCGGTTGGGCTGGCGGGTGCGGAACCCTTCGGCGTTCACCCAGAAGGGCTCGCTCTCGTAGCGGCAGGCACGCGGCAGCGGCGAGGAAAGGGCGAGCCGGGTGTCGGCCCACCAGCGCTCGTGGGGCGCGTTCCAGCCGAACACCTCGGCGGCAAGGATGGCGCCGTCCTCGTCGGTCAGCGGCTGCTTGGAGGCGATATTGTCGGCCGCGCCGACCCGGAGCCGCGCCCGCTCCCAGGCAATGTCGCGCAAGGCTTCCGCCGCCTTGCGAACGTCCGACAGCTGGCGGATGGTCACCGCCGCGATCTCGTCCCTCAGGGCCATGCGCTCTCCCTCACCCGCGCGCACACCAAAAGGCGCATCCCCGGGGCCCTAGCGCAAAGGGGAATGGCCCCCGCGCACTCCCGCTGCCACTGGACCCTCCACCTCTCGACTTATCGAGGTCGGCCCCGAATTCAAGGGGGGCGGCACGCAGCGGCAACAGGAGAGCGATGGGGGAGGAAAGCGCAGCTTTCGCCGACGCCGGCCCGGCGGACCTTCCGCCCGGAACCTGCGCGCTGCGGCAGGTGGCCGGGCGGCCGGTGCTCGTCGCCCGGGCAGGCGACGGGCGGCTGTTCGCGCTCGAGGGCAGGTGCAGCCACGCGCTCCTGTCGCTCGAGGGAGCGCGGCTGCGCGGCAGCGCGGTGATGTGCCCGCACCATGGCGCCCGCTTCGACCTCGCGACCGGCCGCGCGCTTGGCCCGCCGGCCTCGGCGCCGATCACCACTTTCGCCATTCGCGAGGAGGCCGGCCGCTTCGAGGTGCGGCTGCCGTGACCGGAGGGCCGCGCCTCGACGGCCAGGTGGCGCTCGTCACCGGCGCGGCCTCGGGCATCGGCGCGGCCACCGCCGCGCTCCTTGCCGAACGGGGCGCCTCGGTGTTCGCAACCGACCTGCGTGCCAACGAAACGGTCTTCGGCCATGACGTGACCGACCCGGCGCAGTGGGAAGCAGCCCTTGCCGCCTGCGTCGCGCGGTTCGGCCGGCTCGACATCCTCGTCTCCAACGCCGGCACGGCCGCAGCCGGCCGCGTGGCCGAGCTTTCCCTCGAGACGTTCCGCGCCCAGGCGCGGGTGCACGTGGAAGGCGCCTTCCTCGGCATGAAGGCAGCCGTCGCCCAGTTCCGCCGCCAGGGCTCGCCCGCGCGGGGCGCCATCGTCGTCGTTGCCAGTGTCGCGGGCCTGAAGCCGGTGATGCGCACGGCAGCCTACGGCACGGCCAAGGCTGCGCTCGTCGCGCTCGCCGAGGCGACCCACCGTGAGCTTGCAGCCACGGGCGAGAAGGTCCGCGTCCACGCCGTCGTCCCCGGCGGCACGAAGACGCCCATGACCGAAGCGCTCTACGACGACGCCTACTGGGCCGACCCGGCGAACTTCGCCGCGCTTCCCTTGCGCGACTATTGCCGGCCCCGGGACATCGCCGAGGCCATCGCCTTCCTCGCCGCGCCCGAGACGGCCGGCTTCCCGCCCGCCGCCCTCGTCGTCGACGGCGGCTGGATGCTGAGCAACCGCATCTGACCCATGACCGAGGCGGCAGGCATGGTGGCGATCGCGGCGCCGGCAGGCGCCGCCAGCGCCGGCGTGCTGGAGCGCCGGCTGGCCGCCGAGGGTCTTGCGGCCTGCGCCTGCCCGCTGGCCGCCGATGATGCGCCCGACCTTGCGGCCGCGCCCGGCCCCGGCCCGGTTGCAGCTCTCGTCGCCGCTGCCGACCCGGCGCCCGCCGCCGGGTTCGACGCCACCACGCCCACCGCCTTCCGCGCCCTGTGGGAAGCCGAGGTCGAGCGCCTCGTGCGTGCCGCGCGCGCCGCGCTCCGCCACTTCGGAGCGCAGGGGGCGGGCGGCAGCCTCGTTCTCGTCATGGGCGCGGACGGCCCCGGCCCGGCCTTCGCTGCGGCTGCCGGCGCGCTCGCCCACTTCTGCCGGATTGCTGCCGTCGAGGCCGGCGAGCTCAGCCCCCCGGTGCGCGTGAACCTTGTGAGACCGGCCGGCACTGGCCGCGCCACGCCCGAGGCGCTTGCCGCAGCGGCCGCCTTCCTTGCCGGCCCCCGCAGCCGGATGGTGACCGGCACCACCCTCGTCGTCGATGGAGACCGCCGATGAAACGCACCCGCTTCACCCTCGTGCGCCGGCCGCAGGGCCGGCCGGTCGAGGCCGACTTCGCCCTCGTCGAGGAAGAGCTCCCCGCGCTTGCCGAGGGCGAGTTCCTGGTGGCCAACCGCTACGCCTCGCTCGACCCCGCCATCCGCGGCTGGCTCGACGACGCGCCCTCCTACATGCCGCCCGTGCCGCTCGGCGAGGCGGTGCGCGCCACGACGGTCGGCGAGGTGGTCGAGAGCCGCAACCCCGCCTTTCCGGTCGGGCAGTGGGTTGTGGGGCTCCATGGCATCGAGACCCACTCGATCGGGCGCAGCGACGGGTTCGCAAGCCCGGTCGACCCGGCGCTCGTGCCATCGCCCACCCACTTCCTCTCGGCGCTCGGCGCGGTCGGCATGACCGCCTGGTTCGGCCTCGAGCGGGTCCTCATGCCCGCGCCGGGGCAGACGCTCCTCGTCTCGGCGGCGGCCGGCGCGGTCGGAAGCCTGGTCGGCCAGCTCGGGCGCCTGAAGGGCTGCCGCACCATCGGGATCGCGGGCGGGGAGGCCAAGTGCCGGCGGCTCGTCGAGCGCTACGGCTATGACGCTGCCATCGACCACCGTGGCAGGGATGCCGAGGCCATCGCCGAAGCGATCCGCGCCGCCGCGCCCGAGGGGGTGGACCGGGTGTTCGAGAATGTCGGCGGCGCCTGCCTCGATGGCGCGCTGCTGGCGCTGCGCGACGGGGCACGCGTGGCCCTGTGCGGCCTCATCGCCGAGTACAACGCCCCGGCGCCGGTGGGTGCCCGCAACCTCTGGCAGCTGATCGTCAGGAAGGCGACAATCCGCGGCTTCCTCGTCTCGGAATGGCTTCCCGAATGGCCGGAAGGAATCGCTGCCATGGCCGCGCTGCTCAGGGAGGGGAAGCTCGTGGTGGACGAGCATGTCGACCGCGGGCTCGACCAGGCCTATGCCGCCTTCATGCGCCTCTTCGACGGCACCAACGAGGGCAAGATGATCCTCGAGATTGCATGAGGGAGATGGGCTGATGCGCGGGCTCAGCGGCCGAAGGGCGCTCGTCACCGGGGCGGCGTCGGGAATCGGGGCGGCAACCGCTGCCCGCTTCCGCGCCGAAGGCATGGGCGTACTGACGGTCGACCGCGCAGGGCCGTGCGATCTTGCGCTCGACGTCGCCGCTCCCGGCGCCGCCGAGGCCATGGCGGAGGCCGCAAAGGCGCGGCTCGGCGGGCTCGACGTGCTCTTCGCCAATGCGGGGATCACGGCGGCCCAGCCGCTGGAGGGCCACCCCGACTCGCTCTGGGAGGAGATGCTGGCCATCGACCTCTCGAGCATCTTCCGCCTCTGCCGCGCCTGCGTGCCCCTGCTCGCCGAGAGCGGCCACGGCGTCATCCTCATGACCGGCTCGGTCATGTCCTCCTTCGGCGAGGCGGGCATGGCCGCCTATGCCGCGGCCAAGCACGGCGTCCTGGGGCTTGCCCGCGCGCTCGGGGTGGAGCTGGGGCCGAAGGGAATCCGCGTGGTGTGCATCCAGCCCGGCGCGATTCTCACCGGCATGACGAAGGGGCCGTTCGAGGCCCAGCCCGAGTTCGCCGCCTACTGGCGCGAGAAGGCCGCCCTGAAGCGCCTCGGCACGCCGGACGACATCGCCGGCGTCGCTGCCTTCCTCGCTTCCGACGATGCCGCCTTCGTGACTGCAACCCCGCTCGTGGTCGACGGCGGCGCCACTGCCCACCCCTGACCCGGAGACTGCCCATGACCCCGCTCGAGACCGTCCGCCTGTTCCTCGCTCGCGTGAACGCGCTCGACCTCGACGGCGCCTGCGCGCTCCTTGCCGAGGACGTGGTCTACGACAACGTGCCGATGCCGACCGTCCATGGCCGGGCGGCCGCGCGCGCCTTCCTTGGCCAGCTTCCGGCAACCGCGATCGACTGGGAGACCCACGCGATCGCTGCGACGGGGGACGCCACGCGCGGCACCGTGCTGACCGAACGGACCGACCGCTTCACCCTCGCCGACGGGCGGACGCTTGCCATCAGGGTGATGGGCGCCTTTGACGTCGCCGATGGCAGCATCACCGCCTGGCGCGACTATTTCGACCTTGGCCAGTTCATGGCGCAGATGGCCCCCTCTCCTTCGGCCTAGCCTGTTGCTTTTGCGCGGCGGGCGCGCGGCAGCGACGGCGCTAGATTGGGGGCCATGAGCGACGCGTCCGCCCTCTCCCGACACCCCTTCGCGCCCGAGGTCCTCGTCGACCCCTGGGACTTCTACGCCGAGGTCCACGCCAAGTGCCCGGTCTTCCAGGTGCCCGGCACCCCCATCACCTACGTCGCGAGCTACGACGCCCTCGTCGACGTGCTGGGGCGCGTGGAGGACTTCTCCAACGACTTCGGGGATGCGCTTTCGGGCGCGCGGGCGAACGACCCGGAGGTGAAGGCCATCCTCGACACCGGCTGGCCGGCGGTCGACACGCTCCTGACCGCCGATCCCCCCGTCCACACCCGGTTCCGCAAGCTCGTCAACCTCGCCTTCTCGATGAAGCGGGTGGACGCCATCGAATCGAAGATCCGCGCGATTGCCGTGCGGCTCATCGAGAACATGCTCGCCAAGGCCGAGGCGGGCGAGCCGGTCGACTTCGTCGCCGATTTCGCCGTGCCGCTGCCGGTGGCCGTCATCGCCTCCGAGATCGGGATGGACAGCTCGACCGATGTGGCCACCGTCAAGCGCTGGTCGGATGCCTTCGCCGACCGGCTGGGGCAGATGATCCCGCGCGAGCGCGAGCTCGAGTGCGCGCGCGAGGTGGTGGAATACCAGCACCATGCCAAGACTCTCATCGACCAGCGCCGCGCGAACCCCACCGACGACCTTCTGAACGACCTCGTCCACGCCTCGGTCGACGGCGAGAATCCGCTCTCCGACGCCGAGATCATGTCGATCCTCCAGCAGCTGATGGTGGCCGGCAACGAGACCACCACCTCGACGCTCGCCGGCGGGCTCGTCATGCTGATCGAGAACCCCGGCGAACTGGCGAAGGTCCGCGCCGACCGCAGCCTCATTCCGAACATGGTCGAGGAGATGCTCCGGCTCGAGAGCCCCACCTCGGGCCTCTTCCGCATCGTCAGGCGCGACACCGAGGTGGCAGGCGTTCCGGTGAAAGCCGGAACCATGCTGATGGCGCGCTTCGCCGCTGCCAACCGCGACCCCACCCGCTACCCCGACCCGGACCGGTTCGACGTCACCCGGCCGAACGCGAAGACCCACCTCGCCTTCGGGCGCGGCATTCACATGTGCGTCGGCAACATGCTCTCGCGCCGCGAGCTGGTCGTCGCCTTCCAGGAGCTGCTCGACCGGGTGGAGTCCTTCGCCCTCGCCCCCGGCGCGGTGCCCGTGGTCAAGCCCAACATGTTCCTGCGCGGCATCTCCTCGCTTCCCGTCGTGCTGCGGCGCAAGGCGATGGTGCCGGCATGAACTTCGACTTCTCCGAGGAACAGCTGCTCCTGCGCGAGACGGTGGCGCGCTGGTGCGCCGGCCGGCACGGGCTCGACACTGCGAAGCGGCGCGAGGCGCGCCGCCATCCGGGCGGGTTCGACCGGGCCGCCTGGCGCGAGCTTGCCGAGCTTGGCGTCCTTGCCCTGCCCTTCGCTGCCGAGGCCGGGGGCCTCGGCGGCGGGCCGGTCGAGATCTTCGCGGTCGCCGAGCCGCTCGGCGCCGGGCTTGCCACCGAGCCCTTCACCGAGTCGCTCGTCATGGCGGGCACGCTGCTCGAGGCCGCGGGCGAAGGTCCGGGCCGGGCGGCGCTCGCCCGGGTGATCGCCGGCGAGGCCGTGCCTGCCGCCGCGCTTGGCGAGCGCGCCGGCCGCTACAACCTTCACCATGTCGAGACCCGCGCCCGGGCAGATGGCGGCGGCTGGCGGCTGTCGGGCGCCAAGTCCGCCGTGTGGCAGGGGGGCGCGGCCGACCTCCTCGTGGTCTCGGCGCGCGTCTCGGGCGATGCGCGCGACGCCGGCGGGCTCGGGCTCTTCCTCGTCGAGGCGGACGCGGCCGAGCGCCGCCCCTGGGTCGCCGCCGACGGCAGCCTGGCGGCAGAAGTGGCCTTCCGCGACACGCCCGCCACCTTCCTCGAGTGCGACGCGACCGACGCGCTCGAGACCGCGCTCGACCGCACCTGGCTTGCCGCCTCGGCCGAGATGCTGGGCGTTGCCTCCATGCTCTTCGAGCAGACGCTCGCCTATGTGAAGACGCGCGTGCAGTTCGGCCAGCCGATCGGCCGGTTCCAGGCCATCCAGCACCGCATGGTGGACTGCTACGCGGCGCTCGAGCAGGGCCGCTCGATGGTGTGCCGCGCGGCGGCCAAAGGAGACACGGCCGCGATTGCCGCCGCGCGCGCCTATCTTGCCGAAGCCGCGATCGCCATTGCCCACGAGGCGGTACAGTTCCACGGCGGCATGGGCGTGACCGACGAGCTCATCATCGGCCATGGCCTGAAGCGCATCCAGATGCTCGCCCGCCTCCACGGCGACCAGGGGGTCGCAGCCGCCCGCTACGCGGAGGCCGCGTGATGGCAGAGGCTGCCACCCTCCCGCCGATTGCGGAAGGCCTGTTCGAGCTGGGCCCGCCACCCGCGCTCATCGGCGGCCGCGAGCGGGCGACCGGCCGCATCGTCTTTCCCTGCCCGGCCGACCGCGAGCGGTTCGAACCCGTCCGCCTGCCGCGCGAGGGCCGGATCTGGAGCTGGACGGTGCAGCGCTTCCCGCCCAAGTCCCCGCCCTATGCGGGGCCGGTCGAGACGCCCTTCCGCCCCTTCGCGCTCGGCTATGTCGAGCTGCCCGGCGCAGTCATCGTCGAGAGCCGGCTCGACGGCTTTGCCTTTGACGAACTCAAGGTCGGCCTGCCGTGCGCGCTCAGGCTCGTGCCCTTCGCTGGCCGCCTCACCTACGCCTTCGGACCCCTGGACGAGGAGGAGGACCCGAAATGACGGACGTGGCCATCATCGGCGCAGGCATCCACCGCTTCGGACGCACCGACGGAGTCTCGGGCCTCCAGCAGGGCGTCATCGCCGCGCGCGCGGCGCTTGCCGATGCAGGAGTGGCCTGGGAGGACATCCGCATCGCCTTCGGCGGCTCGGCGGCCGGAGGCAATGCCGACACGATGGTCGCCGAGCTGGGCCTGACCGGCCTTCCCTTCCTGAACGTCGCCAACGGCTGCGCGACCGGCGGCTCGGCGCTCTATTCGGCCGCCAACGCCATCCGGGCCGGCGAGGCCGACCTCGCGCTCGTCGTCGGCTTCGACAAGCACCCGCGCGGCAGCTTCAACCCCGAGCCCGCCGACTGGGGCCTGCCCGCCTGGTACGGCGAGACGGGGATGATGCTCACCACCCAGTTCTTCGCACTCAAGCTCCGCCGCTACATGGAGACCTACGGCATCACCCCGATCACGCTCGGCCGGGTGGCCGAGAAGGCCTTCGCCAACGGTGCGCTGGCGCCGCACGCCTGGCGGCGCGAGCCGGTCGACCTCGAGACCATCATGATGAGCCAGATGGTGAACGACCCGCTCACCAAGTACATGTTCTGCTCGCCCTCGGAAGGCGCGGTGGCGCTGGTGCTCGCCTCGGCGGCAAAGGCCCGCGAACTCGGCGCCACGCCCGTCTGGGTGAAGGCGGCCGTCGTCCGCACCCGGCCGCCGGGCAGCTTCGAGGTCTTCTCGCCCTCGCTCGACCTCGAGCGCGGCCCCTCGCCCACCGTGCTTGCCAGCCGCGCCGCCTTCGAGGTGGCCGGCATCGGCCCCGAGGACGTGGACGTCGCCCAGCTCCAGGACACGGAGAGTGGCGCCGAGATCATGCACATGGCCGAGAACGGCTTCTGCGCCGACGGCGAGCAGGAGGCGTGGCTCGCCGAAGGCCGCACCCGGATCGGCGGCACGCTCCCCGTCAACACCGACGGCGGCTGCCTCGCCTGCGGCGAGCCGATCGGCGCCTCGGGCCTGCGCCAGGTCTACGAGAACGTGATGCAGCTCCGGGGCACGGCCGGCGCCCGGCAGGTGGAGGGCGCGCGCGTCGCCTACAGCCATGTCTATGGCGCCCCCGGCCTCTCGGCCGTCACCATCCTCGCCAGCTGAAGGCGCGCGCCGCAGCGGGCAGGCCGGCTGGGCGTGCTACCGGGCGCGGCGAGGCCGGGCAGACAGGACCGGCGGGACAGGCACGGCAGGCGGGACAGGCACGGCAGGCGGGACAGGCACGGCAGGCGGGGCAGGCCGGGCAGGGAGAGGAGGGGAGGCATGGGACTGCTTGACGGGGACGTCGCGCTGGTGACGGGTGCGGCCGGCGGCATCGGTCTCGCGACCGCCCGGCGCTTCCTCGAGGAAGGCGCGCGCGTCGCCATCGCCGACATCGACTCCGCCCGCCTTGCCGGCGCGGTCGAGACGCTCCGCGCGGACGTGCTCGGCGTGCCGCTCGACGTCACCTCGCGCGCAAGCTGGAAGGCCGCAGTGGAGGCCGTCCTCGAACGGTTCGGAACCCTCACCCTCCTCGTCAACGGCGCCGGCATTTCCGAGCCCGCCGACATCGAGACGCTTTCCGACGACGCGTGGGACCGGCACCTCGCCATCAACCTCTCGGGCGTCATGTACGGCATGCAGGCGGCCGTGCCGGCCATGAAGGCGAGCGGCCGGCCCTGCGCCATTGTCAACGTCGCCTCCATGCTCTCGATGCGCCCCGGCGCCATCTTCGCCGCCTATTGCGCGTCGAAGTCGGGCATGGTGGCGCTGTCCCAGTCGGCCGCGCTCCATTTCGCCCGCGCAGGGCTGCCCATCCGCGTCAACACGGTGCACCCGGGCGCCATCCGGACGCCCATGTACGAGCGCTACCTCGCCATGGCCGAGGACCGCGAGGCCGCCGAGGCCGGCTTCGCCGCCACCCACCCCATGGGCCGCGTCGGCGAGGCGCACGAGGTGGCCGAGGCGATCCTGTTCCTCGCAAGCCCGAAGGCGAGCTTCACGACGGGCGCCCAGCTGCCGGTGGACGGCGGCGGCCACATCCGGGACTAGCCGCGAGGGGCGGGAGCGGGATGGCAGGGCGGCCGAGCGGGAGCGGAGGGAGGACGGCATGGCCGATGCAGACGAAGGGCCCATCCAGGTCCACCTGGTGGCGGGGGGCAAGTATCACGACATCGACTACGCCCGGCTCGAGCTCCTGAAGCTGTTCGCGACCGAGCCCCGCATCCGCGCCAGCGTCGACAGCGACTACCGCAACACCGCGCGGCTCGCCGAGTGCCGGCTCCTCGTCACCTACACCTGCGACCTCATGCCGACACCCGCGGAGGCCGCCGCGATCCGCGCCTGGCTCGAGGCCGGCGGGCGCTGGCTCGCGCTCCACGGCACCAACTCGATCCTGCGCTTCCTCGAGGACGGCCGGGTCGACAGCCCGGCCGAGCGCGACGACGTGATGGCGCTGCTGGGGACGCAATTTGTCGCACACCCGCCCATCGGCCCGTTCACGGTGAGGGTCCGGAAGCCCGAAGACCCGCTGGTGGCCGGCGAGCGCGACTTCGAAGTGATTGACGAACTGTATCTTTCCCGGACGCTTTCGCCGCTCGACGTGCTGCTCGACGCCACGTTCACCGGCGAGGCGACCGGCTTCGTCGAGGCCAACTGGCAGGATGCGGAGGTGCCCATCCTCTACCGCTGCCGGCACGGAAAGGGGGCAGTGCTCTACTTCACGCTGGGGCACTGCCGGGGCCATTATGACGTCGCGGCCCTCGTGCCGTTCTGGACTCACCCGGAGCGCTGCGCGTGGAACTACCCGGTCTACCACCGGATCCTCGCGCGGTGCCTCGCCTGGGGACTTGGAAGGATCGACTGATGGACATGGAGCTTTCGGCCGAGGAACTCGCCTTCCGCGACGAGGTGCGCGCCTTCCTTGCCGAGGCGCTGCCCGAGCATGTGCGCGAGGGCGCGCGCAACACGCCGTCCGTCTTCGTCGAGCCCGACATCGGCGACGAGTGGCACCGGGCGCTCCACGCCAAGGGCTGGGTCGCCTACCACTGGCCGAAGGAGCACGGCGGCACCGGCTGGACTCCGGTCCAGCGCTACATCTTCGAGAAGGAGTGCGCGCTCGCGGATGCGCCGGCCCTCTCCGTCCTCGGCCTCAAGCTCATCGGCCCGGTGCTCTGCCGCTACGGCACGCCCGAACAGCAGGCGCGATTCCTCCCCCGCATCCGCGATGCCTCCGAGAAGTGGTGCCAGGGCTATTCCGAGCCGGGCGCCGGCTCCGACCTCGCCTCGCTAAAGACCCGCGCCGAGCGCCGGGGCGACCGCTACGTCATCAACGGCACCAAGATCTGGACCACCCACGCCCACTACGCCGACTGGATGTTCTGCCTCGCCCGCACCGACCCTGAGGCAAAGCCTCAGGCGGGCATCAGCTTCCTTCTCGTGCCCATGCGCCAGAAGGGCATCTCGATCCGCCCGATCGTGACCCATGCGGGCGACCACGAGGTGAACCAGGTGTTTCTCGACGACGCCGAGACCTCGGTCGACTGCCTCGTGGGGCAGGAAGGCCAGGGCTGGGAGATCGCGAAGTTCCTGCTTGAGAACGAGCGGGGCGGAAGCTGCGCCGCGCCCCGCCTTCTTGCCGACATCGCCCGGCTGCGCGCAGCGGCCGATGCCGAGCCCTCGGGCGTCAACGGGGCGCTCGGCCACCAGCCCTCGATCGAGGCCCGGCTCGTCCGCCTCGAGCTCGAGGCCCTCGCGCTCGAGACGACCGAGCTCCGCATCCTCGCCGATCTCGCGAAGGGCCGGCGGCCCGGGCCGCAGACCTCGCTCGTCAAGCTGATCGCCTCGAACCTCCGGCAACGGATCGACGAGCTTGCCGTCGACATCTTTGGCCCGCTCGGGCTCCAGCTCCCGCCCGAGCGGCCGCTCTACGGCAACAGCGCGCCCGAGCCGGTGGGCAGCCGCGAGGCCCAGCTCGCCATGCCTACCTACCTCAACGGCCGGGCCTGGACCATCTTTGGTGGCTCGAACGAAGTGCAGAAAGGCATCATCGCCAAGCAGGTGCTCGGGCTCTAGCGCCTGAGCGGGGGGGCGGAGGAGCGCAGGGGAGCGGGGCGCCGGCCGGCAGGGCAGGCCGGGGCGAAGCCGCGACCGATGGCCCCGGGCGGGGCGCAGGAGCGGGCGGGAGGCGCAAACCTGCACGCACCCCGGGATTGGTGCGGCGCGGGCGCAACAGCTGCGGCGCGGCTGCCGCGCTGCCGCGAACTTGTCTGGACAAATCCCCCGGGCCTGGAGCAGTCTGCGCGGCCGATACGGAAGGAAACCCCGGGATGCGCGCCCTCCTCCTTGCCACCGCTGCGGCAACGCTGTCGCCCGCCGCCCTCGCCCAGACCGCCAACCAGCAGGCCTCCGCCGGCGAGGAGGCGATGTTCGGCGACATCGTGGTGACTGCCCGCAAGCGCGAGGAGACGCTCCAGGAGGTGCCGCTGGCCATCGCCGCCTTCTCGCGCGAGGAAATCCGCAACGCCCGGATCGAGCGGCTCGCTGACCTCGCCAAGCTGACCCCCGGCCTCAACTTCACGCCGCTCTTCGGCGCGCAGAACCAGCTCCCCATCATCCGCGGCGCCGCCCAGACCTTCGGCGCGCTCAACGTCGGCGTGTTCCTCGACGGCGTCTACCTCTCGGGCAAGGCCGGGGTCGACCTCGAGATGAACGACCTCGAGCGGATCGAGGTGGTGAAAGGCCCGCAATCGGCCCTCTATGGGCGCAACACCTTTGCCGGCGCCATCAACTATGTCACCCGCCGCCCGAGCGACGTCTGGACCGGCGACGGCGAGCTGTCGGTCGGAACCCAGGGCCTCGTCAAGGTGATCGGCGGCGTCTCCGGGCCGGTTGCCGACATCGTCCGCGTGCGCCTTGCCGGCTATTACCGCGAGACCGACGGCTTCTACAGGAGCAGCATCGACGGCGGCCGGGTCGACTTCGCCCAGGACTATGGCGCGCAGGCGGTGGTCGAGCTGCAGGCCACGCCGAACATCCTCGCCACGTGGCGCCTCACCTGGACCCGCGAGGACAGCGGCCAGCCGCCCTCGAACGTCATCCGCACCAACGCCGATCCCGCCCGGCCGGCCGGCTCGCCCGTCGGTACGGTGCGCAACCTCTTCTACAAGGGCGAGCTGCCGCGCGTCCCGCGCAATGGAGTCACCGTCAACACGCTCACCGACCCCATCACCGGCGCCTACGGCACCCGCGGCGAGACGCTGCGCACCAACGTCACGCTCGTGTTCGACGCCGGCTTCGCCACCATCACCTCGCTCACCTCCTACGACAAGAGGAACGTCGACTACACGTTCGACGGCGACAACACGGTGTGCGACACGCCCTCCACGGCACCGGCATCCACCGGCTGCCCCAACTTCGGCTTCCCCTTCGTCCCCGCCATCCCCATCGGCCAGTCGCGCTTCGCCACCTCGTCGAACGTCGGCTACTTGCGCGACTGGGCCCAGGAGATCCGCATCGCATCCAACGGCGAGGGGCGCTTTGCCTGGCTCATCGGCGGCTTCTTCTACGACAACGACACGAACGGCATCGACCGCAGCCTCGCGCCGCTGACGCAGGCGACGGCCAACAGCTTCGGCTACCCCAACCAGATCACCACGACGAAGAGCAAGGCGGTGTTCGCCTCGGGCACGCTCCGCCCTCTCGACTGGCTGGGCGTGACGGGCGAGCTCCGCTACGAGACCGAGCGCCAGACCTTCCGCCAGGCGCCCACCCGCATCGGCGTGCCCGCCGGCCCCTCCACCCGCGTCTTCAACCTTGCCCAGGACTTTGAGTTCGTGACCCCGCGCGTCATCGTCGATGCCCGGCTTGGCGAGGGGCGGATGCTCTACGCCTCGGTCGCCAAGGGGGTGAAGACCGGCGGCTTCAACACCAACCTCAACATCACCGACGCCCAGCGCACCTACGCCGAGGAATACAGCTGGAACTACGAGGCGGGCCTCAAGACGAGCTGGTTCGGCGGTCGCCTCATCGCCAACGTGGCGGGCTACTACGTCGACTGGAACGACCAGCAGGTCGCCTGCCAGAACCCGGCGAGCTTCGGCGGCACCACCACCCAGCGCACCTATGTCTGCAACGTCGGCAAGGCCGAGATCTTCGGCGTGGAGACCGACTTCGTCGCCCGCGTGACCGACTGGCTCACCCTTGTCGGCAACTATGCCTGGACGAACGCCGAGTATCGCGCCTTCGTCGACGATTCGCTTGCCGGCCAGCTCGCCATCCTCGGCCGGCCGCCGCTCGCCTATGACGGCAACAAGCTGCCCTATGTGCCAGCGCACAAGCTGCTCGTCTCCCCGCGCGTGTCGGTGCCGCTGGTGGCCGACTACACGCTTACCGGCCGCGTCGATTTCGCCTGGCAGTCGAAGAGCTGGCTCAGGGCCGAGAACTTCGCCTTCTTCGGCGACAAGACCACGCTCGACCTCCGTGTCGACATCACCAACGCACGCTACGGGATCCAGTTCTTCGCCAACAACCTGACGAACGACACCACCCCAGTTGCTGGCGTGCGCTTCTTCGACTCGGTCAACTTCTCCGTGCAGTCCCCGCTGGTGACGGGCGCGCCCGCCCGCCAGTTCGGCGTGGCGTTCCGCGCCGGCTTCTGAGGCCGGGGAGTGCTGGCGCGGCGAACCCTTCTCGGCGGCGCGCTCGCCGGGCTCGCCGTGCCGCTCGCCGCCTCGACCGAGGGCCTCCTCGCCGAGGGCGGCTTCGACCGTGCCGCCTTCGACGCCTGGGTCAGGATCCGTGCCGGCACGGGCGCGCCGGTCTTCTGGTATTCCGAAGGGACGGTCCGCGCCTTTCCCTCGGGCCAGCTCCTCGCCTTCCTCGAGGGCTTCGATACCGCCCGCGCCCACTGGCCGGAACCGGGCCAGCCGCTCGCCCATCAGTACAACCGCAAGATCTACGTGTTCCGCGATACGAAGACGGGTGACGTGCTGAAGGGCGCCGACGGCGCGCCCGTGCCGCCGATCGCCTACCCCTACCAGTTCATCACCTACCGCCTGGTGGGCGACCGGGTCGAGACCTTCGTGGAGCAGGGCGCAGGCGCCCGGCTGACCAGGATCGGACCGGGCGGGAACATGGCGGTGCGCCGCCAGGGCCGCACCCTCGTCTTCACCGCCCCCGTCTACCTCGATCTCCCCATCGGCCCCGCGGCGCGGATGCAGGCGTTCGAGAACTACGACTTCGTCGTCGACCCCGAAGCCGACCCCGGCACCTATGTCCTTTCGTGGCTGCGGACCGGCGAGGGGCCGCCGGCGCTCGGCGGCGGGCCGGTGGTGATGCACCTCCTGACCCGCCGGCACGAACGCTTCGCCGACATGCCCGAGCGCATGCGGGCGTATGTCGAAACCGAGGCGCCGCTGTGGCGCGCGCCGCCGGCCGATCTCGCCGAGATCCGCCGCCTCCAGGCGGGTTGAGGCTTGCGGCCGCGGGCAGGCTTGGCCTAAGGGACCGGGTCCCGGCCGGGCACGTGGGCGCGTAGCTCAGCGGTAGAGCACTGTGTTGACATCGCAGGGGTCACAGGTTCGAACCCTGTCGCGCCCACCATTCTCCCCTTCCCCACCGGCCCGGCTAGGCGTTCGCAGGGGATCCCTCCCGGTCGCGAGGGTCGGGCGGTGGCACGCGCGCCCGCAGCGAAATCCGGTCGCGGGCCCGAGGCGAGCGTGACTGCATCTCGCGAGGCGGCCGCCCGTGGACGAAGGCCCGCCCGCCGCCGCGCTCAGGCTGCGACGAAGCCCGGCCAGGTCTCCATGTAGGCGATGAAGGGCGGGCTCAGCCCCTCCTCCGCCAGCACCGCGCGCGATACCGGCAGCGGCCGCGCGGCAAAGCCCGGGTCGGCCAGCGCGCGGGCGGCAAAATCATGGTGGAGGATCGCCCCGCGGCCGATCAGCACGAAGTCCGCGCCACGCGCGAGGCACTCGGCCGCACGCGCGGCAGACAGGATCTTGCCCGCAACGCCCAGCGCCGTGCCGTGGCGCGGCAGGTCGGTGAAATGGTCGATGAGGCGGGTGCCGGCATAGGCCTCCTCCTCGGGCGCCTTGGTCACGTCCCAGAGCGAGAGGTCGAGCCAGTCGAGGAGGCCCGAGGCGAAGAGCTGCGCCGCAAGCGCCCGCGCTTCGGCCAGGCGGACTCCGAAGCGTTCGGGGGAAAGGCGCAGGCCAAGCTGGAAGGCGGGGCCGGTTGCCGCCCGCACTGCGGCCACCACCTCGCCGAAGATGCGCGCGCGCCCCTCGAAGTCGCCGCCCCAGCCGTCGTCGCGGAGGTTGCGCTCGGAATCGAGGAAGGCGCCGAGCAGGTAGCCGTGAGCGCCGTGCAGCTCCACGCCGTCGAAGCCGGCGGCCTCGGCGCGGCGCGCGGCCGCGGCAAACGCGGCGATCACCTCGGCGATTTCCGCTTGCGTCAGCGCCCGCGCGCCCGTCTCGGGGCAGGCGAAGGGGGAGACCGGGGTTTCGCCCGTCAGCTTCGGGTCGGCCCGGCGGCCCCCGTGGTGAAGCTGGACGGCCGACGCCGCCCCCGCCGCGCGGATGGCATCGGCCAGCCGGGCAAGGCCCTCGACATGCGCGTCCGACCAGATGCCAAGCTGGCCCGGGAAGGCCTGGCCGCCCGGCAGCACGTGCGAGGCACAGGTCATGACCAGCCCGAAGCCGCCTTCCGCGCGCATCGCGAGCCAGCGGAACTCGGCTTGCGAGAGCGTGCCGTCGGCGTTGCTCTGCATGTTGGTGAGGGGCGCCAGCGCCAGCCGGTTCCGCCAGGCCGGCCCGCGCCGGAGCTGGAGCGGCTCGGCAGGGCCGGGCGGGGAGCGATCAGGCACGACGGGCATCGCAGCCGGTCAAGCCGCGCGGCGGCGGCCGGTCAATAGTCCTCGCCGCGCGCGCTTGCCTGATACTCGTGCCAGAGGCCGTTCAGGATCCCGAAGCCGACGGCCAGGCCAACGCCGAGGATCCAGGCGAAGTACCACATGGGCGGGCTCCCTCAGTAGAAGTCGGGGTTGGTGCGCACCTCGGCCGTCGTCACCCGGCCGAACAGCACGCGGAACACCCAGGCGGTGTAGGCGAGCACGATCGGCAGGAGGATGCCGGTCGCCAGCAGCATCACCCAGAGCGTGAGCTTCGAGGAGGAGGCGTTCCAGACGGTCAAGGACGAGGCCGGGTCGATCGAGGAGGGCAGGAGGAAGGGGAACATGGAGAGGCCCGCCGTTGCGATGATGCCGAAGGCGCCAAGCGACGAGCCCAGGAAGACGAGGAGATCGGCGCGGCGGAGGATGCCGAGGAGCGCCATCACCGGCCCCAGGAAGCCGAGCGCGGGCGCCAGCAGCATCCACGGCGCGGAGGCATAGTTGTCGAGCCAGGCGCCGGGCGCGGCGACCGCCTCCGTCAGGAACGGGTTCGACGGGCCATTGGGGTCTACCGGGCCTTCGAGCCGGTAGCCGAGCCCGCCATAGGCCACGAACAGGCCGCCGACGGCAAACAGCACCACCGAGGCGAGCGCCGCTCCCACCCCCCAGCGGCGGGCGCGGGCGAGCACCGGCCCGTCCTCGATCTTGATGGCAAGCCAGCCCGCGCCGTGCAGCACCAGCATGGCAAGCGAGAGCAGACCGGCGACCAGTGCAAAAGGCGAGAAGAGGTCGAGGAGGCCGCCCTCGTAGGTGGAGCGCAGGCTCGAATCGAGCCGGAAGGGCACGCCGAGCAGCACGTTGCCGACCGCGACGCCGAACACGAGCGCCGGCACGAAGCCGCCGACGAAGAGCGCCCAGTCCCACATGGTGCGCCAGGCGGGGTCGGCCTTCTTCGAGCGGTACTTGAAGCCCACCGGCCGCAGGATGAGCGCGGCCAGCACCACGAACATGGCAAGGTAGAAGCCGGAGAAGCTGATGGCGTAGACGTGCGGCCAGGCCGCGAAGATCGCCCCGCCGCCGAGGATGAACCACACCTGGTTCCCCTCCCAGGTGGGGCCGACGCTGTTGATGACGAGCCGCCGCTCCTGGTCGGTCTTCGCGATGAACGGGAGAAGGGCGGCCACCCCCATGTCGAAGCCGTCGGTCAGCGCGAAGCCGATGAGGAGGACGCCAAGCAGCAGCCACCAGATGATGCGCAGGGTCTCGTAGTCGAGCGGCACGGGCATGGGGCTTACTCCGCGGGCAGGGGTTGCCAGACCGGGCGATCGGGCGCGGCGGCGTCGCGCGGGCGGTCGGCGCCGGTCCACCGCGGATCGGGCTCGGGGCCCTTGCGGATCGCCGCCAGCATCAGCCGCACCATCACCACGGCGAGGATGCCGTAGAGGAGGGTGAAGCCGACGATGGTCGTCCAGATCTGGGCAAGCGAGATGGAGGAGGCGGCGAGGAAGGTCGGGAGCTGGCCTTCCACCACCCAGGGCTGGCGGCCGAGCTCGGCGACGAGCCAGCCCGCCTGCGAGGCGATCCAGGGCAGCGGGATGATGGCAACCGCGAGCTTCAGGAACCAGGTGCGGCCGAAGTCATGCCGGGTCGCCAGCCAGAAGGCGAAGGCGAAGACGGCGATGAAGAAGAAGCCGGCGCCGGCCATCAGCCGGAAGGCCCAGAAGAGCACCGGCACGTTCGGCACCGTCGACCAGGCCGCCTTCGCGATGGTCGCGTCATCGGCCATGCGCGGGTCGGCGACGAAGCGCTTGAGGAGCTGGGCATAGCCGAGGTGCGCCTGGGTCTCGGCGAATTCCGCGCGCGCCGCCTTGTCGTTCGGATTGGCCTTGATGCGCTCGAGCGCGTCATAGGCGAGGATGCCGAGCCGGATGCGGGTCTCGGCGGTTTCCACCAGCTCGGAGATGCCCTTCACCTCGCCGGTCAGACTCCGGGTCGCGATGATGCCGAGCACATAGGGCACGTGGATCGCGTGGTGCGTGGTCCGAGCCTCCATGTCGGGGATGCCGACGGCGGTGAAGCCGGCCGGGGCCGGTTCCGTGTGCCACATCGCCTCGATGGCGGCGAGCTTCATCTTCTGGTTGTCGGTGAGCGCATAGCCGGACTCGTCGCCGAGCACGACGACCGAGAGCGAGGAGGCAAGCCCGAAGGCGGCGGCCACCGCGAACGACCGGCGGGCAAGCTGGAGGTGCCGGCCCTTCAGGAGATACCAGGCCGAGACTCCGAGCACGAAGACCGCCGCCGTCACATAGCCCGCCGAGACGGTGTGGACGAACTTGGCCTGGGCGACCGGGTTGAAAATGACGTCCCAGAAGCTCGTCACCTCCATCCGCATCGTGTCGGGGTTGAAGGTGGCGCCCACCGGGTTCTGCATCCAGCCGTTGGCCACCAGGATCCAGAGCGCGGAGAGATTGGTGCCGAGCGCCACCATGAAGGTCACGAACAGGTGGCCGAGCTTCGACAGCCGGTCCCAGCCGAAGAACATGAGGCCGACGAAGGTCGCCTCGAGGAAGAAGGCCATCAGGCCCTCGATCGCGAGCGGCGCCCCGAACACGTCGCCGACGAAGTGCGAATAGTAGGACCAGTTGGTGCCGAACTGGAACTCCATCGTGATGCCGGTCGAGACGCCGAGGACGAAGTTGATCCCGAAGAGCTTCCCCCAGAACCGGGTGATGTCGCGCCAGATGGGGCGCCCGGTCATCACATAGATGCTCTCCATGATGACGAGCATGAAGGAGAGGCCGAGCGTCAGCGGCACGAACAGGAAGTGGTACATCGCCGTCAGCGCGAACTGGAGGCGCGACATCTCGACAACGGCCAGATCGACCATGGGCAACCTCGTGGCTCACCATTCCCGCCCGCACGACACGGGCTTGCCAGTATCTAGTCACAGGGCGCGACCGCTGCCATCTCGCGGCCTGCATGACTGCCACCACCACCCTGCCCTGGAAGCCGCCGCGGTCTTTGCGCCAGCGCATGGACGTGGCGACGCTCCTGTTTCTCGGCGACTCCCTGGCTGGCGTGCCGTTCGCCCTGGGCCTCGCCATGGCCGTTCATTTTCTCCTTCAGAGAGAATGGGTTGGTGTGCTTGCGGGGGCGGTGCTGGTGGCCGTTTCCGGGCCGCTCCGGGCCGTGCTCCAGTGGGCGGCGGCAACCGCGGGCGTGCGCGCCGCTGCCGCTGCGAAGGCCGAGGCCCGCGCCCGTCTCTACCCGCGACTTCTTGCCACGGGGTGGACTGCGGGGCGGCTTGCGGGCGAGGAAGCGGCCACCGCGGTGGCCGATGTCGAAATGCTGGAGGGCCTTGCCGCCCGCTACCGGCCGCTGCGGACCGCGGCCGTCATCGCGCCCCTCATCGTGGCCGCTGCGGTCGCGCTGGCAAGCCCGGTCTCGGCTCTCATCCTGCTTGCCACGCTCCTGCCCTTCGGGCTCGGCATGGCGCTTGCGGGCACCGCCGCGCGCGCCGCTGCCGAGCGGCAGCTCGCCGGCGCCGCGCTTCTCACCGGCCTCTTCGTCGACCGGGTCCGCGCGCTTCCCATGATCCTCCACTTCGACGCCGCCGAGCGCGTCGCCCGCCAGCTCGAGAGCTCCACCCGCACGCTTGCCGAGCGCACGCTGGCGACCTTGCGGATCGCCTTCGTCTCGGGCGGCGTCATCGAGTTCTTCGCCGCCCTCTCGGTCGCGATGGTCGCGGTCTACTGCGGCTTCCAGCTGCTCGGGATCCTGCCCTTCCGCGTGCCCGAGCAGCTCAGCCTGGCCGAGGCCTTCTTCGCCCTGGCGCTTGCGGGCGAATTCTATCTCCCCATCCGGCGGCTGGCGGCAGCCTACCACGACCGCCAGCTCGGCGAGGCGGCAGAGGCCGCGATCGCGGCGCGCCTCGAGGCGCCTGCGCTTGCCTCCCCGCCGCCGGCGCCGCCCGGCCCCTTCCCGGGCCTTCTGGCCGACGGCCTCGAGGTGGAGCCGGCACCCGGCCGGCGCATCGGCCCCGTCAGCCTGCGCGTGCCCGCCGCCGGTCTCGTCGCCCTGACCGGGCCTACCGGCAGCGGCAAGTCGAGCCTGCTGCTCGCCCTTGCCGGCCTGCTGCCCCCGGCCGCCGGCCGGCTTGCGCTGGGGGAGGCGCCGTGGCCGGAGGGCGGGCTCCTCGGCCGGGCCGCCTGGGCCGGCCAGGCCGTCCAGCTCTTTCCCGGCACGCTCCTCGAGAACATTGCGGCCGCCCGCCCGGATGCCAGCCCGGCCGAGGTGCGGGCCGCCGCTGCGGCCGCCGGGCTCGGGCCGCTCCTGGCCGCCCGCGGCGAGAGCCTCGCCATCGACGCGCGCGGGTCGGGGCTCTCGGGCGGCGAGCGGCGGCGCATCGGCCTTGCCCGGGCGCTGCTCGCCGACCGGCCGATCCTCCTCCTCGACGAGCCGACCGCCGACCTCGACCCCGAGGCGGCCGCCGCCGTGATCGCCCGGCTCAAGGCGGAGGCCGGCCGGCGGGCCGTGGTGGTTGCCACCCACGACCCGGCCCTCGTCGCGGTCGCCGATGCGGAGGTGCAGCTACCGTGACGCCTGCCCGCGCGCCGGGCGCCCGGGTCGCGGCGCTGCTTGCCGTCCGCGCGCGGCGCGAGCGGCTCGCCATGCGTGTGGCGGTGGCGGCGGCCGTCGTCGGCACGCTCTCGGCCGTGGGGCTTGCCGGGCTTTCCGGCTGGTTCCTGGCCGGCGCGGGGCTGGCGGCCGCCGCCGGCGCGGCGCTCCTCTTCAACTATCTCCTGCCCAGCGCGCTCATCCGCCAGGCCGCCATCTTCCGCACCGGCGCCCGCTACGTCGAGCGCCTGCTCGCCCACCGCGCCGCTCTCCTCGCGCTTGCGGGTCTCCGGGCAGACCTGTTCCGCGCGCTTGCCGAGCGCCCGCCGCCGGAGGCGCTCCGGCTCTCGGGCGGGGAGGCGGCAAGCCGCCTCGTGGAAGACGTGGATGCGCTGGAGAACCTGCTCGTGCGGCGGCCGGCCGGCCCCGCGGCCGTGGCGGGCGGTGCGGTGGCGGTCGCGCTTGCAGGTCTTGCAGCGCCGCTTGCCGGGCTTGGGGTCGCCGCCCTGCTCCTCGGGCTGGTGCCGGCCGCGCAGGCGATGCGGGCGCGCCTCCTCGACCCGGCTGCCGCCGAGGCGCAGGCCGCGCTTGCCGCCCTCAAGGCGGCGGTGGTGGGGGCCGTGGAGGCGGCAGCCGAGATCCGCCTCATGGGCCTCGAGGCGCGCACGGCAGACGCCCTTGCCACGGAGGCAGCCGCGCTCGACGCCGCGCGGCTCAGGTTCGTGCGCGCCGAGGCGGCAATCGCCGCCCTCGTGACGCTCGGTGCCGCGCTGGCCGCTGCCCTCGTGCTCGCGCTCGCGCCGGGCGCCGACGTTGCGCTCGCGGCCGGCGCGGCGCTCGCCGCCCACGCCGCGATCGAAGCGCAGGCGGGGCTGGTGCGGGCAGCAACCGAGCGCGCGCGCGTGACGGCAGGGCTGGCGCGGCTCGACGGGCTGGTCGAGGCCGGGACGCCCGAGGCGCCCGCGCAACAAGAGGCGCCGCCGGCCGCGCCGCTCGTCTTCCGGCGGCGCGGCCGCGAGGTCCGGCTGGAGGCCGGCGGCCGCCTCCTCCTCGACGGTCCGAGCGGTGCGGGGAAGACGCGCCTGCTCCACGCCCTTGCCGGGCTGGCCGAGCCCGATGTCGCGGCCAGCGGCATCGCCATTTCGCTCGGCGGCGTACCGCTTGCCGCCCTTCCGCCGCGCCTCTTGGCGCGCGCCTTCGCGCTTGCGCCGCAGGCCCCGACCCTCATCGCCGGGAGCATCGCCGACAACCTCGCGCTCGCCCGCCCCGGGCTTGCCGAGGCGGAGATGTGGCAGGCGCTCCACGTGGCCGGGCTCGACGCGGTGGTGCGCGCGCGTGCAGAAGGGCTGGCCGCTCTTCTCGGAGACGGCGGCCGCGGTCTCTCCGGCGGCGAGGCGAAGCGGCTGGCGCTCGCCCGGGCGCTCCTGGCCGGCCGACCCTGGCTTCTCCTCGACGAGCCGACCGAGGGGCTCGACCCGGCAACCGAGGCGCTTGTGGTGGACCGGCTCGACCGCTGGCTCGAGGAGACCGGAACCGGCCTCGTCCTGGTGTCGCACCGTCGCCCGCCCCGGGTGCTTGCGCGCGGCACCGTGCTCCGGCTTTCAGATGTGCCAGACGCTTCCGCGCGCCGCGGCTCCGTGCTACCTGCCTGATATGGGCGCAAGACCGGCGGTTGACGAACGGGGAACCAGACTTGCCGTCGTGGGGGGCAGCTGCGCGCAATGTGGCGTGCGCAGCCGTGTCATCTGCAACGCCCTTGCCCCCGAGGCGCGCGAGGCGCTCGGGCGGCTTGGCCGCATCCAGCGCTACCCGCGCGGCACCACCCTCGTCTGGGAGGGGGAGGATTCGCGGATCGTCGCCAACCTTCTCTCGGGCGTCCTCAAGCTCTCGAGCTCGACCGCAGACGGCAAGGAGCAGATCCTCGGCGTTGCCTATCCGTCGGACTTCGTCGGCCGCCTGTTCGCACCGGTCGCCAGCTACCGGGTGACGGCGCTCACCGACGTCGAGGTGTGCCTCTTCTCGCGCACCGCCTTCGAGGCCTTCGCCCGCGAGCATCCGGCGCTCGAGCATGCGCTTCTCGAGCACACGCTCGCCGACCTCGACCGCGCGCACGCGCAGCTGCTCGACCTCGGGCGGCGCTCGGCCAGCGCCCGCGTCGCCGCCTTCCTCCTCGACCTCTCGCAGCGCCTGGCCGAGGCCCGCTGCGCAGCCGCAGGCGGCGACGGCCAGCCGCTCGACAGCTTCGACCTGCCGCTCGACCGCCAGCAGATCGCGGACCTGACCGGGCTTGCCATCGAGACGGTGAGCCGCACGCTCCAGAAGTTCCATCGCGCCGGCATCATCGCGCTCGCCGGGCGCAGGCACGTCGAGATCCGGGATCGCGCCCGGCTCGCCACCATCGCGGAAGCCTGAGCGCCGACGCCGCGGCCCGCGTTGACCGGAATCAAGGCGCCCGCCGCGGCCGCATCGCATGGGTTCGCCCATGTGGCGCTACCTCCCGGACCTCCTGGCGCGGCCGGTGCCCCGTTACACCAGCTACCCGACGGCAGCCGAATTCGCGCCGCTCGACGGCCCGGCAGCACTCCGCGGCGCGCTCGCTGCGCTGCCCTCGGGCCCCCGCCTGTCGCTCTACCTCCACATCCCCTTCTGCCGGGAGATCTGCTGGTACTGCGGCTGCAACACCGCCCGCGCGAACCGCGCCGAGCGGCTTTCCGCCTATCTTGAGGCACTCCGGGCCGAGGTGGCGCTGCTTGCCCGCGAGGTGCCCCGGGGCTTTGCCCTCTCGCGCGTTTCGCTCGGCGGCGGCAGCCCCAACGCGCTTGCGCCCGAACAGCTGCTCGACCTGATGGACGCCGTCGAGGCCGGCTTCGGCCGCGCGCCCGAGCTCTCGATCGAGATCGACCCGCGCACCTTCACGCAGGGCTTTGCCGAGGCACTCGCGCAGCTCCGCCCCACCCACGCCAGCCTCGGCGTCCAGACCTTCGACCGCCGGCTCCAGGAGCGCATCGGCCGGGTCCAGGACGAGGAGGCCGTCCGCCGCGCCATTGCCTGGCTCCGCGAGGCCGGGGTTGCCTCGCTCAACCTGGACCTCATGTACGGGCTGCCGGGCCAGCAGGTGGCCGATGTCGAGGCGGCCTGCGCCCGGGCCGTCGCGCTCGGCGCCGACCGGGTGGCGCTCTTCGGTTATGCGCACGTGCCGAACCTCGTGAAGCGGCAGCGGCGGATCGCCGCCGATGCCCTTCCCGGCCCCGAGACCCGCTTCCGCATGGCCGAGGCAGGACACGCGGTGCTCACCCGCCTCGGCTTCGAGCCGGTCGGCTTCGACCACTTCGCCCGTCCCGGAGACGGGCTTGCCATCGCCGCCCGGGCACGCACGCTCCGGCGCAACTTCCAGGGCTTCACCGACGACGATGCCGACGCCGTCCTCGGCCTCGGCGCCTCGGCCATCTCGGTACTCCCCACCCTCCTCCTCCAGAACGAGAAGAACAGCGGCCGCTACCGCATGCGGACCCTTGCCGGCCGGCTGGCGGGGGCTTGCGGCATCGAGCGCTCGGCCGAGGATCGCGCGCGCGGCAAGGTCATCGCCGACATCCTCTGCCACGGGGAAGCCCTGCTTGCCCCCTGCTGCGACGATGCCGACGTCGAGCGCGCGCTCCTGCCGTTCCGCAGCGCCCGCCTCGTCGAGGTGCGCCAGGGCCGTCTCCTGCTCGCGCCCGATGCCCGGCCCTATGCCCGGGCGATCGCCGCCGCCTTCGACCGCTACCGCACCCAGCCGCAGGACCGCTTCTCGAGCGCCATCTGACCGGGTGACAGTCGGGCAAGGGGGCTCAGGGCCAGGCCGGCATGATGCGGCGCATGAAGGCATCGAACATCGGCACGGTGAACGCGGTGTCGCCGTGCGCGGGGGAGTAGAGCATCCCTTTCTTCATGAGCGCGTTGCGGATGGGGGCGAGCTGCGTCACCTGCTTGCCCATGGCCTCGGCGATGTCACCCGAGCGGTGCGGCCCCGGCCCCAGTTCGGCCATCGCCCGCATGTAGCGCTTCTCGGTGGGGGTGAGCCGGTCGAAGCGCACCCTGAAGAAGCTCGCATCGAGCTCGGCCAGCGCCATCACCCCGGCATTCTCCACATCCTGGAGCGTGATGGTCTCGTCGAACGCGATGTCCCAGCTGTGCTTGCCCCACTCCTGCAGGAAGTAGGGATAGCCCTCGGTCGCGGCGATGATCGCGGCCACCGCCTGTGGCTCGATCGCCGCGCCCTCGCGCTCGATGGGAAGCGTGATGGCCACCCGCGCCGCACCGGCATCGAGCGCGCCGACCGGCACATATTCGAACAGCCGCTCGGAGTAGGACTTGGCCCGCCCCATCCGCGACAGGAGCTGCGGCAGGCCGGCCGCCACCATCGTCACCGGCAGCCGCTCCTGCGCAACCGCGTGGAGGGCGGAGATGAGCGCCGCCATCTCCGCCTCGTCCACATACTGGATCTCGTCGACGACGAGGATGACGGCGGTCTGCCGCTCGCGCGCCGCCTCGCCCACGGCGACCAGAAGCTCGGCGAGGTCGGTCTCGAGGTCGCCCGAATCGGCCAGCCCCTTCAGCGGCTCGAAGTCGAGGCTCACCTCGATGTCGGCATATTTCATCTTGAGCTTGGCAAAGCTCGCCAGCGCAGCGAGCGCGCGCCGCGCGCCCGCCTTCGCTGCCTCCATCCGGTCGAGCTTCAGGAGCGCGGCGCGCAGCGGTGCCGCGAGGATCGCCGGCAGCGAGCGGTGCTCGGGCGCCTCGATCCGGACGGGCACGAGCCCGCGCGCCTCGGCGTCGGAGCGAATCTTGCCCAAGAGCACGGTCTTCCCCACGCCGCGCAGGCCATAGAGCACGAGGCTGCGGGCCGGCCGGCCGGCGGCGATCCGGTCGAGCGCGATCTCGGCCTTCTCGATGAGCTCGTCGCGCCCGGCCAGCTCGGGCGGCTGGGTCCCGGCACCGGGCGCGAAGGGGTTGCGGCGGGGGTCCATGGCGGGAACCTTATCTCCCGCCGATAAGGCCCGTAAGTCCCTTATGAGGGGGATGGCCCCGGGTGCGCCGGCTCAGCCGCGCGCCGGGCGGAGCCGGAGCAGCTTCCCCGCCTCCGCGTCGGTCAGCACGTAGACGAAGCCGTCGGGCCCGACGCGGACGTCCCGCACCCGCTCGCCGATGACGATCCGCGTCTCGCGCTCCGGCCTGCCGTCGGAGCCGAGGCGGATCACCCGCACGTCCTCGCTCATGAGGCCGCCGGCGAGGATCGCGCCATCGAGCGCCGGCATCACCCGGCCGCGATAGACGGCAAGGCCCGAGGCGGCGATCGAGGGGGTCCACACGGAGACCGGGTCCGCCATGCCCGGCCGCTACCGTTCGGCGGAGATGGGCTTGCCCGAATACTCCAGGCTGTAGGTGACGAGCGGCCAGCCGTGGTTCTGCCCGGCGGCCAGCCGGTTCAGCTCGTCGCCCCCTTGCGCGCCATGTTCGGTCGCGAAGATGGTACCCGTCCTCGGGTCGCGGGCGAGGCCCTGGATGTTGCGGTGGCCCATGGTCCAGACATGGGCGTCCCAACCCCGCCCCGGGTTGCCGGGCGCGGGCCGGCCGTCCGCCGTCAGCCGCAGCACCTTGCCGAACCAGGCGCGCGGGTTCTGCGCCTGGTCGCGGATGTTGCGCCCGTCGAGCTTGACGTTCGGGTTGCCGCCGTCGCCCACGCTCATGAGGAGCGTGCCGTCGGGCAGGAAGAGGAGGCGCGAGCCGAAGTGGGCGCCGCCGGTCTTGGCGACCGGGTTGCGGAGAAGCTCGGTCACCTCGACCAGCCGGCTGCCGGCAAGGCGGGCGCGGGTCAGCGCCGTCATGTTCGCGCGGTCGGTCCCGACCGAATGGGTGAGGTAGAGCACGCCGCTGCGCGCGAAATCCGGCGCGAGCGCCAGGTCGAGGAGGCCGCCCTGCCCGACCGCCGCTACCGCCGGCACCCCGGCGATGGGCGCGGAGAGCCGGCCGTCCTTCGCGACGAACCGGAGCTGGCCGGGCCGCTCGGTCACCAGCATCCGCCCGTCGGGCAGGAAGGCGAGAGCCCAGGGGTGCTCGAGCCCCTCCGCCACCGTCTCGACCCGGATCCCCGGCTCGGCCGGCACCTCGAACGGCACCACCGGCGGCTGGGCCAGCACGGGCGCTGCAAGAAGGGAAAGGCTGGCAAGGAAGGCGCGCATCCGGTATCTCCGCAGTGGCACTGCCGGCGGCATAGGGGGCTGCCGGCGCCGAGGTCCAGCCGTGCCGGTCGGGCCGCCAGCGGGAGGGTTGGATGCGGCTCGACGACCAGCGCGAAAGCCGGAACATCGAGAACCGGCGCGGCGAGAGGGGCTTCGGGCCCGGCGGCGGTTTCGGCGCCCGCGGCGGCGGCGGTGGCATGGGCGGTCTCCTCGGCGCCTTCCTGCCGCTCATCCTCTCCAAGTTCGGACTCGGCGGCCTCGTCGTCGCCGGCCTCCTCTTCCTCGCGTTGAACGTCCTGGGCTCGGGCGGTGGCGGAATCGGGGTCGCTCCGCCGCAGTCGGCCCCGGCCGGCCGGCCGCCTGCTCCCTCCGCGCAGAACGCCCGCCCCGCCGACCAGTTCGTCGCCAAGGTGCTCGCCACCACCGAAGACACCTGGGGGAGGATCTTCGCCGAGCGCGGCGCCCGCTACCCCGAGCCCACCCTCGTCCTCTTCGAAGGCGGAGTCCGCTCGGCCTGCGGCGGTGCCACGTCCGCCTCCGGGCCTTTCTACTGCCCGGCTGACCGCAAGGTCTATCTGGATACCGCCTTCTTCGACCAGCTCGCCCGCCAGTTCGGCGCACCCGGCGACTTCGCTGCGGCCTATGTGATCGCCCACGAGGTGGGCCACCATGTCCAGACGGTCACCGGCATCGCCGAGAAGGTCGCCCGCGCCCAGAGCCGCGCGAGCAAGGTGGAAGCGAACCAGCTCCAGGTCCGCATGGAGCTCCAGGCCGACTGCTACGCCGGAGTCTGGGCCTCGCGGAACCGGAACCTTCTCGACGAGGGGGACTTCGCCGAGGGCGTGCGCGCGGCGCAGGCAATCGGCGACGACACGCTGATGGCCTCGGCCGGACGCCGCGTCGTGCCCGATGCCTTCACTCACGGCACCTCCGAACAGCGGGTGCGCTGGCTGACCATCGGCTTCCGCGCCGGCGACCCGGACGCCTGCGACACCTTCTCGCAGCCCTACGACCGGCTCTGATGCTGAAGCCCGAGGCCCGCCCCGCCTTCCGCGCGCACGATCCGGCCCGAGCGCTCGGCCTGAGGACCGCCGCGCCCGCGCTCGACGCGGCGCCGCTTGAGGAGCTGGCGCGGCTCCGCGCCCGGGTGGCCAAGCGCGACTGGCTGCTCGGCATCCGCGCCCGGCTCGAGCGGGAACTCTGGCAGGAGGTGCCCCGCGTCCGCGGCATGTCGCCCGCCACCTTCTTCCGCGAGCACTGGTGCACGCTTCGCCCCGTCATCCTCGAGGGCCTCGTCAGTGACTGGCCGGCGATGGCGCGCTGGAGCCTCGAGCATTTCCGCACGCTCGGCAACCCCGAGGTCGAGGTGCAGACCGGCCGCACGGGCGACCCCGACTACGAGTCGAACTCGCCCGCCCACAAGACGCGCATGCCCTGGCACGCCTTCCTCGACCTGCTGGCCGAAGACCCCGAGACCAACGATGTCTACATGACCGCCAACAACGGCGGCGTGAACCGCAAGGCCCTTGCCCCGCTCTGGGACGAAATCGGCCCCATCCCCGGCTTCCTCGAGAAGAACCGCATGGGCGATGGCTTCCTCTGGATCGGCCCGCGCGGCACCATCACCCCCTGGCACCATGATCTCACCCAGAACTTTCTCCTCCAGATCCGGGGCGTGAAGCGGGTGACGCTCGCAGCGCCAGAGGAAACGCCCTTCATGCGGAACCACCTCCACTGCTTCAGCCGCTTCGGAACCAAGGCCGACCTGTCGGCCGAGCCGGATGCGCCCTGGACCCTTTCCTGCGAGATCGGCCAGGGCGACATCCTCTTCCTTCCCGTCGGCTGGTGGCACCACGTGGAAGCGCGCACCATGACCATCGGGATGAGCTTCACCAACTTCGTCTGGCCCAACGACTTCGAGACCACGCTCACCGCCCGCGACCGGCTCTGAACAGGGCTTGCAGCATCCCTCGATCCGGTGCAATTTTCTGCCCGGGGGCCGCAGGAGGCGGGCACCGCGATGGGGGGCACTGGCATGACTCTGGCACGAACGCTTCTCGCAACCGTGGCGCTCGCCGCCCTTGCCGCGCCGGCGTCCGCCGTCACCTATGCCTTCACCCTCTCCAAGGGGCTGGCCGGAAGATGGGAACTTCCGGCGAGCCCGGTGCCCGACGCAGACTATGGCGATGCCTTCCGCATCAACAGCGTCTCCGGCACGCTCAACGGCACTTCCTTCACCAGCTTCATGGAATTCTTCGGCTCGAACTCGGGCGGCGGCGTGTGCGCAGGCTTCACGTGCAGGCTCTTCGATCTCTACGGGCCGCAGCTCTACACTGGCACAAGCGCCGCGCCCACCTTCAAGCTCGGCACCTTTGCCATGCTCGACGCCACCGGCCGGCCGAGGGCCACGCTCAGGATCAACGCCCTTCCCGAGCCCGGCAGCTGGGCGATGATGATCGCCGGCTTCGGCCTCGTCGGGGCGGGTCTGCGCCGCCGCCGCGCAACGGCCACCGCCTGACCCCAGCCGGGGGGCAGGGAGGGGAGAGAGGGGAGGGAGGGGAGAGCGCCGGGGCGGCCCCTCAGTGCATCTCCTCGCCTCCCGAGACGTTCCAGGCCTCGCCGGTCACATAGGCTGCATCCTCCGAGGCGAGGAAGGCGCAAAGGCCCGCCGTATCCTCGGGCAGACCCGGCCGGCCGAGCGGGTTCCTGGCCTTCATGTTGGCGAGATAGGCCTCGACCGAGTCGAACCCGAGCAGCTTCGAGAAATAGTCGTTCTGCTTCGCCCCCAGCCCGGTCGTCACATGGTTGGGGCACACGGCATTGACCGTGATGCCGTGGCGGCCGAGCTCGATCGCCATCGACCGCACGAGGCCCACCATGCCATGCTTCGAGGCGCAGTAGGGCGCCATGTGCGGAAAGCCCGACTTCGCCGCCTGCGAGGCGATCATGAGGATCCGCCCGCCCCCGCCGCGCGCCACCATGTGCGCGGCGGCATGCTTCGCCGAAAGGAACGCGCCCTTGAGATTCACGTCGAGCACGGCGTCCCAGTCCGCCTCCTCGGTCTCGAGGAAGGGCTTCATGAGGTAGCCGATCCCGGCGTTCGCCACCATCACGTCGAGCCGGCCGAAGGCCGAGACCGCGGTCTCGACGAGCGCACGGCAGTCGGCATCGGAACGCACGTCGCAGGGCACCGCGATCGCCTGCGCGCCCATGGCCCGAAGCCCGTCCGCCACCGCCTCCATCTCCGCCGTCGTGCCGATGTCGCCTTCGCCCATCCGCTCCTTCGGAACCCCGAGGTCGGAGACGACGCACGCCGCCCCCTCCGTGGCGAACCGCTTCAGGATCGCAGCACCCAGCCCCCCGGCGCGACCCGAGCCGGTCACCGCCACCACCTTCCCCTCGAACCGGCGCATCAGAGATCCTCGGTCAGGAGGAAGACGGGGCTGTCGGCAAAGGTCTGGAACTCGGCCGCGACCTTCTGCACCGTCTCGGAGGCGACATCGGCGAGGAAGGACTCAAGCCCCTCGATGTCGATCGACTCGGCATAGGCGTAGGGCGCGGGGGCGTCGCTGCCAAGCAGGCCGGTCACCCGGTGGACGCGGAAGTCCGCGACCGACGCGAGCGCGCGCACGCCGGGGATGTCGGTGGTCCGCGCCCACTGCTCGTAGGCGGCCGGGTCCACGCCGGGCTTCAGGTTGAACAGCACCAGGATCCGCATCGCTCTCCTCCTCTCGGGCCAATCCGTGGGCAGGTCTCAGGCGAACGCCGGGGGCGGCTGCCAGGCCTTGAGCGCCTGCTCCAGCCGCTCGCCCAGCGCAACGAGGGTCGCCTCCTCGCCCGCGCGGCCCACCAGCTGCACGCCGACCGGAAGCCCGTCGCCGGTCCAGCCGGCGGGGATGGCGAGCGCCGGCAGCCCGGCGATGCTGGCAAGCGCGGTGAAGTCCGCCTGGGAGACGGGCGCCTCGCTCGCGTGCGGGAAGGCGGGCTGCGGGGTCGTCGGCAGGAGGATGGCGTCATCGGCCTGGAGGACGGCACGCATCGCCGCCGCCGCCGCCTCGATCGCCTTGCGTCCCTCGGCCAGCGCCGGCTCGGCGAACGCCCGGCCGAAGGCGAGGCTCGCGCGGAAGGCCTCCGAGAAGCCCTCAGGGTTCGCGGCCATCTCGGGCCCGTAGCGGCGGTCCGCCTCGCGGGCGGCCTCGACGAAGCCGGCAAGCCGCACCCGGTGGTGGTCGATCTCGGCCAGCCGTTCCTCGACTGCCACGCCCAGCCCCTCGAGGAGGCTCCGCGCCAGCCGGTAGGCATCTGCCACGGCGGGATGCATCGGCACCGCTGCCACCGACGAGAGGGTGGCCACCCGCCGAACCGCGCGCGCCTCGCCAAGCGGCGCGAGCGCCGCCATCACGGCCGCTGCATCGGCCACCGAGCGCGCGAGCGGGCCGATCGTGTCCCACCGCTCGACGAGGAGAAGGAGCCCGTCATCCGGCACCCGGCCGGCGCCGGGCTTCAGCCCGACCACCCCGCAGTAGGCCGCCGGGATGCGGATGGAGCCCAGCGTGTCGGTGCCGAGCGCGGCCGCGCTGAGGCCGGCGGCGACCGCCGCGCCCGACCCGCCCGAAGAGCCGCCCGGCGTATAGCCGGCCCGGTAGGGGTTCTGGGTGGCGCCGAAGTGCGGGTTGGCGGTGGTCGCCCCCAGCGCGCCCTCGTGCAGGTTGAGGACGCCGAGGATGACCGCGCCCGCGGCCCGGAGCCGGGCCACCGCCGCCGCATCGGCCTCGGCCACCCGGTCCCGGAACGCCCCGAAGCCGCCGTGGCAGGGCAGGCCCCTCACCGCGATGTTGCCCTTGATGGCAAGAGGCACGCCCTCGAGCGGGCGCGCCTCGCCAGCCTCCACCCGCGCCGCGCTTGCCCGCGCCGCGGCCCGCGCGCCGGCCTCGTCCACGTGAGTGAAGGCGCGGATCTCCGGGTCGAGCCGGGCGATCCGCTCGAGATAGAGATCGGTCGCCGCCACCACCGAAACCTGCCCGGCCGCGAACGCCGCCGTCAGCGCAACGACGCCGAGGTCGTGGATCCGCGCGCTCACCGCTTGCGCTCGTCGATGAGCCGGAGCGGCTTCTGCCGCACCTCGATCTGGGTGAGGGGCGCAGTCGCACCCGGCGGCACCAGCTCCACCTCCACCTCCACGCCAAGGCCCTGCCGGAGCAGCTGGCCGAGCGCGCGCCGCCCCTCGTCGCCGGCCTCGCCTGCGCCGCGATGCTCGATGACGACCGTCATCCGGTCCACGCCCTGCGAGTCGCGCACGACGCGGCAGACATATTCGCCCGTCAGCTCCGGCCGGTTCTCGATGATGGCGCCGATCGCGTGCGGGAAGACGTTGATTCCCTTCAGCTTCACCATGTTGTCCGAGCGGCCGAGGAAGCCCTCGATCCGATCGAAGACCATGCCGGTCGCGTTGCGGTCGGTGCGGAACGCCGAGACATCATGGGTATTGAAGCGGATCACCGGCGCGACATCATGCTTGTAGAGGCAGGTCACCACCATGTCCCCCTTCTCGCCGCGCGGCACCGGCGCACCCGTCTCGACATCGCAGATCTCGACGAACTGCGCATCCTCCCACACGTAGAGGCCGTCGCGGTCGGGGCCTTCGCCGGCGATGCTGCCAGTGTCGCCCACGCCATACCAGTCATAGGCCTTCGCACCCCCCCAGGCGGCCTCGGTCGCAGCGCGGTCCTCGGTGCCGAGGTGGCCGATGATCATCCGGACCGGGATGTCGCGGCCCGGCTCGAGCCCGGCCTCGCGCGCCACCTCGGCCAGCTTTCGCACATAGTCCACGAAGCCGACGAGCACCGTCGCCCGGAAGTCGGCCATCAGCTGCACCTGGTTTGCGGAGCGCGTCTCGACACCCGTGCCGGCCGAGAGGAACAGCGCCTCGGTGAAGCGGGTGTAGGCCTCGCGGATATAGTGGCCGCCGTTGATCATGCCGTGGCCATAGACCGAATGGACCACGTCATCGGCCCGGAGACCCTGCCAGCGGGCCATGCGCGCGACCAGCAGATTGCCCACCTCGCGCCCCCAGGGGCCGAAGAGCAGCACCTGGGGCTTGCCCGTCGTCCCTGAGGTGGTGTGCAGCACGACCGGCCCGCCGCTGCGCCCGTGGAAGTCCCCGAGCGGCGGGTGGGCGGCGATCGAGGCCATGAGATCCGACTTGTCGAAGCTCGGCAGCTTCGGAAGATCGTCGAGGCTGCGGATGTCCCCGGGCTCGATGCCCTTCGCGCTCCAGAGGCGGCGGTAGAAGGGCACCTCCCAGCCGCGTGCCACGAGCTTCAGGAAATCCCGCTCCTGCCGCGCGCGGAGCTCGTCACGCGACATCTTCGTGTAGCGCTGAACGAAGGCTTCGCCCACGGGGTAGGCCTCGAGGAGCGCGCGGGGGTCCACATGGTCGTACCAGGTCGTCTCGGGCATCGCTGTCATCCGGGCAGGGGCAGAAGGTCGTCGAGCGGGTCATGGTCGGGCCGCGCGCCGCCGAGCTCGAGCGCGAAGGCCTGTTTCGCAGCCTGCTGGGCAGGCGAGAGCGGCGCTTCCGGGCTTCCCCGCACGGCAGGAAGCGCGATCTCGACGCGCGCGCCCCCGGCAAGCGTAACCGTCACCTGCTGGGGGATGAGCGCATTGGGGTCGGGGTTGCCGTCGTCGGCAAGCGCGAGGCGCGCGCCGAGCGCGATGAGCGCCGGGTCGGCGAAGGCCTGCGGCGTGAAGGCGCGCGGGTCGATGCGGCCGTCGCGCAGCATGAGCGCAACCAGGAAGGGCAGGCACAGCCGGGCGCGGGCGGGTGCCATCTCCCGCTCCCACGGCCGGCCGACAAGGCGCAGCACCAGCGGCGGAACCCGCGCCGCGATGGCCACGATCTCCACCCCCGGGTGCGCGGCCTGCACGCGGGCGATGGCATCGAGCACGCCATGGCTCGCCCGCCCCGACGGCCAGGGCTTCACGCTGATCTCGGCGATCCGCGCGCCAAGCCCGCCGAGATGCGGCGCCGCATCGCCGCGGTCGAACAGCGGAAAATAGCCGAACGGCCCGTCGAGCGCGCCCCGTGGCCCCTCGAGCCCCGCCGCCGCCAGATCGGCCGCCGCGACACCGGCGCGCGCTGCGAACCCCACCTGGAGCGGGAGCGCCACCGAGCCCTCGACATGCGCCTGCATCGTGCCACAGGCCTGCGCCACGCCGAGCGCCAGCGCATGCGCCATGCGCTCGCGGGAGAGGCCAAGGAGCCGCCCGGCAGCAGCCGCTGCGCCCACTGCGCCGGCGGTCGCCGGGCGGAAGAAGGCAAGCGGGCTCGTCGCTGCCACGCCCAGCAGGCAGGCGATCTCGACTCCGGCAGCGATGGCAGCAAGCGCCTCGTCCCGGTCGCGCACGCCTTCGCGGTGACAGAGCGCCCGCGCTGCGGCCGTCACCGCAGACATGGCGTGCACCACCGCCCCCTCGTGCACGGCATCCCACTCGAGGCAGTGGATGGCAAAGGCGTCGATGAGCGCACCCGGGCCCACCGCCGCTTCCACCTGCCGCGCCGCCGGAGTGGCCAGCCCCGCCAGCCTGACGGCGAGCGTGTCGCGGACCAGCCGCTCGGTCGCCGCCCATGCCTCGCCTTCCGGCCGGTGGCCGCAGGCGAATTCCGCAAGGCGCGCAAGCAGGCTCATGCCACCCACCGCCCGACGAGGTCGAGAAGCGGCGCAACCGGCTCCGCATCCCCTGCCGCGCAGCATCGAAGCGCAGCATCGGCTTCCTCCGCCTCAAGGCCGCCCCAGGCCACGAGCGCGCGCAGCTTCGCCTCGACATCGGCCGCCGAAAGCGGGTTCTCCGGGTCGCCCCAGGCATCGGCCACTTCGGCCGCCGCGCCACCGGCCACCACGCGCGCGCCATAATGGGCGGGATAGGCGGAAGCGAAGGGCTCGGCGACACTGCAGGTCACCCGCGCGCGGGCCGCCGCGAGCGCCGGGTCGGCGATCGCCTCGGGGAGGAAGTCCGCCATCCCCGGCCGGCCGCGCACGGCCACCACCGCCACGCAATGCTGCAGCGAGAACTTGGCCTCGCCCTCGGTCCGCGGCTCGGCGCGGTCGCAGAAGGCGAGCGCGTCCCCATAGGTCTCGACCAGGATGGGCCCCTCGGCCAGCGCCTCGCGCGGCAGGGCGAGCGCGGCATCGATGCTGGGGTGGGCATGGCGGCAGGCGGGCCAGGGCTTCAGCGAGAGCTCGAACAGCCGCCAGCCCTCGGTGGGCGCGAGCGCGCGCGGCGCCCGGGTCGTCGCCGCCCAGAGGCCCTGCGGCCCCTCGAGGATGGCGCGCGGGCCCCGCAGGCCGGCACGCGCCAGCCGCGCGTGCCACAGGCCGGCCAGCCCCGCCTGCGCGGCGTGGATCGCCTTGGTATGGACGCCCGGCTCGTGCCGGAGCTGCCAGAGGCCCCCGGCCAGCGAGACGGCATGGCCCATCGCGTCCGCCGTCGCCCCGGCCTCGAGCCCGAGGACACGGGCTGCCGCCACCGCCGCACCCGCCTGCCCCGCCGTCGCGGTCGGGTGCCAGAAGCGGTAGTGATGGTCATCCAGCGTCCGTCCAAGCCCCACCATCGCCTCCACCCCGGCGACGAACCCGTCGAGGAGAGCGGCCATCGGCGCCTCCGCCTCGCGCGCGGCGGCAAGGGCGGCCGGCCAGATGACCGGCCCGGGGTGGAGCCGCGCCTGCCGGTCGACATCGTCCATCTCGAGGAGGTTGCCGAGCAGCGCGGCGCGCGTCAGCGTGTCGGGCTCGGCAAGGCGCGCCATCGCCGCCACGTCGGAGCAGCGCGCGCCGGCGACACAGGCCAGCCAGTCGAGGAGATGGAGGCGCGCGCGCTCCCGCGCCTCGGCTGCGACCGGCCGCAGCGCGCGTTCGACCAGACGTTCGGCAACCGTCGGCACTTGTCCGGACATTTGCTTGCCCTAGGGCCAGCTGCCGCGCTAGGGCAAGCCATGTCGGAGCGCACCGTCCCCCGCTATGCGGTCCTGGCAAGCCAGCTGCGCGCTGACATCCTTGCCCGGCGCCTGAAGCCGGGGGACCCGCTTCCCACCGAGGCGCAGCTCAGCGCCGCGTTCGGCGTCTCCCGCTTCACCGTGCGCGAAGCGCTCCGGGCGCTTGCGGGCGAGGGCCTCATCCGCCGCCGGCGCGGCTCCGGCACCCGCGTGGCCGACGGCAGGCCCGCGCTCCGCCAGGCGCTCGCCGACACGCGCGCACTCCTCCAGTATGCTGCGGCCTCGAGCTTCCAGATCTCGCCGGCGCGCCCCGTGTCCCTCAGGGCGCCCGAAGCGGCGCTCCTCGGCCGGCCACCCGGCGAGCCCTGGCTCCATGTGAGGGGCATCCGGGTGATGGACGGCGCGGCCGCGCCCATCGCCGTCACCGACGCCTATCTCCACCCTCGTTTCGCGCCCGTCGTCGACCGGCTCGAATCGGGCCACGAGGCGCTCTTCTCCCAGCTTGCCCGGCTGGCAGGTCTCCGGATCACCCGCGTCACCCAGGAGATCCAGGCCGTGAATGCCACCGCCGCGGAGGCAGGCCTGCTCGGCATCGGCCGGGGCGCCGCCTGTCTCAGGATCATCCGCCACTATTTCGAGGACGGGGATTCGCTCGTCGAGATGTCATGCTCGGTTCACCCGGGCGAGCGTTTCACCTACATGGTGGAAACCTCGGGCTGAAGGATGCCGCCGATGATCCGGTTCTGCCTTGCGGGCGTGGCGCTCGCCATACTCAACGCGGTGCCTGCGCTTGCACAGGAAGGCACCTACCGCACGCGCACCGTCCTCGTCTACGGCGATGACCCGTGCCCCAAGTCGGAGAACCCGGACGAGATCATCGTCTGCGCAAGGCGCCCCGAGGAGGAGCGCTACCGGATCCCCCGCGAGCTGCGCGAGGCCGAGCGCGCCGCCACCATCGCGCGCGAGGACAATGTGGCGGCGAACCGGGCGCAGCTCGCGAGCGGCCGCGATGCCGCAACCGGCATCGGCAGCTGCTCGACGGTCGGGCCGGGCGGCGCCACCGGCTGCACCCAGGGCATCGACGTGCTCGGCGCGTTCCGCACCGCGCGCGAGGCGCTGCGCACCGCAACCGAGCCCACCGACGACTGACCGGGCGCGCCAGGGAGCCTCAGTGCCGGCGTAAGCGGCCGGCCCCGGCAGGCGGCACGCCGGGTCGTCAGTAATCCCGCGCGTAGCGCAGGTTGACGCTGGCGTTGCCGAGCGTGGTCACCTCGGCAAGCACACCCAGCACCCGGGTAAGCGCAAGCTCGATCCGGGTGAGCGCATTGCCCGCCGTGTCGGTCGCCACCTCCACGTAGAGGTTCCGGCCGATGCGCTCGCCGAAGGCGACGGCCGTGCCAAGGCCCGTCCGCTCGTCTCCGCCCTGGAGGCGGATGCGGTCGATGCCGGAGGCGCGCTGCAGCCGGCCGACGGGGTCGAACCCGCCGCTTCCGCCCCGCAGCGACGCAAGCGCTGCTGCCAGCTGCACGGCCTCGGTGACGCTGAGGTCGGCGACCGAGGTTCCGAACAGCAGCCGGGCGAGCACCTCGTCCTCCGGGAGCGGCGGCGAGGAGGTGAAGCCGATCTCCGGCCGGGCGGCCGTGCCGGCAATGCGCACTCCGGCCTCGAACCCTTCCGAGCGCGAGCTGGCCTGAATGTCGAGCGTCGAGTCGAGCGGCGCCCCGGTGAAGCCGATCCGGCCCCGGCGGATCTCGAACGCGCGCCCCGCGAAGTCGTAGGTGCCCCGCGCCAGCACGGCCTCGCCCGAGAGCTTCGGCGCAGCGGCCGTGCCCGTGATCCGCACCCGCGCGCCCCAGAAGCTGTCGAGGCCAAGCCCGTCCACCTTCACGCTGTCGCGCGCCGTCACGCGGAGATCGTAGCGCAGCCCCCCGCCGGCGTCCCGCGCCGCGGGTGGAAGCGCGGCCTCGCCCTTGCGCCTGACCGGAACAGCCGCCGCGGCCGTCGCCTCGTACTGGCCCAGCCGGATCACGCCCGAATCGATCTCGAGCGCGCCGGAGAGCGTCGCAGCCGCCAGCGTGCCGGTGAGCGCCACCGGCCCGGAGGCGACGACCTTGACCGTCGGGCTGTCGGCAAGGAGTGCCTTGTCGAGGCGGAACGCGAGGTCGACCGCGCCCGCGCCCTCGGCCGAGAGCCTGACGGTGCCGCTGCCGGCAAGCGTGCCGCCATCCGCCCGCGCCGAAAGCCGCGAAAGCCGCAGGACCGGCCCATCGAAGGCGGCCTCCACGGCGATATCGGCAAGGCGCGTGTTGAACGCGAGGTTGCGGTAGGCCAGCCCCTGGCCGCGGATGCCGCCGGTGATGCGCGGGGCGCCCAGCGTGCCGCCGAAGTCGGCGGCAAGCCCGATGGCGCCGGTCAGCTCCTGGTCGGGCACGTCGAGGAAGGACCAGGGCGTCTCCGCCGGGCCGGCGTAGCGCACGCCCCCCGCGATGGCACCCGCGAGCAGCCGGTCGACCACGGTCGCGCCGGCGCCGGGCAGCAGCCGCAGCACCAGGCGCCCGGTCGAGCCGCGGCTGCCGGAGAGCCGCGCGCCGACAGCCAGTCCCTCCCGCCCGCTCGTCGCCTCGAGGTCGAGGTCGATCATGGGCAGGGCATCGCCCGGCGACGGCCGCGAGAATTCGCGCACCACGAGGCGCGCCCGGCCGGTCGGCAGCGCATCGCCCTCGGCGAGCACCAGGTCCAGCTGGCCGTCGATACGCCCGCGCACGGCAAGCGTGCGGTCGGCGAGGCGCGCCTCGGCCAGATCGATGCCGACGAGGGCAAGCCGGAGGGCGCTTCGGCGGCCGAGGCTCCCGGCCACGTCGACGTGGCCGCGCGGCAGCACGATGCGGGCCGGCTCGAGGCGCCAGCCGTCGGCCGTGCGCACGAGCCGCGCCTGCCGCGCAAGGCGGAAAGGAAGCTCGCCGTAGCGGCCCTCGAATCCGAAGCCGTAGCCGGAGGCGTCCTGCGTCACGCGGGCGCTTCCACGCAGCATGCGCCCGCGCCAGAGACCGGCGCCAGACACCGTCCCCTCGCCGCCCGCCTCGGTCAGAGTCCCGTCGGCCGAGAATTCGCCGAGCCGCAGCCCGCCACGCACGATGTTGCGCCCCGAGACCCTGCCGGAGAGGCGCGGCCCGCCCTCCGCCAGCAGCACCGAGGCGTCGAGGGTTCCGGCGCCGATGATGACCGGCTCGGGAAGCGGCAGGCGCGCCTGCGCCGCGGTCCCCGAGGCGACGATCCGCTGCAGCCGGCCTTCGGCCACGAAGTCGAGCGTGCCGTCGAGGCCGTCGCCGCTCACGCCGAGCCGGCCGACGAAGGGCCCCTCTGCGTCCTGCACCAGAAGGCCGGAGGCGCGCACGCCGCCAAGCGACGCTTCGGCAAGCTCGAGCGCGAGCGGCCCCTCGGCCGGCAGCAGCAGCCGGCCCGACGCAGCAAGCGGCCCCTGCGGCGTGCTCCCCGAGACGGCAAGCGCGAAGCCGCCGTCCACCGGCACCGCGGAGAGGAGCACGTCCGCAAGCGCGAGGCCGAGGCCGGGCTCTGCCAGCCTGAGCTCGAGCCGCGGCGCGGCAGCGGTGCCCGAGGCGGCGAGCGCCACCGGCCCGTAGGCGCTGGTGCCCGAGGCGGCGAGCGTGAACCTCCCCGTCTCGAGCGCATAGTCGAGCACGATCCCGCCGAGCTGGAGCGCGGGCGCCGCGACGCGGCCGTCGGCGATGCGCAGAACGCCCTCGCCGCCGCTCCAGCGCCACGTGCCCGCCGCCTGCGGCAGCCCGCCGAGCTGGCGGCGCGCGCCCTCGGGCAGGGCAAGCGCCCGGAGCGCCAGCGTGCCGGAGGCCAGCGTCTCGCCCCGCGCGTCGGGCGCCGCGCGCACGGTGACGGACGCGCCAACCGCCGTTCCCCCGGCAAGCGCAAGGCGCGGCACCTCAGCCCGCGCCTCGAGCTGCCACCGCCCGCCCGCCGGCAGCAGCAGCCGCCCTTCGGCCCGCGCCGCGGCGGTCTCGAGCCGGAGGTCGGGCACCGTGAAGCCGTCGGGCGCCGGGCGGAGGGTTCCGGCGAGGCGTGGCGCGGCAAGAAGATCGGCGAGCGCCGGGTCGAACCCGACAGCGCGCGAGGCCGTCAGGACGAAGGGCACCACCGGGCGGCCTGCCTCCCAGCGGAGCGCCCCCTCGCCGGCGAGCCCGTCGAGCCCCGGGGGTGCCGCGCTGCCGTCGGCAAGCCGCAGCCGGGGCGCCTCGAGGCGCCACGTGCCTTCGAGCGCCCGGACCGGCCCTTCGAGCGCGGCCTCGAGGGAGAGCGACTCGCCGGTCACTCCTTCGAGGAGGCGCCCCGGGTCGGCCAGCTCGAGCCGGACGTTGCCGCCAGAGAGGCGCTCGCGCCTGCGGTCGAGCCGGCCGCGGGCGGAAAGGCCGAGGCCGTCGCCCGCGATCGCAAGCCTGAGGTCGGTCGCCTCGCCGGCGGGCGCGGCCGCGGCGTCCACCGCCAGCGCGTCGCCGAGCCGCCCGGCGAGCGCCTCGGGCAGGAGGGGACGAGGCCGGAGCGTGCCGGTCACCTGGAAGGCCCCCGACCGGGCCGAGATGCCGAGCGTCGCCACGGGCTCGGGCCCCACCCGGGCGTTGAGCACGCCCTGCCAGCGCGCCCAGCCGCCTTCGCCCGAGAGGTCGAGCCGGACCGGCGCGGCAAGGCCGAGCGCGGCGACGAGAAGCCCGCCCGGGTCCCCCGAGGCCGCGCCCTCGAGGTCGAACCGGTCGGCATCGGGCGCGGCGTCGACCAGGAGCCGCAGCCGGTCGCCCTTCGTGCCGGCGGCGTCGAGCGCCAGCACGAGCACCCGGTCGGCAAGCGCGATCCGGCCGGCAAGCGCCACCGTCTCGGCAACACCGGCGACCGCTTCCTCGACCACGAGCCGCCGCACCGCGAACCGCTCGATCGAAAGGCGGATGTCGGGCAGGAGCGGCTCCTCGGGCGGCGCCGGGATGAGGCGCGGCAGGCGCAGCAATCTCACCTCCTCGGCCTCGAGCCGGGCAAGCCGGATCCGCCCGCCAAGAAGCGCCCGAGCCGACCAGTCGAGCTCGACTCGCGGCGCCGTTGCGAACACCCCGTCCTGGTCGCGAAGCGCGACGCCCTGGAGGCGCGGCGCGGCAAGGAGGCTGCCCTCGATCCGCTCCGCGGTGACGGAGAGCCCGTTCTCGAGCACGAGGCGCGGCAGCAGGCGACGGGCAACGAGGTCGCGCCCCGCCTGCGTCTCGGAGGCGAACCAGGCAAGGCCCGCCGCCGCCGCCAGCAGCAGAAGGGGCAAAAGGGCGAACACGATCGGCCAGCGCCGGCGCGGGCGCGCGGCGCCGGGCGCGGGCGGGGGCGGGGGCGGGGGCGGGTCATCGGGGGGCAGGGGGCCTGCCATCAGAAGGCCTGGCCGATCGAGATGTAGAGCACCACCTGCGGGTCCTCTGGCCGGCGGTCGATCGCCCTGGCAAGGTCGAGCCTGAGCGGGCCGAAGCTCGTGTAGTAGCGCACGCCGAGCCCGGTGCCGAAGCGCAGGGAATCGAGGCGGGGCCGCGGGCCTTCCTCGAGCTGGCCGGCATCGACGAAGGCGACGAGACCCCAGTCGCCGCGCCGCAGCCGGGCCTCGAGACTGGTCTCGAACAGGCCGCGCCCGCCGATCGGTCGCAGGTCGCCGTTGGAATCGGGGGTCTGCGGGCCGATCCCCTGGAAGGCATAGCCCCTGACCGAGCCGCCGCCGCCGGCGTAGAGGCGCCGCGTCGGCGCGATGTTCTGCCGCGCCGTGCCGACGATGCTGCCGAGCCTGACCCGGCCGGCCAGCACCAGAGCTTCGGCCGCGCGGAGGTAGGCGCTGGCGTCCCCCTGGAGCCGGGCATAGGCCTCGAAGTTGCCGGCCTGGAACGACGCCTCTGGCGAGAGGCGCAGGCTGGCCCGGAAGCCCCGCGTGGGGTCGAGGAGATCGTCCGAGCCGTCGTAGCCGCCGCCCCCGGGGAAGGCGAGAATGGTGTAGCTGTCGCGGCTGTCGTCGGCGAGCGGCGTGCCCTTCTCGCGCTCGCGCGAGTAGAGAAACTCCACCCCGCCCTCCCACACCCAGCGCTTCTGCCAGATGGGCGTGGACTCGCGGCCGATCGAGCCGCCGATCCGGAACGCGGTCGCGGCGAACGCCGGGCGGTCCTCGTTCACCACCTCGGTGCCCAAGAGCAGGAACCGGTCGCGGCGGCCAAAGTTCGCCTTGCGGACATCAGCGGCAAGCCGCTGCTCCTGCGTGCCCAGCACCCCGCGCAGCGTGAGGCTGCCCTCGGGCTTCCAGAAGTTGCGGTTCTGCCAGCGCGCCTCGGCACGCACCCCCTCGTCGGTCGAATAGCCGATCTGGCCGGAGAGGCTCCGCCGCGGGGCGGGCTCGCCCGAGACCTCGAGATCGGCGATGGTCCGGCCTTCGGCGTCGACGCGGCCGCTGTCCACCGGCGTCACCACCGTGCCCGAAAGCAGGCGGGTGGCGACGAGCGCGCGACGGAAGTCCTCGAGGAGCGCGCCCGACCAGGGCTCGCCCTCGCGGAACCGGGCGATGACCGCGGCATGGGCCTCGTCGAACGGCCGGTGACCGGTGAGGCGGATGGCCCCGAACACCGCCGGCCGGCCAAGGATTCCGGTCAGCAGATAGTCGCCGCTGCGCGCCTCGTCGTCGATCACGATGTCCCGCGGGCCGAGGTCGGCGAAGGGAAAGCCCGCATCGGCCAGCCGGAGCTTGTAGCGCGCCTCCGCTTCCTCCACCTCGGAAAGCCGGAGCGGCGCGCCGGGCATGAGGTCGAAGTCGGCAACCAGGTCGGGCCGGCCCTCGGGCACCGCGTCGATCGCGATCTCGCGCCAGACGTACCGCGGCCCCGGCTCGACACGGATGGTGACGTCGCGCCGGCCCTCCCGCTCGGCGATGCTGGCGGTCACCGCGGGCGCGAACCAGCCCTCCGAGGCGAGGAGGTCGAGAAGGAGCCGCTCGTCGGTCCGCAGCCGGTTGGCAAGCTCGAGCGCCGTCAGCGGCTCGGCCTGGCCGCGCCACAGCGTCGACTGCGCACGATACTCGGCCTCGGTCCCGGTCGCCCGAAGGCCGGTCACCTCGAGCCGGGTGCGAAGCGCGACGTCAGGCGCCCGCTCGCCGACGAGAGCGCGGACGTCAGTGTCGGCGAGGTCCTCGAGAGGGGCGAGCGGCGCGAAGAGCTCGGGGTCGGGCGGCGGCAGCGGAGGGATCTCGATGGGCGCGGCCTCTTCTGCGGGCGACACCTCGGGCGACGGCCCAGGCGGATCGGCGCAGACCGGCGCGGCAAGCGCGACGAGCAACCCGGCCGAGAGAACCGGGCCGGGATTTGACCTGCCCCGCCGCTCCTGCCACAGGCCCTCGAGCAGCCGGAGGACCCGCTGATGACCGTGACGCCACAGGCCGCCGCAGCGCCGGCCGGAGACGAGATGCTCGAGATGGTGCTCGATACCGGCACCGTCCGCATTCGCCTCCGCCCCGACCTCGCGCCCGCCCATGTCGAGCGGATGAAGACACTGGCGGCGGCCGGCTTCTACGATGGCATCGTCTTCCACCGCGTCATCCCGGGGTTCATGGCCCAGGCCGGTTGCCCGCACGGCCGCGGCACCGGGGGCTCGCACCTGCCCGACCTCCGGGCCGAATTCTCGGCGGAACCTCATGTGCGCGGCGTCTGCTCCATGGCGCGCACCTCCGCGCCGCACAGCGCCAACAGCCAGTTCTTCATCTGCTTCGCCGACGCCCGGTTCCTCGACGGCCAGTACACGGTCTGGGGCGAGGTCGTCTCCGGCATGGACCATGTGGATGCCCTGCCCGCCGGCGAACCGCCCCGCAACCCCGGGGTGATCCGCGCGATGCGGGTGGTGCCAGCCGGCGCGGCGGACGGCGCGGGCGCCTAGGAGGCCGGAGGCGCCGGCCGCGCCCGGGCGACGACCCGGCCGTCGGCGCCGAGGAGTTCGAGCACGCCGTCGGCCACCCGCCAGCGCGAAACCGCCTCGAGCGCCTGCGCGAACCGCTGCTCGAGCGCCATCATCGGCTCGGGGCAGGCCATCATCGTCATGGCCGCAGCGCCCACCCGGATGCCGTCCCCCCCGGTGAAGCCGACCGGCCCAGTGTAGCGGTTGCAGCCTGCAAAGCCGAACACCCGCCCGTCCCCGAAGCCGATGGTCGGGCTCCGGCCCGTGACGGCCTCGCCGCCAAGCTCGAACACCGCCCACTCCCGGTCGAGGGCGGCCGGAACGCCCGCCGCCGTCGGCTCCGCCGCCTTCGTCACGGCCTCTCCCCTGCCTGCACTGCCTGCACCGCTGTCGACCGGCGCGCACGCCGCGCCAAGCGCCGCCAGCACCAGAACGCCGACATGCCTCATGACCGTTGCTCCTTCAGAAGATCGCGGATCTCGCGCAGCAGGACCACGTCGGCAGGCTCCGCCGGCGGCGCCTCCTCCTTCCGCGGCATCAGCCGGTTGGCCTGCTTGACAAGCAGGAACACGGCAAAGGCGATGATGAGGAAGTTGAGGAGCTTGGTCAGGAAGGCGCCATAGCCCAGCATCGGCACGCCCGCGGCCTTGAGCGCGGCATAGTCATCCGCCGCGCCGGCGTAGCCGGCAGGAACCGGCCCGAGACGCACGAACAGGTTGGAGAAGTCCGGACTGCCGGTCACGGCCGCGATCACGGGCATGAGGAGATCCTCTGTCAGCGAGGTGACGATCGCGCCGAACGCCGCCCCGATGATGACGGCAACCGCGAGATCGAGCACGTTGCCGCGGTTGATGAACGCCTTGAACTCCTCGAGCATCGACCTTCCCCCGCAACCCGCGCCGCCGCTAGAGACAGCGCCGCCCGACCGTGCTAGCGCCAAACGCGCACCGGCGCCACCCGGCGCCAGGACGGAGAAGCCGCATGACGATCCTGCGTACGATCCTGCGCCTCGTTCTTCCCGCGAGCCTCGCGCTCGCGCTCTCGGGCTGCGGGATCAACACCGTCCCCACCAAGGAGGAGGCGGTCAAGGCCGCCTGGGGCGAGGTGCAGAACCAGTACCAGCGCCGCGCCGACCTCATCCCCAACCTCGTCGCCACCGTCGAGGGCTTCGCCAAGCAGGAGAAGGACGTGCTCGTCGAGGTGACGAACGCCCGCGCGCGCGCCACCCAGGTCACCGTCTCGCCCGACCAGCTCGGCGACCCGGCCGCGCTCCAGCGGTTCGGCGAGGCGCAGGGCGCGCTCTCGCAGTCGCTCGGCCGGCTCCTCCTCGTCGTCGAGAAATATCCGGAGCTCAAGTCCAACCAGAACTTCCTCGCGCTCCAGGCCCAGCTCGAAGGCACCGAGAACCGGATCGCGATCGCCCGGCGCGACTACAACCAGGCCGTGCAGGACTACAACACCACGATCCGCACCTTCCCGGCGATCGTCGCGGCAAAGGTCATCTACGGCGCCGAACCCAAGGCCCCGTTCGAAGCGACGGCCCCCAACGCCGACCGCGCACCGGAAGTGAAGTTCGGCAGCTGAGCGCGGCCGGGGCCGCGTGCGCCTGCTTCTCGCCCTCCTCCTGCTGCTGCTTGGCCCGCTCGCCGGGCCAGGGCAGGCGCAGAGCTTCCCGAAGCTCACCGGCCGGGTCGTCGATGCCGCCAACCTGCTTCCGCCCGAGGCCGAGGCGCGGATCGAGGCGCGGCTCGCCGCGCTCGAGGCGGCAACCGGCGGCACCCAGCTTGTGGTGGCCACCATCCCCGACCTCGAGGGGCTCGACATCGCCGACTACGGCTACCGGCTCGGCCGCGCCTGGGGGATCGGCCAGAAGGGCGCGAACAACGGCGCCATCCTGATCGTCGCGCCCAACGACCGGCGCGTCAGGGTCGAGGTGGGCTACGGCCTCGAGCCGGTGCTGACCGACGCGCTCTCCGCCCTCATCATCCAGGAGAAGATCCTGCCGCGCTTCCGCGCGGGCGACTTCGCCGGCGGGATCGAGGCCGGAACCCAGGCGCTCGTCGAGCAGCTGGAACTCCCGCCCGAGGAGGCCGAGCGGCGCGCGCAGGCCGCGCGCGCAAGCGGCTCGGGAGACGACGCGGGGGTGGGAACCATCCTGTTCTTCCTGATCCTCGTCGCCGTCATCTGGCTGGTCGTGGGAACCGGAGGGGGCGGCGGCGGAGGTGGGGGACGAGGCCGGCGGCGCGGCCCGGCCGGTCCCATCATCGTCTGGGGCCCGGGCTGGGGCGGCGGCAGGCCCGGCGGCTTCGGCGGCGGCTTCGGCGGGGGCGGCTTCTCGGGCGGCGGCGGCAGCTTCGGCGGCGGCGGCGCGAGCGGAGGGTGGTGATGCTCGACGAGGCAGGCCATGCGCGGGTGGCAGCGGCGATCGCCGAGGCCGAGGCGAAGACCTCAGGCGAGATCGTCTGCGTGCTCGACCGCGACGCCCATGTCTACCTCGAGTGGGTGCTGGCGCTCGCCGCCGCGCTCGCCTTCCTCCTGCCCTTCCTCGCCACCCTTGCCGGTTTCGGCCCCACCGCCTGGCGCGACGCCTTCCTGCCCTCGTGGCAGGCCCCCGGCGAGACCCTGCCCGACCTTGCCACCGTCGAGCTCTACGCGGCCGCCCAGGTGCTGGTGTTCCTCGCCGCCGTCCTCGTCCTCCGGCAGACGCCGCTGGCCCAGCGCTACGCGCCCGAGGCCATGCGCCGGGCGCGAGTCCACGAGCTCGCGCTCAAGCAGTTCCTCGCCCGCGGCATCCACCTCACCGAGGCCCGCACCGGCGTGCTCGTCTTCGTCTCGCTCCACGACCACATGACCGAGATCGTCGCCGACGAGGGCATCTACGCGAAGGTCTCGCCCGAGGTCTGGGCCGAGGCCGACGCCGCCCTCCTCGAGGAGGCCGCGCGCGGCGATCTCGCCGCCGGCTTCGTCCGCGCGGTCGGGGTCATCGGCGCCACGCTCGCCGCCCACTTCCCGCCATCCGCGCGTAACCGCGACGAGCTCCCCAACCGCCTGATCGAACTCTAGCACACGCGCCTGTCGCAACGGTGCCGTTGCATGGCGGACGAGCAAAGGTTATATTTCTTAAATCTTAGGTTCGGGGAGGGCCATGCGCCAGTTCGTGCCTTCGGCGCTTCGAGTCGTCGCGGCGGTCGCGGCGACGCTGGCCGGAGCGCCCGCCCCTGCCGCGCCAGAGGCCGGCCCGCGCGCCCCACGGGCCGAGCGCCCGGTCACGGCAACGCCGGAGTATGCGCGCGCCATGGAGCTTCGGAACCGCGGCAGATGGGCCGAGGGCGCGGCGATTCTCGACGATCTGGCACGCAAGACGGCCGACCCCAGGGAGCGGATGCAGCTTGCGCTCTTCGCGGCGCAGTTGCGGGTCTCCCAGAACGAGCATGACAGCAGCCGTCTTGCGCTCCGCCCGGGCACCTTGCCACCCGGCTATGTCGAGGCCACGCGCCAGCTCGCCGAGGCCATCGCTGCCGCCGACCCCGCGCTCGGCCCGGAAGTCTACGCCATCGCCGCCGCCAGGCTCGGGGAGCGGCTCGCCGTGGAAGATCGCACGCAGCAGACGCTTGGCCGCAAGGCCGAGGTGCTGGCCGCCTTCGATGGCGCGATCGCGGCCGGGCAAGGCTCGGACCTTCCGCCCCAGAGCCCGAAGACCTGGGCCGGCATCCGCCTCGCGGAGGGAGATTCGGTCGGCTACTATGGCTTCCGCGACCCGAACCCCGCGCTGCTGCAGCGGGCGGCCGCAGCCTACCGGGCGGTCGAGGCCGCGCTCGGCGCCGCCGGCGCCCGCGCGCTGGACCCGGCATTCCCGCTGAAGCTCGGCGCCGTGCTGGGCGGGCTCGAGGAACGGACCGGCGACGTCGACGCCCTCGACCAGGCGGTCGGCCTCTACCGCGAGGCGTTGAAGGACGTCTCGCGGAGCCGGGAGGATCCAGAGCACCCGCTCCTTGTCGCATTCAGGAGCCCGCCTCCGCCCGAGGACCCGGCCGGGCTTGCCCGGGTGGCCGCCGCGGCGCGGGACTGTGCCCCGCCTCGCCAGCCCGAAACCTGCGCCATCCTTGCGCTGCGCGCCGCCGATGCGCACTCGAAGCAGGCGCAGCGGACGGAGGATCCGGCCATGCGCGCCGAGGCCGGTGCGCTCGCCGAGCTTGGCGGAACGCGATTCGACGCCCTCGGCAGCCGGGATCTGGCCGCCCGCCTGCGGGCCTCGACCGGCCGCGACCTCGTCCACCACGCGGCACCTCCCGACCCCGCGAGCACCGCGATCGCCATTCGGCTGCTCCAGGCAGCACTGGCGCGGGAGGCAGCCATTCCCGACGCCACGGAACGCGCCGACACTTGGGAGGCCCTTGCCGTTGCGCTGCGCCGGCGCGGCGAATGGGGCGAAGGCATGGCCGACTTCGAGGCGTCGCGCGCTGCGATCGCGCGGGCGCTCAAGACGCATACGCGCAGTCGCGACCCCCACATGTGGGCCCATGCCGAAACCCGGCGGATCGAGACCGAGATCGCGATCGCCGAGCGCAGCGGCAACACCCGGCTTCTGGCCGATGCCGAGCGCGATCTCGCCGAGGCCCGCCGGGCCTGCGTCGCCAGCGGCTGCGCCGACTGCGCGAAGGCGGCCGATGCCGTCGCCACGCGCCTTGCCGCGGCGCGCGCGCGGCTCGGCGGTTCCTAGAGCGCGAAGGCCGCCTTCACGCCATCCACGACGATCTGGGCGGCAAGCGCCGCCAGGATCACGCCGAGCAGGCGGGTGATCATCGCCTCCACCCGCTCGCCGAGCAGCGCCATGAGCGGGCGGGCGGCGAGCAGGGCGGCCAGGGTGAGAAGGAGCACGAGCGCGAGCGCCGCGTAGACGGCCGCATGCTCCGCGGGCGTGCGGGCGCGGGCGACGAGCAGCATGATGGTCGCGATCGAGCCAGGCCCCGCGATCATCGGGATGGCCATGGGGAAGACCGAGACATCCTCCACCTCGCGCGCCACCACGTCGCGGGCGCGGGCCTGGCGGCGCTCGGTGCGCTTCTCGAAGATCATGTCGGTCGCGAACAGGAAGAGAAGGATGCCGCCTGCGATCGAGAAGGCGGGCAGCCCGATTCCGAGCGCGCCGAGGAAGGGCTGGCCGAGGAGGGCGAAGAAGAGGAGGATCCCGGTTGCCACCAGCACCGCGCGCACCGCCATCGCCCGCCGCTGCGCCGGGCTCGCGTGCCCGGTGAGACTCGCGAAGATGGGCGCGCAGCCGGGCGGGTCGACGATGACGAGAAGCGTCACGAACGCCGAGACGAAGGCGTCGAGCGGCAGCGTCACGCCGCAGCCTTCAGCGTGTTCTCGAGCAGGCAGGCGATCGTCATCGGCCCCACGCCGCCGGGCACCGGGGTGATGGCGCCCGCCACCGCGGCGGCTTCGGCGAAGCAGACATCGCCCACCAGCCGCGCCCGGCCGTCAGGCCCCGTAACCCGGTTGATGCCCACATCGATGACGGTCGCACCCGGCTTGAGCCAGCCCCCGCGCACCAGCTCCGGCCGGCCCACCGCCGCCACCACGATGTCGGCCCGGCCGACGAGCGCGGGAAGGTCGCGGCTCCGCGAATGGGCGATGGTGACGGTCGCACTCTCGGCCACGAGCAGCGCCGCCATCGGCCGGCCGACGATGGTGGACCGGCCGATGACGAGCGCCTCGGCCCCGGCAAGATCGGCATGCACGGTCTTGAGGAGCCTGAGACACCCGGCCGGCGTGCAGGGGACGAAGCCGGGAAGCCCGAGCGCGAGGCGCCCGGCGTTCACGGGGTGGAAGCCGTCCACGTCCTTGGCCGGGTCGATCGCCTCGATGACGCGCGTGGCGTCGCACTGCGGCGGCAGCGGAAGCTGGACGAGGATGCCGTCCACCTCCGGATCGGCGTTGAGCCGGTGCACCAGCGCCAGAAGCTCGGCCTCGGCGACATCGGAGGCAAGCCTGTGCTCCTCCGAGCGGATGCCGGTCTCGGCGCAGGCCTTCACCTTGTTCCGCACGTAGACGTGGGAGGCCGGGTCGTCGCCCACCAGCACCACGGCGAGTGCCGGCGGCCGCCGGCCGTCTGCGCGCCGCGCCGCCACCGTGCGGGCCACCTCCGCGCGGACCTCGGCGGCCACCGCCTTGCCGTCGATGAGCTGCACGGGGCGCGGGCGTCAGGGCAGGCGCAGGTCCATCGCCAGCCCCTGAAGCAGCCGCTGGACGAGGACGATGGCGAGGATGACGACGAGCGGCGAGAAGTCGATGCCCCCCAGGTCGGGCATCCGCCGCCGGATGGGCGCCAGCAGGGGCGCGAGCAGGCGGTCGAGGCCGTCGACCACGGTCGCCACGAACCGGTTGCGCATGTTCACCACGTTGAACGCGACGAGCCACGACAGCACCGCCTGGATGATGATGAGCCAGACGAGGAGCTGGAGCACGTAGACGAGGAAGTCGAGGAGGCCGGCAAGCGTGTTCATGGAAGCGCGGTCCGTCCGGGCCGTGGAACGAGGGCCTTCGCCTCTAGCCGCTCCCGCCCCCCGCGGCTAGAGGCCGGCCGGAGCCCATGGCGCGCCCGGCCATCCTCTCGCTTGCCCTCCGGGACTTCCGCAACCACCGCGCGACCCGGCTCGAGCCGGGCAGCGCGCCTGCCGTCGTGCTCTTCGGCCCGAACGGCGCGGGCAAGACCGCGCTGCTCGAGGCGCTGTCGCTGCTCTCGGTGGGGCGGGGCCTGCGCGGGGCCACGCTTGCCGAGATGGCGCGCGCCGACGGGCCGGGCGGCTTCCGCGTGCGTGCCGAGCTCGCCACCACACCCGAGCTGCCGCCGGTTGCGCTCGAGACCTTCGCCACAGCCGAGGCGCCCGAGCGCCGCCAGCTGCGCAGCAACGCCGCCGCCGCCCCGCTTGCGCGTCTCTCCGAGTGGCTCGCGCTCCTCTGGGCGACGCCGGCGATGGACCGGCTGTTCGCCGAGGCGGCAAGCGCCCGGCGCCGCTTCCTCGACCGCCTGACCCTTGCCCTCCACCCCGGCCATGCCGGCCACGCCAGCCGCTACGAGGCAGCGCTCCGGCAGCGCAACCGGCTGCTCGCGGACCCTGCCCCTCCCGACCCTTCGTGGCTCGCAGCGCTCGAGGCGCAGATGGCCGCCCATGGCGAGGCCCTCGCCCGCGCCCGCGCCGATACCGTGGCGCGGCTTGCCGCCCGCCTCGAGGCAGATGCCGACCCCGCCTTTCCGGAAGGCGCGCTCGCCCCCCTGCCCGACCACGCCGACCTCGGCGCCGCGCTCCAAGCCTCCCGCGCGGCCGACCGCGCCGCCGGCCGGACCACCGTCGGGCCCCACCGCGACGACCTTGCAGTGCACCTCCTCCCCGACGGCCGCCCGGCCGCGCTCGCCTCGACCGGCGAGCAGAAGGCCCTCCTCCTCGGCATCCTCCTTGCCCAGGCGCGGCTCGTGGCCGAGGCGCGCGGCGCGCCGCCGATCCTCCTCCTCGACGAGGCCGCCGCCCACCTCGACCCGGACCGCCGGCGCGCGCTCTTCGCCCGTCTCGAGGCGCTCGGCGGCCAGGCCTGGCTCACCGGCACCGACGTGGCGCTCTTCGAGCCGCTCGAGGCCGCCCGCTTCCGCATCGAGGCGGGTTCCGTGCAGCCGGTCCCGAACCCGCCTCTGGCCTTTCCGGCGCGGTGTCCCTAGGGTCTGCCCATGGCGACGGCCCGGCGCCCGGACGAGGCGCAAGACAGCTACGGTGCAGAGCAGATCCAGGTCCTCAAGGGCCTCGAGGCCGTGCGCAAGCGGCCGGGCATGTACATTGGCGACACCGACGACGGCTCTGGCCTCCACCACATGGTCTTCGAGGTCTCGGACAACGCGATCGACGAGGCGCTCGCCGGCTACTGCGACCGGATCGAGATCCGCCTGAACCCCGACGGCTCGGTCACGGTCAGGGACAACGGGCGGGGCATCCCGACTGGCATCCACCCCGAAGAGGGGGTCTCGGCCGCCGAGCTGGTGATGACCCAGCTCCACGCGGGGGGCAAGTTCGCGAACGAGGCCGGCGGCAGCTACAAGGTCTCCGGCGGCCTCCACGGCGTCGGAGTCTCGGTGGTGAACGCGCTTTCCGACTGGCTCGAGCTCCGCATCTGGCGCGACGGCCACGAGCATGTCCAGCGCTACCGCCGGGGCGTGCCCGAGGAGCCGCTCAAGGTCGTCGGCCCGCAGGGCGACCGGCGCGGCACCGAGATCACCTTCCTGCCCTCGCTCGAGACGTTCCGCACCGGCATCGAGTTCGACTTCGAGCGGCTCGAGCACCGCTACCGCGAACTCGCGTTTCTCAACTCGGGCGTGCGCCTCACGCTCACCGACGCCCGCCACGCCGAGCACCGCACGTCGGACTTCCTCTACGAGGGCGGGCTCGTCGCCTTCGTGAAGTGGCTCGACCGCGGCAAGACGCCGCTCATGCCCGAGCCGATCGCCATCTCCGGTGAGCGCGACGGCATCGGCATCGAGGTGGCCCTCCAGTGGAACGACGGCTACTACGAGCAGGTCCTCGCGTTTACCAACAACATCCCCCAGCGCGACGGCGGCACCCACATGGCTGCCTTCCGCGCCGCGCTCACCCGCACCTTGAACGCCTATGCCGAGAAGTCGGGCCTGCTCCGCCGCGAGAAGGTCTCGCTCACCGGCGACGACATGCGCGAGGGACTGACCGCCGTCATCTCGGTCAAGCTTCCCGACCCCAAGTTCAGCTCGCAGACGAAGGACAAGCTCGTCTCCTCCGAGGTGCGCCAGCCGCTCGAGTCGCTCATGGCCGACCGCCTCTCCGACTGGCTGGAGGAGCACCCGGCCGAGGCCCGGGCCATCATCGCCAAGATCATCGAGGCCGCCATCGCCCGTGAGGCCGCGCGCAAGGCCCGCGAGGCCAGCCGCAAGTCGGCGCTCTCGGTTGCCTCGCTGCCCGGCAAGCTCGCCGACTGCCAGGAGAAGGACCCGGCGAAGTCCGAGCTCTTCATCGTCGAGGGCGACTCCGCAGGCGGCTCGGCCAAGCAGGGCCGCGACCGCCATTTCCAGGCCATCCTCCCGCTCCGGGGCAAGATCCTGAACGTCGAGCGCGCCCGCTTCGACCGCATGCTCTCATCCAAGGAGATCGGCACCCTCATCCAGGCGCTCGGCACCGGCATCGGCCGCGACGAGTTCAACCTCCAGAAGCTCCGCTACCACAAGATCATCATCATGACCGACGCGGACGTGGACGGCGCCCACATCCGCACCCTCCTCCTCACCTTCTTCTACCGGCAGATGCCCGACCTCATCCGCGCCGGCCACCTGTTCATCGCCCAGCCGCCGCTCTTCAAGGTGACCCGCGGGCGCTCGGAGGTCTACCTCAAGGACGAGGCCGCGCTCGACCGCTACCTCGCCGACGCCGGGCTCGAGGGCCTCGCGCTCACCCTCGCCTCCGGCGAGACCCTGGCCGGCGAGGATCTCGCCCGCCTCGTCGAGCACGCCCGGCGGATGCGCCGGCTCATGCGCTACGTGCCGCGCCGCTACCCGCCGCGCCTCGTCGAAGCGCTCGCCCTTGCCGGCGCGCTCGCCCCCGGCGCCGAGGCCGACCCTTCAACCGCCGACCGGCTCGCCGCCTGGCTCAACGCCGGCGCGCCCGGCTGGACGGTCTCACGCGGAGCCGAGGGCGGCTTCCTCCTCTCGCGCACCGACCGCGGCGTCACCGACGCCCACGTCATCGACCGCGCCTTCCTCATCAGCGCCGAGGCCATGAAGCTCCACGCGCTCGCTGCCGAGCAGGCGGCCGCCTGGGCCCGCCCGGCCCGCGTGGGCTCGACCGCCGTGCGCACGCCCTCGGAACTCCTCGACACCGTGCTCGAGGCAGGGCGCAAGGGCCTTGCCATCCAGCGCTACAAGGGCCTTGGCGAGATGAACGCCGAGCAGCTGTGGGAGACGACACTCGATCCCGCCGCGCGCACCCTGCTCCGCGTCGAGATCGGCGATGCCGCCCAGGCCGACGAGACCTTCAGCCAGCTCATGGGCGATGTCGTCGAGCCCCGCCGCGAATTCATCCAGGCCAATGCCCTCTCGGTCGCCAACCTCGACATCTAGCGCGCGCCTCCTCCTTGCCGCCCTGCTCCTCGCCGCACCGGCGGCGGCCCAGGAGGCCCGGGAGGCGGATGACCCGCTGGTGAAGGACGTGGCCGAGATCCTCGCCCAGCCCGGCCGGGACCTCGGCATCGTGCCGACGCGGGTGCCCGAGCTTCTCGAGAAGCTGCTGTCCAACCCCTACCACCGGGACGGCACGGCAAGCTGCGCCGAGCTGCGCCTTGGCATCGCCCAGCTCACCGCCCTCCTCGGGCCCGACTGGGGAGACCCGGCACCGCCCGGCGAAAGCCGCGAGGAACAGCTCGCCAAGGCCGGGCTCCGGGCCGGCGTGTCGTCGGCCATCCCGTTCCAAGGCCTCGTACGCGAGGTGACGGGCGCGGCGGCTGCCGAGCGGCGCCGTCAGCAGGCGATCGAGGCGGGGCTCGCCCGCCGCGGGTACCTTCGCGGGATCGCGCGCGAGAAGCGCTGCCGCCTCTAGCGCGAGCGGCGCCGGCGGCAGGGGCCGGGGCGGGCCAGCGCCCGGAAGCCGCCAGGGCAGCCGCGGCGCCTGCGCAAGGTCGCGCCGGGGACGGGCGGCACCGAGACCGGCACGCGCTGCCAGAAGGCGCCAGCGGGCCGGAGCAGACGCGGGGCGCCCGGTCGCGCCGCCAGGGTCAGGCCGGCAGCGGGCCGTTCCGCTTCAGGAACTCCCCGGCCAGGTGCAGCGAACCGGCCACCAGCACCCGCGCCGGCGCGGTCACGCGGCGGAAGGCCGCCTCGAGATCGGGCGCAGTCTCGGCCGCCAGCGTCTCCGGCGGCCAGTGCCGGTGGCCCGAAACCGGCACGCCGATCCGCCGCGCCTCCGGCGGAAGGCCCTTCAGGAACGCCTCGCGGTCCTTGGTCTCGAGCATGCCGAGCACCACCACCAGCGGCAGCCCGTCGTCCTGGCGCGCTGCCCAGGCGGCGATGGCCTTCGCCGCCGACGGGTTGTGGCCGCCGTCCACCACCAGGCGAGAGCCTTCGGGCAGCAGGTCGAAGAGCGGCCCGCCCGTGATGGGCTGGAGCCGCGCCGGCCACTGCGCCCACTGCATCGCCCCCACGAGCGCCGCCTGCGGCACGGGCAGCTCTGCCTGCGACAGCAGCATGACAACCGCGAGCGCCGCATTGTCGGCCTGGTGCGCACCGGCCAGCCGCGGCGCCGGCAGCACGACTTCCCGCTCCCCCACGGCCACCATGAGCTGCCCGTCGGGGCTCCGCGCGTCCCACGCTTCGCCCCGCGCCAGTACGGGCGCGCCGGCAAGGGCCGCCACTTCCGCCACCCGCGCGGCAACGGCAGGCGGATAGCGCTGGGTGACGAGCGGCACGCCCCGCTTGGCGATGCCGGCCTTCTCCGCGGCGATGTGGCGGATGGTGGGCCCCAGGATCGCCACATGGTCCATCGAAAGCTCGGCAATCCCGGTGACGAGGGGGGCCTCGACCACGTTGGTCGCATCGAGCCGCCCGCCCAGCCCCACCTCGAGCACGACGGCATCGGCCGGAGTGGCGGCAAAGAGGAGGAAGGCCGCAGCCGTCAGGCTCTCGAAGAAGGAGAGCGGCTGCCCGGCATTGACCCGCAGCACGTCGCCCAGAGCCTCGGCAAGCTCGGCGTCGGTGACCAGCGTGCCGGCAAGCCGGATCCGCTCGTTCACGCGCACGAGGTGCGGCGAGGTAAACACATGGACCCTGAGCCCCGCCGCCTCGAGCCCGGCGCGCAGGAACGCGCAGGTCGAGCCCTTGCCGTTGGTGCCGGCCACGTGAAACACGGGCGGCAGCTTCCGGTGCGGCGAGCCCATGCGCGCGAGCAGCCGGTCGATCCGCGCGAGCGAAAGGTCGGCCGCCCTGATCCGCTGGCTGCCGGCAGCCCGAAGCAGCCGGTCGAGCAGCGGGTCGTCGGAGCGGGCGAAGTCGGTCGCCACGGGCTCAGGCCGGCTCGGGCGTGCGGGTCAGGTGCCGGAGCAGCCGGCCGAGCGTCGCGGCCAGCTCGTGCCGGCGCACCACCATGTCCACCATGCCGTGCGCGAGCAGATACTCGGCGCGCTGGAAGCCCTCGGGCAGCTTCTCGCGGATGGTCGATTCGATGACGCGCGCCCCGGCAAAGCCGATGAGCGCGCCCGGCTCGGCGATGTGCACGTCGCCCAGCATCGCGTAGCTCGCCGTCACTCCGCCCGTCGTCGGGTCGGTCAGCACCACCACGTAAGGAACGCCCGCTTCCTTCAGGCGCGCCACCATCACCGTCGTGCGCGGCATCTGCATGAGCGAGAGGATGCCCTCCTGCATCCGCGCTCCGCCCGCTGCCGTCACCATCACGAAGGGCCGCCGCTCGGCCAGCGCCACCTCGGCAGCCCGCACGAAGGCCGCGCCAACGCCCACGCCCATCGAGCCGCCGAGGAAGGCGAAGTCCTGCACGCCGACGACGCTCGGCACCGTGCCGATCGTGCCCTTGGCCAGCGCCAGCGCATCCGCCTCGCCGGTCGCCGCCCGCGCCGCCTTGAGGCGCTCGGGGTAGCGCTTCAGGTCGCGGAACTTCAGCGGGTCATCCGCCGGCATCTCGACCGGGATCCGCTCGAAGACGGCGCCGTCGAACAGCAGGGCGAAGCGGGCGGCCGGGCCGATCCGCTCATGGTGGCCGCAGGCCGGGCAGACCGAGAGGTTCGCCTCGAATTCCTTGGTGTAGAGCATCGTCCCGCAGCCGCGGCACTTGGTCCACAGATTGTCGGGCACGTCGCGGCGGCCGAGGATCTGCTGGATCCGCGCCCGCCCCCGGGTCAGCCAGCTCATCGCCGCCTCAGGCCGCAAGCTTCCGCGGCGCAGCGCGCACCGCTGCGGCCAGACGCGCGACGAAGGCGCGCACCTCGCCCGGCACGTCGTTCGCCCCGCGCGCTGCCGCCTCGCCGATGAGATCGACGATCGCCGAGCCCACCACCACCGCATCGGCATGGGCGGCCACCATCGCCGCCTGCGCCGGAGTCCTGACGCCGAAGCCCACTGCCACCGGCAGCCGGGTCGAGGCCTTCAGTCGGGCGACCGCTGCCGCCACCTCGGCCTCCGCGGCGCTGTTCGCGCCCGTGATTCCGGCCACCGCCACATGGTAGAGGAAGCCCGAGGCACCCGCGAGCACGGTGGGCAGCCGCCGGTCGTCGGTCGTCGGCGTGGCAAGCCGGATGAGATGGAGCCCTTGCGCCGCAAGGTGGGGCGCCACCTCGTCGGCCTCCTCGGGCGGCAGGTCGACGAGGATCACCCCGTCGACCCCGGCTGCCGCGGCGTCGCGGGCGAACCGCTCCGGCCCGTAGGCAAGCACCGGGTTCACATAGCCCATGAGGACGAGCGGCGTCTCGGCATCGCGCGCGCGGAAGCCCGAGACGATCGCGAGCAGCTTGGCCAGCGTCACCCCGGCACCCAGCGCCCGAAGGTTGCCGGCCTGGATCGACGGGCCGTCGGCCATCGGGTCGGAGAAGGGCATGCCGAGCTCGAGGATGTCGGCTCCGCCCTCGACGAGGGCCTCGAGGATGGCGGGCGTGAGTTCGGGCGAAGGGTCCCCGCCGCAGACGAAGGTGACGAGCGCCGCGCGCGGGGCAACGCCAGCGAACCGCCGCGCCAGCCGGTCCCCGCCCGGCCCCGCGCCTGCCCCCTTGGCGCCCGCCTCGGCGCTCGCCCCCCCCGCCGCCGCCGCCGCGCCGCTCACAGCGAGACGCCCAGCGCCCCGGCGGCGGTGAAGATGTCCTTGTCCCCCCGGCCGCAGAGGTTCATGAGGATGATGCGCTCCCGCCCCATCTTCGGCGCAACCTTTGCCACATGCGCCAGCGCATGCGCCGGCTCGAGCGCCGGGATGATGCCCTCGACGCGCGCAAGCAGGGCAAAGGCCTCGAGCGCCTCGGCGTCCGTCACGCTTGCGTAGCGCACCCGGCCGATCGCGTGGAGCCAGGCGTGCTCGGGCCCGATTCCGGGGTAGTCGAGCCCGGCCGAGATGGAGTGGGCGTCGAGGATCTGCCCGTCGGCATCCTGCAGGAGATAGGTCTTGTTGCCGTGGAGCACGCCCGGCCGCCCGCCGCTGATGGAGGCCGCGTGCGCGCCGCTCTCGAGGCCCTTGCCCGCCGCCTCCACGCCGACGAGCTCGACCGGGTCGTCGAGGAAGGGGTGGAAGAGGCCGATCGCGTTCGAGCCGCCGCCGACGGCGGCGACGCAGAGGTCGGGAAGCCGGCCTTCGGCAGCGAGCATTTGCGCCTTCGCCTCCTCGCCGATCACCGCCTGGAAGTCGCGCACCATCGCCGGGTAGGGGTGCGGGCCGGCCGCGGTGCCGATAATGTAGAAAGTGTCGGCCACGTTGGTCACCCAGTCCCGGAGCGCTTCGTTCATCGCGTCCTTCAGGGTCTTCGAGCCGCTCTCGACGGCGCGCACCTCGGCACCAAGGAGGCGCATGCGGAACACGTTGGGCGCCTGCCGCTCCATGTCGCGCGCGCCCATGTAGATGACGCAGGGCAGCCCGAAGCGCGCGGCGACCGTCGCGGTCGCAACGCCATGCTGGCCCGCGCCCGTCTCGGCGATGATCCGGGTCTTGCCCATCCGCTTGGCCAGCAGGATCTGGCCGAGGCAGTTGTTGATCTTGTGCGCGCCCGTGTGGTTGAGCTCGTCGCGCTTCAGATAGACCTTCGCGCCGCCGAGGTGGTCCGTCAGCTTCTCGGCGAAGTAGAGCGGGCTGGGGCGGCCCACGTAATGGGCGAGAAGATGGTCGAGCTCGGCGCGGAACGCCGGGTCGGCCTTGGCTTCTGCATAGGCCGCCTCGAGGTCGAGGAGGAGCGGCATCAGCGTCTCGGCGACGTAGCGGCCGCCGAAGGCACCGAAGTGGCCGCGCGCGTCGGGCCCGGTCCGGAGCGAGGGGGAGGGGTCGCGGTCAGCCACGGCCGGCCTCTCTAAGGAAGGCGGCGATCTTCGCAAGCGACTTGACGCCCGGCGCCTCCTCCACGCCGGAGGAGACGTCGACGAAGGTTGCGCCCGTCACCCGGATCGCCTCGGCTACCGTCTCCGGCGCAAGCCCGCCGGCGAGGATCCAGGGGATCGCCGGCCGCGCCCCGGCGAGGATCCGCCAGTCGAAGGCAAGGCCATGGCCCCCCGCGATGGCTGCGCCCTCCGGCGCCCGGGCGTCGAGGAGGAGGGCATCGGCGTGGGCGAAGTCGCGGGCGAGCGCGCGGATGTCGGCAGCCGAGCGCACCCCGGCCGCCTTCCACACCGGAAGCCCGAAGCGCGCCCTGACCTCGGCCAGCCGCGCCGGGCCTTCCTGCCCATGGAGCTGGATGGCGCCGATGCCGGCCGCAACGGCGGCTTCGAGAAGCGCATCGTCGGCATCCTGGAACACGCCGACGGGCAGCACGCCGGGCCGGCGGGCGCGGGCGCGGGCGATGAGGGGTGCCGCGGCAGCGGGCGTGACCGCGCGCGGGCTTGCGCCCACGAACACGAACCCCAGCGCATCGGCAGCCGCCGCGGCCTCGACTGCCTCGGGCGTTGTCAGGCCGCAGATCTTGACCTTCGCGCTCAGAAGCCGAGCTCCGCGGCGATCGCGGCTGCGGCCGCGGCCGGGTCTGCCGCCGCGGTGATCGGCCGGCCCACCACCAGCACCGAGGCCCCGGCCGCGAGGGCCTCGGCCGGCGTCATCACCCGCTTCTGGTCGTGCGTCCCGGCCCCTGCCGGCCTGACACCCGGCACCACGAGGAGCGCCTCGGGCCAGGCGGCGCGCAGGCCCCTGACCTCGTGCGGCGAACAGACGCAGCCGTCGAGCCCGGCGGCCCGCGCCAGGCCGGCCAGCCGCTCGGCCTGCGCGGCCGTGCCACCGGCCACGCCGGCAGCAGCGAGATCCGCATCGTCGAGGCTGGTCAGCACGGTCACCGCCACCACCCGCGTGGCTGCGGGCGCCGCATCGCGCGCGGCCGCCATCATGTCCCGGCCGCCACCCGCATGGACGGTGAGGATCGAAGGCCGAAGCGGCGCGACCGCCCGGACGGCGGCGGCGACCGTGTTCGGAATGTCGTGGAACTTGAGGTCAAGGAACAGCGGCAGGCCGGAGGCCTCGGCGAGCGCCCGGGTCCCCTCCGGACCGTGCCGGCAGAACCACTCGAGCCCGAGCTTGAGGCCGCCCAGATGCGGCCGCGCGGCCGCGACGAGGGCCTCGGCCCGCGCGCGCTCGGTCGTGTCGACCGCAAGATGGAGGGGCGAGGACACCGATGGTGCGGGGCGGCTCAGGTGCCCGGCGGCGGCGGCGCCTGGGGAATGGCCTGCGGCGGGATCGCCTCGGGCGCGGCGGGCGGTGCACGAGGCCCGGAGGCGGGCGCGGGTGGCGCGGCCGGCGGCCGCAGCAGCTCGACCCGCGCCTGCTCGAGCCGGGCGGAGAGGCTTTCCACCTCCTTCTCGAGCTTCGCGATCTGCCGCTTCAGGAGGAGGCGCTGGCCGCGGATGAAGAGCGACATCGGCACATAGACGAGGGCGAGGATGAGAAGGATGAGGACAGGCAGGCGGACATAGACGGTGGTGTCGGGCCAGACCGTCACGCCCACCTTCTCGGCGTTCGTCAGGATGCGGTTGGCCGGCGAGAGGAAGCCCGCATCGTTCATGACCGAGAAGTGCCAGTTGGCAACCGCGAACAGCACGAGCCCGACGGCCAGCAGCAGCAGCAGGAACCAGCGCAGGTTGTTCAAATCTCCCCCTCCACTGGTTCGAGCCCATCGGCCCGGAGCGCTTCCATCAGCCGGTCGACCGCCTCGCGCAGCGCATGCGGGTCGACCGAGCGAAGCACGAAGTTCGCCCCCGTCCGCCCCTCGCGCCAGAAGGGATAGGAGCCGATCTGCACCGTGTCAAAACCCCGCTGCACCTCGGCGAGGAGGCCTGCAACCCGGCTCTCGGCCGTCCATGCGCCGACCGCTGCCGAGAGCACCGGCCGGCCCCCGGCAAGCTTGCCATCGAGGCCGCGCAGCATCCCCTGGGTGATCTTGGGCACGCCTGCGAGGATGAAGAGCCGGCCGAGCCGGATGCCGGGCGCGCCCGTCTCGGGGTTGGGGATGAGCTCGGCGCCTTGCGGCACCCGCGCCATCCTGAGGCGCGCCTCGGTGATCCGGTCGCCGTAATAGGCCCGGAGCGCCGCTTCGGCCTCCGGGTGCATCACGACCGGCAGGCCAAGGGCGGCCGCGATCGCATCGACCGTGATGTCGTCGTGCGTCGGGCCGATCCCGCCGGTCGTGAACACATAGTCGTGGGCGGCAAGGCAGGCGGTCACCGCCTCGCCGATTGCCGCCATCTCGTCGGGCACCACCCGGGCTTCCTTCAGGCGGATGCCCTGGATGTTGAGCCAGCGTGCGAGGTAGGCGAGGTTCGCATCCTGCGTGCGGCCCGAGAGGATCTCGTCGCCGATGACGACGAGGGCGGCGGTCCACACCCGCTCGTCCGTCGTCGCCCCGCTGCCCGCGCCCGCCGGAAGTCGGCCGCCCCCGTCCTCGCCGCCCCCGTCCTCGCCGCCCACGTCGTCGCCGCCCGCGCCCATGCCATTGCCCTACCAGCGGCCAGGGCCTAAATCCACGGGGTGACCGGGGCCGATCTCGACGAGCGCACCATCGTCATCCATGATGCCGAGGGGTTCGCCGGCATGCGCAAGGCCGGCAGGCTGGCGGCCGAGGTGCTCGACATGCTGGTCCCCCATGTCCAGCCCGGCGTTTCCACACTCGCGCTCGACGCGCTCGCCTACGAGTTCATCCTGGCGCGCGGCGCGGTGCCCGCCACCATCTTCTACCGGGGCTACAGCCATTCGCTCTGCACGTCGGTCAACCATGTCATCTGCCACGGCATCCCTTCCGAACGCCCGCTGCGCGAGGGCGACATCGTCAACATCGACGTGACCGTCGTGGTCGACGGCTGGCACGGGGACACCAGCCGCATGTACTATGTCGGCACGCCGCCCTTGAAGGCGCGCCGGCTCGTCGACCTCACCTTCGAGTGCCTCTGGCGCGGTATCGAAGCCGCCCGCCCGGGCGCCCGCCTCGGCGACATCGGCCACGCCATCCAGACCCATGCCGAGAAGAACCGCTGCTCGGTTGTGCGCGACTTCTGCGGCCACGGCCTCGGCCGGCGGTTCCACATGGCTCCCAATGTCGTCCACGCCGGCCGCCCGGGAACGGGGCCGGAGCTCGTGCCCGGCATGTTCTTCACCATCGAGCCGATGCTGAACCTCGGCCGGCCCGAGTCGAAGATCCTCGAAGACGGGTGGACGGCCGTCACGCGCGACCGGTCGCTTTCCGCCCAGTTCGAGCATTCGGTCGGAATCACGGAGGATGGCGTGGAGGTCTTCACGCTCTCGCCAGCCGGCCTCGACCGGCCGCCCTACCCGGTCTGAGCCGCGTGCCCGGCCGGCGGCCCGGCGCGTCGGACCTTGAGGCCGGCCTTCCGGGCCTGTGGGACACGCCCCCGGCAGCGCCTCCCCCCGGCCCCACCGGCTCCCCCGCCGGCTCCCCCGCAACCCCGTCCGCCCCGCCAGCGCGGCGCCGGCACGACCCGGCGAACGACGCCAAGGGCCACCGCAAGCGCCTGCGCGCCCGGCTGCTTGCCGTGGGCCCAGAGGCGCTCCACGACTATGAGCTGCTCGAATCCGCCCTCTTCCTCGCCTTCGCCCAGGCCGACACCAAGCCGCTTGCGAAGGCGCTGCTGCGCGAGTTCGGCGATCTTCCGGCCGTGCTCGCCGCCTCGCCGGCGGAGCTGCGCGCCCGCACCCGCGGCCTCGAGGGGGTGAAGGGCCTCAACCCCGAGACCGGTCTCGGCGATGCCGCCATCGGCGCCATCAAGACCATCCACGCCATTTCCGTGCGGGCGCTGCGCCGCCAGGCGCTGCGCGGGCCGGTGCTCTCGTCGATGGACATCGTCCTCGACTATCTCCACCTCGACAAGGCCGGGCTGGTTGCCGAGCAGTTCCGCGTGCTCTTCCTCAACACCAAGAACCGCCTCCTGCGCGACGAGCTGCTCTGGGAAGGCACGGTCAACCACTCCCCCGCCTATCCCCGCGAGATCGTGAAGCGCGCGCTCGAGCTCGGCGCGTCTGCCCTCATCCTCGTCCACAACCACCCCTCGGGAGACCCGACCCCCTCGCGCGACGACGTGGCCCTCACCCGCCAGGTGGTCGCTGCCGCCGCCCTCCACGACATCACCGTCCACGACCATCTCGTCATCGGCCGCGAGGGCCACGCGAGCTTCCGCGCCCTAGGCCTGCTCGCCGCCTGAGAGCGCCCCGCCCCGCTCCTGCCCCCCTTTCTGCCGCGGCCCGCCCGGCCCGCCTCAGCCCCGCCGCCGGCTGAGCTCGTCGCCCGCAAGGCGCGCCACGTGGATGACATTGGTGCTCCCCGGCACCCCGAACGGCACGCCAGCCATCAGCACCAGCCGGTCCCCGCCCTCGGCCACCCGGTGCCGAAGCGCCATCCGCTTCGACTTCTCCACCATCTCCTCGAAGCCCGAGACGTCGCGCGTCGTCACCGCGTGCACACCCCAGACGAGGCCGAGCCGCCGCGCCGTCTCGCGCATCGGCGTGAGCACCAGGATGGGCGCCGGGATCCGCTCGCGCGCCACCCGCCGCGGCGTCGAGCCCGAACGTGTGAAGCAGACCAGCGCCCGGGCGCTGATCACCTCCTGGATCGTCCGCGCCGCCGCGCCGATCGCATCGGCCGTCGTCGGCTCGGGCTCGGCGGCGGCGAAGCTCATCTGCTGGCGCCAGGCCGGGTCCCGCTCCACCTCGCGGGCAATGGCATCCATCATCGCCACCGCCTCCACCGGATACTGGCCGGCCGCGCTCTCGGCCGAGAGCATCACCGCGTCCACCCCGTCGTAGATGGCATTGGCCACGTCCGAGACCTCGGCCCGGGTCGGCGCCGGCGCCGAGACCATCGACTCCAGCATCTGGGTTGCCACCACCACGGGCTTGCCCGCCCGCCGCGCCACGGCCACCAGCCGCTTCTGGGCCCCTGGCACCAGCTCGGGCGGGAGTTCCACCCCGAGGTCCCCGCGCGCCACCATGATGGCATCGGCAAGCTCGACGATCTCCTCGATGGCGGCCAGCGCCTGCGGCTTCTCGATCTTGGCCATGAGCGCCGCCCGCCCGCCGATGAGCTTCCTGGCCTCGGCGACATCGTCGGCCCGCTGGACGAACGAGAGTGCCACCCAGTCGACGCCGAGCTCGAGCGCGCGCGCGAGATCCTCCCGGTCCTTCGGCGTCAGCGCCGCGGTCGGCACCACCGTGTCAGGGAGGTTCAGGCCCTTGCGGTCGGAAAGCAGCCCGCCGGTCACCACCTCGGCCACCGCGTGCGATTCGCCCACCGCCAGCACCTTCAAGACCACCCGGCCGTCGTCGAGCAGCAGCCGGTGCCCGGGCCGGAGCGCCGCCAGAATCTCGGCATGCGGCAGCTCCACCCGCTCGTCATCGCCCGGCGCCGGGTCGAGGTCGAGGCGGAAGCGCTGCCCGGCGCGCAGCCGGACCGGCCCGCCGGCAAACCGGCCGATGCGGATCTTCGGGCCCTGGAGGTCGGCCAGGATGGTCATCGGCCGGCCGGTCTCGGCCTCGAGCGCGCGCACCGTGCCGATGAGCGCCGCCCGCTCGTCTGCCGTCCCGTGGCTCATGTTCACCCGGAAGGCATCCGCCCCGGCGTCGAACAGCGCGCGGATCCGCTCGCGCGTGGCCGACGCCGGCCCGAGCGTCGCCAGCACCTTCACGTTGCGCTTGCGCGGCGGTCGATGCTCCATGGTCCCTCCGCTGGGTCGGCGCTTGCCGGGGCCGGCGCCGCCCCCATATCGCCGGCACGCGCGAACGCCAGCCCTCGGCGCCGCGCATGGGAGGTGCCGATGCCAGACCCCGCCACTCCTGAACCCGCCGCCGCGGAACCCGCCGTCCTCGCCGACCCGGCGACGCGCGACCGGCTCGAGGCCGCCGCCTTCCGCCGCCTGCTTGCCCACCTGCGCCTCAGGGACGACGTCGCCAACATCGACCTCATGGGCCACGCCGGCTTCTGCCGGAACTGCCTTGCCGACTGGCTTGCCGAGGCGGCGGCCGAGGCCGGCCTTCCGCTCGACCGCGAGGCCGCCCGCCTCCACGTCTACGGCGAGCCCTACGCCGCGTGGAAGGCACGCCAGCCCGCCGCCACGCCCGAGCAGATCGCCCGGATGGAGGCGAGCGAGGCCGAGACGCGGCGGCGCCGCGCCGCCGCGCGCTGACCCCCGCCGCGCCGCCTAAACCCCGCCCTCTCCCCGCCGTGAATGTGGGTGGAGGTGCGCCATGCGGATGGAAGCGGAACGTCTCGTCGCCGAATCGCCTGCCGAGCTGCTCCAGCTCGCGGCCGAGGGCGGGGAGCCGCCCATCTCTCCGCGCGTGCGCGCGCTTGCCCGGTCCCGCCGGCGGCTGCGCCAGCGCGCGCTGGCAGACGCCCTGCTGCTCACGGCCGGAGTCGCTGCCGCACCCCTTCTCTTCACCGAGCTTCCCGATCGGCTGCTGGCCGGGATCGCCGCGGCTGGCGCCGCGCTCGTCGTCTTCCTCGCCCGCCGCGACCAGGATCTCGCCGCTGCAGCCGAAGCCGCCCGCGCCGCCCGCCACGCCATGGACGGGCGCGGCATTTCGCTCTCGGAATGGCATGCGGGCGCCGAACTCCCGGCCTGGGCCGCACGCCCCCGGCCCCGCGACTAGCCGCCTGCGCCCCTCCGTCCCGGCCCTCCTCCGGCGCGGCCAGAATCCGCTCGCCCCCGGGCGCCGTTTCGTGTATGGAACGGCTCAGGAGCAAGGCACGGACTCGGTCTTTGAACAATCGGCGACTGCAGCTGTCGAGTGCCCGGACCCTGCCCTCCCCCCGGTCAGCCACGCGCTTCCCGCCTCCCGGCGGCACGGCGGGGCATTCCGCCGGGCCGTCGGGCAGCGCGGAGCCGAGAGGGTCGCGCCGTCGGTGGTGAAGCCGCGACCAGGTCCGGTCGCACACGAGAGAGAGTGAGATGAGTTACGACGACAAGAGGCGTGGCGGTCGCGGACGCGGCGGTGACCGGCGCAAGGGCGACTGGGACGATTTCGGTGGCGGCTTCGGCGGCCCGGGCGGCTTCGGCGGGTTCGAGGACCGGGGCGGCTTCGGCGGCGGGCGCTTCGGCGGCCCAGGCGGCGTCAGGTTCGGCGGCCCCGGCGGAGGGCGGTTCGGCGGCCCGCGCACCCCGCCGCAGATCGTCGGCGAAGCCTCGGGCAAGGTCAAGTTCTTCAACCGCGAGAAGGGGTTCGGCTTCATCGTCCGCGACGACGGCGGCGAGGACGTGTTCCTCCACATCTCCGCCCTCGAGCGCATCGGCCGCGACAACATCGCCGAGGACCAGACGCTCAAGTTCAACCTCGTCGAGCGCAACGGCCGCATCTCGGCCAGCGACATCGAGCTCACCGGCGACATCCTCGAGGTGCAGGACCGCGGGCCCCGCCCGCCGCGCCCTGCCGTCGGCGAGCGGGGCGGCGAACGCGGGTTCGACCGCGGCGGGTTCGGCCGGCCGCGCGGCCCCCGGCCCGACCCGGTGACGGACGGCGTCCGCTACGACGGCACGGTCAAGTTCTTCAACGGAACCAAGGGGTTCGGCTTCATCGCCCGAGATGACGGCGGCGCCGACGCCTTCGTCCACATCTCCGCCGTCGAGCGCGCCGGCCTCGCCAGCCTCGAGCCCAACCAGCGGGTCAGCTTCGAGCTCGAGACCGACCGCAACGGCAAGCAGGCCGCAGTCAACCTTTCGCTCGGCTGATCCCGCCGGCCTGACCCGCGCCGGGCGCGCTTCCGCCCGGCGCCGGCGGCTGGTCGCAGGCCGCCGAGCCGGCCACGCAGGGTTCGCCAGGCAGCCCGCTCCGCTCCACCTGGAGCGTCGCATGCCCGATGCCGAACTCGCGCGCGAGCCCGGCGAGCGCGTCGGCGAGCAGCGCGTCATCCCCTCCGCCCGGCACCACGAGATGCGCGGTCGCCGCCGTCTCGGTCGCGCTCATGGGCCAGACGTGCACGTCATGCACCGCCACCACGCCGGGCCGCGCGGCAAGCCACGCCCGCACCGCCTCCACGTCCACGTGGGCAGGCACGGCATCGAGCGCGAGGTCGAGCGACCGGCGGAAAAGGCCCACCGCCGACCAGAGGATGACGCCAAGGATCGCGAGCGTCACCGCCGGGTCGACCCACCAGGCCCCGGTCAGGAGAATGACGCCGCCGGCCACCAGCACCGCGGCCGAGACCCCGGCATCGGCCAGCAGGTGCACCACGGCCGCCCGGCGGTTGATGTCGGCGGCACTGCCGCGCAGCACCAGCGCCGAGCCGACGTTGACCACGACCGCCGCCGCTGCCGCTGCCATCACCGGCCCGCCCGGAGGCGCGGGCGCGGCGGCCAGGAGCTTGCCCACCGCCTCGACTGCCAGAAGGCCGCAGGCGAGCAGCAGCAGCACGGCATTGGCAAGCGCTGCCAGCACCCCGGCCTTGCCCCACCCGTAGGTGCGGCGGGCGCCAGCCGGCCGCGCCGCGGCCCAGGCCGCAAGCCCGGCAAGCAGGAGCCCGGCCACGTCGCCGGCGTTGTGGCCGGCATCGGCAAGCAGGGCCGACGAGCCGATCGCGAGGCCCACCCCCACCTGCACCACGACGATCCCGACGTTGAGGAGGATCGCGACCGCATAGCGGCCGGCACCCACCGGCCCTTCGTGATGATGGGCATGGGGGCCGTGCGGGTGCGCTGCCATGGTCCGAGCCTGCCGCGCCGGGCCCGGACCGTGCAACCGCCATCTTGACCTCCGCCGCCCACCGTCTAATCTTGAGCTCGAAAGTCGGATTTCCGACGCTGGGCGGCAGGCTGGGCCTGGGCCTCTGAGGGGGCGGGATCCGCGGGCGAGGTCGAGCGGGCCGGGGTTGGCGGGTCAGCGCCGGTCCGGGTCGCGGGGCCAGGTCGCGGCCGTGGGCGAGGCCTGTGGCCCGGCGTCGGACGAAAACCGGAAGGCAGGCGAGCGGTCATGCTGAGATTGTCCAATTTCGCCGACTATGGCGTGGTCATCATGACCGCGGCCGCCCGCGCCGAGGGCGCGCTGGTTGCGGCAAGCCAGGTCTCGGGGCTGACCGCCATCCCCGTCCCCACGGTTGCCAAGCTCATGAACCATCTCGCCCGCGCCGGCCTTCTCGTCTCCCACCGCGGAGTCGCCGGCGGCTTCGCGCTCGCCCGCCCGGCCGCCGAGATCAGCCTTGCCGACATCGTGGAAGCCATCGACGGGCCCATCGCGCTCACCCACTGCTGCACCGACAACCGCGAATCCTGCGAGCTCTTGAGCCACTGCGCCGTCCGCCTCCACTGGGAGCCGGTCAACCGCGCCGTGCGCGACGCGCTCTCGAAGGTAAGCCTGGCGACGCTTGCCGGAGTCGGCGAGGAGGTGCCGGCATGAGCCTTCCCGAGACACTGCGCGAGGAGGTCCGCAACCCCGAGGCCGCGGCCGCAGTCGAGGCGCTCTCCACCTACAGGTGGGGCTTCACCTCCGACGTCGAGCAGGAGTTCGCGCCCAAGGGCCTCTCGGAGGAGACGGTGCGCTTCATCTCGGCGAAGAAGGGCGAGCCGGAGTGGATGCTGGAGTGGCGCCTCAGGGCCTTCCGCCTCTGGCAGCAGATGGAGCCGCCGCAGTGGGCGAAGCTCTCCATCCCCCCCATCGACTACCAGGACGCCTACTATTACGCGGCGCCCAAGACGAAGCCGGCGCTTAAGTCCCTGGACGAGCTCGACCCCGAGATCCGCCGCACCTACGAGAAGCTCGGCATCCCGCTCGAGGAGCAGAAGGTGCTCGCCGGTGTCGAGGGCGCGCGCCGCGTCGCGGTCGATGCCGTGTTCGACTCGGTCTCGGTTGCCACCACCTTCCGCGAGGAGCTGAAGAAGGTGGGCGTCATCTTCCTCTCCATCTCCGAGGCCATCCGCGAGCATCCGGAGCTCGTCCGCCGGCATCTCGGCTCGGTGGTTCCCGTTCGCGACAACTATTTCGCCTGCCTCAACAGCGCGGTCTTCTCCGATGGCACCTTCGTCCTCGTGCCGAAGGGCGTGCGCTGCCCGATGGAGCTGTCCACCTATTTCCGCATCAACGCCGAGAACACGGGCCAGTTCGAGCGGACCCTCATCGTCGCCGAGGAGGGCTCTTACGTCTCCTACCTCGAGGGCTGCACCGCCCCCATGCGCGACGAGAACCAGCTCCATGCCGCCGTCGTCGAGCTCATTGCCGAGACCGACGCCGAGATCAAATATTCCACCGTCCAGAACTGGTATCCCGGCGACCGCGAGGGGAAGGGCGGCATCTACAACTTCGTCACAAAGCGCGCGCTCTGCCGCGGCGCGCGCTCCAAGGTCTCCTGGACCCAGGTCGAGACCGGTTCGGCCATCACCTGGAAATATCCGTCCTGCGTGCTGATGGGTGAGGAGTCGGTCGGCGAATTCTACTCGGTTGCCGTCACCAACAACTTCCAGCAGGCCGACACCGGCACCAAGATGATCCACCTGGGCGCGCGCACCCGGTCGCGGATCATCTCCAAGGGCATCTCGGCCGGCCGCTCGAACAACAGCTACCGCGGGCTCGTGCGCATCGGCCCGTCGGCGACAGGCGCGCGCAACTTCACCCAGTGCGACTCGCTTCTGCTGGGCGACCGCTGCGGCGCCCACACCATCCCCTACATCGAGGTCAGGAACCCCTCGGCCCAGGTCGAGCACGAGGCGACCACCAGCAAGATCTCCGAGGACCAGAAGTTCTACGCGATGAGCCGCGGCCTTCCCGAGGAGGAAGCGGTCGCCCTCATCGTCAACGGCTTCTGCCGCGAGGTCCTCCAGACGCTCCCCATGGAGTTCGCCGTCGAGGCGCAGAAGCTCCTCGGCATCAGCCTCGAAGGATCGGTCGGATGATGCTCGAAATCAGGAACCTGCACGCCTCGGTCGACGGCCGCGAGATTCTGAAAGGGCTCGACCTCTCGGTCCGGGCCGGCGAGGTCCACGCCATCATGGGCCCCAACGGCGCCGGCAAGTCGACGCTCGCCTACGTGCTCGCCGGCCGCGAGGGCTACGAGGTGACGGCAGGCTCGGTCACCTTCGACGGCACCGACCTGCTGTCCATGGCCCCGCACGAGCGCGCCGCCGCCGGCCTCTTCCTCGGCCACCAGTATCCGGTCGAGATCCCCGGCGTCTCCAACCTCCTCTTCCTGCGCACCGCCATCAACGCGCAGCGGAAGGAGCGCGGCGAGCCCGAGATCTCGGGCGCCGACTTCATGAAGCGCGTCCGTACCGAGGCGGCCGCGCTCGGGCTCGACATGGAGATGCTGAAGCGCGGCGTGAACGTCGGCTTCTCCGGCGGCGAGAAGAAGCGGAACGAGGCCTTTCAGCTCGCCATGCTGGAACCGCGCCTTGCCATCCTCGACGAGAGCGACTCCGGCCTCGACATCGATGCGCTGAAGGTGGTGGCCGGCGGAATCAACCGCTTCATGGGACCCGAGCGCGCCGTCCTCCTCATCACCCACTATCAGCGCCTGCTCGACCACGTGCGGCCCACCCACGTCCATGTCCTGATGGACGGCCGAATCGTCGAATCGGGCGGGCCCGAGCTTGCGCTCCGCCTCGAATCCGAGGGCTACGAGCGGCATGCGGCCTGAGCTCCCCACCCGCCGCGACGAAGCGTGGCGCTGGGCCGACCTGCGCCACGCCGAGGCCTTCCTCGAGACCCCTGCACCGGCCAACGACGCGCTTCCCGAGACCGACCATCTCTGGCTCGACCTTGCCGGCCCCCGCCAGCTCTTCGTCGCCGGCCAGCCGGTCGGCGCGGCAGCGCAGGCGCCCACGCCCGACCGCACGCTGCCACGCCACCCCCTTGCCGACCTTGCTGCCGCGCGCGCAACCGCAGGCGCCACCCTCGAGATCCCGGCCGGCGCGGACGCCGGCCTCGTCCAGCTCCTCCACGTGGGCCGCGGCGGCGCCGCCCACGGCATCACCCGCGTCATCCTCGGGGCGGGTGCCCGCCTCACCCTCGTCGAGAGCTTCGCCGACGAGGGCCAGGACCACTGGCTCAACCACCGCCTCGACGCCGAGCTTGGGCCGGGCGCCGAACTCGTCCGGGTCTCGCGCACCCTGTCGGGCCACGGTCTCGTCTCCGACCGCGCTGCCGTCCGCATGAGAGAGGCAAGCCGCTTCGTCCACCTGACCCTCGGTCTTGGCGCAGCGTCGCTGCGCGCCGAAGTCGAGGTGCTCCTCGAGGGCGCCGGCGCCCACGCCGAGGTGGATGGCATTCTGCTTGCCGACGGCGCGGCCGTGCTTGACGCCCTGACCCGGCTCGACCACCGCGTCCCCGACACCTCGAGCCGCCAGCGCTGGCGGCTGGTGGCCGGCGGCACGGCCCAGGCCTCGATCGCCGGCGGCGTGGCAGTTGCCCGCCACGCCCAGAAGACCGATGCCGAACAGTCGCTGAAGGCGCTCCTCCTGCGCCGCACGGCCGCCGTCAACCTTAAGCCCGAGCTCGAGATCTTCGCCGACGACGTGGCCTGCGCCCATGGCTGCACCGTGGGCGAGCTCGACCGCGCCGCGCTCTTCTACCTCGGAACCCGCGGCGTGCCCCCCGCCGAGGCCGAGGCGCTGTTGACCCTCGCCTTCGTCGCCGACGCGCTCGCCGGCCTGCCCGAGGGCGCGCTTCAGGACGCGCTCGATGCCGAGGCGCGGGCCTGGCTCGCCCGCCACGCCGGAGGCCGGGCATGACCGCGCTGCCGCTCGCTGCTGCCCACGCGCCGACCCCGCGCCTCCTCGACCTGCGGGGCGAATTCCCGGCCGTGCCCTCCGACTGGGCCTATCTCGACGCCGCCGCAACCGCCCAGAAGCCGCGCGCCGTCATCGAGGCGATCACCCGCGCCTACGCGGAAGACTATGCAACCGTCCACCGCGGGGTCTACGCCCGCTCGGCCCGCATGACCGAAGCCTATGAGGCAGCGCGCGAGACGGTTGCCCGCTTCATCGGCGCCAGGCCTGACGAAATCATCTTCGTGCGCGGCGCGACCGAGGCGATCAATCTCGTGGCGCAGAGCTGGGGCGCCGCCAACGTCGGCCCGGGCGACCGCATCCTCCTCTCCCTCCTCGAGCATCACTCCAACATCGTTCCCTGGCGGATGCTCGCCGACCGGGTCGGCGCCGAAATCGATGTCGCGCCCCTGACCGAGGATGGCCGGATCGACGAGGCCGCGCTCGTCGCGCGCATCGGCCCGCGGACGAAGCTGGTCGCCATCGCCCATGTCTCGAACGTGCTGGGAAGCGTGGCCGACGTTCCCCGCATCGCCGCGGCTGCCCACGCCGCGGGCGCGAAGCTCCTGGTCGACGGCTGCCAGGCTGCACCCCGCATGGCGCTCGACATGGCGGCGCTCGGCTGCGACTTCTACGCCTTCTCCGGCCACAAGCTCTATGGGCCGACCGGCATCGGCGTGCTCTGGGCGCGGGGCCATCTGCTCGCCGCGATGCCGCCGTGGCAGGGCGGCGGCGCGATGATCGAGGAGGTGCGCTTCGAGCGCGTCACCTATGCCTCGCCGCCGCTCCGCTTCGAGGCGGGCACGCCGCACATCGTCGGCGCCATCGGCCTTGCCGCCGCCATCCGCTGGGTGGAGGAGGTGGGCATCGCCGCGATCGAGGCGCACGAGGCCGCGCTCACCGCCATGGCCCGCGCCGAGCTCGAGGCGCTCGGCGTGCGCGTGCTTGGCCCGGCCCGGTCGGCGGGCATCCTCTCCTTCGCGGTCGGCGAGGTCCATCCCCACGACGTTGCGACCATCCTTGACGAGAGCGGGGTTGCGATCCGCGCCGGCCATCACTGCGCCCAGCCGCTCATGCGCCACCTTGGCGTCCCGGCCACCGCCCGGGCCAGCGTCTCGGCCCACACCACGCCTGCCGACATCGGCCGCCTCGCCGAAGGCGTGAAACGCGTGCAGAGGATCTTCGGATGACCCACGACCAGCCCATCCGCCGCTTCGAGGTCGAGATCGTGGACCAGGTGCCGCCGCCGCCGAAGGCACCGCCGCTCGGCGCCCCGCCCGCGCCCCCCAGCCCCGCGAGCCCCGCGTCCGCCGCCCCTGCCCCGTCCGCCACCGGGGCCCCGGATGCCGGGCGCCCGCGCGACTTCCTCGAGGGCTTCCTTGGGGCATCCCCCAACCCGCCCGCCGGCGAAGACCCGCTGCGCGAGGCGGTGATCCAGGCGCTGCGCGACATCTATGACCCCGAGATCCCGGTCAACATCTATGACCTTGGCCTCATCTACGGAGTCGAGATCGTCGACGGCCATGTCACCATCACCATGACGCTGACCACCCCGCACTGCCCCGTGGCCGAATCGATGCCGGGCGAGGTGGAGCTGCGCGTGCTCGCCGTCCCCGGCGTGGCCAGCTGCGACGTCAACCTGGTCTGGGATCCGCCGTGGAACCCGGCCTCCATGTCGGACGAAGCCCGGCTCGAACTGGGGATGCTCTGATGGACTCGCCTTCCGTCCCCGCCCCGGCGGCGCCTGCCGCCGAGGCCCCTGCGACCCGGCGCGCCGCCCGACCGCGCCCGGCGCCGCTCACCCTCACGCCTGCCGCCGAGGCGCGGATCGCCCACCTCATCGCCACCGCACCGCACCCGGTCGCCGGAGTCCGCCTCTCGACCCCGCGGCGCGGCTGCTCGGGCCTGTCTTACGCGCTCGACTATGCGACCGAGGCGAAGCCGGGCGACGAAGCCATCGAGACTCCGGCGGGCACGCTCTTCGTCGACGGCGCCTCGCTCCTCTACCTCATCGGCAGCGTCATGGACTGGAAGGAAGACGACTTCTCGGCGGGATTCGTCTTCCAGAACCCCAATTCCAAGGGCAGCTGCGGCTGCGGCGAGAGCTTCACCGTCTGAGCCCTGGCACGGCCGGGTGGCGGGCAGCCGGCAGCGATCGGGGCCGAGGGGGAGGGGCCGAGGGGGCAGCCGGTCAGACGCGGGGGCCGGTCGAGCGAGGGACAAGGAGCATGTCCCGTTCGCGCCGCGCGCACGCGTCGCGCTGGCCGTGCGCACGCCAAGCCGCTAGCCGGAAGCCATGTTCCCCGCGACCCGCGCCGCCGCACTCGCAAGGCTCGAGGCCTTCCTGCCCCGCGCCGGCCGCGCCTACGCCGAACGGCGCAACCTCGACGAGGGGCCGGGCCGGCGCACCGACGTCTCCGGGCTCTCGCCCGCCATCCGCCGCCGCCTCGTCACCGAGGAGGAGGTCGCGAAGGCCGCCGTTGCCGCCCATGGCCTCGCCGCAGCGGAGAAATTCGTCGCCGAGGTGTGCTGGCGCAGCTACTGGCGCGGCCATCTCGAAACCCGGCCCGCGCTGTGGCAGCGCTACCGCGATGACCTCGCCCGGCTCGACTCGGCCCTCGGCCGCGACGCGTCGCTTGCCGCCCGCTTCGCGGAGGCCGTTTCGGGCCGCACGGGCATCGACTGCTTCGATGCCTGGGCGCACGAGCTCGTCGAGACCGGCTACCTCCACAACCACGCGCGCATGAACTTCGCCAGCATCTGGATCTTCACCCTGCGTCTCCCCTGGCAGCTCGGCGCCGCCCACTTCTTCCGCCACCTGCTCGACGCCTGCCCCGCCTCCAACACCCTGTCCTGGCGCTGGGTCGCCGGCCTCCAGACCGCGGGCAAGACCTACCTCGCCCGGCCCGAGATCATCCGGAAGACCTCGCTCGGCCGCTTCCGGGTCGATGCCCCGCTGGCAACCGCCGCGCCGCCGCCCCCGCCCGAGCCGCCCGCCCCCCTCGTGCCGCTCGCCCCCCTGCCCGCGGCCGACCCGGAGGCCCGCACCGGCGTCTTCCTCCACACCGAGGACTTGAGCCCCGAAACCCTCCCCCTCCCGGCGCACCCCGTGGCCCTTGCTGCCGTCGACGCAATCGGCGGCGACCCGGCGGAACTCAAGCGCGCTCACGCCAACGCCGCGCTCGAGGATGGCGTGGCCCGCGCCGCCGCGCACTTCGGGCTCGAACCCGAGCGCCTGCCGGAAGCGGCGCTCGAGGAGGCGATGCGCGGCTTTGCCGCCCGCCACCGCCTCGCCCAGATCCTCACCCCCTTCGCGCCCGTCGACCCGGTCGCCTCCCGCCTCGCCCGCCTCGCCGCCACCCTTGCCGGCGATGGCGTCCGCCTCGTCCCCCTCCGCCGCGCCTGGGATGCCCGCGCCTTCCCGCACGCCGGCCGCGGCTTCTTCGCCTTCCGCCAGGTCATCCCGGAGCTCGTCGGGTGAGGCCGTTCCGCTGCTCCGCCCCGCTCGACGGGTGTTCGCCCCTGCTGCTCGCCTCGCCCCACTCGGGCACCCACGTGCCGCGCGCCGCGCTTGCGCGCACCTGCGCGCCGCCGTCGGCGCTGCGCAGGCTCGAGGATGCGCACGTCGGCCGGCTTCTCAGCGCGGCCAGCGCCCACGCGCCCCTCATCGAGGCCACCCACGCCCGCGCCGTCATCGACTTGAACCGCGCCGAGACCGACATCGACCCCGAGACGGTGGAAGGCATGGCCGCCGACCGCCCGCTTCCCGAGCGCACGCGGGCCGGCTTCGGCCTCTTCCCGAAGCTCGCCGGCCCCGGCCAGCCGGTGCTCGCCCGGCCGCTGCCGCGCGCCGAGGCCGTCGCCCGCATCGCCACGCTCCACCGCCCGTGGCACGCGGCCCTCGCCGGGGGGCTCGCAGCGGCCCGGGCGCGCCACGGCATCGCCCTCCTCCTTGACATGCACTCCATGCCGCCCGTGAGCCCGGGCGGGCCGCACGTTGTCCTCGGCGACCGCCACGGCACCAGCGCCGCGCCTGCCCTCGTCGATGCGCTCGAGGCGGCGTTCCGCGCCCGCGGGCTCGCAACCGCCCGCAACCACCCCTATGCCGGGGGCCACACGCTCGAACGGCATGCCCGGCCTGCCGAGGGCCTCCATGCCATCCAGGTCGAGCTCTGCCGCAGCCTCTACATGAACCCCGAGACGCTCGAACCCCACGCCGGCTTCGCCCCGCTTGCGGCGCTCCTCGCCGACGTGGTGGCCGAGCTCGTCGCCACCCTCTCCCCCCTCTCCCCTGCCCTCCCCCTCGCTGCGGAATAGCCCCGTGCCTCACGCCCCTCGCCCGCCCCACGCCCTCCTCATCGGCGCCGGCTGCTCCGGCTTCACCACCGCCAAGCGCCTCAAGGACGAGAGGCTATCCTTCGACTGGTTCGAGATGTCGGACCGCATCGGCGGCAACTGGGCCTATGGCAACCCCAACGGCCGCTCCGCCGCCTACCAGAGCCTCCACATCGACACCTCCAAGTGGCGCCTCCAGTTCGAGGACTTCCCCTGCCCGGCCGACTGGCCGGATTTTCCCCACCACAGCCTGATTGCCGCCTATTTCGAGGCCTATGTCGACCACTTCGGCCTCCGCCCCCTGGTGCGCTTCCGCCACGAGGTCCGCCGGGTGTGGCAGGAGGGTGCGGACTGGTTCGCCGAGGTCGAGGGGCCCGGGGGCAGCGCCACCCATGGGCCCTACAGCCATGTCATCGTCGCCAATGGCCACCACTGGGATCCGAACGTACCCGAGATCCCCGGCACCTTCTCCGGCCACGAGTTCCACGCCCGCCACTACCGCTCGCCCTTCGAGCCCATCGACTGCCGGGGGAAGACCATCGTCGTCATTGGCCTTGGCAACACCGCGGTCGACATCGCCTCCGAGCTCGGCCAGCGGTCGCTCGAAACCCGCCTCATCGTCTCGGCCCGGCGGGGTGTGTGGGTGCTGCCGAAATATCTCCACGGCAGGCCCATGGACAAGACTCCCGCCCCGCCCTGGATGCCGGGCTGGCTGAAGCGTCGCCTCGGCGCCGCCGCCATCCGCCGCGCTGTCGGCCGCATGTCGGACTACGGCCTCCCCGAGCCCGACCACGCCCCGCTCGAGGCCCACCCCACCGTCTCGTCCGAGTTCCTGCTGCGCTGCGGCAACGGCGACATCGAGGTGAAACCGATCGTCACCGCGAAGGAGGGGGACCAGCTCGTCTTCGCCGACGGCAGCCGCGAGCGGGTCGACATCCTCATCCACGCGACCGGCTACCGGCTCTCCTTCCCCTTCCTCTCGCCCGAGGACGCGCCCGTCCGGAACAACCACCTCCCCCTCTTCAAGCGGATGGTGCAGAGCGACCCGCGCCTCCATGGGCTCTGGTTCATGGGCCTCGCCCAGCCGCTCCCCACGCTGGTCAACTTCGCCGAGCAGCAGGCGAAGCTGCTCGCCGCCTTCATGAGCGGCCGCTACGCCCTCCCCTCCCCTGCCGAGATGGACCGCATCATCGCCGCCGACGAGGCCACCCACCGCGGCCACTATTACGCAAGCCCCCGCCACACCATCCAGGTCGACTTCGACACCTACTGCCACGATCTCAAGGCCGAACTCGCCCGCGGCGCGAAGCGCGCCCGCGTCGCGGCCTAGCAACGGGAGACAGAGGCCTCCGGCGGCCGGGGCCTGAGGCCCCGGACCCCCCATCGGACTCAGCGTTCGCGCCGCACCGAAGGCAGCGCAAACCGAGGCGCCGCGGGCATTGACGCGCGCGGGATGCCTGATTCCGGTCGCTGTATCAGAGGGATGAAGGGCCTGCGGCGCTTCAAGCTGCGCGGACCTCGCCGCCGCGCTCCGGAAGGAAACTTCGGGGGGTGCAGGGGCGTCACGCCCCTGCCCGCCGGAGACCCTTCCTTCTCCTCCGTGCGTCTCTCCGTCCCGCATCCGGTCGCCCCGGGGTCGCAGGTCAGGGAGTGCCGATCACGTCGAGGCCCTCGGCGCGGGCGGCTTGGGCGAGGGCCGCATCGAGGGTGGCGAGCGTCGCGCCGTGGTGGCGGGCGCATTCGAGATAGGCGGCGTCATAGACCGTGAGGCCGTGGAGGGTGGCGAGCGCGAGCGTTGCGCCGATCGCGCCGGCGCCGCGCTGGTCGTCGTGGATCGGGAGGGCAGCGACATCGGCGAGAATGAGGGGAGGAAGCGCGGCCGCGATGCGCCCGCGTCGGGCGGCGGCGAGGAGGCCATTGGCAACCTCGTAGCGCCACAGGGCGGGGACATGCGCGCCCTCCCGGGCAAGGCGGGCCTCGAAGGCGTCGAGACCGGGGGCGCCGTCTTCGGCGAGCGCGACGGCGAGGATGTACGAGGCATCCACCACGAGGGCCATGGTGGACCCGTTACCGGCGCCCGTCGTCGATCAGGGCGCGGAGGTCGGCGGGTCCAAGGCCGGTCTTCAGGCGCGCGGCACGCTTGCGCAGGCGCCGGAGCGCGGCCGTGCCCGCATCGGGCGCCGGGGCGGGGACAAGGCGGGCGACGGGGCGGCCGCGGTGGGTGATGGTGACGCTCTCGCCGGCGCGCGCGCGGGCGAGCAGGCGGGACCAGTGGGTCTTGGCGTCATAGGCGGAGATGTCAGCCACCACTCCCGAATAGACCAGTTTCCAGACCGGTTCAAGCCGGGGTCCGGGGCCGCTCGGCCCTCAGTGCGCCAGCCCCTCCGCCATCCTTGTCCCCAGCGCGCGGAAGCGCCACCAAAGGGCGCCTGCCGAGAGGAAGCTGGCGACAATGACCGCCCAGAGGATGCCCTCGAGGCCATGGCCCAGCGTGATGGCGAAGGCCCAGGCCAGCGGCAGCATGACCGCGATATAGGAGACGGCGTGCATCATGGTCGGGAACCAGATGTCGCCCCGGGCGCGCAGCGCATTGGCCGCCACCACCTGCACCCCGTCGGCCATGTAGAAGAGCGCGCCGAGCGCGAGCGCTCCGGGAAGGATGGGGAGCACCTGCGGGTCCCCGGTGTAGAGCCGGGCGACGGGCCCGGCGCCCGCGAACAGCACGACCGAGACGGCGGCGAGCAGGGCCAGCGTCACCCCCATGCCGAGGCGGAAGGCGCGAAAGACGCCGGGCAGGTGCCGCGCGCCCACCGAGCGGGAGACGAGCACGGCGGTTGCCGTCGCAAGCCCCAGCGGCGCCATGAAGACGACCGCCGCGACATTGCCGACCACTGCCCAGGCCGCGACCGTCAGCGCCGAGATCTGCCCGGCAATCACGTTGAGGAGCGAGAAGCCGCCGCCTTCCATCACGTAGGAGGCGCCCGCGGCATAGCCGAGGCGCCGCTGCTCGCGCGCTTCCGCCGGGTCGGGCGCGTGGCGGCGGAAGGCGCCATAGGCCCGCGCCGGCCTCCAGAGGAGGAGCATGACGAGAAGGGTGAGCATCAGGAAGCTGCGCGCGCCGAGCGTCGCCCAGCCGGCGCCGACTGCACCCTCGACGCCGAAGGGCGAGTGGCCCGGCACCAGCCACAGCGCCAGCGCGAGGTTGACGGCGTTGGCCAGCCACAGCGCGATCGCCGGCTTCTCGGGCCGCTCGTGCGCCTCGAACCAGAAGATGAGCGCGTCGGCCACCAGATAGGGGGTGAGCGAGAGGGCGAAGATGGCCATCGCGGCGGAAGCCCCCCGGGCAAGCTCGGAATCGAGCGCGAGGTGAAGCGCCGGCGGCCCCAGGAGAAGCAGCGCCGCCGTCGAGACCAGGCCGATGACGAGCGCATCGCCAATGCCCCGCTGCAGCACGGCGCCCGTGCGTTCGGGCCGGCCGGCGCCGCGGTGGCGCGCGGTCAGCACCTGGGTGCCGAGGAGCAGGCCGATCCCGCCGACCAGCACGATGGCGGTGAGCGACCAGCCGAGCGCGTGGTAGCCGAGCTCGACCGCCGAATGGCGGCCGACGACGATGGCGTCGGTCACGCCCATCGCCATGATGCCGAAGCGCGAGACCATGACCGGCCCGGCGAGCCGCAGCAGCTCGCCAAGCGTGCCTTCGGGCGCGGAGACGGGCGCGCCGGTCCGGCTGTCGGGAGGCGGCGCGGCGTCCATGGCGGCGGCCCCTTACTTGAAGCCATTGCCGGCCGAAAGGTGGCGGGCTAGGCGGCGGCCATGACGACGGTTGCCTCCGACCAGCTCCGCCAGTTCATCGAGCGGATCGAGACCCTCGAGGAGGAGAAGGCCGCGGTCATGGCCCAGATCCGCGAGGTCTATGCCGAGGCCAAGGGCACCGGCTTCGACCCGAAGACGATGCGGGCGGTCATCCGTCTCCGCAGGATGGAGACGCACAAGCGCGCCGAGGCGGAGGCGCTGCTCGAGACCTACAAGGCGGCGCTGGGGCTGGCATGACGACAAGCCTGTTGCGGAACGGGAGACGGGACTGATGCGGATCCTGGGTGGGCTTCTTTCGCCCTACGTCATGCGGGCGGCGCTCGCGGCCCGCTTCAAGGGGCACGACATTCCGGTCGAGATGCCGGAAGGGGGCCTGAAGTCGCCCGCCTATCTGGCACGCAACCCCATGGGCAAGATGCCCTGCCTCGAGGACGGGGACTTCCACCTGCCCGAGTCCGCCGTCATCGCCGAATATCTCGACGAGACGCTCGACGGCCCGAAGCTCCTGCCGGCAGACCCGAAGGCGCGAGCGAAGGTGCGGCTCCTTGCCCGCTTCGCCGACCTCTACCTCGCACCAGCGCTCACCCCCATCTTCCGCGCGCGCGAGAAGCCGGAAGAGGTGCCCGCCGCGCTCGAGGCGCTGGGGAAGGCGCTCGACCAGCTCGAGACGCTGCGCGGGGCCGATACCCCATGGGCCGCAGGCGACGCGCCAACGCTTGCCGATGCGACGCTGATGCCGGTGTTCTTCTTCCTCGACGCCTTCGACGGCGCCTTCGGCACCGCGAAGCTGCTCGAGGCGCGCCCCGGGCTTGCCGCCTGGTGGGCGCGGGCCAAGGCGAGCCCCGAAGGCCAGCGGATGGTGGCCGAGCAGGGCGCGGCGCTCGCGGCCTTCATGGCGCCCAGGGCGGCCTGAGCGGCGACGGGGCCGGGCAGGGGCGACGGCGACGGGCGCGAAGGGACGGCGGACCGGGCCGGCGGCGGAACGGACGGGCGGCGGGCCGGGCGGGCGGCGGAACGGGCGGGCGGCGGAACGGGCGGGCGGCGGAACGGACGGGCGGCGGAACGGGCGACCGGGCAGGCTGCGAGAGAGAAGGAGGGCTGATGCGGATCAGGGTGAACGGCGAGGACCGCGAGGCGAACGCACCAGACCATCGCCTCCTCGTCGACTGGCTCCGGGAGGATCTCGAGCTCACCGGCACCCACGTCGGCTGCACCACCAGCCAGTGCGGCGCCTGCAACGTCATGGTCGACGGCGAGGTGGTGAAGGCGTGCACCACCCTCCTCGCCAGCTGCGCCGGCTCCGAGGTGGTGACGATCGAGGGGCTGGGCACGCCCGAGGCGCTCCACCCCATGCAGGCGGCCTTCAGGGCGGCCCACGGCCTCCAGTGCGGCTTCTGCACGCCCGGCATGGTGATGGCGGGCATCGCCATCGCCCGCGCCCACGGGCCCGACGTCTCCGAGGCGACCATCCGCCACGAGCTCGAGGGCAACCTCTGCCGCTGCACCGGCTACCAGAACATCGTCGCCGCCATCCGCCAGGGCGCGCGCGCCATGGCCGAGGCCGGCCTGCTCGAGGAACCCGCATGACCCCCTTCACCCTCGCCCGCCCCGAGAGCCTCGAGGCCGCGCGGCGCGCCTTCGCGGGCGATGCCGCCTTCCTCGCCGGCGGCCACACCCTCATCCCGGCGATGAAGTCGGGCCTGCGCAGCGTCGAGACGCTCGTCGACCTCGCCCGCGTGCCGGGGCTCGATTCCATCCGCCGCGAGGGCGACCGGCTCGTCGTCGGCGCCATGGCCCGCCACGCCGCTGTCGCCGCCTCGCCGCTCGTCAATGCCACCATTCCCGGCCTTGCCCGGCTTGCCGCCGGAATCGGCGACCCGCAGGTCAGGCGGCGCGGCACCATCGGCGGCTCGATCGCCAACAACGACCCGGCCGCGGACTACCCGGCCGCCGTCCTCGCGCTCGATGCCATCATCGAGACGAGCGAGGGAACCCACGCTGCCGACGACTTCTTCCAGGGCATGTTCGCAACGGCGCTGGGGGACGGCGAGATCATCACTGCCGTCCACTTCCGCGTGCCGCACGCCTTCGCCTACGCGAAGTTCCGCCACCCCGCCTCGCGCTACGCGCTGGCCGGCGTCGCCGTCGCCCGCTTTCCCGAAGGGGTGCGCGTCGCGGTCACCGGCGTCGCCTACTCGGTCTTCCGCTGGACCGAGGCCGAGGAGGCGCTCTCGGCCAGCCTCGACGCCGAGCTTCCCACCCTTGCGCGGGACGACCTCACCTCCGACATTCACGCCTCGGGTGAATACCGCGCCCATCTGGCCCGGGTGATGCTCGCCCGGGCGCTTGCAGGAGTGCGGGGATGATCGTGACGACGACGCCGACGGTCGAGGGCCGGCCGGTCCAGGAGTATCTCGGCGTGGTGGCAGGCGAAGCGATCGTGGGGGCCAACCTGTTCCGTGATCTCTTCGCGAGCATCCGCGACATCGTCGGCGGCCGCGCCGCGTCCTACGAGCAGGTGATGGAGTCGGCGCGCGAGACCGCGCTGTCGGAGCTCGCCGCCCGCGCCGAGGCGCTCGGCGCCAACGCCGTCGTGGGCGTCAGCCTCGACTACGAGACGGTCGGCGGCGGGAGCTCGATCCTCATGGTGGCCGCAACCGGCACCGCCGTCCGGGTCTGAGCCCTCCGCCCCGCCGCGGGGGGCAGGGCGGGCGAGGGCGGGGAAGGCAGGGGTCGGCGCAGCCGGGCCCGGGGCGGAGCGGGGAAGCGGCGGAGCGGAGGAACGCGCCGCGCGGGCTGCCCACCCGCGCCGCGACCCGGCGTGCCGCGCCCGGCCCCTCGCCAGCCTGCCCCCGCCGCGGTGGAGCCCGCCGCTACTCCGCTGCCTGCCGGAGCTCGGCCCGGAACTGCTCCCGCTTCGGCCCGAGATAGCCGAACAGCCAGGCTGCCACCTTGCGCATCTGGATCTCCTCCGAACCCTCGGTGATCCGGTACCGGCGGTGGTGCCGGTAGATGTGCTCGAAGGGCTTGTGCCTCGAATAGCCGATGCCGCCATGCACCTGCATCGCCCGGTCGGCGGCTTCGCACACCAGCCGGTTCGCCCAGTAGTTGCACATCGAGACCTTGTCGGAGAGCGTCTTCTCCACCTCCGGCTTCGACATGCGGTCCATCTCCCACGCAGTCTTGCGGATGAGGAGGCGCAGCATCTCGCACTGGGTCGCAAGCTCGACGAGCGGGAACTGGATCGCCTGGTTCTCGGCGAGCGCCCGGCCGAAGGGCTTCCGCGCCCTGGCATATTTCACCGCCTCCTCGATGCAGTAGGTGGCAGCGCCGAGCGAGGAGGCCGCCTGGCGGATGCGGTTCTCGTGGACGAAGTGCTGGGCAAGCGCGAGGCCGCCGCCCAAGGGCCCGAAGATGGCGCTCTCGGGCACCCACACGTTCGTGAACGAGACGCGGGGGTGGTCCGTCGGCATGTTGAAGGTCCAGAGATACTCCTCGATCCGCACACCCGGTGCATCGGCGGGGACGAGGAAGCAGGTGATGCCCGAGGCGTCCCCATCCTGGCCCGAAGTGCGGGCGAAGAGGGCGCAGTGGGTCGCCACATGCATGCCCGTCGTCCACATCTTCTCGCCGTCGATGCGGAAGCCGGCCACGCCGTTGCGGCGCTCGGGCACGGCGCGGGTCTCCATGTGCGTCGCATCCGAGCCGTGGTTCGGCTCGGTGAGCCCGAAGGTGATTCGCCGCTCGCCGTTCAGCATCCCTTCGATGAACTCGGCCTGCTGCTCGGGCGTGCCGAAGTCGCGGAACATGAGCACGAACGGGTTGTTCCCCACGATCGAATGCTCGTTCTGGAGATCGTTGTGAAGGCCCAGGCCCTTGGCCGCCAGATGCTCGCGGATGACGGCCATCCAGAGGTTCGAGCCGTCGCGCCCGCCATATTCCTTCGGCATGGCGAAGCGGTAGTGGCCGGCCCGGTCGGCCCGGCGCTTCGCCTCGGTGAGGAGCGCCTCCCACTCCTTGCGCGGCAGGCCGCCGTTCTCGAAGTCGGTCCGCGCCCATTCGCGGCGGTGGTCGAAGAAGCGGATGTTGTCGTCGGCCTCTTCGAGCGGCTTGATCTCGGCCTCAATGAAGGCGTCGAGCTCGGCAAGATAGGCGACGAGATCGGCGGGCAGATCGAAGTCCATGGCGTCCTCCTCCGCGGCCTTCCTGCCCGCTTGCCGCCGCTTCGCCAACCCCGTCTTGCGCGAGGCTGAAGCCCCGTCAGGCCGCGCGGCGGGCGTCGACCGCGACGCGCGCGAGCGCGCCGTCCTCGTCGGCGAGGAAGAGGGCGGCATGGAGGTTCACCGTCGGGTCGACGTGCCCGGGCTGGAGCCAGACGAGCGCCCCCTCCGGCGGAAGCGGCGGGTCGGGACGGAAGCCGGAGTCGCAGTCGAGGCGCGCGACTGCCCCGGCGAGCGCCAGCGTATCTGCCGCGGTGGCGAGGTGCGGGAGCGCCGCGGGGTGGACGATGGCGCCATGCTCGTCGCCCTGGAAGCGGAAGCGGCTGCCCTCCGGCGCGCCGGCCACCACCCGCGGCGGGGGGCCGTCGGCCGCGAGCGCCTTGAGACCGGCATCCACCGTCACGTGGGTCCGGTGGGTCGCGGAGACGACGGCGGTGGCGAGGAAGAGCGCGGGCGCGAACTCGGCGCCGGCCTCGGCATACTGCACGTCCATGAAGGCGTAGGAGCCGGCCTGGAGCTCGGTGAACACGCCCGAGGCAAGGTCGAGGGGGGCCGTGCCGGTGCCGCCGCCGGTGACCGTGGCGGGCGCGAGGCCGGCGGCGCGGAGCGCCTCGACCAGCCGGGCGAGCTCGGCCACGGCAGCGGCGTGCGCGGCGGCGCGCTGGGCATGGTGCTGGAGGTGGCCGAGGTAGCACTGCAGCCCCTCGAACCGGAGCCCGGGCGCAGCAGCGGCAAGGCGGGCGAGGGCGGGCGCCTCGGCCGGCGGCACCCCGCTGCGGCGCTGGCCGAGATCGACGTCGACGAGGAGGCCGAGCGTCGTGCCAAGAGCGGTCGCCGCGTCCGCAAGGCGCGCGACCTGGGCGGGGCTGTCGGCCACGGCGGCCACGCGGTAGCCGGCGGCCGCGAGCGCGGCGAGCGGGGCCGCGCCCCAGGGCGGGACGGGCGCGGTGACGAGCAGGTCGGCGATGCCGGCAGCCGCGAAGGCCTCGGCTTCGCCCACGGTCTGGCAGCAGAGGCCGACCGCCCCGCGCGCGACCTGCATGCGGCCGATGGCAGAGGCCTTGTGCATCTTGCCATGCGCACGCAGCCGCACGCCCGCGGCGTCGCACGCGGCCTGCATGGCGGCAAGGTTCGCCTCGAGCGCGGCGCGGCGGACGACGAGCGCGGGCGTGCGGGGCGGCGGGATGCGGGCGAGGAGCGCCGTCAGCTGTTCCACGGCAGGCGGTCCAGGTCGACGTTGCCGCCGGTCAGGATGATGCCGACGCGCCGGCCCGCCACGTCCACCTTGCGCTCGAGGATGGCCGCCAGCGGCAGCGCGCAGCTCGGCTCGACGACGATCTTGAGCCGCTCCCAGATGGTGCGCGTGGCAGCGACGATCGCGGCCTCCGAGACGGTCACGATGTCGCGGGCAAGCCAGCACATGATCTCGAAGGTCATCGGCGACATCGCGGTCGTCACCCCGTCGGCGATGGTCGTGACGGGGAGCACCTGCGGCTGGAGCATGCGGGTGCGGAAACCGCGCGCGGCATCGTCCGCGGTCTCGGGCTCGACTCCGATGACGGCGGCGCGCGGCGCGTGAGCGGCGGTTGCGATGAGCGTGCCCGCAAGCAGGCCGCCGCCGCCTACGGGAACGAGCAGGAGATCGAGCGGACCGGGCGCGTCGGCGATGAGCTCGACGGCCGCCGTTCCCTGACCGGCCACGACGGCCGGGTCGTCGAAGGGCGGCACCAGGGTCGCCCCCGTCTCGGCGACGATCCGCCCGGCGGCCTCCTCGCGCGCAGCGAGCGTCGGCGCGCAGGAGACGATGGTGGCGCCATAGGCCTCGGCCGCGGCCCGCTTCGCCGCCGCCGCGGTCTCGGGCATGACCACATGGGCGGCAAGGCCACGGAGCGCAGCAGCGTGGGCGAGGGCTGCGGCGTGGTTGCCCGAGCTGTGGGTGGCAACCGCCCTGACCCCGGATGGAAGCGCGAGGACGGCATTGGTCGCGCCGCGGGCCTTGAAGCTCCCCGTCTTCTGGAAGTTCTCGCACTTGAAGAGGAGTTCGGCCCCTGTCTGCCGGTCGAGCGACCGGCTCCTGAGGATCGGGGTCCGGTGGACGTGGGGGGCGATGCGGCCGCACGCCTCCTCCACGTCGGCAATCATTGGTGGTGGCTTCACCCGTTGGTCCCGTGGCGCCGGCAGGTCGTGAGGTCGGCAAAACTGGCGCACCGCGAGCGGCTTGCCAAGAGCCGCGGGCTGGCTGGGGTGCCAGGATTCGAACCTGGGAATGGCGGAACCAAAATCCGCTGCCTTACCGCTTGGCGACACCCCAATCCGGCCGGGAGGCGCGCTTTAGCGCCGCTGCCGCCAGCTTGCCAAGCCCCGGCGCGCGCCTTCGGCCCTCAGCGGCGCGGGTGCGGCACGCCGCCGGGCTCGGGAGCCGGCCGGGTCGCGAGCCGGAGGAGCGCGAGGTAGCCGACAAGCGTGACACCAAGCCAGAAGAGACCCGTGCCCGGCACGAGGAGCGCCCCGAGATTGGGAAGAAGCACGAGGAGCAGCACCCAGGGGAGCGGCCTAGGCCAGCCCCAGCGGGCATGGAGATAGTGGTGGAGATGGTCCCGGCCCGGCGTGAACGGGGTTCGGCCCGAGGCGAGGCGGTGGAGGATGAGGCGGATGGTATCATAGACCGGCAGCGCGAAGATGAGCGCGACGTCGGAGGCGCGCATCGCGGCGAAGCCGTTGTTCCAGGCGTGGATGGCGATGAGGCCGAAGATGGCGGAGAGCGCGTAGCTGCCGCTGTCGCCGAGGAACAGGCGGCCGTGCCAGTTGAACCAGAAGAGGACGACGAGCGCGCCGCCGATGGTGGCGACGAGCGGTGCCTGCTCCGGTGGCAGCCGGAAGAGCAGCACGAAGGCCCAGACGATCGCCTGGCCGATGACGAGACCGTTCTTGCCGTCGGCCATGTTGACCGCGTTCAGGAGGCCGATGAGGCAGAGGAGCGTGAAGCCGATCCCGGCAAGCGTCGGGAACACGAGAAGCTCGCGCTGGCCTTCGAAGAGGAGGAAGGCGAGCCGGAAGTCCGGCACCTGAAGGAGCACGAGCGCCAGAAGTCCGGTTGCGAACAGCAGGCGAAAGGGAGCGGTGAGCCCGAAGCGGTCGTCGGCGACGCCGGTCGCGAACAGGCCGATCGCGGCGATCGCGAACCACGCCCGGTCGAACCCGGCGCCGACGCCGGGCACGAGGAGGCCCGCGAGCGCGGCGAGGAGCACGGCAAGCCCGCCGACGAGCGGCGTGACCCGGGCATGGAGCTTGCGCCCGCCCGCCGGGTCGGGGAAGTCGAGGAGCCCGAGCGCGCGGCCGATCCGGTCCGCGCTGTGGCCGATCACGAAGGCGATTCCGGCGCCGGCAGCCATGGCGCCGAGCACGGCCAGCACGGGCGCCGACCCGGTCAGCGCTCCGCTCATCGGGTGGCGAGCACGCCGACGGTCGCGGCCGAGACCGCAAGGTTGGCAATGATCGACGAGACGTCGCGGAAGACCGAGAGCCGGTAGAGCGGGTCGATGTTCTTCGGCACGACGATCGTGCTTCCGGGCGGCGGCGTCACCCGCGTCCGCGCCGCCCACAGGCCGGTCCGGATCGGCTGGGCGAGCCCGTTGGGGAAGACGATGTAGGCCCGGCCTTCGTCGGCGGTCGCAAGCGTGCCCCCCGCGTCGCGCAGATAGGCTTCGGCCGGCTTGCCGTCGACGAACTGGAGCGCGCCCGGGTTGAGGACGTCGCCGAGAGCCAGCACGTAGTTGGGCCGCTTCGGAATCGAGATGGAGTCGCCGGCCTCGAGCAGGGTGTCGAGGTCGGGGCGGATGGCAAGGACGCGCGGATCGGCCTCCACCACCACCCGCCCGGTCGCCTCGGCGGAGGCGATGAGCTGGATGAGCGCTGCAGCCCCCTGCAGCCCCTCGGTGCCTCGGCTCTCCGAACGCGCGGTGACCGCAAGCAGGCTGTTGTTGAGTTCCCGGGCGGTGCGGCGGAAACCCTCCTGCTCGGCAAGCCGCACCCGCTGGCGCGTGAAGATGGCGCCATAGGGGTAGGCATTCTCGGTGAGCCCGCCTGCACGCGCGAGGAGCTGCGAGAGCGTCTCCCCCTTCCGGATGGTGTAGAGCCCGGGCCGCATCACCTCGCCCGAGACGAGCACGGCCGAGGTCTCGAAGGCCGGCTGGCGGCCGTTGAACCGGAGGTCGTCGCCGACCGCGAGCCGGAGCTCGGACATCGCCCGGTCCCCGGCGGCCAGCGGCACGCTCTCGAAGCCTGCATCGAGCGCGCGCGTGACATCGAGGGAGAGAGCGGTGGTGCCCGGCACCAGCCCTTCGGCCAGCGCAAGGAGCTCGCCGGCGGTCGCGGAGCCGGCGATGGGGTAGGCACCGGGCTGGCGCACGGCACCGGTCACCGTCACGCTGTTCTCGAGAAGGACGGCAAGCAGCTCCGGCTCCAGCTCGAGAACCGGGGCACAGCCCGTCGGCGCATCGGCCCCCCGCTGCAGCCGGCTTGTATCGCGGACCGTTTCCCCGAGATTGGCCCCCGTCGCTGCCACCGCCGCCTGGCCCTCGCCCTCGCGGACGACCAGGCTCCCGCGGGTCGCCGCGGCAAAGCGCAGCGAGCCCGTGTCGCGCACGAGCGTCGCGAGACGCTGCAGAGAGCGGCACTGCGGCAGCGGGTTGGGCTGGCCCAGCACCACGGTCCGCACGGCCACGCTGTTCAGGAAGGCGATGTCTGCGCGCGAGAGGAGGAACAGGCGGTCCTGCCCGCGCAAAGGGGTTGCGGTCATGCCGCGCAGCTCGCGGGCGAGATTGACCGGCTCGAACAGGCGGGCGCCGGTGCCCGGATCAACCCGCTCGAGGACGGCGAAGGCCTGATAGGTGTCGGGCCGGAGCAGCTCGACAGGGCCGACGAGGTCGGCAACCGTCCGGGCCGTCGCGAGCGGCCGCGGACCCGGGTTATCGACATGTCCGTCGAGGACGACCCGACCGACCGCGCCGCCGGCGGAAAGGCCCACCACGAACAGCGCGTCCCCCGCCTCGACCGCGGCCTCCCGGCCAACCCCGCGGATGAAGCGTTCGGCCCCGTCGCTGCCCACGCGCGCAACGACAATGTCGGCCCCGCGGCCCCTGAGCGGCCCGCCGGCGAAGGCGAGGACGTCGGCCGCGCGGGCGGAGCCGCGCAGCTCGTAGATGCCCGGTCGCGCCACGGCGCCGGTCACCGCGACCGTCGGGCCGATGACGGGGACGACGATCCGGTCGCCATCCCGAAGCTGGAGGGCAGGCGGCGCGCCGATGCCAAGGAAGGGGTAGAGGTCCACGACGGTGGCGCCGCCGGCGCGCACCAGCCGTACCTGCCGCAGCGTTCCGGTGCGGCGGACACCGCCCGCCTGGGCGATCGCCGTCATCACGTCCGCGAGCGAGGAGAGCTGGTACTGGCCCGGGCGCTCCACCTCGCCGCCGACGAACACGCTAATGGCGCGCACCTGCCCCACCGACACGAACGCGTCCGTGGCAAGCAGGGTGGCGCGGGTCTCGGCCTGAATGTCAGCGCGCACGGCCGCGAGCGTTCGCCCCGCCGCCGGGATGGGCCGCAGCTGCCCGATGATGAGCCGGCCGTCGCGGTCCACGCGCGCCGTGCGGCTGTCGTTGGTGGCGCCGCGGAATACGACCTGCACCTCGTCACCGATCCCGAGCACGTAGGAATCGCCCACGGCCCCCGTGCGGCCGCCGGTCGGGGCGGGAGCAGCCTGGAGCACGTCGTAGCCGAACTGGCGGAGCGTCCGGTCGCCGGTGCGGGCGCGAAAGTCGCGTTCGAGCGGAGTCGGCTCGTAGAGTTCCGCGAGCTCGGCGCGGGCCCGCGCCCGTCGAAGCTGCTGCTCCTCGAGCGTGTCCACCCTGCCAGGAAGGCCGCCCATTCCCGGCCCGGCCGCCTCGCCGGGCTCTCCAGGCGGCGGGGCGGCAGGCCGTTCGGCACCCGCCGTGTCGCCTGCCCCGAGCGACCGCTGAATGGCGCGAAGCGCCTCCGGGTCGATGGCCTGTGCCCCCGCTGCCCCGGGGATCACACCCGCAAACGCTATCGCGCATCCCAGGGCCAGCACGCGGTGGAGAAACGAGACCCCGAGGTGCAGCAACGTTCGCCCCTTCACCGGGGCGGCCATAGGCAAGAGGGTTACCACGGGTCAACAGCGCCGGAGCGCCGTCGTGGGCACGCCGCTCAGGGGAGGGGACGGGCGCGCCGGGCGGCGACTTCCTCGCTCACCACCCGCGCCAGCGTGTCCGCGGACGCCCCTGCGGGACCGGCGCCCTGCCCGAGGCCGGTCGTCGAGGGAACCAGCACGAGAAGCGCGACGATCGCAACCACGGCCGCGATCTCGCCGAGGCGTACCGGCGATACGCCCGTGCGCCGCCACCGTTCATCCGCCAGCCGCAAGGGATGATCCTGGGTCATTTCCAATCCTGAGCACTTTTCCCCGACGCTCCGCCCTGCAGCGCCTAGCTAGACCATGTTGCAGTCGCGAGACAGAGGTAAATGTGAAGGCGCGAGCCGCTTGTCGCGCCCGGCAAACCGCTTGTCGCTGCCCGTCGCTGCCTGTCTCTGTCGGCGGCTCAGTCGCCCCGGCGGTTCCCGCGCACGTGGGCGGCATAGTCCCGCATCAGCTGGCGGGTGAGCGCGCCCACCTCGAATCGCCATGGCCCGATCGCGCCCACCGGCGTCACCTCGGCCGCGCTTCCGGTCAGGAAGCACTGCTCGAAGCCTTCCATCTCCTCGGGCCAGATGGCGCGCTCGACGACTTCGACGCCCCGTGCGCGGGCGAGCGCGATCACCGTGCGGCGGGTGATTCCGTCGAGGAAGCAGTCGGGCACGGGCGTGTGCAGCACGCCCTCCTTCACGAAGAAGATGTTGGCGCCCGTGGCCTCGGCCACCTGCCCGCGCCAGTCGAGCATGAGGGCGTCATCATAGCCGCGGTCGGCGGCCCGGTGCTTCGAGAGCGTGCAGATCATGTAGAGGCCGGCCGCCTTGGAGGCGGTGGGCGCCGTGTAGGGCGCCGGCCGGCGCCAGGGCGCGATGTCGAGGCGCAAGCCGCGGGCGAGCGCCTCCTCGCCGAAATAGGCCCCCCACTCCCAGCAGGCGATGGCAAGGTGGATGCGGGCGTTGGGCGCGGCCACCCCCATCTGCTCGCTCCCGCGCCAGGCGATCGGGCGCATGTAGGCGTCGCGCAACCCCGAGGCCGCAAGGGTTTCCCGGCAGGCCGCGTCGATCTCGGCGACGCTCCACGGAATGGTGAAGCCGAGCAGCTCCGCCGAGCGGACAAGACGCTCGCTGTGCTGCGTCAGCGCGAAGATCTGCCCACCATAGGCGCGCTGCCCCTCGAACACCGCGCTCGCGTAGTGCATGGCGTGGGTCAGCACGTGGACATGCGCCTCGCGCCAGGGAACCAGCCGGCCATCCATCCAGATGGTGCCGTCGCGATCGTCGTAGGATTGGCTCGCCATCCGTCCTCCCGCTCGCCTGCCGAGGCTTGCGGCGGCTATCATGGCAGTGCAATATAGGTCAATATGATTGACGCATCTCGCCCAGGACCCTCACGCGCCGCAGGTGCTGCCTCCCCGCTCTTCCTGCGCGACGCCGAGGTTCGGCGGGGAATCGAGCTCCTTTACTTCGGCTATGCCAGCATGATCCGCGGCGCCGACCGGATCCTCGCGGAGCGCGGCCTCGGGCGGGCGCACCATCGCGCGCTCTACTTCATCGCGCGCCGGCCCGGCCTTGCCGTCTCCGACCTCTTGCGCCTGCTCGCCATCACCAAGCAGTCGCTCTCGCGCGTGCTGGCCGACCTCGTGCGCCACGGCCTCGTCGAGAGCCGGGTGGGCGAGGAGGACCGCCGCCAGCGGCGCCTCCGGCTCACCGAGGAGGGCGCAGAGCTCGAGGCCGAGCTGTTCGAGGCGCTGCGCGAGCGGGTGGCCGGCGCCTACGCCCAGGCCGGGCAGGAGGCGGTCTCGGGCTTCTGGGCGGTGCTCACCGGCCTCATTCCGCCGCAGGATCGGGCGCTGGTCCTGTCCCTCGATCGCGACCCGCGGGGAAGGCGGGAATCAGCCGGCGGATGAGGGCGCCGATGCCGCCCTCGGCCACCTCCTCGGCCTCGGCAAGCAGGCGGTCGAGCGCCGCCATGGTGCCGGCCATGTCGCCGCTGTCGTCGCGGCGCCAGGCGTGAAGCGCGCGGGCGGCAAGGCCGGCGAGCGCCGCGAGCCGCGCGGCCCCCGCGGGACCGGTTGCGTCGATCCCGGCCGCCACGGCCAGACGCCGCAGCGCCGGCCCCGCGCGCGCGGCAAGAAGCGCGTGAACACCCGGGTCCCGGCTCTTCACCAGCGCCTCCACGGCCGCGCGGTGCGGCTGGAGCGCGTCGAACCCGGCCATGAAGCCGTCGAACAGCCGGTCGCGCACCTTTCCGCCTGCGCCTGCGGCGGCCGAAACTGCGGCTCGCGCGACCCGGTCGGCAAGCGCGGCGACCGCGTCGAAGGCATCCCCTGCGCCCGAGACGCACTCGGCCTCGCTCACGCCCGCTTCCGCGGCAGCGGCGGCAAGCGTCGCACCACGCCAGCCGTCGCGGCCGATGACGGCGAGCCAGGCGTCGACCAGGCGGTCGTGCGCGCTCATCCGGCCCGCGCCGGCTCGCGCGCGAGGAGCCGCTCCTCGACTTCCGCCTCGGCCGCTGCGGCCAGCGCCCGCGCGCGCTCGGCCGCGGCCCTCACCGTCGCGCGCATCAGCGCGGAGAGCGCGCCCGCGCCGTCGAGCACGTCGAGGCCGGCCTCGGTCGTGCCGTGGGGCGAGGTCACCTGCTGGCGGAGCTCGGCCGGAGAGTGGGGCGAGCGGGCAAGGAGCGCCGCCGCGCCTTCGACGGTGCGGCGGGCAAGCGTCTGTGCCATGGCAGGTTCGAGCCCGGCCGCCTCGCCGGCCCCTGCCAGCGCCTCGACGAACCGGTAGAGGAAGGCGGGCCCGGAACCGGAGAGCGCCGTCACCGCGTCGAACCGGCTTTCCTCCTCGAGCACCACCGTCTCGCCCGCAGCCGCCAGCAGGAGGTCAAGCGCCGTGCGGTCCTCGGCCGCGATCGCGGGCGCGTAGAGCGCCGTCACGCCCGCGCCCACGCGCGCGGCGAGGTTGGGCATGATCCGGGCAACCGGAAGGCCCGGCATGAGGCCGGCGAGCGTCTGCACCCTGACGCCTGCCAGCATCGAGAGCAGCACCGGGCGCGCGTCGTGCGGGGGGAGCGCGGCGGCAAGCGCGGGGCCCACTTCGGCCACCAGCTGCGGCTTGACGCCAAGGACCACGAGCGTCGGCCCGGGCGCGGTCGCGGCCGCCTCGGCGGGCGTCGCGACGCACGCCACCCCCTCGGGCAGGGCGCGCGGCGCCGGGTCGACGGCCAGCACCGACGCCGGGGGAAGCCCCAGCTCGAGCCAGCGGGCAAGAAGGGCGCCGGCCATCTGCCCGCAGCCCACCACCCAGATGCGCGCCAGCCGCGCGTGCGATTCGAAGCTGCTCCCTGCCATGCCGGCGGAGTTAAGGAACGGCCGCGACGGGCACAAGGCCGCGAGGCGCATGCGCCCGCGCGGGGTCCCGCGCGGGCGCTCCTCCCCTCGAGGTTCGCGGCATCCGGCCCGCCGCCGCGTCGGTCTCGCCCGGCCTCAGGCGGCCTTCTCGAACTGGGCCGCCTCGGTGGACTCCTTCAGCGCGGTCGTGCTGCTGGTCCCGCCCGAGAGCGTCTCGGCGACGAGGTCGAAATAGCCCGTGCCCACCTCGCGCTGGTGGCGGGTGGCGGTGTAGCCGTGGGCCTCGCTCGCGAACTCGGCCTGCTGCAGCTCCGAGTAGGCCGCCATGCCGCGGTCGCGGTAGCCGCGGGCCAGCTCGAACATGGCGTGGTTCAGGCTGTGGAAGCCGGCGAGCGTGACGAACTGGAACTTGTAGCCCATGGCGCCCAGCTCGCGCTGGAACTTCGCGATCGTGTCGCGGTCGAGGTTCTTCTCCCAGTTGAAGCTCGGCGAGCAGTTGTAGGCAAGCAGCTTGCCGGGGAAGGCCTTGTGGATGGCTTCGGCGAAGCGCCGGGCCTCCTCGAGGTTGGGCTTCGACGTCTCCCACCAGAGAAGGTCGGCATGCGGCGCAAAGGCGAGCCCGCGCTTGATGCAGTGATCGACTCCGGTGCCCGGCTTCAGCCGGAAGAAGCCCTCGGCCGTGCGCTCGCCGGTCAGGAACTCGCGGTCGCGCTCGTCGACGTCGGAGGTGAGAAGCATCGCCGATTCGGCATCGGTGCGGGCGACGAGAAGGGTCGGCACCCCCATCACGTCGGCGGCAAGCCGGGCGGCGTCGAGGTTCCTGATGTGCGCCTGGGTCGGGATCAGCACCTTGCCGCCGAGGTGGCCGCACTTCTTCTCCGAGGCGAGCTGGTCCTCGAAGTGGACGCCAGCCGCCCCGGCCTCGATGTAGGCCTTCATGATCTCGAAGCAGTTGAGCGGCCCGCCGAAGCCGGCCTCGGCGTCGGCGACGATGGGGGCGAACCAGTCGCGGGTGACGCCGCCTTCCGAGTGCTCGATCTGGTCGGCGCGCTGGAGCGTGCGGTTGATGCGGCGGGCAAGCTCGGGGCCGGCGTTGGCCGGGTAGAGCGACTGGTCCGGGTACATCTGGCCGGCGGTGTTGGCATCGGCCGCCACCTGCCAGCCGGAAAGGTAGATGGCCTTCAGGCCAGCGCGGACCATCTGCATCGCCTGGTTGCCGGTGAGCGCGCCGAGCGCGTTGACGTAGGGCTCCTCGTGGAGGAGCGCCCAGAGCTTCTCGGCGCCGCGGCGGGCGAGCGTGTACTCGATCCGGACCGAGCCGCGCAGCCGCTCGACGTCGGCGGGCGTGTAGGGCCGTTCGATGCCGGCGAAGCGGCCGGCCGGCGCGGGGACGAGATCCTCGAAGCTGAGCGACATGGGGGGACTCCTCGACGGTTGGGGCACAGGCCCCGGGGCGTGCTGTGCTGCAGCATGGCTTGACCCGGCCGAGCCGCGCTGTCAACGAACTCACACAGGATTGCGCAGAAATCGCGTCGCGAGGTCCGAACTTGACAGTCCAGGCTGGTGAAGTTGTGAAGGAGTTTACAGGCGTGGCGAGCGAGCCGGCGCCCGGCAAGCTCTTCGCCGGCGGGCGGCTCCGCCGCCTGCGCCTGCGCCTCGGCCTCACCCAGGCGCGCATGGCCGAAGACCTCGCCCTCTCCCCCTCCTACCTCAACCTCCTCGAGCGCAACCAGCGGCCGCTCACCGCCGCCGTCCTGCTGCGCCTCGCCGAGGCCTATGACGTCGACATCCGCGAGCTGACCGGTGCCGACACCGACCGCCAGGCCGCCGACCTCGTCCGCCTGCTCGAGCGGGTGGCGCCCGCCCCCGTGGGCCGCGCCGAGGCGCGCGACTTCGCCGACTCGCACCCTGCGATCGCCGAGGCGGTCCTGAAGCTCGGCGAGCGCCTCAGGGACGCGGCCGCCCCCCAGCCCGCGCCGCCCTCGCCGCTCGCTGCCGTCCGCGCCCACCTCCTCGAGCGGGCCAACCACTTCCCCGCGCTTGAGTCCCATGCCGAGGAGCTCGCCGATTCGCTCAGGCTCTCGGGCCTGTCGCTCGATGCTGCCATCCGCGAGCGGCTGCGCGCCCGCCACGGGCTGGTCGTGCGCCTGCTCCCGCTCGACGTCATGCCCGATCGCCTGCGCCGGCTCGACCTCCACGCCCGCCAGGTCCATCTCTCCGAGGCCCTCGACGGCGCCTCGCGCACCTTCCAGCTCGCCGTCCAGCTCGCCGACCTCGAGGCGCGCGCCCTCATCGACGCCGAGGTCGAGGCCGCGCGCGGCAGCCTCGCCCCCGCCGGCCCGGTGGCCGAGCGGCTGCTCCGGCTCAACCTCGCCAACTACTGGGCCGGCGCGCTCATGATGCCCTATGCCCGCTTCCATGCCGCCGCCGAGCAGCTCGGCTATGACCTCGAGCTCCTCCAGGCGCGCTTCTCGGCCGGCTTCGAGCAGGTGGCGCACCGCCTCACCACCCTGCAGCGGCCGGGCGCGCGCGGCATCCCCTTCATGATGATCCGCGCCGACCGGGCAGGGCAGATCTCGAAGCGCCTCTCGGCAGCCCCGCTCCCCTTCGCCCGCGACGGCGGCCGCTGCCCGCTTTGGGTGCTCTACGAGGCCTTCGCCCAGCCGGGGCGGATCCTGACGCAGGTGGCCGAGGACGAGGACGGCACCCGCATCTTCACCATCGCCCGCACCGTCCGCCCGCAGGTGACGCCCTGGGGTGCCGAGCGGCCGAGCTTCGCCATCGCGCTGTCCTGCGCCCTCGACCATGCCGGCGCGCTCGTCTATGCCGCCGGCACCGATCTGGCCGCCCAGCGCGCGGTTCCGGTCGGCCCGTCGTGCAATGCCTGCCTGCGGCGCCAGTGCCGCCAGCGCGCGGCGCCGCCCGATGGCGCGGTCCTGCGGCTCGACCCGCTCGGGCGCGGGCTCACCCCTTACGAGTTCTGAAAGACCACGGGAGACGAACATGGCGGTCGAAGGCGTCGAGATCCTGGGCGAAGTGCGGGAGGGCTGGCGCGAAATCCTGTCGGACCCGGCGCTGGCCTTCCTGGCCAGGCTCCACCGCGCCCACGAGCCCACCCGGCAGGCGCTGCTCGCCGCCCGCAGCGCGCGCCGGGCGCTTCTCCGCGCGGGCGAACCGCTCGACTTCCCGGCCGAGACCGCCGCCATCCGCGCCGGCGACTGGCGCGTCCGCCCCGCGCCCGCCGACCTTCAGGACCGCCGGGTCGAGATCACCGGCCCCTGCTCGGCCAAGATGGTCATCAACGCCCTCAACTCGGGCGCGAAGTGCTTCATGGCCTGCCTCGAGGACGCGACCTCGCCGACATGGGCGAACATCGTCGAGGGCCAGCTGAACCTCCGCGCCGCGGTGGCCGGCACGCTCGCCCACGAGGAAAAGGGCAAGGCCTACCGGCTTGCCGACGAGACGGCCGTCCTCATCTGCCGGCCGCGGGGCTGGCACCTGCCCGAGGCCCACATCCTGGTCGACGGCGCCGAGATGGCCGGGGCCCTCGTCGACTTCGGCCTCTACGCCTTCCACAATGCGCGCGCGCTGGTGGAAAAGGGCACCGGGCCCTACTTCTACCTGCCGAAGCTCGAGCATTATCTCGAGGCCCGGCTGTGGCGCGACGTGTTCGCCATGGCCGAGTCGGCGCTTGGCCTGCCGCTTGGCACCATGCGCGCGACCGTCCTCATCGAGACGCTGCCGGCCGCCTTCATGGCAGAGGAGATCCTCTACGAGCTCCGCGACCACATCGTCGGCCTCAACTGCGGCCGCTGGGACTATATCTTCAGCTACATCAAGACCTTCGCGCACGATCCGGCGAAGGTTCTGCCCGACCGCGCGGCGGTGACCATGACGGTTCCCTTCATGGCCGCCTATGCCGCGCACGTGGTGCGCACCTGCCACCGCCGCGGGGCGCATGCCATGGGCGGCATGTCGGCCTTCATTCCGGTGAAGGACGATCCCGCGAGGAACGAGGCGGCGTTCGCGGCCGTCCGCGCCGACAAGGAGCGCGAGGCGCGCCTCGGCCACGACGGCACCTGGGTCGCGCACCCGGCCCTCGTGCCGGTGGCGAGGGAGGTGTTCGACCGGCTGATGCCCGCGGCCAACCAGCTCTCCGTTCTTCCCCCGGGCGAGGCCACGGCCGAGGCGCTCACCACGCCGAGCGAGGGCCCGCGGACGGCGGAGGGCCTTGCCATGAACGTGAACGTCGCCATCGGCTACATCGCGGCCTGGCTCAGGGGCCAGGGCGCGGTGCCGCTCCACAACCTCATGGAAGATGCGGCGACCGCCGAGATCAGCCGCGCCCAGCTGTGGCAGTGGCGCCACCATGGAGTCACGCTTGAGGACGGGCGGCAGGTGACGGCGGAGCTGGTGCGCGACGAGATCGCCCGCCAGCTCGAGGCGTGGAAGGCGGAGGTGGGGGACAATTTCTTCGCCTCGGGGCTGTACCGCGAGGCAGCCGACCTCCTCGACGCGCTCGTCATGGCCGAGGACCTTCCCGACTTCCTCACCCTTCCCGCCTACCGCCGCTTCCTGGCGGGGTAGGGGAAGCCTCGCACGCTTGCGCATTAGCCCGCGACACAGCTAATAAGCAGGTGTGATGGGTGAGCCTGCAGCGCTTCGCGTTCTCGGCTGGCTGTTCATCCTTGCTACAGCTGCTCCCGCGCACGCGTACATCGATCCCAACGTTGGCGGCCAAATATACCAAGCACTTTATCCAATTTTGGCGCTCCTCCTCGGCTTGGTCGCCTTCGCCAGGCAGTGGTTGATAGTCCTCGTTCGATGCCTCTCTAGGCTTGCTCTGTCGGTTATCTCTCGGATATCCGGCAGAGGATGATGCGGGGCCCGCTGGCACGAAGCGCGCAGGCGCTGCCGCTGGCGATCGCCGGTTTCCTTCTGCCATTGATGGCCGTGAGCAAATTGGGGTCGCTCAGCCACTATCTGAGGCCATTCGAAATTCTCGAGGCCTACGGTACAAGCGTGCTTCTCCATCTCCCAATCTTGTTCGTAACCGCTCTACTCGGGCTTTTTGCGGCGCTCCTCGCCGAGGCGCTGCCCAGACGGGCCCGAGCTGCAGTGGTTGAACGGCTGCCTGTCGTCCTGCTTTCGGCTGGGTTCGGCCTTGCCGTCTTCATGGGGGCCCGACCCCTGCTTGACCCCCGAGGTCTTGTCGGTACCTTCTCTCCGGCGCTCCTGGCCGGCCTTGCGATTGGGGCGGGCGCAACGCTCGGAGCACTGTGGCCCCGTGCGGCAGCAGGTGCCGTTCTCCCGGCAGGACTTCTGACCGGCGCCGGCGCCGTGTCCGCGCTGGTTGCAGTCCTCATGGCGGTGCGGGCCCCGGGACAGGTTCCACCGGCGCCGGCTCGATCGTCTGACCGACCGGACATCCTTCTGATTACCTTAGACTCGCTGGCGAACGCGCATCTCTCAGCCATTGGACATCGACGGCCGACTACGCCGACGATTGACCGGCTAGCGGCAGCGGGAACTTTTTTTACCCACACGGTAGCCTCCTCAAACTATACGACGCCCACGCTCGCGACGCTGATGACGGGCCTTCACCCTTGGCGGCACAAGGCGCTTCAACTGAAGTCGCAGCCGGTATCTGACGCGGTCGCTGGAGGTCTGCCCGCCCGGTTGCACGCCGGGGGCTACGTGCTGCGCGCGGTCTCGACCAACCCCTATGGTGGTCCGCATAAAAACGGGTTTGGGCCTTGGTTCGAGACAGTGGCCGCTGATCGTCTGCGCTGGCTTACAGGTTGCTCCGATTGGCTGAGCCGCTACCTGCCGCGTGCCTGCGCGGCCACCGAGATTGGCGTAATCGACCCGCTCGCTGCGCGGATCAATCTGCTCCTCGATTGGTTAGGCGCATGGGAACCGGGCCGGCACCTCGATCCCCGTCTCGCATTCACCGCGGCAGCCCAGCTGTGGGTGAAGCCGACCGGCGGGCGGCCGAAGTTTTTGTGGGTGCACGTGGTACCGCCGCACGACCCCTATGTAGCGCCCGCCCCCTTCCTCGGCAGGTTCGACGGTTCGCCCGGAGCCCGCACCATCCCAGACAGCCGTCCGCTCTTCCACTTCTCCTTCAGCGCGGAGGGGCCAGCGCGGCAGCAGCTGCTTGAGGCACGCTACGATGAATCGATCGCTGCGACGGATGCCGACCTAGCCGCCTTCGTGGAGACGCTGGAGCGTGACGGCCAGTTAAGCAATGCCGTTGTCATACTGTCCTCCGACCACGGCGAGAGTTTTTCACACGATTACGGCGGTCACGGCGGCCCTATGCTGCACGAACCGCTGATCCGCATCCCGCTCATCTTTGCCGGGCTCGGGATTCCCGTTGGGAATCGGATCTCAACTCCAGTAGAACAGGCGGATGTTCCAGCGACCATTATCGCGCTCGCGGGCCTCAACGTCCCGTCCGAGTGGGACGGACGCTCCCTTCTGACGCTGATCCGGGCGGGTGGGGGAGCGTGGAAGCCTACCCTTTCAATGAATCTTGAGTCCTCCTCTCGCTTCGGCACTCCTATCGCTGGTTCCGTGGCCCGCACCGAGGGGCGGTGGAAGCTCGTCCACTACTGGGGGCTTCCAAACAAACCAGGCGTACGCGACCTGAGGACGAGCTTGTTCGATTTAGAAACCGACCCCGGGGAGAGAGCAGATCTCTCAGCCGCCAATCCCGCGCGCGCCGCGGGCATGCGGGCTCGGATCGAACAGGCGTTGGCCGCAGCCTGGCCCAATTGAGAAAGAGGGGGGCACCTCCTGCGCCCGTTCTTTGGGGGGGGATGGCGCTGCGGCGCTGGCTGCTGGCGGGCGGGCGGCCGGAGCGGCGTTCGCCGCTCCTGTCAGCCTCGCGCGCGCTGGCCTTCGAAGCCGCGCGGAAGCTACAGCATCACCTCCCGGCAGTCCCGATGCCGGAACTTCCGCCGCTGTTCTTGCTTGGTTTATGGCGCTCGGGAACGACTCTTCTGCACGGTCTACTCGGAGCACTTCCCACCTTCGTCACACCTCGCGGGTGGCAGTGCTTCCGGCCAGCGACGCTTCGGCTAACCCCGCCGCCACGCCATGGTATGTCTGTTCCGCGTCCGATGGACGGCGGGAGGATCGAAACCATGGGACCACAGGAGGATGAGTTCGCGCTCCTGCTCCTTGGGGAGCAAAGCCTCTATCGCGGGTTTCTTGATCCGCGCAGGCTATCCGAGCTTACACCGCTGCTCTTCGGCGCGGATGACACCAGCTTCGGTCGGCCGCTTTCTGCCTTCATCGCAGCCGTTGCAGCCGGCGCTCCAGCACGGCCGCTTCTTAAATCCCCGAACCATCTTTTTCGAGCTGCAGCGCTATCCACGATCTTTCCTGGGCATCTTTCGATCGTGACAGTCCGAGATCCGGCAGAGACCTACTGGTCGACGCTGCGGATGTGGAGCACTATGACGAGATACCACGGCCTGTGGGTGGCGCCGGAGCATGAGATCTCCAGGTTCGTCGTTCGCGCACTCTCTGCCGGAGCCAACCATCTCGTCGAGCTGTGTGGAACCCGACCGGTTGCTGTCATTCGCTTCGAGGCGCTCATCCGAGACCCTGTGACCGTCGTGCTGCGGACCCTTAGTTTGCTCGGGATTGCTCACGGACCGGACGCCGCGCCGCGACTTCGGGCAGCCGCTGCGCGGCTTCGCGTTGTCCCTCGAACAGAACCACGTCCCGTGCCACCAGAAGCCGAGGCGGCCTGCGCCCAGCTGGCCGAGGCCCAGCAGGTCCTGCTCGCCGGACATTGAGAGCTGGCGCGAAAGGCCACACCGGACGCCCTACCTTAGCGGGGACCTAGAAGGCCAAAGACATCAAGATAGGCTCTGGAGACTGTCTGCCAGCGGTAGCGAGCTCGAAGCCGTGCAAGGGCCTCAGGGGAAATCCGGCCGGATTCTGGCTGCCGCATCAGTGTGGCCAGTGATGCTGCATCTGAAAAGTAGGCACCCTCCCCCTCCAGGGTTGCGCGGTTGAAAGGGCAGTCGAAGGCCAAGATCCGATCGACGTGGAAAAGCGCCTCGACAAGGGAGGGATTTGTCCCGCCGACACTGTGGCCGTGGACATAGGCAGAGGCTCCCGCGCGCAGCCGGCCAAGGCGATCTGGATCATAGACGGGTGGGTGGAGCATAATACCCTGGGTTCCACCATAGCGCGCGGCAAGCGCCCGAGCATAGGAATTGCCCTTCCACGTGCCGACGAAAAGAAGCGGTGCCCCCGCAGCCTCCGCCGCCTTCAGAATAAGGTCCGCTTTGTTCTCTGGCTCCACCCGCTGAATTACAAGGAAGGGGCCGGCAGGATCACGTCCTGCGCTCTCCGGAAGGCGGATGTGATCCCCTCCGTAGGCTATCATTCGAGGGATCTTGCCATAGGTAGAGTATACGATCGGGACCAGCGCATCATTATCGGCCACGACGACATCGGACGCACGGACGGCCAATTGCTCGAGCGCCTTCAGCAGAATCCGCACAGCACGGGAGAACTTGTCGCGGCGCCACTCCAGCCCGTCGATGTTTGTGACTATTGTAAGGCCGGGCCGAAGGCGACGCAGAAACGGAAGAATCCAAGCCCCGGAGGTGCCAAGAACGAGCAGCCGCCGGTGGCCGTCGCGCATAACGGCTGTTGCAGCCTGGAGTGCATCGTGAACTAAGCTTTGTGCTCCTTGGGCCCGCAGAGGCAGCCAGACGCGCTCGTGGCCCTCAAACGGGCCAGCTCGCTCGACTGGCGAGAAGGCGGAACGCTGGCCGTAGAAGGTAAGCCGGGCAACGTTAGGAGGGATGTTGCGGGCAAGCTGCTCTGCAAGCGTCTCGAAGCCGCCGTAGCGGGCAGGCACCCCCCAGCAACCAACAACAGCTATCCGCGGGACTGACACATCCACCCCGCCTGCCAGCCCGCACTCTTTCCCGGAGGGCACTTCAGCGGTTCCGAGCGCTCCCGATCCCGAACAGACGGTTCTTCCAGCGGACTAGTGGAAGGACGAAAGGAGCGACCACGCTACGCAAACGGCTCCCGTCCGGCTTCCAAGCGGTGGATCTAGGGCGAATGGCCTGCCCCGGAACCATCAGCGAGTAGCCGTACGCGGCGATACTGCAGCGAAAGCGGCCTTGCGGAAATGTAATCGCATCGTAGCCGTGGAGCGTGTGATCCTTTGTCAGCATAATGACACAGCGATTAAAAAGTGGCGCAATCTCAGCTTGTTCGCCGGTTACAGAGTGTCGAAGCTTCAAGGAGCCGCCCCATTCTGGCTCCCAGCCGGGATTGAGGTAGAGGAGGATATTCACTTCCCGCACCCATTCCGAGTTCAGGGGGTGAACATTAAAGTCGGCGTGCATGTCGAGGAAGCTGCCTGGCCCGCCAATGTGAAGGCCACCGCCGAGGAAGTCAGGATCGAGAAAAAGATCAATACCGGTAACAGCTCTGAGCCATGTACGGAACCTGTCTGAAAGCAGCTCTTCGCGTAGCTGCTGCGTTAGGGGGCTAAGCGCGGCGAACTGGTTTTTCTCGTACTTCTCGCGTGCAAATATGTAATCCCGGCTGCGTTTGAGCTGGGACAGGTTGGGGAAGGTCTGCAGGATCGCTAGGAGCTTGTCTGGATCGCCAAATTCGTCAATGATCACGTGTTCGAACGGCTTGGCGGCGCGCCAAGCCTGCGCCAGCAGGGCCGAGTCTCGCTCGAGACGAGAAAAGTGAATAATGGAAGACGCCATGGCGCCTGGGGCGACTGAATGGATGGACTCGCGTGCCAGGTCGTTCATACGACCCCCTATCGCAGCTGGAGCGGGCTAACACAAGCTGCTTCCAGAGCTCCCGACTTGCCGTTGGACAGCACCCAGTCTACCACGAGCAGCATCTCAGGGGTCGTGACTTCCATTGCGAATCCTCTTTCTCCACGCCTTCGACGCCAAGGCCGGGGCGCAGCGTATGGCTGCGCTGACGATTGCATGCCTCCGAGCTGCGGGACTCGCACCCGAAGTTTCGGTCGGCTTCGGCGCGCGGGGCTTCCTCAGCGAAAAAGCCGGGGTAGCGCCCTTCCTGGCGATCGAGAGCCCGCGGCTGCGCCGGCTCCTGTACCCGGTCTGGCTCGCGGTTGCAGCGCTGCGCTGCCTTGCTGCCGTTGCGAGGGGCACCCTCATCTTCGTTAATGCCGTCTACGCGCTACCGGCGGCTCTGCCAGCGCTGATGCTCCGGCCGGGGCGCATTTTCATCCACGTTCACGAGCTTGAGATGCCGGGCCTCTTCCGCAGCCTGCTTCTCTTCGCCCGGGCACGGGGCGCGCGGGTAATCGCCGTCTCGGCTACCCACGCCGCCGAGCTTGGCTGCGCAACCGACGTGCTCATGAACGCAGTTGACGCTGGCGCACCACCTCCGCCGCCGACACGGCGGAGTCGACTAGTTTTCGTAGGAGACAACCGGCCCTCCAAGGGTTTTGGACTCTTCGTAGCGATCGCTGAGGCTGGTGTTCCTTGGTCGCCTCGTGCCGTGCTTGGCGGCTGCCCTAAGGCGCACGACCCCAAGCTCCTCGCACGCGCCAGAGCGGCCGGCATCGAGCTATGCTTTGGCCTTTCTGACCCTGCCCAGATGCTTGCTGATGCTGCACTCCTCCTTCAGCTTACCGATCCGGCACAAGTGACGGAGACTTTCTCGCTGACCGCCGCGGAGGCAGTCTGGCATCTCGTGCCGGTGGGCGCTGCCGGCTCAGCGGCAATCGCGGAGGTGGCTGGGCCAGCACTCGCCTTCAGCCTCAACACCCGGGATCCCGGAGAGTTTGCGAACGCGATCCGGGCTCTCGCGAGCGACCAAGGACGTTACGCCGAGCTCGTCTCGGGATGCGAGCACGTCCGCTCGGCTCTGGCACGCGAGCGCTACTGCCAAGAGCTCCTGACTCTTCTGACATCTAACGGGCCGCTGCCACCGAAGACGTGTGACCTCGCGGTCGGATCGAAAGGACTGTGAGCACAAGCATTGCGATCAATGGCGGGACGACGACGAGCGCCTCGCCCGGGCCGATCAGCTGCAAACTCCGAGGGGCCAGAGCAGGTGCCAGCGCGTTGGCCGCAAGGATCACAACCATCCCGGCAGCGTAAAGGAGAGTCCCGAGGACGATCGCGCCGGGAACCGAAAGCCGGCGGGCGTTGAAAGCCGCCGCCTGAACAGCAGCGTTTCCTAACTTGAGAGCGAGAATCGGGCCGAGGAGGCCAAGAAAGTTGAGCGAAAGCACAGTAGCCGCTTCGATCAGCCGAGCACCCATCAGCTGGCGGAACTGGAGGCTCGTCAGCGCCGCCCTGAGCCCGACTCGCAGGAGACGGAGGTCAAGTCTCAGCCGCGGCAGCGGGGCGCAAGGGACGCCTGTTGCTGCCATGGTTCCGGCAACGGTGGTAAGCGACAGGACGAGCCCAGCGACGTAGGCGACCGGCTGACGCTCAAAAAGCAGAACGGCGGTCAAAAGGGCGAGACTGTTGAGGCAACCGCGCGAGAAGTCGGCTCGGACGAAGGTTGCAGTGCGCTCCTCGTAGAGCATGAGATGAGGCAAGAAGGCCGCTACCTCGACGGCAAGCAGGAGCGCGAACAGCAGGCCGATGGTGTTCGGATGCGTGAGAAGGAGAACGAGAACGCCGCCGGCTGCCAGTGTTGCCTGGAGGCTGCGCAGGTCGTGCATACGATCCGCGCGATACTCGAAGACGCTGGGCAGGACCCAGAGGCACACCCACGAGACGATACCGTATAGCACCGAGGCGGAGATATAGTCGGCAAGCGCCGAACCCGGGGCGAGCATGATGAAGCCGGCGGCGTTGAGGAGGTGAAGCCCTGTCGAGAGGACGGAGAGCGGGACGCTCACCGCCGCCGCCGTTCCGCACGCACCCGCCGCACCTCGGCCATCAGCGCGGCGAACCGGCGCTCGGAGAGCCCGCCGCCGGGCATGGAGACGACGGTGAGCGGCCGGAAGCCGGCCCGCATCCGATCCCCGGCGCGCAGAAGGAACTCCCAGTCGCCGGCAATGTGGAGCGCCGGATCGAAGCCGGTCTCGAGCACGAATTCGCGGCGAAGGATGGCGCCCACCATCGCAACCTGCTGGCGCCAGTAGTGGATGCGGCGGCGGAACGGCGCGCCAAAGATCCGCTCGCGGCGGCCGTCGAAGACGAGGGCGCGCGCGAAGAGGGCGTCGAGGCCGGTGAGGTCGGCGCCGTCAAAATGGTCCGGGTTGATGACGCAGTCGCCGAGGCCAAGGAAGGTGAGCTCCTCGCCGTTTGCCAGCGCCGCCGCCCGGTTCCAGCCGTCGTAGAGCGAGCGGTCCTTGAGCACGGCAAGGTGCACCCGGCCGCGCGCCTCCCACGGTGCCAGCGCTGAAGCTGTTGGCTCGTCCGCTTCGCTCAGGCCGACGAGGACGTCGGCGCGCCGGACCGCAAGGCAGGAGGCGAGCTGGGCATCGAGCGTCTCGGTCGCGATGCCGGGACCGGGCTTGATGCACAGGATAAAGGTGAGGCGCGCGCTCACGGGGCTGTTTCGCCGAGCCAGTCCACGCCCCCGGCGGTTCCCAGAAGGAGGTTTGCGACGTGACACGAGAGGCGCTCGACCGTTGCGTGGCGCTCCACCCAGGCGCGGTTGCCTGCCCCGATGCTGCGGGCGAGCGCCCGTTCGGCGATGAGCCGCGTGGCTGCCGCTGCAAGCCCTCCGGCATCGCCGGGGGCGAAGACCGGCCCCGGCCGCCCGGCCGACAGGTAGCCGGCGAGGCCGGCGATGGCGGTTGCGACGACCGGAAGGCCGCAGGCCATCGCCTCGACGAGGGCAGTCGCCCCGGCGGCGTAGGCGACCGGGCGCAGCGGCAGGACGGCAGCATCGGCGGATGCGATCCGGTCGCGAAACGCTGCGACCGGCAGGTGCGGCATCAGCCGGACGTTGGCCGGAAGGGCCTGCCCGGCGAGGCGGGCGGCATCCGGCCCGGAGTAGCCATGGCCGAAGATCTCGATCTCGGCGTCGATCATGGGCGCGGCGGCAAGGAGGGTCGAATAGTCCCGGTCGGCGGCGCCTACGGCGACGAGGCGCGCGCGCCCGGGCGCGCGAGCGGCCGGGCGGAAGAAGCCGGCGTCTGCCGGGATTGGGACGCAGCTCGTCCAGCCCGGCGGCACCCCTGCGGCGACAAGCGCCGAGCGCTGCGCGGCGGCATAGGTGAGGAAGTGGGTGATGGGCCGGCCGGCCAGAAGGCGGACGAGGCGGCGGCGGCGCGGCGAGAGATGGTGGACGAGGAGGACGAACCGCCCCTTCCAGCCGCGCGCTGCGAGGAGGAGCGCCGCCCGCAGGCCGACGTCCTCGTCAAGCGCGTAAACGCGGCCGTAGCGGGCGGCATCGAGCGCCGCGCTCGCCGCCGAGCCCCACACCGGGCGGGAGGCGAACAGCCGCGCGAAGAGCGGCCCGCGGCGGGCGCTCGCGGTGGAGAAGGAGGCGATGTCGGCACCCACCATGCGGGCGACCTCGCGCCAGTGCGGCTGGGGCTCGCCTGGTGGCGGCGGCCCTGCCGTCTCGTCCATCCGGTGGCCGAGGCTGAGGAGCACGAGGGTGCCCCTGGCCGCGGCGGCATCCCGCAGCACCGCGTCCTGGCCGGGGCCGGCGGCAGGCGCGGGCTCCGGCGAAGGCTCGGGAGCGGCCGGCTGAGTCGGGTCGAGCCGCATTGCTCAGGCCGGGACCGGCGCGCGGCGAACGGGCGCCGTGGCAGGGGGGGCTGCGGCCGGCGCGGGCAGCCGGCGGGCGAGCCACAGGAGGACGGCTGCGGCGATCGCGAGATCCTGGTTCACGAGCCCGTGGATCGCAACGAAGCCGACCGCGAGATAGGCCAGCATCACGAACCGGCCGGCGGGGAAACCCTTCATGCCGCGCGCATAGCCTACAAACCAGGCGAGGATGGCAAGAGATCCCACCGCTCCGAACTGGAAGAAGATTCCGATCACCTGGTTGTGGGGGACATAGACGGGATCGCCGCGGAAGCCTAGAAAGTCGCCGGGCATGTAGATGAGATCCCGCGAGCCGAAGAGCAACTCCGAGAGTGTCGCCGTCTGGAACCAGGAGAGGAAGATGAGGAGCTCGACGGCGCGCAGGTTGATCCCGACCTCGGGGAAGGGGTTGGTGAGCTCGTCATAACTGTTGGCAACTCGATCCCAAACTTCAAGCCTTGGGAAGGACAAGGCGGCTGCGAGCACGAGGGCGCCGGCGGCCAAGATCGGCAGGCTCAGACGCCGGAGCGCGAAGACCAGCCAGACGAGGAGCGCAGTGCGCGAGCCGGCCCCGACAAACGGCAGCGCGAGCGAAGCGAGCGCGAGCGCGGCGACCCGCCGACCGGTGCCGGCCACGGGCCGGGCGAGGCGGCGCTGGCGCTCGGCAAAGAAGGCCGCCCAAAGAAGCAGGATGATGGACGGCCCAACGGTGAACAGGACCGAGAATTCGCCTGTCCTTCCGAAGAAAAGGAGGAGAGCGCAGGCATAGATGGCGAGGGCAACAGACGGCGAGACCGGAGCATAGCGCGCCATGACAATGAAGGCGGCTGCGAACAGCGTCTGGCGCACACCGAGATAGCCGAGCTCACCGCCAAGGGCGGCGCTGAGTGCGAGGAGGAGGAGGAGGAGGAACCGCTCGGCTGGCGCGCCACGCAGCAGCAAGAAGGCGAAGGCGAGAAGCCCAGCCGCCCAAGCGCCGGCATAGCTCTCCAACGCCCGGCCTAGAAGGATGAGGGTGGCAAGGAGGGAGCCGGCAACGTCTGCGGCGAAAGACTGGCTCAAAGGCCGGGACCCCCGCTCGTTCACCATCGGCGCACGGCTAGCACAAGCCGGCCGGGGGCGCTATCCGGAACGAGGTCAACATCGCGGAAGGCTGCCGATTGAACGACATGGGCTCTGACCTGCGGACCGAGACACGGCCCGATCCTGGCCTCTCCGCGATTCTTCTCGTGCTGCGTCGGCACTGGCAGTTCCCTACCGTGGGCGTCGTCCTCGGCCTAGCGACCGCGCTAGTCATCCTGCACGCTGTCCGGCCGCGCTTCGACGCCTATCTGCAGATCGTGCCCGTCGAGCGCAGCGGCGAAACGGTTTCGCGGAACCTTGCCGGGTTGGCATCGCTTGCAGGGATCAACATCCGCAACGAGCCAATCTCACAGTTCCACCTAACTCTTGAAATACTCGCCGGGCGCGATGTCGCCGCAGAAATCGCAGCCAATAAGGCGCTTATGCGCCGAATGTTCGCCGATGAATGGGACGATAGAGCTCAAGTATGGAGGCCGCGTCCTGATGCGTTCAGGAGCCTAAAGAAGGCTGCCAAGGCGCTCCTTGCGATCCCGGTACGCGAGTGGAGTCCGCCAGATGACGCCGATGTGCAGGATTATCTCGATCGACGACTAACCCTGGAAGAGAACAAGCAGCGCGGGGTGGCGACGATCATCCTCAGGGATCCCGACCCGGATCTCGCGCGCGACCTTCTTGTTGCCACCTACGCGGCCGCCGATCGGCACCTGCGACAGCGAGCGGACGCGCGCGCCGAGGCCTACATCGGTTACCTTGCCAAAAAGCTGTCCGAAGTGACCCTCGCCGAGCATCGGGCAGCGCTTGCTGAAGCGCTTGCCGAGCAAGAGCGCCTCCTCATGATGGCCCGCTCCGGCCAGCCATTTGCTGCCGAGCCGCTTGGCGCGGTTACGGTAACAGACCGGCCAACTTGGCCGCCGGTCTTGCTCGTGTTGGCCGCCGGGCTGGTCGCTGGAGGGCTCGCTGGAGCAAGCGCGGCACTGCTATTGGATCAGGCGCGCAGACCGCTCCCGAACGAACGGGAGCCCTAGGCTCAGAACTCATTGACCAAGCCAAAAGACGGCGGTGGCTGCGATGCAGATGGCTGAGAAGAAGGCGTGTGCGCAGCGGTCGTAACGGGTGTGGATGCAGTGCCAGTCTTTGAGACGACCGAACATGTTTTCGATCTTGCGGCGCTGGCGGTAGAGGACGGGGGCGTGGGGATGGCGATCTTTCGGCTGGACTTGGAAGGGATGCAGGCGGCGATGCCCCGCTCGGCCAGTGCATTGCGGAAGCCGTTGCCGTCATGGCCCTTGTCGGCGATCCGCTCCTTGGGGGGCGGTAAGGCATTGCGCAGCAACGCAGCGCCCCAGTAATCGCTGGCCTGACCTTCGGTGAGCAGCATGACCAAGGGCCGCCCCTCGCTATCGGTGAGGGCATGCAGCTTGGAGTTCAGTCCGCCTTTGGTTCTCCCGATACATCGGGGAGCGAAGCGGACCAGAAAATGATGCGGTGAATCATTTTCCCGCTGAGCCCCCCTTGTTGCGTAGACTGGCAGCGGTTCGATGCGCCTTCAGGTGCGTCGCGTCGATCATCAGCCTGTCCGGCTTGCCGCCCTTGGCCGCCAGCTCGGCGAAGATCCGGTTGAACACGGCCAGGCGGCTCCAGCGGATGAACCGGTTGTGTGACGCGTCTTGTGCGGCCCAGAGGCCGGCGGCGCATCCCGCCAGCGCAGGCCGTTCTCGAGCACGAAGATGATTCCGGAGATTACCCGCCAATCATTAGCCCGCGGAACCCCATGAGAAAGCGGGAAGAATGGCTCGATCCGCCGCATCTGCGCCTCGCTCAGCAACCACACGTCCGACATCAGCAGCACCTCAGAGATGCCGCCATTGAATCAACGCAGTGCCGCCAACACAAGCGACTAAATAGGTCCTGCGATTAGAAGGAACCTAGAAGATCGGCAATGTCGTCAAGCACCGGCCCGAGCGGATAATGATGGTTCCCTATAAACAGGCCCTGTTCGTGGATGTGGTCAGCATTAGCGAGCCGGCCGAAAATCTCATGGTCAAAGCAGTTGATAACAGGGTTTCGAACGAAATTCCCTGCCACAATCGGACGGGTTTCCACCCCATGCGTCTCAAGGAGCTGACGCACTTCGGCGCGTTGAAGCCCGGAGTTTTTTTTGCACACGATGGAGAAACCAAACCAGCTGCTCGTCCCGGTCTCCCGCTGGATGGCGATCCGCGGGTGGCCGGACATGCGGCAAACCCACTGATCGGCATTGGCCCGCCGCGCAGCGATGAACCCGTTGAGCTTCTTCAGCTGCTCGCGTCCGATCGCGCCCTCCATCTCGAGCGGCCGCACGTTGTAGCCAGGAAGCACGAACCGGAAGCTCTCCTCGAACGGGTCGGGGCTCTTGCGCCCGGTCACCCTGTTCTCTTCTGGAAGGTTGCGGGTCCAGCCATGGGCGCGAAGGCACAAAAGAATTTGGTGGAGCTCCTCGTCATCGGTGACGATGACTCCCCCCTCCATCGTCGAAATGTGATGCGAAAAGAAGGTGCTGAAGCTGCCCATAAGTCCGAAGGTTCCGGCCTTTCTGCCCTCGAACTCCGCACCCATGGATTCGCAGTTGTCCTCGATGAGCGTGATCGGCCGGTCACCAACGATCTTGCGAATACGACCAAAATCGTTCGGATTACCGAGAAGATTTACCGCAAAAATCAGCTTCGTGCGATCGCTGATGGCTTCTTCCAGCATATCGAGATCGATGTTTAGAGTCTCGAGGTCGATGTCGACAAACTTGATGCGAAGTCCGTACTGGTGAAGCGGATAGTAGGTCGTGCTCCACGAAACAGCCGGCACGATGACCTCGTCTCCTCGTCGCAGGCGGCGATCACGCTCTTCAGTAAAGAAGAGAGCGGCCACCATAAGGAGGTTGGCAGAGGAACCCGAGTTGACCATGACCGCATGGCGGGCGCCGAAGGCGCGCGCGAATTCCTCTTCGAAGGCTTGCACTTCCGCTCCCATCGTGAACCGGCCGGACTCGACCACCCGCCCGATGGCCGCATGTTCGGCTTCGTCCCAGGTAGATGTGGCAAGGGGGAGTCGGATGCTCATGTCGAGTGGTTCTCCAGGAAAAAGCGATAGGTCTCCGCCAGCCCCTCCTCAAGGGGTCGCGGCGCGGGGAAGCCCAGCCGGCGCTGCCATTCGATGCTGACGAGCTTGCGCTGCATGCCCGCCGGACGGGAAGGGTCGAACCGAAAGCGCCCCTGCCATCCAACCACCCGGGCGGCCGCTTCATAATATTCGAGGATCGAGTGGTCGCTGCCGACACCCAGATTCATGAGCTCCGGCAGATCCTCGAAGTGACGGCAAGCGTGCCAGATCATCCGGGCAGCGTCGCCCGCATACAGGAACTCCCGGCGCGCCGAGCCATCGCCCCAGATCAGCACATCCCCGCCCGAACGGGACGCTTCATGCACCTTGCGCAGCGCAGCCGGCACGAGATGGGAGGTGAGCGGATCGAAGTTGTCATGCCGGCCGAACAGGTTGCACGGGATGAGCGACTTTATGCGCGCGGCACCCGCGGACTGGTTGAGGTACTGCCCGAGGCGCACGACCGACAGTTTGGCCAAGGCATAACCTTCGTTGGTCGGCTCGAGCGCTCCGGTCAGGAGGCAATCCTCGGAAAAGGGGATCGGAGCTTTCGGCGGGTAGATGCACGAGCTGGCGAGGTTGAGACACCGAATCCCACCCCGGTACGCGGCCTCGAGGACGGCAAGTCCCATGCGGAGGTTCTGGACGAGAAAGCCGGCCTGATCGGCCATGTTCGCCGCAATGCCCCCAACGCGCCCGGCCGCGTGAATGACGAAATCGGGCGCGGCGGCATCGAAAGCTCGCCGCACCGCCTCGGGATCCGTCAGGTCCACCTCGCCGCGCGAAGGGGCGACAAGCTCCACGTCCGTCGGCGCCGTCTCGCGAAGATTGCGCCCGACCATGCCGCTGCCGCCTGTGAGCAGGACCCTTATCACCCTACCACCCTTCACGCCCGCCAGTGGCGACACGGAAAGCAACGGCGTGACATGGACGCCGGATGGCCCCCGTGGCGCTCCTCTAGACACGTCCGCAAGCTCCGGCTACCTCCCCGCGGCATTACATCGGGCGAAAGGCGCTTGTCATGAAGACCGCTTTGATTACTGGCGTAACTGGGCAGGATGGAGCCTATCTCGCCGAGCTTCTTCTCAACAAGGGCTACAGAGTTCACGGTGTCAAGAGGCGGTCTTCCTCGTTCAATACTGGACGAGTTGATCATCTTTTCATAGATAGGCATGAGGGAGAAAATCGTTTTTGTCTTCACTTTGGTGATATGACAGATGCGACCAATCTCATTCGCCTGGTACATGAAACGCAGCCCGACGAAATCTACAATCTCGCTGCCCAGAGCCACGTCGCCGTCAGCTTCGAGACACCGGAGTATACTGCCAACGCCGACGCGCTCGGCGCCCTTCGTCTGCTCGAGGCCATCCGGATCCTCGGGCTGGAGCGTTCCGTTCGCTTCTACCAGGCATCCACCTCGGAACTCTACGGGAATGCACCGGAATGTCCGCAGTCCGAGACGACGCCCTTCCGCCCGCGTAGCCCCTATGCCGCCGCCAAGCTGTATGCCTTCTGGATCACCGTCAATTACCGGGAGGCGTACGGCATCTACGCCGCCAACGGAATCCTCTTCAACCACGAGAGCCCAATCCGTGGCGAAACATTCGTCACGCGCAAGATCACTCGGGCAGTCGCTGCCATCGAGGCCGGACTCCAGAAGACCCTCTGGCTCGGAAACCTCGACGCGGAACGCGACTGGGGCCATGCCCGGGACTATGCGGAAGGCATGTGGCGGATCCTGCAACATCCCGTCCCGAAAGACTGGGTGCTCGCGACAGGACGAACGACGAGCGTGCGACGCTTCGTCGAGCTGGCGTTTGCGGAGGTTGGTCGCAGGATCGTCTGGGAGGGCGAGGGCATCTCGGAAGTGGGGCGTTGCAACCGGACCGGTCAGGTCCTCGTCGCCGTCGATCCGGCCTACTTCCGCCCCACCGAGGTCGACCGGCTTCTGGGAGACGCCAGCCAAGCCGAACGCGAGCTCGGCTGGACGTGCCGTGTTACCCTCGAGGAGCTCGTGCGCGAGATGGTCGCGCATGACCTTCGGCTGATCTCGCACCGAGCGGAACGCAACCAAAAAACGGCTCAGGCGGGCGCGCGGCCGTAGAGGTCGGCCAGGCGGACGATGTCATCCTCGCCGAGGTAGCTTCCCTGCTGTACCTCGATGAGCTCGAGCGGCTCAGGCCCCGGGTTCTCGAGCCGGTGGACTGCACCGACCGGAATGAAGATGCTCTCGCCCGGCCCCATCCGCCGGCACTCCTCGCCCACCGTCACGTCGGCCACGCCGGCCGCGACCACCCAGGTCTCGGCCCGGTGGGCGTGGCGCTGCAGGCTCAGCTTCGCGCCCGGCTTCACCGCGATCCGCTTCACCTGCCAGCCCTCGCCGCGGCCAAGCCCGCGGAAGCTGCCCCAGGGCCGGCGCACCTCGTGGCTGGTGCGGGCAAGGTCGAGCCCTTCGGCCTCGATCCGCTCGACGACCTGGCGGATCTCCTCCGCGCGAGCACGCGGCGCGATCAGCACGGCATCGGCAGTTGCCACCACCACCATGCCCTCAAGCCCGAGCGCGGCCACGAACGGGCCGCCGTCATTGCGGACCAGGCTGTCGCGGCAGTGGATCAGTGCGCCCGCCCCGCGCAGCACGTTTCCCTCGCCGTCGGGTACCGTCACCCGCCAGAGCGCGTCCCACGAGCCCACGTCCGACCAGCCCATGTCGACCGGCACCACGCTTGCGTTGTCGGCGCGCTCCATCACCGCATAGTCGACGCTGATCGAAGGCACGCCCGCGAACGCCTCTGCATCGGGCCGGACAAACGGGCCATCCACCGCGAAGCGCGCGGCCCGCGCGCAGGCTTCCGCCACCTCGGGCGCGTGGCAGCGAAGCGCCTCGAGGAACGTGTCGGCGCGGAACAGGAAGATGCCGGCGTTCCAGAGAAGGCCGTCGGCCACGTAACGGGCGGCCGTCTCGGCATCCGGCTTCTCGACGAACCGCCGCACCGGCCGCACCGCCCCCTCCGCCGGGCCGGCCTCGATGTAGCCGTAGCCCGTCGCCGGCTCGCTCGGCGTGATGCCGAAGGTGACGAGCCGGCCGGCGGCGGCTGCCGGCGCGGCCGCGGCCACCGCGGCCCGGAACGCGGCCTCGTTGCCGATGAGGTGATCCGACGGCATGGCAAGGAGGAGCGCCTCAGGCGCGCCTTCCGCCTGCTGCCACAGCGCGGCGAGCGCGATCGCAGGCGCCGTGTTCCGCCCCTGCGGCTCGAGCAGGATCGCCCCCGGCTGCACCCCTGCTTCCGCGAGCTGCTCGGCGACGAGGTGGCGGTGCCCCTCGCCGGCCACCACGAGCGGGGGCAGGAAGCGCACGCCAGGCACATCCACCGCCGTCCGCCGGGCAGTCGCCTGCAGCATCGTCTCCTCGTGCGCAAGCGCCTGCAGCTGCTTGGGCATGTCCGCCCGTGAAAGCGGCCACAGCCGCGTACCCGCCCCGCCGGACAGGAGAACCGGGCAGATCTCGGTTACGTCCGTCATCCTCGCCTCCGGCGGCCCCGGTGGCGCCCTTACCCTGCAGCCGCGCTCGCTGCAACGCGGCCAGACCTGCGCACCCGCACCGGCCGCATCTGCGAAGCGGGGGGAAGCGCCCCGGCCGGCAAGCCCCGCAGGCGCGCAGCGATCCGCTGGGCCGCCCGGCCGTCGCCGAAGGGGTTGCGCGCGGCCGCCATTTCGGCGCGGGCGGCCGGGTCGTCGAGCAGGCGGTCGATGGCTGCAACCAGCGCGCCGGTCCGCGTGCCCACCACGCGGGCCAGGCCGCATGCGACCGCCTCGGGCCGCTCGGTCGCCTCGCGCGTCACCAGCACCGGCCGGCCGACGCCCGCGGCCTCCTCGAGCACGCCGCCCGAATCCGTCACCACGAGATCCGCCCGCCGCAGCAGGTGGAGGAAGGCGAGCGGGTCCTGCGGCGCGAGGAGGTGGACGCGCGGCAGCCCGCCAAGGAGCGTCCGCGCCGTTTCCCCGACCGCAGGGTTGCGGTGGACGAGGAAGACGATCTCGACGTCCTCCCGCGCGGCCACCATGCGCAGCGCCGCGCACACCCGGGCAAGGCCGCTTCTCAAGGACTCTCGGCGATGGCCGGTGGCAAGGATCAGCCGCCGCCCGGGGGCGGGGAAGGGCAGGCGGGCGGCAAGCGCCTCGCCAAGCGCCTGGTCGGCATCGAGCCGCGCCTCGAGCCAGCGCAGCGCATCGATCACCGTATTGCCGGTGACCTCGATGGCGGAGGCGGGAATGCCCTCGGCCCGGAGGTTGGCGGCAGCCCCGGCGGTTGGCGCGAAGTGCCGCCGGGCGAGCCGCGCGACGAGCTGGCGGTTCCCCTCCTCCGGCCAGGGGGCGGCGAGGTCCCGCGTGCGCAGGCCCGCCTCGACGTGGGCCACGGCAACGCCGGCGTGGAAGGCGGCAAGCGCCGCGGCAAGCGTCGTCGTGGTGTCGCCCTGCACCACCACCCAGTCCGGCCGCTCGGCAGCAATCACCGCGCCCACGCCTTCGACCGCCCGGGCGAGGAGCGTGTCGAGCCCCTGGCCGGCGCGCATGAGCGCGAGGTCATGGTCGGGCCGCAGGCCGAAGCAGGCGAGCGCAGGCGCAAGCAGCTCCCGGTGCTGGCCGGTCGAGCAGAGCCGCGAGGTGACACCAGGCGCGGCCGCCAGCGCGTGGAGCACGGGCGCGAGCTTCACCGCCTCCGGCCGGGTGCCGAGGACGGTCAGGACGCGCATGCGCGCCTGCGGTTCGCCCAGGCCGGCAAGGGGAAGACAGGTGCCACGGCCGCGCCATCCTCGAAGCTGAGGTGCGCCCTGCCGCGCCACCCGGTGCGGGCTTCCGACAACCCTTGACGGCCAAGGTCTTACCGCATCGGCGCGCCGTGCTCAAGACGGCGACGCCTCGTCGGCTTCCGCAAGCAGGGAAGCGTTGCCGCCTGCAGCCGTCGTGTCGGTCGAAGTCACGCGCTCGGTCGCGAAGCGGAGGAGATAGTGCGGCCCGCCCGCCTTGGGGCCGGTGCCCGAGAGCCCCTCGCCGCCGAAGGGCTGCGAGCCCACCACCGCGCCGATCATCGCGCGGTTCACGTAGAGGTTCCCCACCCGCGCCAGCCGCTCCACCTCGGCCGCGCGCCCGGCAATCCGGCTGTGAAGCCCCATGGTAAGCCCGTAGCCCGAGGCGTTGATCCGCCGGACGAGCCCGGCGATGTCGCGGCCGTCCCAGGTGGTGACGTGGAGGAGCGGCCCGAACCACTCGGCGTCGAGCGCCTCGACCGACGGCAGGCGGATGAGGGCAGGCGGCACGAAATGCCCCGTCACGGGCACGGGGAGGCGGTGGAGCACGGAATCGCCCATGGCGTCGAGGCGGGCCAGGAGCTTCGCCCGCGCGGCCGCGTCGATCACCGGGCCGACGTCGGTCGCCGGGTCGCGCGGGTCCCCCACCACGAGGCAGTCCATCGCGCCCTTCAGCATGGCAAGCACCGGCTCGGCCACCTCCTCCTGCAGCACGAGCAGCCGGAGCGCCGAGCAGCGCTGCCCGGCCGAGCGGAACGCCGAGGTGACGACATCGGCCACCACCTGCTCGGGCAGCGCCGTCGAGTCGACGATCATGGCGTTGAGGCCGCCGGTCTCGGCGATGAGCGGCACGAGCGGCCGGCCGTCGTCGGCAAGGAGCGCCCGGGCGATCGCCCGGGCGGTGGCGGTCGAGCCAGTGAAGGCCACGCCCGCGACGCGCCGGTCGGCCACCAGCGCTGCGCCCACGTCCCCGCCGCCGGGCAGGAGGTGGAGGACTTCCGGCGGGATCCCGGCCGCGTGGGCATGGGAAACCGCACGGGCCGCGATGAGCGGCGTCTGCGGCGCCGGCTTCGCCACCACGGCGTTGCCGGCGACGAGCGCCGCCACCGTCTGGCCGAGGAAGATGGCGAGCGGGAAGTTCCAGGGCGCAATCGTTGCGAACACCCCGCGCCCATGGAGCCGGAGCAGGTTGGCCTCGCCCGTCGGGCCGGGCAGCGCCTCGGGCCGGAACAGGATCCGCGCCCGCGCTGCGTAGTAGCGGCAGAAGTCGACCGCCTCGCGCACCTCGGCCAGCGCATCGGGCAGGGTCTTGCCGGCCTCGGCCTGGAGCAGGGCGAGAAGCGCGGGCCGGTCGGCCTCGAGCAGGTCCGCCAGCCGCTCGAGCGCGGCCGCGCGCGCCTCGACCGGCGTTGCGTCCCACGCCGGCTGGGCGGCCTCGGCTGCTGCCACCGCCTCCGCGCAGGCGGCAGCGTCGGCCTCCACCACCTCGCCCACCCGGAGCGCCGGGTCGAAGGGGGCGACGACCGGCAGCAGCGGGCCCCGCCGCTCGCGCCCCGCAACCACGGGCGCCGCCCGGAAGCCCTGCCCGAGTGCCGCCTGCACCGCAGCGACGGTTGCCTCGAGCACGTCGGGGTCGGCGAGGTCGAGCCCTTCCGAGTTGCGCCGCTCGGGCGCGAACAGGTCGCACGGCAGGGGGATGCGCGGGTTGGGCGCGCCGCCCGTTGCCCTCACCCTGGCGACCGGGTCGGCCAGGAGCTCGGCCTCGGGCACGCTCCGGTCTGCCAGCTGGTGGACGAAGGAGGAGTTGGCGCCGTTCTCGAGCAGCCGCCGGACGAGATAGGCCAGCAGATCCCGGTGCCCGCCGACGGGCGCGTAGAGGCGGCAGCGGTAGCCCTCCTCGCGCACCATCCGCTCGTAGAGCCCGGCCCCCATCCCGTGCAGGCGCTGGAACTCGAAGTCCCGCCGGGCCCCTGCCCACTCGGCGATGGTGGCCACCGTCAGCGCATTGTGGCTGGCGAACGCCGGGAACAGCCGGGGGGCCGCCAGGAGCGCCCGGGCGCAGGCCAGGTAGGAGACGTCGGTCGCCGCCTTGCGGGTGAAGACGGGGTAGCCGGCCAGCCCCGCCTCCTGCGCGCGCTTCACCTCGCTGTCCCAGTAGGCGCCCTTCACCAGCCGCACGCCGAGGCGCCGGCGGGTGGCGCCAGCAAGCTCCTCCGCCCAGTCGACGAGCGCGCGCGCCCGCTTGCCATAGGCCTGGATCGCGAAGCCGAAGCCGTCCCAGCCGGAGAGCCGGGGCGCCCGCGCCACCGTCGCCAGGATGTCGAGCGAGAGCAGCAGCCGGTCCTGCTCCTCGGCATCCACGGTGAGCGGCACGCCGGCCGCAGCTGCCGCCACTGCCAGCGCCTCCAGCCGCGCACCGATCGCCGGCACGGCGCGCTTGGCCTCTGCCGTCTCGTAGCGGGGGTGGAGCGCCGAGAGCTTGACCGAGATGCCGTGGCCGCGGCGGTTGGCCTCCCGCCCCACCGCCCGCACCGCCTCCATGTAGGCGTCGAAGTAGCGCTCGGCATCGGCGGCCGTGCGCGCGGCCTCGCCCAGCATGTCGAAGCTGGCCGAGAAGTCCCGGCTGTCGGCCCGGTCGGCCCGGCGGAGCGCCTCGTCGATGGTGCGGCCCATGACGAACGCGTCGGCCATCAGCCGCATCGCCGCGGCAACGGCGGTGCGGACGAAGGGCTCGCCCGCCCGCCGCACCAGCCGCCCCAGCACCCCGCCGTCGGCCGCCAGCATGGCGCGCGAGAGGAGAAGCCCGAAGGTCGCGGAGTTGACGAGGAGCGAGTCCGACCGGCCGGCATGCGCCTCCCAGTGGGCCGCGCCGATCCGGTCGCGGATCAGGAGGTCGGCGGTCGCCGCATCCGGCACCCGCAGGAATGCCTCCGCAAGCGTGAGGAGTGCGCGGCCCTCCTCGCTGCTCAGGCGGTATTCGAGGAGGAAGCGGTTGACCCAGCCATCCTGCTCGCCGGCGCGGATGTCGGCGAGGAGCCCGGCGGCGCGGGCGAGGACTCGCTCGCGCAGCTCCGGCGAGTCCTCGGCCTCGGCAAGCAGCGGCGCCAGCACCTCCGGCTCGGGCGCGCGGGCAAGGCGCGCGAGGCGGGCGCGAAGAGGATCGGGCCTTGGCTCGGGCATGGGGCCTCCGGGCACGGGCGGCCGGGAAGGGTGACCGCCCGTTCACCATCTTCCCCGCAACCACAGCGGGCGCGCCCATGCAAGCGCCGCCCCGCCCGCCGTTACTGTCATGCGGAAAGGCGGAACCCGGCGATGCAACGGTGGCTCGGAATGGCACGCTGCCGGCCCGGCCGGCAGCCGCGCATCGCGCGGCAGAGCGCACGCGCGGAGGAAGGGCCGCGGGAAGCGCAGCAGGCAGGGCAGCCGGGCGCGCGGGCGGGGCGGCAGGAGGGACGGCGGGAGAGAAGGCAGGCGGGACGGCGGGAAGGGCTGGGGACAGCGCGGCACCGGAGGCTGCTCGCCGACGACGCCGGAACCGCCGCGCTCGAATTCGCCCTCACCCTCCCGCTCCTCGCCCTCCTGCTCCTCGGCTCCGCCGACTTTGCGCTGACCGCCGCCCGCGCGCGCGAAGTCGAGGCGCTCGTCGAGAGCGCCGCCAAGGCCGTCCGCCGCGCCGCAGCCCAGGAGCTTCCGCCGCTGCGCGGCTGGGCCGGGCTCCAGCAGGGGGGGCTCATGAGCCTCCCGCCGCTCCCCGGCCTCTCCCTCGAGACGCTCGTCACCCTCCCCCCCGACGTCGCGCCGAAGCTCCGGCTGTTCCGCGGCTGCGCAGCCCCCTCCGGCATCGTCCCCACCCCCGCCCTGCGCTGCCCCGACGGCAGCCCGCCGCCCGCCTTCGCCGAGATCGAGATCACCGCCCCCGTCGCCCGCCTCGTCGCCTGGCCCGGCGGCCTGTTCCCACCCACCGTCTCGGCGCGCAGCATCGTCCGGCTCGACTGATGCGCCGCACCCGCCGCACGCCCCTGCGCCGGCTCGGCGCCGATACCCGCGGGGCGACCGCCGTCGAGTTCGCCCTCGTCTCGCCCCTCCTCCTTGCCCTGGTGCTCGGCGGGATCGAGGCCGGCCGCTACCTCTGGTTCGCCGCCGCGCTCGACCACGCCGTCGCTGCCGCGGTGCGCTGCGCCGAAGTCCCGGAGTCCCCCTGCGGCACCCCGGCCGGCCTTCTCTCGGAGATCAACGCCACGCTCGAACGCCTCGCCGTCTCGCTCACCATAGCCTCGGCCGCGCTCGAGACCGCGCCCGCCCCCTGCGGCACGGACGTGCGCGTCGGCCTCCCCTACCCCGCGCTCGTCCCCGGGATCGCGCCCGCCATGCCGGCACTCGCCGCCACCGCCTGCATCCGCGAGAGCGCATGAGCAGCCCAGCCAGCCCCTCCGCGCCCCGGCCCGGCCTCGCGGCCGACGAGCGCGGCGTCAGCACCGTCTTCACCGCCCTGTCCCTCGCCGCGATGCTCGGGTTCCTGGCCCTCGGCCTGAACGCCGCCGCTGGCCTCGCGCGCAAGCGCGACCTGCAGCAGGCAGCCGACGCTGCCGCCGAGGCCGGCGCGGCTGCCCTGCGCGGCGGCATGGCCGCCGCCCCGGTTGCCCGCGGGCTCGCCCACGCCCGCCTCGGCGCGGACGCCGAGGTCAGCGTCGAGTGGCCGCCGGCCCGCGGCCGCCGCCGGGGAGACGCGCGGGCCATCGCCGTCGAGGTCGCCGCACCCCGCACCGCCATCCTCGGCGGCCTGCTCGACGCCGAGGCCGGCACGGTGCGCGCCCGCGCCGTCAGCGCCGTCATCGAGGACGGCCCGGCCTGCCTGCTGGCCCTCGACCGGGGCGTGGGCGCCATCGCCGAGACGGGCGGCGGCCGGCTCCTCCTCTCGGGCTGCCGCGCGCTCGCGGACGGGCCCGGCGTGCCCGCCGCCCGCCTGCCACAGGCCAACCCCTACTCCATCCCCAGCACCCCCCCGCCGGCCTGCCTGCCCGGCCAGCTCGCCGTCACTGGCACCCTCGTCGTCCGGCCCGGCCAGCTCCCGCAGGCCCGCTGCGGCGGCATCCGGGTGGCCTCGGGCGGCACGCTCCGCATCGAGGGCCTCGCCTGGCCCCTCGCCGGCCCGCTGACGGTGGAGCCGGGCGGTCGCCTCGAGACGGCCGCCGCCACCCTCTGGTCCGGCCCCTTCGCGCTCGACATCCGCCCGGGCGCTACCGTCTCGCTCCAGCCGCCCGCGACCGGCGCCTTCGCCGGCGTCGCCGTCCTCGGCGCAGCCTCGGGTCCACGCGCCACCAGCCGCTTCCTCGCCGGCGCCGCCCAGACCCTCACCGGCGCCATCCTGCTTCCGACGCAGCTCGTCGAGATCTCCGGAAATGCCGCGAGCTGCACCCAGGTCGTCGCCGCCCGCATCCGGGTCAGCGGTATCACGCCGCTGGCTCACGCCTGCGACGGCACGGGCGTGCGCCCCATCGTCGACCGCCGGGTCGCCCTCGTCGAGTAGGGGCGGCGGCGCGGGCCCGGGAGGCCGGGGGGGCGGGGGCGCGGGCTCGGGGGGCGGCGGCGCGGGCTCGGGGGGCGCGGGGCCGGGGGGCGCGGGGCCGGGCGGGGCGCCGGGGCTCAGCGGGCGAGGAGCTGGGCGATCACCGGGCCGATCAGCACGATGAAGAGCGGCGGCAGAATGAAGAGGATCATCGGCACCGTCAGCACGGCCGGCAGCCGCGCGGCCCGCTCCTCCACCCGCAGGAAGGCCGCGGTGCGCAGCTCCGCCGCCAGCGTCCGCAGCGCATCCGCAAGCGGCGTTCCGAACCGCTCCGTCTGGTGGAGGAGGGCCACCAGCGCGCGCACCCCGTCGATCCCGGTGCGGGCCTCGAGGTTCGCGAACGCATCGGCCCGGTCGGGCAGGAACCGCAGCTCGACGGCAGCGTGCCGCAGCTCCTCGCCAAGCACGGCGTGCGCCCGGCCGAGCTCGCCCGCCACCCGGGCGATGGCGGCATCGATCGAAAGACCGGACTCGACGCAGATGACAAGAAGGTCGAGCGCGTCGGGAAAGCCGCGCTCCATCGCCCGCCGCCGGCGGGCGCCAAGCGAGGAGACGGCGAGCGGCGGCAGCGCAACCCCGAGCGCGCCAAGCGCAAGCGCGAGAGGGGCTGGCTCGAGGCCCGCGAGCGCGGCCAGCGCGAGGCCGAGTCCGGCGAGCAGCGCCGGCAGAAGGAGCCGGGCGAGGAGGTAGAGGCCGACGGCGCCGCGGCTGCGGAACCCGGCCCTGCCCAGCGCCTGAGCGAGCGCCCGCCGCTCGGCCGCACCCTGGAGCGGCAGCCGTGCGGCCGCTGCGCCTGCCCGCTCGGCGAGCGCAAGAAGGCGCGCCCGCGCGGGCGGCCGGGCGGCGCCGGTGCGGGCAAGCGCGCGGGCCCGGCGCGGCAGCGCCGCGGCCGGGTCGAGCGCGCGGCCGAGGGCGAGGGTGCCGAGAAAGACCGTGGCGCCGACCGCAAGGGCCGCAAGGGTCGGCGCGGGCGAGGCGGCGACGAGGTCTGCCGGCGGCACCCCCGCGAGCGCCGCCCCGGCCCCCGCTGCCCCCGCCGCCGCGCCCGCCCCCATCCCCGCCGCCACGCCCGTCATCGCGCCGCGTCCTGGGCCGCGACCAGCCGCGCCATCATGAAGGCGCCGAAGCCGAGCGAGGCGGCGGCGGCCGCGAGCAGCAGCCGGCCCGGCTCGGTGGCGAACAGCGGCGCGAGGTAGGAGGGCGCGACGAGGGCAAGGGCCGCGGCCATCACGAGCGGCAGCGCGCCGATGATGAGCGCGCTCGCCCGCGCCTCGGAGCTGAGCGCTCTCACCTTCAGGCGAAGCGCAAGCCGCTTGCGCACGGTGGCCTCGAGCTCCGCCAGCGTCTCGGCGAGGTTGCCGCCGGTCTCGCGCTGGATCGAGACGGCCACGCACAGGAAGTCGAACTCGGCGAGCCGCACCGCCGCCGCCACGTCCCACAGCGCCTCCTCGAGCCCGCGGCCGAGCCGCATCTGCCGGTCGGCCTCGGCCATGAGCGGCCCGGCCGGGGCCGGCATCTCGCGCGCTGCCTCGGCCACCGCCTCGGCGGCGGGCAGGCCGGCGCGGACGCAGCGCACGAGAAGGCCGAGGAGGTCGGGCACCTGCTGCTCGAAGGCGCGCGCGCGGCGGGCCGCCTCGCGCCGGCTGAGCAGCCGGGCGAGGCCCGCAGCCACGCCGAGCCCGGCCGGAAACGCAAGCGGAAGGGCAGCGCCGGCGCGGGCGAGGAGGAGCGCAGCGAGCACCGCACCAAGGGCGAACAGGGCGAGCCGCCGCCGCGAGACCGCCGCCCCTCCCGGCGCGGCAAGCCCGAGGGCGGCGGCCAGCTTCACAAGCCGGCCGCGCGGCGGCGCCGCCCGCTCGAGCCGCACGGCGCCCTCCCCACGGCCCGCACGCCTGCCGCCGCGCAGCCGCCGGGCCCTGCCGGCAAGCCGCAGCGCCCCGCCAAGCCGGCCAAGCCCGGCGGCCGCCAGCAGCGTGGCCGCCGCCAGCGCGCTCACGATCAGCGCGGCAAGAAGGGCGGGCGGCAGATCGGCAATCGGCACCATCACGCCCGCCTCACGCCAGCGCCTCGGCAAGAAGCGCGCCAAGACCCGCCTGCTCGGCCCGCGCCGCGAACTGGGGCCTCAGCCCGGTCGCGACGAACCGCCCCACCACCTCGCGGCCGCTGCCATCCTCGGGGGCTGCTTCCTGGCGGAAGGCGAACAGCTCCTGGAGCGTGATGACGTCGCCCTCGATGCCGGTCACCTCGGTGATGCTCGTCACCCGCCGGACGCCGTCCTTCATCCGGGCGATCTGGACGATGAGGTTGACGGCCGAAGCGATCTGGGCGCGCACCGCATGCGAGGGCAGCTGGAACCCGGCCATGGCCACCATGTTCTCGAGCCGGGTCAGCGCCTCGCGGGGCCGGTTGGCGTGGATGGTGCCGAGCGAGCCGTCGTGCCCCGTGTTCATGGCCTGGAGCATGTCGATCGCCTCGGCGCCGCGGATCTCGCCGACGATGATGCGGTCGGGCCGCATGCGCAGCGCGTTGCGCACGAGGTCGCGCATCGTCACCTCGCCCCGGCCCTCGAGGTTGGGCGGGCGCGTCTCGAGCCTGACGACGTGCGGCTGCTGCAGCTGCAGCTCGGCGGCGTCCTCGATCGTCACGATCCGCTCGTCGGGGGCGATCATGCGCGAGAGCGCGTTGAGAAGCGTGGTCTTGCCCGAGCCGGTCCCGCCCGAGACGAGGATGTTGAGGCGGATGCGGGCGGCGATCTTGAGCAGCGTCGCCATCTCCCGGCTCATGTTGCCCTGTGCGACCATGCGGTCGAGGTCGATGGTCCGCCTTGCGAACTTGCGGATGGAGATGGCTGGCCCGTCGAGCGCGAGCGGCGGGATGATGATGTTGACACGGCTGCCGTCGGCAAGCCGCGCGTCGACGAGGGGGCTGGCCTCGTCCACCCGCCGCCCCACCGACGTCACGATCCGGGAGATGATGGCCATCATGTGCGCCTGGTCGCGGAACCGCGCGCGCGTCTTCTCGAGCCGGCCGTGCCGCTCGACCCAGATGGCCTTCGGCCCATTCGCCATGATGTCGGTCACCGTGTCGTCGGCGAGGAACGGCTCGAGCGGCCCCAGGCCCAGCATGTCGTCGATGAGGAGCCGCACGAGATCGCGCGTCTCCTCCGCATTGAGGGCGAGGCCCCGCTCGGCCAGGATCGGCCCCACGAGTTCGCCGAGGCGCCGGGCCAGCTCGCCCCGGTTCATCGCCGCGGCCGCCTGGCTGTCGATCCGGTCGAGCACGGCCTCGAGCACCAGCCGGTGCGCCCGCTCGGCCGCGGTCTCGGCCTCCTCGCCCGCCGACGGAGGCGGCGCCGACATCAGCCGGCTCGCACCGATCAGCCCGTTGAGGAAGTGGGTCACCAGCTCGCGCCGGTCCTTCGGCTCCACCGTCACGCCCTCGGCCTCGAGCGCCGCGTCGATCCGGGCGCCGATCGCGGCCGCAAGCTCGCCGCGCGGGCGGGTGCCGTCGGTCGCGGGGTCGAAGCTCCGCGCGATCGCCGGCTGCACCAGCGCGCGCGCTGCCTCCTGCGAGACGCGGGCGAGACCGCGGCGCATCAGCACCGGGCGCGCCCGCGCCGGGGCGGGCGGAGCGGGCAGCGGCCCGGGCGCGGCCGAGGCCCCGGCCGCCGCCGCGCCCGCCGGCGCCTTCCGCCCGAAGCGCCCCTTCACCGGCGCCTCCGCACGCTCATCCGCACCTCTTCCCCGTCACCCGTCGCGCCTCCTGCCCACCTCTCCCCTGTCGCGCCTCCTGCCCACCTCTCCCCCCTCGCCCGCGCCGCCCGCACCCGCGCCGCCCGCACCCGCGCCGCCCGCACCCGCGCCGCCCGCACCCGCGCCGCCCGCACCCGCGCCGCCCGCACCCGCGCCGCCCGCACCCGCGCCGCCGGCACCCCGGCCGCCGTCACCGGCGCCCGCGGCCTGCAAGGCGCCCCACCAGCCCGACGAGCCCGCCCCCGCGGTGCGCCGCGCTGCCCCCAGCCCCCTCCACGGCTTCCGGCGCGAGCCGCCCGGCCAGCTCGGCGAGCGGCCGGGCAAGGGCCGGCGGCGCCGCGTCGAGGAGCGTGGTGGCCCCCTCCGCCGCTGCCCGGGCCGCGGCCGGCACCTCCGGCAGCCGGAGGTCGAGCGGGCCGCCGAGGCAGGCGGCGAACTCGCCCGGGTCGAGCTCGGCCGCGCTCGCCCCCACCCGGTTGGCGACGACGAGCGGCCGCTGCCCGGCCCTGAGGCCGGTTGCCAGCGCCACCATCCGCCGGGCGTCGCGCAGGCCGGGAAGCGTCAGCGGAGTCACGAGGGCGAGGTGGTCGGCGGTGCGCAGCACCGCGCGGCGTGCCCGGTCGAGCCAGCGGGGCAGGTCGGCGACGACCACGTCCGCCTCCGCGCCCGCGGCGGTCACGAGCGCCAGCACTGCATCGGGCTCGATCGCGAGCGCCGCCTCGATCGGCGCGTCGGCGGCGAGCAGGCGGAAGCCGGCCGCATGCGGCCGCATGGCCTGCGCCACCACCAGCGGGTCGAGCCGGTCGGGCGTCTGGAGCAGCTGGACCACCCCGGGCGCGGGCTCGAGGTCGAGATCGAGGGCGAGGCTTCCGCCCTGGAAGTCGAGGTCGAGGAGCACGGTGCGCCGCCCGTCGCGTGCGAACTGCGCGGCGAGCGCGGCAGCGAGCGCCGAGGTGCCCGCCCCGCCGCGGGTGCCGACGAGCGCCACCACCTGCGCTTGCCGCTGCGGTGCCCCGGCGGCCGGCGGCGGCTGGTCCAGCGTCTCGAGCGCAGCGTCGATCGCCTGGGCGAGCTGCTGGTCGGTCACCGGCTTCAGGAGATAGTCGGAGACGCCAAGCGCCCGCAGGCCCCGGTAGAGCGCCACGTCGTTGCGCGTGCCGATGGCGATCACCCGGGTCTCGGCGTCGCAGAGCTCGGCGAGCGCGTCCACCTCAGGCAGCGGCGCGCGCGAGGCCGAAAGGTCGATGACGAGGAAGCCGGGCGCGGCGCCGGCAGCGAGCCGCGCGTGCGCGGCATCGAGGCCGCCGTCCACCACCTCGGGCGCGTCCCAGCCGCGGGCGGCAGCCGCCATGGCGATCGCCCGGCGGCTGTCGGGATCGGTGGCAAAGCCGAGGAACGGCCGGCGCTGCCCCCCGCCGGGGCCAGGCGCAGCCCCGCTCGCCTGCGCCACCGGCCCCGTCGCCTGCGCCACCGGTGCGGCGGTCGCGGTCATGGCGGGCCTCCGCCCGGCGCTGCCGCCGGCCCCGTCGCCGTGGCGGGCGGGAGCGGTGTCTCGCCGCGGCGCAGCCGCTCGGTTGCGCGGATCGCGTGCTCGCCCACGGGTGGCGGCAGGTCGGCGGGCCGGGCAAGCTCTTCCGGCCGGGCCAGCATGGCCTCGAGGTTGAGGGCATTGGCGCAGCCGAAGGGAAGCGGCCTGCCGGCCGCCGCCGCCGCGGCCGAGCAGCCGGGAATGGCCGCAGGCCCGTGGGAGACCGGGTTGCCCGGCGCGGGCCCGACGGGGGCGACGCCCGGCGGCCGCGCTCCGGCGGCGGGGCCCAGGGCGAGGCCGGCGGCCAGCGCCGCGACGGGGGCGAGCAGGGCGAGGCGGGCGGAGCGCGGGCCCGTCACTGGAGCCTCGTCGGGGCGGCCGGCCCGGCAAGCTCCGCGGGCGCCGTCGGGCGGACGAGATAGGGGGTCACGATCACGACAAGCTCGGTCTCGTCGCGCTCGAACCGGCGCGAGCGGAGCAGCTGGCCGATGACCGGAATGCTGGCCAGCCCGGGGAACTTCCGGAGCTCGAAGGCATCCGCCCGCTGGATGAGCCCGGCAATCGCGAAGCTCTGGCCCGAGGCGAGGTCGACCGCCGTCTCGACGCGGCGCACGGTGAGCGAGGGGATGCGCGCGCCGTTGAAGGCAAGCGCCCCGGCATCGGAGAGCTGGCTCACCTCGGGCTGCACCTGCAGGTGGATCCGCCCGCCGTCGGTGATGGTGGCAACGAACCCCAGGCTCACCCCGAAGCGCCGGTACTCGATCGTGGTCACGTTGCCTTCCTGCGGCACCGGGATGGGGTATTCGCCGCCGGCGAGGAACGAGGCAGGCACGCCCGAGAGCGCGGTCAGGTTCGGCTCGGCAAGCACCGTCACCAGCCCCTCCTTCTCGAGCGCATCGACCACGCCGGTCACGTCGACGCTGCGGCCGGCGAAGGCGCCGAAGATGCTGTCGGCGCCGCCGTTGCGGGTGAGGAGCCCGGCGGCCCCGCGCACCGGGTTGCCGGTCGCGATGCCGAAGGTCACGTCGCCCGCCGTTCCGGCGGCCTCCCAGTTGAAGCCAAGCGCGCGGGTCACCTCGCGCGAGACCTCGATGACGCGCACGCGGAGGTTCACCTGGGTCGGCGTGGCAACCGCGAGCTTGTTGATGATGCGCCCCCGGTCCCCTCCGGGCACGAAGCGCGCGGCAATCCGCGCGGCGTCGGCGGCTTCGGCCGCCGTCGCCACTTCGCCCGCCAGCACCAGCGCGTCGTTGGCGGTCGCGATCTCGAACCGCCCGCCGGGGATGGCGCGGGCAAGCGCGGCCTTCAGCAGCCCCTCGTCGAAGCGAACCTCGACGGCCAGCGCCGCGACCGGCCGCTCGGCCCGGTCCACCGCGAAGAGGCTGGTCTCGCCCGGGCCCCGGCCGAAGAGGTAGAGGAGGGTGGGCGAGCGCACCTCGACATCGGCGACCGCGGGGTCGGCCACGAAGACGCTGGCGGCCGGCCGGTCGAGCCGGACAAGCCGGCCCTTGCCGACCTCGACGGCGATGCGGCCTGTCACGTCCTCGCTGGTTGCCGCCTCGAGCCGCGGCGCGACAAGGAGAAGAAGGAGGGCAAGGCGCCGGGCGAGCGTCATGGCGCGGCCTCCGCTGCGGATGCGGGCGGGGGCGGCGCCTCGCCCCGGTGGGAGCCGCCGCGCACCACCTCCACCCCTCGCACGACCGTCACGGCCGGGCCTCCGCGCCCCTGGCCGCGCCCGCCGGAACCGCCCGGACCGGCTGCAGCCTCCGGCCCTCCGGCCACCGCCCCGGCCGCGGGCATGGGGAGGGGCGCGGCCGGCGGCAGCGCTGCTGCCATGGCGCCCGCGCCGGCCGCCGCGGCCGCGGGTGCGAGCGCCGCGGCGGGAAGGCCGAGCGCGTCTGTGTCCCACGCCGGCGCGCGCGGCGCGGCCGCCCCCCCCGGTGCCGCCTCGTCCGGCCGGCGCAGCGCGAGCGTCACCCGCCCGAGCGTCTCGAGAAGCGCGATCGCCTCGGCCTGGCGCGGAGTCGCCTCGAGGGTGACGGTGGCCGGCACCGCAGCGCCCGCGTCCCCCTGCCCCGTGGCCCCGGCCGGCCCGACCGCGGGATCGAGCCGCTGGTCGAGCCCCAGCACCTTCACGCCCGTCGCCACCGTCGCCGTCACCGTCCGGCCGTTGGGGAGCGTGCGGGTGAGGAGCAGGTCCACCCGGTCCCCGGGGGCGATGAGGCCGGCCACCGCGCTCGCCGCCGAGACCGGAATGGCGATGGCGCGCATGCCGGGCGCCAGCAGCGCGGCAAGCGGGCCGCCGGCCGCCCCCGGGCCAGTCACATGGCCCTCGACGAGCGGCAGGCCGGCCGGGACCGGCGCGCGGAGCGGCCGCCCCTCGAGTGCGGCGAGGCGCGCGTCCCCGGGCGCGAAGTGGCCCGCGGGAAGCGCCTCGACCGGCCAGCGAGCGGGCGCCAGGAGCGACGCGGAGAGGCGCGTGCCCGCCGGCAGGTCGCGCGCGGCCACCAGCAGCGGCGCAAGGCGCGGCGCCGCGGCCCGCGCGCCCGCCACCCGCGCCTCGAGCCAGGCGCCCGCCGCGACCGTCGCCAAGGCGCCAAGCCCGAGCGCCGCCGCCATGAGCAGGAGCCCGCGCACCTGGCGCGACCGGCCGAGCCGTGCCGCCGGCAGCGGCAGGACGGCGCGGCGCGCGGGCCGCGGCGCCGGGCGCGGGCGACGCGGCAGCACGCCCGGCTCGGCCTCGATGCGGCGGGGAAGCTCCATCGCTCAGCCCCCGAGATAGCCGAGCCGGCCAAGGATCACGGCGAGACCTCCGGCAGCGATCGCCACGCCGAGCGGCAGGGTGGGCCGCGCCGCGCCCGCCTGCGGCCCGCCCGCAAGCCAGCGCGTGCCGAGGAGGACGAGCGGCACCAGGAGGAAGGTGGCCAGCGCCTGCACGAGGAACAGGAGGGCAAGGCCCTCTGGCCCCGCCCAGAGCGCCGCAGCCGCAAGCAGCTTCACGTCGCCGCCGCCGACGAGGCCCGCGCGAAACGCGAGCGCCCCGGCCGCGAACAGCAGCAGCGCAACGGCCACATGGGCGAACGCCGCGGAAGGCCCGGCCAGCGCGAGGAAGGGCAGCGCCGCGAGCGCCACTGCCAGCACCCCGCCGTTGCCGATCCGCCGCTCGCCAAGATCGGTGGCGGCAACCGTCATGAGCGCCGCCGCCGCCGCAGCTCCCCCCGCTGCCGCGGCGAAGGCCGCGGCCGGCGGCGCGGTCCCGAGCGTGGCGCTGAACGTGGCCAGATCCGGCACTTCGGCTCTCCCGCGAACGCCCTGTCTCCCCGGCTGGTCTTCCCGCGCGGTCTCTCCCCGCGTGTCCCCGCGTGCGCCGCCCCTGGGCCACCCTCCCGCGTCTCGCGCCTCAGCCCTTCCCCTTGCCGGGCACGGCACCCGAGAGGCCCGGCGCAGAGCCCGAGAGGCCGGGCGGCGGCGCGCCCGCAGCCGGCGTGGTGCCGGAAAGGCCCGGCGGCCCGGCGGGCGGACTTGCCGCAGGCGCAGGCGCAGGCGCCGGGAGCGGCGCAGCCGCGAAGGGCGGTGCCAGGGGCCCGGGCGGCGGGGCAGCGGCGGGGGGCGGGGGCGGCACGGCCGGCTCGGGCGCGGGCACCGGGAGGGGCCCGGGAGCTGCCGAGCCGCTCCCCCCGGCTACTTTCCCGACGCCCCCTTCGCCAGCTCGGTGTTCACCTTGCCGAACACGCTGTTGAGGTTGTTGCGGATCGACGGCAGCGTGGCGACGATCGCGAGCGCCACGAACGCGGCAATCAGGCCATACTCGATCGCGGTCGCGCCCTGCCGGTCGGCGACGAGGCGGGTCAGGAGGGTCTTCATGGTCGGCTCCTCTCGGGCACGCCGGAGCGGACGGTGGCCCCGGCCGTGCCGAAGGAACGGCGCCGGCGCGAAATGGTTTACCGGAATCGCCGCATGATGCCGGAGAAGTCGAGGCCGGCGTTCCCCTCCGAAGCGAAGGACTCGTAGAGCTCAGCCGCGCGTGCGGCCATCGGCGTCTCGGCTCCGGTGGCGGCGGCGGCCTCCAGCGCCAGCCGAAGGTCCTTCAGCATCAGCGCGGTCGCAAAGCCGCCCTGATAGCCCCGGTCGGCCGGGCTTGCCGGGCCCACCCCCGGCACCGGGCAGTAGCTCGTCATCGCCCAGCACTGGCCAGAGGAGACCGAGGCGATGTCGTAGAAGCGCTGCGGGTCGAGCCCCAGGCGCTCGGCGAGCGCGAAGGCCTCGCAGGTGGCCACCATCGAGGCGGCGAGCAGCATGTTGTTGGCAAGCTTGGCCGCCTGGCCGGCGCCAGGCCCGCCGGCGTGGATCACGGCCTTGCCCATGGCCGCGAGAAGCGGCTTCGCGCGGGCGAAGGCCGCCTCGCTTCCCCCCACCATGAAGGTGAGCGTGCCGGCAGCAGCAGCGGCGATCCCGCCCGAGACCGGCGCGTCGACCGCGACGAACCCGCGCGCAACGGCCTCCGCGTGGAGCGCCCGCGCGGTCGCCACGTCGATCGTCGAGCAGTCGGCAAGGAGCGTGCCGGGTGCTGCGTTCGGGAACAGGGCCTCGCGCCAGACGGCCGCGACATGGGCACCCGCCGGCAGCATGGTGATGACCGCCTCGGCCCCCTCGGCCGCCGCTGCCGCCGAGGCGGCAGGAACGCAGCCCGCGGCCTCGGCGCGCGCGAGCGCCTCGGCCGAGAGGTCGAAGGCGGCAACCTTGAAGCCCCTGGCGGCAAGGTTGGCGGCCATGCCGCCGCCCATGTTGCCGAGGCCGACGAAGCCGACCCGCCGCGCCGAAGCGGCCCCCGCGCCGCCGGTCACCGGCCGCTCCACCGGCCCGGGCGCTTCTCGATGAAGGCTGCCATCCCCTCGGTCTGGTCGGCGGTGCCGAACATGGCGTGGAACAGCCGCCGCTCGAAGAGGATCCCCTGCTGAAGCGTCGTCTCGAAGGCCGCGTTCACCTGCTCCTTCACCGCAAGCGCGGCAAGCGGCGGCATCCCGGCGATCTCGAGCGCGAGCTTGCGCGCCTCGGCCATGAGCTCGGCGGCCGGCACCACCCGGGCGACGAGCCCCGCCCGCTCCGCCTCCTCGGCCGACATCATCCGCCCCGTGAGGCACATCTCCATGGTCTTGGCCTTGCCGATGGCGCGCGCCATGCGCTGCGAGCCGCCCATGCCCGGGGTGACGCCGAGCTTGATCTCGGGCTGGCCGAACTTCGCGGTGTCGGCCGCGAGGATGATGTCGGCCATCATGGCCAGCTCGCAGCCGCCGCCCAGCGCATAGCCGGCAACCGCGGCAATCCACGGCTTGCGGGTGGCCGTCACCCGGTCGTAGCCGGCGAAATAGTTGGCGCCGAACATGTCCCCCACCGTCTGCGGAGCCATCTCCTTGATGTCGGCGCCGGCGGCAAAGGCCTTCTCGTTGCCGGTGATGATGGCGCAGCGGCGTTCCGGATCGGCATCGAACCGCTCGAACGCGCGGATGAGCTCGGCGAGCACCTGGCTGTTGAGCGCGTTCAGGGCCTTCGGCCGGTTGAGCGTGATGATCTGGATCGGCCCCTCGCAGTCGACGAGGATGGTCTCGTAGCTCATGGGCAGTCCCCTCAGGCCATGGTCGGGATAACGAAGGCGTTGTGGCCGTCGGCCGCGCCGTCCGGCCAGCGCTGCGTCACCGTCTTCACCCTCGTCCAGAAGCGCACGCCTTCCGGCCCGTGCTGGTTGTGGTCGCCGAAGGCCGAGCGCTTCCACCCGCCGAACGTGTGGTAGGCAACCGGCACGGGGATGGGGACGTTGATTCCCACCATGCCCACGTTCACCCGCTGGGCGAATTCGCGCGCGGCATGGCCGTTGCGCGTGTAGAGGGCAACGCCGTTGCCATACTGGTGGCGGCTGGGAAGCGCGAGCGCTTCCTCGAAGTCGCGCGCGCGGACCATCTGGAGCACGGGGCCGAAGATCTCCTCGCGGTAGCTCGCCATGTCGGGCGTCACATGGTCGAAGAGCGAGGGGCCGATGAAGAAGCCCTTCTCGTGCCCCTGGAGCACGAGCCCGCGCCCGTCGACGACGAGCTCGGCCCCTTCCTCCACGCCCTTCGCGATCCAGCCCATGATCCGCTCGCGGTGCGCGGCGGTGACCACCGGGCCGTAGTCGGCCGACGGGTCGTCGGAACGGCCCACCTTCAGCGCCTCGATCCGCGGCACGAGGCGGCGGCGCAGCTCCTCTGCCGTCGCCTCGCCCACCGGCACCACCACGGGAAGCGCCATGCAGCGCTCGCCCGCCGAGCCGAAGGCGGCGCCCACGAGGTCGTTCACCACCTGGTCCATGTCGGCATCGGGGAGCACGATGCCGTGGTTCTTGGCGCCCCCCATCGCCTGCACGCGCTTGCCCGCCGCGGTGCCGCGGGCATAGACGTGCTGGGCGATGTCGGACGAGCCGACGAAGCTCACGGCCGCAATGGCCGGGTGGTCGAGGATGGCGTTCACCATCTCCGGCCCGCCGTGGACGACCTGGAGGATGCCGGGCGGCGCGCCCGCCTCCAGCATCAGCTCGGCCAGCCTGACGGGCACCGAGGGGTCGCGCTCGGAGGGCTTCAGGATGAAGGCGTTGCCGCAGGCAAGGGCAACGGCGAACATCCACATCGGGATCATGGCGGGGAAGTTGAACGGCGTAATGCCGGCGCCGATGCCCACCGGCACGCGCATGGAATAGACGTCGATGCCCGGCCCCGCGCCCGGCGTGTACTCGCCCTTCTGGAGATGCGGGATCCCGCAGGCGAACTCCACCACCTCGAGCCCCCGCTGGATGTCGCCCCGCGCATCGGCAAGCGTCTTGCCATGCTCGGACGAGAGGAGGCGGGCGAGCGGCTCCATCTCCCGCTCGACCAGGGCCTTGAAGGCGAACAGCACGCGCGCGCGCCGCTGCGGGTTGGTGGCGGCCCAGCCGGGCTGGGCGGCAAGCGCTGCTTCCACCGCCCGCTCGAGCACCTCCGCCCCGGCGAGCGGCACCTGCGCCTGCACCTCGCCCGTATTGGGGTCGAACACGTCGCCCATCCGCGCCTCGGGCAGGCCATCGGCGCCCAGCGCCAGCACATGTGGGATCAGCCGCATCGTCCTCTCCTTGCGCGGCGGCCCTAGCCGCCGCCCGCGCGCGGCTTCAACCTGTCCCTTTGCCGGAGACCCGCGGCCGCCAGACGTCGCGGTACCAGGCCACCCAGCGGGCAATCCCGTCGGCAAGCGGGGTGGCCGGGCGGAAACCGGCGTCGCGTTCGAGCGGGCCGACGTCGGCATAGGTCGCCTCCACGTCCCCCGGCTGCATCGGCGCCTCCTCGACGATCGCGCGCCGCCCCGTCTCGGCCTCGAGCAGGGCGAGAAGGTCCGTCACCCGCTCAGGCCGGCTGTTGCCGATGTTGTAGAGCGCATGCGGCGCCAGCGAGCCGCCCGGCTTCTCGGCGCCGTCGTCGGCGGGCGGGCGGTCGAGGATCGCGAGCACGCCCGCCACGATGTCGTCGACATAGGTGAAGTCGCGCCGGAGCCGGCCGCCGGCAAAGAGGCGGATGGGCCGGCCCTCGTAGAGCGCCTCGGTGAAGCTCCAGACCGCCATGTCCGGCCGCCCCCAGGGCCCGTAGACGGTGAAGAAGCGCAAGCCCGTCAGCGGGATGCGGAAAAGGTGGGCGTAGGCCTCGCTCATCAGCTCGTCGGCCCGCTTGGTCGCGGCATAGAGCGAGACGGGGTGGTCCACGCGGTCCTCGACCGCGAAGGGAAGTCGCTGGTTGGCACCGTAGACCGAGGAGGAGGAGGCATAGACCATGTGGGAGAGGGCCGGCGCGCGGCGGGCGAACTCGAGCAGCGCGAGATGCCCGGCAAGGTTGGCATGGGCATAGGCTTCCGGGTTCTCGAGGCTGTAGCGCACGCCCGGCTGGGCGCCGAGGTGGACGATCCGCTCGATCCCGAGCCCCGCGAGCGGCGCGAGCGCCCCCGGGCCTGCGAAGTCCGCCTCCACCATGCGGAAGCCCGGGCGGCCGGCGAGCGCGGCGGCGCGCGCCCGCTTCAGCCGCACGTCATAGTAGGGCGTGAAGCAGTCGAGGCCGACCACCGTCTCGCCCCGGGCAAGGAGCGCGGCGGCCACGTGGAAGCCGATGAAGCCCGCCGCACCCGTCACCAGAACCGCCATCGCCGCTCCCCCTCCGGTCCTCGCCGGTGTCCGCACTGCCCCCGGCCCCTGCGGGCGCGCGAGGGCAAAGGCAAGGCGCACCCCCGCTTGACCGGCCGGCGCGCCCCGTCGAAAGGGCCCGTCATGCAAGGCGGACCTTCCCGCGCCCGGGGGCAGGCGTGAGCGCCGGGGCTGGCGCTTCCCCCATCGCCCACGGCCACTGGTCGTCGCGCCTTGCCTTCCTCATGGCGACGATCGGCCTTTCGGTCGGGCTCGGCAACATCTGGCGCTTCCCCTACCTCGCCGGGGCCAACGGCGGCGGCGCCTTCGTCCTCATCTACCTCGGCTGCGTCGCCTTCATCGCCCTTCCCATCGTGATGGCCGAGCTCCTCATCGGCCGCCGCGGCGGCCTGACGCCCGCGGCGGGCTTCGCCCTCCTTGCCCGGCGCGAGGGCCGGAGCCCGGCCTGGGCCTTCGGCGGCCATGTCGCGCTCGCGGCCGTGTTCGTCATCTCCAGCTTCTACTGCGTCATCGGCGGCTGGACGCTTGCCTACGCCACCCACGCCGCCACCGGCGCGCTCGAGGGCCTGACGCCTGCGGCAGCCAGCCGCCTGTTCGAGGGGCTTCTTGCCTCGCCGGCCAAGCTCTCCGCCTGGATGGCGCTCTTCCTTCTCGCCAACGTCCTCATCGTGGTGCGCGGCGTCCAGAAGGGGGTGGAGCGCGCCGCCTCGGTCCTCATGCCGCTGCTCTTCCTCATGGTGGCGGGCCTCTGCGTCTACGGCCTCGTCGCCGGCGACGCCGAGGCGGGGCTTGCCTTCCTGTTCCGGCCCGACTGGTCGAAGGTGACGGCAGCCACCTTCGCGGCAGCACTCGGCCAGGCCTTCTTCTCCGTCTCGGTCGGCATGGCGGCCATGATCCTCTACGGCGCCTACCTGCCGCGGAGCGTCCGCATTCCCGAGACCGCCGCCGTCATCGCCTTCGCCGACACCGCCGTCGCCATCCTCGCCGGCATCGCCATCTTCCCCTTCGTCTTCGCCAACGGCCTCGAGCCCACGGCCGGGCCGGGCCTCACCTTCGTCACCGTGCCGCTGGCGCTCCAGGGCGTCTTCTCCACCTCGCTCGTCGCCTTCGTCTTCTTCGCCCTCCTCGCCATTGCCGCCCTCACCTCCATGATGGCGCTCTTCGAGGTGGTCGCCGCACTCGGCGAGGAGAAGGGCTGGCCGCGCCGCCGCACCGTCTGGCTCACCGGCCTCCTCACCGCCGCAGCCGCCATGCTCACGGTCCTCAGCTTCAACCGCCTCGCCGCCGTCCACCCGCTCGGCTTTGTGCCCGGCCTTGCGAAGGCAACCTTCTTCGACGTGCTCGACTGGGTGAGCTCGAACCTGCTGCTCACGGTTGCGGCCCTTTCGAGCGCGCTCTTCGCCGGCTGGGTGATGCGCCCCGAGAGCACGGCCGACGAGCTGCAGACCCCGCCGTCCCACCCCGGCTACCGGCTCTGGCGCTTCCTCGTGCGCGTGCCCGTGCCGCTCGTCATCCTCTACCTCATCGGCGCCTCGATCCTCGGCCTGTTCCGCCCGGCCGGCTGAACCCGGCCATTTCGGCGGGTGCCGCGAAGGGCGCCCCGCCGCTATCCTGGAAGCGGGGAACGGGAGGAGACGGGCATGGGCGCGCTCGACGGCAAGGTCGCCATCGTCATGGGGGCAGCGGGCGCCGGCAACATGGGGCAGGTCATCGCCCGCCGGCTCGCCGCCGACGGCGCGAAGGTCGTGGTCGCCGGCCGCCACGAGGCGCCGCTCGCGGCGCTTGCCGCCGAGATCGGCGGCGCCCACGCCGTCGCCGACGTGACCCGCCGGGCTGACCTGGCCGCCATGGTCGAGACCGCGATCGCCCGCTTCGGCCGGCTCGACATCGCCGTCAACGCCGCCGGCGCCGGCGTCATGAAGCCCTTCCTCGAGACCACCGAGGAGGAGATCGACTCCATGTGCGCCCTCCAGTTCAAGGGGGCCTTCCTCTTCCTCCAGGAAGTGCTGAAGCGCATGAACGACGGCGGCGCGATCATCCTCGTCTCCTCCGCCACCGCCACCATCATGCTCGAGAACTACGCCGCCTACATGGGCACCAAGGCCGGCGCCGACCATGTCGCCCGCTGTGCCGCCAACGAGTTCGGCCACCGCGGCATCCGCATCAACTCGGTCTCGCCCGGCTTCACCCTCACGCCCATGACCGCCGCGGCCGCCGCCACCCCCGGCCTCATCGACGCCTTCGTCAAGGAATATCCGCTCGGCAGGGTGGGCACCAGCGAGGACGTCGCCGCCGCCATCGCCTTCCTCGCCCGCGACGACTGCTTCATGACCGGGCAGAACCTGCAGGTGAACGGCGGGCTCACCCTGCGCCGCAACCCCACCCAGGCCGAGATCGGCGCGGCCGTCGCTGCCGCCATGGCCAAGGCCGGCTGAGGGCGAGGTGGCAGGCGCCGCGCCGCAGGGCCTGCCCCCGGGCGGCCTCGTCGACCCGGAGGTCATCGCCTGCCCCTACCCGCTCTACGCCCGCCTCCACGCCGAGGCCCCGGTCTGGCAGGACCCGGCCACCGGCTTCTTCGTCATCACCCGCTATGCCGACATGCAGGCGGTGATCCGCGACACCGAGAGCTTCTCGAACGACCTCCTCTTCCTCGAGCGCCGGCCGCGCACCGCCCCGGCCGAGGCCGAGCGGATCCTCCGCGAGGAAGGCTATGCCCGCCCGCAGGTGCTCCAGCGGAACGACCCGCCGCGCCACGCCCGCTACCGCCGCCTCGTCGACCGCGCCTTCACCGCAAGCCGGGTCCGGGCGATGCAGCCCTACATCGCCGGCATCGTCGACGAGCTGGTTGCGCCCATCGCCGCGGCCGCGGCACGCGGCGAGCCGGTCGAGTTCATGTCCGCCTTCGCGATCCCGCTCCCCTCGATCGTGATCGCCGACCAGATCGGGGTGCCCCGCGCCGACGTCGCCAGCGTCAGGCGCTGGACCGACGCGCTTCTCGACCCGGTCGGCCTCATGATCTCGCCCGAGCGCGAGGTGGAATGCGCGCGCGAGACGGTCGAGTTCCAGCGCTACTTCGCCGCCCGCATCGCCGAGCGGCGGGCGCACCCCAGGGACGACATGCTCTCCGCCCTCGTCGCCGAGATGGAGGGCGAGGAGCCGCTCTCCACCGAGGAAGTGCTGAACCTCCTCGAGCAGCTGCTGACGGGCGGCAACGAGACCACCACCAACGCGCTCGGCTCGGCCCTTCTCCTCCTCCTCCGCCACCCCGAGGAGGAAGCGAAGCTCCGCGCCGACCCCTCGCTCGTGGCCAACTTCGTGGAAGAGGCGCTGCGCATGGAAACGCCCGTCCAGGGCCTGTTCCGCGAGGCCCGCCGCGACGTCACGCTCGGCGGCGTCACCATCCCCAAGGGCGCGGTCGTCATGCTCCGCCACGGCGCCGTCAACCGCGACCCGGAGAAGTTCGAAGAGCCGGACCGCTTCGACGTCTGCCGGGCCAATGCCGGCGCCCAGCTCGCCTTCGGCGCCGGGGTTCACTTCTGCCCGGGCGCCATGCTCGCCCGCGCCGAGATGGCGACGGCCTTCCGCACCCTCCTCGACCGCTTCGCCGGCTTCGAACTCGCCGAGCCGGACTTCGTGCCGCGCTACCGGCCGAGCTTCTTCCTGCGCGGGCTCGAGCGGCTGCCGGTCCGCTTCCGCCTCGCCGGCACGGCCTGACGGCATGGCATCTCCCTTGCGCGTCGCCGTCTGGGGTGCCGGCAACGTCGGCACGCGCGCCATCCGCATGATCGCCGCGCGCCCCGACATGACGCTGGTTGCCCTCCACGTGCGGCCGGGCCCCAAGACCGGCGCCGACGCCGGCACGCTCGCCGGCATCGGCCCCCTTGGCGTCGCCGCCACCAGCGACCGCGAGGCGCTGCTCGCCGCCCGGCCAGAGGTGCTGCTCCACGCGCCGCTCCCCGCCCAGATGACCGGCGGCAGCCGCGCGGCCGACGACGCGGCGCTCGCCTGGCTCCTCGCCTCGGGCGTCAGCGTGGTGACGACGGTGGGCTACGTCTGGCCGGCCGCCTACGGCGCCGAGGTGGCCGCCCGGCTCCAGGCCGCCGGCGAGGCGGGCGGCGCCGCGCTCCACGGCACCGGCCTCAACCCCGGCTTCCAGGGCGACGTGCTGGCGCTCGCGCTCGCACGCCTCTCGAGCGGCGTCACCGCCGTCACCGTCCGCGAGGCCACCGTCTTCGACCGCTACCCGAGCGCCGAGGTCGTCCTCGGCCTCATGGGCATGGGGCTTGCCCCCGACGCCTTCGCCGCGCGCACCGCCCGCTACCGCGCCTGGCTCACCAGCCTCTTCACCGAAAGCCTCATGCTGCTCGGCGCCGGCCTCGGCCATGCCGTCGGCCCGGTGACCGATTCGGTCGAAACCGCGCTCGCCGAGGCGCCGCTCGCGATCGCCGCGGGCACGGTCGCCGCCGGCACGGTCGCCGCCCAGCGCTGGCGCTGGACGGCCGCGGCCGGCCCCGTCGCCCTCGTCCACGAGACGCTCTGGCGCGCCCACCCCGCGGTCGCGCCCCACTGGGGGGAAGGCGGGAACGCCGTCGAGATCGCGGGCACGCCCGCCATCCGCCTGCCGCTCGCCCCCGGCTGGTCGGGCGACGGCCTCGCGGCCACCGCCGCCCATGCCGTCAACGCCCTGCCCCACGTCGCGGCCGGCCGGCCCGGAATCCTGACGGCGCTCGACCTGCCGCTTGCGCTCGCCCCCCGCGCCGCCGGGTGAGGTGCGCACCCGTCGCGCCTTGCAGCTAGGAAATCTCGGGGGTGGACCCGGCGGGCCGTTCCGGGGGAGCATGAAGGCTGAGGGAAGCCGGCAGGAGCGCGAGGGACGCGCGCCGGCGGAGGCACGGGGAGACGGAAATGGGCACGAGCGTGCGCCGGCGTGGCCGGCCCTTCGCGATTCTTTTCGCAGCCGCAGGTGCCTGGGCCTCAGGCCTTGCGCCTGCCGCTGCGCAGACGGCGGATGCAGGCCCGGCCGCCGGCGTTGAAGACATCATCGTCACCGGCCGCTTGCGGACCGAGCGCCTCCAGGACACGCCGCTCGCCATCACCGCCTTCAGCCAGGCCCGCCTCGAGCAGACGGTCATCGAGAACGTGACCGAGCTCCAGCGCTTCACCCCCAACGTCCAGTTCTCCGACGTCCAGTTCTCCGGCAACACGCTGGCAAGCTCGATTCGCGGGGTCAGCTTCTCCGATCTCGAGAAGACCTTCGAGAACGCGATCGGCGTCTCGATCGACGGCGTGTTCCTCGGCTCGAACGCGGGGGCCGCCGTCGAGATGTTCGACATCCAGAGCGTCGAGATCCTGCGCGGGCCGCAGGGCACGCTCCAGGGGCGCAACACCATCGGCGGCGCCATCAACATCCGCCGCACGCTGCCCACCGACGACGCGCGGGTCGATGCGCTGCTCCGCGTGCGCCGCTACGACAACGTCGAGGGCGCACTCATCGTCAACACCGGCCGCTTCGCCGACCTCTTCGCCTTCAAGGGCTTCCTCAACTACCGCAGCGGCAAGGCCCACACCTTCAACGTCACGCGCAACCAGCGCGAGGACGGCATCGACTTCCTCATGGGCGGCGGCACGCTCCTCGTCGATCCCGGCGGCGACTGGAGCGGTTTCGTCACCATCGAGGCGATGCGCGACCGGAGCCAGTTCCAGAGCCCGCTCAACATGACCAAGCCCAACCTGAGCGAGGCGCGGCGGGAGCAGATCCGCAGGACCTTCCCCCCCAGCGTCTGGTTCGGGGTGGCGCTCGGCTCGGGCGGCACGCTCTGCGACGCCGTCCTCACCCAGTTCGCCTCGGACGCCGCGTGCGACACCGCTTCGCTCATCCCGGCGCGCGAGGCGGGCTTCGGCATCACCTTCAGCCCCATCCCGTTCAAGAACTTCATGGACCTCTTCGCCGTCACCAGCAACATCAACGGGCAGATCGGCAAGATCAGCGTCAAGTCCATCACCGGTTACAGAAAGTCCAACGAGCTCCTCATCGAGGAAAACACCGGTGCGCCCCCCATACCCGTGGTCAACGCGCCCCTGTTCTTGGCGGCGCGCGATACCGACTACATGCAGCTCAGCCAGGAGCTCAACTTCAATTTCGACCTGACTGACCGCATCGACATGGTCGCAGGCCTCTACTACCTCCACACCGACTACACGCTGGTGCCCGCAACCTTCAACGGAGTCCGCGCCCAGGCCTTCCTGCTCGGCAACCCCATCCAGTCCTTCACCGCCGGCCAGACGCTCAACGCCTACGCCATCTTCGGCGAGGCCATCTGGTCGGTGACCGAGCGGGTCCGGCTCACCGGCGGCTTCCGCTACTCCTACGAGGAGAAGGATTTCGAGATCGTCTCGGTCACTCCGACGGCCTTCGCCGTCCGCCGCTCGGAAAGCTGGGGCAAGCCCACCGGCCGCTTCATCGTCGACGTGAAGCTCACCCCCGACATCATGGGCTATGCCGGCTGGTCGCGCGGCTTCCGCGCCGGCGGCTTCAACGGCCGGGCGGCCTCGCAGGTGGCCGCCGAGCGCGCCTACGACCCCGAGACGGTGGACAGCGTCGAGGCGGGGTTCCGCATGTCCTTCCTCGACGACCGGCTGCGGGTGAACCCCACCGGCTTCTACACGAGCTACCGCAACGTCCAGCAGGACATCATCGTCGCCGCCCCCGGCGGCCAGGGCACCAACACCTTCGTCGAGAACGCGGCGGGCGCGCGCATCTACGGGTTCGAGCTCGAGGCCAACGCCCGACCCACCCCGCGCCTCAACCTCTACGCCGCGCTCGGCCTCCTCAACGCCAAATACACGAAGTTCCTGATCGAGGACCCCGCCAACCCCGGCAGCTTCATCGACGTGAAGGACCAGCGGCAGTGGCGCCGCGCGCCCGACGTCACCGTCTCGATCGGCGGCGACTGGACCATTCCGGCCGGCCGCGGCGAGCTCATCCTCGGCGGCAACCTGAGCTACATCGACGAGCTCGCGACCGCGCCGGTCAAGGACCCGTTCGGGCGCGAGATCGTCGATGCCCAGACCCGGCTCGAGCTCAACCTCGCCTACCAGCAGGAAGACGTGGGGCCGTTCCGGCGCCTGCGCGTCTCCGCCTTCGGCAAGGACATCGCCCACAACGCCAACGCGCGGCTCAACACCACGATCAACGCCGGCATCTTCTTCTTCGGGGTGACGGTGCCGTCGCGGATCTGGGGGCTCGAGGCGCAGCTCGGCTTCTGACCGGGGCGGCGCGGGAACATGGACGCGGGAAGGGGATGGTGGAGCCGAGGGGGATCGAACCCCTGACCTCTACAATGCCATTGTAGCGCTCTCCCAGCTGAGCTACGGCCCCATCCCGGTCCCGCCCTGGGGGTGCGGGAGCGCGCTCGCCTAGTCCAAAGCCAGCGCCGCCGCAAGGGCCTCCTGCCGCCGTGCGCCCTCGCCTCCACGCAAGGCTTGCAGCGCCTCGCGGGCCGGGGACTTCAGCCCCCCCCCCGCCGCCCGCGCACCGCCCCCGCGTCGGGCCGGTCTCGCCGCACCGGCGCGGGCGCGTCCACGCCCTTCGGCCCTCCGGAGGCTCAGCGCTCCTCGTCCTGGTCCTCGACCGTCACGTCGCCGAGGCCGTCGTCGTCGCCGATGTCGATCTCGTCGTCGGCCGAGGCCTCGCCCTCCTCCGCCACCGTCTCGAGATCGAGCTCCTCGGCGGCCGCCGCCTCGCCAGGCTGGGCCTCGGCGTCGGTCTTGGCCACCTCGAAGGGCAGCGCCTGCTTCGACTTCAGGATCGGCTCGGGCACCCACTGGTAGCCGCACTCGACGCACACCACCGGGTCGCTGCGGCCAAGGTCGTAGAAGCGGGTGCTGCACTTGGGGCAGGTGCGCTTGGTGCCCCACTCGGGCTTGATCACGCGGAACTCCTGGCAAGCGCCCGGGCCTCGTCCCCGGCCGGCGCGCGACGACAGCGCCTTGCCACAGCGGGGGGGGCGGTGCAAGGGCCGCCGCGCCATGGCCCCTGACGCGCCCGCCCCCTTCGCCCTCGTCGCCCGGGGCCCGCTCGCAGGCAGCGTCGAGGTGCCGGGCGACAAGTCCATCTCCCACCGCGCGCTCATGCTGGGCGCACTCGCGGTCGGCAGGACGGCCATCGACGGGCTCCTCGAAGGCGAGGACGTGCTCGCCACCGCCGCGGCGCTCCGCGCCATGGGCGCCACCGTGGCGCGCCGAGGCCCGGGCACCTGGGAGGTGGAGGGCGTCGGCGTCGGCGGGCTCCTCCAGCCCGAGACCGCGCTCGACATGGGCAACAGCGGCACCTCCACCCGCCTCCTCATGGGCCTCGCCGCCTCCCACGACCTGCTTGCCACCTTCGTCGGCGATGCCTCGCTCTCGCGCCGGCCGATGGGCCGGGTGGCCGAGCCGCTCGAGCGCATGGGCGCGGAGATCCGCATGGCCCCCGGCGGCCGGCTGCCGCTCACGGTGCGCGGCCTCGCCCCCGCGCTGCCCCTCACCTGGCAGCTCCCCGTCCCCTCCGCGCAGGTCAAGACCGCCATCCTGCTTGCCGGCCTCAACGCCTGCGGCACCACCAGCGTCCTCGAGCCGGTCCCCACGCGCGACCACGGCGAGCGCATGCTCGCGGCCTTCGGCGCCCGCATCACGGCCGAGCCGCTGCCCGACGGCGGCCGGGCGATCACCGTCGACGGCCCGGCCGAGCTTCGCCCCCAGGCCCTGCGCGTCCCAGGCGACCCGTCCTCGGCCGCCTTCCCGCTGGTCGCGGCCCTTCTCGTGCCCGGAAGCCGCGTCACCATCCGCGGAGTCGGGGTCAACCCCACCCGCGACGGCCTCTTCCGCGTGCTCGAGGCCATGGGGGCGCGCCTCGCCCGCTCCGCGCCGCGCGAGGTGGGCGGCGAGCCGGTCGCGGACCTCGTCGTCGAGGCCGGTCCGCTCCGGGCAACCGACGTGCCCCCTGCGCTCGCCCCTGCCATGATCGACGAGTTCCCCATCCTCTTCGTCGCCTGCGCGCTGGCCGAAGGGCGGAGCGAGCTCCGCGGCCTCGAGGAGCTCCGGGTCAAGGAAAGCGACCGGCTCGCGGTGATGGCCGAAGGCCTGCGCGCCGCCGGCGCCCGGGTGGAGGAGCGCGCCGACGGCCTCGTGATCGAGGGGACCGGCGGCGAGCCCCTTCCCGGCGGCGCGCGGATCGACCCCAGGCTCGATCACCGCATCGCCATGAGCTTTGCCGTTCTCTCGCTGGCCTGCCGGGCGCCGCTCGAGGTGGCCGATTCGCGGCCGATCGCGACGAGCTTTCCCGGCTTCCTGCCGCTCATGGAAGCGCTCGGCGCCGAGGTGGTGCGGCCCGCCGCGGCCTGAGCGGGCGGGCACCGGGGGGCCGGGGCGAGGCCGGGGGGCGAGCGGGCCCGGGCGCGCGAGCGGGGCAGGGGCAATGAAAATCACTTGCAGAAACACGCCGGCTGCTGCAAAGGCGTCGCAACCGCACGCAAGCCCGAGTCGCCGATGTACGTCTGCATCTGCAACGCCCTGCGCCAGAGCCAGATCGAGGCGCTCGTGCGCGAGGGCCTGCGCTGCGAGAAGCAGATCTACCGCCGTCTCGGCTGCCGCCCGCAGTGCGGCACCTGCCTCCCCGTCGCCCGCGCCCTCATCCGCGAGGCCGCGCCCCAGCCCGCCTGATCCGCCGGCGCGGCCGGGGCCGGGGCCGGGGCAGGAGGGACAGCGGAGACCGCCGGGCGCCACGCGGGGGGCCGGCCCCACTCCAGCGCCCGGTCGGACCGGGGGGAGGAGGAACGGCAGCGGGGAGAAGGAACCGCAGCGGGGAAAAGGAACCGCAGCGGCCGCGAGGGCGGCGGCGCGTTCCAAGGCCATCCCCTCCGCCCGGCCGAGCGCGCGCGACAGGCGAGGGCTGGCCCGCTATGGTCCACCGCCATGACGGAAGATGCCCTGCCCGGCTTCGTCGAGCTGACCGCGGCCGACCCCGCCTACAGCGCCTGCCCCGAGGCCCGGCTCGCCCCCCTGCGCCGCCGCTGCCCGGTCCACGCCGACCCCCTGACCGGCCACGTCCTCCTCGCCCGCCACGCCGACGCCCGCCGCCTGCTCGCCGACCCGGCGCTCTGGCGCCACCCGTCGCGGGCCCGGCCCGACACGCTCTTCCACCGCTTCACCGCGCTCCGCCCGGTGGACCCGGCGGTGCCGCCGGGCGAGCGCACCAGCATCCTCATGCTCGACCAGCCGGACCATCTGCGGATCCGCACCCCCCTCCAGCAGGCCTTCCACGCCCGCGTCTTCCGCGCCCGCCCGCTCGTCGAGGAAGTGGTGGCCGACGTGCTCGAAGGCCTCGCCGGCGCGCCCGCCTTCGACCTCGTCGCCGCCTTCGCCGAGCCGGTGCCCATCCACGCCATCGCCCGCATCCTCGGCGTCGCGCCCGAGCGCCGCGAGGAGTTCCGCCGCTGGTCGGAAGCCATCATCCTCACCCTCAACCCGCTGCGCACGCCCGAAGAAGACGCCGCGGCGATCGCCGCGACCGACGCGCTCCACGCCCACTTCGCCGAGCTCATGGCCGCCCGGCGCAAAGTGCCCGCTGACGACCTCGTCACCGACCTCGTCCAGGCCCAGGCCGCCGGCGCCCCCCTCTCCGACCGCGAGATCCTCCTCAACCTCACCGCCCTCCTCGTCGGCGGCAACCTGACCACGACCGACCTCATCGCCTCGGGCGTGCGCCTCCTCCTCCTGAACCCCGAGGCGCTCGCTCGCCTGCGGGCCGATCCGTCGCTTGCCGCCGCCGCCGTCGAGGAGACGCTGCGGCTCGAGGGCCCGGTCGACGTCACCCCCCGCATCGCCCCGTCGGACATGGAGATCGCCGGCGTGCCGGTCCCGGCCGGCACCCCGGTCTTCGCCCTGCTGCGCGCCGCCAACCGCGACCCGGAGGTCTTCGCGGAGCCCGACCGGTTCGACCTCGGCCGGCAGGCGGGGGGCGCGGCTCCCCACCTCGCCTTCGGCGGCGGCGCCCACAGCTGCATCGGTGCCGCGCTCGCCCGGCTCGAGGCGCGGGTCGCCTTCCAGCGCCTGTTCGCGGCCTTCCCCGGCCTGCGCCTCGCCGGCGAGGCCCCCGCCTGGCGCAGCCTCCCCGGCTTCCGCGGCCTCGCCCGCCTGCCGGTCGCCACCGGGGCCTGAGCGCCCCGCCTCAGCCGAGCGCTGCCCGCGCCGCCTCCGCGTCGGCCAGGATCTGCCGCTTCAGCGCCTCGAGCCCGTCGAGCCGCCGCTCCTCGCGCAGGAAGGCGACAAGCCCCACCTCGAGGCTTTGTCCGTAGAGGTCGCCCTCCCAGTCGAGGATCCATGTCTCGAGCAGCTCGCGCGGAGGCTCGAACATCGGCCGGATGCCGAAGTTCGCCACCCCCGGCCGGCTCTCGCCCGCCGGCAGCCTGACCCGCACGGCATAGACCCCGTAGCGCGGCCGGGCATAGGCGCCGGCCTCCATGTTGGCGGTCGGCACCCCGATCGTCCGGCCCCGCTTGTCGCCGTGGATGACCGGCCCCTCGATCGCGAACGGCCGGGTGAGGAGCCGGGTGGCAAGCCCCGCGTCGCCCCGCGCCAGCGCCTCGCGCACGCGGGTCGAGGAGACCGGCGCCCCTTCCGCCTCGACGGGGGCGAGCGCCTCGGTCGAGAAGCCGCGGGATGCGCCCAGCGCGGCGAGCGTTGCCGCGTTGCCCGAGCGGCGGTGGCCGAAGCCGAAGTCGGCGCCGGTCACGAGGTGGCGGGGCGCCAGCCGCCCGACGAGCCAGCGGTCGACGAACGCCTCGGCGGACAGGCCCGCGAGCGCCGCATCGAACGGGATCACCATGGCCCCGTCCACCCCGAGCCCGGCGAAGTGGCGCAGCTTCTGGGCAAGGCTCGTCAGCTGGAACGGCGGGGCCTCGGGCCGGAAGTGGCGCGACGGGTGCGGCTCGAAGGTGGCGACGATCGCGGGTGCGCCGCGCGCGCGGGCCCAGCGCACCGCCGCCCCGATCACCGCCTGGTGGCCGAGGTGCACGCCGTCGAAGTTGCCGATCGCAACCGCACCCCCCCGCAGCGCCGGCGGCGCCCCCGCTCCGTCGCGCATCACCTCCATCGGCGGCGCGTTAGCCGAGCGGCCCCGCCGGGGAAAGCCGCTCCCAGCGCTCGTAGGTGACGCCATCGCCCGGCTCGGCCGAGACCCGCTGCCACGTGGCCGGGTCGGGCCCCGGGAAGAGGGCGTCCCCCTCCGGCCTCGCATGCACCCGGGTGAGCTCGATCGCGGTCGCCACCGGCAGCGCCAGCGCATAGACTTCCGCGCCGCCGATCACGAACAGGCGCGGCGCGCGCGTGCGCGGGTCGAGCCCGGCCGCCGCCACCGCCTCGGCAAGCGAGGAGGCCGCCGTCACCCCTTCCGCCCGCCACGCCGGGTCGCGGGTCAGCACGATGTTGTGGCGGCCGGGAAGGGGCCGGCCGATCGCTTCGAAGGTCCTGCGCCCCATGATGACGGGGTGCCCCACCGTCATCCGCCGGAAGCGCCGGAGGTCCTCGGGCAGGTGCCAGGGCAGCCGCCCGGCCCGGCCGATGACGCCGTTCTCGGCTGCCGCCACCACCAGCACCACCTCGGGCCGCACCACCTCCCGCCCGCCCGTGGACGCGCTGCTTTCCGCCTCGCTCACCCGTCCGCCCTAGCCGCTTCGCCAGCGGCCGCAACCGGCACCAGCTCGGCCGAGACGCGGATGCCGAAGGCCCGGGCCAGCGGCCCGGGCGCCAGCACCTCGGCCGCCGGGCCGGCCGCCAGCACCCGCCCCCCGACGAGGAGAAGCGCGTCATCGGCCAGCCGCCGCGCGAGCGGCAGGTCGTGCACCACCGCCGCCACGGCCGCGCCCCGCGCCGCCGCGTCCCTCAGCAGCGCAACGGTGGCCAGCTGGTGCGCCGGGTCGAGGTTCTGCAGCGGCTCGTCGGCCAGTAGCACGCGCGGCGCCCCGGCGAGCACGCGGGCAAGCAGCACGCGCGCCCGCTCGCCGCCCGAGAGCGCGCGGACCGGCCGGCCGGCGAGGTGGAGCGCATCGGTGGCGGCGAGCGCCGCATCGACCGCCGCCACGTCGGCTGGCCCCGGCGGGCCCACCGGCGGCCGGTGGGGCGTGCGCCCCAGCATGACGAGCGCGCGCGCCGAGAGGTTCCAGTGCACGTCCCCGCCCTGCGGCAGGTAGCCGACCGCCCGCGCCCGCATCTTCGGCGGCAGGGCGGCGAGCCGCCGGCCGTCGAGCAGCACCGCGCCCCCCGCTGCCGGCACGAGACCGGCCAGCGCCATCAGCAGGGTGGACTTCCCGGCCCCGTTCGGCCCCAGGATGGCAAGCACCCGGCCCGGCACCAGCGCAAGCGCGAGCGGCCCCAGCGCGAAGCCCGCCCGCTCCACCCTCAGGCCCTCGGCTGCCAGCACCGGCGCCGTCACGCGAGCTCCGTCCGCGTCCGCCACAGGAGCCACAGGAAGAAGGGCGCGCCGAGGAGCGCCATGGCGATGCCGAGCTTGAGCTCGGCCGCACCCGGCACGAGCCGCACGAGGCTGTCGGCGAGAAGCACGAGGGCCGCGCCGCCCAGCGCCGAGGGAAGGAGGAGCCGCGACGGCTCCGGCCCCACAAGCGGCCGCAGCAGGTGCGGCACCACGAGCCCCACGAACGAGATGACGCCGGTGACCGCCACGCTTGCGCCCACGCCGAGGCCCACGCCGGCGATGACGAGGAGCCGCGTGCGCGCGAGATCCACGCCGAGCGAGGCGGCCACCGGCTCGCCGAGCGAGAGCGCGTCAAGCGCGCGCGCGGCCGCCGCCATCAGCACGAAGGAGACGAGCGCCGGCCCGAGGAGCAGCCGCACGTCGAGGAAGGTCCGGTCGGTGAGCGCGCCCATGAGCCAGGTCACGATCTCGCCGAGCGCGAAGGGGGTGGGGGCCAGGCTCACGAGGAGCGAGGTGAGCGCCGCCGCGAGGCTTGCGAGCACCACGCCGGCGAGCAGCAGCTGGAGCCCGCTCGCCCCGCCGACGAGGGCGAGAAGGGCGACCGCCCCGGCGCCGAACGCCATGGCGCTCGCCGCCACGACCAGCGGCTGGCCGCCCGCGCCGAGGAAGATGGCGAGGACCGCGCCCAGCGCTGCGGTCGCCGAGACTCCGAGCACGCCCGGCTCGGCGAGCGGGTTCCGGAGATAGCCCTGGAGCACCGCGCCGCCGGCGCCCAAGAGCGCGCCGACCAGAAGCCCGAGGAGGGCGCGGGGCAGCCGGAGCTCGAGGAGCACCAGCCCCTCGCGCGTGCCGTCGGCAAAGGCCCAGGGGGCGATCCAGGCCTTCCCCGCCGAAAGCGAGAGCAGGAACGCCGCCGCGACGAGGGCGGAAAGCCCGGCGCGGATCACGGCAGGCCCCGGCGGATGGCGGCAAGCGCCGCCGCGGCGCGGATGATGGAAGGGCCGCCGCAGTTGAGGAGCCGCATGTCGAAGGGGGCGACGCGCACCCTGGCGCGCGCGAGCGCCGGGTGGAGCGCGGCGCCGGGGTCGGCGAGCAGGAGAACGGGCGGGGCGAGCAGCAGCCGCTCGACGGGAAGCACGTCCCACCGGGCGAGTCCCATCGTGGCCGCCGCGTTGACGAAGCCGGTCGTCGCCATGAGGTCGGCCATCAGCGTGCCGTCCCCCGGCACCACGCCCGCGGGCGTGCGCAGCACCGCTGGCACGGGCGGGCCCTGGTGGCGCGCGGCGGCAAGCGCGCGTTCGATGCGCCCCACCAGCGCCTCGCCCGCCGCCGGCCGGCCCACGGCCCGCGCGAGCGCCCGCACCTCGGCAAGCGAGTCGGCGACGCTCGCCGGCACCCCCACCGTCACCACCGGCACGCCGAGGCGGGCGAAGGCGGCGCGCGTCGCCGCCGGCGTGTGGGCGCCGGCGACGACGAGGTCGGGCGCGAGGCGCAGCACTTCCTCGGCGGTGCCGAAGTGGCGGGGGAAGCGCCGCGCCCGCGCAAGGTCCATGGAGGTGCCGCGCGGGTCGTGCGACCAGTGCGAGACCGCCGCGATCTGCCCCGGTGCGGCCACTTCGGCGAGGATGGCATCGGCGCACGGGTTCATCGAGACGACGCGCTGCGGCGCGGCGGCCGCAGCGCTCGCCCCCACGAGGGCGACGAGCAGGCTAGAAGCGCGCACGCACCCCGCCGGCGAACTCCCGGCCCGGCTGGCCGTAGAAACTCGCCGTCTCCCAGACCGTGTCGGTCACGTTGGTCACGCGGCCGTAGAGCTCGAGGCGGTCGCCGAGCGGCACCGCCCCGCGCAGGTCGAGGAGCACCCGGTCGGGGATGCGCCGGCTGTTGCTCGCGTTGTCGAAGCTCTCCGAGGCGTGGGAGAGCGTCATGCCGAGGCTCCAGCCGGCAGGCGCGGTCCAGTCGGCCACCAGCGCGGCCGTGTGGCGCGGCCGGCGCGGCAGCAGCCGGTCGAAGTTGGCCGTGCCGCGGGCCCGGTTGCGCGCGTCGAGGAAGGTGTAGGCGAACGAGACGGCAAGCCCCTCCGCCGGCGCCAGGCCCACTTCCGCTTCGACTCCGCGGGCACGGGTGCGCGCCACGTTGTCGTAGGTGCCGAACGGCCGCCCGGCGCAGGCCGGAAGCGGGTTCGCAAAGCAGGAGACGAAGTCGATCTGGTCGCGCGTGGTCCGGCCGAAGGCGGTGGCGGCAAGCCGCAGCTGCCCCTCGGCAAGGCCCGCCTCGAAGCCGGCGTCCCAGCCCTCGGCGCGCTCGGGCCTGAGGCCGGGGTTGCCGAAGTCCGAGAAGAGCTGGAAGAGGGTAGGGGCCTTGAAGCCCTCGCCCCAGCTCGCCTTGAGCCGCCACAGGCCGTCGCCCGGCGCGAAGGAGAGCGAGACGCCCGGCGTGGTGGCGCCGCCGAAGTCGCTGTGGGCGTCGTGGCGCACGCCGGCCACCGCGGTCAGGCCGGGCAGCGGTCGAACCACCGCCTGGACGAAGCCGCCGGTCAGCGTCGCCTCGGCGCGGAACCGCTCCGGGTCGGGGTCGAAGGCGGACGGCGAGGCCGTCGCCAGGCGGCTGCGCTCGCGCTCGGCGCCGAAGCTCGCCTCGAGCCACGGGGCCAGCCGCCACTCGCCGGTGTAGCGCAGCCTGAGGTTGCGGCCGGTCGCAAGAAAGGTGGCAGAGGGCGTGCGGCGCGGGTCGGTGGTGCGCCGGTCCACCTCGGTCAGCTCGGCGCCAAGCAGGTGGCGGCTCGGCCCGCCTTGCGGCGCGAAGGCAAGGCCGAGGAAGCCGCTCGCCTCGTCTTGGCGGCTGCGCTCGGGCGTGTCGGCAAGCTGGAAGCGCGGCGGCGGGAAACCGTCGATCCCGAAGCGGCTCGCCTGGAACCGCCCGCGCGCGTCGAGCGCAAGCGCCGGCGTGAGGTCAAGCGTGGCCCGGAGCGTCCCGCCCCAGCCGGTCCAGTCGTCGCGCTCGGTCGCCCCGCGCGCCTCGGCGGCGGCCGAGATGCCGTCGGTGCGGCCGTAGGTGACCGAGGCGCCGAGCCCGAGCCGCCCGGCCTTGGCGCTGCCGTCGGCGGTTGCGTAGACACTCGCGCGGCTGCCGCCCTCGATGCGGGCGTTGAGCTCGGGCGCACCCGGCGCGCGGGTGGTGATGGCCACGACCCCGCCGATCGCCTGGCTCCCCCAGGCAAGCGACTGCGGCCCGCGCAGGAGCTCGATCCGCTCGACGCCGCCGGCGAGCAGGCCGCCGAAGTCGTAGCCTGCGCCAGGTGCTGCCGGGTCGTTCACCCGCACGCCGTCGATGACGACGAGCGTCTGGTCGCCCTCGGCCCCGCGGATCCTGACGGCGGCAAAGGCGCCGCGCCCGCCGTTCGCCGACACGGTGACGCCCGGCAGGAGCCGGTGCAGGTCGGTGACGGCGGGTGTCTGCAGCCGGTCGAGGTCGGCGCGCAGCAGCACCGAGAGCGAGGCGCCGAGCTCGCCCGCCTCCACGGGCGCGCGCGCGGCAGTCACGATGATGGGAGCATCTGCAGCAACGGGAACGGGCATGTCTTACCTCCACGACGAACGATCCTGTCGTCCGCGCGAAGGCTCGGGTCCGCGCCGGCGCCCACGGGGCGCCGCCACGGCCGGTCTCGATCGCCCCGGAACTCCCGCCGGCGCGAAGGGACGACCGGCAGGGGCAGGTCTCCTGGCTTCCGGATCGCCGGCCCGGCGTGGCCGCCTTCCCACCCTCGTCGGGCAGTGGCATGTGGCCACGGGCCTCCCCGGCTACAGTTGCGGGTACAGCGCCGGACTTGGGGTCTCCCCCGCACCGGCTTCCCTTTTCACCCGGGTTCCCCCGGGCACCCTTGCCGTGGCCGAGGCCGCTAGCGCGTCACGGCGCGCGCTGCAAGCGGCTCAGACGGCAACCGGCGCAGGCACGTGCGGGTGCGGATCGTAGCCCTCGATCGCGACATCCTCGGGCGCGTAGGAGAAGAGGTCGGCCGGCCGGCGCCTGAGGTGCAGCTTCGGCCAGGGCCGCGGGGTGCGGGCAACGAGCGCCTCAACGAGCGGCCCGTGGTTGAGGTAGAGGTGGACGTCGGCCCCCGTCCACACCAGCTCGCCCGGCGCAAGGTCGCACTGGTCGGCCAGCATGCGCAGCAGGAGGGCCGCCTCGAAGATGTTGAAGGGAAAGCCGAGGCCGAGGTCGCAGCTGCGCTGGTAGAGCAGGCACGAGAGCCGGCCGTCGGCCACGAAATACTGGTAGGTCATGTGGCAGGGCGGCAGGGCCATCTCGGCGAGCTCGGCCACGTTCCAGCCGGTGAAGATGTGCCTCCGGCTGGAAGGGTCCTGCCGCAGCCCGGCAACGAGCGCGGCGAGCTGGTCGTGCTCGCGCCCGTCAGCCCCGCGCCAGCGCCGCCACTGGCGGCCGTAGACCGGCCCGAGGTCTCCCCAGCGGGCGGCAAACTCGGGGTCGGCGAGGATCCGGGCCTCGAAGGCGTCGCGGTCGATCGCCTCCCCCGTCTCGCGGCGGAAGCGGGCGAGCGGCCAGTCGGTCCAGATGTGGACTCCGGCCTCGACCAGCGGGCGGATGCTCGTCTCCCCTGAGAGGAACCAGAGCAGCTCCTTCACCGCCACCCGCCAGTGGACGCGCTTCAGCGTCATGAGCGGCACCGTGCCGTCCGAGAGGTCGAACCGCAGCATCGCCCCGAAGCGCGCGCGCGTGCCGACGCCGGTGCGGTCGCGGCGCTCGACCCCGTTCTCCCAGACGTCGCGCACCAGCGCCTGAATGGCGCGCTCCGGGTGTTCGCCGGGCACTTCGGGCGCAGCAACAGCCATGGCCGACCGGTTGGCGGGCCGTGCCAGCGCGGTCAAGCGGCCCCTCCCCGATCGGGGATATTCCGCTGCTCCGCCCGCTCGCGTTAACCCTCGGCCTGGGGTCGCACCCGCCACGGAGCGGAGGGCGGCCGGAGGATGGAGGCATGGTCGAGCTCATCACCGCGACGAACCGGGATGCCCGCGCCGGCCTGCTGCGCGGCATGCACGCCGACCGCAAGGCGGTCTTCGTCGACCGGCTCAAGTGGCAGGTGCCGGTCGTCGACGACCGCTACGAGATGGACGAGTTCGACACCGAGCACGCCCTCTACCTCGTCGCGGCGGACCCTTCGAGCGGCATGCACCTCGGCTCGGTCCGCCTGCTGCCGACCACCCGCCGCCACCTCCTCGGCGACATCTTCCCCATGCTCGTCGATGGCGACGTGCCCCGCGGGCCCGACGTCCTCGAGGTCACCCGGCTGTGCACCTCGCCGCTCCTTGCCGACTGGGAGGCGCACAACGCGGTGCGCGAGCGGCTGGCAACCGCCCTCATCGAATATGCGCTCGTCGCTGGAATCACCCGCTACACCATGGTGACCCACATGGCCTACCTCTCGCAGCTTCTTTCGACCGGCTGGGACGTGGAGCCGCTCGGCCTGCCCAAGGAGATCGGCGGCCAGCTGCTCGGCGCGCTCATGGTCACGGTGAAGCCCGAGACGCTCACCCTCTTCCGGGCACGGTTCGCCCTGCCCGACCAGGTCCTGAGGCTCGACCTCAGCCGCTAAGGGGGCCGCTGGTTTCATGCGGCGATTTCCGACCCTGCGCTGCATGAAGCCATCCGGTTCCCCGGACGCTCCGGGGCTGGTTCCCCCAGGAGAGGCACGGCCCTCCCCGTGCACTCCCCCCTGGCAGCCCCGGGGCGTCCACCCCTCCTCCCGCCAGGAGAGCCGCGGCCGCGGCGCCTGACCATGCCCCGCCCCGCCGTACCGCAGGCAGCGAGGCGCCGCCCGGAGTGCCTCCGGTGACGGCGCTCGCGGCCGAGCCCTTCCTGCCGCTCCTCGCCCTCCTCGCCGTTCTCGTGCGCGAGTCGCTCTGGCTCACCGGCCTTCTCGTCGCCGCGAACGCCCTCGACGATCTCGCCATCGATGCCCTTGCGCCCTTCGCCCACCTCGCCGCCCGGCTGGCGCCAAGGCCGCCGCCCCCGGCCTCCCCGGGCCGCTTCGCCATCCTCGTCCCCGCCTGGGACGAGGCGGCGGTCATCGGGCCGATGCTCCGCGCCACCCTCGCCCGGCTCGACCACCCGGACTACCGGATCTTCGTCGGCGTCTACCCGAACGACCCGGCCACGGCGGAGGCGGTCGCCGCGGTGGCCCGGGAGGACGCGCGCGTCACCGCCGTCGTCACCAGCCGCCCGGGCCCCACCACCAAGGCCGACTGCCTCAACCACCTCTGGCGCGCGGCCGACGACGAGTCGCGAACGAGCGGCCGGCCGTTCCGCGCCGTCGTCCTCCACGACGCCGAAGACATGGTCGATCCGCAGGAGCTCGCCGTCCTCGACCGCGCGCTGGCCCGCGCCGACATGGTCCAGCTTCCCGTCGTCCCCCTCGTCGACCCGGGGGAGTTCCTCGTCAGCGGCCACTATCTCGACGAGTTCGCAAGCGCCCACGCCCGCGATCTCGTGGTCCGCACCTTGCTGCGCGCCCCCGTGCCGAGCGCCGGGGTCGGCACCGCCATCGCCATGCACGCCCTGCGCCGGCTCGAGGGGCCCGCCCGCGCCCCCTTCGACGCAGCCAGCCTCACCGAGGACTATGAGCTCGGCCACCGCCTGCACCGCCTCGGCTTCCGCGCCGTCCTCGTGCGCGAGCGGGCCGCGGGCCGCCTCGTCGCAGTGCGCAGCTACTTCCCCGCAACACTTCCCGCCGCCGTCCGCCAGAAGGACCGCTGGCTCAGGGGCATCGCGCTTGCCGGCTGGGACCGGCTCGGCTGGAGCGGCGGGCCGGCCGCGCGCTGGATGCTGCTGCGCGACCGCAAGACCATCGCGACCGCCGTGCTCGCGCTCGCCACCTATGCCGCGCTCGGCGCCGCCCTCCTCTGGCAGGGGCTTGCCCTCCTCCTCGGCCTGCCCGCAGGCGCCATCCCCGGCGTCACTGACGACCCGGCGCTCGCGCCCCTGCTCGCCGTCCTTGCCCTGGTGCTCGCCTGGCGCCTTCTCCTCCGTGCGCTCTTCGCCTGGCGGGTCGCGGGCCCCGTGCAGGCCATGCTCGCCATCCCCCGCGCACCGGTCGGCAACCTCGTCAACGCGCTTGCTGCGCTGCGCGCCTTCCGCCTCTATGCCGAGGAAGTGCGGTCCGGCCGCGGCCGCCCCTGGGAGAAGACCGCCCACCGCTTCCCCGAAGCAGCGGCTGCACTGGGCGAGGCCCGTGGCTGAAGAGGCCCCCCGCGCCGGCGCCGCGCTCCGCCTCTACCAGGTGGTCGGCATCCTCGCGCTCGGCTGGGCGGCCGGCCGCCTCCCCGAGTGGCTTGCGGCCCGTACCAGCGAGGAAGCGCGGCTCCGGGCGCTCGTCGGGGGCAGCCCGGCGGCGCCGGCCGCCCCTGCCTCCGGCGCCTCCGCCGACGAGGTGGCCGCCATCGCCGCCGAGGTCGCGGCCCGGGTCGCAAGCGAGACGGTCGCGCGCCTGGTTGCCGCCGGCTGGGGCCCGGCCGGCCCCGCTCCGGTCCCGGCCGGCCCCGCCCCCGGCCCCGCCGCCCGCCCGGCCGAGGCGGTGGTGCGCATCGTCCACGAGGTGCCGCGCCAGGCTGCCGCGCCCGGCTGGAGCCTTCCTCCCATGGCCGCACCCGCAGCCCCCGCATCGGCTGGCCCCGCGGCTGCCGACGCCGCTCCGGCGCTGCTCGCCGAAGCCGCGCCCGCCGCCCCGGCGCGCCCGGCCGCCGCGCGCGACGAGGCCTTCCGGCTCGCCAGCGAAGGCTATGCCGCGCTCCGGGCGGGGGACCGCCGCGCCGCCGCCGACGGCCTTGCCCGGGCGCTCGCGCTCGACCCGGCCGCCCCCCAGGCCTCGGCCTGGGCGGCCGACCTGCGCACGCTGCGCCGGCGGCTGTCATTCGGAGTCTACGCGCTCGCCCGCGAGGGCGCCCAGGGCGATGCGGTCGCCGCCACTCCGGTCCTCGGCAGCACGCAGACGGGCGCGCTCGCGGGCTGGACGCTCGACCCGCTCGCCCGCCGCCGCGTGACCGCCTTCGCCCGCGTCGCCACCGGCTCGGATGCGCGCGGCCGGCTCGACCCCGAGACCGCCGAGGCCGCCGTCGGCGTCCGCGTCGACCCCTTGCCCCGCGTTCCCGTCCACGTCGCCGTCGAGCGGCGCATCGCGCTTGGCGCCTTCGGCCGCAACGCCTGGTCGGCGCGGCTTGCCGGCGGCACCGCCCGCCAGGTCTCGGCGCTGGGCCGGCCGGTCGAGCTCAGCGTCTACGGCGAGGGCGGGGTGGTCGGCTTCGGCCCGGCCGACCTCTACGGCGGCGGCGAGGCAACGGCGCTCGCCCCGCTCGTCTCGCTCGACCGCATCCGCCTGTCCGCCGGGGTGGGCGGCTGGGCGAGCGGCCAGGAAGGGTTCATCACCTCCCACCGGGTGGACGTCGGGCCGATGCTGAAGCTCGGCTTCGCCAACACCCCGGTCTCGGCCCGGCTCGACTATCGGGTGAAGGTGGCGGGCAACGCCGCCCCGGGCTCGGGCCTCGCGCTCACCATCGCCGGGGACTTCTAGCCCGCGCCGCGCCCCGCCGCGTCCGGCGTCACCCCTTCGCCCGCTTCCCCCAGGCCCGCATCTCCCGCCCGCCGGTTCCGCCGCGCCGCAAGTCCCTTCAGCACCTCGCGGGTGAACAGCTCGCCGATGAGGGCGATGAGAAGCCCAAGGCCGCGCTCGGCCATGTCGGCGGCCTTCTCCTCGTCCACCCGGGGGCCGGTCAGCCGGAAGAAGTCGCGCACCTGCGCCTCGGCCAGCCAGCGCATGGCGGCGAGGTAGCGCTTCAGACCGTCCTGGGCGTAGCCGGCCTCGCGGTTGAACCCGAGGCGCGAGAGGTCGGCGATGAGCCTCAGGATCCGCGCATCGCGCGGCGAGACGGTGCCGTCGTCCGCCACCTCGACGATTCCGCCGGCCGCAAGCTCGGCCAGCTCCTCGGCGCCGCCCGGCATGTCGGCGAGGATGGCGCGCGCGTCCTCGCGCGCGCCGGCCAGCTCGAGCCGCGCGCGCAGCAGCGCGTCCACGTGGGGCAGGATGTCGGGGCTGTCCCAGCCGGCCTCGGGCGGCGCGTCGAGCAGCACGCGGATGACGCCGAGCGGCAGGAACCGGTCCTCGCGCAGCCGGCGGATGGCGAGCAGCCGAGTCAGATGCTCCTCGCCGTAGAGCGCGGCGTTGCGCGCGGTCCTCACCGGCTCGGGCAGCAGCCCCTCGCGGATGTAGAAGCGGATGGTCTCCCGCCCGATCCCGGAGGCGCGCTCGAGGTCACGCATGCGCATGGGGGCCAGCCTAGCAGCCGCCGCAGGCCCCGGCTACGCGCCCGGCCGCGGCCCGCCCGCCACGTCCCCGCCCGCCACGTCCCCGCCCGCCACGTCCCCGCCCGCCACGTCCCCGCCGGCGCGGATCCCGGCCAGCACCTGCGCAACCGCCCGCCGCCAGCCCGCCCGCCGCGCCGCGCGCGCCGCCCTATCCGCCGCCGGCCGGAACCGGCGGTCGGTCCTCACCATCCGCGCCGCCGCGGTCGCAAGGTCGGGCACGAGCCCCGCGCCCACCGCCGCCAGCATCGCCGCGCCCAGCGCGGTCGTCTCCACCGTCTCGGGGCGCACCACCTCGAGGCCGGTCGCATCGGCAAGATCCTGGCAGAGCCAGTCGTTCGCCACCATGCCCCCGTCCACCTTGAGGACCGAGGGCGACACGCCGTCGCGGGCGAACGCCTCGACGAGGTCGGCCGTCTGGTTCCCCATCGCCTCGAGGACGGCGCGGGCAAGGTGCGCCCGGCTGGTCGCCCCCGAGAGGCCAGTCAGAAGGCCGGTCGCCCGCGGCTCCCACCAGGGCGCCCCGAGGCCCGCGAAGGCAGGCACCAGGACCACGCCGCCCGAATCGGGCACGCTTGCCGCCAGCGCCTCGGTCTCGGCCGCGGTGCCGATGAGCCCCAGCCGGTCGCGCAGCCACTTGACCGCATCCCCGCCCACGAAGACGGAGCCCTCCAGCGCGAAGGCCGGCCCGCGCTCCGCGGCCGCCCGCGTCGCAAGCAGCCGGCTCGCGCTCCGCGGCACCGCGCCGCCGCTCGCCACCAGCAGGAAGATGCCGGTGCCGTAGGTGCTCTTGGCCTCGCCCGGCGCAAGGCAACCCTGGCCGACGGCCGCGGCCTGCTGGTCGCCTGCCACCCCGGTCACCGGGATCGCCTGCCCGCCGAGCCTGACCGTTGCGACCCGCCCGACCGAGGGGCGGATGGCGGGCAGCGCCGCGGCGGGCACGCTGAAGAGGTCGCAGAGCGCCGGGTCCCAGGCGCCAGCGGCGAGATCCATGAGGAGGGTGCGCGAGGCGTTGGTCGGGTCGGTCGCGTGCACCCGCTCCGCCGAGAGCGCGAAGAGAAGCCAGGAGTCGACGGTGCCGAGCGCGAGCCGGCCGGCCGCCGCCGCGGCCGCCACCTCCGGCACCTCGGCCAGCATCCATGCCCACTTGGTGGCCGAGAAATAGGGGTCGAGGAGGAGGCCGGTCCGTTCCTGCACCAGGGCCTCATGGCCGGCGGCGCGGAGCGCCTCGCAGCGGTCGGCCGTCCGCCGGTCCTGCCAGACGAGGGCGGGCGCAAGCGGCACACCCGTCTCCCGGTCCCAGGCAACCGCCGTCTCGCGCTGGTTGGCAAGCCCCACGGCGGCGATCGCCTCGGCGCCCACCTCGGCCACGACCGCCTCGGCGGCCTCGCGGGTCAGGTCGCGGATGGCGGCGGCATCGTGCTCCACCCAGCCGGGGGCGGGAAAGACCTGCGGCAGCGGGCGCGCGACCGATGCCACCACCCGGCCCGCGCGGTCGAAGGCCAGCGCGCGGGTCGAGGTGGTGCCGGAATCGATCGCGAGCAGCAGCTTCGCCATCACCGCGCTCCGCGGCGGCGGGCCGCAGCCGCTGGCCGCGCCGCATTGCAACGGCGGCCCCCCCGCCCTACAATCCGGCGTCCCGCTAGGACAGGAAGCCGATGGCCGCGCCGGCAACAGTCAGCATTCGTGACGTCATCGCCTGGGCGCGCCCCATCCTCGGGGCAGACCGGGGGTTCGTCGCGCTTGCCCTCGTCTACGGCCTGGCGCTGAGCCTGCTGCTGCTCGCCACCCCCATCTCGGTGCAGATGCTCATCAACCAAGTGGCAACCGGGCTCGAGACTCCGCTGGTCGTGCTCAGCCTCGCGCTCCTCGGCCTTCTGCTGATCTGGGCTCTTCTGGCATCGCTGCAGACCTGGATCATGGAGATCTTCAAGCGGCGCTTCGCCGCCCGCCTCGTCGCCGAGGCCACGATCCGCGCGGTCCATGCCGAGAACCCCTTCTTCCTCGACTCTCGCCGGGCCGACGTCTTCAACCGCTACTTCGAGATGATGACAGTGCACAAGTCGGTGCCGAGCCTTGTGGTCGGGGCCTTCACCGTCATCCTCCAGGCCGCCGTCGGGATCGTCGTCACGTCCTTCTACCACCCGTTCTTTCTCGTCTTCAACATCCTGTTCGTGCTCGCGCTCATCGCCATCTGGTCGGTCTTCCTGAGAGGCGCCATGCGCACGTCGATCGAGGTCTGCCACCAGAAGTACCGCATCGCCCACTGGCTCGAGAGCGTCGGCGCGTCCGACGGCTTCTACAAGTCCGCGGCCCACATGGACTTCGCCTACCAGCGCTCGGAGGCGCTCACCGCCGACTACATCGCCGCCCGTGTCCGCCACTTCCGCTGGAGCTTCCCGCAGACCATCGCGCTCTTCGTCCTCTACGCCGTCGCCTCGGCCGCGCTGCTTGCGCTCGGCGGCTGGCTCGTCATCCAGGAGCAGCTCTCGATCGGCCAGCTGGTCGCCGCCGAGCTCATCCTCGCGGGCGTTTTCTACGGCGCCGCCCAGCTCGGCCCCTACCTCGAGGACTTCTACGACCTCGTCGCCGGCCTCGAGGAGCTGAACCAGCTCTACGGCATCCGCCGCGAGCCAACCGAAGGGCGCAATGTCCTGCCGCCGGCGGACGCCACGCTCCGGCTTGTCGGCGTCCGCTTCGCCCACAGCTCCGGGCCGGTCGTCTTCGACTTCACCGTCCCCGAGGGTGCGAAGCTCGTCGCCTCGGGCGACCCGGGCATGGAGCGGCTCCTCTCCCACCTGCTCAAGCGCCATGTCCGCCCCGAAAGCGGCCTCGTCACGCTCGGCGGAGTCGACATCGCGAGCCTCGACCGCGTGCGCCTGCGCACCGAGATCATCGTCCTCGACCGGCCGAACATGGTCGAGACCAGCATCGAGTCCTATCTTTCGCTCTCCAACGTCAGCGGCGACCCGGCCGACATCACCGCCGCGCTCCGCCTCGTCGGCCTCGAGGACCGCATCGCCATGCTGCCCGACGGCATGCAGACCATGCTCTCGCCGACCGGCTGGCCGCTCAGCCTGCCCAAGACCATGCAGCTGAAGCTCGCCGCCGCCATCCTCTCGAAGCCGAAGATCCTCGTGCTCTCGCCGGTCCTCGACATGGTCCCGGTCCACCGTCTCGAGGACGTGTTCCGCCACTTCGCCGCCACCCGCACCACCCTCATCTACTTCACCAACCGCCCGGACGACGTCGCGCTCGACGGCTTCCTCTGGATCGGCCGCGAGCAGCAGACCCTCATGAAGGACCGCAGCGCCTTCGACCGGCTGCGCACCAGCGTGGGCAAGGGGCGCCGCCTTGTCGTTGCGTGAGGAAGACCTCGCCCGCTTCCCGACGCTCGCCGCGATCCGCACCCCCCGGATCGCCCGCGCAATCGCGGCGATGCTCGTCTTCGGCATCCTCGTGGTTGCCGCCTTCCTCGCCTTCGTGCCCTGGGTGCAGACTGCCTATGGGGAAGGCCGCATCACCACCCTCGACCCGGCCGACCGGGTGCAGAACATCACCGCCCTGGTCCCCGGCCGAGTCGAGGAGTGGTATGTGCGCGAGGGCGAGCTTGTGGAGGCCGGGGATCCCATCGTCCGCATCGTCGACACCGACCCCGCCATCATCGACCGGCTCGAGGCCGAGCGCTCCGAGGCGGAGGCCGAGATCCGCGCCGCCGAGCAGGCGGTCCGCATCGCCCGGCTCGACGTCGAGCGCCAGCGCACCCTCGTCGCCGAGGGGCTCGCCGCCCCGCGCGACCTCGAGGCCGCGCAGCTTCGCGTCGCCGACCTCGAGGCCCGGGTCGCCCAGAGCCGCGCCAAGCTCCAGGGCATCGATGTGCGCATCAACCGCCTCTCGCTCCAGGTCGTCTCCGCCCCGCGCGACGGCCGCGTCCTCCAGATCCGCGCGCTCGACCAGGCCACCCTCGTCAAGGAAGGCGACGTGCTCGCCACCTTCGCGCCCCGCCAGGCCCAGCCCGTCGTCGAGCTCTTCGTCCAGGGGGTGGATGTCCCCCTCGTCGAGGCTGGGCGGCGCGTCCGCCTCCAGTTCGAGGGCTGGCCGGCCGTCCAGTTCTCCGGATGGCCCTCGATCGCCCGCGGCGTGTTCGACGGGGTGGTCTACGCAACCGACGACGCCGCCTCGCCCAACGGGCTCTACCGGGTTCTCGTGCTGCCGGCCGCGGACCGGCCGCCCTGGCCGAAGGAGCCCGCAATCCGCCTCGGCGCCCAGGTGAGGGGCTGGATCCTCATGGACACGGTCACGGTCGGCTTCGAGCTCTGGCGGCAGCTCAACCGCTTCCCGCTGCAGGTCACCCGCTCGGTGAGCGAAGGCGGGCTCATCCCCGACGGAACCACCACGGCAGCCGATGGCGCCTGACCGTCCGGCCGGCCCAGGGCCGGCGCGCGCGGGTCTCCTCGCCCTCGCCCTCCTGCCCGCCGGCCTCCTGCCCGCCACCCCGCTGCCGGCGCAGCCCGCCGCCCCGCCATCCACGCCCGCGCCAGCCACGCCCGCGCCAGCCACGCCCGCGCCATCCACTCGGGCTGCCGAAGCGCCGCTCGGCCTTGCCGAGGTGCTCGAGTCCTCCCGCCTCCACGCGCCCCAGGTGCTCGAGGCGCTTGCCCGCGTGCGCGCCGCCGAGGGCCGCCGCACCGAGGCCGAGGGCGCCTTCGACACCATCGTCTCCGGCACCGCCGAGACCCGCCTCTCCGGCACCTACGACGGCCGGCAGCTCGCTGCCTCGGTCACCCGGCCGTTCGCCACCCGGGGCGGCCAGCTCTACGCCGGCTATCGCGTCTCGGGCGGGGACTTTCCCACCTACGAGGACGAGACCTTCACCAACCGCGGCGGCGAGCTCAAGGTCGGTGCGCTGTTCGCCCTCCTGCGCGACCGCGCCATCGACGAGCGCCGCTTCGGCCTGTTCCGCGCCGAGACCGGCATCGCGCTCGCCGAGACCGAGACGCTGCTCGTCGCGATCGCCGTCCAGCGCCGGGCGCTCGGCGCCTGGCTCGACTGGGTGGCCGCCGGCCAGAAGCTCCGGGTCTACCGCAACCTGCTCGCGATCGCCGAGGAACGGCAGGACGGCTTCCGCCGCCAGGTGCGCGAGGGCGCGCGCCCGCAGATCATCGTCACCGAGAACGAGCAGGCCATCCTCCGCCGCCAGGCGCTCGTCGTCGATTCCGAGCGCGCGCTCGAGGCGGCGGCGGTGCGCCTCTCCTTCTTCCTGCGCGGGGCCGACGGCCGGCCGCTGGTCCCGCCCGAGGCCCGCCTGCCCGCCGCCCTGCCGCCGCCGCTTCCCCTCGAGCCGGCCGGCCCCCGCCGCACCGCCCGCGCGCTGGACGCCCGGCCCGACCTCCGGGCGCTCGACCTCCGGCTCGCCCAGGCCACCGAGCAGCTCCGCCTCGACGAGAACCTCCGCAAGCCCCGCATCGACCTCAAGGTCGAGGCCTCGCGCGACATCGGCCTCGAGGGCCTCGGCGGCGGCAGCCGCTCCGGCACCGAGACCAAGGTCGGCCTCGCCTTCTCGGTGCCGCTCGAGCAGCGCACCGCCTCGGGCCGGATCGCCGCCACCCGCGCCGAGATCCAGGCCTTCGAGCTCCGCCGCCGCCAGCTCGAGGAGGAGATCGCGATCGCGCTCGACGCGCTCGACGCCGACGTCCGCGCCACCCGCCGCCTCGTCGAGCTCGCCGCGCGCGAACGCGAGGCCGCAGTCGAGCTCGCCCGGGCCGAGCGGCGCCGCTTCGCGCTCGGCGCGAGCGACCTCTTCCTCACCACCCTGCGCGAGGAGGCGGCGGCCGACGCCGAGGTCCGCGCGATCGAGGCGGTGCTGCGCCAGGCCGCCGCCCACGCCGACGTCGCCGCCGCCACTGCCGATCTCGCTGCGCTGGGCCTCCGCCCGCCGGCCTGACGCCGGCCCCGGAAGCGCCGCCGCACGCGCGCCCCGCCCTCCCGCTCAGCGGCCCGTCCCGCGCCCCTCCCGCCAGCCGCCGGCCCCGCGACCGCGCCCGCGCCCGGGAGCCGGCCGCTCAGCGCAGGTCGCGCCGGCGCAGCGTCGCGATGTCCCCGGCCGAGAGCCCGAGGTTTTCGGCCATGAAGCGGTCCATGCCCCCCGGCCGGGCGTCGATCGCGGCAAACGCCGCCTCGAGATAGGCCCGGTCCACGCCCTGGAACACGCGCATCACCTCGGGCGGAAGCCGCGCCGGCGGCTGGCGGCTTCGGCCGGCAGGAGCGGTCGGAGAGGAGATAGTCGGCGATCGCCGTCTCGCGGCTCGCCCCCAGCGCAAGGAGGAGGAGCGCGGCGGCAACCCCGGTGCGGTCCTTGCCGGCCGAGCAGTTGAAGGCGAGGGGCGCCCGCCCTTCGACGAGCGCGGAACATGCGCCGGTCGTCCTGCGCGAACCGGAACGGGAGCTCGCGGTAGAAGCCGGCGAAGACCGCGCGGGCGGCCTCTGCCGTGGGCGGCCCGCCGGCGAAGAGGGCGCCGAAGTCGGGCATCTCCGGCGCATCGTCGCGGGGAAGCGTGTCGCGCCCCTCGGCGAGCCGCGACGGGGCCGCCGCCCGCTCCGCGGTCGCGCGCAGGTCGCACACGGTCGAAATGCCAAGCCGGCCGAGGTAGGCCAGATCCGCGGCCGAGAGCGTCGAAGGGTCGCCAGAACGATAGAGGAGGCCCCAGGCCACCTGCCGGCCCTCGGCGGCCGGATAGCCGCCGAGGTCGCGGAAGTTCTGGCCCGACTCGAGCGGCAGCAGCCGCTCCGCCACCACGAAGCTCCGCCCGTCGGCCGCGCGCAGGAGGAGATAGGGCCGCGGGCTGGCGGGCGCCGGCACCGTCGCCCGCCCGCCCGTCGCCCCGCGCGCCACCCGGCTCGCGCGGGTCGGCCGGGCATCCGGCCGGTCGAGGCGGAAGATGTCGACCCGCGCCGGCCCGCTCCACGAGACGGAAAGCGCGTCCCCCTCGCGCACCGGCTCGGCCGCGAACGGGGCGCAACCGCGGCCTCGCGCGCGCGGGCGGGTGCCGGGGCCGCCGGAGGGAGCGCCAAGGCCACCACCAGCGCTGCCGCGAGCGCCCCCAGCACCTGCCACCGTCCGCCCGCCATCGGCGCCTCCCCTTGCACTCCTCCGCGCCCGCCCGTCAGACGTCGAACCTCACCCCCATCAGGTAGCGCCGGCCGATCCGCTCCACCTCCACCGGGAAGGCGGGCTCGTCCTCGAACACCACGTAGGTCGCATGCGTCAGGTTGGCGAAATCGGCGAACAGGATCACCTGCCGGGAGAGCGCGTCGCGCAGCGTCACGTCGAGGTTGCCATAGGCCTGGCGGAACTCGTCGCCCGCCTCGCCCTGCACGCCGAAGCCGCCGGGCGTGTCGGGCCAGTCGGAGCGCCACTGGCAGGCGACGCGGGCCGAGACGGGCCCCTTCTCGCAGAAGAGCGAGGCGTTCACCACCACGTCCGAGGTGCCGGGGAAGGGCGCGCCCTCGCGGCCCGGCGCGTCGAAGCTGCCGCCGAGCAGCGCGAGGTTCCCCTGGAAGCCGAAGCCGTCCCACGGCGCCGGCAGGAAGCGCCACTGCTGCAGGTAGGCGAACTCCACCCCGTAGAGCCTGCCGCGGTCGCCGTTGAAGGTCGAGGAGATGATGTAGCCGGTGCGGTCCACGCCCGGCTCGTCGTGGAGATCGGTCTCGTTGACCACCCGGCCGGTGTAGAGCACGTCGTCCACGAACCGCGCGAAGGCCGAGACCGAGGCGAGGCCCCCGCCCGGGGTGTCATATTCGAACGCGCCGTCGAGGCCCCAGGTGAGCTCGGGGCGAAGCAGCGGGTTGCCGCCGCTGATGGTGCCCGGGGTCGCGATGTCGCTGATGCTCGCTCCAGTTCGGATCTCGCCGAAGCTCGGCCGCGCGGTCGAGCGCTGCACCGAGCCGCGCAGCACCGCGTGCTCGCCGAGGTCGAAGCGGAGGTTGAGGTTCGGGAACCAGTCGCTCCGCGCCCGCTCCACCCGCGTCGGCACCGGCGGCTTCCCGGCCGCCTGCAGGAAGCCGGCGATCTCCTGCCGCTGCCGCTCGAAGCGCACGCCCGCCACCACGGCGCCGCGGTCCCACGCGAAGGTCGCCTGCGCATAGCCGGCGTGGAGCCGCTCGTCGATCGTGTAGAGGTTGGCCTTTGGCACGTTGTTCGCCGGGCTGTCGACGCCGATGCCCTCGAGCTTGCCGAGGATCCGGGAGACGTCGCGGAACAGGCGCGGGTTGTCGATGGTGAGCGGGGTTTGGAACCCGCTTGGAAAGCGGGTCGGCCAGCGCGAGCGTGTCAGATCGTCGCCGGGTTCAGGGTCTCGCCCACCCGCGGCAGGTTGGGCGTCAGCAGCAGCGTGTTCGAGGCGGCGATGGTGTTGCCGTCGATCGCCCGGTCGTCGATCTGCAGGCCGGCCTTCAGGGTCAGGCGGTCGAGGGTGCGGGCCACGTCGGGAAGGCCGGTCCAGCTCTTCGAGCGCGTGTCCTGCACCACGGGCAGGAAGATCTGGAAGTCGTAGGCAAGCTGGTTGAGGCACCCCTGCTCGGGCCCGCGCGCGAAGGTCCCGGCACCGTCTGGAACACGCGGACGATCGGGAACCGCCGGGCGCCCGACAGGTCATACTCGATGGAGGGCCGCAGCAGCCGGTTGTTGGCCTGCTGCAGCAGGATGGGACGGTCGGTCGTGTTCTCGGTCTCGGTGCAGTTCACCCGCCAGCCGACCGCCCAGCCCTCGCCGAACCGGTGGTCGCCGCCGCCGGTCGTGATCCAGTTGTTGCGGTAGCGCCCGTCCTCGAGCGTGCCGCGGTTCTGCACCGAGACCAGCGCGCCGCGCTCCGCGCCGCGCCTGCCCGCCGGCGCCGCGGTGAGGTGCTGGAGCACATACGGGTTGCGCTCTTCGTCGTCGTTGAACGCGGTGTAGGTGGTGCCGAGGAAGAGCCGGTGGTCGGGCGAGGGCTTCCGCTCGGCGCGGGCGAAGGCGCCGAGGTTCTCGCGGGTCAGGATGTCGTTGCGGAAGTCGAGGATGGTGGGCGCCCCGGCCGCGTCACAGGCAGCCTCGCGGTTGTCGCTGTTCTGCCGGCGCCGGTAGGTCGAGCCGCCGATCACGAACCCGAGGCGCGCGGCCGACCAGGAGCCGCGCAGGTTCGCCTGCCGCTGGAGCCCCATGCCGAGCCCCATGATGCCGGTGCCCGCGTCGCCCGAGAGCGCGAAGCCCGGCTGCTCGAACAGGGACCAGGACCGGAGGTCGATCTGCCCCACCACCGCCTCGGCCGGGATCTCGGCGGTCAGCGACTTGCTGAGGGCGATCGCCGAGCGGAGCACGGCCGGGAATGGCGTCGAAGCGGAAGGCACGGGTCGAGCCGCCCTCGTCCACCCCGATCACCGGCACGCCGTCGAACTTCACCGCCGTCCAGCGGCTGGGCGCGCCGCGGACCCGGATGCAGCGCTCCTGCCCCTGGTCGCGCTGCACCGCCACCGCCGGCAGCCGGGCGAGCGCGCCCGCCACCGTCTGGTCGGCGAACCGGCCCACCGTGTCGGCGGCCAGGATGTCCACCCGGTTGATCGAGAGCCGCTGCTCCCGAAGCGACGTCTCCTGCGCCTCGAGGATGGGGGCAAAGACGACGATCTCCTCGGCCGCGGTTGCACCCCCGGCCGGGTCGGCCGGCTGTTCCACGGCCCGCGCGGCTCCCCCCGCAAGCAGCGTGCACAGGAGGAAAGACGCGCGCTGCCATCACCTGCCCCCGTCGACCGCTGGCGGATGCCTGGCGGCAGGGCATGACGGCAGGATTGCGCGGGCGTGGCGAAGGCGTTGCAGCCAGTCCCGGGGCGGTCCTCCCGCACGCGCCCCCTTGCATCCGCGGCCGCGCCGGCGCAGCAGGCGGGCGTGCCCGCCTCTGCCCCTCCGCCCGCGCCGCTGTCCTGGTGGGACCGGCATGTCGTGCCGCGCCTCATCGGCCTTGCCTGCACGCAGGCGCCCATCATGCGGCGCCGCGCCGCCCTCGTGCCGCGCGCCCACGGCCGGGTGCTCGAATATGGGGTCGGCGGCGGCGCCAACCTCGCCTTCTACGATCCGGCCCGGGTCGAGAGCGTCACCGGCATCGATCCGTCACCGCCCCTTCTCGCCCGCGCCCGCGCCGCGCCCCGCGCTGCCGTCCCGGTCGTCATCGAGCAGGGCGTCGCCGAGGCACTCCCCTTCGCGGACGCCAGCTTCGACACGGTGGTCACCACCTTCACGCTCTGCAGCGTGGCCGATCAGGCGCAGGCGCTCGCCGAAGCGCGGCGGGTGCTGAAGCCCGGCGGCACCCTCCTCTTCCTCGAGCACGGGCTGAGCCCCGATCCGGGCCCCTGCCGCTGGCAGCACCGGCTCGAACCGCTGTGGAAGCGGGTGGCCGGCGGCTGCCACCTCACCCGCCCGGTCGCCGACGCCATCGCAGGCGCCGGCTTCCGCGTCACCGACGTCGCGCGCGGCTACATGGAGACGTCGCCGCGGTTCCTCGGCTGGATCGAGAGCGGCAGCGCCACGCCCGCCTGAGCCGCCGGGGGCGGGTGCCGCGCGGGCCCCGGGCAGCCGCAGGGCCGGAGGCTGGCGCGGCGCCGGTCACTCGCGGAGGCCATGCTCGGCAAGGCCCTGCCCCCGGCGTCAGGCGCCGCGCCCCGCGCCTCCCCCCATGCTGCGCCGCCCGCTCCCGCGCGGGGCCTAGCGGTAGAAGACGTGGTTGCCCACCTGCGCCACGCGGGTCAGGCGCCAGCCGGGCTTCACGCGCGTGGCGTGGAAGTGGGTCGCCTCGCCCACCACCGGGCGCCACAGCTCCTCGCGCGCGATCCGGGCGATCGCCCGCGCCACCTCGAACGCACGGGCGTCGGCAGGCTTCGGAATGGCCCCGCCGCGCACGAAGCCGAACTGCCCCGGCGCCTTCACCACCGCGCAGATGCTGCCGCCGAAGCGGCCGGCCTCCACCCGGTTCAGGATCACCTCGGCCACCGCGAGCTGGCCTTCCAGCCGCTCGCCCTTCGATTCCCAATAGACGGCCCGCGCCAGGCACTCGAACTCGGGGTCGTGCGGGCCCGCAGGCGTGCGCCGCACCTCGTCCACCAGCTCGGCGAGGCTCTCGGGGGCAATCCGCACCTCGGGGGCCTCGACCAGCGCTGCCTCGGCGATCGCGGGGTCTTCGACGAACGGCGGAACCTCCGCCGCAGGATCGAGCGTCTCGCTCGGGGTGCCGCCGGCCAGCCAGCGGCCGACCTCGGCACCGAAGGGGGCCTCGCTCGCTGCCACGAGCAGGACGGAAAGTCCCGCGGCCGCGAGGGCCCGCCACCAGTTCCTCATCCAGGCACTCGTTCACTCGCCGGCCATGGGGCTGCTTCGGCTCGCCCTCCGCGTCACCCAAGGCGAAGGGGGAGGCCGGAGCGCGGCCAGCGCACCTCCGATCCAGCAGCCCCGCCCAGGGCTGCCGGCGCATGGCAGGCTCGGCCATGCCGCTGGTTCGCCATCGCCTGCGGGTCGTGCGGAGGTCAATCGGCGGCGGGCAGGCCCGCGACGAAGCGTGCGGGGTCCGGGACGGCGAGTTCGACGATCCAGAGATCGGGGTCGAAGCCGCGGGCCCTCGCGCAGAATCGCTCCACCCCTTCCTCCCCCGTCGCCGCCAGCCGCCACACCACCCCGCCCCGCGCGTCCGGCACCCGCTCGAACGCCCGTGGCGGGCCTTCGGCCGGGCGGTGGACGAGGACGAGCGCGCTGCCGGCCTCGTGGCCGCGCGCCAGCACGGCGGCGAACCCGCCGGCAGCGAACACCCGGCGGAGAAGCGCCGGCACCACGAGGCTCGCCGGCGGCTCCGGCTCCCCGCTCACCCGGCCTCGGCCGAAGCATAGCCCGGAAGCGAGGCCAGCGGGATGCGCGAGCGCATGAAGGTGCCCTGCCCGCGCGCCACCTCCTCGCCGTCGGCGGTGAGCAGGCGGCTCTCGGCGATCAGCACCCGCCTCCGGCCCGAGACCCAGGCGCCGAGCGCGACGAGCTGCCCGGCCGTCACCGGGCGGGTCAGGAACAGGTTGAACTGGGTCGTCAGCACGAACTGGTCTGGCACCATGGCGTTCGCCGCGTAGAAGGCGGCGTCGTCCAGCATCTTGAAGTAGATGGTGCCGTGCGCGGCGCCCGCGGCGTGGAAGTGGGCGGGCTCCACCTCGAAGCGGATCTCGGCGCGGCCCGGCGCAGGCAGCCGCAGCGTCGAGCGGAACAGCGCGTTGATCGGAGCAGAGGCGTAGAGCGCCTCGAGGCGCCGCAGATGCGCTTCGGTCGCGCCCGCGCCGGTTGCCGCGTCCATGCCCGGCCTCCTGTCCTGCCTGCCTCCTGCCCCCGTGCCCCTGTCCGGCCGCTTCCGGGCCCGCCCGTCCCGCCCTCCCGCCGTCCCGCCGTCCCGCCGCCCGCCCGGCCCGCCGTTCGACCGGCCCGCGGCCCCATCCCTCCCGCCCCTCCGGCCCGCCCGGCTCCGGGCGCGCGACGTCAGCCGCGCGGCTCCACCCAGCCGATGTTCCCGTCCTCGCGCCGGTAGACCATGTTGAGCCTGCCGGTTCCGGCGTTGGTGAAGAGAAGGGCGGTCGTGTTCCTGAGGTCGAGCATCATCACCGCGTCCGAGACGGTCGCCTCGGGGATGTCCACCTTGGTCTCGGCGATGGTGAGCGGGGCGTCACCCGGCTCGCCGTCCTCGGGCTCGGCGCGGAAGATGCGGTAGTCGGCGTTCTCGGGGATGGTGTCGGCCGCCACGCTGTCGAGCGAGGCGCCGTTCTTGTCCTTCAGCCGCCGCATGTAGCGCCGCAGCTGCTTCTCGATCCGGTCGGCCGCACCGTCGAAGGCAGCGTGCGCGGTCGCCGCCCGGTTCGAGCCCTTGAGCACCAGCCCCTGCATCACGTGGCAGACGATGTCGCAGGTGAAGCTGTCGTGCGGCCCGGCCGAGAGCGTCACGTGGGCGCCGAGCGCGCGCGAGAAATATTTCTCGGCCATGGCGTTGAGCCGCGCCTCGACATGCGCGCGGAACGCCGCGCCGGTGTCGACCTGGTGTCCGGAGACCCGGATGTCCATCAGCTCACTCCTTCCCGTCCATCCACCGCCGCGGGGGCGGCCTCGAGCGCCGCCCACAGCGGGTTCGCCATTTGGGCCACGAACGCGCGATGGCGCAGACGCTCGGCCTCGGGCACCTCGAAGTGCCTGACCGGCCAGGTCCGTGCCGGGCCCGGGGGCGGTGCCACGGCTGCCTCCAGGAGCCCGGGCTCGAGGTCGAAGCCCATCTGCCGGCCGCCGGTCAGCTCGACATAGACCCGGGCAAGCAGCTCGGTGTCGATCATCGCCCCGTGCTTCACCCGCCGCGAGAGGTCGATCCCGAAGCGCTGGCAGAGCGCATCGAGCGAGTGCTTGGCACCCGGCAGCCGCGCCCGGGCGAGGTCGAGCGTGTCCACCAGCCGCTCCTCGGGGATCGGCGGCCGCCCTGCCGCCACGAGCTCGGCGTTCAGGAACTGCCAGTCGAAGCGGGCGTTGTGCGCGACGATGGGCGAGTCGCCGAGAAAGGCGAGGATCTCGTCCGCGCAGGCCGCAAACGGCGGCTTGTCGGCGAGAAAGGCGTCCGAGAGGCCGTGCACCCGCTCGGCCTCGGGCGGCATGGGCCGGCCGGGGTTGAAGTGGAGGTGGAGTGTCGCGCCCGTCGGCATCCGCCCGCGGAGCTCCACTGCCGCAAGCTCCACCAGCCGGTGCCCCTCGCGGGGGTCAAGCCCGGTGGTCTCGGTGTCGAGCACGATCTCGCGCATGGCCGGCCAAGAGATGCGCCTTTCGCCGCACCCTTGCAAGCGCTCCGGCCCCGCGCGCGAGGCGCTTCACCATCCGGAAGGTGAGGAGCCGGCCGCGCCCCGTCTCGATCACCACGTCGGCCCGCCGGCGCTTCTCGGCATCGGGCATCTGGTGGGCGAGGACGGCTGCGAACTTCGCCGGCGTCATCCCCGGCCGGGCGAGCACGCGGGCGCGCTGCACCCTGGCCGGCGCGCTCACGACCACCACGAGGTCGACCTGCCGCCAGCCCCCGCCCTCGAGGAGGAGCGGCACGTCCACCACCACGAGCCGCCGCCCCCGGTTCGCCCGGAGGAAGGCCGCCTGCAGCCGCCCCACCTGGGGGTGGACGATCCGCTCCAGCCGCCGCAGCGCCTCCGGCCGGCCGAACACCGCCGCCCCCAGCGCCCTGCGGTCGACGCCTTCCGGGCCCGTCGTGCCGGGGAAGGCCGCCTCGATCGCCGCCAGGGCCCGCCCGCCCGGGCCCTGCACCGCCCGCACCGCGGCGTCCGCATCGAACACGGGCACGCCCAGCCGGCGGAACATCCGCGCCACCGCCGACTTTCCCATGCCGATCGAGCCGGTCAGGCCGAGGATCAGCGGCCTCCCCGCCCTCCGCAGCCGCGCAGCCCCGCCCCCGCGCCCGGGCCCGCCCCGCCTCATGCCACCCCCGCAAGCAGCGCACGGAGCTCCCCATCGCGCTCGCGCACGGGGTCCAAGCCGAAGAAGGCGGCAAAGGCGGCCGCGGCCTGCCCCACCAGCATCACGAGCCCGTCGACAGCCGGCAGCCCCAGCGCCCGGGCCCGCACGAGGAACGGAGTCTCGAGCGGCGCATAGACCATGTCGAACAGCCCCGCCGCCGCCTCGAGCGCTGCCAGCAGGGCCTCCGGCACTGCGGGTCCGCCGCGCATGCCGAGGCTGGTCGCGTTCACGACCAGCGCGCCCGCGAAGGCTTCGCCGGCCGCCTCCAGCGCGAACAGGCGGGCCCCCGGCGCCAGCGCCTGCGCGAGCGCCCCGGCTCTCTCCGCGTCCCGCGCCACGAGGCGCACCTCCTCCACGCCCAGGCCGGCAAGCGCGGCAAGCGCCGCCCGCGCCGCCCCGCCGCTCCCCAGCACCGCAGCCGGCCGCCCGGGCCCCGCGCCCACCTGCGCAAGCGCTTCCGCCGCTCCCGCCACGTCGCTGTTGTCGCCGGCAAGGCTGCCGTCGGCCCCGACCGTCACGATGTTGGCTGCCCCCACCCGCCGCGCGCCTTCCTCCAGCCGGTCGAGGTGGGCGAGCGCCGCCACCTTGTGCGGCACGGTGAGATTGACGCCCGAGAAGCCCAGCGCCGGCAGCGCCCGCAGCGCCGCCCCCAGCGCCTCGGGGCGGACGGGCAGGCGCACATAGTCGCCGTCCACGCCCGCGGCGTCCAGCCAGAAGCGGTGGATGACGGGGCTCAGCGAATGGGCCACCGGCCAGCCCATCACGCCCGCCACCCGGAAGCCTGCGCTCACGAAGGCATCTCCCCCATGGCCCGGAGCTGCGCCAGCACGGCAAGCAAGGGCAGCCCGCGCACGGTCCACAGATCGCCCGCAATCGCATCGAACAGCTGCACGCCAAGCCCCTCCACATGATAGCCGCCGACCGAGCCCAGCACCGCCTCGGGCACCGCGGCCACATGGGCGGCAAGCCAGACGTCCGAGAACGTCCTGACGGCAAGCGTCGCGACGCCGGCGTGGCGCCAGAGCGCTGCGCCGTCCCGCGCCAGCACCGCTGCCGAGACCAGCCGGTGCCGCCGGCCCCGCAGCGCCCGGAGCTGTTCGGCGAGGCCCTCGCGCGTGCCGGGCTTGGCCAGCCAGCCGCCGCCGTCGACCCTGCCGGCGGTGTCGGCGCCCAGCACGAGGCGGCCGGGCATCCGCGCCGAGACCTTGACGGCCTTCGCCTCGGCAAGCGCATCGGCCAGCCGCAGCGGGTCCGCGCCCTCGGCGAGGAGCGCCGCCGTCAGCGCCTCCTCGTCGAGGTTCGCCGGCACCACCTCGAACGGCACGCCAGCCGCCTCGAGCATCGCCGCCCGCGCCGCCGAGGCCGAGGCGAGCACCACGGGCTCAGCCAAGGACCGCTCCGCTTCCCGGCCCGGCAAGCTCGCCCTTCGCCGTCTGGTGAAGCGCGATGACCGCTGCCGCCGTCTCCTCGATCGAGCGGCGCGTCACGTCGATCACCGGCCAGCCGCGCGCGGCGAAGAGGCGCCGCGCCGCCGCGAGCTCGTCGGCCACCCGCTCGGGGTCGGCATAGTCCTGCCCCATGCCGGCCGCGCCGCCCAGCAGGCGGTTGCGCCTCACTGCCAGCAGCCGGTCGCGGTCCATGGTGAGCCCCACGACGAGCGGCCGCCTGAGCTCGAACAGGCGCCGGTCGGGCGCCCGGCCCGGCACCAGGGGCAGGTTCGCCACCCGGTAGCCGCGGTTGGCAAGGTAGATGGAGGTGGGCGTCTTGGAGCTGCGCGACACGCCCACCAGCACCACGTCGGCCTCGTCCCACCCCTCCGGCCCCTGCCCGTCGTCATGGGCAAGCGTATAGTTGAGCGCCTCCATCCGCTGGAAATAGGCAGCGTCCAGCACATGCCGGCCGCCGGGCCGCGGCCGGGCGGGAAGCCCGAGCAGACGCGACAGGCCGAAGACGATCGGGTCGAGCACGGCAATCACCGGCAGCCCCAGCCGCTCGCAGCGCGCCTCCAGCCGGCGGCGAAGCGCGTCGCCCACCAGCGTGTAGAGCACGAGCCCGGGCCGCGTCTCGATCTCGTCCATCACCCGGTCGAGGTGGCCCTCCGAGCGCACCAGCGGCCAGAAGTGCCGAATCGCCTCCACGCCTTCGAACTGGGCGATCGCCGCCTTGGCCAGCACGTCGAGCGTCTCGCCGGTCGAGTCCGAGACGAGGTGGAGGTGGAACTGCCGCACTTTGCTGGGGATAGACGGGTGGACGAACGGCGGGAAGGCCGGCGCGCGACTCGGCTGCCTGTCCACCGCGCCGGCATGTGACAGCGCCATCCACGACGGACGCTGCCGCCATTCCGGATCCATCCCCCTGTGGACAACTCCCGCGCCTGCTTCCGGCATCGCCGGGAGAACGGGAAAGCCGCCACCCGCAGAAGGGGTTGCGCTCCGCCGCTCGGTGAACAAGCCTGTGGATGAGCTTTCGTCCCCACGATCCACCGCAACACAGCCGTCACCGGCAAGACCCGAAACTGTCATGAAAGGAGCGTGGACGGGTGGCCGCGCAATCCCGGTTGACGCCCGCCGCCCATCCCCCGAAGGAAGGGGCCATGGCCTCCGCCCCCGCGTCCCCGCCAGCCGTCGCGCCCTCCGCCCCCCAGGTTCCGGCCGCGCCGCTCCTCCGCGTGCTCCGCGGCGAGCGGGTCGATCCGCCGCCGGTCTGGCTGATGCGCCAGGCCGGCCGCTACCTGCCCGAATACCGCGCGCTCCGCGAGGCGAAGGGCGGCTTCATGGAGCTTCTCCTCGACCCGGAGGCCGCCGCCGAGGTCACCGTCCAGCCGGTCCGCCGCTTCGGCATGGATGCCGCCATCCTCTTCTCCGACATCCTCGTCGTGCCCTGGGCCATGGGCCAGGCGCTTGCCTTCGAGGCCGGCGAGGGCCCGCGCCTCACGCCCGCGCTCAAGGACGCGCCGCTCATGCTCGCCCTCCAGGCCATGACGACCGAGGCCGGCAAGCTCGCTCCCGTCATCGAGACGGTCCGCCGCGTCCGCGCCGCGCTTGCGCCCGAGGTCGCGCTCATCGGCTTTGCCGGCGGCCCGTGGACGGTTGCCACCTACATGCTCGCCGGCGAGGGCGGGAACCTCGAGGCCGCGCGCCTTGCCGCCTATCGCGATCCGCTCGGCTTCCGTGCCCTCGTCGACCGCATCACCAACGTGACCATCGGCTATCTCGCCGCCCAGATCAGTGCCGGGGCGCAGGCGGTCCAGGTCTTCGACAGCTGGGCGGGCGTGCTGCCGCCGGCCGAGTTCGACCGCTGGGTCATCCGCCCCACCGCCCAGATCGTGGCGGCCATCGGCCACCTCGCCCCCGTCATCGGCTTTCCCCGCGGCGCGGGGCAGCAGCTCGCCCGCTATGTCGAGAAGACGGGCGTGACGGCCGTCTCGCTTGACGAGACCGCCGTGCCCGACGGCCTGCCGACATCCCTCCCCGTCCAGGGCAATCTCGACCCCGTGGCGCTCCTTGCCGGGGGCGAGGCGCTCGACCGCGCGCTCGACCAGTGCCTCGCCCGCTTCGAGGGCCGCCCCCACGTGCTCAACCTCGGCCACGGCATCGACAAGGAGACGCCCGTCGCCCATGTCGAGCAGCTGCTTGCCAGGCTGCGGGCGCGATGATGGGCTTCCTCGGTGGCGCCTACGTCTGGGTGAAGGCGCTCCACGTCATCCTCACCTTCTTCTGGATGGCAGGGCTCTTCATGCTGCCGCGCTACCTCGTCTACCAGCACGGCGAGGTGCCCGGCTCGGCTGCGGACCGCCAGTGGACCGAGCGCACCCGGCGGCTGCGCCGCATCATCCTCACCCCCTCGCTCATTGGAGTCTGGGTCCTCGGCCTCATGGCCGCCCTCTCCTACGGGCTTGCCTCGGCCGGCTGGCTCCATGCCAAGATCGCGCTCGTCCTGCTGCTCACCGGCTACCACGGCTGGATGGTGGCGCTCTCGCGGAAGATGGCGGCCGGCGCCCGGCCCATGACCGAGAAGGCGCTCCGCCTGTGGAACGAGGCGCCTGCGCTTGCCACCATCCTCATCGTTCCGCTCGCCATCCTGAAGCCCTTCTGACGCGCTGCCGCGCGCGGGAACACGACGGGCGGAAGCCTTCCCGCAGCGCCGCCCCCTGCTTCCCTTCGTCCCGATTCCGGACTAATGTGGTCGCGGGAGACAGGGGGGCGGAGGAGGGGGCGGAGGAGGAGCCATGGGCCAGTCCGTCACGCAAGCGCCCGACGTGCCGGAGGCCGCCGGCCCGGCGGCCGTGCGGCGCATCACGCCCGATGATCTCCGCTGGGCGCTCGCCGCCGGCTGGGACGATTTCCGCGCGCTGCGCGGCGACATCCTCTTCCTTCCCCTCATCTACGCTGCCATCGGCTTCCTGGCGGCTGCGCTCGCCTTCCAGCGCGATCTCTTCCCGCTCATCTTTCCCATGGCCGCCGGCTTCGCCCTCGTCGGGCCCGTCGCCGCTGCCGGCTTCTACGAGATCGCCCGCCGCCGCGAGGCCGGCCTCGACACGAGCTGGCTCCACTTCCTCGACCCGCTCGCCGGCCGGTCGCGCCTGCCGCTCCTCTTCCTTGCCGTCATGCTCGCCGGCCTCTTCCTGCTCTGGGTCGCTGCCGCCCAGGCCATCTACGCCCGCACCCTCGGCCTCATCGGCCCGCCCACGCCGGAGGCCTTCCTGGCCAGCCTCTTCACCACGCCCGAGGGCTGGCGGATGGTCGTCATCGGCAACCTGGTCGGGGCCGTCTTCGCCCTCGTCGCGCTCGTCATCTCCGCCTTCAGCTTTCCCATGGTGGTCGACCGCGGCACCGATCCCATCGCCGCCGTCCTCACCTCGGCCCGCGTCTTCGCAGCGAATCCGGGCACCATGCTCCGCTGGGGCGCGACCGTCGCCGGCATCCTCCTCCTCGGCTCGCTGCCGCTCTTCGTCGGCCTCATGGTCGCGCTTCCGGTCCTCGGCTACGCCACCTGGCACCTCTACACCGTCGCCGTCGTCCGCGAGCCTTGATTTCCCTCTCGCCGCCTCCTAGGTGGCGGAAGGCCCCGTCCGGGGCCGCGGCCTTCCACACCTCCGGCGCCAGTCTCCAGCCGTCCGCGCTCCCGGTGGCGCCTGCTCCCAGAGGTTTCGCCTTGCACCTCCTCGACCTCAAGAAGAAGACTCCCGCCGAACTCGTCGAGATGGCCGAGACGCTCGGCGTCGAGCAGGCCTCGACGCTCCGAAAGCAGGATCTCCTCTTCGGCATCCTGAAGGCGCTCGCCGAAAAGGGCGAGGAAATCACCGGCTCGGGCACCATCGAGGTGCTCGCCGACGGCTTCGGCTTCCTCCGCTCGGCGGATGCCAACTACCTCGCCGGCCCCGACGACATCTACGTCTCTCCCGCCCAGGTCCGCCGCTACGGGCTTCGCACGGGCGACACGGTCGAAGGCGACATCCGCGCGCCCAAGGACGGCGAGCGCTACTTCAGCCTGGTGCGCCCCACCCGGATCAACTTCGACGATCCGGAGGTGCTCCGCCACCGGGTCAACTTCGACAACCTCACCCCGCTCTACCCCAACGAGAAGCTGAAGCTCGACACCGAGGATCCGACGAACAAGGACAAGTCGGCCCGGGTCATCGACATCATCGCCCCCCAGGGCAAGGGCCAGCGGGCGCTCATCGTCGCGCCGCCCCGCGTCGGCAAGACCGTCCTCCTCCAGAACATCGCCAAGGCCATCTCGGCCAACCACCCGGAGGTCTACCTCATCGTGCTGCTCATCGACGAGCGGCCCGAGGAAGTGACCGACATGCAGCGCTCGGTCCAGGGCGAAGTGGTGTCCTCTACCTTCGACGAGCCGGCCAGCCGCCACGTCCAGGTCGCCGAGATGGTGATCGAGAAGGCCAAGCGCCTCGTCGAGCACAAGCGGGACGTCGTCATCCTCCTCGACTCGATCACCCGCCTTGCGCGCGCCTACAACTCGGTCGTCCCCAGCTCGGGCAAGGTGCTCTCCGGCGGGGTCGACGCCAACGCCCTCCAGCGGCCCAAGCGCTTCTTCGGCGCTGCCCGCAACATCGAGGAAGGCGGCAGCCTCTCGATCATCGCGACGGCGCTCATCGATACCGGCAGCCGCATGGACGAGCTCATCTTCGAGGAGTTCAAGGGCACCGGCAACTCGGAGATCGTCCTCGACCGCAAGGTCGCCGACAAGCGCATCTTCCCGGCGATCGACGTCGGCAAGTCCGGCACCCGCAAGGAGGAGCTCCTCGTCGACAAGGCGACGCTCGCCAAGATGTGGGTGCTCCGCCGGATCCTCATGCAGATGGGCACGGTCGATGCGATCGAGTTCCTCCTCGACAAGATGAAGGACTCGAAGTCGAACGCCGACTTCTTCGCCAGCATGAACCAGTAGCCGCGCGGGGGCGGGCGGTCGCTGCCCCTGAGCGCGCCGGAGGGCAGGCCCGGAACGGGGCAGCCCGCATCCGCCGCCGTCCCGCGCCCCGTTCGCCCGCCTTGCGTCTTGTGTCCTTGAGGAAATGATGGCATTGTCGCTCCACTTGCAGGGGAGACATGCATGATCGCCACCGCCCGCCTGGCTGCCGTCCTGCCGCCCATCGCCCTGGCCGCGCTCGCGGCCCCGGCCGCCCACGCCGTCGACTTCGGAGACACCGTCTCCTGTGCCCAGGTCACGCCCGGAGGCCTGTTCGTCTGCGCACCGGCCACTGCTCCGGTTGCCCCCGGCCCCGAGTTCACCATCGGCTTCCCCGGAGACCCCTATATTACGGCAGACGTCTCGCCCGGCCTCCTGCGCCTCGAGGGACTGCGCCTGGGCGGCCCGCTCATCACCACGGTCCTCGAGTTCCGCAACCTCAGCCGGCCGTTCGTCGCTGCCACGCCCCGCCCCAGCCGGTGGGACGGCTACGCCTTCGCCGATGACGTGACGCTCGCGTCAGGGGCGCTTCGCCTCGACCTGCGCGGCACCAGCTTCAACAGCGAGAGCTTCATCGAGATTGGCCTTGCCAGCTATGTTCCCGAGCCTGGCACCTGGGCGTTCCTCGTCGCCGGCTTCGGCCTTGTGGGCGGGGCACTCCGCCGTGGGCGTCGGGCGGGGCACGCCGTCGCGCTTGCCTGAGCCCGGGCCTGCGGGCGAGGCCGCTGCGCGGGCGGGAGCGGGGGCCTCGCCCTAGGTCCAGCGCCACCGCCTAACTCGAGGCCGCCGCGCGGGCGGGAGCGAGGGCGTGGGGCGAGGGGGGCGGCACCGTGGCGCGCCGGTTGTGTCCCAGGGCGGGCCTTTCCATCGGCCCGGTTTCGGTGCAGACTGTGCGGTGGCGGTGGCGCCTGCAGGGTCGATGGGTTTCGGCGCCACCGCCACCATCCGGATGCCGGGGACGGCCGGCGGTGCCAGAGCTCCCAGGCTGTTCGGCAACCCGTGGAAGCACCCGCATCAAGCGCGTTGTGCCACGCCTGCGCAAGCCTGAGCGGTTGACATATCAATCGTTGATAGGGGGGAGGCCGAGAGCGGGGAAGGCCGCGCGACAGCCGGCATCGCGCTCGCCCAGCCGCCCCGGGCAATGACCACATGGTCGAGAAGCGTCATCTCGAGGGTCGCGAGCGCAGCGGCCACGCGGCGGCTCATGGCCACGTCGTCGGCAGACGGCGTCGGGTCGCCCGACGGGTGGTTGTGAACGAGGATCACGCCTGCGGCTGAAAGCTCGAGGCCCCGTCGCGCAATCTCCCGCGGCCAGACGGCGGCACCGCTCACCGATCCGGAGCCCAGCACCTCGGTCTTCAGCAGCCGCTGCCCGGAATCGAGGTAGAGCGCGCGCACTTCCTCGACCGGAAGCCAGGCCATGCTGGCGTAGAGCCACTCCGCCACGGCTCCGGCATCGGCGATTCGCGGCCGGTCGGCAGGCTCGGGCGCCAGCACGGCCGCAATCGCCTCCCGCACCAGCCCCAGGATCGCGACGACGCGCGCATCGGCGCCGAGCTGGCGGAGCCGCTCGTCGGAAAGCGCAAGCACTGCGCCGAGCGAGCCGCGCTCGGCGAGCAGCCGGTCGGCGAGGCGCGGCACGCTCTCGACGGCGGCGAGCAGGCGCATGAGGAGCCAGCGGTCGCGCGCGCGGACAGTGTCGGCCGCCGGGTCCCGTGCGGTCGGCCGGCCTGGCGCACGCACCGCCGGCCCGGCGGTGCGCAACCCGATCCGTCGCTCGCCGACGCCCCCGGCCACGCTCGTCATTCCTGGTCCCCCTCACGCGCGGCCAGTCCCGTATCGCCGCGTCTCATTGTCCCGTCCCTGCCCGGCGCTCTCGTCGGGAAGGCCCGCGCCGCCCCTCGAGCCAAGTCCCGAGCCCCACGGCCACCACCACGGGGTAGGACCAGATGATGAGGGTGGCGGCATAGGCAGCGGGCAGCATGCCCGGCATCTTCGCTGCGGCCAGATGGACGGCGAGCGCCCCCAGCTGGAACCCGGCGGCCCACAGCGGCCAGAAGGCGCGCGACCTGAGCCCGAGCGCAGCCAGCACGAGAAAGAGCAGCGCGTCGACGAGGACGATGCCGTATTCCGGCCCGGCGAAGCGGCGGAGCTGGGCGACGGGCGTGAGGAGCGAGGCCGCAAGCAGCGCGCCTGCGCCAATCCGCTCCTCCGGGCCGCCCCGCGCGAAGGCGAGGACGACGACCGTCGCCAGCAGCGCGGCAAAGACGATGGGCTCGAGCATCAGGTCCGACCCGGGCGCGTCCGTTTCCGCCGTGAGCGCACCGGAGGCCCCTCCGCCATCCGGTGCGCCCTCTCCGTCACGCCGCCCGGTTCTCGACCACGCGCAGCATCGACTTCTTCGACGGCCACTCGGGCTTGTCGATGAAGCTGCCGAAGGCGACCTCGCCAAGGCCGATGGACTTCTGCACCTCGGCGAGCGCCTGGTGCGCGGCGACCAGCTCGCGCCGCGCTTCCGAGAGCCGGGCGATCGCGGCCGCGGCGTGATCGATGGCCTCCTGGCCGGTGCAGGCCGACAGCCGGGCATCCTGCCGGGCGACCGGCATCATGCCGAGGAAGGCCGAGGCCTTGGCAAGCGCCGCATCGAGCGCGGCTTCGGTTTCGTAGAGCGATTCGGCCACCCGTGCGGCGACCTCGCGACGGTGTCTGGGCATGGCGTCTCTCCCTCGCGGCGGCCCATGGCCGTGCCGCGCATGTCCTCGGGTTGATCTGAAGGGTCGGAAGGGGGCCCGGCTCAGGAATGAAGCTGGATCAGCGCCGCGATCCCGGAGAGCAGGAGCCCGAAGGCCAGCATCGCCCCGATCGAGATGAGGAGGATGCCGGCAAGGCGCTGGGCGAGGCTCAGGTCATTGGCGCCTCCCCACAGCCGGAGGGAAGGTGCCGGCTCGACCGGCCAGGTCCAGGAGGCAGCGTCCGCCACCCGCGCGACCTCGTGGGGCCTGAGCCCGGCCGCGCCCGGCAGCCCCGGGTCGCGATCGGCCGGCCCGCCTCCGGGCGCTTCGAACCGGCGAGGACCGAGGGTGTCGACTGCTGCGTCATGTCCCTCGTCATCGGGGCTGGAGGCGGCGTCCTCAATCCGCGACGATTGATATGCGAACGGCTGATAACCATGCGCCGGGCCAGTGCCCGCGGCCAATGCGCCCTCGCGCGCAAGGCTCGAGGCCCGCCAGATGATCGCTGCCTCGCGCCGGCTCGTCACGCCGAGGATCTGCATCGCCTGCCGAAGCCGCGCGTCGACCGTGTGCCGGGAGATGCCCAGCTGGAGGGCGATCTCCTTGGATGTCGCATGGTCGTCGACGAGGTCGAGGCAGGCGCGCTGGCCGGCCGTCAGCCGCGCCACCCGCGCCGCGAGGTCCAGTTCCGCCTGCTCAACCCGCCGTCGCACCGCTGTCTCCACCGACCCCGATCAAAGATAGTCCGAAGTGGCCGGCTTGTCAGCACCTGCATGGGCCGGGCCCCGGCGGTTTTCGCCAGCCACGCGTCTGCCATGCGCGCCCGGTCGCGTCCTGCCCGGTCGCGTCCTGCCCGGTCGCGTCCTGCCCGCTCGCGCCGGTTCCGTTCGCGCCGGCCTGGCGGCGGGTCAGCGGCCCGGAAGCCAGGCTTCGGCGCCCGGGTCCACGCCGCCGCGCACGGCCCGTGCCGCTGGCGCCCCCTCCTCCCCGTCGGCCGCGGACCGCATGATGCGGAGCACCCAGCGGATGTGGCTCGAGAAATGGATGACCGCCGTATGGCTGTCGCCGGAGAGGATGGTCGCGTGGATGAGGCGATAGTTCGCGATGTACTGCTCCCAGTGCACGCCCGGGACGAGGTCGGCAAGAAGCAGCGTGTAGAAGCGGATGTACGGCCTCCTGTAGAAGAACTCGAGAAACAGGTTCCCGCTGATGCGGTTGAGGAGAATGTGGTAGTTGTAGAGCGCCACGACGAAGTCGCGGGAATGCCGGCGGTGCCATGCCGCCTCGATCGCGGCGTAGTGCTCGACAACGGCGTCCCGTGACGGGCCGGGCGCGAGCCGGGCGGTGGCGAGACGGACTCCGAGCACGCAGATCGCCTCGGTGAACTCGAGGAAGTCGATGCGTTCCTGGAGCGAGAGCCGGCGGATCCGGGCGCCGCGGTTGGCGACCAGCTCGACCACGCCTTCGCCTGCAAGCATGTGCAGCGCCTCGCGCACCGGCGCGCGGCTCACGCCATATTCCTCTGCGAGATCGGCAGCGATCAGCCGCTGGCCCGGCACGTAGCGGCCCTCCATCACGCCGTCGACGATCGAGTCGACCACGAAGGACACGAGCGAGGCGCTGCTGTCGTCTTCGGCGGGGCCGGACGCGGAGACGGATGAGGGGCTCGCCGCAGGGTCGGTCATGGCGCGCCTTTAGGCAAGCCGAAGCCGCCCGCCAAGCGCGCTGCCGACAGCGCAGAACGGCAGCTTGCGAGGCCGCGGAACTTTGCATACAAAATCATCGAATCATCCACGGGAGGCGCTCGGATGGCCACTGCCGCAGCACGCGAATCCGAAACCGGCCGCGCAATCCAGCAGCTCCAGCAGCTGCTCGGCCCCGACAACGTCGTCCTCGACGAGCGGGAGCGCGCCTTCTTCTCAACCGATCTCTCCTTCCGGCCAAGGGAAATCGCCGCCTGCGTCATTCGCCCGGGCTCGACCGACGAGCTCGCCGAGGCGGTCGCCGTCGCCACCCGCGCCGGCCTCGCCGTCGTCCCGCGCGGCGGCGGCATGAGCTACACCAGCGGCTACACGCCCGCGCGCGCGGCCTCCGTCCTTGTCGACATGCGCCGCATGAATCGCATCCTCGAAGTCAACACTGACGACATGTATGTCACCGTCGAGTGCGGCTGCACCTGGAAGGCGCTGTGGGAAGCGCTGGCGCCGCTCGGCGTGCGCACCCCCTACTGGGGGCCGCTCTCGGGCGCCTATGCCACCGTCGGCGGCGCGATCAGCCAGAACAGCCTGTTCCACGGCTCCGGCGTCCACGGCACGGTGGCCGAGTCGGTCATCGGCCTCACCGTCGTCCTGGCCGACGGCAGCGTGCTCGTGACCGGCTCGGGCGCGCACCGGAACTCCAACCCCTTCTGGCGCTTCTTCGGGCCCGACGTCACCGGCCTCTTCACCGCCGACACCGGCGCCTTCGGCGTCAAGGCCGTGGCAACGCTCCGTCTCGTCAAGGTCCCGGCCCACACCGGCTACCTCTCCTACAAGTTCGAGACGCTGGAAGCCATGCTCCGCGCGCAGACGCGCATCGCCCGGCTCGGCATCGCGTCGGAATGCTATGGCTTCGATCCCTACTACAACGCCGGCTTCGAGAAGCAGGGCATCACCTTCGAGGAGGGCCTGTCCAAGGTTGGCCAGATCGCCCGGAAAGGGGGCTTGAAGGGCATCGTGAATGCCGCGAGAGTGGCCATGGCGGGCAAGCGCATCCTGCGCGACGTGCCCTATTCGCTCCACATGACGCTTGACGGCCATACCGAGGTCGTCGCTGCCGAGCACACCGACCTCGCCGCCGACATCTGCGCCGAGGAAGGCGGAGTCGAGATGGCCAACTCGATTCCGGTCGTGTTCCGCGGCGCGCCCTTCGGCGGGGTGCGCACCATCCTGCTCGGCTCCGAGGGCGAGATCTGGATCCCGGTGCACGGCTTCTTTCCGCTTTCGAAGGCCATTCCGGCCGCTGCGGCAACCGAGACGTTCCTGGCCGAGCGCCGGGCGCTCATGGACGAGTGGGGAATCAAGACCAGCTACCTCACCTGTTTCGCCGGTCCCGAATTCGTCATCGAGCCCAGCTTCTACTGGCACGACGAGCTCGGCGACTTCCGCCTCTCGCTCATCGAGCCCGAGTTCGCGGCGAAATGGCGCGACATCCCGGCGAACGAGGCGCGCCGCCGCGTGGCGCTCGGCCTTCGCGACGAGCTTCGCGACCTCTTCGACGGTCTCGGCGGCCTCCACCTCCAGATTGGCAAATACTATCCCTACACCGAGATCATGAACAATGCGCCGCTTCAGCAGGTGATCCGCGGCGTGAAGCAGCTGCTCGACCGCCAAGGCCTCATGAACCCCGGCGCGCTCGGCCTCGGGCGGGAGGGCTGAGCATGGAGCCGATCCGCTGGGGCCGTTTCGCCGTCTACCACTATGACGCGGGCGACCTCGACGACGCGCCCGACATGGAGTTCCCCTTCGTGCCCGGCTCGCGATTCCGCGCGGCCAACACCGGGATCGACGCGCCCGGACTCCAGCTCAACCTCGAGGATTTCCACAAGGGCCCCGACATCCCCTGGACGCTCGCCCACGACGAAACCCATCATGTGATCTCGGGCGTGTGCGAGGTGGAATATCATCTGCCGCCGCTGATGCTGGAAAGCGGCAGGGTGGTGGTGAAGGCGGGCGACACCTACTTCATGCCGCGCGGCTGCCGGGTGGTCTGGCGCGTGCTCTCCGACGAGCCCTTCCGCCACCTCTGCTTCTGCGTGCCCAACCCCGGCTACCCCATCCCCGTGGTGCGCTCGAAGCGAAGCGGCGCGCCGGCGTGAAGTTCGGCGTCTTCCTCCCCAACGGCAGCAACGGCTACATCCCCTCGGCCGCCGCGCCCCGCTACCTGCCGAGCTACGCGCACAACCTCGCCATCACCCGCGAGGCCGAGCGCCAGGGCCTCGACTTCGTGCTCTCCATGATGAAGTATCGCGGCTTCGGGGGCGAGACCGGCTACTGGGACGCCTGCCTCGAGACCTTCACGCTGATGGCAGGGCTTGCTGCGGCCACCAGCCGGATCGGCCTCTTTCCCAGCGTCACCCTCCTTGCCCACCATCCCGCCGTCGCCGCGCGCATGGTCGCCACCATCCACGACATCTCCGGGGGCCGCTGCGGCCTCAACATCGTCACCGGCTGGAACCGGCCGGAATATGCCCAGATGGGGCTGTGGCCGGGCGACTCCCACTATGAGCGGCGCTACGAGCTTGCGGCCGACTACCTCGCCATCGTCAAGGCGCTCTGGCGCGACGGCCGGGTCACCCACCGCAGCGAATTCTACACCCTCGAGGACTGCACGGTCACCCCGCACCCGGGGCGGGAGCTGCCCATCGTCTGCGCCGGGCAGAGCCCGAAGGGCGTCGCCTTCACCGCCGCGCACGGCGACCACAACTTCGTCATGGCCCATCCGGCAAGGCTCCGGGCCATCGTCGAGGGGGTGAAGGCCGAAGCCGCGCGCCACGGGCGAAGTGTCGGCACCTACGCGCTCTTCGGCCTCATCATCGCCCCGACCGACGCCGAGGCCCGCGCCATCGGCGAGCGCATCATCGCACGCGCCGACCGCGGCGCGATCGCGAACATCCTCGCCAGCGCCGCGCTCGACACCAACGTCGGCGGCACCGCGGAGCGCATGCGCGAGGCCCTCGCCCTTCCCATGGAAGACGGCAACATCGCCTTCATGGGCTTCCCCGTGATCCACGGCGCGCCTGCAACCGTCGCTGCCCGGATCGACGAGGTGGCAGAGGCGACCGGCATCGACGGCATGCTCTTCAGCTGGCCTGACTTCGTCACCGGTATCCGCGACTTCGGGGAGAAGGTGCGGCCGCGCCTCGCCTGCGCCTGACGCATGCCAGCGCGCGGCCTCGACCAGACGAGGGGAGAGACACGATGATCCGCAAGTCCTACGTCGACACCTCGGGCGGGCAGGTCCATGTCATGAGCCAGGCCGGGCCGGGCCTGCCGGTCTGCTTCTTCCACCAGACCGCAAGCTCGGGGAAGATGTGGCTCAAGACCTTCGAGCGGCTTGCCGGCCGCTTCGCCTGCCACGCCTTCGACACGCCAGGCTTCGGCGGCAGCTTCGACCCCGACCCCGAGACGAGCCCGCCCATGGCGCAATATGTCGACTGGCTGACCGAAGCGGTCCGCGCCTGCGGCTTCGAGCGGGTGCACCTCGTCGGCCACCACACCGGGGCCTGCATCGCCGTCGAGATGGCCGCGCGCCACCCCGCGCTCGCCCAGTCCCTCACCCTCATCGGCCCGGTGCCGCTCACGCCGGAGGAGCGCCTCGAGTTCTCGAAGCACTTCGGCGCGCCCTTCACCCCCGTGGTGAGCGGCTCCTACCTCCTCGAGAACTGGGAATATCTCCGCAACCTCGGGGCTCACCGCGACCCGCTGCTCATCCACCGCGAGATGGCCGACCAGCTCCGCGCCTGGTGGGGCCGCGTCCAGTCCTACCGGGCGGTCTGGGGCCAGGACTTCACCAGCTTCTACACTGCCGTCACCTGCCCCATCCTGATCGGCGCCGCGCCGGAGGACGTGCTCCACCCCTATCTCGAGCGCGCCCGGGCGCTGCGGCCCGATGCCGAGGTGCTGCCGCTTGAAGGGGCCAACTTCGAGCCCGACCTCGATGCCGACCGCTTCGCCGAGGGGCTGGCGGCCTTCCTCTCGAAGGCCGGCTGAGGCGTCAGGGCGCGGCGAGCAGCCGGCCCTCGAGGAGGACGGGGGCAAGGCCCGCAGCCGGCGCCTGCCCGCGGCGGATGGCGAAGCGCCGGAAGCCCGGTGTCCCGACGATGGGGCGAACGATCTCCCAGACCTCGTCGGCTGCGTCCGTCGCCACCGGGTCGAGGGCCAGGAACAGGGGCGCCGCATCGTCGCCGACGGTGCCGGAGACACGCCGTGCCACATGGGCGTGATAGTTGACGGCCGGGTCGGCCGCGTCCGGCTCCGCGCCCCATTGCGTGACCCAGCCGGCGGCGAAGGCGATGAGGTCCGGGTTGGTCCAGGCGCGCTCGATGTCGGCCTCGCGCTCGAACCGCATGACATCGAAATGGGTGAAGGCGGGCATTCCGGCGAGCGTGCGGGCAACGGCCCAGTTCGCATAGTGGCCAATCCCGTCGACCGCGTTGAAGAAGGGGTTGTCCACCTCGGCGAGCCAGCGCGCGTAACCGCGCGCCTCGCTGTCGGCCCGCGGCGTGTAGGGCAGGATCACCATCCAGCCGCAGTCGGGCGTGGGGCGGGCGGGCGTCATGCCTCGTCCTTCCGGGTCCAGGATGCACGGAAGCGGCTGGCCGTCTCGCGCCCGCCGGGCAGGAAGGGGACCTCTGTTCCGGTGTCACCGTCGCCCCACAGCGCCCGGCCCGCGCCCGTCTCGCGCCACGCTCGGTAGGCGGGGTCGGCCTCCTGCACGGCCGCCATCGGGTGCTCGGCCCAGGGGACGTGCGGCGTCACGCTGTCCCAGGGCGTCGCGTCGAGCCATTCGGCGGCGCGCTCGGCGCCATGGGGATAGGGGCGGGGCGGCCAGGGAAAGCCCATGGGCGCATCGGTGTGGACGAGGATGATGGCGCCGCTGCGCGAGACGAACGGGGCATGATACCATTCCTGCGGGTGGACGACGACGCTGCCGAGACCCATCTGGCCCTCGTTCAGGAGGAAACAGTCGCCGGCGAGCAGGATGATCTCCTCGAAGCATTCGTGGTGCACATGCTCCTCGGCCGCGATCAGCCCCGGCTCGATGCACTGGAAGCGGAGATAGCCGCCCGGGCCGCCGTCGAAGCCCTCCTGGCCGGGCTCGGGGGTCGGGTCGGGCAGGCGGAGCGACTTGTGGCGGACGCCATGGCTGCCCGGCACGCTGTCCACCCAGGGGAGCTCCCAGGCGCGCAGCGTCCGGTTGCGCGTGCAGGGGTAGGGAAAGGCCGGCAGGTTCGGGTTCCAGAAGGCAAGCGCAAGCGCGCCCGCCGTGGAGGCAAGCGCGCCGCCGCCGCAGCCCTGGGGCAGGTGGATGTAGCCCGAGGCCCCCACCCGCGCCCCGTCGAGCGCCATGTCGCCGCTGAGCAGGAACAGCTCGAACGAGGCGCCGCGGCCGTCGCTCCGTCCCCGCCAGCCGGGCGGCACCTCGATGACGCTCGTGCGTGCGCCCGAGCGCGGGTCGTGGCTCATGAGCGCACCGGCAAGGCCGGCGACGGGCTCCGGCCCGTCAAGCGGTGTCCTTTCGAGGGCGAGGAAATTTTAGAAGCCCGGGACGTCGCGCCGGCTCTGGTGGGTCATGCCGTTCCTCCCACCACTTTCGTATACACTTCTGGCGCGCCGTGGAAGCCTAGCGGCTGAGAATCTTCCGGTTGAGCACCGTCTGGGTCGCCTGGTCGTAAAGGCCCGTCAGCCGCTCCAGCGCGCCGGCCGCCTCATCCAGCCGGGCGGGAAGTTCGCGCACGTCGGCGAGCAGGGCGACGAGCACGTCCTCGCGCAGCCGGGCGTAGGCGTCGGTCGCCGCCATCCCCTTTTCGGTCAGCCGGTAGCCCGCCTCGCGCCGCGAGTTGCCGGTGACGCGCTCGATGAGGCCCGACTGCTCGATCTTCCGCAGCGAATACTGGAGCGTCGAGACGTCGTTGCGGTTCAGGAACAGCAGAAGCTCCGAGAGACTCTGGGCATTTCCGCGCATCCGGATGGAGTGGAGCAGCCACACGTCGGTCGCCGAGAGCGGCGCGTCCGAGACGTTGCGGTGGAGGAAGGTGCACCAGCGCGCGAAGGCCTCGACGGCGCGGATCATGGCAAGCTCGGCGCGGGTGAGCGCAGCCGCGCCATCGCTCCCGGTCATGTAGTGGAGGAGGTCGGCCGCGGGCGGCGCCTCCGCACCCGATCCGGCATCCCGAACGGTCATGGCCTCATCCCCTTCCGGTCGGCCGTGCGCTGCCCCGCTGCCGGCGGCGGCGCACGGCGGGACTGCTGAGAATCGCAGCCATTTTCCCTGCGTCAACCACGCGAATCGCAGGTGGAATGCGTGCATATTTTTTCGTTGACAGCGCCATCTCCGCCCTCACAGATTGTATACAAAACCGTTCGAGCACCGCGACAACGATCAACGGCAATCGGCGCGGGGATCGCCCCGCCAGGGAGCACAAAGGGAGACGGTGATGCGAATCATGGGTTGGAGCGTGTCGATGCTGGCGGTCGCGGTGGCTGCGCCCGCGTTTCCCCAGGGCGCGCCCGCGCCCCAGGCTGCGCCCGACGAAATCATCGTGACCGGCCTGAAGCGCGACGAGGCCCTCGTCAACGTGCCGGTTGCCGTCTCCGTGTTCGGCGAGGAGCTCATCACCCAGGCCGGCATCACCCGGCCGCAGGATTTCCTCGCGCTCACCCCCAACGTCACCTTCATCACCTCGAACCACGCCGGCGAGGCGTTCGTGAACGTCCGCGGCCAGACCTCGGTCCGCCAGTCGGAATCGGCAGTCGCCGTCGTCATCGACGGAGTCCAGCTCGCCACCCAGAACGAGTTCAACGGCGAGCTGTTCGACATCCAGCAGATCGAAGTGCTGAAAGGCCCGCAGAGCGCCATCTACGGCCGCAACGCCACAGCCGGCGCCATCATCATCAACACGCGGCCGCCGGGCGACGATCTCGAGGGCGAGGTGATGGCCCGCTATGGCAACTGGAACACGGTCAGCGTCAATGCCAGCCTTGGCGGGGCGATCGTGCCCGAGACGCTCCGCTTCCGCATCGCCGGCGCGGTCCGCTCGAGCGACGGCCCGTTCCAGAACATCAACACCGGCGAGAAGGTCATGCGGGTCGACGAGCATCTCGTGCGCCTGCGCTTCGACTGGCAGGCCGGCCCCGACACCACGGTCGATCTGCGCGGCAACTACAGCCGGCTGACCGGCGGCGCCATCGCCTTCAACGCCCAGGTGGTGGGAACAAGGCAGGGCGGCGTGCTCACCACCCGCATCGACACCAACGACACGAGCCTTCCCTACACCAACGACGTGCCGGGCCGGAACCTGCAGGAGAAATACAGCGGCTCGGTCAAGATCGACCATGACTTCGGCGACATGGTGCTGACATCAATCACCAGCTACAACGGCATCACCGACAACTACCAGGCCAAGAACTATCCCTATGGCGCGTGGAACTTCCCCGGCAACAACTGGGCGTCGGACGCGCTGTCCCCCGGCCTGCCGCTCGACATCGTCGCTGCCTTCGGCGACAACACGCAGAAGTTCCGCATCGCCAACCGCGCCTTCATCCAGGAGATCCGCCTCACCTCCGATGGCGACCGGCGCCTCAGGTGGCAGGCCGGCTTCTTCTTCCTGAAGTCCCGGCGCCAGTTCACGACCGAGCAGGGCCTGAACGGCCGGATCGCGCGCAACCCCGATGGGTCGCTGCGCCCGCCCTTCGTGATCGCCGGCACGAACATCGGCGCGCCCGTCGCCCCCGTCGAGCGCACCATCATCGGCGGCGGGGTCATCTCGCCGACCCGCGGCATCGACGGCGTCGACAGCAACAACCCCACCTTGAACTACGACGACAACATGTACCGGACGACGAACTACGCGCCGTTCGCCAACTTCCAGTTCGACATCACCGACCGGCTCGAGCTCCAGGCCGCCGGCCGCTACGATGTCGAGAAGCGCTCGATCGAGACGCTCACCCCCAACATCCCCAACCCCTTCTTCGGGGTCGCGCCCGGCGCGCCGGCGGCAACCTTCAACCTCTGCGTGGCCTACACCGGCCGCAACCCCGCCAACTGCCGCGAGGAGCGCACCTTCCGCCAGTTCCAGCCGAAGGTGAACCTCATCTGGAAGCTCGACCGCGGCTCGCTCTACACGAGCTGGGGCCAGGGCTTCAAATCGGGCGGCTTCAACCCCATCGGCACGCGCGACGTGCTGGTGCAGGGGCTGCCCAACATCCTCGTCCAGGATGCCTTCGACAAGGAGGTCTCCTCGAGCTGGGAGGCCGGGTTCAAGTCGCAGCTGTTCGACCGCCGCCTCAGTTTCAACGGCGCCGTGTTCCTCACCCGGGTCAAGAACTCGCAGCAGTTCGAGTTCTTCCCGACCGGCGGGATCCAGGCCATCAGCCAGCTGAAGCGGGTCGACATCAAGGGCTTCGAGTTCGATGCCAACGGCCGCCTCACCGACTGGCTCTCGGCCTTCGCCGGCTTCGGCTATGTCGATGCCGTCATCGACGACATCGACGACCAGGACCCGGCGATCCGCGCCGCCGTCATCGGCAACAAGGCCCCCTATGTCGCCGACCACAACCTGACGCTCGGGCTCCAGCTCGACCGGCCCGTCACCAGATCGCTTTCGGCCATCGGCCGGTTCGAGTTCAACCGCACCGGGCGCATCTGGTTCGACGCGTTCAACTCGCCCAACACCAGCCGCGACCCGATCAACCTCGTCAACCTCCGCCTCGGCATCGCCCATGAGCGCTGGGAGATCGTGGGCTGGTCGAAGAACCTCCTCGACAAGCGCTACAACGCCGATGCCGTCGTCATCCTGCCCGTGGCGCACGCCGTCTATCGCGCCCAGCCGCGCAGCTTCGGCCTCGAAGGCCGGGTCCGCTTCTAGGCCCCGCGAGAGGACGAGCCCATGCCCATCGGCCTTGCCCCCACCGCCCGATCCCGGTTCGAGGCCCACCGGATCGACGCGGCAGCGCTCGATGCCGCGCCGCTGCTCGAGCTGCCGTTCAACCCCGGGGTGGCGATCCGCGGCTATTCGGCAATCAACCAGCCCAACTGCCAGATCATCGTCGAGGACTTCCTGCCCGGTACCGAGTTCGACTGGGTCTTCACCCATGACGAGATGCAGTACTGCATCTCGGGCGAGATGGAGGTCACGGTCTGGCTGCCGCCGCTCTACGCCGAGGAGGTCAAGGCCCACATCACGCCCGGCACCGTCTATTCCTACCCGGTGGGGGCGCGCAAGCATGTGAAGGTGCTGGGCGACCAGCCCATGCGCCACATCTGCTTCTGCCCGCCAAGCCCCGGCTATCCCTTCCCGACCCTTGCGGAGCTCAAGGCCCATGGCGGATCGTGACCCGGCCCTCGCCGAGGCCCCCGCACCCGGCGGCTATGTCGGCCGCGCGGTGCGCACCCTCGAGGGCCGCGCGCCCATCGTCGGCGCAGCGCGCTATTCCAACGACTTCCGCTTCCCCGGCCAGCTCCACGCGGCCATCGTCCGGTCGCCCCATGCGCGCGCCCGCATCCTGAAGGTCGACCTCTCGGGCGCGCGCAAGGTCGCGGGCGTGGTGCTCGCCATGGACGGGCGCGAGGTCGCTACCCACCTCGGCCCCATCCCGCACTACATCGACCCGGCGACCTTCGGCGGCAAGTCGGCCGAAGTCCGGACCATGGCGGTCGACCATGTCTGGTGCCACGGCCAGCCGGTCGCAGTCGTGGTGGCGGAAGACCGCCGCACCGCCCGCTGGGCCGCCGCGAAGGTCCAGGTGGCCTACGAGGTCGAACCGGCCGTGCTTTCGGTCGAGGACGCGATCGCCCCCGATGCGCCGAGGGTGGTCCCGGGCTGGGATGACAATGTCATCATGGCGGTCCCGTTCCGCAATGGCGACCCGGATGCCGCCTTCGCCCGCGCCGACCATGTGGTGGCAACCACGGTCCGCATCCACCGCTTCTCCACCCAGCCCATCGAGACGCGCTGCTACAACGCGGTCTGGGAGGAGGAGACGGAGAGCCTCACGCTCTACGGCACGGCGCAGAACCCGCACCCGCTGCGCCACGTGCTCTCGAAGGTGCTCGGCATGCCCGAGGGGCGGATCCGGGTGCACGCGCCCGCCATCGGCGGCGCCTTCGGCATGAAGATGCACGGCCACCCCGAGGAGTCGCTCGTCTGTCTCCTCGCGAAGCTCCTGCGCCGGCCGGTCAAGTGGGTGGAGACGCGCGAGGAGTGCCTCTTGATCGGCGCGCGCGAGCAGGTCCACCACCTCGAGCTGGCCTTCTCGCGCCAAGGCGATCTCCTTGCGCTGCGCGACCGGTTCTTCGCCAACACCGGCGCACCTTCGGCCTGCCCGGGCTGGGGCATGGCCTTCCTCACCGGGCTCACCATGCCCGGTCCCTACCGGGTGCGCGACATCGACGTCACCATGACCGCGCTCGTCACCAACAAGCCCTCGTGGAACGCCGCGCGCGGCTACGGCAAGGAAGCGACCGCGCTGGCGCTGGAACTGGCGCTCGACGAGGCTGCCCGCCAGCTCGGCTTCGACCCGGCGGAGCTCAGGCTCCGCAACTTCATCCCCGCCGACGCCTTTCCCTACGCCAGCCCCACCGGCCTCCAGTATGACAGCGGCGACTATGCCGGCGCCGTCCGCAAGGCCATGGAGGCGATCGGCTGGGACGGCTGGCGCGCCCGCCAGGCCGAGGGGCCGAAGGACGGGCGGTACCTTGGCCTCGGCATCGCCTACGAGCTGACGCCCGAGGGCGGTGCGCTTCCCGGCACCATGGTCGCCGGCTATGATTCCTCGACGGTGCGCGTCGCGCCCGACGGCTCGGTCAGGGTGCTGACCGGCGTGACCACGCCCGGCACCGGCAACCCGACGGGCATCGCCCAGATCGTCGCCGACGAGCTCGGCTGCCCCATCGAGTGGATCAGCGTGGTCCAGGGTGACACCACCACCTGCCCCTATGGCTTCGGCAACTATTCCGGCCGCTCCACCATCGTCGGCGGCGGCTCGGCGGCGCTCGCCGCGCGCGCGGTGCGCGAGCAGATGCTGAAGGTCGCAGCCGCCATGCTCGGCGTCGGCGTGCAGGCGCTGCGCCTCTCGAATGGCGTGTTCGACAGCGGCGACGGGCGCACCCTCTCCTTCGCGGAGGTCGCCTACGCTGCCTACACGCGGGCCTATGACGTTGCCTCGTGCATCACTCCGCCGCTCGAGGCCCAGGCGACCTTCAGGCCGCCCAGCATCCGCCACAGCCCCGATGCCGACGGGCGCATCAACCCCTATCCCAGCTACTCCAACGCCGCCTATGCCGCCGTCGTCGAGGTCGATTCCGAGACCGGCCAGGTGAAGCTCCTCGGCCTTGCCGCTGCGCACGACTGCGGCCGGGTCATCAACCCGCTGCTGGTGGAAGGCCAGGCCTGCGGCGCCATCGCCTTCGGGGTGGGCGGCGCGCTCATGGAGGAAATCCGCTTCGACGATGCCGGCCACCAGCTCACCCGCAGCTTCATGGACTATGTGATGCCGCGCGCCGAGGACATGCCGGGCGTCACCATGGTCCACCACGACAGCCCCAACCCCGACACCTACATGGGCCTGAAGGGCGCCGGCGAGGCCGGCGTCGGCGGCTCGGCGGCCGCCGTCGTCAACGCCGTCAACGATGCGCTGAAGCCCTTTGGCGTTGCCATCCACGACCTGCCGCTCACCCCTGCGCGGGTGTGGGCGGCAATCCATGGCAGCGGGGCAGCGGGAGGTGCGGCATGAGCCTCTACCCCAGCCTCGCCCGCCCGCGGACGCTCGCCGATGCCGCGGCGCTTCTCGCCTCGCTCTCCTCCGGCGGCGTCGTCATCGCCGGCGGCCAGGAGCTGATGCCAAGCATCAACGCCGGCGTGCTAGCGCCCGAGGTCTATGTCGACATCGGCGGCCTCGCCGAGCTTCGCGGCATCGCCGAGACACCCGAGGGCCTCCTCGCGATCGGCGCGCTCACGGTCCACCGCGAGCTGCAGACGCATCCGCTCGTCACCGCGAAGCTCCCGCTTCTTGGCCACGCCGCCACCCGCGCCGGCGGCGGCCGCCAGGTCCACAACCGCGGCACCATCGGCGGCAACCTCGTCGCCCAGCACCCGCTCTACGATCTGGCACCCTCGCTCCTTGCGCTCGAGGCCGAGGTCGAGTGGGTGAAGGGCAGCGAGACGGTTCGCCAGCCGCTTGCCGCCATGCTCGCCGACAGCCGCCACGGCCTCGGCAGCGAGGCGATCCTCGCGCGCGTGCTGGTGGTGCCGATGGCCGAGGGGCTGGGCTTTGCCTACGAGAAGCTCAAGGCCTCGGGCGGGGCCTATGGCTCGGCCAATGCCGCCGCACTGGTGAAGCTGACCAACGGGCGCGTGGCGGCGGTGCGGCTCGTCGTCGGTGCGGTCGCCGAGCGCCTCCTCGACGCGAGCGCGGCCGCCGCGGCGCTCCTCGTCGGCCGGCCGTTCGACGCCGCCGCCGGCGCAGCGCTTGCACACGCGGTCTCGGCGCTGGTCACCGCGCCGCTGTCCGATGCCCAGGGGCCCGGCCCCTGGCGGCAGGCGATGGCGGGCGTGGTGGCGCGGCGGGCGGTTGCCGCCGCAGTCCAGCGGGCAGGGAGGGCATGATGGACGATCTTGCGCAGTCGGTGCTGGTCCAGTGGCGGGTGAACGGCGTGCTCCACGAGCTCGACGTGCTGCCCGGCCAGTCGCTCATGGACGTGCTGCGCGACGCGCTCCGCCTCACCGGCACCCACATGGGCTGCATGACCGGCCACTGCGGCGCCTGCACGGTGATGATCGACGGGCGCATCGCCAAGTCCTGCATCGCCCAGGCCGCCACCCTGCCGCGCGCCGAGATCCGCACCATTGAGGGCCTCATGGGGCCGGATGGCCGGCTCTCGCCGGTCCAGCAGGCCTTCTGGGACGAGGCCGGCTTCCAGTGCGGCTACTGCGCGCCGGGCATGCTGTTCTCGGCGATCGAGCTGCTCTCCGAGACCCCCGACCCGACCGACGCCGAGATCGACTCCGCCCTTGCCGGCTCGCTCTGCCGCTGCACCGGCTACCAGAGCCTCCGCCGCGCAGTGCGGGCCGCCGCCCGTGCGCTGCGTGAAACCCCCTGAAGACCGAGGAGACCCCCCATGGCCACTGCTGCCGCTCCCGCCGCCCCCCGCATCATCGACGTGCCCGTCCGGCGCGCGACCCCCGAAGCGCTCGCGCCCTACGGCCAGGTGATCGGCCATGACCCCAAGGTCGCCCCCATGCCGATCGACTTCTACGATGGCGCGGCCAAGGTGCGCCGGGTGGTCGACTTCCGGGCCGAGGGCGTCATCGAGATGCCGGTCGTCACGCTCCAGCGCCGCCCGCTCGAGGTCCGCTGGATGGAGCGGCATTTCAAGCACACCCAGGCTTTCGTCTCGCTGGGTGCCAAGCCCTTCGTCGCCTGCTTCGCGCCGCCCAACGACCGGGAGTTGCCCGATCTCGACAGGGTCGAGGCCTTCCTGTTCGACGGTTCGGCCGGCTTCATGATGCACATCGGCACCTGGCACGAATTCCCCTTCGCGCTCGTCGATGACACGGTGCTGATGGTCATCCTGACCAAGGCGGCGACCGACGGCCTCGTGCGCGACAACGTCATCCAGGACGAGGCGCAGGGCGAGGATCTCGACAAGAAGGACCTGGAAGCCCGCCTCGGCGTCCGGCTCGCGCTGCGGCTCTGAGCCGGTGGACGCCGTCCGCATCGCGACCGACCCCGACCCGTTCGCGCCCTTCCGCATTGCCCAGGGCTATCGGGTCGGGGACCTCGTCTTCCTCTCCGGCCAGGCCGCCCTCGATGCCGCCGGACGGGTGGTAGGGGTGGGCGACTTCGACGCCCAGGCCGAGCAGACGCGGGAGAACCTCGCGCAGGTGCTTGGCGCTGCCGGCTGCGGTTTCGACCAGGTGGTGAAGGTCACCATCTTCCTGACCGACATGGGCCATTTCCCGAAGGTCCTTGCCCTTCGCGCGCGCTGGTTCCGCCCGCCCTGGCCTGCCGACACCATCGTCGAGGTGGCGCGCCTCGCCCTTCCCGGGCTGCTCCTCGAGGTCGAGGCGATCGCGGTCGTCGGCGGCCGGCGGGTCGACCCGCGCTGACCGCCGTGCGCCGCCCCGGGGCCTGCCGCCCCGCACCGACACCCGCCCCGACGCTCCTCCGGCACGCGCCGTTGCGGCACCCCTTTCCAGCCCCGGCCCCCCCGGCCCCCCTGGCCCCATCGGCGCCGGCGCCCTGCACAGCCGCGCCCTCGGGATGTTCTGGCGGTCCCGGCAGGACTCGAACCTGCGACCTCCGGTTTAGGAACCCTCGCAGCTGCGCCGCCGCTTCCCCTAATTCCCGCTGGGACATCAGTGCACTGGCAGGCCTCGGGCGCGACCGGCGGGCGACCTGTGCCCCTGCTTGAGACCCCCATAAATCTCATCCCACTGAATGAAAACGCGTTTCTCCAAAGAGCTCATGCTGGGGCCGACCCGCATGGCCGGCTGGAGGTGCTGCCGATGTCCGGTGTGTGGCTGCTGAGCGAAGCGCAGCTGCGCCGGATTGAGCCGTTCTTCCCGCTTTCTCGTGGGGTTCCGCGGGTTGACGCCCGCCGGGTGATCTCCGGGATCCTCTTCGTGCTCAAGAACGGCCTGCGCTGGCGGGATGCGCCGGCGGCCTGTGGGCCCCACAGACGATCGACAACCGGTTCATCCGCTCGAGCCGCCTCGGCGCGTTCAACCGGATCTTCGCCGAGCTGGCGGCCAGGGGCGGCAAGCCGGACAGGCGGATGCTCGACGCGGACGCACCTGAAGGCGCATCGAACCGCTGCCAGCCTGCTCAAAAAGGGGCTCTTCCCCGACGGATCGGGAGAACCAAAGGCGGACTGAACTCCAAGCTGCACAGGGTCACCGATGGCCAGGGGCGGCCCCTGGCCATGCTCCTGACCGAAGGACAGGCCAGCGATTACCGGGGCACTGCGTTGCTGCTCACTGCCTTGCCGCCAGCCAAGGACCTGATCGCCGACAAGGGCCATGACGGCAACGGCTTCCGAAACGCACTGGCCGAACGCGGCATCGCCGACATCCCCTCCAGTTTCAGCCGCAGGATCGCCATCCGGCACGAGCCGCTGCCGTGCCGCCAGCGCCACAAGATCGAGATCATGTTCGGCCGCCCCAAAGACTGGCGCCGCATCCACACCCGCTACGACCGCCGCGCCCACGCCTTCTTCTCAGCCATCTGCATCGCAGCAACCGTCATCTTCTGGCTCAAGCAATGAGTCCTGAGCCTAACGCGCCGGAACTAGTCGCCACGAAGCCGCAAGCGACCAGTCTGCTGTCATCGACAGCAGACTGGGCGCTCCCACCAGGCGCCAATGGCCAAGGCTAGGCAGGCAAGATGGGACCAAACGACCAGCGAGTCCGCGTACGCGCCTGGCTCGAAGGGGATAGGGAAAAAGCTTGCGGCGTGGACGAGCACCGCGTTCAAGTGAAACCCGCACGCTAGCAATGGCCATAGCTTCGTTGAATCGAGTGCTATTTTAAATAGAACGGAAAATAGGGCTATATCAATCAAAAAGATATTTTTCTCAGGACCAACAAATGTACCGCTAGACAGTAAAGCGCTCAGCAGGGCAGAGATAGCCATTGCCGCAGCGCTGATCCTCTCCTGGGCCTGCCCGAAGGTCGCGGCGGAGAGGATCGCCGCACTGAGCGTAAGGAAGGAAAGGATATATTCCCACGCGATCACGTGTTTTCCGTGCTTTTGTAAGAAGTTGCGCGAATTGCCTCGCCGACTTGCCTCGCCGACGCGCGGTGACGCGGCTTGTCGATGAAGCCGCCGAAACTTTCCTCCCGAAGGCCGATCCGGATTTGCGCCTTCGTGAGCGCGGCATGGGTAGCCACGAGATGGCGCCGGGCCTTGCAGAGCGTAGCGATGCCCGCCGACGCCTCTTCCATGGCATCTTGGCCCAGAAACGCCGAGGCGCCAACCGACCGGCCAGCGATCGGGAGGAAGCTCGCGAGGTCGGCAGCGGCCTGAACGGCGCTGTCGATGGCCTCCTCCGCAGCATAGAGCCTTGAGGCCAAGGTGTGGGCGACTTCGTGAAGATCGTTCGACATTGGTTCCAACCTTTCCAGCACGTTCATCTGGCGCTGGTTTCACCCGTGAGAAGAAGAGACAATGCCGCGAAGCCGGAAATAACCGTGACGAAAGCCATTGCTGACAGAAACGCCGTTAGAACGATAATGAGGACCTTTTTCTCAATTGTAACATGGGTCAGCCTGCTTCGATAATTTTGTCGGCAAACCTTCTCCTTCGCTGTTGGGCTCGAAACCGCGCCAGCGGAGCGGGGCAGCTCCACTGGAGTATTCATAACAGAAATTCCCGCTGGGTGCTCATGAGTTGTGGCCATGTTGGACATATCCGAGGGAAAGCCCAGTGCGGGGCCTTCTCCTTCGCTCACATGGATGATCCGGGGAGGGACTGCCGCTTCATATCGGACAGTCGGCGGTCTGCGACGTGTCCCCTGCGAAGCCTCGATTTCGTTAAGGAGGAGGGCAGCCTCCCGTCGACTGTCAACTCCCAGCACCCGCATCGCAAGCCGGATATGGGCGTCGACCGAATGCGGTGACAGGCCGAGCAGCGGGGCGATCTCTTTTGATGTCTTGTGCTTGTAGGTGAGTCTGAGGCATTGACGTTGTGTTTCCGTCAGTCGGTCGACCCGCGCTACAAGACCTTCTCTTCGACGAAATTCCACGGCTCAATCCATCGTACCGAACGGCAGGACCGACCCGTGGGGCCGATATGGATTTGTTTACAGCCGGTTGCAAGTGTCGAGGGGCTGTTCACCTAATCTTCATCAAGCGCAGCGACGCGTGCGGCTTCTGGGCCACATGCCGCGTCCAGGCATCAGGCAGAAATCCACGCGATCGGCGTCACATTAATCCCGGCCCTTCGCAGGAGGGTGCCAGCTTCCGCGATATGGGACCCGGACGTTGCAACGTCGTCAACAAGAAGGGTATGACCAACAGGAGCCGAGATGAGCTTCATTGGCGGACGTGAAAGGTTGGTCTTGGGATGTGAACTGCCCGAAATGGATCTGTATGCGAATGCGTCGGCAAAAGGCAGCCCCAAATGGCGAGCGACGTGGCGCCCGAGCTGATGGCTGAATCCATCAGGCCTAGAATGTCCGCACGGGACGGCAGTTACGGACTGGAAGGCGTTCCGCCCTACTAGGCGAGCAGCTTCGTCCGCGACTTCTGTGGCGACGGCGCGCAGGAAGGTTTCCGGGGGATTGCGTTTGATGGCCCGCAGCGCGGCAATCTGATAGCTCTTAAGCGGCGACCGCCAATTGCGAACTCCGAAGTAAACAAGATCGCGACGAGCTCGCATGCTGCGACGGCGGATAAGAGTTGAAAGCAGGAAATCACTTACTACCTCATGGTTTTCTGAGTCTTTGGCGTTATAAGGGTTGATTGGCTCTCTTGCGCCTGCAGCAAAGTAGGTTGAGACAGGACACTCCTTAGCTGTCTCAGCCAGTTCTGTTAGAAGCCTCACTTGGGATTTTAGAAGCGGCAAAAATTGGTACATGTCGTCAGAGGCGGACTTGAGGTCGGATTCGACCTTGAAGAACGCACAGACAACAATCAGAAGCTGGTTAGGTCCGAGCCCGATGACTGGCGCAGCGAGAAGGTTTCGGCTTCCAGCAGCGAACGGAAAATGGACTGATAGCGCCGCGAGCTCGTCAGGTCGGTTGCTCACGATCGGAAAACGGAGATCTTCGAGTTTTGCGCGCCCGGCGGGGCGATATGTTGCAAGGACCTTGGCCCCGATCGCACTGACGGTTCGGCTTCCTTGCTGGTCGATAATCACAAGGCCGGCGGTAAGACAGCCGAGGCGGATTGCAAGATAGCGCAGCGAGTCATCGAGGTGTTCGCGGCCGAAGCCATCCAGGAAGGCATCTGCCACAGAGTGGAACCCAAGGCTCATCGGTGCCCTCTATCAGCTCGCCAAACGCAATCCTTACTGGTTGCCCGCCAAGTGGGGTGAAGCGACTGGTCGCGATATCGACCATCCAGGCGATGCGAAGATAGTGCTTGCGACTGGCTCGCAGGCGCTGATGAATGCTGGCACGCAACTCCTTGTTTTTTCGCGTTGAATCAGCCGCCGATAACGGCTGAAAAGCAAACTTGGTGGAAGCGACCGGCTAGTTGAGGCGGCTCAGAGTCTGTTCGGAAAATGGAGAAGGGTGCGTACAGGTGTAGGAAGTGTCTGCCCATGGCGACGACGATCGCGGCGTGGCAGAGATTGATGCGGCGCTCGCAATCTCGGACGAGGCGGGGGTATCGGGTCATCCATCCGACCATGCGTCCGACGATCCAGCAGCAAGGCTAGACCTTCAAGCCTTTCTGGCTATGGGACCGGCGGATGATCTCGAGGACGGGGGCGGGATAGGCAGCCCAGTCCATAAGCTTCAGGGGCCACAGCCGGCAATCAGCGAACAGGCGTGTCACATAGGGCCACCAGCGCTAGATCGCGTCGAGCACGGCTTGGAGTCGGGCGCTGTGAGAGATGTCGCCTGACGTCAGTTGGACCATTAACAGCTGCCCGTGCGCGTCAACCCAGATGTGCCGCTGATGTCCGAACATGCGCTTTGCCGCGTCCCACCCCCGTGTGCGGTAGGAGGTGTCGAAGCGGGGCCGGGCAGAAGGCCGGACTGGTTATTGTGCCGGTCTGGCCAACCGCGCTCATGATGCGTGGCGGCAGGGCAGATCCAGCCTGAG
>NZ_JACHTM010000005.1 GCF_015354055.1 Thermaurantiacus tibetensis
CCGCGGACGACCGCGCCGACCGGGCCGGGGCATCAGCGGCGCAATCCGCTCCCACGCCTCGTCCGTCAGATCCGACGGATAGCGCCTCGTCTTCCTGACAATCTCGGCCATCCGCCCACGGCTCCGCTGCGTCCACATCCGCAGCTTCAATCACGCGAAAGCGCCGCTGGGAATCCCCCATCACCGATTTTCCAAACAGGCTCTTAGCATCTTGGCACGCGAACCGGAAACGGCAACCATCGTGGCTCGGTCTTTCGCCTGCTGGTCGGCGACGCCCTGATCTGCCGGGGCGACCATCCGCCAGTTGCGAGCTGGGGCGTCGGTTCGTCCCGGCGGGAGGCCGCCCGACGCCTGAACGCCGACCCCAGGGCGTTGGGTGCCGCCGAGCAGCCGCTCGAGAGGAAAGTCAGCGAAATCATCGGTACGATGCCGGTGCTCGTTCTAGCAATCAAGGACCCGCCAGACCCGGAAAGCCTCAGGGGCGACATCGAGCGCAACGCGATCGGCCTTCTCTCGAGTCCGAAGGCTCTGGCCTTGCGTCCGGCGCCGGATGACTGGCTCGGTCGTCACTCCTACCGCGTCGAGGTCCGTTGCTCCGGACTGTGGAACAACCGCCACGTGGGGGAACGGCACGACCCAGCGTTTCTGGAGCGTCTGGAGCAACTGATCGGATAGTCTCGATATTCTGACGGCAACGAGGATGGCAGCCGCGGCCGACCGGCGGCCCATCCACGTCGCCCGGCGTTCGACGCAGCGCGGGGCCCGATTGGCGCCCTTTGCTCTTGCCTCACCTAATGCTGTTGCCTCACTCTTTCGAGCACGGCCGGCGCCGCGGCGCGTCGACTTCGCCCGGAGATCGCAAGGGACGCTGCCACGCAGCCGAAGACATCCCGCGGGCTGTCACGCGGCGGGCACAGCAAAAGAGAAGGCGTCAATGGAATCTGCTCTGATTTCCGTGATCTGGTCCCAGCGGTGAGTGTCGGCCTGACGACAGAACCAATGAAGCCGTCCATCAGCCCGGAAACTGCATGACGCAGAGGCCAAAGTGCTGGCGCGGGCACCTAGCGCCACAGGTTCGAACCGATGTCCACGGAGCGCAGGGTGCCGCTCTTTGACCCAGCCGACCTTCATCATCAACTCTGCCGCTGGCGACCGCCAGTCGGCTCCCGGCCACGGATAGGCTCGCTCCATGGAGCGCCTTGACCGGCCGCCGCCGACAACAGGAAACCGGAGGCTAGTCGAGTTTTCGATCCCCGACCGGCGTATGGGCGGACATAGGGACAGCAGGGCCGGCCGTTTCGAAAAATCCTGATATTTTCGATGTTCGCGAAGAGGAAGTGGTGCCCGGGGGCGGAATCGAACCACCGACACAGCGATTTTCAGTCGCTTGCTCTACCAACTGAGCTACCCAGGCACGCAAACCGGCTATAGGGCGCAGGCGGCAAGCCGGTCAACCGCTGGGCAGGGGGCGGCCGGTCGAGGCCGGAGAGCGCGAGACCATGCCCTGAAAGTGGAGCCCAGCCGTCACCTTTCTGCAACAGGGCCTTCGCAATCGCGCACGCCCGGTGGCGGACGGCTTGGCGCGCATGACAATCCCGGGAATGCTGCTGTGCAGCAACGCGCTTCGAGGGAGACCCGCATGGCCGCGCCCGGACCGCTCCGCCTTCTCCTCCTCGCGTCGGTCGCCGCCGCGCCGGCGCCCGCGCTCGCCCAGCTCGCTGGCGCAGCGGACGCGGGCGAAGACACGATCATCGTGACAGGCACCCGCCGGGCAGACCGCACCGTTCTCGATAGCGCCGTCCCCATCGACGTGGTGACGGGCGACACGCTGGCCCTGAACGGGATCACCGAGACCGCCCGGGCGCTTCGCGACCTCGTACCCAGCTTCAACTTCCCGCAGCCGTCGATCACCGACGGCACCGACGTGATCCGGCCGGCCACGCTGCGCGGGCTCGGGCCCGACCAGACGCTCGTGCTGGTGAACGGCAAGCGCCGGCACCTCGCCGCGCTCCTCAACATCAACGGCTCGGTGGGCCGCGGCTCCCAGGCGGTCGACATCAACATGATCCCCTCGCCCGCGCTCGGCCGGGTCGAGGTGCTGCGCGATGGCGCGGCCGCGCAGTACGGCTCGGACGCGATCGCCGGCGTCATCAACTTCCAGCTCCGCAACGACCGGCAGGGCGCCCGCTTCGCCGCCACCTTCGGGACCCATGTCGGCCGGGTGGCGGGGGTGGAGGAAGTGACGGGTGTCAGGCTGGGCCCCGGGGGCCTGCCCATCGTGACTCCGGACGGCGTGCTCGAGCTCGAGACGACGGGCCGGAACCGCAAGGCGAACGACGGCGACTTCGTCGCGCTCTCGGCCAACTTCGGTCTGCCGCTCGCGGCCGAAGGCTTCATCAACGTGACCGCCGAATATCGCGATCGCCAGCGCACCAACCGGGCCGGCTATGACCCGCGGCGGCAGTACAACGTGGCCACCGTCTACAGCCCGCAGGAGTTCACCTTCAACCGCCTCTCGCACCTCTACGGCGACGCCAAGACCGAGGACGTCGCCTTCGCGGTGAACGCCGGCCTGCCGCTCGACGACAATGTGAGGGCCTATGTGTTCGGCACCTATGGCGAGCGTGACGGGGACTCCGCCGGCTTCTACCGCCGCTCGAACGACAACCGGAACGTGATCGCCATCTACCCCGACGGCTTCCTGCCGCGGATCACGTCGAAGGCGAAGGACTATGCCTTCACCGCCGGGCTCGACGGCAGCTTCGGCGAGATCAACTTCGACGTCTCGCTCGGCTACGGGCGCAACGCGTTCGACTTCCGCATCGTCAACTCGGTCAACGCCTCGCTCGGCGCGGCAAGCCCCACCGAGTTCGACTCAGGAGGCCTTCGCTACAGCCAGCTCCTCTTCAACCTCGACCTTGCCCGCGACTTCGACTGGTTCGCCGGCACGACCCTCGCCGCCGGCCTCGAGTGGCGGCGCGAGACCTACCGGGTGCGGCCGGGCGAGCTCGCGAGCTACCAGGCCGGCCCGGTCCGAGTCGGGCAGAACAACCCGCAGTTCACGGGTGCTGCCGGCAATGCCTTCGCTGCGCCCGGCGCGCAGGTGTTCCCGGGCTTCCAGCCGGTCATCGGCGGCGTGAAGGTGACGGGCGAAAACGCGCGCGAGAACGTCTCGCTCTATGCCGAGCTCGATGCCAACCTGACCAAGGCCTGGTCGCTTCAGGTGGCTGGCCGGTACGAGGACTATTCCGATTTCGGCTCGGACTGGAACTGGAAGCTGGCCACCCGCTGGCAGGCGATCGAATGGTTTGCGCTGAGGGGCGGGGTGTCGACGGGCTTCCGGGCGCCCGGCCTTGCCCAGCAGTTCTTCGCGGCCGCCGCCACCAACAACATCGGCGGCGTGCTCGTCGATGCGGTCACGCTTCCGAACGGCAACCCGGTGGCGCTTGCCCTCGGCTCCACGCCGCTCCGGCCCGAGACCTCCTTCAACTATTCGGCAGGGGGGGTCTTCACGCCCTTCCCGCGCGTGTCGCTGACCGTCGACTGGTACCGGATCGACATCGACGACCGCATCGTGCTTACCGACAACCTCTCAGCGACGCGCGACGCGGGCGGCAACCCCACGGGCGCCAACCCCGGGCGCGGCATCGCCGAGATCCTGAACGCGGCCGGCTTCACCAACATCTCGGCAGCCCGCTACTTCTTCAACGGCATCGACACGCGCACCCAGGGGCTCGACGTGATCGCCAACTGGCGGCCCGACATCGGCGACTTCGGCACGCTCGGGCTCACCATCGGCTACAACCGCAACAAAACGCGGATCACCGGCCGCCAGGACCTCCCCGGAAGCCTGAACCAGGTGCCAGGCATCGTCCTGTTCGGCCGGCTCGAGTCGCTGCGGATCGAGCGCGGCCAGCCGATCGACCGGGTGAACATGACGCTCGACTTCGAGCGGGACTGGTTCGGCTTCACGGCGCGCGCCAACCGCTTCGGCGAGGTGCTCTCGCCCGGCGCAGACGCGTTCAACGACCTGCTCCTCGAGCCGAAATGGATCACCGACATGGAGGCCCGCGTCCGCCCGCTCGACCGGCTCGAGCTGGCCTTTGGCGCGGACAACATCTTCAACGTCTATCCCACCCGCGCGCCGACCGGCCAGGGGCGGGACCCGGTGACCGGCGCCATCCGCAACTATTCGGTCAACAACTACTTCCTGCCCTTCTCGAGCTTCTCGCCCTTCGGGTTCAACGGCCGGTTCATCTATCTCCGCGCCAACCTGAACTTCTGACGGCCCGGCGCCGGGGGCAGGAGGCGAGAGACGCGGGCGGGCTCAGCCCGCCTGCTGCGCGAGCGCCTGCTTCAGCGCAGGCAGCGTCCAGGAGATGGAGAAGGCGCCGCGAAGCTCGCCCTCGCGAAAGCCGGTGGCCCGGTCGGCGGGATAGCGGGCGGCGATCGCCTCGCGGACGTCGGGCGCGATCGCGTCCGGGGCGCCGTGGCAGGCAAGGCAGAGCCCCCCGGTCGGGATGGCGCGCATGTAGCGAAGCCCTTCGGCCGAGACCTGGGTGACCGCCTTCGGCCGACCGGCTGCGTCCAGCGGCGCTTCGGCCCAGGCGGTCATCGTGTCGCGTTCGAAGGCGTCGGGCGCTGCGGCGGGGTTGCGGTTGCGGAGCGCGGTGCGGCGCACGCGCGCCCCGCTCTCGGCCGAAAGCCGCGCCGCGATGGCCGGGGCCTGCTCGGCGCAGACGCCGATCGCGCCCGCCGCGCCGTCGCGGGCGAGCGCGTCGCGGAGCGCCTGCTGCAGCTCGGCCTGGAAGCGGTCGGCAAGCCGGGCGGAAAGCGCGGTCGCGGCGGCTTCCTCCGCGTCGGAGAGGGCCGGCCGGGGCGCGCAGGCGGCAACAAGAAGCAGCGGGGCAGCGGCAGCCACGGCCCAAGCGAGTCCGGCACGGCGCGTCATGCCGCTCATGTCCCCGTCAGCGCCTTGAGACGCCACGCGGCGGCAAGCCGCAGGCCCTCTGCGCGAAGCGCCGCAACCGCCGCATCGAGTGCCTCGCGCTCGGCATCCAGAAGCGCAAGCTGGGGCTTCATGCCGACCTTCGCCTCGAGGCGGATGGACCGCAGCGCTGCCTCCGCCGCCTCGGCCCGGGCGCGCGCCGCCTCGACCATGCGGCCGGCTGCCACGAAGGCGCCGTGGGCGGCCACCGTCTCGGCCTCGAGCGTGCGGCGGGCGTCATCCCGGGCAAGCGCGGCCGCCCGGGCATTCGCCTCGCCCTCGGCCACGCGGCCATGCCGGCTCGCATCGAACAGCACCCAGCGGGCGCGCACGCCAACGACCGCCTGATCTGCCACATAGTCGGGGAAGAACTGGTCGCGCAGGCTCGCGGCTTCGGCAAAGGCGCCAATCTCGGGAAGCCGGCTGGCCCGCGCTGCGCGCGCCTGAGCGGCCGCAGCATCGGCCCGGGCGCTGGCAACGGCAAGCCCGGGGCTCGCGGCACGCGCGGCCACGACGGCGTCGGCCGCCGTTGCCGGCACCTGGGGCGGTGGCGGAAGGGGCGCGAGCTCGCCGGGCGGCGCGCCGGTCAGGGCAACAAGCCGGGCTTCCGCGCCCGCCGCGCGGCCCTCGGCATCGGCAAGGCCAGCCTCGGCCTCGGCCCGCCGGGCGCGGGCCTGCGAGACCTCGGTCGAGGGCACTTCGCCCGCGCGGAACCGCAAGCCGGCCTGGCGCTCGATCTCGCGCATCTCGGCAAGCTGGGCGCGCCGCAGCGCAAGCTCCTGGCGGGCAGCGGCCAGATCGGCGAAGGCGGCGGCCACGTCGGCCGCAAGCAGGGCGCCCGCAAGGTCGCGCCCGGCCTCGGCGGCGGCGAGGCCGGCGCGGGCGGCAGCCCGGGCGGCATCGATCCGGCCGCCGGTGAAGAGCGGTGCCTCGACTGCGAGCTGGACGGCGCGCGGGCTCACGTCGGCGGCTTCGAGGCCGAAGTAGCCCCTGGGGTCGAGCCGGCCGGCACCGACCGAGGCGGCAACGGTCGCCGTCGGCAGCGCGGCGCCGCGCGCCGCCGCAAGGCGCGCGGCCGCGGCGGCCTCTTCGGCCTCGGCGGCCGCGGTGCGGGGGCTGTTCGCCTGGGCTGCGGCGATCGCCGCCTCGAGCGTCAGCGGCTCGGCCGCAGCCGGCGCGACCGCAAGCGGCGCGGCCGCGAGCGCGGCCGCGAGCGGGACCAGGGTGGCGCGCATGCTCAGCGGAAGGCGGTGCCCGCGGTGAGGCCCAGGCGCTTCATGACGAGGGCCGCCGGGCAGAAGCCCGTGAAGGCGGCCTGGATCATGTTGACGCCGGCGAAGGCGGTCAGCAGGAACCACAGCTCGTTCACGAAGTAACCGAGGGCGAGGCTGACAAGCACCACCACGCCCGCAAAGGCGAGAACGGCACGATCAAGGTTCATGGTCAGTCTCCCTTATCCACCGAGGGACTTGAGCTTCTTCACGCCCATCACGTGGAGGGCGAGCTTCTCGTAGAAGGGCTCGCTCTGGCCGCGGCGGACCTTGCCGAGGAAATATTTCTCGAACGCGATCTTGGCGAGATGGACCCACTTGCCGCTGGCCGACCAGTTGGTGTTGCGCGGCGGGATCTGCGGCTGGGCGACGAAAGCGACACCGCCATCGCCGAAGTCGGCGAGGCAGATGGCGTTCCACGTCGCCTCGAACGAGGGCTCGCGGCCGTCGAGCAGGTCGGAGAGGTTGTTGGCGACCGCCGTCACCATGCTCTCGATCATGAAGCCGGTCTTGGGCACGCCGACGGGCACCGGAGTGGGCCCGGTGGGCGGAATGGCGACCGCCACGCCGATGGCGAAGACGTTCCGGAACGTGGGGTTGCGCTGGTGCCGGTCGACCAGGATGAACCCGCGCGGGTTGGTGAGCCCCTCGATCCCGAAGACCGCGGGCACCCCGCGGAAGGGCGGCATCATCATCGCCATGCCGAAGGGAAGGTCGTGGGCCTTCCGGACCTGCCCGTCCTCGCCCACTTCCTCGATGTGCATGACCTCCGGCTCGACCGAGGTGATGCGCGCGCTCGTGATCCACTTGATGTGGCGCTCGCGCATCTCGCTCTCGAGCAGGCCCTTGGTGTCGCCCACGCCGTCGAGGCCGAGGTGGCCGATATAGGGCTCGGAGGTGACGAAGGTGATGGGCACCCGGTCGCGCACGCGGCGGCGCTTAAGCTCGGTGTCGAGCAGCATCACGAACTCGTAGGCCGGCCCGAAGCAGGAGGCCCCCTGCGCTGCGCCGACGATGACGGGCTTCGGGTCGGCGACCAGCCGGTCGAACACGGTCGCTCCCTTCGCGGCATGGTCGGTCTGGCAGATCGAGACAGTGTGGTGCTCGGGCCCGAAGCCGGGGATCTCGTCGAAGGCAAGGTCGGGACCGGTTGCGATGACGAGATAGTCGTAAGCGAGGCTCGTGCCGTCGTTGAGCTCGAGCCGGTTCTCGGCCGGATGCACGCGCCTGGCACCGACGGCCGTGAAGCCGATGCCCCGCTTCTTCATGACCGGCGGCAGGTGCACCCGCAGCGCCTCGGGCTCGCGCCAGCGGACCGCAACCCACGGGTTCGAGGGCACGAACCAGTAGTCCTCGCTGTTCGAGACGACCATCACGTCGGCCCTGCCCTTGACCGCATCGCGGATCTCGTAGGCGGCGATGGTGCCGCCAAGTCCCGCGCCGAGCACGACGATTCGCGGGAGTGCCATGACCTTCCTCCTCCTCGGGCGGCGCGCCGCCCCATGTTTTCGCTTGACGATATATGCGGCGTGCACGATATGCGCAAGCACGAATATTCAGGAAGCCTCACATCAGGAGCCGCCCCATGCGCCCGTCCCGCGACATCGACCCCCGGACGCTTGCCGACCTCCTCGCCCGCGATGCGGCGATCGTGGTCGACGTGCGCGAGCCGCACGAGTTCGCCGCCGGCCACATCCGCGGCGCCATCAACCTTCCGTTGAGCCGGTTCGACCCGGCCGACCTTCCGCCGGCCAACGGCCGCCGCCTCGTGCTCAACTGCGCGGCCGGGGGCCGCTCGGCGAAGGCGCTCGCGGCCTGCGAGGCGGCCCGCGCCGCGGTCGACGGGCATCTCGCCGGCGGCATCGGCGCCTGGAAGGCGGCAGGCCTGCCGCTCGAGGTGGGCGCCTGACCATGGCGCGGGCCCGCGTCCTTGCCCTTGGCGCGCTCCTGGCGCTTGCCGCCTGCGAAGACGCGCCGCCCGAGGCGGCCGAGGCGCCTGCCGCCGCGCCCGCAGGCGAGCGGCTGACGCTCGCGCCCGTGCCGGTGCCGGATGTCGCCGAGGTGCCGGGAACCGTCACCACGCGCGACATGGCCGAGGCGCGCGCCCGGATCCCGGGGGTGCTGGCCGAGCTCCGCGTGAAGGAGGGAGACCGGGTGGCAGCCGGCCAGCGAATCGCAACGGTCGTCGATTCGCGCCTGCCGCAGGAAACGGCGGCGCTGGCGGCGGCGGCAGCCGCTGCGGAAGCGCAGGCCGCGCGGGCGAAGGCCGACCTTGAGCGCGTCCGCTTCCTCCACCGGGAAGGGGTCTACGCCCAGGCGAAGCTCGACGAGGCGCTGGCCGCTGCCCAGGCGGCCGAAGCCCAGGCGCGGGCGGCGCGCGCGCAGGAAGGCGCGGTGGCAGCCGTCGCCGGCCAGGGTGCCGTCATCGCCCCGGCCGCGGGCCGGGTGCTCCGGGCCGACGTGCCGGCCGGCTCGGCGGTCGTGCCCGGCACCGTGATTGCCGTGATCACCGCGGGCGCGCCGGTCGTCCGCCTCGACCTGCCCGAATCGCTTGGTGCCCGCGTGGCACCTGGCGCCCCCGTCTCCGTCTCGGGGCTCGCCGGCCTGCCCGAGGGGGCCTCCGTCGAGGGCCGGGTGGTGATGCGCTACCCGGGGGTCGCCGCCGGCCGGGTCACGGTGGACGCGAGCATCGCGGGGCTCGACCCCGCGCTTGTCGGCCAGCGGGTGACGGCCCGGGTCACGCTCGGCGAGCGGGAGGCGCTCGCCGTTCCGGCCCGGTTCGTGAGCCGCCGCTACGGCCTTGCCTTCGCCACCCTGCTCGCGCCCGACGGCCGCGGCGCGCGCGACGTGCCGGTTGAGGTCAGGCCCATTCCCGGCACCGACCGGCTGGAGGTGCTCTCGGGCCTCAGGGCCGGCGACGTGCTCGTCGCCCCCGCAGCCTCCGGAGCGCGGGCATGAGCGCCGCGCCCCGAATCCCGCCCGGGCTTGCCGGCCGCATCACGGGGGCCACGATCGAGTCCCCGCTCACGCCGCTCATGCTGCTCGCAGGGATCCTCGTCGGCCTCCTCGCCCTGCTCACCATCCCGCGCGAGGAGGAGCCGCAGATCTCCGTGCCCATGGTCGACATCGAGGTGATGGTTCCCGGCATGGCCGCGGTCGATGCCGTGGAGCATGTGGCAAAGCCGCTCGAGGAAATCCTGATGGCAACGCCCGGGGTCGAGCATGTCTACGTGATGGCGCGCGACAATGCCGTCCTGGTCACCGCGCGCTTCCTCGTCGGCTCGCGGCCCGAGGATGCCGCCATCCGAGTCGCCGAGCGGCTCCAGGCCAACGCCGACCGCGCGCCCCCTGGCGTGGAGTGGCCGAAGGTGACGGTGCGCGGCATCGACGACGTGCCGATCGTGGTGCTCACCCTTTCGCCCGAGCCCGGGGTGGCCGACCGCTGGAGCGACCGCGAGCTCCATCGCCTCGCCGAGCGGCTCCAGAGCGAACTCGTGAAGGTGCCGGACGTGGGGCTCAGCTTCCTCGTCGGCGGCCGGCCCGATGCGATCCGCGTGGTGCCCGACCCGGCGCGGATGGCCACGCGCGGCGTCTCCATGGGCATGCTGATGGAAGCGGTCGGGCAGGCGGCGCGCCGGGTGCCGGCAGGGCAGGTGCGCGAGGACGGGCGGGCGGCCCTCGTGGTCGCCGGCCGCGGCATCGACTCGGCGGCCGCGCTCGAGGGGCTGCAGCTCCGCAACCTTGCCGGCGAGCCCGTGCTGCTCGCCGACGTGGCCGACGTGCGCGAAGGCCCGTCGGACACCCAGGCGCGCGCCTGGCGGATGACGCGCGACGGCGAGCGGAACGCGCGCTGGACGCTGGCACCGGCGGTCTCGATTGCGATTGCCAAGCGGCCGGGCGCCAATGCCGTCACCGTCTCGAAGGCGGTAGTCGAACAGGTGAAGGCGCTCGAGGGCAGCCTCATCCCGAAGGGAGTCCGGGCCGAGGTCACGCGCAACTACGGCGAGACCGCGAACGAGAAGGCGAACGAGCTCATCTTCCACCTCGGGCTCGCCACCGTCTCGATCGTGCTGCTCGTCGGCTTCGCCATCGGCTGGCGCGAGGCGGCGGTGACGGCGATCGTCATCCCGACGACCATCCTCCTCACCATGTTCGCCTCGAACCTAATGGGCTACACCATCAACCGGGTGAGCCTGTTCGCGCTCATCTTCTCGATCGGCATCCTCGTCGACGACGCGATCGTCGTCATCGAGAACATCGCCCGCCACTGGGCCATGAACGACGGCCGGTCGAAGGTGGCAGCCGCCATCGACGGCGTGGCCGAGGTGGGCAACCCTACCATCGTCGCCACCCTGACGGTGGTGGCGGCGCTCCTTCCGATGCTGTTCGTCTCGGGCCTCATGGGCCCCTACATGGCGCCCATCCCGGTCAACGCCTCGGCGGCGATGATCTTCTCCTTCTTCGTGGCGGTCGTCATCGCGCCGTGGCTCATGGTCCGCTTCACCCGGCTCGCGTTCTTCGGCGGCGCGCCCGCCCACGAGGACGCCCACGGCGGGCGCCTCGGCGCGCTCTACGAGCGGGTGGCCCGCCCCGTCATCGCGACGCGCGCCTCGGCCCGGCTGTTCCTCCTTGCCGTCGGCGCAGCCACGCTCGTTGCCGGGTCGATGTTCTACTGGAAGGCGGTCACCGTGAAGCTGCTTCCCTTCGACAACAAGTCGGAGCTGCAGCTCGTCCTCGACATGCCGCAGGGCACCAGCCTCGAGGAGACCCAGCGCACCCTCCTCGCGCTGGCCGATGCCACGACCCGGCTGCCCGAGGTGGTCGCCCTCGACATCCATGCCGGGACGGCCGCGCCCTTCAACTTCAACGGCCTGGTGCGCCACTACTTCCTGCGCCGGGCGCCCTCCCAGGGCGACGTGATGGTGGAGCTCGTCCATCGCTCGGAGCGGGATCGTTCGAGCCACGAGGTGGCGGTGGCGCTGCGCCGGATGCTGGCTGAGACCGTGCCGCTCCCGGCCGGAGCCACCCTCAAGGTCGTCGAGACCCCGCCGGGCCCGCCCGTGCTCGCGACGCTCTTGGCCGAGATCTACGGCCCCGACGCCGAGACCCGGCGGCGGACGGCGGACGTGGTCGCCCGGCTGTTCAGGGACGTCGACTTCATCGTCGATGTCCACGACAGCTTCGAGACTCCGCCGCCCGAGCTGCGCCTGCTGCCGGACCGCACCGTCATCGACCACCTCGGCCTCTCCGAGCAGCAGATCCTCGACTCCGCCGGCGCGCTCCTCGGCAGGCGGGTGGTCGGGTTCGCGACGCGCGGCGGCGAGCAGACCCCGCTTCCGGTCGAGGTGGGGCTCGAGCAGCCAGACCGCGCCTGGACCCGCGCGCTTGCGGCCGCTCCGGTCGCGGTTGCGGCAACGCCGTCCGGCCCGCGCCTCGTCGAGCTCGGCGAGGTGGTCCGCGCCGTCGAAGGCAAGGGCAGCCACGTCATCTTCCGCCGCAACGGCCGCGCGGCCGACATGGTGCTGGCCGAACTCGCCGGCCGCGAGGAGGCGCCGATCTACGGCATGCTCGCCGTTCACGAGCGGATCGACGCCTTCGACTGGGAAGGTGCGGGCCTCGAGAAGCCGGTGATCCGCCTCAACGGCCAGCCGGCCGACGCCCGGCAGCCGACGCTCCTCTGGGACGGCGAATGGGAAATCACCTGGGTCACCTTCCGCGACCTCGGCGGGGCGTTCCTCGTCGCCCTTCTTGGCATCTACGTCCTCGTCGTGGCCCAGTTCCGCAATTTCAAGGTGCCGCTGGTCATCCTCACCCCCATTCCGCTGACGCTCGTCGGCATCGTCATCGGCCACATGCTGTTCCGCGCGCCCTTCACCGCCACCTCGATGATCGGCTTCATTGCGCTTGCCGGCATCATCGTGCGGAACTCAATCCTCCTCGTCGACTTCATCAACCACGCCCGCGCGCCCGGACGCCCGTTGCGCGACGTGCTGCTCGAGGCCGGACGGATCCGCTTCAAGCCGATCCTGCTCACCGCGCTTGCCGCCATGATCGGCGCGGCCGTGATCCTCTTCGACCCCATCTTCCAGGGCCTTGCCATCTCGCTCCTGTTCGGGCTGGCATCCTCCACGCTTCTCACGGTGCTCGTCATCCCGGCCATCTACGTGCTGCTGCGCGACGATGGCCTGCCGGCGAGCCCGCCGGAGGCAACGCCCCACGCCCTCGTGCATGCGGAGGCCACCCCATGACGATCATGGACCGACCCGTTCCCCAGCTTGCCCCGCTGGGGCAGCAGGCCGAGGACATTGCCCGGACGCTCCGGATCCTCGCCAACCCCGACCGGCTCAAGATGCTCTGCCGCATCGGCATGGCCGAGGATGCCCACCTCTCCGCGCCGACGGTCAGCGAGCTGGTGGCCCTGACCGGCCTCTCGCAGTCCCGCGTCTCGCAGCATCTTGCACTGCTGCGCGAGGCCGGCGTCGTGGCCCCCCGCCGCGACGGCCAGGCCGTGCGCTACTCGCTCGTCAACCCGCAGGTCAGGGCGGTCATGGAAGCGCTCTGCCACCTGTGCGAGACGGGGATCCCGGCCTTCCACGCGCCTCAGCCGCGCTAGCCGGGCTTCCCGGCCTCGCCCGATCCGGCGCTCCCTGCCCCCTCCCGGCCGCGGCCCAACCGTCGCGCGTTGGGGGCGGCCCTGCCGCCCGGACCCGACGGACGGCCCCGCGCTGCTCAGCCGTAGCGGCCGGTGATGTAGTCGCGCGTGCGCGATTCCTTCGGGTTGGTGAAGATGACCGAAGTGTCATCATACTCGACGAGGTCGCCGAGGTGGAAGAAGGCCGTCTTCTGGCTGACGCGGGCGGCCTGCTGCATGTTGTGGGTGACGATGACGATGGCGTAGCGGCCGCGCAGCTCGTCGATCAGCTCCTCGACCTTCGCGGTCGCGATGGGGTCGAGCGCCGAGCAGGGCTCGTCCATGAGGATGACCTCCGGGTCGACGGCAATCGCGCGGGCGATGCACAGCCGCTGCTGCTGCCCGCCGGAAAGGGCTGTGCCCGAGTCCTGAAGGCGGTCCTTCACCTCCTCCCAGAGCCCCGCGCGCATCAGGCTCGTCGTCACGATCTCGTCCATGTCCTGCGGAGACGCAGCAAGGCCGTGGATCCTCGGGCCGTAGGCGATGTTCTCGTAAATCGACTTGGGGAAGGGGTTGGGCTTCTGGAACACCATGCCGACGCGGGCCCGGAGCTGTACGACGTCCATCTCGGGTGCATAGATGTCCTCGCCCTCGAGCTCGATGCGGCCGGTGACCCTCGCTCCGTCAACCGTGTCGTTCATCCGGTTGAAGCAGCGCAGGAAGGTGGACTTGCCGCAGCCCGACGGGCCGATGAAGGCGGTGACGTTCTCGCGCGTGATGTCGATGGAGACGCCTTTGAGCGCATGCTTCTTGCCGTAGTAGACGTGGACATCGCGCGCGGTCATCAGCGGCGGCGCATCCACCGCTTCCTGCTTGCTCGCAATCCTTGCAAGGGTATCGGTGCTCATGAGCTCACCACTTCCGCTCGTACTTGTTGCGCAGGTAGATCGCGACCGCGTTGATGAGAAGGAGAACCATGAGGAGAACGAGGATCGCTGCCGAGGTCTTCTCGACGAAACCGCGATCGACGTCTTCCGACCAGAGGAAGATCTGGACCGGAAGCGCGGTTGCCGGGTCCGTGATGCGGCGCGGCGCGTCGACGATGAACGCCTTCATGCCGATCATGAGGAGCGGCGCCGTCTCGCCGAGCGCCCGGCCGACCCCGATGATGGTGCCGGTGAGGATGCCGGGCAGCGCCAGGGGCACCACATGCTCGAAGACGGTCTGCAGCCGGCTGGCGCCGATGCCGAGCGCCGCGTCGCGGATCGAGGGCGGCACCGCCTTGATGGCGGCACGCGCGGCGACGACGATGACGGGAAGCGTCATGAGGGCGAGCGTGAGCCCGCCGACGAGCGGCGCCGAGCGCGGCAGGCCCATGGTGTTCAGGAACACGGCCAGGCCCAGGAGGCCGAAGATGATCGACGGCACGGCGGCGAGGTTGTTGATCGAGACCTCGATGAGGTCGGTCCAGCGGTTCCGGGGCGCGAACTCCTCGAGATAGACGGCCGAGAGCACGCCCACCGGGAAGGCGAGCGCGAGGGTGACGGCAATCGTCATGAGCGAACCGACCAGCGCGCCCCAGATGCCGGCGGTCTCGGGCGCCTTGGAATCCGAGGTGACCAGGAAGGTGCGGTTGAAGCCGGTGCGGATCAGGCCTTCCTCCTTCAAGCGGAGGTAGGCCGCGCGCTGGTCCGGGGCGATGGGCGAGAGCTCGGGCGGGATGTCGGGGTCGATCCGGCCCTTGGCATACTGGTCGATGGGGCTTCTGACCGGAACCCAGATCTCGACCGTCTGGCCGAGGAGCGCGGGGTCGGCCATGACCCGCTCGCGCAGCGCCAGCCAGCCCGAGGCGGAGGCCACGCGCGTGGCATCGCTGCCCAGGCTGTCGCGGATCGCCCGGGTGTAGACGGCGACATAGTTGGCGCTCTCGAGCGCCTCCTCCGAGCGGTCGCTGCCAAGCTCGAGGAGCGTGGGGTCGAGCACGGCCTCGATCTTCACCTGGGTCTGGCGGAAGCCGCCGAGACCATTCTGGAGCATGGTGACGAGGAGAAGGCCGAGAAAGCCGACCGCGAAGACCAGCGCGGCAAGGCCGACGGAGCGGAAGATCCGCTCGGAGCGGTAGCGCCGCCTGACCCGCGCCAGCATGGCCGGATCCTTCCAGTCGGTGGGAGGTCGCCGGGCGGCGGGCGCGGCAGGCAGCGGCTCGGCAAGCGTGCTCATTCGTAGGCCTCGCGGTACTTCTTCACGATCCTGAGCGCGTAGATGTTGAGCACGAGCGTGATCAGGAACAGCACGAGACCGAGCGCGAAGGCGGAAAGCGTCTTCGGGCTGTCGAACTCCTGGTCCCCCGTGAGCAGCTGGACGATCTGGACGGTCACGGTGGTCACGGACTTGAAGGGGTTCGCGGTGAGGTTCGCGGCAAGGCCGGCGGCCATCACCACGATCATGGTCTCGCCGATGGCCCGGCTGACAGCCAGCAGGATCCCGCCGACGATCCCGGGGAGCGCCGCCGGGATGACGACGTGGCGGACCGTCTCCGAGGTGGTTGCCCCCAGGGCGAGGCTGCCGTCGCGCATCGCCTGGGGAACCGCGTTGATCGCGTCATCCGCCATCGAGGAGACGAAGGGGATGATCATGATGCCCATGACGAGGCCGGCGGCGAGCGCCGACTGGCCCGAGGCCTCGCTGACGCCGAGTGCCAGGCCGAGGTTGCGGACGGCGGGCGCCACGGTCAGCGCTGCGAAGAAACCGTAGACCACGGTCGGAACGCCCGCGAGCACTTCGAGCACCGGCTTCAGCACCTTGCGCGCGAGCGGAGTGGCATACTGGCTGAGGTAGATCGCCGAGAGCAGACCGAGCGGCACGGCGACCAGCATGGCGATGATGGCGCCGATGAAGATAGTGCCCCAGAAGACGGGAAGCCCGCCGAAGGCCCCGGACGAACCGACCTGGTCGGCGCGGATGGCCATCTGCGGCGACCACTTGGTGCCGAACAGGAACTCGACCGGCGACACGCGGGTGAAGAAGCGCCCGGCCTCGAAGAGGAGACTGAACACGATGCCGACCGTCGTCAGGATGGCGATGAGCGAGGCGGCGAGCAGCAGCACCATGATCGCCCGTTCGACCCAGGTGCGCGCCCGGAACGAGGGCTCGAGGCGCGAGATCGCCCAGGCGCCCCCGCCGAGGCCCGCGACCAGCATCGCAACCGGCCCCACGACCGAGGGCAGGCTGCCGCCGGACGCCTGCCACAGCCCGAGCGCGAGAAGCGCGGGGATGGCAACCGCGAGCGCCACGAACCAGCCATGGAAGACAGGCCGGGAATGGATGTGGAGCCACGGGCGCGGGCCGGCAGGCGTGAAGGCCGCCGCCTTCGCCCGGCCGTAAAAATAGCCCACGAACGCCAGCCCGACGGCGACCGCAAGGAGGAGGGTGGAGCTCAAGGGAGACGCCCAGCGCGCGGGATCAGCCGAGCGTCGAGGGGTCGAGCGGGGTCAGGTTCCGCGCTGCCGCGGCCGCTGCCGCGCGCACCTCATCGGGCGACGGCGTGAGGCCGATGGCTGAGAGCGTGCCCCCCGGACCCCAGGTCGCGTCACTTGCGTAGACCTGGAGAAACTCCTTGAGGCCCGGCTTTTCGCGGGCGCGATCGGCGCGGACGTAGATGAACAGCGGCCGCGCCCCAGGATAGGCGCCCGACGCAATCGCCTCGTAGGTGGGCTCGACCCCCTCGATGCTGACGGCCTTGATTTTGTCGCGGTTCTGGTCGAGGTAGTCAAAGCCGAAGATCCCGATGACCTTGGGGTTCGAGGTCAGTCGCTGGACGACGAGGTTGTAGGCGCCCTGCTCGACGAAGGCGCCGTCCTCGCGGATCTTCGTGCACACCACCTTGTGCCGGTCAGGGTCGGATGCCTTCAGCTCCTTCATCGCGGGCTCCGAATCGCAGCCGACTTCCATGAACATCTCGTTGAAGCTGTCGCGCGTCCCCGAGGTGGGCGGTGGGCCGATCACCTCGATGGAATCGGCCGGAAGGCTCGGGTTGACGTCGCGCCAGAGCTTGGCGGTCTGCGGCTTGCCGAAGGGCTCGGCCGCGAGCGCGAGGTAGACCTCCCGCTTGGTCAGCGGAAAGTCGGGCCCGCTGCGCGCGCGGGCAAGGACTAGGCCGTCGTTGCCGATCTGGATCTCGACGATGTCGCCGACCCCGTTTGCCCTGCACTGCTCGAACTCGCTCGCCTTCATGCGCCGCGAGGCGTTGGTGATGTCGGGTGCGTCGGCGCCCTTGTTGTCGCAGAAGAGCTTGATTCCGCCGCCGGTGCCGGTTGCCTCGACGATCGGCGCCTTGAACCTCGGGAACCGCTGCGCGAACTGCTCGGCCACCGCCGTCGTGAAGGGGTAGACGGTCGCCGAGCCGACAATCCGGATCTGGTCCGACCCGCGCCCTCCGGCTGCCCCCGTCGCCGCGTCGCCTTCAGCCTTCCTGCCGTCCCCGCACGCAGACACCAGCGCGAGTGCCGCAAGCGCCACTCCGAGCCGCCTGGACTTCACCATCCCCCGACCTCCTGTCCGCATCCGAAGCCTCGCGCGCTCCAGCACCGTCACAATTCAGGCGCAGCCACAACCCAAGCGCAGCACCCGAACGTGCCGCGCCTCCCCGCCAGCCCGCGCTGACCAGCCCGCCCAGTCAAGACTCCAGCCCTGCGAGAGGCGACACCGCGCCGGACGCGTCCCCTGCTCCCTAAGCCGCACCCATGTCGGTTTTATGACAACGCCGCGCCATCGCCGTTCCACGCAAAAGAGAACTGGAAGTCGGCCTGATGTTCATGGGCCTCATCTTGAATACGGAGTGTTCAAGTCTGAGCATTTTGCTTTGACGTGACAGGTTTATTTCAGGCAAATTGACCCTTCCCGATTTGATTGAACAGAGTATTGCCGCAGACCAAGTTCAAGACCTGGGCCGTTTGCGCTTCGGCCTGACCTTGGGCGGCCTGGAGTCTTAAACGGATCTGACAGGCCTGAAAACCGGCAGGGGCCTCGGCGCCGGGAGTCTGTTCCCGTCCGCGTTCCCAGGGGGTTGCAACGATCACATCCGCGCCAAACCGCACCGCATGGCCTGCCGCCACCGCGATGATCGCAGCGCCGCTGGCAGGAGCCTCCGCCTCCGCGCAGGACGCCGGCCGTCTGCGGCGCCTCGAGGCGCTGGAAGCCCGGGGCCGCCAGCTCGAGGCGCATAACAGGGAACGCGAGGACGCGCAGGCCAAGGTGGCGGACGCCCTTCCGGTCGATGCAAACGGCGACCCGATCACGCCGGCGGTGATGGTGAAGTCAGGCCTCGCGCCCACGATCGGCGACGCGGAGGGCAACTTCACCTTCAAGCCGCACCGCGTGATCGACTTCGACGTCGGCGCGTACATCGAGGGCGACACCGCCTTCACCTTTCTCGGCGGCACCAGTGTCCGCCGTGGCCGAGTCGGGCTCGAGGGCACCGCCTTCCGCCAGTTCGCGTGGCGCGTCGAGGCGGCCTTCAACTGGTATTTGACCTCGAACATCAAGATGCTGCTCGACTGGGTCCGCTTCTCGGCCGTCAACACGCCGATGGACGCCGGCGGCATCACCAGGGGCGGATGCGCTCGCCGGAAGTTTCCCCATCGACGTCCGAGCGTCTGGGGGCGGGCGCGAAGGGCCGGGGCTGCTGCCCCGGTCCTTGTTCCTTCCCCCCATGCCGGGCGGGACAGGGGGAGAGGGCGGGGCCTGCTCAACCCTCGACCGGCTCGTCCCCGTCAAGGTTCCCGGCCGCGCCCCTGCGCCGGCTGCCCGAGGCGCCCGTGGGCGTCGCCGGGACGACCGGATCGGGAGGGGTCGCGCAGCACCGCGGCGACCTTGGAGTCGAGGTTGTCGCCGCCGGCGACATGGCACAGGGTCTGAAGCGCCCGCTCGCGCTTCGCGCACGTGGGCAGCAGATCGGGAAGGCTGGCCAGCGCTGCCGCAGGATCGAACTCGACGGGGAGCGTCTGGTCGCGAATCAGCGCGGCAAGGGCCTTGGCGCCGAGGAACGCGACGGGTGCGGTCGTCTCGAGGATCGTGTCGGCGCGCTCCAGCCGGTCGCGGCGGACCGCGCCGCGGGCATCGGCAACCATGACGAGCATGCGCGCCACGGCGGCCGGGTAGCCGCCCCCGGAGCGCCGCTCGATCGCCCGCTCGACGAGCGGGAGCGCGCGGATTTCCTCCGGGTCGAGCCGGGTCCGCTCGAAGGCATGGCGCTGACCGGCCCACTTGGCGAAGGGCGTGCTCCAGAGCGCGTAGAAGCTGAACGCGGCGAGGGTGTCGCGCCAGCCGTGCCACGGAATCGATGAGGAGGGTTGCGCCCTCGGTCCAGACCTCCTCGAGCCTGCGGAACGGGTTGTCGGGCGCCGCCGGGGCGCGAGACGCGGCAACGGCAGGCGCGGGCAGGGCGGAGGCGGCAGCCAGCGGCCCCGGCGGCCCGAACACCGAACGGCTGATCCGCCCCGGGTGCAGTTGGCGCATCGCCTTGGCGAACTGGGGCGTGACCATGGAGCGCACGACCGGACGCCAGGGCAGCTCGTCGAGCTCCACGCCGAGTTCGGAGAAGCGGCTCAAGGCCGCGAAGGGGGGCGCCTCGTCCTTCTGGCCGTCGTCGATCGCATGCACGTCGGCGAGCGTGTGCTCGACGAAGCTTACCGCGAACCGGGTCGAGTCCCCCTCGCCCCCGACTGATTCGATCATCATCTCGTCGAGCCCGGAGGCAAGTGTCTCGATCATGCCAAAGACCGAGGTGAGCTCGCGGTGCTCGCGCGTCGCGGCCGAGGCGGAGACGAAGATGCCGGGGTGGCCGACCTTGTCGTGGACCGGCAGATGATCCGCCGGCCACACACCTTGATCTCGCGCTCGTCGGCATGGGTTTCGGGGATCCAGTTGCGCGCCTGCTGCGGCCGCGTGATGTTGTCGCCGCGGCTCGCGAAGACGATGCTGGGCGCGCGGATGGCCTTGAGGTCGGGCTGGCGGCCACGCGGGAGCCGCGCGTCGTAGCGGGCGAGGCGACAGCTCCTCGACGATCCGGCGCATCTCCTCGCCGGCGAGGAACTGGTGGGCGCCCCACCATTTCTCGGACGCGAGGAAGCGCGCGGGCGGCAGGCGCGTCGATCTCCTTCCACATGTCGAAATAGTTCCCGAGGAAGGTCCGCAGGGCGGACCCCTCCGGCTGGATGGGCAGCAGCGCGGGACAGGCCCCGGGCGTGGACCCGTTTACCGGGCGGCCGCGGCGATGGTGCCGGGTGCGACCACCCGGAGCGCATGGCGCGCGATCATGGCTTCCTCGTCGGTGGGCACCTTGAGCAGCCGGATCCGGCTCGACGGCATGGAGAAGACGGCGGCACCGGCAGCGTTGGCGGCCTCGTCGAGCTCCGCGCCGAGGAAGGCGAGGCGCCGGGCGATGCCGGCGCGGACGGGCGCGCTGTTCTCGCCGATGCCCGCCGTGAAGACGAGGGCGTCGAGGCCTTCGAGCACCACGGCAAGATCGCCTGCCGCGCGCGCGGCGCGGTCGATGAACATGTCGATCGCGAAGCGGGCGGCCGGGTCGTCCGAGGCGGCGAGCGTGCGCATGTCGTTCGAGATGCCGGAGACCCCGAGCAGGCCCGACTGCTCGTAGAGAAGCTCCGCAATGGCGTCCCAGCCGAGCTTCTCGACCTGGGCGAGGTAGAGGAGCACGCCCGGGTCGATCGTGCCGCAGCGGGTGCCCATGACGAGGCCGTCGAGCGCGGTGAAGCCCATGGTGGAGGCCACCGAGCGGCCGCCGGCGAGCGCGGCCATGGACGCGCCATTGCCAAGGTGGGCGACGATCACGCGTCCGGCGTGAACCTCGGGGTGGTCGCGCTGCAGCCGCGCGGCTACCGACTCGTAGGAAAGCCCGTGGAAGCCGTAGCGGCGGACGCCCGCGTCGAAGAAGCGGCGGGGCAGCGCGAAGGCCTGCTGCAGCGCCGAATGGCCGCGGTGGAAGGCCGTGTCGAAGCAGGCGACCTGCACGGCTTCCGGAAAGGCGCCGAGCGCGGCGCGCACGCCGGCGAGGTTGTGCGGCTGGTGAAGGGGGGCGAGGGGCACGAGCCGCTCGAGATCGGCGAGGAGGGCGTCGTCGATGACGGCGGGTGCCGCATGGTCCGGGCCGCCGTGGACGATCCGGTGGCCGACGGCGGCGAGCGAAGCCCCGGGTCGCACCTTCTCGAGCCAGGCGAGGACGCGGGCGAGCGCTGCTGCATGGTCGGGGATGCCCTCCTCGGGCGCCGTGTCGGTGGCCCCGCCGCCATCTGCCGCCCTGGCCTGGAACCGTGCTGTCCCGCCGATCGCCTCCACCTGGCCGGAGGCTAGCCGCACCGGTTCCGCCTCCGCTCCATCGGCCGCCTCGAACAGCGCGAACTTGACCGAGGAAGAGCCGGCGTTGAGGGTGAGGACGAGGGTCGGCATCAGCGGGCAGCTCCGGCGGTAGCGGGCGCGTCGGCGGCCGAAGGCGGGATGGCGGCGGCCGGAGGCGGGATGGCGGCGGCCGGAGGCGGGATGGGGGCGGCGGGGTCCGCGGCAAGCGCCCGGCCAGTCCGCTTCCAGTGCTGGGAGAGCTGGGTGACCGCCGCCGAGGCGAGCCTTGCCCGGTCGTTGCCGGCGCGGCTGGTCAGCATGACGGGCGCCTCCGCGCCGAGGACGACTCCGGCAGCTTCCGCCTTGGCCACGAAGGTGAGCTCCCTGGCCAGCACGGTCCCGGCCTCGAGGTTGGGTACGACGAGCACGTCGGCGCAGCCCGCCACCAGCGAGGTGATGCCCTTGGTCCGCGCGGCGGTCACGTCCATGGCGTTGTCCATGGCGAGCGGGCCGTCACCGACCCCGCCGCGGATCTGGCCCCGCTCGGCCGTCCTGGAGAGGACCGCGGCATCGCGCGTGGAGGGGATGGCGGGGTTCACCGTCTCGACTGCCGACAGGATGCCGACGCGTGGCGTCTCCACTCCGCAGGCCCGGGCAAGCTCGATCGCGTTCTGGACGATGTCCACCTTGGTCACGAGGTCCGGGCTGATGTTGATGGCGGCATCGGTGATGAAGCGCGGTTCCTCAAGCTTGGGCACGTCCATGACGAAGACGGGCGTGATGCGCCGCTCGCCCCTGAGACCGCCCTCGCGCCGCACCACGGCTGCGAGAAGTTCGTCGGAATGGAGCGCGCCCTTCATGATCGCATCCGCTTGGGCCTCGTTCACCATGGCGGCGGCCAGCTGCGCGGCGGCGGCGTGCGAGGGCGCCGCCTCGACGGGAAGGCCGGCCACATCTTTGCCGAGCTCGGCCGCTGCCCGCGCGATCGCGGCCCGGTCGCCCGACAGCACCGGCGCGATCAGCCCCCGCTCGCGCGCGAGGAGCGCGCCGCCGGGCGCATTCGCGTCCTCTGGTGCAGCGACCGCCGTCACCAGCGGCGGCAGGGTGGCCGCCAGCGCCTTGAGCGGCGTGAACTGGTCGACTTCGTCGAGGATGAGCCTGGGAAGCACGCGGGCGTCCACCGTCTCGCGTTCGACTAGCACCTCGACTTCGGCCTCGCCGGTGCACAGCGGCGCGCCGTCGTCCGCGCACGCGACGACAGGGGCGAAGCGGGCAACCGGCCGCTCGCACGTCTCGATGCACCGGACACGCACGCGCAGCCTTTCGCCTACGGCCGCACGCCCATGGAACGCGAGGGTCTGCGCCCGGTCGTAGGTTCCGGGACCGGGAAGACGGTTTCTGAGGGCCGCCGCGACGAGCGAGGCGATCCACACGGAGGGCGCGACGACGCCGTCGGTTTCGCCCGGGCGGTCGGGCAGCATCCGCGGGTTGCGGTTGCCCGACACGTGAGGGAAGAGCTGCAGGTCGCGCTCGGCCACGACCCGCTCGAAGCTGGCGTCGGCACCGACCGCGAGTTCGTCCCGGGTCACGTTGGTGATGCGCGCCATCCGGTCCGCCTTCAGCCGATGATCCCGAGACCCGCGTCGATCGGAATCACCGCCCCGGTGATCGCTCCGCCGCCCGGGCCGGCGAGGAACAGCGCGGTGGCGCCGCATTCGTCGAGCGTGGCCAGGCGTCGCAGGGGGGCACGGCTCCGGGCGTCGTCGAGCATCGCGTCGAATGCGGCGATGCCGCTCGCCGCGCGGGTGGGCATCGGCCCGGGCGAGATGGCGTTGACCCGGATGCCCCGCGCGCCGAGTTCGGAGGCAAGTTCGCGGACCGTTGCCTCGAGCGCGGCCTTGACCGGGCCCATGAGGTTGTAGGTGGAGACGACCCGTCGTGCGCCCTCGAAGCTGACGGTGAGGCACAGCCCGCCGGCAGCCATCAGCGGCTCGGCGGCGCGCACGAGGCGGATGAAGCTGTGGACCGAGATGTCCATGGCGGTCGCGAAGCCTTCGGCCGAGCAGTCGACCACGCGCCCGTGAAGGTCGTCGCGCGGCGCGAAGGCGACCGCGTGGATGAGCGCCTCGAGCCCGCCCCAGCGCTCCGCGAGGGCCGCGAAGAGCGCCGCCTGCTGGTCGGCCGCGCGCACGTCCAAGGGGAGGATGAGGTCGGCGCCGAGCTCTTCGGCAAGCGGACGGACATGCGGCTCGGCGCGCTCGCTCTGGAAGGTGATGGCAAGACGCCAGCCGGCCCCGGCGAGGGCGCGCGCGATCCCCCAGGCAATCGAGTCGGCGTTGGCGATTCCGACGACGAGGGCACGCGCGGCCATGAGACCCCGGCAAGGATCGACCAGCGGCTCCTAGGCCGGAATCGTTGCAGCGGCGTGAAGAGCCGGTGGCACGGCCCGGATCTCTCGCTGGCTCCAGCGCGGGCGCCGGGCCCGCCGCCGCGTGCCGGACGGGCGGCCGGCGCCCTCCGTCCGGCAGCCGGTCAGGCGAGGAGTGCGGCCCGGCGGCGGCGCATGGCGCCGCCGACGAGACCGAAGCCGGCAATCAGCATCGCCCAGGTGGCAGGCTCGGGGATGACGCCGCCGGTCACCTCGAAGTTGAACGAGGACGTGACGCCCCCGATCGTCCAGGTGACGTTGTCGACCGCGCCAGTGAAGTTGCCCACCCAGCCGCTGCCGACCCCGGCCGAGAAGCCGACGATCGCGGCGTTCGGGAAGTTGGCGCCAAGCCAGGACTGCCAGGTGCCGAACGGGATGTAGGGGGAACCGAAGCCCATGGGATCGGCCTCGAAGCCGAAGACGCCGAAGGTCCAGAGCTTCGTCGCGCTCGTCACCGTGTCGGTCACCCACTGGTCGGTGAGCGTCGGAAGCGCGTTGTAGGCACGCTCGAAGACGAGGCCGAACCGGTCGCCCGGGGTGAGCGGGTTGCCGTCGCGGTCGACGAGCACGCGGATCACCGGGTGCTGGACGGCCGGGTTGGTGCTGGTGCCGTCACGATACCAGTCGAGGCCGAAGCCCGAGAGCGCGGAGAAGGCGCCGAGCGTGCCGGCCGCGAAGAAGTTGCCCCCGAGATTGACCGCATTGGCCAGGAACTCGATGTCGGCCTTGGCGGCGCCGCTCGGGCTCGCGAAGGCGACCGAGCCATTGCCCGAGCGTGGCTTGGCAGTCGAGATGCCGACAGTGCCATTGTTGCGGACATTGTTGTAGTACCAGCCGGTGGCGCCGACCGCCTGCCCCTGGTTCGTCGGGCCGGGGTTGGCGAAGGCATCGCCCGGTGCCGGGTTGTTCGCGAACACGGTGGTGCTGGCCGCTGCCGGCGTGCCCGCGAACAGGGCGGCAAGGGCAAGGCTTGCAAGTTTCGTGCGCTGCATGGTTCCTCTCCTGTTACAGGGGCCGCATCGCCCGATGACGACCCGCGCCCCAATTCCCCTGAACAGTTTCCGGTCGGTCAGACGTTCTGCCCGGACAGGCCCGGAACCGGTACCTTGAGGGAGCCGCTTGGTGCAAGTTGATTAACTATCTTTGACAGGCAGTTAAGTGTGTTTTCGATTCGACGTTCATGGGGCGCCTCGGCGCTGGCCAAGACTTGCCCCTGATGTGCGGGGTGTCCGCTGCCGCGCGCGCGAGGCGAGACTGCGACGCAGGCGCTTCAGCAAGGCCTGGTGCGCTTGTGCCAAGGAGAATTGCCGGCGGCACCGGTTACAGGCCTGGCCAAGCAGCTGTTCGGGACCGCTTCGCAGAAGAGCGTCCACCCGTCAAAGACCCGCCGAAGCAGCAACTTCAGCGAACGTCGCCTCATACCAGGTCCCGCAGGCTTTACCCTTGGATGGGGGCTTTCGATCGAGGTGCTGACATGACGCGGGGCTGCGAGCTGTGGGAGGTTTGCGATGGTGGCGTCGCGGCTCACCCGAGGATGCCGAAGGCTCTGGACTTCAGGACCTGGCGCGCAGGAGCAGGGACAGTCCGCTCATGCGGCCGCTGGCAGTGGCCTCCGTTCATGATGGCGTGTCGCGCGCCGAGGCGGCGCGGAGTTGCGGGGTCGGGCTGCAGATGGTTTGGCACCGTACGTCTCGCTCGAACGCCACGGGCCCGGACGGCCTCATGAACCGCGCAACCGACCTGGGGTCCAGACTTTCCCGGAGGCGGAAGACGATGGCGGCGGGGAGCTTGTGGCTGAGAAGGCAGTTCTGACGAGCCCGTCATGGCGAGTGGCGATGCGGCGGACCCGAAGGGCGACGAAGCCCATTCCGTCAGGCGGCAGAGCATGACGTGGACGCGACCCCGGTGCTTGTCGCCGCGTGCGTCACGCGGGAAGGGCCGCCTTTGATCGCGTGCGCCGAGGATTGCCGTGACTGCTCCCTGCCCGTGCAGGGTGTCGTGGATGCGATTGGCGCTGTCGCCCCGGTCGACGTGTCCCCCTTCATGCCGATCGTCGCGCCATGGGCAGGCTCACGCCCCGGATGTCGGAGCGGTTGCCCGCAGTGAGGGGGAGACCGAGCGCCCGCCCGCGCACAGCGGGGAGCGCGCGGAGTGTCGCCGTCCCGCCACCAGGCGAGACGCCCGTGGCTTGGGCTCGAGTCCCCCTTTGGCGCCCCCCGGGAGACCGATGGCCCTTGATGTCGCTGCTGTCGATCTGGGCCGTCTCGGCGATCCACCCATCTTCGCTCAGCGCCGGAGGATCCGAGTCCGGATGCCTCCGCGGCTCCAGCGGTTCCACCGATGAGGGACCGTGGTCGGCGGGCGAGGCTCGGGCGGCCATCGGCCCAGCGCGTGGCAAACAGGGCATTTTCGAAAGGGGGCCAAGGGGATCCGCTGCGACTGGGCGGAATTGGCGTGGCGGCGCATTGAGCCCCTGTTGCCGAACAAGCGGTCCAGGCCTTCACGGGTGGATGATCGCCGGGCATCAAAGCGCATCTCCCGGGTGCTGCGCTCAGGCTCACCTTTGCTCGACCTGTCGAACGGCCAGAGTCCTCGCACCTGCCGCCATCCATCGGGGAAAGGTGGTGCTGACCCGTCGGGCCGACGCTGCCGATCGGTCGCGAGCCATGGTCAGCGACGGCGGCCGGTGGGCCAGCATCCCGGCTGGAAGCGACCAGTGCGACCCCTTCTGCCTCTGGCCCTCTCTCTCGATCGCCGGAGCAACCTTGGTATCGCCTCCCATACCTCAAGCTAAGGTCAACCTCCGTCGCCAGGATCAAGGTGGCTTTCATCAGGCTGCGGCCACGCTCTCTATAGTCCAAGACCCGTTCCACCGCGTGCCTTGATGCATCGTTGGGGGACATGCCGCCACCGCAAGAGGTCGTCAGGCGCGCGACGACCGCTTGGGCGCGTGCACGACCCTCGCCGGCCGCCCTGCCCCGGAACATGACCACGCGTCGAGGAAGAGGCCCGTTCGGTCCACAGGTCTCGCCACGGCCGATGACCTGCGGCGGGCCTGTGCCTGCACCGTGCTTGCACCGAGCCTGAAGTGGCCCGCCGTACCGTCAGATTGTCTTGCAACCGATTGAAATGATGGTGGACGCACCAGGGCTCGAACCTGGGACCCGCTGATTAAGAGTCAGCTGCTCTACCGACTGAGCTATGCGTCCGCACCACGGAAACGGGCCGCCCGGTTAGCAGCGGCGCCGCACCGTGTCTAGGGATCGCCAAGCGCGCGGGGGGCCTCGTGGCGTCGGGCCTCCTGGTCGATCGCGATCAGGATCCCGAGCGCGGGCATCACCGTCAGCATCGCGTTCCCGCCATAGCTCATGAGCGGCAGCGGCAGACCGACGACCGGGGCGAGCCCCATCACCATCATGAGGTTGATGAGGACATAGTAGAAGATGGTCATGACGAGCCCGCCAGCCACGAGGCGCTGGAACATGTCCCGCGCGCGGAACGCAACCCGCCACCCCCAGGCGAAGAGGAGCCCGTAGGCCGCGAGCAGCGCGGCACCGCCGACGAGCCCCCATTCCTCGGCCATGGTGGCGAAGATGAAGTCGGTGTGCGGCTCGGGCAGATAGAAGAGGTGGCTCTGCGAGCCCTCGAGGAACCCCTTGCCGGCAAGCCCGCCCGAGCCGATCGCGATCTTCGACTGGGTGATGTGGTAGCCGGCGCCAAGCGGGTCGGCGCCGGGGTCCAGGAAGATGAGGACGCGCGCCTTCTGATAGTCGTGAAGGAGATTGAAGAAGAGCGGAAGCGCCGCCGCGCCCAAGACGAGCGGCGCCACGAACAGCCAGACGGGGAGCCCGGCCAGGAACATGACGGTTGCCCCCCCGGCGACAAGGGTGAGGGCGGTGCCGAGGTCAGGCTGGAGCAGGACGAGACCGACGGGAAGGGCGACGAGGAGGAGCGGCAGCCAGAGACCATGCGGCCGCCCGGCATGGGCAAGGGGCAGGAAGCGGTAGACCCGGGCCAGCGCCAGGACGAGGGCAAGCTTCATGAGCTCCGAGGGCTGCAGCCGGATGAAGCCGAGATCGAGCCAGCGCTGCGACCCGCCGCCGAGCGCGCCCACGGCCTCAACGAGGACAAGCGCGGCAAGCACGAGGCCGTAGAGCGGGAAGGCAAGGTGCAGCCACGCCGCCGGGGGCACGAGGCCGACGAGAAGCATGAGCAGCGTCATGGCGGCAAGGCGGATGAGGTGGCTGGCGGCCCAGGGCTCCATGCTGCCGCCGGCGGCGGAGTAGAGGACGAGGGCGCCGAAGCCGCCGATGCCGAGCACCAGGAGGATGATGCCCCACGGCTGGGCCAGGAGGCGCTGCGGCCAGCGCGCGTTGAGGAGCCCCATCATGGCGCGGGGGCTCCCGGGGCCGGGACCGAGGGCGGGGCGGCCGCCGCAGCAGCGGCCGCGGCCCCGGCCGCCGCGCGGCGTGCCGCCTCCTCGGCAGCGCGGCGGCGGCGCTCCCGCTCGGCGAGGAGGCGCGCGAGGTCGGTCTCGGCCTTCTCCTTGTCGAACAGAAAGGTCATCGCCTGCCGGGCGATCGGCGCGGCCGCGCGCGCGCCCGACATGCCATGCTCGACCACGACGGCCACCGCGTAGCGGGGCGCCTCGACGGGCGCGAAGCCGACGAAGAGGCCATGGTCCCGGAGGCGCCACGGCAGGCTCTCGTTGCGCCTGACCCCGCGCCGGCGCTCGGCGGCGGTGATGATGCGGACCTGCGCCGTGCCGGTCTTGCCGGCCATCTCGACACCTTCCACCGGAAGCCGCGCACGCCGGGCAGTGCCGCCGGGGCCGTTCACGACGTCGCGCATGCCGCGGCGGACCACCTCGAGCCAGTCGGGCGGAATCGGCAGCGGCGCGAAGCCGGGCCGCACGGCCTCGGCAAGGAGCTGCGGCTCAACCACCCGGCCGCTGGCGAGGCGCGCGGTCATGACCCCGAGCTGAAGCGGACTGACGAAGAGATAGCCCTGGCCGATGGACGTGTTGAGGGTGTCGGCGACGCTCCACTGCTCGCCGAACCGCCGCGCCTTCCATTGGGCATCGGGGACGATGCCAGCCCGGAGTGACGGGATGGGGAGCGACGGGAAGGTCTGGCCGAGGCCCAGCGTCCGGGCCATGTCGGCCACCGCCTGGTTCCCGATCCGGTGGGCGGTCGCATAGAAGAACACGTTGCACGAGACGGCGATGGCGCGTTGCATGTCGACCCGGCCGTGGCCGCCGGGCCGGTGGCAGTGCCAGCTGCGTCCGCCGACCGTGTAGCGGCCGCCGCAGCCCACCGTGTCGGTAGGCGGCACGCCCTCGGCGAGCGCGGCGAGCGCCGTCACCATCTTGAAGGTGGAACCCGGCACGTAGAGCCCCTGCGTCGCCTTGGGCAAAAGCGGCTTGTGGTCATCGGCCTGGAGGGTCTTCCAGAGCGCTGCCGGGATCCGGTTCGAGAAGATGTTCGGGTCGAAGGCGGGCATCGAAAGGAGGCAGATGATGCCGCCCGTCGTGCAGTCGATGACGACGACGCTCGCGCTCTCGTCGCCGACGAAGGCGGCGAGGTGCTCCTGCAGCGCGCGGTCGAGGGTGAGGCGGATGGTCTCGCCTGGCGTGTCGGGCCGGCTGTCGAGCTGGCGCAGGACGCGGCCTCGGGCGTTGACTTCGACGCGCTCCGCGCCGGGGGTGCCGCGGAGCCGCGCATCGAGCCCGCGCTCGGCGCCATCCTTGCCGACCCGGAAGCCGGGGTGGAGCAGGAGCGGATCGCGGCTGGCCTGCCACTCCTCGCGCCGTGGCGGGCCGACGTAGCCCAGCGCATGGGCGAAGGCCTCGCCGCCCGGGTAGTGGCGGACGTAGGTGCGCACCGGCTGGAGGCCCGCCATGTCGGCAAGCTCGACGTTGAGCGTGGCATAGGCCTCCCAGCCGATGTCGGAGGCGACGCGAAGCGTGCCGGCGCCCCGCAGCGATCGCGCGTTCTCGAGAAGCTCGGCGCGCTCGTCGGCTGCCAGCGGCACGATGCGGGCGATGCGGTCGAGCGCCGCCTCGAGATCGCCGGCCAGCGCCGGGATGAGCTCCACGCCATAGGCAGGCCGGTTCTCGGCGAGCGGCCGGCCGCTGGCATCGAGCAGGAGCCCGCGGCGGGGCGGGATGAGGCGCAGGGCCACCCGGTTGTCCTCGGCGGCGGCGCGGAGCATCTCGCCCTCGCGGAGCGTGAGCCAGCCCATGCGGCCGAGCAGGAGCGCGCCGGCGAGCAGCTGCGCACCGCCGAGCAGGAGCGCGCGGCGCTCGAACAGGAGCTGCTGGAGGCGGGAGGCGTGCATCAGCCGTCCGTCAGCCGGCGGATGAGCCCTGCGACGAACCCGAGAACGGCCGGGTAGAGCAGGATGGTGAGAGCCGCCTGGAGAAGAAGCGAGGCGGGAGCGAGCGCGCGGCCGGCCAGCAGCAGCGCGAGCGCCTCGACGGCCGCCCCGAGCATGACGAGCGCGGCCGCCGCCGCCCAGCCTTCGGGGAACCCGCGCATTGTCATCCGGTCCTCGCCAGCCGCGATCGCCAGTCTGACGACGGGCAGGACGAGAGCCATGACGCCAAGCGGCAGGCCGGCGACTGCATCCTGCACGAGACCAACAGGAACCAGCACCCAGGGCGGCAGGAGCCGCGGCACGACCGCGGCCCAGGCGATGAGGAGGAGGAGCGGCAGGTTGGGCAGCGCGCCAGCGCCGAGCGGCAGCGGAAGGGCCGAGAGCAGGGCGCCGCCCACGAGCGTCGCCGCCGGGACGACGGCAAGCGCCTGCCGCGCGACCGGCCGACGGGAGAGCCCGGCCATCAGCGGCGCGCTCCGGCAGGCGTGGCAGTGGCGGCAGGCGTGGCAGTGGCGGCAGGCGCCGGCCCGGTCGCAGGCGGGGAGGGCGCGCCGAGATCGGCTTCGTCGGGCGCGGGGGGGACCGGCACCGGGTCTGCTGGCGGCAGCCAGGGTGCCTCGACCATCACTGGCCCGAGCGCTGCGGCGCGGACGAAGGGACGCGCGCGGGGCGGGCTCGCTGCCGTGTCGGTGATGACCGCGACCGGCACGTCGGGCGGGAAGAGGCCGCCGTCGCCGCTGGTCACCAGCCGGTCGCCGACCGCGAGCGTGTCGCCGCCGGGCTGGGGGTCGTGCTGAAACAGGAGCTCGGGTCCGCCCGTCCCCTGGGCGATTCCGGTCCAGCCAAGCCGCTCGACCTTGACCGGAACCCGGCTGTTGGGGTCGGTAAGCAGCATCATCCGCGAGGCAGTGAGGCCGACATCGGTGACGCGGCCCGCCAGCCCCTGGGGCGCGATGACCGGCATCCGCGGGGCGACGCCGTCGCGCGCGCCGACCGACAGCGTGGCCGCGCGGACCGAGCCAGTCGCCGCCGAGGCCGAGGCAACCCCGGCTGCGACGAGCCGGCGCTCGGGCCGGCGGAGCTTCAGCAGCGCCTCGAGGCGGGCGACCTCGGCCTCGAGCGCGGCGGCGCGGGCGGCAGCAGCGCGGGCGGCCCGGATCTCGGCCTCGAGCGCGCGGTTCCGCTCGACGGTCGTGAGATGTTCCCCGACCCGGTCGATGACGGCGCGCGCGGCCTTCACGGGGGCTGCCGCGACGGCGACGAGCGGCGAGATGATGTCGAGCACGGCGCCGCGGACGCGGCGGCCCTGCTCGGGGTCGACCCTGGCGAGGACGAGGAGAAGGATGGCGAAGGCGACGACGACGCCGGATACGAGCGCGCCGAAGAGAGCCAGGTTGACGTCGCGGCGGGCGAAGCTCGTCCGCCGCGGGGTGCCGATGCGGCCGCCCAGGGGCGCGCGGTCGTTCATCGGCGCACACCCTCACCCTTCCGGGGGCCCACCATGCCCGCTGCCGCCTGGCACGCGTCGGCACGGCCGCGCATGGCGACTCCGCCGGGCCGGTCAGGACGCCATGAGGACGCCGCGGTAGACCGGGTCCTCGAGCGCCCGCCCCGTGCCGAGCGCCACGCAGGAGAGCGGATCGTCCGCGACCGTGACCGGCAGCCCCGTCGCCTCGCGCAGCGCCTCGTCGAGACCGCCCAGCAGCGCGCCGCCGCCGGTCATGACGATCCCCTGGTCGACGATGTCGGCGGCGAGCTCGGGCGCGGTGTTCTCAAGCGCAAGGCGTACGCTCTCGATGATCTGCGAGACGGGTTCCGAGAGCGCTTCGGCCACCTGGCCCTGGTTCATGGTGATTTCCTTGGGCACGCCGTTCACGAGGTCGCGGCCCTTGATCTCGATCTCGGCGCCGATGCCGTCGGCCGGCGGGCGGGCGGTTCCGATCTCCTTCTTGATGCGCTCGGCCGTCATCTCGCCGATGAGGAGATTGTGGTTGCGGCGGACATAGTTGATGATCGCCTCGTCCATCTTGTCGCCGCCGACGCGCACGCTCGTCGTGTAGGCAAGCCCGCGCAGCGACAGCACCGCGACTTCGGTGGTGCCGCCGCCGATGTCGACCACCATCGAGCCGATCGGCTCGGTGACCGGCATGCCCGCGCCGATGGCGGCGGCCATCGGCTCGAGGATGAGGTGGACCTGGGAGGCGCCGGCGTTCGACGCGGCGTCGCGGATGGCGCGGCGCTCGACCGGAGTCGAGCCCGAGGGCACGCAGATGACGATCTCGGGGAAGGAGCGCAGACGCGAGGAGCCGTGGACCTTGTGGATGAAATATTTGATCATCTCCTCGGCGACCTCGATGTCGGCGATCACGCCGTCGCGCAGCGGGCGGATCGCCTCGACATTGCCGGGGGTCTTGCCCATCATGAGCTTGGCGTCGTTGCCGACCGCCTTCACCTGCCGCCGGCCGTTGATCGTCTCGAGCGCGACGACCGAGGGTTCGTTCAAGACGATGCCGCGGCCGCGGACGTAGACGAGGGTGTTGGCGGTCCCGAGGTCGATCGCCATGTCCTGCGACAGGAAGCCGAAGATCTTCGAGAGGAAGCTCAAGCGCGACAACTCCAAGGGGCCCGAGGGAGGCGGCGCGGCCGGGCCTGCCCGCGGCGCCCGCACCCGCACCCCGCCAGGCGGCCGGGACAACGGGGTCGCCCTTCGGGGATGGCGCCGCGCATAGGCACTCGGCCCCGCCTTCGCAACGGCTAAGTGCGACCGGAGCCGCGGGCGGCCGGTTGCCGCCGGCGCGGACGCGGTTGCGGCAACCGTCCCTTGCCGGGGGCGCATCGGGCTGCGATTCTCGGCCCGTGCCGATCCGCCGCCTGCCGCCCCATCTCGTCGACCGGATCGCTGCCGGCGAGGTCGTCGAGCGGCCGGCAAGTGCCGTCAAGGAGCTGGTCGAGAACGCGCTCGACGCAGGCGCCCGGCGGATCCGCGTGGAGGTCGGCGAGGCGGGGCTCGGCTACATCCTCGTCATCGACGACGGCTGCGGCATGGCGCCAGACGAGATGCGGCTCGCGGTCGAGCGCCACGCCACCTCGAAACTGCCGGACGAGGATCTTTCGTGCATCGCCAGCTTCGGCTTCCGCGGCGAGGCGCTGGCCGCGCTCGCCTCGGTCTCGCGCCTCACCCTCGAGAGCCGCCCGGCCGGCGCCGAGGCCGGCTGGCGACTCGTGGTGGACAGCGGCGCCTGCGTTGCGGAGGGGCCGGCGGGCCTGCCGCGCGGCACCCGGGTGAGAGTGGACGGGCTCTTCGCCCGCGTGCCGGCGCGGCGCAAGTTCCTGAAGTCGCCGCGCACCGAGACGGGCGCGATCGTGGACGCCGTCCGGCGGCTCGCGCTGGCATCGCCCGAGGTCGCCTTCACCCTTGTCCACGACGGGCGCGTCCTCCTTGACGTGCCGGCCGAGCCCGGCGGCTTCGGGCCCGTGGCCCTCCTCGCCCGGGCGCGCGGGCTCCTGGCCGGAATCGACGACATGGTGCCCGTGGACCTCGCGCGCGGCCCGCTCCGGCTCGGCGGCCTTGCCGGCCTGCCGGCGGCCGCCCGGGCCACCCCCGAGCAGCAGTATCTCTTCGTCAACCGCCGGCCGGTCCGCGACCGGCAGCTTACGGGTGCGCTCCGGGGCGCCTACCGCGACCGGCTTCCCGCCGACCGGCACGCCGCTGCCATCCTCTTCCTCGACCTCCCGCCCGAGGCGGTCGATGTCAACGTCCACCCGGCCAAGACCGAGGTGCGGTTCGCGGCGCCCGAGGAGGTGCGCGGGCTCATCGTGGCAGGCGTCAGGCAGGCGCTCGATGCGGCCGGGCTGGTGCCGGCGCCGTCTGCCGGAGCGGCGCTGGCCGCCGCCTTCGCGCCCCTGCCTGCGTCCGCCCCGGGAGTGGCGGAGCCGGCCCTGGCCTATGCTCCGGGCCCGGCGCTTGCCATGGCGCTGCCGCCGGCCGCGCGTCCGGCCCCACGGCCCGCCGAGAGTCTCCCGGCCAGGGAGGAAGGCCGCTTCCCGCTGGGCCTGGCCCGAGCGCAGGTGGCCGGCACCTACATCGTCGCCGAGGCGGACGACGCGCTCGTCCTCGTCGACCAGCACGCTGCGCACGAGCGGCTGGTGCTGGAGGCCATGCGCGCAGCCCGCGCCGGCGGCGCCGTGCCGGCGCAGGCGCTTCTGCTGCCGGTGGCCGTGCCCCTTCCTGCCGATGCTGCCGACCGGGTGACGGCGGCGGCGCCGCTCCTTGCCACGCTCGGCCTCGACATCGAGCGGCTGGACGGGACGAGCGTGATGGTCCGCAGCCTGCCCGCCCCGCTTGCCGGGGCCGACGCCGCGGCGCTGGTGCGGGACCTCTCCGACGAGCTGCTCGCCGACGGCCGGCCGGCGAGCCTCGAGGCGCGGCTCGACCGGGTGATGGCGACGCTCGCCTGCCACGGCAGCGTGCGCGCGGGCCGTGCGCTTTCGGTTTCGGAGATGAATGCGCTCCTCCGGGCCATGGAGGCGTGCCCGGCGGCGGCCACCTGCAACCACGGCCGGCCGACCGTCATCCGGCTGGCCAAGGCCGATCTCGCGCGCCTGTTCGGCCGCTGAGCCGGGCGCCGTTCGGGGGCTGGGGCGCTCGGGCGTTGACCTTGGCCGCGTGCAGCGCCAATCTCCGGCTGGTTGGAGGGAGGAGGGGACATGCGCGCGATCCTTCTGGTGCCGGTGCTGATGCTGGCTGCCTGCGGGCAGGACCGGCGGCAGGCCGCCGATGACCTGGCCGCGAAGGAGGCGGCGCTCGCGGCCGGCGTGGCTGCGCGGGGGGCGGCGGCGGTGGCTGCCGCCGTTCCGGCGGGGCCGCCGCCGGGCATGCGGCCGACGCCGATGACGCTGACCCGGCTTGCCTGCGCGGACGGCAGCACGCCGACGCTGCGCTACTTCCCCGAGCAGGGGATCGCCATCCTGATGCCCGACGACGTCGGCAAGGAGCTGCAGATGGAGCCGGTCGCCGCGGGGGTGCGCTACGCCGGCGCCGATCTCGTCGTGACCGGCGAGGGGACCAGCTACACGATCGCCCGCGCAGGCGCCGAGCCCATCGCCTGCACGGCAGCGGGCTAGGCGGGCTTCCCGCGCCGCCCGCGGCCTGCCCTGCCCCGGGGTCCCCGCGACGCCTGCGTCGCGGGGTGGCGTTCGGGGTCCCCCCGACGCCTGGGTCGCGGGGTGGCGTTCGGGGTCCCCGCGACGCCTGCGTCGCGGGGTGGCGTTCGGGGTCCCCGCGACGCCTGCGTCGCGGGGTGAGTCCGGCCGCGCCTTCGGCGAGTCTGGCGACGAAGCCCTGCTTCGCGCCAGCCGCCTCAGGCGGCGAGGGCGCTCCTGCCGCGCTTCACGAGCAGCTTGTTGAGGGCGTTCACATAGGCTCGGGCGCTGGCCACCAGCGTGTCGGTGTGGGCGCCGACCCCGCGGGCGGTGCGGCCGGCCTCGCCGAGCACCACCGAGACCTCGGCCTGGGCGTCGGTGCCGGCGGTCACGGCCGCCACCTCGTAGCGCAGGAGATGCGCCTCGGGGTGGGGGACGATCGCGCGCACCGCCTTGAACAGGGCATCGACTGGCCCCGTGCCCTTGGCGGCCGCCATCTTCTCCTCGCCGTCCACGCTCAGCGTCAGGATGGCGCGGGCCTGGCCGGTCGAGCCGCAGTAGACCTCGACTTCGCTGACCTGGATGCGGTCATGGCCGCGCAGCACCTCGTCATCGACGAGGGCGATGATGTCCTCGTCGAACACCTGCTTCTTGGCATCGGCCAGGTCCTTGAAGCGGCGGAAGGCATCGGCGAACTCGTTGTCGGCGAGGCTGTAGCCGAGCTGGGCGAGCTTGTCGCGGAAGGCGGCGCGGCCCGAGTGCTTTCCGAGCACCAGGCTCGACTGCGCCTGGCCGACCGACTCGGGCGTCATGATCTCGTAGGTGGCGGCGTCCTTCAGCATCCCGTCCTGGTGGATGCCCGATTCATGGGCGAAGGCGTTGGCGCCGACGATCGCCTTGTTGGGCTGGACCTGCATGCCGGTCACCGCCGAGACAAGGCGGCTGGCCCGGGTGATCTCGGTCGTCACGATCCCGGTGCGGAAGGGGAGGACATCGTGGCGCACGCGAAGCGCCATCGCGATCTCCTCGACGGCGGCGTTGCCGGCGCGCTCGCCGATGCCGTTCACCGTCGATTCGACCTGCCGTGCGCCCGCCATGACGGCCGCGAGCGTGTTGGCAACCGCGAGCCCCAGGTCATTGTGGCAGTGGGTGGAGAAGATGGCCTTGTCGGCGTTGGGCACCCGGTTCAGCATATCGCGGAACAGGGCGCCGTAGGTCTCGGGCGTGGCGTAGCCGACGGTGTCGGGCAGGTTGATGGTGCTCGCGCCGGCGCGGATTGCCGTCTCGATCGCGCGGGCGAGGAAGTCGGGCTCCGAGCGGGTCGCGTCCTCGGCCGACCACTCGACATCCTCGACGAGGTTCCGCGCGAAAGTGACTGACTCGCGGATGGCCTCCAGGACCTCCTCGGGCGACTTGCCGAGCTTGACCTTCATGTGGAGTGGCGAGGTGGCGATGAAGGTGTGGATGCGCGGGCGCCTTGCGGGCTTCAGCGCCTGGGCGGCGCGCTCGATGTCGGCGCGGTTGGCGCGCGCGAGGCTCGCGACGATGGCGCGCTCGGCCTGGCGGGCGACGGCCTCGACGGCCTCGAAGTCGCCTTCCGAGGCAATCGCGAAGCCGGCCTCGATGATGTCGACGCCGAGTGCCTCGAGCTGGGCGGCGACGCGGAGCTTTTCCTCGAGGTTCATCGAGCAGCCCGGGGACTGCTCGCCGTCGCGAAGCGTGGTGTCGAAGATGAGGATGCGGTCGGTCGTCATGAGCTGGGCCTCCGGGAGGGTGGTCGGTTTCGTCTCCCCTCGGGCGCGCGAGCGGAGCCCCGCTCGGCGGATCAGCGCGCCCGGGGGCGCGTAAGTCGAAGGAGGCGTTCGCTCACGGAAGGCGGAATACCAGAGCCGCCTTTGCAAGGCAATGGCGGCGGTTGCCCGGGGCGGCGGCAGTCCGTAAACGCCACGCGAGCCCTGAACGAAGATTCCCGCGCATGTCCCTTCTCGTCATGAAGTTCGGCGGCACCTCGATGGCCGGCATCGAGCGCATCAGGAGCGTCGCCAGCCGCGTCAGACGGGAGGTCGAGGCCGGCCACCAGGTCGCCGTCGTGGTCTCGGCGATGGCAGGCGAGACGGACCGGCTGGTCGCGCTCTGCCGCGAAGCCTCGGCGCTTGCCGACCCGGCCGAGTATGACGTGGTGGTCTCCTCCGGCGAGCAGGTGACGACCGGCCTCCTTGCCATCGCGCTCAACGCCATGGGGGTGCCGGCCCGCTCCTTCCTCGGCTGGCAGCTGCCGGTTTCGACCAGCGCCGCCCACGGCGTGGCCCGCATCCGCGAGATCGGCACCGAAGGCCTGCGTGCGGCGTTCGCGGCGGGGCAGGTCGCCGTCATCCCCGGCTTCCAGGGGGTGACGGAGGGAGGGCGGGTGACGACGCTGGGCCGCGGCGGCTCGGATACGTCGGCCGTGGCGGTCGCAGCGGCACTTCGCGCCGACCGCTGCGACATCTACACCGACGTCGAGGGCGTCTACACGACGGACCCCAGGATCGTGCCCCGGGCGCGCAAGCTCGCGCGCATCACCTACGAGGAGATGCTCGAGCTGGCCAGCGTGGGCGCCAAGGTGCTGCAGACCCGCTCGGTCGAGCTGGCGATGAAGGAGAAGGTCCGGCTGTCGGTGCTCTCGAGCTTCTCGGACGCGCCCGGCACGCTGGTCGTCGACGAGGACGAGATCGTGGAGCAGGAACTGATTGCCGGCGTGGCCTACGACCGCAACGAGGCGAAGGTGACGATCGTGGACGTGCCCGACCGGCCGGGGGCGGTGGCCGCCATCTTCGGCGCGCTGGCGGATGCGAACATCAACGTGGACATGATCGTCCAGAACATCGCCCACGACCGGCCGACGACGGACGTCACCTTCACCATCCCGCGCACCGAGCTGGCGCGGGCACGCACCATCCTCGATGCCGTGCGCTCCGAGGTCGGCTTCGCGCGCCTCATCGCGGATGAGGGCGTGGTCAAGGTCTCGGTGGTGGGGGTCGGCATGAAGAGCCACGCGGGCGTCGCCGTCACCATGTTCCGGGCGCTGGCCGAGCGCGGCATCAACATCCAGGCGATCACCACCTCCGAGATCAAGATCTCGGTCCTCATTGCCGAGGAATATCTCGAGCTTGCCGTGCGCGTGCTGCACACGGCCTACGGCCTCGACGCGCCGGCATGAGCGAAACGCCGCACCTCGACCGGCTGACGGCGCGCGGCCGCGCCTTCCTCGGCACCCGCCACGCCATCCTTGGCGGGGCGATGACCTGGGTCTCGGAGCGGACCCTCGTCTCGGCCATCTCGAACGCCGGCGGCTTCGGCGTGATCGCCTGCGGCGCCATGGCGCCCGACATGCTCGCCGCCGAGATCGAGGCCACGCGCAGACTCACCGACCGGCCGTTCGGCGTCAACCTCATCACGCTCCACCCCATGCTCGGCGACCTCATCCGCGTGTGCGCGGAGCTCCGGGTGAGCCACGTGGTCCTCGCCGGCGGCCTGCCCCCGGCACCTGCGATCGCGGCCGTCAAGGACTTCGCCCGGCTCCTCTGCTTCGCGCCCAACCTCGCGGTTGCCCGCAAGCTCCTGCGCTCGGGCGTCGATGCACTCGTCATCGAGGGTTCGGAAGCCGGCGGCCACATCGGCCCCGTCAGCCTTGCCGTCCTGGCCCAGGAAATCCTCCCGGCGCTTCCTGAAGCGGTGATCTTCGCCGCCGGCGGCATCGGCCACGGCGCCGGCGTTGCCGCGCTGGTCGAGATGGGGGCGAGCGGCGTGCAGCTCGGCACCCGCTTCGCGGCAGCCGCCGAGAGCATCGCCCACCCGGCGTTCAAGCAGGCCTTCCTGCGCGCCGCCGCCCGCGATGCGGTCGCCTCCGTCCAGCTCGACCCGCGCCTGCCGGTCATCCCGGTGCGCGCGCTGCGGAACGCCGGCACCGCGGCCTTCCTCGCCAAGCAGCGCGAGGTGGCCGCGCGGCTCGACCGCGGCGAGATCGACCCGGCCGCGGCCAGCCTCGAGATCGAGCACTTCTGGGCCGGCGCGCTGCGCCGCGCCGTGATCGACGGCGACGTCGAGACCGGCTCCCTCATGGCGGGCCAGTCGGTCGGCATGGTGCGGGCGATCGAGCCGGTCGCGACCATCATCGCGCAGCTCGTTGCCGAGGCGGAGGCCGCGCTCGCACGGGTGCGGGTCCCCGAGCCGGCCTGATGCCGGTCGGCAGCGCCAGGGAGATCCTCCGCCGTCTCCATGACGTGATGGCGGCGCGCACCCCGGCGCAGGCCAAGCTCGACGAGGTGACCCGGATCGTCGCCGCCGAACTCGGCTCGGAGGTGGCGTCCATCTACCTCGTGAAGGACGGCGCGCTCGAGCTCTTCGCCACCCATGGCCTGAAGCAGGAGGCGGTGCACGTCACCCGGCTTGGAATCGGCCAGGGGCTCGTCGGCACCATCGCCGAGACCCGCGCGCCCCTCAACCTCGCCGAGGCCTCGTCTCACCCGCGCTTTGCCTACCGCCCGGAAACCGGCGAGGAGCGGTTCCACAGCTTCGCCGGCGTGCCCATCATCCGCCGCGAGGCGGTCATCGGCGTGCTCGCCGTCCAGCACGTCCAGCCCCGCGCCTACGACGAGTTCGAGATCGAGGCGCTGCAGACGGTTGCCATGGTGCTGGCGGAGCTGATTGCCGCCTCGGGCCTCGGTGCGGAGCCGGCCGCCGCGCCGCGCCCGCGCGAGACCGCCGCGCTCAGGCTGCCCGGCCTGAGGCTGGTGGACGGCGTCGCCCGCGGCGTGGCCGTGTTCCACCAGCCGCGGGTCAGGATCGAGCGCACCGTCGCCGACGATGTCGAGGCCGAGCGGCGGCGGCTCGAGGCGGGTTTCCGGGCGCTGCGCGAGCAGGTGGACGCGATGGTCCGGCAGGCCGAGTTCGCGGGGCCGGGCGACCACGACGAGATCCTCGAGACTTACAAGATGTTCGCCTTCGACGAGGGCTGGGCGCGGCGGATCCACGATGCCGTCGAGGGCGGGCTGACGGCCGAGGCGGCGATCGAGACCGTCGCCCAGGCGCAGCGGATCCGCATGGCGGGCTCGAGCGATCCCTATCTGGCCGAGCGGCTGCACGACCTCGACGATCTCTCGAACCGGCTCATCCGCATCATCTCGGGCAAGCTCGGCACTGCGGCGCGCCTCGGCCTCAAGGAAGACATGATCCTCATTGCCCGCAACCTCGGGCCTGCCGAGCTCCTCGAGTATGACCGGCGGTATCTGAAGGGCGTGGCGCTCGAGGAAGGCTCCTTGACGGCGCACGTCACCATCATCGCCCGTGCCATGGGCGTGCCCATGGTCGGCCGCATCCAGCGGCTCAGGGACCAGGTGGCCGAGGGGGACCCGCTCATTCTCGACGCAGGCGCCGGCGCCCTGTTCGTGCGGCCGCAGGCGAGCGTGGTGCGCAACTACGAGGAGCAGGCCGCGCTGCGCGCCCGGCGCCAGGCGGGCTTCGAGGCCCTGCGCGACCTGCCCGCCGTCAGCCGCGACGGGATCCGCGTCAGCCTCTTCATCAACGCCGGGCTCCGCAGCGATCTGCCGGCGCTTGCGCTGACCAATGCCGACGGGATCGGCCTGTTCCGCACGGAGTTCCAGTTCCTCGTCTCGGCCACCCTGCCGCGCAAGGAGCGACAGATCGCGCTCTACCGCGACGTGCTCGATGCGGCCGGCGACCGGCCGGTCATCTTCCGTACCGTCGACATCGGCGGCGACAAGGCGGTGCCCTACATCTCGGCGCGCGAGGGCGGCGAGGAGAACCCGGCCATGGGCTGGCGGGCGCTGCGCCTCGCGCTCGAGCGCAAGGGCCTTCTCACCGTCCAGGCCCGGGCGCTTCTCGAGGCCGCGGCGGGCCGCGAGCTCAACCTCATGTTCCCGATGATCGCCGAGGCCTGGGAGTTCGCCGAGGCCAAGGCGGTGGTGGAGGCCGCGCGCGCCGCGATGGCCGTCCGCGGCCGGCCGCTTCCCTCCGCCGTGCGCTACGGCGCCATGCTCGAGGTGCCGGCGCTCGGCGAGACGCTCGACGAGCTCCTCCCGATGGTCGACTTCCTGTCGATCGGCACCAACGACCTCGTCCAGTTCCTCCTCGCGGCCGACCGCGGCAACCCCAAGCTTGCCGCCCGCTACGACTGGCTCTCGCGCGGGGTGCTCCGCTACCTCGCCCGGGTGGTCCGCGCGGCCGAAGAGCGGGGCGTCACGGTGACGGTCTGCGGCGAGATGGGCGGCCGGCCCCTCGAGGCGCTCGCCCTGCTCGCGATCGGGGTGCGCCGGCTCTCCATCACGCCGGCCGGCATCGGCCCGGTCAAGGCCATGGTGCGCTCGGCAGAGCTTGCGCCCATTGCCGCGAAGATGGCGCTGTGGCTGGACACGCCGGGGGCCGACATCCGCGCCGCGCTGTCGGCCGAGGTTGCGGCGCGCGGCATCGACGTCTGATCCCGGGACACGGCGCGCCGCACCTGCATTGCATCCCGGTCCCCTTCTTCCTATGAAGGCCAGTGCTGGCCACCCGTTCGCGGGTGGCCATTTTCCTGTCGACGCCCGAGGATCCTCGCGATGGCTGCCCACTCCCGCGCCGAACCGAACCGGACCCAGCCGCTCATGCCCCACGCGACCGCCACCTGGCTGGTCGAGAACACGGCTCTCACCTTCCAGCAGATCGCCGACTTCTGCGGCATCCACGTCCTCGAGGTGCAGGCCATCGCCGACGAGACCGCGGCCACCAAGCTCACCCCGCGTGACCCGGTGCGCGCCGGCGAGCTCGACATGGCCGAGATCGAGAAGGGCCAGGCCGACCCCTCCTACCGGCTGAAAATCAAGCCCGGCCCGCAGCCGCAGCGGCGCACCTCCGGTCCGCGCTACACGCCGGTCGCCAAGCGGCAGGACAAGCCCGACGGGATCATGTGGATCATCCGCAACCATCCCGAGATCACGGATGCCCAGATCGCGAAGCTCATCGGCACCACCAAGGCGACGATTGCGGCCATCCGCAACCGCGAGCACTGGAACATCGCCAACATCACGCCGAAGGACCCGGTGACGCTCGGCCTCTGCTCGCAGCGCGAGCTCGACGCGCTGGTCGCGAAGGCGGCGAAGAAGGCCGGCATCGAGCCGGAACAGGACACCCGCCTCGGCACCGACCGGGCGGCGATGCTCGAGCAGCTCCGGCGCGAACGCGAAGCGCAGGCAGCAGCTGCCGAGACGGCCGACGAAGGTCAGCCGCTTGACCCGGACCGGCTGTTCCGCGCGTGAGCGTCTCCGCCCCGTGAGCCCCGCCAGCCCACTGCCGCGCGTGCCGCTCGAGCGGCGCGGGCTGGTCTATCCCTACGGCATGGCCCGGCCGGCCGACGGCGCGCTTGCCGAGGTGGCGGAAGGCGTGTGGTGGCTGCGCATGCCGCTGCCGTTCAGCCTCGACCACATCAACCTCTGGCTGCTCGACGGCGGGGACCACTGGGTGGTGGTCGACACCGGGGTCAACAGCCCGGCGGTTGCCGACCACTGGCGGGCGCTCCTTGCCGGGCCGCTTGCCGGCCGGCCGGTCGGGCGCATCCTCGTCACCCACTATCACCCCGATCACATCGGCCTCGCCGGCTGGCTTTCGCGCAAGTGCCAGGCCCCGCTCCTCATGACCCGCGGCGAATTCATGCTCGCACGGGTGCTCACCCTCGACGTCGCACCCGAGGTGCCCGCCGACGTCCTCGCCTTCTACGCGGCTGCCGGCTGGAGCGAGGAGCAGATCCGGCGGATGGAGGCGGCCGGCTGGGGCCGCTTCGCCCGCGGCGTCTCGCGGCTGCCGACCGGCTACCAACGCCTGCGCGACGGCGACCGGCTCGACATCGGCGGGCGCAGCTGGACGGTTGTGGTGGGCTCCGGCCACAGCCCGGAACATGCCTGCCTGCACTGCCCGGAGGCGGGGCTCCTCATCTCAGGCGACCAGGTGCTGCCGCGAATCACCTCGAACGTCTCGGTCTACCCGACGGAACCGGAGGCCGACCCGCTCGGCGACTGGCTCGACAGCCTCGCCCGTCTGCGGGAGCTGCCGGAGGAGACCCTGGTGCTCCCGGCCCACAACGAGCCGTTCCTCGGGCTCCACCGGCGGATCGACCAGCTCGAGCGCGACCACCACGACAAGCTCGACCGCCTGGCGGCGATGCTTGCCGAGCCGCGCACGGTCACGGCCTGCTTCCCGGCGCTGTTCGGCCGCGCGATCGCGACCGACGAGCTGCAGATGGCAACCGGCGAGGCCCTCGCCCACCTGGCCTGGCTCGTGCGCCGCGGCCGTGCCGAGGTCGAGGCGGAGGGTTCCGTGAGGCGCTATCGCGCGCGGGACGCGCGGGTGCCGGTGTCGCGGCCGACTGCCGCATCTTGATTTTCGCGCTCCGCCCCCGCATGTTCGGGGTGCGGGCCACGATGTCCCCCTTTCGTCGCCCGTGCGAGTGGCAGGCTGCCGCTGCATGCAGGCTTGGCAACCTGACGCTCCCTCCCTGAACCCTGGCCGCTCGCGCGTGCGCGAGCGGCTCTTTTTTGAGGGGGATCAGCCCCCTGTGACGAAGCAGGGCCGGCCGGTGGCAGCGAGGCGGCTGCAGAGCGCGGTAGCGTCCGCACGGTCGGCAAGCGGGCCGACCTGAAGGCGAACGAGGCCGCCGCGCGGTGCGTAGACCGGCGCCCGCCCCTCGAGAAGGTCGGCCGCCTGGGCAACGAGCGCGGCCCAGGCCGCCCGCGCGGCAGCCTCGCCGGTGTAGGCCCCCAGCTGGACGAACCACTGCCGTGGCTCGGCCCCCGGGCGCGCGGCGGGCGGAGCCGTCCGGCCAGGCGCGGGCGCAGGGGCCGCGCGCTCGGCGACCTCCTCGTCGTCGGCAACCGGTGCCGGACCGGCGGCCGGGGCCGCGGCGGGCCTTGGCGCCTCCACCAGCGCCACGGCCACCGGCCGGCCGGCGGCGAGCGCCGCTGCGGTCGCCTCGGCGCGGGCGCGTTCGTCCTCGGAGAGAAGGGCGGACATCCGCGCGACCTGCGGGCCGGCGAGCTCGAGGCCGAGCTGCTCGGCCCGGCGCACATAGGCAAGGCCGAGCACCGGGTTCCTGGGCGCGCCGTCGCCGGCGAAGGTGGCAAGCCCCAGCACGTAGGCGGCGCGGGCGTCGCCCCCGTCGGCCGCAGCGCGCAAGGGGGCGAGCGCCTCGGTCTTGCGCCCCATCTGGAAGAGGGTGATGCCAAGGTTGGCGGTGGCAGCCAGGTGGCCGCGCGCGCTCGCCCGGCGGTAGTGGTCGAGCGCGATGTCGAGGTTCATCGGCACGCCCCGGCCCAGCCGGTAGGCCTGGCCGAGGTTGAAGAGCGCGTCCGCGTCGCCCGCCGCGGCGGGGGCCTGCCAGGCGGCGACCGCGCCCGCGTGGTCGCCGGCGCGCCAGCGGCGCACGCCCTCGGCCGTGTCGGCGCCCGCCGGCGTCGCGAGCAGCAGCAGGCCGGCAACGCCAAGGGGCCTCAGCCGTGGCATGGCACCTCGGGGGCGGAATGGAGGATTTCCCCGCCCTTGACGAGCAGCAGCACCCGCCCCTGGACGCCAAGCCCGTCGAACGGCGTGTTGCCGGCAAGGCCGGGAAGCCTGTCGGACTCGACGCGCCAGGGGGCATCCGGGTCGAAAAGCAGCAGGTCTGCCGGCGCGTCCGGCTGAAGCCGGCCGCCGGGCAGGCCGAAGCGGCGCGCCGGCGCAAGCGTCACCGCGGCAACCAGGCGTTCGAGGGAAAGGAGGCCCTGGTGGACGAGCGAGAGGCCAAGCGGGAGCAGCAGGGCAGCTCCCGCATCGCCCGGCGCGGCCTCGGCGAAGGGCTGCCGCTTCTCGTCGGACGAGCGCGGGTCGTGGCGGCTTGCCAGCATGTCGATGGTGCCGTCGGCAAGGGCGGCCACGACGGCCCGGCGGTCGGCGTCCGCGCGCAGCGGCGGCGAGAGCCGGGCGAAGCTGCGGTAGCCGGCGAGCGCTGCGTCGGAAAGGAGGCAGTAGGGCGGTGCAGTGGCGGCCGTCACGTCCTGCTCCGCGGCCTTGGCCGCCCGCACCAGCGCCACGCCCTCGGCGGTCGTCACGCAAGGGATGTGGAGCGGCGCGCCGGTCAGCGCGGCGAGGCGGAGGTCGCGGGCGATCGCGAGGGCCTCGGCCGCGGCAGGTGCCGCCGGCAGGCCGAGCCGGGTTGCCATATCGCCTTCGGTCGCAACCGTGCCGGCGACGAGCGCGGCATCCTCGGGGTGGGAAACGGTGACGAGGCCGAGGCCCCCGGCATAGCGCAGGAGGCGCAACATGACGGCGGTGTCGGCAATGCTGCCACGGCCCGTTGCCACACCGACGGCGCCGGCCGCCTGCATGAGCGCGAGGTCGGCGAGCTCGCGGCCCTCGAGGCGCCGGGTCGCTGCCGCCAGGGGGCGGACCCAGAGGCGCGGCTTGCCCAGCCGCTCCGCCCGCTCGACGAGCGCCGGGTCGTCGAGCGGCGGGGTCTGGTCGGGCATGAGCAGCATGGTGGCGATGCCGCCGGCCGTCGCTGCGGCGATGTCGGCGCGGAACACGCAGGAATCGATGAGTGCCGGTGCGAGGACATGCCCTCGCGCGTCGATCACCCGCGCCCCCTCTGGCGCGGCGAGGCCGGGCCCGAGGGCGGCAATCCGCCGCTCTCGGACGAGAAGGTCGCCGGCCACCAGGGTCCCCGCCTCAGGGTCGAGGAGGCGGGCGTTCGTGACGAGGAGGTCGGGTGGGGTCATGGCCGCTCCGCGCGGCGGGCGCGCGTCAGCAGGTCAAGGCAGGCCATGCGCACCGCCACCCCCATCTCCACCTGCTCGGTGATGGCGGAGCGCTGGATGTCGTCGGCAACGCTGGACGCGATCTCCACGCCCCGGTTCATGGGGCCGGGGTGCATCACGAGCACGTCGGGCGCGGCATGGGCGAGCCGCGCCTCGGTGAGCCCGAAGGTCGCGAAATACTCGCGCGTGGAGGGCACCCAGGCGCCGTCCATCCGCTCGAGCTGGAGTCTGAGCATCATGACGACGTCGGCGCCTGCGAGCCCCTCGTCCATCCGCGTGAACGGCCGGGCGCCAAGCCGCTCGACGCCATGGGGCATGAGCGTCGGCGGCGCGACCGCGCGCACCTCGGCGCCGAGGGCCGCAAGGAGGTGGAAGTTGGAGCGGGCCACGCGGCTGTGGAGGATGTCGCCGCAGATGGCGACCTTGAGCCCCTCGATCCGGCCCTTGCGGCGGCGGATGGTGAGCGCATCGAGCAGCGCCTGCGTCGGGTGCTCGTGGCGGCCATCTCCGGCATTGATGACGGGGCAGTCCACCTTCTCGGCGATGAGGGCCACCGCGCCCGAGCTTTCGTGGCGGATGACGATGACGTCGGGGCGCATGGCGTTGAGGGTGAGGGCGGTATCGAGCAGGGTCTCGCCCTTCTTGAGCGAGCTCTGGCTGGCGACCAGGTTGACGACGTCGGCGCCGAGCCGCTTGCCGGCGATCTCGAACGAGAGGAGGGTGCGGGTCGAAGCCTCGAAGAAGGCGTTGACCTGGGTGAGCCCGGCCAGCCGGTCGTCATGCTTGCGGGCGTGGCGCCCGGTCTCGACCCAGGCCTCGGCCTCGTCGAGAAGCTGGAGGATGTCGGCCCGGGACAGGCCCTCGATCGCGAGCAGGTGCCGGTGCGGGAAGGGCGCCGAGACCGTGGCGGAGGCCATGGCCCGGGTCCTACCCTTGGCCCCCCTCGGCTTCAAGGCGGGTGAGGCGCCGGCAGGCCCCCTCGAGGATCCAGGCGGCGGCAAGCCGGTCGACTGCGGCTGCGCGCTTCGCCCGGCTGAGGTCTGCGTCCAGCATGTCGCGGGTGACGGCGGCGGTCGACCAGCGCTCGTCCCAGAGGAGCACGGGAAGGCCCGAGGCGGCCGCGATGTTGCGCGCCTGCGCGCGGACCGAGCGGGCGCGGTCCCCCTCGCGGCCGTCGAGGTGGACGGGAAGCCCGACGACGACGCCGACCACCTGCTCGGCGGCAAGACGCGCGGTGAGCGCTGCGAGGTCGGCGGCGGGCCGGCGGCGGGCGAGCGTCTCGCGCGGGCTGACGAAGGCGCGGTCCGCAGTCGAGGTGGCGATGCCGATGGTCTTCGTGCCGATGTCGAGCCCGGCAAGGCGGCCGCTCGGCGCCGCGGCGGCGAAGGCGGCGGGGTCGGCGGTGACGAGAGGCGGGGGCCCGGCGCTCAGCCCTCGAGGTCCTTCAGCGTGCGCGCGGCGTGCGCCATGAGCCGGGCCTCGGCATCCGCGCGCACCGCCGCCCAGAAGAGGTTGATGTCGTAGACGTGGAAGTTGCCGCCGGGCAGGACGAAGCGGCCGAAGTCGCGCGGGGCGGGCTCGAGGAGGAGGAGGCCCGTGGCATCGCAGCGCGCGCCGACCAGCCGCGGGAGAAGCTCCCGCTCCTTGAGGGCCCCGGGGTTCGCCTCGGCGGCCACCGCTGGGCCGGCGCGTCCCGGCGGGGCCGCCGCGCCGTCGAGCGGGTTGACGCAGACCATCGGTTCCGTGCCGAACGGGGCGCCATCGAGGCGCTGGACGCGCGCGACGCCCTCGAGGAAGCCTTCGAGGTCGCCGTCGGCCGCGAAGCTCTGCCACGAAAGGAGACATCCGGCCTGCTCGCGGCCCGCGCAGGCCGGAACCCCGAGGCGGGGGAGGTCCGCCTCCCAGGCGACCGGCCAGCCGACGGCGTAGACGGCGACCACGCGGTCAGCGAGCGGGGTTCCCCGGACCCGGTCGGCGACGAGGCGGAGCAGGTGGCGGGCGCCCTGGCTGTGGCCGGCGAGGATGAGCGGCCGGTCTGCCGGCTGGGCAGCGACGAAGGCGTCGAAGGCAGCCGCCACGTCCGCGTAGGCAAGGTCGAGCGCCTTCTCGGCATCGGGCGAGGCCTTCAGGAAGGTGCCGAAGGTGGCCTGCCGGTAGCGCGGTACCCAGAGGCTCGCGATCCCGTTGAAGACGCTTGCCTGCGCTGCGACGTAGCGGTCGAGGAGCGCGTTGGTCTCGGCGTCGTCGAGGGGAGCGTTCCAGCGGCTGCGCGCGAAGAAGGCGGTGGGCGGCACGAAGAAGGCCGCGGCCGCGGGCGCGGGCGCCGGCCGGTAGCCCTCGGGCACGAACAGCGCCGGGTTGCCGGGAATGTCGGGCCGGGCGATCCACGCCGAGGCCTCGGCGTAGCGCGGCGCGGGCGCCTGCGGGCTTTCGGCGAAAGGCAGGGTGGGGGCGAGCGCGAAGGTCACGAGGCGCTGGCCGGCCAGCCGCCAGACGATGGCGAGCGCCAGCACGAGCGTCGCGACGACGGCCACGACGACGAGGAACCGGCGCGCCATCATGCCTGCGCCTGCTCCCGAACGAAGGCGGCGCGGATGGCATCCGCCGTCAGCGAGCGGTCATCGGGCTTCCAGCCGGGCGGGCCGAAGGCAAGCCCGAGCGCAGCGCCCGGGGTGCGCGCCCGGGCAAGATCGCGCACGAGCGCCACCCACTCGTGGACGGCGGCCCAGAGCGGGTTGAGGGTGGGCAGGTTGCGGATGATTCCGTAGCGCGGGCGGTCATCCGCGCGCTCCGGCTCGAAGGTTCCGAACAGCCGGTCCCAGACGATGAAGACGCCGCCGAAGTTCCGGTCAAGGTAGCGCGGGTTGGTCGCATGGTGGACCCGGTGGTGGGAGGGCGTGTTCAAGACCGCCTCGACAAGCCGCGGAAGCCGGCCGACCTGCTCGGTATGGATGAAGAACTGGTAGACGAGGTTGAGCCCGGCCACGAAGACCACCATCTCCGGCGGGAAGCCGAGGAGGAACAGCGGCAGGCGGAAGAGGAAGGAGAGGCTTACAAAGCCGGTCCAGGTCTGCCGCAGCGCCGTCGTCAGGTTGTAGTGCTGCGAGCTGTGGTGGACGACATGGCTCGCCCAGAACCAGCGCACCCGGTGGGCGGTGCGGTGGAACCAGTAATAGGCAAGGTCGTCGGCCACGAAGGCGAGCAGGAACGCCCACCAGGCAAAGGGGATGTCGAACAGCCGGAACTGGTACGCGAAGGCGGCGACGCCTGCGACCGGTGCAGCGACGAGCGCACCCGCCACCGTCGAGCCAAGGCCCAGGGCGAGGCTCGCTCCGGCATCGCGCCACTCATAGGCGCCGACCCCGCGCAGCCTCACCGCCACCATCTCGAGGAGGACGAGCGCGACGAACAGCGGGATGGCAAGCTGGACCGGGTCGGGCAGGGGCGGCGACAGCGTCATTGGCGAGAGCCGGGAGCGCGGATGGGCAGGGGCACCCGTCGGAGGAACGGCTCGCCGAGGTCGAGCGTGCCGCCCTGCGGCAGCGCGCCGCGCGGCAACGGGCGGGAGACCAGCCGGTCGCCGAGCGGAAGGACCACGGCGAGCGCCCCGTCCTCGGCCTCGACGAGTGCCGAGCGGCCGTCGGCGGAGAGATGCACGCCAGCCGGCCGGAAGCCGGGGATGCGCCCCGCCTCCTCGGCGGCACGCGCCGCGGTAAGCGGCGGGCTGGCCCGGAAGCCGAGGAGCCAGGCCATGCCGGTGAGCAGGAGGACGCCGAGGGCGGAAAGGAGCAGCATCGCAACGTGGGCGGCATAGCCGTTGCGCGGCGGAAGCGGAAGCGCCGCCGCGGCTGTCCCAGAGGTGACGCAAGGGCACGGAAATCGGATGGAAACAGGGGGATTCCACGGCCGCCGGCCCTCGACGCGGCGCGCGTTCGTCCCTAGCTGTCGCAGACCTGCCACGCGCCGGAGACCCGAGCCCAGACGATGACGCTCTTCCTGCCCCTCCTGGTGCTGCTGCCGTTCCTCGGGCTGCCGCTCCTGCTGGTCGTGGACCGGCTCGGGCGGCGGGCGGTTGCAGTGGCGGCGGGCGCCACCATGCTGGCCGGGCTTGGCCTCCTGGCCGCCCTCGCGCCGCCCGTGCTGGCGGGCGACGCCCTCGTCCTCTGGCGGCCCTGGCTTCCGGACTGGGGTCTCGACCTCTCGTTCCGCCTTGACGGGCTCGGGCTCCTCTTCACCCTTCTCATCTACGGCATCGGCGCGCTCATCGTCCTCTACGCCTTCTACTACATGCCGGCCGACGACCGGCTGACCCGCTTCCTCATGACGCTGCTCGCGTTTGCCGGCGGCATGCTCGGCGTGGTGCTCGCCGAGAACCTGCTCCTCATGCTGCTGTTCTGGGAGGTGACGAGTCTCACCTCCTTCCTCCTCATCGCCTACAAGTCGAAGTACCACGACAGCCGCATCGCCGCGCGCATGGCGCTTGCCGTGACCGGCGGCGGCGGGCTGGCGCTGCTTGCTGGCATCCTCCTCCTCGGCCACATCGCGGGCAGCTTCGAGCTTTCGGTCATCCTCGACCGCGGCGACCTCATCCGCCAGCACCGGCTCTACGCGCCGATGCTGGTCCTCGTGCTGCTCGGCGCCTTCACCAAGTCGGCGCAGGTTCCGTTCCACTTCTGGCTGCCGAACGCGATGGCCGCGCCCACGCCGGTCTCGGCCTATCTCCACTCCGCCACCATGGTGAAGGCGGGCGTCTTCCTGCTCGGCCGGCTCTATCCTGCGCTTGCCGGCACCGAGCTCTGGTTCCTGCTCGTGACGGGGACGGGCGCCGTTACGTTGCTGCTTGGCGCCTACCTCGCGCTCTTGAAGCACGACTTCAAGGGCCTGCTCGCCTACTCGACGATCAGCCACCTCGGGCTCATCACGCTGCTGTTCGGGCTCGACACGCCGACGAGCGCGGTGGCTGCCGTCTTCCACATCATCAACCACGCCGTCTTCAAGGCGTCGCTCTTCATGGTGGCGGGCGTCATCGACATCCAGTGCGGCACCCGCGACATGCGGCGGATCAACGGCCTCATGAAGTACATGCCGGTCACCGCGACGCTCGGCATCGTCGCCGCCGGTGCCATGGCCGGAGTGCCGTTCCTGAACGGGTTCCTCTCCAAGGAGATGTTCTTCGCCGAGACCGTGGCCTACCCGAGCTTCGGCGGCTACGGCACCTTCGTGCTCCCGGCGATCGCGACGGTGGCCGGCATCCTCTCGGTCGGCTACTCGGCGCGCTTCGTCCACGACGTCTTCTTCAACGGCGAGCCCGTCGACCTGCCGAAGACCCCGGCGCCGCCGCCCCGCTTCATGCGGCTGCCCATGGAGGTGCTGGTCGCCATCGTGGTCATCGTCGGCGTGGCGCCGCAATTGTCGGTCGGCTGGCTCCTCGAGACCGCGTCCGCCGCCGTGCTCGCTGGCAAGGCCCCGCCCATCAAGCTCGCCGTGTGGCACGGCTTCAACCTGCCACTCGTCATGAGCATCGTGGCCCTTGGCGGCGGCATCTTCTACTACTGGCGGCGCGACCGCGTCTTCACGCTTCACGAACGCTACGCGCTCGACTTTTCCTCGCCGGTTGCCTTCGAGCGCGCCTACAATGGTGCCACTGCCTGGGCGCGTGCCGCGCTCGCCCGGCTCGATGCCCGCACGCTCGCCCAGTACGCAGGGCTGTTCCTGGGCCTTGCCATCCTGGTCGGCGCGCTTGCCTGGTTGACGTCGCCTGCGGAGTCGTCCGGCGCACCGCTCGCCGGTCCGCTACCGCTCACGCCTGTCGACCCCGTCTCGGCCGGCGCGTTCCTGGTGCTCGTGCTTGGCGTGGCGGGCGCCACCTGGTTCGTCGCCGAGCGGCTCCTTGCCATCCTCTTCATGAGCGTCGCCGGACTCGTGGTCAGCCTCGCGTTCATCCGCTTCGCGGCACCCGATCTTGCGCTCACCCAGCTCTCGGTCGAGCTTGCGACCATCATGTTGATGCTGCTTGCGCTGCGGTTCCTGCCCCAGACGGGACCGGCCGAGCGCGGCCGCAAGGCGCGGGTTGCAACCGGCTCGGTCGCCGTCGGCGCCGGGCTGGGTGCCGCCGCTCTCGCCTTCGCGATGCTCACCCGACCGTTCGAGACCATCTCGGGCTACCATATCGAAAATGCCAAGCCGCTCGCCGGCGGGACCAACGTCGTCAACGTGATCCTCGTCGACTTCCGCGGGTTCGACACGCTGGGCGAGATCGCGGTGCTCGCCATGGCCGCGCTCGGCACCCATGCGGCGCTCCGTGGCGCACGGCTCCGGGCGTTCGTCCGCGATGCGGCGAGCGCGGCCGACCGCTACCCCATCATGCTGCGGATGCTGATGCAGCCGATGCTCCCGCTCGCCCTTGCCGTTGCCGTCTACATCTTCCTGCGCGGCCACAACCTGCCCGGCGGCGGGTTCATCGCCGGGCTCATCGCCGCCATCGCCTATGTGCTCCAGTACATGGCGGGCGGCATCGCCTTCGCCTCGGCCCGCATCCGGCTCGACTTCGTGCTGCTCCTGGGGGTGGGCCTTCTCGTCGCGGCGCTCACCGGCGTTGCCAGCATGGTCCTCGGCTTCCCGTTCCTGAAGAGCGCCTGGACCTACGTGAAGGCCGCGCCGCTCGACGACATCGGGCTCGCCTCGAGCCTCGTCTTCGACACGGGCATCTTCCTTGTCGTCGTGGCGTCGGTGCTCCTGGTGCTGACCGAGCTCGGCCGGCTCCACGTGGTGGAGCCTGCGCTGCGGCCTGCCGGCCGGGCGGGACCCGAGCCTTCCCCGGCGCGCGCGCCGGCCGAGGCGGAGGGGTAGCCGATGGAACTTCTCCTCGCGCTCGGCATCGGCCTTCTCGTGGGCTGCGGCGTCTGGCTGGCGCTCGCCAGCCGCACCTTCCCCGTGATCCTCGGCCTCACCCTCATCGGCTATGCGGTGAACCTTCTCATCTTCTTCGGCGGGCGGATCGGCGCCTCGGCACCGCCGCTCGCGCTTCCCGGCGCGACCGGCCTTGCCGACCCGCTGCCGCAGGCCCTTGTGCTGACCGCGATCGTCATCGGCTTCGGCATGACCGCCTACTTCGTCGCGCTCGCGCTCAAGGGCATCGGCGAGAGCGGGGTGGATGCCGTCGACCTCCCCGCTTCGCGCGACGACACGGGGGAGGAGCCGTGACGCACCTCGCCTTCCTCCCCTTCCTGGTCCCCTTCCTGGCCGCCGCCCTCCTGCTCCTCGTGCCGGGCGAGGCGCGAAAGGCACAGCGCGCGGCGAGCCTTGGCGCGACCCTTCTCGGCCTCGTCCTGTCCGTGGCGCTGGTGGCGGCGGTTTCGGACGGCAGCATCCTCGTCTACCGCCTGGGGGACTGGGCCGCGCCCTTCGGCATCGTGTTCGTGGCCGACCGGCTTTCGGCCATGATGGTGCTGCTCCTCTTCGCGCTCGCCGTGCCGGCGCTCCTTGCCGCCATGCGCGGCATCGACGGCCGCGGGCTTCACTTCCACGCCCTCTTCCAGTTCCAGCTGGCAGGCATTGCCGGCGCCTTCCTGACCGGAGACCTCTTCAATCTCTTCGTCTGCTTCGAGATCCTCCTCATCGCCTCCTACGCGCTGCTGCTCCATGCCGGCGGGCTCGAGCGGACGCGCGCCGGCCTCACCTATGTCGCGCTCAACCTTGTCGGCTCCGCCCTGTTCCTTGTCGGCCTCGGCCTTCTCTACGGCACCATGGGCACCCTCAACCTCGCCGACCTCGCCTTCCGGCTGCCGACGGTGGCGGCCAGTGACGTGCCGCTGGTGCGGGTTGCCCTCGTGCTCGTCGCGCTCGTGTTCCTGCTGAAGGCCGCCGTCTTCCCGATGGCCTTCTGGCTTCCCCATGCCTATGCGGCGGCAACGGTTCCGGTGGCCGCGCTGTTCGCGATCATGACCAAGGTGGGCGTGGTGGCGCTGCTCCGCCTGGCCGTGGTCGCGCTGCCGGATTCGGCTGCGGGCGCCGGGCTGCTGTCCCCCTGGCTTCAGGTTCTGGCGCTCGGCACCATCCTTCTCGGCACGGTCGCGGCGCTTGCCGCACGGCGCCTTGCGGTCACGGCAGCGAGCCTCGTCCTCGTCTCGTCGGGAACCCTGCTCTTCGCGGTTGCCGACGCGCGCGAGGCGGCGACCGCCGCCCTCCTCTACTATCTCCCGCACACGACGCTGGCCACCGCGGGCCTGTTCGTGCTGGCCGGCATCATTGCCGCCGAGCGCGGCGACCTCGCCGACCGGCTGGTGCGCGGGGCGGCCATGGCGCGGGCGCTCCCCATCGGCCTTGCCTTCGCCCTCCTTGCGCTCGCCGTCTCCGGCATGCCGCCGCTCTCCGGCTTCCTCGGCAAGCTGATGCTGATGCAGGGGGCCGGCAGCGGCGGCTGGCAGCCGGCCTGGTGGGCGGCGCTCCTTGTCTCGGGGCTGGTGGCTGCCCTTGTCCTCGCGCGGACGGCGAGCGTCCTCTTCTGGGAGCCGCGCGAGGCGGCACCCCCTCGCGGGCGCCTTCCCGTGCCGCCTGCGGCCCTCCTGCTTCTCGTCCTCGCCAGTCCGGCGCTCACCGTCGCAGCCCCGGCGGTTGCCGGCTACGCTGGCGCGGCGGCCGGGCAGCTCCACGCGCGCGTGCCCTACATGGTGGCGGTGGTGGGCGCAGGCCCCGACATTCCGCGCGAGGTGCGGCCATGAGCTGGCGCGAGAGGCTCCTGCCTCAGCCCGTCATCAGCCTTCTCATCGTCTTCCTCTGGCTGGTGGTGGTCTCGCGGTTCACCTTGGGCAGCCTGGTGATGGGGACGATCGTGGGCCTCCTCGTTCCGCTCCTCGTGCGGAACTTCTGGGTCGATCGCCCGGTGATGCACCGGCCGCTCCTCGCGCTCGGCCTGTTTGCGCGGGTGCTCGGCGACATCGTCGTCGCCAACGTCGAGGTGGCCCGCCTTGTCCTCGGGCCACCCGGGCGGCTCCGGCCCGCCTTCCTCGAGCTGCCGCTCGAGATCTCGAGCCCCTATGTCGCAACCATCCTGGCCAGCATCGTGTCCTTGACCCCCGGGACGGTCTCGATCGACATCGACATGGACCGCCGCCTGGTCCTCATCCACGCCCTCAACGCCCCCGACCCGGAGGCCGCGGTTGCCACCATCAAGCGCCGCTACGAAGCGCCCCTGAAGGAGATCTTCGGATGCTGACAGTCGCCGTGCCGCTCACCATCGGCCTCGTCGGCCTGGCGATGGCCCTCAACCTCTGGCGGCTGCTCGCCGGCCCCGCGCTCGAGGACCGGATCCTCGCGCTCGACACGCTCACCGTCAACGCGATCGCGCTCGTCATGCTGGCCGGGATCGCGCTTGGCACCCGGGCCTATTTCGAGGCCGCGCTCATCCTCGCCATGATGGGCTTCGTCGGCACCGTCGCGCTGGCCAAGTACCGCCTCGGCGGCGACATCATCGAGTAGGGCCTTCCATGCTCCCGTCTGCCCTCGACATTCTCGTGAGCCTCCTGCTGCTGGTCGGCGGTGGCTTCGCCCTCGTCGGCTCGATCGGGCTTGCCCGCCTGCCCGACTTCATGATGCGGCTCCACGGGCCGACCAAGGCCACGACGCTGGGGGTAGGCGCCATCGTGGTGGCGGCGATGGTGCACACGTCGGCAACCAGCGGCCGGCTCTCGCTTCAGGAGCTCGCGATCTCGCTGTTCCTGTTCATCACCGCACCGGTCGTCGCGCATCTCCTTTCGAAGGCGGCGCTCGCGCAGAAGGCCCGCGACGGGGACGGCTAGGGCCCGGCGCTCCCGGTCAGGCCCGGCGCAGGCGCCAGTTGCGCCAGTGGGCAAAGGCCACCACGAACCCGCCGCCGACCGTCAGCAGCTGCTCAAAGGGCGCCAGGCCGTGCGCCCACGCGCCCGCCGCCATCAGCAGGAAGCCCAGCGCGGCGAGCTGCCAGGGACGGCCATCGCCATGGCGCAGGATTCCGCGCCGCAGCGCAACCGCCGAGACCGGCGCGGCAAGCGCAAGCAGCGCCCAGTGCAGCCAGCCCGGGCCATGATGGTCGAGCGTGCCGAGCGCGGCAGCGAGCGGTGCCAGCCCCAGGCCCAGCGGCATGAGGAGGCAGTGGACGAGGCACAGGCTGGAGAGCGCGGCGGCCACGCCATCGGCAGGCACCGCGACCTCGGGGCGGGACGCCATGGGACGATCCTTCTTCGAGTCGGCGGATGAGATATTGTATCATCCCGCGCGCGTCAACCGGCACAAGCGGGCTGGTTCAGGCGCGCGAGGGGTAGAGGATCGTGTCGCGCGGCGGGTCGGAAAGGCCCGGATAGTCCGTGGTGTAGTGGAGGCCGCGGCTTTCCTTCCGGCTCTGGGCCGAGCGGACGATGAGGTCGGCCACCTCGACCACGTTGCGGAGCTCGAGGAGGTTGGGCGTCACCCGGAAACGGCCGTAGTAGTGGTCGACTTCCTCCCGCAGGAGCTCCACCCTGCGCGCGGCGCGCTCGAGTCTCCGGTCGGTGCGGACGATGCCGACATAGTTCCACATGAAGCGCCGGAGCTCGGCCCAGTTGTGGGAGACGACGACCTCCTCGTCGGAGTCGGTCACCCGGCTTTCGTCCCAGGGGCGGATGGCGGGCGGCGGGGGCGTCTCGGCGAAGCGGGCGAGGATGTCGTCGGCGGCCGAGGCGCCGAAGACGAGGCACTCGAGGAGCGAGTTGGAGGCCATGCGGTTGGCGCCGTGGAGGCCCGACTGCGAGACTTCGCCGATGGCGTAGAGGCCGGGGAGATCGGTGCGGCCGTGGCGGTCCACGAGCACGCCGCCGCAGGTGTAGTGGGCCGCCGGCACGACGGGGATGGGCTCGGTGACCGGGTCGATGCCCAGCGCGCGCAGCCGCTCGACGATGGTCGGGAAGTGGCTTTCGACGAAGCCCTCCGGCAGGTGCGTCATGTCGAGGTGGACGAAGTCGAGGCCGGCGCGCTTCATCTCGGCGTCGATCGCGCGGGCGACGATGTCGCGCGGAGCGAGCTCGGCGCGCGGGTCGTGGTCGGGCATGAAGCGGCGGCCATCCGGCGTCCGGAGGATTCCGCCTTCGCCCCGCATCGCCTCGGTGATGAGGAAGTTCTTCACCTGGAAGTTGTAGAGGCAGGTGGGGTGGAACTGGTTGAACTCCATGTTGGAGACGCGGCAGCCCGCGCGCCAGGCCATGGCAATGCCGTCGCCGGTCGAGCCGTCGGGGTTGGTGGAGAAGCGGTAGACGCGGCTCGCGCCCCCGGTGGCCAGCACCACCGCGCGGGCAAGGATGCGGCGCACCCGGCCGCTGGCGCGGTCGAGCGCGTAGAGGCCGTGGGCGCGGCGCTCGGCAAAGCCGTGGCCCTCGGCGTGGCGCTCGGTCGCGATGTCGATCGCGACCTGGTCGGTCATGACGCGGATGCGGGGGTTCTCGAGCGCGGCGCGCTCGAGCGCCTTCTGGACCGCCCAGCCGGTCGCATCGTCCACGTGGACGATCCGGCGCGCGCGGTGCCCGCCCTCGCGGGTGAGGTGGAAGCGTTCCGAGACGGTCTCGCCCGGGGTGAAGGGCACGCCGAGCGCAGCCAGCCGCTCGATCGCCGCCGGCGCCTGCTCGACCACGAACTCGACGATGCGGCGGTCGTTGAGGCCCGCGCCCGCGATCATCGTGTCCTCGATGTGGGCCTCGAACGTGTCCCCCTCGTCGAGGACGGCGGCGATGCCCCCTTGCGCCCAGGCGGTGGAGCCGGCGGAGATCCCGGCCTTGGACAGCACGAGGACCGAGAGCGTCTCGGAAAGCGCGATCGCGCAGGTGAGGCCGGCCGCGCCGCTCCCCACCACGACGACATCGGCGGTTAGCGGGTCCTCGACGCTCATGCCGCACTCCGGCGGGTGAGGTCGAGGAAGACGTCTTCTAGGTCGGCCTCGCGGGTGGTGACGTCGACGATGGCAAGCCCGGCAGCGGAGAGCTGACCGAGCAGCGCCCCGGCCGAAAGCCGCCTCTTGTCATAGTGGATGGCGAAGAGGCGCTCAGCCAGCCGCTCCACCCTCGAGACGCCGGCGATGGCGGGAAGCGAAGGGGTGTCGGCCTCGAGGGTGACATCGACCCGTTTCTCGCGCGCCAGCCCGAGGAGCTCGCGGGTGGGCGCGTTGGCGACGATGCGGCCGTGGTTGACGATCGCGATCCGCTCGCAGAGCTCCTCCGCTTCCTCGAGATAGTGGGTGGTGAGCACGATCGTCATGCCCTGGCCGTGCAGCTCCCGCACCCAGGCCCACAGCATCTGCCGCAGTTCGATGTCGACTCCGGCGGTGGGTTCGTCGAGGATGAGGACGGGGGGCGAATGGACCATCGCCTTGGCGATGAGGAGCCGGCGCTTCATCCCGCCCGAGAGCGTGCGCGCATAGGCATGCGCGTGCGCCTCGAGATGGACGGCGCGCAGCAGCTCCATCGTCCGCCGCTTCGCCCTTGGCACGCCGTAGAGGCCGGCCTGGAGCTCGAGCGTCTCGTAGGGCGTGAAGAAGGCATCGAAGAGGAGTTCCTGCGGCACCACGCCGAGCGAGGCCTTGGCGTTCCGCGGGTGGCGGTCGATGTCGAAGCCCCAGACCTCGGCGGTGCCGGAGGTCTTGGTGACGAGGCCGGCGAGGATGTTGATGAGGGTGGACTTGCCGGCGCCATTGGGCCCGAGCAGGCCGAACATTGAGCCGCGCGGCACGTCGAGCGAGATGCGGTCAAGCGCGCGCCTGCCTCCGGCATAGACCTTCTCGAGCTCCCGAAGCCGGATGGCCGGCGGGTCGGACGGGTTCTCAGGCGGCAACGAGGTCTCGCACGTCGGCAAGCCGGCCAGTCACGGCGGCGGCTGCCGCCATGGCGGGCGAGACGAGGTGGGTGCGGGCCCCCGGGCCCTGTCGGCCGACGAAGTTGCGGTTGGAGGTGGACGCGCAGCGCTCGCCGGCCGGCACCCGGTCGGGGTTCATGCCGAGACACATGGAGCAGCCGGGCTCGCGCCACTCGAAGCCGGCCTCGGTGAAGATGCGGTCGAGCCCCTCGGCTTCGGCCTGGCGCTTGACCAGGCCCGAGCCCGGCACGACCAACGCCTGGCGAATGGTGGGAGCGATGCGCCGCCCCTTCAGCACCGCGGCGGCCGCGCGGAGATCCTCGATGCGGCTGTTGGTGCACGAGCCGATGAAGATGTTCTCGACCCTTATGTCGGCAATCCGGGTGCCGGGCCTGAGGTCCATGTAGGCGAGCGCCGCCTCGGCAGCCGCGCGCTTCACCGGATCTTCGAAGCTCTCGGGTGCGGGCACGGTGCCTGTGACGGGGGCGACCTGCTCGGGGCTCGTTCCCCAGGTGACGAGCGGCGCGATCGCCGCGCCGTCGAGGGTGACCTCGCGATCGAAGCGGGCGCCCGGGTCGGTCGCAAGCGTCTCCCACCAGGCCCGCGCCCGCGCCCACATCTCGCCCTTTGGCGCCCGCGGCCGGCCCTCGAGGTAGGCGAAGGTCCGGGCATCGGGCGCAATCATGCCAGCCCGCGCGCCCGCCTCGATCGACATGTTGCAGAGCGTCATCCGCCCTTCCATCGACAGCGCCTCGACGACGGGGCCGCGATACTCGATGACATGGCCGGTGGCACCCGCGGTGCCGATGGCGCCGATGATGGCGAGCGCCACGTCCTTGGCGGTCACGCCGAAGCCGAGGCTGCCGGTGATGGTGACGGCCATGTTGCGGGATTTCGCGAGCAGCAGCGTCTGGGTTGCCAGCACATGCTCGACTTCCGACGTGCCGATGCCAAAGGCGAGCGCCCCGAAGGCGCCGTGAGTCGAGGTGTGGCTGTCGCCGCAGACGAGGGTGGTGCCGGGAAGGGTGAAGCCGAGCTCGGGCCCGATGACGTGGACGATGCCCTGGTTCACGTGGGTGATCGGAAAATACTCGATCCCGAAGGCGGCGCAGTTGGCCTCGAGCGCCGCGAGCTGCGCGGCCGATTCCGGGTCCTCGACGGGCCGGCTGCGGTCGGTCGTCGGCACATTGTGGTCGGGAACCGCAAGGGTGAGGTCGGGCCGGCGGACGCGGCGGCCAGCGAGCTTCAGCCCCTCGAAGGCCTGCGGGGTGGTGACCTCGTGGATCAGGTGCCGGTCGATGTAGAGGAGGGAGGTGCCGTCGTCGCGGGTGGCGACGACATGGGCATCCCAGACCTTGTCGTAGAGGGTGCGCGGCGGCGCGGGCGACGTGGCTTCCATGGATCCCAAGCGGTTAGGCCCGGGGCAGGCAGCCGGTCAAGGCCGGCTCACATCTCGCCCTTCGCGCGCCTGAGCGCATACCAGCGCTCCACGTTGGCGCGGTGCTCGGCATAGGTCTCCGCAAACACGTGGCCGCCGCTGCCGTCGGCGACCATGAAGAGATAGGGGTGCGGCTCGGGGTCGAGCACGGCGGCGAGGCTCGCGCGGCCCGGGTTGGTGATGGGCCCCTTCGGCAGCCCGGCGCGCGCATAGGTGTTCCAGCCGGTGTCGGCGGCAAGCTCCGACTGGCGGATCCGCCGGCCGAGCGGGCGCCCCCGCGTGATGGGGTAGATGACCGTCGGGTCGGCCTCGAGCTTCATGCCCGCCTTCAGGCGGTTGGTGTAGAGCCCGGCGACGCGCCGCCGCTCCGCGGGCACCGCGGTCTCCTTCTCGACGATGGAGGCGAGGATGACGGCCTCCTCCGGCGTGCGCACGGCAGCGGTCGGCTTGCGCGCGGCCCAGAGCTCGGCGAGCGCATCCGCCATGCCTTTCTGCATGCGGGCGAGGAGGGCAGCGCGGGTCTCGCCGGGGCGGTAGTCCCAGGTGGCGGGCAGCACCGAACCCTCCGGTGGAACCTCCACCTCTCCAACGAGCCGCGGCGCGGCCATCAGCCGCTCGTGGACGAGGACGGCGGGGAGACCCTCCGGAATGGTCAGGAACAGGGTGAGCACCTCGCCCTTCTGGAGCTTGGCGAGGATCTCGGCATAGCCTGCGCCGCGCGGCAACGCGTAGAGCCCGTGGCGGATCGGCCGGCTCCCGCCGAGCACGCGGGCGGCGAGGCGGAATCGGCTCGCGCTATCGATCACGCCCGCGGCCTCGAGGCGCGCGGCGGCAGCGGCGAGCGAGGTGCCGCGCGGGATCTCCACCTCGACCAGGGGCGCGTCGGCCGGGGCTTGCCTGCCCCAGCGCCGCCCGAGGTCAAGAGCGAACAGGCCGCAGGCCGCAAGCAGCGCGACCAGCGCCGCGGCGAGCAGCCGGCGCACCTCAGACCTTCCGGAAGATGACCGTCGCGTTCGTTCCGCCGAAGCCGAAGCTGTTGTTGAGGGCGGCCTCCACCTTCCGCTCCCTGGCGACATGCGGGACGAGGTCGACGCCCTCGGCGCCCTCGCAGGGATTGTCGAGGTTGAGGGTGGGCGGCACGACCTGGTCGCGAAGGCTGAGGAGGCAGAAGATGCTCTCGACCGCGCCGGCGCCGCCGAGCAGGTGGCCGATCGCCGACTTGGTCGACGACATGGAGAGCCGCCCGATCGCGTTGCCGAAAAGGCGGCGGACCGCGCCGAGCTCGAGCTCGTCCCCCATCGGAGTCGAGGTTCCGTGGGCGTTCACGTAATCGATGTCGGAGGGGTCGAGCCGGGCGCGCTTCAGCGCCATGGCCATTGCCCGGTAGGCGCCATCCCCTTCCGGGTGCGGCGCCGTCACGTGGTAGGCGTCACCCGTCAAGCCGTAGCCCACCACCTCGCCGTAGATGGTGGCACCCCGGCGCTTCGCCCGCTCCATCTCCTCGAGCACGACGATCCCGGCACCCTCGCCCATCACGAAACCGTCGCGGTCGCGGTCCCACGGGCGGCTGGCGCGGGTGGGCTCGTCATTGTAGCGGGTGGAGAGCGCCTTGGCCTGGGCAAAGCCGGCAATGCCGAGCGGGCAGATCGAGGCCTCCGCACCGCCTGCCACCATGATGTCGGCATCGTCCCACATGATGAGCCGGGCGGCATCCCCGATGGCGTGGGCGCCGGTCGAGCAGGCGGTCACCACGGCATGGTTGGGGCCCTTGAGGCCGTAGCGGATCGACACCTGGCCCGAGACGAGGTTGATGAGCCGGCCGTGGACGAAGTGCGGGGAGACGCGGCGCGGCCCCCGCTCGTGGAGCGTGATCGACTCCTCGGCAATCCCGGGAAGCCCGCCGATGCCGGAGCCGATGAGCACGCCCGCCCGCAGCTGCTCCGCCTCGGTCAGCTCGGCGAGCCCTGCGTCTTCCAGCGCCTGGCCGGCCGCGTCGAGGCCGAAGTGGATGAAGCGGTCCACCTGGCGCTGGAGCTTGGAGTCGAGCCGCCGGTCGGGGTTGAAGCTGCCGTCTGAGCCGTCGCCATAGGGCACTTCGCCCGCGATCCGGCAGGCATAGTCCGAGGCGTCGAAGCGGGTGATCGGGCCGATGCCCGACTGGCCCGCGACCAGCCGGGACCAGCTCGTGGCGACATCCCCGCCGAGCGGGGTGACGAGCCCGAGGCCGGTGACGACGACGCGGCGCATCCTTCCCTACTCCAGACCGGCTTTCCTACTTCAGGCCGAGCGCCGGGGCAGCCTGCGACCGGCGCAGCGCGCCTACTTGCCGTGGGCCGCGACGAAGGCGATCGCGTCCTTCACCGTCAGGATCTTCTCGGCGGCATCGTCAGGGATCTCGACACCGAACTCGTCCTCGAACGCCATCACAAGCTCGACCGTGTCGAGGCTGTCGGCCCCGAGATCGTCGATGAAGCTGGAATCCTCGGTCACCTTGTCGGGCTCGACGCCGAGGTGCTCGACGACGATCTTCTTCACCCGCTCCGCAATGTCGCTCATGCAGACCCCTTTCCCGATGCCTCCGGAGGAGAAGCCCCCGGGCGATAACCGGGCAGTCAGGCGCTTGCAAGCCGCGTGCCCGGTTCCGGGCCCCTAGCGGCCGGCAAGCGCTCCCGAGCGAAGTTCGGCGAGGAGGCCGGCCATGCCCTTCGCCTTGACGAGCGCCTGGAACTCGTCACGGCGGATGACGAAGCGCGAGACACCGTTCACGTAGACGTCGACAAGCTGGAGCGGCTGGCCTTCGCCCGCGGCCACCCGCCAGTCGACCCGGACGGTGCCGCCGCTCCGCCGCCGGAAGCGCGAGCGCACGAGCGCATCGCGCGCCGAGCGGGTCTGGACCTCGTCGATCGCGATCGACTGGGCGACGAGCTTGGCGATCTCGCCGCGCACGTCGGCAAGGATGAAGTCGGGCACCAGCCGGTCATACTCGGCAAGCTCGGCGGGCGTGGCCTGGGCGCGGCTCGCCCCCAGCATGAACCGGCCGATGCGGGCGAGCGCCACCCGCTGCCGGAGCGCCGCATCGAGCGCGGCGCGGCGGCGGCCCTCGTCCTTCTCCTTCGTCTCGATGGCCGAGAGCTCGGCGATCATCCCCTCGATGAAGCGGCGCGCCTCGCCGGCAAAGGCCTGGTCCTGCGCGGCAAGCGGTGCGGCGAGCGCAAGCGCGGCAAAGCCGAGGGCGAAGTGGCGGCGATGAAGCATGGGGCAGTCCTTCCCTCAGACCGGGCCGCGACGCGCGGCGAGCCGCTCGGCGAGCGCGAGCGCGCGCGGCTGGAGCACCAGTGTCGAGACCGTGGTGGAGGCGAGCGCGACGAGGAGCAGCGCGCCGATCGAGGCCACGCCGCGGTGCGCCGAAAGCATCAGGCTTCCGAAGGCCGCGATCGTGGTGAGCGCGGCGAAGACGACCGCGCGCGGCGTGGAGCTTGCGAGCGCGGCCTCCGTGCCGCCGGCGGCGCGGGCGCGCGCCGAGAGGTGGATGGCGGAGTCGATCCCGGCGCCAAGCAGCATGGGAAGCGCAATGACATTGGCATAGTTGAACGGGAGCTTGAGGAGCGCCGAGAGGCCGACGGTGAGGTGGATCGCCGCGACGACGGGAACCAGGGTCGCAACGGTCCGGGCGGGATCGCGCGTGACGGCGAGGAGCACGAGCCCGCAGGCGGCAAGCGCGAGAAGCGTGGCCGTCAGCATGGCCCGCGCGATCACCGCGCCCGACTCCTCGAGGTTGACGACGGGCCCGGCCACGTCGGGGGCCACGGTGCGGATGGCGGCCACGAACCTCGCGCGCGCCGCCGGGTCTCTCAGGTCCGCGACAGGCACGATCTCCACCCGCACCTGTCCGGCCACGTTGAGGTAGCGCGAGAGGAGCGGGGCGGGCAGGTCCTGAAGGCGGGGCGCCGGGTCGGGCGCGAGGCTCGTCTCGAGCCGGGCGAGCGTCTGCGGCCAGAAGGTGAAGATGTCGCGCTCGACGGCAGCGAGCAGGCCAGGGTCACGGGCGGCAGCCGCGCGGAGTGCGGCCAGGCTCTCCCGAAGCCGCACCTGTTCGGGAAGCGTCGCCCCGGCCAGCGCTGTCTCGAGCTTGGCCATGCCTTTGGCGGTGTCGATCGCGGGCGCGTCGGCCTGGAGCTGGGGCAGCAGGCCTGCCGCGACCGCGTCGATGGCGTCGTACCGGAACGCTGCGTCCTCGCCGGGAAGGAGCCGCCGCGGCGTGACCACATGGTCGACCTCGGGAAGCGCCAGCAGCCGTTCGGCAGCGGCCTCTGCTTCCGCCTCGCTGCCAACGAGAAGGCTCGCCGAGTAGGGGCGTGTCGCCTTGTCGTCGAAGAGGGTCGCGAACGCGCGGACCGAGGGGGCGTCCGGGTCGCGCAGCGCCATCGGGTCGGTCTCGAAGCGGGCGCGCGGCGCAGCAACGGCGGCGACGACCAGCAGGGCCAGAAGGACAGGGAAGGCGAGGCGGGTGACGGCGTGCGGCAGCTCCGGGGACTGGCGGTCTGGCCGGGGCCGGCGGCGGGCAAGGGCAAGCCCGGCGGGCACCAGCACGACCGCGGCCAGGAAGGCGGCGAAGACGCCGAAGGCGCCGATGAGGCCGAGCTGGGCCATGCCGACAAAGGGGGTGGGCACGAAAGCGAGGAAGCCGAGCGCAGTGGTGAGCGCGCACAGGAACAGCGCAAGGCCGAGATCGGCGGCGGTCGTCGGCCAGTCGCCATCCGGCTCCTCCATGCGGAGGATGAGGTGGATGGCATAGTCGGCGCCAAGGCCGGTCAGGAGCACGGCAAAGGCCATCGAGACCAGGTTCAATGCCGGGAAGGCAAGGGCAGCGAAGGCCGCAGCGAGCCCGAGCGCCACCAGCACGACCGCAAGCGCGACCAGGGCGAGCGCGAGGCGGCGGAAGGCGACCGCCATGAGGAGGCCGACCGAGACCAGGCTGACGACGAGGGCAAGCCCGAGCCCCTCCGTCACCGACTTCAGCTCCTCGCTCCGCATCGCCGGGTCGCCGGTGACCGAGATGCGTACGTCGCCGAGGCCGGGGGCAGCGGTCGCCTCGGCGATCGCGGCGGCGAGCGCCTCACGCGCCGGGCGCGCTGGCTGGAACAGGGTGAAGTCGAGCTTGGGCTGGACCGTGAGGACCCGGCGGACCGGCCCGGCGTCATCGGCGAACAGGGTGGAGAAGGCGAGCGGCCGGGGTTTTCCCTCGAGGCGGGCGCGGACGGTCGCGTCGGTGGCGGCAATCACCCGGGCGAGCGCTTCGGGCCCGCCGGCGATGCGGTCGGCATCGGCCACGCCTTCGGCGAGGCTGGCCATGAAGGCGGAAAGCGTGGGCTCGGCTGCCAGCGTGCCGAGGAGCGGCCCCGCGCGCGACAGCTTTGCGAGCATCGAGTCGAGCGCGGCGTCCTCCATGTAGAGGAGGCCGTTGCGCTGGAAGAAGGGCGCGAGCGGCGCGGCGAAGGGGTCATCGAGGGCCTGCGGCCGGGCGGCGATGGCAGCGGCAAGCCGGGCCAGCGCGGCATCCGCCCGGTCGGCATCGGGCGCGTCGACGAGAACGACGAAGCGGCTGTTGAGGCCCGGGAACGCGGCGTTGAGGGCAAGCTCCCGCTGCCGGTGCGGCAGCCGGTCGGAGAGCATGTGCGAGCTGTCGGTGTCGACCGCGAGGTGCCGGGCGGCGACGAGCGCCGAGCCGAGGATGAGGAGCCCGGCGAGCAGGAAGGTGACCCAGGGCCGGGCTGCAGCACGCGCGCCCAGCGCGCGCACGAGGCGGACGACCGGCGCAGCGGCCCGCGCAGGGGAAGGGGGGGCGTGCATCGCGCCGCGGCCTAGCGGAAGCCTCAGATCATCGCCATGCCGCCATTCACGTGGAGGGTCTGGCCGGTCACGTAGGCGGCCTCGTCGCTGGCAAGGAAGACGGCGGCGGCGGCCACATCCTCGGGTTTGCCCAGGCGGCCGGAGGGGATGCGGGCCATGAGCGCCAGCTTCTGCGCCTCGGCAAGCGCGTCGGTCATGGCCGAGCGGATGAAGCCGGGGGCGATGCAGTTGACGGTGACGCCCCGCGAGGCGACTTCGGCGGCAAGCGCCTTGGTCATGCCGATGAGGCCGGCCTTGGCGGCAGCATAGTTCGCCTGTCCGGGGTTGCCGGTGACGCCCACGATCGAGGTGATGGAGATGATGCGCCCGTGGCGCGCCTTCATCATCGGCCTGAGCGCGGCGCGGGCAAGGCGGAAGGCCGCCTCGAGGTTGACACGCAGCACCGCCTCCCACTCCTCGTCCTTCATCCGGATGGCGAGGTTGTCGCGCGTGATCCCGGCGTTGTTGACGAGGATGTCAAGCCCGCCGAGGGCCTCGAGCGCGGCGGGCACCAGCGTCTCGACGGCCGCGGCGTCGTCGAGCCGGCAGGGCAGCGCCACGCTGCCGGGCAGCGCGGCAGACGCTGCGGCAAGCGCGTCGTCGCGGGTGCCGGAGAGCGCGACCCGGGCGCCGCGGGCAGCGAGTGCCGAGGCGATCGCGCCCCCGATGGCGCCGGTTGCGCCGGTCACGAGCGCGGTCCGGCCGGTCAGATCGAACATGGGCGTCTCCCTCACAGCGCCTTGAGCAGCGCGTCGACATCCTCGGGTCTCGTGACCGCGTGGGTCGCGACGTCGGGCGCGATCCGCTTCACCATGGGCCCCAGCACCTTGCCGCCGAGCTCGACCATGCGGGTGATGCCGGCCGCCGCCATGGCCTCGACCGTCTCGCGCCAGCGCACCGTGCCCGTGACCTGCTTCACCAGCAGCTCGCGGATGACCGCCGGGTCCATGACCGGTGCGGCCGTCACGTTCGCCCAGAGCGGCACCACGGGCGGGGCGATCGCGGTCTCGGCAAGCGCCTGCGCCATGACCTCGGCTGCAGGCGCCATGAGCGGGCAGTGGAACGGCGCGGAGACGGGGAGCAGCACCGAGTGGCGTGCACCCCGTTCCTTGGCCAGCCGCATCGCCCGCGTGACCGCCTCGATGTGGCCCGAGACGACGACCTGGCCGGGCGCATTGTCGTTGGCGGCGGCAAGCACCTGGCCCTGCGCTGCCTCGGCCGCGATCGCCGAAATGGCGTCGTAGCCAAGGCCGAGGAGGGCGGCCATCGCGCCCTCGCCCGGGGGAACGGCGGCCTGCATCGCCTCGCCGCGCAGGCGCAGCAGCCGCGCCGTGGTGGCAAGCGGCAGCGCGCGGGCGGCCGCTAGCGCCGAATATTCGCCGAGGCTGTGGCCGGCGACGGCCGCGGCGACCTCGCCGAGGCGGAGCCCCGCCTCCTTCTCGAGCACGGCGAGCGCAGCGAGGCTTGCCGCCATGATCGCCGGCTGGGCGTTCCTCGTCAGCGTCAGCTCCTCGTCCGGGCCCTCGAACATCAGGCGGGACAGACGTTCGCCGAGCGCATCGTCGACTTCCTCCAGCACGAGACGGGCGGCGGTGCTCGCCTCGGCGAGTGCCCGGCCCATGCCGGCGGCCTGGCTCCCCTGGCCGGGAAAGATGAATGCGGTGCTCAAGATCCTCCTGCCTTCCCTGTGGGTGGTGAATGGCCCGACCGGCCTGCAAGGTTCCGCGCCCTAGGCGCATGGACGGGCCCGCAGAAGCCCCTTTTTCGCAGGGCGGGCGCGGGCCCTGCCGCCTTGAGGGGCTTTTTTTGCGCCCGCGCTTTCGATATGCAATCGGCCTTCCGCGGGGAGTGGTGCTGCGTTCCGCCCGGAGCCTTTCGGGGTCGCCCGAGATGCGCCCCCGGGTCGGGCTGGCGTGGGGCTCCCGTTGCGGCGGCGGCCGCCGGCAGGCTCGGGAGCGGGCAGGGCTGGCGAATGGTGACGGGAACCTCGGGTCGCGCGACCCGGCAGACGAGGGACGGTGATGGCAGGGATGCGGGTGGTGATGGCGGATGTGCGGATGATGGGATGGCCGGTTCGGCGCGGGCTGGCGCTTGCAGCCCTGCTCCTGGCCGCCTCGGGCCCGCTGGTGCCAGGCAGTGCCGCGCAGGCGCAGGCCTTGCCGCCTGCGGTCGGCAAGCCGCTGCAGGCCGCGCAGAATGCGGCCAAGGCCGGCAACACGGCAGCCGCACTCAGCGCGATCGACCAGGCCCGGGCTGCCGCCAAGACGCCCGCGGAACGCCGCGCGGTCTCGCAGATGGCAGCCTATGTCCACACCCGTGCCGGCAACTTCGCCCGCGCGGCAAGCGAGCTTGAGGCGATCGGCGCGCCGCCGTCGCAGCTCGCACCGCTCTACTACCAGGCGCGCCAGTACGACAAGGCGATCGCCGCCGCCCAGAAGTCGGGCCAGACGACCATCATCGCCCAGGCCTATCTCCAGCAGGGCAAGCCCGCCGAGGCGGCCAAGATCTACGAGCAGATGCTGGCCAAGAACCCCAACAACCTGACCGCGCTCCAGAACCTCGCCGGTGCCCAGTTCGCCATGGGCGACCGCGCCGGCTATTCCCGCACCATCCAGCAGCTGGTGAAGCTTGACCCGACGCCGGCGCGCTGGCGCTCGCTGCTCGCCGAGATGAAGAACGCGCCCATGTCGCGCGAGGCGAAGCTTGGCCTCTACCACCTGATGCTCGCGACCGACTCCATCAAGACCGCCCAGGAAGTGGAGGACTTCGCCAAGGTCGCCATCGTGTCCGGCCAGGCCGGCTATGCCGAGAAGGTGGTGCGCGAGGCCGTGGCCGAGGGCATCGTCACGCCCGACAACAGCATGGCGCAGAAGATCGTCGATGCGGCGAGCAAGCGCTCCGCCGACGCGCTCAGGACCGCGCCTGCCGATGCCAAGAACCCGGCAACCGCCATGAACGCTGGCAACGCCTTTCTCGGTGCCTCGCGCTACCAGGACGCGGCGGCTGCCTATGCGGTGGCCGAGAAGGGGCCCAACGGCGACTCGGCCCGCCTGTTCCGGGGGATCAGCACGCTCAAGGCCGGCGATCGCGCCGGCGCGCGGCAGATCTTCGACCAGATCAAGACCGGGCCGATGGCAGACGTCGCCGGGCTCTGGTCGCTCTACGCCTCGACCCGGGCCTGACCGGGGCCAAACGGGGCCGAGGGGGCCGACCGGGCCCGGCTCAGGCCAGGGCGACGAGGCTCAGCTGGCGGCCGTAGTCCGGCGCGCCTGCAAGAGTCGCCCGGCGATAGCTGAAGAAGCGCGCGGGATCGGCGCAGGTGTCGAGGCCAAGGTCGACGACGCGGGCCACGCCGGCGCGCTCGAGGCGCGCGCGGCAGTAGCCGGCGAGATCGAAGTGCGGCCGGCCCGCGGGGCCGTCGGCGAAGAAGGGGCTGCTTGCCGGATCCTCGGCCTCGAAGCGGGCGCGGAACTCGGGTCCCACCTCGTAGCTGGCCCGGCCGATGGCGGGGCCGATGGCAGCGACGATGCGTGCGGGCTCGGCGCCGAGCCGGGCCATGGCGGCAACGGTTGCCTCGAGCACGCCGGCGAGCGCGCCCTTCCAGCCAGCGTGCGCCGCGCCGATCACGCCGGCCGCGCGGTCGGCGAACAGCACGGGCGCGCAATCGGCGGTGAGGATTCCGAGCGCAAGCCCCGGCCGGTCGGTCACCAGGGCGTCCGCCTCCGGGCGGGCGTCATCGGCCCAGTCGCCCGCCTCCACGCAGGTCGCGGAATGGATCTGGTGGAGGGTGACGAGCTTGGCGCCGGGGGCGACGGCGGCGAGCGCGCGGGCCCGGTTGGCCGCCACCGCGGTGCGCGCGTCGGCCGAGCCAAGCCCCACGTTGAGGCCGGCGTGGAGACCGCGTGAGGCGCCGCCGGTGCGGCCGAGGAAGCCATGGGGCACGCCGAGCGCGGGCGCCTCGAGGCGGGTGATCCGGTCCGCGGGCCCAAGCGCGCGGGCAAGGATGCGATCGTCATCGACGGTTTCGCCCACCCGGAAGGGATAGCGGCCGACCTCGCGGAAGCCGAACGCCTCGTAGAGGCGGCGGGCGCGGCGGTTGTCGACGAAGACCGTGAGCAGAATGTCGTCGAAGCCGCGCGACGCGGCCTCGTCAAGCGCCCAGGCAACGAGGGCCTGGGCGAGCCCCGTGCCCTTGGCCTCCTCCGCGAGGTAGAGCTGGCGGAGCACGATCCGGCGCCGCCCGTTCCCGGGCACCGGGAGGGCCTGCGGGCCGAGGGTCGCGTAGCCGATGAGGCGGCCGGCCGCGTCCTCGCCGACCATGGTGGCGAAGCCGGGGTCGGCCAGCTCGGCTGCAAATCGGGCCACGGAGCAGTCGGCGAGGAAGGCGGCGAGGTCCTGGCGCGGGTAGAGGTGGCCGAAGGTGGCGGTGAAGCTCGCGTGGAACAGGGCCGCGATGTCCTGCGCGTCGGCAGCGGTCGCCCGCCGCAGCGCGAAGTTCACGCGGCCTTGCCCAGGTGTTCCGCGCGGTACCGGGCGCGCAAGGCCACCTTGTCGATCTTGCCCGAGCCGAGCTTGGGCAGCGGCTCGCGGGAGATCCACACGCGCGACGGCACCTTGAAGGCGGCCAGCTCACGGGCGACGAACTGGATGACCGCCTCGCCTTCCAGATGCTCGCCGTGCTTGGGGTAGACGACGGCGCCCACGATCTCGCCCAGCCGCTCGTCGGGAAGCCCGAACACGCTCGCTTCGGCCACCGCCGGGTGGGCGTAGATGGCGGCCTCGACCTCGACGGCGGAAATGTTCTCGCCGCCGCGGATGATGATGTCCTTCTTGCGGTCGACGATGTAGAGATAGCCGTCCTCGTCGAACCGGCCGAGGTCTCCGGTCTTGAACCAGCCGTCCTTCGTGAACGCAGCCTCCGTTGCGAGCGGCTTCATCCAGTATCCGCGGACATTGGCGACCGAGCGGATGCATACCTCGCCCACCTCGCCGGTGGGCAGTGGCGTCATGTCCTCGTCGGCGATCATCATTTCGACGATCGGCTTCGACGGCCGGCCGGTCGAAGCGGGCTTGGCCAGATAGTTGGAGCGCAGGTTGCCCGCCCCTACCCCGTTCGTCTCGGTGAGGCCGTAGCCGATGGCGGGGTTCTTGCCCGGGAACGCCTCTGCCAGCCGCTTCACGTGCTCCGCCGGGCGGGGCGCCCCGCCGCCGGCGATGTCGACGAGCGAGGAGAGGTCGTACTTGTCGCGGTCCGGGTGCTGCATGAGCTCGAGGCTCATGGTGGGCACGCCCACGAAATAGGTGCAGCGCTCCTTCTCGATGAGGCGGAGCGCCTCCCCGGCGTCCCAGCGGTACATGATGACGAGCTTGCGGCCGATGCACACCGAGACGAGGAGGACAGGCACGAGCCCGGTGATGTGGAACAGGGGGACGTTCAGGAGCATCACCTGCTGCGGCGGCAGCTCGACGCCCTGCTGCTGGGCGAGCTGCAGCATCGCAAGCCCCTGGACCAGGTAGGAGAGGGTTCCCGAGACAATCCCGCGGTGGGTCGAGACCGCGCCCTTCGGAGCCCCGGTCGACCCGCTCGTGTACATGATGGTCGCATCGTCCTCGGGATACAGCGGGGGGAGGAACCAGGGCGCGGGCGGCGCGTCGGCAAGCGCGTCCTCGAGCGTGGTGGCGCCGAACGCCTCGGCCACCGCATGGCTGGTGCGCACGGCCACCATGGGAAGCGACAGCCCCTCGATCGCGGCGATCCGGCGGATCCGCTCCTCGTCGGCCAGCACGAGCCGGGTGCCGCTGTCGCGCAGGCCATAGGCAAGCTCGTCGGTCTGCCACCAGGCGTTCATGGGCACGACGACGGCGCCGATGCTGATGGCGCCGAGGAAGAGGATGATCCATTCCGGATAGTTGCGCATGGCGATCGCCACCCGGTCGCCCTTGGCGATGCCGTAGCGATGCTGGAGCATCGCGGCCGCACGCGTCGCGGCAGCCTGCACGGCCGCGAAGCTGAGGCGCTCGCCCTGGTAGACCAGGAACTCCTTCTCCGCATGGGCGGGCATGAACATCGCCACGAGGTCGCGCAGGTTGCCGGGCGCATTGACGAAGGCCGGGAGCGACACGCCGCGCACCTCGACCGTGCCGACGGCGAGCGGGCCTCCGGGCGCGGTGATGGCGGCAATCGCCGCGTCCTGGGCAAGATCGAGTTCGGTCAGCGCCATCGGTCCCTCCTCATCCCTCCTCAGTAGCGCATGATGCGGGCGATGCGGTCGCCATGGAAGGCGGAATCGCCGAAGGTCTCGGCCGCGGCACGGGCGCGCTTCATGTAGAAGCCGATGTCCGCATCGTCGGTCATGCCGATGCCGCCGTGCATCTGCACGCCCTCGTTGGTGGCAAGCCGCGCCACCTCGCCCACTTTCGCCTTGGCGAGGCTCGCGAACACCGGTGCCCGCGCATCGCCCTCGTCGAGCGCGCGCAGGGCCTTGAGCGTGACCGACTTGGCAAGCTCGATCTCGCAGAAGAGATGGGCGGCGCGGTGCTGGAGCGCCTGGAAGCTGCCGATCGGCCGGCCGAACTGCTCCCGGGTCTTGAGGTAATCGAGCGTCATCGCGAACGCCCGGTCGGCCACGCCCAGCATCTCGGCAGCGAGGCAGGCGCGTCCGGCATCGAGCGCGGCCTCGAGAAGCGCGTAGCCTTCGCCGACAGCGCCGATGACGTCGGCGCCATCGACCTGCACCGCGTGCAGCGTCACCCGCGCGGCGTTGCGCGAATCGACCATGGAGCGGCGCTCGACGGTGACGCCCTCGGCCTTCGGGTCGACGAGGAAGAGGGTGATCCCGGCTGGGTCGCGGTCATCGCCCGAGGTGCGGGCCGCCACGATCAGGCGGTCGGCGACATGGCCGTCGAGGACGAAGGGCTTGGTGCCCGTCAAGCGGAAGCCGTTCCCCGAGGCTTCCGCGCGCGTGGCGACGTGAGCGGGCGCATGGCGGGGCGCCTCGTCAGCGGCAAGCGCCACCACCAGCTCGGCTGCCGCCATGCGCGGCAGAAGGGCTGCCTTCTGTTCCTCCGAGCCGCCGCGGGCGAGGATGGTTGCCGAGAGGATGGCGGTGGACAGGAAGGGCGAGAGCGAGAGGTTGCGACCGATCGCTTCCTGGATGAGGCCGGCGGCCACCATGCCGAGCCCGGCGCCACCGAACGCCTCGGGGATGGCAACGCCGGCAAAGCCCATCTCGGCCATCTTCACCCAGAGCGCCCGGTCGAAGCCGACCGGGTCCTTCGCATCGCGCAGGCGGCGCAGCTCGGCCACCGGCGCATGCTCGGCGAAGAAGCCCTCGGCCGAATCCCGGATCATCCGCTCGTCATCGGTGAGCGCAAGCGACATCCTTTCCTCCCGTTCGTCCGCGTGCCTTGCCTGCCGGTCTCAGGCGGCCGGCAGCCCCAGCACGTTCTTGGCGATGATGTTGAGCTGGATCTCGCTGGTGCCGCCCTCGATCGAGTTGGCGCGCGAGCGGAGCCACGCGCGGGCGAGATCTCCCTCTCGGTCCTTTCCTTCCCAGAGCAGGCTCTCGGTGCCCTCAAGCGACATCATGAGCTCCATCCGCCGCTTGTTGAGCTCGGTGCCATAGTATTTGAGCATGGAGGAGAGTGCGCCCGTGCCCTGGCCGGCCTTCGCCTCGTCCTTCACCCGCTCCATGGTGAGCGCGAACGCCCAGCTGTCGATCTCCTGGCGGATGATGTCGGTGCGGAGCATCGAATCGGGAAGCGTGCCGTCCTCGCCCACCCCGAGCGCCCGCTTCGCCACCTGGGCAATGCCGTCGCGGCCCTCGGCGGCGCCCGAGTCCATGCCGCCGATCATCTCCCGCTCGTGGGTGAGGAGATACTTGGCGATCTCCCAGCCGCGGCCGGGCGCGCCGACGAGGTTCTCCTTCGGAACCCTGACATTGTCGAAGAAGGTCTGGCAGAAGGGCGAAGAGCCGGAGATGAGCCGGATGGGCGCGGTCGAGACGCCCGGGCTCTCCATGTCGAAGAGAAGGAAGCTGATGCCGAGGTGCTTCGGCGCCTCGGGGTCGGTGCGGACCAGGCAGAAGATCCAGTCGGCGCGGTCGGCGTAGCTCGTCCAGATCTTCTGGCCGTTCACGATGTAGTGGTCGCCCTCGAGCACGGCCGAGGTGCGCAGGCTGGCGAGATCGGAGCCCGCGCCAGGTTCGGAATAGCCCTGGCACCAGCGGATCTCGCCCCGCGCGATCTTCGGCAGATGCTCCCGCTTCTGCGCCTCGTTGCCATATTTCAGAAGCGCCGGGCCCAGCATCCAGATGCCGAAGGACGAGAGCGGCGGCCGGGCGCGGATGCGCCGCATCTCCTGGCCGAGGATCCTGGCCTCGGCCTTCGAGAGCCCGCCGCCGCCATATTCGCGCGGCCATTCGGGCACCGTCCAGCCGCGCTCCGCCATGCGCTCCAGCCAGAGCTTCTGCGCCGGCGAGGAGAAGACGAAGCGCCGGCCGCCCCAGCAGATGTCGGAGTCGGAGCGTACCGGCTGCCGCATCTCCTCCGGGCAGTTCGCCTCGAGCCAGGCGCGCGTCTCGGCCCGGAAATCCGCAAGCTCAGCCGTCTCGTCCATCATCCTCTCCCAGGCTCCCCGAGGGCCCGCTGGCCCATGGCGCTTCGCGCGCCGCTCCCGTATTGCAGCGGCCATGCCCTTTTGGAAGCCTCCCGTCGAGTGGGCGAGCCTTGGGCTCGACCCGGTCGCCCTTTCGGTGGGGCCGTTCGATCTCCGGTGGTACAGCCTTGCCTATATTGCCGGCATCCTCATCGGCTGGTGGCTGCTCCTGCGCATGGTCCGGCTGCCGGGGAGCCCCATGGCGAAGCGCCACGTCGATGACCTCGTCACCTGGTGCACGCTCGGCGTCATCCTCGGCGGGCGGCTCGCCTACGTGCTCTTCTACGACCCTGCCACCTACCTTGCCGATCCCTTGAAGGTGGTGCAGCTCTGGGAGGGCGGCATGGCCTTCCACGGCGGCCTTGCGGGGGTCATCCTCGCCATCGTCCTCTACTGCCGGGCGCACGCGCTCTCCGTATGGCGCGTGCTCGACTATGTGGCCGTCGTGACGCCGCTCGGCCTCTTCTTCGGGCGGCTCGCCAACTTCGTCAACGGGGAGCTCTGGGGCCGGCTCACCGACGGCAGCTGGGGCCTCATCTTTCCCGGTGCCGGCCCCTACCCGCGCCATCCGAGCCAGCTCTACGAGGCCGCGCTCGAGGGCCTCGTGCTGCTCGTGCTCCTCAACTGGCTCTTCTGGCGCACCGGCGCGCGGCTGAAGCCGGGGCTGCTCGGCGGCCTGTTCGTCCTCCTCTACGGGGTGTTCCGCTTCGGGGTCGAGTTCTTCCGCGAGCCCGACGTGCAGCTCGGCACGCTTTCGACCGGGCTCACCATGGGCCAGACGCTCTCGGTGCCGATGATCCTCTTCGGCCTCTGGCACCTCGCCCGCGTCCGCCACCGCGCACCTGCCACCCCGTGAGCTTCCGCGAAGCGCTCCGTGCCCGGCTGCGCGCCGAGGGGCCACTGCCCTTGGCGCGCGTGATGGCGCTCGCCAACGCCCACTATTACGCCGCCTCCGATCCGCTCGGCCGCGACTTCACGACGGCGCCGGAAGTGAGCCAGATGTTCGGCGAGCTCGTCGGCGCCTGGCTTGCGGATCTGTGGCAGAGGGCCGGGTGCCCGCGCGTGGCGCTCGTCGAGCTCGGGCCCGGGCGGGGCACGCTTGCGCGCGACATGCTGCGCGTGCTTGCGGCAGCGGGGCTCGCGCCGCCGGTCCACTTCGTCGAGACGTCGCCGCGGCTCCGGGCGCTCCAGGCCGAGGCCGTGCCGGGCGCCGTCTTCCACGAGGATCTCGCGACCCTTCCCTGCGATGCCGCGCTTCTCGTGGTGGCGAACGAGTTCTTGGACGCGCTGCCCGTCACCCAGTTCGTGCGCACCGCGCTCGGCTGGGCGCTGCGCACCGTGGCCACCCAAGGGGACGAGCTCGTCTTCCAGGCTGTCGAGCCGGTGAGGCTTGCGATGATCCCGGAGGCGCTGCGCGAGGCGGCCGAGGGTGCCGTCTTCGAGCGCAACTTCGCGGCCGAGCAGGTGGCGGCCGCGCTTGCCCGGCGCCTGGCAGCGCAGGGGGGCGCAGCCCTTCTCGTGGACTACGGCCACGCCGGGCCGGTGCTCGGCGACACGCTCCAGGCGCTCTGCGGCGGCGCGCCCGTGCCCCCGCTCGAAGGCGCGGGCGACGGGGACTTGACCGCCCATGTCGACTTCGCCGCGATCGCTGCGGCGGCCGCTCGGGCCGCGCCGGTCAGCGCCTTCGGGCCCATCCCGCAGGGAGCCTTCCTCGCAGCACTCGGGCTCCGGCAGCGCGCGGAGCGGCTGAAGGCGGGCAAGCCGCCGGAGACCCGCGCCCGAATCGAGGCGGAAGTCGCACGGCTCGCCGGTGCCGGTGCCATGGGGCGCCTGTTCAAGGCGCTGGCGATGGTGGCGCCGGGCTGGCCAGCGCCCGTGGGCTTCCCTAGCTTCGAGCCATGACCGACTCCCCCCTTGCGCGCCTGCGCGCGGAGCTTGCGAGCCGCGGGCTCGACGGCTTCCTCGTGCCGCTCACCGACGCCCACTTGAGCGAATATGTTCCGGCCCATGCCCGCCGGCTTGCCTGGCTCACCGGCTTCACCGGCTCGGCCGGCCAGGCGGTCGTGCTGGCCGACCGCGCCGCGCTGTTCGTCGACGGCCGCTACACCCTCCAGGCGCGCGAGGAAGTGGACGCCGGGCTCTTCGAGCTCTGCGGCGTGCCGGCCACCTCGCCCGGCGCCTGGCTGCGGGCGAACGCGCCAGCGGGCGCCACCATCGGCTACGACCCATGGCTCCACGGCCGGCGCGAGATCGAGACGCTGCGAAGCGCTGCGCCCGGCCTGCGCTTCGCCCCTGTCGAGACCAACCCGGTCGACGCCGTCTGGGCCGGGAAGCCACCGCGCCCGGCCGGGCCCGCCGTGCCCCATGCGCTTGCCTTTGCCGGCGAGGCGCACGGCGACAAGCTCGCGCGGATCGGCCGGGCCATCGCCGAGGCGGGCGCGGAGCTTGGCGTGCTGTCCGCGCTCGACTCGATCGCCTGGGCCTTCAACCTGCGCGGCACCGATGTCCCCCGCACGCCCGTCGTCGAGGCGTTCGCGCTCGTCGCGGCCGACGGCCGCGCCACCCTCTTCCTCGCGCCGGAGAAAGTGACGGACGCCGTCCGCGCCCACCTTGGCGAGGGGGTGACGCTCGCGCCCTACGCCGCCTTCCCCGAGGCGCTCTCCCGCCTCGGCGGCCGGCGCGTGCTCCTCGACCCGGCCGGCACGGTGGCAGCGGTTGCCGATGCGCTCGAGGCCGCGGGTGCGACGCTGGTGCCCGCGCGCGACCCTGCCGTCCTCATGAAGGCCACCAAGAACCCGGTCGAGATTGCCGGCGCCCGCGCGGCCCACCGGCGCGACGGGCTTGCCGTCACCCGCTTCCTTGCCTGGCTCGACCGCGAGGTGCCGCAGGGCGGCGTGGACGAGCTCCTGGCCGAGGCCCGGCTGGAAGCCTTCCGGCGCGAATCGAACCTGCTGAGAGACCTCTCGTTCGACTCCATCTCCGCCTTCGGCCCCAATGGCGCCTTCCCCCACTATCGCTCGACCCCGCGCACCAACCGCAGGCTCGAGGGCGACGGGCTCTACCTCATCGACTCCGGCGGCCAGTATGCCGACGGCACCACCGACATCACCCGCACGGTCGCCATCGGGACGCCTTCGGCCGAGATGCGCGACCGCTTCACCCGGGTGCTCAAGGGCCACATCGCGCTGGCGACGGCGCGCTTCCCGAAGGGCACGCGTGGCGGCCAGCTCGACATCCTGGCCCGCCAGCACCTCTGGGCCGCGGGGCTCGACTATGCCCACGGCACCGGCCACGGCGTGGGGAGCTATCTCTCGGTCCACGAGGGGCCGCAGCGGATTGCCGCATCGGCCTCGGCCCCGGGCATCGACGAGCCGCTGCTCCCGGGGATGATCCTCTCGAACGAGCCGGGCTTCTACAAGGTGGGCGGCTACGGGATCCGCACCGAGAACCTCGTCCTCGTCGTCGAGGACCCCCGCGAGGGGGACGTCGAGCCCATGCTCGCCTTCGAGACGCTGACGCTCGCCCCCATCGACCTCCGGCTCGTCGAGCCGGCGCTCCTCTCGCCGGCGGACGTGGCCTGGCTCGATGCCTATCACGCCCGGGTGCGGGAGGCCCACGCCCCCCATCTCGCCGGGGCCGAGCTTGCCTGGCTGGAAGCGGCCACCCGCCCGCTCCTGACCGGCGTCCGTGCCGCAGCCTGACCGGCGCCGTTGCCGGGCGCCGCAAGCCTGCCTATCTCCGGTCCAAGTCCAGCTTTTCGACATGGAGCAGGCGATGGAGACGGATCAGGCCCTGGCGCAGGCAATCGGGGTGGTGGAGCGGGCCCGGAGTGGCGCTGCGCCCCGGCCCGAGGTCGACACGGTGTTCGACCCCGAGACCTTCACGGCCACCCACATCGTCCACTGCCCGCAGACGCGGCGGGCCGCGATCATCGACAGCGTGCTCGACTTCGACCAGGCCTCGGGCCGCACGTCCACCACGCACGCCGAGCAGGTGGTGGCCATCGTCGAGCAGAAGGGCCTCGGCGTCGACTGGATCCTCGAGACGCACGCGCACGCCGACCATCTCTCGGCGGCGCCCTGGCTCAAGGAACGGCTGGGCGGCGCCATCGGCATCGGCGAGCGGATTGCCCATGTCCAGGGCGTGTTCCGGCGGATCTTCAACCTCGGCGACTCCGTCTCGGAGAGGGGTGCGGAGTTCGACCGGCTGTTCGCCGATGGCGACCGCTTTTCCATCGGCGCGCTTGAGGCAGCGGTGCTCCACGTGCCCGGCCACACGCCGGCCGACATCGCCTTCGTGGTGGGGGATGCCGCCTTCATCGGCGACACCCTCTTCATGCCCGACTATGGCACCGCCCGCTGCGACTTCCCCGGCGGTGACGCGCGCACCCTTTACCGCTCGATCCGCCGCCTGCTGGCGCTCCCGCCCGAGACCCGTCTCTTCCTCTGCCACGACTATCTGGCACCCGGCCGCGAGACCTTCGTCTGGGAGACCACGGTGGCGGCCCAGCGCGCCGGCAACATCCACGTGAAGGACGGCGTGAGCGAGGACGAGTTCGTCGCCTTCCGCGAGGCACGCGACAGGACGCTTGCCATGCCGCGCCTCATCCTGCCGTCGATCCAGGTGAATGTCCGCGCCGGGCGCCTGCCCCCGCCGGAGGACAATGGCGTGCGTTATCTGAAGCTCCCCGTCGACGCCCTGTGACCCCGGGCGCCGGCGCGGCGGCCAGCGGCGCGGGGCGGGGTCTGGCGCGCCTGCTGCCCGTCCTCGACTGGGGGCGGCGCTACGACCGGCAGACGCTTTCGAGCGACCTCGTCGCCGCGCTCGTCGTCACCATCATGCTGGTGCCGCAGAGCCTGGCCTATGCGCTGCTGGCCGGGCTTCCGGCCGAAGTCGGGCTCTACGCCTCGATCGCGCCGCTTCTGGCTTACGCGCTGTTCGGCACCAGCCGGACGCTTGCCGTGGGGCCGGTTGCCGTCATCGCGCTCATGACGGCAACGGCGGCGGGGAGCGTGGCGACTCCCGGCACGGCCGCCTATCGGGAGGCGGCGCTCGCGCTCGCGCTGCTCTCGGGCCTGATGCTGCTGGCGATGGGCGTGCTCCGGCTCGGATTTCTCGCCAACCTGCTCTCCCACCCGGTCATCTCGGGGTTTATCACGGCCTCGGGCATCCTCATCGCGACGAGCCAGCTCCGGCAGCTTCTGGGGCTTGGCGGGGGCGGCGACACGCTGCCGGCGATGCTGGGGTCGCTGCTGCCGCAGCTGGGTGCGACGCACCTTCCCACCCTCGCCGTCGGGCTGGTCTCGCTCCTGTTCCTCGCCTGGGCGCGGCGCGGGCTGAAGCCGCTCCTCGCGCGTCTTGGTGTTGCGCCGCGCACGGCCGAGCTTGCCGCGCGCGGCGGGCCGGCGCTCGCCGTCATCGGCGCGATTGCCGCCGTGGTCGCTTTCGGGCTCGACGCGCGTGGCGTGAAGGTGGTGGGGGCCATTCCTGCCGGCCTGCCGCCGCTCGGCCTGCCGCCGTTCGATCCCGCGCTCTGGACGCAGCTTCTGGTGCCTGCCTTCCTCATCGCGCTCGTCGGCTTCGTCGAGTCGGTCTCGGTCGCGCAGACGCTGGCGGCGCGGCGGCGCCAGCGGATCGTGCCCGACCAGGAGCTGATCGGCCTCGGCGCTGCCAATGTCGCGGCCGCGGCGACCGGGGGCATGCCGGTCACCGGCGGGTTCGCCCGCTCGGTCGTCAACTTCGACGCCGGGGCCGAGACTCCGGCCGCCGGCGCCTTTACCGCCGTCGGCATCCTTCTTGCCGCGCTGTTCCTGGCACCCCTGCTGGCGAAGCTGCCGGTCGCGACGCTCGCTGCGACCATCATCGTCGCCGTGCTCTCGATCATCGACACGAAGGCGCCGCTGCGCCTCTGGCGCTATTCGCGGCGCGACTTCGCCGCGATGGCGGTCACCATCGGCACCACGCTGCTTGCAGGGGTGGAGCCCGGGATCGTGGCGGGCGTGGCGGCGAGCCTCGTCCTCCACCTCGCGCAGAGCGCCCGGCCGCACGCCGCGATCGTCGGCCGGGTGCCGGGGACGGAGCATTTCCGGAACGTGCAGCGGCACGAGGTGATCACCTTCCCGCACCTGCTGACGGTCAGGGTGGACGAGAGCCTCTCCTACCTCAACGCCCGCTGGCTCGAGGAGTTCCTGCTCGAGGAAGTGGCGGCGCGCCCGGCGCTCCGGCACGTCGTCCTCATGTGCTCGGCGGTGAACGCGATCGATGCCTCGGCGCTCGAGAGCCTCGAGGCGATCAACCACCGCCTCGCCGATGCCGGCATCCGCCTGCATCTCTCGGAGGTGAAGGGCCCGGTGATGGACCGGCTGACGCGCTCGCATTTCCTCGAGGAGCTGACGGGCCGGGTCTTCCTCTCGCAGCACGAAGCCTTCTCGGTGCTGGCCGCTGACCCTGACGGCATGGCGGCGCCGCCGCCCGACCCCTGGGCACCGCGCGGCCTCATCTGAGGCCTGCGCCCGCCACCCTCCCGCAAGGCCCCCGCCCGCGGCCGCCACCCCCCGCGTCCGCCCGGCCTGACCGGCCCCGACGGCCCCCCTTCCGCCCCCCCGGCGTGAGTCGCCCCCCGGCTCAGTCGTCGCCGGTCAGGAAGGCCGGGAGCGGGGCGTCGCCGCCTTCGTCGCGGGCGCGTTCGGGGCGCGGACCCCGGTCGCGGCGGGGGCCACGGCCCCGGTCGCCGTTGCGGTCGCGGCCGCCGCTGCGCTCGCCACGCTCGCCGCCCCGGTCCTGGCCGCCCCCGCCCCCGCCCTCGCCCTTGCCCCGCGGCGTGCGGGTGTCGGGCAGTTCCTCCCCCGTCTCCTGGTCGACGACCCGCATCGAGAGCTTCACCTTGCCGCGCTCGTCGATGCCGATCACCTTGACCTTCACGATCTGGCCCTCGTGGAGGACGTCGGAAACCTTGGCGACCCGCTCGTTGCGGATTTCCGAGATATGGACGAGGCCGTCGCGCGAGCCCATGAAGTTCACGAAGGCGCCGAAATCGGGCATGCCGACCACCTTGCCGGTGTAGATCTTGCCCACTTCCGGCTCGGCGGTGATGCCGAGGATCCAGTCCCTCGCCGCCTGGATCTTCTCCGGGTCGGAGCTGGCGATCTTGACCGTGCCGTCGTCCTCGATGTCGACCTTGGCACCGGTGGTGGCGACGATCTCGCGGATGACCTTGCCTCCGGTGCCGATCACCTCGCGGATCTTGTCCTTGGGGATGGTGAGCGTCTCGATGCGCGGCGCATGCGCCGACATCTCGGAGCGCGGCGTGGTGATGGCCTTCGCCATCTCGGCGAGGATGTGGGCGCGGCCCTCCTTCGCCTGGGCGAGCGCCTGGCGCATGATCTCCTCGGTGATGCCGGCGATCTTGATGTCCATCTGGAGCGACGTCACGCCTTCGGACGTGCCGGCCACCTTGAAGTCCATGTCGCCGAGATGATCCTCGTCACCGAGGATGTCGGAGATGACGGCGAACTCCTCGCCCTCAAGGATGAGGCCCATGGCGATGCCCGCCACCGGCCGCGGCAGGGGGACGCCCGCGTCCATGAGGGCGAGGCTGGCGCCGCAGACGGTCGCCATGGAGGAGGAGCCGTTCGACTCGGTGATGTCGGAGACGACGCGGATGGTGTAGGGGAAGGTTTCCTTCGGCGGCAGCAGCGGGCGGATCGCGCGCCAGGCGAGCTTGCCGTGGCCGATCTCGCGCCGCCCTGGCGGGCCGAACCGCCCCACCTCGCCCACCGAATAGGGCGGGAAGTTGTAGTGGAGCATGAAGCGCTCGTAACGGAGCCCATCGAGCCCGTCGATCATCTGCTCGGAATCGGCGGTGCCCAGCGTGGTGGTGACGATCGCCTGGGTTTCGCCGCGGGTGAAGAGCGCCGAGCCGTGGGTGCGAGGGAGAAAGCCGACCGCGCAGTCGATGGGCCGCACCGTCCGCGTGTCGCGGCCATCGATGCGGCGGCCCTCCTTCAGGATCGCGGTGCGGACGATCTCGGCCTCGAGGCTCTTCATGAGCTTCATCGCCTTCATCTGCTTCGCCGGCTCGGCATCGGCGAACAGGGCCTTCGCCTTCTCCCGCGCAAGGCCGAGCGCGGTCTGCCGGTCCTGCTTGCCCGTGAGACGATAGGCAGCGGCGATGTCGGCGCCGACGGCCGCGCGCAGCGTGTCCAGGACTTCCGCCGCGCTGTCGTCGGTCTTGAGCTCCCACGGCTCCTTTGCCGCCTGCTCGGCGAGCGCCACGATGAGACCGATGACCGGCTGGATGGAGCGGTGGGCGAACATGACCGCGCCCAGCATCTCCTCCTCGGAAAGCTCCTTCGCTTCCGATTCGACCATCATGACGGCAGGCGCCGTGCCGGCCACCACGAGGTCGAGCCGCCCCTCCGCAAGCTCGGCCTTGGTGGGGTTCAGCTGGTACTGGCCATCCTTGAAGCCGACGCGTGCGGCGCCGATCGGGCCCATGAAGGGCACGCCCGAAAGCGTAAGGGCGGCAGACGCCGCGATCATGGCGACGATGTCGGCCTCGTTCTCGCCGTCATAGGAGAGGACCTGGGCGATGACGTTGACTTCGTTATAGAAGCCGTCGGGGAAGAGGGGCCGGATCGGCCGGTCGATGAGGCGCGACACCAGCGTCTCGTGCTCGGTCGCGCCGCGTTCGCGCTTGAAGAAGCCGCCGGGGATGCGGCCGGCGGCGGCGAACTTCTCCTGGTAGTGGACGGTCAGCGGAAAGAAGTCCTGGCCTTCCTTCACGCTTCGTGCCGCGGTCACCGCGCACAGCACGACCGTTTCGCCGTAGGTGGCGAGCACGGCGCCGTCGGCCTGGCGGGCGACGCGCCCGGTCTCGAGGGTGAGCGTCCGCCCACCCCATTCGATGGATTTCCTGACGATGTCGAACATGGGCTCTCTTTTCATCCTGCCCCCGGCCGGATTGCCGAGAGCGTCCGTCACGTGCTTGCGCGTCGGCCGGAAGTGCCGCCGGCCACGCGGAAGCGAAAACGGCCTCCCCGGAGGGAGGCCGTGAAGGCCGGCCTACTTGCGCAGGCCCAGCCGGGTGATGAGCGCCTGGTAGCGCTCGGCGTCGGTCCGCTTGAGGTAATCGAGGAGCGCCCGGCGCTTGTTGACCAGCATGAGGAGGCCGCGCCGCGAGTGATTGTCCTTGGCGTGGACCTTGAAGTGCTCGGTGAGGTTCTGGATCCGCTCGGTCAGGATCGCCACCTGCACTTCCGGGCTTCCCGTATCGCCCGCGCTCCGGGCGTTTTCCGCAATGAGCGCCTGCTTGCGCTCAGCCGTGATCGACATCATGCGTCTCCTTCCAGGTTCAGCCCGCGCACGACGGTGACGCCGTGGGGCGAAACCTCGACCAGCGCGACCGGAACAGGCCCGAGGGTCGCGAGGTGGAGGCCGGATTTCGCCCGGGGCCCGGGAAGCGGCTGGCCGTGCTTCAGACGGTTCGCCTCCCCGGCAGTGACCGCCAGGACCGGGATGTCGACCAGTCCGGCGGCAAGCGGCAACAGGGCCTGTTCTGGCGCCGGCCCATGCACGAGTTCGACCGCCTTGTCCAGCGGCACCGCGTCGGCCTCCGCGAAGGGGCCGGCTTCCACCCGCCGGAGCGCGACGACATGGCCGCGTGTCCCGAGCGCTTCGGCAATGTCGCGCGCGAGGCTCCGCACGTACGTGCCCTTGGAGCAGCGGACGCGAAGCGTCGCCGTCTCGCCGTCAGAGGACTCGAGCTCGAGGGCGTGGATGGTGACGGGGCGCTCGGCAAGCGTCACCGTCTCCCCGGCGCGGGCCCGCGCATGGGCCGGCCTGCCCTCCACCTTGAGCGCCGAATAGGCTGGCGGGCGCTGGCTTATGGGGCCGGTGAAGCGCGGCAGCACCGCGGCGACCTCGGCCGCCGAAGGGCGGACCGGGCTCGTCGCCACAACGGCGCCCTCGGCGTCGTCGGTTTCGGTTGCGGCGCCGAAGCGGATGGTGAAGCGGTAGGCCTTGGGGCCGTCGAGGAGGTGGCCTGCGAGCTTGGTCGCCTCGCCGAGCGCCACGGGCAGCACGCCCGAGGCCAGCGGGTCGAGCGTGCCGCCGTGGCCGATCTTCACGCGCCCATGGCCGGCCTCGCGCAGGGCGCGCTTCAGGCGGCCGACGACGGCAGCGGAGGTGGGGCCGACGGGCTTGTCGATGACGAGCCAGCCGTGGAGCCGGCTCACGGCCGGGCCGGCACCAGAACCAGTTCAAGCGGGGGCTCGGCCGGCCGCTCGTCCAGCACGCGGTTCACCGTGTCGGTCACGTAGCCGAGCCGGCCGTCGGGGAATTCCACGCGGGCCATCACCGCATAGCGGCGGCCGGGCTGGATCCGGTCCGGGTCGAAGCGGAGGAGGAAGTGGAGCGGCGCCTGGTTGCCCGCGGTCGTGAGGGTGGTGGAGGCCACCTCCTCGGCGGGCGCGTCCATCCGCGAGGCATCAACGAGCAGCACGCGCGCGCGGCTGCGCTCGGGCAGCGCCATCCGGTCGCGCTTGTCGAGGGTGCCCCAGAGGATGCCGGGCGAGGGGGCCTCGGGCCGGCGCGGGCACACGGCCTCGGGCCTGCGCCCGGCGCGGATCCAGAGCGCCTCGGGGGCCACCACGTAGGTGATCTCGCCTGCCACATAGGCCGAGGCCCTGCCCGCCGCGCGCAGCGCGATCGCGCCGTTGGGCAGGGTGAGCGTGCCGGCCGCCGCGTTCTCGGAGACCTCCATCAGCCGGCCGTCCGGGCAGACATAGGCCGGGAGCGGCGGCAGCGGCACGATCTCGCTTGCCGGCGAGGCAGCTGCAGGCGCAGGCCCCGGCGGCGGGGCAGCCGCGCTCTGCGGCGCCGGCGTTGCCGGTTGCGCCGCGCAGGCCGAAAGCAGCGCGGCCATGGCGGGCACGAGAGCAGTCCTCGTCAATGCGCGTCTCCCCAGTTGGCGCCCCGGCCGACCTCGACGCCGAGCGGCACCGAGAGCTCGAGCGCCGGCTGGTGCGCCTGCTCCATGACGGTGAGGATGATGTCAATCGCCCTGTCGGCCTCGTCCTCCGGGGCCTCGAACAGGAGTTCGTCGTGCACCTGGAGGAGCATGCGGGTCCGGGCGAGACCGGCCGCGGCGAGCGCCGGCCCCATGCGCGCCATCGCCCGCTTGATGAGATCGGCCGCCGTGCCCTGGATGGGGGCGTTGATGGCGGCGCGCTCGGCGTTGCCGCGCTCGGCCTGGATCCTGGAGCGGATGGCCGGCAGGTGGATCTTCCGGCCGAACAGCGTGGTCACGAAGCCGTCGGCCCGGGCGCGTTCGCGCGTCTCGGCCATGTAGCGCTGGATGCCGGGGAAGCGTTCGAAGTAGCGGTCGATGAAGCGCTGCGCCTCCTCGCGCGGGATGCCCATGCGCTGGGCAAGGCCGAAGGCGGAGACTCCGTAGATGATGGAGAAGTTGACCGTCTTGGCCGCGGCGCGGGCCTCGCGCGGGACTGGCTCGCCCTCGGGAATGGCGAAGAGCTGGCGGGCGGTCAGGGCGTGGATGTCGGCGCCTTCGGCATAGGCTGCCTTCAGTTCCGGCACGTCGGCGACATGGGCCATCAGGCGGAGCTCGATCTGGTTGTAGTCGGCCGAGAGCAGCACATGGCCGGGCGGAGCGACGAAGGCGCGGCGGATGCGCCGGCCGGTCTCGGTGCGGACCGGGATGTTCTGGAGATTGGGGTCGGTCGAGGCGAGGCGGCCGGTCGAGGTGCCGGCGAGCGAGAAGCTGGTGTGCACCCGCCCGGTTGCCGGATTGATGCGGGCCTGGAGTGCTTCGGTATAGGTGGACCGCAGCTTCTGGACTTCGCGCCAGTCGAGGATCTTGCGGGCGATCGCGGCGCCTTCGGCCTCGGCGAGGCGCTCGAGCTCGGTGACATCGGTCGACCATTGCCCCGACTTGCCCTTCCTGCCGCCGGGAAGCCCCAGCCTGCCGAAGAGGATCTCGCCCACCTGCTTCGGGCTGCCGAGCGCGAAGGGCTGGCCGGCAAGCGCGTGGACCTCGGCCTCGAGCCGCTCCATCTCGGCTCCGAACTCGGCCGAGAGGCGCCGGAGTTCCCCGGCATCCACGAGCACGCCGGCGCGCTCCATCGCCGCGACCACGGGCACGAGCGGGCGATCGCACCATTCGTAGGCGCGGGTCACCCGCTCGCGCCAGAGCCGGGGCCTGAGGCGCTGCCAGAGCCGGAGCGTCACGTCGGCATCCTCGGCGGCATAGGCGGTCGCCCGGTCGAGCGGCACCTCGGCGAAGCTCCCCTTCCCGGCGACGTCCGCGTAGCCGAGCGGCATGTGGCCCAAGTGGCGCTCGGCAAGCTCGTCCATGCCGTGGCCGTGGAGGCCGCCAGCGAGCGCATAGGAGAGGAGCATCGTGTCGTCGAACGGGGCGATCGCGATGCCGTGGGCGGCCATCACCACCATGTCATACTTGAGGTTGTGGCCGACCTTGAGGACCGACGGGTCCTCGAGCAGCGGCTTCAGGCAGGCGAGCGCGATGGCGCGGTCGAGCTGGTCGGGGCGCTCGGCAAGGAGCCCGTCGCCGGCGCGATGGCCGAGCGGGACATAGGCCGCGCGCCCCGGAGCCGTCGCGAGACTGAAGCCGACCAGCTCCGCGGCGACCGCATCAAGGCTGGTCGTCTCGGTGTCGAAGGCGACGACGCCGAGGTTCCTTGCCTCGGCGACCCAGGCCTCGAGCGCGTCGAGGGTGGTGACGGTTTCATAGGCGGACCTGTCGAAGGCCGGCCGGTCGGGCGTGGCTGCGGGCTCGGCGGCAAGGGCGGCCTCGCGCGCGGCGGCCTGGCCGTCGGCGGAGAGGCGATGCAGGAGCGAGCGGAAGCCGTGGGCCTGGAAGAAGGCGGCAGCACGCGCCTCGTCGAGCCGGTCGGGAAGCTTCAGCGCGTCGAGAGGGGGTTCGAGGGGGAGGTCGCGGCGGAGTTCGACCAGCCGGCGCGAGAGGCGGGCAGCCTCGGCGTGGGTGGCCAGGGTCTCGCGCAGCTTGGGGCGCGGGATCGCGTCGAGATGGGCGAGCACGCCCTCGACATCGCCGAAGCGCTGGACGAGGTCGGCGGCGGTCTTGGGGCCGATCGAAGGGACGCCTGGCACGTTGTCGACGCTGTCGCCCATGAGCGCGAGCACGTCGGCAAGACGGGCCGGGGGCACGCCCCACTTCTCGGCGACGGCGGCCTCGTCGAAGATGCGGTTCTGCATGGTGTCGCGCAGAACGAGGCCGGGGCGGACGAGCTGCATCAGGTCCTTGTCGGAGGAGATGACGGTGACGCTCCAGCCGCGTGCGAGCGCTGCCTCGGCGTAGGAGGCGATGAGGTCGTCGGCCTCATAGTCCTCGCGCTCGATGGAGGGCACGCCGAGCGCGGCGACGGCTTCGCGGATGAGCGGGAACTGGGGGACGAGATCCTCGGGCGGCTCGGGCCGGTTGGCCTTGTAGGCCGGGTAGAGGTCGTTGCGGAAGCTGCGCTTGGCGGCGTCGAGGATGACGGCGAGATAGTCGTCCTCCGGGCTTCGGCGGGCTTCCTCGATGAGCTGCCAGAGCATGGAGGTGAAGCCGAAGACGGCGCCGACCGGAGTGCCCGCGGGGTCGGTCAAGGGCGGCAGCCGATGGTAGGCGCGGAAGATGAAGCCCGACCCGTCGATGAGGGTGAGATGCGGGGCGGCCATGGGCCTGTCCTAGCGGGCTTTGCGGGGGCTGGAAACGGGCGGGTGGAGAAGGCCCTGCGACTGACCTGAAACATGGTTAACAGCGCGTGAGATGAACGGTTCCGGTTACAAGACGGGCGGTGGTTGACCCGTTGCAGCGGCTGGGTGAGACGCAGAGAGCCTGGAAGCCCCTGATTATCCTGGTCAGGTCATTCCAGATACGGTCTTATATGCCATTTTGGCAGCCGTGTCGCGCGCCCGCTCGCGGCCGGCGCCAGTTCCACGTCCGGAAAGCCCTTCCGGATCGGAGCCTGCCACGGGAGAACGAGATGCCCCACCGCTTTGTCTCTTTGCCGTGCGCCGGCGAGCCCTGCGCCCTGCCCGCAGGCGCCGCCCGTCCCGGGATGCCGGCCGGCCATGCCGTCCGCCTCTCGCGCCGCGCCTTCGTCGGCTCGGGGCTCGCGCTGGCTGCAGCCCCGGGGACTGCGGCCGGCAACGCATCCGGGCCGATCACCGTCTCGACTGCGGCCGAGCTGGTGTCAGCGGCTCGGGCGGCGGCGCCGGGTGCGACCATCCTCGTGAACCCCGGCAACTACGGGCCGGTCAATTTCTCGGGGATCGCCAAGTCGGGCAGCGGAATCCTGATCCGGCCGGCCGGAACGACCCGGCCGAGCTTCACCGCCCTCGGCCTCCGCGACTCCGCCGGAATCGCGATCGTCAACATGAATGTCGTCGGCACGAGCCACCCGCTCGTGAATGTCTACAATGCAAGCGACATCCGGCTCGGCGGGCTCCGGATCGGCGGCACCCCGAACCTCGATCCCTGGGATGACGCGAACACCGGCCTCTGGGTGCGGTTCAGCAGCCGCGTCACGGTCAGCAACTGCCGGTTCCAGGATCTGCGCGTTGCCGCCTATCTCCAGCGGTCGCAGGGCGTGATCGTCGCCGATTGCACCTTCCAGTACGTGCGCGAGGGGCTGAACGCCTGCGCCATCGACCGGCTGCTCCTGCGGCGCAACCGCTTCCAGCTGATCCTGCCGAATTATGCGCTGGGCGAGCATCCGGATGCGGTCCAGTTCTGGATGAGCGGCGAAACCCAGGGCCTGCGCGACGTTGTCATTGCCGAGAATTTCCTGCCGCTCGGCGACCAGCGCCCGGTACAGGGCCTGTTCCTGACTGCAGGCTACATTCCACCGGAAGCGCGCGGCACCATGTTCCACGAGCATGTCGAAGTCCGCGACAACATCTACTATGGCTCCTCTGGCCACGGCATCACCCTGAGCTGGGCGCGCAATGCCCTCGTCTGGAAGAATAGCATCGTTGCCTCGCCCCACGCCGACACCAATGCCGTCGTCAACGATCCCGCGGGGAGGACGGGAAGCGGATTCCAGCCCCAGCTGCGGCTGTGGGAGACGAACGGAGTCCGGGTGGAGCGGAACATCTCGACCTTCTTCAACCTGCCGGCGACCGGCGTGACCCAGGCGCGCAACCTGAAGATCTGGGACTCGCAGACCCGCACCGGCGAGCCGGTTGCGGCCGTGTTCGGTGCGCGACCGACCGCCTCGCTGCCGAACCTCTCCGAGTTTCGGGTGCGCCCCGGCTCGGTCGCGGCGGGCCTCGGCGCGGGGGCGACGCCGCCCTCGCGCGCCGGGGCGACCAGCCTCAGCAACGAGGCGGCAGCCGCCGACGTCGAGGCCTATCACGCCACCCAGGACCGGTTCAGCCAGTGGTTCAGCCCGGGCTTCTGACGCCCGGTTGACGAGGGCCCTCGCGGCAGCGCAGGGCAGGCGCGGCCAGAAAGGGGAGGAGCCCATGCCGTTCAGGACCCGGATCACCGAGCTCTTGGGCATCGCCCATCCGATCGTCCAGGGGGGGATGCAGTCGGTGGGGGTGGCGGAGCTCGCCGCGGCCGTCTCCAACGCCGGCGGGCTCGGCATCCTGACCGCCCTCACCCAGCCGACGCCGGCCGCGCTCAGGGACGAGATCCAGCGCTGCCGGGGGATGACCGACCGGCCCTTCGGCGTGAACATCACCGTCTTTCCGACAATGATGAGCCCCGACTACGTGGCCTATGCCGAGGCCGCGCTCGCCGAAGGCGTGCGGATCTTCGAGACGGCGGGGACCCAGGCGGTCGCCGAGGTGTGGGAGGTGCTGCGCCGCCACGACACGCTCATCCTCCACAAGTGCACGGCGGTCAGGCACGCGCTCTCGGCCGAGCGCAAGGGCGTGGACATCATCTCGATCGACGGGTTCGAGTGCGCCGGCCACCCGGGCGAGGACGACATCCCGGGCCTCATCCTCATCCCGGCAGCGGCCGACCGGGTGAAGATCCCGCTTCTGGCCTCCGGCGGGTTCGGCGATGGCCGCGGGCTGGTGGCAGCGCTCGCGCTCGGCGCCGAGGGGATCAACATGGGCACCCGCTTCTGCGCCACCGTCGAGGCCCCCATCCACGAGAACGTCAAGCGCAAGTACATCGAGAACGACGAGCGCGGCACGCACCTCATCTTCCGCAACTTCAAGAACACCGCACGGGTGGGGAAGTCGGAGGTTTCCGACGAGGTCGCGCGGCGGCTGGCCCAGCCGGGCGCGAAGTTCGAGGATGTCGCCGAGCTGGTCTCGGGCCGGGCGGGGGCCGAGCTTCTGAAGACCGGGGATCTCTCGAAGGGCGTGTTCTGGGCCGGGATGGTTCAGGGCCTCATCCACGACATCCCGACCTGCCGCGAGCTTATCGACCGCATCGTCGCCGAGGCCGAGGCCATCCTCGACCAGCGGATCGCCGGCATGCGCGTGGCCCGGCCGGCGCCCGCCGCGGTCTCGGCGGCCTAGGCCTCGGCGGCGAGCGCCTTCAGCATGGCGCGGGCAATCACCAGCTGGAGGATCTGGGTGGTGCCCTCGTAGATGCGGTAGAGGCGGGCGTCGCGGAAGAAGCGCTCGGCCGGATATTCGGCGAGATAGCCGGCGCCGCCGTGGATCTGGACGCAGCGGTCGGCAACCCGCCCGCACATCTCGGAGGCGAACATCTTGGCGGCCGCCGCCTCGATGGTGACGCGCCTGCCGGTGTCGGCGAGGCGGCAGGCATCCGCCAGCATGCACTCGGCAGCGTAGATCTCTGCCTCGCTGTCGGCCAGCATGGCCTGGATGAGCTGGAAGCTCGCGATCGGCTCGCCGAAGGCCTGGCGCTCGGTCGCGTAGCGGGTGGCAGTCTCGAGGATCCGCCGGGCATAGCCGGTGGCAGCGGCCGCGACCGAAAGCCGGCCATTGTCGAGGCTCTGCATCGCAGCGCGGAAGCCCTTCCCTTCCTCGCCGCCGAGGAGCGCGTCATGGGGCAGGCGCACCTCGTCAAGGACAATGTCGGCGATCTGGCTTCCGGCCTGGCCCATCTTGCGGTCCGGCCGGCCGACCGAGACTCCGGGCCTGTCCATGGGCACGAGGAAGGCCGAGACATGGGCGTTGCCCGGCAGCCGCTCGGGGTGAGTGCGGGCCATGACGAGGGCGAGTTCCGCCATCGGCGCGTTGGTGATGTAGCGCTTCGTGCCGGTGAGAATCCAGTCGCTGCCGTCGCGCACCGCGCGGGTCATGAGCCCCGCCGAGTCCGAGCCCGAGCCCGGTTCGGAAAGCGCGAAGCTCGCAATCATGCCCCGGGCGATGCGGGGGAGCCACTCCGCCTTCTGCGCCTCGGTGCCGGCGGCCTTGAGCGCCGAGCAGACCATGCCGACCGAGATCGAGAGGGCCGAGCGGTAGGCGGGCGCGGCATGGGCAAGCAGACGGATGGTCTCGACATATTGCGAGACGTTCATGCCGATGCCGCCATGGGCTTCCGGCACGGTGATGGCGAAGAGCCCCATCGCCCGCATCTCGTCGAGGATGGCGTCTGGCACCCGGTCCGCGGCGATGACCTCGGGTTCGGCCGGGATGAGCCGCTCGCGCACGTAGCGCCGGAGCTGGTCGGCGAACGCCGTGAAGCTCTCCGCGTCCATGCCGCCTTCGTGGTGGACGAGCGGCATCAGTGGCCGCCGTCGACGCGGAGCACCGCGCCGGTGAGGAAGCTGGAAGCGGGCGCGAGGAGGGCAAGGGCTGCGGTTGCGATCTCCTCCGGCCGGCCGGGGCGGCGGAGCGCGTTGGGGGCGGTCTGGCGCGCCTCCTCGGGCCAGGCGTCGGCGATGTCGGTGAGGAAGGGGCCGGCGGCGATCGCGTTCACCCGCACCTCGGGGGCGAACTCGTGGGCAAGGGCGGCGGTCATCGCCTCGAGCGCGGCCTTGGCCATGCTGTAGGGCACGACCTCGGGCATGGGCACGCGCGCGGCGATCGACGAGATGTTGAGGATGGCGCCACCGCCTTGGGCCTTCATGCGCGCGCCAAGCTGCGCGGCGAGGCGGAACGGCCCCTTGGCGTTCAGGCCCAGCACCTTGTCGAACAGGGCCTCGGAGACGTCGGGCGAGGGAAGCCGAGGGCCCGAGCCGGCGTTGTTGACGAGGATGTCGAGCCCGCCGAGCGCAGCCCAGGCGGCCGCCGCGAGCGAGTCGCACTGGTCCCAGTGGCTCACGTTGGCGGCAATCGGCACGGCCCGGCGGCCGAGGGCCGCGATCTCGGCTGCGACCGCCTCGCAGGCGGGGAGCTTGCGGCTGGCCACCACCACGTCGGCGCCGCGGGCAGCAAGGGCAAGCGCCATCTCGCGGCCAAGGCCGCGGCTGCCGCCGGTGACGAGCGCGCGGCAGCCGGTGAAGTCGAAGAGGGGGTCCATCGCGGCGGGTTGCGCCCGCGCGGGCCGGGGGTCAAGGGCACGGAGCGGCGGCGGGGCTCGCCAATCCGGCAGGTGGCAAGCCGGCGGGTGCCGCGCAAGGGGCGGGGCAACAGGCACGGGAGACGGACATGGCGGAAGCGCTCATCATCGACGCGGTCAGGACCCCGCGCGGGATCGGCAAGGCGGGCAAGGGGGCGCTGGCCCACCTCCACCCGCAGCACCTGGCCGCCACGGTCCTGAAGGCGATCGCCGAGCGCAACGGGCTCGACACTGCGACCGTCGACGATGTCATCTGGTCGACGAGCACCCAGAAGGGCAAGCAGGGCGGCGACCTCGGCCGCATGGCCGCGCTCGACGCCGGCTATGACATCCGCTCGTCAGGCATGACGCTCGACCGCTTCTGCGGCGGCGGCATCACCTCGGTGAACCTCGCTGCCGGCATGGTCATGTCGGGCCTCGAAGACTGCATCGTCGCCGGCGGGACCGAGATGATGTCGCTGACTGCCACCATGGCGCAGGAGGAGCGCGCCGCCGGCTTCCCGCCGATGCTCATGGGCTCGGGCAACGCGCACTTGCAGGAGCTGCACCCGCAGTCGCACCAGGGCGTGTGCGGCGACGCGATCGCGACGATGGAGGGCATTTCCCGCGAGGCGCTCGATGCGCTGGGGCTCGAGAGCCAGAAGCGGGCCGCAGCGGCCCTTGCCGAGGGGCGGTTCGCGAAATCGCTGGTGCCGGTCCTGAACCTCGACGGCTCGGTCGCGCTCGACCGCGAGGAATATCCCCGGCCCGACACCACGATGGAAAAGCTCGCCGAGCTGGAGCCGGCGTTCGCCAAGCTCGCCAACCTGCCGCTCGACGCCGAGGGGACGACCTTTGCGAGCCTCATCCGCCGCAAATACCCGAACCTCGACATCCGGCATGTGCATCACGCCGGCAATTCCTCGGGCGTGGTGGATGGTGCGGCCGCGGTTTTGGTGACGAGCCGGGCCTATGCCGAAAAGCATGGTCTCAAGCCCCGCGCCCGGGTGGTGGCGATGGCCAACATGGGCGACTGCCCGACCCTCATGCTGAACGCGCCGGTGCCGGCAGCCAAGAAGGTGCTGGCGAAGGCGGGCCTCACCCTCGACGACATCGACCTCTTCGAGGTGAACGAGGCCTTCGCGGTTGTCGCCGAGAAGTTCATCCGCGATCTCCGCCTCGACCGCGAGAAGGTCAACGTGAACGGCGGGGCGATCGCGCTTGGCCACCCCATCGGCGCGACCGGCGCAATCCTCATCGGTACGATCCTCGACGAGCTGGAGCGCCGCGACCTGAAGCGCGGGCTCGTCACGATGTGCGCCGCCGGCGGCATGGCACCCGCCATCATCATCGAGCGGGTGTAGCACGCCCGCCTGCCGGCCGGGTTGCATGTCCCGCCCCCGGGCTGCAGGCGGGTCTGGAGGAGGGCAGGATATGCGAATCCGGATGGGTGTGCTGGCGGTGCTGGCCGCTGCCGGCCCGGGGATTGCCCAGCCGCTACCGGAGGCCGTCAGGGGCCGGATGCAGGAGATGGCGAAGGCCTGCGTGGCCGCGGGTGGCAGGGTTGGCCAGCCGGCCGGGCCGGGGCAGTTCGTCTTCCCGCTCGATCTTACTGGCGATGGCGCGACGGACTTCCTCGTGTCGGAAGGGAATTTCCCCTGCACCGGCCGGCCGGGGCTGTTCCGGCCCGGGGGCCTGGCGCGGGTCGAGCTGTTCCTCGCCGACGGGCGCCTCGCGTTCGCCGACCGCCTGCTCGCCTGGCGGATCGTCGAGGGCAATCCGCCCCGGGTGCAGATCGCCCGGCAGGGCCCGGCCTGCGGCGGGCCGGCGCGCTGCGGCGACGAGCTCCGCTGGAACGCGGCCGCAGGCCGGTTCGAGGAGCATGCGACCGACGGGCGGAAGCTGGCGGCGCGGCCGGCGGCGGGCGCGGCGGCGGCAGCAGCGCCGGTGCCCGTGCCCGCTGCGCCCCCGCCGATCGCGGCGTCGGCCGGTCGGCCGGTCGCGGTGCCGCCGGTGCCGGCCGATGCCGAGGCGCGCTTCCGGGCGAAATGCCGGAAGGAGACGCTGGCCGCCAATGGCCCGCAGGCGGCGAAGTGGTTGGACGGTGCCTGCGCCGACGACTGGGCGCGGGTGGCTGCCGCCCAGCCGATCGCCGAGGCGCTGCTCATTGCCCATGGGGCCGGGGCCGGCCCCGCCGACGGGCTCAGGCGCGCGCTTCCCATGGTGCGCTGGGCGCCGCGCCCCGAAGAGGGCGAGCTGGCGAGCGGCCGGCTCGGCGGCTTCGGCGCCGGGCTTGCCGGCACGGCCGGGCGGGCCGACCGCTTCACCGCGAGCTTCCGCGGCACGGGAGTCGAGATCCCGGTCAACCTGCCGGCCGCGCTCGAGGCGCGCGGGGCCACGCTGACCCGCACCCTTTGCGTCAAGACCGGGGTGGGCGAGGGCGAGCGGGCCTGGCAGGTGGCGCTCCCCGGCCGGGCGCCGTTCGAGCTGTTCATCGCCGAACGGACGGCGCCGACGGCGGGCGCCTGGACCTATTGGCTGGCCGAGGCCCGGCTTGACGCACGGCCGGCCCGCAAGGGTCCGGCGCAATGCGAGCCCTTCTGGTGAGCCGCGCCGGTCAGGCGGCGAGCAGGGCCTCGACGAGGGCGCGGACCTTCGGGCTCTTCCACTGCGGGGCCGGCGCGCACAGCCAGTAGGCCTCGGCAATCGGCTCGGGGTCGCCGCGGGTCTCGAGCTCGCCGGCAGCCAGCGTTGCCGCGGCCAGCGTCTGCGGCACGCGGGCGACGCCGAGGCCGGCGAGCGCCCATTCGAGCGCAGCGCCGGCGTCGCTCACCATGATGGCGCCAGGCGGGGCCTGGGCCTGCTCGATGGCGCGCCACAGCACCGGCCGGTCGGGCGCGCCTGGCCGGGCGACCGGCACCACCGCCTCGTCGGCGAGCTTGCGGCCGAACACCCCTTCCGCGTCGGGCGGCGGGCCGAAGGAGAGGGCGAGATCGACGTTCGCCTGGGTGAAGTCCACGGGCGCGTCGAGCGGCAGGATGCGGACCGAGGCGGACGGGTTGGCGGCAAGCCAGGTCTCGAGCCGCGGGGCGAGCCAGTGGCGGAGCGCTCCGCGGGCGACCGCAATGGCAAGCCGCGTTGCCGCCTGGCCCGAGAGCAGCGTCTCGACCGACTCCTCGAGCCCGAGGAAGCCGGCCCGGAGCGCCGGCAGCGCGGCCTCGGCCTCGGGGGTCAGCTCGAGGCCCTTGGGCGACCGGCGGAAGAGGATGACGCCGAGCGTCTCCTCGAGCGCGCGGATCTGCTGGCCCACGGCAGCCGGGGTGACGGCGAGCTCGTCGGCAGCCTTGGCAAACGAGAGGGTGCGCGCGGCCGCATCGAAGACCCGCAGCGCATTGAGCGGCAGGAGCGACCGGCGCATGACGCCCGCGGCCCTCGCCTCCTAGTTGGCCGTCCGCCGGCTGTCCGGCGAGACGAGCGCGAAGAGCGGGATCTTCGCGCGGAAGCGGGTGCCGTCGGCGCGCTCCATGCCGTAGCTTCCCTCCATGGTGCCCGACGGCGTGCCGAGCGGGCAGGCAGAAACATAGTCGTGCGCGCCGCCGGGTGGGATGAGCGGCTGCTCGCCCACCACGCCCGGCCCCTCCACGTCCTCGCGCCGGCCGGCGGCGTCGCGGATGATCCAGTGGCGATCCAGCAGGCGGACCAGCTGGTCGCCGTGGTTCTCGATGCGGACATGGTAGCGCCACATCCAGGCGCCGGCCTCGGGCTGGCTGTGGTCGGCGGCATAATGGGGCTGGACGCGGACCGTGATCTCTGCAGTCGTCGCGAAGAAGGGGAAGAGCTGGTCCAGGATGCTGCCCGAGCCGCTCATCGGCCGATCTTCCTCAGCGCCTGGTCAAGATCTTCCATGAGGTCCTCCACGTCCTCGAGCCCGACGGAGAGGCGCAGCGTGCCGTCGGTGATGCCCATCTCGGCGCGGACCTCGGCCGAGACGCTGTGGTGGGTGGTGGTGGCCGGGTGGGTCATGAGCGTCTTGGCGTCGCCGAGGTTGTTCGAGATGTCGATGAGCCGGAGCGCGTCAAGGAGGGCATGCGCGGCCCGCGTGCCGCCGTCGAGGTGGAGGGTGATGATGGTGCCGCCGTTCGCCATCTGCCGCATGGCGAGCGCGTGCTGCGGGTGGCTGGGAAGGCCCGGGTAGAGCGTCTGCACCCGCGGTTCGAGGAAGCGGGCCAGGGCGAGCGCGTTCTCCGCGGCGCGCGCCACCCGGAGCGGCAGGGTCTCGAGCGCCTTCAGCACCACCCAGGCGTTGAAGGGCGAGAGGTTGGGCCCGGTGTGGCGGACGAAGGGGAGGAGCGTGTCGGTCATGAAGGCCTGGCTGGCGCAGATGGCGCCGGCGAGCACCCGGCCGCCCCCATCCATGAGCTTGGTGGCGGAATGGGCGACGATGTCGGCGCCGAGTTCGAGCGGGCGCTGGACGATGGGCGTGGCGAAGGCGTTGTCGACGATGACGAGGGCGCCCCGCGCATGGGCGATGGCGGCGACGGCGGCGATGTCGACGATGTCGAGCGTGGGGTTTGCGGGCGTCTCGAGGAAGACCGCGCGGGTGTTGGGGCGGAAGGCGGCTTCGACGGCGTCGGGCGAGCGGGCGTCGACCGTGGTGGTCAAGATGCCGAGGCGGGGCAGGATGGTGTCGACCAGCACCCGGCACGAGCCGAACAGCGCACGGCCCGCGACGAGGTGATCGCCGGCCGAGAGCGTCGCCATGAGGGCGGCGGTCATGGCGGCCATGCCGGTCGCGGTGGCGCGGGCGGCTTCGGCCCCCTCGAGGAGGGCGAGGCGGTGCTCGAGCATCTCGACGGTCGGGTTCTGGAGCCGGCTGTAGGTCATGCCGGTGACGTCGCCGCGGAAGCGGGCGGCGGCCTCGGCGGCGCTCTCGTAGGAAAAGCCCGAGGTGAGGAAGAGCGCCTCGCTGGTCTCGCCATGGGGCGTGCGCGCGGTGCCGCCGCGCACCGCGCGGGTCGCGGTGCGCCAGCGGGCGGTCTCTTCGCGGTCCTGGCCGGCGCCGGGCTTCATGGCCCGCGGCTTAGGCGCGCCGGCTTCCGGCAGCAAGGGCGCGGGCTGGGCACGGTTTACCCCGCGGAAGCTTTCGGCTAGGGCCACGCCGGAGCGGGGTGCAGGACGGAGAAGGCGATGCGAGTCTGGGCCTATGTGCTTGGGGGGACGGCTCTTCTGGCTGGCGTGGCGATGGCGCTGACGGCCACGGGCCGGCACGTGGAAGCGGAGGCAATCGCCCAGCCGGCGGCGTCGCCGGCGCAGGCGCCCCGCAGCGCCTTCGACTTCACCATGACCCGGATCGACGGCAAGCCGCTTCCCTTCTCCCAGTTCCGGGGGCAGGTGCTGCTCGTGGTCAACACCGCCAGCATGTGCGGTTTCACGCCCCAGTATGACGGGCTCCAGAAGCTGCACGAGCGCTACAAGACGCGCGGCTTCACCGTGATTGGCGTGCCCAGCGGCGACTTCATGGGCCAGGAATATGACGACAACCGCAAGATCGCCGAGTTCTGCGAGACCCGGTTCGGAATTACCTTCCCCATGACCGAGAAGGCGCGGGTGAAGGGGCGCGACGCCGCGCCCTTCTACCAGTGGGCGCGGGCGAGCCTTGCCGCCAACAACGAGCCGCAGTGGAACTTCCACAAGTTCCTCGTCGGCCGCGACGGGCGGCTCATCGCCGGGTTCGGCTCCCGGGTGGAGCCGGGCAGCCCCGAGCTCGTCGCCGCGATCGAGAAGGCGCTCGGCGCGTGACCCGGGTCGCGCTGCCCATGGCGGGCCTGCTTGCGGCGCTGCTCGCGGGCTGCGGCCCGAGGGAAGTCACGCCCGAGCAGGCCGCGGCCGAGCTCGCGCGTGGAGAGGAGGCCCGGCGCATCCCGCTCGACCAGCTTCCCGTGGACAAAAGCGTCACCGTCTCGCAGTCGGTCGCCTACGAGTGCGAGGGTGGACTGCCGGTGACGGCCATCTACGGCACCGGCCCGGGCGGCAAGCCCGATGTCGCGCTCGTCATCCAGGGCTATGACATCCGCCTCGAGCAGACGCCCGCCGCCTCGGGCGCGCGCTATGCCTCAGACATCGGCCTCGAGGCCGGCAAGGGCCTCGTCTGGTGGGTGAAGGGTGACGAGGCGACGCTCGCGGACTTCCCGGAAGGCACCGACAGCTTCGAGACCGCGGTCGTCAAGCGGACCTGCCGCAAGCGCTGAGCGGCCGGCGGCAGGCGTCGCGGGCCAGCGCAGCCGGAGCGCGTCAGGCAGCGGGCGCCCGGCCGGGCGCCGGGTGCCGTTCGCCGGCAAGCGCCAGCTTGGTGCGGCGCCACAGCATGTCCTCCTCGGTCCGCGCGAACTCGTGCGCGGCAAGGTGAGCCGCCTCGGCCTCGAACAGGCCGGAGGGGAGCCGCCTCCCGAGCCCTCGCGCGAGCAGCGCCTCGGCCTCGGTGCCGTAGAGGGAGGCGAGCCGGGCGACGAGCTGCGGGTCATGGTCAGGAAAGCGGCGCTCGAGGTCGCGCATCCAGAGGAGGAAGTTGGCGCGGGCCGTGCGCCCGCCGCGATCGGGGATGGCGCCGCCCGGAAGCACCGCGTCCGCCGTCCACGGGCGGGTGGAGGGAAAGAGGCGGGAGACCAGCTCCTCGGCCAGCCGGCGGAAGGTGGTGATCTTGCCGCCGACGACGGTGGTGGCCGGCACGGCCGCGTGGGCGTGGAAGCGCCAGTCCCGCGTCGTCTCGCGCAGGCCCTTCCCTTCCTCGAGCACCAGCGGGCGGATGCCGGCGAAACGGTGGCGCACGTCGGCCGGCGCCAGCGGGCGGGCGAGGACGGCATTGGCCGCCGCCAGCAGATAGGCCTCCTCCTCTGCCGTTGGGGCGGGCGAGTCCGGCTCCTCGACTGCGGTTTCCGTCGTTCCGATCAGGGACCAGTCGCGCGCGTAGGGCAGCACGAAGACGACCCGGCCGTCGGGCTGCTGCAGGAGGAAGGCCTCGCCGGTGCGGTTGACCCGGCGGGTGACGAGGTGGGCGCCCTGGACGAGCCGCAGGCGCGGCGCATCGGCGAGGCCGAGCAGGTCGCGCGCGACGGTCCCGGCCCAGGGGCCGGTCGCGTTGACGAGATGGCGGGCGGCGACCCGATGGCCGGAGGCGGTCTCGACCTGCCAGACGCCGTCGGCGAAGCGGGCGCATGTCGCCCCGTCGCGCACCCGGATCTCCGCGCCCCGCTCCCGCGCGTCGCGGGCCAGCAGAACGACGAGCCGGGCATCGTCCACCCAGCCGTCGAAGAAGCGGAACGCGAGCCGAAACCCGGGCCGGAACGCCCCGCCCGCCGCGTGGGCGCCGAGGTCGATCCGGCTCGCTGCTGGCACCTCGCGCCGGCGGGCGAGCCGGTCGTAGAGGAGAAGCCCGCAGGCGAGGAGCCACGCCGGCCGGCCCCAGGGGACAACCGGCAGCAGGAAGGGGAGCGGCCAGGCGATGTGCGGCGCCGCGCGGAGCAGACGCTCGCGCTCGACGAGCGCCTTGCGGACGAGGCCGACCTCGCCGAACTCGAGGTAGCGCAGGCCGCCGTGGACAAGCTTGGTCGAGGCGGACGACGTGGCGCCGCCCAGGTCTCCGGCCTCAAGAAGCGTGACGGCAAGGCCGCGGCCGGCAGCGTCGCGCGCGACCGCCGCGCCATTCACGCCGCCGCCGATCACCACCAGATCTTGAACCACCCTCGCCCCCTAGCCCGGCCCGCTGCCCGGCGGAACCGCCTGCGGCGGTCTCGGGGAGCACGGCCCCGCAGCCGCGAAGGCGCCGGCCGCGCGCCTGCCATCTGCCCAAAGCGACAGGCCGACCGGCTGCCGGCCTTCGGCTAGGGCGGGTGCGGGCAATCCGGGAGGAAAGGCGCATGGAACTCACCCCCGAACTGCGGAAGGGGTTCTTCCGCACCATGACCCTGTCGCGCGCCTTCGACGACGCGATGATCGCGCTCTACTGGGAGGGGAAGCTTCCCATCTTCCAGTTCGGCGCCGGGCCGCTGCCGGGCGAGCTGCACTGCTCGAACGGGGCCGAGCCGGTGGGCGCGGGGGTGTGTGCCGCCCTCGGCCCCGACGACATGATCACCGCCGACCACCGGCCGCACCACGTCGCCGTCGCCCGCGGCGTGGACCTCGACCGGATGGCCGCCGAACTCCTCGGCAAGAAGGCGGGCCTCTCCCAGGGGAAGGGCGGCCACATGCACATCTACGATCCGGCGGTGAACTTCGCCTCCTCCGGCATCATCGCCGAGGGCATGGGCCCGGCGGCCGGCATGGCGCTCGCCCGGCGCCTGCAGAAGCGGCCCGGCGTGGCCGTCGCCTTCATCGGCGAGGGGGCAGCGAACCAGGGGGCGTTCCACGAAGTCCTGAACATGGTGGGCCTCTGGAAGCTGCCTGTCATTACCGTGGTGCAGGACAACGAGTGGGGCGTCTCGACCGCCAAGTCGGAGTCGACCGCGATCGAGCGCAACGCCGACCGCGCCGTGGCCTACGGAATCGCGGGCGAGTGGGTCGGCACCAACGACCCCGACGACATCTACCTCGCCGCCGCGCGGGCAGTCGCGCGGGCGCGGGCGGGCGAGGGCGGCACCATCCTCGAGGTCAAGACGGCGCGGCTGGCCGGCCACTTCATGGGCGACCAGCAGGCCTACATCCCCGAGCAGATGAAGCAGGTGGACCCCATTCCGGTCTACCGGGAGAAGCTGCTCCGCGAGGGGGTGCTGACGCCCGAGGAGGCGGATGCCATCGAGGCCGAGGCGAAGGCGCGCATGGCCAAGGCCATGGCCTTCGCCAAGGAAGCCCCCTACCCCGACCCCTCCGAAGCCTTCCACCACGTGTTCGCAGGAGAAGCCGCATGAGCCGCATCCTGACCATGAGCCGCGCCGGGCGCGAGGCGCTCGACTGGGAAATGGAGCGCCGGCCCGAGATCTTCTGCATGGGCGAGGATGTCTACAAGTTCGGCGGCATCTTCGGGACGATGGACGGCTTCGGCGCCAAATATGGCCCCGAGCGGGTCATCTCGACTCCCATCTCCGAGACCGGCTTCATCGGCATGGCCGCCGGTGCAGCCATGGCCGGCATGCACCCGGTGATCGACCTGGCCTACATCGACTTCATCGGCGTGTGCTACAACGTGCTCCTCAACACCGCCTCCAAGACCCACTACATGTCGGGAGGTGCGGTCAAGGTGCCGATGACGCTCCTCATCGGCACCGGCGGCGGCTACAACAATGCCGCCCAGCACTCGCAGTGCCTGCACGCGACCGTCGCCCACATCCCCGGCGCCAAGGTGGTCTATCCCTCCAACGCCTATGACGCGAAGGGCATGCTGCACACCGCGCTTCGCGACGAGAACTTCGTCATTTTCCTGACCCACAAGGGAACGGCGGGCGTGGGCTGGATGGGAACGCCCATCAAGACGACGCTCTCGGAAGTGCCGGAGGAGCCCTACACCGTTCCCTTCGGCAAGGTGAAGGTCTACCGCGAAGGCACCGACGTGACCATCACGGGACTCGGCATGAGCGTGCACGAGAGCCTGAAGGCCGCCGACGAGCTCGAGAAGGAGGGGATTTCGGCCGAAGTCGTCGACCTGCGCTCGCTCGTCCCGCTCGACCGCGACGGCATCATGGCAAGCGTCGCCAAGACCGGGCGCCTCATCGTCACCGACGAGGACTATCTCTCCTACGGCGTCTCGGGCGAGGTGATCGCAACCGTCACCGAGCGCGACCCGACGGTGTTCAAGAAGCCGCCTGTCAGGGTCACGACGCCCGACATTCCCATCCCCTTCTCCCGGCCGCTCGAGCAGGCGATCCTTCCGCTTGCTGGCCGCATTGCCGATGCCGCAAGGAAGCTGATGGCATGACGACCGAAGTCAGGATCCCCGAGGACATGTGGGACGAGGATGACAAGACGGGCTCGATCGTGCACTGGCTCTACAAGGACGGCAGCACGGTCAAGGAAGGCGACCTCATCGCCGAGGTCCTCGTCGAGAAGGTGACGCTCGAGCTCACTGCCCCGGCCTCGGGCACGCTCCGGATCAGGGTCGAGCCCGAGGTGGTGGTGAACAAGGGCGATGTCGTCGCGGTGATCGAGTAGGGCGTGGCCGAGGCGCTGCGCTTTACCGGCGTCCGCGGCGTCATCGCCCGGCGGATGGCCGAGTCGCTCGCGACGACCGCCCAGCTCAGCTTCTTTGCCGATGCCGACGCCGCGGCCATGACTGCCGCGCGCGCCGCCTGGAAGGCCGCCGGCACGAAGGTGGGCTACGAGGATCTCGTCATCCACGCGCTCGCGCGCATCCTCCCCCGCTTCCCGCTCTTCAACGCCCACGAGGTGGACGGTGCGGTCGTCCCCCAGGCGGACATCCACGTCGGCGTGGCGATCGCCCTTCCCGGCGCGCTCGTGGTGCCGTGCGTGTTCGACTGCGCGGGCAAGGACCTGCCGACGATCGCCGCCGAGCGCGCGAGCCTCGTCGAGCGGGCGCCCCGGAACAGGCTGACGGTCCGCGAGATGTCGGGCGCGACCATCTCCATCTCCAACCTGGGCCTGACGAGGGTACGGCACTTCACCCCGATCCTCAACCGGCCGCAGACGGCGATCGTCGGGCTCGGCACCATCGGCCGCGACGGCACCATGGGGCTTTCGCTGACGGTCGATCACCGGGCGATCGACGGCGCGCCGGCGGGCGCGTTCCTGACCGCGCTCTGCGACGCGCTCGAGGGGCCGCAGCCGCTGCCCTGAAGCGTGCGGGGTTGGCGCGGGCGGGGCGGACGCCTAGGGGAAGGGAGACGGACTTGCCCCGGAGTTCCCGATGCGCACCCTTCGCCCCGCCCTCCTTCCCGCCCTTCTCCTGGCCCTTGCCGCGCCGGCGCTGGCGCAGGCGCCTGAGCCCGCTGCCACCGGCACCGCCGCGGCGCCGGCTCCGGTCGGCCCGTTCGCGCTCGATCCGCTTCCTTACGGCTTCGACGCGCTCGCTCCCGTCATCGATGCCGAGACGATGCGGCTGCACTGGGGCGCCCACCACCGCGCCTATGTCGACAACCTCAACCGGGCGGTCGCCGCCGACCCGGCGCTCGCGAAGCTCTCGCTGGAGCAGATGCTGGCGCGCGTCTCGACGCTGCCGAAGCCAGTGCGCGACAACGGCGGCGGACACTGGAACCACCGCTTCTTCTGGACACTGATGACGGCGCCGGGGACCGGCGGCCAGCCGAGCCCCAGGCTGCTCGCCGCCATTGCCCGCGACTTCGGGAGCCTGCCGGCCTTCCGCCGCCAGTTCGAGCAGGCCGGCCTCAGGCAGTTCGGCTCGGGCTGGGCCTGGCTCATCGTCCGGCCTGACGGCCGCCTCGCCATCACGTCCACGCCCAACCAGGACAATCCGCTCATGGACGTGGTGCCCGAGGCCGAGCGCGGCACCCCCATCCTCGGCAACGACGTCTGGGAGCACGCCTACTACCTCTCCTACCGCAACCGGCGGGGCGAGTATCTCCAGAAATGGTGGGAGGTGGTAAACTGGAACCAGGTGAGCCTGCTGTTCGAAGCGGCGCAGTCCCGCCGGTGAGGGTTCTTCTCCCCGCTGCCGCGCTGCTGGCGGGATCCTGCGCACAGGCGCCGAGCGCGGCGGCCGACGGGACATTTCCGGCCAGCTGCGCGACCTTCGAGGCCGTGGCGCGCGATGCGCCGGCAGGTGCCACGGTGCGGCTCTCGGGCGACTGCGGGGCAATCCGCCTGCACGGGCGGCGGGCGCCGCTCACCGTGGACGCGAAGGGCGCCACCATCCGCGGCCTGTGGCTCATTCGGGTCTCCGACCTCACCTGGCGCGGCGGCACGGTCGAAGCGCCCGGCGGGCGCGATGGCGTGAAGCAGGAGGGCTATGGCGGCATCGTCGAGTGGGCCGAGCGGGTGACGATCGAGGGCGTGACTTTCACCAACGCCTACCGCGGTCTCGTCACCCGCCGCGAGAACCGCGACATCACCGTGCGCGACAATCTCTTCACCGGCCTCAGGTCCGACGGGCTCAACTTCACCGGCATCCGCGGCGGTCTCGTCGAGGGCAACCGCTTCCGCGACTTCGCCCCCATCCGCTCGACCTGCAGCTTCGCCGACGGCCGGGTCCAGGGCGGCGGCGTTGCGAAGGCGCGCTGCGAGGCCGAAGGTGGCAGCTGGAAGGACGGCGACCACCCCGACTGCATCCAGATGTGGGCGACCATCGAGGATGTCGTGGTCCGCCGCAACGTCATCGACACGCCGGCGCCGATCGATTGCCAGGGCATCACCAGCTTCGGCCGGCGAACCGATCGCTACGCCCGCATCCAGGTGATCGACAACGAGGTGACAACCGACGACTGGAACGCGATCGCGATCGGCAACTGCACCGACTGCCTGATCCGCGGCAACCGGGTACGTGCCGCGACGCGCGAGCGCGCCCACCACCCCTATATCCGGATCTTCGGCGAGGGGAGCGTCCTTGCCTGCGGCAATGACGTGAAGGGGCCGCACCCCAAGCAGCGGATCGGCACCGAACGCTGCCCGCGCTGAGACGCGACCACGGCAAGGAGACGCACGTGACGGAGGAAACCCTGCCAGGCCCCGACGGGACCTTCGCGCTGCCCCCGCTCGCCTGGGCCCTGGATGCGCTCGCCCCCGCGATCGACGCCGAGACCATGTCGCTGCACTGGGGCGCGCACCACCGGGCCTATGTGGACAAGCTCAATGCCGCGCTGGCCGCGCGGCCGAGCCTTCAGGGCAAGTCGCTCGAGGCGCTGCTGGCACGGGCCGGCACGCTCCACGCCGATGTCCGGACCAATGCCGGCCAGCACTGGAACCACGCCTTCTTCTGGGAGTCGATGGCGCCGCCGGGCAGGGGCGGCGCGCCGGACGGTGCGCTTCTGGCAGCGATCGAGCGCGACTTTGGCAGCCCCGGCGGCCTCGTCGAGGCCTTCGATGCCGCGGGCGCGGCCCATTTCGGCAGCGGCTGGGCCTGGCTGGTGCGAGCGGGCAACGGCCGGCTCGTGGTTGGCACCACGCCGGACGAGCAGTCCCCGCTGATGGAAGGCGCGGCGCTTTCGGGCACGCCGCTCCTCGTCAACGATCTCTGGGAGCACGCCTATTATCTCGGCTACCGCAACCGGCGGGCGGACTATCTTGCGGCCTGGTGGCAGGTCGTGAACTGGAAGGCCGTGGGAGCGCGCTTCGCGGCGGCGCAAGCCGCTTGAGCCGATTGCGGGCACGCGGGAAGCGTGATAAGAATACAACAGTTCGGGGGGGCAATGGGGCGTTCCTCCGGTTCGCGGAGGGGTAGCAGGATGTTTCGCAACATCGTTGCAGCGGGTCTCGTGGCGGCCGGGCTGGCGCTGGCGCCGGCACAGGCGGCAGTCGACTTCACGGCGAGCCTCGTCACGGTGGCGCCGGCAGGGCCGGGAAGCTGGACCTTCGCGGTCGGCGGCTGGGGCGGCGGCGGCACCGTCTCGGGCACCTTCGACGGCACCGATTTCGACCTCGATGGCCAGCTCAACAGCTTCGCCGGTGAAGTCACCGGCTTCACCATGTTCTACAGCGGCGGGACCATCGTGGCGCCCTTCGCGCTCGGTTTCGCCGACCTGTTCGGGCTCGTCTATGACCTGAACGGCGGCCCGCTGGGCGACGGCACCACGCTTGCCATCGAGGGCATTGGCGCCGCCGCTCCCGGCCTGCTGTTTGCCATCGGCCCGGGCCCGGTCGCGCTTTGCGGCACCGGCGCGACGTGCGGCATCATCGAGGGCCTGCCCGCGTCCGGGGGCGTCATTCCCGAGCCGGGCACCTGGGCGCTGCTGATCGCGGGCTTCGGGCTGGTGGGCGCGGCCGCCCGCCGACGCCGCCCGGCCGCCGCCTGAGCGCAGCTAGAGGCCGAGGAGGGCGCGCGCCTCGGCGCCCGCCCAGTCCCGGTCGCCGGCGTAGCGCCAGATCTCCTTCCCGTCGGGCCCGTAGAGGATGGAGAGCGGCAGGCCGGTCGCCTTCACCGCAGCGCCGAACTGCATGCCCGATTCGAGCCGGGTGCGGAGGTTCGGATAGCGTTCGGCGGTGAAGGCCGGGCCGACCTTCCGCCAGCCCTCCATGTCCTGGCTCACCGGCACCACGACAAGCCGGCCCTTCGTCTCGGCGGCGAGCTGGTCGAGGGTGGGGAGTTCCTTGAGGCAGGGCGCGCACCAGGTGGCCCAGAGGTTGACGAGCACCGGCTGGCCCGGGTTGGCGGCGAGAATGTCGGCGATGGTCTCGGTCCTGCCATCGGGCCCGGTCTCGAGCGGCAGCGCCGGCGCCGGCATTCCGGCGAAGTCTCGAATGAGGCGCCCGGCCGCGGCCGGGGCGGCGCTTCCTTGCCCAGCGCCTGCCTGCCCGCTAGGCGCTGGGGCGGGCGGCTCAGCAGGGCCGCATGAGGCCAGAAGCGAGGCCAGAAGCAGTGCAAGGACGGGCACGAGACGCATGACGGGCTCCGAGACCAACCGCGCCTGGGGCGGCCGCTTCGCCGGCGGCCCCGCCGCCGTGATGGCGCGGATAAATGCCTCCATCCCGTTCGACAAGCGGCTGTGGCGGCACGACATCGCCGGCTCGATCGCCCATGCCCGGATGCTCGGCGAGACGGGCATCCTCGCAGCCGCCGACGCGGAGGCGCTGGTGGACGGCCTCGAGCGGCTTGCGGCGCAGTGGGAGGCGGACGGCGTGCCCGAGGACCTTGCGCTCGAGGACATCCACATGACGGTCGAGGCGAAGCTCGCCGAGATCGTCGGGCCGGTAGCCGGGCGGCTCCATACCGCGCGTTCGCGCAACGACCAGGTTGCCACCAGCTTCCGCCTGTGGGTGCGCGATGCGATCGACGCGCATGTCGCGGCACTGGTTGCCTTCTCGCGCATCCTGCTCGACCGGGCCGAAGCCGAGGCGGAGACGGTCATGCCCGGCTTCACCCACCTCCAGGTGGCGCAGCCTGTCACGCTCGGCCATCACCTCATGGCCTATGTCGAGATGCTCTGGCGCGACATCGACCGGTTTCTCGACGCCCGTGCGCGGATGAACCTCTGCCCTCTGGGCGCGGCGGCGCTGGCCGGCACCGGCTTTCCGATCGACCGGGAGCTGACCGCCAGGCTGCTCGGCTTCGACGCGCCGACCGCCAATGCGCTCGACAGCGTCTCGGACCGGGATTTCGCACTCGACTACCTCATGGCGGCGACGCAATGCGCGCTCCACCTGTCGCGGCTGGCCGAGGAGCTGGTGCTGTGGGCCAGCCAGCCTTTCCGCTTCGTCGAACTTCCCGACGCCTGGTCGACCGGCTCGTCGATCATGCCGCAGAAGCGGAACCCTGATGCCGCCGAGCTGGTGCGCGGGCACGCGGGCCGCATCCTCGGGCTGATGACCGGGCTGTGCGCCACGATGAAGGGCCTGCCGCTCGCCTATTCCAAGGACATGCAGGACGACAAGGAGCCGCTGTTCGAGGCCCATGACCTCCTCGAGCTTTCGATCGCGGCGATGGCCGGGATGATGGCCGATATCCGCTTCGTGCCCGAGCGGATGCGGGCCGTGGCGGCGAGCGGCTTCTCGACTGCGACCGACCTTGCCGACTGGCTCGTGCGGGCGAAGGGCGTGCCGTTCCGCGAGGCGCACCACCTGACCGGCCGGGCGGTGAAGGCGGCCGAGGCGGCGGGGGTGGAGCTTGCCGGGCTTTCCACCGAGATGCTGGCGGCGATCGACCCGCGGCTTGCCGATGCGCACGAGGCGCCGCTTTCGGTCGAGGCCTCGGTCGCCTCGCGGCTGAGCGAGGGCGGCACGGCCCCGGCCGCCGTGCGGGAGGCGATTGCCGCGGCCCGCGAGCGGCTGGAGGCCTTCGCATGAAGGGGAGTCTGGCCCTTGTCCTCGCCTTGCTTGTAGCCGGGTGCGGCCACAAGGGGGCGCTGACGCGGGTGCCGGCCGACGCCGACTGGAGCGTGGAGCAGCGGCGCGCCCAGCGCGCCCGCGACGCGGCCGACACCGAGGCGGGTCTGCGCCTGCCGCCCGAGGCGCGGCCGGTCCGGCAGGACGACGTGCTGACGGTGACCCGCGAGCGCCGCACCGACGGCTTCGACCTGCCGCCTCCTTGAGATGCACCATTTCGCGCTCGTCGATGGCGTGATGCACGCGGAAGGCGTTCCGCTCCCCGCGCTTGCCGAAGCCGTCGGCACCCCCTTCTACTGCTACTCCGCCGCGACGCTCGCACGTCACGCCCAGGTGTTCCGCGCCGCGCTCGCACATCTCTCCCCGCCACCGCTTCTGGCCTACGCCGTCAAGGCCAACCCGAACCTCGCCGTTATCCGCACGCTGGCCGGCGAGGGCTACGGCGCCGACGTGGTCTCGGAAGGGGAGATGCGCCGCGCGCTCGCCGCCGGCGTGCCGCCGGAGCGCATCATCTTCTCGGGCGTGGGCAAGACGGCAGGCGAGCTCGAGGCGGCGCTCTGCGCCGGCATCTACCAGATCAACGTCGAGAGCGAGGAGGAGCTCCACGCGCTGTCCGCCATCGCGGCGGGCCTTGGCCTCGCCGCCCCCGTCGCGCTCAGGGTCAACCCGGACGTGGACGCGGGCACGCACGCCAAGATCGCAACCGGCGGGTCGGAGGCCAAGTTCGGCATTCCGGCCGAGCGCATCCCGGCGCTCTACGCCGAGGCCGCGCGCCTTCCCGGCCTTGTGCCCCACGGTCTTGCCGTCCACATCGGCAGCCAGCTTGGCGACCTCGCGCCGATGGAGGCGGCCTTCTCCCGCCTGGGCGCGCTCATCGCCGAGATCCGCCGCGCCGGGCTTGCCGTGACCCGCGCCGACCTCGGTGGCGGGCTTGGCATTCCCTATGATCCGGCGCTTCCCGAGCCGCCGTCGCCCGAGGCCTATGGCGCGATGGTGGCGCGGGTGACGGCCGGCTGGGACGTGCGGCTCGCCTTCGAGCCCGGCCGCCTTCTCGTCGGCAACGCAGGCATCCTCGTCTCGCGCGTGATCCGGGTGAAGCGGGGCTTGCGGCGCATCTTCGTGGTGCTGGATGCCGCCATGAACGACCTCATCCGCCCCACCCTCTACGGCGTGTTCCACGACATCCGGGCGGTCGTGCCGCGGCCGGGCGCGCTTCGCGCCACCTTCGTCGGCCCGGTGTGCGAGACAGGCGACCAGTTCGCCGAGGACCGCGAGACGACTCCGCTCGAACCGGGCGACCTCGTCGCCCTCATGACCGCCGGCGCCTACGGGGCGACCATGGCATCCACCTACAATTCGCGTCCGCTGGTCCCGGAAGTGCTTGTCAGGGGACGCGAATGGGCGCTGGTGCGGGAGCGCCAGACGGTGGACGACATGCTGCGGCAGGAGCACCTGCCGCCCTGGCTCGAGGAGGGGGGATGACCAGACCCGAGATCGCCGTGCTGCCGGTGGGTGGCATGGGCACGCGCTTCCTGCCGGCCACCAAGTCGGTGGCGAAGGAGCTGCTGCCGGTCGTCGACCGGCCGCTCCTGCAGTATGCGGTGGACGAGGCGCGTGCTGCGGGCATCAGCCAGTTCGTGCTGGTGACCGCGCGCGGCAAGGCGAGCCTTGCCGACTATTTCGACGTGCCGGGCGAGCTGGTGCGGCTGCTCGAGGAGCGCGGCAAGGCGCGCGAGCTTGCCATCCTCGCCGAGACCCAATTGCCGCCCGGCGCGGTCATCTCGACCCGCCAGCAGCAGCCGCTGGGCCTCGGCCATGCGGTCTGGTGCGCGCGGCACATCGTCGGCCGCAGGCCCTTTGCCGTGCTGCTGCCCGACGAGTTCCTGCACGACCCCGCCGCCCCCTGTCTGAAGCAGATGGTGGAGGCCCATGCCCGGCTGGGCGGCAACCTCGTGGCCGTCATGGAAGTGCCGGAGGACCAGACCGACCGCTACGGGATCGTGGCGCCCGGCGCGACCCATGGCCTCGTCACGGAAGTCAAGGGGCTCGTCGAGAAGCCGGCTCCGGGCACGGCACCCTCGCGCCTCGCCGTCATCGGCCGCTACATTCTCCAGCCGGAGGTGATGGACATCCTCGGGGAAGGGCGCAGGGGCGCAGGCGGCGAGATCCAGCTGACCGATGCCATGGCCGAGCTCATCGGCCGCCAGCCCTTCCATGCGCTGACCTTCACCGGCCGGCGCTTCGACTGCGGCGACAAGGCGGGCCATGTCATCGCCAACGTGGCGATCGCGCTCGAGCGGCCCGACATCGCGCCCCAGCTTCGGGCCTGGCTCGCCGCCAACCTCTAGCGCACCCCATGGAGGCGCTGCCGCTCTTCCTCGACGTGCGCGGCCGGCCGGTGCTGGTGCTGGGCGACGGCCAGGCGGCAGACGCCAAGCGCCGGCTGGTCAGCGACGCGGGCGGCGTGCCCGTGGAGCGCCTCGGGCCGGAGGTCCGCCTCGCCTTCGTCGCGCTGACGGAAGGCGCGGAGGCCGCGGCGGCGGATCTCCGGGCGCGCGGGCTCCTCGTCAACGTGGTCGACCGGCCGGAGCTCTGTGACGTCACCGTGCCGGCGATCGTCGACCGCGCGCCGGTGACGGTGGCAGTCGGCACGGCGGGCGCGTCGGCCAGCCTCGCCAAGGCGCTGAGGGAGCGGCTGGAGCTCATGCTGCCTTCGGGGCTCGGGGCGCTTGCCACAGCCATTCGCGCCCTCCGCCCTCAAGTGGCGGCGCGGCATGCGACGGCGGCCGAGCGACGCGCCTTCTGGGCGCGGCTCCTCGCGCCGGGCGCACCGCTCGACCCGCTTTCGCCGGCGGCCGACCCGGAAGGCGCGATCCGGGCCGCGCTGGCGGGCGCCCAGCCTGCGCCGGCTGCCGAGGTGCGCGTCATTCGGGTGCCAGCTGCGGGCGCCGAGGCGCTCACGCTCGGCGATGTCCGCGCGCTCGCCGCCGCGGACCTTGTGGTGCACGACCCCGACTGCCCGGCCGAGGTGCTCGCGCTTGCCCGCCGCGACGCCGCGCGCGCAACCGGCACGGAAGCGCCGCCCGGCGCGATCGGCCGTGTGGTGGTGCTGACCGCGGGCTGACCGGCAGGCGTCGGAAAGGGCGGGCGGACCCCCCTTGGCTGCGGAAGATCGGGCAGGCCGGGTTCAGCCCGCGGGCAGCCGGTCGGGCAGCTGGCAGGCCTCCGCCCCGCCCGGCAGGTCGCGCCAGAGCACCCCCGCCCGTTCCGCAAACCAGGCGCGCGCCTTTTTCCAGTCCTCGGCCGTGAGCGGGCTGAACCCGTGCGCCAGGATCGAGTGGTTGCGCCGCGACTGCCATTCGGGCGTGCCGTTCGCCCAGAAGCCGGGCACCGGGCTTGCCGGCTCCAGCTCGG
>NZ_JACHTM010000006.1 GCF_015354055.1 Thermaurantiacus tibetensis
CCGCGGACGACCGCGCCGACCGGGCCGGGGCATCAGCGGCGCAATCCGCTCCCACTCCTCGTCCGTCAGATCCAACGGATAGCGCCTCGTCTTCCTGACAATCTCGGCCATCCGGCCACGGCTCCGCTGCGTCCACATCCGCAGCTTGAATCACGTCAAACAGCCCATGGGAATCCCCCATCAGCAATTTTCCAAACAGGCTCTAAGGACCGCACTCGGGATTCTATGAGCGATAAGGGACCTTGCCGTATCGTTGAGGCCGTGAGCCTCGCGAAAGCCGTGGTGTCGAGATTTGGTCGGACCTCTGTTCGTCATCGCCTGTCATTTCGCTCGTTGTCTTCCAAGCCGCGGCAAGCGCGGCTTGCGGTGCCTGTCAGCCATGCAACACATTGTCGGCGCCAAGTGCCGAGGGAAACCGGCGGATCCAGAGCGGGGGCCGCTTGTGGCAAGCCCGTTCGTAGACTGGGTTGGGTGCGCGCTGGTTCCATCAGAAGCGGACGGAATCGACCAGCGCCTGCCAGACAGGCCGGTCGCGCTCGAAATAATGGAGGCTCGGTGCCAGGAGCGACACGGCGTGAAACTGCGCGTTGCGGATGCACAGGAGCGCCCGGCCGCTCCTCTCCACTTCGTCCTCGGTGGTGACAGCGCGCCAGCTCGCGATCACGCCCGAGCAGCCGCCGCGCTCGGCCGGCTCGAGCGCGACGAGCGTGATGGTGACGCCCGGGATCTCGGCGGTCAGCGACTGCGAGAAGAAGTCGAACAGGCCGGTCGCATCGACCGCCGGATCGAAGCGCGGCAGCGGCCTGTCCTTGCGGTCTCGCTCGCGCAGCATCGGTTGCCCCGCCGCAACCCCTGCCACCAGCAGGAAGCGGTTGAGCGGCAGGCCATCGAGGGTCCAGAGCTCGGCCTGCCGGCCCGGCCGGGCGCCGAGGCGGTTCATCTCGACGGGCGGCGTGACCTTCATGGCCGAGCGCGCGACTGTGACCGGCGTGCCAGGGGGCACCAGCCTGTTCGAGCCGGCTGCGGGCGCGGCCAGCAGTAGGGCAGCAACGGCGGCGAGGCGGGTCACGGCTGACATGGCGGCATGTCCTTCACAAGCGGCGCGAGCACGGCGGCATCCGGCGCGTCGGGCCGGGCGCCGAGATAGGCGGCAAGATGGCACAGGCCGGACTCGCGCTTGCCCATCCTCAGCTCGACGAGCCCGAGGCCCCGCGCCGTCTCGGGCCTCGCGCCCGGCATGGCGAGCGCCGCCGTGAACAGCGTGGCGGCGGTCTCGAGGTCGCGCGGATGGCCGCGCCGGCGATAGAGTTCGCCGCGCGCATAGAGCAGGTCCGGGTCGGGCAGGATGGCGTTCAGCTGTTCGAGGATGAAGTCAGTGCCGCTGAAGTCGTTGCGGCCGAGCTGGTCAGACAGAAGGTCGCCCCAGTGCGGCCTGAGCGCCGTCCGCAGCGACACCACCGATTCCGGCCGGATCCCTTGGTTCGCGCCCGCAGCAGGTGCCAGATACGTGGCACGTTCGCGCATGCCGGGGTGGGTGTCGAAGATCCCGGATTTCAGCAGCCGGTCGGGGTTCCGGCCGCGACCGGTGGCGGTGGCGCGCGCCTCGCCGATCAGACGCTGCCAGAGGCGGGCGGCGGCATCCCCGGGCCAGCCCGACTGCCTGAGGTAGGCAGCGCCCAAGAGGTCGGCCTCGCGCTCCTGCTCCCGGCTGAAGCCGAACCAGCCGATGATGAACATCTCGGGCACCACGGGCACGCCCAGCATCGACAGCCAGACTGCGGCATCGGTGTTGCGCCGCGCCCGCTGATAGCCGGCAAGGCTGTGCCTGCGCTCGAAATGGGCGAACTCGTGGCCCAGCACTGCGGCCAGCTCGTCATCGCTCGCGGTGCGGAAGAGGAGGCCGGTCCAGACTTCCATCGCTCCATTGGGAAGCATCGTCGCGTTGAACAGCGGCACCCGCATCAGGTAGACCCGCACGTCACGGCAGCGTTCGTCCCCCACCGTCCGGCACAGCACGCCGCGCACATGGGCTTCGAGCGCCTTGTCCTTCAGCCGCCGGGCGGAGCTGGCGATCCGGCGCTCCATCTCGTCGGCTTCGGCCCACAGCCCTTCCTCGTCGCGGCCGACCGGCCTTGGAATGCCCTGCCACGGGCCGACGACGACGATTTCCGGGGCCGCTTCGGGGGCGGGCCTGCTCTCCTCCACCGCGGCTGCCGCCGGCATGGGGCAGACGGGCGCCAGCGCCAGCAGCAGGCCGAGCGCCGCGCGACGGATCACGGTCGCTGAGGCGCGGGCGCCGGCGCAGCGAGCGGAAAGCCGGCCAGCAGCTGCCCCGCGCGCTTTCTGGCACCGTCCGGCTCGCGCGGGTCGCCACCCATCTGGAGGTCGGCGTTGATCCAGACGAGATCGCCGGTCTTGAGGTCCACCAACCCGGCATAGCCCTGGTGGGTGCCCGTCGGCACATAGGCGCCGAACAGCACCGCGGCAGCGATCGCCGCGGCCTTGCGCCCTCCCGAGGCATAATGATCCTCGGTGGTGACGAACAGCGCATAGTCAGCGCCCGTGCCCTCGGCGATCCGGGCGATCCCGGGCCCGAGCGAGTAGGCGAGACCCTTGTCGCGCTTCTTGGTGGGAAGCCGGTTACCGGGAAAGAACTGATACTCCATGACCGCGGTCGCCACCGCCCGGAACAGGTGGCGATACTGGTCGATGAGCGCCGGATCGGCGCCGATCAGCACCTCCTCCTCGTCCACCGTGCGCAGCCCCATTGCCGCCTTCTCGGCTGCCAGGGCGGCGCCCAGGTTGCGCCGGGCCTGCTCGGTCCACTCCCGGTCCGGCTCGAACAGGCCGCCGGTCGAAACCTCGCCAACCCGGATATTTGGTCGCATGAAGATGACGGTGGCACCCGGCCGCGGCTCGAAGCCTGGGATCGTCGCGGTCTTGGTCGTCCCGAGCTGGGCGGTGGCGGGGGTTGCCGCCAGGAGAAAGACGGTCGCAAACCCGATGATGATGCCTCCGCGCACTCGCTTGCTCCCCAAAGCCAGGTGTCGAGCTAGCAGCCGGCGAAGGTCGTGTCGACCAAATATGGCTCCCTCCTACGGGGAACCCTTTCTGAATCCAACCTGGGACACGACGCACTGTGCCCTCTGGACGATAGCAGCTAGCACCCGTGCGCGTAGTACATCTTTCTGGTGCAGGCGATGATGTGTTCGCGTGGGTGGAGCATGTCCCACCCCCGGAATGCAGCGTCGCTGACGGCCACCGGGCTTGTCGTCATTGTGGAGTTTCCACAACTCGACCGTGACGAAGAGGAGTTCCCGATGACCGAGGACAGATTCTTGAGTGAGCTGGCTGCGAAGAGCGGCCAGCCGCCCGAGCCGTCGGTCGCGGCAAGGCGCAGGCCGCGGCCGCCCTTCGGGCCGCGGGTGAGCTCGGGGGTGAGGCTGCAGGCGGCGAGGCGTTCGCCGAGCTCCGGCCAGCTCGCCGCCTCGCGCAGGATGCGGGCCACCTGTCCGGCCCCGTCCAGCGTCATGCCGGGGGGAGCGACGGGGCGCCCCTGCGCCCGGGCGCGTTCCTGCCGTCCGGTCTCAGCCACGAAGCGATCGTGCTCCCGATGCAGCGCGTTGCCGGCATCCTCGCACACCCCTTCGCCGGTCCAGCCGGGCTGTGGGCTCTGGCGGGCGGCCGCGCGGAGCGTGCCGCGCTCGGGCGAGAGGCGGAACCTGCGGTCGAGGATCGCCACCACCTGCTGGGCCCGGCGGAAGGGCCAGGCGCCACCCACCGGTCGCATCTCGCGGGTCACGGGATCGACCCGGTTGAGGACGATATGGCAGTGCGGGTTGTCGGTGTCGCCGTGGACTGCCGCCACCACCGGCAGCCCGCGGGCGTCCATCAGGTCGAGCCAGTCGTCGAGCCGCCGCTCCCAGTCCGCCCGGGTCTTCGGGGCCTCCCCGCTGCGAAAGGAGATCACCCAGTGCTGCACCGGGTCGGCGCGCGGCCTGCCCCCGACGTCGCGGATCAGCGCGTCGAACTGCGCGGCCCACACCCTCGGGTTCCGGCCGGCAAGCCCGCCCCGCGTCATGACGTGGAGCACGCGCTCCCGGTGCGGCACGGTGGCCCCGGCCGCCCCGCCGTGCATGTCCGCAACATAGGCAAGGAGCGACCCCGCGGACCCGACCGCGCCGTCGTGGCCGGTCACGTAGGCGACGAGGCGCGCTGCCGATGCCGCGGCGGAGATCGGCGCGGGAGCCTTTCCTGCCCCCGAGATGCGCTTGATGACATGGCCCATGTCAGCGCGTCCTTGCAGATGCGTGGGCGAGCACGAGCCGCTCCACCGCCGCTTCGAGCTGGGCGACGAGGTCCGGATCGGCCCGGCCGGCCGCCTCGAGCCGGGCCAGCGTGGCGGTCAGCGCCACCAGCGGGTCGCGCGGGCGGGGAAGAGGCAGCACCGGGTCCCGCGGATCGGAGAGCGGCAGCAGCTCGTCCGCCCGCGCGAGGAGCTCGCGCACCAGCTGCGAGACGCTCCACCCGCGCGCCTTCGCCCTGCGCTCCGCGTCCTCGAGTTCCTGCCGGGTCATGCGGACGCGCAGCAGACCCTCCCGCGCCCGGCCGCCGCTCACCGCTGTCCTCCCGCCACGCCGCGAGCCGCGCAGCGCCGAGCGGCGTTCCCGACCTCGCGGGGCCAGCCGTGGCCACGCGAGGTCCATGCTGCCTTCTGGATGCCAGCCGCGCGGTGGTCGTGGACATGGTCGGCCAGAAGGTCGGCGCAGCGGTCCGGGGTCGGCCGGCACGGCGGACCGGTCAGGGCAGCGCTGAGGGCCATGCCGGAGCCAACCGGCAGGGAGGGGTAAAGGGCTCGGATCGGGCTGCCCTCCCGGCCGCTTCCGGGGCCGGGCGCCGGCCCTTAACGAGGATGTCGCAGCGAGGCACGCGCAGCACGCCTTGCACTTCGGGCCGGCTTGCTTGTAATGACGACATGATGAGTGGAACCCCGCCTCCCCGCAGGGTCGTGGTGGCCATCACCGGGGCGTCGGGGGCCGTCTACGGCGCGCGGCTTCTTGAACTCCTCCGTGAGCTCGGCCACGAAACCCATGTCGTCGTGAGCAGGGCAGGCGCGCTCGCGCTGCAGCAGGAGCTCGGGATCGAGGCGCGGGCGCTTGGTCAGCGCTCCGACTTCTTCTACTCGGCGGCGGATGTGGGAGCGCGGATTGCAAGCGGCTCGTTCCGGACCCACGCCATGGCGATCGCGCCCTGCTCGATCCGCACGCTTGCCGAGATCGCGACCGGCGTCACCTCGAGCCTTGTCACGCGCGCGGCCGACGTCATGCTGAAGGAGCGCCGCCGGCTCGTGCTAGTGGTGCGGGAGACGCCGCTGCACACCGGCCACATCCGGCGGATGCTCGAGGCCTCCGAGGCAGGGGCCATCATCCTGCCGCCGGTTCCCGCCTTCTACTTCCACCCGCAGACAATCGGCCAGATGGTGGACCAGACGGTTCACCGCATCCTCGACCTCATGGAGATCGCGCATGGGTTCGGCGCGGCCTGGGATGGGATCGCGCCGGCCGATCGCGCCGGCGCAGGCGCGTGAGCCTCCTAGCCCGGCTGGCTAGGCGGCTCGTGGCGCGCGCCACCGAGCTCCTGCTGCTGCTCGTCGCCCTTAGCCTCCTGCTCTTCGGCCTGCTGCAGCTCGCCGGCGACCCGGCGCTGGCACTGGCCGGTGCCGACGCCGATCCCGAGACCGTGGCTGCGGTGCGGAGCGCATGGCGGCTGGATCGGCCGCTGCCCGAGCAAGCGCTGCGCTTCGTCGAGCGCACGCTCACGCTCGACTTCGGGACCGCGATCGGCAGCGGCCAGAATGCGCTGGCGGCCGTCGGCGACGCGCTCCCGGCCACGCTCGGGCTCGCCGTTCTCGCGATCCTGCTGTCGATCATCGTCGGCGTGCCGCTCGGCGCCTGGATCGGGCAGGCCCCCGAGCGCGGGCCGCAGCGCCTCGTGATGGAGGGCGTGGTACTGATTCAGGGCACCCCCGGCTTCGTCGTGGCCCTGCTGCTCATCCAGCTGTTCGCCGTAGGGCTCAACCTCGTCCCGGCCATCGGCCAGTCGGGTCCCTCGAGCTGGATCCTGCCGGTGGTTTCGGTAGCCCTCTTTCTGTGCCCCAAGCTCATCCGCATGGTCGCCGGGAACGTCGCGGCTGCGCGCAGCGCGGACTGGGTGCGCACCGCGCGTGCAGGCGGGGCCGGCGAGGCAGACGTGCTTCTCCGGCACATCCTGCCCAACGCCCTCATCGGCGCGATCGCGCTCGTTGGCGCACAGTTCGCGTTCCTGGCCGGGGGCCTTCTGGTCATCGAGACCCTGTTCGCGTGGCCGGGCCTCGGCCGGCTCCTCTTGCAGGCGACGCTCACCCTCGACTACCCGATCATCCAGGCGGCAACCGTAGTCATCACGCTCCTTGTGGCTGCCGTCAACGCGCTCACCGACGCCCTCGTCGCGATCGTCGACCCCCGCGTTAGGAGACCGGCCGCGGCATGAGCGAGACAGCCTCCGCCGCCGACCCAGCCGCCGCTCTCGATGGGGATGCGGCCCGTCACCATCGCCCCGGCCAATGGTTCCTCCGGCCGCTCGCGATCCCACTCGCTGTCGTGGTCCTTGCCGCCCTTGGCGCGGGAGACACGGCCGTCGATCTTGAGCGACGGCTTCTGCCGCCGTCCCCGGGGCGATGGCTTGGCACGGACCAGCTCGGCCGGGACATCCTCGGCCGTCTCGTCGACGGAGCCGGCTGGACGGTCGGAGTCGGGCTTGGCGCGACCCTCCTGGCCTTCGCGATCGGCTGCGCCGTCGGGATCCTGGCGGTCGAGGGAGGGCCCCTCGTCCGGCGCGGCGCGCTCCAGCTGGTGGCGCTCGTCCAGGGTTTCCCGGCCCTCGTCGTCGCGCTTGGTGCGGTCGCGAGCCTCGGCCAGGGGGCCGTAACCGTCATCCTCGTCCTCGGGCTCTTCGGCTGGCCGGTGTTCGCCCGTGTCCTTGCTGCCGAGGCCGCCGAGGCGCTCCAGCGGGACTATGTGCTTGCCGCACGCATCGCCGGCGTCCGCCCCGTCAGCCTTTATCTGCGCCACCTGCTGCCGGCGGTCGCGCCCTCTCTGGGCGGACTGTTTCTGTTCCACTTCGCCGACATGCTTGTGGCGGCCAGCGCGCTGGCCTTCCTGGGGGTCGGTGCGCCGCTCGGCTTTCCAGCCTGGGGCGCGATGCTCTCGGAAAGCCGGGCCTATCTCCACGATGCGCCCTGGATGATGCTGGCGCCGGCGGCAGCGCTTGCCGGGACCGTGCTCGCCGTGAACCGCCTCGGCGAAGCGCTCGCAGGCCGGCTCGCCGGTCGCTCCGGAGATGGTCGACGATGAGCGGCAACGGGCTTTCCGTGAGGCGTCTGGTGGTTGCGACAGGGGACCGCGTTCTGGTGGAGTCTGTCGACCTGGTAGCCGAGCCGGGGGGCTTCACGGGCATCGTCGGCGAGTCCGGCTCGGGCAAGTCGCTCACCTGCCTCGCGATCGCCGGGCTTTTGCCGCCGGGGACGCGACTCGCGGCAGGCCGGGCCATGCTCGATGGGGAGTCGATCCCCCATGATCAAGCGGCCGAACTCCGGCGCTGGCTGGGCGCCCGGATCGGGCTCGTCTTCCAGGATCCCTACGCCAGCCTCAACCCCGTGCGCCGGGTGGGAAGTCTCGTTGCCGAAGTCGTCTCCCGCCATCGCGGCACGGGTCGCGCCGACGCCTGGGCGATCGCGCGGCGCGCCCTCCTCGACGTCGGGCTCCCGGACCGGGCTGCCGAGGCCTATCCGCACGAGCTCTCGGGCGGCCAGCGGCAACGGGCCGCGATTGCGCTTGCCATCGTCAATCGCCCGCGGCTGCTGATCGCCGACGAACCCACCACAGCGCTGGACCCCACCGTCCAGCTTCGGATCCTAGACCTTCTGGCGGAACGGGCACGGTCCGCGGCTGCTCTCTTCGTGACCCACGACCTCGGTGCAGCGGCCCGCCTCTGCCGTCGAATCGCGGTCATGTACGCGGGCCGCATCGTCGAGAACGCCCCCACACGGGGGCTCGTGGCCGCTCCCGCCCACCCCTACACCGCCGCGCTGCTCGCAACGGTTCCCCGCCTCGATGGTTCGGCGCGCCCGCGTCCGATCCCGGGAGCGCCGCCTTCGCCTGACGACCGAGGCCCGGGCTGCAGCTTCGCGCCACGCTGCCCGCGCCGCAGCAGCGCCTGCGAGCGCGCTCCACCGTTGCGCGCGCTCGGGGCGGGGCGGCTGGTTGCCTGCCACCATCCGGTGGCGGAGGCGGCATGACGGCGCCTCCGGTCCTTGCCGTCGAGTCGCTCTCGGTCCGGTACGGGCGGTTTCTCGCGCTTCAATCGGTTTCTCTCGAAGTCGGAGAGGGCGAGATCGTCGCCCTCGTCGGGGAGTCGGGCTCGGGCAAGAGCACGCTCCTTCGTGCTGTCCTCGGGCTGGTGCCGGTGGCGATAGGGCGGATCCTCGTCGCCGGGCGCGACGCCACGCGCGCGAACGGCGCCGAGCGGCGGCAGATCTGGCGCCATCTCCAGCCGGTGTTCCAGAATGCGGGCGGCTCACTCAGCCCGCGGCTCAGCATCCTGGAGACCTTGACCGAGCCGCTCCTTGCACATGGCATGGATCGCGCCGAGGCTGCGGAGCGGGCGCGCGCGATGCTCGACCTCGTGAACCTCGGCCACGTCGATCCCCGCGCTAGGCCCTGGAGCCTCTCCGGCGGGCAGCGCCAGCGTGTTGCGCTCGCGCGCGCGCTCGCGCTGTCGCCTAGGATCATCCTGGCCGACGAGCCGATGTCGGCCCTGGACGTCTCGGTCAAGGCACAGATGGCCGACCTTGTGCTTGCCATCCGCGAGCGGACGGGCACGGCCTTTCTGATCGTTTCGCACGACCTTGCGCTGATGGCCCATCTTGCCGACCGCATGATGGTACTCGACGGCGGCCGCTTGGTCGAGGCCGGGCCGGCGATGGCGCTCGCCCGCCACCCCGGCCATCCGCGCACCCGTGAGCTGTGCATGGCCCGGCTTGACCCGTTCGACGTGCTCGAGAGCCCTCCGTGAGCCGATCGCCTGCCTTGTCCCTGTCGGCGCTCCTCTCGGGCCTGCTGCTCCTGCTCCTCGGCGCCTGCGGCCGCGCGCCGCCTCCCCCCGACGAGCTCAGGGTGGCGGTGCCCTCGCTGCCGCCCTCGCTCGGCAACCCGTTCCAGGCCGAGGGCATGCCCTCGGCCGCGACCTGGGCGGCGATCTTCGACGGGCTAACGACTCTCGACGCGAAGGGACGCGTTGTCCCGGCGCTAGCGATGGGCTGGCAGACTACGGATGGACGGACATGGGACTTCTCGCTCCGCCGCGATGTGCGGTTTTCCAACGGCGAGCCGTTCGACGCGCAGGCCGTGGTGGCTCTCTTCGGCTGGCTGGCCGGTCAGGCTGGCCAGGCCACCTTCATGGGCGGCCGCTTCCGCGATGTCGCCGAGGTCAAGGCGCTCGCGCCAGACCGCGTTCGTATCGTGCTGAAGCAGCCGAGCGCCATCCTGCCGCAGCGGCTGGTTTCCCTCCTGGTTCCGGCACCTGGCGCCTGGGCACGCCTTGGCCCAGAGGGTTTCGCCCGTAAACCGGAGGGCACTGGGCCCTACCGCGTCATCGAGATCGACGAACGCCGGCGGCAGATTCGCTTGGCCGAAAATGCCCACGCGTGGCGGAAGCCGGTCACGCCGCGTCTGCGAATCATAGAGCTCGCCGACGAGGCCGTGCGGCAGCAGGCTCTCATGTCTGGGGATGTGGATCTCGCGCGGGTCGGTCTCGAGGACCGGGTGCGCATGCGCGAGGCAGGCGTCCGCATCATGCGCGCACCCTCGATGCAGGTCATGTCGATCGCCTTTCCTGTCGAGGAACGGTCAGGGCCTCTTGCCGACGCGAGGGTCCGCGAGGCGCTCAACCTTGCCGTCGACCGCGAGGCGCTCGCCCGGATCCTGCTCGATGGCCTTGCGCTTCCGGCAAGCCAGCCGGCAGCGCGGGGCACCTTCGGTCATGACCCGACCTTGCCCCCGATTCCTCACGATCCGGCCCGCGCGAAGGCGCTTCTCGCAGAGGCGGGCTACGAGCGGGGCCTTGCGCTCCGGGCCGAGGTCATCGTCGGCTCCCTGCCAGCGGATTCCCTCATCTACCAGGCGGCGGCAGCGCAGCTCGCCGAGGTCGGCGTCAGGCTCGAGCTCGCGACCATTCCCTTTCCCGTCTTCCTACGCAGGTTCCTAAGCAACGCGTGGACGAGTGACGCCTTCGGGCTCTCGTGGAACGCGGCCCCCGCCAACGACGTGCAGCGCCCGATGGAGATCTTCTCCTGCCTGCGCCGGCCGGCGGCCTTTTTCTGCGACTTGGCTGCCGTCCCGCTGCTGCGGGCGGCAAGTGCCGAGATCGATCCGGCGCGCCGAGAGGCCCTCCTGTTCCGTCTGGCAAGGCGGACGCGGGAAAGCTGGCCCGCGCTCTTCCTCGTTGAGCAAGTGGATCTGGTCGGTGTGGCCCCCCGCGTTGCCGGCCCGGTCGAGATCGCGAACCGAGTCCCGCGCTATGAGCGCATTGCCCTTCGCTCTCCAACCCTCCTGGCGCCGGGGCTTCAGGCGGCCTCGGCCCGCGCCCTGTCTCCCGCCTCCCCCGCCGCGGCGCACGCCGGCTTCGCTGCAGCGAAGAGATACCAGTGGCCTGGACCCGCCGTCTTGCCGATCCGGCCTTCCCAAACGTCCTCGGGCGCAAATCCGGCCTCGACGAGCTCGGCGGCGAAGTCGCAGGTGGCGTAGTCAAGCCAGAAGGGTTCGTTGTTGTAGCGGAGATCGTAGGCCCTCTCGGCCTCCTCCCATGCCTCCTTTCCGCGGAAGAGCAGGTCCACGTCCTGGTGGAGGGCCAGGCCTCCGGGAGCCAGGAGGCGGAGCGATTCCCCGGCGATAGCGCGCCGCTTCGCGGAGCTCACCTCGTGGAACAGGTTGTGGCTGACGACGAGGTCGAAATGGCCGTCCGGGTAGGGCGTAGCGGCCGCATCGGCCTGGCGGAAATGCACGGCAACGCCAAGCGCCTCGGCGCGCGCGTGCGCATAGCGCAGCATGGAGCTACCGAGATCGATGGCATGCACCTCGCACTCGGGGAGGGCAGCCGCCCAGGCTGCGCTGGCGCCGCCGGCCGAGCAGCCCATGTCGAGCATCCGCCGCGGCCGGAAGCCGGGATGATGCGCGCGCAGCCAGGCGAGCACGGCGCCGGCCTTCGAATCCTCCCGGGCCATGCCCCGCCCCATCGAATAGAGCCTTCCTCCGCTCTCATAGAAGGCGCCGGCGACGACGCTGCGCCCATCGGGATCGGGCGGACAGTAGCCCTCCGGTTGAAGGTGGATGGGAACCGCCTGATAGACCGGATCGGGCGCGAACGCGGGGTCGAGCGTGAGGCTGCCGCGGCGGGTCGAGCTCGCGGCGAGCCGCGTTGCGGCACTCTCCAGCCGGTCGAGCTCCCGATACACGGTCTCACCGACCGCCTGCCACATCATTTCTTGGCTGATGCGGTTGATCGCCTTGGCATAGCGGTAGTGGGCCGCCTCATCGAGCGCCGCCTCCGCCTCCTCGCGCGATGACGGATCGCGCCCATGCATCGCGCGGAAGGCTGGGCGCGCCACCATCTCCCACGCCACGGCAACCCCGGGCCGGAGCCTACTCATGAGATGGCGCTTGAGCGCCAGCACAAAGCGCTGGCGGGCCAGTTCGTCGCCCGTCGGCCGGGCGAGCATCTCGTGATAGAGGTTGTAGACCATCGGATGTCTCCTAGGCAGGCAGGATCATGCTAGGCGCGAAGGCAGCCGGGCAGCAACAAGAGAGGCGACGGCCCGGCGGACCGCAGGGGCGGTGCCGCAGCGACAGATGTTGGTCAGGGAGTCCATGACCGCGTCCACCCCGCGGGCGCCATGCTCTTCGATTGCTGCGGTCACTGCCATGACGAGCCCGGGCTGGCAGTAGCCGCATTGGGCCACGCCCTCCCGGATCCACGCCGCAACGACGGGGTGCGTCTGGTCCAGCGATTCGATCGTGCGGATCTCCCGCCCGACAAGGCCATCCACTGGCAGCAGGCAGGAGCGTTCCGCGCGCCCGTCGACATGCACGGTACAGGCGCCGCAGAGACCAGCACCGCAGCCATATTTCGCCCCGCGCAGGCCGAGGCGGTCGCGCAGGACAAACAGCAGCGGCATGGCGGGGTCGGCCTCGACCTCGACCATGCGCCCGTTCACCTGCAGGCGATACCGAGTCATCTCAAACCTCCTCGAGGATCGCGAGCGCCTCGCGCTCGGAGGATTCGCACGCGCCTTCCATGCCCTGATGCAACGTCGCCAGATGCTCCCCGGCGAACCGAACGCGCCCGTGCGGCTGCCGCAGCGCGTCGAACATCCGGCCGGCCTGCCCCGGAGCAAGGCAATGATAGGCGCCGCCTGCGCGCGCGCTCGCGTCCCAGCGGGTCACGGCAAGACCGACAATCGCGCCGCGCGCAGCCGGCCGGTGCGCCTCGATCTCGGCGATCGCGAAGCGCAGCAGCGCTGCATCGTCGAGCGTACGGCCGCGTATGGCCGATGCGCCACGCAGCCAGCAGGAGAGGGTCGCGCGGGTGCCGTCCTGCCCGGGCGCTGCAGTCACCCGCTGCGCCGGGCCGACGATTGCCATCGCCGGCGGCAGGCCGTCCTGCTCCCAGAAGGGATCGCGCACGCCGAGTGTCAGCATCAGGATAGGCGTGTAGGGAAGGGTAGCGAGCGCTCGCGCCTGGGCCGGCGGCAGTGGCGGATCGAAGGCGATCCGACAGGCGGCGGGCGCGGAGACTGCAATGAGCACATGCCGGGCGCGGTGCTTGCGCCCTCCCTCCTCGATCACTTCGACCGTGCGGCCGTCCTGCCGCACCGCGGCGACGGGCGCGCCCGTGGCCACCGCATCCCCGAGGCGCGCGGCCATTGTTTCGGGCAGACGCGCGGAGCCGCCCCGGATGCGGAGGAGCCGCCCGTTCCCCAGCTTCTCCACCAGCCGCTTCCGGCAGGCGAAAAGAGCCGACATCCTCGCGTAGCTTGGCCCGTCGAACCAGTGGGTGACAAGCGACAGCGTCGCAGCATCGGCTCCGCCTCGCCGGAGCAGCGTCGCCGTATCCTCCTCGTCGAGACGAGCATACGCGGGCTCGCGCCACTCGGCCAGCGAAGGGATCGGGTTGGCCCGGTCCACGAGATGGCCGAAGAGACCGAGCGGCGGCACCTCGCGAAGCGCGTCCGGCAGCCGGTTTTCGGGTTGAGACGGCCAGGCACTCGTCGGGATTGTCCTGCCGCCGACGAGGATGGCGTTGCCGTCTGCAAGGTCGGTCCGCTCGAATGTCTCGAGGCCGAGCGTCGCGACGAGGCCGAGGACCCGAGCGTAAGACGGATCAAGCGACTGGCCGCCGGCCTCCGGCTGGCCCGGCAGCCGGTCGAGCGTGTGCAACCGGCCGCCGACCCGGCGCTCGGCCTCGAGCACCCGGACCCGGAGTCCCTCCTCGGCGAGGAGGAGGGCAGCGTGCAGTCCGGCAAGGCCGGCGCCCACCACCACGACATCGACCTCTGGCCCTGCCGGGCCAAGTCTGCCACGCCCTGCCACCGGGCACGCTGCTGCCGCGGCGGCAAGGCCCGAAAGTCCGCAGAGGACCTGCCGGCGGTGGACTGCTCCGCCAGTCACGGGGCCGTCCGCGATGGCCCTGCGGGAGCCATCTCGTCGGGCAGGAGATCGCGCGCCACGCGGAAGCCGAACATGAAGAAGCGGGTGTCCGCTGGGTCGCGGCCGCGGAAGCTCGTGCGGTTACGATCGGGCCGAGTCATCCAGCTCCCGCCGCGGACGCTGCGCCGCGTGCAGGGCTCGCCGGCCGGTGCTTCCACCACCGCAGCCGCACGCGCTCCGGTGGCCGGCACGGGATACGGGGCGACGTAGCAGTCGGCGGTCCACTCCCAGACATTGCCGATCATGTCATGGAGGCCGAAGGCGTTCGCTGGGTAGCTCCCTACCGGCGCCGGGCCCGGGTGGCCGTCGTCGCAGGCGGCGTGCGGCCAGCTGAACCGGCCGGCCGCCGAAAGATCGTAGAGATTGGCGAACCGGCAGCCATCCTCGGCCCGGTCGCCCCAGGGGTAGGCAGCCGTCGTGCCCGCGCGCGCGGCATATTCCCACTCGGCCTCGCTGGGCAGCCGATAGAGTCGGCCCGTCCGTTCCGAAAGCCAGCGGACGTAAGCGACGGCATCGTTCCACGAGACACAGGCGACCGGGTGGTCCAGGCTGGATGGATCCGGGCCCGGCCGGCGCCAGTTCGCCGCCTCCCGGGGAAAGCTGCCCTGCGGCCACACCTCGCATCCGGCCGTGGGCTCGTGCCCCGTCGCTTCGACGAAGGCGGCAAACTGCCGGACGCTCGTCTCGGTTGTCGCCAGCGCGAATGCGCGCGCGACGACCACCTCGTGGGCCGGGCCTTCCGGGCGACCAAGTTCGCCGCCGTCATGGCCCATCCGGAACCGCCCCGGCGGGATTCGGACGAGCTCGGGGCATTCCGCGCAATCCCGGAACCGGAGCGCCCTAACGGCAGCAGAAGCTGCGCTCGCGCCAGCCGAGGCGGCAGGCGCTGCGACGCTGACGAACACGAGACCCGCCAGCACAGCTGCGATTGGCCGGATGCGGACAATCATGCCTCGAGGCCTTCCATTGCGGCAACCGGCAGGCGGCGGATCCACGGCCCGCCGGCGGCAGCGATCGCTGCCACCAGCGCGGCTGCAATCGGCACCACCCCCGGCTCGCCGGCGCCGCCGGGCAGGGCGCCCGGCGCGCGCGGCCACCTCACGATCTGCGCTTCCACGCGCGGCGCTTCCCGCACCGTCAGCACCCGGTAGTCGTGGAAGTTGGAGCATGCGGCGGCACCACCCTCGAACAGCACCTCCCCCCACAATGCCGCTTCCAGCCCGAACAGGCTTGCGCCCGCCAGCTGAGCCTCGACCATCGCTGGGTTGATTGTCTCGCCGCAGGCGATCGCGGCCCAGACCTTCGGGACCGCGATCCGCCCGCCCTCGCGCCGGACTTCCACCACCTGCGCCACCCACGAGCCGTAGCTTTCGGCAACCGCGAGGCCGAGGCCGGTTCCGGCAGGGCGCCGGCGCCCCCAGCGTGCCGCGCGGGCGACCGCATCGAGCACGGCGAGCGCCTCCGGGTGAGGAGCAAGAAGGCGACGCCGCAGCGCCAACGGGTCCGCCCCCAGCCGCGCCGCCGACTCGTTGATGAGGGTCTCGAGGAAGAAGCCGTTGTGGCTGTGGCCGACCGAGCGCCACACGCCCACGGGCACCGGTGTCGGAGTCGAGCTCCAGCCCACCCGCAGGCCCGGCACATCATAAGGCAGGTCGGGCAGCCCGGACACGGCGACCGGGTCGTGCCGCCCGCCCAGTCGCCCCGGGCGACCGAATTCGCTGATCGACGGCCCGGCCAGGTGGAAGTCGAGCGCGGCGATCGATCCGCCGGCAAGGGCCGCGCGCGCCTTGCAGGCGAAGGCTGGCCGATACCAGTCGTGCGCGAGGTCTGCCTCCCGGGAGTAGACGAGCTTCACCGGACGCCCAGCTCTCTGGGACAGCCTTGCCGCGATGACCGCATGATCCGTGTACCAGCGCCGCCCGAAGCCGCCGCCGCCCCGTAGCGACCGGACTTCCACACGGGCCGGTGCCAAGCCGAGCTGCCGGGCGACCGCGTCCCGCGCCCGGGTCTGGCTCTGGAAGCAGCCCATGAGGAGGCAGCCGTCCGCCCGCGCGTCGGCCACCACCGACATAGGCTCCATCGGCGCGTGCGCTAGGAACGGCACTTCGAGGGTGAGCTCGACCCGGTCTGCCGCCGCTGCGAACAACGCGTCCGGATTCCCACGCTCCGCCACCGGGATCGGCGCTGCAGCAAGTCCCGCGCGAATGCGGGCGGTGAGGATCGCCGCGTCGACCGGATCGCCGGTGAATCGGGGTGCCGCCGCCTCGAGGCCCTGGCGGGCGGTCCACCAGTCTTCGGCAAGCACCGCGAGAGGGTCGCCCGGCGCCTCGGGAGCGAGGACCGCAACAACGCCTGGGCGGGCGAGCGCTGCCGTGTGGTCGAACCGTTCCAGCCGTCCGCCGGCAGCAGGCGGAAATGCCACGGCCGCAACCAGCATCCCGGGCAGCTCGGCATCGATTGCGTAGACGGTGCGCCCGAGCACGAGGTCGGCCGAATCGCGCTGCGGCACGCGCCGACCGACGACGTGGCGTTCGGCGATAGAGCGAAGCCTCGGCGTCTCCGACGGCGGGATCCGCTGCGCGTCTTCGGAAAGGAGGTGGAACGGGATCCGTCCGCCAGGTCCCTCGACATGGCCGTCCGCTAGCCGGCAGCTTGCAGGGGACACCCCCCAGCGGTGGGCGGCTGCCGCCTCGAACTGCCCGCGCGCCGCAGCGGCCACCAGTCGGAGCTCGGCGAGATAGCCACGCACGCTGTAGGACTGGCCGACCGATTGGGTTCCCTTGCCCGGGTTGACAAAGATCTCGCCGGCGCCGGCGATCGAGACGGCGACCCGGTCAAGCGAAACGCCGAACTCGTCGGCCACGATCTGGGCAAGGGCGGTGGTGACGCCCTGGCCGATCTCGGCCGCCGGGCAAGTGAAGCCGAGCCTGCCGTCGGGCAAGACCGATAGGAAGGCGGAAACGAGCTGCGGGAGTGACCCCGGCAACTGGCCACGGCCGAGCGCCCCGTCCTGGCCGACGGCCACGCCCTCTGCGGTGGCCGGAAAGGCGCGCCCGACGATGACGGTGCCGGCAAACGCGCTGCCCAGCGCAAGAAGGGTGCGGCGATCGACGAAGCCTGACCGACGAACGTCGGCAGTCGCTGCCGGACCGGGCCCGTGTCGCCTCGCGGCGCTCGGCTTATGTGTAAACATCATGTTGTCATGACGATATACCTGTGCCATGGAAAAGGCAATGTCGAACGCGTCACCCCGGACCGTCCCGCAGGCCCGGCCGCCCGGTGCGGCAGGTGCCGAATGAAGCTGCGACCCATTGGGCCGGACAGTCGCCGGGCTGGGGCGGCGCGCGCGACACTCTTCGTTCTTGTCTTCGTCGACCTTATCGGCTTCGGGATCCTGAGTCCGCTCATTCCCTTCTATGCGCTGCGTCTCGGCCTCGCCCCGGAAGTCGTGACGCTCATCGTCGCGGCCCACCCCTTCGCGCAGTTCCTCGCCATGCCGCTTCTTGGCTGGATGAGCGACCGGCTCGGGCGCCGCCGCATCCTGCTTTTCTCGATGGCGGGCCATGCGGCGGCCTACCTCCTCCTGGCAGTTGCGGACCGCTGGGAGATCCTGCTCTTCGCCCGCGTGTTAAGCGGGGCGACATCCGCCAACCTTGCCACCGCCTACGCCTATGTCACCGACACGACGGCAGCAGCCGAGCGGCCGCGCGAGCTCGGCCGGATCTCCGCTGCGTTCGGGCTCGGGTTCATGGCCGGGCCGCTGCTTGGCGGGCTGCTGGCCGGTGGGACGAGTGCCGCCGATGCCGACTATGTCCGCCCAGCGATCATCGCTGCAGGCCTCTCGCTTGTCTCGTTTCTCGGCATCTTCCTGTTCCTCCCCGAAAGCCGGCCCGCGAAGGCCTCGGGGCGCTCCGTCTGCCCGGCCCCCAGGCTCTACCGTCGCCCCGAACTTGCCGGCCTCGTGTTCGTAGGTTTCCTCGTGATCCTGTTCGTCGCGGTGCGGGAGGCCATCCTCGCGATCTGGGCGCACGACCGGCACGCCCTTGGCCCGCCGGCGGTCGGCCTCCTGCTCGGCGCGAGCGGCGCAACCGTCGTTGCCGTCCAGTTCCTGCTCGCCGGGCCGCTCGCCCTGCGCTTCGGCTCGTTCCGGCTGGTCCAGGCGGCACTCCTGCTGTTCGCCCTCGGCTGGACTCTGCTCCTCCTTGCCCCCGGCCTGCCAATGATGCTTCTGGCCATGATCGTGAGCGGGTTCGGCATGGCCCTTTTCCAGACCAACATGCAGAATCTCCTCGCCGAAGTCGCGCATCCGGAGCAGCGTGGGCGCGTGATCGGCCTGTTCCAATCCGGCTCGGCGCTCGCCCGGTTCATCGGTCAGGGTGGCGCCGGCACGCTCTACGCCGGGCTCGGTCCGTCGGTGCCGTTCCTGTTTGGCGCCCTCGCCATGATCCCGGCGACGGCAGTGCTGGCTGTGTTGCGCTCGCGCCTCTATGGGCAGGCACCAGGCGCTTCGGGGCAGCCTGCGGAGTGACCGGGGCAGGACAGGCGATGCGGCAGGACAGGGCGGTACGACGACGATCGGCATGAAGATGCTCCCCTTCATCCTAGGGCGTGCGGTCGTCGCCGCCTTGACCATCCTCGTGATCATAACCGCTTCGTTCCTTCTGACGAGGCTTGCACCGGGCGGGCCGTTTGATGCGGAGGTCGACCTCGACCCTCTGGTCAAGGCCAATCTGGAGCGGACCTACGGTCTCGACCAGCCCATCGCCGTCCAGTTCCGCCGCTACCTCGGCGCTCTGGCGCGCGGTGACCTCGGCCCTTCGACGACCTATCCCGACCGCAGCGTGTCCGAGCTGATTGCGGATGGCCTGCCCATCTCGCTACGCATCGGGCTTGCCGCGCTTGCAGTTGCAACTTCCGTGGGCCTCGCCATCGGGATCACCGCTGCCCGGGCACGCAACAGCGTCCTCGACGCAGGTCTCATGGGAGCGGCGTCGCTGGGCGTTGCCCTTCCCGCATTCGTCACCGCGCCCTTCCTCACGCTCGTCTTCGGGATCTACCTCGCCTGGCTGCCGGTCGCCGGTTGGGGAGACGGCAGCGTTCGGCACTGGGTGCTGCCAGTCGTGGCCCTGGCGCTGCCGCAGATCGCGGCCATCTCGCGCCTCACCCGCGGCGCCATGCTCGAGACGCTCTCGGCCGATTTCGTGCGCACCGCCCGGGCGAAGGGACTGCCCGAGCGGCGGGTGATCGCCGTCCACGTCCTTCCAGCAGCCGTCCTTCCGGTCGTCAGCTATCTCGGCCCGGCCGTGGCCGGAGTGATCACCGGATCGGTCATCATCGAGCAGATTTTCGCGCTTCCCGGCGTTGGCCGCTATTTCGTCCAGGGGGCCATCAACCGCGACTACGGGCTCGTCCTCGGCGTCGTGATCCTCTACGCGAGCGCCCTCATTCTTCTCAATCTCCTGGTTGACTTTGCGTATGGCTGGCTCGACCCGCGGGCGAGGGCGAGGACATGACGGCAAGGACCACGATGGCGGGCTCCGCTTCGCCCGGGCCCCTGGCCCGCGCTTTGGCACGCTTCCTCGCCAACCGGCAGGCGGTCGCCGGGCTCCTGTGTCTCCTCGTCATCGCCGTGCTCTCGATCCTCGTGCCCGTCGTGTGGCCTCACGGCATCGAGGAGGCCTCGCTCGATCGCATAGCCCAGCCGCCCTCGTTTGCCGACTTCCACTGGTTCGGGACCGACGCGAACGGCCGGGACCTCTTCGTACGGACCTTCTACGGCGGCCGGATCTCGCTTGCCGTCGGCCTCGTCGCCACGGTTATCGCACTCGTCATCGGCGTCCTGTGGGGTGCGACGGCCGGATATCTCGGCGGCGCGGTAGACTTGGTGATGATGCGGATCGTCGACGTCCTCTATGCGCTTCCCCTCCTCTTCCTCATCATCGTGCTGGTGACCGTGTTCGGCAACAACATCATCCTCATCTTCGCCGCGATCGGCGCCGTCGAGTGGCTCACGATGGCACGGATCGTGCGGGGCCAGACGATCGCGCTCAGGAACCGCGAATTCCTCGAGTCGGCACGCGCGATCGACCTACCGAACCAGCGCATCCTCGCCCGCTACATCATCCCCAACGCAGTTGGCCCGGTGATCGTCTACGCAACCCTGCTCGTTCCCATCAACATCATCATCGAAAGCGCGCTAAGCTTCCTCGGCCTCGGCGTGCAGGAGCCGCTCACCTCATGGGGCCTCCTCATCAACCAAGGCGCTGCGCAGATCGACAGCGCGCCCTGGCTCCTCGGCTTCCCGGCGATCTTGCTGGTGCTGACCATGCTCAGCTTCAACTTCGTCGGCGACGGGCTCCGCGATGCCCTCGACCCGGGCGCGAGGGGCTGATGCTGCTCGTGGTCTCCGGTCTCCGCGTCTCCTATCCTGCGCCGGGAGGTCGGGTGACGGTGGTGAGGGGCGCCGACTTCGCGGTCGAGTCGGGTGAATGCCTCGCGATCGTGGGCGAGTCCGGCTCCGGCAAGAGCCAGGCACTGCTGGCCACGCTTGGGCTGGCCGGCCCCGGCGCGGAGGTCAGCGGCTCGGCCCTCTTCGAAGGCGAGGAACTGGTGGGCATGCCTTCCCGCCGCCTCCAGCAGCTCCGCGGCGACCGGATCGGGCTCGTCTTCCAGGACAGCATCACCGGCCTTACCCCGCACATGACCGTCGGCGAACAGCTCGCCGAGGTGCTCGTCGTCCACCGCGGTGCCGGTCGGCAGGCGGCGCGCGCCGAGGCGCGCGAGATGCTTGAGGTGTTGCAGATCCCGGAGCCGGACTACCGGCTCGGCCAGTATCCCCACGAGCTGTCCGGCGGCATGCGGCAGCGGATCATGATCGCGATGGCTCTCCTCTGCCGGCCGTCGCTGCTGGTGGCCGACGAGCCGACCACGGCGCTCGACACCACGGTCCAGGCGGCCATTCTCCGCAGCTTCGCCAAGCTCAAGCAGCACGCGGGCACGGCCCTCATCCTCGTCTCGCACGATCTCGGCGTGGTTGCCGGCCTCGCCGACCGCGTCGCCGTCATGTACGCCGGACGCATCGTCGAGATGGCGCCGGCGGAGCGGCTGTTCGCTGCACCGCGGCACCCTTACACGCAGGGTCTCCTCGCCTCGACGCCCCGGCTCGACCGCGCCCCGTCCGCACCCCTTCCGGCCATCGACGGCCAGCCCCCCGACCCGGCCAGTGTGCCGGAGGAGGCGTGCGCCTTCCGGCCGCGCTGCAAGGTCGCGCGCCCGGCCTGCGCAGCCGGTCGTCCGCCGCCGGTCGAGGTGGCCCCCGGCCACCGCGTAGCCTGCCTTGCAGCGGAGCCGGCATGACCGCCCCTCTGCTCGAGCTGCAGGATGCCGCGGTGGTCTACACGGTCGGTCGGACTCCGTTCCGAAAGCGCCGGCTGCAGGCACTTGCCCCCACAAGCCTGCGGATCGCGCCCGGCGAGAGCATCGGCATCGTCGGGGAATCCGGTTGCGGCAAGTCGAGCCTCGCGCGGGTGGTGACGGCGCTGGTTGCGCCCACCGCCGGCCGCGTGCTCTGGCGCGGGAGAGACCTCGCAAGCCTCGACAGGGAGGGCCGCCGCGCGTTTCGCCGCTCGGTGCAGATCATCTTCCAGAACCCGTTGTCCAGCCTCAACCCACGGATGAGCGTGGGCGAACTTGTGGCCGAGCCGCTCGCGGTGCTCCGCCCAGACGTCCGCCCGGCCGACCGGCCGACGCGCGTGGCGGCCTGGCTCGACCGCGTGGGGCTGACGGCGGCCCTTGCCGGCCGCTACCCTGCGGAGCTCTCCGGCGGCCAGGCGCAGCGGGTGGCGATTGCCCGGGCCATGATCTGCGAGCCGGAGCTCCTCGTCTGTGACGAGGCCGTCTCGGCGCTCGACGTCTCGATCCGGGCGCAAGTGCTCAACCTCCTCGCAAGCCTGCGCGCCGAGCTCGGCGTCGCGCTCCTCTTCATCAGCCACGACCTGGCCGTCATCCGCTACGTCTCGACCCGGATCCGGGTCATGTACCTCGGGCGGCTGATGGAGGAGGCCCCTGCAGACCGGCTCTTCGCCTCGGCGCAGCACCCGTACACCCGTGCCCTGCTCTCCGCAGTTCCCATCCCCGATCCCGTCGCCGAGCGCCAGCGCCAGCCGATCCTGCTCAACCCCGAGCTCCCGTCTCCCTTCGACCCGCCCTCGGGCTGCGTGTTCCGCACCCGCTGTCCCATCGCGCGGCCCAACTGCATCCTTCAGGTCCCCAACGTTGCCCCTGCCCCTGACGGCGCCGCCGGTCACGTCGTCGCCTGCCACTATGCCGGGCAGCCGGTCCCCGCCGGAACACCCCTTGCTCAGCCTAGCCCGGAACCAGCCCGCCGCTCAGGTTGAGGGTCGTGCCCGTCATCCCGCCCGCATGGTCCGAAAGGAGGAAGAGAACCGCCCCTGCCACTTCCTCAGGCGCGATCGGTCGCCCGCCGAACATCTGGCTGGCCAGACGCTGGCGCACCTCCGGCGCCAAGCGGTGAAGCATGGGAGTGTCGACCGGCCCGGGTGCCACGCCGTTCACCCTGACGCCGGCCTTGCGCCAGTCCTTGGCGGCATGGCGCACCAGGTTCACCACCCCCGCCTTGGCCGCCGCATAGGCTGGCCCCGAGAGGGGGCTGCCGCCATCGAGCGCGTTCGACGATGCCACCAGCACCACCCGGCCGCGCGCCTGCCGCAGCGGCGCGGCGCATGCCCGCAGCAGGAGGAAGGCCGAGGTAAGGTTGGCCACCAGCACCGATTCCCATTCGGCAAGCGACGTGGCCTCGATCCCGGCGCTACCAACCACTCCGGCAGCGTGGACGATATCATCGATCCGGCCGTGCGTGGCGAGCACCCGGGCGATGGCCGCCTGGACCTCCCCCTCGAGCGAGACGTCGCAGGCGAGAATCCCGTCTGCCGGCTCCCGGTCGAGCCCCACGACCGTTCCGCCGGCCGCAGCGTAGAGCCGGGTAACTGCCCGGCCGATGCCGCCCGCTGCTCCTGTCAGGAGAAGCACCCGCCCGCGGGCGTCTAGAAGCGGCGGTGGCGTCGTGTCCGCCGCTCCGTCGCTCAGGCCGCTTGCGGCAAGAGGATCGCCGCCTCCATCTCCGAGAGCATGTTGTAGCGCAGCGCAGCCGAGGTCTTGACGGCCTCGATTGCGAGATTCTGTTCGGCAGCCGTCGGACAGTAGCGGTCGCAGAGCTCGAGCCCAACGGCGGCATGCTCGACATCATTCTCGACATGCACGTGGAAGAACTCGAGGTCGTCCGGTGTGAAGCCCATCCGTTCCATCGCCGCGATGTAGGTGGGGTAGAGGGTGGGAAGCTGGCCCTCGAGCGCCACCATGATGCCGGCGCAGCTCTGCCCCAGCGGACGGATGCTTGAGAGCTCCCAGATCCACGCGCGCATGGCGCGGGTCGCCGGCAGGATCTGGCCGCGCTGCTCGGCCGCCTTCACTGCTGACGCCTCGAGCCCGCAGGCTTCGGCGAAGCGCAGCAGGAGGTTGGGGTGCGACTTTTCGGGCGCATGGGGCATCTCTTCGCCGACGAGGTTCTCCATCAGCAGGTGCCGGCCATCCTCGTCGGGCATCCGTGCGAAGAGCGCGGCGAACTGCTGCGGGATCGCCGAGATATAGTAGTAGTGCTGCGTCGCCCACTGGCCGAGCTGGGCGCGTGACAGCCTTCCCTCCGCCCAGGCTCGGCTGAACGGATGGCCGCCGGAGCCTCGCGGCTGGCGGGCGGCCTCGAGCGCCCGGAAGAACTCCTCCTTGGAAAGTCTCGTCATGGCGTGCTCCTTTCTTCGCGGGCCGGCCGGCCGGGGTGGAACGGGTGGTGGCAGGCCGGGCAGATGGCAGGGACGGTTGCGTGCGGCTCGGCAAGGGCGGCGCCGATCGGGAACCGGGTGCGGCAGGCAGGGCAAATGGCCCAAAGGCAGTTGCCCCGCTTCTCGTGGACGGGCTCGGCCACCGGCGTCACAGGCATGGAGCACCTTCAAGCCGGCCCGCCGCCCGGAGCCGGCGCAGCAAGTCGTCGGCAGCCGCGCGCGCCTCTGGCGGAGAGACGGCGGCTGGCGGCACGGGCCGCACGCCCGCCCCGTCGGCGAGCGGCAGGGTGGCATCAATCCCCACCTTCGAGGTGGTTCGGGCGCCTGCGGCGAGCGAGGGGTCGAGCGTGGACGTCGAGAGCCCGTCGAGGCGGAAGATGTCCCGATGCCACTGCACCCGGGTCGCGATCGCCCACAGCACCTGCGCCTCGTCGAAGACATCGACGTCCGCGTCGAAGGCGGCCGCGAGTTTGAGACGCCGCCAGGCCAGCACGGCAGCGAGCGCATCGCGCGCTTCGCCCGGTCCTGGGTCGGAAAGCGCAAGCCAGGCATGGAACCGCCTGCCCGAAACGGGCACGTGAACCGCCTGGAGCGAGGGGGCGACGGCGGCGGCAAGGGCGAAGAGCTTGCCCTCCATTGCCATGTTCTCGGGAACCAGCATGTCAGCGAGGCCCGAGCCATAGTCATGGAACAGCGCGTCGTGCCGCCGGGTGATCGCCAGCACTTCGACCATCGGCGCGATGATCTGCGGCCCCATGTAGCCGGTGTATTCGCCAAACGGCCCGTCGGCGCCGAGGTCGTGCGGATGGGCGAGCCCCTCGATCACGATCTCGGCATCGGCCGGCACTAGCAGGGCTTCTCCGAAGCTGAACGTCGGGGTCAGCCGCAGCGGGGCACCGGCCGCGGCGCCGGCGGCCTCCCAATGGGACTGCGGATAGGCAAGCTTGGCCTGGGCGCCGATCACCACGGCCGGGTGATGGCCGATCCAGAAGGCCACGGGGCAGGGTTGGCCGCGATCCCAATGCCGCCGGAGGTTTCGGGCATTGTGGGAAGAGGGATAGGGATACCAGGTCATCCGCGTCGGGCTGCGGATCCAGCAGCGCTGGATCGCCGTGTTGTCGATCCCCGTCTCGGGATCGCGAGTGGTCGCGTGCGCCGCGGTGAGGTACGGCCCCGGGTCAAGGGCGTGCTGGACGGTGGCCGGAAGGCCCGAAAGGTCGATGGCCGAGCCTGTCTCGACCACTTCGGCGATCGGGGCGCTCGCACGGTCCACCACAACCGGCGGACACCCGCCCTTGGCTGCGCGGGCAAGCGCCTCGCCGGCGATGCGATGGTCGGCAAGGCCGAGCGCACCGGCCACGAGGGACCGGCTTGCCGTCAGGTTGGTGAGGACCGGGATGGGGCTGTCCCGACCGTCGGGCAGCAGCGGATGACGCACCGAGATTACCGGGTGTCGCCCGGCCTTCTCAAGAGCGTGCTGGAGCGCAGTCAGGTGATGCCGCACCGGGAGCGGCTCGTCGATCTGGAGGAGGGCCGGTCCGAGCCCGGCAAGCCAGGCCCTCAGCGACGGCCGCGCGCAGGCGTGCCGTTCCACTGCGGCGCCGGCAGCCGCAGGTCGCGGCTCAGGCGGCATCGGCCGCCCGCCCGCGGCTCCCGATCGTCTCGGCGGGAGGGTCGCGGTAGTCGGCCAGCGGTTGCGGACGACCGCGCTGGGCAATGAGTGCCTTGCGCCGAACGAAGCGGAAGATCGAGGCTGGCCCCATGCGTGAGCCTCCCAGACCTGAGCATCCGAAGCTCGTCTTCTCCGGCTCATAGGTCTGGATGGTAAGGCCGCAGTCGTTGAGGGAGATCCCGCCCGCATTGACCCGAAGGGCAAGCGGGAGGGCCGCCTCAGGGCTTTCGGCAAGCACGGCCGCCGACAGGCCGAAGTCGGTGTCGTTGGCCAGGAAGACGGCCTCGTCCTCGTCGGCGAACGGCATCACGGGGAGGATCGGCCCGAAGGTCTCCTCGCGCATCAGCGCCATACCGTGATTCACGTGCGTGACGACGGTCGGGGCGAGCCAGGTGCCTCCATTTTCGACGAACGCGCCGCCGCAGCGGATCCGGGCCCCACGCTCGACCGCGTCGGCTAGGTGTCGGCGGATGACATCCACTTGCGGCGCGTGGATGATCGGGCCCACCTCGCCGCCCTCGGGCGCGCAGCTCAGCCGGACGGCTTGCGCCTTCTCAACCAACCGTTCGACGAATGCGTCGTGAATGCGCTGGTCGACGTAAATGCGCTCGATGGAGAGGCAGACCTGCCCCGCGTTCAGCACCGAGCCGCGCAGAACCGCGTCGGTTGCCCGCTCAACGTCGGCGCCGGCCAGCACGATCGCCGGGTCCTTGCCGCCGAGTTCAAGGAACGCCGGAATGAGGCGACCTGCCGCCTGGCGGGCCACCAGCCGTCCTGTCGGCACCGAGCCCGTGAAGCACACGAGGTCGACCTCGTCGACGAGGGCGATGCCGGTCTCGGCATCGCCGGTCACGAAGGCGAGAACCTCGGCAAGCTGCGGGACTTCGGCAAGCGCTGCCCGCAGCGGGTCGACGAAGCGGGGCGTGATCTCGGACGGCTTGACCAGCGCCGCCGACCCGGCGGCAAGCGCCGGCACCGCGTCGATAAGCGACAGGGTGACGGGAAAGTTCCACGGCGAGATGAAGCCGGCAAGCGGATAGGGCACCAGCTGCCCCGCATAGCTCACGTCGGGCAGGATGGCCGAGGGACGGAATTCGCCGTGCGGCCCCGTCCCCAGCAGCTGGGGCGCAAGCCGGGCCCAGCGCCGAATGTTGCGCGCTGCGCCCTCGACCTCCCGGCGTGACAGGAGCGTCCGCCCGGTGTCGACCGAAAGGGCGGCGGCGATGGCCTCCTGCCGGCGCTCGATCACAGCGGCGAAGGCGAGGAGGACCTCCGCGCGCCCCGATGCGCCGAGGGCGGCCCATCGGGGCTGGGCCCGGCGCAGCCGCTCCGCCTCGGTTGCCACGGCCGCCCGGTCGAGCGCGGGCACCTCGTAGTCGACTCGGCCGGTGACGGGGTTGCGCACCGGCAGCCGCCGCGCCGAAGGCTCCGCGCGGGCGCTGCGGACGGCGGAACGCTCGGCGGGTGCAATCACGGGCAAGCTCTCCGACAACTCGTCATGACCTTATGATGACCCGACAGGAAAGGCAAGCGGCCTCAGTCTCCGCGCACCTCGGGCAGGGCCGTGCCCGGGCGGTCCCGCAGCGCCTCGAGCTCGGCCGAAAGCACCCGCAGGACGCGTTCAACCATGGCCTCGTGCCAATCCATCCGCTCGCGCGAGGCGGCATCGTCCGGCTCGAAGCCATCTAGCTCCGCCCGGTCGAGGCCAACGCGGCCCTCGAGCACGCGTTCGAGCGTGTCGAGCCGCTCGTAGACGCTGGCCAGCTCTGCGGCGAGCGCGAGCACCATCGCGAGCAGCCGGTCCGAGTCCGCTCCATCGAGAAAAGTCGGCCGCTGTCCGGCCACGGTGCGGACCGACTTGCGGACGGCATCAAGCTTCTCCATATCGCAGGTCCTTTCGCTTGAACTGACGTTCGGACAAGAGGATGTCCGGCCTCGGCCAGGCGGGCCTCGACCGACCGGGTCGGCACCACGCTCTCGGCGCGGCCGTAGGAGCCAGGAGACGTCCATGGTGGTGTACGAGATCCGGGACTCGAACCTGCGCACGCCGCGCTACATGCAGGCCTACACGGCACTCCGGGACTGGATCCATCACGGCGCCTACAGCCCGGGGGACCGACTTCCGTCCGAACCGCAGCTCTGCGAGATCTTCGGAGTTTCGCGGATCACGATCCGCTCCGCGATCGATCTCCTTGAGCGGGAGGGGCTGGTGGCACGGCAGCAGGGCCGTGGCACGTTCGTCAGCGCCGAGGTGCCCGACGCTCCGAGCAGAGGCAACTTGCAGGAGCTCGTGCGAAGGCTGCGCCAGCTCGACCAGGCAACGACCCTTGCCGACGTTGCCATCGCCACGCAGCCGGCCGATCCGCCCACGGCTGGGGACCTGCAGCTCTCGCCCGGCGAGCAGATCGTGCGGATCACCTACACGCGCTTGCGGGATGGCGAGCCGATCGGCCTCACCGAAGTCGTGCTTCCCGCGCGGCTCGGGATCGTACCGGAGGAGCGGGAACTGCGCGGCACGCCCGCGCCCATGCTCGCCACGCGGGCCGGTGTCGACATTCTCGGCGCCGACCAGCTGATTGGCGCGACGTTGGCCGACGCGCGGACCGCCCCCCCTCTTGATGTTGCCGTCGGCACACCGCTGGTGCACGTGCGCCTCCTCGTTCTCGACATCGCCTCGCGGCCCGTCGAGCGTCTCTCTGCCTACTATCGCGCCGATCGCTACGTGCACCACGTGTTCCTCGCGGCCCAGCCGGCGGCGCTGCGCGCCTCGCCCACCACCGAGCCGGCTGCCGATCAGCCAGCCTTGACCGAGAGGAAGCGCGAGGCGACGTTGCCGCCCGGCGCGTCGACCCAGCCCTCCACCCGATCGGCCACCAGGCGCCGTGCGCTCGTGAAGTAGAGCGGCACCACCGGCCAGTCGGCCATGAGTGCACGTTCGGCCTCGGCCAAAAGCCGCATCCGGTCGGCTGGGTCGGCTGCGGCATCGGCGGCGGCCACTCGCCGGTCGATTTCGGGATTGCTGTAGCCGGAGAGGTTGGTCGGCGACCCCGAACGGACAAGGGCGAAAAAGGTCGACGGGTCGTCGTAGGGTGCGAACCACTGGTAACGGATCGCGTCGAACCGGCCGGCTCTCGCGGCATTGGTGATGCCGCGGAAGTCGGAGGCGACCAGGGCCGGCTGCGCGCCCACCGCCTTCCACATGTCGGCCACCGCCAGAGCGATCTGCCGGCTCTCCTCCTTGGTGTCGTACTGCAGCTGGAAGGCGAGGGGTTTGGCGGGCCCATATCCGGCCGCAGCAAGGAGCTCCCGCGCTTCGGATTGGCGCTCGGTCAGCGGCCGCTCGGCCTCGGGCGAGGGCAGCCGACGGTAGTCGGAGATGTCAGACGGCACGAGCGTCCAGGCGGGCTCGGAGTCGCCCTTCAGGATCCGCTGCACGAGGCCGTCGCGGTCGATCGCGATGGCAAGCGCCCGACGCACCCTAAGGTCGTCAAATGGAGGCCGCCGCGTGTTCAGCATGTAGTAGTATAGCCCATAATTGCTTACGGCCCGCACTTGGCCCGGATAGGTCCGCTCGAGGAATTCCGCCTGGTCGGGTGGGAAGTTCAGGACGACGTCCACTTCCCCAGCGCGGAAGCGGCGGACGAGGGACGCGGTGTCGTCGGTCGGGAAGTAGATCACCCGCTCCAGCCGGACCGCCTGCGCGTCATGAAAGTTCCCGTTCTTTTCGAGCACGATCCGGGTATTGGGCACCCACTCGACAAGGCGGAACGCGCCGTTCGAGACCATGACTCCCGGACGCGTCCAGTTGCGGCCTTCCCGCTCGATCACGTGCCGCGGCACTGGCACGGTCGCGTTCGAATTCAGCACTCTCAGGAAGTAGGGAACTCGCCGTTCGAGCGTGAACTCGACGGTACGGTCGTCGAGCGCGCGCACACCAAGCGTTTCCGGGGGCGCGCCGCGGTTGACCGCCCGCGCGTTCTTGATCGCATATAGGTTGGCTGCATAGCGTGCGCCGGTCTCGGGCAGCATGAGCCGCCGGAACGACCAGACGACGTCCCCGGCCCCGAGCGGTGTGCCATCCGACCATTTAAGTCCCGGCTTCAGGCGGAACTTCCAGACCAGACCGTCATCGGACACCTCGTAGGATTCAGCGATCCCGAGGACGGTACGCCCCTCGCGATCCCGCGTCGCAAGGCCCATGAACAGGTCGTTGACGATGGTGGACGCCGAGTTGCCGATGGCGACCTGCGGGTCGAGCGAAGGCGGCTCGCTGGCCGTTCCCCGGCGCAGCACGCCCGCTTCGCCGCCCCCGTTGCTGCCCCCGCTGCACCCCGCAATGAGCGGCAGCAAAAGCACGAGTAGCAGGGCCATCACGCCTCGCCAGCCGGTCGTCGCCGGCATCGGCCTCGTCAAGGATCCCTTCGTCACGCGAGCCTTGCTCCTTTCGCCTGCTGTCCGTCATGCCACGTCGGCCACGCCGCAAAGGACGCAGCGCCGTCCGATGTCGCAAACGGCAAGCACCCGTCCATTAGCCAGCGAGCGGCGTTCGATGATCCCTGCGAGGAAGTTGTTGAGAAAGAAGGTTTCGCCATCCGCCGAGGGGGTCACGCGCGTCCACCCCGTCTCGGGCGGGCCGGCCTGCCACTCGGCAAGGATCCGTCCCTCGGGGTCCAGACGAAGCACGGACCGGCCGGTCGCAAGAAGCGCGCCCGAGCCCGCCCACGCGACCCCATAGGCCCGGCGGGGGTCAGATTCGGGGAACAGGAGGAACGGGTCGAGGTCGACACTCCGTGCGAGGTCGAAGACCCCGACAGTGCGACCCCCTTCGGCCAGGTGCAGGAGGCGCGTGTCGTCCGGCACGGCCGCGAGGCTCGTGATCGCGTGCCAGCCGCTGCGGCCGCCGTCGCTTTGAGGCCGAAAGGCGCGGGCTGGCCGCAGGTCGCGGAGCTCGAGCAGCAGTCGGTCGCCGAGCCTGTCCTCCGGCGGGGCACCCCGAGACGAATGCACGGCAAGCAGCACGGTCCCGTCCGGCAGGCACAGCACGCTTCCCCACGGCCTTTCGGGAAGGTCGGAGATGGGTTCGAGCCGTCTGCCATCCACCCCGAACCGGACGACCGCGCGTCCTGTCGGATCTGCCGTCCAGATGACGCCGTCGGGGGCGATCGCGAGCCCGACGACAAGCCCGTCCACTCCGGTGCGAAGTTCGCCCCGCAGCGAGAAATCGCGGGAGAAATGAAGAAGCCGGCCCGGCCCACGGTGGTTGCGCAGATCGACGCGGGTGTCGTCAATGTCGCTTGCCGCGACGAGAATGTCGCCCGGCGCGAGGAGTCGGCCAGTCCCGCTCACGGCCCCTCCGGCCGTCCCAGCCGGTCGACGACATCGGGGTAGGGCTCATCGTCGCCGCGCAGAGCTCGCTCGGCCATCTCGTCGAAGACACGGAAGACGCGCTCGACCAGCGCCTCGGCGCGCGGCGCGCGGGCTGAGGCGGGCCCTGCCTCCTCCGGCAGCTTCACACCGTCCCGGGCGAGCGCGGCCAACAGTCGGTCGTGACGGTCCTCGAGCCGGTGCACTTCCGCCGCAAGCGCAACGATCATCGCCAGGAGCACCTCGGAGTCGGCAGAGGCCAGCAGGCGCGGCCGGGCGCCGAGCGCCGCCCGCGGGCGCGGCGGTATGGCCCTCCGGCGCGCGTCCCGCGACGGCGCCCTCATGCCGGCTTACGGGCAGCGAGCACCAGCCAGCCGCCGGCCTTCTGGTGGGCCGAGGGCACGACCGTCTCGACGACACCTTCCTGCGGAAACCCAGCCTGCACGCACAGCCCGGCCAAGTCCAGCCCGGCCAGATGGCCCCAGAAGGGCTCGTTGTTGTTCCATGCGTCCCATCGCGCAAGGAACGCCGCGGCCGGATCCAGATCCCGGATGGGCACCTCGACGTGCACCATGGCGCCGCCGGGCACCAGTACCCGGTGGCACTCGGCGAAGATCCGCGGCAGGGCGGCGCGGCTCGTCTCGTGTAGCAGGATGTGACTTGCGACCACGTCGAAGCTGCCGTCGGGATAGGGGAGCGCCTCGGCGTCCGCCTGCCGGAAATGGACGCAGCGGCCGAGCGCGCGCGCACGCGCATGCCCGTAGCGCAGGCACGGCGCCGAAACATCGACCGCATGCACCTCGGCCGCGGGAAAGGCATCGCACCAGGCAAGCGTGGACATGCCGATGGTACAGCCGAGGTCGAGGATTCGCCGGATGGCAAGGTCAGGCGCAAAGCTCCGGGCGAATTCGGCTGCCACCACGCCCTTGTCCTCGTTCATGGCCCCGTGCCGGCCCATGGCGAACGCGAGCGACCCGAGTTCCGACCGGGCGCCGGGACCGACGTCATCGGCGATGCGCTCGAGGAAGTAGGAGCCTGGCACGCAATGGATGTCCACGGCCGCCTGGTAGGTTGGCACGCGGACGGAGGGGTCAAGCGTGAGGCTGCCTGGCCCCGGATCACGGGCGATCGTTCTTGCCGTGGCCGCGAGTGCCTCGAGCTGGCGATCGACGATCGCGGCCGTCACGTCGACGTAGAAGTCCTGCTGCGCGCGTAGGGCAGCGCTCCACCAGCGGTAGATCGGCTCCTCCGTCAGCGCCTCCTCCGGAAGGTCTCCGCGGGCGACGCAGGCTTCCGCGCGGACGCAGACGGCATCGCGCATCCGGCCGCGCAGCAAACCCTTGAAAGCCACGGCGAAGGCGAGCAGCGCTCGCTCCTCCGGGTCTACCTCGGGCGCGGCCGCGTGAAGGCGTCCGGCCGCAACGCCGACCGGAGCCTCGGCCGCGGCTTCCTCCGTACCACCTGCGGGGACGGCGCGCATCAAGCCGCCTCGCCTACGCCCAGCCGATTGGCGATCTCGCCAGCCTGGCGGGCGAGATCTCGCCAGCCGAAGCCGGTGCGCGGGCGGGTCGTCGGCACCGCCTCGTGAGCCCAGCCCTTTGGATCGAGCCGGCGCGCGGGCGAGGGGATCACGTAGACCTTGCGGTCCCACTCCCGCTCCACCTTGTCGTGGTCGATCTCCCAGCCCGCCTCGATCATCTTGATGACGAGCGAGCGGAAAATTGCTTCCATCTCGTCGGCCTTGACGAGCGTCTCCTCCGCAAGGGGCGTCGGGCCGATCTTTGGCCGGACGTGGCGGACGACCGAGATGTCCTCGTCGATCGCCTCCCTTCGGCCAGCCAGGCGCTCGGCGTCATGCTCAGGCTCGATGGCGTAGTTGCGCGCCTGCAGCCCGAACTGGCGGGTGTTGCGGGCGTCGATCGGAGTCGAGGCGGAAAAGACAACCTGGCTGACCCCAGGGCGGAACGTGGGCTGGATCCGGTGGCACAGGCCGAGAAGCGAGAACTCGAGCTGGACGCTTGTCTTGTCGCGTGGCTGGGACAGGATCTGCCCGAGGACGCCGGTCTTCGCCTCCGGGCGCGGCGGCGTGCGCTCGCGCGCCACGCGGGCCCCGTAGGCCGTTCGTTCAATGGGCACGAGCGTGGCCCGGGGGTCCATCCGGTTCCCGAAGGCGCGGTGGACGAAGGACAAATGCGCCGTGTCGAGGGAATTCTCCTCGAACTTCTCCCAGTTCACCGGTGCCTCCACGACCATCCGGGTGGTGCGCCACCGCTCGGTGTCGTGGAACTCCGGGAGAAGCTCGGGCACCGGCGGCCGCTCCTCCTCCGGCAGGTCCCCGAGGAAGGCCCAGATCCAGCCGTAGACCTCGTGGGTCGGGTAGCTGTCGACGCGCGCGCGGGGCGGAATCCGGAAGTCCGGACCCATCGACGGAATGTCAATGCAGCGCCCGTCGGCGGCGAACCGCCAGCCGTGGAACGGGCAGGCCACCGTGCTTTCCTCGCAGCGGCCATGCGCCAGAGACGCCCCCCGGTGGGGGCACACGTTCGAAAGGCAGGCCACCTGGCCATCGGTCTGGCGGAACAGCACGAAGTCGCAGCCGAGCATGCGGACGGCAAGCGGCTTGCCGACCACGACATCGGCCGATTCGGCCGCCACGTACCAGTTGTTGATCAGCACCTCACCGTCTCCCTCGGATGACAGGCGCCACCCCCCGGCGCCAAGGTTGTCCTAACATCATAACCTTATTGCATCCCAAGTCGCGCTGCAATAGGCTGCGCCAGCAAGCGCGAGGATGCCGGTCGCGAGGGCCTCGTTCTGAACGTGGAGGGAGAGTGCATGACGGAGCGGATGGCAGATGCACCGGGCGGCGAGGAAGGGGGAGGGGCGGCTGGAAGCCCGATGGTGCGCGAGGACGGCACTTACGAGACCCACCCGCTGCGGGCGCCGCGCGTGGCGATCGGCATCGTCCAGACGCCAGTGCGGGCCGTTGACGGCGACAATCCCGAGCCAGGCATCCGCGACAATCTCGCGTACCTCCTCAACGCTATTGACAAGGCGCAGCAGACTGGCGGGCGCTGCGACCTGCTCTGCTTCCACGAATTCCCACTCCACGGCTTCGCCCCTTGGGATCTGAAGCAGATGCTTCGGGTGTCGCGCCATCCGGACGGCCCCGAAATCGCCGAAATCGGAAAGAAGGCCAAGCAATACAACTGCTACATCGCCCTCGGGTGCCAGATGCTCGATGACGACTGGCCCGGCCATACCATGAACACACAGCTCCTGATCGGACCCGATGGCCGGTTACGCGCCCGGCACTGGAAGCAGCGCAACATGCGCGGCATGTGGCCCGGGGTCGAGCAGTTCACGACCACCATCTACGATGTCTGGGACCGCTACGTCGAGATGTATGGTCTCGATGCCGTCATTCCCGTCGAGCGGACCGACATCGGCAACATCTCCATGTCCTCCGTCCAGTTCGAGCCGGAACTGTTCCGCTGCATGGCGCTCAAAGGCGCCGAGCTTATCCTGCGAACCGCGACGGGTGGCTGCGAGTGGGAGGACATGCGACTCACGAGCTATCACAACGACGTCTTTACCACGATCGTCAACAACTGCATCGACGTCCATCGCGAAAACCCGCATTACTTCGTCGAGCAAGCACCGAAGAACAACTGGGTGGGAAGGTCGGCCATCTTCGGCCCCCGGGGTGTCGTCCTCGCCGAGGCGGACAAGTTCGAGACCAAGCGTCGGGCCGTCATCGACCTCGAGGCTTACCGACGGACGCACCGGATCCCCGACGTCCATCTCTCGATCTATCGCCACGTCTTCAACGCCTATCGCGAGCGCTACGACCCCAACCTCTGGCTCGCGCACGTGCCCGAGACCCGGGCCGCCGCTGCCGCCTATCTGCGCGACAAGTTCCGCTGGACCAGCGCATGGCAGGGCTGAGGCTTCGGCAATCGCCACTAGGCCATCTGGTCCGCCTGTCGCGGCGGCAGCTACTTGCGGGCGGCATCGGGCTGGCTGGGCTGGGTCGGGTCGCGCGCGCGGCCGACCATCGTCCTGACGCCGACGTCATCGTGGTAGGAGCCGGGCTTGCCGGTCTCCAGGCAGCCCTCATGCTCGCCGGCGAAGGTGCGCGGGTGCTGGTCCTTGAGGCGGATGCACGCGTCGGCGGACGGATCCGCACACTCGACGACGCCGAGGGCCGGCCCGAGGCGGGCGGCGCCGAGATCGGCCCCTTCTACGCGCGGGTGCATCGGCTGGTCGATGACCTCGGTCTCCGGATCGTGTCCCGCCCAAGTCTGGGACAGGGCATGGCGATCCACGTAAGGACCGGCCTCGTGCCGGCATCGGCGTGGGGAACGCACCCGGACAATCCCGTGCGAGGCGAGCATCGCGGCGTGCCGCCTTTCGCGCTCGAGGCCGCCCTCATGCAGAAGGTCGCCCCGCTGCCGGCGCCGGAAAGCTGGCTTGAGCAGGAGGCGGCGGGGCTTGATGGCCCCTATGATCGCTTGCTCCTCGGGCTTGGCGCCCGCCCCGAGATGCTGCCGCTCGTTGCCGTCGGCAATCCGCTCGGCCGCCTGTCTCGCGTCTCCGCGCTCTGGATGATCCGCCGTCACACGCTCCGGCAGCATTCGCGTGCGCATGGCGATCTTGCCTTCCTCGATGGCGGCATGAGCCGCCTCCCAGACGCGATGGCAGCGCGCCTTGGGGATGCGGTTCATCTCGCCACCCCGGTCGTTGCGATCCGCCAAGGCCGTGCCGATGTCGAGGTTAGAACGGCCGACGGCCGTCGATGGCGCGCGGGCCGGGCGATCGTCACCACTCCGGCGCCGCTTACGGCCCGTCTCGCCTTCGAGCCGGCACCGCCGCCTGCGATTGCAGCCGCGTGGCGCGCGCTTCCCTACGGCCAGGCGATGAGCGTCTTCCTGCCGGTGCACGCGCCATTCTGGGAGGAGGACGGCCTGCCGCCGTCGATCTGGAGCCGGCAGCTCGGTGGCAGAGTGTTTCACGTCGAGAATGCGGCCGGAAGCTACCTTTGGTTCTACGCATCCGGCCCGGAGGCAGCGTCGCTCCAGAGGCTTTCCGCGCCTGACGCGATCGCGCTCGTGCAGGCTAGGCTAGAAGCCTTACGCCCGTCGCTAGTGGGGCGCCTCGGCGCCCCGTCGGCGCTGTGCTGGTCGCGCCACCGCTGGGCGCGGGGAACGTTCGCCTCACGGCATCCCGGTGGCCTTGCTGCGCTTCAGGAACGGCTCCGGTCGCCGTTCGGCCGGGTGCATTTCGCCGGGGAGCACACGGCCGACCTCGCCATGGGGATTGAGGGGGCTCTTGAAAGCGGCGAGCGGGCAGCCCTCGAAGTGCTGGCCTAAGCGAGGGAATTCGGAGCTGTCACGGCGCTTGACGCCTTTCAAATGTCAGGCCATCATGACGACATAATGACTAGGCGGAGGCTAACATGGCGGCAGCGTTAGGTATGAGGGGCGACGCTCGTCTGGTGCCTTGGCGTTCGTTTGGGGTCCGGACAACCTCGGGCGCTATGGTCGGCAGCCTCGCGAGACTTGCCGGTGCGAGCATCGCGCTCGCTGGCCCGGCGCTTGCCGAGCCTGCCGAGAGCGAACCTGGCCGCACCGGCGGCCTCGGAGAGATCATCGTCACCGCCAAGCTGCGGCCCGAGCGGATCGAGGACCTGCCGCTCTCGGTCACCGTCCTTAACACCGAGGACCTCCGGCGCGCCGGCTTTCGCGACCTGCGCGACTTCGCGGGAGATTTTCCGAGCCTCGTCCTCGAGGCATCGCGCGGACGCGCTTCGCCCTCGACCCTTGCCATCCGCGGTCTTGCGCCCAACACCATCAACAAGCAACTCCAGTCTGTCTCGGTCTTCCTCGATGGCGTGTTTCTCGGCGGCTCGGCTTCGGTCATGGATCCCCCCGTCATCGGCAGCATCGAGCTCATCCGTGGTCCGCAATCCGCGCAGTTCGGCAGGCAGACCTACGCCGGCGCCATCAACTACCGGACGCTCGACCTGAAGCCCGACGTGCTGCAGGTCGAAGGTCTAGCCACGCGGTCCGGCAACCGTGGCGCCGACAAGCCCAATTCGGAGATCGACCTCACCGGCACCGTCCGCGTCGTGGACGGCGTCTGGCTCACGCTTCAGGGGCGCGCGCGCACGCTCGGAACCCTTGCGACCAAGACGAACGCTACCCGGACGATCCGGATCGGCGAGGAGCGGACCCACAGCGGCTACACGTCGCTCCTCGTCAACCCGGACCCCGCCCTCCGCATCAGGCTGACCGCCATGTACCAGGAGCAGCGGGACTCTACTCCAGCGTTCACCACCATGCATCCCCACGAGTGGATCGCGCAGGGCACCAGCCTCGTCACCGTCGGCGGGATCCTCTGGCCGAACGGCCGGCTGGGCAAGGTGACGGCCGACATGGCCGGCTGCGAGAGCGCAGCGGGTCGGCCGCTCAAGTGCGGCCTCGACCGCGACCAGTGGTTTGCATCGGTAGTCGCTGAGTATCGCCTGCCGAGCGGCTACCAGATCGCGCTGCGCTCCGGCTGGCAGACGGAGAAGAACTGGGCCAACCAAGACCTGTACTTCCGCCAGTCCCCTGATCCCTTCTTCGGAACCCAGCCCTACTCCCGACGTGTTTCCAACACTGCCGTGTCGGCAACCAAGCTCGCAAACCCCTTCTTCTCGGCGACATGGGACGAATTTACCTCCTACAGTGCGGAGCTCCGCCTGTCCTCGCCAACCGACCGTAGGCTGGCCTGGCGGCTCGGTGGCTTCTTCTATGAGGAAAGTCTTTCCAACTTCGCTGCAACCAATGTCCGGCCGGAGAACCCCACAGGCAGAACCCGCGGCGACGAGGACGTCCGCAACATCGCGGTCTTCGGTGACCTCAGCTTCGAGGTCACCGAGCGCATCCGCCTTGCCGCCGAGATGCGCTACGACATCGAGCGGAACGTCTTCCAGCCGTGCCTTACTTGTAGCACAGCCGACACCGGTGCCTTCAATCCCAACAGGCTGACGGAGACCAGCCGCCAGTTCCTGCCCAGATTTACTTTGTCCTTCGAGCCCATGAAGGACAGCCTTATCTACCTTCTCTACTCCGAAGGCACAAAGCCCGGTCGATGGAACCAGACTATCCGGACGAACTTCAAATATGTTGAGCCCGAGCGGAACTTCAACTTCGAGGTCGGTGCTAAGTCTCGTCTGCTTGATGACCGCCTGTTTCTGTCGGGCGCCGCTTTCCTCATGAAGGTGAAGGACCAGCAGTTTTCGGCCGTCTCCACGCAGACGGGCGTGCCTATCACGCTGTTCGAGAACATCGGTGAAAGCCGGATCGAGGGGTTCGAGCTCGAGACCCTCTTCCAGGTGCTACCGTCTCTTCGCCTGCGGGGCGGTGTCGGCTACGCACGGCACCGGTATACGACCCCCGTCAGCCCGACCGACCCGAACTTGCAGCGGATCTTCGGCGGCGGGACGTTCGAAGGCAAGACGTCCATCGGCCTGCCCAACTGGACTGGCTCGGTTGCTGCCGACTACGCGCGCGAGCTTGGCCGCGGGCTTCAGCTCCTGGCGGGCATCGGCCTGCAGCACACCGGCGAGCGATTTGCTGACGCCGCCAACCTCGCCCGGCTTGCTCCCATCAACCGCGTCAACGCGAACCTTGGGCTCGACTTCGGGCCAGCGGTGGCAACCTTCTTCGCTCGTGACCTGTTCCACAACGATCGCGCGGCGACTGGCTCTCTCGCGGCCACCAACAGCTGCCTGTACTTCAACAGACCTGAGGGCGGACGCTTCAGCCTCAACCCCGAGCAGCGTTGTCTCGCGGTCGGCGTCGACCGCGGCCGGGAACTCGGCGTAACCTTGGCCTTCCGGATCGGGACCGACCGGTGACAGGCGCGCGGCTCCGAAGGCTGCTCGTACTAGGCCACTGGCTTCTCGCGCCGGTCCTCGCGTCGACGGCATCGGCCGCGACCGAGGCCTGCACCGTGCCGGTGGCCGGCGAGGAGCGCTCAGCCAATCTCGAGAGTGGGCGCCGTGCGTTTCTTAAGTGCCGGGCGTGCCACACGCTTGGCGAGGGCGAGCGCCACTTGGTTGGTCCCAACCTCTGGCACATGTTCCGACGCCCGGCTGGAAGCGCGGCCGGCTTCTCCTATTCGCCTGCTATCCGCCCTGACCTCGGACCTTGGACCAACGACAGTCTCGACCGCTTCCTTGCCCAGCCGTCGAAGGCCCTCCCCGGTAACCGGATGGTCTTCGCCGGGTTGTCCAACCCCGCCGAGCGCGCGCACGTCATCGTCTACCTGCGGCAGCACACTGGAGACCCGCAGCCTGGCTGCCAGCCCTAGCCTGGTTTTCGATCATGTTCGGTCACGTCCACACACGCTGAAATTGTTGGCGAATTCCTGCAGTGTGTCGATGTCGAGGATGCGTCCGATGGCGGTCCAAATGCTCTGCCGATGGCGTTCCACAGGCAGCGAATGATGCGCTCGGCCGCTTGGCGGACGTGGGCCGTCATCTTCGAGAAGGCCGCGTCAATGGGGGGTGAAGTCGCGGCAGAAGGCGCGGGAAGGACCCACAGGGTCGTGGCGACGGCCTCGACTTAGAGTTTGATTCAAAACCATTGTGATAGATTTGTTGTTCTTGCGATGCGGTGTGCGAAGAGCTGGATTGAGGCGATGAACAGCCATGCGGTGGCCGAGGCGATGGTCTGCTCGAAGTCCTTGGCGAGGCGGCGGTTGCGACCGAGCCAGGGAAAGGTTCGCTCAACGACTTAGCGTCTGGGCAAGACCTTGAAGCCCTTGGCGTGGTCGGACCGCTTGATGATCTCGACCGTCCATTTCCCGATCTTGCGCAGCGCCTGACGAAGCTTGTCGCCGGCATAGCCACCATCTGCAAAGATGTGCCGCAGCCAAGGGTGACGGCGGATGATCTCGGCTAAGACGAGCGGTGCACCATCACGGTCCTGGACATCGGCGGTATGGATCACGGCATGAACGAGATTGCCATCGGTGTCGGTCACGAGGTGCCGCTTGCGGCCCTTGATCTTCTTGCCCGCATAGTAGCCCCTTGGCCCGCCGCTCTCGGTGGTTTTGACGCTTTGGCTGTCGATCACGCCGGCGCTCGGAGAGGCCTCGCGTCCGACCGCTTCCCGTGCGATCAGCAGCAGGGCGTGATTGAGCGAGAGCCACAGACCATTGTCGCGCCACAGGTAGAACCAGCGCCGCACCGTCGAGACCGGAGGAAAGCAGGGCGGCAACATCCGCCAAGGCAGCCCGCCACGTAGCAAAAACAGGATCGCCCCGATGATTCGCCGCAGCGGCCATTTGCGCGGTCGCCCTACACGACCAGGCGCCGGAAGGAACGGCTCCAGCACGGCCCATTCCGCATCAGTCAAATCGCTTGGCAAAGCCAAGTCGGCACAGGCATACTGCGCTCGGGTGGTGTCAGTCCACATCGTTGAACTCGATAGTGTCCCCCGTCGTGGTGTAGCGGAGCCGACCTTCGAAGAGGTGAGGGCTTGATCAGGTTGCCACGGCGGACAGCCTGACGGTGGGATTGTCGGTGAGGCGGGCGAGTGTTTCCAGCGCCATGTATCGTCTTGCGACTGCCCATTCGTCGTTGGTCTCGAGCATCAGCGCGCCGACGAGGCGGATGATGGCTTCGTCGTTGGGGACCCGAAAGGCGGCGAAGCCGACATGCCGATGACGTCGGCGCGCTGCTTCCCCTCGCGGTTCACCCGCTCCAGCGGGTTCGTGCTGGCGATCTGGGCCCAATGTTCGCGGGGGAAGGATATGTAGCCAGCACGTCGTCACGGGAGCTGTCCATCAGCGCGCCGAGTTTGGGCTGCCTCTCGCGGAGCGCGTCCGCAAAGATATCCCACTGTGTCTCGGCCTCAACCTTGGTCGCTTGCGCGACGATCGTCTTCAGCATCGCCGCGACCGCGGTGCGCTGCTTGGCCGGGGCATGGGCCAGGGCGTTCCTCATCCAGTGAATGCGGCACCTCTGGCGGGTGGCGTTGAAGACCCGACGTGCCGCAGCCCGCAGGCCCTTGTGGTCGTCGGCGATCACCAGCTTGACGCCACGTAGGCCCCGGTCGGCCAGGGACCGCAGGAACTCGGTCCAGAACGTCTCGGCCTCCGAGGGACCGGTGGCGACGCCGAGCACTTCACGCGCGCCGCCCTCGTTCACGGCGACGGCGATTATCACCGCTCGGCTGGCGATCCGCCCGCCTTCGCGGACCTTGAGGTCGGTCGCATCGAGCCAGAGATAGGGCCATCCGCCCTCCAGCGGCCGCGCCAGGAAGGCATTCACCCGCTCGTCGATCTCGGCGCAGCGCCGGCTGACCTCGCTCTTCGACATGCCGCCCGCGCCCATGGCCTTGACCAAATCGTCGACGGCGCGCGTCGAGACGCCGTGGACGCAGGCCTCCTGGATCACGGCCACGAGCGCCTTCTTCGCCGTCCGGCGCGGCTCCAGGAAGCTGGGGAAGTCGCTGCCCTTCCGGAGCTTGGGGATCTCCAGCGCGATCCGCCCGGCACGGGTCTCCCAGTCGCGGTCGCGGTATCCGTTGCGCTGCACCTCCCGCATCGGCGTGCGCGCGCCCTTGGCCGCGCCTGTCCGGCCCTCGACCTCGGCCTCCATGATCCGCTCGGCCGCGAACGCCAGCATCTCGCGCACAAGATCGCCGTGGGCCTGCTTCTCAACCAGCTCGATCAGCGCCATTCTTTCTCCGGTCATCGTCGTCTCCGTTGTCGGTTCCAGGTCTCGCAACCCGAACCTTCTCCGAAGATCGGCGGTGACCACCAGCGTCACCCGCGGCCGCGCGCTGCCCTACCCCAGAGGCTCCCCCCGCAGCCTCCTACGCCACCAACCGGGACACTGCCTTAACTCCAAAAGTTTTTTGCAAAACCTCAGAATCAGCGACCCGGGCTCGCGTCAAGCTAACCCGCTGACACCGCGCAATTTAATTTCAGACCAGGTTCTTTGGCAAGATGACCCGCTCGATACTGGCGGTGAAGGCATCGCAGATGATCAGGCCATATCGCACCATGGGTTCGACAATGCCGATGTTCATGAGGCCGGCGTTGGCAGGGAGGCGACTTCCGGTGACCGTGTGGGATCCCGGCGCGCAGCCGACGACCCCGAGACGCCAAGGCGGACACCCAGGTGAAGGACCGGACGGCGTGGGTAGTTCGGGCTGCGCTCAGGCGCCCGTGGCGACCCCCTCGTGCGCGGGCATCGGCACGCGGCCGGC
>NZ_JACHTM010000007.1 GCF_015354055.1 Thermaurantiacus tibetensis
ATTCGGCGAGCGCCTGCCCCAGCGGCCCTGCCTCCCCGCCGTTGCGGTCCACCAGTGTAGCGGGACAGGAGGTTTGAGAAAATGGGACAGGAGGTTTGAGAAAAAATTTCGGCCCTGCACGGGGTGTCGTGGGACAAGGTTGACAGCGCCCTCAGGCGCTCGTGAGGCGCTCCTGAGCAGCGCCTAAAGCCAGTGCCGCAGGCGGAACTCCCAGGAGCTCTTGTCTGCCTGGCGGCGCTCGTAGAAATCGAGCCCCGTCAGCGTGCCGTAGTGGATGCGCTCCTGCAGGCCAGTGGTGGCTGCCGCATCCTCGACGTAGAGCAGCGGCTGCCCTTCCCCCCGGTTCATCTGCAGCGCCCACAGCTGGCGGAGCTCGGCGTCGGACAGGAGCGACCACCGCCACCTCACCTCGGGCACGCACGCCCGGCGCCACGTCGCCCGCTCGCCGCCATCCAGCGTCTGTACCTCGGAAAGATCGACCACGCGGCGGCCCGTTCCCCAGTCTGCACCGGGGCCGGTTCCGGCGTTCATGGGCTGGATCCTGCCTCCGATCGCGAGCACACCGGCCGAGAAAACCTGCGGACCGGCAGTGAGGTCCTGCAGCACGATGCGGACGTAGCGCGCCGTCACGGGCGACGGCGCCACGTGCAGCGCGTGCAGCCGGGTCGCGCCGATGGTCGAGGGAAGCGATGCCGGCACCAGCGGCGACAGGATTGGCGTTGCATCGGCCTCGCCGGCCACGCCTGGGCCGAAGTTCCCCTGGGCTGCTGTTCGCGACCAGATCCGCCACGTCAGCGCCGGTGCGCCCGCGTGGTAGAGCAGCGCAAACGTGTCGAGACCGATGTCGCCACCCATGTCGACCGTGATCCGCGCGGCCCATGGGCCATCGAAGGACCGCCGCCATACGATCTTGGGCTGCGGGTCGGCGAGGTTCGTCACCGGAAATCCGGCGTCGGCCGGCGGCGGGTCGGTAAAGGCGAGGAACTGGCGCGGCTGGAGAAGGAAGCTCACAGCAGCACCTCTCCCTCGATCTCGGTCAGCCCGCGGTTGCGGTCGACTCGCGCGCGCACGACGAGCAGGTCGCGCGCGCCCGTCAGCCCCAGCCGGCCGTTGTAGGGCACTCTCACCGTCGATCCCTCGAGATCGAGGTGGACGCCGGCGATCACCACCGCGTCGCGCGCGCGGACCTCGTCGAGCTGCGCGAGCTGCCGTGCGGCCTCGGCCGCCGCGTCCGTATCGAAGCGGAGACATGACGACTGGCGCGTATCCAGCGCGTCCTCGCCCCAGCGGGTGCCGATGGTGACGTTCTCGGCAATCGCGAAACGCTCGGCTGTCTTCAGGAACTCGGCACGGGCAACGGGTGCGCTCACGGTTCGCGCTCCTTCTTCTGGTGCGCAGGATCGGCCTCATACTCGGGCGCGGGGTAGAGGTGGCGCACGATCTGCGACCGGTGTGTCGCGAGCAACATGACGATGGGCGAGAGGCTCGCGGCGGCCTGCGGCGCTTCGAACAGCAGCCACACCGTGCCGGCCATCCCGCCGGCAATCAGGAGATCGGTGCCGAGGAGGGCGAGCCGGTGAAGCGAGGTCATGCCCAGAGCCTCCGGAAGCGGGCCTTGCGCGCGAGCCGGTCGTCGAGCCCGGCAAGGCCGCCGTTGATCCGCCGCGTGATCGCCTCGCTCATCCCCCAGTCGGCGAGCGGGTTCAGCTTGTGCCGCGTCCAGAACCACGCCGCCACCCGAACCGCCACCTCGGGCTCTGCCACGAGGTCGGGCTCGTCCTCGAGCGGCAGGCCGAGCGCGCGGCCGGCTTCGGCATAGTTCGCGCGGCCCGTCAGCTGGATGATGCCGCGCCCACGGAAGCGCCAGCCATCGCCAGGGTGCACGTTCCCCAGCCTCCTGCCGTAGACGTGGTTGGCGAGCCGCTCGGGGGCGCGCACGAACGGGCGCGCGGAAGCTTCCGTCGGGAAGCGGGTGGGCCACACGGCCCTGATCCGTGCCGCACTTGTGTAGATGAGGCTCTCGGCGAGCCGGGTGAAGCCCTGGCTCTCATGCGCCATTTCGCCCAGGAACTCGGTCAGCCGGAGCGGGTTGGCGTCGATCCCGGCGGGGCCGAGGTAGTGAGCGGCAGCCGCCAGTGGTTCCGCCAGGGCGCCGGCGCCCATGTGCCGGAAGATCGCCGCCCAGGTGACGGGCCCGAAGGCGCCGTCGACAGGCACCTGAAGGCGGCTCTGAATGGTGCGCTTCAGGCTCATCATCGGCCCCTCAGTCGGCGTCGACCGGGGGCTGAAAGGCCAGGATCTGCGCCGCACGCTCGGCCGTGATGAGCCCGAGGCCTTGCAGCAGCGCCACCCCCTGCACGTGAAGCGGATCGCTCGCGCGGATGGGCCGGCGCATGAACCGGAGCGCGAGCACCAGCCCGATGACCTGCGGCACGCCGCAGGTCAGGATCGCCGCCCGCTCTTCCGCCGTGAACAGCCCATAGATGCCATCGGCGTCGAGCCGCGGCACGTCCATGAAGGTACGCGACGCAGGCTGCCACTCGGTCAGCGGGTCGCCGCCTTCGGCCGAGGCGGGGATCTCGGCAGCCGCCTCGCCCTCGGCGAGGTCTGGCTGCGGCGCATCCGTGCGCCTGAGCTCCTCGCCGGTGTCAAGGCTATAGACCAGCCACCTCATACCGCCAGTACCGAGACATTGGCATCGCGGGTGCCGGGGTCCCCGCTCTCGATGATGAGCGTGCCGCGCACGCGGTAGGGCCGCTGTGCCCCAGTGGAATTGGTGATCGTCACGCTATGCAACGGGGTGCCGGGCTCGCCCACGTTGAAGGGGGCACTCGCCCCGTTCGAGGTCGTCCAACCTCCACCAACTTCGCCATACTCGATCTGCACCCGGACCGAGCCGGGCGAGACGGGAGAGGGATAGAGCCCCATCCCGCGCGCGATGCGGCTTTCCCCCGGCTGGAGCGTGAAGGTCATCTCGCCCGAGACGCTCTCGGTGAGGTAACGCCAGTCACCGGTATTGGCGGCGGTAATGGCCTCGTGCCTGACCGGCACGCCCCAGCTGTAGTCAGACCCGCCTGATGGCCGCTCGCCGGTCGATGCCCACATCGGGTCCGCGCTCGACGGCACGTCACCTGTGGTGCCGTACCAGCCCGACGGCACGCCGCTCGACGGCGAGGGGGTTGAGGGCTGCGTGCCGGACCGCCGGAAGATGATCCGCGTGGAGACCCCCGTTGCTCCAGTCGGCCCGGTCGGGCCCTGCGGCCCCTGCGGGCCCTGCGGGCCGGTGGCGCCGTCGATGCCCTCGATCCTGACCGGCGTTTCCCACACCCAGTCGAGCGCCGGCGAGGCGCGGGTGCCGAAGGAGGTCCAGATGGTGCCGGCGCCCGAAGGCACGTCGGCGATCGACGAGTACCAGCCGGAAGGCACGCCGCTCGACGGCGAGGGCGTTGCCGGCTGCGAGGTCGCCCGCCGGAAGATCGCGTCCACCGCCGAGCCGTCCTCGAAGGCGCGGGCAGGTGTGCTCCAGTCAGGCACATCGCTGCCGCCCGGCGTGTTGGTGACCGCCACGCCACGCGAGACCCACACCGGGTCGGACCCGCTCGGGATCGAGACCGACCAGCCCGAGGGTGCCGTCAGCGTCGCGGTCGAGAAGTCGAAGCTTCCGCCGGAAGGCGTCGCCGGCTGGCTCGACGCCCGCCGGTAGACGTTCACTTCCGCAACCGAAGTGCCGTGCTGGCCGGGCACGCCCTGCGGCCCCTGCGGGCCCTGCGGGCCGGTGGCGCCGTCGATGCCCTCGATCCTGACCGGCGTTTCCCACACCCAGTCGAGCGCCGGCGAGGCGCGGGTGCCGAAGGAGGTCCAGATGGTGCCGGCGCCCGAAGGCACGTCGGCGATCGACGAGTACCAGCCGGAAGGCACGCCGCTCGACGGCGAGGGCGTTGCCGGCTGCGAGGTCGCCCGCCGGAAGATCGCGTCCACCGCCGAGCCGTCCTCGAAGGCGCGGGCAGGTGTGCTCCAGTCAGGCACATCGCTGCCGCCCGGCGTGTTGGTGACCGCCACGCCACGCGAGACCCACACCGGGTCGGACCCGCTCGGGATCGAGACCGACCAGCCCGAGGGTGCCGTCAGCGTCGCGGTCGAGAAGTCGAAGCTTCCGCCGGAAGGCGTCGCCGGCTGGCTCGACGCCCGCCGGTAGACGTTCACTTCCGCAACCGAAGTGCCGTGCTGGCCGGGCACGCCCTGCGGCCCCTGCGGGCCCTGCGGGCCGGTGGCGCCAGGCGCGCCGTCCTCGATCGCGCGGGTCGGCGCGGCCCAGCTGGGCGTCGCGACCCCCGTTGGACCGCTGATGCTCGCCTGCCCTCGCGAAGCATAGGCCGGGTTGCCGTCTGTCGCCGGGATCGAGGCGGACCAGCCCGTCGGCGGCGTCAGCACGCCGGTGCCGAAGTCGAAGCTGCCGCCCGATGGCGTACCCGGCGGTGTCGCGCTGCGGCGCCAGATCAGGAGCTCGGCCACGCTGGTGCCGTCCATGCCGGCCAGCACTGCGGCCGCAATCTCGCCCTCGCCATGCACGCGGTTGTTGCGCGCCCACCCGACCGCGCGCCGTCGCGTCGGCATCACGGTGCCGCGCCGCTCGATCGAGACAAGATCCGCCTCCGAAAGCGTCAGCACCGGGGCCGCATGGGCCAGCCGGCCAAGTGCGATCTGACCCAGAGAAGTGAGCCGCCAGTAGCCGCCGAGGCCGGCAACCAGCTGGTCGAGCGCGGTGGCGACCGTCCGCTCGTCGTCCACGTAGAGCCCGCACTCGGCGGGGTAGAGCGCGTTGAATGCCGCAACCGTCCCCGGCGCAAACGCGAGCGACGTGCGGGCCGAGACCAGGAGTGCTGCGATGTCTGCCGCCCGCACCGTGGCCGTCGAAAGATCGGCCGTGAAGGGGTAGTTGGGCCGCGTCCACGGACGCGCGAGCACCAGCCCGGCCGCGTCCAGGCACCAGTCAACCGTGCCGTCGGCCGGTGTGTTCGCCTGGAGTGCCGCGAGCGAGACGCGCGCCACGCCGTTCGCGTAGGGCTGGCCGCCATCGTAGAAGCCCTGCTGGCTCGTGGCCGGGTTCCCGAGAAACAGCCAGATGTTGTTGGCGCGGTCCACGAGATAGCCCGGCACCGAAAGCAGCCGACCCTGACCTACCGGCACCGGGCGGCCGCGCAGGTCGATCGTGTCGGCGCCGTCGAGAAGCGGCACGCCCGTGGTACCAAACAGACGGTTGATCACCGGGCGGGTCAGCTCCCGCCCCGAGTCGATCAAGGTGAGCACGGCCTCGCCGCGCTCCACCTCGATCGCCTCCACCCGGAAGGGCTGCGGCGGCCCGAAGGCAGCATCCGCCGGGTCGCCGCGGTCTGGCAGCGGCGCGGTGCGCAGCGTACCGGCCGCGTTCTTCCACACCAGTGCCGGCCAGTTGCGCCCTTCGTGTGCCAGCCGCAGCCGGCCCACCTGCGGCACCGCGCCCTGGCCGAAGTTGCGGCCGTCGAACCCGAGGTCGGTTTCCGTCTCCGGCAGGGCGACGACGCCGGGCCGCCACTGCTGGCCGAGGAAATCGGCGCGCTCGCGCGCGTTGTGGCAGAAGCGCAGCACCTCCTCGCCGCCATCCGCGGGCCGCCGGGGTCGCAGCTCCACGAGCGTGACCAGGCTCACACCGGCACCCGCTGGAAGAGCCCCGCCAGGTCGAAGCCGCCAACGCCGCCAGGGCCGACCGCGCCGATCCGCTGCAGCTCGGCAAGCATGGCCTGCGAGAGAGCCACCTGGTCGTCGAGGCTGGCGTTCGCTTCGGCGAGTTTCTCCACCGTCTGCCGCTGCGCCTCCAGGCTGGCCTCCGCGATGCGCCGCTCGGTCTGCTGCACAATGCGCTCCAGCGTGGAGATCGCCTCGCCACGGATGCCGGCGAACCCGCCGGCGGTGCCGAAGGCCTCGCGCGCCACGTCGAGCTGCTGTTCGATGATCCGCGCGAGCGCATCGGCGACGCTCAAGTCACCGGCGTCGAAGAGGCGCTGCAGCCGCTCGCGTTCCGCTCCTGCCGCGCGCAGCCGGTCGAGCGGCGAGCCCTCGGCACGGCTGCCGAAGCGCAGCTCGTTCAGGAGGTCGCGGGCCGAGCGCACGGTCTGGGCCAGCGTCTGCTCGACAAGGCGCTTGCGTTCCTCGCCGTTCAGCCGCTCGATCTCGACGAGATCGAAGCCATAGTCGCGTGCCACCTTGAGGCGCTCGCGCGCCTGCCGCTCGAAATCGCGGAAGGGCTGCAGGAAGGGGTTGTCGCGCGCTGCGAGCAGCTGCTCGAGCTCCTGCACCTTGAGCGCCTCGGCGAGCGCCCGGTTCACGTCCGAGGCGTAGCGCCTGAGCGCCGCCTGGACGGCGGTGGAGACACCCGTGATGGCGCCGTCGCGCAGCGCATCGGCCAGCGCGGCCGCGAGCGCCTGGTCGGCCGAGCCGAAGCTCATGACGCCCGCGCCCCTGGTCAGGTTCCGTCCCGAGGGGTCCACGGTGAAGCGGTCGTTCCTGACCCCCACCGTCACGGCGAACTGGCCGATCGAGGCGCCGAGCTGCTCGGCGATTCGTGCGAGCGACTGCGCAAAGGCGCCGGCGATGTCTTCGGCCGCAGCGCGGCGGTCGGCGCTGTTCCCGCCAGTCGGGCCGACCACCACATCCCCGCCCGCGCCCGTCAGCGTCACCTTGCCCCGCTGCGAGGGCTTGAAGAGCGAGGCGACGACCTTCCCGATCGAAACGGCCGACGCGACCGCCGCGCCGATGGGCCCGGCCGCGGCACCGAGCGACGTCGCACCCGAGGCCAGCCCCTTGAGCGCTGCGCCAGCCGCCTTGAAGATCCCTGACACACCCTTGATGATCGAGCCGGCATTCCCGATGAGGCCGATGATGCCGCCGGCGCGCCCCGCGCCCGAGAAATCCCCGGTGGCGACACCTTCGGCAAGCCCGGCCAGCTGCGACAGCGTGCGCCCGGCGCGCCCGCCGATCGCGGCGCCGATGGCGCCGGCCTGGCGAAGCATCTCGCGGCTGGCCTCGCGCGCCTGCTGCGCGCCAAGCTGGCGCGCCTCTTCCAGCCGGTCGGCGGCCGACCTGCGCGCCTCGATTCCGCCCACCGCCTCGCGCAGCGGATCGTCAGCGAAGGTGAAGCCGCGCTGGCGCCGCTGGCCGATCTCGAAGGCCTCGATGAGGCTCGAGGGGATCACGCGCTGGAGCGCGGCCCCTGCCTCGCGCGCAGCGCGCGCGAGCGCCTCATACTGGCGCACCCGCTCGGCCTCGGCGCGCGCAGCCTCGCGCGCAGCAGTGGCTGCCCGCCGGGCTGCTTCCTGCGCGGCCGCTCCTGCTGCGCGGGCGGCGGCCGCCCCCGCCTCCTGCGCGCGCTTCGCGCGGTCTACCGCGGCGGCCACCTGCTCCTGCACGCGCAGCACGGCCTGGAGGCCCGCGATCTCGGTCTCGACGGCCGCCAGCTCCTGACGGGCGAGGATCCGGGCCTGCACCCCCCGCCGGCCACCAGTCGCTGGCCCTTCGGCGCGGGTCTGGAGCGCCGCGGCGCGGCCCTCGAGCCGCGCGAGCTCGATCTGGACCAGGCCGATGTCCTCGGCGCGCTGCTGCCCGGCCGAGAGCTTGCGCTCGGCGAGCCGGTCGAGCGCGGCGGACAGCGCATTGACTCCGTCCTCCGCAGTGCGCGTCCGTTCGAGGAAGGCGGAGAGCGCCAGCCCGCCAGCCAGCAGCGCCGCGCCCCACGGGCCGGCGAGGAAGGCGCCCACGCGGCCCAGACCGCCGCCGAACTGGGACAGGGCAAAGGCCACCTGCCCGCCCTGCTGGGCGAAGATCTGGAGCGGCCTGACGCCGGCGGAAGCCTGAGCCGCCACGTCGGAGATCTGGAAGCCCAGCTGCTGGTAGGCCGCCCGCGTGCTCCCGGCGGCCGAAGTCAGCTGCCGCGCCGCCGCCGCTGCGGCCTGACCCTGCCGCTCGAGCGCAGCCACCGTCTGCCGGCTGGCAGCAGTCGCCGTGGTGGCGCTCTCGCGCATCGCCTCCGTGGTGCGCTTCAGCTCGTCCCTGGTGAGCCTGAGCGGGCTGACCGCGCGCGACGCATCCACCTCGACCCGGGCGCGGACGTCGAGCTGGCCGGTCATCGCACGCTGCCACGCAGGTGGGTGGCCACGGTCTTCAGCGCCTCGGCTTCCATGTCGCGGAGATCAAGGAAGCGCTGGCGGTCGAGCGGAATCCCAAGCAGATCGGCGGTGGGCCGGATGGCCTGGTAGTCGAGGCCGGCGAGGATGCCGGTCTGGCCCGCCGTGCGCCACTGGGTGCCGAGCGCAAGGAACAGGCAGGCCGAAAGCCCTTCGTCGGCCTCGTCCAGCTCGAGTGGCGCGGCTTCCGCCTCAGGCAGCTTCGCGAGCTCCCGAGCGATGGTGGCCTCGTCCGCGCTCGCGTCCACAAGCGCCTGCCTCACGCTGGCGGCAAAGCCGGGGTGGCGGCGGTCGGTCCGGCCGCCGCCTGCCCACCAGCGGGCGACGGCGCGGAGTTTTTTTCCCGCACCTCGGGCTGGGCCGCGTGAAAAGCGCAGAAGGCGCGGACGAACGCCGGCGCAAAGCCGGGGAAGTCGAGCAGACGCTCTGCCGCCTCGGCCGAGAAGGAGACCGGGGCGCCAGCCTCGTCCACCACATCCTCCCAGCCCCGCACCACGCGGTCGAAGAGCGCGCGCAGCTGGGCGCGAGCGGCCTCCTCTCCCTCCACCGGCGCGAACAGCCGCTCGAACTCCGCCTGCCCCACGCGCTCGAAGCGGAGCCTCGCCACCTCCTCGCGGACCTCGCCGTCCTCCCCCACCACCGGCACCCGCACCGGCCAGGGGGCCACCACGGTCTTGACCAGCCGGAACATCCGCCGCCTCCCCTAGCGGGTCACGATCGTGAGCTCGTTGCCGGCGGCGCTCGGCACGAAGTCGATGGGCGCGTTCATGAAGAGGCGGTTCTGCTCGACCGAATAGGTCGCCCGCCCCAGCACGGCGCGCGCCGAGCTGATCTCGACGATGTTGCCGGCGGTGAGCCCGTGGACCAGGCTGAACGAAAGCTCCGTGCGCGGCAGGATGTCGGCGAAGAAGTTGCGCGCCGCCGGGTCCGGCAGCTCGAACACCGCCTCGCCGGTGACAGCCCGCCGGTCGCCGGTCTCGTCCTTCCCGAAGACGACGGCGCGGGTCCCGGTGGTCGAGAAATACTCCACCTTGTTGCCGAGGCTGATCGAAAGACGGCGCACGCCGAGCGTGAAGCCGCCAAGCTGGATCACGGTGTTGAGCAGCGACACTTCCTGCGGCACCGGGACAGTGGGGAGCGTGACGGTGCCGGGCGTGCCCGCGTCCATGGGCGAGCTCCCCTCGATGACGCCGGTGAACTCCCAGTCGATCCGGGGATAGCTCCTTTCCTCGAAGACGAAGGTGGCGGTGCCGCGCGCCCCGCGGCTGCGGTGGCGCGCGTTCGCCCCCTTGAAGGCGGCGATCGAGAGCGAGCCGCCCTGGGAGCTGTCGAGCGGGTAGGCCACGCGCGCCGGGCCGGTCAGCACCTGCGGCGCTGCGACCAGGCAGCCGCGCAGCAGGGTGGCCCAGAAGGCCGGCACATTGCCCGTGCCCGAGCCCGCGAGCTCGGTCGAGAAGCTGTGGCGCTGGCGGATCGCGGTGTAGAGCGACGGGTTGACGCCGGGGAAACCGCGCTCGACCTGCCGCCGCACCTCCTCCGACTCCATCGGCGTCACCTCGTGGTTGAACACGAGCATCGCGTCTGCCGTGCCGACAGGGTTCGCCCAGGCGCCGTAGGTCGCCTCGGCCTTGGCCAGCAGAACGGTGGTATCAAGCACGGACATCCTGGTCCTCCTTCGTGGCGCGGCGCCCCTTCAGCCGCGCGGCCTCGGCCGCGCGAAGCGGGCCCGACTGCGGCAGCCCGTCCGCCCCCAGGAGCGCCATATCGCGACGCCGGTGCACACCCGTGCCGGTCACCACGTGAACCTCGGGGTCGAACCATTCGGGCATGTCTTGGCGCTCCATCATCCGCTCCTCACGAGACGATCAGGCGCAGCCGCCTGACTGCGCGGAAGCGCAGGATCCGCGTCACCCGGCCGCCGTCGAGCCCGAGCAGCTGCCCGCCCTGGTAGGCAAGCGGCCGTTCGAGGCCAGGGATCGCGGCGGCAAACAGTCGCGAGACCACGGCCTCGGCCAGGTCCTCGAGCGCGCGCTCGGCTGCGCCTCGGCGCGCGGCGTCGCCACCCACCACCACGACAACGGCGATGGTCGCGGTCTCGACCTGTTCGAAGATCTGGCTGCCCTGCGCGGCATCCTGGGTGGTTGAGCCCTCCTCCAGCACGAAGGCGGCCGGCAGTGCGACCGTCGGCTCGGTCGCGAGCTGGGCGAGCGCCAGCGCGCCATCTACCCGCTTGAACGGACCTTCGCGCAGGAGCGCGATCACGGCCTCGACCGTGCTCATGTCTGGCCTCCGAGCGCCCGGGCGATGTGGCGGGCGAGGATCTGCGGGATCTCCTGCCGCTCCACTGCGCCGAAGCCGAGGAACGGCCTGGCCGGCATGCTGACTGCCCGGCGCGGGCCGGCGGGCGTCTTCAGCGCGCGGCCGCGGCGCGGCCGGATGGTGCCCCCGAACTGGTGGATGGCGGCGTAGATGATGTTGGTGCCGACTTCCGCGCTGGTCGCCGTCGCGCGCTGGGTGATCGATTCGAGAAGCCTGCGGGTGTCGACCAGCGTCCGGCCGCCTTCCTCGCGCGCGCGCCGGCTCGGTAACCAGGGCGCGCCGGAGGGCGCCTGGCCGTCGGCAAACCGGTCGCGCACGGCCTCTTCCATGACGCCCGCGATCGCCTCCATTGCCGGCGTGAAGTCCACCGCCGACCGGAGCGCCCGGTCGATCGCCGCCGTCAGCTCGGCGCCCTCGATGGTGAAACGGATCTCCATCAGTAGCTCCGCAGGCGCAGGCGCCCGAACACGCGCTCCGCGGGCCTGACCACCACGGGCGCCGGAGACGCGGCAGAAGGCGCCGCGGCGCCGGCCAGCACGGCCTTGCCGGCCGCGAGATCCTTGAGGATCGCGCGCGCGGCATCACGCTTCTGGGCGACGCCATCCGGAAGCTCGCCGCGATAGAGCCGGGCGAGCGCCAGGTCGAAGACGAGCGCCGGCACCGGCGGCGGCGCAGGCGGGGCCAGCGGCACCGCGTAGCGCACGGCGAGATAGCTGTTCACTTCCGCCTCGGCGTCGAGAAGCGCTGCATCGAGGCGCCGGGCGTCGATCGCGCCGGCACCGGCCTCGTCAGTCAGCCGCACCGCCTCGTCGATGCCGGTCCGCGCGACGAAATCCTCGATGGTGAGATACTGCGCCGCCGACGCGCCCGCCGCGCGGAAGGCGAGGTCGAGGACGAGGATCTCGGCCTCGCTCTCGTAGCGGTGCCCGGCCGCGTCCTCGACCAGCACGTCCACTGCATAGAGCTCGCCCGCCGTGCCTCCGGACAGCAGCAGCTCCGCCTCGGTCGTGCTGACCGAGCTGCTCTCGATCACCAGCGGCAGCACTTCCGGCACGCGGCCGGCCGCGGTGACGCTGCTCGACACCAGCGAGACGAGCGGCACGCCGGCCGGCATCCCGAACGCGAAGCGCTGGATCTTCCGCTCGGCAGGCTGCTTGATGACAGGCGTGACCGTCGCCGGCATCGCCAGCACCTCCTCAGCTCTGCCCCGGCCCGGCCGCCTGCCTTACCTTGCGGATCACCGTGCGGCCCTGTCCCCGGGGAGTCATTGCGTCATCTGCGGCCCCTGCTCCGGGATCACCGCGAAATCCGGGTCCGCCTCGAAGGCGGCGAGCTGCGCAGGCGAAAGATCCGCCAGCGGCAGCGTGCGCTGCTGGCCGGCCACCCACGGCATGCCGCCGCGCCAGCGCGAGGCCCTGGCAAGAATGGTGACGATGCGCTCGGCGAGCACGGCTGCCGCCACCTCTGCCGCGGCGCCGGCTGCCGCCTTCGCCGTCGCACGGGCAGCGCGCCCGAGGCCCCGCTCCGTCATGCCAGCCACGAGGAGACGAGCAGCTCGGCGGTGCCGCGCCACTCGTTCGTCTCGCCCCCGGCACCCAGCTCGGAGAGCAGGATCTTCCGCGCCGCGCCCTCGTTCGCCGGCCCGCACACGAGCAGGTTGGCAGTGAGCCCGAGCGGCCGGCCATAGTCGCCCTTCATGCTCGCGATCGCCTGGCGGGCCGCCTGGTAATTGGTGGGCGTGAGCGGCGCGCGGGACCCGAAGGCCGTCTGCCAGAAGCCGTAGCCCACGACGTGCCGGCCGTGGCTGCCGTAGAGATATTCGCGGCGCATGAAGACGGGTTCGTCGACGGGCGCATCCAGGCGTGTGAAGTCGAAGGCCTTGCGCGTCTGCAGGATGACGGGCAGCACCGGGCCGTTCGTCGCCAGGAGGAACCAGGGCTCGCCCGAGCCCGCCTGCACGTTCGATACCAGGAGCGGGTTGCCGTTGGCGTCGAGGACCGGGTGGTCGGTGTCGAAGAAGAACTGCCCGTCGTAGCAGGGGGTCGAGAACCCCTGCTTCAGCGCCTCGTAGCAGTCGGCCGGCGCCTTCTTGGCGACCGTGCGGCCCATGATGCGGAACCGCGGCCCGTAGACGCCGTAGCGGTCGTCCTCGATCAAATTCCGGTCGACCGCCACGGTGTGCTCGTAGTCGCGGTTCGTCAGCCGGTAGGCGTTCTGCTTCATCCGGTGGATGTGCCGGTCGCCCACCCACTCGCGCACCGAGGGGAGCTCGCCGAGCCAGCCATATTCCTCGGTCGAGGTCTGCGAGGGGATCACCTCGGTAAAGCGCAGATAGCTCTCGTCGGCGGCCGCCTCCAGGCCCTCCTGGAAGCTCGCCTTGAAGCCCGTGAAGAGCGTCTGAAGGTTCGCGGAATTGACGATCATGGATGCCTCCTAGAAGCCGATGCGGACCCAGACGCCCGCGGGCTCGACCGCGATCACGGTGCCGGCCGCCGAGCGCGTGCCGCCGCCGTTGGTCTTCGCCACCTGGTCGTCATCGAGGATGAAGCATGGCGCGCCGACATCCGCCTGGACGATCTCGTCGGCGCCCGTGCCGTTCCGGAACCGGTAGATGCCGGGCGCCACGCGGATGCGCTCGGCCCCGGCAACGGCGCCGTTCGTCTTGCGCTCGAGCGCGACGCCCACGGCCCGCTGGCCGGTGGCCACTGCACCCCGGGTGGCAAGCCCCGAGGCGTTCAGCATCACGAGCGCCCCGCCGAAGATGGTGGTGTTCGCTGCCATCGGGATCGAGAGCTCGACCCCCTCGCGGCGCGGCGTGTTGCGGTCTTCCGTCAGCGGCATGGTCAGGCTCCCTTGGCAGCGGCGAAGGCGGCAGGGTTGAGGCCGAAGGCGCGGGCCACGGCCAGCTCGTCATCGGTGAGGGGCGCGCTGCCCGGCGTGGCGGAGGCCGGCACGAGGTCCGACCGGCCGGGGGCAAGGATGACCGGCGCCGTGGCAAGATAGGCGGCGGTCTCCTCCGGCTTGCTCTTCGCCTGGGCGAGCCAGAAGGCGCGCTGCGCCGGCGTCAGCTTTCCGGCAGCGATGGCGTCGTCGACGAGTCGGCTGGCCGCCTCCTCCTGGAACGTGGCGAGCCGGCTGGCGAGATCGGCCACTTCGGCGCGGGCCGCGGCAAGCTGGCCGTCGCGCTCGGCGGTCGCGGCGGCCACCGCGGCCGAGACGGCGGCTTCCTGCGCGCCTGCCATCTGCTCCTTCATGGCAGCGATGGCTGCCAGGATCTCGTCCACGCCCGCGTCCTCGGCCAGGCCGAGCGCGAGCGCGATCGCGCTCGTGTCCATGCGTCTCTCCTCGTTGGCGGCGACCGCCATCAGCTCCTCGATCGCCGGGGAATTGGTGAGGCCTGCATTCTCGATCGAGACGACCTCGCCGGTCTTCTCGTCGTAGCGGAACAGGGGCGAGAGATAGCGCCAGCGCCGGTCGGCAAGCGCCTCGCGCGCGGCCGCCGTCCATTCCACCTCCGCCCAGATGCCGCGCGCGTCGGCCTCAAGGCTGTCGGGCCTGATCCAGCCGGCAGCAGGGGCCTGGCCGCCCACGCCCTTGACCGCCCCGAACACCGACTGGTGGTCGTAATCAACCGGAATGTCGGTCCGCCCCGCCCGGCGGCGCGTCTCCTCGATGACGCGCCTCGCGTGGTCCAGGTCGCGCAGGTGAAAAGGCCCGCGCCCGTCTCTGAGGGCGATGGTGCCCATGGGCAGCAGCTGCACCCTGGTGACTGGCTCGCCGCCAGCCAGCACTGGTTGCAGCGGGGCGGCCGCACAGGCTAGGATCACAGCGTGGGGCATAGCCGCTGCCATACGCGAGAGGGGTCACGGCCCTTGCCGGACACAGGTCCGGCGGTTGCCCGTTGACACGGGCGTAGGGCTTAAGGCACGTGGTGTTCACCGCACGGGGGGCGCCCCGAGCCGTCTATAGCCTGGCGGTGGCGGAACCAAGGGCGGCAGAAACGTAAAGGGCACCGGTTGACCGGTGCCCTTCTGTTTTTGGCCAATCGCGTCGCGCCCCTATCTTGACAGGGACGACGATCAGGATGATGGGGGATCACCGTCTGGGTGGCTCCCGCTCTGCTGATTCCTGGCGGTGGTGGATCTGAAGAGGAGCAACGCCGAAGGGGCGCCGGGCATCCGGCGCCCCTTTCTGTGTGTCGCCCTCTCAGCCGTCAGCGGGCCGGCGCCAGGCCAGCACGCCGCCGCGCGCCTGCATCCTGTCGAGGTAGCTCATGGACGTCGGCGGAAACGCCGTCACGCCTCGCCAGCCGTGGCGTGAGACTTCCATCACCACGAGCACCGGCACCTCGCGGCCGGAGACGCGGAAGCGGGCGACATAGCGCCGAGTCAGCCGCCACCGATCCGCCGGGCCGCCAGGCGTCGAGGCCACCTGTTCCCACGCCCACCAGATCTCGTCTGGCCTCAGGATCGTCTCGGCCATCAGGCGCACGTGGCGGCGGCGCGTGGAGTCCAGTTTCAGCGGCTCTCCCGGCCCCCGCCGGCGGAAAAAGTCATCCGAGACGACCACCGGCTCGCCCAGCGGATCATGGACAATCAGCACGTCGCCGACGCGCCGCCCTGCGCTCTCGAGGGCCGCGACAAACGCATCGATGGCCTGCGCGTCGTCAGCGTCGTCGAGAAGCAGGTCCTCCGCGACTGCGCGTGGTGCCGGTAGCGGTTGTCGCGGCCCGTCCGGCCTCCGGGCCGCCAGCAGCGGGACCGGCGGTGGACCGTCAGCCGGCGGCGTCGTGAGCGCACGCCAGTAGGCCTCGCCCACGTTATAGCCCCACCCCGGGTCGACGCCGCCTGGCACCACCTCGGGCGAAGACGCGCCGGGCCGCCAGAATAGCCGCGGCGGCAGCTGCGGCAGCCGGTCGTCGGGAGTGACGGCGAGGCCCCGCCGCTTCAGCGATTCGGCCGAGCGCTGGGTCACGCCGCACCGGCAGTTCCACCCGTTGGGAGGCAGGTAGATGCGCCAGAAGGGGTGATCGACCGGCAGCACGATCCCGTGCATCGCCCGGTGCGCCGGGCGCGTCCGCGTGTCCAGGATGGCATCATACTCGAGGTATGGCATGGTCTCCTTGCCGCGCTGGATCCGCTCCCACTGCCCCGCCGCAGCCGCGGTGCGCATGTTCGTGCGGAAAATCGTGCGCAGTCTGCGAGGCCCCACGCTGACTGGCCCCTCGGTTCCAGTCAGCGTCTTGTCGCGCACCTCGTCCCACCAGCCGGCGCGCTTGAGCCTGGGCACGATATCCGCCAGCCAGTCCTCGTAGGTCGTGCCTTCGCGGATTGCCTCATCGAGGGAGGCGCGCACCGCCTCCAGCAGATCCAGCCGGGCGAGTTTCGCCACCGTGAACGCGCGCGCATGCTCTTCCTGCCAGATCTCGGCCCAGCGCACGGAGGTGCGATAGCCCTTCGACTGAAAGAAGCGGATGGCCTGATCGGGCGGCAGACTGAACGCCTGCAAGATCTCCGGCGCCGATCGCGCAGGCTCAATCGGTCCGGCCATCGTCGTCCTGGTCAACGGCGAGGCCAGGAAGCACAAGCGCCTCGCCGGCAATCCGCGCCGCGAAGGCGGCACGGGCCAGTGCCTCCCGCAGCGGCTCGATGTCCAGCCGGGAGACCACCGTGAGGAGGGCCTCGCGTGCCTCGTCGGCGGTGCGGGCCTCGCCAAGCGCAGTCAGAATGGCCTGTGCAAGCGGTGCCATGGCCTGCTTCCAAGAGGCTGCCACGACCGCGTCGGACAGCTCCCCCAGCACGTCGGCAGGAGCCTCCGGGAAGGCGTTGGACGCGGCAATGGCGCTCGTAAGGTCCTCCCACGCATGGGATGGCAAATAACGCGCATAAGAACCCCCTAAGAGGTGGGGTGCGCGGCTTCCGGGTGTCATGACACCGGGCACACCGGAATCGCGCTCTACGGGGCGATTTTCGGCCGTCCCGAGCAGGCGCTCGCCGGGCTCCGGATCGGGCAGGCCCAGCCGGTCGCGCACCGTCGACGCGCCCACCTCGAGGCCAAGCGGCACCAGCTTCGCCAGCGCCTCCACCAGTGCGGCCGTGTCCTCCTCCTCGGCCCGGCCAATCCTGAGGCGCGGGTAGGCCCGCTGCGGCCCGAAGTTGAGCGCGATCATCGGCACCACGAGGTCGCGCTGGAGCGTGGCAGCGAGCAGCTTGGCATCGGCGCGTTCGATGTCGCGCCGCACCTCGCCATGCTCGGCGCCGGAGCCGAGGCCGCCGGTGTCGGCGTCGGTCGTCGCGGTCTGGCCCAGCACCGCCTTCGAGATCTGCCGGTCGAGATACTGGCACAGCCGCTCGTAGAGGTCGGCGCTGCCGGCGGCCTTGCCGTCCACGAAGTCGATCTGCATCGAGGAAGGGATGACACAGGCTGCGTCGACGCCGATCGAGGTCACCGCCTCGAGCAGCCGGTCGATGTCGTCCTCGCTGGCGCCGGCGTCATACCTGCCCACCCGGAAGGGGAAGCCGTACACCTCGGCAAAGGCGGCCCAGTCCTTGAGACCATAGGCCTTCATCAGCCACGCCCAGGCCACCGGCCGCGCCAGCCCGGACCGGATCGGCAGGCCCGACTTCGCCGGATGGTGATGCACGATGAACTTGAACGGCGGCAGCTTCGTGCGCACGGCGCTGCCGCCGGCGTCGCCTGGGCCGCCCACGAGATAGAGCGTCTGCCCGTCCTCGCGGTCCCACTCGAACCAGCGCGGGTCGCGCCACTCGAGGCGGGCCGGGAGCCAGCGCCGCGCGCTCGTCTCCCAGACGATCTCGGTCACGGAATAGCCCTTGCCGATGGCGTCGAGGATGTCGAACATCTCGGCCTCGAGGCTGTCGCGGGACAGCCACTCGCGCACCAGGTCGGCGTGGGCGATGTGCTCGACCGAGTCGGAGGCTGCCTCCACCGTCACCGGCAGCTGGGCCACCTGCCGCTTTCTCGTGCCCAGCACCGAGAGATAGTGGAGGTCGCGCTCCTCCATCTGCTCGGCGAGCTCGAGGTAGGCGAGCGCGTCGCCTGCGTCGGCGCCGCGCAGCAGCGCCGCCAGCCGCTCGGGCGTCAGACCGTCAGCCGGGTAGCCGGTCAGGATCGAGCGGTTCGCCCTGACCGAAGCGCGCGAGATGGGCTGCCCGAGCAGCGCTTCGTCGGCAGGTGGAAGCCCGGCCAGCTGGCGCGCAGCGGCGAGGATCCGCTGGCCCCATCCGCGCCTTTGCGCACCCTCAGCCATGTCTCATCTCCTCACCAGGGGCTGACGGCACGGCGCGCTGCACGAGCGCGCACCGGGCGGTCGTCCGCGTGGTCTGGGCGCAGGAAGGCGGCAGCGCCCGGCGGGGCGTGGCGCGCCCGGCCCACCCCGCGGTAGGCGTAGACCGCCGGCGGATCGTCGGCGAGGCGGCTTGCCATCGCCGCGGCCCAGAAGCGGTCAGCGTGCACGCTCTCTTCGTTGACGAGCCGCACGCCGCCCCCGGCGGCGCTCGCGCGCTTGATCGCCCGGAGGTCGGTGCGGATCACCGGGTCAGCGGGAATGCGGATGAGGCCGCGCTCGAACCGCGCCGCGAGCGACAGCCCGAGGTCGAGGCGCGTCGGGCCAGTCAGCAGGAACCCCTCGACGCGCGCGCCGTGCACCCGGCGCTCGTCCTCCACCACCTTTTCGCCCATCCCCGTCTGGTCGATCCCGAACTTCAGCACCCGGCGGTGGCGGAACAGCCAGGCGAGCCGGTCCGACTGCTCCTGGAAGGTGGCGCCGACCGTCTCGATGCGGTCGCGCAGCCAGAGCACGTCGCCAATCAGCTCGAACAGCCACTGGATCTGCCCGTCCCGCCGGCGTGCCACGTCCCACCCGCCGTAGCAGAGGCCGCCGCGGTAAAGATCGGGCCGGCCCGCCTCGGCATGCTCGCACGCTACCAGGTCATCCGGCCGGATCAGGCTGCCGGAGCCAGCGCGCGGCACGCAGTCCAGCTCCTCCTCTGCGTCCTCGCCGTAGGTCGCGCGGATGTCGGCCACCCACTCCGCCCGGTCGAGCTCGAGCGGCCGCCCCCGCGCCGCCGCCACCTGCGCCACCCGTTCGTAGAGGCCGCCGGCGAGCGCGTCGGCAAAGGTGATGGTGGCGGTCTCGCCCTTCCGACGGCCGGAACGGATCTCGTCCAGGAGCAGGTTGAAGGGGTTGTCGACACCATCGTGCGTCGAGACCACCACCACCTGCCCGCCCCACATGAGGAGCGCCAGCGCGGCCTTGAGCACCTCGGGCAGATCCTTGTGGAAGGCCGCCTCGTCCACGATGACGAGGCCCTGCTTGCCGCGGAGCGCCCGCGGGACGGAAGGCAGCGCCACGATCTTGAACCCGCTCGCAAAGCGGATGCGGAAGGCGCCCACCGCCTGATCGCCGTCGTGGAGCAGCTCCTCGCCGGCATCCTCAGCCGCGATCCCGAACGCGCGCGCCCACATGGCGCTGACCTCGATGAACTCGCGCGCCATCTCGAGATCGTAGCCCATGTACCATGCTGTCGTGCCGCCCGCCGAGGGCTGCGCCGCCGCCCGCAGCACGGCATAGGCGGCAAGCCCCCAGGTGAGGCCGATGCGCCGGCTCTTTTCGATGACGAGGAGCGGCACACCGGCAAACAGCCGCGAGGTGATCGCCGCCTGGTAGGGCAGCAGCAGGTCGCCCTTCGGCAGCCGCTTGAGCAGCGCCTCGGTGCCCGCCCGTTCCTCCGCCCGCTCTGCCTGTCGCTCGGTCACGAGCCCTCCCCCAGCACGGCCAGGCGGATCTGCTCCACCGTCGCCGCCGACAGCCCCGCCGCCCTGGCACTCGTCGCAGCGCTTGCCGCGGCCTCCTCGCGCGCCGCGCGCGCCGCCCGTTCGGCGGCCTTCGCTGCCCGCTCCTCGGCGGTCCGCTTCGCCTGCTCGAGTGTCTGGAGGCCGCGCGCCATCACGAAGATGTCCTTGGGCTGAAGTGCTGCGCCTTCGGGGTCGTCGCGCATGCCGGCCAAGGCCATCCGGAACAGGATCGACTGGAGGATCTGGCTGGTCGCATCGAGCTTGTCCGGTGCGGCGAGCTCGCCGAACGCCTCCACCATCGCCGAGGACATGGCGTTCGCGAACTGCATGGCCGGAGCCATCTTCGCCATCTCGATCGCGGTGCGCTCGCGCACCTCGTCTTCCAGCTGCTTCACGTGCCGGCCGAGCGCCGAGCGCGAGACCCCGCTCTCGCCCAGCGCCTTCAGGTGCGCGAGGATCTCGTCGAGCGTGCGGCCCTGGCCGAGCCTGAGGCGCGCAATCTCCTCGCGGAGCTCGGGCGGCAGCCGCTCCACCGAGGATTTGACGGCGCGGCGGCGCCTGCCCATCGCTCAGCCCCTGGGATCGGGGCGGGCGATCCCCGGCAGGTGCGACAGGCCCTGCGCCACATCGAGCCCGCGCGCGGTCAGCTCCGCCACCTCCTCGCCGGTGAGCGTCACAAGGCCCATGTCCGCCAGCCAGGCGAGCTCGGCACGCACCAGCTCGCGGCCCGCCGGAATGCCCAGGTGGACGGCCGCCTCCTTGAGGAGGGCGGCGTTGGAGCGATACGCGGGCGCCTCGGCCATCACTGCCAGGATCAGGCGGCGCAGATGCTCGGCCACGTGCTGGCGGTAGCTCATGTCGCGCGCCCGCCCATGAGAAATCCCTCGATCCGCTCGATCCCGCGCTCCGCCTTGCTGATCTCCCGGCCGAGCGCCCGCAGGTCGGAGCGCAGCTGCTCGATGTCACGCGCGGTCGGCAGGTCGGCCAGCTTGGCTTCCACCAGCACCAGCCGCTGCTCGTGGTCCGCCACCCGCGCCGTCACCGCCCTGGCATCGGCGATCGCCTGGTCGGCCCGTCGCCACTGGCCGGCCCGCCAGGCCACGTAGACGGCACAGCCGCACGCGACGACGGCGCAGGCCATCGAGACGAGCTGCATCACGAGAGGATCGAGGGTCATTCCGGCGACTCCACGACGACCTTGACACCCGCCGGCGCGATCACCCGAACCACCACCCCATCCGCCGTCGGCTCGGGCGGGCAGGCCTCCGTTCCCGCCTGCTTCAGCGGGTGGCGGCTCGTGGTCCGGTTTCCGCAGGCGACGAGACCGGCGGTCTCTCCGAAGAGCCGAATGTAGGGCTCGTCAGGCCGCGTCGGGCCGGCAAGGACATTCCCGCGCACCTCGCAGCCAGTGCAGTTCCCGATTGCGATTGCGTTGGCGTCGTCGGTCTCGATGCGGTTGCCGATCACGCGGATGCGCGCGTAGCGGTCCTCTGCCGAGCCGAAGGTGGTGATGCCCTGCGCGGCCTGCGGTGCCGGGGCGGAAATGTGGTTCGCCTCGATCAGGATGTCGCGCGCATTGCCCCAGATCTGGACCGCGTCCGGATGCGCCCCGTCGCGCCACGTCCCGCCCATCGCCTCGCAGGCTGCGCGCCCAATGGGCGACGAACCGACCTGCACGCCACCTTTCCAGCAGGTCGAGCGCACGGCCTCGAAGCCGCGAATGTCATTGCCGACGATCTCGCCGGCCACGACGCCGGGGAAGTTGATGCCATCCGAGCCGAGCCGGTGCAGCCGGCTGTTCGCGATCCGGTGCAGCCCAGGGCCAGGGCGGATCGTGACCACCCCGGTGCGCGCGTTGCGGACCTCCACACCGTCGAGCGTCACGGCGCTGCTCTCTTCGAGCGTGACACCATAGCCGGCCCGGCCGGCGGCCTGCGCGCCTCCCAGCGCCTCGATCGTGCCCCCCCGCCACACAAGCCCAGAGACTCGGAAAAGCCTGAGACCGCCCGGCAGAAACCGCCCGGTCGCGTCGATCGTCAGCGGCTCCGCCCGCCGCGCAATCAGCAGCTCCCGGTCAGCCGGACAGTCTGTCGTCAGCACCACCGTCTCACCCGCAGGCGCATCGCGCACAACAGCAGGGAGGGCGGCGCAGGTGGCAGCGATGGCGAGGGCGAGCATCACGGCGCTGGCGTCATGTCTGCTTCGCTGCGGAATGTCGGCACGCCCGGCCCAATCCACGCAGGCGCGCTCGCAGCAGCAGGAATGGTCTCATACAGCGCGTTCGGCAGCAGCGCATTTTCGGCAATGATGGCTGCGAGCTGGTCAGCGTTGCTGGTGCTCGCCGCCACTACAGCAGGCCAGCGACCGCGCAGCCAGCGCAGCCGAAGATTTGCATCACTTACCGCCGACCAGTCGCCCGTGTAGGTCACGGTCGAACCCGACAGGGTGCCGTCAATCATCGACCATGTAGACCCGCCATCAGTCGAAATCTCCATCCCGCCGACAGTCGGCCCCCCATTGCCGGTCACGAATGTGCCGCCATTCGCAGGCGTCCACGTGACCGTAATCGTGTCGCGCGCAGCGTTAATGGCAAAAGTCGCTGGAGGCATCACACGAGGATTATAACTCGGCAGCATCCCGGAAATCTTTGCCACGTCATAAGCCATTCGTCCAAAGAATCTCGGCGCTCCCTCCAGCATCACAGCGGCATGATGCACCTTGTCCGGGTTGCCCTGCTCTTCAAAAGCCAGGTCATTGGAGAATGTCGCCCACATCTTTGGGAAGGTAGCGGCATTGTAATATGTGGCAAGGTTATTCCGCCAGCCACTGAACAGCGTTGCTACTGCCGCCTGCCCGGCTTCCGAAACATTTTCGGAAACACCTCCAAGATATCTTGGAGTCATGATGAACAGCGCAGTAAGCGGATGGCTTAAATTAAACTGTCCATAATGCCTTGGGGGCGGGCCAGAACCACCATTCCCGTCACCAGTCCGGTCAGACCCCAGTAGCCACGCATTGTAGCGCACCTGTAGCTGCGACGCTACAGGCAGGTCTTGCGGTCCGGGCTGCAGAAAGACAGCAGTAATGTCGCGGGCACCATTCCTTGCGCAGGATTTCAACAGGACATCTGTAACGCAACCGGTCCCCGGCGTAGTCAAATCTCCCGTGTATCGATAAGAGCCGGAAAGCACATCATCATTATACCACCTGAAGCGAGCCGCTCCGGGAATGGCCCAGTTCATGACATGGCACACACGGCGCACACCAAGATTGGCACACAGTTGCCGCCACCACCACCCAAACCCGTGCATCCCGCTGCCGAACTGCCCGCAGTCATTAAGGATGGCGTGCACAGTATTGCCAGGATAGTCGAGCCTTGCCATGACCACAGCAGCGCTGACCAGCCCATCGTGCACGCGCAGAGAGTTCCAGATTGGATTTGTGTTCGCTGGAATGGTGCCGACTGGTATTTGGACTGTGCTTGGCCCCTCGGCGATCACGACCTTTGGTCCGACGCCACACCGTTCGGTGCACGCCTTGACTGTCGGGTCGTCCTCACGGCGCACTTCAATCGTCAGCCAATCCGAAAAGCTGACTCCCGGCAGGTCCACGAGCACTTCCGCGCCGTCCGCAAGAGGCGTGGACGTCACGCGCACCCATGGACGCCACGTCGTAGCGCCATCCTGCCACACACATGCACGCGCCTCTACATGCGTGGCCCCGCCGCCGCCGTTCCGGATATACACTGGAATATCGGCCTGATACGGACCATTGGCAGCAAATCCTGCCACATATCCTGGCTGGTGAACACGAGCGAAGATACGGCGTGGGCCACCATTCCACCAAATCGAAGGCCCCGGCTCAACATCAAGCGGCCCATCCGTGCCAAGCGTCAAAGCTCCACGAGACACTGCGCCTGCCGTCTGCGCAAGGTCGGTCGGCCCCCACAGCCGCCAATGGCAGTCGAGGTCACTGCCAAATACAGCGTCAGGCGCTTCGCCAGCCGCCAGAGCACTGACATCAGACGCGGTTGGCGCTCTGCGGGCATAGAAAAGGTCAGACACCCACGCGGATTTTGCCGACGAGAACACAGAGTTCCCTGCACGGGTATCTGTTCCAATTCGGCACGCAGCAGGAGATGCAATTCCGTTAAAGCTGCTCGCATCAACAGGAGTGCCAGAAATCAAAGTCCCGTCCAGACGAATCAAATCCACACGAAACTGCGTACCGCTCATAACTGCGAGCACGCGAACAGGCTCCTCAACGGTCCACTCCTCACTCAATGCCTCAACGGTTGAGGGACCGGGAGCCGACATCCTCACGTAAAAGCGCGAACGGCGGGCAGTATTGCTGTGCGCAGCACCATAATAGCCAATGTAAACCGACGAGTTTCCGTCGCTAGTGCTGTTGGCAATATATGTGCATTGGGTAGTCCGGCGGTCAGTAGTGGCGTTGAATGAGTCCATATTACGCAGACCCTGCTGCAACTGCCACACCGTGATTCCAAGCACGCCGTCCGCACGACTTGTGCCGGAGCGGTAGAGATTTGCAAAAGCAGGCGCGTTCAGCCAATGCCGCTGACCAAAAGCACCATTGCGGTCAGAGAAGGCAAGCGAGCGCGGCGAAGCAAGAGGCTCGATTGCGGTGACAGGCCCCACGCTCGCCGCAAACGCATCCGCGCTGCCCGCGACATTGCTGGCCGTCACGCGCACGCGAATATGCTGCCCATCATCCGCTGCAACCAGCGTGTAGCTGCTCGCCGTCGCACCGGTGATATTGCTCCACGGGCCGCTAGCCGCTGGCGCGCGCTGCCACTGGTAGGCGTAGGTAATCGGCGCCGTGCCGGTCCATGTGCCCGTCGAGCAGGTCAGCGTCTCGCCCACCGTCGGAGTGCCGGTGATTCCAGGCATCACCACATTCACCGGCGGGTCGGCAGGTGCCGGCTCCCCTTCCGTCACCGGCCCGATCTGCGCGGTGTCAGCAGAGCTTGCGCCTGCGCTGTTCGTCGCGGTCAGCCGGCAGGAGACGAGCGCGCCGAGGTCGGCCGGCGCCAGCGTGTAGAGCGCGGCCGTCGCTCCGGGAATGTCCGACGCGCCCCGCCGCCACTGGTAGGTGACGGCTGGCTCCGGCACGCCCAGGATCACGCCGGGCCGCGCGCCGACCGTCAGCCCCACCCGCGGCACGCCCACGATCGCCGGCGGAGACGTGTGGACCGGTGGCGCCGCCACCGGGCCCACCGCCGCACTGCGCGCCGCGAGCCCCGCACCAGAGGCGTTGCGCGCCACCACCTCGCCCTCAATCCGCCGACCCACGTCCGCAGCCGTCAGCGCCAGCGTTGTTCCCGTCTCGCCGGGAATGACGAGCCCGTCGCGGAAATAGCGCCGCTCGAACACGGTCGGAGATCCGGTCCAGCTTCCGGTCGAGAGGCTGAGCGTGCCGCCGACGACCGGCGCCCCCGAGAGCACCGGCGGCGCCGTCAGCGCCGGCACGGCAGGCACGAACGCCGGCGGCGACCCTCCGGGAATGACAGCGCCGGCAAAGAAGCTCACTGCGAGATCCTGATCTCGGCCGCGCCCGACGTGTGGGCCGAACAGCGCATACGGAACAGCACGCCCGGCTCGGGGCAGCTCATCACCTCGACGGCCCGCGCCGTAAACGTGATGGCGTTGCCGAGCGAAGTCAGCGGCAGCCACGTCGCCCCGCCGTCGAAGCTGCACTCGGGCACCAGCGTGGCGACGAAGGTGCCGCCGATCGCCAGGATGAACCGGCCAGAGAAGGCAGCTGGCGCGCTCGTCTGGCCCACGGCCGAAAGCGTGGCGGTCACCACCTGGCTCGCGAGATCGGCGGCACTCGGGGTCGGCTTGCCCATGGCGGCTCCTGTCTGTGGCCGCTGTCCTACTCCGCATGTGGGACAAGCCCTGCCGGACCATCGTCCGGCAGGGGCGCGCACTCACACCGGGAGACGCAGCTGGGCTGCCGCAGCCTGCGCTGCCGCGCGGATCCGACGCACATGGCGTTCGGTGGTCCACAGCGCCTTCGCAATCTCGCTGTCTGGCACGCCGGCCGCGGCCATTTCAAGCACGCGCCACCGCTTGGCCGCCGCCAGTGGCGGCTCGAGGTGGGTGCCGCCGTAGTAATCCGCCAGCACCGCGGCCTTGTCGGCGCCGATCGCGGCTGCGATCGGGTGGTCCGGCCCGATTGCCTGCGGCACGTAGATCCGCCGGCCCGCGAACGCCGTCATGAACGCGCGCGCCGCCTGTGCCCCGATCACCAGCGCCAGCTCCTCGAGGCTGGCTGCGATCACCGCCATCAGCCTGCCCTCCGCGCCTGTGCAGCGCGCAGCGCCGCGCCCATCGCATCGGCCATCCGGTACAGAGCGGCCATCGGCTCGCGGTGCCAGCAGGTGCCGAACCGCTGCTCGACGGAGGGGGCGTCCGGCTCGAGCACGCGCAGCTTCGCGTCGATCGCGCGGATCAGGTCCTTCACCTGGTCACCCGTCGAGATCCAGTCCGGGTCCCAGCCGTGCCGCCGCCCAATCGCCTTCAGCGCCTCGGTCACCCGGAAGACCTGCGCCTGGTCGGCCCACTGCAGCCGCGTGCAGCCGAGCTGGCGCCGCGCGAAGGCCTCGAGCGCGGCCTCCGAGCGGTTGCTGACAGCCCCCAGCTGCCACAGCGAGATCCACAGCGCCCGCGCCTTGCGCGCCGCCGGGTGGTCGGCAGGGCGCGCGCCACACCGGGCCGGCCGCGGCGCCGCAGGCCTCCAGCCCAGCCGCTGCATCTCTTCGACCACGCGCTCCAGCTCCGCGATGGAGCACAGGCCGGCGGATGACTTGCCCGTCATCCGGGCGATCACGGCCTCATAATCCTCACGTGAGAGGCCCATCTCCTTGGCCGCGAGATGCACCTTGGCAAGCAGCGCCCGCCGCGCCGGGTCCGGCGCGAACCGCGGCGCGCTGGCGGGTGCCGGCCGGCCGCTCAGGCGAGCCTCCACACGATTGCGGTCCGCCCGCTGTCGTTGCGCCGGCGCTGGCTCGTCTTCACCACCAGCCCTTCCACCGCGAGCTCGGACACGCGCGGCCGCACCGAAAGTACCGTCTCGCCCAGCGCGCCGGCAATCTCGTCGGCCGTCAGCGGGCCATGCCGTCTGAGCGCCGCCAGCACCGCACCCCGCAGCCGGCCAGCCTGGTCGCGCATGCTCGTCGCCGCCTCAGCCGAAGTCGCCTGCCGCTTGAACCCGGGCGCACCCGGGTAGCGCTCCTGCCAGCGGAACAGGGGGAGATCGGCGCTCATCGCGCGCCTCCAGCCCGCCCGGCGCGAATGAGCTGCATCAGCCGCCGCGCCACCACGCCACGGCTCCGCCCCAGCTCGGCCGCGATCAGCCACCCGGGAAGGTGCGCGCGCCGCATCTCCAGCAGCCGCGCATCCTCCTCTGGCGTGAAGCCGCGCGGGTGCCGCGCTGGCGGCGCGCCCGGCAGGAGCTTGCGGCGCTCGCGCACCGACGAGACCGAGCGGCCGAGCGCGGCGGCGAGCTCAGGGTAGCTCGCCCCGGCCTCGAGCATCGCCGTCAGCCGCGCTTCCTCGGCCTCGGTCCAGGGCTTCCCGGTCACGGGGTCGCCACCCAGAAGAGCCACAGGACCACGCCGGCCAGCAGCACGGCCACGAACTCCCCGAGGAGCACAAGCGCCTGCCGCGCGCTCATCGCCCGTCTCCTTCGCGCGCCGGCTCGCCCAGCCTCTCGCACACCCTGTGGAACCACCGGTAGCCGTCAAGCGCGGAGCGCCCGGCGCGCCGCGCGGCCGTCTCGATGTCCTGGCCATCCGCGAGCGCATCGTCGAAGATCTCCGCCTCCACGCGGTCGAAGGGCCGGAAGCGCCGGGTCATGCTGCACCTCCGTTCAGCCCGGCGATTGGCGCCGGCTCGCCAGCGACAGTCTCGACCTGCGCCGCAGGCACGATCCGCTCGATGAAGAACTCCTCGCGCTGCCGCACCTCGAGCCCGAGCCCGGCAAGAACCCGCGCATCCTCGCCGTCCGGGCCATCCTCCCCGGAACGGGCCAGCGCCTTGATGAGCGCAGGCTTGTCGAGCTCCTTCTTCACCCTGAGCGCCCACGCGAACCCCAGCAGCTCCAGGCTCTGGATGAGATCGGTCTCGCCATGCGGCACGTGGAGCCTCGGCGGCGTGGTGCGCTCGCCGATCCGGCACCCGGCGATCTCGGCCGACTTCCGGCCGGAAGCAACCTCCGCACCCGCCACCGCCCACCAGGGCTTCAGGCGCAGGAAGATGGTCCTGAGCCGCGCCTTAAGCGCCCCTGCCGCCTCCTCGTGCGCCGCCTTCAGCCGCGCGAGCTGTGCCGCATGGGCCTCCTCCAGCGCCACGAGCTCGGCATCGAGCGCGCCGAAGTCGGCAAGAAGGGCGCGGGCCTCCTCGAGGCTTCGGGCGGCTGGGTCGGCGTCTGCCTTGCGTCTGGTGGCCATGGCAGCTCCTTTCAGGTGAGCGGGGTGAGCGCGGCCGCGAGCAGCGCTGCAGCCACAAGGATGAGGGCGTGGCCGAACTGCCGGCGCAGCCGGCGCGCGCGCATGAGCGGCGTCTCCGTCGGCACCAGCGGCAGCCGCGGGACGTTCTGCCGCACCGGCCGCGCGTAGAGCCGGTGGTCGGGAAAGCGGGTCTCGAACCTGGGCTCAGTCATCGAAGGCCTCCATCACCATCGCGAGCGCCCGCTCGGCAGCCCGCCGCCATTCGCGGTCGGTCGCATGCAGCGCCTCGGCCCGCGCGCGGGCATGCAGGATCGTCGTGTGATCGCGGCCGCCGAACAGCCGCCGGCCCATCTGGGTCGATGACCAGGCCGTCACCCGGTCGGCCACCCACACGCAGGCAAACCGCGCCTCCACGGCCTCGCGCAGCATCCGGCGCGAGACGACGAGATCGGCCGGCACGCCGAAGGCCTCTGCCACTTCCATCACGATGAGGTCTCGCGTCGGCACCCACATCGGCGCCACGCGGCGCTCCGGCCGCAGCTCCAGAACGTCTGGCGCGCTCATGGCTGCCTTCCTCCCGGCACCACGCCGAGCCCACGCCGCCGGCGCTGCGCGCGCGCGGCCCGCGCCATCGCTCCAAGCTCGGCCAGCGTCAGCACGGGCAGCGCGACGATGCCGGTGCCGGGCTCGTCCACGTGCCGCAGCGCAGCCGCGATCGCCGCAAGCCGGGCCTCCACCGCCTCGGGAGTGACAGGGCCTTCCGCCGCCAGCACCCTCAGCTCCTCGAGCGCCTTCCAGGCGGCCTTGAGCTGCTCTCGCACACCCGCGCCGCTCACCGCGCACCTCCCTCGGCCGCAGGCATCAGATCATAGCCAAGCTGCCGCCAGGCATCGTCCAGGTCAGAAACCGTGATCGGCCGCCCGGCGTCAGTCGCCACGATGCCGGCGAGCTTGATGACCTTCGCCACGCCCCTGAGCCCCCCCGGCTTCGCCGCGAGCTTCTGCATCCGGGCGATCAGGGCACCATCCGCCAGGCCCCAGGCGCGCGCGATCATCGCCGCGTCCTCATCAGTCGGCCGGTACTGCACATGCCGCATGGAGATCCGCGAGTGCAGGCGGGCCAGCAGCTTCGCGCGCACGCCGCCGAGCCGGCCGACCACCCGCTCGTAGCCCACGAACGCGATCCCGCACCCCGTCTCGTCGTGCCAGCTCCGCACTTCGTCGAGCGCCCGGTCCGAAAGCTCCTGCGCTTCGTCGATGATGAGAAGGCCGCGCGCCGAGCGCATCCGCCCGACGATGCGGGCCGTCAGCGCCTGCGGGTTCGAGCGGCTCTCGTCGAACCCCATCGCCTGGCACACGGCAAGCTGGAACGGCTGCAGCCCAGAGGCGGACGGCCGCGCGGTCGCCAGCCACACGTTGGAAGCCCGCGCCTGGTAGGCCCGTGCTGCCAGCGTCTTCCCCGTGCCCGGCGGCGCCGAGATCGCCACGATCTCGCCCGTGTGCGCCCAGCCGAACAGGTGCAGGAACCGCAGCGCAGACGGCGTCTCGATGAAGCCGGGGTCGCGGATCAGCCGCGCCGTCAGCTCGGCGCGCCGGCTGTCGGCGTCGAGAAACTTCCGCACCTCCAGCGCCACCCTGGCATTGTCGCCGGCATACTGGCCCCCTGCCCAGGGCGTCAGCGTGCCCTCGGGCACGCCCACCATCCGGGCAAGCTTCGCCCAGGAAGCGCCGTTCGCCTCCTTCCAGTCCTTCAGCCGCTCGCGGAGCTCCGCGATCGTCTCTGGTGTTTCCGCCGTCGGTGTCATATCCTGCCTTTCCCTTGCTGGCCCATTCGGCCGGTCACCGGGCGGTGCCGGGGGCTGAAGCCGGCACCGCCCATCCCTCAGTCTCCTTCCACCAGCCGCAGCCGGGTGACGGCCGCCGCAAACCTGTCGGTGTAGCTGTCCGCCCCGGGCGACAGTGCAGGCGCAGCCGCGCGCGCCGCGGCGGCCTCACGGAGCCGAACCGGCCGCAGCACGGTCGCAACCGGCAGCGGCTGCGGCGAATCGGTCGCCTCCGGCACGTAGAGCCGCGCCAGCTCCTCGGCCTCGAGCAGGCCCTGCAGCTCCACCTGCCGCGCCACGGCCCTGCGGTGCTCGGCCTCGAGCTTCGCCCGCCGCCGCGCCGCCTCCACGTCGAGAAAGCCGGCAGCCTCCCAGACCGGCACGGTGGCCAGGAACCGCCCGGCAGCGTCATAGGCGTGGATCCCGCCGTGGAGATCGTCCGGGTCGAAGCGGATCGTGAGCCACTGCCCGGCCAGCCGCGTGCAGTCCGGGGACCAGTAGCTGTTCCCGCAGAAGCGGATCGCGCCTGACTGCCGGTCGGCCCGCACCCTGTCCGCGGCCAGCAGGGCCAGGCGCACCTGTTCGGCCGTGGCGCGGCCAACCGGTGCGCGCGCGTAGCTCTCGGCGAACACCTCGTCGAACGAGCGGCCCTGCGCCGTCTCCGTCCGCCGCCCGCGCCGGGCGTTGTGCGCCGCGATCCCGGCGCGCACCACCGCCTCGAACTGGTCCAGCGGCACCGCCTGCGAGCCGTAGTTCTCGGGCTTTGCGTCCGGCCGGTTGCCCGTCCACGCACCGGCAAGCGCCGGGTGCTTGGCGACCGCATCGCAGAAGTCGCGGAAAGCCCGCTCGATCGGCTTCGACTGCCCGCGGTAGGGCGTCGTCCAGTGCACCCTGATGCCAAAGAGCGTCAGGATCCCGAGCGGCTCTTCCGCCCGCACCCTGAAGCGGAACCGGCTGGGAGCACCTCCGGTGATCCACTTGCTCGCAAACGCGCGGCCATTGTCCATCAGGCAGCCGGCCGGGATGCCAAAGTCCCGGAACAGGTCGGCAAAGGCCAGCCGCGTCAGCACTGCGCTTTCGGTCTCGCCGATCCGCAACGCCAGGATCTTCCGGCTGTAGACGTCCTGGATGGCAACCATCACTGGCCGCGCCACCCGCCCGTCAGGCCAGCGCACGAACACGTCCCACCGGTGCCCGTCCACGTTGACGAGCTCGAGCGCTTCCAGCGCCGCCACCGATCGCTCCTGCGGCGGCAGCATCCGCCGCACCGCCTCGCGCCCCTCCCGCCGCGCCACCACCACCTCGCGCGGCACCTCGCGCGCAAGCCGCCTGCGGAACGCCTTGAGGCCCGGCACGGCCACGCCGCGCGCGGCCGCAAGCGCCGCGGCCCGCGCGTGGCAGGAGGCAAACGTCGGCCGCTCCGGCCGCAGCCAGTCCGAGACGAACGCCTGCCAGATCTCCTCGTCGATCGCGGCCGGATCGCCGCCGCCCCGCCACTGCGGCGCAAGCGCCTGCGGCCAGTCCGCCCGCCTCAGGCCCGTCACCAGCTGCCTCCAGCGGTAGATCGTGGCGATGCTGACCCCGGTCTCGGCTGCCACCGCCGCGACCGCCGCCGTCAGCGAACCGGCCGAGACGCGCCGTTCCTCCACGGCATCCAGCACCACCGCCCGCTGCACGCCCTCGGCCAGCGCCGGCCCGGCCTCCACGAGCGCCGCATCCCTGAGCGGCGCGGGCTCCTCCCCTGCCGCGCGCGCGGCAAGCGCCATCCGCGCCGCCAGCGGCAGCGCGTCCAGCGGATACTGGCGCCCGCCGCCGCGCTGGCTGGCCGGCCGCCACGGCCATCCTTCCGCCGTGGCCCGCGCATTGATCCGCCGCTTCGTGCGCGGCAGCCCGGGCAGGCGCAGCGCGGCAAGCTCGGCCGCCGTGAACCAGCGCTCGGGCTCGCGCATCAGGCCCGCGCCAGCCTTGAGGGCATCGCCTGCGCAACGAGGCTCACGCCGCGCTCCGATTCATGGGGTGCGCGCCCGCCCTTTCCGCGCTATGGTCCGAAACCTCGGATTGCCGGGAAGGGTCGTCACTCGTGGCCAGAAGCGTCAGCACCGCCTCCTCCACGCGCCGGCTGCGCTTGCCCCGCAGCAGGTCAGAGACCGACCGGTCCGGCAGCCCGTGCGCCGCCTCGAACGCGCGCACCGAGCGGAACCGCTTCCGGATCGCCGCCTTCACATCCTCCTTATGCATCGCGAGCATCGCGTGACCTCCACATCAGTCTCGACAACTCGGCACGATGAATCGGTATATGCCGAGACTTCGGAAGACTGGCAAGGGGCAGCACGAGATATCGGGCTCGGCTCTCGGATCCGTAGCCGTCTGGGCGGAACGCCGCCCGCGCGTTTCGCACGACAGGTCGGCATCCCGTCGTCCACGATGGACAGCGTACTCAAAGGCACGATCCCGCGGGCCGACAACGCCGTCCGCATCGCCCGTGCGCTTGGCGTCTCGGTCGAATGGCTCTTGACCGGCGAGGGCCCGCCGCCAGGCGCGCCGCCAGAGCCTGGCGAAGGCGCACAGGCGCCCGCCCCCGCTCCCCCGCCTTCCGGCCCCGCCTGCTGCGAACCCCCCCACGCGCCCGCCTCCGCCGGGCCGCACCACGGCGCCGCCAGCGCCTACGACCGCGCCGCCGCCACCGTCGATCGCGCCGCGCAAATCGCCCGCGTCGAGCCCTCAGCGGCCGTCCGCGTCGCCCTCATGCAGATCCTCTTCCGCCACGACATCCCGGCCGAAGAGATCGCGCTCCTGCTCGCCGCCACCCACCCGGGCAGCCTCCACCGGGTGCCCGTCCAGCCCTCCGGAAGCCCCCGCGAAAGTCCTGCTGCAGAACCCTCTCCAGACCCTTCCGTGGGACAAGATTTGCGTCCCACTTAAATCTTTCCGCCTGGCCCGCGGAATGGCGCTTTTCCCGCGCTTGCTCAGTCGGTTAGGCGCCTTCGCCGCCCTGCTCATTCTGAGTCCCACTTAAATCCACCTAAGTGGGACTCAAAACACCCCTCTGGAAGGCCTCGAAACCGCCCCTCGTCGCGCCTAACCCATTGATAAGAGCTCTGAATGACGCATTTCATTTAGGAAATCAGCTTTCGCAAACCTTCTGTCCCGATCGCCCGGAAATACGCGAACTGAGTGCCACTTAGGGACGTTGAGAATGCGACGCAACAGGATATTCCGCAGTTTTCTCAGGCACTTCCCTCGCAGTCCCTGCCAGTCCCGCAGAGTCCCACTTTTCTCAAACCTCTTGTCCCCTCACAACCAGCTTGAGGGCGCCGGCATGGTCGAAGCGGTCCCACCGCTCCATCACGGTCAGCCAGCGCCGCCACAGCGCGACGCGGCGCGTCCAAGCAGCAGGCAGCGAGGCCGGCACGGCCTGCTCGGAGGGCAGGACCGCCAAGGCCGCCTGATATGCCCGCTGCCGCGTGAAGTTGGCCACAGAGACGAGGACACGGCCCAGCCCGACAGCCTCGGCGGGCACGTCGACGGGCGTCTCGGTGCCATCCTCGACCTGGCGAAGATCGCGACGCCGTCCGGTCATCAGCCGCAGGTCGCAGCCTCCTGTCATGGCTGCTGCAAGCATGAGCGCCCCAGACATGCTTTTCGTGCCGCCCGTGTAATCCGCGATCACATGATGGCCTTGCGCGAGCGCTCGCTCCAAGCGCGTGAGGATGAGGGCGAAGGCACGATCAGGATCGTCAGCCGGGACGGCGAGCTTTTCGTACTGTTCCGGGAAGCCCTCGCAACCTTTGATGCTCGCCTCGACCTCGGAACCTGAACCCGGCATTCCGTCCCGACTTTCCGAGACGATGAACAGCGCACGGTTGGGCCGGCACGCGGCGCTGGACGAGCGCAGCGGTGCAGGGCTCCCGCCGACGGTGAGGACGAGGAGGGTTGGTCGATCCGTCGCAGCAGTGCCGGTCAGAGCCCGCTCAGCCATGCGCAGACCTCGACATCCCTTGCACCTCGTAGGCGCCGAGTCCGAAGCTCGCCTCC
>NZ_JACHTM010000008.1 GCF_015354055.1 Thermaurantiacus tibetensis
GGTGAGCTTTCGGGCGAAGACGAGGGCGTGGACGTGGGGCGGGGGCGGGTTCCGCATGCCGCTGGCGGCGGGCACGTGGAGGACGAGGACCGCGGGCACGCCAAAGGCATCGACGACTTTCAGGAGCACGAAGCTTCGCACCGTCTCCCAGAAGCGGTGGAGCGACATGGGGGCGATGCCGGCGCGACCATGCGCGCCACCGGCGCCCTCCCTCCGCTCCGGGCCGATGCCTTCCGCACGCCACGGCCTGGCGGTGTCCACCCCTCCTGCGCTGCCCCCTCCCTGCGGCAGTTCGAACCGGAGGCTGAGGAGGAGGTCGCGCTGGTGGGGGAGCGCGGCTGCCTCGAACGAGGTCGCAAGCGCCCAGGGATCTGGCCTGCCGTGGGGAAGGTCCGGAGCCTCTGGCGGCAGCAGCAGGTCGTGGCGCGGCGCGGTCGGGCACCAGGGGCTGGGCACCGGAGCGGCGGGGTGGAGCTTCCCGCCGATGAACGCAACCGTGTCGTTGATGACGCCCCTGTAGTTCCGCCAGAGGTTGGCGGTGACGAGGCCGTGGCCGCTTGCGGTCACGTGGAGGCGCCGCGGGCCCCGGCCGCCGGGGGCGCCTCCCCCCGTGGTGCTGCTGCCGTGCCAGGCGAGGAGCGAGCCGCCTGCGCTGGTGCCGCGTCGGTGCGCGGCAGGCGGGTAGGCGTGATCGCCCGCCGACGGGACGAGGACGCTGCCAGTGACAGGCCCACCCTGCCTGCCCGCGGGGTGGCCGGCGTGTCCGCGCGGCGCGCCGAGATGCACGTGCGTCCTCATGCGTCCCTCCCTTGGGTGCGGGTGAGCGCCTGGCGGAGGCCTGCCTCGAGGAGGTCGCGGGCGAGTGTCGTCGTGGCCCTGCCGCTCTGCTGTGCCAGGCGGGCGAGGCAGGTGGCGGTGTGGCGCCGGAGCCGGAGGTCGAGCCGGGCTGCGTGCTTGACCTGGCAGTGCGGGCCGGAGGGGGCGGGGCGCGGCACTGCGGGCAGCGGCGTGCCGTGCAGCGCGGCAGCCAGCGCCTCCTCGAGGAGGTCGCGGGCGAGCGCTGCCGTGGGGATCGTCTGCTCCGCTGCCAGCGCCGCGAGGCACGCCCGGGTCTGCGGCCGCAGCCGGAGCGAGAAGCGCGCATCGAGCGGGATGGGGCAGAAGGCGCCCAGGGCCGGCACCTCGCCGGTGCCCACGTCATCCTCCGCAAGGTCGGCATCCGGGGCTGTGGCTGCCCCTGCCCGGGGGTCCGGGCCGGCGGCGGTCGTGTGGTCGCCTCCTTGCCTGTCGCCCGCTGCCGACGGTCTGCCGTGCGGGGACACGTTCTTCGATGCCGCGCCTCTCCCGCGGCATGCCGGGGGCTCGAACCGCTGCCCCTGCGTTCCTCCCCCGCTTTCGGGGCCGGCCGCGATGTCCTCGATCTTCCGGGTGTCTGCAGTCATGGGTTTTTCTCCTTTCCATTTCCACAGACCCTTCCCTCTCGTTCTCCTTTCGCTGTTCTCCCGGGCCTCCCCTTCGATGTCCCTGGCATCTGCCGGCCGCGAGGCGCGGCGGCGGTTCCGTCGCCGCTGCGGTGCCGACCCTCTCTGCCCTTGCGTTGCCGGCCGGGTGCCGGGCCGGGGGATGGGGGCGGTTCTGCTGTTCCCCTCAACTGCCCTTCCGATGCTGGCCGGGATGCCAGGCACCTCACCCTGCAGGCGCGGGAGGCCGCCCCGTCTCAGTCCGCATCCCCGCGCGGCGCGCTGATGAAGCCGCTTCTCCTCAGCGTCCCCGACCGCGGCTGCGGAGATGGGCGAGGAGGCGGGGGTCGAAGCCGCCAGGCGGCTCCGGCCCGGCGTCGGGGTCGCGCGGCGGCTCGCCGGGATCATCCCGCCCGCCTGCCGCGTCCGGCGCCTTGCGGGTGCCCTCCACCTCGGGCGATCCCCTGGCGTGCGCTGCCTCGGCGGGCCGCGCGGCTCCCGGAGGGTTGAGCCCTGCGCCCGCTCAAGGGCGGGCTGACGGCCAGCCTCTGTCTGACCCACGCCAGTCGCGCGCTCCGCCGCGACGCGTTCCGCCTCCCGCCGCGCGGCCTCGCGCTTTGCCGCCTCCGCCCGTGCCCGCCGGAGGGCCTGTTGCCGGGCGCGCTGGCAAAGCCTCTCCAGCAGCGCCCGGAGCGCGAGGAAGCGGCCGATCTCCGCGCGGAGCGTTTCCGCCTCGCGGGGCAGGTGCTCGGCAAGCCGGCGCGCGGCCTTGTCGGCACTGGTGCGGCTCTCCCCGACATGGACAAGGGTGGCCTCGACCGTGCCGAGGGTGCGGGCGAGCTCCTCTTCCCTCCGCCGACGGAGGTCGGCGAGCCGCTGGATCCGGTGCAGTCCCTTGACCAGGCGGCGCGCCAGGACCGCGCGCGCCTTGGCAAGCCGGCTGCTCGCGGCACCGGCACGCACCTGCGACCGCTCGAGTGCCCCGATCCCGGCTGGCAGCGCCAGGAGCCGCTCCGTGGCAGCGGCGCGCTGTCGCCTCCCGGGATGGCTAGCCTGCGCCCGCCGCGCGTTCCCGAGGTCGGCGATGTCCGTGGCAAGCGCCTGCCGCCGCGCCTCGACCGCAGCCGCCACGCGCTGGGAGAGATCGATGGCGCGGCGCTGCCGCGCGCCGAGAAGCCCCACCTCGTGCTCCGCTTCGGCACGACGGGAGCGGGAGACGGGACGACCCCTTCCCCCTGCGAGATCGAGAAGCCGCCGCCGGGCTGCCGCGAGTGCCTGCCAGCCCCTGACCAGCGCCTGCCCGTGCGCGGCGGCAGCCGCCGCCAGACGCGCCGAGGCGGACGCAAGACGCCCGGCCGCTGCGGCGAGGGAGGCAGCCGTCGCGCCAAGGACCTCGACCGGGCCGGGCGCAGCGGGTGGCAGGATGGCCGGCGGGTTCAGCCAGCGGCCCCGGCGGTCGAGCCCGCGCTCGGCAAGGGTGCGGGCGGTGTAGCGCTGCGGAAGGCCCGCCATGGCGAGCACGGCGTTGAACCCGTCCACGATCTCCCGCCGCCAGGCGCGCAGGCCCTCGGGGCCAAGGGTGTCGAGATCCTTGAGCGGCGAGACCTGCGTCGAGGTGGGGCCTTCCACCTCGAACGGCCGGGTCGAGACCAGGAGGTGGAGATGGTGGTTCCGCCCGTCGCGCTGCCCCCGCAGGTCGGACGGTCGCTGCATGACCGCGAGATAGGGAAGCCCGGCCCGCTCGAGCCGGGCGACGACCGCGCGCGCCGCCTCCTGCCGGAGGAAGACATCGGGCAGGTTCGGGAGCGCCACCATGACGTGGAGGAAGAGCTGGGCGCGCGGCTGGCCCTTCTCGCGCCGCGCGACGTCGCGCTCGAACTGCTCGAGCGCATCGCAGCGGCCGAAGAGCTCGGCGAGCCATTCGGGGGCGTATTCGGAAGGGCGAAGACCGCGTTCGTCGCGGGCGACGAGGTTGGTCATGATCGCCCGGCCGGGGGGCCCGTCGAGCTTCTCGGGATCGAGGACATAGAGCGCCTTGGCCGCGAACAGGCCGCGGCCCTTCTGGCGGTGGGTGCCATGGCTCCAGACCTTGAGCACCAGCGAGGCGAAGCCGTCGGCGCCGACCGACGGCCCCCACGACGGACTGCGCCCCCTGGCCCGGGGGATCGGCACCTTGGGGAAGGTGAAGACGGGGGGCTTCGCCCGCCGGTGGCGGATCCGGATGGGAGCGAGCCTGCCGAACTTGCGGCGGCACCGCGCCTCCTCCTCCCGCCGCGCCCGCGCCTTCTCCCGCTCCTCCTGCCGGGCTGCCGCGCGCTCCGCCCGCTCGCGCTCCCTGGCCTCGCGCTCGGTCCGCCACTCGTCCTCGAGCGCCGCAGGCGTCGGCCCTGACCGCGTCCGCCGGCTGCGCCCTTCAGCCGAGGCCTGGCCACGCGCCTCGGCCACCGCCCGGCGCACCTCGGCCGCGCTCGCGAACCGGCCATCGGCAAGCCGGTAGCTGATGCCCGTCCCAGCTCTCGCCATCCCGCACCTCCGCAACCCTCGTCCGGGCCAGCGGTTGGTCGGCAAGGTCGAGCCTTCGACCATTACCGCGACCAACCGCTGGCCCACTGGACGGAGGATGCCGGAGCTGCAGCCGGCGCTCAGGTGCCTCGTCCCGGAAAATGCCCGCCAAGCCTGCCGGGCGGAGCCGCCTGCACGGCAGCGGCAGCAGCCGGCCTTCACCGCACCGAGGCGAGCTGCCGATGCCGCGGCGCGAACCGGCCCGGGATGCTTCCCGGCCCCCGAGATGCGCTTGATGACGTGGCCCATGTCAGCGCGTCCTTGCGGATGCGTGGGCGAGCACGAGCCGCTCCACCGCCGCCTCGAGCCGGGCGAGCGCCGCGGTCAGCGCCACCAGCGGGTCGCGCGGGCCGGGCAGGAACTGCCCCGGATCCTGCAGGCCGGACGGGGGCAGCAGCTCGTCCGCCCGCGCGAGGAGCTCGCGACAGAGGCGGATGCGACGGCGGCACGGCGCCTCAGAGGGCGCGGCGGGGGCGGGACGGCGAACCGGGCGCGGAGATGGGCCACAAGAGCGATGACCGCAGCCACGAGGGCGGAGTACATTGCCAGGGTCGCCATTTCACGAGGAAGAGGGGATGTCGCCCCCTTCCGCGCGACCCGGTTGCGAAGGTCCGCATGGGCTGCCCGACCGGCGGTCTTCACGTGGCCAGGGCCCGCGCCGCGATGCCGGAGAGGGCATAATGGGAGCGGACAGCGCGACGGACAGGGCTGCGGTGCCGGTGTCGCCGCAACAGCCGAGCGGTGACCCTGGCTGAGGCGACGGCGGGCGGGACTGACCCCCTGGCATCGGTGCGGACAGGTGGCCGGACGAGGCTGCGGTCGTCCGCATGGCTCCTCCCCGGGGCAGGACCCGGCCATGGCTGCGGCACTGGCAGAGGACCGCGGGCCGGACCTGTCCAGCCGCATCGGCGCGGACATCCGCGCGGACCTGCGCCGGGCCTGAAGACCGATGCCTCGCACGCGCTCCTGGGCTGCGAGGCGGAGGCGCGACGCCCTTCGCCAGCCTCGGGCGGGCGGCCCCTTCGCTGGGCAGACCGCCGGGCAGCGGTTTCCGGGGAGCCATGGAGACCGCACCGCACGCACGGACCGCTCGCACACCAGGGGTAAGGGCGGAGAAGGCCTCCTGACCGCCAGCCCCAGCGGGCGACGGGATTTTCCGGGACGAGGCACCGGCAGCCGTTGGCGCATTCCCTAGGCTGCGCGCCATGACGACCGCGACTGAGCCTTTCGATCCCGCGGCACTTGCCGCGCGCTGCCGGCTGCTCGTGGGCGTCCTCCACCTCCATGCCGGGCCTCCGGCCCCTCCGTCGCCGCTCGAGGCCGAGGTGGCTGAAGCCGTTGCCCGCAACTTCGGCCGCCGCCGCGCCGACCGCCCGGGTCGCGACAACCGCATCTACCGCCTCGGCCAGGCGTTCGAGACCCTCGATGCGATCGACCTCGAGGACTACGCCCTCCTCGGCCTTCTCGGCGGCGGCCCCACCGTCCTCGCCTGGCTTCTCGAGGCAACCGAAGCCCGGCTCATCGGCGAGCACGCCCCCGGCCTCCTCGACATCCTGCGCGACGTGCTGGCTGTACCCGAGCGGCGGCGGTTCGCGATCGAGATGGGCGCTTACCTTCGCTGGCACCACGAGAAGACCGTGCGCGATCTCGCGGCAGCCGATTGGCAGGCCTCGCCGGCAGCAAATGACCCGCATGCCCCCTGGCGCCGCCGGCCGCCGACCAGCAGGCAGCGCTACGCCATCGCCAGCATCGTCCGCACGCTCAGCGCCGTCGACCCGGAGTTCCGCCCGCCCGCGATCGCGACCCGCGGCGAGGCCCATGACTTCCTCGAGCGGGCGGGCGGCAACCCCCGCTTCCGCGCGCCTCCCGCCCCGCCGCGACCCCCGAAGGAGACAAGGCCATGACCACCCCCGCCTCGCGGCTGAGTGACATCGGAGCCGAACTTGAGGAACTCGAACGGCTCACGACGACGATCGAAAAGGCCGACCCGCTCGATCCCGGGCTCCCAGTGCTCATCAGGAAGGCACAGGATATGGAGCAGAGACTGCTCAAGGCCATTCATCGCGAACTCGAGGTTCACGTGCTTGCCTACGCGCGGTTCCTGGCCATCAGCAGGGATCCAGCAGATCAGAAGAGTATCGAGGACTTGAAAAGCCGACATCCCGAGCTCAAGTCGAAGATCGAGGAGGAGGTGAGGAAGCTATGGTTCGGCGGAGGCAATCATGACGGCACCGGTCTCATCTAGGGGTGGCCAAGTCCGCATTGGGCTCGGAGAGAGTTTCGAGAAGGGCGTGATCGCAAGAGAAATTGCGCTCTCTGGGTCGAGTTCTGCAAGTGAGGTAAAGCAGATCGCGAACTTTGCTATCCACAATCCGAGGGTTCTGCTGGGCCGAGCTCGTTACATAAATATGGTCGGCCTCCATGGCCTTGCTTGGATCACGCATGGTGGCGCCTTCGCCGCCGTGCCCGACAACACGCCGGTGCTGGAGCTCAAAGCTCTCACCGACCTCTCGCCAAACGCGCTCGCCGACCCGAATACGAAGCCGGTCCCGACCGAGGAGCACCGCGAGTCCGCCGAGGGCGTTGAGAGCTTCATCGTCGGGCTCGCCTGCTTTGCACTCAAGCACGCCCCGGTCGATGCCGGCAGCCATCGCGCGCTTGCCAGTCTCGCGCTCGAACCCTCTGCCCACGGCAAAGCACTCTTCGATCTTTCAAGGGAGGCCAAGCACGGTGCTCGGATCGTCGAGCATCTCCTGCATCGGCGGCACGAGCAGGCGAAGGCCCAGATCGTAGCATGGTCTGGCTCTGCCGAAGAAAGCCTGCCAGATGCGCGCAAGGAAGAGCTCCGCAAGCTCCTCGCCGACAACAGGCTCTACTGGTACCTCTTCGATCTCCAGCGCTGCCTTGCCTGGGCCGTTGCGATCCGGGAGGGGAAGTGGTTCTTCGATCTCGCGAAGCCGTTCGTCGATCCATATCCGCCGAGGGCGGGCGGCGTGCTCCAGGCCGTCGAAGGGCTCGCCACCGCTGCCCGATGGGCCCTCGACCGGGCGGGCGGCGTCCCCACTGGACGCGGCCGGCCCCCCGCCCTCATCCGGGCATGCGAGCCGCACTTCAAGGAGGTCCTTCTCGCATCCGGCAGGACCGAGGCCGAGCTCGCCGACTGCTTCTCCCCACGGGTGCTGCTCCACTTTCGGCAGTCGGTCGACCGGCTCGAAGCCGAGATCAGGGCGGTCGCAGCCAGGCGGGAGCGCGGGGTTCTGGCAATGATGCGTCGGAGATATGCGTCAAGGCATATCAAGTCCGATGGGCGGACATTCGGCAAGAAAGGGCCGAAGCCGGGCAGAACGAAGCGCGCGGCCGAGGTCGGTCTCGTGACAAGCCAGACGCACGGGGTGCCTGCGCGGGCGATCCTTCTTGCGCTCGCCCTGTGCGTTGCCGCGCTTGCATTGAACCGTGACCAGCTTGGGTCCGGCACCATCGAGCCGCAAATCGTGCTGGATCAGGTCATCAAGAGTGCTGCTTCGCGCCGGGCAGGCGGGTCGGAGAAGCAGCGGAGCATTGTCGCCGTCGCCGTCGAAATCGTTGATCTGGTCTACCTTGGCGTGACCGGAAACGTCGAAAACCATGACGGAACCCGCGAGCTCGGACCCTCTTGGGACCTTGCTCCGGCCCTCGCGTATCTCAGGCGCGTGCGGAGGTATCTCCCGTTCGTCAATCGGTGCACCTCGCGGAGCGAGAAACATCGCAAGACAATGGCAATCTGGCACGCGTTCAGCCCGCTCGCGAGGCCCTAGGCCGGCGATGCACGGAGCAGAGGCTCCACGGCCGATGGCACGCGCCACCGCCACGACCGTGAAGCCCAGCCGCGGGGCGGGATTTTCCGGGACGAGGCACCAGCGCCGCCGTGCCTCATACGCGACAACGCCGGCATGGCACCGCCATGCAGCCAGAAGCGGCATCCCAGGCCGAAGGAACCCGACGCCCGCGCCTACGCGTCGGACACGATTCTGCTCGATCGGGAAGGTGCGCGCCGCCAGGACAGCGTTGTGGAAGCTGTCCTGCCGCGAAGGTTCGGCAGCCGATATGTCGCAAATGCGACCGGACTTTCCCTGCGAACCGTCCAGGAGTGGGCGGCAGCAGGGCGGATCCCGACGGCGTTGAAACTGGGGCGGCGGTGGACCTTCGAGGAAACGGGAATTCGCCAATGTCTGAAGGAACAGGCAAGTCTCGGCGCCGCAGGTTGCCAGCGGGATGCTACTGGCGCGGCGGGGTCCTTTGGGCCCGGTGCAGCATTGCCGGACGCAAGTATCGAACGAGCCTACGCACGGCTGATGTCGAAGTCGCCGCGGCGCGCCGCGCGGCATGGGCGCAGGAGTTGCAGAACCGGCACCGCTTCGGAATGACACCCAATGTCTCGTGGAAGGAAGCGGTCGTCGAATGGCATGCGCAGGCGCGGCGCTCGCTCGCGCCTCGAACGGTCGCTCGATACCTCGCAAGCCTGCGGACCGTCGCCCGCTTTCTGGAAAACAAGTGTCTTGCCGAAATCGACGCCAAGCTGATCCGCACGATCGTGGCCGCCCGACAGAAGGAAGGAGTGACTAACGCGTCGATCCGGCGGGATCTCTCTGCGGTGTCCTCGGTGCTTTCGCATGCGGTTGCCCACGAATGGATCGCCGCGAATCCTGCGAAGGCCTATGATCGCAGCTCCATCCGCGAGCGCCGGCCGCCGATCGTCCTTCCGGACCCGTCCAGCCTCGCGGAAGTGCTTGCGCGCCTCCCTGAGGGGCTGCGAGACATGGCCGAGTTCGGAATTCACACCGGGATGCGGCTCGAGGAGTTGGCGTCCCTGCGCTGGGAGCAGGTGGACTGGCACCGGCAGACGGTCCAGCTGGTGCAGACCAAGCGCGGGGCCGGCCGGGTCGTCGAGCTGGACGCTGCTGCACTGGCGGTTCTCCAGCGGCGGGGCCCCGGCATTGGCAAGAGCTATGTGTTCACCCAGGCGGCGGGCACGCGATATGCCTCACCGTCCGGAAACTTCCGCGCTGTGGTCGACCGGGTCGCGCGTTCCCGGGCAGCACGCAAGGCTGCAAGGAACCGGGGGGAGCCGGAGCCGCCGCCATTCCAGAGGTTCCGCTTCCACGATCTTCGGCATCTTTACATCGTTACGCAGCTGCGGGCGGGTCGGTCGATCTGGTGGGTGAAGGAGCAGGTGGGCCATTCCTCGGTGACCCAGACGGAAGCCTATGCCCGGGTGTTTCTTTCGCCCACCGAAGCAGCACGGGCGCGCCAGGGCACGATCGAGGTCACGGAGCGGGACACGCTTCCGCCGGTCATCCGCCTGCGTGACCGGGCAGCGGACTGATCTCAGGCTGGATCTGCCCTGCCGCCACGCATCATGAGCGCGGTTGGCCAGACCGG
>NZ_JACHTM010000009.1 GCF_015354055.1 Thermaurantiacus tibetensis
CCGGGAACCACCCGCTCGGTCTGCCGCGGGTTGGTGGCCGTGCCCGAGATGCGGTTGATCTGGTTCTCGAACCTGGTCGGCACGACACCCCGATCTTCAGGGGATTGGCACGTGCTGCGCCGGGCGAATCCAAGCCCCGGCGCCGTGCCGCCACTCTGGCGCAGCGCCCGGTCTGCTGGCAGCATGCACAGGGGAGCAGAAACGGCAGGAAGGGAGCGCGCATGGCAGACGGAGCGGACCCGCAGGAGCCAGGGCCCATCACCCTCGTCACCCTCCTCAAGCGGCGGCCCGGCATGTCCTGGGACGACTTCGTCGCCTATTATGAGACGCACCACCGGCGCATCGGCGAGGACGTGCTCGCAGGCTTCGCCAGCCGCTATGAGCGCCGCTACCTCCGGCCCGCGCCCGGCGGCAGCGAGGCGGCCGACGTCGACGTGCTGCTCGAGATCGATTTCCCGAGCGCCGCGCACCTCGCCGCTTTCCGCGCCGCCGCAAGCGTGCCCGAAGTGCGCGCCCGCATCGTCGCCGATGAGGAGCGCCTGTTCGACCGCCGCCTCATCCGCAGCTTCACCGTGACGGCAGCGCGCTCGCCGCTTCCGCCACCCGCAGACCTCTTGGCCGAGCCCGCTGCGGGTGCCACGCCCCGCAGCCCGGCCGGGTCAGGCTCCGGATGATGGCACGGCCCCGTCGCTCTGGGCGCCATGAAGGGCACGCACGACGTCGGCGAGGTGGGCAAGCACGCGGGCGGCCCGTTCCTCGCCGCCCAGCGCAGGTGCGAGCACCAGCAGGCCCGTGTGAGCCGCCATCACGAGGTCGCTCGCAAGCTGCATCTCGGCCCAGCGTTCGCCCCACAGCGGCAGCAGCGCCCGCATCTCGGCCAGCCAGACCTCGTCGAACCGGCGGGCCGCGGGCACGAAGATGGCGGCAAGTGCCGCATCCGTGCGCGCGGCAACGGCGAGCTCGAGCCAGGCGGCATATTCGCGCGTCTTCACCGACTGCCAGTGGAGGTCGCAGGCGATCCCCACGATCTCCTCCGGCGTGCGCCCGGGAAAGGCGGCAAGCCCCATCTCCACGAAATTCCGCATCCGTTCGTAGAAGACATGCTCGATGACCGCGGCCACCAGCTCCCCCCGGTTGCGGAAGTGGTGGTGCATCGCCCCGCGGGAGATGCCACAGCGCTCGGCAACGGCGGCAACCGCGAGGCCCGGGTAGCCTTCGGTCACCAGGAGGTCGACGGCGGTGGCGACGATGCGGTCGCGGGTGCGGCGGCTCTTCTGTTGCTGCCAGCGCGCCGGAGGCGGTGCGTCATGCCCGGGCCGGATGGCGGAAAGGACTCGGTCGCGCACGCGGGCCGGCATGACAGGAAGCATAGCGGCACTGTCGCCGCGTGCCAGCCGGGCGCGTCAGGCCGCTCCCATCATGCCGGCGGTCGAGGCGCCGTCGATCAGGATCTCGGCGCCGTTGATGTAGGCGGCCTCTTCGGTAGCCAGAAAGACGAGGAGGCCGGTGATCTCCTCTACCCGAGCCATGCGGCCCATGGGCGAGAAGCTCTCGAACCGCGCACGGACGGCCGCAGGGTCCGGGCTCTTCGCGATAAGGTCGGTGATGAGCGGTGTCTCGACCACGCCGGGGAGGATCGCATTCACCCGGATCCGCGTGCCGGAGGTGGCGCAGTGCATCGCGGCCGACTTCGCCAGCGCGCACACCGCCGTCTTGGAGACGGAGTAGGCCACGTAATTGCCCATCGCCCGGTGGGCGTTCATGGACGAGTTGATGACGATGGCGCCGGCAGGACCTTCGGGGTTGCGGCGCATCGCGCGGATGGCGTGCTGGACGGTGAGCATCACGCCGGTCAGGTTCACCCCGATCACCCGGTTCCAGCCCTCGATCCCGATCTCCTCGACGCTCGAGTCTCCGGCCTCGGTCCCGGCGTTGGCAAAGGCGAGGTCGAGCCTGCCGAACCGGTCAAGGATCTCCTCGACAAGCGCAGGCCACGCGCTGGCCTCCTCCACCCGCTGCGCCCGGAAGTGGGCGCCCGTCCGTGCCGCGACGTCGGCGCCTGCGTCTGTCCGGGTGCCGGTGAACACCACCTCCGCCCCCTCGGCGCGCAGCCGTTCGACCGCGCCCGCACCGATGCCCGACGTGCCCCCGGTGACGAGCGCCACCCTTCCTTCAAGCCTTCCCGCCATCCGTCCCTCCTGTCGCGCTTCCTGCGCGGGCACGGCGGCGCGAGGCAACTGGAGTTTCGGCCGGGTCGGCCCTGAGAAAACCGGCAGCGATGCCGGTTATTGTGCGCGCCCTTGAGAGCCGTTAGGTTTCCCCAGCAATCGCGGGGAGGAGGGATTGCCGAGCCAGGACGTGATCGACGCGGTGCGCATCGCCAATGCCGCCGACATCCGCCGCGCCGCCGAGGCGCTGCATGCCGTCTCCATGGGCATGGGGTTTCGTGCCGCCGTCGCCCACGACATCGCCGCGCGCAGCACGCCAACCGACGCCGAGGGCAATGTGCTGGCCGCCAGCGTCTTCGGCTGGCCCGACGGCCCCGACGCCTGGTGGCGCAACCCCCGCATCGCGCTGGAAAGCCCGCTGACCGCTGCCTGCCGGGTGGAGAGCGAGCCCTTCTGGGTCAACGCGGATGGCTTCCGCACACGGCTCCCCAACCGGCACCTGCAGGCGATCGATCTTTCGAACTTCGCGGCCCGCGCCCGGACCTGCGCGGCGATCGTGGTGCCCGTCCACCTCGCCTTCGGGCAGATCGGCGCGGTCAGCTTCAACCCGGTCGAGCCGGGGCACTGCGATCTCGCCGAGGCGTTTGCCGTCCACGGCGACGCACTCGGGATCTATGCCAGGACGTTCGTGGCAAGCTACGTCCGCGCGGTGGGTGATGCGGGCCAGGTGCCGCTCGGCCCGCGGCTGTCAAAGCGCGAGGTGGAGTGCCTGCGCTGGGCGGCCATCGGCAAGACCGACCTCGAGATCGGGATGATCATGGCTCGCAGCCGGGCCACCGTCAGGTTCCACATCCGCAACGCCTCGGCGAAGCTCGACGCGGTGAACCGCAGCCAGACGGTCTTCAAGGCCGCGCAGCTTGGCTACATCAGCCTGCGCGGCTGACGCGGGGGACCGCCGCCCTGTCTGGCGGAGCGGGTGGGATCCAAGAAAGAGAAATTTCTCCTCTCAATCAGGGGGTCAGGCCGGATACGCTATTTCGACCCACATTCTGAACTACTAATCATCGACTCTCAGGATTCGTTTGAAATTGTTCACGGGTGAGCGATAGGGCGCAAGAGGAGGCTTGCCATGGCCACGTGGATCATGGCTTCGGACACGTCGAGGCGCTGTTCGTCGTCGCGGACCAGCCTGCGCCATCGGGTCATCCACCCGAAGGTGCGTTCGACGACCCAGCGGCGGGGCTGGACCTCGAAGCCCTTCTGGCTTTCCGAGCGGCGGATGATCTCGAGAACGAAGTCGAGATAGGCGGCCTTGTCCATCAGCTTCAGGCGGTCATAGGCGGCATCGGCGAACAGATG